>NZ_VUKA01000009.1 GCF_008386565.1 Teichococcus oryzae | reverse complement strand
CGACCGCCGACGGCGTGCGCGAGCCGCAGAACCGCCGCGTCGAGATCGTGCTGCGCTAAGCCGCATCACAGGACGGATGTTGAAGGGGCGCCGCGAGGCGCCCCTTTTCATTTCCCGCCGAAGCGGAGAGCGGTCCCGCCCTTGCGATCACATCCGGGCCGGCGGAGCGCCCGGTGGGTCCCCGATGGGTGGGATGTCGGGGGCATCCGGCGTCGGTCCATCGGGACCAGGCGGGTCCTGCACCGGTGGCTCCGGCAGGTCCGGTCCCGGTGGCTCCTGCGGCGGCGGCGGAATGGGCTGGGGCGGGTCGGCTGGCGGCAACGGCAACTGCGCGTGCCACGTTTCCACCGAAACGGAAAACTTGGATGGGCCGGCGCAAGACATCAGATCCTCCATGCTCGTCCTGCCTGTCCAACGGCCCCGCTTCCGGGCGGTTGCCGCAACCGAATGGCGCCACTGCCCGCCCAGCGCCCGTTATGTTGCATCGCACAATAAGCCGGGCCTATGCTGCCCTCGGAGGAAGCGGCTGGTCACGGACCGGATGTATGGGGTTCCGATGCAACGTCGAGCGATCTTGCGCCATCTTTCCACCAGCCTGCTGGCCATGCCGGCTCTGCTGCCTTCCCGCCCCGCCCATGCCTTGAGGCCTGTGGATGTGGAGCTGGTGCTGGCGGTGGATGTCAGCCGATCCGTGGATCCCGAGGAGCAGGAGCTTCAGTTCCGCGGCTATGCCGCCGCCTTTCGCGATTCCCGGCTGGTGGAGGGCATCCGCAACGGGCCGCTGGGCGCCATCGCCGTCAGCTTCTTCACCTGGTCCGACTGGAACATGCAGGAATTGCTGGTTCCGTGGATGGTCATCGATGGCCCGTCCAGCGCCGGCCGCTTTTCCGAGGCATTGGAGGCGGCGCCACGGCGGGCGCATCTCTACACCTCCATCTCCGGCGCGATCGACTACGCATCCGACTTGTTCGGCCAGGGCTACGAGGGAACCCGGCAGGTGGTGGACATCTCCGGCGACGGGGTGAACAATTCAGGCCGTCCCCTCGCCCAGGCCCGGGCTGATGCGTTGCGGCAGGGCATCGTACTGAATGGGCTGGCGGTGCTGGACCGCACCCCGCCGCCTCCGCAATTCGCGGCCCTGCAGCCGCCACTCGACGATTATTACCGGGACGAGGTGATCGGCGGCCCTGGCGCCTTCCTGATGGTTGCCGAGGGGTTCCGGGCCTTTGATGGCGCCGTCCGGCGCAAGATCATCCGGGAGATCGCCAGCCATCCCGGCCCGGGCCCCTTGGTGGAACGCGCTTTCGCCTGAGCGGAAGCGGCATGCGCCCGGCGGATCACCGCCACGCGGCGGATGGGAGCAAAAAACGCCAGGCCGCTCTGGCGTGATGCGCCAAGGCGGCGCAGTTTTGCCGCCCAAGGGCGGGAGAGCACGGCGCGGCATGCAGCAACACGACCAGGATGGATTGCCTCAGCCCCAGCGAAGGGGCGCCGTCATCGCCATCGCCGTGTCCATCGCTCTTTCCGTCATGGACAGTTCCATCGCCAACGTGGCCCTGCCGACGATTGCGGCGGATCTGCGCGTGGAGCCGGCAGAGGCCATCCTGGTGGTCAATGCCTATCAGATCGCCGTCATCATGTCCCTTCTGCCGCTGGCGTCGCTGGGGGAGAAGCTCGGCTATGAGCGCATCTATCG
Source organism: Teichococcus oryzae (assembly GCF_008386565.1). Lineage (GTDB taxonomy): Bacteria > Pseudomonadota > Alphaproteobacteria > Acetobacterales > Acetobacteraceae > Pseudoroseomonas > Pseudoroseomonas oryzae. The sequence goes on along the minus strand of NZ_VUKA01000009.1, from coordinate 105,515 downwards.
CTGCGGCCTGATGCTGTTCATCGCCAGCTCGTTCTTCTGCGCCATGGCCGGCTCCCTGACCGAGCTGACGTTGGCCCGCGTGGCTCAGGGCTTCGGGGCGGCCGGGCTGATGAGCGTGAACACGGCGCTGGTCCGGCTGATCTACCCGCAGCGGCTGCTCGGCCAGGGCATGGGCATCAACGCCCTGGTTGTGGCGACCTCATCGGTGCTGGGCCCCGGCGTGGCATCGGCCGTGCTCAGCGTGGCCCACTGGCCATGGATCTTCGCGCTGAACATCCCGATCGGCCTTGCGGCGCTGACCCTTGCCCTGCGCTTCCTGCCGGCCACGCCACGGGCTTCCAGGCGCTTCGATGCCGGCAGCGCGCTGCTCAGCGCCGGCACCTTCGGCATGCTGATGACAGGCGCGGAGCAACTGGCGCGCGGCGCCCCACCGGTTCGCGCGCTTCTTCTGCTGGCCGGCGGCGTTCTGTGCGGCATATTGCTTTGGCGCCGGCAAAGCGGCCGCGCCGCGCCGCTCCTGCCGGTGGACCTGTTGCGGATCCCGATCTTCGCCCTGTCCGTCGCCACCTCGGTGGGGTCCTTCATGGCGCAGATGATGACCTTTGTGGCCCTGCCCTTCTTTCTTCAGCACGACCTTGGCCGCACGCAGGTCGAGACCGGTCTGCTGATGATGCCCTGGCCGCTAGCGCTGATCGTGATGTCACCCCTGGCCGGCCGCGCCTCGGACCGTGTGCCGGCCGGACTGCTGGGGGGCGTGGGGCTGGCCTGCATGGCCGCGGGCCTGGCCTTGCTCGCGACCCTGCCCGCCGCCCCGAACACCTTCGATATCGGCTGGCGGATGGCCTTGTGCGGCCTCGGCTTCGGGCTTTTCCAGACACCCAACAACCGCACCCTGCTGACCGCCGCCCCGCGGGAACGCAGCGGCGGCGCCAGCGGCATGCTGTCCACCGCCCGGCTGACCGGGCAGACACTGGGCGCCGCGCTGGCGGCATTGTGCCTGCGCATGGTGGATGGCGGCCCGCAACTGGCCCTGCTGGGCGCCTCTTGCATTGCGGCCGCCGCCGCGCTGATCAGCTTCACGCGGCTGCGGGCTGCGCCCCGCTAAGCCCCGGCCCGTTTCTCAGGACCCTGCCCCATGACTGCCTCCTTCAAGACCCCGCCGCCCGAGACCCTGGCCGCGGAAATCCTGCGCCAGACCGCGAAGAGCGGCCCCGGCAAATCCATCTGCCCGAGCGAGGTCGCCCGCGCCCTGGCGCCCGAGGAACATTGGCGCAGCCTGATGACCCCTGTGCGGGACGCGGCCCTCGCCTTGCAACGTGACGGCCGCATCGAGATCCTGCGGAAGGGCAAGCCGGTGCCGCCCGAGGCGGTGCGCGGCGTGATCCGCCTGCGCCAGGCGCCGGAAGCCGGGCCGGACAGGTCGGCTGAGGAGTGACAGGCGATCCATCCCGCCGCCCCGGCCTGCGCGGGGTGGCGCCCTTTCTTCGCGATGCCTGGGCGTTGATCCGCCCTTACTGGAACAGCGAGGAACGATGGAAGGCGCGCGGCCTGCTGGCCGTCGTGGTGGTGCTGAACCTCGCGCTTGTCGGCATGGGCGTCCTGCTGACCTATTGGCAGCGGGCCTTCTACAACGCGCTGGAGGCCAAGGACTTCGCGGCCTTCACCGGCCTGATCCTTTGGGGGCATGGCGGCCCCGAGGGCTTCATGCCCGGCTTCACCCTGGTGGCCGCGCTCTACATCGTGGTGGGCGTGTATGCCCTTTATCTGCAGCAGGCGCTGCAGATCCGCTGGCGCCGCTGGCTCACGGAACGGTTCCTTTCGGGCTGGCTGGAAAGCCGCGTGTATTACCGCATGTCCCTGACCGACCTGGGCACCGACAATCCGGACCAGCGCATCGCGGATGACAGCCGGCTTTTTGTGGATGACACGCTCGGGCTGGGCCTTGGCCTCATGAACGCGGTCGTGACACTGGCCTCCTTCATCGTGGTGTTGTGGGGGCTGTCGGGACCGATGGAGGTCTTCGGCATCTCGGTCCCCGGCTACATGGTCTGGGTGGCGCTGATCTATTCGCTTCTTGGCACCTGGCTGGCGCACCGGATCGGCCGCAGGCTGATCGGGCTGAACTTCCTCCGCCAGCGCGTCGAGGCCGATTTCCGCTACGCGCTGGTGCGCTTCCGGGAAAACATGGAAGGCGTGGCCCTGCATGGCGGGGAAGCGCAGGAGAAGCGCGGCCTGCTCGACCGCTTCGGGGCGGTGATCCAGAATTGGTGGGACATCATGCGGGCCACCAAGCAGCTCACCTTCTTCACCTCCGGCTACGGGCAGCTGGCGGTGATCTTTCCCATCGTGGTGGCGGCGCCCGCCTTCTTCACCGGGCGGATCCAGCTGGGTGGCCTGATCCAGACCTCCACCGCGTTCGGCGAGGTGCAGGGCTCGCTGTCCTGGGTGGTCACCAATTATTCGAGGCTGACCGAATGGGGGGCCAGCGTGGAGCGGCTGACCGGCTTCCAGCGCGCCCTGGCCACGGCACAGGCATCGGCCGGCGAAGGCCTCCGGCGTCAGGCATCCGGAAGCGGCGAGTCCCTTCAGGCCGAGCACCTGGCGGTCTCCCTGCCGGATGGCCGCCCACTGACGGACAATGCCGAGCTGGAACTGCGTGCCGGAGAGGCGGTGGTGATCACCGGCGCCTCTGGCAGCGGCAAGTCGACCCTGTTCCGTGCCCTGGCAGGAATATGGCCTTTCGCCAGGGGCGAGTTGCAGATGCCGGAAGGCGAGGCCCTGTTCCTGCCGCAGCGGCCCTACTTGCCCCTGGGCAGCCTGCGCCGCGCGCTCTGCTATCCGCACGCCGCGGCGGACTATACCGATGAGCAGCTTCTGGCGGTGCTGAACAAGGTCGGGCTTGGCATGCTGGGCGGCCGCCTGGACCATGTCGATGCCTGGGAGCGCCGCCTTTCGGGAGGCGAGCAGCAGCGCCTGGCGATCGCCCGCGCCCTGCTGCTGAAGCCGCGCTGGCTGTTTCTGGATGAGGCGACGGCCAGCCTCGACCCCGAGGCGGAGGAAACCCTGTACAGGACCCTGCGCCGCGACCTGCCAGGCACCGCCATCCTGTCCATCGCCCACCGGCCGGCGGTGCTGCAATACCATGACCGGGTCCTGCGGCTGGCCGGCGGGAACCTGATCCCAGCCTGATGCCTAGGTGGCCTCCTCGGAGAAGTATCCGGGATTGGCCGCCTGGATCTCCTCGATCCGGGCCAGGGTATCGGCCAGGTGCCGGCGCAGCACCGCTTCCGCGCCGGCGCCATCGCCCGCCAGGATCGCTCGCGCCAGCTCCTCATGGTCGCGCAGGATGGCCGCCGCCTTGCCGGGCGTCGGCAGGTGCAGGCGGCGCAGGCGGTCCAAATGCCCGCTGCGGCTGCCGATCAGGGACCAAAGGCCGGTCATGCCGGCTGCCTCATAGAGCAGGCCATGGAACACGCCATCCGCGGCGGCCAGCCCGTCATGATCATCGGCTGCCACAAGCCGCCGCTGGTCCTCCACGCTGCCGCGCAAATCCCCTTCCAGCGCCGCGGAGGGCATTTCCGCCAGGTGGCGCACCACTTCCAGCTCCACCGCCCGGCGCAGGAACAGGGCTTCCCGGGCACTGCGCAGGTCGATCATCGCCACGCGTGTTGAAGCACTCGGAACCACCTCAACCAGCCCCTCCGCTTCCAGGCGGATCAAGGCTTCCCGCACGGGCGTCTGGCTGAGGCTCAGCCTTTGCGCCAAGGCGGAGCGCGACAAGGGCATGCCGGGTGCCAGCTCCAGCGCCAGGATGGCAGCGCGCAACGCCTCATAAGCGAAGCTGGCCGCGCTCTGGCGGCGCCCGAAAGGCTGCAACAGGGACGGATTGGAACTCGGGCTGGGGACAGGCATGGCAGGCTTGTAGCACCGCCACCTAAAATCCGAAATATCGGCTGCTTGTCAGATGACGCGACATGGCGTAGCGTCCGCTCCAACCGCCGCCACAGAAGCCGCGATGAGGAGGAATGCCAAAGGCTCCCTGCGCCTGCGGTTCTTCCCGCCGCGCGTTCGGAGAGTCCCTTGAGCGCTTCCCTGCCGCGAATCCTGGTCACCCGCCGCCTGACGCCCGCCGCCACGGAGCGCGCCCGCCGCGACTTCGATGCCGTGGTCGCCGAGCAGGACATGGACGCCGCGGCGGTGCTCGACGCCCTGCGCCGGCATCCGGCCGAGGCCATCCTGATCGGCCCCAAGGTGAAGCTCGATGCCGCCGCCGTGGCCCAGCTTCCGGCCTGCGTGAAGCTGATCGCCAATTCCTCCGTCGGCTATGACCACATGGACGCGCAGGCGGCGAAGGCACGGGGCCTGATCGTCACCAACACCCCGGACGTGCTGACCGACTGCACGGCCGATCTCGCCTTCCTGCTGCTGCTGGGCGCCTGCCGGCGCGCGCATGAATACGAGGCCATCATGCGGAGCGGCTGGCGGAAGGGCTTCGGCCTGCCGGACATGCTGGGCGTCCGCCCCAGCGGCAAGACGCTGGGCATCGTCGGCATGGGCCGCATCGGCCGGGCCATGGCGCAGCGGGCGCGCGGCTTCGGCATGCGCATCCTGTACCACAACCGCTCCCGCCTGCCCGCCGAGCTGGAGCAGGGTGCCGAATACTTCGCCGATCTGCACAGCATGCTGCCGCATTGCCAGATCCTGTCGCTGCACCTGCCGGGTGGCGAGGCAGGCACCCTGATGGACGCCGCCGCCTTCGCGGCGCTGCCGAAGGGCGCCGTGTTCGTCAACACCGCCCGCGGTTCGCTGGTGGACGAGGATGCGCTGATCGCCGCGCTGAAGTCTGGCCATCTTTTCGCCGCCGGGCTCGACGTGTTCCGCAGCGAGCCTGATTTCGACACGCGCTTCGCCGAACTGCCCAACGTGTTCCTGACGCCGCACGTAGCCAGCGCCACGCAGGAAACACGGGACGCCATGGCGATGCGCGCGCTCGACAACATCGCCGCCGTCACCGCCGGCCGCGGCCCCATCGATCCTGTTTGATCCGGAAACCCGTTCATGACCGCATCCCCCCTGCCCCGCGTCAAAACGGTTGAGGAATTCCGCAGCCGCCGCTGGTTCGGCCCGGCCGATCTGCGCTCCTTCGGCCACCGCTCCCGCGCCATGCAGATGGGCTACAGCCCGGAGGAATGGACCGGCAAGCCCGTCATCGCCATCATCAACACCTGGTCGGACCTGCAGCCCTGCCACTCGCATTTCAAGCAGCGGGTGGAGGATGTGAAGCGCGGCATCCTGATGGCTGGCGGCTTCCCGGTGGAACTGCCGGCGATCTCGGTGTCCGAGAGCTTCGTCAAGCCGACCACCATGATGTACCGCAACATGCTGGCCATGGAGACGGAGGAGCTGCTGCGCTCCCACCCCGTGGATGGCGCGGTGCTGATGGGCGGCTGCGACAAGACCACGCCGGGCCTGCTGCTGGGCGCCACCAGCATGAACATCCCGGCCATCTTCCTGCCCGCCGGGCCAATGCTGCGCGGCAACTGGCAGGGCAAGTTCCTCGGCTCCGGCTCGGATTCCTGGAAGTACTGGGATGAGCTGCGCGCCGGCAAGATCACGGACCAGGACTGGCTGGCGGTGGAAGGCGGCATCGCGCGTTCCTACGGCACCTGCATGACCATGGGCACGGCCTCCACCATGACGGCCATCGCGGAAGCGGTGGGCATGGTGCTGCCGGGCGGTTCCTCCATGCTGGCCGCCGATGCCGGGCATATCCGCCTAGCCAGCGAGAGCGGGCGCCGCATCGTGGACATGGTCTGGGAAGACCTGACGCCGCAGAAGATCCAGACCCGCCCGGCCTTCGAGAACGCCATCGCCGTCGCCATGGCGATGGGCTGCTCCACCAATGCCATCATCCACCTGATCGCCATGGCGCGCCGCGCCGGCCAGGATATCGGTCTGGATGACTTCGAGCGCTACAGCCGCAAGGTTCCCGTCATCGGCAATGTCCGGCCTTCGGGCAATGCCTATCTGATGGAGGATTTCTACTACGCCGGCGGCATCAAGGCGCTGATGAACCGCATCACGGAACATCTGGACCTATCCTGCCTGACCTGCACCGGCCGCACGCTGGGCGAGAACATCGAGGGCGCCAAGGTCCACAACGACGACGTCATCCGGACCACGGACAACCCGATCTACGGCGAAGGCTCGCTGGCCGTGCTGAAGGGCAACCTGGCGCCGGATGGCTGCGTCATCAAGCCTGCCGCGATGGACCAGCGCTTCCTGAAGCACAAGGGTCCGGCGGTGGTCTTCGACGATTACCCCAGCATGAAGAAGGCAGTGGACGACGAGTCCTATCCCTTCACGCCAGACACCGTGATGGTGCTGCGCAATGCCGGCCCGCAGGGCGGCCCGGGCATGCCGGAATGGGGCATGCTGCCCATGCCGAAGAAGCTGCTGAAGATGGGCCTGCGCGACATGCTGCGCATTTCCGATGCGCGCATGAGCGGCACCTCCTATGGCGCCTGCGTGCTGCATGTCGCGCCGGAAAGCTGGATCGGCGGCGCGCTGGCCCTGCTGAAGACCGGGGACATCGTCGAGATGGACGTTGATGCGCGCAGCATCAACATGCTCGTCTCCGATGAGGAGCTGGCGAAGCGCCGCGCCGAATGGAAGGCGCCGCCCGAGCGGTTCGGCCGTGGCTATGGCTGGATGTTCACCAAGCACATCCAGCAGGCCAATGAAGGCTGCGACTTCGATTTCCTTAAAACCGAATTCGGCCACCCGGTCGAAGAACCCGTGATCTATTGAGCCGGAAGCGAGAGATGAGCCTCAACCCCGAGACCCGCGCGAAGCTGAAGACCGTCAGCACCGCCACCCTCGCCACCGCGCTCTACAAGCGTGGCCTCCGCAACCAGATGATCCAGGGCGTCCAGCCCGTGGGCGGCCGTGCCCGCGCGGAGTCGATGGTCGGCGAGGCCTTCACGCTGCGCTATATGCCCGCGCGTGAGGACCTGAACCAGCTGACGGTGTTCCGCGACCGCGCGCACCCGCAGCGCAAGGCCGTCGAGGAATGCCCGCCGGGCGCGGTGATGGTGATGGACAGCCGCAAGGACCCGCGCGCGGCTTCCGCCGGCGGCATCCTGGTCACGCGGCTGCAGCAGCGCGGCGTGGCCGGCGTGGTCACCGATGGCGGCTTCCGCGACAGCGCAGAGATCGGCGCGCTCGACATGCCGGCCTACCACACACGCCCCTCGGCGCCGACCAACCTGACGCTGCACCAGGCCATCGACATCAACGTGCCCATCGGCTGCGGCGACGCGCCGGTTTTCCCCGGCGACGTGATCGTGGGCGATGCCGATGGCGTCATCGTCATCCCCGCCCATCTGGCCGACGAGATCGCGGCCGAAGCGGTGGAGATGACGGCCTTCGAGGATTTCGTCACCGAGGAAGTCCGTGGCGGCCGCTCGATCCTGGGCCTTTATCCGGCGACCGACGAGCAGACCCTGACCGACTTCGCCGCCTGGCGGCAGCGCAACGGGCGCTGAACCGACCCATCCGTCGATGATCCACGGCGCGGCGGCCCAGTCGCCGCGCCCAAAGGAACGCACAAGCATGAAGCTCACCAAGACCGTGGCCGCGGCTTGCCTGCTGTCGCTCGCCACCTTGCCCGCCATGGCGCAGGGCTATCCCAACCAGCCCATCCGCCTGATCGTGCCTTTTTCCGCTGGCACCTCGGACACAGTGGCGCGGCTTGTCGGGCAGGAGATGAGCAAGGCCATGGGCCAGCCCCTGGTGGTGGAGAACCGCGCGGGCGCCGGCGGCAATATCGGCAGCGAAGCCTGCGCCAAGGCGCCGGCCGATGGCTACACCATCTGTCTCGGCACCATCAGCAGCCATGCCATCAACCCGGCGATCTATCCGAAGATCCCCTACAACAACCTGCGCGACTTCGCGCCGATCTCGCAGCTTGCCTCGCAGCCCAATGCTCTGGTGGTGACGCAGGATTTCGCCGCCAAGGATGTGAAGGGATTGATTGACGCGCTGCGCGCCAAGCCGGGCACCTACAATTACGGAACCTCGGGCGTCGGCACATCCGTCCATCTCGCGGGCTCGCTGTTCGCGCAGCTGACCGGGACGGAGCTGGAGCATGTTCCGTATCGCGGCAGCGGCCAGGTCATGACGGCGCTGCTGACCGGCGAACTGCCGATCGCCTTCGACAATTTCTCCTCCGCCTGGCCCTTCGCCCGGGAAGGCAAGATGCGCATCCTGGGCGTCACCTCGCTGAAGCGCAGCGAAACGGCGCCCGACATCCCCGCCGTCGCCGAAACCGTGCCGGGCTTCGAAAGCCTGTCCTGGCATGGCCTGTTCGCGCCGGCCGGAACGCCGCCCGCCATCGTGGAGCGACTGCACAAGGAAGCGGCGGCCGCGCTGGCGCAGCCCTCGGTGCAGGCGCGCTTCAAGGATCTCGGCATCACGCCGGTCGGCAACACGCCGGAGCAGTTCGCGGCCTTCATCGCGAGCGAAACCAAGCGCTGGGGCGACGTCGCGGAGAAGGCGAAGATCCAGATCGACTGACGTCCCGGATCGCGGCAACCATCCGGGCACAAGGGAAGAACGACATGATGAAGCGACGCATTCTGCTGCAGGCCAGCACATTGGCCATGCCGGCCCTCCTGCTGGGCCGCGCGGCGTCGGCGCAATCCTGGCCAAGCCGTCCCATCACCATGATGGTGCCCTTCGCGCCTGGCGGCTCCTCCGACATCATCGGCCGCGCCGTGGCGCACCGGATGAGCGCGACGCTGCCGAGGCCGGTGGTGGTCGAGAACCGCCCCGGCGCGGCGGGCGAAGTCGGCGCCCGCCTGCTGGCCCGCGCCGAGCCCGACGGCCATCTGCTGATGGCGGCGCCGATCAGCACCTTCGCCATCAACAAGGCGCTGCGCCCGAAGCTGGGCTACGACCCGGTGACGGACTTCACCAACCTGACATTGTCCGTCACCACGCCGAATGTGCTGGTGGTCAACCCGGCGCAGGTGAAGGCCAACACGCTTCAGGAATTCATCGCCTGGCTGAAGCGCAGCGGCGCGCAGGATTCCTATTCCAGCAGCGGCGTCGGTTCCTCCGACCACCTGACGGCGGAATTGTTCAACCAGCGTGCCGGAACAAAGGTTGCCCATATCCCTTATGCAGGCGGTGCGCCGGCGACCACCGACCTGATCTCGGGCACCGTGCAGATGTCGTTCCAGAACCTGGGCTTCATCACGCCGTTCATCCGCGACAAGCAGGTGAAGCCGCTGATCGTCACCTCCGAAAAGCGCCACCCGCTTCTTCCGGACGTCCCGACCGCGGCAGAGGCCGGGCTGGAGGATTTCGTGGTGTATTCCTGGCAGGCCATGGCGGCGCCGCCGAAGATGGACCCTGCCCTGGTCCAGCAGGTGCATGGCTCCATCGTGGAGGCATTGCGGCACCCCGACGTGATGAAGCAGATGGACCTGATCGGCTTCAGCATCGTCGGCAACAGCCCGGAAGAGTTCCAGGTGTTCCAGAAAAAGGAAATCGAGCGCTGGACCCAGGTGGTCCAGACCGGCAACATCCGCGCGGAATGACGTGCGGCGGGCGCCAACCGGCGCCCGCCATCCTGATCAGTCGAAGCTGAGGAAGCCCGGCATCGCGCTGATCGGCTGCGCGGCCCTCAGCCTAGCGAGGTCCGGCACCGGCCGTGCCAGAGTCGCGTCGCCGGCCACCGCGGCCTCGATGGCGCCGGCCACCGCGATCACCAGCGCGTCGCCGCCGCGCGGCCCGACGATCTGCAGGCCGAACGGCATGCCGGCGCGATCCACGCCCAGCGGCAGGCTGATCGCCGGATGGCCCGGCAAGGTGGCCGCGTAGGCCAGGGCCAGCCAGTGGAAGTAGCTCTTGGTGGGCTGCCCGTCGATTTCCGCCGGATACAACTCGCTCCAGGGCCGCGGCGACAGCGTGATCGCGGGAGAGATCACCACATCGATGCCGCCCTCAAAGAAGGCCTGCCAGCGGCGGTACATCTGCGTCTGCAGCACCGCGGCGCGCGCCACGTCGGAGGCGCTGTAGTTCAGCCCCTCCTCCACATTGGCGCGCACATTCGGGCCGACCATGTCCGGCGTCCGCTTCACCTTTTCCTCATGCGAGGCCAGGAAGTTCAGCGCCCGCAGGATGGCGAAGGCTTCGTCGGCGCCGCTGCAATCCGGATGCGCCTCGTCCACGCCGCCGAACAGCGGCGACAGGGCGGCGACGCGCTCCGCGAACACCTCCCGGATATGCCGCTCGGTCGGCGCGAAGCCGAAATCTGCTGTCGCGGCGACCCGCAGCGTGGACAGGTCCACGCTTTCGTTGAAGGCGAGGCCGTGCCGCACATCGGCATCCGGCAGTGTGTAGGCCAGCGGGTCCAGCGCATGATCGGCCGCCATGGCGGACATCATCAGCGCGAGGTCGCTGACGTCGCGCGCCATCGGGCCGAGCACCGGAAGGTTGGACCAGCCCAGCAGGCGCCGTTCCGCCGGCACCATTCCGGGGCTGGGCCGGAAGCCGACAATGCCGTTGAAGGCCGCCGGGTTGCGCAGGCTGCCGCCGGTGTCGGAGCCGCTCGCCAGCGGCACCATGGAGCAGGCCAGCGCCACGCCCGAGCCGCCGGACGACCCGGCGGCCGACTTGCTCGGGTCGAACGGATTGCCTGTGGCGCCATAGACGGCGTTGCGCGTGTTGGCGCCCGCGCCGAATTCCGGCGTGTTGGTCTTGCCGAGCACGATGCCGCCTGCCGCGCGCAGATCGGCCACCATCTGGCTGTCGCGCTTGGGCACGTTGTCGCGGAACAGCGGGCTGCCGAAGGTCGTCACCAGCCCGGCAGTGTCATCCAGGTCCTTGATGCCGAGCGGCAGGCCGTGCAGCAGGCCCAGCGTTTCCCCGGCCATGACCTCCGCCTCGGCCTGGCGCGCGGCGGCACGCGCGCCCTCCTCGTCCATCGCCACCATCGCGTTGACCGCGTGGTTCACCTCGCCGATGCGCTTCATGCAGGAGTCGAGCAGCTCGACGGGCGACAGCTTCTTGGTGCCGATGAGGCGGCGCGCCTCGACGGCGGACAGATCGCAGGCTTCGGTCACGCTTGATGATCCCTTGAACACGATTCAGTAGCCCAGCGCGCAGCCATCCTTGCGCGGGTCGGACCCGCCCACCAGGACGCCGCGCTCATGATCGATGAAGATGGCCTGCCCGCCGCCATGCGGCTTGTCGATCAGCGTGCATTCGTGGCCCATGCGGCTCAGCTGGTCCACCACGGAGGACGGGATGCCCCGCTCCACCTGCACCTTGCCGCCATAGGGGAACAGGCGCGGAAAATCGAGCGCGGCCTGCACGTCCATGCCGAACTCGAAGTGGTTGCTCAGGAACATCGTCTGGCCCATCGGCTGGAAATGCCCGCCCATCACGCCATAGGGCATGATCGCGCGGCCATCCTTCACGACCATGCCGGGGATGATGGTGTGCATCGGGCGCTTGTTCGGCGCGATGCAGTTCGGATGGCCTTCCTGCAGGCGGAACCCGAAGCCGCGGTTCTGCAGCATCACGCCGCTCTTTTCCGCCAGGATGCCGGAGCCGAAGCCCTCGAACAGCGAATTGATGAAGGAGCAGACATTGCCGTCGGCATCGACGACGCAGAGATACACCGTGTCCTTGTGGCGCGCCCAGTCGGCCGTGCCAGCCTCCGGCATTTCCTTCATCGCTACGTCGTCGCGGATCAGCTTGCGCAGCGCATCGGCATATTCCGCGCTGGTCAGGCGGGCCACCGGCACATCCACCTGGGACGGGTCCGCCAGGAAGGCATCGCGGTCGCGATAGGCGAGGCGCGCCGTTTCCACATGGCGGTGCAGGCGCTGGGTCGAGAGCGGGCCGGCTTCCGGCGTCTCGAAGCCACCCAGCACGCCCAGCATGGACAGCACCAGCAGGCCCGAGCCGTTGGGCGGGCATTGGAAGACATCGAGGCCGCGCCAGCGCGTCTGGATCGGCGTCACGAACTCCGCGACATCGGCGCCGGCGGCGAAATCGGCCTCGGTATGGCTGCCGCCCGCCGCCTGCAGCGCGGCCACCATGTCGGCGGCGATCTCACCCTCGTAGAAGGCCTTGGCACCATGCTGGCCGATGGCGCGCAGGGTGCGGCCAAGCGCCGGCTGGCGGAAGATCTCGCCCACACCATAAGGCTTGCCGTCCTTCAGGAAGTGCCGCGCGGTGGCTTCCTGCAGGGACAGCTTGCGGACGCTGCTCGCCCAGTCATGCGCGACGCGGGCATGGACGGGGTGGCCTTCCTCGGCCACGCGGGCGGCGGGCTCCAGGATCTCGGCCAGGGACAGCTTGCCATGGGTGGCGTTCAGCTTCACCCAGGCCGAGATGGCGCCCGGCACGGTCACGGAATGGGCGGAGGTGTTCACCATCGCGGTCAGGCCATCGGCCCGCAGCCGCTCCGGCGTGCCCCCGGCCGGCGCGCGGCCGGAACCGTTCATCGCCACCACCTCGCCCCGGCCGCCCGGGGCGTAGAGGCAGAAGCAGTCGCCGCCGATGCCCGTGGATTGCGGCTCCACCACCGCCAGCATGGCGCAGGCCGCGATGGCGGCGTCCATGGCGTTGCCGCCGCGGCGCAGGATATCGATCGCCGTCATGGTGGCGATCGGCATGGAGGTCGCCGCCATGGCATGGGTGGCGTGAACGGCACTGCGGCCGGGAATGTGGAAATCGCGCATGGGAAAAGCCCTCCGCAGGCTGAATCGAGGCTGGCGACGCTGCCACGGACTCGCTCCCGTATCAATGCGCCCACTTCCGCCCCAGGCCCGGCTGCGCTATCCGGAACGGATGGAAGGCACCGCGACGATCGACGATTTCGACCGCCTCGACATCCGCGTCGGCACCGTGCTGGATGCCGAGCCGCTGGAAGGCGCCCGAAAGCCCTCGCTGAAGCTGGTGATCGATTTCGGCAAGGAGATCGGCACCCGCCAGTCCTCGGCGCAGATCACGGCGCATTACAAGCCGGACAAGCTGATCGGCCGGCAGGTGCTCTGCGTGGTGAACTTCCCCCCTCGCCGCATCGCCGGCTTCCAGAGCGAGGTCCTGACCCTGGGCCTGCCGGATGCCGATGGCGAGGTGGTCCTGATCCGACCCGATTTCGCCGTCCCGAATGGCGGCAGGATGTTCTGACGCCATGACGCAGCGCTACTACACCGTGAGCTGGGACCAGCTCCACCGCGACAGCAAGGCACTTGCCTGGCGGCTGGTGGAGAAAGGCCCCTGGAAGGGCATCGTCGCCATCACGCGCGGCGGCCTGATCCCGGCCGCGATCATCGCCCGCGAGCTGGACTGCCGGATAATCGAGAGCGTTTCCGTCATCACCTATGACGAGGAAAAGCTCGGTAAGCCGGAAGTCGCCAAGCCGCCCGCCGCCGCCGGCGATGGCGAGGGCTGGCTGGTGGTGGACGATCTGGTGGACACCGGCACCACCGCGAAGGTGGTGCGCGCCCTGCTCCCCAAGGCCCATATGGCGACCGTCTACGCCAAGCCCGCCGGCAATCCGCTGGTGGATACCTTTGTCATGGAAGTGAGCCAGGACACCTGGATCCTGTTTCCGTGGGACACGGAGCAGCAATTCGTCCCGCCCATCGCGCGCTCCGCCCAGGCGAAGTGAGGATCTGCCCGGCGCCAGGGCGCCGGGCCTTCGATCAATAGCCCAGTTCAGGCCGGACGCGGTTCGGCAACACCTGGCCGGCGCGCATGGCACGGATGTTGTTCAGCAGGATGTCGAGGCTGCTGTCATTGTAGGTATCCGGGTCGTCCGCCGACATGTGCGGCGTCACGAACAGGTTGGGCGTCCGCCACAGGCGGTGTTCCGGCGGCAGCGGCTCCGGCACCGCCACATCGGTCACGGCGGCGCCGAGATGTCCTGAATCCAGCAGGTCGCACAGCGCATCCTGGTCCCAGAGCGGGCCGCGGCCGATGTTGAACAGCATGGCGCCCTTGGGCAGCAGTTCGAAGCGGCGGCGGTCCATCAGCCCCTGCGTTTCCGGCGTCAGCGGGCAGGCCAGAACCAGGAACTCGGCTTCCGGCAGCACCTCATCCAGCCTCGCCTGCGGCACCACCACGTCACAGGCGGAATGCGGCGCCGTGCCATGCCGCACGCCGGTCACGTGCATCCCGAATTGCTTCGCGTGCTCGGCAATGGCGCCGCCCAGGGTGCCCAGCCCGACCACCACCACCTTGCGCCCGGCCAGGACGCGGCCGAAGCGCGGCTGCCACTGACCTTCCCGCTGGCGGTCGGCGAAGAACGGCACATGGTTGGCGAGCATCAGCAGCGCCATGATGCCGAACTCGCCGGCCTTGCGGGCATGGGTGCCACGGTTGTTCAGCAAGGCCGCGCCGGGCGGCAGCCAGTCCAGCGGCAACAGCCGGTCGATGCCGGCCGAGGTGCAGAACACCATGCGCAGCTTCGGCGCGCGGCGGGCGAGGTCGCCCTGCATCATCTGGGCATGGACGATCTTGGTCCAAGTCACCACCACCTCGGCCTCGGCCAGGGCGGGCTCCAGCCCGGCCGGGTCGTTGCTGAAGGTGATCTCGAGCCCGGTCAGATCGGGATGCCGCGCGAGGGCGGTGTCCCATTGCTCCGGTGTGATCGGGAAAAGAAGTTCGTCGGGCGGATTCTGAACATGGATACGCATGCGCTGGACCCTCGCATGGTTCCGATCTTCGTCAAGTCTCCCGCGACATGCGGGGCCCCGAAGGACGCGCCCCGGCACGTCTCCGCCGCCAGAGGGCGGCGGCCTCAGCCCTGACCCTTCATCCGCTCCCCGTTGCGATGCAACAGGAACTCGCGGCCCAGCTTAACCCGCGCCACGCCGTCATAGGCGACAATGTCGGCCGTGGCGTAGGTTTCGCTCCAGGTGTTGGGGATGAAGCTGCCGGTGCCAACCACGTCAATCGGCGCCTTGGCTTCCGCCATCACCCGGCACTTGCTCACCCCGAAGCCGGAGGAGGCCACGATGCGCACCTTGGGGAAGCCCGCCTCGTTCAGGGCTTCCCGCATGCGCCAGATGGCAGCCGCGGAAACGCCGGTGCCGACCAGATGCCGCAACTCGGTTTCCGAGCGGTAGCGGCGGATGGCGCCGGGGACATGGCGCTCCAGCACGGCATAGGATTCGGCCGGATCAAGCCCCTGCAGGAAGCGCCCGCCATGGGTGTCGAGCCGCACGGCCAGCCTGCCCGCAGCCGCCAGTTCCGGGAAACGCTGGCAAACGGCGAGGCTGTCCGTCACCTCCCGGCCGAAATAATCGACCAGAACGGTGAGAGGCTCGTCCGGATAGGTTTCGTGAAACATCTCCGCCGCCCGGACGGTGCTGCCGGCATAGCCGATCAGGGCGTGCGGCATGGTGCCGTAGCCATGGTCCTTGCCGAACCAACGCGCGGTGGCGTCGGTGGAGCCGCCGATGAAGCCCTTCGCCCCTTCCCTCTGCGCTGCCGCCCCGCCGACGGAGGCGGCATAGGCCATCATCTCCTGCATCTCGGCGCCCGCGCAATGCCGGGCATCCATGGCAAGGAAGGCGGCCTGCGGCAGTTCCAGGCACATCTGGAAGGCGTTATGCGCTGCCACGCAGGGCGGGCCGAGCTTCTGCAGGTAGAGCGTCTCAAGGTCCGTAAGCTGCGCGAAGGAGCCGGTCAGGTAGATGATGGGATCGCCGGCACCCACCCATTCCCCTTCCTTGTGCATCAGCTCGATGTCGAAGCGCGTGTCGCGGGCCTCGGCCACCTGCGCCAGCCAGTCCAGCATCAGCCGCGGCGCGGACACCACAGGCCGGCGCAGGAACACGGCATAGGTGACGCGGGCGTCACCGAAACGGTTCACGATGGCCTTGGTGCGGTTGAAATAGGCATCGGTCCGGCTGGCGATGACGGCGTCGCCAGCCGGGCGGCTTTTTTCCGCCGATCCGCTCATTGCGCGGCGATCAGCGGCGCGGTGGCGGGCTGGCGGCGGGCCTTGAGTTCCTCCGCCACCAGAAAGGCCAGTTCCAGCGCCTGTTCGGCGTTCAGCCGGGGGTCGCAGAAGGTGGCGTAGTTGGCGGAAAGGTCGGCTTCCGTCAGCTTGTGGGCGCCGCCAACGCATTCGGTGACGTTGGTGCCGGTCATCTCCACATGCACGCCGCCCGGCCAGGTGCCCTCGGCCGCGTGGGCGTCGAAGAAGCCGCGCAGCTCCGCCAGGATGGCGTCGAAAGAGCGCGTCTTGTAGCTGCCCGCCGTATGGGTGTTGCCGTGCATCGGGTCGGAGATCCAGACGACCTCCCGCCCCGCCTGCTTCACCGCACGCAGCAGGGGTGGAAGCTTCTCGGCGATCTTCTGCGCGCCCATGCGGCTGATCAGCGTCAGGCGGCCGGGCTGGTTCTCCGGGTTCAGGATCTCGGTCAGGCGCACCAGCTCGGCCGGGTCGGTGGTGGGGCCGACCTTGAGGCCCAGCGGATTCCTCACCCCGCGCAGGAACTCCACATGCGCGCCTTCGGGCTGGCGGGTCCGGTCGCCGATCCACAGGAAGTGGGCGGAACAGGCATACCAGTCGCCCGTGGTGGAATCGACCCGCGTCAGCGCCTGCTCATAGGGCAGCAGCAGCGCCTCGTGGCTGGTGTAGAAATCCGTCTCCCGCACCTGCGGCGCGTTGGACATGCCGCAGGCGCCCATGAAGCGCAGCGTCTCGTCGATGCGGGCCGCGAGATCCTGGTAGCGGTCTGCCAGGGGCGAGCGCGCTACAAAGCCCAGGTTCCAGCGATGCACCTCATGCAGGTCGGCATAGCCGCCGGTGGCGAAGGCGCGCAGCAGGTTCAGCGTGCCCGCCGATTGCATATAGGCGAATTCCATCCGCGCCGGGTCGGGCAGCCTTGCCTCCGGCGAGAATTCCGGCCCGTTGATGATATCCCCGCGATAGGAAGGCAGCGTCACCTCCCCTTGCGTTTCCGTGTCGGAGGAGCGGGGCTTGGCGAATTGTCCGGCCATGCGGCCGAGCTTCACCACGGGCAATGAGGAGCCGAAGGTCAGCACCACCGCCATCTGCAGCAGGACGCGGAAAGTGTCGCGGATCGGGTTGGGGCGGAAATCGGCAAAGCTTTCGGCGCAATCGCCGCCCTGCAACACGAAGCCCTGACCCTGGCCGGCCTGTGCCAGGGCCTTCTGCAAGCGCCTCGCCTCCCCAGCGAAGACCAGTGGGGGATAGCTCGCCAGCCGCGCTTCCATGGCTTCAAGCTTCGCCTGGTCGGGATAATCCGGCACTTGCCGAACCGGCATTTCCCGCCAGCTTCCGGGCTGCCAACCACGCACCGTCATGACACTCAGCGTCCTCAATACAGCTTTTAGCCGGACACATTAAACCCAGGCCGAGGCGAAGGGCTACGCCTCATCCGCCATCCAGCCGCATGGCAGGACCCCCCAAGCGAAATCTGGCCGGCTGGAGCAGCCGCCTGACGGCTCCGTTGGCGCTTCCGGGGGCGGCTGCCGCCGCGTTCCCCGGAAGCCGGGGCGCAGCGGCTACAGCGTGCGGTTGCGGGTCACCAGGCGCCCCGGCTTCTCGCCGGTTTCCTTGCCCTTGGCGAAGGTGGCGACGCCATTGGCCCAGACCTGCTCGATGCCGACGCTCATCTGGATCGGGTCCTCGAAGGTGGCGTTGTCGATCACGGTGGCGGGGTCGAACAGCACCAGGTCGGCGAAGGCCCCTTCGCGGATCACGCCGCGGTCGACCATGCCGAAGATCTGCGCGCAGCGGCCCGTCATCTTGTGGATGGCGGTTTCCATGTCGAACAGGCCCAGCTGGCGCGAATAATAGCCCAGCACGCGCGGGAAGGTGCCCCACAGGCGCGGATGCGGCTTCTCGTCATGCGGCAATCCGTCGGAGCCGATAATGGAAAGCGGATGGCGCATGATCCGGCGCACATCCTCCTCGTCCATCTGGAAGGTCACGGCGCCGGCCGGGGTCAGCCGCTCCGCCGCGGCCCGCAGGTCGGTGTTCCAGCTCCGCGCGATCTCGGACAGGTCGCGGCCGGCCATCTCCGGATAAGGCACGGACCAGGTGATCAGGCAGCGCAGCCCGTCGCGCACCTTGTCGGGCATCAGCACGGTGGAGCCGGCCGGATAGGGATACATGTCGAAGGCCACTTCCTGCATGGAAGCGGCGGCCTCGATCAGCGCCAGCGTCTGCACCGAGCGGCCGTAATTCTCTGGCATGGAGCATTTGTGGTGGCTGATATGCACCGGCAGGCCGAGCCGCGTGCCGATGCGTAGCGTTTCCTCGATCGAGGCAAGGATGTGGTCCGCCTCGTCGCGCATGTGGCTGGTGTAGAGGCCACCCGTGGTCTTCAGCGCCTCGCCGACGGCGATCACCTCCTCGGTCGTCGCGGCCTTGTTCAGCGGGTAGTACAGGCCGGTCGAGAAGCCGGACGCGCCTTCCATCAGCGACTGCTTCAGCCGCGTGTGCATGCGCTGGATCTCGCTGTCCTTGGCCGGGCGGTGCACGTCGCCGTTCATGGCCTCGACCCGCAGGGTCTGGTGGCCCACCAGGGCATAGGTGTTCACCTCGCTGCCACGCGTCTTCAGCGCGTGGGCGTAGT
Organism: Teichococcus oryzae; assembly: GCF_008386565.1. Lineage (GTDB taxonomy): Bacteria > Pseudomonadota > Alphaproteobacteria > Acetobacterales > Acetobacteraceae > Pseudoroseomonas > Pseudoroseomonas oryzae. The sequence goes on along the minus strand of NZ_VUKA01000009.1, from coordinate 86,871 downwards.
CGCCGAAGCTGTCGAAGGTCCACCATTGCTCGTCGCCCAGCAGGTCGAGCGGCGCCGGCGGGCGCTTGTCCGCGTGGCGCATGGGCGCGAGCGAGATGCCGCAATTGCCCACCACCACGGTGGTGACGCCCTGGCTGATCTTGCACAGCGTGCATTGCGGCCCGCACAGCACGGCGCGGTCGTCATGCGTGTGCGAATCGATGAAGCCGGGTGCGATCGCCTTGCCGGTGCCGATCACCTCGCGGTCGGCGCTGGCGCCGCCGAGGTCCCCGACCCCGACGATGCGGTCCCCCGTGACGCCGACATCGCCGATGCGGCGCGGCGCCCCCGTACCGTCGAAAATGGTGGCATCGCGGATGATCATATCGCAGCGCAGCGCCATGGTTCGGTTGTTCCTTCCGGGCAGGCAGACTTCCAACAAGGGGCGGATCATGCGCCGGCCACGCCGGAGGTTCCAGAGCATTGCGGCCAGTTTCCCCGCCATGGCGCCCCGAACCCGCCACATTGCGGCGCATCCTCGCCGCCCCTAGCTTCCCTGCCCAGCGAACCGGAAGAAGGCCGCATCGATGACCCAGACCGTTCCCCGCGACGAAGCCATGGTTGTGGAGGGGCTCCAACAGCCAGCCTCGATCCATATCGACCGCTGGGGCATCGCGCATCTCCGGGCAGAGGGAGAACAGGACCTGTTCTTCGTCCAGGGCTTCAACGCGGCGCGGGACCGGCTCTGGCAGATCGACCTGTGGCGCAAGCGCGGACTGGGGCTGCTGGCGGCGGATTTCGGCCCTGGCTACCTGGCGCAGGACCACGCCTCACGCCTGTTCCTGTACCGCGGCGACATGCAGGCGGAGTTCGACGCCTACGCGCCCGATGCGCGCGCCATCTGCGAGGCGTTCGTGGCGGGCATCAACGCCTATGTCACCCTGGTCGAGGCGGAGCCGGAGCGCCTGCCGCCGGAATTCGTGGCGCTCGGCACCCGCCCGGCACGCTGGGCGGCGGAGGATGTGGTGCGCATCCGCAGCCATTCCCTGACGCGGAACGCCCTGTCCGAAGTGCTGCGCGCCGTAGTGCTGTCCCGCGCGGACCTCGCCACCGACCTGCTGCGCAAGAACCTGGAGCCGATGCGCGAGCCGGTGCGGCCGGAAGGCCTCGACCTTTCGGCCCTGACCACCGAATGCCTGGCCACCTTCAAGCTCGCCACCGCCGCCGTCACCTTCTCGCCGGAACGGCTAGCCGCGCCCCTCGCCGAGTGGCGCCGCTGGTCGCAACTGGATGACCTGGGCAGCGTGGTGCTGGGGGCGGAGATGGAAGGCTCCAACAACTGGGCCATCCATGGCAGCCGGACCGAAAGCGGCCGCCCCATCCTGGCGAGCGATCCGCATCGCGCCCATGCGGCGCCGTCGCTGCGCTACCTCGTGCATCTGGACAGCCCGGGCTTCAACGCCATCGGCGCCGGGGAGCCGGCCGTGCCCGGCATCTCCATCGGCCATAACGGCACCGCGGCCTTCGCGCTGACGATCCACGGCGCCGACCAGGAAGACGTCTATGTCTATCAGGCGGAAGGCGATTCCTACCTCTATGGCGACGGCTTCGAGGCGATGTCGGTGATCGAGGAGGAGTTCGCGGTGAAGGGCCATCCCCCGCAGACCCTTCCCCTGCGCTTCACCCGGCACGGCCCCGTCATCGCCCGCGACATCGCGGCCCGCCGCGCCGTGGCGATCCGCAGCGTCTGGTCGCAGCCCGGCGCCGCGCCCTATCTCGCCAGCCTCAGCACCATGCGGGCGCGTTCGCTGGATGAGTTCCGCCAGGCCGTGCGCCGCTGGGGAACGCCGTCGGTGAACAAGGTCTACGCCGATGTGGGCGGCACGGTGGCCTGGACCCCAGCGGGCTATGCGCCGCAGCGGCCGAACTGGGACGGGCTGCTGCCGGTGCCGGGCGATGGCCGCTACGAATGGTCGGGCCTGCTCGACCCCGCGGAGCATCCCTGGCGTGTCGACCCCCTCCAGGGCTTCGTGCACAGCGCCAATGAGCAGAACCTGCCCGAGGACTGGCCGCATGAGCAGAAGACCTATGGCTATGAATGGACCGAATCCTCACGATCCCTTCGCATCCGCGAGGCGCTGACCCGTGGCCCGCTGCTGACCCTGGCCGATTGCACGGCGCTGCAGACGGATGTCACCTCCCTGCCCGCCCGCCGCCTTTGCGCCCTGATCCAGGCCCTGCCGCGCGGCGGCGAGCCGGAGCTCTGGGCGGCGCAGACCTTGCTGGAGGAGTGGGACCATCGGCTGGAGGCCGACAGCGCCGCAGCCGCCCTGTTCGAGGTGTTCCTCACCAAGCACCTGAAGCCGCGCCTGCTGACAGCGCTGGCGACCGATGCCTCGCTGCGTCCGCTGCTGCTGCCGCAGGACACCGAGAGCCTGCTGCGGGTGATGGAGCAGCCGGATTCCCGCCTCGGCCCCGACCCGGCTGGCGCGCGGGATGCGCTGCTGGCCGGATGCCTCGTCGCCGCCTTCCGCGATTGCGGGGAACGGATGGGGCTGTCGCCATCGGAATGGTCCTGGGGCCGCCTGCATCGGGGGTACTTCTCCCACGCCCTTTCGGCGCTTGGCGCGGATCAGGGAAAGCTCGACGTGGGCAGCTTTCCCCTGGGTGGCAGCGCCAGCACGCCAATGCACACCGGCTACCGCCCCTCGGACTTCCGCTGCAATTACGGCGCCTCGGTCCGGCTGGTGATGGATGTGGGGGAATGGGACCGGAGCCTGTGCATGAACGCGCCGGGACAGTCCGGCGATCCTGCCTCTCCGCACTACGCCGACCTCGCGCCGCTCTGGGCCAGGGGGGAGTATGTGCCGCTGCTCTACTCGCGCGGGGCGGTTGATGCCATGGTGACGCATCGCATCCGGCTGCAGCCGGCGGCCTGAACCGGGCAACCCGGCGCCGCGCCGCGCATCCAGGACACGCCACCAGCAGAATGGGGAGACGATCCATGGCAGAGAAGCGCTTCGCCCCGCCCGGGCCGCTCGGTTTCGGCGGCGCGCCGCTGGGCGACATGTTCGCCAAGGTGACCGAGGCCGAGGCCGCCGCCACCTTGGCCGCCGCCTGGGACAGCGGCATCCGTTACTTCGACACGGCGCCGCATTACGGCGCCGGCCTGTCGGAACACCGCTTCGGCGCCGCGCTGCGCGATCGTCCGCGCGACGAATACGTGCTGTCCACCAAGGTGGGCCGCGTGCTGGCACCGGAACTGCCCGGCGAGATCGCCCATCCCTTCCTGAGCGCCCTGCCCTTCCGCCGGGTGCAGGATTATTCCGCCGCCGGCGCCCGCCGTTCGGTGGAAGACAGCCTGCAGCGCATGGCCATCGGCCGCATCGACATCGTTTATGTTCATGACCTCGCCGCCGACCATCTGGGCGATGCGTGGGAGGACGCCTTCGCCACCGCCCGCGAAGGCGCCTTCCGCGAATTGATCCGGATGCGGGAGGAAGGGTTGATCGGCGCCTGGGGCCTCGGCGTGAACCTGACCGAGCCCTGCATCCGCGCCCTGAAGGAATCCGACCCGGACGTGTTCCTGCTCGCCGGGCGCTACAGCCTTCTGGACCTCGCGGGGCTGGAGGAGCTGTTTCCGCTCTGCGCCGGGCGCGGCGCCCATGTGGTGATTGGCGGGCCCTATAATTCTGGCCTTCTCGCCGGCGGCAATACCTTCGACTACGTGGACGCGCCGGCGGAGCTGGTGAAGAAGCGCGATGCCCTGGCTGGCATTGCCCAGCGCCACGGCGTGGACCTGAAGGCGGCGGCGCTGCAATTCTGCGCGGCGCATCCTGTAGTGGCCTCGGTCATCCCCGGCGCCAAGCATCCCCAGCGAGTAAGGCAGAACGTGGCGCTGATGGCGCAGCCCATTCCGGCCGGGTTCTGGGAGGAACTGAAATCGGCCGGCCACCTCCCGGCGGACGTGCCGGTGCCTGGCTGAAGCGTCGGGCGTTCATGGCGCTCCAGCCTGTTGGCATGAGCGTCTTCACCCGACCGGGCGATTCTCCCCCGACCGGAAGCCCGCTTCAATCCTCCAGCGGCCGCCACAGCCGGATCACCGGCGCCGTGGCGGCCCGGATCGCGGACTGCACCTCGGCTTCCAGCGCGGACAGGAAGCGCGAGCGGTCGGCGCCTCCCATGGGCGCGGGGCCGCGTGTGGTGGCACCGATCTCGCGCAGGTGCCGCGCGACCTCGCGGCCGGCCAGGGCGCTGCCGATGTTGTCGGTGGTCCAGACCCGGCCATTCGGCGCCAGCGCCCGCGCTTCCCGCTGCAGGCAGCGCGCGGCCAGGGGAATGTCGGCGGTGATGCACACATCGTGGCGCCGGATATGCTCGGCGATCCAGTCATCGGCGGCATCAGGCCCCTCCGGCACGATGACGCGGCGGATCCAGTCAGCGGCCGGAAGGCGGATGCCACGCGCGCCGTTCGACACCACATGCACCACCAGCGACAGTCTTTCGGCGACGCGGAAGACCTCATCCCTCACCGGGCAGGCATCGGCGTCGATCCAGAGTTCGGGGCGGTTCTCGGTCATGCGCCCGAGATAGGCCATCATAGCCGGCCTGCCCAGCGTCTGCCGGGGAGGCCGGAGCCTCCCCGGAGCATGGCTACGCGGCCACCTGTGACAGCCAGCGTGTCATCACCGCGCAGGCCGCGGCGAAGTCTTCCATCCGCATCGCCTCATGCGGATTGTGGCTGCCATTCTGGTTGCGCACGAACAGCATGGCGGAAGGGATGCCGGCCGCGGCGAAGGCCGCCGCGTCATGCCCGCCGCCCGAGGCCATTTCGAGATGCGCGATGCCGAGGGCCTCGGCGGAAGCGGCGAGGCCCTGCCGGATCTCCGTATCCATCGGGGCCGCGACCGAGCCGGTCTCCGCCCCGAGTTCGAAGCGCACGCCGCGCCGTGCCTCGATCTCCGGCACCTGCCGCGCCAGCTCGGCGAAGATGGCGTCGACGCTGGCCGGACTCACGCTGCGCACGTCCAGCATGAAGGTGGCCTCGCCGGGGATCTTGGTGAAGCCGGCTTCGGCCGTTGTCGCCAGGGTGCAGAAGGTGCAGACCAGCCGGTGACCGAGCGCTTCCAGCCGCGCCCATTCCTCGTCGAGCGCCACCGCCAGCTCGGCCAGCGCGATGGCGGCGTCGCGGCGATAGCGGCGGGGCGTGCCGCCGGAATGGTTGTATTCGCCCAGCACCCGCCCCTGCCGCAACCGGCGGCTGCCAGGGATGCCAGTCACGATGCCAACAGGCACCGCTTCGGAATCCAACACCGGCCCCTGCTCGATATGCAGTTCCAGGAAGGCGGCGGTGTTGGCGGGCGTGACCCAGGCTTCGCCGCGCGCGACGAAGTCGGGGTCGAACCCTTCCTCCCGCATGTGGTCAGCCAGGCTGCGCCCGCTATCCTGCCGCCTGACCTGGAGTTCCTCAGGCTTGAGGCGGCCCAGGGCGGCGCGGCTGCCGGGATAGGAGGTCGGGAACCAAGCCCCTGCCTCCTCGGCACGGGTGGCGATCACGGTGATGTCGCGGGCGGGCGCGAAGCCCGCCTTCTTCAATCCCGCCACCGCCGCCAGCCCCGCGAGCACCCCGGCCGCGCCATCGAAATTCCCGCCTTCCGGCACCGAATCGAGATGGCTGCCCAGCAGCACCCGCTTCGCGGTGCGGTCCAGGCCCGGCAGGGTCATGTGCAAATTGCCCGCGGGATCGGCGCTGACCTCCAGGCCCAGCGCCTCGGCCTCGCGCCGGGCGAGCGCATGGGCCATGCGCTCGCCCGGCCCATAGGCCTCGCGGGTGATGCCGACGCCGTCGAAGCTCCGCTCCCGCAGCTCGTCGAACAGACGCTCCGCGAGGGCGGTGTCGGGCTGCAGGTTCGGCTTGATCCCGGTGGCCTCAGACGCCACGGACGACGCCGCCATCGATCAGATGCACCCGCCCCGTGGTGTAGGCCGCCTTGTCGGACGCCAGGAAGGCGGCCATCGGTCCGAACTCGCGCGGCTCGCCATAGCGGCCGACCGGGATCGCGGCGGAACGCTCGGCCACCAGCGCCTCGATGCTCTTGCCGGTCTTCTGCGACGCGGCCGCCAGGGTTTCCTTGGTGCGGTCCGTGTTGAAGGCACCGGGTCCCATGATGTTGCAGGTGATGCCCTGCCCGGCCACTTCGCTGGCCAGCGTCTTGTTCCAGCCGACAATGGCGGAGCGCAGGGTGTTGGACAGCGCCAGCCCGGGCAGCGGCTGCGCCACGCCGGTGGAGGCGATGGTGATCAGACGGCCCCATTGCTGCTGCTGCATCGCCGGCAGCAGCTTGTTGGCGATGCGGATCGGCGACAGCACGATTCGCTGGAACCAGGTGACCAGGTCTTCCTGCTTCATCTCCAGCGCCGTGCAGGTCGGCGGGCCGCCATGGTTCAGCACCAGGATGTCCACGCCGCCCAGCGCCGCGACGGCGGCATCGGCCAGGCGGTCCATCTGCGCGCCTTCCGCCACGTCGGCGACGATGCCGACGGCCTTGGGCGCGCCGAGCGCCTCCAGCTCGGCCGCGGCGCGGTCCAGCGTGTCCTGGTTGCGGCCGGAAATCGCCAGCGCGACGCCTTCCTCGGCCAGCGCATCCGCCACCGAGCGGCCCAGCCCCTTGGAGGCACCCATTACCAGGGCGCGGCGCCCCTTCAAACCCAGATCCATGTGTCTTGTTCCCTTGGCCGTTCTGCCTTGGCGGAAGGTGATCCGAACCATCCCCTCTGGCAAGCTGGCCAGAGCGGGATAAGCTGCCTGCCAATGCCGGGGAGGAACAGGCCGCGCGGGCGCAACCCGCTCCGGGTCGCCTTCCCCTTTCGCCATGACCCGCCGGCCCCGGAGTTGTTCTCACATGCCGAAGCCCACCCTGCTGCTGACCCGCCGCTTCCCGGATGCCGTCGAGGCCCGTGCGCAGCGCGATTACGTTACGATGCCGAATCCGAGCGACAAGCCCATGGATGGCCTGGCGCTGGCGGCGGCGGCGGCGCGAGGGGAAGCGCGCGGCATCCTGTGCGCCGCCGGCGATGCCCTGGATTCGGGCACCATCGCCGCCCTGCCCGACAGCGTGAAGATCATCGCCACCTTCAGCGTCGGCACCGACCATATCGATCTCGGCGCCGCCCGGGAGCGCGGCATCATCGTGACCAACACCCCGGACGTGCTGAGCGTGGCGACCGCCGAGATCGCCATGCTGCTGATCCTGACTGCGGCCCGGCGCGGCGGCGAGGCGGAGCGCATGCTGCGCGCCCGGGAATGGACGGGCTGGGCGCCGACCCAGCTCATGGGCGTGACGCTGGAGAACAAGGCGCTCGGCATCCTCGGCATGGGCCGCATCGGCCAGGCGCTGGCCCAAATGGCCCGTGGCTTCGGCATGCAGATCCACTACCGCAACCGCAACCGCCTGCCGCCTGCCGAGGAGGCCGGCGCGACCTACCACGACAATGACACGGATTTCCTCGGCGCCATCGACGTGCTGTCCATGCACATTCCCGGCGGCGCCGCCACGCGACACTGGCTCGATGCCCGGCGCATCGCCCAGCTCCGCAAGGGCGCCATCGTGGTGAACACCGGGCGCGGCACCACGGTGGACGACACGGCGCTCTGCGCGGCGCTGCAAGGCGGGCATCTGCGCGCCGCCGGCCTCGACGTCTTTGCGGGGGAGCCCAACATCTTCGAAGGCTACCACAGCACCCCCAACCTCGTGCTGCTGCCGCATCTGGGCAGCGCCACGGTGGAAACGCGGGATGCGATGGGCTTCCGCTGCCTTGATAACCTGGATGCCGTTCTGATCCGGGGCGAGGCCCCGCTGCATCCGGCGGGCTGACCAGCCCTTCAGCCCGCTTGCCGATGCGCCCGGATCAGGCGCCGCGCGGCCCCGGCCACCTTTCCGGTCGGGCCGCCGGCGCCGAAGATCTGGCCGGCGGCGAAGCAGCCCTCGATCAGCAGCAGCAACGCATCGCCCAGATCCTCGGGGTCCGCTGCGCCCATCTCGCGCGCCATGGCATGCAGGCGGTCGCGCAGGGCGCGCTTATGCGCCTCCGAGACCTGGCGTGCCGGATGCCCCGGGGCAGGATACTCCACCACCGCATTGGTCAGCCCGCAGCCACGGTAGTCCGGACGCGAGGAACGCTCGCCCAGACCTTCAAGGAAGAGCAGGATCTGCTTCTCCGGATCGCCCCGATGCGCGGCCATGGCCGCCTCGAAGCGGCTCCAGAACAGCGCCTCGTAGTCGCGCAGGTAGCAGGCGGCCAGTTCATCCTTGGAGGAGAAGCTGCGATACAGGCTCGGCTTGGTGACGCCTGCCCGCGCGACGATCTCATCCACCCCCACGGCGCGGATGCCCCGCCTGTAGAACAGGTCCCGCGCCGTTTCGCGGATGCGGGTGGCGGCGCGGGGTGGAGCGGTGTTGTCCGCAGCGGCCATGAATGATGCCTCTTGACCATGTTACTGACTGGTACGTAAATTTGCAGCCGAAACGTACCGGTCAGTAACATGAACATAACGCGATCCCGGCCGTTTGGCCAGAATTACGCCTTTGTCGTGGTGGCGGCGATCTTCCTGGCCCTTCTGGCGGCGGCCGGCGCGCGGTCAGCGCCCGGGGTGCTCATCCTCCCGCTGGAGGAGCATTTCGGCTGGGGCCGGAGCGTCACCGCCCTGTCGGCCGGCGTCGGCATTTTTCTTTACGGCATGGTCGGGCCTTTCGCGGCGGCGCTGATGAACACGCTCGGCCTGCGGCGGACGGTGCTTGGCGCCCTCGCCCTGATGTCGCTCTCGGCCGCGGCCAGCTCCTTCATGACGCAGCCCTGGCACCTGTTGCTGAGCTGGGGCGTCTTTTCCGGGCTGGGCTCCGGCGCGGTGGCGCTGGTGCTGGGCGCGACCATCGTGAACCGCTGGTTCGTCCGCAACCGCAGCCTGATGATGGGCCTGCTGACGGCCAGCACCGCGACCGGCACCCTGGTCTTCCTGCCGGTGCTGGCTTGGCTCGCCCAGGAAGGCGGCTGGCGCCCGGTGGTGATCGCGGTCGCCGTGGTCCTGGCGGCGATGATCCCGGTGATCTGGCTGCTGGTGCCGGAACGCCCCGCCAGCATCGGCCAACTGCCCTATGGCGCCACCGCCGCCACTGTCGAGGCGCCGCACAAAGGCATGGTGACGGCGGCCCTGGGCACGCTCCGGCGCGCGGCCGCCACGCGCACCTTCTGGTACCTGTTCGCCACCTTCTTCATCTGCGGCTTCACCACCAACGGGCTGGTGGGCACCCACCTGATCGCCATGTGCGGCGACATGGGCATCCCCGAGGTGCAGGCGGCCGGGCTGCTGATGCTGATGGGGATCTTCGACCTGGTCGGGACCACCCTTTCAGGCTGGCTGACCGACCGCTACGACCCGCGCAAACTGTTGTTCGTGTATTACGGGCTTCGCGGCCTCTCGCTGATCTACCTGCCCTTCTCCGACTTCTCCTATTACAGCCTGGTTCTGTTCGCCGTGTTCTACGGGCTGGACTGGATCGCCACCGTGCCACCCACCTTGCGGCTGGCCACGGAAGCCTTCGGGGAGCGGGATGCGCCGGTGGTGTTCGGCTGGATCGCCGCCGGGCACCAGATGGGCGCGGCCAGTGCCGCCTTCCTGGGCGGCGTGCTGCGCGACACGCAGGGCGACTACCTGACCATGTTTCTGCTGGCCGGCAGCACCGGGCTGGTGGCGGCGGGCCTGTCCGTGATGATGCGGCGCGGGCACGCCGTGGCGCAGGCGGCCTGACCGGACGAACCGGCATGAAAAAGCCGCCCTGGATTTGGTCCAGGGCGGCTAAATCTCCGCAAAAGCCTGTCTTAGCGCGCCACGGCCCGGAGTTGCGGCTTACCGTTGCTGGCCACCAGCTCCTCATAAACGGAGACGTAATCCTCGGCCATGCGGCGCGCGGTGAAGCGCTGCTCGAACTGGGCGCGGACCTTGGCGCGGTCGAGGCTCGGGATGCGCGCCACCGCGGCCACCGCCTCATCCTCGTTATCGACCACGAAGCCGGTCAGGCCATCCTCCATCACCTCCGGCACGGAGCCGCGCTTGAAGGCGATCACCGGCGTGCCGCAGGCCATGGCCTCGATCATCACCAGGCCGAAGGGCTCGGGCCAGTCGATGGGAAACAGCAGCGCATGGGCGCCGGACAGGAACTCCGGCTTCTGGCTGTCGCTGATCTCGCCGATGAACTCCACATGCCCCTGGCTCATCAGCGGCGCGATCTCGCGGTCGTAATAGGCGCGGTCGGCACTGTCGATCTTGGCAGCGACCTTCAACTTCACGCCGGCGCGGGCCGCGATGCGGATCGCCTTGTCCAGCCCCTTCTCCGGCGAAACGCGGCCCAGGAAGGCGAAATAGGCCTGCTCCACCGGCTGCGGGGTCAGGCGGTCCTGCGGCATGCCGTGCAGCACGGTGCGCACCCAGTTCAGGGCCGGGATCGGCAGGCGCTGATGATCGGAGATCGAGACAAAGGGCGTCCGCCCATAGGTCTCGTAGATCATCTTGAACTCGGGCAGGTCGAGCCGGCCATGCAGCGTGGTGAGGAAGGGCGTGGACTGCCGCTCCAGCAGCCCGAGGGGGAAATAGTCGATATGCGAGTGGATGATGTCGAACTCGCCGGCGCGACGGGCCACCATCTCGACCATGCGATGGTAATGCGCCACCCAGTCCTTGACCGTGGGATCGAGGCGCAGCGCCTGATCCCGCATGGCGGCCAGCCTTGCCGAGGTGATGGAATCGCCGCTCGCGAACAGCGTGACTTCGTGGCCCATCGCCACGAGTTCCTCGGTCAGGGAGGACACCACGCGCTCGGTCCCGCCATACAACTTCGGTGGAACAGCTTCAAACAAAGGCGCGATTTGCGCGATACGCATCAAGGCGATCCCTCTTCACAACCAGGCTGGTGCCACTACTTGCGAGGAGCCGTCACCAAGCGCGGCTCGACTTGTTTCCGCCTGTATCGGTCAACAAGATAGGAATTGAATATGGCGAAAGCGAGGCTGGCATGACTGCGAAAGGCGCGGCCCCGCTATCACCCTGGCGTTTCCTTTTCCGGCATGTTCGCCCCCGCCTGCTTGGCCACTTGCTGGTGTTCGCCGCGGTGCTGGCCGCGGTGTTGTGCAGCATCGCCGCGCAGTTCGGCCTCAAGCAGTTGATCGACCTCATCGCCGCCGGGCCAGGTGGTCCCGCCGCATCCGCCGTGTGGCGGGCTTTCGCCGTCCTGTGCCTGCTGATCGCGGCCGACAACCTGCTGTGGCGCGTCGCGGGCTACGCGGCCACACACAGCTTCACGGCGACGGCGGGCCGCATCCGCGAGGCGCTGTTCGCGCATCTTCTCGGCCACAGCCCTTCCTTCTTCGCCGACCGCCTGCCCGGCGCCCTGGCGGCCCGCGTTTCGGCGACCGCGGTATCCGCCTTCGGCACCGGCAATGTGCTGGCCTGGGGCGTGCTGCCCCCCGCCGCCGCGGCATTCGGCGCGATCATTGTCACGGCCCATGTGCATCTCGGCCTGGCCGCCGGCCTGGCGGGGTGCGCCCTGTGCATCGGGCTGGTGTTGTTCCGCATGGCGCGCCGCACCACCCCGCTGCACCGCCTGCATGCCCAGCGCGTCGCCGCCCTGGATGGGGAGATGGTGGATGTGGTCGGCAACATCGCCACCGTCCGGGCCTTCGGCGCGGCATGGCGGGAACAAGGCCGGATCGGCATGGCGGTGGAGGAGGAAGTCGCCTCCCACCGCCGGAGCCTGTGGTCGATGGAATGGCTGCGGCTGCTGCATGCCGGGATGACCGTCATCCTGGTGGCCGCCACCCTCGCGGCCGGATTGTGGCTGTGGCAGCAGGGCCGCGCCTCCGTGGGGGATGTGGCGCTCCTGGCCACCTTGTCGCTGACCATCCTGAACGCCACGCGGGACCTGGCCGTGGGGCTGGTGGAGCTGACGCAGCTTTCCGCCCGGCTTGACGAGGCCCTGCGGGCCCTCCTGGTGCCGCATGCGCTGCGCGACCGTCCGGATGCCAAGCCGCTGCGGCCGGGTGCGGGCAGCATCCGGCTGGAAGGTGTCCGCTTCGCCTATCCGGGGCGCGGAACCGTGCTGGATGGGCTGGACCTGGTGGTGCCGGCCGGCCAGAAGCTCGGGATCATCGGTCCTTCCGGCTGCGGCAAGTCGACGCTGCTGGCCCTGTTGCAGCGTTTCCATGAGCCCGATTCCGGGCGCATCCTGATCGACGGCCAGGAACTCGGCGCCGTGACGCTGGACAGCCTGCACCACGCCCTTGCCGTGGTGCCGCAGGACACCGCCATGTTCCACCGCTCCGTGGCCGACAACATCCGGTATGGCCGTCCGGACGCGCAAATGGCCGAGATCCGCCGCGCGGCCGCCATGGCACATTGCGCCGACATGATCGCCGACCTGCCGGAAGGCTTCGACACGGTGGTGGGCAACCGGGGCGTCAAGCTGTCGGGGGGACAAAGGCAGCGCCTCGCCATTGCCCGGGCGCTGCTCAGCCCCGCGCCGGTGCTGCTGCTGGACGAGGCGACCAGCGCCCTCGACAGCGACAGCGAAAGGGCGGTCCGGGACGGGCTGGAGGAGCTGATCCGGGACCGCACCGTGATCGCCGTGGCGCATCGCCTTTCGACCCTGCAAAATTTCGACAGAATCATCGTGCTGGATCGGGGCCGGATCGTGGATGACGGCACTCCGTCCGAGCTGGCCCTCCGCCACGGCCCGTATCGCGAAATGCTGCAACAGCAGCAGGGCGGCCTGGTGCCGGACCTGCCGGAGGCAGCCTAGAAGGAACGGCGTCGATGTCGCGACTGGTGGTGGTGTCCAATCGCGTCGCCCCGATCAATGAGGGCGAAGCGACGGCAGGCGGCCTCGCCGCCGGGGTGATGGATGCGCTGCGCCATTCCGGCGGGCTGTGGTTCGGCTGGTCCGGCCAGACCGTGCCGGATGCGGTGGTGCCGCCCGACAGCCTGGCACCGGGCCTGCCGCCGGCCGTGGCCCGCAGCGGGCCGGTGACGCTCTACACCACCGACCTGACGCAGCGCGATTATGACGATTATTACCGTGGCTTCGCCAACGGCACGCTGTGGCCGACTATGCACTACCAGACCGGCCTCGCCCGTTTCGAGCGGCGCGAGTTCGAGGGCTATCGCCGTGTTAATCGTCATTTCGCCCGGCATCTCGCCGCCCTTGTGACGCCCGGGGACGTCATCTGGGCCCATGACTACCACCTGATGGAGCTCGCGGCCGGCCTGCGGGAACTCGGGATGCGCAACCGGATGGGGCTGTTCCTGCACATCCCCTTCCCCGCGCCCGCCGTGCTGGCCACGATCCCCGTCCATGCCGAACTGGTACGGGCATTGTGCCAGTACGACCTGATCGGCTTCCAGACCGAGCCCGATCGCCGCGCCTTCGCCGACTATCTGCGGCAGGAGGCGGATGGGCAGGAACTGCCTGACGGGACGCTGCTGGCTTTTGGGCGCACCGTCCGCACGGGCGTTTACCCCATCGGCGTCGATGTGGATGCGTTGCGCGGCGAGGCGGCGCATGCCGATGCGCCGGAACTGACCGCGCTGCGCGCCGGGCTGGGCGACCGCGCCCTGGTGATGAGCGTCGAGCGGCTCGACTACTCCAAGGGCCTGCGGCAGCGCTTCGCGGCCTATGAGCGCTTTCTGGCCGAAAGCCCCGAATGGCGGCGGCGCGTGGAATATGTGCAGATCGCACCCCCTTCCCGTTCCGACATCGAGGCCTACCAGGCCATCCGGCGCGAACTGGAAGGCGAGGCGGGCCGCATCAATGGCCGTTTCGCCGAGCTGGATTGGATGCCCCTGCGCTACCTCAACCGCTCCTTCCCGCGGCGGCGGCTGATGCCGCTTTATGCCGCGGCGCGGGTTGGGCTGGTCACGCCCCTGCGCGATGGCATGAACCTAGTGGCCAAGGAATATGTGGCGGCGCAGGACCCGGCCGATCCCGGCGTGCTGGTGTTGTCGCAATTCGCCGGGGCCGCGCGTGAGCTCGACACGGCCTTGAGGGTCAATCCGCATGACGAGGCCGGCGTGGCGGCCGCGCTGCGCCAGGCGCTCGCCATGCCTCTCGCGGAGCGGCGGGAACGCCACGGGGCCATGCTGCGGGTGATGCGGCACAACAGCCTTGAACGCTGGCGCGACCGGTTCGTGGGGGATCTGCGCGCCCTGGAGGCGGGTGCGGCAAGCGCGGCCTGAAGGCGGCGAAGCTAGGCATCCGCGAAGCGACGGGGCAGATTGGGGGCATGCGCATCTATCTTGCCGGCCCTGATGTCTTTCTGCCCGATGCCGCCCGCGCCTCGGCGGCCAAGAAGGCGATCTGCGCCCGCCATGGCACCGTGGGCGTCTTTCCGACGGACCCCATCGAGGACGCCGCGGCCGATGCCGCGCCCGAGCGCTTCCTGGAAATCTATCTCCGTAATGAGGCGCATATCCGCGCCTGCGATGCCATGATCGCCAACCTGACCCCGTTTCGCGGGCCCTCGGCGGATGCCGGCACCGTGTATGAGGTCGGCTTCATGCGCGGCCTGGGGCGGCCGGTCGCCGGCTACACCAATGATGCCCGCGATTTCGCCGCCCGGACACGCGCCTTCCTGGGTTCCGCCGCCCGCCAGGGCGCCGGGGGCTGGACCGATGCGGAGGGGCTTAGCCTTGAGGATTTCGGGCGGCATGATAACCTCATGATCGATGGCGGCATCCTGGCCGCCGATGGCCTGCTGGTGGCGCGAACCGTTCCGCCCGGCGCCCGCTGGACGGACCTGGAAGGGTTCGAGGCCTGCGTCGCGGCCCTGATGCGCGGCGGGGCTTGACCATGCCGGGCCTTCGCTAGCCCATCCGGCGAAGTCACGCTCATGGTGAAACCGGCCGGAAGGCCGTGCGCTAATCCACCACTGTCGGCATGTCGCGGCTTCGGCCGATTGCGATGTGCGCTGCGAATATCGTCCTGAGGAGATAAAAGATGAGCCTGCACCCCAACCGGAATGATCTGGGCGAGAACGCGAAGAAGGTGTCGATTTCCGTGCTGAACGGCACGTTGGTGGATGCGCTTGACCTCACCAATGCCGTGCGCATGGCGCATTGGACGATGCGGGGCCCGAACTTCATCGGCCTGCACGAGATGCTCGAAACCTTCTACAACGAACTCTTCGCCACCACCGACGACGTGGCCGAGCGCCTGGTGCAGCTGGGTGGCACGCCGTCCGGCACCAGCCAGCTCGTGGCCGAGAAGAGCCGCCTCGCCCCTTATTCCCAGGAAACGGTTCACACGATGGATCATGTCCGGGAACTGGCCGATCGCTTCGCCAGCCTCGCCAAGACGGTGCGCGAAGGCATCAGCAGCACGGATGATGCCGGCGACGCCGACACTGCCGACCTGCTGACCGGTCTGTCCCGCGATCTCGACAAGAAGCTGTGGATGCTGGAGTCGCATCTCGAAAACTGATCGGAACCGCGCCGCGACCCTTCCCCAGGGTTGCGGTGCGGGCACTGCCTTGGCTAGTTTGCACCCTGAAGGTGTGAACAAGACATGAACGATCTGTTTGGGGGCCGCGGCGCCAAGGCGCAGGCCGGCAAGACGGAGGCCGCGGCCTCCTACTCCGCCAAGGACATCGAAGTTCTGGAAGGGCTGGAGCCCGTCCGCCGCCGTCCCGGCATGTATATCGGCGGCACGGACGAGAATGCCCTGCACCACCTGGCGGCCGAAGTCCTGGACAATGCCATGGACGAGGCGGTGGCAGGCCATGCCGACCGCATCGAGGTCACGCTGGAGCCCGACAACTGGCTCACCATCCGCGACAATGGCCGCGGCATCCCGACCGACCCCCACCCCAAATTCCCGAAGCTGTCGGCCCTTGAGGTGATCCTCACCACCCTGCATTCGGGCGGCAAGTTCTCGGGCAAGGCCTATGACACCTCCGGCGGCCTGCATGGCGTCGGCTCCTCCGTGGTGAACGCGCTGTCGGAGCGGTTGGAGGTGGAGGTGGCGCGCGACCGCACCCTGTTCACCCAGGCCTATTCGCGCGGCAAGCCCCTGGGCAAGCTCAAGAATGCCGGCGCGGTGCACAACCGGCGCGGCACCACGATCCGCTTCCGCCCGGATGACGAGATCTTCGCCGGGCTGCGCTTCTCGGCGGCGCGGCTGTTCCGCCTTTGCCGCTCCAAGGCCTATCTGTTCCGGGGGGTCGAGATCCGCTGGTCCTGCGACCCGGCGCTGGTGCCGAAGGGACAGGAAGCCGAGATCCCGTCCCAGGCGGTGCTCCACTTCCCGGGAGGCCTGTCGGACTTCCTGGCGGTGGCGATCGAGGGCCGCGGCACCGTTATTCCCACTCCCTGGGCCGGCGAGGCCACCTTTCCGCAAGGGGCCGGCCGCGCCGAATGGGCGGTGACCTGGCTGGAGCACGGGGATGGCTTCCTCCACACCTATGCCAACACCATCCCGACGCCGCAGGGCGGCACGCATGAGGCCGGCCTGCGCAACGCGCTGGTCAAGGGGCTGCGGGCCTATGGTGAGCTGAAGAAGGAACGCCGGGCCGGCAACATCACGGCGGATGACGTTTTTGGCGGCGTGGCCGGCATGCTGTCGGTCTTTGTCCGCGATCCGCAGTTCCAGGGCCAGACCAAGGACAAGCTGACCAGCCCTGAGGCGTCCCGCCTCGTCGAGGCCGGCTTGCGGGACCAGTTCGACCATTGGCTGGCCGGCGATCCGGCCACGGCCGACAACCTGCTGGCCTATGCGGTGGAGCGCGCGGAGGACCGGATCCGTCGCCGCGAGCAGAAGGACACGCCCCGCAAGACCGCGACCCGCCGGCTCCGCCTGCCAGGCAAGCTCGCCGATTGTTCACGCGAATCGGCCGAGGGTACCGAGCTGTTCCTGGTGGAGGGCGATTCGGCCGGCGGTTCCGCCAAGCAGGCCCGCGACCGGGAAACCCAGGCGGTTCTTCCTCTGCGCGGCAAGATCCTGAACGTCGCTTCCGCCTCGGCCGACAAGCTGCGGCAGAACCAGGAATTGAAGGACCTGATCGAGGCGCTGGGCTGCGGCGCCGGGGACAGGTTCGACATGAAGCGGCTTCGCTATGGGCGGGTCGTCATCATGACCGATGCGGATGTGGATGGTGCCCATATTGCCGCCTTGCTGATGACCTTCTTCTACAAGGAACTGCCGGAGCTGGTGCGGCAAGGCCGTGTTTACCTGGCCCAGCCGCCGCTGTACCGGTTGGCCACAGCGGGCAAGACGCTCTACGCGATGGATGATGTGGAGCGCGAGAAGCTGTTGAAGCGCGCCTTCAAGCCCAACCAGAAGGTGGAAGTCAGCCGCTTCAAGGGCCTCGGGGAGATGCCGCCGGCGTCCCTCAAGGAAACAACCATGGACCCGCGCAAGCGGACCCTGCTCAGGGTCGTGCTGCCTCCAGAAGAGCGCGCGGCCACCTCGGAACTGATCGAGGCGCTGATGGGCCGGAAGCCGGAACTGCGCTTCCGCTTCATCCAGGACAATGCGGCGCGCCTTGAGGTGGAAGCGCTGGACGCCTGACGCCGAACGGCGTCAGGCCGCGCTCATCGAAGGCTCAGGTGCCGGCGGCCATGTGTGCGCCTTGTTCAGGCGCCGCCGCAGTGACAGCCGCAACTGGCATTGGCAGCCCGATGGCCGGCACCAGGACCGGCCGCTTCATCATCTGGTCGGTGATCACGCTACGGCCGGTGGCCTGGGCCAGGCGGTGCGCCAGGTATCGTCCGGCCACGCCGGCCCCCGGCAGGCCCAGAAGATGAATCCTGGCTTCCAGAGCCAGGGACGCTGCCAAACAGCCCAGAATGTGCGATGCATTGTCCAGGGCTGTGCCATCCAGCACGGTCTGGCCCAGAAGAAGCAGGCCCGGGCTGCCATGGCCGAGCAGGGTAAGCCCAGCCAGAGGCGCGTAATCCGCAGCCACCTCGGCGATCTGCGCCAGCCTATCCTTTCCCGCGTCCAGGATCAACACGGCGGCATCTGGCCCCGCGGCGATCAGATGGGACGGCCAGCCGGTGACACGGGAATCGATCACCAGCAGATGGTCAGGACGTGGCGCAATGTCGGACATCGGGGGAAGCATTCCTTCTGGATGCCTCATTCTGCGCTGCCACCGCTGAATAAACGGTTGACGCACTCCCCTTCATGCTTTGCGCGGAACGACAATCCTTTTCCGTGGGGCTGTGTAACGGCATACCCGGGCAATCGATGGCGACAAGCCTGCTGAATCCACCGTGCGAAAGCGCCCTGCCGCCTGGGTCGCGCCGTCAGCGGGCGCGCCCTAAATTCGCAGGCTTACGGGTTTTCCAGCAGGGCGTGCACGCGGATCGTCAGGTCATCCATGGCGAAGGGCTTCACCACCATCTCCATGCCTGGCGCCAGGAAGCCTTCGCCGCGTGCCGCCGCCTCCGCATAGCCGGTCATGAACAGGACCCGCACATCCGGCTGGCGCTGCCGCAGCATTTCGGCCAGCTGCCGCCCATCCGGCCCCGGCAGGCCGATGTCGGTAACCAGCAGGTCGATCCGCGACAGCTTCTCGATCAGGCGCTGCCCCGAATGGCCATCCTCCGCCTGAAGCACGGCATAGCCATGCTCGGAAAGCACTTCCACCACCAGCTGCCGCACCACCGGATCGTCCTCGACCACCAGCACCACCTCGCCGCCGGACGTCGGCGGCGGTCCGGAAAGCGATGAGGCTGCGGGCGGCTCCACCGGCATGCGGTCATGCCGCGGCAGGTAAAGTTCCACCATCGTGCCCTCGCCCGGACGCGACAGGATGCGCACCGTTCCCTTCGACTGTCGCGTGAAGCCGTAGATCATGGACAGCCCGAGCCCGGTGCCCTGCCCCAGTGGCTTGGTGGTGAAAAAGGGCTCGAAGGCGCGCTCCACCACCTCGGGCGGCATGCCGCAGCCGCTGTCGATGACGCGGATGCACACGTAATCCCCTGGCTCCAGGTCGCGCAGCGAAGGGATGCCACCTTCATGGCGGGTGCTGGACGTGGCGATGGTCAGGGTGCCGCCATCGGGCATGGCATCGCGGGCATTGATGGCCAGGTTCAGCAGCGCGTTCTCCAGCTGATTGGAGTCGCACAGCGTGTTCCAGAGGCCATCCTCAAGCGCCAGCTCCAGCCGGATCGCTTCCCCGCAACTCCGGCGCAGCAGGCTGCGCAGGCTTGCGATCAACTCGTTCGGCTGCACCGGACGGGGATCGATCGGCTGCCGCCTCGCGAAGGCCAGCAGCCGGTGGGTCAAAGCCGTGGCACGGCTGGCGGAGGCCGATGCACTCTTCAGAAAGGGCCCGACCGCCGCCAGGCGCCCCTGGGCGATGCGCGTCTGGATCAGGTCCAGGGAGCCGCTGATGCCTTGAAGCAGGTTGTTGAAGTCATGCGCGATCCCGCCCGTCAGCTGGCCGATCGCTTCCATCTTCTGGGCCTGGCGCAGCGCGTCCTCGGCACGCTCCAGCTCCGCCGTCCGGTGCGCCATGCGGGTCCGCAACGCCGCTTCCTCGGCCTGCCGCTCCTCGGCGTTCCGCAATTGCCGGCCGACATCCTGGGCCAGGGCGATGTCTCCACCGCTCCAGCTTCGTGGCGCCTCTGAGTGCAGGAACAGGATGGTGCGCAGGTCCTCGGTGCTGCCCAGCGCCACCGTCAGCGTGGCCCCCGGCATGCCAGGGGTGTCTGAGCCGGTGTCATGGACCGCCAGCACGAAGCCGTCAGGCGCTGTCCTGAGATGGTCGCCGAACGAGGCGAGATCCTGCCTGCCGGCGAGGCTCGGCATCGACCCCAGGGTCCAGTCCTGGGTGATCTCGACCTGCCGGCCATCTTCCAGCATGCGCCCGAGGCCGATGCGCCCCGCTCCCAGCAGGGTGCCGAGCCGCGGCGCCACCGCCTGCAAAGCCATGTCGGGGGGATCGAAGGTCAGGAGCTGCGCCAGATCCAGCAGCAGCGCCATGCGCTGCTCGCGCAGGCTTCGCGCGGTGCATTCGAGGCAGGAGCCCAGAACGCCCAGCACGGCGCCATCGGCCGCCATGATCGGCGCCAGCGCCACCATCACATACCGGGGCGCGGCGCCGGGCAAGGTTGCCAGCGCCACCTCCGGAAGCAGCACCGTCTGGCCCCCATAGGCGCGGGCGAGCGCCGCCGCATCCGGGCCGGGGTCCTGGCCGAAACGGAAGCTCGCGCCCGGCAAGGGCACGGTGCCGCTGTCGAACAAGGCCAGATAGGCCTCGTTGCAAAGCAGCCTGTGCTCATCTCCCCAGATCACAAAGCCGGGCCCCGGGGTGGCCAGCATCGCGCGCACCGCGTTCTGCAGGGGGATCGACCATTGCGGCGTGACCTTCAACAGGTCGCGCCAGTCCTGTCCGCTGCCGAAAAACAGGGGATCGGATGCGTGCCCAGAGACTGCAGGAAGGATCAGGCCCGATTGGCCCATTGCGAGGTCCACGGATGAAAGCGTCGTTTCTGCCGGCGCTGAGGTGGTGTCCGGTTGCCGCCGGGGGCGCAGCGAACCGAGGCCTTGATCGCGAAGCCCTGCCCCTCACGAGATTGTGCCTAAAGTCTTGATCAAAAGATAGTGTTAACCCTCAGACCGCCGACTTCTTTTTGCCTGCCGAATGCCCCACGGCATGGCCTGTTGCGGCCAGCGCCTCCAACCTTGGGGTCAGGGCGGCCAGGATGGCTCCCCGGTATTCCGGGACCTTCTTCCAGCTTTTCTTTTCGGGCTTCGTCATGCCGCAGCCCAGGCACCAGCCGGTGCAGTCCTCGTAGCGGCAGATCTTGATGCAAGGTCGTTCCATGGAACCGTAGATAGGCCGAGGCCCAGCCCTGCCCAGGGACCACGGCCGATGCCGGCGCCACTGGACGCGGTGGATCACGGAACACACCATTCGGGCCATGGAGTCGCAGATCCCTTTATCCGTCCCCCGGACGGCACTGGTCACCGGAGCCTCGCGCCGGCTCGGCCGAGCCATCGCTCTTGAACTGGCCGCCGCCGGCTTCGACCTCGCCCTGCATCATGGGCACAGCGCCGCCGAGGCCGAGATTGTGGCGGAGGAGGTTCGCCAACTCGGCCGCCGCGCGGCCGTCCTGCAGGCCGATTTGGAGCAGGAGGCCGAGACCGGGTGCCTGGTTCCCGAGGCGATCTCGGCGCTGGGCTCGGTGGGAGTGCTGGTGAACAACGCTGCCACCTTCAGGCGGGATGAGTGGCACGACGCCAGCCGCGCCAGCTGGGATCATCACCTGGAGCCCAATCTCCGCGCCCCCTTCGTGCTGACCCAGGCCATGGCCCAGGCCTTGCCGCCGGACGCCCAGGGCGTGGTGATCAACATGCTGGACCAGCGCGTCTGGTCGCTGACGCCGCATTTCGTCAGCTACAGCGTCTCCAAGGCGGGATTGTGGGCCCTGACACAGAGCCTCGCCTTGGCACTCGCTCCCCGGATCCGCGTCAACGGCATCGGGCCGGGACCCGCCTTGCCCAGCCCAGGCCAGACTGCCAGCCAATTCGCGGCGCAGGCCGCTTCCACGCCCTTAGGCCGTGGCACCAGCCCGGAGGAGGTGGCGCGCGCCGTCATGGCCATTCTGTCCCTGCCGGCCATGACCGGCCAAATGATCGCCCTGG
The DNA here is from genome assembly GCF_008386565.1 of Teichococcus oryzae. GTDB lineage: Bacteria > Pseudomonadota > Alphaproteobacteria > Acetobacterales > Acetobacteraceae > Pseudoroseomonas > Pseudoroseomonas oryzae. The sequence goes on along the minus strand of NZ_VUKA01000009.1, from coordinate 65,194 downwards.
ATGGCGGGCAGCATCTGCAATGGTCGCCGCAACGCCGCCAGGAGGCCCCCTGATGCCGCATTCCGGAAGCGAGGCAGGCTTGCGGCGGGTCTTCATCCGCCGCCTGTCCGTGGCGGCCCGCCTGGGCATCTATCCGCAGGAACAGCAGCTTGCCCAGCGGGTTTTCATTGATCTGGAACTGCTTGTCACCGAGGGCGACTCCGCCGGCGGCATCGGCGCTGACCGGCTGGACCGGGTGGTGGATTACGCCGCGGCCGCGGAACTCGCCCGGCAGGAGGCGACCAGGGGACATACCGCGCTGGCGGAAACCCTGGCCGAGCGCATTGCTGCCAGGCTGCTGGAAAGCGATCCGCGCATCCGGCAGGTAGAGGTCACCGTGGAAAAGCCGGACATCCTCGCGGATGCTGCCGGGGTTGGGGTCACGGTGACCCGCTGCGCCATGTGAGCCTGGAAGCTCCGCCTGCCCGTTGTTTCAGCATCTCGCCTGGAGGCATGGCTCGCAGGCGCCCCGCCATGGCCCTGTGCGTGGCGAGGTTCACCTTCAACACGATTGCGGTAGTCATGTCAGGCATTCCAGAGATGCATATCAGATAGGCTTTTTGCGCATGACTGCTGACCAATATCGGAAGCCGTGTTTCCATGTGGCGCGGCCGAAATGGCGTGGTCCAAGTTACATGTCATCCAGGGCTCTGTGCCACATTCTTCATAAGGCAGAACGGGCAGCGGCATCTTCGTTGCGGCCCTGGCTCCACCTCGGACCAAATGGAAAGCGTCAAGCTACAGATTTATTATCACGCATTCGTGATGCTTGATTTGGGATGAGAGCCGGAAATCATCCACCGCTTCATGCCACTCCAGAGCAGCACCGCAGCGTCAACCGGATTGTTGATCTTGACGTTGTTTCCACAAGCATTATGGCGTCATATCGAGATATATCAATTACTTAGAAATTTGCCCAAGGCTTGGGCAAGATGACGTAAACCCTGTATGACAGCGATTTAGCGGAGTTACTCCCCGCGTCATCCACAAGGTTATCCACAGCTTCGGTGGACAACGCCTGCGCCGCCCGCCATCTGCCCAAGCCAGCGCTTGAGATGGTCGATGCGGCATGGTTGATCCCTCCGCATGACCGAAGACGCCGCGCCCGCCGCCACTGACCCGAGCCCTGTCATGGAAGGCGTCGCGGTGATCGAGGCAGCGCTTGCCACCATGCCCTTCGCGCCGGGCGTGTACCGCATGCTCGATACGAAGGGTGACGCCCTCTATGTCGGCAAGGCGCGCAGCCTGAAGAAACGGGTCGTGTCCTATACCCAGATCGCCCGCCTGCCGGAGCGGCTGCGGCGTATGGTGCATGCGACCCGGCGGATGGAGATCATCACCACCGGCAGCGAGGCCGAGGCCCTGCTGCTGGAAGCCAACCTGATCAAGAAGCTCCGGCCCCGCTTCAACATCGTCCTGCGCGACGACAAATCCTATCCCTGGCTTGTGCTGACGGAGGATCACGACTTCCCCCAGATCGGCAAGCATCGCGGCGAGCGGCGCAAGGGCGCCAGCTATTGGGGGCCTTTCGCCAGCGCCTGGGCGGTGAACCAGACCATCACGGCGCTGGAGAAGGTGTTCCTGCTCCGGTCCTGCCGCGACACGGTGTTCGAGAGCCGGGACCGTCCCTGCCTGCTGCACCAGATCAAGCGCTGCTCGGCCCCCTGCGTCGAGCGCATCAGCCGCGAGGACTATGCCGGGCTGGTCAAGGACGCCAAGAAGTTCCTGTCCGGCGAGACGCCCACCATCCAGAAGCGCCTGGCGCGGGAGATGGAGGAAGCCTCCATGGCGCTGGAATTCGAGCGCGCCGCCGCCATCCGCGACCGCATCCGCGGGCTGACCCATATCCAGGGCCAGAACAGCATCAACCTGGAAGGCGTCGGCGATGCCGATGTCGTCGCGCTGCACCAGATCGCCGGGCAGTCCTGCGTGCAGGTGTTTTTCTTCCGGGGCGGCCGCAACAATGGCAACCGGTCCTTCTTTCCGTCGCATCTCAAGGATGATGCGGCGGCGGAGGAAGTGCTTTCGGCCTTTCTCACCCAGCTTTACGACGACCTGCCGCCGCCGCCACTGGTTCTGCTGTCCCACGACCTTCCCGATGCCGGGCTGATCGCCGAAGCGCTGAGCCTGAAGGCCGGCCGGAAGGTGGAGTTGCACCGTCCGCAGCGTGGCGAGAAGCGCTCCGCCATCGACCACGCCGCCACCAATGCCCGCGAGGCGCTGGAGCGCCGCCTGGCGGAAGGAACGGCCCAGGCGGCGCTGCTGGAAGGCGTGGCGCAGCTGTTCGACCTCCCGGAGCCGCCGCGGCGGATCGAGGTCTATGACAACAGCCACATCCAGGGCAGCCATGCCTATGGCGTCATGGTGGTGGCCGGGCCGGAAGGCTTCACGAAGAACGCCTACCGCAAATACGCCATCCAGGGCGCCGGCGCGCACGGTGCCGCGTCCGAGCCGGCCGCAGCCGCAGCCGGTGCCGGCGCAACGCTAATCCCGCCCTCCATCGCAGCCGAGGTTCCGGGTGGCCTGCGGGAAACCCGGCGCGCTGGCGGTGGCAACCGCGTGGCGAGCGGCGGCGGCGACGATTTCGCCATGATGCGGGAGGTTTTCGAACGGCGTTTCGGCCGCGCCCTGAAGGAAGATCCCGAACGGCAAAAGGAAGGCTGGCCGGATCTGGTGCTGATCGATGGCGGCGCCGGCCAGCTTTCCGCCGCACGGGAGGTGATGGCGGAACTCGGCCTTGGCGACCTGCCGCTGGTGGCGGTGGCCAAGGGGCCCGACCGCGATGCCGGCCGGGAATGGTTCCATCGCGCCGGCGCCGAGCCCTTCCAGCTGCCGCCGCGCGATCCCGTCCTGTACTACCTCCAGCGGCTGCGCGACGAGGCGCACCGCTTCGCCATCACCACCCACCGGGCCGGCCGCTCGAAGGCCATCACCCGCTCGGAGCTGGATGAGATTCCCGGCGTCGGCTCGGCCATCAAGCGGCGCCTGCTGCACCATTTCGGCTCTGCCCGGGGCGTGCGGCAGGCGGGGTTGGAGGATCTGCGCAACTGCCCGGGCATTGGTCCTTCCATGGCCGCGCGCATCCATGAGCATTTCCACCCTGGCGTCGGCGGAGGTAATTTGGGAAAGGGTTGATCCCGCCGCCGGGAAGAAGCCGCATTGCCAACTGACCTGCCCAACCTCCTGACCCTGTCCCGCATCGCAGCCGTGCCGCTGCTGGTGGTGCTGGCCATGCTGCAACTGCCCTGGGGGGACGTGGCGGCCTGCGCGCTGTTCTCGGCCGCCGCGATCACCGATTATTTCGATGGCAAGATCGCGCGCGACCGCAAGCTGGTTTCCGCCTTCGGCCGCATGCTGGACCCGATCGCCGACAAGCTCCTGGTGGGCGCGGCGCTGATGCTGCTGGCCGGGCTGGGGCGGCTTTCCTTGTGGGGCCTGCTGCCCGCCATCGTCATCCTGCTGCGCGAGATCCTGGTTTCCGGCCTGCGCGAATACCTGGCCAGCCTCGCCGTGGGCCTGCCGGTGACGCGCCTGGCGAAGTGGAAGACCGGCGTGCAGATGACGGCGCTCGGCGTGCTGCTGGCGGGCGATACCGGCGCCGCCGCGCTGGGCCTGTCGATCCTGCCGATCGGCGCCCTTGGGGAGCTGCTGCTGTGGCTCGCCGCCGCGCTGACGCTGGTGACGGGCTGGGACTATCTGACAGCCGGCCTCCGCCATGCCGAAGCGCAGGACACCGCCCGTTCCGCCGATCCCTCCCCCAAGACGCTTTCCAGCCCTTGAGCCATGGCTGAGCCGGCCGCATCTTGGATGCAGCCACACGCGGGAGCATCGCCATGAGCCGGTTTCACCAAAGCACCCTGCCCTGTCGCATGCAGCGGGCGGCAGGGATTGCCGCGCTGCTGGCGCTGGGCGCCTGTGCCTCCGCCCTGACCGGGCCGCGCTCCGAGGAACCGCCGGACAGCCTGACGGTGCAGCGAATCCAGGGCCGGGCGGCCGAGGTGCGGCCCCTGCTGCCGGCCGAGGGCAATGTCTGGCCGGCCGCGGAACTCGAATCGCCGCGCGCCACCCTGGGCAGCCCCGACCTGATGGACCGGCAAAGCCCTGACAACCCGCCGCCCGCCAACCGCCCGATCCCCCGCGGCAGCTCGACCCCTCCGGACCTGCTTGACCGCCGCACCAATGATGATTTCTCCGGCCGGCCGCAGAGCCCACCGCCGTCCCTGTCCCCGCTGCCGCAGAGCCAGGATTTCAGCCGCCCCGGGCGGGTGATCCCGACACCGGATGGAAGCGTTGTCACCACCGGGGGCAACCAGGGCTATTCCACCTATTCCGGCCCGAATGGCCGCAGCGGCACCGCGATCCAGCAGGGCAACACCATGATCCTCATGGATGCGGACGGGCGGGTGCAGCAGGTGCCGGTGCCACGATGAACGGCATGCGGGTTCTGTATTTCGCGTGGGTCCGCCACAAGATCGGCCACAGCCAGGAAGACATCTCGCCGCCGGCCGAGGTCAAGGACATCGCTTCCCTGATGCGCTGGCTCGCCACCCGCTCGCCGGGTCATGCGCAGGCCTTCGTGCAGCCCGCCCATGTCCGGGCCGCGGTGAACCATGTCTTCTGCCAGCCGGACCATCCGGTGCGGCCCGGGGATGAGGTCGCCTTCTTCCCGCCCGTGACCGGGGGCTGACGCCATGGCCACGATCAGGGTGCAGGAGGACGTCTTCGACCCTCAGGCCGAGCAGGTGGCGCTGACGGCGGGCCGCGCCGATATTGGCGGCGTCGCCGCCTTCACGGGTCTTTGCCGCGCGGATGACGGGCTGGCCGCGCTGGTGCTGGAGCATTACCCCGGCATGACGGAGCGTGCCCTGGCCGAGATCGCCGCCGAGGCGGAACGGCGCTGGCCGCTCACCGGCTGCACCGTGATCCACCGCGTGGGCCGCATCCTGCCCGGGGAGCCGATCGTGCTGGTGATGACCGCCAGCGCGCATCGCCAGGCGGCCCTAGAATCCTGCGCTTTCCTGATCGACTGGCTGAAGACCCGCGCCCCGTTCTGGAAGCGCGAGGAATTTCCTGACGGCACCGGGCGCTGGGTGGAAGCCAGGGCCGAGGATGACGCGGCGGCGGAGCGCTGGCGTTCCCCCTGAAACAGGCTCGTGGCGGGCCTGGTTGCGCGGTGGCGGGGAGCGCGGCGCCCGGCCCCTCACCTTCAACCCTGCCCGAACGTCGCGGCCAGCCCCTGCTCCAGCGGTCTCGGCGCCACGCCCAGGCGCTGGCGCATGGGGGCGATGTCGAAGGCCTTGTCTTCCGTCAGCCGGCGGATCTCATCGGCGCCGATGGTGGGCAGGCCCGGCAGCCAGCGGGTCAGCGGCGCCAGCAGGCGCAAGGGCCCGGCGGGCACCGGCAGCACCGGAGGCGCCCGCAGCCCGGCCGCCCGCGCGACGGCGGCCAGGAAATCGCGATAGCGCAGGGCTTCCGGCCCGGCCACGACCATGGTCTCGGGCTCCCTCCAGTCCAGGTCGAGCGCGGCCAGCAGCGACGCGGTGACATCGTCCTGGTGGATCGGCTGCACCAGCGCTTGACCGCCACCGGGCAGCGGCGCCACCGGCAGGCGCCGCATCAGCGCGGCGAGCCGCTGCACGTTGTTCTCGCCCTCAGCGCCATAGATCATGGTCGGGTGCAGCATCACGCCGGGATGGCCGCCGCCCAGGAACGCCGCTTCCCCGGCCCGCACCCCATCACCATGCGCGTCCGGCCAGCGGGAAAAGCGGCGGGTCGATCCCATCAGCACCAGCATCGCGCCCGGCTCGGCGGCGTCCAGGATGGCGGGCGCCCAGCGTGCATGGGCGCAGGACACCACGCGGGAAGCGCCTGCCAGGGCGCGCCGCAGGGCCGCGCCGTCCTGAAGGTCGGCCAGGCGCGGGACGCCGGGTAGGCCCTGCGCCGCCCAGGCCTCGGGCCGACGCAGCACGGGAATGTAGTGGCGGCCCCGCGCCGCCAGCGCCCGGCAAAGGGCCGCGCCGGAGCGTCCGGAGGCGCCGATGACGGCCAGTTCGCTCATGCGCCGGCGGCGCGGGCCAGCCTGTCCGCCGCGCGGGCCCGGCCGATCTGCGGCAGGAACAGGCGCATCTCCGGGCCGTGATCCTCGCCGGTCAGGGCCAGGCGCAGGGGCAGGAACAAGGCCTTGCCCTTGCGGCCGGTGGCGGCACCAAGCGGCTTGACCCAGGCATTCCAGCTTTCCTCGCCCCAGGGCTCGGGCGGCAGGGCGTCCAGCGCGGCGCGCAGGAACCCGGCATCCTCCGGCTGCGGCGCCACGGTGATGTCGCCGCGGGCGATGTCCCACCAGTCCCGCGCCTCGGCCAGCAGATCCAGGTTGCCGCGCACGGACAGCCAGAACGCCTCGTCGGCCCCTTCCGGCAGGCGGTCGCGCACCGTGGCGAAATCCAGCCCGTGCAGATAGCGGCGGTTCAGCCCGAGCAGTTGCGCCGGATCGAAGCGCGCGGCGCTGCGCGACACATGGCCCAGGTCGTAGACCGGCGCCAGCTCGGCCGGGGTCGCCGCCGCCGGATCGCGCGAGGAGCCGAGTGCCGACAGGTAGCCGACCAGCGCCGCCGGCTCGATCCCGTCCCGCCGCAATTGCCGCAGCCCCATGGAGCCGAGGCGCTTGGACAACTGCCCGCCATCGGCGTCGGTCAGCAGCGGAAGGTGGGCGAAGCGGATCGCGCCGGGCCGCCCCTGGGGCCGGCCGCCCAGGGCCTCCAGGATGTCGATCTGCACGCCGGTGTTGGTGACGTGGTCCTCGCCCCGGACAATGTCGGTGATGCCGGTTTCCAGGTCGTCCACCACCGAGGTGAAGGTGTACAGGAAGGAGCCGTCGGCGCGGATCAGCACCGGGTCGGAGATGGGCGGCAGCTTCACCTGCCGGCGCCCCAGCACGCCATCCTGCCATTCCACCGTTCGCGTCGAAAGCTTGAAGCGCCAATAGGGCTGCTTGCCATTGTCGAGGGCGCGCTGCAGCTGCTCTGGCGTCATCTTCAGGGCCGCGCGGTCATAGACCGGCGGGCGGCCCTGCTTCTGGCGCTGCTCGCGCTTGAAGCGAAGCTCCTCCTCGCTCTCAAGGCAGGGATATAAGTGGCCGCTTTTCTTCAATTTCTCAGCCGCGGCCTCGTAGCGCTCCAGCCGGTCCGACTGTTTGAAGCTTTCATCCCAGTCGAGGCCCAGCCAGCGCAGATCCTCCTCGATCCCTTCAGCGAACTCAGCGCGGGAGCGGGCAGCGTCGGTGTCGTCGAAGCGCAGGATGAAGCGGCCGCCATGACGGCGGGCGATCAGCCAGTTGGCCACCGCGACACGCGCATTGCCGACATGCAGGTAGCCGGTGGGGCTAGGCGCGAAGCGGAGCCTCATGCCGCATCCTCCGGATCAACGGCGCCGTCTTCTTCCTCCTCGTCGTCATCCTCCTGGCGCCGGGGATCGAGGACCCGCCAGTTGCGCTCCTCCCCGTCGCGGCAAGGGCGGTCGGCGAAGTCGCGGATCTCGTTGGCGCTGCGCCAGCCCTGCTCCACCGCCGCGCCATCCGGCCCGACAACCTCGGCATCCTCGCCAAAGGCGAACCAGGCGTTGAGCACCTCCTCCGGCGCCAGGCGCGGCGCGCGGCAGCGCTCCAGGCTGTCCCGCACATAGCGGCGGGCGAAGGCGTTGGCCTGCACCAGCGTCGGGAAGCCGCGCACCGTTTCCAGCGGCTCGGAGCCATTGGCGCCCGACAGGTCGCGCAGTTGCACCTGGAAGCCGCCCTGGGGCGCGAAGATGGTCTCGTCGGGATCGCCGCTCATGGCCGGTCGCTCACCATTCCAGTGACAAAGGGGAGTCCAGTGACAGGAAGCGCGCCAGGCGCCGCTCCGCCCGGCCTCCTAGCCCCGTGGAGCCGGAGCGTCCACCACCGCCGGCACCCGCCGCCATGGCGCGGCGACCCCGAAGGCCATGCCGAGCGACACCAGCAGCGCCCCCAGCATCCCGCCCCATCCCAGCCATTCCCCCAGCACCGGGCCGGCCGCCAGGGTGACCATGGCCGGGGTCAGGGCGGTGATGGTGGTGGTCTGGGCGCTGCCCAGGGCGTTCACCGCGCGGGCGAACAGGAAGCCGGCCACCACCATGGCCAGCACGCCCTGATAGATCAGCTGGTGCAGGATGGCGCCGGTGGAAGCGGCAGCCATGCTGGATGGCAGGGCCAGCCACCAGACGGGCAGGTAAAGCAGGGGCGGATACACCGCCAGCACCACCGTGGCCGCCGCTGCCGGCACCTGCCAGAGCCGCAGCATCACGGTGAAGCCCGCCCAGGACAGGCTGCCCAGCAGAAACAGCAGGTCGCCGCGCCAGGCACCCGGCGCGGCTTCCACGCTGCCGGCCGCCAGCAGCAGGATGCCCAGGGCCACAATGCCGAGGGAGATCCAGCGGCGCGGCGGAAACGGCTCCCGCAGGAACAACAGGCCGAGCAGCGCGGCCATGAAGGGCAAGGTGCCGGTCAGGAACACGACGCCATGCGCCGCCGGGGCGAGCTGGAAGCCCGCATAGGCGCAAAGCGGAAAGCCGAAGGCCGCCGTCGCCATCAACCCCAGGCTGCGCCCAACCGGCAATCGCGGCCAGCCGGTCCAGGCGCCGAGCGCCAGGCCCAGGGGAAAGGAGCCGAGGTAACGGAGCGCCGCCACATCCCACGGCGTCAGCGCCTGATGCGTGGCGAAGCGGGATGACAAGGAAAAGCCGGTCCAGATCGCCACCACCGCGATGGCGCAGGCCAGGCCGACAAGGCGCTCACGCGCGGGGTTGAAGGCAGCGGCGGCCGGACTGGATTCGGTGGGCATGGCAGCCAGCCTAGCCCCCGGCCGCGCCCCCGCCCATGCCCTCCGCAGCGGATGCGACAACGTGGTTAAAAAGCCACATGCCCTGTGACAGACTCGGGCCTTGGCTCTTGCGGTGGGATTTGCCCCCGCGATATGCCAGGACTGGTGGTGGGGGCATTCGGCTACACCCAAGATCTGGGTGGCTCTGTCCCCCGTAGGGAAGGAGGTGCCGCGATGTCCGGCCTGCAAATTGCCGAGCGCGAGCGTTCCGCCAATCCGCTCGACGTGCTGGAGCAGATCGTGGCCGCCAATGAATGGGTGTTCGACCGCCGCTCCGATGGCGAGATGGCGGTGGAAGTCCCTGGCAAGTGGTGCGACTACGGGTTGTTCTTTTCCTGGTCTTCCGAGATCAGCGCCATGCATTTCACCTGCGCCTTCGACCTGAAGGTGCCGGCCGGGAAGCGCGGGCCGCTTTACGAGTTGCTGGCCCTCGCCAATGAAAAGCTCTGGATCGGCCATTTCGGCATCGACAGCGAGGATGGCGCCCCGGTTTACCGCCATGCCGTGCTGCTGCGCGGCGCCCCTGGCGCCAGCGCCGAAAGCCTGGAAGACATGGTGGACATCGCCATCACCGAGTGCGAGCGCTTCTTTCCGGCCTTCCAGTTCGTCCTCTGGGGCGGCAAGCCACCGGCCGAGGCGCTGGCGGCGGCCATGCTCGATTGCGTGGGGGAGGCGTGAGCCAGGCTGACACGGCGGAGGCAACCCTGCCCCCGCTCCTGCTTGTCGGCTGCGGTAAGATGGGCGGCGCCATGCTGGAAGGCTGGCTGGAGCGCGGCGCGCGCGAGGTCGTGGTGGTGGAGCCGCATGCCGAAGCGACCCGCCCTTTTTCCGGCCGCGTCACCGTTTGCGCGGATGCTGCCACGCTTCCATCCGGCTTCCACCCGGCCGCCATCGTGCTGGCAACCAAGCCGCAGCAGGCCGAGGCCGCGCTGCCCGCCTTCGGAGCGCTGGCCGGGGCCGGTGCGCTGGTGCTGTCCATCATGGCGGGAAAGACCACCACCGGCGTCGCCGCCATGCTTGGCGGCGCCGCACGCGTGGTGCGGGCCATGCCGAACACCCCCGCCGCCGTCCGCCAGGGCTTCACCTGCGCCTTTGCCGGCCCTGGCGTCGAGCCCGGACAGCGCGACCTGGCCGACGCCCTGCTCACCGCCATCGGCGAGGTCGCCTGGGTGGAGGATGAAGGGCTGATCGACCCGGTGACGGCCGTGTCGGGCGGTGGCCCCGCCTATGTGTTCCTGCTCGCCGAATTGCTGGAACAAGCGGCGGTCGAGCAGGGCCTGCCGCCCGATCTGGCGCGACGCATGGCGCGGCGCACGGTGGCGGGCTCCGGCGCCTTGCTGGCGGCCAGCGACCTGGACACCGCGCAGCTTCGGCGGAACGTGACCAGCCCCAAGGGCACCACGGAACAGGCGCTCAAGGTGCTGATGGCGCCGGATGCCTGGCCGCGCGCCATGTCCGAAGCCATCGCCGCGGCAACCCGGCGGTCGCGCGAACTGGCCGGATAATCCGGAAGCCGGCCGCCTTCCCCCTGGCAGATCGCCGCGCCGGGCCTAAACTTCAGGCATGAGCCAAAGCAATGACCTTGGCGGCACGCCGCCGGCCGATGCCTCCCGTGACGATGCCGCGCTGATGGACGCGCTATGGCCATTGGTGGCCGAGCGCGGCTGGAACGGCTTCACCTTTCCCGAACTGGCGGAACGTGCCGGGCAGGACCTCGCGGCGCTGCGCGGCCGCCTGCCCACCAAGTTCCACCTGTTGCGGCTGCATTCCCGCCTGGTGGACCAGGCGGTGCTCCGGGATGCCGTCGCCACCGCCAGCGGCACACCGCGCGACCGGCTGTTCGACACGCTGATGCGCCGGCTGGACGCCTTGCAGCCGCACCGCCAGGGCATCATCCGGTTCGGCCGGGAAATGCGCTCCGACCCCCTGCTCGGCCTGGCGCTGGCGCCCGTGCTGGCGGCGTCCATGGCGTGGATGCTGGAAGCGGCCCGGATCAACGCCTGCGGCACCGCCGGGGTGCTGCGGGTGAACGGATTGTCGGCGGTATGGATCGCCACACTCCGGGCCTGGGAGCAGGATGACAGCCTGGACCTCGGCGCCACCATGGCGGCGCTTGACCGGGCGCTGGACAAGGCGGAGCGGGCCGCGCGCACCTTGCGGCTGCATCAGGACGAGCCAACGGAGACGCCTGTCGCGCATTGACAGGATACCGGCCGGACTATCGGCGGGCGTTCGCCGGCCACTACACTGTCCCGCCACAACGAAAATCAGGAGGATGCCATGTCGGACGGCCCGAAATTCCCGCCGGAGATGGATATGATGCGCCTGCTGGCCGATTTCCGCTTTCCCGCCATGCCCGACATGGAAGCCCTCGCCGCCGCCCAGCGGCGCAATTTCGAGGCGCTGTCGGCGGCCAACCGGGTGGCGCTGGAAGGGGCCCAGGCGGTGGCCCGACGCCACATGGAAATCCTGCAGCAATCTATGGGCGAGATGACGGAAGCGTTGCAGAACGTGTCGCCCGGCGCCAACCCGCAGGACCGGGCGACGCAGCAGGCCGAGCTCCTGAAGGCCAGCTACAGCCGCGCGGTCGGCAACATGCAGGAGATCGCTGACCTGATCCAGAAATCCAACGCGGAAGCGGTCAGCCTGCTGAATCGCCGCTTCGCCGAAGCCATGGACGAGGTCAAGTCGCTGATGGCCAAGCAGGGCAGCTAAGGCCACCTGGCCGGTCCGGCTCAGGCTGGAAGGCGGATCCTCGCCCGCAGCCCGCCCAGCGGGCTGCCCTCCAGGGCGATGTCGCCACCATGCGCTCGCGCGATGTCGCGGGCGATGGCCAGCCCGAGCCCGGTGCCGCCGGCCGAGAAGCTGGTGAAGGGCTTGAAGGCATCCTCGCGCGAGACCTCGGGGATGCCTGGCCCATCATCATCCACCGTAATCATCACCCACCGTCCCGCATTGCGGCCGCCATCCTCGCGCGGGCTTTCGGCCAGCCCCACAGCGATGCGCGCGGCATGCCGGCCTGCATTGTCCAGCAGGTTGCCGATGCAGCGGCGCAGCGCATCCGCCCGCACCGGCAGCACCAGCGGCCCGGGCGCGTCCACCGAAACGCTGGCGCCATCCCTCCGGGCGCGCGCCGCCAGGTCCCGCACCAGCTCGGACAGGTCCGCCGGCTGGGCCTGCTCGGTGCTTTCCCCGCGGGCGAAGGCCAGGTAGGCGGCGATCATCCGCTCCATCTCCGCCACGTCTTCGGTCATCGCCGCGGCGTCCTCCTCCGTGCCCGGCGGCAGCATGGCGAGGCCGAGGCGCAGGCGGGTCAGCGGCGTGCGCAGGTCGTGGCTGATGCCGGCCAGCACCTCGGTCCGCTGCGTCACGAAGCGTCGGATGCGGCCCTGCATCTGGTTGAAGGCGGCGGCCGCCTGGCGCACCTCGCTCGCGCCTTCCGGCTTGATGGCGCCCACCTCCCGGCCGGTGCCGAAGGCCTCGGCCGCGCTGGCGAGGCGCCGGATCGCCCGCACCTGGTTCTTCATGAACAGCGCCGCGATGGCGAAGAGCAGCAGCGAGGAACCCACCAGCCAGATGAAGAACAGGTACAGCGTGCCGAAGAACAGCCGCTTGCGGGGTGCCTCCACATGCAGGACACCGTCCGGCATCTGCACGCGGATGATCACCGAGCGGGGGTCGCTCGCCCAGTCCGTGTCGTAGGGCAGCCGCACCCGTTCCTCCAAGGCCCGGGCGAGATCCTCCTCCAATGGCAGGATGGGCAGCCAGCCGCTCCGCATGGAGGGCGACCCGATACTGGCGCCCGGTTCGAAGGCGAGCGACAGGTCCATCCGCCAGGCCGCCTCGCGGAAGATCCAGCCCTTGTCCGCATCCGCGGGATGCCGGGCCAGCAATTCCGCCACCATGCCGATATCACCTGCCACGCCACCGGCCAGCCGGCGCGAGATGACGTCGAGATGGCCGCCATAGAACAGCTGCAACGCCACGCCCTGCAGGATCAGCAGCGGCAGCAGGATGATCAGGAGGGCGCGCCCCAGGAGGCCGCGCGGCAGCAGCCCGCGGAACGGCGAGGCCAGCCGGCGCAAAAGGGGACGCACCGGGCCCGGCATCGGCTTCATGTGCCGGGCCGCAGCACATAGCCGCGATGCCGCACCGTTTGCAGGAAGCGGGGCTCGCGCGGATCGGGCTCGATCTTGCGCCGCAGGCGGGTCACCTGCACGTCGATGGCGCGCTCCCCCGCCTCGGGCGTGCCGAGCGCGGCGGCGATCTCCTCCCGTGTCAGAACCTCCCCGGCGCGGCGGGCAAGCGCCGACAGCAGGGCGGCCTCCCCGCCGGTCAGGCGCTGCGTGCCGTCATGGCCGCGCAGCTCGCCGCGCTCGGGGTCGAACCAGTGCTGGCCGAGCTGCACTGGCGCCAGCGGCAGGTTGGCCGGCAATGCCGGGGCGGCCCGCTTCAGGATGGTGCGGATGCGCAGCGCCAGCTCGCGCGGGTCGAAGGGCTTGGCGAGGTAATCATCGGCGCCATGCTCAAATCCGGCGATGCGGTCGTCGGGCGCTCCGGCGGCGGTCAGCATCAGGATCGGCACCTCATGCCCATCCCGCCGCAGCCTTTCGGTCAGTTCCAGCCCCGATTCCCCTGGCATCATCACGTCCAGCACAAGCAGGTCGAAGGCCATGGAATGCAGCGCCTGGCGGGCGGCGGCGGCATCCTGGGCGGCGGTCACGCGGAAGCCCTGCTCCGCCAGGAAACGCTGCAGCAGGTTCCGCAGCCTGGCGTCGTCGTCAACCACCAGCAGGTGCGGCTCCGCGCCGGTCATGGGTTCGGCCCCTTCTCCCTGGCGCATCTCAGGCCGCGCTCCGGGGGTCGTTCCGTGGCGCGCGATCCAGCTGGGCGCGCGCCTCCGGCCCCATCAGCCCGCGCATGACGCGGCGGAAGCCCTCCACCGCCGCCGGCCCGGCCTCGCGATAAGCGCGCATCACCCATTCGCGCTGCCGCTCGAACAGCCGCCGTTCCAGTGCCTCGCCCTTCTCGGTCAGCGACAACAGCCTTTGCCGGCGATCGACGCGGCCTGGGGCCTGGGTGACATAGCCCTGCTCGATCAACGGGTTCAGCACCCGCCCCAGCGATTGCTTGGTGATGCCGAGGATGGCGAGCAGGTCACCCACCGTGATGCCGGGACGTCGGCCGACGAAATGCAGCACCCGGTGATGGGCCCGGCCCATCCCCATTTCCTCAAGCAGCGCATCGGGCCCGGCGGTGAAATCGCGATAGCCGAAGAACAGGAGGTCCTGGGCCAGCCGCAGTTCCTCCTCGCGCAGGAACAGCAATTGCCGTCCGGCGGAAACAGGGCGCGCTTCGGCCCCTGGCTTGGTGTCTGTGGTGTCTGGCATCCCTGGCGTGCTTTCCGCTTCGCTGCCGTTTTGGCGAGGTTTTTGAAAGGATTGCAATCCTTCGCCCTGACGGCCCGGCCAATTCCTGGCCGGCCCCACTATGGCATGCCATCCGCCGATTCCTATGGCCACCGGGCCTGGCGGAGGGCGCGGCGCTTTCCCGGCCTGGCGACGGGCTGCCCTGGCCGTTGTCCGATTCCTGGCGGGCCGCGTCGCCTCCCCCTTCCCTCCCGGGGCGGAAATCGGCAAACCCATGGCATCGGCCGGAGGTCCTGGATGAGCTGGAACAACACCATGGCGCGCGCTGCCCTGCGCCGCTGCTTCGATGCGGCGATCCGCGCGGCCGATCCCCGGGCCATTCTCGCCGGCCACCTGCCGGAGCCGCCGAAAGGGCGCGTCGTGGTGGTGGGCGCCGGCAAGTCGGCGGCGGTGATGGCGGCGGCCGTGGAGGATGCCTGGCCGGACCGCCCGCTTTCAGGCCTGGTGATCACCCGCTACGACCACGCCGTCCCGACCCGCCGGATCGAGGTGGTCGAGGCCTCCCACCCAGTGCCGGATGCGGCGGGCGAGGCGGCGGCTCGGCGCGTGCTGCAGGCGGTGGAGGGCCTGACGGCGGATGACCTGGTGCTGGCACTGATCTCCGGCGGCGGCTCGGCGCTGATGCCGCTGGCCGCCGAGGGGCTGACCCTCGACCACAAGCAGGCGGTGAACCGCGCCCTGCTGGCCTCCGGCGCCACCATCCAGGAGATGAACTGCGTACGCCGGCATCTTTCCGCCATCAAGGGCGGCAGGCTGGCCGCCGCCGCGCATCCGGCGCGGGTCGTGACCCTCGCCATTTCCGACGTGCCGGGGGATGACCCCGCGGTGATCGCCTCCGGCCCGACCGTGCCCGATCCGTCAAGCTTCGCCGAGGCGCGGGCCATTGTCGCCCATTACGGCATCGAGCTGCCGCCTCCGGTCGCCGCGCATCTGCAGGCGGCGCGGGAGGAAACGCCGAAGCCGGGCGATCCGCGCCTGGCGCGGGCGGAGTTCCACCTGATCGCAACGCCGCAGATGGCCCTGGAGGCGGCGGCGGCGGAAGCGCGCGGCATGGGCCTCACGCCGTTGCTGCTGGGCGACGCGCTGGAAGGCGAGGCCGGCATCGTCGGCACCGTGCTCGCCGGCATCGCCCGCAGCGTGCGCTCGCATGGCCATCCGCTTCCGGCCCCCGCCTTGCTGCTTTCGGGCGGCGAAACCACCGTCACCATCCGGCCGGGAACGCCCAAGGGCGGACGTGGCGGCCGCAACTCCGAATGCCTGCTGGGTTTCGTTCTGGCAGCGGCGGGGCTGGAAGGATGCTGGGCGCTGATGGGCGACACGGACGGGATCGACGGTTCGGAAAGCAACGCTGGCGCGGTCGCAGGGCCTGACACGCTGGCGCGTGCCGCCGGCCTTGGCCTCGATGCCCGCGCATTGCTGGCCGCGCACAACAGCCACGCCTTGTTCGAACCGTTGGGCGACACCATCGTGACAGGCCCGACGCTCACCAACGTGAATGATTTCCGCGCCATCCTGATCGCCTGAAGCGGTCAACCCTTCCCCTGCGCTCCGCGCCTCCGCGAGACAAAAGGATATTGCTTTGCCGCCGCGCCTTCCCCTTCGTCGCCGCCGCCGCACCAAGATCATCGCCACGCTGGGCCCCGCCTCCTCCACGCCTGAGGTGATCGAGCGGCTGTACCGGGGGGGGGCCGATGTGTTCCGCCTGAACTTCAGCCATGGCAGCCATGAGGACCATGCCGCGCGCATCACCATGATCCGTGCGCTGGAAAAGAAGGTCGGCCGCCCGATCGGCATCCTGGCCGATGTGCAGGGGCCGAAGCTGCGTGTCGGCCGCTTCCAGGGTGGACGGGTGCAACTGCAATCGGGGCAGCGCTTCCGCCTCGACATGAACGCCACGCCGGGCGATGTGCGCCGGGTGCAATTGCCGCATCCCGAGATCATGGAGGCGGCGCGCATCGGCACCACCTTGCTGCTGGATGACGGCAAGCTGCGCCTGCGTGTCGTGCACAAGCGAGACGATCACCTGGAAACGGAGATCCTCGTGGGCGGCGCGCTGTCCGACCGCAAGGGCGTCAACGTGCCCGATGTGGCCCTGCCCATTCCGGCGCTGACGGCCAAGGACCGGGCCGACCTGGAATTCGTGCTGCCGCTCGGCATCGAGTATATCGGCCTGTCCTTTGTGCAGCGGCCGGAAGACGTGGCCGAGGCCAAGGCCATCGCCGATGGCCGCGCCTGGGTCATGGTGAAGATGGAGAAGCCCCAGGCGGTCGAGAACCTGGACGGCATCCTCGACCTCACCGATTGCGTCATGGTGGCGCGCGGCGACCTCGGCGTGGAATGTCCGCCCGAGGAGGTTCCGCTCATCCAGAAGCGCATCGTCCGGCAGGCGCGCGCCCTGGGCAAGCCGGTGGTGGTGGCCACCCAGATGCTGGAAAGCATGATCTCCGTCCCCGCCCCTACCCGCGCCGAGGCGTCGGACGTGGCGACGGCGGTGTTCGACGGCGCCGATGCCGTGATGCTTTCGGCCGAAAGCGCGGCGGGCCAGTATCCGTTCGAGGCGGTGAACATGATGGACCGCATCCTGGCCCGGGTGGAGCAGGACAGCGGCTGGCGGCAGATCACCGACGCGGCGCGGCCGGCGCCGGAAAAGAACTCGGCGGGCGCCATTGCCGCCGCCGCGCGCCAGGTGGCCGAAACCATCGACGCCGTGGCGATCGCGACCTTCACCTCCACCGGCTCGACCACCCTGCGCGTGGCGCGGGAGCGTCCCACCAGTCCGATCGTCGGCCTCACCGCCAGCGAGGCCACGGCGCGGCGCATGGCGGTGGTCTGGGGGGTGCACCCGCTGCCATCGGCCGAGCCCCATTCCATGACCGACATGGTGGCCAAGGCGGTGCGCGCCGCACAGACCGAAGGCTTCGCGCAATCGGGGGACGAGGTGGTGGTCACCGCCGGCGTGCCGTTCGGAACGCCGGGCACCACCAACGCCCTGCGCGTCGCCGTGGTGAAGTAAGGAACTCCTAGATCCCCTGGCCGCGCGCGGCGGTGCGCAGCCGAGTCATGCGCTCCTGCGCCCCGGCCATCCGGGGATGCAGCGACACCGCCTCCTGCATGGAGCGAAGGGCGCCCTCGGCATCGCCCATCTGCTCCTGCAAGGCTGACAGCGTGGCCAGGGCGCCGAAATGGCGCGGCTCCAGCAACAGGGTTTGCCGCAGGTCCCGCAGGGCGGCCGGGTAGTCCCCCGCCGCCACCAGGGCCTGCGCCCGCATCAGCCAGGCGTCGGGGTAATCGGGTTGCAGGGTCAGCGCCGCGTCGAAATCCTCCACCGCATCGGCGGCCGCCTCGGCGCGCAGGTTGCGCTGGCCGCGGCTGAGCAGCAGCGTCACCGCCGGAGAGGCTCCCTGGGCCCACAATCCGCGTATGCGCGCTTCCAGCGCCGCCGCCGCCGTGTCGTCCGGCGCGGCGGGCAGGATGTCCAGGAGGCGGTTCACCTCGGCCTTGCGCGCGTCCGCCGTCGCGGGCGGAGCCTGTTGCGCCAGCACGGCGACAGGCGCCAGCGATAGAGCTGAACCGAGCAGAAGCAACATCCGGAGCGCGTGCATGGATGAAGGGTCGGCATCCGGACGCCGCAGCGCAAGTGGAATCCCGCCTTGGCAAGCGGTGCCAGGATGGCCAGTCTCGTGGTCCGCATCGCCATGAATTTCCGCGGCTCTGCCTGACACCCGGAAGAAGCTGGTGCGTTGCCGCAACAGGCCGGGCCATTTCAAAGCCCGCCCGCCGTTTTCTCGGAGAACCGCCATGCTCCGCCTTTGTCGCCGCACCATCCTCGCCACCCTGGCGCTGCCCATGCTGCTGCCACGGACAGGCCATGGCCAGGACCGCCCCCTGGTGATCGGCTCCAAGCTCGACACCGAGGGCGCCCTGCTGGGCGAGATGATGGCGCAGTTGCTGGAAGCGCGGAAAGTGGCGGTGCAGCGCCGGCTGCAACTCGGCCCGACGCGCATCCTGCGCCAGGCGCTGCTGGCCGGCGAGATCGACCTTTATCCGGAATACACCGGCAACGGCGCCTTCTTCTTCCAGATGGAGGACGATCCCGCCTGGCATGATCCCCGCCAGGCCGCCGCCAAGGTTCGCCAGCTGGATGCCGAGCGCAACAAGGTGGTCTGGCTGGAACCGGCCGCCGCCAACAATACCTGGGCCATCGCCATCCGGCGCGACCTGGCGAAAAGCGCGGGCCTCGCGACCCTGGCCGACCTGCCGGCGCATCTCGGCCGCAATGGCCGCTTCAAGCTGGCAGCCTCGGCCGAGTTCGTGGAAAGCCCCGCCGCCCTGCCCGCCTTCCAGAAGGCCTATGGCTTCACCCTTCCGCCGGAGCGGCTCCTGGTGCTGTCGGGGGGCGACACGGCGGTGACCATGCGCGCGGCCGCGGAACAGCTCAACGGAGTCAATGCCGCCATGGTGTATGGCACGGATGGCGCCATCGCGGCGCTGGACCTTCAGGTGCTGGGCGATCCCAAGGGCGCGCAGATCGTCTACCAGCCGGCGCCGGTTCTGCGTCAGGAGGCGGCGGAGCGGCTGCCGCAGATGGGCGAATGGATGCGGCCGCTGTTTGCCTCGCTGTCGCTGGAAACCCTTCAAACGCTGAATTCCCGCATCGTGGTGGAAGGCCAGGCGGCACCCCGGGTGGCGACGGCGCATCTGCGCGGCCTCGGCCTGCTGGGCTGATGGAGCCACAGCCTGTCGCCGTCCTTCATGCGACGGAGCGGCGGGAAGCCTCCGCGGCACCCCGGGAGGCCACGGCCGTCGCGGTGCTGACGGCACTGGCGGCGCTGGCGCCCTTTCTGCTGGGTTTTCTTTCGGTGGCGCCGAACCGGCTGCTGAGCCCGCGTCTGGTGCCATTGCCGGTGACCACGGCGACCACCCTGTGCCTGGGGCTCTTTCTGGTGGCCTGCCTGGCGGTGATGCTGCTGGCCCGCCGCGCGCCCCTGCTGAACTGGGCGGAAGCCGCCGCGGCGCTGGCGCTCTGCTCCCTGGTGGCCGTGATTGGCCTGGCCGCGCGGGAAGCCCTTCAGGGCGCATCTCCCGTGGCGCGGGCCGCTCCGGCGGCTGGGCTCTGGGTCGCCATGCTGCTGCTCGCCCTGGCCGCCGGATGCTGCGCGGCGGGCCGGAGCGGAACGCCGCGCAACTTCATGGCCCTGTCGGTGCTGGGCCTTGCCGTGCTGTGGGCGGCTGGCGCGCTTGCGGACCTGTCCCTGGCACGGGAAGCGATGGCCCGGGGCGGCGAGATCCGCCTGGCCTTCTGGCAGCATCTGGCCCTGGCCGGAGGCGCGCTGTTCCTGGCGCTGGCGGTGGCCCTGCCGCTCAGCCTGCTGGCGCTGCGCCGGAGCCGGGTGGAGGCGCTCCTCATGGCGGTCGCCAACGGCTTCCAGGTGATCCCTTCCATTGCGCTGTTCGGCCTGCTGATGGGCCCGCTCGCGGCCCTGGCGGCCTGGGCGCCCGCCTTGCGCGGCTGGGGCATTGGCGGCATCGGCCCGGCCCCGGCCGTGCTGGGCATCTCCACCTATCTGCTGCTGCCCCTGGCCAGCGCTTTCCTGGCTGGGCTGCGCGTCGCGTCGCCGGCGGTGATCGACGCCGCGCGGGGTCAGGGTCTCACCGAAGGCGCCATCCTGCGCCAGTTGCGCCTGCCGCTGGGCCTGGGCGTGATGGCCGGCGGCGTGCGCGTGGCGGCGGTGCAGGCGATCGGTCTGGCCACGCTGGCCGCCCTGATCGGCGGCGGCGGCCTTGGTGCCCTGGTGTTCCAGGGGATCGGCCAGTTGGCGACCGACCTGATCCTGCTGGGCGTGCTGCCGGTGGTCGCGCTGTCGCTGCTGGCCGATGGTGGCTGCGCGGCCTTGCAGGCGGCGCTGGAGCGCCGGCGGTGATCCGCTTCGAGGGGGTGTCGCGCCGCTATGGCGAGCAGGTGGCGGTGGACCGCGTCACGCTGGAGGTGCCGCGCGGCAGCATCTGCGTGCTGCTGGGCGAATCCGGCTCCGGCAAGTCCACCTTGATGCGGATGGTGAACCGCCTTGTCGAGCCCAGCGCCGGCCGCGTGCTGGTGGATGGGCGTGATGTCGCGGGGGCCGAGCCGGAGGCCCTGCGGCGCGGCATCGGCTATGTGATCCAATCCGTCGGATTGTTCCCGCATTGGCGCGTGGGTGACAACATCGCCACCGTGCCGCGCCTGCTGGGCTGGGATGCCGCCCGTGTCGCGCGGCGCGTGGATGTTCTGCTGGACCTCGTCGGGCTGGATGCCGCGCTGTTCCGGGACCGCTTCCCGCACGAGCTGTCCGGCGGCCAGGCGCAGCGTGTCGGGCTGGCCCGCGCCTTGGCCGCCGATCCGCCGCTGCTGCTGATGGACGAGCCATTCTCCGCCCTCGATCCCGGCACGCGGCGCGGCCTGCAATCCGCCCTGCGGGAGATCCATGCCGAAACCGGCAAAACCATCCTGTTCGTCACCCATGACGTGGAGGAAGCCCTCACCCTGGCGGACACCCTGGCCGTGCTGGATCAGGGCAGGCTGGTGGCGCAGGGGTCCTCCGCGTCGCTGCTGCAGGAGGCAGAGAAAGGGCCGGTGCGCCGCATCTTCGGCAAGGAAAGCCTGGCCTTCCACCGCCTGGCGACGCTTCCGGCCAGCAGCCTCGCCCGTCCGGAGGACGCCCGGCAGGATCTGCCCATGCTGCCGGCCGACGCTTCCCTGAAGCAGGCCCTGATGCTGATGCTGGCTGAGGGAAGCGCCTGCCTCGCGATACCGGCGGAAGGCGCCTTTCCGGGCGGCACGCTGCACTGGGCCGATCTGGTCGCCCCCCGATGATCCTGCTGCTGGGCAATCTGCTGCTGTTCCTGGTGGCGCTGGCGGCGGCGCCCCGGCTCGGCTGGCTGTGGCAGGCGCTGTTTCCCGGCATCTCCCGCCCCGTCTGGGACAGCCAGAGCTGGTTCGCATTGCTGGCCGAGCATCTGATGCTTGCGCTCGGGGCGACCCTGATCGCCGCCTTGATCGGGTTGTCCGCCGCGATCCTGGCCACGCGGCCCGCCGGCCGCGCATTGCGGCCCCTGCTGGATTCCATGTTCTCCCTGGCGCAGGCGGTGCCGCCCATCGCGGCCATCGCCCTGGCGCTGCCATTGATGGGCTTCGGCGCGGCGCCGACGCTGCTGGCGCTGGTCCTTTATGCTGCGTTGCCGGTGATGCGCAGCGCGGTGGCCGGGCTGGATGCGGTGCCCGCCGCCGTGCTGGATGCGGCGCGCGGAACCGGCATGGGACCTGGCCGCATATTGGCACAGATCGAGCTTCCCTTGGCCCTGCCCGTCATCCAGGCCGGCCTGCGCGTGGCCCTGGTACTGGCCATCGCCACCACCGCCGTGGGCGCGGTGGCCGGCGCGCGATGCCTCGGCACGCCCATCGTGACCGGCCTGGCCAATGGCAACCTGTCCTGGGTGTTGCAGGGAGCCGTCTTCACGGCGTGGCTCGCGGTGATCGCCGATCAGGCCCTG
This sequence comes from Teichococcus oryzae, assembly GCF_008386565.1. Lineage (GTDB taxonomy): Bacteria > Pseudomonadota > Alphaproteobacteria > Acetobacterales > Acetobacteraceae > Pseudoroseomonas > Pseudoroseomonas oryzae. The sequence continues at coordinate 43,308 of NZ_VUKA01000009.1, read as the reverse complement.
CGGCTCGGCCTCGATCCAGAAAGGCGCCGCTCAAACGGGCGGCTTGCCCCGGCCCGGTGATGCCACCGGACCGGCACAGCCTCAGAGACGCACCCGCAGCCAGCGGCCCAGCTGCCCGGCGATACCGGCCCGGAAGGCCAGCACGCAGGCCACGAAGATGCAGCCCTGGATCACCGTGACCCAGGCGCCGAACTCCGCCAGGTAGTTCTGCATGGACACGATCACCGCGGCGCCCAGCACGGGGCCGAACACCGTGCCGAGGCCGCCCACCAGCGTCATCAGCACCACCTCCCCCGACATCGCCCAGTAGACATCCGTCAGGGTGGCGATGCCGAACACCAGCGCCTTGGTGCCGCCGGCGATGCCGGCCAGGGTGGCGGACAGGGTGAAGGCCATCAGCTTGTAGTCATCCACGCGGTAGCCAAGGGAAATCGCGCGCGGCTCGTTCTCGCGGATGGCGGTCAGCACCTGCCCGAATGGCGAATGGATGATGCGGTTGATCAGCAGAAAGCCGGCCAGGAAGACAGCCGCCACCACCCAGTAGAGACTCATGTCCTGCGCCAGGCTGAAGACACCCAGAAGCGCGCCGCGGGGCACCGACTGGATGCCATCCTCGCCCCCGGTGAAAGGCGCCTGCAGGCAGACGAAGAAGATCATCTGCGCCAGGGCCAGGGTGATCATGGCAAAATAGATGCCCTGGCGGCGGATGGCGATCCAGCCCGCCACGACGCCGAGGACCGCGCCCACCGCGCCGCCCGCCAGGATCGCCAGCTCCGGCGTCAGGCCCCAGACCTTGGCGGCATGCGCCGTCACGTAGCCGCCCATGCCGAAGAACATGGCATGGCCGAAGGACAGCAATCCGACATAGCCGATCAGCAGGTTGAAGGCGCAGGCGAACAAGGCGAAGCAAAGCAGCTTCATCAGGAACACCGGGTAGAGCACGAACGGCCCGACCAGCAGCAACCCCAGCAGAAGCAGGAAGGCGATGCTTTGCGCCCGGTTGAAGCCCAGGGCGGCAAGGCCGGGCAGGCCCGGGCTCTGCTGCGCGGTGGCGGTGAAGGCGGTGGCTTGGCCGGCCATGGCTCAGGCCCTCCCGAACAGGCCGGCCGGCCGTGCCAGAAGCACGATGGCCATGATGACGAAGATCACGGTCGAGGAAGCTTCCGGATAGAACACCTTGGTCAGGCCTTCGACCAGCCCCAGGCCAAAGCCGGTCAGCACGGAGCCCAGGATGGAGCCCATGCCGCCAATGACCACCACGGCGAAGACGGTGATGATCAGGCTCGACCCCATCTGCGGATTCACCGAATAGATCGGCGCCGCAAGCACGCCGGCGAAGGCGGCCAGCGCCACGCCGGCGGCATAGGTCAGCGTCATCATGCGCGGCACGTTGACGCCGAAGGCCTGCACCAGCGCGGCGTTCTCGGTCGCGGCGCGCAGATAGGCGCCGAGGCGTGTCTTCTCGATGACGATCCAGGTCAGCAGGCTCATCACCACCGCCGCCACCACCACCCAGAGGCGGTATTTCGGCAGAAACATAAAGCCCAGATCGACCGGTGGCCCGGCCAGCAGCTCCGGCGGCGCGTAAGGCAGGCCGGAGGAGCCGAAGCTGTTGCGGAACAGCCCCTCAATGATCAGCGCCAGGCCGAAGGTCAGCAACAGGCCGTAAAGGTGGTCCAGCTTGTAGAGCCGGCTGATCATGGTGCGCTCCAGCACCACCCCGAAGGCACCGACGATCAGCGGCGCCAGCAGCAATGCGGGCCAGTAGCCGATGCCGCCCCAGTTCAGCAGCATCCAGGCGACAAAAGCGCCGACCATGAATTGTGCGCCATGGGCGAAGTTGATCACGTTCAGCATGCCGAAGATCACGGCGAGGCCGAGCGACAGCAGCGCGTAGAAGGCGCCGTTCACCAGCCCCAGCACCACCTGCGGCAGGCCGAGTTCCAGTTGAAAAAGCAGTTCTTCGATCACTGGTGGGTCATCCTGGGGCGAAGCGGCGGAATGGCGCGGGCCGAACCGGCCCGCGCCGGGAATCAGGCACGCACCAGCGGGCAGCCGCCCTCGGACACCGGACGCCAGGCTTCATCGGCCGAGGTGGTCTGCAGCATCTTGTAGTAGTCCCAGGGGCCCTTGGATTCCTCGGGCTTCTTCACCTCGAACAGATAGACCGGGTGCAGCTTGCGGCCATCCTCGCGGATCTTGCCCTGGCCGAAGCAATCATCGTCGGTCGGCATGGCCTTCATGCGCGCCACCGTGGCCGCGCCGTCGGACTTGGCCGCGGCGCCGCCCATATCGGCGACCGCCTTCAGGTAGTGCAGCACCGAGGCATAGCAGCCCGCATGCGACATGGCCGGGTAATTGCCGCCGAGGCTGCCCTTCACCCGGTCGGTGAAGGCGCGGGTGCGGTCGTTGAGATCCCAGTAGAAGCTTTCCGTGCAGACCAGACCCTGCGCGGCGTTCAGGCCCAGGCTGTGCACGTCGTTGATGAACATCAGCATCACAGCGATCTTGGTGCCGCGCCGGGTGACGCCGAACTCCGCCGCCTGCTTGACGCAGTTGATGGTGTCGGTGCCCGCATTGGCCAGGCCCACCACCTTGGCGCGGCTCTGCTGCGCCTGCAGCAGGTAGGAGGAGAAATCGGTGGATTGCAGCGGGTGCCGCACCGCGCCCAGCACCTTGCCGCCCGCCGCCTGCACGAAGGCCGAGGTGTTGCGCTCCAGGTCATGGCCGAAGGCGTAGTCGGCCGTGATGAAGAACCAGCTGTCGGCGCCGGTCTTGACCATGGCGCCGCCGGTGGACTTGGCCAGCATGTAGGTGTCGTAGGTCCAGTGCACCGTGTTCGGGCTGCACTGCCTGCCGGTCAGCTCCGTCGTGCCGCCGGTGGAGTTCAGGTAAACCTTGTTCTTCTCCCGCACGATGCCGTTGATCGCCAGCGCCACGGCGGAGTTCGGCACGTCGACGATGACATCCACGCCGTCGCGGTCAATCCATTGCCGTGCGATGGTGGCGCCGACATCGGCCTTGTTCTGGTGGTCGGCCTGCACGACCTCGACCGTGATGCCCTTGGCGGCGATGCCGCTGTCCTGGATCGCCTGCCGCACGCAGGCGGTGGAGGTCGGGCCGGAGACTTCCCGGTACACGCCGGACTGGTCATTCAGCACGCCGATCTTGAGCGTTGTCGCGCCCTGCGCCCGGCCGCGCGACGGCAGGCCCGCGAGGGCGGGAACCAGTGCCAGGCCGGCACCGGACTTCAGCAGGCTGCGGCGATCTTGAACCATGAACGAGCAACTCCCTTTCGCCCCTGTTGTCTCCCGGGGCCGGAGGTGGCGTGGCATGCCATGGAAGGCCGCATGGCGATGGGCTCCGGGCGGCCTCAGACGCCCAGATATTCGTGCAGACGTCCCATCGCGCCGGCCATCTCGGCATTGTTGACGGCGTCGACGACACGGCCATGCTCCATCACGTAATGGCGGTCGGCGACAGTTTGCGCGAAGCGGAAATTCTGTTCCACCAGCAGAATGGTGAAGCCGCGCTGCTTGATCTCGCGGATGGTGCGGCCGATCTGCTGCACGATCACTGGCGCCAGCCCTTCGGTCGGCTCGTCCAGCATCAGCAGCTTCGCGCCGGTGCGCAGGATGCGGGCGATGGCCAGCATCTGCTGCTCGCCGCCCGACAGCCGTGTTCCCGGTGAGCGGGCGCGCTCCTTCAGATTTGGGAACAGCGCGTAGATCTCGTCCAGCGACAACCCGCCCGGCCGCACCACCGGCGGCAGCAACAGGTTCTCCGTCACGTCGAGGCTGGCGAAGATGCCGCGCTCCTCCGGGCAAAGCGCGATGCCGGCGCGGGCGATGCGGTCGCTGCGGGCGGCCACCAGTTCCTGCCCCTCGAAGCGGATGCTGCCGCTGCGCCGCCCGACCAGCCCCATGATGGCGCGGAGCGTGGTGGTCTTGCCGGCGCCGTTGCGGCCGAGCAGCGTCACCACCTCGCCTTCGTGCACCTCGATGCCGACGCCGTGCAGGATGTGGCTTTCGCCATACCAGGCCTGCAGCCCATCGACCTTCAGCAAAGGGTCAGCCATGCGCCGCGGCACCCGTGATGGAGGGATCGGTGCCCAGATAGGCCGCGATCACCTCGGGGTTGCGCGACACCTCGGCATAAGGGCCTTCCGCCAGGATACGGCCACGGGTCAGCACGGTGATGGTGTCGCACAGGCCTTCCACCACCTTGAGGTTATGCTCCACCATGAGCACGGTGCGGCCTTCCGCCACGCGCTTCACCAGCGTGACGATCCGGTCCACATCCTCGGCGGTCATGCCGGCGGTGGGTTCGTCCAGCAACATCATGGTGGGCTCCAGCGCCAGGGTGGTGGCGATTTCCAGCGCGCGCTTGCGGCCATAGGGCAATTCCCCGGCGGCGCGCTGGGCGAAGGCGGTCAGGCCGACATCCTCCAGCAAGTCCCGTGCCCGCGCGTCGAAGCGCCGCAGCACCGAATCCGAGCGCCAGAAATCGAAGGAGCCGCCACGCTGCCGCTGCAGTGCCACGCGCACATTCTCCAGCACCGTCAGATGCGGAAAGACCGCCGAGATCTGAAAGGAACGCACCAGCCCGAGCCGCGCCACCTCGGCCGGCTTCATCCGCGTGATGTCGCGCCCGTTGAAGCGGATGGTGCCGCTGGTGGGCGGCAGGAACTTGGTCAGCAGGTTGAAACAGGTCGTCTTGCCGGCCCCGTTCGGGCCGATCAGGCCATGGATGCTGCCGCGCCGGACCGACAGCGACACGTCACCCACAGCGGTGAAGCCGAGGAACTGCTTGCTGAGCCCCTGCGTCTCCAGAATGGCGTCCAATCATCCCTCCCGTACAGCTCGTGCAGTGGCCGTTCCGGAGGGAGCATGACCGATGCGCAGCTTGAGGCGCAAGCGGTGCCTTCAGGCGCCCGGGGTCCTGTTCAGATGGCGAAGTTCAGGGCTTCCGGCGCGGGCCGCTGCAGGCCTTCCAGCGCCGCGCGGCGCAGCAGCTCGGCCACCGTGCGGCTGCCAAGGGTTTCCATTACGCTGCCTTCCAGCTCCGCCCAGAGCGGCTGCACCACGCGGGATTGCAGCGGCGATGGCGAGGCCGGCGGGCTCCCCCCCTCATCCTCCGATTCGCCGGGCCGGGTGGCGGAAACCACCTCCGCCAGGGTGATGTCCCGCGCCGCGCGGCCCAGCCGGTAGCCGCCCCGCGGCCCGCGGGTGCTGCCCAGGATGCCGGCGCGGGACAGGGCCTGCAAAACCGGCTCGATGCCGCGCCGCGCCTCGCCCAGGCGGTCGGCGATATCGCCGGCGGGAACCGTGGTGCCCCGGCCCGCATGAAACGCCACGTCCAGCACAATGGAAACCGCCGTCATGGCCCGATCGCGTCGCAACAACATCATCACCCCCCTGATCCACGCGCCTCGTCCGTGATATAGCTTTCCCATGCCCGAAGGAAACACCCCAAGTCCGGCTCAACCCGGCCGCCTACATGACAGCATCCTCTCCACCGTGGGGCAGACCCCTCTTGTCCGCCTTCCCAGGCTGGAAGCAGAGCGCGGGCTGCAGGCGAGGCTGGCGCTGAAGCTGGAGTTCTTCAATCCGCTTGGCTCGATCAAGGACCGCATCGGCCTGGCGATGATCGAGGCCGCCGAGCGCGAGGGGCTCATCATGCCCGGACGCTCCATCCTGGTGGAGCCGACCTCGGGCAATACCGGCATCGCGCTTGGCTTCGTGGCCGCCGCCAAGGGCTACCGGCTGATCGTCACCATGCCGGACGGGGCCAGCATCGAGCGGCGCAAGATGCTGCGGCTGCTTGGCGCGGAGGTCGAGCTGACGCCGGCGCGGGAAGGCATGACCGGCGCCATCGCCCGGGCCGAGGCGATCCTGGCCAGCACGCCCGATGCCTGGATGCCGCGCCAGTTCGACAATCCCGCCAACCCGGCGATCCATGAGGCCACCACGGCCGAGGAAATCTGGCGCGACACCGCCGGCGCGGTGGACGCCGTGGTGGCCGGCATCGGCACCGGCGGCTCGCTGACCGGCATCGCGCGCGCCTTGAAGCCGCGCCGGCCGGAGATGCGCATCATCGGCGTGGAACCGGCGGAATCCGCCGTTCTGTCGGGGGACGACCCGGGCCCCCACACCATCCAGGGCATTGGCGCCGGGTTCCGCCCTTCCGTGCTGGAACTGAACCGCGTGGACGAGGTGAAGCGCGTCACCGAGCGGGAAAGCTTCGCTGCCGCGCGGCTTTGCGCGAGGCTGGAAGGGCTGCCGATCGGGATTTCCTCCGGTGCCGTGCTGCACGCGATGATGGAGGTGGCGGCCGAGCCGGCGATGGAAGGAAAGCTGGTGGTCGGGATCGCCGCCTCCTTCGCCGAGCGCTACCTGTCGACGGAGCTGTTCAGCGGCCTCTAAATTCCGCGCGGCTTTCAGCGGCCCGCATAGTTGAGCGGGATCTCGGTGGTGGACTTCATCTCCTCCATGGCGAACATGGAGGTGACGTCGTTCAGCTCGATCCGCTCGATCAGCCGCTGGTACAGCGCGTCATAGGTCTGGATGTCCGGCACCACGGCCCGCAGCAGGTAATCGATCTCGCCGCTCATCCGGTAGATGTCGAGGATCTCCGGGATATCCGACACGGCACGGCGGAAGCGCTCCAGCCAGGCGGCATTGTGCTGGCTGGTGCGGACGGCGATGAAAACAGTGATGCCGACATCCAGCTTCTGCCGGTCCAGCAGCGCCACCCGCTTGCGGATGATGCCCGCCTGCTCAAGCTTTTGCACCCGCCGCCAGCAGGGCGTCGGCGACAATCCCGCTTCCTCGGCCAGCTTTGCGATAGGCAGGGTGGCATCGCGCTGCAGCGCAGCCAGGATACGGCGGTCAAACTCATCCAGCGCATTGCTCATGATCGAGACAGGATAACCGGGTTCCGTCGCCGCCAACAGAGACGGCATTTGCAAGGCATTCCTTTCAAACGGAACTCAATTCCCTCAATGGAGCTAGAATGAGGATGAGTTTGCGTATTCGGCTTCATAAAGGGCGAAAACAGGCAAGAACCCGCGGGCCCTCCTTTTTAGGCTGAGGCAAGCCCCGGCAGCGTGCCGGTTGCATCCGGGAGGCCGCCCTCATGTTGATCACCCATGTCCAGGACAGCCTGGACACCATGTTGCGCCATGTGGCGGCGGCGGCACGCCGGCCGCCAGCGGAACGCCCCAGGGCCACCGCCGAGGCGTTATCGCTCTTCGCCGGCGCGCCGGATCTGCTGGGGCGGCTTTCCCTTCCTTCCAGCGCGGAACGCTATGTGCGGCACAGGCTGCATTCCGATCCGGCGGGCGGATTCGCGGTGGCGGCGCTGGTTTGGCGCCCTGGCCAGATGAGCCCTGTCCATGCCCACCGCACATGGTGCGCCCTGGCGGTGCATCAGGGCATCCTCACGGAAATCCAGTATGGCCGCGCCACGGAGCAGGATGATCCTGCGCAGCGATCGGCACGGCAATTGCGGCAAGGGGATGTCAGCCATGGCGGCGCGGACCCGGGTGCCATTCACCGGCTGGCCAATCTTGGCTGCGGCACCGCCATCTCGATCCATGTCTATGGCGTGCCTTACGAGGCGTTCAGCGAGGGCGTGAACCTGGTCTATGCCAGATAGTCGCCGATAATGAATGGGGAGATTGGCATGCCGCTCCTGGGGAGCAAGGCGGCGGCTTCGGCGGAATGGCCGGAAGCTTGGTCGGAGCGGCGGGATTCGAACCCACGACCCCCAGTCCCCCAGACTGATGCGCTACCAGGCTGCGCTACGCTCCGACGCGAGGGGCAATAGCACCCCGCCCGCGGGCCCTCAAGCCCCTGACGATGGCGTTGTCCTGGCTTATTTGCGCCGGCTCAGCGCGCGCAGTTCCTCGGCAATGGCTTCCAGCTCGGCCACCGCCTGCCGCAGCGCGGCTTGGCCGGCTTCCGGCAGCGGCACCACGTCCAGCTCCATCTCGGCATCCGGGTCCTGCTGCTCCGGCAATTCGCCGGCATTGTCGCGCAGCAGGCGCTGCACACCCTTGATGGTGTAGCCCTGCGTGTAGAGCAGGTCGCCGATCCGGCGAAGCAGCGCGATATCCTCGGGCCGGTAATAACGCCGGCCGCCACCCCGCTTGAGCGGCTTCAGCTGCGCGAACTTGGTTTCCCAGAAACGCAGCACATGCTGCGGGATCTGCAGATCCTCGGCCACTTCGGAAATGGTCCGGAACGCGGTGGGCGCCTTCCGCACGCGTCCGGGGGCATCCACATCGTCATGCATCGGTCGCACCCCCATGGCTCAGGCGGCACTGCGGCAACGGAAGCACGTCCGACACCCGCTCAATCCTCATGCTCGCTTCCGACCGCTTCCCCGTTCAGCCGCGCCTTGAGGACCTGGCTCGGCCGGAAGGACAGCACGCGGCGCGGCATGATCGGCACCTCCACCCCGGTCTTGGGGTTGCGGCCGACGCGCATCCCCTTCTGGCGCACCGAGAAGGTGCCGAAGGCGGAAATCTTCACCGGCCGCCCCGCTTCCAGCGCGGCGGACACCCGCTCCAGCACATCTTCGAGCAAGGCTGCGCTTTCATTGCGGGAAAGGCCAACCTGGGCGTAGATCGCCTCGGCCAGTTGCGCGCGAGTGATGGTGTTCATGACCGAAGCCGGCCCATGCTGAAACTCCTCGCAACCCCTTCTTCTTGCAACAAAACCGGGATGGTTGGCGAAGGTCAATCAGCAGTGGGACTGTGGCGTAAAAGCTTCAAACATGTGGTGCAATTTTGCCACATCCCCGGCGGGCGCCGGGACGCCGCTCAGGCGCCATCCGCGCGGGCCGTGGCCTGCAACAGGCGCTCGATCGGGTCCCAGACGAGGGCTGTCTGCGCAACGCCCTGGCCGCCCACGGACACCGTACCGTTGGCCACGCAACGGCCGCCCAGCCTTTCGTAGAACCAGCGGGACGGATTGGCGCTGAGCACCCAGACCAGCACGGAGCCGCATCCGATGGCCGACAGATGCGCCGCCGCCGCCCGCATCAGCCGCCGCCCGACTCCGCGGTCGCGCCAGTCATCGAGCACATAAAGGGTTTCGACCTCCCCCGCCGCCAGCGGCGCGCGCGACCCAGCCTCCAGGCGGCGGCCGGAACAGAAGCCGATGATCCGCGGCGCCTCGTCCGCTTCCGAGGCGGGCGCAACGGCGACAAAGAGGGCCGCGCCATGCCGCCGCTCGATCATGCCCCGATGATAGCCGGCGGCGATTCGCAGAATGGAAAGGTTCGCCAGATAGGCATCCGGCAGCACCCCCGCATAGGTGCTGCGCCAGCTCGCCACATGCACGGCGGCGATGGCGGAAGCATCGGCGGGACGGGCACGACGGATGCGGATCATCGACGCTTCCCCTACGACGTTCAGCGAGGAGCCGCCGGTTCACACTCGTGCTTGCGCGGCGACAATCAGGCCCTTCGTTGCAGCACGGCGGCGAAGAAGCCATCCGTGCCATGGCTATGCGGTGCCAGCTCAAGCCAGGCTCCGTCGCAAGGCGGCGCGGCGGCGGCACCCTGGGCGGGACCGACCTCCGCCCAGACCTCCCGCAGCGGCATTGCCACGTAATCCTCATGGCGCGACAGGAACTGCTCAACCTGCCGGCCATTTTCCTCAGGCAGCACCGAACAGGTAGCGTAGACCAATCTACCGCCAGGGCGCACCAGGGTGGCCGCAGTATCGAGGATCGCGCTCTGTTTCGTGATCAGCTCGCGCAGATCAGCCTGCTCAGTACGGAATCTCGCGTCCGGGTTGCGCCTCCAGGTTCCTGCACCCGTGCATGGCGCATCCACCAGCACACGGTCGAACTGTTCCGCACGGCGCTTGGCCCAGCGGTCGCCCGGTTGCAGGAGATGACGCTCGGCATTGTCCACGCCGGCGCGCCGCAGGCGCTTCACCGCGCCTTCCAGCCGGGTGGCCGATACGTCGCAGGCCGTAATACGGCCACGATTGCGCATCATGGCCGCCACCGCCAGCGTCTTGCCCGCGGCGCCGGCGCAGTAATCGGCCACGCGCATCCCAGGGGCGGCGCCGGTCAGCAGCGCGATCAGCTGGCTGCCTTCATCCTGGATCTCCACCAATCCCTCAGTGAAGGCGCGACTGGCCAGGATGGGCCGCCGGTCCGGGATGCGCAGGCCCCAGGGCGAATAAGCCATGGTTTCCGTTCCGATACCCTCAGCGGCCAGGGCATCGGCGGCCTGCTCACGCGTGGCGCGCAGCAGGTTGGCCCGCAGGTCCAGCGGCGCCGCGTCGTCCATGGCGGCGGCGGCGGCCGGCAGCGCATCGCCGAAGCGGGCGCGATAGCCCGGCAACGCCCATTCCGGCAGGTTCAGCCGCGGCCCCTCCGGCATGTCCGGGCTGGCCAGCGGCCGCCCGGCCAGGGCGCGGATGGCGACCATCTCGCCCGGGTCCGGCGGATCGGCATTGAAGCGGCCGCCCGGAAAGGCTTCCTGCACGGCCTCGGCCTTCCAGCGTTCCACCAGCAGCAGATAGGCCATGACCAGCAGGCGTGGCGTCGGCGGAAGCCCGAGCCGCGCCAGGTGCCAGTCCAGCCGCAGGCGCTGGCGCAGCACGCCCCAGCCGCGCTCGGCGATGGCGCGGCGGTCGCCGCTGCCGATGTAGCGGCGTTCGCGGAAAAAGGCATTGGCCATGGCGTCGGCGGGGCGGCGCGGCGCGGCAGCCAGCTCCGCCTGCAACGCCACCGTCGCGGCGATGCGCGCGGAGGGTGTCATGTCGCCGGAAATTCCTTCAAGGAAAGGCCTGCCCTGCCGCCGTCAGGCGGCCGGGCGAAACCATCATCTTGGCCGATGCGCTGGCATCCCGGCCTGGGGAGCGGGTTTCCGGGAATGGCGGCGGCCATTCCCGGCGCCGTTCAGCCATCCAGCCGGTAGTTCGGCGCTTCGCGGGTGATCGCCACGTCATGCACATGGGATTCCCGCAGCCCCGCGCCGGTGATGCGGCGGAAGGTGCAGTTGCGCTGCATGTCCGCGATGGTGGCGTTGCCGGTGTATCCCATGGCGGAGCGCAGGCCGCCGACCAGCTGGTGAATGACGTTGCCGACCGGCCCCTTGTAGCCGACCCGGCCCTCAATGCCCTCGGGCACGAACTTCAGGGTGTCCTGCACCTCGGCCTGGAAGTAGCGGTCGGCCGAGCCGCGCGCCATGGCGCCGAGGCTGCCCATGCCGCGGTAAGCCTTGTAGGAACGGCCCTGATACAGGAACACCTCGCCCGGCGCTTCATCCGTGCCTGCGAACATGCTGCCCATCATCACCGTGTCGGCGCCGGCCGCGATGGCCTTGGCGATGTCGCCGGAGGAACGGATGCCGCCATCGGCGATGGCCGGGATGCCCTTCTCATGCGCCGCCGCGGCGCTTTCCATCACGGCGGTGAGCTGCGGCACGCCGACGCCGGCCACGATGCGGGTGGTGCAGATCGAGCCGGGGCCGATGCCGATCTTCACCGCGTCCGCCCCCGCCTCCGCCAGCGCCATGGCGGCTTCCGGCGTCGCCACGTTGCCGGCGATCACCTGCACGCTGTTGGACAGGCGCTTGATGCGCTCCACCGACTTCATCACCCCGGCCGAATGGCCATGCGCGGTGTCCACCACGATCACGTCCACCTCCGCCTCGACCAGCAGCTCGGCGCGGCGGATGCCGTCCTCGCCGGTGCCGGTGGCGGCGGCGGCGCGCAGGCGGCCCATCGCGTCCTTGGCGGCGTTCGGGTTGGCCTGCGCCTTGTCCATGTCCTTGACGGTGATCAGGCCGGTGCAGCGATAAGCGTCATCGACCACCAGAAGCTTCTCGATGCGGTGCTTGTGCAGCAGCGACCGCGCCTTCTCGGCCGAAACGTCGCCGGTCACGGTGACCAGGTTCTCCCGCGTCATCAGCTCATAGACGCGGGTGTTGGGATCGGTGGCGAAGCGCACGTCGCGATAGGTCAGGATGCCGACCAGCCGCTTCGAGCCGGCCTCCACCACGGGAATGCCGCTGATGTGGTGCGCGGCCATCAGCGCCTGCGCCTCGGCGAGCGTCTGGTCGGGGTGGATGGTGACAGGGTTCACCACCATGCCGCTCTCGAACTTCTTCACCTGGCGGACAGCGGCGGCCTGCTCCTCGGCCGTAAGGTTCTTGTGGATCACGCCGATGCCGCCGGCCTGGGCCATGGCGATCGCCATGTTGCCCTCGGTCACCGTGTCCATGGCGGCGGAGATCACCGGCATGTTCAGGGTGATCTCCCGCGTCAGGCGGGTGCGGGTATCCGTCTGGTTCGGCAGCACGGTGGAGAAGGCCGGCACCAGCAGCACGTCATCGAAGGCATAGGCCTCGGCGATCAGCGGACGGCGCGGCGCGGCGCCGCCATCAGCGGGGCCGTTGGTCAGGGTCTGTTCGGATGCCATGGCGGGAGCCTTTCGGGGGAACTCTGGAGGCGCGGTCCGCAGCCTTGGCGCGTCCCCCTACCGCAGATTCGGCCTCCGCTGCAAGCGTCATGGCCATGACAACGGCGCGGTTCCGCCCTGTTTCCGGCCCGCCCCATCAGCCGCCGTGTTCGTTGGCGCCGCGGAAGCCCTGCGCCACCACATACATCTCCGCGCTGTCCTTCCGGCTGGCGGGGGGCTTGGCATGGCGTACCGTGGCGTAGTCCCGCTTCATGCGGTTCAGCAGATCGCGCTCGGTCCCGCCCTGGAACACCTTGGCCACGAATGCGCCGCCGGGCGTCAGCACCTTGCCCGCGAAGTCCAGCGCCAGCTCGACCAGGCCCAGGATCCGCAGATGGTCGGTGGCATTGTGGCCGGTGGTGTTGGGCGCCATGTCCGAGAGCACGAGGTCGGCCGGCCCGTCCAAAGCCTCCAGCACCGCCCGCTCCACCGCCTCGTCCTGGAAATCGCCCTGCAACAGGGCAGCGCCGGGGACCACGTCCATCGGCAACAGGTCGAGTCCCACGACCTTGCCCTGCTCCCCAGCCCGCTGCACCGCCACCTGGGTCCAGCCGCCCGGAGCCGCGCCAAGGTCCACCACGCGCTGGCCGGGGCGGAACAGGTGGTATTTCTCGTCCAGTTCCAGGATCTTGAAGGCGGCGCGCGAACGCCAGCCGGCCGCCTTGGCGGCACGGACATAAGGGTCGTTCAGCTGACGCTCCAGCCATTTCTGGCTCGCGGTGGTGCGGCCCTTGGCGGTGCGGAGGCGCGTGGTCAGGCCGCGTCCGGCTTCAGTCGGGGATTTCACGTCGATGCTGGTCCTTGCGGTGGAAGCCGCCGTCAATATGCCGGGTGCGCCGCCGGCGGGGAAAAGGAAGCGTTGCGGCGGGAAGGCGCCCGGTCCCGCCGCATCATGCGCAGCAGCATGCCCTCCCGCAGGCCGCGATCCGCCACTGTCACGCAGGAACAGGGCCAGACCTGGCGGATGGCGGCATAGATGGCGCAGCCGGGAAGCACGAAATCCGCCCGCTCGGGGCCCACGCAGGGATGTTCCCGCAAACCTTTCCGCCCCAGGTGGAACAGGTCCCGCAGGGCCTGGTCCGCATCCTCGATCTGCAGCACGCGGCCATCGATCATGTTGCGGGAATAGCGCGGCAGTTCGAGCGCCACGCCTGCCAGCGTGGTGACGGTGCCGCTGGTGCCCATCAGCCGCACTCCGCCCGCGCCGATCTCGCGCCCGATGCTGTGCACGGCATCGAAGCGGAGCAGTTCCGCCGCGACCTCATCCACCACCCGGTTGAAGCCTTCCCGGGTGTAGCAGCACAGCCCGGCCCGCTCCGCCAGGGTGACGACGCCGAGCGGCAAGGAGACATAGCCGATCAGCTCCGCCTGGCCATGGCCCAGATGGCGGATCCAGACAATCTCAGTGCTGCCGCCCCCGATGTCGAACAACAGGGCGCGTCGATCCTGGCGGCGCAGCAGCGGCGCGCAGGATTCCATGGCCAGTTCCGCCTCCTCCCTCGCCGAGATGATGCGGATCGGCAGGCCGGTGGCGGCGCGGGCCTCAGCCACGAAGGCTGGCCCGTTGCTGGCCTGGCGGCAGGCTTCCGTTGCCACGGCGAGAACCTGCCGGAGCGGCCGGCGCAGCAATTTCTGGGCGCAGGCCTCAAGCGCCAGCAACGCCCTTTCGGCGGCATCGGCGGAAAGCCGGCCATGCTGCGCCAGGCCTTCCCCCAGCCGGACCACGCGGCTGTAGCTGTCGAGCACCCGGAAGCCGCCGCCAGGATGCGGCGCGGCGATCAGGAGGCGGCAATTGTTGGTGCCCAGGTCGATGGCCGCGAAGCCGCCGCAGCCGGTTGAGCTGGAGTTGCGGGATGCAGAGGCGACGGCAGGGCGGTACTTGCGTTCTGACATGGCGATCGGACTTCCCACCGGCCGCCAGGATTGCGGTGCCAACGGGAAGGTTTGTCATGATCCGGCCATGGCGGCTCAGGGGCAAGCGATTTCACGGAATTGGGAAAATGCTCCCGCACCATCTTGCATGGGAAAAAGGGCGATGCTATCTGCCCGCCCACGCCGTTGGGGAATAGTTTAACGGTAGAACTCCCGACTCTGACTCGGGCAGTCTTGGTTCGAATCCAGGTTCCCCAGCCAGCGTCCTCCTGCATATCGCCCTTGCCACGCATGGCCTGGTCCTGACCGGATCAACTGTCCGCGCCTCAGGGTCCCACAAAATTCCAATGCTGCTTGCGGGCCGGCATCCACTGGTGCCGCAGGCATGTGCCTGAAGATCGGCGGGCGAAGGCGCGCAACCGTTCCCGCAGATGTCGCCGCCGGTTTTCCAGGCAGATGGGCCACTCGCCCCTTTGATCAGCCGCCAGCCATTCCCTTGATGACGATGCCGGTTCCACCGCATTTTCGGCATGCCCCGTTCGCGACGCGACCGGAGCCCTGGCATTCCGGACAAACATCCTCGCCGGTTCCCGGGGTGCCCGGAGCGGCATCATCTCCGGGATTGAGAGGAAGCCCGGCGGATGAGGAGGCGCCTTCCGGCGCCGTGGCCGGCTGCTGCCCGGCCGAGCCTGCCTCCTGCTCTGCCTGCCGCCAATGATCCGCATCGCGGCCCTCCGGACGGCCTTGCTGCTCCCATATGGCATGGGCGCGTTGGCGAATGCGGTCCTGTTCATCGTCCTGCATCGGTTCCTCCCGACAAGAGCCGGAAACACAACGCAGAACGAAGCCGGTCCGCTGCAACACAGCTGCGTTGCCAGCCGGATGATCCTTCCCCATGGCTGAGGCGGTTCCAACCTCGCCCCGGAAGCACAGCGCGGCAAGACAGGCTGCCGACTTCTGATGGAACATGGGCCGGAAATGTTCCGTTCGGAAGCTGCAGTTCCCGCGCCCTGACTGCCCGGATGGCGTTCAGATCGACGCACCGGCCGCCGGGCGGCAATCCGCCCTTGAAGACGCTCGCCCCAAGGTGGCTGAGGATGAGGTGCTGACCGCCAGGATGCTGGGCGCCCCCCCTCGCGGACGCGGCGGCCTGACGCTCGGCCCCGTTGCTTCCGTACAGGAGGGGCCCGGGATGGTGGACAATATGGCCATGGATGATGGCGGGATCTGCGGCGCCGCGCCAGATGTCCGACCTGACGATGGCATGCCATCCGGGCCATGATGATCGGCAGGCTTGGCCGTTCCATGGCCTGGACCTCCGTGTTCCTCGGCTCGTCCGCCGAGAAGCCCGTTCAGCTCTCCCCGGTCGCCTGATCCTGCGGCGGAAAGAAGCGCTCCAGCGGATAATTCTGGTGCGCGAACACGGTCTTGATAACGACGTAGCTGAAGTATTTCTCGATGCCGATGTTTTGGGCCAGCAGCATCTCGATCGTGTCCTGGTAGTGCTGGATGCCGCGGGTCATGAACTTCAGAAGATAATCATAGCCGCCGCTGACGAGATGGCATTCCAGCACTTCCTCAACAGTCCGGATGCGGGCCTCGAAACGCTGGAAGTCGTGGCTGCGATGATCCGCCAGGGTCACTTCGGTGAACACGGTCAGGACGTCGCCCAGCTTGTTGAGCCGGATCTGCGCCCCATAGCCGGCGATGTAGCCCGCCTTCTCCAGGCGCTTCAGACGCATGAGACATGGGCTCGCCGACAATCCGACCGCTTCGGCCAGCTCCACATTGGTGATGCGCCCATGACGCTGCACCTGCGCCAGGATCCGGAGATCGATGCGATCGAGCTTGGGAAGTCGGTTCACCATGGGGCGGTCCGTCGAGCCCTGCCAGGGTAGTGCGCCGCCCAGCCGGGTCAATGCCAGGCTCCGCCCCTGGGACTTCTCCCTGGAACAGCGCCTGTTGCCGATGATCGGGGAGGCCGCCGGCAGAAGGGAGGATTCTCTCGCCTGTGCCGCGGCCTCGATCAGGCCGATCGTGCGATTCGTGCAGCATCTTGTCCTGGCGGCGGCTTTATTGTGGCGGCATCCGCTCAGAGAGTCAGCGGCAGGAATTGCAAAAAAAATCTTCCCAAAACAATCAGATGAAAGGCTTACCGTAAGTAGAACTCACGCATTGGTGCGCGAAAAATACGGCTGAAATGTGTTTCAGCGCTGGCATTAGGGCTGAAATGTGGCAAGTTCAGTCCCAATTGAGGCAGGCAACAGCGCAGCCAAGGGGAACACCATGTTCAAGCGGAAGAAGACCCAGGGCGACACCGTGACCACCATTGCACAGCCCAACCTGGCGCAGGAGGCGGCCGGCTACGAGGCCCTGCGCCCGGAAACGGCTGAAACGCAGTCGGCCTGGAATTCCTGGGGTGAGCGGAACCCCCTGACGCTGGGTTCCTTCGGCCGCTGGTAAGATCCTCCGGGCGCCCCCAGGGCGCGCCCGTCAAATTGCCTGATTGAAGATTGGCCTGAGGATCTCCGCGATCCCGGCATCCTGAAGGCCCCGCTTCTTGCAGGGGCCTTTTCTGTTTTCGCTGCGTTCCGGGCGATGTTCGGAGATCCCGAGGCCCGGCGGCCCCAGTCTCAGGCCGCTCGTCATCCTGGCGCACCGCCGCGGCGCCGGCTTCGTGGCCGCATCCCCCACACGTCGCCGATCGCAGGCTCGAAATGGTTGACGCGGGCCGTCGATCTGGCACACCACCGCCCCTTTCCCGCCCCGGCAATCCCGCCCGGCCGGATTGCCCATGCAAGGCAGATTGATGACCGAACTGGCCTTCCACAACAGTGCCACGCGGCAAAGGGAGATCTTCGCCCCGATCGACCCGCAGCATGTGCGCCTCTATGTGTGCGGGCCGACCGTCTACGATCTGGCGCATCTGGGCAACGCACGGCCCGTGGTGGTGTTCGACGTGCTGGCGCGGCTGCTGCGTCGGCGCTTCCCGCGCGTCACCTATGTCCGCAACATCACGGACGTGGACGACAAGATCAACGCGCGCTCGCAGGAGAGCGGGGAGCCGATCGCCGCCATCACCGCCCGCACCACGGCGGATTTCCATGCCGACATGGCGGCGTTGAACTGCCTGCCGCCGGATGAGGAGCCCCGCGCCACCGGCAATATCGACCGCATGATCACCCTGATCGAGCGGCTGATCGCCAATGGCCACGCCTATGCCGCCGACGGGCACGTGCTGTTCGCCGTCAACAGCTATGCCGATTACGGCAGGCTTTCCGGCCGTTCCACGGAGGAGATGCTGGCGGGAGCCCGGATCGAGGTGGCTCCCTACAAGCGCGACCCCGGTGATTTTGTTTTGTGGAAGCCCTCCGGGGATGACCTGCCGGGCTGGGACAGTCCCTGGGGCCGTGGCCGGCCAGGCTGGCACATCGAATGCTCGGCCATGGCATGGCGCTACCTGGGCACCGATTTCGACATCCATGGGGGCGGGCATGACCTGCTGTTCCCGCATCATGAGAACGAGCTGGCGCAATCCGTCTGCGCCTTCCCCGGCAGCCGCTTCGCCCGCACCTGGATGCACAATGGCATGGTGCTGGTGAACGGGGAGAAGATGTCGAAATCCCTCGGCAACTTCCTCACTTTGCGCGACCTGCTGGCCAACGGACCCTGGGCTGGCGAGGCCTTCCGCCTGTTGTTGCTGAAGACGCATTACCGCAGCGCCATCGACTACACGCTGGATCGCCTGCACGAAGCACGCGGCGAACTGGACGACTTCTACGCGCTGCTGACGCGCGGCCTGCCGGAGCCGGAGGAGGACGATCCCCTCGTGGCCGAGATGGCCGAATGGGCGCTGGAGCCAGTGGCCGACGACCTCAACACGCCGCTCGCTGTGGCGCGGCTGCGCGATCTGCGGACGCTGGAGAATGTGGCGACCGTGGGCGGATCGGCCACCGCGGTCCTCAGCCGCGTCGGCCGCAACTGGCAGCCTGCCTCCGGCCAGGCCGCGGCGGCGCTGCGGCAGGCGGCGGGAGTGCTGGGCCTGCTGTCCGCCGATCCGCGCACATGGCGCCAGGGCGGCGCCGATGATGGCGCGGCCATTGAGGCCGCCATCGCCGCGCGCCTCGCCGCCCGTGCCGCCCGGAACTGGGCCGAGGCCGACCGCATCCGCGCTGAGCTGACCGCCCAGGGCATCGTGCTGGAGGACGGCCCGAGCGGCACCACCTGGCGGCGCGCCTGACCTATCCCGGCTGGCGGCGAAGCACCGGCGCCGCCGCGCCGCGCCACCGCCCCGCCAGGCCCAGCATGGCCATGCCCAGCCCGGCCAGCCCCACCCACAGGGCTGGCCGGAAGCCGAAGGCGATGTCCAGATTGGCCATCAGCACGGGCCAGAACGGCACGCCCGTCGCCAGCCCGTACCAGCCGGCCTCCAGCAGCGCCGTGCCCAGCGCCGCCAGGGGCGCCAGCGCCAGCAGCCGCCGTGGGGCCGGGGCGCCCCCTTTGGGCGCCAGCAGGCGATAGCCCATCAGCCACAGGAACAGCCCGGCCGTCAGCATCGCCTCGGTCACGTCGAGCTTGGTTTGCAGGGTGAAATGCACCAGCCCGAGCACGGCGATGCCATAGGCGGCGCGGTGCAGCGCCTGCCAGCGCCGCCCGCCCAGGCGCCGCACCCAGCCATCGGTGGAGGTGATCCCCAGCACGACCAGCCCCAGCAGCGCGGTGAAGCCGATGGCCAGGTACACGCGCAGCACGATCTCCGAGGCGACGCGCATCAGGTCCCATTTCAGGTCCACCATGAACAGCAGCAGATGCGCCAGCGCATAGAACAGGGCCGCAAGCCCCAGCATGCGGCGCACCAGCATGGCTCGCGGCCAGCGCAGCATCTGCCGCAAGGGCGTGACCAGCAGGGACAGCAGCAGGATGCGGATCGCCCACAGGCCGGTGGCGTGGATGGCCTCCATCACCGGCCGCCCGCCCAGTTCGCCCTGCGCCGCACGCCAGGCCAGCATCAGGGCCGGCAGGCAGCATGCCAGCAGCACCGCCAGCTTCAGCGGGGAGAACCGGCCCTGACGATCCCGCCAGGGCGGATGAAAGGCGGGCCTGCTGGAAGGCATGGGCGCTCCGGTTAGAAATCTGCATGCATCTGGGGCATGATGCCGGCCTCGCCAGGGCCGATGCTGTGACAGAGCGTTTCCGCCCTTGCCTTGCCACGGGGCAATGATGCCATCCCGGCCAGCCCGCCCTGTCACGGCGCGGCCCGACACGATCCAGCCTCACGAGAACCCTATGACACACTGCCTCCGCCGTCTCGCCCTGGTGTCCGCATTCGCGCTGGCCCTGCCGGGCGCGGTATTCGCCCAGCACTCCGGCGCCCAGCACTCCGGCGCGCGGCACGCCGAGAGCGGCGCCGCCTCCGGCCAGTCCTCCGGTCAGTCCTCTGGTCAGCCTTCCGGCCCGGCTGTCGCGGAGATGCGGGCGGCGTCCGAACGGATGCACAAGGCGATGGATATTCCCTACACGGGCGACCCCGACCGCGATTTCGCCGCCGCCATGATCCCGCACCACCAGGGCGCCATCGAGATGGCGCGCATCCAGCTCCAGCACGGCAAGGACCCGGTGCTGCGGGAAATGGCGCAGGAGATCATCGACGCGCAGCAGAAGGAGATCGCGGTGCTGCGGAGCTACCTCAACCAGGGCCGCTGAGCCGGCCCCTCCCCTGGCCCTTCCCTAGCCCTTCCCTGGCGCCTCGGGGGCGGCTATCGGGGGCGCGTCCCCGCCAGCTTCCAGATCCCCGAGGAACTCTGCCCATGACCGGCCGCGATGGTGGCGCCGACCTGAAGCCCCTGCCCGGCGAAAGCCCGATCGTCGTGCTGGTGCGCCCGCAGTTGGCCGAGAACATAGGCACCGCCGCGCGCGCCATGGCCAATGGCGGGCTGTTCCACCTGCGGCTGGTGGCGCCGCGCGATGGCTGGCCGCTGGAGCGCGCCTGGTATGCTTCCTCCGGCGCCGACCGCATCCTGGACGCCGCCACGGTGCACGAGACGGTGGCCGATGCGGTGGCCGATTGCCATCGCGTCTTCGCCACCTGCCCCCGGCCGCGCCACATCGTGACCCCACTGCGCACCGCGCGCGCGGCGGCCGAGGACCTGGTGGAGATCTGCCGCGGCCGTGGCCTGCGTTCCGCCATCCTGTTCGGCCCCGAGCGCGCCGGGCTGGAGAATGACGACATGGCCCATGCGGATACGCTGGTGCGCTACCCGCTGAACCCGGCCCACATGTCGCTGAACCTGGCGCAGGCGGTGATGATCCTGGCCTATGAATGGTGGAACGCCGCCGAGGACCAGACGCCGCCCCGTCAGCTCATGACCAACGAGACGCATGTCGCGACCAAGGGTGAGTTGGAAGGCTTCCTCAACCGCCTGACCGCCGAGCTGGACGCCTGCGGCTTCCTCGACAACCTGCCCAAGCGGCCGGGCATGGTGCGCAACCTGCGCCACTGGTTCCAGCGCGGCGAGGTGACGGAGCAGGAGTTGCGCACCCTGCACGGCGTGGTCACGGAATTGTCGCGCGGCCGCATGCGGCGCGGCCGCCCCGTGGCAGAGGACCCGCCGACGCCCTGGGCACAGGGCTGAGGCCGGCCTGATCAGGCGGACTGAAACCG
Organism: Teichococcus oryzae; assembly: GCF_008386565.1. Taxonomy (GTDB): domain Bacteria; phylum Pseudomonadota; class Alphaproteobacteria; order Acetobacterales; family Acetobacteraceae; genus Pseudoroseomonas; species Pseudoroseomonas oryzae. The sequence goes on along the minus strand of NZ_VUKA01000009.1, from coordinate 22,287 downwards.
CTCCAATATCCTGATCTCGAAGTCCTTCGGCCCTCGGGGTCAGAACAGCCGCGTTGCTTCCGGTGGCCTTCCGGTCCGCTGCGTTCCTGGGTGAACCCGCGAGCTTCGCGGGCGGGCACTAGGAACCCAGCCGCCGCATCGGCACCTTGTCGGCCCGCAGCGCCTCGGGCCAGCCGATGGTCCGCTCGACCACCACCAGTCCCACGGCCAGAACCAGCGCCGTCAGCATCACCAGGGCGACGCGGCGCGGGGGCGGGTTCCGCACCAGCCGGGACAGGAAGATGCTGAGGCGCAGCAACGGCCCCATCAGCCGACGCGGCGCGTCATTGTCCGCAGCGTGACGAATTCCTCGGCCGCCGTCGGGTGGATGCCGATGGTGCTGTCGAAATCCTCCTTGGTGGCGCCGGCAACGATCGCCACCGCGATGCCCTGCATGATCTCGGCGGCATCCTCGCCCAGCATGTGGGCGCCCAGCACGCGCCGCGTCCGCGCGGACACAACCAGCTTCATGAAGGTCTTGCGCGGCTGCTTGCTGATGGTGTGGCGCATCGGCGTGAAGCGGGCGGAATAGATCTCCACCGGCCCTTCCTGCGCCGCCACCTCCTCGGTCAGCCCGACCATGGCGGCGGGGGGCGAGGTGAACACGGCTGTCGGCACGTTCAGGAAGCTCGCCACGCGCGGCTTGTTGCCGAACAGGGTGTCGGCCAGGGCGTGGCCCACCGCCGTCGCCACCGGGGTCAGGTTCAGCTGGTCGGTGACGTCACCCACCGCGAAGATGTGCGGCTGCTCGGTGGCTTGCTGCACCGTGACCGGCACGCAGCCGGAGCGGCCAGGCGTGATGCCGGCCCGTTCCAGCCCCAGCCCCTCGGTATGCGGCACGCGGCCCGTGGCGAAGATCACCTGGCCCGATGGCAGGGTCCTGCCGGAGCCGGTGGTCAACGCCACCCCGTCCCCCACGCGTTCCAGCCGGGCCAGCGTTTCGCCCGGATGCAGGCGGATGCCCTGGCTGGTCAGCGCCTCCGCCATCGCCTCGCGCAGCTCGCCATCCATGCCGCGCAGCGGCAGGGCCTGGCGGTAGACCAGATCCACCTCGGACCCCAGGCCACGCAGCAGGCAGGCGAATTCCAGCGCGATGTAGCCGCTGCCGACCACGGTGATCTGGCGCGGCAGCTCCTTCAGCTCGAACAGGTCGTCGGAGACAAGGCCAAGCTCGCATCCGGGGATCTCCGGCCGGATCGGGCGGCCGCCCACGGCGATGACGATGCGCCCGGCGGTGACGCGCCGGCCACCGACATCCAGGGTGTGCGGGTCGATGAAGGTGGCGCGGGCGTTGAAGGCCTGCGCCCCGGCATTGCCCAGCAAGCGGTCATAGATGCCGGAAAGGCGCCGCACCTCGGCATCGCGGGCCGCGACCAGGGCCGGCCAGTCATGCTCCCCGGCCCGCATCCCGGTCCAGCCGAAGGCCGGTGCCTCGCGCGCCCATTGCCCGTATTCCGCGGCGTGCACCATGATCTTCTTGGGCACACAGCCGACATTGACGCAGGTGCCGCCCCAGAAGCGTTCCTCGGCGACGCCGACCCGCGCGCCATGGCCGGCGGCGATGCGGGCGCAGCGCACGCCGCCGGAGCCGCCGCCAATGACGAAAAGGTCGAAATCGTACTGGCTCATCGGGCGGGCGCCCCTCCGCTGCTGCATCTGGTGCGGGCAAGAAGGGCCGGCCGCGGCCCCGCGTCAAGCCACGGCCGCCCACCCAGCATGGCGGCCTTAGCCGCCGATGCCACCCAGCGCCAGGTACTTGGTCTCCAGGTATTCCTCGATGCCGTGGCTGCTGCCCTCGCGGCCGAGGCCGGATTGCTTGAAGCCGCCGAACGGCGCCTCGGCGGTCGAGATGATGCCCTCGTTGATGCCGATGATGCCGTATTCGAGCGCCTCGGCCACGCGGAAGATGCGGCCCACATCGCGCGAATAGAAATAGGCGGCGAGGCCGAACTCGGTGTCGTTGGCCAGCCTGATGGCCTCCTCCTCCGTCTTGAAGCGGAACAGCGGCGCGACGGGGCCGAAGGTTTCCTCGCGGAAGATCACGGCGTCATGCGGCACATTGGCCAGCACGGTGGGCTGGAAGAAATTGCCGCCATTGCCATGCGGCTTGCCGCCGGTGACGACGCTGGCGCCCTTGGACAGGGCATCGGCGATGTGCGCCTCCACCTTCTTCACCGCGTCGGCGTTGATCAGCGGACCCTGGGTGACGCCCTCATCCATCCCGTTGCCGACCTTCAGCCCCTCGACCGCGGCCTTCAGCTTCTGGCTGAACGCCTCATACACGCCTTCCTGCACCAGGATGCGGTTGGCGCAGACGCAGGTCTGCCCGGTGTTGCGGTACTTCGACGCCATGGCGCCCTTCACCGCCTCGTCGAGATCGGCGTCATCGAAGACAATGAAGGGCGCGTTGCCGCCCAGCTCCATCGAGGTCTTCTTGATGGTCTCGGCGCATTGCGCCAGCAGCACGCGGCCAACCTCGGTGGAGCCGGTGAAGCTCAGCTTGCGCACCAGCGGGTTGCCGGTCAGCTCCTTGCCGGTGCCGGAGGACGGGCCGGTGATGATGTTGCACACGCCCTTCGGCATGCCCGCGCGCTCCGCCAGCACGCCGATGGCCAGCGCCGAGAACGGCGTCTGCGAGGCCGGGCGGATCACCCCGGTGCAGCCCGCCGCCCAGCCAGGGCCGGCCTTGCGGGTGATCATGGCGGAAGGGAAGTTCCAGGGCGTGATGGCGGCGAACACGCCTACCGGCTCCTTGGTCACCAGGATGCGGCGGCCCTTGGCGTTCTGCGGAATGGTCTCCCCATTCACCCGCCGGGCTTCCTCGGCGAACCATTCGATGAAGGAAGCTGAATAAGCGACCTCCCCCTTCGACTCCGTCAGGGGCTTGCCTTGCTCGGCGGTCATGATGGCGGCCAAGTCATCCGTGTTGGCCAGCATCAGCGCCGCCAGCTTCTTCAGGATGGCGGCGCGCTCATTGGCCAGCATCGCGCGCCAGGCGGGCCAGGCGGCGTTGGCGGCCTCGATGGCGCGGCGCGTCTCGGCCGCGCCCATGGCGGGCACGGTGCCGACCAGCTCGCCGGTGGCGGGGTTGCGCACCTCCAGGGTCTTGCCGCTGTCGGCCTTCACCCATTCCCCGTTGATCAGGTTGGCCTGGCGCAGCAGGTCGGGGTCCTTCAACGGCAGCTTGGCAACAGTGTCGAGCATGTTGGCACCTTCCTCATTCGCCCGCCTTCGGCGGCGTGGCACTTCGTGGCGGCACAAAGACTAGGCGCGACCCGGCCCGGTGTCAGCCCGGCTCCCGAGGCCGTGCTGAGCAGGCGCCGCAACGGAAATGCCATGGCAGCGTTGCCGCTTGAGGACGGCGCAACCCGGTGCCGCCAGCGCCACGGCAGGCGCGCGAAGCTGCCGAAAGGAGACCGCCATGAGCACAATCCTCCTGATCCTGGTGATCCTGCTGCTGATCGGCGCCCTGCCGAGCTGGGGCTACAGCCGGGGCTGGGGCTACGGCCCGTCCGGCGTGCTGGGCCTGATCCTGATCGTGTTGCTGATCATGATGCTGACAGGCCGGTTCTAGCGTCCCGCCACGGGTGAGTGGCGCGGCGGATGCGGCGCAGGCTGGCATCCCTGCGCAGGCCCGATTGCGCAACCACGATGGCGGCCCGGATACCGAGGCCGGGGCCGCCATTCCATGATCGGCGGCCATGGCACCGCCCAGGCGCCGGCACCGTGCCGCTTATTCCACCGTCACGGCCTTCGCCAGGTTGCGCGGCTGATCGACGTCCGTCCCTTTCAGCACGGCCACGTGATAGGCCAGCAGTTGCACCGGAATGGCGTGCAGGATCGGCGCCACGAAGGGATCGACGGTGGGCAGCGTCACCACACGCTCGGCGAAGCGACGGAGGGCCGGCGCGCCCGCCGCGTCGGTGAAGGCCATGATGCGCCCGCCGCGCGCCGCCGCTTCCTGAAGGTTGGACGCCGTTTTCTCGAAAAGTGGGCCGGAAGGGCAAAGGGCGATCACCGGCACATCCTGGTCGATCAGCGCGATCGGCCCGTGCTTCATCTCCCCGGCGGCGTAGCCCTCGGCATGGATGTAGCTCAGCTCCTTCAGCTTCAGCGCGCCTTCCAGCGCGATCGGGTAAAGGGAGCCACGGCCGAGGAACAGCACATCCCGCGCCAGCGCCACCTCCGCAGCCAGGGCCTGGATCTCCTCGCCGCCTTCCAGCAGGGTGGCGGCATGGCCCGGCACTTCCAGAAGGGCGGCGGTCAGCCGCGCTTCCTCCGCCGCGGACAAGGTGCCGCGGGCGCGGCCGAAGCCCAGCGCCAGCGCCGCCAGCACCGCGAGTTGTGCGGTGAAGGCCTTGGTGGAGGCGACGCCGATCTCCGGCCCCGCGATGGTCAGCAGCGTGCCGTCGCTTTCGCGGTCCATGGTGCTTTCGGCGACATTCACCACCGACAGCACGTGCTGACCCCGCTTGCGCAGCAGGCGCAGCGCCGCCAGCGTGTCGGCCGTCTCGCCGGACTGGCTGACCAGCAGTGCCGCGCCGCCTTCGGGCAGCGGCGGGTCGCGGTAGCGCAACTCGCTGGCGACATCCGAATCCACCGGGATGCGTGCCACCTGCTCGATCCAGTAGCGCCCCACCTGCGCCGCCAGATAGGCGGAGCCGCAGGCGGAGAAGGTGATCTTCGGCACCGCCGCCGGGTCGAAGGGCAGCGGCGGCAGCGCCACCGCCCGCGTCGCCGGGTCGATGTGCTGGCGCAGCGTGTCGCCCAGCACCACCGGATGCTCATGAAGTTCCTTCTCCATGAAATGCCGGTAATTGCCCTTGCCCACCGCGGCGCCGGAATAGGCGGTCAGCTTCACCTCGCGGCTGACCGGCCGGTCCTCGGCGTCGAAGAACCGCGCCTCCGAATCCGAGAGCACCACCCAGTCGCCTTCCTCCAGGTAGGCGATCCGGCGGGTCATCGGGGACAGCGCCAGCGCGTCGGAACCCACGAACATCTCGCCCTCGCCATAGCCGACGGCCAGCGGGCTGCCCTGGCGGGCGGCGATCAGCTTGCGTCCATGGCCGGCGAAGATCATCGCCAGCCCGAAGGCGCCGTGGATCTTCTTCAGCGTGGCGGACACCGCCTGTTCCGGCGTGGCGCCCTGGGCCAGCAGATGGTCCAGCAGCTTGGCCACCGTCTCGGTGTCGGTTTCCGTCTCGAACCCCACGCCCTGGCTTTCCAGTTCGGCGCGCAGCTCGGCATAGTTCTCGATGATTCCGTTATGCACGACCGACACGCGGGCGGTGCCGTGCGGGTGGGCGTTGCGCTCGGTGGGCGCGCCATGCGTGGCCCAGCGCGTGTGCCCGATGCCGGTGGTGCCAGCCAGCGGCTGGCGCTCCAGCACGTCGGCCAGGTTGCGCAGCTTGCCCTCGGCCCGGCGCCGCTCGATATGCCCGTTCACCAGGGTGGCGATGCCGGCGCTGTCATAGCCGCGATATTCGAGCCGCCGCAGCGCCTCCAGCAGGCGCGGCGAGGCGGCCTCACGGCCCACCAATCCGACGATGCCGCACATCCTACTTCTTCTCCTTGGAGCGGGCGGCGCGGAACGCCGCGGCCAGGCCCGGCTTCTCGGTGGCGCGCACCCGCCCGAAGGCCAGCGCATCGGGCGCCACGTCGCGGGTGATGGTGGACCCGGCTGCGGTGAAGGAACCGTCCCCCAGCCGCAGCGGCGCCACCAGGGTGGAGTTGGAGCCGACAAACACGCCCTGCCCGATCTCGGTCCGGTGCTTGCTGAAGCCGTCATAGTTGCAGGTGATGGTGCCCGCGCCGATGTTGCTGCCGGCGCCGATGCTGGCATCGCCGAGATAGGCCAGGTGGTTGGCTTTCGCCCCCTCCCCCAGCACGGCGTTCTTCAGCTCGACGAAATTGCCGACATGGGCATGCGGGCCGATCTCGGCGCCGGGGCGCAGCCGGGCAAAGGGGCCGATCACGGCGCCCTGGCGCACCACGCAGCCTTCCAGATGCGAGAAGGCCCGGATCTCGACGCCGTCCTCCACCGTGACGCCAGGGCCGAACACGACGTCGGGGCCGACCACCACATCCTGGCCCAGCCGCGTGTCATGGCTGAAGGTGACGCTTTCCGGGCGGATCAGCGTGGCGCCATTGGCCATGGCGTCGTGGCGCAGCCGGGCCTGCAGCTCGGCCTCGGCCCCGGCCAGCTCGATGCGGCTGTTGATGCCGCGCAGCTCGGCTTCCGGCGCTTCCACCGCGACCACCGAGCGGCCAGCGGCGACGGCCAGCGGCACCACGTCAGGCAGGTAATACTCGCCGGCGCGGTTGTTGTTGCGGACCTGGCGCAGCCAGCCGAACAGCTCGGCGGCGGGGGCACACAACACGCCGGCATTGCACAGGCCGACCGCGCGCTCGGCCTCGTCGGCATCGGCATATTCGACGATGCGGGTGACATGGCCCGCCGCATCCTGCAGCACCCGCCCATACCGGGCCGGATCGGCGGGCCGCATGGCCAGCAGGGCGAGGCCCGCTTCCTTCCGGGCGCCCAGCAGCCGGCGAAGCGTTTCCGGGGTGATCAGCGGATTGTCCGCGTAGAGCACGGCGACATCGCCGTCGAAGCCTTCCAGCAGCGGCGCGGCCTGCAGGGCCGCGTGCCCGGTCCCCAGGCGCTCCCGCTGCACCACGGTGGCATGCGGCGCGGCGGCGCGCTCCAGCGCCGGCATGTCGGGGCCGGCGACCACCACGATGCGGTCGAACACCCCTTCGCAGGAGGCGATCAGATGATTCAGCATCGGGCGGCCGGCGATCGGATGCAGCGCCTTGGGCAGGCGGCTCTTCATGCGGGTACCGAGGCCGGCGGCAAGCAGGATGGCGGCGGTTGACATGCGACGCTTGTGCCGGGGATGGCCCCGGTCCGGCAAGGCTTGCCCCGCATCTTCACGCGTCACATCGCATTGCCGCGCGAAACATGGCATGCCGTCTGGCCATGCAACCCACCGTGATCTTCGACCTGGACGGCACCCTGGTGGACAGCCGCCCCGACATCCGCGCCGCGCTGGACCGGCTGATGGACGCGCGCGGCCAGCCCCCCTTCACCCTGGAGGAGGTGACGCGCTTCATCGGCGATGGCGTGCCGATGCTGTTGCAGCGCGCCTTCGCCGCGCGCGGCCTGCCGGCCGACCCCACGGCGCTGCCGGCCTTCCTGGCGGATTACGAGGCCCATGCCGCCGTGCAGACCCGCCCCTTCCCCGGCATCCCCCAGGTGCTGGACCGGCTGGAAGCCGCGGGCTGGCGGATGGCGGTCTGCACCAACAAGCCGGAACGCGCAGCGCGGCTGCTGCTGGAAGCGCTGGGGCTGATGGAGCGCTTCGCGGCGCTTGGCGGCGGCGACAGCTTTCCGGTGCGCAAGCCGGACCCGGCGCATGTGCTGGCGACGCTTCAGGCGGCGGGCGGCGACGCCGCGCGGGCGGTCATGGTGGGGGACCACCACAATGACGTGGCTTCGGGCACCGCGGCCGGGCTGCCCGCGATCTTCTGCGGCTGGGGCTATGGGTTGCCGGACATGGCCGGCTCGGCGCCGACCGCGAGCCGGCCTGACGAATTGCCGGAATTGCTGGATGCGGCATTGGCCGGCGTTCCGTTCACTTCCAGCAGATAGCCCGTCAGCATTCCCAGCCAGCGCCCCGGCATCTGCACCCGCACCGGCAGAAACGGGGCGCCGGGCGCCGGCCGCGCCATCCAGGCGAAGCCTTCCTGCACCTGGCGCGTATTCTCGTCATCATCGCGGCGGAAGCCCCCTGTCTGCCGGCCGATGAAGCCGCAGCGCAGCGCCTCCCCATGCCAAGCGTTGCGCCAGGGGGCCAGGATGTCGCGCCCCGCGGTCCGCGCCACGAACTCCGCCGAGCGGCGCCCGTCGAACACGGCGGCGCGCCCCTCGCAGCGGCCGGTGGCCGCGAGGTTGCGGGTCAATTGCGCCAGCGCGCTCAGGGAATCGATGCTGTTGCGCCGCAATTCCGGCGGCACCGGCTCCCGGTCGGGATCAGCGGCGGGAATGATCTGCCGCAGCACCGGATCGCCCTGCGGGTAATCCAGCACCACCCGGCGGGCCTCGCCGCGCCAAAGGCCATCGATGACAAAGCGCTGAGGCGATGCGCGTCCATCCTGCCAGGCGCCATCAACACGGCTGGTCGAGGCGCCGCTGGCGAACCATCCGGCGACACCGGTAAAGCGCGTCTGCGATTCAATGGCGTAGTGGCCGGGCCGCGAAAGGTCGAACACCACCTCCAGCCGCATCACCTGCATTCCTGCCGCCTGCACGCCATACACGGCACGCAGCGGTTCCGCCCGCCCCGTGGCAGGCAACCCTGCCAGGCAGCAGGAGACGATCAACAGCATGGCGGCGGCGGGGCGGCGCATCGCCAGGATGTGGGAAGGCGGCCGCATGTTTGAAGAGCGAAAACCTGGCGGCACCTCGCTTGACAGCCCCCTTTCCCACCGGTATTTCCCGCCCCACCCCGATGGGTGCGTAGCTCAGCGGTAGAGCATCGCCTTCACACGGCGGGGGTCACAGGTTCAATCCCTGTCGCACCCACCATCGGGGTTCTTCCTTTTACTCGCTTCACCACGCTGTTGCGGGCATTCAGCCCGGCGCGCGGTGCTGGCGGCCGCCTCGCAGCTCGCTCCTTTCCAGCGCGCCATCCCCGTCGCGGTCCGCCGCGCGGAACAGCGCCACGGCGATGGGCTGCACTTCCGCCAGCTCGACCCTGCCGTCACGGTTGGCATCGGCCGCCCGGAACATGGCATCGGCCCGCTGCTGCATGGCCTGCCGCGCCCGCTCGGAAACGGGCCGCCCCTCCTTACCCGCCCGCAGCGCCTCGGCGCGGTTGCGCAGGAAGCGATCCAGTTCCTCCCGCGTCATCCCGCCATCGCCATCCGCATCCGCCTCGGCGAAGCGGGCCGACAGGAAGTTGAGGCCCTCGGTTTCACTGATCCGGCCGTTTCCGTCGGCATCCGCCTGCTCGAACAAGCGGGCGGGACCGGGACGATCCTGGGATGCGGGCTGCGCCACCGCCGGCAGGGCGGCGGCCAGAAGGGCAGCGCTCAGCAGCCCAGGTCCGGTGAAACTTTTCATGGGTCATCTTTCCCTTGGATCAACGGCGGGAGCGCCGTTCAAGGGAAAGATGGGAAGGGCTTGTAACAGCCGCATTGCCCGGCGGAGCGGGCGGGTGAGGAATTGTGACGCGCCGCCGGCGCATCACAACCACCGTTAGCGCCTGCCGGGCGCCGGCTTTGCGGCGGGCTTGACCGTGCGCTTGAGGATGGCGGGCCTGGCGACCGGCTTGCGCGCCGGAGCGGCCGCCCGCACCCGCACGCGGCCGCCGCCATCCCCCTGCTCCACCACCATGCGCGGCGCGGCGCGGCGCGTGGCGGCAGCCGGGCGTGCGGGGTTGCGGAGCGTGGCCTGGGCGGCCGCCAGCCTGACCGGCCTGCCGGGAGCCGCTGCCGGCGCACGGCGCGCCACGGCCTGCCGCGGCAAGGCAGGTGCCGCGCGGGCCACCACGGCCCTGGCGCGCACCGGGCGCAGCGCCGCCGCAGCCGCCGTGCCACCCACCGCCGCCATCGCCAGGCTGCCGGCCGATGGCGCGCTGGCCATCAGCGCGCTGCCGCTGCCATCCACGCCGAGCTGGGCGAAGCCACGATCCAGCAATGCGGCGGCATGGCGGTCCCGCTCCACCCAGGAACTGCCGCCAAACACCGCCACGATCAGGCGGTGGTTCTCGCGCCGGGCGCTGCTGACGATGTTGAAGCCGCTGGCATCCACATAGCCGGTCTTGATGCCATCGACGCCCTCATAGGCTTCCAGCATCCGGTTGTGGTTGCGCAGTGCGATCGGCCCCATCACATGCCGGCGGGTTCCGAAATAATGATAGCGCTCGGGGAAGTCGCGCTGGAGGCGCAATCCCAGCATCGCCATGTCATGCGCCGTGGTCACCTGGTCGATGTCGGGCAGGCCGGAAGCGTTGCGGAAGGTGGTGCCGCCCATGCCAAGGGCCCGCGCCCGCAGCGTCATCATCTGGGCGAAGCGCATCTCGCTGCCGCCTCCCAGGGTTTCCCCCAGGAGCGAAGCCACGTCATTCGCCGATTTGGTGACCAGCGCGTAGATGGCGTTCTCCACCGTGATGGTGCCGCCAGGCGGCAGCCCCAGCTTGGAGGGCGGCCGGCTGGCGGCCGTCGGTGTCATCGCCAGCCGCTGCTGCAGGGTCAGCTCGCCACGCCGCAGGGCGTCGAACACCATGTAGAGCGTCATCATCTTGGTCAGCGAGGCGGGGTGGCGCGGCGCATCGGCATTGCTGCCGAACAGCACCCTTCCCGATTGCGGCTCCAGCACCACCGCGGCGTATCGCGCACTGCCGATCTGCGCCGCGGCAACGCGCGGCAAGGCAGCCACCAGCAGGGCCGAGGCGGCAACGAGCCCCAGCCGCCAGACCGCACGACCCAATTGCATAGTTATCCCCCAGAGCAGCCTCACTCCCCCGTGAGGCGAAGGAATACTAGGCAAAGTATCAACTGGTTGTCATCAGGAACTCTTCGAGAACAAGTCTTTCTTCCCAGTCACTTACAGTGCTTCGCTAAGACACTTTCGAATATGTCCGGAGTGGACCGTTTCGGGGCATCACCGAAGCGTTATGTTGCACCGCAAAAAACCCTGGACTCCGTTCATGTTCGTTGCCATAACGGTCATATGCTGCGCTGCACCAAAGGCGTGGTTGTCGGATTGCACTCTGGACCCCTCGGGGAGTGCTGGTCCGACACTGACCGGGGGAAGGCCGTTCCGGCGTGCCGGGACGATCGATCACGAAGGGAGGACGCGATGGCATCTGCACCCAGACCTGCAAAGCCCAAGATCACCGTGGCGCCGAGCGAGGCGCAGCCCGCCGGCGAGGAAGCCGCGGTGATGGCGGTGCCCGAAGCTGTCGGCAGCATCACGCCTCCCGACATGACCAATACGACCGATACACTGCAAGCCGAAGCGGAGAAGACCCGCACGGCAATGGAGAGAAGCATGGATCAGGCAACCCGCACCGCGGACGGCTTCTACAAGGCGACCGAAGAAGCCATGGAGTTCGGCCGCGGCAACGTGGAGGCCTTCACCAAGGCCACCCAGACCTACATGACCGGCATGCAGGAGCTGAGCAAGCAGGCCTTCACCGTGATGCAGTCGCTGAACGAGCAGGCCCTGCAGAACGCCAAGGCGCTGGCCGCGGTCAAGAGCCTTCGCGACGCGATGGAGATGCAGGCGAACTTCGCCAAGTCCCAGCTCGAGAAGGGCGTGGCCGAGGCCACCAAGCTCAACGAGGCTGCCTTCAAGCTGGCCGAGCAGTCCTCCGCCCCGATCGCCGCGCGCATGACGCTGGCGATGGAGCGGCTGGCCCGCCCGGCCACCCCGGCCACCTTCCAGTAAGGCTACTCCCGGCAGGCCGCCTCCGGCCTGCCGCTAGCTGATTCTGACCGGTTTCCGCTTGGCGGCCCCGGCATGCTGGCCTTATTGGCCGTGCATGCCGGGGCCGCTGCGCTTGCGGGGCGCTTTTCCTTGGGCTTTGATGCGCGCGGCCCTTCACCTTCGTGCCCCGCCTCCGATATTATTGGCATCCTCCCGGGGCTTCCGGGGCATGGCCGGGCTTATCAGGCAAGGCCGCGCTCGAAGGCAGTCCGGGCCAGACCGGGACATCCCCCACCGGGACATTCCCCATCAACGTGCAGCAGACAACCGGTAGGCCCTCGGCAACGATATGACGGACCACAACAGGCACCACGCTCAGGACGGAAACGGGCAGGACCCGGACGGCACGGGCGGAGCGGGGCAAGGTGGACAGGGTGGTGACGGGGCCGCGACCGGCGTCGTCGTCAAGGCGCGTCCGCGCACCCGCAAGCCCGCCATGTACAAGGTGCTGATGCTGAACGACGACTACACGCCCATGGAGTTCGTCGTGCATGTGCTGGAGCGGTTCTTCCAGAAGAGCCGCGACGAGGCCACCCGCATCATGCTCCATGTCCATCGCCGCGGGGTGGGCGTTTGCGGCGTCTTCACCTATGAGGTCGCCGAAACCAAGGTCACCCAGGTCATGGATCTGGCCCGGCAGAACCAGCACCCCCTTCAGTGCACCATCGAGAAGGAATAAGGGCCGAACCGCCGGAAAAGGCGGTTCCCTGGTCCTTTTCGCAACAGATGGTGATGGCGGCGCCGGTCAGCTTCTGTCTAACCTCTTGAAACGGTCGGCCCCCGCTCCGTCTTTTAAGGGAGAGGTACCACTCTCCGGTTTAGGCTGGGCAGGAAGACCGAATTTCTCCGGTGCCGGGCACTTGCTCCCGGCATCGTTCCTTAAAGGGGAGCGTCAAACGCATGCTGTCCCGCAACCTTGAGCAGACGCTCCATCGTGCCCTCGCGCTCGCCAATGAACGCCGGCACGAATACGCCACGCTCGAACATCTGCTCCTCGCCCTGGTCGACGACTCCGACGCCGCCACCGTGCTGCGCGCCTGCGGCGTCGATCAGGACAAGCTGAAACGCGACCTGGCCGAGTTCCTTGACAAGGATCTCGCCGGGCTGGTCACCGAGCGCACGGGCGATCCGAAGCCAACCGCCGGCTTCCAGCGCGTGGTGCAGCGCGCCGCCATCCATGTGCAATCCTCCGGCCGTGACGAGGTCACGGGGGCCAGCGTCCTCGTGGCCCTGTTCTCCGAGCGGGAAAGCCACGCGGTCTATTTCCTGCAGTTGCAGGACATGACCCGGCTGGACGCGGTGAACTTCATCAGCCATGGCATCGCCAAGGCGCCCGGGCGCTCGACCAACCGGCCGGTCCAGGGCGCGCCCCCGGCCTCTCCCGCCGGTTCCTCCGGAGAGGAGCCGGGCGAGAAGGAGGAGAAGCCTTCGGGCCGCCGTGGCCAGGACGCACTGTCCAATTATTGCGTCAATCTCAACAAGAAGGCGCAGCAGGGCAAGATCGACCCGCTGATCGGGCGCGATTCCGAGATCGAGCGGACCATCCAGATCCTGTGCCGCCGCACCAAGAACAACCCGCTCTATGTGGGCGATCCCGGCGTGGGCAAGACGGCCATCGCCGAGGGGCTGGCCAAGCGCATCATCGAGGGCGACGTGCCCGAGGTGCTGCTGAAATCGACCATCTACGCCCTCGACATGGGCTCGCTGCTCGCCGGCACCCGCTACCGCGGCGATTTCGAGGAGCGGCTGAAGGCGGTGGTGAACGAGCTGGAGCAGCAGCCCGGCTCCATCCTGTTCATCGACGAGATCCACACGGTGATCGGCGCCGGGGCCACCTCCGGCGGGGCGATGGATGCCTCCAACCTGCTGAAGCCAGCGCTGGCCCAGGGCACCCTGCGCTGCGTGGGCTCCACCACCTACAAGGAATACCGCCAGCACTTCGAGAAGGACCGCGCCCTGGTCCGCCGCTTCCAGAAGATCGACGTCAACGAGCCGACGGTCGAGGACGCGGTGAAGATCCTGACCGGCCTCAAGACCAATTACGAGAAGCACCACAAGGTCAAGTACACTCCCGAGGCCATCCGCGCCGCGGTGGAGCTGTCGGCCAAGTACATCCATGACCGCAAGCTGCCGGACAAGGCGATCGACGTCATCGACGAGGTCGGCGCCTCCCGCATGCTGCAGCCCGAGGGGAAGCGGAAGAAGACCGTCACCCTGAAGGATGTGGAGGATATCGTCGCCAAGATCGCGCGCATCCCGCCCAAGAGCGTCTCCACCGACGACAAGGAGACGCTTCGGAACCTGGAGCGCGACCTGAAGGCGATGGTCTTCGGCCAGGACAAGGCGATCGAGGCGCTTTCCGCCGCGATCAAGCTGTCCCGCGCCGGGCTGCGCGATCCGGAGAAGCCGATCGGCAACTACCTGTTCAGCGGCCCCACCGGCGTCGGCAAGACCGAGGTCGCGAAGCAGCTGGCCAAGACGCTGGGCATCGAGCTGATCCGCTTCGACATGTCGGAATACATGGAGCGGCACAGCGTCAGCCGGCTGATCGGCGCGCCGCCGGGCTATGTCGGCTTCGACCAGGGCGGGCTGCTGACCGACAGCATCGACCAGCATCCCCATGCCGTGCTGCTGCTGGATGAGATCGAGAAGGCCCATCAGGACCTCTACAACATCCTGCTGCAGGTGATGGACCACGGGAAGCTGACCGATCATAACGGCAAGACGGTCGATTTCCGCAACGTCATCCTGATCATGACGACGAATGCTGGCGCCGCCGACATGGCCAAGGCCGGCATCGGCTTCGGCCGGGAGGAGCGGACGGGCGAGGATGAGGAGGCGGTGAAGCGCCTGTTCACCCCCGAGTTCCGCAACCGCCTCGACGCGGTGGTGCCCTTCGGCGGCCTGACGCCGGAGATCGTCGGCAACGTGGTCGAGAAGTTCGTGATGCAGCTGGAAGCCCAGCTCGCGGATCGCAACGTCACCATCGAGCTGTCCTCGGGCGCCAAGGAATGGCTGGCCGAGAAGGGCTATGACCGGCTGTATGGCGCGCGGCCCCTGGCCCGCGTCATCCAGGAATACGTCAAGAAGCCGCTGGCCGAGGAATTGCTGTTCGGCAAGCTGGCCAAGGGTGGTGCGGTCAAGGTGGGCATGAAGGACGGGGAGCTGACCTTCGAGTTCATTGAGGCACCGCTGCCCGCCCTGCCCAAGCCGGACGACAATGGCCCGGATGGCGAGACGGAGCATGCGCCGGAGGCTGCCAGCTAAGGACCCGCTTTAGCCTGACCTGATCAGCGGCCCGGTAGCGTGAGCTCCGGGCCGCTTTTTTGTGATGGTCCCGAACCAGAATTCGTCCATTTCCACCACCACTGTGTCAATTATGCGACTTGGCAAGGCCTGCGGCGGGGCCTAGCTTGATCCCAACAGCGCGGCTGCCTCCTCCCCCGGAGTTGAGCCGCGATGCGCGGCCACCCTTCCCCGAGCGTGGCCCATCGGCCCTGAGGCCGGCTTGAGGCCGGTACCCGGAGGTGGCTCCCCCGCCACCTCCGGGATGCCGTCTGTCCTCCTCCTGTTGCTTGTGGGAAGACTGCCTTTCGTTCTTCCTTTGACAGGGTTTACCGCCATGAATGCCATTACCTCACCCCGCCGCCGCCCGGTTCGCGTTGCCATTGCCGGCTTCGGCGCCATTGGCGAGGCCGTGGCCGTGGCGCTCGACCAGGGGCTCCCCGGCTTCGAGCTCGCCGCCGTCTCGGCCCGCGACAAGGGCGCCGCCGCCCGCCGCATGGCCAAGCTTCGCACGCCCGTGCCGGTGGTGGACATCGCCGAGCTGGAGCCGCTGGCCGATCTGGTGGTGGAGTGCGCCCCCGCGGCGCTGCTTCCGGCCATTGCCGAGCCTTTCCTGCGCGCGGGCAAGAGCGCCGTGGTGATCAGCGCCGGCGCCCTGCTTCAGCACGACCATCTTCCCGCCCTGGCGGCGCAGCACGGCGCCCATATCAGCGTCCCGACCGGCGCGCTGATCGGCCTCGACGCCATGCTGGCCGCGGCGGAGGGCGAGATCGTCTCGGTGCGCATGATCACGCGCAAGCCGGTGAAAGGCCTGATCGGCGCGCCTTATCTGCTGGAGCACAACATCCAGATCGAGGGCATCGATGCACCGATGCGGGTTTTCGAGGGCACGGCGCGCGAGGCGGCGCGTG
Source organism: Teichococcus oryzae (assembly GCF_008386565.1). Lineage (GTDB taxonomy): Bacteria > Pseudomonadota > Alphaproteobacteria > Acetobacterales > Acetobacteraceae > Pseudoroseomonas > Pseudoroseomonas oryzae. Next base: position 6,555 of record NZ_VUKA01000009.1, on the reverse strand, counting down.
GCTTCCCGGCCAATCTGAACGTGGCCGTGGCCCTGTCCCTCGCCGGAACCGGACCCGATCAAACCATGCTGGAGATCTGGGCCGATCCCGCCCTGACCCGCAACACCCATCGCATCGAGGTGGAGGCCGATTCCGCCCGCTTCTCCATGAGCATCGAGAATGTTCCCTCGGAGAACCCCAAGACGGGCCGGATCACGCCGCTTTCGGTGATCGCCTGCCTGCGGAAGATGCAGGCGCCCCTGCGCATCGGGACCTGATGCCGGCCCCTTGACCATGGGCGGGGCATGGCCGGACAACCCGCCTTCCTGAATCCTGCCGGAAGGTTGCCGCCATGCCCGATGCCCTGCCCACTTTGCGCGCCCTGCTGTCCGCCAGCGGCGGCGACGAAATGGCGGAGGAGGCCCGGGCGACCCTGTCCAGCCCCGCCCTGTCGCGCATCGTCGAGGCGTTGGACGCCGACCATGACCACTTCGTCGAGCAGCTCATCGCCCTGACGCAGATCCCTTCCCCGCCCTTCGGCGAAGCGAAGCGGGCCGCCGCCTATGCCGAGCTGCTGCGGGCCGAGGGGCTGCAGGAGGTGGAAACGGATGCGGAAGGCAACGTCACCGCCTATCGTCCCGGCACGGACGAGGCGGCCGGGGTGATCGTGCTGTGCTCGCATCTCGACACCGTCTTTCCCAGCGGCACCGATGTCACGGTGAAGCGGGAGGGCACGGTTCTGCGCGCGCCCGGCGTCGGGGACGACACGCGCGGCCTGGCCGTGCTGCTCGCCATGGCGCGCGCCCTGGACAAGGCCGGCATCCGCACCCGCGCCGGCATCCTGTTCCTGGCCTCGGTGGGCGAGGAAGGGGCCGGCGACCTGCGCGGCGTGAAGGCCTTCTTTCGCGCCAATCGCTGGCGCGAGCGGGTGGCGGGCTTCATCGCCATGGATGGCATCGAGCCCGCGCGGCTGGTGCATGGCGCCGTGGGCAGCAAGCGCTACCGCATCACCTTCCGGGGCCCAGGCGGCCATTCCTTCGCCGCCTTCGGCCTGGTGAATCCGATGTTCGCCCTGGCGCGCGCCGCCGATGGCCTGTCGCGCATCCGGGTGCCGGCGCAGCCCAAGACCACCTTCTCCATCGGCAAGGTGGGCGGCGGCACCTCGATCAACGCCATCCCGGAGGAAGCCTGGATGGAGGTGGACCTGCGCTCCGCCTCGGCCGAGGCGCTCGCCACGCTGGAGAAGCGCTTCCTGGACATCCTGCCGCAGGCCGCGGCGGACGAGAACGCGGCGCGGGACACAGGCTGCGGCGAGATCCGCGTCGAGGTGAAGCAGATCGGCGACCGCCCGGCCGGAATGACGCCGAGCGAGTCGCGCATCGCCCAGGTCGCCGCCACGGTGATCCAGGCCCAGGGCTATGAGCTGGTGCGGGAATTCTCCTCCACCGACAGCAACATCCCGATCAGCCTGGGCATTCCGGCGGTCACGCTGGGAACCGGCGGCAGTGGCGGGCGGGCGCATTCGCTGGAGGAATGGATCGACGTGGAAAAGGGCCCGAGCGTGAAGGGCGTCGCCACGGCGATGGCGACCATCCTGACCCTTGCGGGCATCGCCAGCAACTGACCGGGATGCGGCGCCCCGGCGGCTCAGCCGCCGCGCGGCGCCGCCGCGGCCTCGACCCGCGCCATCCAGGTGGCCGAGGCGAAGATCACCGCCGCCCCGGTGAAGGTGGTCCAGCCCGGCATGTCGGAAAACAGCAGAAAGCCCAGCACCGACGCCCAGGCCAGGTCCAGGAACTTCACCGGCTGCGTGGCAGACACGTCCGCCAGGCGGAAGGCCAGCGCCAGGAACCACTGGCCCAGGCTGCCCAGCGCCCCACCCACCGCGAACCAGGCGAGCTGCCGGGCATCCGGCCAGGTCCAGTCCAGCAGGGCGAAGGGCAGCGTGAACAGGGTGATGGTGATGGCCTGCCACATCACGATCACTTCCGGGCTGTCGCGCCGCGTCATCACCTTGGTGATCAGGAAGGAGGCCGCGAAAAGCGGCGAGGAAGCCAGCATCACCAGCGTCCAGACGCCGCCGCCGCCGGAAAGCTGGGGCGCCAGCACGATGGCGACGCCCAGCAGGCCCACCGCCGCCGCGATCCAGCGCGACAGCACCACCTTCTCCTTCAGGAACACCACCGCGCCCAGCATCACGAAGATCGGCCCGGTGAAGCCGAGCGCCGTGACATCGGCCAGCGCGATATGCGGCAGCGCCAGGAACCACAGCAGCAGCCCCGCGGTGTGGATGACCCCGCGCCAGAGCTGCCCGCTGAGCCCGTTCGGCGCGAAGGCGGCGAGGCCGGAGCGCGCCAGCAGCGGCAGCATCACGGCGAAGCCGAACAGGTAGCGGAGGAACTGCGCCTGGAAGGGATGCATCTCCCGCGTCAGCCCGCTCATCAGGGCGTTGAGCAGGCTGAAGGACATGCCGGACAGTGCCATCCAGGCCATGCCGCGCAGCACCGGCGAAAGCCCGACCCAGCCGCGGCGCAGCCGCGCTCCCGCCAGGCGGAGAAAGCCAAGCGGCGATAGCCCGGGCGGCACGGGTGGCAGGGCGATCGGGTCGGACATGGCACGGCGCTTCCGGCGTTTCCTTTGCGCGGCCAAGGCCGCATCGCCAGCTTGGCCCTGCCCGATCAGGCGCGCCAGTGGGGAAAGCCGAGCGGATGCCCGAAAACGCCGCCAGGAAAATCGCTAACCGGCGGGGGGATAGGCGATGGACACGACCTCCACCTCCTCGGGCCCGGCGGGGGTGCGGATCCGCACCAGATCCCCGACACGCGCCTTCAGCAATGCCCGCGCCACCGGCGACACCCAGGAGATGTGGCCGCGCTCCAGATCCGTCTCGTCCACGCCGACGATGGTGACGGTGTGTTCCGAATCATCCTGCCGCGCATAGGTCACGGTGGCACCGAAGAAGACCTGATCGCGGCGCGGCTGGGTGGCGGGATCGACCACCTGCACCCGCTCCAGCCGCTTGCGCAGGAAGCGGACGCGGCGGTCGATCTCCCGCAGGCGGCGCTTGCCGTACTGGTAATCGGCATTCTCGCTGCGGTCGCCCAGGCTGGCTGCCCAGGAAACGATCTCCACGACCTTCGGGCGGTCCTCGTTCCAGAGCGTGCGCAGTTCCGCTTGCAGCGCCGCACGCCCCGCCGGCGTCATGTAGAAGGGCGTTCCAGGCGGCAGCCCCGGCGGCGAATCGTCCTCGTCATCCTCATCGGCGGCCAAAACGGTAGCCTCCCTTACAGTATCCGGCGGTTAGCGTGGGCGGGGCCGCCATCGCGAGGCGTGCGTTCCTGTGGCGGCTTGGCGGGTGCTGGCGGGGCCGGAACGCGGTTTAGCCTTCCGCTTCCTCGCGCAGCATTTCCAGTTCCAGCCAGCGTTCCTCCGCCTCGGCCAGGGATGCCTCGCTGCGGGCCAGCATCTCGCTGGCCTTGTCGAAGCGGGCGCGGTCGCGGGCGTAAAGGCCGGGATCGGCCAGGATCTCGCGCAGCTTGGCGGCCTCGGCCTCCAGCTTGCGCATCCGGGCCGGCAGGGTGTCCAGCTCGTGCTGATCCTTGAAGGACAGCTTCTTGCGGGCCGGTGCGGAGCCGGCGGCGGCAGGCGCGGCGGAGGCGCGGGGCGCTACCGGTTTCGCAGCCTCGGCGCGGGCGCGCACGCCATGGCCGCGCTGTGCCACCATGTCGGAATAGCCGCCTGGATAATCCTGCCACCGCCCCTCGCCTTCCCAGGCGATGACGTTGGTGCAGACACGGTCCAGGAAGTCACGGTCATGGCTGACCACGATCACCGTGCCGGCATAGTCGGCGATCTGCTCCTGCAGCAGGTCCAGCGTTTCCAGGTCCAGGTCGTTGGTCGGCTCGTCCAGCACCAGCTGGTTGGAGGGGGTGGCAAAGGCGCGCGCCAGCAGCAGCCGCCCGCGCTCCCCGCCCGACAGGGCGGAAACCGGGGTCCGGGCCTGTTCCGGCAGGAACAGGAAGTCCTTCATGTAGCCGATGACATGGCGCGGCTGGCCGTTCACCCAGACCTGGTCGCCCCGCTTCCCGGTCAGGGTTTCCGCCACGCCGAGGGCGGGGTCCAGCGCTTCCCGCTTCTGGTCCAGCGTGACCATCTCCAGATTGGTGCCGAGCTTCACCTCGCCGGAATCGGGCTTCAGCACGCCGGTGAGCATGGAAAGCAGGGTGGTCTTGCCGGCCCCGTTGGGCCCGACAATGCCGACCCGGTCGCCACGGATGATGCGGGTGGAGAAATCCCGCACCACCGCGCGCCCGTCATAGGATTTGCCGATGCCATCGGCCATCGCCACCAGCGTGCCGGAAGCCTCGCCCTCCGCCACCGCCATCTTTACCCCGCCCTGGGCGGCGCGGCGCTCGCGGCGCTGCTGGCGCAGCCCGGCCAGTTCCGCGACACGGCGGACATTGCGCTTGCGCCGGGCGGTGACGCCGTAGCGCATCCAGTCTTCCTCGCGGGCGATCTGGCGGTCGAGCTTGTGGGCCTCCCGCTCCTCCTGCTCCAGCACCTCGTCGCGCCATTCCTCGAAATGCGCGAAGCCGCGCGCCAGGCGCCGCGTGGTGCCGCGGTCCAGCCAGACCATTTCCCGCGTCATGCTCTGGAGAAAGCGGCGGTCATGGCTGATCAGCACCAGGGCGGAGCGCATCGCGCCGATCTCCCCTTCCAGCCACTCGATGGCCGGCAGGTCGAGGTGGTTGGTCGGCTCGTCCAGCAGAAGGATGTCGGGGCTGGGCGCCAGGGCGCGGGCCAGGGCGGCGCGCCGCCCCTCCCCGCCGGACAGGCTGGCCGGCTTCTCCTCCCCCGTCAGGCCAAGCTGCTCCAGCAGGTAATGCGCGCGGTAGGGGTCGTCCCCCGCCGTCAGCCCCGCCTCCACATAGGCCAGCACGTTGGGAAAGCCGGACAGGTCGGGCTCCTGCTCCAGGTAGCGGAGCGTGGCGCCGGGCTGCACGAAGCGGCTGCCGCCATCCGGCTGCGTCAGCCCGGCCGCGATCTTGAGCAAGGTCGACTTGCCCGAGCCGTTGCGGCCAATCAGCGCCAGCCGCTCGCCCTGCGAGACGGACAGGGTGGCGCCGGACAGCAGCGGCGTGGTGCCGAAGCCGAGGCGGATGTCCTGAAGCAAAAGGATCGGAGGGGCTGCCATGGGCGCTGCGTGGAACGGCGGCGGCGGCACGTCAAGGCCCCGCCGCGCGGCCGCGCCGCCATCGCAGTTTTGAGCAGCGCCCGGGCAACTCCCTGGCGAGCAGGACGCGACGCGGCGGCCTGGACGCGCTAGGAAGCAAGCCCCCTTTTCGGCCCGGGAGGATTTGGCGTTGGATCAGGTGGAATGCGTCGTTGTTGGCGCGGGCGTGGTGGGCTTGGCGGTGGCACGCCTGCTGGCCCTTTCTGGGCGCGAGGTGCTGGTGCTGGAGGCAGCGGAGGGGATCGGCACCGAAACCTCCTCGCGCAACAGCGAGGTCATCCATGCCGGGATCTATTATCCCAAGGGCAGCCTGATGGCGCGCGCCTGCGTCGAGGGCAAGCAGAAGCTCTACGCCTATTGCGCCGAGCGCGGCGTGCCGCACCGCAATTGCGGCAAGCTGATCGTCGCCACCAATGAGGAGGAGCAGGGCAAGCTCGCCTCCATCCAGATGCGCGCCGCCGCCAATGGCGTGCCGGATCTCCGGCTGGTCAGCCGGGAGGAAGCGCTGGAGATGGAGCCATCCCTTTCCTGCACGGCGGCGCTGGTGTCACCCTCCACCGGCATCATCGACAGCCATGCCTATATGCTGGCCTTGCAGGGCGATGCCGAGAATGCCGGCGCCATGTTCGCGTTCCACAGCCCTGTCACGGGCGGGCGGCTCCTGCCCGATGGCGGGGCCGAGATCCAGGTCGGCGGGGCCGAGCCGATGGAGCTGCGCTGCCAGCTGCTGATCAACGCCGCCGGGCTTTACGCCCCGAAGCTGGCACGCTCGCTCCAGGGCATGCCGGCCGAGCATGTTCCGCAGGCCTACTTCGCCAAGGGCAACTATTTCACCCTGGCCGGACGCTCGCCCTTTTCCCGCCTGATCTATCCCGTGCCCGTGCCGGGCGGGCTCGGCACGCACCTGACCATCGACCTTGGCGGCCAGTGCCGCTTCGGCCCCGACGTGGAATGGGTGGAGAAGGTCGAATACGAGGTCGATCCGCGGCGCGGCGACAGCTTCTACGCCGCCATCCGCCGCTACTGGCCTAGCCTGCCGGATGGCGCCTTGCAGCCGGGCTATTCCGGCATCCGGCCGAAGATCGTGCCGCCGGGACAGGCGGCGCAGGATTTCGTTGTTCAGGGGCCATCGGTCCATGGCCAGCGTGGCCTGGTGAACCTGTTCGGCATCGAGAGCCCGGGACTGACGGCCTCGCTGGCGCTGGCCGAGATGGTGGGGGAGATGCTGGTGACGGAGCCGGCCTGAGCCGGCTCCGCCCTTCCCTCACCTTCTTTGCGTGATATCGCTGGTGCCGAAGAGCTTGTTTCGGACGGCGTTGTAATAGGCTTCCATGTCGTACTGG
>NZ_VUKA01000074.1 GCF_008386565.1 Teichococcus oryzae | reverse complement strand
CGTAAGGGCGACGCTAAGGACGGGACGGGATGGAGATCATCACCGGCGTGGAGCGGCGGAGACGCTGGCGCGATGAGGACAAGCTGCGCGTGCTGGCCGAGGCGGAGCAGCCGGGGGCACGCATGTCGGAGGTGGCGCGGCGGCACGACATCAGCCGCGGCCTGCTGTGGTACTGGCGGCGACAGTTGCGGCAGGGGCGGCTGGCAGCACGTGACATGGCCGGGCCGGTGTTCCTGCCGGTGCAGGTGAGCGATGCGGTGCCGCCCGAACTCGCGGCGCCTGGAGTTGCCAGGACCGATCCACGGATCGAGATCGTGCTGCCGGACGGCACCTGTGTGCGCGTCGGTGCCGATGTGGATGCGGCCGCGTTGCGGCGCGTGCTGACGGCGCTGCGCCGGTGATCCCGGTCCCTACTGGCGTACGGGTGTGGCTGGCAGCAGGTCATACCGACATGCGGCGTGGCATGAACGGCCTGGCGCTGCAGGTGCAGGAGGCGCTTGGGCGCGATCCGCACGCGGGCGATCTGTACGTGTTCCGTGGCCGCCGCGGTGATCTCGTCAAAATCCTTTGGTATGACGGGTTGGGTATGTCGCTCTATGCCAAACGGCTGGAACGAGGACGCTTCATCTGGCCTTCACCGGCCGACGGGGTGGTGTCCATCTCCGGCCCGCAGTTGGCCTACATGCTGGAGGGGATCGACTGGCGGAATCCGCAGCGGACCTACAGGCCGCTGGCTGCGGGCTGAACCCGATTGTGCTGGCAAAGCGCGGCTGTCCCTGATTCACTTCCGGCATGACGCCCGTCGCGGCTG
>NZ_VUKA01000073.1 GCF_008386565.1 Teichococcus oryzae | reverse complement strand
CTAGGCCTCGTGGACAAACCGGCGATTTGGGGCTTCCCAGCCGGACACTGGCGTGATTCTACGCTGATCTCTGTCATGGAGGTTGGCGTTGATCCGTGGGTTGCTGACCGACGAGGAGTGGTCCTTCTTCGAGCCCTTCGTGGTCTCTGCCAGCCCGCTCGGTGGCAGGCCCGCGCGCGACCACCGGCGGGTGCTGGACGCCATCTTCTGGATCGCGCGCACGGGCGCGCCATGGCGTGACCTGCCGGCCGAACTCGGCAACTGGAACTCGGTGTTCCGCCAATTCCGGCGCTGGACCACGTCGGGCCTGTGGGACGTGATGCTGGAGGCTTTGGCCGATGGCGGAGGCGAAGCCGACCTCCTGCAGATGATCGACAGCACCAGCATCCGGGCGCACCACTGCGCCGCCGGCGGAAGGGGGGGACTTATCGACAGGGTCTTGGGCGCTCGCGAGGTGGCTTTACGAGCAAGCTCCACATCCGCGGCAATGCGCATGGCCTGCCCATCGCCTTGCACGTGACCGCCGGGCAGGAGGCCGACTGCTCGAACTACGACGCGCTGATGGAGGCGCGGGACAGCGACCCTGCCATCATGCTCGGTGACAAGGGCTACGATAGCGATCCCATCCGGCAGGACTTGCGCGACCGCGGCGCCGTGCCGGAAATCCCGACCAAGCGAAACCGACACGTCCAGCACTGCGTCAGTCGGCCCCTCTACGCACTACGCAGCCGCATCGAGTGCTTCATCAACCGCCTGAAGAACAACCGCCGTGTCGCCACCCGATACGACCAGACCGCCGACAGCTTCTTCGGCTTCGCCGCCCTGTCCTCAATCCGCCTATGGATCAGGTTTGTCCACGTGACCTAG
>NZ_VUKA01000072.1 GCF_008386565.1 Teichococcus oryzae | reverse complement strand
TGATGGGTCGAAGGACGGCACCTGGGCGCAGATCGAGGCGCTGGCCGAAGCCGACCCGCATGTGGTCGGCGTGCAGCTGCTGCGCAACCACGGCCACCAGCTGGCGGCCACCGCCGGGCTGCACATCGCCAATGGCGAGCGGGTGATGCTGATCGATGCCGACCTGCAGGACCCGCCGGAGCTGCTGGGCGCGATGATGCGGGCGATGGATGAGGGGGCGGACGTGGTGTATGGCCAGCGCGCCCGGCGCGAGGGCGAGACCTGGTTCAAGCTGGCCACCGCCGCGGCCTTCTACCGGCTGCTGGGGCGGCTGACGGATGTGAATATTCCGCGCGACACCGGCGATTTCCGGCTGATGAGCCGGCGGGTGGTGGATCTGTTTCTGTTGATGCCGGAGCGGCAGCGCTTCATCCGCGGCATGGTCAGCTGGATCGGCGGCCACCAGGTGGCGCTGCCTTACGAGCGGCATGCGCGCTTTGCCGGCGCCTCCAAATACCCGCTGAGCAAGATGATCCGCTTTGCCACGGATGCGATCACCAGCTTTTCCACCGTGCCGCTGCGCATCGCGGTGTGGGTCGGGCTGGCCACGGCGAGCCTGTCGATGCTGCTGCTGTTGTACGCGCTGTACCAGTGGTCGCAGGATGTGGTGGTGGCGGGCTGGGCCAGCATCATCTGCGCCATCGCCTTTTTCGGCGGGCTGCAGATGCTGATCCTCGGGGTGTTCGGCGAGTATCTGGGCCGGCTGGTGCAGGAGGCCAAGGGGCGGCCCTTGTTCATGGTCAAGGCGATCCGCGCCGGCAAGCGCCGCCACGAGGTGCCCGGCCATTTCTCCCGCATGGAGCCAACCCTGCGCGACGGCGTCGTGGCAGC
>NZ_VUKA01000070.1 GCF_008386565.1 Teichococcus oryzae | reverse complement strand
CTCGACCGGCTGGAGATGACGGCGACCCGCCGCCTGCAGCTGGCCGCCGAGGGCTCGCCGCGCATCGGCCTGCTGCTGCGCAACGTGGCCGGGTGCGGCCCCTCCAGCGCGGTGACCCGCTGGCGCGTCGGCTCGCTGCCGGACACGGCGGCGCGGCCGCGCTGGCAACTGGACCTGCTGCGCTGCCGCGCCGGGCGCCCCGCCTCCTGGCAGGCCTGCTGGGCGGCGGGGCGGTTGGAGGTCGACGGGGCGTCCCTCGCCCGCCCCGCATGACCCGCCGCTATCTGGCGCTGAGCCTGCCCTCCCTGCCGGTGGACCGCTTGCGCCGACAGAACCCGGACTGGGCCGCACAGCCCGTTGCCGTCTGGGCGACGATCGGCAACCGCCGCTGCCTCACCGCGACCGACGCGCCGGGCCTGCATCCGGGCCAGGCGCTGGCGGACGCGCAGGCCATTCGGCCTGACGCCGTCTTCGCCGAGGCCGATCCAGCGGCCGACGCGGCCCTGCTCGACCGCCTGGCCTTGTGGGCGCTGCGCTTCACGCCGCTGGCGGCGGTGGACGGCGAGGACGGTCTGCTGCTGGACACCACCGGCGTCGAGGCACTGTTCGGCGGCGAGCAGGCCCTGCTGGTCACCGTGCTCGAGAGCTTCCGCACGGGCGGCTACCGTGCCCAGGGTGCCATCGCCGGCACGCCCGGCTGCGCCGCGGCGCTGGCGCGCAGCGCGCCCCGGCCGCTGGTGCTGCCCCCAGGCGACGAGCCGGCGGCGCTGCTCCCCCTGCCGCTGGCGGCGTTGCGCCTGCCGCCGGACATCATCCAGGGCCTGGCCCGGCTCGGGCTGCAGCGGATCGGCGACCTGCTGCGCCAGCCGCGCGGGCCGCTGGCGCGCCGCTTCGGCCG
>NZ_VUKA01000008.1 GCF_008386565.1 Teichococcus oryzae | reverse complement strand
TCAGCCTCACCAGCGGCGTGAGCGGGCTTATACCCACCACCCCAACCACCGTCAAACAAAAATCTTCACCATTCCTCCATAAGAATGACTCAGGACGGTAACCCGCCCTCCTCCCCGCGGAAGCTTTCGATGATGTGCCGCGCCATGGCCTTGGCGGCCGGGCTTGATGAGCCCTGGGCCAGGGCAATCTGGAACTCCGGCAGTGGCGGCAGCCCGTCAGAGGCCCCCAGCACGCGCAGGCCCGGCGGCAACGGCCCTTCCAACCCCACGGTGATCGCCAGCCCCGCCAGCACCACCGCATGGGTGCCGAGCTGGGAGCTGGAAGAATAGGTCACACGCCAGGCCAGGCCCGCCGCATCCAGCGCCGCCGTGGCGGCGCTGCGCCACACACAGCTCGCCTGCGCCAGCGAAAGGCGCAGCGGCATCTGGCGATGAACCGAATGGGCCACCGGGCCCACCCACAGCAGCGGCCCCCGCCAAAGGGCGACACCCTCCTGCCCGCGCAGCTCGTTTCCAGCTGAATAGAGGGTGAGATCCAGTTCCTCATTCTCCAGCCGGGTCAGCAACTCGGTGGAGGGGGCACAAACCACCTCGATCTCCACCGCGGGATGCGCTTCGGCGAACCGCGCCAGGATCTCCGGCAGCCAGCCCATGGCGTAGTCGTCCGGCGTGCCCAGCCGCACCGGCCCGGACACTTCCTGCTCGCGGAAGCTGGCCACGATCTCGTCATGCATGTTGAGCCAGGGGCGTGCCCGCTCCAGCAGCCAGGCACCATGCGGCGTCACCGCGAAGCCGCGCGGGCCGCGGACCAGAAGCGGCCGCCCGAGCAACTCTTCCAGCCGGCGCATCTGCATCGAAACGGCGGATTGCGTGCGGCCAACACGCTGCGCCGCGCGGGTGACGCTTGCCCCGTCGGCGATCAGGACAAAGGAGCGCAGAAGGTCAGGATCAAGCCCAGGCGGCAGAGGGAACATGACAGCCAATATCAATAGGAATGATGCTCACCGTCAAAACAATTCGTTATGCTTATTACGCAACCGGTCCCATCCTGCATTCCCGTCACGGCGCAGGAAAGGCATGGACCATGTCCGCCCATCTCCGCTCAGCATCCTCACTTCCCGCCAGCCAGCCGGCCTGCCTGCGCGCGGCGCGCCGGGCCGGCTGGCTGGCCTTCATGCGGCGGGCCCTGCGCGCGGTCGAAACCCGCCATCACCTTGCCGAACTTGATGACCAGATGCTGCGCGACATCGGCCTGAGCCGCGCCGATGCCTCCGCCGAGATGCGGCGTGCGCCCTGGGACATTGCGGCCGCGGGTGAAACCCGCTGCCGGGGATAGTCTCCCCTTCAACAGAAAGGCCCGGCGGAGCAGCGCTCCCCGGGCCTTTTCCAAACCGTCTCCTGCGGGCCCCATTGCACGGGCCGCCCATGAAAAAGGCCGGGGACAGGGCCCCGGCCAAGGCAGCAATCCGTGGCGCGGCGCCCTCAGGCGGCGTGGCGCAGTTCCGGCTCCTGGCGCAGCATCGTGGCGGCCCAGCGCGGCCCCTCGGCCAGCAGCGCGTCCAGGGCGGCGGGCGACAGATCCTCGGCATATTCACGGGCCGTCACGGCGGTGGCATCCCAGCCCGCCATCACCGCCGGCAAGGCGGCGCTGGCGGCGGTCAACTGCCGGGCGCGGCGGGCGGTGCGCAGGATCTGCGCGGCCAGTTCCAGCCGAAGCCGTTCTGACAGCTCGCCCCGGGCCATCTCGGCCAGGGCCTCACGGGCCATGCGCAGGCGCGCGGCAGTGGGGAGCGCGGTGATCTCAGTCGCCATGATAGGTTGGTTCTCCGGATGCGGGGCTCGCCTTCTCGAACGGGGCGGGCACGGGATGGGACATGGACTTCTCCGGCCCGCGCGGCAAGGCTGAAGGCGGCCTCTCGGCCCGCCCCCGGCGTAAGGGCGCCATGCACCCAGCGTGACCCTGCACGCCCGGCCCGGATTCGATAGGAAGGAACTGGCGATCGCCAGCCCGACGCAGCCGCCCCTTGTTGTTCAGCCTTATGCCGGGGCCAAAGCTGCGAACGCGGAGCAAGCCTGTCAGTTTCGCACTTCCCGGAAGGTGGCTTCCCGGTGCATTCAGCCGCCATGTCGCACAGCATCCCCAATCAACGCATTTCGCTCCCCAAGGACCGTATCCGCATCCTGCTGCTGGAGGGGGTCTCGGACAGCGCCGTGGCGACGCTGGGCGACGCCGGCTACACCAACATCCAGCGGGAAGCGAAGGCGCTGGAAGGCGAGGCGCTGAAGCAGGCCCTGCAGGGCGTCCATCTGCTCGGCATCCGCTCCCGCACCCAGCTGACGCGGGAAGTGCTGGAGGCGGCGGACCGGCTGGTCGCCGTGGGCTGCTTCTGCATCGGCACCAACCAGGTGGACCTGGCGGCGGCCGAGGAACTCGGCATCCCCGTGTTCAATGCCCCCTTCTCCAACACCCGCTCGGTCGCGGAACTGGTGATGGGCGAGATCATCATGCTGCTGCGCCGCATCCCCGACCGTTCCCGCGCGGCGCATGATGGCGGCTGGGACAAGTCCGCCACCAACAGCCGGGAGGTGCGTGGCAAGACGCTGGGCATCGTCGGCTACGGCAATATCGGCTCGCAGCTTTCGGTGCTGGCCGAAGCCTTCGGCATGCGCGTCATCTATTATGACACCGTGACCAAGCTGCCGCATGGCAACGCCGTGGCGGCGGCCAGCCTGCACGACCTGCTTGGCGCCGCGGATGTGGTCAGCCTCCATGTCCCGGAAACGCCCGCCACCCGCAGCCTGATCGGCGCGGCGGAGGTGGCGGCGATGCGCCCCGGCGCCATCCTGATCAACAATTCCCGCGGCACGGTGGTGGACCTTGACGCCGTGGCCGATGCGCTGCGCAGCGGCAAGCTGCTGGGCGTCGCGGCCGATGTGTTCCCCGAGGAGCCGAAGCGCAATGGCGAGCGCTTCACCTCCCCCCTCCAGGGCCTGCCCAACGTGATCCTGACTCCGCATATCGGCGGCAGCACGGAGGAGGCGCAGGCCCGCATCGGCGAGGAAACGGCACGCAAGCTGTCCGATTATTCCGACACCGGCACCACGCTGAGCGCGGTGAACTTCCCCGAGGTGACACTGCCGGCGCGCCCCACCGGCACCCGCTTCCTGCACGTCCACCGCAACGTTCCCGGCGTGCTGGCGGCGATGAACGAGGTGTTCAGCCGCTTCTCCCTCAATATCGGCGCCCAGTACCTGCAGACCGATGCCGCCATCGGCTACGTGGTCATGGATGCCGAAGGGGTGGCGGACCCGGAGGCGGTGCTGGCTTCCCTGCGCGAGATCCCCGGCACTATCCGCGCCCGCCTGATCTACGAGCGGCACTAAGCACCATGGCGGGCCGGCCTCCCGGCGGAGCCACCTTCGAAAAAGCTTGTCCCCCGGCGCCTTTTCCGACCCGGCTCCTGTTCCGGCCGGGCGCCGGGCTTCAGCGCTGCCTGCGCCTTTCCAGGCTATGCCGCAACCCTTGCTGTTCCCTTCCGTTCTCCTTGGACAATCGTCGCAAAAGCGGCCGCGGCACGACATCGCGCCATGCCGCGCTTCACAAGGAGAAGGCCAGATGGACAAGGACCGCATCGAGGGCGCTGCCAAGCAGGCCAAGGGCGCCATCAAGGAAGCCGCCGGCAAGGTGACGGGTGACCGCGCCACCGAGATCGAGGGCAAGGCCGACAAGGCCGAAGGCAAGGTTCAGAACGCTGTGGGCGGCGCCAAGGACAAGGCGCGCGACGCCACCGGCCACTGAGCCGGCGGCTATCAGGGCCTCGTTCCCGGGCCCATGAGCGACCAGAGGGGGAGTTTCCATCCCCCTCGGGCGTGCCCTCCAAGAATCGGCCATCCGCGAAAAGGCGGGGCCACGAAGAACAGGGTTCAAAATGAGCACATCCGCGCATTCCGCGACTCATTCGGCCGGACCACGGGAGGATGTCAGCCTCCATGGCGCCCCCCTGGGCGCTTCCCAAGGCCTGTTCAGGACAACGCGCATTTCCTGGGGCGCCGTCCTGGCCGGCACGGCCATCGCCGTGGTGGTGGGCGCGGGGTTGAACATCCTGGGCGTGGCGGTCGGTGCCAATCTGGTTGACGCCGCGGCACGCGATACACCCGATGCCGCCACATTCGGCATTGGCGGCGGCGTGTGGATGGTGGTGTCGCACCTGATCGGGCTGGGGCTCGGCGCCTATGTCGCGGCGCGCCTGTCCGGCACCAGCGACCGTACCGACGGGCTGCTGCACGGCTTGGCGATGTGGGCCACGGCAACCATCCTGGCAGGCATGCTCCTGGGAAGCCTCGCGAGCAGCGCCCTGCACACGGCCGGCTCCACCCTGTCCGGCGTGTTTGGCGGCGCGGCGAGCGGTGTGGGCAGCCTGGCCAGCGCGGCCGGCGGCGAGGTGGCCGACCGCACCAGCAATGATGCGCTGCAATCAACCGCCCAATCCGCGATCGACCGCCTGCAGAATGCCCTGGCCGGCACCGGCACCGGCGACCCCGCGCAGATGAACAGCGACCAGCGCCGCGCCGAGATCGGCCAGATCGCCGCCCGCCGCATCACCGAGGGCGAGTTGCCGCAGGGCGACCGTGACCGCCTGACCGCCCTGATCGCCGCCGAGGGCGGCATCAGCCAGGAGGAAGCGCAGAACCGGGTGCAGCAGGTGGAGCAGCAAACGCAGCAGCGCCTGCAGGAAGCCGAGGAACAGGCCCGCCAGGCGGCTGACAGCGCTGCCACGGCCGCCGCCGCGGCCGCCTACTGGACCTTTGCGCTGCTGCTGCTGGGCGCCATCGTGTCCGCCATCGCCGCCCGCCTCGGCACCCGCCCGGCCCCGGCCGTAACCGTGGCGGCCCGCTATCGCTAATTCGTTTCGTGAAAGGAGCCCATGTCCATGAACAAGGATCAGGTCGAAGGCACGCTGGAGAACGTCACGGGCCAGGCCCAGGAAGGCTTCGGCAACATGGCGGATGATCCGGAACACAAGATGCGCGGCATGGCGCGCCAGGTGGCGGGCCGCGCCCAGCATGCCTATGGCGATGCGCGCGACTATGCCCAGCAGGCCGGCGAGCGGGCCCGGGAATATGCCAGCCATGCCGGTGAGCGGGTGGTGCGGCAGGTCGAGCAGCAGCCAGTGACCACGCTGCTGATCGTCGGCGCCGTCGGCTATGTGCTTGGGCTGCTGACCGCCCGCCGCTGAACGCGGAAGAAAGCCGGAAAGGGCGCGGCACGCTCCGGCGGGCCGCGCCCTTTTCCGTGTTAGGCGTCCTTGCGGCGCAGCGCCTTGGCGGCGTCGCGCAGCCGCTCCCTTCCCGCCTCGTCCAGCTCTGGGTAGCGCGGGTCGATCTGCTCCAGCGCCTCGACCATCGCCTCCACCACCAGAAGCCGGGTCAGCCATTTGCGGTCGGCCGGAATGACGAACCAGGGCGCCGCCGTGGTGGCCGTGGCGCGGATCGCCGCCTCATAGGCGTTCTGGTAGTCATCCCAGTGCCGGCGCTCGGCGATGTCCCCCGAATCGAGCTTCCAGTTCTTGTCCGGCTCCTCGATGCGCGCCATCAGCCGCTTGCGCTGCTCGTCGCGGCCGAGATGCAGGAAGAACTTCAGGACCATGAAGCCCTGGCGGCTGAGATAACGCTCGAAAGCGGCGATGTCCTCCAGCCGCTCGTCCCAGATGCGCTCCGTCACCACCTCGGCCGGCAGGTTCTGCCGCGCGAGGATGGCCGGATGGACGCGCGCCACCAGCACCTCCTCATACCAGGAGCGGTTGTGGATGCCGATCTGGCCCCGCGCCGGCAGGCGCAGCACGTGGCGGCGCAGGAAGTCCCGGTCCAGATCCTCGCTGCCCGGCGCCTTGAAGGAATAAACCAGGCAGCCCTGCGGGTTCAGGCCGGTGAAGGCGTGCTTGATGGCGCCATCCTTGCCCGCCGCATCCATCGCCTGGAACACGGCCAGCACCGCGTGACGATCCTGCGCCGCCAGCCGGTCCTGCAGGGAGGCAAGCGTTTCTACCCCTTCCTTCAACAGTTCCGGTGCTTCCCCCTTGCCGATGCCGTTGGGCTCGCCGGCGGTGGAACGATCGGAAAGGCGGAAATCCTTTCCGTCGGTGATGCGGCACTGGGCCAGCAGGTCACGGACGCGCTGTCGCGACATGGGCATTCTCCCGTGGTGACGGACGCGGCGCGCCCAGATGCCAGCATGGAAGGCCCCGCATCTTCCCGCCACCCCTCATGGAAGCAGGCGCCTCAGGGCGCCGCGGGCAGCACCACGATGGTCACGCTGCGCGCTTCGCGGTTTTCCGTGCTGCGGCTGAAGCCGGGATTGCGCGCCTCGGCCCGGATGCGGTCCCGCTCGATGCCGTGCTGCACCGACAGCATCTCCGACACTTCCCGCGCGCGGCGGGCCGCCAGCTCGGTGCTGGTGGCCTGGCCGCCTTCCCGCACCGCATGGCCGAGGACGCAGATGTTGCGGGCAGGGCTTTCCCGGGCCAGTGCCGCGGCGGCGGCGACGGGGGTGCGCGCCGCTTCCGTCGGGCTGGCGCTGCGCGGCGGGAAGCGCACCTCGAACACGTCGTCCTCCAGCCGCTCGGCGCCGATGCAGTTGAAGGCGCGCGGCTGCGCCAGGGCCCCGGAGGCGAGGCCGCTCACGATCAGGCCGGCCAGCACCGGCATCAGCAGGGGGATCATGTGGGTGCCAGCATCCCCGCTTCCGTCAGGCGTCGCAGCAAGGCGCCGGCATCGACCCCCGGATGCGCGCCGCGCAGCTCGGCCTCCGTGCCATCCGGGCGGGCCAGCAGCCAGTTGGCCGCCTCGGCCTCCGCCGGCGCCAGCGGCACGGCGCCGCCCGGCGCCTTGATCACCCATTCGGCGCCGCGCCGCACCGCCCTGGCGCCGTTCGCCACCACGCGGAAGGCCTGGCTGTCGTCGCTTCCCGCAGCGGCCTGAGCGGCGGGGGTGGCCATGCCACGCGCCGCCAGCAGGTCGTTGCCGCCCCGGCGGAAGCGGTAATCGGCGACGAAACGGCCCAGCACCTCCATCACCTTCGGGTCGCGGGTCAGCTCCGCCAGCCTTTGACCGAGCTGCCCGGCGCGACTCGTCAGCGCGAACTTCGCCGCGGCCGATCCGTCCTGGCGCGGCAGCGGCTTGCGGAACTCGGCATCGTACAGCACCCGCTCCAGCAGCATGTTCACCAGGTCCATGCCCAGCGGCGCGTGCACGCCATAGGCGACATGAACCGAGGCCGGGGCCTCGGCCAGGGCATCATGGTACCAGCCGCGCGGCAGGTAGAGCAGGTCGCCGACCTTCAGCGTCACGGCGCCGCGCAGCTTGCCGCGGGCACGCTCGTGATGCTCCCTGGGGAAGTTGAACACGGGATGGGCGATCGGCCATTCGGCGCGGCCTTCCCAGATGTTCCAGGTCTTCTCGCCCTCCACCTGCACCGCCCAGACGTCATGGGTGTCGAAATGGGTGGGGAAGGCCTTGTGGCTCTGCCAGGAGATATAGACATTCGCCTGCGCCTTGCCGAGGCCTGCGTCCTCCAGCGCGTCGGACACGGCGGCGAGGCCCGGCGAAAGGCTGTCCACGTCGTTCATGACGACCGAGGCGCCCTGCTTCACCCAATGCGCCAGCCGCGCCGAATCGGGCTGCTGCACCGGCGCGCCATCGCGGCTGGTGGCGCGCGCGCAATACTGCTCCGGCGGGACGGGGGTGCCGTCCAGCACCACCTTCAGCGACTGGGAGGACCAGATATGGGTCTGGTCCAGCAGGCGGTTGATGCCGCGCCAGCTCAGCACCGAGGCGAATTTGGCGGCACCCCCGGATACATGCAGCGGCTGCCGGTCGTAATACTCGGCGAAGAACTGCTCCGGGGTGACGGGGGCAAGGAGGTCGGCGAGTGTCATGGTCATGGCGGAAACCAGGATAGCCTTGCCGCGGCCGCTTTGACACGCCTTCCGCGCGATTCGCCCATCGCCGGATTCTTATGCAGCCTGCCGAAGATATCGGCACAGCGTGTCTTGAAGCGCGGCCGGACCGGGGCGATCCTGGGAAGTGCTGAAACACGGAGGATGGCCGGCATGCCCGATGGAATGGACAAGGGCGGGGCGCGCGCCGAGTTGCTGCGTGCCGCCACCGAGGCCCTGCACCGCCAGGCGCCTTCCCTGCCATCCGCCGCCGGCACGCTGCTGCTCCGCATGGCGGAGGGACTGCCCACCGCGGAACTGGCCGCCGAGCCGCCGGAGCGCCTCGCCGCCGCGGCCGCCAGCCTGTTCACCTTCGCCCAGGAGCTGCCGCCGGATGACGGCGCCCCCGCTGGCGAGGCCCGGAATGGAGCGCCCCGCGCGACCAAGGTGCGGCTGCGCCCGCCCGGCCCCGGCCGCGGCGCCGTGGCGGTGGCCGAGATCGTCACCCCCGACATGCCGTTCCTGGTGGACAGCGTGCTGGCCGCGCTGACCCTTTCGGGCCGCACCGCCCGGCGCCTGCTGCACCCGGTGATGCGGGTGCGGCGCGATGAAGCCGGCCGCCTGCTCGGCTTCGCCGAGGGCGCGGAAGGCGCGCCGGAAAGCCTGATGCATGTGGAGATCGCGCCCGTCACCAGCCGGCTGCTCGGCGTCGGCGGCGTGCCGGAAGCCGGCTGGGAAACCACCGAGGCGGCGTTGCGCCGCGCCCTGGCGGAGGTGCGGCTGGCCGTGCGGGATTTCCCCGCCGTGCTGGACCGCCTCCAGGCGGCGCAGGCGGAGATCGGCCCCGGCGATGGCGGCGACTTCCTGCGCTGGCTGGCCGAGGAGAACTTCGTTTTCCTTGGCCACCGGCTGATCCGCTTCGGGGAGGCGGGGGCGCCCGACCGGGCGGAGGAAAGCCTGGGCCTGCTGCGGGATGAAGGCGTGCCGGTGTTCGACGCGCTGCGCGACCTGTCCGCCGTGCCGCCGGCGATCCGCGCTTCCCTGCGCGACGGGCCTCCGGTGGGCATCGCCAAGGCCAATCTCCGCGCCCGCGTCCACCGCCCGCAGCATGCCGACGTGGTGGCCACCCGCATTTCCGGCCCCGATGGGCGGACGGTCGGGATGCGGCTGTTCCTCGGCCTGTTCGCCGCCACGGCCTATAACCGCAACCCGCGCTCCATCCCCTGGCTGGGCGCCAAGGTGGAGCGCATCCTGGGCCTCGCCGGGGTGAACCCCGACAGCCATGACGGCCGCGCCATGCGCAACATCCTCGACACCTGGCCGCGCGACGAGCTGTTCCAGGCGGGGGACGAGGCGATCCTGGACGGGGCGCGGCGCGCGCTCGACCTCGGCATCCGGCCGCGGCCGGCGCTGTATCTGCGGCGGGACCCGTTTGAGCGCTTCGTGTCCGCCCTGGCCTGGCTGCCGCGCGACACCTTCGACACTCGCCTGCGCGAAAAAATAGGCGCGATGCTGGCCCGCGCCTTTGGCGGCCGGCTTTCCGCCTTCCACATCGCGCTGGGCGACACGCCGCTGGCCCGCGTCCACTACATCATCGGCACCGTGCCCGGCGCCGTGCCGGCGGTGGACGACACGGTGATGGAAGCGGCGGTGGTGCAGGCCGCCCGTTCCTTCGCCGACCGGCTGGGCGAGGCGCTGACCGCCGAGCGGGGCGAGGCCGAGGCCGCCGCCACCCTGGCGCGCTGGGGCGACGCCTTCCCCGACGCCTACACGGACAGCACCGCCCCCGGCACCGCCGTGGCCGACCTCGCCATGGCCGAGGCCGCCCTGGAGGCGGGCCGCCCCATGGCCCGCATCGAGCGCGCCCCGGGCATGAAGGAGCGCGCGCTGTCGCTGCGCCTGGTGCATGCGGGCGGGCCGCTGCCGCTGGCCGATGCGCTGCCGCTGTTCGAAAGTCTCGACCTACGCGCCACCGAGGAGCAGCCCTACCATCTCCGCCAGGGCGACCGGATCGTCGCGGTGCTGCATGTTTTCAGCCTGGAAGCCGGCACCGCCCTGCCCGAGACACGCTTCCCCGCCCTGCTGGACGCGCTGGAAGCGCTGCAATCCGGCCAGGCCGAGGTGGACGGCTTCAACCGGCTGGTGCCGCGCGCCGGGCTGTCCTGGCGGGAAGCCTGGCTGCTGCGCGCCCTGTTCCGCTGGGTGAAGCAGCTGGGCTTCGCCTTCTCGCAGAACTCGGTGGAGGGGGCGCTGAACGCCGAGCCGCGCGCCGCGCGCCTGCTGGTGGACCTGTTCAACGCCCGCTTCGATCCGACCCAGGCCACTGCCGCCGATGAGGCGCGGATCGAGGCCGAATGGGCAGCCTTGATGGACGCCATCGAGGACCCCGACACCGACCGCATCCTGGCCCGGCTGCGCACTGCGCTGGATGCCGTGCTGCGCACCAACTTCTTCCAGAACAAGCCCTATCTGGCCTTGAAGATCGACAGCGCCGCGGCCGGCCCGATGCCGCTGCCGCGCCCCTGGCGCGAGATCTTCGTCCATGCTCCGCACATGGAAGGATGCCACCTGCGCGCCGGCCCGGTGGCGCGTGGCGGCATCCGCTGGAGCGACCGGCGCGAGGATTTCCGCACCGAGATCCTGGGCCTGATGAAGGCGCAGCGGCTGAAGAACGTCGTGATCGTGCCCACCGGCGCCAAGGGCGGCTTCGTGCTGAAGGGCCATGTGCCCCCCGCCTCCGACCGGGAAGCCTTCATGGCCACCGGCGTCGCCGCCTACAGCACGCTGATCCGCGCCATGTTGGACGTGACGGACAATTTGAAGGACGGCGCCGTGGTGCCGCCCGAGCGGGTGGTGCGCCGGGATGGCGACGACCCGTACATCGTCGCCGCCGCCGACAAGGGCACGGCGACCTTCAGCGACATCGCCAACCGGCTGGCGCAGGAACACGGCTTCTGGCTGGACGACGCCTTCGCTTCCGGCGGCAGCCAGGGCTATGACCACAAGGCGATGGGCATCACCGCCAAGGGCGCCTGGGTGATGATCGCCCGCCACTTCGCCGAACAGGGCCACGACATCCAGGCCACCCCCTTCTCCATGGTCGGCGTCGGCGACATGTCGGGCGACGTGTTCGGCAACGGGCTGCTGGTGTCGCGCCAGACAAGGCTGCTCGCCGCCTTCGACCACCGCCACATCTTCATCGACCCCGATCCCGACCCGGCCACCAGCTACGAGGAACGCGCCCGGCTGTTCGCGCTGCCACGCTCCTCCTGGGCGGATTACGACGCGGCGAAGATCAGCGCGGGCGGTGGCGTGTATCCGCGCAACGCCCGCAGCGTGCCGCTGTCCGACAAGGCCCGCGCCCTGCTGGGCATCGAGGCGGAAAAGCCAGACCCTGCCACCGTCATGCAGGCCATCCTGCGCGCCAGGGTCGACCTGCTGTATTTCGGCGGCATCGGCACCTACATCAAAGCCTCCACCGAATCCCAGGCCGAGGCGGGCGACCGCGCCAATGACGCCATCCGCATCGACGGGCGGGAAGTGGGCGCCCGCATCCTCGGCGAGGGCGCCAACCTCGCCGTGACCCAGGCCGGCCGCATTGAGGCGGCGGGCCTGGGCGCCGGCGGGGAAGGCGTGCGGCTGAACACCGACGCGCTGGACAATTCGGCCGGCGTCTCGACCTCGGATCACGAGGTCAACATCAAGATCCTGCTGGCCGATGCCGAGGCCGCGGGTGCCCTGACCCGGCAGCAGCGCGACACGCTGCTGGCCGCCATGACAGAGGAGGTCGCGGCGCTGGTGCTGCGCGACAACGCGCAGCAATCCCTGGCCATTACCCTGGAAGCCGCGGCCGGCGCCGCCGCCCTGCCCGCCCACGCCGCGCTGATGGTGCGGCTGGAGCAGGCCGGGCTGCTGGACCGCGCCGTCGCGACCCTGCCCGACGCCGCCGCCATCAGCGACCGCATCGCCGCCGGGCAGCCGCTCACCCGGCCGGAGCTGGCGGCGCTGCTGCCCGTGGCCAAGCTGTGGCTGACGGAAGCAATCGAGCACAGCGACCTGCCGGACGATCCGGCGCTGCTGCCGCTGCTGGAAGGGTATTTCCCCACCGCCCTGCGGCGCGACTTCACTTCCTTTATCGCGCGCCACCGGCTGCGGCGTGAATTGCTGGCCACCATGCTGGCCAACGAGGTCGCCAACCGCCTCGGCCCCGCCGCCCTGGCCGAGCTGGCGGCGGGCACCGGCCCGGCCGAGGCGGCGCGCGCCGCCATCCTGGCCAGCCGGTTGCTGCGGCTGGAGGAAGCCGCCGACGCCGCCGACGCCGCGCGCGAGGCCACGCCGGAGGCCCGGCGCTCCGCCCTGCTGGCCATCCGCCAACTGCTTGGCGCCACGGCGCGGGAGCTGCTGGGCGGGCCGGAGCTGCGCCACCCGCTGAACGAGGCGCTGGAGCGGCTGCGCCCCGGCACGGACGCGCTGCTGGCCACCCTTCCCACGGGCAGCAGGGCCGCCGCCGGCGATGGCCTGCCCATCTCGGTGGCGCAGCTTCTGGCGGTTGCCCCGGCGCTGCAGGCCGCCCCCGCCATTGTGCGCCTGGCCGAAGCCGCCGCCGTGCCACCCGCCCGCGCCGCCGAGGCCTGGGATGCGGCAGGCGCGCAGTTCCACCTTCCGGCCCTGCGGCAAGCCGTTGCCGCCGCGCCGGCCACCGGCCCCTTCGCCACCCGGGCCCGGGCCGCGCTGCTGGACGATGTCGCGGCGGTGCAGGCCCGGCTGGCCATGCTCTGCCTGCGCGGCGAACTGCCTGAAGGGGAAGCCGCGGCCCGCATCGCCCAGGAAGCGGTGTCGCGCCCCGACCTGGCCGCCGCCACGGTGGCGGTGCGGGAATTGCTGCGGCTCGGCTGAGCCGGGATGCCGGGCGGGCCGGGGTCGCGCCCGGTGCCGCCCGGCCATGTCCGTGGCACCGGCGGGGAACTCCTTGCCGGGCGGGGCGTTGAAGCGGCACACCTAAAACAGGAGTGACGCCATGCCTGATGTTCAGCAGGCCAGGATCCTGATCGTCGCCACCGATGGCTTCGAGGAAAAGGAATTGACGGTTCCGCTGCGGAAGCTGCGCGAGCAGGGCGCCACCGTCCATGTCGCGGCGCCGGAGAAAACCCGCGAGCCCGGCGTCATCAGGGGGTGGGATGGCCAGAAGCAGCCCGAGGACTGGGGCCAGACGGTTCCGGTGGACCGTTCCCTCAAGGACGCCCGCGCGGACGAATACGATGCCGTCATCCTGCCGGGCGGGGTGCTGAACCCGGACCATCTCCGCACAAACAACGCCGTCCTGTCGCTGGTCGGGGATTTCGCCGCCCAGGGCAAGGTGGTGGCCGCCATCTGCCACGGCCCCTGGATCCTGGTGGAGGCGGGGCTGGCCAAGGGCCGG
This sequence comes from Teichococcus oryzae, assembly GCF_008386565.1. Taxonomy (GTDB): domain Bacteria; phylum Pseudomonadota; class Alphaproteobacteria; order Acetobacterales; family Acetobacteraceae; genus Pseudoroseomonas; species Pseudoroseomonas oryzae. The sequence goes on along the minus strand of NZ_VUKA01000008.1, from coordinate 111,623 downwards.
CGCATGACCTCCTTCCAGTCGATCCGGACCGATGTGGTGAATGCCGGAGCCGACTGGCTCGATCAGGAGGTGGTCGCCGACAAGGGCATCGTCACCAGCCGCTCCCCGGCCGATCTGGATGCCTTTGTGGCCAAGATTGTCGAGGAAGTGCGCGAAGGCAACCATGGCGACCGCCGCGCCGCCTGATTCCCGCTAAAGCATTTTCCGTTCGCACTGGCTCACTTCAAATACTCTGGCTCTTTGCTCTGTTGAGCATCTTCACCCGATCATGCCATCCCGCCCGATCGGGATCTGCTCGAGCCCCGATGGGCGGGCACCGGCCCGCCCTGGCCGCTCAGGTCTTCAGCGTCCGGCCGCGGAATTCGCGGCTGTTGATCATGATGTCGCGCAGGCGCCGCACAGGCGCCTTGCCGACATATTGCTCGTAGATGTGCTCGCCTTCCGGCAGGCGGTCGAGCAGCAGCGCGTAAAGACTGTCCAGCTCCTCGCGCGTCGCCGGACGGTCGGCATCCCAGTTGCGGGCGCTGTAGCGCCGCAGGAAGCCATCGAACTCGCGCTCGCGGAAATTGCGGAAATGCGCCTGCTGGCCGGCCAGGATCGCGCGGATGCTGTCGGCCGTCGGCGGCTCGACGGGCAGATCGCCGCGCTCCACCGGCACCATGCGGTCATAGCCCATCTCGCGGAAGCGCCGCTCGTTGAAGGAGGCGCCCTTCTCGCCGATGTAGCGGGCAAAGGTCATGTCGGTCATCACGCGGGCGATGCCGAGATCGGCGCAGGCCAGCGCCTTCATCGCATCCTGCGAGGATTTGTCGATCGCCATCGCCCGCCCTTCCAGCCAGCGATAAACGCCGATGTGGTTGCGGCTCTGGTAGTCGGTCTTCTCCATGATGGAGAAGTAAGGCGCCAGCCATTCCTGCAGCCGCTTCCACGGGCCGCGCCGCAGCGCGAAGCCCCAGTGATGGTCGAGCGGCACGATGCGGACGCGATCGGGATCGGGCCTGGCGCGATGATCGCCATAGGCGGCGAAATAGCCGACCTCCGGAAACGGCGCCAGCAAGGCGCGCAGCCGCTCCATCATCAGCAGGTAGGACGGGCCAAGCTCAAGGTCGTCCTCGAAGAAATAGGCTGTCTCGGCGCCCAGCGTTTCGAAGGCCAGCGTTTCGCCGCGGCGGATGTTGAAGGCGATGCCCAGATTCTCCGCCGACGCCAGGACCTGGCCTTCCGGGAACACGGCGCGGAAGGCGGCGACGCTGTCCGCCATTGCCGCGTCCTCGGCGTAGCGCACGCCCGAACGCCGGGAAATCGGGCCATCCTGCAGCAGGAAGATGCGGCGCTCGTCGAGGCTGACACCTTGCTGGGCCTTCAGCGATTCGCAGAAGCGCTGCAGATAGGCAGCCCGGTCGAAGGAAAAGATGATGATCGGCACTTCGATCGGTTGCAGAGCTTCGGCCATGGGACCTCTTTTTCGGCCATCCCCGCGGCATTGTGGCCAGGGGTCCAGATCAATCTGCTACCGGGGGTTGGTGGCGCAGGCAAGCCTGCCTCACGTAATCGCGCGCAGTTCAAGGGCGCGGGCATAAACCTGCTTGCGCGGCAGGCCGGTCGCGGCGGCCACGAGTGCCGCGGCATCGCGCAAGCTTTCCCCCGACGCCAGGGCGGCGCGCAGGCGATCATCCAGCCCGGCCTCCGCTTCCGGCGCTTCGTCGCCAGGGGGGGCCACCACGAGAGCGATCTCGCCACGTGGCGCGTGGTTCGCGTAATGCGCCGCCAGCTCGGCCAGGGTGCCGCGCCGCACCTCCTCGAAGCGCTTGGTCAGCTCGCGCGTCACCGCCGCTGGGCGCGGGCCCAGCGCGTCCGCCAGCGCCGCCAGCGTTTCGGCCAGGCGATGCGGCGCCTCGTAGAAGATCAGGGTCGCGGCCAGCCCCGCCCGCTCGGCGGCGCGCAACTTGGCCAGCTCGGCGGCGCGGGCGGCGGCGCGCGGGGGCAGGAAGCCGTGGAACAGGAAGGGGTGCGGCGGCAGCCCCGACAGGGTCAGCGCCATCACCGCGGCATTCGGGCCGGGCACGGCCGAGACGGTGATGCCTTCGGCGATGGCGGCGCGCACCAGGCGGTAGCCGGGATCGCTCATCAGCGGCGTGCCAGCGTCGGAAACCAGCGCGAGCTTGTCTCCGGCCTGCATCCGTGCAACCAGCCGGGGGGCCGCGGTGTCCTCATTGTGCTCGTGCAGTGGCACGAGCCGTGCGGATATGCCGTGTCGCAACAGCATCGGAGCGGTTACCCTGGTGTCCTCGCACAACACCGCATCCGCCGCGCGCAGCACGGCCACGGCGCGGGGGGCAAGATCGCCGAGGTTGCCGATCGGCGTCGCCACCAGCGTCAGCCCCGGTTCCCTGCCGTTGTCGGGCTGCCCGGTGTCGGGTTGCCCCGCGTCCGGTCCGTTTTCCTGTTCTGGACCATTGTCCGGGCCATTGTCCCTGGGGGAGGTTTGTTTTGGTGTTTCCCGCTCGTCGCTCTGCATGGGCCGAACCCCCTTCCCCTTCTTCACCGGCGATGCCACGCCGGGGGCTGGCGGCGCTGGCGTTCAGTGCCGTTGTGGCGCTGTCGGCCTGTGCGCCGCAAGTCTCCGGCCCGTCCTATCCGCCCGCCGCCGGCTATGGCGGCCTGCCGGCCCAGCCGCCGCAGCCGCCGCGCGAGAAAGTGGCGCTGCTGCTGCCACTGTCCGGCCCCCAGGCCGCGCTTGGCCCTGAATTGCTGAATGCCGCCCAGCTCGCCCTGTTCGAGCAGGGCGGCCCCGGCTTCGAATTCGTGCCGCGCGACACCGGCGGCAGCGCGGCCGGCGCCGCGGATGCCGCCCGCCGCGCCATCGCCGAAGGAGCACGGGTGATCGTGGGCCCGCTGACCGGCTCCGAAACCGCGGCCGTCGCCGGGCCTGCCCGTGCCGCCGGCATCCCGGTGCTGCCCTTCACCAATGACGCCAGCCAGGCCGCCACCAATGTCTGGCCTCTGGGCCTGACGCTGGAACAGCAGGTGCGCCGCGTCGCCGGCGCCGCTCATGAGGCCGGTGTCCGCCGCTTCGGCCTGGCGGCGCCGGACAATGCGCTGGGCCGGCAGATGGCCGCCGCGCTGCGCGGCGCGGCCCGCGACCTCGGCCTCGCGGCCCCGGCGGTGGAGCTGTATCCGGCCGCCGCCCAGCCCAGCCTGATGGCGCGTGAGGTGGCGCAGCGGATCGGCGCCGTTCCGGATGCCGGCCCGGAGGAAAGCCGGGTCGAGATGCTGATCCTGGGCGAAAGCGGCGCGCGGGCGCGGGATTTCGCCGCCGGGCTGGTTGCCGCCGGGGCGGCGGTGCCGCCGCTGCGCCTCGCCGGCCATGCGCTGTGGGGCAGCGATGAGAGCCTGACGCAGCAGCCCGCCCTGGCCGGCGCCTGGTTCCCCGGGCCGGACCCGGCGGCGCGCATGCAGTTCGACAGCCGCTACGAGGCCGCCTTCGGCACCCGTCCGGCCCGCGTGGTGGGCGTCGCCTATGACGCCGCGGCGCTGGCCGCCCGCGCCATGCGCAGCGCGTCTCCCGGCGCGCCTCCGGCCATGCCGGTGGGCGAAACGGTGCTCGGCGCCGATGGCGCGCTGCGGCTGGCGCCGGGCGGGCAGGTGCAGCGCGCGCTCGCGGTCTACGCCCTGTCGCCGGGCGCCGTTCCGGCAACCGTCGCCCCCGCCGACCTGCCGGGCGGCGTCGGCTTCTGAAGCGGTGGGCGGATGCTGTCATCCGCCCGCAACAGCATTGTCATCCCCGATGGTCGACAGACCCGCCCCGTCCCACGAGGATGAGGCGGGGAGCAGCCATGGTGGAACACGCAAATGCTACAGGATGAGTTGGCGCCGCGCCGCTGGCTGAGCTCGGCGGCGCTGATCGGCGGGGTGCCCCTCGGGCTGCTCGCCCTGCTGACGGTCAGCGGGCATGCCACTCCCGGTCCGGCGCTGCTCTGCATGGCGCTGGTTGCCTTCTTCGCCCTCGCACTGTCCCGCTTCTGGCTGCGCGACGTGGCGCGGCTGGTGGCTGTGCTCCGGCGGTCGGCGGGCGGGGACAAGCACGAGGTGCCCTCCCCCTTCCTGCCGACCCTGGCGGAGGTGGCCGATGGCGTCGCCCGCCTGTCACGCTCCCTGGCCGAGCGCTCGGACCAGATCAACCGCATGCGCCGGGTCGATGGCGCCATCCTGGAAAGCCTGCCGGACCCGCTGCTGGTGCTGGGCGCGGACCGCGCGCCGCTGCGCGCCAACGCCGCCGCCCGCGCCCTGTTCGGCGCTCGCGCCACGGAGGTGGAGCCGCTGGCCGGCGACACCGCCGCGCTGCTGCGCCATCCGGCCCTGGCCGGCGCCGTGGACCGGGCCCTGGCCGAGGGCGCCAGCCAGGCGGCCGACCTGATCCTGCCGGTGCCGGTGCCGCGCGAGCTGGTGGCGCAGGTGATCCCCCTCGACCCGCCGCTGGCCGATGGCGGGCGGCTGATCGTCCTGCTGTCCGACCGGACGCGGGAACGCGCGGTGGAGCGCATGCGCGCCGATTTCGTCGCCAATGCCAGCCATGAGCTGCGCACCCCGTTGGCCAGCCTGATGGGCTTCATCGAAACCCTGCGCGGCCCGGCGGAAAACGATCCGGAAGCCCGCGCCCGGTTCCTGTCCATCATGGCCGAGCAGTCCGAGCGGATGCGCCGGCTGATCGAGGACCTGCTCGGCCTGTCGCGGATCGAGCTGGCCGAGCACCAGGCCCCCACCGGCCGGGTACCCCTGGCCGAACTGGCCCGCACCGAGGCGGAGGCCATGGCCCCCATCCTGGCGCAACGCGACGTCACGCTGGAGCTTGATCTGGCGGAAAACGCCATCGCCCATCCCGCCGATGCCGGGCAACTGGCCCAGGTGCTGCGGAACCTGCTGGAGAACGCGGTGCGGCACGGCCATGCCGGGGGCACGGTGCGGCTGGCGGTGGCAAAGGTCGACGGCGCCCGCCCGGGGGTGATGTTCGCCGTCACGGATGACGGGCCGGGCATCGCGCGGGAACACATCCCGCGCCTGACCGAGCGCTTCTACCGCATCGACAAGGCCCGCGCGCGCAGCGCGGGGGGCACGGGACTGGGGCTTGCCATCGTCAAGCACATCATCAACCGCCATCGCGGCCAGCTGCATATCGAGAGCCAGGAAGGCGAAGGCACCACCTTCAAGGTGTGGCTGCCATCGGAATGACGCGTCTCACGCGGCCGGATCGCGGCCTGCCTTCTGCCGGCGCGCCGGCGCCCTGGGCTCCTGCCCCAGCATCGCCCGCATCCGCGCTTCGGCGCCCTGCATCAGGGCCGGGATGATCCGGGCTTCCGGCAGGTTCTTCCAGTACTTCTTCGGCATCTCGGCGCGCATGGCATCCGGCTTCAGGCGCGCCGGATTGAAGATCGAGGCGAAATAGGTGCGCCAAAGATCCTCCGCCGCGTCGGCAGCCGGCGCATCGGCGCGGCGGGCGCTGGCGGTGAAGGTGACGGCCTCCCCATCCCAGTGCGCGCAGCGGCGCGGCGTCAGGATCGACCAGCGCAGCGCGGCGAAGCGGCGCTGGAAGAAGCCGGCCTCGGCTTCCACGATGTGGTGCTCCGGCTCGAACCAGGCGACGGAGCGCTCCCCGTCCGGCGTGTCGATCTCGCGGAAGCGGACAAAGGCATGCATCTTGTGCGCGTCGCGCCGCACCGCGCGGGCCATGGCGTGCAGCCGCACCATGCGTGCTTCGGCCGGGTTGCGGAGCAGGCCGGGATCGCGGCGTCCATCCCACAACAGCGAATACAGCAGCGCGAAGCGTTCCGCGTCGCTGTGACGGATGGCGAGCTCCGCCAGTTCCAGGAAGTCGCGCGGCACAACCAGGGCAGTGGGCTCGCCGGCGGGCTCCGCGGCAGGCGGGGCATCGCCAGCGAACAGGTCCGGCGCCTCGCCGGGCATGCGCCAGGATACCTCCTCCGGCCGGACTCCCGCCCCGAGCAGGTTGCGCGCCGCGTGCCGCCAGCCGGGATAATCGGCCGGCCCGTCCAGGATGACGCTACAGCGCAAGGGAAAGCTGCGCCGGCTGCGCCGCCGCGAAGGCGGAAGGGTTCAGCAGCTTCTGCCGCAGCCCGGTGGCGTCGATCTGCCCTGGCGGCGGCCGGTGGTCCGGCGCCACGAGGAAGGGTGCCACCTTGCGCAGCGGCACGCGCAGCCGCGCCAGGTCGGCCAGCTTCACCCGCGAATGGCGCCGCGCCTCCAGGATGCGGTTCACATTGCGGGCGCCGAGGCCGGGAACGCGCAGCAAGGCCTCGCGCGGGGCCTTGTTGAGGTCGAGCGGGAAATCGTCCCGGTGCTTCAGCGCCCAGGCCAGCTTGGGATCAGCCTCCAGGTCGAGCATGCCGTCCTCGCCGCCCGAAAGGATCTCCTCGGTGGTGAAGTCGTAGAAGCGCAGCAGCCAGTCCGCCTGGTACAGCCGGTGCTCGCGCAGCAGCGGCGGTGGCTGCGGCGGCAGGGCGGCGGAGGCCTCGGGGATCGGCGAATAGGCCGAGTAGTAGACGCGGCGCAGCTTGAACTGCTTGTACAGCCCGTCGCTGGTGCCGAGGATCTGGCCGTCCGTGCTGTTGTCCGCGCCGATGATCATCTGCGTCGATTGCCCGGCGGGGGCAAAGCGCGGCGGCGCGGCACGGCGGGCGGTCTGCCTTGCTTCCCTGGCTTCCGCGATGTGGGTGGACAGCTCGCCCATGGCGTCGTGGATGCCGGGCAGGTCCTTTTCCGGCGCCAGTTCCCTGAGGCTGGCCACCTGCGGCAATTCCACGTTGATCGACAGCCGGTCGGCCCAGCGCCCGGCCTCGGCCAGCAGCTCCGGCGCCGCGTCGGGGATGGTCTTGAGGTGGATGTAGCCGAGGAAGCCATGCTGTTCCCGCAGGGTGCGGGCGACGCGGATCAGCTGCTCCATGGTGTAGTCGGCCGAGCGGATGATGCCAGAGGACAGGAACAGCCCCTCGATATAGTTGCGCCGGTAGAAGGCGAGCGTCAGCCGCACGACCTCATCCACCGTGAAGCGGGCACGACGGATGTTGGAGGTGGCGCGGTTGATGCAATAGGCGCAGTCGAAGATGCAGGCATTGGTCAGCAACAGCTTCAGCAGCGAGATGCAGCGGCCATCCGGCGCATAGGCGTGGCAGATGCCCATGCCTTCCGTGCTGCCCAGACCGCCCTGGGTGGAGTCGCGCTTTTCCGAGCCGGAGGACGCGCAGGACGCGTCGTATTTGGCCGCGTCGGCGAGCAGGGCGAGCTTGGCGCGCAATTCCATCCGGGATGATCCGCTCTTCAGAAGTTCCTTATATGTTCCTGGTTAGCGGTTTACAAAGCCCTTCCATCGAAGGCGGGCCATTCCTGCCTCACATCGGCCCTCCCGGCACGGCCGTGGCGGTCAGGGGCGGGTAATCCCGGGCTTCCGGCAATTCATAATGCCACCATTCCAGGCTGTAGGGCGCCCATCCCGCCGCCACCATGATGCCCAGCAACAGGGCGCGCTGGCGCTGGTCCGGCACCGGAACACCCGGATGGCCATGGGCGGATTCCGCCGTCACGGCATCGAAGCCGGTTCCCATGGGAAGCTCGGCGCCCGTCACGGCATCGCACAAGGTCAGGTCCACCGCCGCGCCGCGCGGGTGCACGCCGCCGGCGCGCGGGTCGGACACGAATCGCTTGTCCTCCACCGCGTGCCACAGCGCCCACTGGGCCTCGATCGGCCGGAAGGCATCGAAGACCTTCAGCCGCAGCCCGAAGGCGGCGGCTTGGTCCCTGGCCCGCAACAGGCGCCGGCGCGCCAGCGGCAGCAGCATGGCCACCGGGCGGCGATAGATCGGCCGCCCCGTCAGGTTGTCCGGCGTGGCGTAGCGGAGATCGAGCAGCAGCCCGTCATCCTCGGTGATCGGCGTGAGCATGGCGGTATCCTGCCACAGCGGCGGGGCGCCGGCGATTTCCCCGGCAATTTCCCTGGCGCCGGATCTGCCCTATGCAGCGCGCATGCGGATCCTGGCAGTGGATGGCGCCCTGGCGCGTGCCTCGGCGGCGGTGTGGGCGGATGGCGCGGTGCTGGCGCAGGCGGCGCGGGATGGCGCGCGTGGCCAGGCCACCGCGCTGCCGCCCATGGTGGCCCAGGTGCTGGCCGAGGCCGGGCTGGCCGCGACGGAGCTGGATGCGGTGGCGGCGGTGGTCGGCCCCGGCGGCTTCACCGGCCTGCGGGCTGCCCTGGCCCTGGCGCAGGGTCTCGCCCTGGCGATCGACCGCCCCGCCATCGGCGTCACCACCGGGGAAGCCCTGGCGGCCAGCCTGCCGGACCGGCTGCGGGCGGACCATGCCGTGTGGTCGGTGACGGACACCAAGCGCGGCCGCGTGCTGCTGGAACGCTTCGCCCCCGGCGCCGCCACCGCCGCGGGGCCACCGGAGCCCTTCATGCTGGAAGACCTCCCGCCCCAGGACCGGCCGGTGGTGCTGGTGGGCGATGCGGCCGAGGCGGCGGCGCGGGTGCTGGCGGAGCGCGGCACGCCGCCGCATGGCATCGGCGCGGCCCTGCCGGAAGCGGGCGCCGCCGCCGCCGTGGCGGCGCTGCGGCTGGCCGGGCACCTTCCCCCCCTGCCGGCACTGCCCCTGTATGTGGAGCCGCCTGCCGTCCGCCCTCCCGCCGGTGCATGAGCTGCGTGCCGCCCTGCCGGCCGATGCGGAGGCGCTGGCGATCCTGCACGCCGCCAGCTTTCCGGCGGCCGAACGCTGGGGCGCCGACGCGATCCGGCTGATGCTGGAGATGCCAGGCGCCTTCGGCCTGCTGTCGGCGAGGCTGGGCTTCATCCTGTGCCGCGTGGTGGTGGACGAGGCGGAGGTGCTGACCCTGGCGGTGCGGCCGGAAGCGCGGCGCATGGGCCTCGGCGCCGCCTTGCTGGGCGGGGCGCTGGGGCTGGCCGCGGCGCGGGGCGGCGCCCGCATGTTCCTGGAAGTCTCGGCCAAGAATGCGGCGGCACAGGCGCTTTACGCGGCTGCCGGCTTTTCGGTGGTGGGCCGCCGGCGGCGTTACTATGCCGATGGCAGTGATGCGCTGGTTCTGAGCCGCGACTGCAAAGCATAGCCATCGAAATCGCCGGGCGTCGCGGCGTCGATTTAACGGGCGTTCCTGCTTCGTCATGCCATTATGCCGACTCGGCAAGTCGCCGGCTGAAGGACAGCTTGCGGCATTCACGCGACGCTGATGCGTGCAGCGAAAGCAAAGATGGCAAGTGCCGGTTGTGGCCGGCATCATTGTTCCTGTTGCGATTTCTTACATGCCAGTATTTCAACGGGAAACGATTTTCTCATTTCCGAAGAAAATCGCGCATTGCGGTTCTAACTTATTGGGCGATATATTGACGCAAAGCATGGCCGGTCATGAACCCCAAGGACTGCGCCACAAAGCTCCAGTGAGGTTTTGGTGATGTCCGAAGAACAAGGCCCGCGCGAACTTCTTGGCCTGACAGCCCAGATTGTCGCGGCCCATGTATCGAATAATTCCGTCTCGCTGGCCGATGTTCCCGCGCTGATCGAGCAGGTGCACCGCACCCTTTCCGGCCTCGGCACCACGCCCGTCGTTGTGGCGCCGCCGCCCGAGCGGCCGCAGCCCGCCGTGCCGGTCAAGAAATCGGTTACCGATGACTACTTGGTGTGCCTGGAAGACGGCAAAAAGCTGAAGATGCTGAAGCGGCATCTCAAGACGGCCTATGACATGACGCCGGAACAGTACCGGGAGCGCTGGGGCCTTTCCCCGGACTATCCGATGGTGGCGCCGAACTATGCGCGGCACCGTTCCTCGCTGGCCAAGAAGATCGGCCTGGGCACCAAGCCGCGCCCCGCGCGCCCGCGCCGCGGCACGGTCAACGCCTGACGCAGGGCGGCGCAAGCGCCGCCGGCTTGCCTTCGGGCCGCGATAATGGCAAGGCAGCGGCACCCGGATGTTGCACGGGATCCGGCCTGCCGGATGCCCGGTTCGCCGGCCGCAGGCGGCATGATTTCTGACATGCTGCGCTGTCGTGTCATAATGCGCGCGGGCGCGGCGGCCCTTCGCCCCGCCCGGCACCGGAGAGTACCTGACCGCCCCCATGGACACGCGCACAGACACGCCCCGCGACGCCGAGACCAGCCCCGACCCCTTGCGGATCGAGCGGCTGTGCGTCGAGCGCGGCCTGAAGATGACCGGCCAGCGCCGGCTGATCGCGCGCGTGCTGTCGGAAGCCGTGGATCATCCGGATGTGGAGGAACTGTACCGCCGGGCCTTGGCGCTCGATTCCCGGGTTTCCATCGCCACCGTGTACCGCACGGTGCGGCTGCTGGAAGAAAAGGGCATCCTGGAGCGGCATGATTTCGGCGGCGGCCGTGCCCGCTATGAGGCCACCGACCATGGCCATCATTACCACCTGATCGACATCGACACCGGCAAGGTGATCGAGTTCTCCGATGCGCAGCATGAGGCCCTGGCCAAGACGATCGCCGAGCGCCTTGGCTTTGTCCTGGTCGGGCACCGGCTGGAACTGTTCGGCCGCCGCCCGAGCGGAGCCGAGGAAACGCCACGCCGCGGCGCGCGCCGCCGTGGCGGAGAAACGGCATGAGCCTGGATGCGGGCGCCGGCTTCGGTGAATTGCGCACGGGCAATCTGGGCGTCCGCATCGCCATCGACCCGGCCGAGGTCGATGCCGCCCAGGCGCTGCGCTACCGCATCTTCTATGGCGAGATGGGCGCGCATCCGGATGCCGAGACGGCCCGCCTGCAGCGCGACCGCGATGATTTCGACGCGGTGGCCGACCATCTCCTGGTGCTGGACCATGATCTGGGAGAAGGCGTGGCGGCCGTGGTCGGCACCTACCGGCTGATCCGGCGCGGCGCGGCGGCGCGGGTCGGCGGCTTTTATTCGGCCTCGGAATACGACATCGGGCCGCTCCTGCGGCAGCCGGGCGAGATCCTGGAACTCGGCCGCTCCTGCGTCGATGAGCGCTACCGCAACCGCCAGGCCATGCAGTTGCTGTGGTCGGGCATCGCCGCCTATGTGTCGAAGCACCAGATCGGCCTGATGTTCGGCTGCGCCAGCCTGCCGGGCACGGATCTGGATGCGCTGGCCCTGCCGCTGACCTATCTGCACAGCCAGCACCTCGCCCCGTCCGCGCTGCGCCCCCGGGCCTTGCCCGAACGCTTCGTGGCGATGGACCGGATGGACCCCGCCGGGATCGATCCACGCGCGGCCCTGGCGGAGCTGCCGCCGCTGGTGAAGGGCTATCTGCGCCTCGGCGGATTTGTTGGCGATGGCGCGGTGATCGACAGCCAGTTCAACACCACCGATGTTTGCGTCGTGGTGAAGACCGAATTGGTGACCGAGAAATATTCGCGCCATTACGAGCGCAAGATCGGCACCCGGGACTAGCCTGCGCAATGCCACGCTCCCTTGCCGGCGGCACGCGGCCCTGCCTTTTCCCGTTCCCGCCATGGGTTCCGGGCTCCTGAGCCGGCACGCCCTGCCCGGCCCGCCCGTTCCGCTGGATGGCTCAGCCCCGGGCCAGCCGGAGCGGCTGCGCCCGCTCCTGCGCGCCACCACGCGGCTGATAGCCGTGATCGCCTGGACCCTGCTCTGCATCCCCGTGCAGTTCGTGCTTCTGCTGCTGCCGGGCAGGGGCAGGACGGTCCTTCCCCGCCTTTATCACCGCGTGCTGTGCCGGCTGATCGGGCTGCGGGTGCGGGTGGTGGGTGAGGCGAGCCACGCCAGGCCGGCCCTGTTCGTCAGCAATCATGCGTCGTGGCTCGACATCCTGGTGCTGGGCGGGGTGCTGGAAGCGGCCTTCGTTTCAAAGGCCGAGGTCGGGCAATGGCCGTTGATCCGCACGGTGGCACGGCTTGGCCAAACGGTGTTTGTCAGCCGCAGCCGCGGCCGCACCAGCCAGGAGGCACAGGCGATGCGGCAAAGGCTGGAGGAAGGCGGCAGCCTGATCCTGTTCCCGGAAGGGACCAGCAATGACGGCACCCGCGTCCTGCCCTTCCGTTCCGCCTTTCTGGGCCTCGCCGATGCGGCGGCGGCGGTGCAGCCGGTTTCGGTCGCTTATGATGGCCTGGGCGGCCTGCCGGCGCGGCGCTGCGACCGCCCGCTTTTTGCGTGGTATGGCGACATGGAGATCGGCAGCCATTTCTGGCAACTGGCGCGGCTGCCGGGCGGCAGTGTCACGGTGTTGCTGCACGAGCCGGTGGCGCCGGGCGCCTTCGCGAACCGCAAGGACCTGACCTCGGCGGTGGAGCGGACGGTGGTGCATGGCGCGGCCGCCTTGCGCCAGCACCGGCCGGCGACCCCGGCAAGCACGCAGCCCGGCCGTGGCGGCCTTGCATTCAGCTGAACGGGCCGCGAAAGGCCCGGCCGCTCAATCGGTCGGCGCGAGGCTCTTGATCAGGTCGAAGACGCGCTTGCGCACGGCCGGCTCCGTGATGCGGTAATAGGCGCGCACCAGTTCCAGCGTTTCGCGCTTGTGCAGCGTATCGTCCTCGAAGCCTTCCTGATTTTCGGCGAAGCCACCCATCCGGGCGCGCAGCGCCGAGGTGCCGCCGCCCATGGCATCGGGCATGTCGTCGAAGAAGAAACCGATCGGCACGTCCAGCACACGGGCCAGGTCGAACAACCGGCTGGCGCCGATCCGGTTCACGCCCCGCTCGTATTTCTGCACCTGCTGGAAGGTCAGGCCGAGCGCCTCGCCCAGCTTCTCCTGGCTCATGCCGAGCAAAGTGCGCCGCAAACGGACGCGGGAGCCGACATGCACGTCGATGGGGCTCGGTCGATGCTCGCGCTCAGTGCGCTCCGCCACTTGATCGCTTGGCATGGTCAATCTCCGCCACATCCCAGGCAAGCCGGTCGGCCGTCTTGCGGTTCCATGAGTTGAGTTAAGTTACACGCAGAACTTTGTCAACTCTTTCGAGAATTCTGTTTTATGAGACGGATCCACGCCGTTTCATCACCTTTCCGTGGATTTCCGGCGAACAGTCACAACTCCCAGCATCAGAAAGGCCAGCAGGACCGGCAGCCCGTTGCCGGTTTTTGCAAAAAAAGTGGCCGGAAGTGGTGAAGGCAAAGGTGCAGACACGCTACCACTCTCGCCAAGATCGAGAAGCGCCAATATACGGCCTCGCGCATCCATGAGGGCGGATACCCCGGTCTGCGCGGCCCGGGCGAGTGGCAGCCCCTCCTCCACAGCCCTCAGACGTGCCGCCGCCAGATGCTGGTAAGGCCCCGCAGAGAAGCCGAACCAGGCATCATTGGTGATGTTGACCAGCCAGGCGGGCCGGTTTCCAGGCGCCGCCACGGCGCCGGGAAAGATCACCTCGTAGCAAATCAGCGGGCTGAAGGCCGGCAATCCGGCCGGCGCCAGTGAAACAGGACCCGGGCCAGCGCTGAAATCCAGCCCGCCCTGCACCACCCGCACCGGCAGCAACCCGCCCAAGGGCATGTATTCGCCGAATGGCACCAGATGCGCCTTGTCATACACCGACAACAGTCCGCCATCCGCCCCAACCGCCGAAAGGCTGTTGAAGACGCGGCTCGCCCGCCCCTCCGCTCCCCATTCCGCCCGCACCGAGCCCGCCAGCAGCACGCCGCCCGGAGGCAGGGTCCGGGCGGCATAATCCCGCGCCGCCTCGTCCAGGGGGAGCAGGAAGGGGCTGGCCGTTTCTGGCCAGATCGCCACCAGCCGGCGGCCCGGCGCAGCGGCGGCGGCACGCGCCGCCCCTTCCCGCGTCAGGTCCAGGTAGCGGCGAAAGATCGGCCAGCGCTGTTCCTCGCGCCACTTGGCTTCCTGCTGGATGTTGCCCTGCACCAGCAGCACCTCCACCGGCTGGGGCGGCGGTTCCGGCGCCGCCAAGCGAGCCCAGCCGAAGCCGCCCAGCGCCAGCGCCGCCGCCGCCCCACCGGCGCAGGCCCGCCATCCCAGCGCCGGCAACCCCGCCAGCAGCATGGTCAGCAGCGACAGGCCGAACATCCCGACATAGGCCGCACCCTGGAGGGGGAGGGCATCAAAAGCCCAGACGGTGCCCAGTGCGTTCCAGGGAAAGCCGGTGAACATCCAGCCGCGCAGCCATTCGGCCAGGGTCCAGGCCGCCGCCAGGGCCAGCCAGCGCCGCCAGCCGGGCCGGGCCCGCCACGCCACCGCCGCCGCCAGCGCCACATAGGCAGCGAGTGGAAGGGCGAGGCCCGGCACCGCCACCGGCACCAGCCAGCCCCAGCGCCAGGGATCGGTCAGCAGCGCGTGGCTGATCCAGTAGAGCCCCGCCACATGATGCCCCCAGCCCCAGGCAAGGCCGATCAGGGCGGCGCGGCGGGCGCTGCCGGCCCCCTCCAGCAGGGCCAGCAGGCCGGGAATGGACAGCAGCAGCACCGGAACAACATAAAGCGGCGGCAACGCCAGGGCGGCCAGGACGCCCAGCCCGAAGGCGGCGAACAAGGCCCGACGGCCCTTCAGGGCTGTGAGGCGAGCAAGCAATGAAGCATCCCCAGTCAAGAAGAAGTCCGTGCAAAAAAAGTCCGGGGGAATGCACCTCCCCCGGACCCTCCCCGTTTTTCCGATCTGCGAAAGCAGCGGAAGCCTTATTCGGCGGCGGCGCGCGGCTGCTGGGCATGGATGCCGGGGCGGCGCAGCCGCAGCCGGCGGATGCGCCGCGGATCGGCATCCAGCACCCGGAACTCGACGCCGGAGGAATGCGACACCAGCTCGCCCTTGGCCGGCACCCGGCCGGCCAGGGTGAACACCAGGCCGCCCACCGTGTCGATGTCCTGCTCGCGCTCGTCCTCGGTCAGCAGCGGGCCCACCTTTTCCTCGAACACCTCGATCGGCGTCCGGGCATCGAGGTCGATCAGCCCGTCGGTGCGCTCGATGATCTGCGGCGCCACATCCTCGTCATGCTCGTCCGAGATGTCGCCGGTGATGGTTTCCACCAGATCCTCGATGGTGACGAGGCCGTCGATGCCGCCATATTCGTCCACCACCAGCGCCAGGTGCATGCGCGCCTGCCGCATCTGCAGCAGCAGGTCGAGCACCGGCACGGACGGCACCACGAAAAGCGGCTTGCGCAGCACCGCCGCCATGCTGAAGGGAGCCTCGCGGCCGACGCTGGCGAACACGTCCTTGATGTGCACCATGCCGACGATGTCATCGAGCTGCTCCCGGTAGACCGGGAAGCGGCTATGGCCTTCGCGCTGGATCAGGCGGATGGCCTGTTCCAGCGTCAGATCCTCGGGCATTGCGACGATGTCGGCGCGGGGCACCATCACGTCATTGGCCGTCTTGCCGCGCAGCTTCAGCACGTTGCGCAACAGGGCGCGCTCCTGCACGTCCAGGTCGGGGCGCGGCGGGCCCTCATGCTCGTGGTGCTCATGGTGTTCGCGGCCCTCGACCAGCGCTTCCATCTGGTCGCGCACGGTTTCGGCGTTCCGCTTCCGTAGCAGGCCCTGGAGGCGCCACAGGATGCCCTCGCGGGTTTCGCGCGTCTCGCTCATGTCACGCCCCGCCAGGGGTTGGGCAGGCCGAGGCGGCGCATGATGCGGGCCTCAGCGCGCTCCATGCGGCGGGCCTCGCCGGCGGCGATGTGGTCATGGCCGCCGAGATGCAGGGTGCCATGCGCCACCAGATGCGCCAGATGCACGGACACCTTCCGGCCAGCTTCCCGCGCCTCGCGCCGCACCACACCAAGGCCCAGTGCGATGTCGCCGAGATGGCCGAATCCCTCGCCGGGGAAGGACAGCACGTTGGTGGGCTTGTTCTTGCCGCGATGCTCGCCATTCAGGCGCTTCACCGAACGGTCATCGGTCAGCAGGACCGTCATGCTTCCGGCGGGCGCGCCGACCGGGGCGGCGGCGCCCTCCGGTCCGCTCAGGAAGCCATCGCCGGCCATCTCGGCCCAGGCGGCTTCGGCGGCACGGCGTGCCAAGGCGCCGGCGCGCGGCACCGCCGCACGCCATTCCGGGGTGTCGATCAGCACGACCACCTCCGGGTTTGACTGCCCGACCACGTCGCCGTGGCCGGGCCTAGAACTTCCCGGTTCCATCACTCTCCTTCCTGCCGGGGCGGCCCATTTCCATCCCGGCGCCGCCCCACCCCTCCCGCACGCGCGGAGGAGCCACCGGCCACCCCAGTGGCCGATTGATCGGCCCGGTTATACGCGGCCACGATCCGCGCTACCAGCGGATGTCGCACCACGTCCGATTCCGTGAAGCGCGACACGCCGATCTCCTCGACACCCTCCAGGATGGAAAGGGCTTCCGCCAGGCCGGAACGCTGGCCAGGCGGCAGGTCCACCTGGGTGGGATCGCCGGTGATGACCATCCTGGTGCCCTCCCCCATGCGGGTGAGGAACATCTTGATCTGGGCCGGCGTGGTGTTCTGCGCCTCGTCCAGGATGGCGTAGCAATGCGCCAGGGTGCGGCCGCGCATGAAGGCCAGCGGCGCGATCTCGATCTCGCCCGTGGCGATGCGGCGCTGCACCTGATCGGCCGGCATCATGTCGTTCAAGGCGTCGTAAAGCGGGCGGAGATAGGGATCGACCTTCTCCTTCATGTCGCCCGGCAGGAAGCCCAGCCGTTCCCCGGCCTCCACCGCCGGGCGGCTCAGCACGATGCGGTCCACCCGCCCGGCCAGCAGCAGCGCGACACCCTGGGCCACCGCGAGATAGGTCTTGCCGGTGCCCGCCGGGCCGATGCCGAACACCATGTCCGCCCGCGCCAGCTGATCCATGTAGGAGGCCTGGGCGATGGAGCGGGGCGCGATGGCGCCCTTCTTGGTGCGGATCGCCGGCAGGTCGGCCAGCGGAAGGCGCGGCTCGCTGTCCAGCCGCCGCTGTTGCGGCGCGGGTGCGCCTTCCGCCAAACGCAGCGCCGCCTCGACCTCGGCCATGCCCACAACCTCGCTCCGCTCCAATTGCCACCACAGGGAGCGGATGGCCGCTTCCGCCACCTCCGCCGCCTCGGCATTGCCGATGATCGACAGCCGGTTGCCCCGGCAGGCCAGCCGCACGCCAAGGCGCTGTTCGATGCGCGCCAGATGCCGGTCATGCTCGCCGAACAACAGCGGCAGCAGGGCGTTGTCGTCGAATTGCAGCGTCACGGTGCGGGCGGCTGAAACGGTGTCAGCCATGAGGGGCCGGTTCAGCGCGCGGGGGTCGGCCCGCAGCGCAATGGGGGCGGGGTTGCTCAAGCGGTCGCAAGCTCCTTCTCACTGAGCAAGGTTGCGGACAGGGAATTGGGGTGCGCGGCATCGATCCGGACCTTCCCCAGGCGTCCCGCCCAGTGCGCGGGCGCCATCACATGCACCGGCTGGAGCCAGGGGGTGCGGCCGGCCACCTGCCCGGGATGACGGCCCGGGCCGGTGAACAGGATCTCGCATTCCCGGCCGACGCAGGCGCGGTTGAAATCATCCTGCTGCTGGCGCAGCAGGGCCTGCAATTCCTGCAGCCGGGCATCCTTCACCGCCTCGGCCACCTGCAGGGGCTGCCCGGCGGCGGGCGTGCCGGGGCGGGACGAATACTTGAAGGAATAGGCCAGGGCGAAGCCCACCTTCTCCACCAGCGCCATGGTGGCGGCGTGGTCGGCATCGGTTTCGCCTGGATGGCCGACAATGAAGTCGGAGGACAAGGCCATGTCCGGCCGCGCTTCCCGCAGCTTGTCGGCGGTGCGGAAGAACAGCTCCGCCTTGTGCTGACGGTTCATCGCCGCCAGCATCTTGTCCGAGCCGCTCTGCACCGGCAGGTGCAGGAAGGGCATCAGGGCGGGGATGCGGCCATGCGCCCCGATCAGCGCGTCGTCCATGTCGCGCGGATGGCTGGTGGTGTAGCGCAGCCGCGCCAGCCCATCGATCTCGGCCAGCTCATAGAGGAGGCGGGACAAGGTCCAGCTGGAGCCGTCCGGCGCCTCGCCATGCCAGGCATTCACGTTCTGCCCGAGCAGCGCGATCTCCCGCGCGCCGCCGGCCACCAGCCGCTTCGCTTCCGCCAGGATGGCGGCCACGGGGCGCGAGAACTCGGCGCCGCGGGTATAGGGCACCACGCAGAAGGAGCAGAACTTGTCGCAGCCTTCCTGGATGGTGAGGAAGGCGATCGGCCCCTGATTGGCGGAAACCTCCGGCAGCAGGTCGAATTTCTGTTCCACCGGGAAATCGGTGTCGATCTGGGCGCCGGCGGCGCGGGAAGCGCGGGCCACCATCTCCGGCAGGCGGTGATAGGTCTGCGGGCCGAGCACGATGTCCACCCAGGGGGCGCGGGCGGTGATCTCGGCGCCTTCCGCCTGGGCGACGCAGCCGGCGACCGCCAGCACCATCTTCTGCCCGGCGGCTTCCTTCTCGTTCTTCAGCAGTCGCAGCCGGCCAAGGTCGGAGAACACTTTCTCCGACGCCTTTTCGCGGATGTGGCAGGTGTTGAGGATGACCATGTCGGCCTCCTCCGGCGTTTCGGCGGGGCCGTAGCCGAGCGGCGCCAGCACATCCGCCATGCGGGTGCTGTCATATACGTTCATCTGGCACCCCCAGGTGCGGATGAACAGCTTCTTGCGATTGGGAATGGCGGCCGTCGCTGTGGTGATCGGGGATGGTGAGGTCATGACGCGGGTGAGTCCGGAAGGGCGGGACCCGGCGGCACGCGCCAGCCGGGGCCACCCCAGGCCGGGGCGGCAGGCTGGGCGGATGTGCGGGGCGCGTGGCCGCGGGTCAAGCGTCCAGG
The DNA here is from genome assembly GCF_008386565.1 of Teichococcus oryzae. Taxonomy (GTDB): domain Bacteria; phylum Pseudomonadota; class Alphaproteobacteria; order Acetobacterales; family Acetobacteraceae; genus Pseudoroseomonas; species Pseudoroseomonas oryzae. Next base: position 92,867 of record NZ_VUKA01000008.1, on the reverse strand, counting down.
CTCCCCGGGACCGCGGAATCGGTCGGCGATCGGGGCCGCATCATGCTTCAGGAGAGTTGCGGATGGCGCTCCGCCCGGTCAAGGCAAACCCGCCCCGCCATTGTGACGATTTCGCGCGGGGCCGGCCCGCGGCGGCGGCATGGGCCTCCCCCTGGAAACGGCTCCGGGCGATAACCATTGGCTTCGCCGCCGCCGCCATGCCTAGAACAGCGCCCGGATCATGAGCGCGATACCTGAATTTTCCCGCCCCGAGATCATCTACGAGGATGATGCGCTCCAGGCGGTGCATCAGCCCGGCACCGCCGGAACCAGCCTCGTCACCTTTGGCGGCCTGACCGACCGCCCGGCTTCCGGCCCGGATGGCCCCTGCTTCTGGGGCCAGAAGCCGGCGGCGCAGCTTGGCCTGAACACAGTGGGCGTGCTGGCCAAGGCGGAAAACTGGTATCCCGCCGAGGCCATGCGCCGCGCGGCGCCGGCGATCCGAGCGCGGCTCGGTCCCCACAGCCTGGGCTATGGCTTCAGCATGGGCGGCTATGCGGCGCTCAAGCATGGGCGGTTGCTCGGGCTGGACGCGGCGCTGGCGGTGTCGCCGCAAGCCTCGATCGACCCGGCCGACATCGCCGATGACCCGCGCCATCATGCCCGCTTCGACCCGCGGCGGCACGGCGCCATGCTGGTGGAGCCGGGCGACCCGCCGCCCTTCGCGGTGCAGATCGTCGATCCGCATGAGCCGCATGACCGCCTGCAGGCCGCGCTGATCGCCGCGCGCTGCGCCGTCGCCACCGTGCCGCTGCCCTTTCTCGGCCATGCCACCATCTGGCACCTCGCCGACACGGCGCTGCTCGGCCGCCTGCTGGAATGCCTGCGGAAGCGCGACGCGGAAAGGCTGCGCCAGGCGCTGCGCGACCATCGCGCCCATTCCCCCCATTGGGCCCGGCTGATGGGGCGCGCGGCCTTTCAGCGGGGCCGCCCGGCACAGGCGGAAAGGCTGTGGCGGCATGCGGTGGCGCGCGGCCTTCCCGCCGGCTGGCTGGCGCCAGAGCGGGCCGCCGCGCTGGAAGCCCGCGCGCTGCGCCTCGGCGAACAGGGCCGCGCCGCCGCCGCGCTGCCCTTCTGGCTGGAAGCGGCGCGGATCCTGGGCCACGACGCCGCCGCGCAATTGCGGATCGCCGCCGCCTTGCGGCGCCAGGGCCAGGAGGAGGCCGCCCTTCCATTGCTGCGCAACGCCATGGCGCTGGCGCCAGACGATCCGGCGACGCCCCTCGCCCTGGCGGATGCGCTGGACGCGCTGAACCGGCCGGATGAGGCGGTGGCGACGCTGCTCGGTGCCGCCGCCCTGATGCCGGATGCCGAGGCGCGGCTGGCGGCGCGGCTTTGGTGCCTGGCCGACCGGGACGAGCAGGAAGCAACGCTGCGCCGCGCGCTGGGCGACGCGGCCCATCCCGTTGCGCGTGGGCTGGCCGCCTTGCAGCTCGGCCGCCTGGCCCTGCGAAGGGGCGATGTGGCCGGGGCGGCGCGCCTGGCGGAACAGGCGGTGGCATGGCTTCCCCGCAGCGACCAGCCGCTGCTGCTGCAATGGCAGGCCCAGGAGGCCGGGCAGATCCCACAGGCTTCCGGCGAAGCAGCCCCGCCGCCGCCCGCCTCCGCTCCCCGGCCGGGCGGGACGGGCTGGCTGCGGCGCTGGCTCGGCGGGGGACCGTTGTCCGGCGGCTGAGCATCAAACGCGGCCCTCGACGCCGCCGGCCATGCCGCCCCATATGTGCTGCGATGTTTCCTGCCGCCGAACCTTTCGCGCTTTATGTCCATTGGCCGTTCTGCGCCTCGAAATGCCCGTATTGCGACTTCAACAGCCATGTGCGGGAGCGCGTGGACGCGGCGCGCTTCGGCGCCGCCCTGTTGCGCGAGCTGCGCTTCGAGGTGGAGCGCCTGGCCCGCGAGGCGCCGGGTGGCAATGCGGGGCGCCGCCGCCTCCGCTCCATCTTCTTCGGCGGCGGCACGCCAAGCCTGATGCCGCCCGAGCTGGTGTGGGACATCATTGCCGAGGCCACCCGGCTGTTCGAGCCGACGCCGGATATCGAGATCACGCTGGAAGCCAACCCCACCAGCGTCGAGATCGGCCGCCTGCGCGCCTTCCGTGCCGCCGGGGTGAACCGCGCCAGCCTGGGCGTGCAGTCGCTGGACGAGGCGGCGCTGCGCTTCCTGGGCCGCCGGCATGACGTGGCGCAGGCGGTGGCGGCGCTGGAAGCGGCGCGGGAGCTGTTTCCACGCCTGTCCTTCGACCTGATCTATGCCCGCCCCGGACAGGCGGAGGACGCCTGGCGCGCCGAGTTGCGCCAGGCCCTGTCGCTGGCCGCCGACCACCTGTCGCTCTACCAGCTGACCATCGAGCCCGGCACGCGCTTCGCCACCGAGCATGCGCGCGGCGCCTTCGCCCTGCCGGAGGATGACCATGCCGCTGCCCTTTACGCCGCCACCGCGGAGGAAGCGGAACGGTTCGGCCTGCTTCCCTATGAGGTGTCCAACTATGCCGTGCCGGGGGCGGAAAGCCGGCACAACCTCGCCTATTGGCGCTATGCCGATTATGTCGGCGTCGGCGCGGGGGCGCATCAGCGGCTGCTGCTGCGCCAGGGGCTGGTGGCCTTCCGCCGCCATCGCGGCCCGGAGGAATGGCTGGCCCGCGTCGAGGCGGAAGGCCATGCCGTCACCGCCACCGAGATCCTGTCCCCCGCGGACCGCGCGCGCGAGGCGCTGCTGATGGGCCTGCGGCTGGCCGAGGGCGTCGATCCCGCCCGCATCCGCCAGCGCACCGGCCTGGCGCTGGAGGACGCGCTGGAGCCGGACATGCTCGCCGCCTGCCTGGAGGAGGAGTACCTGCGCTGGACCCCGGAAGGCCGACTGGCCGCGACCGAGGAAGGCCGGCTGCGGCTGGACCTGATGCTGCCCCGCCTGCTGCGGTGATGCGCCGCGCCGGGAGGCGCAGGCCTCCCCGCCACGCTTTCGATGGCCGGCCCTGGCCGCGCGGGCGGTAAGGGCGGCGCCCCTTGCGCGGGATCGCCACGGCGGCGTCTTTCTTTCGCCACGGGGCGACGCCAGATAGGGCGCATGCTCCGACGCACCCTCCTGACCATCCTGCCGGTCCTGGCCCTGCCCCTGCTGCTTCCCGCCAGGGCGGGCGCGCAAAGCCCGCGCGGCGCCACCGCCTCCGGCCCCGTGCCGCCGCGCGAGCAGGGCCCGCTGCTGGCCCGCGCCGAGGCCTATCTGAACGGCATCACCACGCTGAAGGCGCGCTTCCTGCAACTGGCGCAGAATGGCGGGTCGGCCGAGGGCACCGCCTTTATCGCCCGGCCGGGACGGATGCGCTTCGAATACGACCCGCCCGAGCCCCTGCTGCTGGTCGCCTCCGACAACCAGTTCCTGTATTACGACCGGGAGCTGAAGCAGCCCTCCGTGGTGCCGGTCGGCTCGACGCCGCTGGGCCTGCTGCTGCGGCGGGAGATCCGCTTCGGCGGCGATGTCGAGGTGATGGAGGTGACGCGCAATGGCGGCTTCCTCGGCATCACCCTGCGCCGGCGTGACAACCCGGCCGAAGGCCAGCTGACCCTGGTGTTTTCCGAGCAGCCCATGGAGCTGCGGCAATGGCTCGTGGTGGATGGCCAGGGGCGGCAAACCCGCGTGACGCTGTCCACCATCGAGACGGGCATGCCGCTGGAACGCCGCCTGTTCACCTTCAACGACCCGCGCTTCTTCGAGGAAGAGCGCAACCGCTGAACCGTGTTCCGGCGGCATTGACCGCCGCTTTGCCGGGTGCTTCCTGTTCCGCAAAACAGGAGGAACCAAGATGCGGCGACGCATTCTCATGGGGGCGGCCCTGGCCGCGCCAGCCCTGGCGGCCTGCAGGGCGGCGCGCGCGGCGGCACCCTGGCCCAGCCCGGTCGCCCTTGTGGTGCCGTTCACGGCGGGCGGCTCCACGGACATCGCCGCGCGTGTCCTGGCGGAGCGCATGGGCCCCCGCCTCGGCCCGCAGGTGCGGATCGTGGTGGAGAACCGGGCCGGCGCCGGCGGCTCCGTCGGCAGCGACTACGTGCGCTATCGGCCAGCGGATGGCTCGACCCTGCTGATGGCCACCGCCTCCTCCCATGGCAGCAATCCCGCTGCCCTCCCCGACCGTACCCCTTATCACCCGGTGCGCGACTTCAGCCCGGTGGCGGTGGTGGGCGGCGGCCCGCTGGTGGTGGTGGTGCCGCAGGCTTCCCGCTTCCCCTCGGTGGCGGCGTTGTTCGCGGCGCTGCGGGAGAAGCCGGGCGATCTGCACTGGGCGACCTCCGGCGTCGGCGGCATCGGCCACCTGACCGGGGAAGCGATGCTGGTGCGCGCCGGCGGGCTGAAGGCCGAGCATGTTCCCTATCGCGGCGGCGCGCAGGTGATGGAGGCGCTGGCCAAGGGCGAGGTGGATTTCTCGCTGGAGGTCCTCGCTTCCGCCGCGCCGCATCTGCGCGACGGCGTATCGCGTGGCCTGGCGGTCACGGGCGCGGCGCGGCATCCGCTGCTGCCCGATGTGCCGAGCCTGGCAGAGGCCGGCCTCACGGGGTTCGACATCACCACCTGGAACGTCCTGCTCGGCCCGCCCGGCCTGTCGCAGGACGCGCTGACCGCGCTGAGCGCCGCCGCCAATGCCGCCCTGGCGGAGCCGGATGTGCGGCGCCGCCTGACCGCCGCGGGCGTGGACCCGGCGGGGCCAAGCACGCCCGCCTCCACCGGCGCCTTCCTGCAGGAGGAGCTGGCGAAGTTCCAGGAAGCCGTCCGCAGCGCGGGGCTGAAGCTCGATGGCTGAGGGGAAATGACCGCAACGGGTGCGCGGCGCCCGCCAAAGGAGCAGCCCCGGCGCCACCGCAACGCCGATGCCACGGATCTGCATGATTTCGCACTTGATCGCGCCATGCCGTGGCGCGACCTTTGAGCCATGCGCCCCCTGATCGGCATTCCCTGCTGCATGAAGGCCTTCGGTGCCTTCGCCATGCCCAACCACGCCGTGTCGGACCACTACATCAAGGTGGTCCTCGGCCCCATCGGGGGTATCCCGATCCTGGTGCCGGCGGCGGGCTCCGCCGTGGCTGCGGAGGTGCTGCCCCGGCTTGATGGGCTGATGCTGACCGGCAGCCGCTCCAACGTCGCGCCCGACCTGTATGCGGGCCCGCCCCATCTGGAAGGCACGCCGGAGGACCCCGCCCGCGACTCCACCACCATCCCCCTGATCCTCGGCGCGCTGGAGCGGGCCATTCCGGTGTTCGCGATCTGCCGGGGCTTCCAGGAGCTGAACGTCGCGCTGGGCGGCTCGCTGAACCAGCGCATCCAGGACCTGCCCGGCCGCATGGACCATTCCACTCCGACCGATCAGGCGCTGCCCAAGGTCCGGACCGGCAAGGCGCATGCGGTGCGGGTGGCGCCGGACGGCATGCTGGCGCGGCAATGGCAGGGGCTTGACTGGTCGCCGCAGGCGGTGCCGGTGAACTCCCTGCACAATCAGGGCGTGGCGCAGCTGGCGCCGCGGCTGGTGGCGGAAGCCTGGGCGCCGGATGGCACGATCGAGGCGGGACGGGTGGAGGGCGCCGCCGGCTTCGCGCTCGGCGTGCAATGGCACCCGGAATATGACTGGGCGGAGGATGCCCTGTCCCGCCGGCTGTTCGAGTCCTTCGGGGAAGCGGCACGCCGCCATGCGTCAAAAGGGGCCGATCTGGACCTGGCGGCCACGCTTGCGGCCGAATAGCCACAGTTTTCTTTCAACGGTCACGATCAAACGTTTTTGAGTTGCGCAAATAGCTCTTATCATAACGACCGCCGATGCCCATTCTCTGGCATGGGAAGCCGGTCCCCCAACTGGCCAACCCGACCATTCCCAACGGAATGCATCCCCCCGGCGCCCGGTCACCCCCCTGACCGGGCGCCATCTTTTTGCGCCCCTCCCCTGCACCGCGATCCCTGGTTACGCCCTCGCTTCCGGCCTATGGCTGGGCCATGTCGACCATCCGCATCGCCACCTGGAACATCAACTCCGTCCGCCTGCGCCTGCCCCTGTTGACAGGACTGGTCGAGGCGCTGCGCCCGGACGTGCTGTGCCTGCAGGAAACCAAGTGCCCGGACGAGTTGTTTCCGCACGAGGGCCTTTCCGCACTGGGCTTCGAGCACCGGGCCGCGCGTGGCATGAAGGGGTATAACGGCGTCGCCATCCTGTCCCGCATTCCGTTCCGCCTGCGCGGCGACGACCCCGACTGGTGTTCGCGCGGCGATTGCCGCCATATCGGCGTCGATCTCGACGTGCCTGGCGGGCTGGAGCTTCACGATTTCTACGTGCCGGCGGGCGGCGACATCCCCGACCGGAACATCAACCCGAAATTCGCCCACAAGCTCGACTTCGTCGCCGAGGCCACGGCCTGGAACGCGAGCCGCGGCCCGGCGCGCCGGGCGGTGATGGTGGGCGACCTCAACATCGCGCCGCTGGAATGCGACGTCTGGAGCCACAAGCAGTTGCTGGACGTGGTGTCCCACACCCCGGTCGAGGTGGCGGCGCTAAATGGCTGGCGGCAGGCCGGCCAATGGCATGACGCCATGCGCCACTTCGTCCCGCCGCCCGAGAAGCTCTACACCTGGTGGTCCTATCGCGCCCGGGACTGGGAAGCTTCCAACCGGGGGCGGCGGCTTGACCATATCTGGGTGAGCCAGGACCTGGCCGGCGGCCTGCGGGAGATGCAGGTGCACAAGCCCGCCCGCAGCTGGGCACAAACCAGCGACCACGTTCCTGTCATGATTGAGGTGTCACTGTAAGGCCATCTATTCCGGTGACATGCTGGTGACCGGATTGCCTTACGTGCTACAGAGCTGCGCATTTACGCTATAGTTGCAGCGCAATAATCCACTTCACGGCTTAAGGCCGTGTTCACTTGAAAGGAGCAGCAATGGCGCGCTTCCTGGTGACGGGCGGAGCCGGCTATGTCGGCAGCCACGTCGTGCTGGCCCTGCGTGAGCGGGGGGACGAGGTCGTTGTCCTGGACGACCTGCGACAGGGGCATCGCGCGGCTGTTCCTCATGACGTGGAGCTGGTGGTGGCCGACCTTGCCGACCGGCGGCGCCTGGACGAGGTGTTCGCCGGCTGGCGCTTTGACGGGGTGCTGCATTTCGCCGCCCTGTCCCTGGTCGGCGAAAGCATGCGCGATCCCCTGCGCTACCTGGCCGAGAACCTGGCCAACACGGCGGGGCTGGCGGATGCGGCGGTCAGGTCCGGCTGTCGCCGCTTCGTGCTGTCCTCCACCGCCGCGCTGTTCGGCAACCCCGAGCGCATGCCGATCGACGAGGAAGCGCGCATCTCCCCCGGCTCTGCCTATGGCGAAAGCAAGTTCATGGCCGAGACGGCGCTGGACTGGGCCGACCGGGTGCATGGACTTCGCTCCGCCGCGCTGCGCTACTTCAATGCCGCCGGCGCCGATCCGCAGGGCCGCCTGGGCGAGGACCACCAGCCCGAAACGCACCTGATCCCGCTCGCCATCGACGCCGCCCTCGGCCTGCGCGACCCGCTGACGGTGTTCGGCACCGACTACCCGACGCCGGACGGCACCTGCATCCGCGACTATGTCCATGTCACCGATCTGGCGGATGCGCATCTGCGGGTGATGGACGCGCTCGAAACCGGCCCGAGCGTCCGCTACAATGTGGGCAATGGCCGCGGCCATTCGGTGAAGCAGGTGATCGAGGCGGTGGAGCGCATCAGCGGCTGCCCGGTGCCGCATGATGTCGGCCCGCGACGCCCTGGCGACCCGGCGGTCCTGGTTGCCTCCAACGAGAAGCTGCGGCGCGAAACCGGCTGGACGCCGCGTTACGCGGAGCTGGATGACATCGTCCGCACCGCCTGGGCCTGGCGCTCGGCCCATCCACGCGGCTTCGATGACCGTTCGGCCATGCCGCTGGCCGGTGGGGCGGCCGGCGCTTCCACGGCCCGGGCGGCCTGAAAGGCAGCTTCCGCGCGACATTACCTCTTGGCAATCGCGGCATCGGCAGCACTTCCTTCCTCACGTGACAAGGAGATGCTGCCGGGCATGAATATCCCGCTGGGCCGTCCGGCCTTTGATGATGCGGCGGGCAAGCCGCATGCCGTTGTGATCGGCGCAGGGCCCGGGGGTCTGGCGTCGGCGATGCTGCTTGCCGCGCGGGGCCTGCGCGTGACCGTGCTGGAACGGGATGGCGTGATCGGCGGCCGCAGCCGCACCCTGACGGCGCCCGGCGGCTACCGCTTCGACCTGGGCCCGACCTTCTTTCTGTATCCCCGCATCCTGGAGGAAATCTTCGCCGCTTGCGGCGCGTCCCTGCGCGAGGAGGTGCCGATGACACGCCTCGATCCGCAATACCGGCTGGTGTTCGGCGGCGGAAGCGGGCCGGTGATCGACGCCACGCCGGACATCGCCCGGATGGAAGCGGAAATCGCCAAGCTCGACCCGCGCGACGCTGGCAACCTGCGCGCCTTCCTCGTTGACAACCGGCGCAAGCTGGAGGCCTTCCGCCCCGTGCTGGAGCGCGGCTTCGCTTCCGCCGCCGACCTGCTGGCGCCGGACATGCTGCGCGCCCTGCCGCATCTGCGCCCGCACCTGTCGGTCGATGCGGAGTTGAAGCGCTATTTCCGCGATCCGCGCACCCGGCTGCTGTTCTCCTTCCAAAGCAAGTATCTGGGCATGAGCCCGTTCCGCTGCCCCAGCCTGTTCACCATCCTGAGCTTCCTGGAATACGAGCATGGGGTGTTCCACCCTGCCGGCGGCTGCGGCGCCGTGGCCGGCGCCATGGCCAGGGTGGCGCAGCGTCTGGGCGCCGAGATCCGCCTGAACGCGCCCGTGGAGCGGGTCGTGTTCCAGGGCCGCCGCGCCACCGGGGTGGAGGTCGCGGGCGAGTTCGTGCCCGCCGACGCGGTGGTGATGAACGCCGATTTCGCCCATGCCGCCCCGAAGCTGATCCCCGACGTGCTGCGCCGCCGCCAATGGTCCGACAGCCACATCGCCAAGGCGCGCTATTCCTGCTCGACCTTCATGCTGTATCTTGGCGTCGAGGGGCGCTTTCCGCAGCTGGCGCACCACACCGTGCTGCTAGCCGGCAACTACCAGCGCAACCTGGCCGAGATCGAGGCGGGGCTGCTGCCAGCGGAGCCTTCCTTCTACCTGCACAACCCGGTGGCCACCGATCCCTCCATGGCGCCGGAAGGGCATAGCAGCCTGTACCTCCTGGTGCCGGTGGCCAATCTGCGCGGCAACATCGACTGGAAGCAGGCGGCCCCGGCCTTCCGGGCGGAGGCGCTGCGGCGGCTGGCGGCGCTTGGCATCCCCGACATCGAATCGCGCATCCGCTTCGAGCGCATGGTGACGCCGAATGACTGGCAGGACGAGTTCGCGGTCGGCTTCGGCGCCACCTTCAACCTGGCGCATGACCTCGGGCAGATGCTCAACTTCCGGCCCGGCAACCGCTTCCGGGGCACGGAAGGGCTGTATCTGGTGGGGGGCGGCACCCATCCCGGCTCCGGCCTGCCGGTGATCTATGAAGGCGCGCGGATCAGCACCGACCTGCTGTTGAAGGATCTTGGCCTGCCGCGCCATGGAACGCGGCTGCCGGACATCGCCGAAGGCGCGGGAACGGCAGGATCGGTGGCTGAGAAGGAGATCGTGGCATGACCTCGTCCCATGTGGTGGTGATCGGCGGCGGATTGGGCGGGCTGTCGGCCGCCGCCGTGGCCGCGGCGCGGGGCCACCGCGTCACGCTGCTCGACAAGAACGACTGGCTGGGCGGCAAGGCGGCGGTGCTCAACCTGCCCGCCGCCGCGGGCGCCAACAGCGGCTTCCGCTTCGACATGGGCCCCACCATCCTGACCATGCCGCGCGTGCTGCGCCGCATCTTCGCCGAGGCGGGACGCGACCAGCAGGCCGAGCTGCCACTGATCCGCCTCGACCCGCAATGGCGCTGCTTCTTCGAGGATGGCACCCGCATCGACCTGATGCAGGACGTGCCGGCCATGGCGGAGGCGATGAACCAATTCGCCCCCGGCAATGGCGATGGCTACCGCCGGTTCCAGGACGTGGCGCGCCACCTGCACGACGTGTCGGAAAAGTTCTTCTTCTGGAAGTCGGTGGAAGGCATCGGCGACACGCTGGACTTCAAGGCCAATTTCTCGCCCGACACCATGCGGGACGTGCTGGCGCTGCGCATGGGGCAGACCGTGGCCAAGGTCATCCGCGGCCATGTGCCGGATGCGCGGCTGGCGCAGATGCTGGACCATTACACGCAATATGTCGGCTCCTCGCCTTATCTGGCGCCGGCCGTGCTGTGCGGCATCGGCGACATGCAGGCGGCGGAGGGCATCTGGTACCCCAAGGGCGGCACCCGCGCCGTGGCCGAGGGACTGGCGAAGCTGGCGGCCGAGTTGGGCGCCGACCTGCGCACCGGCGTCGATGTTTCCGGCATCGAGGTGGAGAACGGCGCCGTCCGGGCCGTGCGCGCGGGCGGGGCCCACGGGACGGAACGCATCGCCTGCGACGCCGTGATCTCCAACATGGACGCCATCCGCACCTATGGCGAGCTGGTCGGCGGCGCGGCGGCGCGGAAATATCCCCGCAGGAAGCACGAGCCGGCCTGCTCAGGGGTGGTGCTTTATCTGGGCCTGAACCGCCGCTACGAGCATCTGGCGCATCATGACTTTATCTTCTCCCGCGATGCGGAGGAGGAGTTCGACGCCATCTACAAAAAGGGCATTCCGGCGCCCGACCCGACCGCCTATCTCGCCGCGCCGTCCGCCACCGATCCCTCGGTCGCGCCGGAAGGCGGGGAAGCGCTGTATGTGCTGGTCCACACCCCTTACCTCCGCCCCGGCCAGGACTGGACAAAGATGCTGCCCGGCTACCGGCAGGTCATCCTCGACAAGCTGAAGCGCACGGCGGGGATGGAGGATATCGAGGAGCGCATCGTGGTGGAGCGCAGCCTGACGCCGCAGGACATCCATGAGCGCTACCGCGTGCTGGACGGCGCCATCTATGGCCTGGCCAGCCATGGCCGGTGGACCGGCGCCTTCAAGCCGGGCAACCGCTCCCGCGCCGTGAAGGGGCTTTACCTGGCCGGCGGCGCCGCGCATCCGGGCCCCGGCATGCCGATGGTGATGATGTCGGGCTGGATCGCCGCCGACGCGCTGGACCAGGATCTGGGCGGTCGCGGCATGAGCGTGGCGGCACGGGCGGCAGGCGAGCGGGGGCTGCCCCTGGCTGCGGAATGACGATGGCGCGCGCAGCGGCGCGGGGCGGCACCCTTCCCCCGGACCATCCCCGGGGGCGGCGGGCGGCTGCGCCAGGGCCCGGGATATCCTGGCCCTCCGGGCAGGAGGCGGGGAAAGCGGAGCCCTCCTGATGGACCCCCTCGCCACCTATTCGCCCCGCGCGCTCGATTTCTACGACTTCATGTTCACCCGCTTCGCCCGCCGCCACATGCGGGCACTGCGGGTGCCGCATTGGGGCCTGCCGCCGGACACCGGCGACGCGCCGCTGGTGGTGTTCGCCAGCCACCCTTCCTGGTGGGACGGCGTTGCCTTCATGCTGCTGTCGCGCCGGCTGTTTCCCGGCCGCCGCATGTTCATCCCCATGGAGGAAGCGGCGCTGGCCCGCTACCGCTTCATGCGGCGGCTCGGCGTGTTCGGGGTGGAGCCCGCCACCGCGCGCGGTGCCGTGGCCTTTCTGCGCGTGGCCCGCCGGGTGCTGGACCCGGCGCGGAGCGACATGCTGTGGATGAACGCCCCCGGCCGCTTCGCCGATGTGCGGGAGCGCCCCGTGCCGATCGCGCCCGGCCTCGCCCGGCTGCCGGAGCTGGCGCCGGAAGCGGCCTTTGTTCCGCTGGCCCTGGAATACCCCTTCTGGTCGGAGCGCAAGGCGGAGATGCTGGCCGCCTTCGGCAACCCCTTGCCCGGCGCCGCTTTGCAAGCCATGCCGCGCGAGGCGCGGACCGAGGCGCTGTCCGCCGCCCTCGCCGGCACCATGGACCGGCTGGCACAGGAGGCGCTGAGCCGTGATCCGGCGCAGTTCCAGTTGGTGGAGCAAGGGGGGGAAGGCATGGGGGGCATCTATGACCTTTGGCGGCGCGGCCGCGCGGCGCTGGCCGGCCGGCGCTTCGATCCCCGGCATGAGTGGCGGCGATGAGCGGGCTGCAAGCCGCCCTCCAGGCTGCCCTTCCCTGGGCCTCCCTGGGGCTGGCCGCCTTCCCCTGGGTGCTGGTGGGCCGCAACATCCCGTGCCTGCCACGTTTGCGCGCCGCGCCATCCGGGCCGGCGCTGGTGTCCATCCTGATCCCGGCGCGGGATGAGGCGGCACAGATCGAGGGCTGCCTGCGCGCCGCCCTGGCCAGCCAGGATGCCGCCATCGAGGTGGTGGTGATGGATGACGGCTCCCGCGACGACACCGCCGCCATTGTGCGGCGCGTCGCCACACAGGACCCGCGGGTGCGGCTGCTGGCCGCGCCGCCCTTGCCGCAGGGCTGGACCGGCAAGGTGCATGCCTGCGCCCGGCTGGCCGAGGCCGCGCGCGGCACGCATCTGTTGTTCATCGACGCCGATGTCCGCCTGCGCTCGCATGCCGCCGCCGCCATGGTGTCCCACGCGGAGAAGCATGACCTGGCCCTGGTCAGCGGCGTGCCGCGCCAGCAGATGGGCACGCTGGGCGAGGCGCTGACCGTGCCGGTGATCAACCTGATGATGCTCGGCTACCTGCCCCAGGGCGGGCGGCGCGGCACCCGCGCCTCGCTGGCGGCGGCCTGCGGCCAGCTGGTGCTGGCGGAGGCAGCGGCCTATCGCGCCGCCGGGGGGCACGCGGCCGCCCCGGCCGTCCTGCATGACGCGCTGGCCCTGGCCCGCCGCATGCGCGCGCGCGGCTTCCGGACGGAGGTGGTGGATGGCAGCCGCCTCGCCACCTGCCGCATGTATCGCGGCTTCGCCGAAGCCTGGGGCGGGTTCAGCAAGAACGCGCGGGAAGGCATGGCGACCCCGCTGGGCCTGCCTGTCTGGACGCTGCTGCTGGGCGGCGGCCACATCCTGCCCTGGCTGCTGCTGCCGCACCCGGCGGCGTTTCTCGCGGTGCTGCTGTCCCTCGTGCTGCGCGGCCTGATCACCTGGCGCATGCGGGAGCCGTGGTGGAGCGTGCCGCTGCATCCTTTCGCCATGGCCGTGGCGCTGGCCATCCAGTGGTCGGCGCTGCTGGGCGGCGGGCTGGGGGTGAAGCCGGAATGGAAGGGCCGTTCCTATGGCGGCCCGCCCGCCAACCCGGCATGACGCCGGAAGAGGCGCTGGCCTCCCTGCGTGCCGCCGGGCCGGCACCCTCCATCCCGCAGCGCCGCGCCGCGCTGCAGGCCCTGGCCGGGGCGGTGATCCGCCGCGCCGATGACCTCGCCGCCGCTGCCGACGCCGATTATGGCGGGCGCTCCGCCGTGGAGACCTGGATCGCCGATGTGCTGCTGGTGGCGCAGGCGGCGCGGCGGGCGCGGCGCTGGCTGCGTTGGTGGGCGCGGCCGCGCTTCGTGCTGGCGCCGCTGGCCTTCCAGCCCTCGCTGGCCTGGGCGGAGCCGGTGCCGAAAGGGGTGGTGGGCGTCATGGCGCCCTGGAACTACCCGATCCAGCTGGCGCTCTGGCCCCTGGCCGAGGCGCTGGCCGCCGGCAACCGCGTGGCGCTGAAGCCCAGCGAGCATACGCCCCGCACCGCCGCCCTGCTGGCGGAGATCCTGGCGGATGCCCTGCCCGGCCTGACCTGCGTGGTGCAGGGCGACGCCGGCGTGGCCGCCCGTTTCGCCGCCCAGCCCTGGGACCATCTGGTGTTCACCGGCGGCACCGAAACCGGCCGCGCCGTGATGCGCGCCGCCGCCGAGAACCTGACGCCGCTGACCCTGGAACTGGGGGGCCGCTGCCCCGTGATCGTGCTGCCCGGCGCCGATCTGCGCCGCGCCGCCCGGGCCATCCTGGTGGGCAAGGCGATGAATGCCGGCCAAACCTGCGTCGCGCCGGACACGGTTCTTTTGCTGGGCCACCGGGAAGCGGATTTCGCCGCTGCCTGCCGGGCCGAGGCGGTGCCGGTGGACAGTGTCGTGCTGCCGCCGCAGCGGGCGCGGCAGGCGGCGCTGGCGGAAGGGGGCTGCGCCCTGCCGGGCGGCATCGCCCTGCTGCCGGACAAGGTTGGGGCGGAAATCTTCGGCCCCGCCCTGGCGGTGCGGGAGATGGACTCGCTGGAGGAAGCGCTGGATTGGCTGGGCCGCCAGCCTTCCCCCCTGGCGCTCTACCTGTTCGGCGCCACGCGGGCGGAAGCCGCCGCGATCGCCGCCAACAGCCGCTCGGGCGCCATCGTCGAGGAACGATGCGTGGAATACGCGGCCTTTCCCGCGCTGCCGTTCGGCGGCGTCGGCGCCTCAGGCTTCGGCCGCTATCATGGCCGCGCCGGATTCGAAAGCTTCAGTGACTGGCGGGCCAGAGTACGGCACGGGCCTTTCGCCCTGTCCCGCCTGCTCGACCCACCACGCGGCGAGCGCGCCCGCCAGCTGGCCCGCCGCCTGTTGCGCTGAGGCGGCAAGGCCGTCAACGGCGCGGCGGCATCAATCCTGGTACTTGAAGCCCGGCAGGTTGCGCAGCTGGTCGCGCGTCATGGCCACCGTGACGCGGTCGCGGTTGTTGGCGCTCGGCGTCACCTGCGCCACGGGCACCGCGACATACTTGTCGGTGAAGCCGAGGCGGGATTCGACCTCGATGATCACCAGCACCACCTGGTTCTGCGCGTTGAGGATCAGGTCCTCGACCTCGCCGATCTCGACGTCGTCGGAGCTGTAGGCATCGCGGTCGAGCAGCATCTTGGCGCGGCTCTGGCCGGCTTCGAGGCCGGTCTGCGGCGCCTGCGCCAGGGCCGGCAGCGAGGCCATCCCCAGAAACAGCGACAGGCTGGTGGCGGCCAGGAGGGAAGAAAGCTTCATCGGGATAATCCTGTTTGGCAAAGGTGTCAGAACGGGCCCGCCACGGGCGGCGGCATGGTGGGGCCGGGCGGCGAGATCGGCGGCACCTCGGCGGGCGGCGTCGGGCTGACCGGGTCCACCTCCGGCCCGCGGCCGGGCGCGGGCGTTTCCGGCGGCGGCGGCTCGGGCTGGGCGGGCACGGTGTCCGGCGGCGGATTGACCGGCGGAAGGCCAGGCAACTCCGGCGGCGGCTTGGTGTCGGGCTGCTCCGGCCCGTTGCGGGGGCTGACGGACATGCCGGCGCGCTCCTTGTTGTTGCTTCCAGCCGAGTCAACACATGCGGGCCCACGTTGTTGCAGGCCCGCCGCCGTTCCGCTCAAGGCAGGGGATTCGCGTCGAACACCTTGTCGATGGTGATGGGCAGGGACCGCACCCGCTTGCCGGTCGCATGGAAGATGGCGTTCGCCACCGCCGCCGCCGTGCCGACAATGCCGATCTCGCCCACCCCCTTGACGCCCAGCGGCGTCACTTCAGGGTCCGGCTCATCCACGAAGATCACCTGGATGTCGCCGATATCGGCGTTCACCGGCACATGATATTCGGCGTAATTGTGGTTCATGAACCGGCCGTAGCGGTGGTCGGCCATCGACTCCTCATGCATCGCCATGCCGATGCCCATCACCACGCCGCCCAGGATCTGGCTGCGCGCCGTCTTGGGGTTGATGATCCGCCCGGCGGCCACCGCATTGACGATGCGGGTGACGCGGATGACGCCCAGTTCCTCATCCACCCGCACCTCGGCGAAGATGGCGCTGTGCGTGTTCCGCGACTTGCGCATCTGGCTGATCATGCCGCTGATGCCGCCGCTGGCGGTTTCCTGCACCTCGATGGCATCCATGCCCGCCGCGCGCATGATCTCGGCGATGGCGACGCCACGCGCGGGATCGTCTCGCAGGGAGATGCGGCCGCCGGCGAAGCGCACCTCATCCAGCGACGCACTGCCGAGCGGACTGTTCTCCATCTTCTCCGCCGCCTTCAGCAGCTTCTCCGCCACCGAGCGGCAAGCGAGCTGCACCGCGGCGCCGACCGAGGCGGCCATCCAGGAACCGCCTTCCACCGGCGCGGTAGGCAGGGTGGAATCGCCGAGCCGCACGGTGATCTGCTCCACCGGCAGGCCCAGCGTGTCGGCGGCGGCCTGCGCCATCACCGTATAGGTCCCGGTGCCGATGTCGGAGGCGGCGCTGGCCACCTCCAGATGCCCGTTCGCCGTCAGCCGCGCGCTGGCCGAGGTTTTCGAGAACATCGCGTCCCACATGCCGGTGGCGACACCCCAGCCGACCAGTTCGCGCCCCTCCTTCATGGAGCGCGGCGCCTGGCTGCGGCGGCTCCAGCCAAAGGCGGCCGCGCCTTCCGCATAGGCTTCGCGCAGCGCCTTGCTGGTGAAGGGCGTGCCGTTCATCTGGTCGATCTCGGAATAGTTCCTGATCCGGAACTCCAGCGGATCGATGCCGGCGGCGTGGGCCATCTCGTCCACCGCCATCTCGAAGAAGGTCATGCCGGTGGCGGCGCCCGGCGCGCGCATGTCGGAGGAGGTGGCGGTGTCCACGGGCGCGATGGCGTATTCGCCCGCGGCATTCTCGCAAGCGTAGTTCATCATGCCCCAGTTCACCACATTCTCCATGTTGTTCTCGTAGCGGGAGGTGGAGGTGGTGGCGGAATTGCGGATGGCGGTGAGCCGTCCGTCGCGCTCCGCGCCGAGCTGGACGCTTTGCAGCGCCTCGGGGCGGTGGCCATGGGTGAACATCTGCTGCCGCGTCATCACCACGCGCACCGAGCGCCGCAGCATCCGCGCCGCCATGACGGCCAGGTACACCTGGTATTGCGGCCGGAGCCCGGAGCCGAAGGCGCCGCCGACATAAGGGTTCATGACGCGGATGTTCTTGGCGGACATGTTGAACACGCCGGCAAGGTAGTCGCGCACATTCTGCGGGCCCTGCGTCTTGTCGAACACCGTGATGCCGCCATCGCCTTCCCAGATCACCGTGGAGGCATGCATCTCCATCGGGTTGTGGTGCTCGGTGGCCAGGTGGAAATCGGCCGACACCTTCACCGGCGCGGCCTCATAGGCGGCCCCGGCATCGCCACGGTTCTTCGGTGGCTGGAAGCTGTCGCGCTTCTTCGAAGGCATGAAGCGCTCGGCCTGGGCCTTGTGGAAATCGGTGTTGTGCGGCTCGACCTCATAGGATGCGCGCACCAGGGAGGCAGCGTGGCGCGCCACCTCGAAGCTTTCCGCCAGCACCAGGGCGATGGGCTGGCCGCTGAAGTGGATCCTGTCGTCGTACAGTGCCTTGAAGGGCGATCCCGGCGGCGCGACCATGTCCTTGTGGCTGTGGTCGAACCAGGCGATGTGCGGCCGGTTCTTGTGCGTCAGGATCTCGATCACGCCCGGCACGGCACGCGCCTCGGCCTCGTCCAGCGCCAGGATGCGCCCCTTCGGCACGGCGCCCGAGACGATGACGCCGTAGACAAGGCCTGGAACCGGGTGTTCCGCAGCGTAGCGCGCCTGGCCGGTGACCTTCTGCAAGCCGTCCACCCGGTTGATGGCGCTGCCGATGCCGACATTCTGCATGACGTTCATGGTGGCGCTCCTTCAGGCGACGCGCTTGTCGGTCTGCGATTGCGGGGTGCCGGCGGCGGCCTGCCGCAGCGCCCGCCGGATGGCACGGTGCGCCAGCCCGATCTTGAAGTCGTTGTGCCCCTGCCCCTGCGCGCCGCGCAGCAGCAGGTCGGCAGCCCGGGCGAAGCTCTCCGCCGAGGCGGGCTGTCCGGCCAGCGCCTGCTCGGCGTCCGGCACGCGCCAGGGCTTGTGCGCCACGCCGCCCAGCGCGATGCGCGCCTCGGCGATGCGATCGCCCTCCATGCGCAGCGCCACCGCGACCGACACCAGCGCGAAGGCGTAGGACAAGCGGTCCCGCAGCTTCAGATAAGTGTGGTGGGCGGAGAAATCCTCGGCCGGCAGGTCGATGGCGGTGACCAGTTCGCCCGGGTGCAGCGTGTTGTCCCGCTGCGGCGTGTCGCCGGGCAGGCGGTGATACTCGCCAAAGGGGATCTCGCGTTCGCCCTGCGGCCCCGTCACCCGGATTGTGGCGTTCAGCACCGCCAGCGCCACGCACATGTCGGAGGGATGGGTGGCGATGCAGGAGGCGCTGGCGCCCAGGATGGCGTGGATGCGGTTCACCCCGCCAATGGCGCCACAGCCCGTGCCGGGGTTGCGTTTGTTGCAGGCGGTGGTGTTGTCATAGAAGTAGTAGCACCGCGTGCGCTGGTTGAGGTTGCCGCCATTCGTTGCGGCGTTGCGCAGCTGCGGGCTGGCGCCGGCCAGAATCGCCGAGGCCAGCAGCGGATAGCGCTTCGCCACCCGCGCATCCCGCGCCGTGTCGGCGTTGGTGGCCAGCGCGCCGAGCCGCAGCCCGCCGCCCGGCAGGTCCTCGATCGCATCGAGGCCGAGCCGGTTGATGTCCACCAGCGCCGAGGGGCGCTCCACATTCTCCTTCATCAGGTCGATGAGGTTGGTGCCGCCGGCCAGGAAGCGACCGCCGGGGCGCACCACGGCACGCAGCGCATCCGGCACGGTGGTGGGGCGGGTGAAGCTGAACGGGTTCATCGCGCGGCCTCCGCTGATGCCGCCCGGGCTTCGCCGCGGGCTTCGAGCACCTCCATGATGGCGTCCACGATGTTGGTGTAGGCGCCGCAGCGGCACAGATTGCCGCTCATCAGCTCCTGCACCTCCTGGCGCGTGGGCGCCTGGTTCTCGTTCAGCAACCCCTTGGCCGAGCAGATCTGCCCCGGCGTGCAATAGCCGCACTGGAAGGCGTCATGGTCCATGAAGGCCTGCTGCAGCGGATCGAGCCTGCTGCCATCCGCCAATCCTTCAATGGTGGTGATGCTGGCGCCGTCGAGGGACACGGCCAGCTTCAGGCAGCTGTTGATGCGCCGGCCATCCACCAGCACGGTGCAGGCGCCGCACTGCCCGTGATCGCAGCCCTTCTTGGTGCCGGTCAGGTCCTCCCGCTCCCGCAGCAGGTCGAGCAGCGTGACCCAGGGCTCCACCGAAAGGCGCCGCTCGCGGCCATTGATGGTGAGGGTGATCGGCATCGCGGCCAGAATGGCGGCGGGAGCCGGGGGCACGGCTTCGGGCATGGCGGCCTCCTGCGTCAGGGATTGCAGCTGCCCGGTAACGCGCTGAACCGTCAGGAGGTTTGCCGCAAGTTATTGATATTGATAGTCATTATCATTTCAGTTCGGAGCAGGCAGCCCGGAGCGCAACTTGGCGACGATAAGTCTTGTATAAGACATCAGCCATGCGTTGCATGCCCGGGCCTGCGCGAATTCAGCAACGCTAAGGTCGCGGATGGCTCCCTATATTCGTTTTGCAGCCGCAGCCTTGCGGCGGTTTTAAAGGAACAAGGGGTTTACCCATGTCCGCTTTTGTTTTCGTAACTGTTGTCGCCGCCCTGGTTGCGGGTGGACTGTTTGCCCGCTCCGTCGTGGAGCGTGATCTGCCGATGAGCCTCCGCACCCTGCACGCGGCGGACTGACCGGTTCTTTCCGGGTGGGACGCATCATGCGTCCCGTTCGCCCCTTTCCGGTTGGGGCGGCTTGCTTGGGGCTGGTGCGGGCGGCGGGAGTCGAACCCGCACGTCAAGCTAATGACCAGGGTTTTTAAGACCCATGCGTCTACCATTCCGCCACGCCCGCGGATCATGGCGCGCCTCCATCGGCCTGTGCCACGGAGGCTCCGCGCCCTTGCCGAACAGCCCGTTCGGGCATTCCCCGCAGTATCGCCTTGGCGTCGTTCTGCCAAGCCGCTCCGCCGCCGGGCCTGGCGGCCCGGCGATCGCATGTTTCAGCGTTGCGCCGTCTGCATCCCGCGCTGCTGCCAGCCGCCACCCAGCACCTTGTACAACGTCACCAGATTGGCCAGCCGCGCCTGCCGCAGCGTGATCAGGTTCTGCTGCGCGCCATACAGGTCCCGCTGCGACACCAGGGTGGTGAGGTAATTGTCCACCCCGCTGCGGAAGCGCAGCTCCGACAGGCGGTAGCTTTCGGCGAAGGAGGCGGTCAGCCCCCGCTGCGCCCGCAACTGGCTGTCATAAGTGCCGCGCGCGGCCAGGGCATCCGCGGCTTCGCGGAAGGCACCCTGGATGGCCTTCTCGTAATTCGCGATCTCCACCTGCTTCTGCAGCCTGGCGTAATCCAGCGTGGCTTCGTTGATGCCGCCGGTGAAGATCGGGATGCTGATCTGCGGCAGGAAGCTCCAGGCGCCCGATCCGGGCTGGAACAGCCGCGACAACGCGGCCCCGCTTGTGCCGAAATCGCCGGTCAGGGTGATGGAGGGGAAGAACGCCGCGCGGGCGGCGCCAATATTGGCGTTGGCGGCGCGCAGCCCACGTTCGGCCGCCAGCACGTCCGGCCGCCGCAGCAACACCTCGGAAGACAGGCCGGCCGGCACATCCGCCAGCATCAGCGGCGCGTCGAGCCCCTTCGCCACCGGCAGATCCGGCGGCAGGGGCTGGCCGATCAGCTCGGCCAGCGCGTTCTCGGCCTGCGCCAGTTGCCGGGTATAGAGGGCCAGGTTGGCGCGCGCGGTTTCCACGGCGCTTTGCGCCTGCTGCAGCGTCAGCGCCGTTTCGGTGCCGCCCGCCGCCGCCGCCCGGGTCAGCCGCAGCGAGGTTTCCTGGCTTTCCAGCGTCCGCCGCGTCAGCTCCAGCAATTCACGGTCCGCCAGCACCGTCAGGTAGCCCTGGGCCACCGCGGCGACCAAGCTGATCTGCGCCGCCCGCCGGGTTTCCTCCAGCCCCAGATAGCTTTCAAAGGCGCTCTGGCTGAGGGAGCGGAGGCGGCCAAACAGGTCCAGCTCATAGGCGGTCAGGCCCACGCCCGCGCTCCAGCGGCGGCTGGTGATGGGCTGGGTGCGGCCTGGGCCGGCATTGGTCAGGTCCGCCGGCACCTGCTGGTAGGAGGCCGCTCCGCTGGCCCCCACATCGGGGTAGAGGGTGCCGTGCTGGGCGCGGAACTGCGCCTCCGCCGCCGCGACGTTCAGCGTCGCGATGCGCAGGTCGCGGTTGTTCCGCAGCGCGATGTCGATCAGCTGCCGCAGGCCCGGATCGAGAAAGAATTCGTCCCAGGCCAGGGCATCCGCCGTGGCCTGACCCGGCGCGGCGGACACCGCGCGGTAGGCCTCGCCTTGCGGCCATGCGGCCGGGATGGGCGCGGCGGGCCGCTCGTAATCGGGGATCAGCGAGCAGCCGCCCAGCAGCGCGGCGGCGAGGGCCAGCGGCGGCGCATGGCGCGGAAGGAAGGCGGAAAGGGTCAGGGTCTTCATGGCCATCAATCTCCGGCGCCCGCATGGGCCGGCGCCTCCTGGCGTTCCTCCACCGCCTGCCGCTCCGAGCTGCGCCTGGTGCGGAACAGCTTCAGCACCAGCACGAAGAACAGCGGCACGAAGAACACGGCCAGCACCGTGCCGGCGACCACGCCGCCGATGATGCCGGTGCCGATGGCGACGCGGCCGCCGGCGCCCGCCCCCGTGGCGATGGCCAGCGGCACCACGCCGAGGGTGAAGGCCAGGGAGGTCATCAGGATCGGCCGCAGCCGCTCCTTCGCCGCATGCAGCGCGGCGTCGGCCAGGCTTTCGCCGGCCTCGAAATGCTCCTTGGCGAATTCGACGATCAGGATGGCGTTCTTGGCCGACAGGCCGACGGTGGTGAGCAGGCCGACCTGGAAATACACGTCGTTCTCCAAGCCCCGCAGCAAGGTCGCCGCCACCGCGCCGAACACGCCGAGCGGCACCACCAGCAGCACCGAGATGGGGATCGCCCAGCTCTCGTACAGCGCCGCGAGGCACAGGAACACCACGATCAGCGAGATCGCGTAGAGCGGGCCCGCCTGGCTGCCGGAGGCGCGCTCCTCATAGGAGAGGCCGCTCCAGTCCACGCCGAAGCCCGGCGGCAGCTCGGCGGCCAGCCGCTCCATCTCGGCCATGGCGTCGCCGGTGCTCTGGCCGGGGGCGGCATCGCCGGACAGCTTCACCGCGCTGACGCCGTTGAACCGCGTCAGGCCTGGCGAGCCGATCTCCCACTTGGCCGAGGCGAAGGCGGTGAACGGCACCATGGTCCCGGCGGCGTTGCGCACATACCAGCGGCCGATATCCTCGGGCAGCATGCGGAACTCGGCCGCGCCCTGCACATAGACGCGCTTGACGCGGCCACGGTCCAGGAAGTCGCCCGCATAGGAGGCGCCGAAGGCGGCGGACAGCGTGTTGTTGATGTCGTTGACGGACAGGCCGAGCGCGCTCGCCTTCTCCCAGTCGATGTCCAGCTTGTACTGCGCCTCGTCCGGCTGGCTGCCGGGGCGGACGCCCACCACCAGGGGGCTTTTTGCCGCGGCGGCCAGGATCTGGTCGCGCGCCTGCTTCAGCGCCGCCTGGCCATTGGCGCCACGATCCACCAGCTGCATCTCGAAGCCCGTGGCGTTGCCCAGCTCCGGCACGGCGGGCGGCGCGAAGGCGAAGATCTGCGCGTCCTGGTAGCCGGCGAAATGCTGCATCAGGCGCCCGGCGACGGCATTCACCGCCTGCTGCGGATCGGCCCGCTCCTCCCAGTCGCGCAGGCGCACGAAGGCCAGGCCGGCATTCTGGCCACGGCCCGAGAAGGAAAAGCCGCTGATCGCCATGACGCTCTGGACGTTGTCCTTCTCCTGCTCCAGCGCGTAGCGGGTGACGGCGTCCAGCGCGGCCTGTGTGCGCTCGGTGGTGGCGCCCTGCGGCGCCGAGACCTGCACCAGCAGCACGCCCTGGTCCTCATCCGGCAGGAAGGAGGAAGGCAGGCGCACATACAGCACGCCGAAGGCCGCGGCGATCGCCACGTAAACCAGCATCAGCCGCCAGGGCCGCGCCAGGATGCCGCGCACGCCGCGGACATAGCCGCGGGTGGTGCGGTCGAAATTGCGGTTGAACCAGCCGAAGAAGCCGCGCTTCTGCGCGCCATGGTGCTTCGGGCGGCGCAGCAGGGTGGCGCACAGGGCGGGGGTGAAGATGATCGCCACCGCCACCGACAGCGTCATGGCGGTGATGATGGTCAGCGAGAACTGCCGGTAGATGACGCCGGCCGACCCGGCGAAGAAGAACATGGGGAAAAACACGGCCGACAGCACCAGGCCGATGCCGACCAGCGCGCCGGAAATCTGGTCCATCGACTTGCGCGTGGCCTGGAGCGGGGAAAGATGCTCCTCCTCCATCACGCGCTCGACATTCTCCACCACCACGATGGCGTCATCGACCAGCAGGCCGATCGCCAGCACCATGGCGAACATGGTCAGGGTGTTGATCGAGTAGCCGGCGAAGGCCAGCACCGCGAAGGTGCCGAGCAGCACGACCGGGATGGCCAGGGTCGGGATCAGCGTGGCGCGCCAGTTCTGCAGGAACACGAACATCACCACGAAGACCAGCAACATGGCTTCCACCAGCGCCTTCACCACCTCCTTGATCGAGATCTTCACGAAGGGCGTGGTGTCGTAGGGCACCACCATCTCGATGTTGGAGGGGAAGGAGGCGCTGATTTCCGACAAGGTCTGCCGCACCGCCTCCGCCGTGGAAACGGCATTGGCGCCGGCGGCGAGCTGAATGCCCATGGCGGCGGAAGGGCGGCCATTGAACTGGCTGGAGATCGAGAAGCTCTGCGCCGCCAGCTCCACCTCGGCGACGTCGCGCAGCCGTACCTGGGAGCCGTCGGCGTTCACCCGCAGCATGATGTTGCCGAACTGCTCGGGCGTGTTCAGGTAGGAGGGGCCGATCAGCGTGGCGTTCAGCATCTGCCCCGGCACCGCCGGCCGCGCGCCGATCTCGCCCGAGGCCACCTGCACGTTCTGCGAGGCGATCGCCGCTGTCACGTCGGAGGGCATCATGCTGTAGGCGTTCAGCTTGTTCGGATCGAGCCAGATGCGCATCGCGTATTGCGAGCCGAACAGGTTGTAGTCGCCGACGCCCAGCGTCCGCGTCACCGGGTCCTGCACATTGGTGGCGATGAAGTCGGCCAGGTCGGCGCTGGTCATCGAGCCGTCCTTGGACACGAAGCCCACCACCATCAGAAAGGCCGCGGACGATTTGGCGACGCGGATGCCCTGCTGCCGCACGGTTTCCGGCAGGCGCGTTTCGGCGAGGGACAGCTTGTTCTGCACCTGCACCTGCGCCGTGTCGGCATCGGTGCCCTGCGCGAAGGTCAGCTCGACCGAGGCGCTGCCGTCCCGGTTGGCGGAGGAGGTGAAGTAGCGCAGCCCGTCCAGCCCGGTCATCTGCTGCTCGATCACCTGCACCACGGTGTTCTGCACCGTCTCGGCCGAGGCGCCGGGATAGGTCAGGGAGATGCGGATCGAGGGCGGCGCGATGGTCGGGTATTGCGAGATCGGCAGGGTGCGCAGGCAGATCAGGCCCACCAGCATGGTGGCCAGCGCCAGCACCCAGGCGAAGACCGGGCGGTCGATGAAGAAGCGTGCCATGGCGGTTCGCTCAGCCCTGGTTCTGCGGCAGGGCGGCCCGCGGCTCGCGCAGCGCCTCGGCCGTGGTTTCGGTGACCTGCGGGCGGGCGCCGGCCTGCACGCGCTGGCCGCCCGCCACGATCACCTTGTCGCCGGGCTGCAGCCCGCCCTGGGCCAGCCAGTCGGTGCCGATGGCGCGGGTGGCGGTAATGATGCGCTCGGCCACGGTGCCGTCGCCCTGCACCACCTTCACCACCGCCTCGCCGCGCGGGTTGCGGGTCACGGCGCGCTGCGGCACCAGCAGGGCATTCTCGGTGATGCCTTCCTCCACATCCTGGCGGACAAACATCCCCGGCATCAGCAGCCCGTCGGGGTTGGGGAACTCGGCGCGCAGCACGACGGAGCCGGTGCCGGGGTCCACCGTGACCTCGGCCACCCGCAGCTTGCCGGGATGGGCGTATTCGGTGCCGTCCTCCAGCTTCAGCCGCACCTCGGCCTCGCCTTCGGCCGCCTGGCGCAGCCGCCCGGCCTCCATTTCCCGCCGCAGGCGCAGAAGGGTCGCCGCCGGCTGGGTCACGTCCACGTAGATCGGGTCGAGCTGCGTCACCGTCAGCAGGGACGTGGCCTGGTCGGCGGTGACCAGCGCGCCCACGGTCAGCCGGGCGCGGCTGGTGCGGCCGGTGATCGGGGCGTTGATGGTGGTGTAGCCGAGATTGATCTTCGCGATCTCCACCGCAGCCTTGGCCGAGGCGACATCCGCCTCCGCCTGCTTCTGGGCGGCCACCGCGGTTTCGTATTCGAGCTGGCTGACGGCATTCTGCTTCACCAGCGGGCGGTAGCGCGTGGCGGTGACGCGCGCCGAACTCAGCGTCGCCTCGGCCCTGGCCAGGTTCGCTTCCGCGCTGGCCAGCTGGGCCTTGTAGGGCGCGGGATCGATCTGGAAGAGCTTCTGCCCGGCTTCCACCGTTTCGCCTTCGCGGAACAGGCGCTCGCGCAGCACGCCGCCGACCTGGGGGCGCACCTCGGCGGTCTGGTAGGCCACGACGCGTCCGGGCAACGTGGTCTGGATGCTGATCCGCTGCGGCTGCACCGACACCACCGTCACGGCGGGGGGTGGGGCCTCCTGCCCGGCCTGCTGCGCCGTCGCGGGCTCGTCGCACGCCGCCAGCAGAAGCGGGCCCAGCAGCACCAGAGGCAGGGCTGCGGCGCCGATGCGCGGACGGCGCGGCATGCCACCAGGCAGCCGGGCGGAGATCGACAGATCGGCCATGGGAATAGGCTCCTGCAGGCGGGGAGAAGAAGGGAGTTTGGGCTGGAAACTGCTTAGTGTCCGATCTATTGTCAAGCAATTCACCGCCACAGCAGGGCTGCCCAAATGGTACAAAACGTGACGGAGGGTCCGGGCGGGGGCGAGATCCTGGCCGAACCTGCGGCGGCGCTAGAGCGCATCTGCGCGGCGGCCGAGGCCGAGTTCCGTGGGCATGGCTTCCATGCCACGACAATGGACGCGGTGGCGCGCGCCGCGGGCTGTTCCAAGAAGACGATCTACAAGCTGTTCGACTCCAAGGAAGCGCTGTTCTTCCGCCTCCTGGACCGCTTCAAGGATCGCGCCCAGCGGATCGAGGTCGATCCGGGCCTGCCGCCCCAGGCGGCTCTGGAAGGCTTCCTGTGGCGCATCGGCCGGCTGATCCTGGACGAGGAAGCGGTCTCCACCCTGCGCATGGTGCTGGGCGAATACCGGCTCAGCCCGTCGCTGCTGCAGGCGGCGGAACGGCATTTCGGCGGCGGCATCCTGGCCCTCGACGCTTATCTGGCCCGGCTGGAAGCGGAAGGGCTGTATCGCTTCGGCGCGCCGGCCGAGGCGGCACGGATGCTGATGGGCATGGCGCTCGGCGCCTATCACCATGAGCGGCTCATCGGCCTGCTGCCGGGCGTGCCAGAGGCGGCGCTGCGGACCCGCATCCAGAAGGCGGTGACCATCTTCCTCGCCGGCACGCGGCTGCCGCCACGGCCCGCCGCGTGCTGAGCGGCCCGCATCCCGGCTTCCCGGCGGGCGCGAACAACGCCCCGCGCAATTTCCCTTCCGGCAGGCCCGGTGGCGCCGGGCCGTGGAATGGCCGAACCTGAGCAGCGGGGGCTTGCCTCCCGCCAATCCACCGGCACATTGGCGGGGATGCCTGTTTCCGCCCCTTCGCCGCTCCGCTGCGATGCCGCCGGGGCCATTCCCGGGGCGGGATGGCCGCCAGGCGTCATTCCCCGGGAATGCGACGATTGCGGCCTGCTGCTGCGCATGAAGCAGGAAGCGGCAGGCACCGATTCCCGCTGCCCGCGCTGCGGCGCCACGCTGCGGCGGCACCATGCCAATCCCCTCGGCGCGCCCTTCGCCCTGGCCATTGCCAGCCTGATGCTGTGCGTGTTGACGGTGACCATGCCTTTCCTGACGCTGCGCCTGCTGGGGCAGGCGCGCGACAGCCGCATCCAGTCCGGTGCCGCCGCCTTTGCCCAGGATGGGCTGTGGCTGCTTTCGGTGATCGTGGTGGTGGCGCTGGTGCTGGTGCCGCTTGCTCGCCTGCTGCTGCGCCTGACGGTGCTGGGCGGCCTGCGCCTGCGCCGCCCGCCCTCCTGGCTCGGCCTGCCGCTGCGCTGGCATGAGCATCTGGGCGCCTGGGGCATGCTGGAAGTGTTCCTGTTCGGTGCCCTGGTGTCCTACACAAGGCTGGTGGACCTGGCGCAGGTGGAGCTGGGGCCGGCGGTTTATGGCCTTGGCGCCGTGGTGCTGACCCTGGTCGCCGCCGATGCGGCCTTTGAGCCGCAGGCTGCCTGGGATGCGCTGGAAGCGCGCGGCATCGGCCGGGCCCTTCCCGCGGCGCCTCGAGGGCAGCCCCTGTCATGCCATTGCTGCCGAAAGGTGAGCCGCGCCCCGGAGGGCGCCCCCTGCCCCCGCTGCGGCACCGCCCTGCACCGCCGCAAGCCCAACAGCGTGGCGCGAAGCTGGGCGCTGGTGATCGCGGCGGCCATTCTTTACGTGCCGTCCAACTATTATCCGGTGATGACCATTGTCACGCTGGGCCGGGGCGGCCCCCATACCATCCTGGGTGGCGTGGTGGAGTTCATCCATACCGGCTTCTGGCCGCTGGCGCTGATCGTCTTCCTGGCCTCGGTCGCCGTGCCGATGCTGAAGCTGGTCGGGCTTTCGGTGATGCTGCTGTCCATCCATCGCCGTTCCGCGCGCCATCTCCGGCGCAAGACGCAGCTTTACCGCGTGGTGGAGGCGCTGGGGCGCTGGTCGATGATCGACGTGTTCGTTGTTTCGGTGCTGATCGCCCTTGTGCGCTTCGGCAGCATCGCCTCCATCCATGCCGAGGTGGGCGCGGCCTGCTTCGGCGCCGTGGTGGTCCTGACCATGGTGGCCGCGGAAACCTTCGACCCGCGCCTGATGTGGGATGCGGCCGGCGCCAATGACCGGAAAGAACCTGACCGCCGATGAGCGACACTCCCCCCGCCGACGCGCCGGACCTCGCCGAAAGCCGGCACCGCCGCTTTCCGGTGATCTGGCTGATCCCGCTCGCCGCGCTGCTGGTCGCCGGCTACCTCGCCTACAAGACCATCAGCGGCCGTGGCCCGCTGATCACGGTGAGCTTCAACACCGCCGACGGCCTCACCGCCGGGCAAACCCAGGTGCGCTACAAATCGGTTGCCATCGGCACGGTGGAGGGGATCGAGCTGTCGGACGACCTGTCCACGGTCACCGCCAGCATCCGCATGACGCCGGATGTGGAGGAGCGGCTGACCGACCAGGCCCGGTTCTGGGTGGTCCGCCCGCGGCTCACGGCGGGCAATGTGTCGGGATTGGAGACCATCGTTTCGGGCGCCTATATCGAGTTCGATCCCGGCCAGATGGATGGCGAGCAGCGCCGAGACTATCGCGGCCTGGAGGATCCGCCGGGCATCCGCTCGGACGAGCCCGGGCGCATCTTCACCCTCAGGACCGGAAGGCTGGGTTCGCTGAACCGGGGCTCGCCCGTGTTCTTCCGCGACGTGCAGGTGGGGGAGGTGCTGAGCTTCGACCAGCCCGGGCTGGACGGCACCATCACGCTGCGCGCCTTTATCCGCTCCCCTTATGAAGGCTATGTGCGGGAAGGCTCGCGCTTCTGGAACAGCTCCGGCGTGCGCCTCGGCTTCGGTCCGGGAGGGTTGAGCCTGGAGGTGGAAAGCCTGCGGGCCGTGCTGGCCGGCGGCATCGCCTTCGAAACCCCGCCGCGCGAGCGCGATGCGCCGCCGGCGCCGGACAATGCCCGGTTCACCCTCTACGGCACCATGGAGGACGCGTTCGCCGCCACCTCGGAGCACCGGCTGGAGGTGCTGGTTTACCTGGATGGCTCGGTGCGGGGGCTGGGGCCGCGCTCGCCGGTGGAGATGCGCGGCATCCGCATCGGCAGCGTCACCAGCGTCGACCTGGCCTTCGACCGGGACACCGGCCGCTTCACAGTGCCGGTGCGCCTCGCACTCGAACCCGACCGCATCGCCTTTCCCAATGGCCGCCCTCAATGGGAGGTGCGGCAGGCGCTGGAGCGCTTCGTCGCCGAGGGGATGCGGGCGCAGCTGGCAAGCGGCAACCTGCTGACCGGCCAGAAAGTGGTGACGCTGGATTTCGTGCCCGACGCACCGCCCGCCACAGTGCGGCAGGAGGGCGAGTTGCTGGTGATCCCGAGCCTGGGCGGCGGCAGCGACAACCTGATGGGCGCGGTGGGGGCCATCGCCGGCAAGCTGGAGAACTTCCCGCTCGACCAGATCGGCCAGAACCTGTCCGGCGCGCTGGCGGCGGTGAACAGCCTGGTGGGCGGGCCGGAGCTGCGGGACGCGGTGGCCAGCCTGGCCGCCATCCTGGGCGACACGCAGCGCCTGGTGCGCCGCACCGATGACGGGCTGGCGCCGCTGCTGCGCCGCCTGCCGGCCATGGCCAACACCCTCGACCAGACCCTGGCGCGCGCCAATGCTGCCGCCACCTCGGTGGAACGCGGCTATGGCACCAACTCGGCCTTCAACCGTGAATTGTCGCGGCTGCTGCAACAAGCAACCGACGCCGCGCGTTCGGTGCGTCTGCTGGCCGATTATCTTGAACGCCACCCCGAGGCGCTGCTGCGGGGCCGCTCGGAGTAGCTCATGATCCGCCGTCGCGCCCTGCTCGCCCTGCCCGTGCCGCTGGCCGCCCTGCTGGCGGGTTGCGCCTCCGCCGAGCCGGACTATTTCCGTCTGTCGGCCACGCCTGGCCCCGCGCGCCGCAGCCGCCACCGGCTGGTGGAGCTGCGCTCGATCGGGTTGCCGCGTTACCTCGACCGCGCGGAAATCCTGCGCGCCTCCGGCCCCAACCGGCTCGACCTGCTGTCCGGCGACCGCTGGGCGGAGCCGATGGCCGACATGGTGGGCCGCGTGCTGGGCGAGGATCTGCAACGGCGCCTGCCGAACAGCACTGTGTTCAGCGCCGGCGGGGCCTTGTCCATCGACAGCGACGCCGTGGCCGAGGTGGAGATCCTGCGCTTCGAGCAGGAGGGCGACGGACCGGTGCTGCTCATGGCGCAGCTTGCGGTGCGGCCGGCGTCACGCGGCCGCCGCGCCGCGCGCAATGTGAGGCTGCAGGCGCCGGTCGAGGGCACCGCCACGGCGGCGCTGGTGGCGGCGATGAGCCAGGCGCTCGGCCAGTTGGCCGATGCGCTGGCGGAGATGCTGGCGGCCGCCTGAGCGGCGCAGCGGCGCCTCCCCGTCCGGCTCTCAGCAGGCCCGCAGGCCGGCCACGGCGAACAGGCGGTCCCGGTCGGTCCAGCCATGTTCCACCGCCCAGCCGCAGGGCGCGGCCAGCGCGGCCAGGCTGTCGAGGTCGTATTTGCGCGAGCTTTCCGTGTGGATGCTTTCCCCCGCGCGGAAGGCGAAGCGCCGCCCTTCCAGGGCCACAAGGCAATCCCGCCGGCACACCAGATGCATCTCGATTGCCGATTCGCGGGCGTTCCAGCGCGCTTCGTGGCTGAAACCGCCGGGGGGGAAATCGGCACCCAGCTCACGGTTGATCCGGGTCAGGAGGTTCAGGTTGAAGGCGGCGGTGACGCCCGCGCGGTCGTCATACGCGGCCAGCAAGGTGTCGAGATCCTTGCGCAGATCCACCCCGACCAGCGCCGTGCCGCCGGTACCGACATGGGCGCGCATGCGGCACAGAAAGGCGGATGTTTCCTCCGCATCCAGATTGCCGATGGTGGAGCCGGGAAAGAAGCCGCAGCGCGGGACGCCGGCGGGAAGGCCGGCCGGCAGATCGAAATCGGCCGTGAAATCGGCGATCACCGGCCGCACCTTCAGTTCGGGGAAGCGGCGGGTGATGCGCGCCGCGCTTTGCGCCAGGAAATCGCCGGCGATGTCCACCGGGATGTAGAGGCTGGGGCGCAGCGCCTCCAGCAGGATGGCGGTCTTCACGGCGGCGCCGGCACCGTATTCCACCAGCACCGGCGCAGGACCCGCGAAGCCCGCCATGGCGGCCGCCTGGTCGCGCAGGATCGTCGTTTCGGTGCGGGTCGGGTAATATTCGTCGAGCCTGGTGATCTCCTCGAACAACCGGCAGCCGCGGTCGTCGTAAAGCCATCGGCTGGGCAGGGTCTTCCGCGGCCGGGACAGCCCGGCGATCACGTCGTCCCGGAAGGCGTCGTGCTGCCAGGCGGTTTCGGGGGCATCCAGCATCTCAGGCATCCTCGGCCAGCCGCAGCCCGCTGAACTGCCAGCGCGCATCGGGAGGGAAGAAGTTCCGGTAGGTCGGGCGGGAATGGCCTTCCGGCGTGGCGCAGGAACTGCCGCGCAGCACGAACTGCCCGCACATGAACTTGCCATTATACTCGCCCACCGCCCCTTCCGCCGGGCGGAAGCGCGGATAGGGCGTGAACGGGCTGCGCGTCCATTGCCACACCTCGCCGAACATCTGCCGCAGGCCCGCCCCGCCCGAGGCGGCGCGCGGCCGCAGCGCCGGCGCGGCGTCAGGCGCGAGATCCCGCGCGGCGTGTTCCCATTCCGCTTCGCCCGGCAGGCGCTTCCCGGCCCAGGAGGCGAAGGCATCCGCCTCGAAATAGCTGATATGGGTGACCGGGTCGTCGGGCCGCACGGGCTGCAGGCCATGCAGCGTCATGCTGTGCCAGGCGCCATCATGCTGCCGCCAATAGAGCGGCGCGTCCCAGCCTTGCGCCTGCACCGTGGCCCAGCCGGCCGACAGCCACAGCAGCGGATCGCGGTAGCCGCCATCCGCGACGAACTGCATCCATTCGCCATTGGTCACCAGCCGGTCGGCGAGGCGGAAGGGCTCGACCAGCACCCGGTGGCGCGGCCCTTCGCAATCAAAGGCGAAGCCGCCGCCGGCATGGCCGATCTCGACGATGCCGCCGTCAAAGGAATGGTACTGCGTTTCGCGCGGCGCCCCCGCCGCCATGGCCGGCGGCGCTTCGGAATAAGCGGGGCAAAGCGGATTCTGCGCGAACAGGTGCAGGATGTCGGTCAGCAGCAACTCCTGGTGCTGCTGCTCGTGATGGCATCCGAGTTCCACCAGTTCCCACAGGCCTGGCGGCAGGTCGCGCCGCAGCAGTTCCGCCATGGCGCGGTCCACATGCGCGCGATAGGCCATCACGCTGTCCAGCGAGGGCCGGGTCAGCATACCCCGGCGCGGGCGCGGCTGCCGGGCGCCGAGCGTCTCGTAATAGGAGTTGAAGAGGAAGTTGAACGTGTCGTCGAAGGCCGCATAGCCCGCCAGGTTCGGCCGCAGCACCATGGTTTCGAAGAACCAGGTGGTGTGCGCCAGATGCCATTTCGCGGGGCTGGCATCCGGCATGGATTGCGCGGTCGCATCGGCATCCGACAAGGGCCCGGCCAGATGGCGGCTGGTGGCGCGAACGGTGCCGTAAAGTTGCGCGAGGCCTGCCGGTGGCGTGGCTGGTATGGCATCCATTTGGCGTTCTCCCGCAGATATTCCGGCAATGGCGGCCAATGGCCACCACAGCACTGCCCGGGCAGTTGGCGCCGTTCCGGCAGATGGCAAGATCAACCATGGACAGGAGAGTCGCGCCGGGGCTGGGTGGAAATGGAATCCACGCGGTCGGGATAGAAGGCGAGATGGCAGCGAATGGCCGCCACCGCCGCCGGCGGCGCTTCATAGCTCCAGACGGCATTCTCGGCCGAGCGGCCGGCATGCGGAATGCTGAAATAGGTGGCCTCGCCCTTGTAGGGGCAGTGGCTGCGATGTTCGCTGCGCCGCAGCAGGGACATGTCGGCATGTTCCCGGGGCAGGTAATAAACCGGCGGATAGCCCCGCTCCCGCAGGATCAGCGCCGCCTGGCTGTCCGCCACGGTGCGCCCGGCCACCGACACGATCACCCGGTCGGGACAGGGCTGGATCTCGATCCCCGCCGCTTCCGGCTTTTCCGGCTGCGCCATCGCCTTTTCCTCCCCGCGCCATGGACGCATGGGCCGGCATGGCCGTCAGCCCGCCGGGTTCATGCGGCCTGCAACGCCAGGAGGAGGGCTGGCGTTGCACGACATCCTGGGTCAGGCGGCCTTCACCTCGGTCAGGAAGCTGGCCACCTCGCTGCGCAGCCGTTCCGACTGGCGCGACAATTCGCCGGCCGCCTGCAACACGTCTCCGGCAGCCTGCCCGGTTTCCTCCGCCGCCTCGCTCACCTGGCCGATGTTGCGCGTCACCGCCTGGGTGCCGGACGCGGCCTGCTGCACGTTGCGGGCGATCTCCTGGGTGGCGGAGCCCTGTTCCTCCACCGCGGCGGCGATGGCGCCGGCGATCTGGTTCACCTCGTCGATCGTGGCGGCGATCTCGGTGATGGCGGAAACCGCTTCCCGCGTCACCTGCTGGATCTGCCCGATCTGGCTGCCGATCTCCTCCGTCGCCTTGGCGGTCTGGGACGCGAGGTTCTTCACCTCGGAGGCCACCACGGCGAAGCCCTTGCCCGCCTCGCCCGCCCGCGCCGCCTCGATGGTGGCGTTCAGCGCCAGCAGGTTGGTTTGGCCGGCGATATCCGCGATCATCTGCACCACGTCGCCGATTCGCGCGGCGGCGGCGGCCAGGGCCCGCACCGTTTCATCGGTGCGGCGGGCATCGGCGGCGGCGCGGCCCGCCACCTGGGCGGATTGCGCGACCTGTCGGGTGATCTCGGCGATGGACGCCGAAAGTTCCTCGGCGGCGGCGGCCACCGTCTGCACATTGGCCGATGCCGCCTCCGCCGCGCTGGCCACCGCCTGGGACTGGCTTGTGGCCGTCCCGGCACTGCCGGTCATGGATTGGGCCGTGGCGTGCAGCTCCGTCGCCGCGGCCGAAAGCAGCCCGACCAGCTCCCCCGCCGATGTCTCGAACCCCTGCGTCAGCGCATCCAGCTTCTGGCCGCGCTGTTGCTGCTGCTCCCGCTGCTGCGCCTGCTCCGCTTCCAGGGCCTCGGCCTGCCGCAGGCTCAGCCGGAGCCTTTCCCCGGCCCGGGCCAGCGTGCCGACCTCGTCCGCGCGTTCGCCGCCCGGAATGGCCACGGCCAGTTCGCCCTCCGCCATGCGGGCCAGGCCGCCCGTCATCTGATGCAAGGGCCGCAGGATGGAACGGCGCACCGTCAGCACCACGGCGCCCGCCATCACGGCGACCATGCCCGCCACGCCCAGCAGAAGCAGCAGGGACAGGCGGTCGCCCGCCTGCTCCAGTTCACGCGACAATTGCGCTGCCTCATTGCGCGCGGCCGTCGCGCTGGCGTCCAGCGCCGTGTTCAGCGCCCGCCGATTGGCCCGGTTGGCTTCGTTGTTGCCTTGGAGATCGGCGGCAGCCGGTCCCTGCTCAAGCCCGATGCGCATGGTTTCCCGCCGGAAGCGGCGGAACTCGGCGGCGGCGGCTTCAACCTGGGCAAAGGCGGCGCGGCCTTCCGCGGGCACCAGCGCACGCCATTGGCCAAGATCGGCGTCCAGCTGGCGCAGGGTTTCCTCCAGCGGGGCGGCGAAGCGGCGCGCATCCTGGCTGTCCCGGGCCTGGTAGATGCCCCGGCTTTCCATCACCACGGCGAAGATGTGGCCATTCACCCGCTCCGCTAGTTGGGCAGCCAGCGCCGCCCGCCCGGCTTCGCCGGCCAGGGCCTGCAACTGGCCCAGGGCCCAGCCCCCGACAAGGGCACTGCCAAACGCCGTCACCGCAAGAAGGCCCATCAGCCCGTAAAGCCGCATACCCAAGGATTGGCCAAGTCGAGCCCACATGAAGGTGATATCCCCTTCCTTGAGGCCGCCGGCATTTGGGGGCAGACCGGCGTCCAGGTTTCCGCCCGCAATCTGCACGGCCATGGTAAGGAAAGGATGAAAGCGGAGCCAGGATTGGCGACGACTGCCCCACATAACAAATGTTGAACAGGCGCCGGACAAAAATTGGGCCGTTTGTTAAATTACGACACAGAAGTTCTGTTAACCTTGTTTACGATGTTTCACACACCGCCTTGGGAAGGAGCGTCTCTGCCATGAGCGCAACGCCGCCCCCGCCACGGACGTCCAGTGCCGGTGGCTCACAGCGCTGGAACTACCTCGACCAGATGCGGGCCATCCTCATGCTGATCGGCATCCCCTATCATGTGGGGCTGATCTACGCGACGCACGCCCCCTGGATCATCGACTCCCCGGACAAGTCCGAGGGGCTGACCTGGGCGTTGCAGTTCAGCCATACCTTCCGCATGTCGGTGTTCTTTCTGCTTGCCGGCTTCTTCGGCATGTTGATGATCCGCCGCTACGATGCGAGCACCTGGCTGAAGGGGCGCCTTTGGCGCGTGGGGGTGCCGCTTGTGGCGGCGCTGGTGCTGATCAGCCCGATGATCGTGATCCCGACCGCCATCGGCCAGGGCGGCTGGGACAATGCCATTCCCGGCCTGCTGGCCGCCATGCGCAATCCGGATCTCAACTGGACGGTGCATCTCTGGTTCCTGATGTACCTCCTGGGGTATTGCGTGCTGCTGGCCGGGCTGTGGCAGTTGCGCGGGCCGCTGCGCCTGGAACGCGGGCTGAACATGTTCCTGGATGCGGTGGAGCGGCACCCGGTGGTGGGCTGGCTCGCTGTGCTGGCCACGGGCGTGGCGTCCGTGGGCTTCGCCGGCGTCGCGGCGCTGGCCGGCGTCAGCTACATGTTCAACGAGATCTTCGTTCCCGGCCAGTTCGTCGCCTATGGCCTGGTGTTCCTGGCGGGCACATTGCTGGCCTACCGCCTGTCCTGGCTGGAGGCCTTCACCCGTCCGCGCTGGTCGATCTGGGCCCTGGCGGTGGCATCCGCCATCACCATGGCGGTGTTCCAGCCGCAGGAGGACGATGCCAGCCGCCTGCTCACCTATTTCCTGTGGCCCATGGTCGGCATCCTGTTCTCGCACCTGCTGCTGTCGGCGGCACGGATGTGGCTGG
The DNA here is from genome assembly GCF_008386565.1 of Teichococcus oryzae. GTDB lineage: Bacteria > Pseudomonadota > Alphaproteobacteria > Acetobacterales > Acetobacteraceae > Pseudoroseomonas > Pseudoroseomonas oryzae. Next base: position 56,918 of record NZ_VUKA01000008.1, on the reverse strand, counting down.
ACCGCTCCACCTCCCTGTCCCGCGCGATGGTGGAAGGCGCCATGACCATGTACCTGGTGCATGTGGTGTTCGTCTGCTGGCTCGGCCTCGCCTTCCTGAGCGTTGAATGGCCGGCGATGGTGGAGTTCACCATCATCTCGGTGGCGGCCGTCGCCCTGTCCTGGGGCTTCCACCTGATCGTCCGCCGCAGCCCGGTGCTGATGATGCTGTTCAATGGCCGGGCCAGCCTCCCGGCCGCCCATGGCCGACTGAGCACGGCGACCTCCTGACAGCAAAAGAGCGGCTTTCGCCGCTCCATGCGGGCGCCGGCTTCCGGCGCCTCACCCGTTCCTCAACCCGGCCAGGCGGAAGCCCGGCCGGGTTTCTTTTTCAGCGGCGCCGCTGATCCACGTCCCGCACCGCGCCGCGCGCCGCGCTGGTGGTCAGCGCCGCATAGGCCCGGAGCGCCGCCGACACCACGCGGTCACGGTTTTCCGGATGCCAGGCCTGGGCGCCCTTGGCTTCCATGGCCTCGCGCCGCGCCGCCAGCTCCTCCGCCGGCACGGCCAGCACGATGGAGCGGTTGGGGATGTCGATCTCGATCTGGTCGCCATCCTGCACCAGCCCGATCAGCCCGCCTTCCGCCGCCTCGGGCGAGACATGGCCGATCGACAGGCCGGAGGAGCCGCCGGAGAAGCGGCCATCCGTCACCAGGGCGCAGGCCTTCCCCAGCCCCTTCGACTTCAGGTAGGAGGTCGGGTACAGCATCTCCTGCATGCCAGGGCCGCCCTTCGGGCCTTCGTAGCGGATCAGCACGATGTCACCCGGCACGATGCGGCCGCCCAGGATGCCTTCCACCGCCGCGTCCTGGCTTTCGAAGATGCGGGCCGGCCCGTGGAAGGTCAGGATCGAGGCATCGACCCCGGCCGTCTTCACGATGCAGCCATCCTCGGCCAGGTTGCCATACAGCACGGCCAGGCCGCCATCCTTGGAGAAGGCATGGTCGAGGTCGCGGATCACGCCCTTCTCGCGGTCGAGATCCGGCTCCTCCCAGCGGGCGGACTGGCTGAACGCCTCGGTGGTCGGGATGCCGCCGGGCGCCGCGCAGAAGAAGTCGCGCACGCTGGCGCTTTCGGTGCGCTTCAGGTCCCAGCGCTCCAGCGAATCCGCCATGGTGGCGGTGTGGATGGTGTGGACGTCGCGGTTGATCAGCCCGGCGCGGTCCAACTCACCCAGGATGCCCATGATGCCGCCGGCGCGGTGGACATCCTCCACATGGACGTCGGCCACGGCGGGGGCCACCTTGCACAGCACGGGCACGCGGCGGGACAGCCGGTCGATGTCGCGCATGGTGAAGTCGACCTCGCCTTCCTGCGCCGCCGCCAGCAGGTGCAGCACGGTGTTGGTGGAGCCGCCCATGGCGATGTCCAGCGTCATCGCGTTCTCGAAGGCGGCGACGGTCGCGATGTTGCGCGGCAGGGCCGTGGCGTCGTCCTGCTCGTAATAGCGGCGGGCGAGATCGACGATCAGCCGCCCCGCCTCGACAAACAGGCCGCGGCGGTCGGAATGGGTCGCCAGCACGGTGCCGTTGCCCGGCAGCGCCAGGCCCAGCGCCTCGGTCAGGCAGTTCATCGAATTGGCGGTGAACATGCCCGAGCAGGAGCCGCAGGTCGGGCAGGCCGAGCGTTCGATCACCGCCACCTCGGCATCGGTGACGGTGCTGTCGGCGGCGGCCACCATGGCGTCGATCAGGTCGATCGCCCGCTTGGTGCCGCGATGCACCACCTTGCCGGCCTCCATCGGCCCACCCGAGACGAACACCACGGGGATGTTGAGGCGCATCGCCGCCATCAGCATGCCCGGCGTGATCTTGTCGCAGTTGGAGATGCAGACCAGCGCGTCGGCGCAGTGGGCATTCACCATGTACTCGACGGAATCCGCGATCAGCTCGCGCGAGGGCAGGCTGTAGAGCATGCCGCCATGCCCCATGGCGATGCCGTCATCCACCGCGATGGTGTTGAATTCCTTGGCGACGCCGCCGGCCGCCTCGATCTCCCGCGCGACCAGCTGGCCGAGGTCCTTGAGGTGGACATGGCCGGGCACGAACTGGGTGAAGGAGTTGGCCACCGCGATGATCGGCTTGCCGAAATCGCTGTCCTTCATGCCGGTGGCGCGCCAGAGCCCGCGGGCGCCGGCCATGTTGCGGCCATGGGTGGTGGTGCGCGAGCGGTAGGCGGGCATGGTGATGTTCCTCCAGCGGGCAGGGAAGCCGGTGTCGGCCATCGCGTTCAAGGCTGCGCGGCCGGTTCATTGCGGGTTTAGCGCCCTTGGCCCCATGGAGCCAATCCTTGTGGACGAACAGGCGCCCTGCCCCTGCGGCATGGCGGCGGCGCGGGAAGACCTTACCCGGGCGGCAGCAGGCATGGTTCTCTGTTCCACCCGCCAGCGCCGTTTCCCAGGAGCCGTCCCGATGTATGTGCCTCCCGCCTTCCGCGACACCGAGCTTGCCAGCCTGCACGGGGCGATCCGCGCGGCGCGGCTGGCCAACCTGGTCACGGCCACCGCGGAGGGGTTGCTGGCCACGCCCCTGCCCCTGTTCCTGGAAGAAGCCGAAGGCGAGCAGGGCGTGCTGTACGGCCATCTGGCCCGCGCCAACCCGCAATGGAAGCAGCCCGCCCTCGGGGAGGCCCTGGCCATCTTCATGGGACCGGACGCCTATGTCTCGCCCGGCTGGTATCCCACCAAGGCGGAAAGCGGCAAGGTCGTGCCGACCTGGAACTATGTCACCGTCCACGCCACCGGCCCCATCGAGTTCTTCGAGGACCCTGGGCGGCTGCTGGCCGTGGTCAGCCGCCTCACGGAACAACACGAAGCCGGGCGGGCCATGCCCTGGGCCGTGGCCGATGCGCCGGAAAGCTTCGTGCGGGCGCAACTGCGCGGCATTGTCGGCCTGCGCCTGCCGATCGCGCGGCTGGAAGGCAAGCGCAAGCTGAGCCAGAACCGCAGCGAGGCCGACCGGGAGGGCGTGGCGGCCGGGCTGGCCGCCAGCGACGATCCCGCCGACCAGGCGATGGGCGCGCTGATCCCGCGCTGAGCCCGGCGCCCGGGCTTGCGCCTCAGGCGGTGTGCAGGCGGCTGCGCACCAGGTCGCGGAAGGCCGCCGTCACCGCCGGCGCGGCGCGGCGTTGCAGCACCAGGCTCATGGGCGCACGCGGGGCATCCCCCTCGATCGGGCGATAGGTCACGCCGGGCGTGTGGAGGTGGCGCATCGAGGCCGGCACAATGGAGATGCCGATGCCCGCCGCCACCAGCGTCACGGTGGAGCCCATCTGCGGCGCCTCCTGGCCGATCTGCGGGCTGAAGCCGGCGGCGAGGCAGCCGCCCACAATGGCGTCATACAGCGCGCTGCCATTGCGGCGCGGGTAGAGGATAAAGGTTTCCGTTGCCAGCTCCGCCAGCGGCACGGCGGACCACGCCTCGAGGCGGTGGCCGACCGGCAGGGCGACCAGCATCTCCTCGTGGAACAGCACCTCCTCCTCCAGCCCCTCGGTTTCGGCCGCCGCCGGGCGGATAAAGGCGGCGTCCAGTTGCAGGACCCGGAAGCGCGCCAGCAGCGCCGCCGTGTTCTCCTCCATCAGCTGCACGCCGACCTGCGGGAACTCGGCGCGGAAGTCGCGGATCACGCGGGTGACGAACGGGTTGAACGAGGCCGAGGATGTGAAGCCGATGCGGATCGTGCCCAGTTCCCCGCGCGCCGCCGCGCGGGCGTTGTCGGCGGCCTGGTCAAGCTGCGCCAGGATGGAGCGGGCGTCGCGCAGCAGGCGCTGTCCCGCCTCGGTCAGGGCCACGCCGCGCGGCAGGCGGTGAAACAGCGTCACGCCCACCAGCCGCTCCAACTGCTGCATCTGCTGGCTCAAGGGCGGCTGCGCCAGGCCGAGGCGGGCGGCGGCGCGCGTCATGTTCAGTTCCTCCGCGACCGCCACGAAGTAGCGAAGGTGACGCAGTTCCATATGTCTGCCCTATGGCTAGCCGGGGTTCAATATATTGGACAGGCCGGATGGTCGAGGGCAGAGTTCATCGCCCGGCGCCTGGACGCGCCGGAGCAAAGACAAAGAATTTCTGGGGAGAGATGGGGATGGTCGCCAAGATCGTAGCTCCGCCTGCGTTGTCGCAGCCGGGCAGCGGACATGTCCTGGGGCCGGTCACGCGCCGCGCCGCGCTGCTCGGCGCCATGGGCGGCGTTGGCAGCCTGGCGCTGGCCGGACGCAGCGCCCAGGCGCAGGCGAGCAAGCCCGCCGAGATCAAGGTCGGCATCGCCACCTTCCTGTCCGGCCCTTCCAGCGTGTTCGGCGTGCCGGGGCGGCAGGCCGCGGAAATGCTGTTCGACGAGCTGAACGAGGCGGGCGGCATCGGCGGCGTGAAGGTGCGCCCGATCTTTGTCGATGAAGGTCCCGGCGTCGATCACTTCGTCGGCGAGTACCGCCGGCTGGTGCAGAGCGAGAACGTCAACCTGATCTTCGCCGGCATCTCCTCCGCCGACTGCCTGGCCTGCGCGCCGCTGTCGGACGAGATGAAGCGCCCCACCCTGCTGTGGGATTGCGGCACCCAGCGCATCTTCGAGGACGGCAAATACGAATACGCCTTCCGCACCCAGGCCAATGCGACGCCCGAGGTGCTGTCGGCGCTGCTCTACCTGCTGCGCGCCAAGCCGGATTTCCGCTCCATCGCCGTGGTCAACCAGGATTACGCCTGGGGCCGCGATTCCTGGGACATCTTCCGCACCGGCCTGCAGGCGCTGAAGCCCGGGGTGCGCGTCGCGGCGGAGCTGTTCCCGCGCTTCGGCGCCACCGATTTCTCCACCGAGATCACCCGGCTGCTGGCGCTGCGCCCGGATGTGGTGCTGTCCACCACCTGGGGCGGCGACCTGGATGCCTTCATCCGCCAGTCCTTCGACCGCAAGCTGTTCGAGCGCTCCACCTTCGTGCTGCCGTTGGCGGAATCCTCGCTGGAGCGGGTGGGCAAGTCGCTGCCGGCCGGCCACATCATCGGCGCGCGCGGCGACCACTGGTTCCTGCACCCGAGCCCGCGCGACCCGGCGCTGCTGGCCCGCTTCACCGAGAACTACCGCAAGCGCTTCAACACCTACCCGATCTATTCCACGCACCACATGGCGCAGGCGGTGTTCGCCATGAAGGCGGCCTACGAGAAGGCGATCGCGGCCAAGGGCGGCGCCTGGCCCACCGATGCCGAGCTGGCGGCGGCCTTCAAGGGGCTGGAATTCCCTTCCCTCACCGGCTCGGTCCGCATCCGCGAGGATGGGCAGGGGCTGGAGGACCAGCTGATCGGCACCACCCTCCACACCGACAAATACCCCTTCGCCGTGATGACCGACATGGTGGTGTTCCCGGCCGCCTCGGTGACGGCGCCGGTGGGGCAGAAGAGCCTCGACTGGCTGAAGACGCTGAAGCCCGACATGGTGCAGGCCCTGCCGCAACCCGTCGCCTACAAGCCCTGAGGCAGGCCGATGGGGGACTGGCTTTCGCAGAACGGGCTGCTGCTCGGCCTCGCCACGCTGGACGGGCTGTCCTACGCGGCGGCGGTGTTCATGGTGGCGGTCGGGCTGAACCTGGTGTTCGGGGTGCTGCGCATCCTGAACATCGCGCATGGCAGCCTGTATGCCATCGGCGGCTATGCCGCGGCCTCGCTCAGCCTGTTCCTGTCGTCGCGCGGCCTGCCGGAATGGCTGTCGCTGCCGGCGCTGGTGGTGGCGGCCGCCCTGGTCGGCGTGCTGCTCGGCCCGGTGATCGAGCGCCTGCTGCTGCGCCGGGTCGAGGGGCAGGAGCCGGTGCTGCAATTGCTGGTCACCTTTGCCCTGTTCATGGTGCTGGAGGATCTGCAGAAGCTGGTCTGGGGCGTGCAGCCCGTGGTGTCGGACACGCCGGTGCGGCTGCTCGGCAATGTTGAGATCCCCTTCGGGGCCGACACCATTCCCTTCACCGCCTACCAGCTTTTCGTGCTGCCGGGCATCGCCCTGCTGACGCTGGTGGGCCTCGCCTGGTTCCTGCGCCGGACGCTCGCCGGGCGCATGATCGTCGCCGTCACCGAGGACCGCGAGGCGGCGCGCGCCATGGGCATCGACGCCGCCAAGGTGACCCTGCTGACCTTCACCGCGGGCGCGGCGCTGGCGGCGCTGGGCGGCGCGCTCGCCTCCCCCGTCGCCTCGCTGGTGCCGGGCGTGGGGGCGCAGACCATTGTGCTGAGCTTCGCCGTGGTGGCGACGGCCGGCCTCGGCCGGGTGGAGGGCGCGGCGGTCACCGCCCTGCTGATCGGCCTCGGCCGCGCCTTCGCCGTGTATTTCGAGCCGGAGCTGGAGGTGGTGGTGCCCTACATCATCATGGTGCTGGTGCTGCTGATCCGGCCCCAGGGCCTGTTCGGCACGCCGGAGACCCGACGCATATGAGCCGCTCCACGGAAATCCTGCTGGCGCTGATCGGCGCCGCGCTGGTGCTGGCGCTGGCCTGGGCCGTGCCCTGGCTGCGCTTCGTGATGACGATCGCGCTGGCCAAGGGCCTCGCCGTGCTCGGCATCCTGCTGTTGCTGCGCGCGGGGCAGGTGAGCTTCGGGCACGCGCTGTATCTCGCCTTCGCCGCCTATGCCGTGGCCTTCGGCGCATCGGTGGTGCCAGAAACCCTGGTGCTGCTGCCGCTGGCGGCGCTGGGCGCGGCGCTGCTCGGGCTGGTGGTCGGGCTGTTCGTGGTGCGCTACCGCGAGATCTTCTTCGGCATGCTGAACCTGGCGCTGTCCATGGTGTTCTATTCGGTGCTGGAGAAGTTCTACGCCATCACCCATGGCACGGACGGCATCCGCCTGCCGCCCACCACCTTCGCGGGCCAGACCCTGTCCAACGAGGCGCAGGGCTGGGCCATGCTGGTGCTGGCGCTGCTGCTGTCCCTGGGCTTCGGCGCGCTGATCCGCGCTTATCTCGCCTCCCCCATGGGGCAGGCCCTGGCCGGCATCAAGACGCGCGAAACGCGGCTGGAGTTCATGGGCATCTCAGGGCGCCGCGTGCTGCTCGCCGCCTATGTGTTGTCGGCACTGATGGCCGGCTGCGGCGGCGCGGTGCTGGCGATGACCACCCGCCACGTCACCCCGGCCCTGGCCTACTGGACGGCCTCGGGCGAGCTGGTGTTCATCGCCATCCTGGGCGGCGCCGGCAGCGTGTTCGGCCCCTTCCTGGGCGCGGTCGCCTATGAGCTGACGCGGGTCTATGCCGCCGCCCTGGTGGCCGATGCCTGGCAGATGATCCTCGGCCTGGTGCTGCTGCTGGTGATCCTGTTCGCGCCCGGCGGGCTGTGGGGCATGGGGCGCGCCTTGCTGGCGCGGCGGAGGTCGGCATGAGCGTGCTCCTGTCCGCCCGCGGGCTGCGCATCGCCTTCGGTGGCCTGAAGGCCGCCGACGGCATCGACCTGGACGTGATGGAAGGCGAGTTCCTGGCCATCATCGGCCCGAACGGCGCCGGCAAGACCACCTTCATCAACATGGCCACCGGCTATCTCCGCCCGCAGGCCGGCAGCATCACCTATGACGGGCAGCCGATCCTCGGGCTGAAGCCGCGCCGCATCGTCAAGGCCGGCATCGCCCGCTCCTTCCAGTTGCCGCAGCTTTTCACCGAGCACACGGTGCTGGAGAACGCCGCCCTCGCCATCGCCGCGCGGGCCGGGCCATGGGCGCCGCTGGCCCCCCTGCTGCAACGCCGCTTCCGCGCCGAGGCGGAGGAATTGCTGGACCGCTTCGGCCTGCTGCCGCTGGCCGACCGCCGCGCCGACGCGTTGAACGAGGGCGCGCGCAAGCTCGCCGACATCGCCATGGCGGTGGCGCTGAAGCCGCGCCTGCTGCTGATGGACGAGCCCACCAGCGGCGTCGCCTCGGCCGAGAAGATGGCGGTGGTGGAAACCCTGACGCGCGTGCTGCGGGATTCCAGGGTCACCGCCGTGTTCGTGGAGCATGACATGGAGGTGGTGGCGCGCTTCGCCGACCGGGTCGCGGTGTGGGGCCAGGGCAAGATCATGGCGCTGGGACCGCCGCAGCAGATCCTGAACGATCCCGCCGTGCTGCGCGACGTCATTGGCGTGGCGCCCGTGGGAGATGGCGCCGGGACCGGCAAGGAGGGTGCCCATGCTGCGACTTGACGGCGTGTCGGTGGAGATCGCCGGGGCGCCGGTGCTGCGGCGCGTTTCGCTCGCGGTGCCGCCGGGCGGGCGGGTGGCGCTGATCGGCCGCAACGGCGCCGGCAAGACCACCACCCTGCGCACGCTGATGGGGCTGCTGGCGCCCAGTTCGGGGGAGGTGGCGTTGGACGGCAAGCCCTGCACCGCCCTGCCGGCGCATCACCGCGCCCGTCTTGGCATCGGCTACGCGCCGGAGGAGCGCAAGCTGTTCGGCGCCTTCACCGTGCGGGAGAACATGCTGCTGCCGGCGCAGGTGCTCGGCCTGCCGGGCAGCGAGATCACGCGCCGGCTGGAGGCGGTTTATTCGCTGCTGCCGGAACTGCGCGACTTCGCGCCGCGCCGCGCCGCGGGGCTGTCGGGCGGGCAGGGCAAGATGGTGGCGCTGGGCCGCGCGCTGATGGTGGGCACCCGCGCCGTGCTGCTGGACGAGCCCTTCCAGGGCCTCGCCCCCGCACTCGCCCTGCGCTACGCCGAGGCGCTGGGGCGGCTGCGCAGCGCGCTGCCGGATGTCGCCATCCTGATCACCGAAAGCAGCCCCGATCTTCTGCGTTCCCTGGTGGACAGCACCTTTGTCATCGAACGCGGGGAAATCGCCGCCGCCTGACGGCGCTTCCCGCCAAGCAAGACCTGGAAATGGATCATGACGAGCACGATAAGGGTTGCGGCGAAATTGTTGGCGCGGAGCGTGCCGGGGCCGTTCGCGTGAGCGCGCCCCAGCAGAACGGGCTCCAGAACGGACCGCTGGCCGGGCTGACGGTGGTGACGCTGGAACAGGCGGTGGCAGCGCCCTATTGCTCCTCCCGCCTCGCCGATGCGGGCGCCCGGGTCATCAAGATCGAGCGGCCGGAAGGCGATTTCGCACGCGGCTACGATGCCGCCGTGCATGGGTTGTCGAGCTATTTCGTCTGGCTCAACCGCGGCAAGCAGAGCCTCGTCGCCGACATCAAGGACCCGGAGGACGCGGCGCTGCTGCACCGGATCCTGGAAGGCGCCGACGTGTTCATCCAGAACCTGGCGCCCGGCGCGGCGGAACGGGCCGGCTTCGGCTCGGACGAGTTGCGCCGCCGCTATCCCCGCCTGATCACCGTGGATGTCAGCGGCTACGGCGCCAACAACGCTTATGCCAGCATGAAGGCCTATGACCTGCTGGTGCAGGCGGAAAGCGGGCTGGCCTCGATCACCGGGCATCCCGCCGGGCCCGGGCGCGTCGGCGTCTCGGTCTGCGACGTGGCCTGCGGCATGGCGGCGCATGCGGCGGTGCTGGAGGCGCTGATCGCGCGCGGCATCACCGGGCAGGGCCGCAAGCTGGAGGTCAGCCTGTTCGACGGCATGGCCGACTGGATGAACGTGCCGCTGCTCTACTACGAAGGCACGGGCAAGGTGCCGCAGCGCGTGGGCCTCGCGCATCCCTCCATCTGCCCCTATGGCGCCTTCCCGACGGCCGATGGCAGCCTGGTGCTGATCTCGATCCAGAACGAGCGCGAATGGGCGCAGTTCTGCGAGGTGGTGCTGCAGGATGCCGGGCTGGCCACGCGCCCCGGCTTCAACAGCAACAACGCCCGCGTCGGCAACCGGCCCGAGGTGGATGCGCTGGTGGCGGCCCGCCTCGGCGCGCTGAGCCGCGCCGAGGCGGCGGAGCGCCTCAACCGCGCCCGCACCGCCTTCGGCTTCGTCAATGAGCTGCCCGACCTTCCCGGCCATCCGGCGCTGCGCCGCGTGCCGGTGGAAACGCCGGGCGGCATGGCCTCGATCGTCGCGCCGCCCGCCCTCGCCGATGGCGCCGCCCCGGCGCTGGGACCGGTTCCCGCGATCGGGGAGCACAGCGCCGCCATCCGCGCCGAGTTCGCGGCCCCCGGCCGGCAACAGGACCATAGTGGAGAAACGCAGCCATGAGCCCGAACGACGTGAGCGCGGCGCCCGAATCCCCCGTCACCGCCGGCCTGTCGGAATTCGCCGCCGGCGTGACGCTTGCCGCGCTGCCGCCGGAGGTGGTGGCGCGCACCCGGCTGCTGGTGCTCGACCTCGCGGGCAATGCGGTGCGGGCGCGGCATGACGCGGAAAGCACCCCGGCTCTGCTGGCGGCGGTGCGCGCCCTCGGGCTCGACCATGGCAGCAGCCGCGTCTTCGGCGACAGCGCGACCTATGCGCCGGCCGGCGCCGCGCTGATCAACGCGACCCTCGGCCATTCGCTCGATTTCGACGACACCCATGCCGAGGCCGTGGTGCATCCCGGCGCCCCGGTGATCCCCGCCGCGCTGGCCGCCGCCGAGATGGTGGGCGCATCCGGCGCCGAGGTGATGGCCGGCATCGTCGCCGGCTACGAGGTGGCGCTGCGCCTGGCGCTGGCCCTGCCGGCCGGGGCGCATTACGACCGCGGCTACCATCCTTCCGCCACCTGCGGCGCCTTCGGGGCGGCGGCGGCGGCGGGGCGCGTGTTCGGGCTGGACGCGGCTTCCATCGCCTCGGCCTTCGGCATCGCGCTGAGCCAGAGCGCCGGCAGCCTGCAATTCCTGGCCAATGGCGCCTGGACCAAGCGCTTCCAGGTGGGCTGGGCGGGCATGGCGGGGCTGACCGCCGCCACCCTGGCGCGCGAGGGCTTCAAGGGCGCCGCCAACGCCCTGGAGGGCAAGCACGGCTTCCTCCGCTCCTATGCCCCGGCGCCGGTGCCGGAACGCGCGCTGCGCGACCTCGGCCAGGTCTTCGAACTGATGGCGACCGGCGTGAAGCCCTATCCATCCTGCCGCTGGGGCCATGCCGGCATCGACGCGGCGCTGGCGCTGCGCGAGGAGCTGGCGCTGCGGCCGGAGGAGATCGAGGGGGCGACCCTTGGCATTTCCCGCGCTGGGCTTCTGCTGGTGGGCGAGCCCGCGGCGCGCAAGGCCGATCCGCAGAACATCGTGGACGGGCAGTTCAGCGGTCCCTTCGTGATCGCCGCCGCGCTGGCCACCGGGCGGATGGACTGGGACAGCTACAAGGCGCTGCACGACCCGGCGATCCGCACGCTGATGCCACGCATCGCCTGCGAGAACGACCCGGAGATCGAGGCCGAGTTCCCGGCCAACATGTCCGGCAAGCTGACGCTGCGGGCGCGCGGGCAGGTGTTCACCCGCACCGTGATCGTGCCCAAGGGCGAGCCCGCCAACTTCCCCAACGAGGACGAGCTGCGCGGCAAGTTCGCCGGGCTGGCCGATGCCGTGATCGGCGCCGAGCGCGCCGCCGCCCTGGCCGAGGAGGTGCTGCGCCTAGACCGCCTCAACGATGGCGCCGCCCTGCTGCGCCACGCCGCCTGAACAGGAGCCAAGCCATGGATGCGATGAGCCATCGCGACGACCCGCATGCCGATCTGCGCGAGGAAGTGGCCAAGCTCTGCGCCCGCTTCCCCGGCGAATACTGGCGCAAGCTGGACGAGGTGCGCGGCTACCCCACCGAATTCGTCAACGCGCTGACCGAGGCGGGCTACCTTGCCGCCCTGATCCCGGAGGAATATGGCGGCGCCGGCCTCGGCCTGTCCGCCGCTGCCGCCATCCTGGAGGAGGTGCAGCGGCAGGGCTGCAACGGCGCCGCCTGCCACGCGCAGATGTACATCATGGGCACCATCCTGCGGCATGGCAGCGACGCGCAAAAGGCCGAGTACCTGCCCAAGATCGCTTCCGGCGAGCTGCGCCTGCAAGCCTTCGGCGTGACGGAGCCGACCAGCGGCACCGACACCACGGCGCTGCGCACCACGGCGCGGCGGGAAGGCGACAAGTACATCGTCAACGGCCAGAAGATCTGGACCAGCCGCGCCGAGCATTCCGACCTGATGCTGCTGCTGGCGCGCACCACCCCGCGCGAGCAGGTGCAGAAGAAGACTGAGGGGCTGTCCACCTTCATCGTGGACATGCGCACGGTGCTGAACAAGGGCCTGACCATCCGGCCGATCCGCACCATGATGAACCATAATTCCTGCGAAGTGTTCTTCGACAACATGGAGGTTCCCGCCGAGAACCTGGTCGGCGAGGAAGGCCGTGGCTTCCGCTACATCCTCGACGGCATGAACGCCGAGCGGCTGTTGATCGCCAGCGAATGCATCGGCGATGCCAAGTGGTTCATCGAGAAGGCGGTGGGCTACGCCAAGGAGCGCGTGCTGTTCAACCGCCCGATCGGGCAGAACCAGGGCGTGCAGTTCCCCATTGCCAAGGCTTATGCCCAGATGCGCGCCGCCGAGGCCATCGTCCACAAGGGGCTGGAAAAGTTCGAGCGCGGCGAGCGCCCGGGCGAGGAAGCCAATATGGGCAAGATGCTGGCCGCCGAGGCCAGCTGGGCCGCCGGCGAGGCCTGCGTGAACACCCATGGCGGCTTCGGCTTCGCCGAGGAATACGACATCGAGCGCAAGTTCCGCGAAACCCGGCTGTACCAGGTGGCGCCGATCTCCACCAACCTGATCCTGTCCTATCTCGGCGAGCATGTCCTCGGCATGCCCAGGAGCTACTGAGCCATGTCCACCGACTACGCCGCCTGGGTCGGCCGCCAGGAACAGCAGCATGACGTGGTTGTGCCCGGCCCGCTCGACCGCCTGGCGGCGACGCTGGACCGCGACGACCCGCCCTTCGCCGCCGGGGACGCGGCGCCGCCCCTGGCGCACTGGATCCTGTTCCTGCCACAGGCGCGCCATTCCTCGCTGGGGCCGGACGGGCACCCGGCGCGCGGCGGCTTCCTGCCGCCCGTGCATCACCTGCCGCGCCGCATGTGGGCCGGCGGGCGGCTGCGGTTCCACGCGCCGCTGCGCGTCGGCATGGCGCTGACGCGCACCTCCACCATCGCCGAGGTGACGCGGCGCGAAGGCGCCTCGGGCGAGCTGATCTTCGTCACCGTGCGGCACGAGCTGCGCGAGGACGGGCAGGACGCCGTGCTGCTGACGGAGGAGCATGACATCGTCTACCGCTCCGCCGACACGCCGGCGGTGAAGTCGGCTCCCGCCGCGCCGCCGCCGGGCGACTGGCAGCGGCAGATCGTGCCAGACGCGGTGATGCTGTTCCGCTATTCCGCGCTGACCTTCAATGGCCACCGCATCCATTACGACCGCGACTACGTCACGCGGGAGGAAGGCTATCCCGGGCTGATCGTGCATGGCCCGCTGACGGCGACGCTGCTGCTCGACCTCGTGCGGCGGCAGCTTCCGCAGGCCACGGTCACCGCCTTCTCCTTCCGCGCGCTGTCGCCGCTGTTCGATGGCGCGCCGGTGACGCTGCATGGCACGGCGCCGGATGCGGAAGGCCGGATCACGCTCTGGGCCACCAACCCGTCCGGCGGGCTGGCGATGCGGGGGGAAGCGCGCATCGCCTGATCCCCGCCTGCACCCGACAAGAACCACCAGGGAGGACCACCATGATGAAGCGCAGGACGTTGATCGCCGCAACCTCCGGCCTGCTGGCGCTGCCCGCCGTGGCGCGCGCCCAGGGCTGGAAGGCGCAACGGCCGGTCACCATGCAGGTGCCGTTCTCCGCCGGCGGCCCCACCGACGTGATGGCGCGGCTGCTGGCGCAGAAGATGTCCGCCATCCTGGGCCAGCCGGTGCCGGTGGAGAACGTCGGCGGCGCGGGCGGCATCCTCGGCACCCAGCGCACCTCCCGCGCCGAGCCGGATGGCTACACCATCGGGCTCGGCCATATGGGCACGCATTCGGCCAACCCGTCCTTCTACAAGTCGCTGCCCTATGACCCGGTGGCCAGCTTCAGGCCGCTCAGCCTGTTCGCGGTGAACCCGATGGTGCTGGCGGCGAAGCCCAGCTTCGTGCGCAGCCTGCCGGAGCTGCGGCAATGGATCGGCGCCAATCGCGGTCAGCTGACGGTGGCGACAGCCGGCACCGGATCGGTGTCCTTTCTGGGCGCGCTGCTGTTCGACCGCGCGACGGAAGCCGGCGCCACGCTGGTGCCTTATCGCGGCGCCGGCCCGGCCTTGCAGGACACCATGAACGGCGTCACCGACGTGATCGTGGACCAGGCCGTGACGGTGATCCCGCAGGCACGCGGCGGAACGCTGGTGCCGCTGGCGGTCACGGTGCCGCAGCGCCTGCCCCAGTTGCCCGACGTGCCGACCGCCGCCGAGGCTGGGCTGCCCGCCCTCGACATCGCCGTGTGGAACGCCGCCTTCGCCCCCGCCGGCCTGCCGGACGCCCAGGCGCAGGTGCTGACCGCGGCGATCAGCCAGGCGCTGGACGATCAGGCCCTGGCGGCGCGCTTCGCGGAGATGGCGATCCAGGTGACGCCACCCGACCAGCGGGGGCCGGACGCCCTGCGCGCCCTGATCGCGCGGGAGATCCCGCGCTGGGCCAAGCTGACCCAGGAAGCCGGCATCAAGCCCGAATAATCCCGCTTGCGGGCCTGCGCGGCCGCGTGCTTGGCCCCATCTGGCCTTTGGGCCGGATCGCGGAAGGAAGCGAGAATGAACGAAGCCGTGGCGCCACCGCTGGGCGGTGTTCTGGAAACCGGCCTTTACGTCGAGGACCTCGACCGCGCGCGCCGCTTCTATGAGGGGGTGATGGGACTGCGGCCGATGTTCGTGGATGGCCGGCTGGCCGCCTATCCCGCCGCGCCGGGCAGCGTGCTGCTGTTGTTCCGGCAGGGCACCACCGATGCGCCGGCCCATCTGCCCGGCGGCACCATCCCTGGCCATGACGGCCAGGGCCGGCTGCATTACGCCCTGGCCGTGGCGGCGGAGCATCTGGATGCCTGGGCCGAGCGGCTGGCGGCGCATGGCGTGCCTCTGGAAGGGCGGGTCGATTGGCCGAAGGGCAGCCGCAGCCTGTATTTCCGCGACCCGGACGGCCATCTAGTGGAGTTGGCGACGCCCGGGCTCTGGAAGAACTACTGAGCGCCCAGCATCCCCGCCTCGGCCGCGCAGGCGGCCAGGCTGAGCCGCGCCAGCATCTCCGGGATCTCGCCCGCCGGGCAGGGTCGGCTGAACAGGTAGCCCTGGGCCTCGGCGCAGCCCTTGCGGGCGAGGGCCCGGAACTGTTCCTCGGTTTCCACCCCTTCGGCCGTGGTGCGCATGTCGAGCCCCTGGCACAGCCCGGCCACCGCGCGGATGATGGCATCGCTCTGCTGGGTCTGGCCCAGGTCGCGGGTGAAGCAGCGGTCGATCTTGACCTTGTCGAAGGGGAAGCGCTGCAGATAGCTCAGTGATGAATAGCCGGTGCCGAAATCATCCATGGCGATGCGCACGCCAAGGGCCTTCAACCGGTGCAGCGTGGTCAGGGTCGCGTCCGTGTCCTGCAGCATCACCGTTTCCGTGATCTCCAGCTCCAGCCGGCCCGGATCCAGGCCCGCCGCCGCCAGCGCCCGTGCCACGGCATCCACCAGGCCGCGGCTGGCGAATTGCGCCGGCGACAGGTTGACCGCGATGGTGGTGTCGCCGGGCCACCGCGCGGCGTGGGCGCAGGCCTGCTCCAGCACCCACTCGCCCAGCGGGATGATCAGCCCGATCTCCTCGGCCAGGGGAATGAAATGGTCCGGCGGCACCAGGCCCTGCTGCGGATGGTTCCAGCGCAGCAGCGCCTCCAGCCCGGTGACGCGGCGGGAGCGGACCTCCACGATGGGCTGGAAGAACAACTCGAATTCGCGCGCCACCAGGGCGCGGCGCAGGTCCATCTCCAGCCGGCGCCGGGCCTGCATCCGCGCATCCATCTCCGGCTCGAAGAAGCAGAGCCGGCCGCGGCCATCGGCCTTGGCGCGGTACAGCGCCATGTCGCCGTTCTTCAGCAGCGTGTCGGCTCCCTCCCCATCCGCCGGCGCGAGGGAGATGCCGAGGCTCGTGCCGATCACCACCTGATGACCCTCCAGCTCAAAGGGCTGCGACATCACCTCGATCAGGCGGCGGGCCAGCCTGGTGGCCTCCGCCGGCTGCCGCACCCGGGACTGGATGATGGCGAATTCGTCGCCACCCAGGCGGGCAACGGTGTCGATCTCGCGCAGTTCCTCCCGCAGCCGCCCGGCCACTGCGCGCAGCAGCGCATCGCCCAGCGAGTGCCCCAGGCTGTCATTCACTTCCTTGAAGCGGTCCAGGTCGAGGCAGTGCACGGCGAAGCCTTCGCCGCGCTGGGCGCGGGCGATGCTGTCCTCCAGGCGGTTGCGGAACAGCGCGCGGTTGGGCAGGCCGGTCAGCGCGTCATGATGGGCGATATAGGCGATGCGCGCTTCCGCTTCCCGCTGGTCGGTGACGTCGATGATGGCGCCGGTGACGCCGGCGGCGCGCCCCCTCTGGTCATAGGCGAAGCGGAGCCGGGCCTCGAAATGGCGCATCTCGCCATCCGGGCGGCGGATCCGGTAGTCCACGGTCAGGCCCGGGGCGCGGTTGCCGATGGCGATCCGGCTCAGCTCCTCCAGGCGCACGCGGTCCTCCCGCAGCACCGGCCCGAACCATTCGGCGGCGGTGATCACCTCGTTCCCTGGCGGCAGGCCGTACATGGCGCGGGTCTCGGCGCCGCATTGCACGCGGCCGGAGGCGAAGTCGTGCTGGAAGCTGCCGATGCGGCCGACTTCCAGCGTCAGGCGCAGCAGGCTTTCGCTGGCATGCTGCCTTGCCATCGCCTCATGGCCGGCCGTGACATCCTGGACAATGGCGACGCACCGCGCCGGCCGCCCATCCGGGTGCCGCGCCAGGATCGCGACGCTCAGCCGCGCCCAGACCACCCGGCCATCCGGGTGCAGGTAGCGCTTCTCCGCCTCGCGGAAGCGGCCGGTGCGCGCGCCGTCCCGCCACAAGGCCCGGTCCGCGGCCTGGTCATCCGGATGCACCACATGGGAGGGGCTCATGCCGCTGAGCAGGTCCTCGGCCCTGCGCCCGGTCATCTCGCAGAAGCGGCGGTTCACGCGCTGGAAGCACCCGGTGGCCATGTCCAGCACGGCGAAGCCCGCGGTGTCGCTGTTGAACAGGGCGTCAAAGGCCGACGGCCCGGCATCCGCGCCGGGATGCGCGGCGGCGAAACCCGTGGCGGGCGGCCACGCGCCGCCGATCGCAACGGCAGCGCCGGCCAGGGAACAGAAACTCGGGGTTCTGGGCATGGCGGGTTCCCTCGGGACGCCGCCATTTCGCCCCGCCATGGTTACCGAAAAGATAATATCGGCCCGGATTGGTGCCGCGGCATGCGGATCCTGCACAAACGCGCATGGGAAAGATCAGGCGCGGGGGCGCCGATCCCCTTGGGACAGCCTGCCTTTCGGGGGCATCCGGAACCATCCGGCGCCGCCGCAGAATCCTGGCAGGCGGGTGAATGTTCAGTAGCGGGCAGGCTCCTGCGCGACCGCGTGCTTAACAGAAGCAGGCTTGTCCTCTCGGTTTCGCGAGGATAGACGTGGCAGCCAGCTTCTAGTCGCAAATATTGCACTGGATGCCCACGAGAAACGACCTACGGGGCTAAAGCCAATGCCAAACGAACTGCCGACATCCCTCGAATCATACTTCCTTGGACTCATCAATGACTCCCGCTCTAAGGCGGGCGTTAAGCCTTTGTCTTTCGATGGGGAATTGCTCTATTCGGCAGGCCAGCACAGTGACTGGATGGTGGCGAAGGACGTGTTCTCGCATACCGGTGCGAATGGCAGCTCGGCGGGTGACCGCATGAAGGCCGCCGGCTATGGCGCAACCGCCTGGGGCGAGAACATCGCCTATATTGGTGGCTCGCGCGCCGCCACGCTCGATGAGTCGGACGTCCAGCAACTCCATACCAACCTGATGAACTCCTCGGGCCATCGGGCCAACCTGCTGAACCCGAACTTCACCGAAGTAGGTATCGGCCTCACTCAGGGCGACTACAAGGGCCGCCCGGCCATCTTCGTGACCGAGAATTTCGGCCGCCCGAATGCTTCCGAGGCGGCGGAGCCGGACAGCCTCGGCGCCGTCGTGCCCAGCCCGGTCCCGACGCCCGCGCCTACCCCGGCGCCTGCCCCTGCCCCTGCCCCGACTCCGGTCGAGTCGCACGCCGGCGTCACGGCCCTGGAAACCTATTTCCTGAAGCTGGTGAATGCTTCCCGCGCCGATGCCGGCCTCAAGCCCTTCTCCTTCGATGCCGAGCTGGTCGAGGCGGCGGGCCAGCACAGCGAATGGATGGTGGCGCAGGACGTGTTCTCCCACAGGGGCGCGAACGGCAGCAGCCCGTCCGAGCGGGTGACCGATGCCGGCTATGGCTGGACCGCCACGGGGGAAAACATCGCCTATATCGGCGGCTCGCGCGCCGCCACGCTCGATGAGGCGGATGTCGAGCAGCTGCATGCCAACCTGATGAATTCCTCCGGTCACCGGGCGAACATCCTGAGCTCGAAATTCACCGAGATCGGCATCGGCCTGGAGCAGGGCGACTACAATGGCCGCCCCGCCATCTTCGTGACCGAGAATTTCGGCCGCCCGAATGCTTCCGAGGCGCTCGAAACGGATGGCTGGTTCATCTGAGCCAACCAGGCGCGGCCGCCGGTTGCGGCCGGCCGCGCCAACCTTTCCTGTTATCGCCATCATCCATCAGGCCGTGTTGGCCGGTGGCGCGATGCGGGCCATCGCCACCGGCACGAGCCAATCCGGGCAAGGCCGCTTTCCCGGCCGGAGCGGGAAGGGGCGCCGTCTACGGCCGCCTGCGTTTCCCCGCTCCTCGCGCCACGGCACGAGGCTTGACGCGGCAGTCATATCCATCAAGCTCGATCCATGGAAAAGGACGCCGCCCTGGCCTGCTTTGGCGCCGTGTCGCAGGCAACGCGTCCGGAAACCTTCCGCCTGCTGGCGCGGCACGGAGCGGATGGCCTGCCCGCCGGAAAAATCGCCCGCCGGCTCGATATGCCCCAGAACACCCTTTCCACGCATCTGGCCGCACCCAGCCGCGCCGGGCTGCTGCGCCCGGCGCGGCTGGACCATTCCGTCCTTTATCGGGCCGACCTGGACCGCCTGCGCGGAATGATGCTGTTTCCCGCCAAGGAAGGCCGCGACGGGCATGCCGACCCTTGCGCGCGTCCGATCGCCGCCCCTACGCCCTGCCGCCCGACCGGAAAGGCTGTCCAATGACGGTTGATGTCTTGATCTATCACAATCCGGCCTGCGGCACGTCGCGCAACACATTGGCGATGATCCGCGATGCGGGCATCGAGCCACGCATCGTCGAATACCTGAAGGCGCCGCCATCGCGGGAGGAACTCGCCGGCCTCCTTGGGCGCATGGGCATCGGCCCTCGCGGCCTGCTGCGCCAGAAGGGCACGCCCTATGCGGAGCTGGGCCTCGACAACCCGGCCCTGGGCGACGACCAGCTGCTCGACGCCATGATGGCGCATCCCGTCCTCATCAACCGCCCAATCGTGGTGACGCCGCTCGGGGCGAGGCTGTGCAGGCCGCCCGAGACGGTGCTGGACATCCTGCCCGCCCCGCAACAGCAGCCATCATGACGAAGCGTGGCGGGGCAGCCGATGGTGGGCGCCGCCACCACGCGGCCTGAGCGCAGCCCGCCTTCCATTCCCTCACCTCCGCCCGCGCCGCCATTCCCTGGCTGCGAAGCCGCACCGCGCCCGCCGCCCGAAAGACCACGCCGACATGCTGGCCCTGGCCATCTTCCTCGCCACCCTCATCCTTGTCATCTGGCAGCCGCGCGGCTTCGGCATCGGCTGGTCCGCCATGGGCGGCGCCACCCTCGCCCTGCTGAGCGGGGTCATCGGCTGGGCGGATGTGCCGGTGGTCTGGGGGATCGTCTGGGACGCGACCTTCACCTTCATCGGCCTCATCATCATCTCGCTGCTGCTGGATGAGGCGGGGTTCTTCCAGTGGGCGGCGCTGCATGTGGCGCGATGGGGCGGCGGAAAGGGGCGGCGGCTGTTCCCGCTGGTTGTTCTGCTGGGCGCGGTGATCGCCGCCTTCTTCGCCAATGACGGCGCGGCCATGCTGCTGACACCCATCGTCATGGCCATCCTGCTGCGGCTGGACTTCCCGGCCGGCGCCACGCTGGCCTTCATCGTCGCCACGGGCTTCGTCGCGGATACCACCAGCCTGCCGCTGGTCATCTCCAACCTGGTGAACATCGTCTCGGCCAACTACTTCGGCATCACCTTCAACCGCTATGCCGCGGTGATGGTGCCGGTGAACCTGGTGGCGCTGGCGGCGACGCTGGGCGTGCTGTGGGCCTATTACGGCCGCCAGATTCCGGCGGGCTACTCCCTCCACCAGCTTGAGGAGCCGCGGGCGGCGATCCGGGACCACCTGGTGTTCCGCGCGGCCTTCCCGCTGCTGGCGGTCCTGTTGCTGGCCTATTTTGTCCTGGCGCCCCTCGGCGTGCCGGTGGCGGCCGTGACGGGCGCCGCGGCGCTGGTCCTGCTGGCGCTCGCCGGGCGCTGGCACCGGGGCGGCCGGGGCGGGGTTGTTCCGGTCCGCCTGGTGCTGGCCGGGGCGCCCTGGCAGATCGTCATCTTCTCGCTCGGCATGTATCTCGTGGTCTATGGCCTGCGGAATGCGGGGCTCACCGACCATCTGGAGCAGGCGCTGGTCTGGCTCGCCGGCCATGGCCCCTGGGTGGCCACCATCGGCACCGGCTTCGGGGCGGCGCTGCTGTCCTCGGTGATGAACAACCTGCCGGGCGTGCTGATCGGCGCCCTGGCGATCGAGCAGGCGCAGGGCATCCCGCCCGCCATCCGCGAAGCCATGATCTATGCCAACGTGATCGGCTGCGACCTCGGTCCCAAATTCACGCCGATCGGCAGCCTCGCCACCCTGCTCTGGCTGCATGTCCTGGCCAGCAAGGGCACCACCATCACCTGGGGGCAGTACATGAAGGTCGGGCTGGTCATCACCCCGCCCGTGCTGCTCGTGGTGCTGGCCGCGCTGGTGCTGTGGCTGCCGGTGGTGGCCATGCCGTGACAGGGGCGGCGGCAACGCAACCGTCACTGGGCCGGTTCGCGCGTCCGCGCCATGGTTCGCCCCATGGTTCGCGGAAAGCGGACGGCATGACCGCCCCCCGCGGCGCACAGAACAAGGCCCTAGCATCCCGATGCAAGCACCCCTGCTTTCCCCCGCCACGCCGGACCCGGCGGATGCCCCGCGCGAGGTGGCATTCATGGAGATCCTGCTGGTGTTCCTGCGCCTCGGGCTCACCTCCTTCGGCGGGCCGGTCGCGCATCTCGGCTATTTCCGGGAAGAATTCGTCGCCCGGCGGCGTTGGGTCGACGAGAAGGGCTATGCCGACCTCGTGGCACTCGGCCAGTTTCTTCCGGGGCCCGCCAGCAGCCAGGTCGGCTTCGCGCTGGGTGTGCTGAAGGGCGGCCTGCCCGGGGGCCTGGCGGCCTGGCTGGGCTTCACCCTGCCATCGGCCATCATCATGCTGCTGGCCGCCTATGGCGTGGATGCGCTGACTGGCGGGCTGGGCTCGGGCCTCGTGCATGGCCTGAAGCTTGTCGCCGTGGCAGTGGTGGCGCAGGCGGTGTGGGGCATGGCGGCCAGCCTGTGTCCCGAACGCGCCAGGGCCACCCTGGCCCTGTCGACCACCGCAATCCTTCTGGCGCTGCCCTTTGCCTGGGCGCAGATGGCGGTGATCCTGTTCGGGGCGGCCATCGGGCTGGCCTTGTATCGGGATACCGGCCACCGGCCGGAAAGCGATGCCGTCCTGCCTGTCCGGGTGCCTCGGGCCGCCGCCACCGCCGCGCTTGTCGCGTTTCCGGTTTTTCTCGCCGGATTGCCGCTGCTGGCCGCGCTGACCGGCTCCCATGCCGTCGCCACGGCGGAAGCCTTCTACCGGGCCGGTTCCCTGGTGTTTGGCGGCGGCCATGTTGTTCTGCCCTTGCTGGAGCGCGCCATGGTGCCGCCCGGCTGGATTTCCGCCGATGGCTTCCTGGCCGGCTATGGCGTGGCGCAGGCCCTTCCCGGCCCGCTTTTCACCTTCGCGGCGTTTCTGGGCGCCGCCCAGTCGCTCTGGCCCAACGGGATCGCCGGCGGCCTGCTGGCCCTGCTGGGCGTGTCCCTGCCCGGCCTTCTGCTGATGTATGGCGCGCTGCCCTTCTGGGATGCGCTGCGCCGGCGCCCGGCGGCGCGGGCCGCCCTGGCGGGCGTCAACGCGGCCGTGGTCGGCATCCTGCTGGCGGCGCTGTACGATCCGATCTGGACCTCGTCGGTGCGGTCGGGCCTCGACTTCGCCGTGGTGCTGCTGGCCTTCGGCGCCCTGGTGCTGTGGCGGCTTCCCGCCTGGCTGGTCGTGGCATCGACGATGCTGGCCGGAACGGCCGTGGCCACCCTCGCGGGCGCCGGATGACCGCCAGGGGCGTGCCTCCTGCGATCTTCGGAGCCAGGGCCACGGCCGGCCACTCTGTGCCGGCCGTGCCCATGGGGCGCATCACGCGGCGGCGGGCGGCTCCGCCGGCGGCACGCTGCCGGGCCGCGGGTCGATCGGCACCTTCAGGCTGAGGCCGCTTGCCCGCTCGAACAGCGCGGCCGCCTGGAGCGCGACCTCGTCCCGCCGGGGCGGCGCCACCACCTGCAGCCCGACAGGGCGGCCATGCTGGTCGAAGCCGCAGGGAACCGCCACGGCCGGGCATCCCGCCAGGGTAATGGCGGCGTTGATCATCGAGCCGGCCATGTAGTTCTCGAGCTTCACGCCGGCGATGCTGTCCGGGTTGCGCAGCATCACGTCAAAGGCCGGCGTGGTCGCGCCCGGCGTGATGAAGACGTCATAGCGCGTGAACAGCGCGGCCATGCGGCGGTAGAAGGCGGCGCGCTCGCGATCGGCCCAGGCGAGCTGGCTCGGCGTCGCCGCTAGGCCGCGCTCGGTGTTCCAGATGATGTCGGGCTTGAGAAGATCGCGATGCGTCGCGAGTTGCGCTTCACGGTCCACCACGAAGGACTGGCTGCGCAGGATCAGGAAGGCCTCGCCCAGTTCGCCGAGATCGGGCGCGAACTCCTCCACCACGCAGCCCATCGCCTCGAAGGCGCGCACGGCCTCCGCGCAGAGTTCGCGGGTTTCCCGGTCCACGGGAAGCTGGCCGTTGAAATCGGCGGTGAAGGCGATGCGCTTCGGGCGCTCGGCCTCGGCCGCCGCCACGGCCGCGGCATAGGAGCGGGCCGGCGCGTCATAGGTCAGCGGGTCGAGCGGGCACCATCCCGCCATGGTGTCGAGGAACAGCGCCAGGTCCGGCACGTTCCGCGCCATCGGGCCTTCCACCGACAGCGGGGAGAACAGGTTGTTCACCGTCCCCCGCGTCACCCGCCCGGGCGAAGGGCGCAGCCCCACCACCCCGCAATAGGTGGCGGGCCGGCGCAGGCTGCCGCCATGGTCGCTGCCATGGGACAGCCAGGCCTCGCCGGTCGCCAGCGCCACGGCGCCGCCGCCCGTGCTGCCGCCGCAGGTCAGCGCGGTGTTCCAGGGGTTGCGGGTGCGGCCGAACACCTCGTTGAAGGTGGAGCCGCCAGCGCCGAATTCCGGCGTGTTGGACTTGGCGATGACCACGCCGCCATGCGCCTCGATGCGCCGCACCAGCGGGTGCGACTCCTGCGGGACATGGTCCTTGAAGATGGGCGAGCCATAGGTGGTGCGGACGCCGGCCACATCCGTCAGGTCCTTGATGGTCACCGGCAGCCCGGCCAGCCATCCGACCTGGTCCGCAAGCTCTTCCCCCTGCCCCGCCATCAGCCGCTTCGCATGGTCGCGCGCGCGGTCGAGGCAAAGGGTGGGCAGGGCGTTCACCTCCGGCTCGACCGCCGCGATGCGCGCTTCCGCCGCATCAATGAGCTCGAGCGGCGACACCTCGCGGCGGCGCAGGCGGGTGACGGCTTCGGTCGCCGTCAGGCGGATCAGATCGTCATGCATGGGCCGAGCTTGCCATCGCGCCGGCCCCTGCAACAGATGCAAAGGCCGCCCCGCCGCTCAGGCCGCCCGATCGCCGGTGACACGCCAGATCACGTCGCCCACATCGTCGGCCATCAGCACGGCGCCATCGGGGCCAAGCGTCACGCCCACCGGACGCCCATAGGATGCCCGCTCATCCGGTGACAGGAAGCCGGACAGGATGTCGCGCGGCGGCCCGTCCGGGCGGCCATCGGCGAAAGGCACGAAGATCAGCTTGTAGCCGCTCAGCGTGCTGCGGTTCCAGGAACCGTGCTGGCCGATGGCCATGCCCTCGGGGAAGCCGGGCAGCGTGCCGGCCGGCAGCCAGCAAAGCCCCAGCGACGCGGTGTGCCCGCCCAGCGCGTAGTCCGGGGTGATCGCCCGCGCCACGGCGGCCGGGTCCTGCGGCACCCGGTCATCCACGGTCTGCCCCCAGTAGCAGTAGGGCCAGCCATAGAAGCCGCCATCCCGCACGGAGGTGAGGTAGTCCGGCGGCGTTTCGTCGCCCAGCCCGTCCCGCTCATTGACCACCGTCCAGAGAGCGCCGCTGCGCGGCTCCCACGCCATGCCCACGGCGTTGCGCAGGCCATCGGCGAAGATGCGGCTCCGGCCGGTGGCGAGGTCCAGCTCATGGATGGCGGCGCGCCCTTCCTCGGCCTCCATCCCCTGATCGCCGATGTTGCTGAGGGAGCCGACACCCGCGTAAAGCTTCCGCCCGTCGGGACTGACCAGCAGGCTGCGGGTCCAGTGCCCGCCCGGCTTGAACTCCACCAGCTTCCGCCCCGGCGCGGTGATGCGGGTCGCCCCTTCCTCATAGGGGAAGGCCACCACGCCATCCGTGTTGCCGACATAGAAGGTGTCGCCCACCAGGGCCATGCCGAAGGGCTGGTTCAGCCCTTCCAGGAACACCTCCCGGATCTCCGCCACGCCATCGCCATCGGCGTCGCGCAGCAGGGTGATCCGGTTGGCGCTGACGCCCATCGCGGCCGCGCGCTTCATGGTGCTGACCATGGCATAGTCGAAGATCGACCTGGCGCGCCGGGGCACGCTGGAGGCCTCGGCGACCAGCACGTCACCATTGGGCAGCACATGGATCCAGCGGGGATGCTGCAGGCCGGCGGCGAAGGCGTTGACCTTCAGCCCGGGCGCCGCGACCGGCTTCCGCCCGCCGCTCCATCCCGTGGCCGTCGGCATCTTCAGGGTGGGAATGCTGCCCTGCGGCTTGGCCGGCGGAATGGCCGGCGCGCTGCCCCAAGCGGGCTCCGGCGTGCCCCCGGCCATCCGCCGCGACACCACCGTTGCCGCGCCGACCAGCGCCACGATCCGCGCAAAAATACCTGACACGCTCAAGACCCTGCTCCTCCTGGACGCGCGCACGCTAGCCGACGCGCCCATGGCTGGAAATCGGCCATGTCGGAACGCAGCCATGGCGCCACCTGCGGGGAACGGGCCGGAGCGGGGCGCCCCTCCCCATGAATGAAGGACGCCACACGGCTTTCGGTTTGATGCCGGATCATTCTTCCCTGGCAGGCGCCCTGAAGCTCGTGTAGGCTGCGCGGGTCGCGTGCCCCAGGCCATGACCGACACTGCAAGGGCCAACAGGGGAGAGTGCCCCGCGCGCAGCTTTTCGGTGCCGTGAGAGCACCGGATGCCACATGCACGATACGTTGCGGGCAACGCTGAACCCGGTCCCCCTCCAGCGCCAGCCTTGGGTGCGGTGCAATTGCTGCAAGCCTGAAGGTCCATTCTCATGGCACAGGAATCCTGCCGCTCCATGCGGCGACCTGCCTCGCGCGCATTCTTCCTTGCCGCGACCGCCAGCGCCGGCCTCCTGGCCGGCGATGCGCTGGCCTGCCCGCTAGGGGGCCATGACAGCCCGCGGGCGCGCCTGCTGCACGCCCTGGAACAGCGGGAACGGCATGCCGGCCATGGCCCAGTCCTCGCCCAGGCGCCACGGCAGCCCGAGCCATCGCAACAGCTGCAACAAGCCCCGCCATCCGGGCAGCCGGCCCGCAGCGAGATCGGCATCTATGCGCGCGACCTGCCGCATGGCGCCGCCGCGCCCCGCAGCGAGGCCCGCCCGCCCCTGCTCCCGACGCTTGGGCGTCTGACCTATCCCGCCGGCACGGCGAACCCGGAGGCGCAGGACTATTTCGACCAGGGCTACCGGTTGGGCTGGGCCTTCAACCATGCGGAAGCGGCCCGCGCCTTCCGCGTGGCGCAGGCGCTGGACCCGTCCTGCGCCATGTGCTTCTGGGGCGAGGCCTGGGTTCTCGGCCCGCACATCAACTATCCGATGGATGCCGATGCCAACCGGCGCGCCCTGATCGTGCTGGAGGAAGCGCAACGCCTGTCCCCATGGGGAAGCGCGATCCACACGGCCATGATCGATGCCCTGGCACGGCGCTACTCCGCCGATCCGTCGGCCGACCGCAAGGCCCTGGACCAGGCCTA
The DNA here is from genome assembly GCF_008386565.1 of Teichococcus oryzae. Lineage (GTDB taxonomy): Bacteria > Pseudomonadota > Alphaproteobacteria > Acetobacterales > Acetobacteraceae > Pseudoroseomonas > Pseudoroseomonas oryzae. The sequence goes on along the minus strand of NZ_VUKA01000008.1, from coordinate 30,446 downwards.
TGCCGATGCGATGGAAGCCCTCCAGGCGCGCTTCCCCGAGGACCCGGACATTGCCCTGCTCACCGCCGACGCCTTGATGAATCTGAGCCCATGGGATTACTGGGCCGATGGCGGGCAATCGCCCAAGGGCGCGACGGAACGCATGCTGGCCCTGCTGGAAGGCGTGCTGGGCACGCGGCAGCTGGGCGCGCTGGCGGCGAAGCCCGACCATCCCGGCGCGATCCATCTCTACATCCATGCGGTGGAGGCCTCGGACAAGCCCGAGCGCGCCGCTTCGCACGCGGCGCGGCTGGCGGCGCTGATGCCCGGCGCGGGGCATCTGGTGCATATGCCGAGCCATATCTGGTACCGGCTGGGCCGGTGGCGGGACAGCCTGGATGCCAATCTCCGCGCCGCCGCCGCCGATGAGGCGATGCTGCGGCATGACGGCAGCAGCCTTCTCTACAATGAAGGCTATTACGCCCACAACGTGCACTTCATCCTGGCCTCGGCCATGATGGGCGGCGATGGCGGCACCGCCATATCCGCCGCGGGAAAGCTCGCCGCCCTGGTTTCCGAACGCGCGCAGCGGGAAGTGCCCTGGACGCAGCCCATCGCGGCGGCACCCTTTGTCGCGCATGCGCGCTTCTCGCAGCCCGATGCCGTTCTCGCATTGCCCAGCCCCGGCAGCCACTTCCCCTACGTGCTGGCGCATTGGCATTATGCGCGCGGGGTCGCATTCGCGCGCCAGGGACATGCCGCGGAAGCACAGGCCGAAGCGAAGGCCATCGGGGAAATGATCGCGACCCCCGACATCCAGGCCCTTCCCGCAGGCGGGGTGCCGGGGCCCGATGTTCTCGCCATCGCGCAGCACATCATCCAGGCGCGCATGGCGCAGCAGGCGGGCGACCATGCCAGGGCGGCCGACCTGTTCGCGGCCGCGGCCGGCATCCAGGACAGCCTGCCCTATATGGAGCCGCCCTTCTGGTACTACCCGGTGCATCAATCACTCGGCGCGGCGCTGCTGGCGGCGGGACGGGCCGAGGAGGCGCAGGCCGCGTTCCGCGCGGCCACCCAGCGGTCGCCCAACAATGGCTGGGCCGCCGCCGGGCTCCTGAAGGCAGCCGAGGCGCGGGGCGACGCGGCGGGCGCCGCGGAAGCGCGGGGCCTGCTGGAGAAGAACTGGTTCGGAGGGGAAGCGCCGCCTCTTGAGCAACTCTGACCCAGCCCCGCGCGGCTCCTGATGACGGGCGGGATCGCGGCAGAACCGGGAAACGGCGAGGCCCGGCATGGCGATGCCGGGCTGCGCGATGTCCACCTGTTGCGGGGCGCCGATCCGCGGATCATCGCCCGCCTCGCGGCCGGGGCGCGCTGGCGCACCGCGAAGCCCGGCGAGCTGATCCTGGATTTCGGCGATCCGTCGGGGGAAGTGTTCTTCATCCTTGGCGGCGCAGTGCAGGTTCTGCTGCGCACCTCCGAAGGCAAGGAATTCCTGTTCGGCGAGATCCAGGAAGGCGGCTGCTTCGGCGAGCTTTCCGCGATCGACGGGCAAGCGCGTTCGGCCAATGTCACGGCGCGAACCGCCGCCCGGCTCTGCATCGTGACGGGCTCCGCCTTCCTCGATGCGGTGTTCGCGTCGCCGCCGCTTTGCCTCAACCTCCTGCGTCTTCTGACGCAGCGGCTGCGGGAAAACGGGGAGCGCCTGCTGGAAATCGCGACGCTTCCCATACGCCAGCGCCTGGCCCTCACGCTGTGCCGCCTCGCCCGCCCCCGCAAGGGATCGATGGAGATGATGATCATCAGCCCGCCGCTGACGCACCAGGTGCTGGCCATTCTGATCGGCGCCAGGCGGGAAGCGGTGTCGCGCGAAATGGCCGACATGGCGGCGCAGGGAATGATCGAAACCACGCGCAGCGCCATTGTTATCCTGCGCCCCGACCTGCTCAGGAAGCCGCCGGGCCTGCCCGGCCGCCGGAACAAGGGCGCGGCAGCTTCCTGACCGGCCACGGGGATGCACGTCCTGTGCGATTCGGCACTTCGCCCGGCCTCCCGTCATGAAATTCTTCCTTCAGCAGACATCAACGTCTGCGACGAAAAAATCGAGGAAGTGTCATGATGATCCGTGGTTCCGTTTCCGCCCTGTTCGGCATCGCCGGCGCCTGGTTGGTGGCCGTCGCGCCCGTTTCCCAGGCTTCGGCGCAGCAGCCCGCCATCACCGTGCTGAGCCAGGGCGAGAACTTCGCTATCGAATACGGTCCAGGCCACAGCTTCAACCTGCTGGGCGGGGCGGCGGTTCGCAGCGTGACCGGCGGCGAGGGAGGAAGCATCGCCTATTCCGACGGCAGGGCGATGCAGTCCCCCATGCTGACCAACATCACCGGGCAGGGCGAGAACCAGCAGATCGTTTATTCCGCGCCGGTGGTCCCGGATGTGCTTCTGGCGGGTTCGCGCCAGCCCGCCGGGCTTGTAGAAACTGCGAGCGCGGCGGACCGGGCGGGGCGCTGAGACCGCGGGACGCCGCCGGACCTGACCCGCATGCCGCACGCGACGGCAGCAGGCCAGCCACCAATGGGCGGCGGATGCGCAGCCGCCCGCCAAGGGCGCCCTGGAGCTGGGATGTCACAAAAGGTGCCCCAGCTCCCTGGCCATGGCGACCGCCTCGTCCACGCCCATGGCCCCACCCTCGGCCCAGGCCTTCTGGAAGCGCTCCGGGCCAAGGATGGAGAGCGCGTCCCGCATCTCCGCCTCCTGCTCGGCACGCACCGCCGGCCACAGCGCCAGCGTGCCGCCCTGCTGGGCTGCCACCGCGGCCGCGGAAAGCTGAACGGCCTGCTCCACCCTGCCGGCCTGCCGCAACAGGGAGGACAGGTCCTGCAGACATTCGGCGATCCGGTCCCGCGATCCCACATCGCGGAAGGTCAGGAGGCTTTGGCTGAACATCGCGGCAGCCGCCGCATGCTGTCCTTCCGCCAGGGCAACGCCTCCCAGCCCTGCCTGGGCCAGCCCGACGCCCCATTTGTCCGCCACCTGCCGGCTCAGGGCCATGGCCTGCTGGCAAAGCGCCCGCGCGCGGGCATGGTCGCCTTCCCGCAGGGCCACCTTCGCGAGATAGCCGAGGGCCCGGCCGGTTCCCCAGACATCACCCAGTTCCTGCTGCGCATCGAGGGTCCTCCGGTAGAGCTCCGCCGCCCTGGCGTAATGGCACCGGAAATCCTCGGCCACAGCGAGGTTGAAAAGGGAGCGGGCGATACCGCGCCTGTCGCCGGAGGATAGCCGCAGCGAAAGGCTTTCCTCCAGCAACTCGACACCGGAATCGAGTTCGCCCAGCCATTGCTTCACCAGCCCCAGATGGCTGAGCGCCCAGGCCAGCCCTTCCCTGTCCCCAAGGACGCGCCAGAGCGTGGCAGCTTCTTCCAGCAGCTTTTCGGCGCGGGGAAAGTCGCCCAGCATGCGGGCCAGCGATCCGTCACAGGTCAGCAGCCTGGCGCGGAGCGGCGGCACGTCGGGCGGGCACAGGGCGCAGGCCATCTGGATCCAGCGGCTGCCTTCGCGGAGATAGGCGCGCCGGAACCAGAACACCCAAAGCGCACACGCCATCCTGATGCCGGTTGGCGCATCCCCTCCCTCACCGAACAACCGCGCCAGCGCGCCACGGAAATTGCCGTGCTCCTCGTCAAGGCGCCCCAGCCATTCCGACTGACGCGGGCCGCCGGCCTCCTTCTCGCCCTGTTCCGCGATCCGGAGGAAGTGGATCGCATGACAATGCAGGGCGCGGTCGAGTTCGCCCTGGGCTTCCAGTTGCTCCAGCCCGAATTCGCGGATCGTTTCCAGCATCTGAAAGCGCTTCTGCGCTCCCGGTGCCTCGATGCATTGGAGGAGGTTGCTTTCGACGAGCCATCCCAGGGCATCCAGAAAGGCGAAGCGCGACAGGCCTCCGGGGTGGGCGCCCGGATCGGTCTGCGCGCCGGGGCTTCGTTCAGCCGGCATCATGGCCGCGATCGCGGCGGCGGCCTCAACCGTGAAGCTGCCGACAAAAACGCTGAGCAGCCGGAACAGCGCCTGGTCCTCGGCGTGGAGCAGGCCATAGCTCCAGCCGATCGCCCCCCGCAGCGTGCGGTGGCGTTCCGGCGCGTCACGGGTGCCGCCGGTGAGGAGATCGAGCGAGCCATGCCGCTCATCGCGGGACAGATGGGCCAGCATCTCGCCAGGCGAAAGAATGTTCGCCCTTGCCGCCGCCAGCTCGATGGCGAGGGGCAGGCCATCCAGGCGCGCGCAGATCGCCACCACCGCCGAGAAATTGCCCGCGGTGATGGCGAAGCGCGACGCCGTCGCCTCGGCCCGCTCCGCGAACAGCGCGAGCGCCGGATAGCGGTGGAACGCGGCATGGTCCGGCAGCCCTTCCGCCGGCGGAAAGGCCGGCGGAAAGGAAAGCGGCGGAACGGGGTATTCATGTTCCCCCCGCAGCCGGAGCGCCGCGCGGCTGGTCACCAGGATCTTCAGCTGGGAACAGGATGCCAGCAGCCCGGCCACAAGCGGCGCCGCATCCAGAAGATGCTCGAAATTGTCGAGAACAAGCATCAGGCCGCGGTCACGCAGATAGCCGATCAGCACCTCCTCCAGCGGCATGCCGCCGGATTCCTGCAGTCCCAGCGCCCGCACGATGGTGGAAGCAACCAGCTCCGCATCGCTGACGGCGGCCAGGGCGACAAAGCATACGCCGTCACGGAACGCGCCGCTTTCCTTCCGCGCGACGGCGATCGCAAGCCGCGTCTTGCCCACGCCCGCCGGGCCGACAAGGCTGACAAGGCCGTTCTCCGGCCGCAGAAGAAGGTCGTGGAGTTCCGCCAGCTGCGTTTCGCGCCCCAGCAGGGAGCTCCGCTCCAGCGGAAGATTGAAGCGCCGCACATCGAGCGCCCGCAAGGGCGGGAACTCCGTGGCGAGGCCTTCGGCCAGAAGCTGGAACAGCCGGTCGGTGCCCGACAGGTCGCGCAGCTGGAACTCGCCAAGCGGCTTCAGGCCAAATCCCGGCGGCAGGCGTCCTTCCACCGCCTGGGCCACCTTGTCCGAGACAAGGATCTGGCCGCCATGTCCGGCCTCGCACAGGCGCGCCGCGCGGTGCACGTCGAGGCCCACATAGGTTTCGTCCGGCGAGCGCGGGCCCCGCCTGAAATGACCCACATGGATTCCGGCCCGGACCCGCACCTCGCAGCCGCCGGGCCATGCCTGCCCCGCCAGCGCATGCTGGCACCTGGCCGCCGCCGCCATTGCGTCAAGCGGATCGTTCCGGAACACCGCGAAGCAGGAATCGCCCTGGGTGTCGATCACCCTGCCATGATGCGCCGCGTAGATGCTGCGGAACAACGACCCCAGCGCATCGAGGAGCTGGCCATAGGCTTCATCGCCCACGCTGCGCAACAGGCGTGTCGATCCCTCGATATCCGTGAAGAGGAGCGTGACCTGGACAAGACCGGGGGCGCCCATTCCACGGCAGGTCCCTGTTCATCAGCGTGTCGGGGCAGGTTCGATTTAACCTTACAAGACACCATAGCCACGTCATAATATACCGACAACGTAATAAAATTCCACGCGCAGAAGCAGGCCTCATTCCCCGCAACTCATGTTGAAGGAGCTTGAGAATGGCCGGATGCAGAACGCTGCCAGATCCTTGCGAGACACCTGAGGCGGACCCGCCAAGTCGCGAGGAAAGCGAGAACGTCAAGGTTGTCGGGCAGTTCATCGACACCGTCTGGAACACGGAATGGTCCGACGAGGACACCGCCACCATGCTGGCCGAGCGCAGCCGGGGCAATGCCGCCTTTGTTCCCCGCGCGATCGAGGACGGCCTGAGCACCCTGCGGAACCCAGGATCGGTCCGCCACCGGCGCGATCGAGCGGGAAAGCCCATCAAATCCTCCGGGCCGGATGACTACAGGACATGCGTCAACGCGGTTCACATGGTGGCGCAGGATCTCCGCATCGAGGTCCTGGACATGATCACCTGCGACAACATCGTCGTTGTGCAGATGTTTCTCCGCGGCACGGATCGCCGGGCCGATGGCCGGAAGGATCTGCCGGGCGCGTTCGGTACGCTGCCGCCGACGGGCCAGCGCTTCCGCATGCAGACATCCGTGCTTTTCCAGCTTCATGGCGGCAGGATCATCCGCGACAAGCTCGTCTACGGCGCGCCGCTGATCTACGAAACGTCCTGACCGGCCGCGTTCCAGCGGCGGGAAGATCGCCGGCGGTCCCATGCCCAAGGGCGGGCATGGGACCGCAAGCATGGCGGAATGCGCTTCAGCGCAGCGCGAGGGGCCGCAGGGCCGTGCCCGCCACGGTGCCGCGGATCGCGTTCGTCGTGGCGACATAGGCGAACTCATAGACCTGGTCGGCGCTGAGCCGCTCAAGATTGTGGAACTCGCCGATATGCACGCCCTGCTGCACGAGCAGATACACATGCACGGGGTTGAAGCTGCCGCCGACCGCCTCGGAATCCGCGGGGCGCGGCGGCAGGCATTCCAGGCCGGACGTGTCGGAGGCGACCATCATCGCGCCTTTCTGTTCCACCAGCCAGCGCGCCGCCGCCAGGCCGATCCCCGCCGTGTCGTACTGGCCGATCGTGGCGTGGTCGGCGCCGCTTTCGCCCCAGAAGCGCGCCGTCCCGGTGCGGATCAGCACCACCGTTCTGGGCGTGACATCGACCCGCTGCGCCTGAAGCGCGGCTTCGAGATCCGCCACCGTGATCTCGTAGTTGGAGGGCAGAGCCTCCACCCCCTTCTGCCGTGCCACGTCGATCATCACGCCGCGGGCCACGATGGGCGGGATGGTGGTGACATCGGCCTTGCGCACGCCGAAATCGCCCGTCCATTCGTCCGAACGGAAGCCATTGTACCAATGGTTGTCCTCGCCATGCGCCCCAGCCTTTTCCCTGCGTCCAGCGCTTCATGCCGGCATCCTGCGCCTGGACAGGCGCCGCCGCGGCGAGAACGGCAACGCCAAGCCCTGCCGCGAGAAGTAGGCGACCGATCCGCTTCATGGTGATTCCTCCGGTTTTTGGAAAAGCCGATTGTTCCGGCCTCGCTTCATTCAAGAGGAATGCGGAAGGGCAGGGCAAGCGCGGCGTTCAGGGCTCGGCCAGCGACGGAAGGGCATGGGCAGCCAGGCGGCGCAACGGCACCACATGCGCGTAAGCGGCCCGCCGGACCAGGGACGTGAACGCCGCCGTCCGGGCGAGCGGCCGAGGATGGCGCTTGGAGGCCCCGGCTCCACGCCGATCCGGCTTGCGGCTGGCCGACAATGTGGCACCTTGCAACCCATGGCTCCACGCAACACACAGGCCCTGGGCAAGGCGGCACGGCACGCCGCCATCCTGGAGGCGCTTTCAACCGATCCCACGGTCCGCATCAGCACCCTGGCAGAGGATTTCGGCGTGTCCACCGAAACGGTGCGGCGCGACATCGAGACCTTGTCGGCCCGCGGCATGGTGCGCCGGACCTATGGCGGCGCCTCGGTTTCCCACCCGGCCAGCCAGCCGCGCCTGTCGGAGCGCGAACGGCTGCTGGTGGCCGAGCGTGCCCGCATCGGCCAGGCCGGCGCCGCGCTGGTGGAGGAGGGCATGGTGGTGATGCTGGATGCCGGCAGCACCACAACCCATTTCGCCCGTGCCCTGGCGGCGCGCGGCGTCCGCGCCACCTTGCTGACCAACAGCCTCGATGCGGCCCTCGCCGCCGGGGCGTGCGAGGCGCTGCGGGTGCTGGTGGCGCCCGGCGAGCTGAGCGTGGTGGAGCGTGGCCTTTACGGGCCGGAAACGGCGGCCTTCCTGCGCCGCTTCCATGTGGACATGGCGGTGATCGGCGCTTCCGGCCTGACCGAGGAAGGCCCCTGCGAAGCCGAAAGTCGCGCCGCCTGGGTGAAGCGCGCCATGCTGGAGCGGGCGCCGCGCCGGCTGCTGCTGGTGGATTCCTCCAAGTTCGGCCGGGTGTTTCTGGAACGGATCTGCCCGCCGGAGCAGATCACCGACCTGGTGACGGAAGCCCACCCGCCGGTGCCGCTGGCTGCCGCCCTGGGGCGGCACGGCCTGCGGTTGATTGTCTCAGAAATGCAAAAACATGTTTGACCTGCCACACAAGAAAGTGGCAATCGCAACATATATATGACACAAGAATCGCCCCGGCCCCGTCCGCTCGCCACCGCCCCCGCATCCCAGCTCGCCGCGCTGCGCTGGGTGCTGACCGATATCGACGACACCCTGACCCTGGATGGGCGCCTGCCCGCCGCCACCTATGCCGCTCTGGAAGCGCTGCACCGGGCCGGCATCGCGGTGGTGCCCGTCACCGGCCGCCCGGCCGGCTGGTGCGACGCCATCGCGCGCCACTGGCCGGTGGCCGCCGTGGTGGGGGAGAATGGCGCGCTCTGGTACGCGCTGGACCATGGCGCCCGCCGCATGCTGCGCTGGCAGGCGCAGCCGGAGGCCGAGCGGCTGGCCAACCAGGCGCGGCTGCATGCCCTGGCGGCCGAGGCGCTGCGCGCCGTGCCGGGCAGCGCCATCGCCGCCGACCAGCCCTTCCGCCTGTTCGACGTCGCGGTGGATTTCTGCGAGGACGCCGGCCCGCTCGGCTTCGACGCGGCGGAACGGATCGCCGATGTGTTCCGCGCCGGCGGGGCGGAAGCCAAGGTTTCCTCCATCCACGTCAATGCCTGGATTGGCGGCTGGGACAAGCGTGCCGGCATCGAGGCACTGTTCGACGCCCGCTTCCAGCCCTTCAACAGCGTGCGGGACGCGGTCGCCTTCGCTGGCGACAGCGCCAATGACGCGCCGCTTTTCGCCGCCGTCGCCTGTTCGGTCGGCGTGGCCAATGTCGCGCCTTTCCTGGCCGGCATGGCGACGCCGCCCGCCTACATCACCCGCGCCGAAGGCGGTGCGGGGTTCGCTGAGTTCGCCGACGCGCTGCTGAAGGCGCGGGGCGCCATTCCGGAGGAGAACGCCGCATGAAGACCCTGTTCCTCGCTGGCACCGCACTGGCCCTAGGCCTGGGCGCCATGGCCACCAAGCCGGCCGCCGCCCAGGCGGCGGACTGCGCCTTCCGCGGCGCGCTGGACGAAGCCTATTGCGACGCCAACCGCGACATGGTGGCCGATGCGCCGACCGACGCGTCCAAGCTGCGCGACCCTTCCACCATCGTCTTCACCTATACCCCGGTGGAAGACCCGGCGCTTTACGCCAGCCAGTTCAAGCCCTTCCTGGATTACCTGTCGCAATGCACCGGCAAGCGCGCCGTGTATTTCCAGGTGACCTCCAACGCGGCGCAGGTCGAGGCGATGCGCTCCGGCCGCCTGCATGTGGCGGGCTTCTCCACCGGCCCGACGGCCTTCGCCGTCAATCTGGCCGGCGCCGTGCCCTTCGCCGTGAAGGGCAATGCGGATGGCTTCGAGAGCTACAAGGTCGTCATGCTGGTGAAGGCGGACAGCCCCTACAAGACGCTGGCGGACCTGAAGGGCAAGCGGGTGGCGCACACCTCCGCCACCTCCAACTCCGGCAACCTGGCGCCGCGCGCCTTCTTCCCTGGCCTGGGGCTGAAGCCGGAGGAGGACTATCAGGTGGTCTATTCCGGCGGCCATGACCGCAGCGTGATGGGTGTCAATGCCGGCGACTACGATGCCGCGCCGGTGGCCTCCGATGTCTGGACCCGCATGGCGGCGCGCGGCCAGGTGAAGCGCGAGAATTTCCGCGTGATCTGGGAAAGCGAGCCCTTCCCCACCAGCGGCTTCGCCGTCGCCAGCGACCTGAAGCCGGAACTGTCCCAGAAGATCCGCCAGTGCTTCCTGGACTACCGCTTCCCCGAGCAGATGGCCAAGGACCTGGGCGGCAATGACCGCTTCTGGCCCGCGACCTATGCGGAGCAGTGGGCCCCTGTGCGCGCCGTCGCCGATGCGGTGAACGCCCCCTACAACCGCGCGGCCTTCGATGCCGAGAGCCGGCGTGAGCTGGAGGCCGAGGCGCGCAAGAAGGCCCAGGCGCAGCAGCCCGCCGCCCCCACCCATGTCGCACCCACCGGCGCCACGCCGGCCCCGGCGCGCTAAACGGAAAAAGCCAGGATGTCTGCCACCATGACCGCTGCGCCCCGCGCCGCCGCGCCGGCCTCCGGCACCGTGCTCCAGATCAAGGGGCTGGTGAAGGAATATGCCGCCGGCAAGCCGGTGCTGAAGGGCATCGACGTCGCCGTGCCGGCCGAGGGGATCACCGCCATCATCGGCCCCTCCGGCACCGGCAAGTCGACGCTGATCCGCTGCATCAACCGCCTGGTGGAGCCGACCAGCGGCTCCATCACCCTGCATGGCGCGGAGCTGACCGGCCTGCGCGGGCGGGAGCTGCGGCTGGCGCGCCGGCGCATCGGCATGGTGTTCCAGGAATACAACCTGGTGGAGCGCCTGACGGTGATGGAGAACGTGCTGAGCGGAAGGCTCGGCTACGTTCCCCTTTGGCGCGCCTGGCTGCGCAAGTACCCCGAGGAGGACATCCAGCGCGCCTTCATGCTGCTGGATGCCGTCGGCCTGCCGGAGCACGCGACGCGGCGCGCCGACGCACTCTCCGGCGGTCAGCGCCAGCGCGTGGGCATCGCCCGCGCGCTGATGCAGCGCCCCGAGATCCTGCTGGCCGATGAGCCCACCTCCTCCCTCGACCCCCGCACGGCGGTCGAGGTGCTGGAGCTGCTGACACGGCTGACGGCGGCAGAGGGCGTGCCTGTCATCATCAACATCCACAACGTCGATCTCGCCAAGCGCTTCGCCCGCCGCATCATCGGCATGTCCGGCGGCAGCGTGATCTTCGACGGCCCGCCAGAGGAGCTGGAGCAGCACCACCTGCGCGCCATCTATGGCGGCGAGGACTGGCTGTGAGCGCCACCACCTCCCAACCCCGCCGGCTCGCCTTCGCCCCCAACTGGGCGATGCGCGCGGCGCTGCTGGTGCTGGCAATCTATACCGTCTGGGCCAGCACCCGCCTCGGCCTGACCTGGGACCGCGTTGTCCATGGCATGGGCGAAGGCGGCCGCCTGCTCGCCCGCATGGTGCCGCCGAATTTCGAGCGCTGGCAGTTGCTGCTGGAAGGCCTGCTGGAAAGCCTGCAGATCGCGGTGCTGGCCTCGGCCATCGGCATCCTGATCTCGCTGCCGCTCGGCGTGCTGGCGGCGCGCAACCTTTCGCCGCTCTGGATCGCCGGGCCGGTGCGCGCGGTGATCGCGGTCTGCCGCTCCCTGCACTACGTCATCGTCGCCATTCTCTTCGTGAAGGCCATCGGCTTCGGCGCGCTGGCGGGCACGGCGGCGCTGGTGGTGGCCTCCGTCGGCTTCATCGCCAAGCTTTTCGCCGAAGCCATCGAGGAAATCTCGATGAAGCAGGTGGAAGCCATCCGCGCCACCGGCGCGGGCGTGATGAAGGTGCTGGCCTATGCGGTGCTGCCGCAGGTCTCCTCCCGCTTCATCGGCTTCTGCCTCTACCAGCTCGACAGCAACCTGCGGAACTCCACGCTGGTGGGCATCGTCGGCGCCGGCGGCATCGGCGGCACGCTTTTCGCGGCCTTCAAGCGCTTCGACTATGACTTCGTGGCGGCCATCCTGCTCGCCATCATCGCCCTCATCTTCCTGGCCGAGATCATCTCCGGCCGTGTCCGGGCCGCCCTGCGATGAACAGCATCACTCATGACCCCGTGGCGCCGCTGCGGCGCGAATGGCAGCGCCACACGCCGGCTCAGCGCATCTCCCGTTGGCTGGTCTGGCTGGTCTGCGTCGCCGCCGTGGTCTGGGCCATCCGCAGCATCGACATCATCCCGGAATTCCTGGCCGATGCGCCGGAACAGATGGGCGACATGCTGGTGCGGATGTGGCCGCCCGACCTGTCGCACTACTACCCCGAAGTGCACAACGCGCTGATCGAGACGCTGCATATCGCGACGCTGGGCACCGTCTTCTGCTTCGTGCTGGCCGTGCCGCTGGCGCTGCTGGCGGCGCGCAACATCTGCACCATCCGGCCGCTGAACGCGCTGGCGCAGCTCGGGCTGGTGGCCTCGCGCTCGGTCAATTCGCTGGTCTGGGCGCTGCTCTTCGTGGCGATCTTCGGCCCCGGCGCGGCGGCGGGCGTCTTCGCCATCGCCTTCCGCTCGGTGGGCTTCGTGGGCAAGCTGCTGGCCGAGGCGCTGGAGGAAGCCAATCCCGGCCCGCGGGAAGCGCTGCGCGCCGCCGGCGCCCCCTGGGGCGCGGAAATGCTGAAGGGCGTCTGGCCGCAGGTGCAGCCGGCCTTCTGGGGCATCGCGCTTTTCCGCTGGGACATCAATGTGCGTGAAAGCGCGGTGCTGGGCCTGGTCGGCGCCGGCGGCATCGGCCTCGTGCTCGACGACGCCATCAACTTCTTCCAGTGGGAGCGCGTTTCCACCGTGCTGCTGGCCATCCTGGTGGTGGTGCTGCTGGCCGAGATCGTGGTGAACCGCATCCGCACGAGGCTAATCTGATGCGCGAGACCGTGGACCTGCTGGTGATCGGTGGCGGCGCCAATGGCGCCGGCATCGCGCGGGATGCGGCGGGGCGCGGCCTTTCCGTGCTGCTGGTGGAGCGTGGCGACCTTGGCGGCGCCACCTCCTCCGCCTCGTCCAAGCTGGTGCATGGTGGGCTGCGCTACCTGGAGCATTACGAGTTCCGGCTGGTCCGGGAAGCCCTGGCGGAGCGCGAGGTGCTGCTGCGCCTGGCGCCCCACATCGTCTGGCCCATGCGCTTCGTGCTGCCGCATGTGCCGGACATGCGGCCGCGCTGGATGCTGCGCGCCGGCCTCTTCCTCTACGACCACCTGGCCAAGCGCGTGACCCTGCCGGGCAGCGAATCGCTGGACTTCCGCCGCCACCCCTGGGGCGCGCCGCTGAACGGCCAGGCCACCCATGGCTTCGCCTATTCCGATGCCTGGGTGGAGGATGCACGGCTGGTGGTGCTGAACGCGCGGGATGCCGCCGCGCGCGGTGCCGAGATCCGCGTCCGCACCGCCTTCACCAGTGCCAAGCGCGCCGCCGATGGCTGGACCGTGACGATGACGGGTGAGGATGGCCGCGTGGAGACGGTGCGCGCCCGCGCCATCGCCAATGCCGCCGGTCCCTGGGTGATGCAGGCGCTGGAGGATACCGGCGTGCAGGCGCCCGACCGCATCCGGCTGGTGCGCGGCAGCCATATCGTGGTGCCCGCGCTCTATGAGGGCAGCCAGGCCTATATCCTGCAGAACGACGACCGCCGCGTGGTCTTCGTGATCCCCTATGAAGGGCGCTTCACGCTGATCGGCACCACCGACGTGCCGCACGACCCCGCCAGCGGCTCGCCACACTGCACGCCGGAGGAAGCGGCCTATCTCTGCCGTGCTGTTTCCCGCCAGTTCCGCAAGCCGGTGACGCCGGAGGACATCGTCTGGACCTATTCCGGCGTCCGCCCGCTGCATGACGACGGCGCCGAGAATCCCTCGGCCGTGACGCGCGACTATGTGCTGAAGATGGACCGCTCGGCGGCGCCGCTTCTCTCGGTCTTCGGCGGCAAGATCACCACCTTCCGCCGGCTGGCGGAGGATGCGGCGACGCAGCTCTGCGAGGCACTGGGCCAGCCCCGCCCCGCCTGGACCGCCAGCGCCGCCCTGCCCGGCGGCGACCTGGGCGGGCGGACGGTGGAAGCCTTCCTGGCCGAGGCCGCGAACCACTACCCGTTCCTGGAGCCGTCGCGGCTGCGCCGCCTGTTCCATTGCTATGGCGGGGAGCTGGATGCCGTGCTGGGCCATGCCCGGAGCGCCGCCGACCTCGGCGCGGAACTGGGCGGCGGCATCACAGAGCGCGAACTGGAATGGATGGTGCGGCAGGAATGGGTGCGCGCGCCGGAGGACGCGCTGTGGCGCCGCACCAAGCGCGGGCTGCACATGTCCGCGGCCGAGCGGGACAGCTTCGCCCAGGCGTTCGGCCGGGTCGCCCAGGCGGCCTGATTGGCGGGCATCGCCGGCTCCGCTGGCCTCCGCGTGCCGAGCGTTGGGCCGGCCCCCGCACTGGCGCTGGCCGCCCCCTTGGGCCAGACTGGGCTCCGGGTGCCTGTATCGACAGGCGGGACGTGGTGCAGGGAAAATGCTGGGCATGGGTGTGTTTGAGGCGATCCCGATGATCGCCACATCGGCATGGTCTGATTCCAACATGGTGCCTGGCAGCCCGACGCCCCTTGTGGACCCTCGCCTTCCGGCCGTGGAATACGCCCCTTCCGCCGGCGTCGCGGGTGCTGGGCCGGCGGCATGACCGGCGAGCATCTGCTGGACTCGCGGGCCGCCTGGATCCGGCTTTCCGCCACCGTCGCGCTTTCGGCGCTGGGCGGTGTGGGGATGTGGTCCGTCATCGTGGCGCTGCCTTATGTGCAGGCGGAGTTCGGCGTCACGCGCGGCGCGGCATCGCTGCCCTACACGCTCACCATGCTGGGCTTCGGCGCGGGCGGGATCCTGATGGGCCGCCTCGCGGACCGTCATGGCGTGATGAAGCCGATGCTTTTCGCAACGGTGATGCTGTCCGGCGGCTACGTCCTCGCCGGGCTGGCGCCGAGCCTCGCCTGGTTCACCCTGGCGCAGGGCCTGATGATCGGCATGCTCGGCGCCTCAGCCTCCCTCGTGCCGCTGATGGCCGATGCCTCGCTCTGGTTCCGGCGGCGACGCGGCATCGCGGTCGCGCTGGCGGCCTCCGGCAATTACCTGGCGGGCACCGTCTGGCCTCCGGTCCTGACCTGGCTGATCGCGGAACATGGATGGCGCATGGCCCATGTCACCGTGGGCATCATCTGCCTGGTGACGATGCTGCCGCTTTCGCTGATGCTGCGCGCCCGGGCGCCGGGATCGCGTGGTGGCGGCGCCGTGAGCGACAGCGGGGACAGCAGGCCGCTCGGCCTTTCGCGCAACGGGCTGACGGCGGTGCTGTCCTGCGCGGGCGTGGCGTGCTGCGTCGCGATGGCGATGCCGCAGGTTCATATTGTCGCCTATTGCGGCGACCTCGGCTATGGCGTGGCGCGGGGCGCGGAAATGCTGTCCCTGATGCTGGCCTGCGGCATCGTTTCGCGGGTCGGCTCCGGCCTCATCGCCGACCGAATCGGCGGGCTGCGCACGCTGATGCTGGGCTCCGTGCTGCAAGGGGTGGCGCTGTCGCTGTTCCTGTTCTTCGACGGCATGATCTCGCTTTTCGTGCTGTCGGCGCTGTTCGGCCTGTTCCAGGGCGGCATCGTGCCGGCCTATGCGGTGATCGTGCGGGAAAGCTTCCCGGCCTCCGAGGTCGGGACGCGGGTCGGCATCGTGCTGATGGCGACGCTGGTAGGAATGGCGCTGGGCGGCTGGCTTTCCGGCGTGATCTTTGATGCCACCGGCAGCTACGCCGCCGCATTCCTCAACGGCGTCGCCTGGAACGCGGCGAATGTGCTGATCGTCGCGACGCTGCTGCTGCGGAGCCGGGCCCGCCTCGCTTCCGCATGAGCGCATGGAGCCTGTTCCGCGCCAGGGGACAGGCTCCATGGATGGGCGCCGGGCAGAAGGCGCCCTTGAGGCCGCGTCATGCCGGTGCCGCGCGCGCAGCCGGCCATTGGCTACAGCGCCACGTTCCAGGCTTCCGGCACCAGGACATAGCCATCGCCCCGGCGGGCCAGATGCGCGAAGCCGGGGAAGTGCAGATGCATCCCGGCGACCAGCAGCCGGTCCGTCGCCACCATGTCAAAGATCCGGCGGCGCGTCGCGATGGCCTGCTCCGGCTCCACATCGAACTGCATGCCGACTTCCGGGCGGGGCACCTGGATTTCCGGCACATGGACGATGTCGCCCCAGATCAGCAGCGTTTCCCCGCCGGAGGCGACCGCGTAGCCGCTATGGCCCGGCGTATGGCCGGGGAGCGGCGTGGCGGTGACGCCGGGGAAGACCTCGCCGCCCTCGAACAGGCGCAGCCGCTGGCGGTAAGGCGCCAGCTGGGCCTGCGCCGCCGCGAAATATGGCACGCCCTGGCCGGTTTCCGCGGCGCGGGCGGCGGAAGCGGGGTCGTCCCAATAGGCAAGCTCCGCCCGGTGCATGCACAGCTCGGCATTCGGGAACAATGCCTGCCCGTCGGCGCCGGTCAGGCCGTTGGAATGATCGGGGTGCAGATGGGTCAGCAGGATGGTGTCAATCCCGGCCGGATCGACGCCGGCCGCGGCCAAATTGCCGAACAACTGCCCGGCGCTGGCCTGCATGGAAGGGCCGCAGCCCGTGTCGATCAGCGCCGTCCGGCCGCCGCCGCGCAGCAGGAAGGTGTTGACCGAGCCGCGGCGCGGCGTCGGCCGGAAGGCTTCCGTCAGCATGCGCGCGGCATCGTCGCCGGAGATGTTCTGCAGCGCGGCGTTGGAGCCGTTCAGGAAGCCGTCGCTGACGGCGCTGAGCAGGATCTCGCCGACCCTGCGGTGATACAGGCCCGGGACCTGCGCTTCAGGTAGCTTCGCCATGTCGGGATGTCCTTGTCGCCGCCTGGACGCGGCCCGTGTGACAATCGGCAGGAAAAAGGCCGGGCTGCAACCCGGTCCGCCCTTCCAGAGCATTTTCCGTTCGTGCTGGCTCACTTCAAATGCTCTGGCTCCTTGTTCTGTCGAGCATCTTCACCCGATCAGGCAATCCTGCGCGATCGGGATCTGCTCTAGGCCGCGTGGGGCAGTGCCAGGCCCGGCTCGTGCCACGGCATGGCCGCGAGACGCCCGGTGGTGGAAAGCGTGATATAGGCCGTCCGCAGATCGGGGCCACCGAAGCAGATATTGGTCGGCATCAGGTCCGGCATGCGGATGCTGTGCACGATCCGCCCTTCCGGGGAAACCGTGTTGATTTCCCCGCTGACCAGCGTGGCGACGACAATGTTGCCCGAGGCGGCGACCGCCAGGCTGTCCAGCCGGCGGAAGCCGGGGAACTGGCACAGGACGCTGCCGCCATGCGGGCTGGGCCAGGGCGCCTTGCGCAATTGGCCGGAGCCCAGCACGTCCCAGGCCCAGAGCCGCCCCGTCTCGGTTTCCGCGACGTAAAGCACCTTGCCATCCGGCGATAGGCCGATGCCGTTGGCGCCGCCGGGAATGGGAAAGGCGGCTTCCACGATGCGGGAACCGTCCGCCGCCGCCCAGTAAACGCCGCCATGGTCGCGGTCCCGGGGGCGGGACTTGCCGAGATCGCTGAACCAGAAGCCTTCCTGGCCATCGAAGACGAGGTCGTTCGGCCCCTTCAGGCGCTCGCCATCGCAGGAATCATACAGCCGGGTGATCTCGCCGCTGCGCGGATCGATGCGCTCGATGCGGCCGGTGGTGTAGTCCTTCGCCTGCCCGACGGCGCGCAGGATCCCAGGCTCCTCATGCCAGGCGAAGCCGCCATTGTTGCACAACACCATCATGCCGTCCGGGCCGAGCGCCAGGCCGTTGGGGCCGCCCGGCACATGCGCGATCACGCTGCGCGCGCCATCCGCCGCGATGCGGGTGACGGTGCGCGCCTCGATCTCCACCAGCGCCACGGAGCCATCCGCCAGGGCCACCGGCCCCTCGGGGAAGCGAAGCCCCTCGGCCATGATGCGCAGGCCGGGCGGGGTATCATCTGACATGGGCGTTTCCTCCTGCTATTGAGGAAGGTCCGGCGAGCGGCGCCCCCGGCCCCCTGCTTCTTCTTGTCGGGTGGAAGCGACGGCCCGCGGCCGCCAGCGGCTCAGAGCGCGGAGGGATGCTTCGCCAGCGCCGTCACCTTGATGTCCATGTAGGGAAACAGCGGCAGGGAGGACAGGATGCCGTGCAGTTCGTCCGTGTCGGCCACGTCGAAGATGGAGATGTTGGCGTAGCGGCCGGCGACGCGCCACAGATGCGGCCACTTGCCGGAACGCTGCACCTCCTGGGCGAAGGCCTTTTCCCGCGCCTTGATGTCGTTGGCCTGCTCGGCCGGCATGTCGGGCGGAAGGCGGACTTCCATGGCAACATGGAACAGCATGCGGGATCTCCCGAAGGAAAAAGGTTCAGCGGCCGGGAAAGGGGCGCCCGGCCCAGCCCTGGCTGAGCGGGGCCAGGTAGTAGAAAGTGATGACGCGGGACTGGAAGCGCCAGCGCCCGCCCTGACGCACCATGACATCGTCGTAATGACCGGCGGAAACATGGGACACGCCATTGGTCGCCGAGAGATATTCCAGCGTGATCCGCCCCCTGGCGGTGTCGCCGTCGATCTCCACTGTGCCGTTGGTGCAGAAATGCCAGAAATCCTCGGCGAGCTTCGGCACGCGCTGGCTGAAGAATTCCATCAGGGCGGCGTGGCCCCGCACCGCCTCCAGCCCCTGGAAAACGCCATCCGGGGTGAAAAGTTCGACAAAGGCCGGCCAGTCCCGGTCATCCAGAAGATGGCAATAGCGGGCGCGCAACTGGCCGATGGCCAGCTCATCCTCGATGCGTTGGATGCGCTGCTCCAGGGAGGCCATCAGAACATCTCCATCAGCCGCGCATGGTCGGAAAGATCGGCCGGCACGCCGTTGAAGATCATGCGGCCGGATTTCATGACGGCCACACGATCGGAGGCGGCGAAGGCCTCGCCCACATTCTGCTCGACCAGCAGGATAGACATGTCCAGCTTCTGTTGCAGCGCGCGGATCGGCGCCATCAGGTCCTGGAAAGTCTTGGGCGCGAGGCCGATGGAAGGCTCGTCCAGCAGCAGGATGGAGGGACGGGACAGCAGGGCACGTCCGATCGAGACCATCTGCTGCTGCCCGCCGGAAAGCTGCCCGGCACGCCGCGTCCAGAATTCGCGGATGCGCGGCAGGACGGTGAGAACCTCCTCCGTGCGCGCCTCGGCTTCCGCACCTTGCAGCCTGGCGGACCACAGGGCGAGGGCGAAATTGTCCCGCACCGGCAGGCCCGGGAAAACCCCCCGGCCTTCCGGCACATAGGCGACGCCTTCGCGCGCCATGGCATCCGGCCTGGGCTGTATCGTCCGCCCCCGCAGATGGATGGTGCCGGCGCTCGCCTGATGCAGCCCGAACAGCAGCTTCAGCAATGTCGACTTGCCTGCGCCATTATGGCCGACAAGGCAAAGCACCTCCCCCTGGGGCAGCGCCAGATCCAGCGCCGACAACACCTCGCGGCCGCCATAGCCGGAGGTCAGGCCGCGCACCTCCAGCGCCGGCGGCGCGGCGTGCCCCGTGACAGCATTCATGTCCGGCGCTCCCCGAAATAGATGCCGATCAGCTCGGGGTCGCGCAGAATGGCCTGCGGCTCCCCTTCCGCCAGCTTGGCGCCGCGATCAAGGAAGGCGATGCGCGTCGCGAGCTCGGTGACGATGTCCAGGTTGTGCTCGATCAGGCAGATCGTCACGCCGTCCGCCACCGCGGAGCGCACCAGCGAAACGAAGCGCGCGCGCGAATGCGGGTCGAGGCCCGAGGCGGGCTCATCCAGCAGCCAGATGCGCCCGCCCGTGGCCAGGATGCGCGCCATGGAGAGGAATTTGCGTTCGGCATAGGCCAGGTCGGCCGCGCGCGCATCGGCCAGGGCCGTCAGGCCAGTGCGGTCCAGCGCCGCATCAACCGCGGCTTCGCGCGCGCGCCGCGCCGCGCCGCCGCCCGGCTGCCAGAGCCAGGCGCTGTGCTCGATGGCGGCCAGCACGTTGTCCCGCACCGACATGCGCCCGAACAGCCGCAGATCCTGGAAGCTGCGCGCGACGCCCATCCGGGCGATGCGGTGCGGCACCATGCCGCGCACCGGCTTACCATTCACCAGCACCTCTCCCGCATCGGGCGGGATGTTGCCGGTGATCAGGTTGAAGATCGTGGTCTTGCCGGCGCCGTTCGGCCCGACCAGCGCGGTGCAGATGCCGGCCTGGAGGTCCAGATCGACGTCCTGCACCGCGGTCAGCCCGCCGAACTTCTTGTTCAGGCCACGCACGGAAAGCGGAAGATCCGTCATCAGCGGCGCCCCGTCGATTGCCCGGCGAGGCCTGCGGGGCGGAAGATCATCAGCAGCGTCATGGCGCCGCCATAGATGAGCTGCTGCACGGCGCCGATCTGCGTCGGCGGGATGAAGGGCAGGAAGGACAGCGCGGCCGGCAGCAGCAACAGCAGCAGCACGCCGACCAGCGGGCCCGCCAGCGTCGCGGTGCCGCCGATGATCACCATGGCCATCACCAGGATCGACTGCTCCAGCGTGAAGCTCTCGACATTCACGAAAGCCATGTAGAAGGCGAACAACGCGCCCGCGACGCCCGCCAGCGTGCAGCCGAGGCCGACCGCCAGCGTCTTCAGCCGCGGCACGTCCTTGCCGAAGGCTTCCGCCGCGCTTTCGCTGTCGCGGATGGCCATCAGCGCCCGGCCGAAGCTGCCGCGCATCAGCATGCGGATGGCCAGCAGCACGCCGCCCAGCACCAGCAGGCAGAAGACCAGGAAGGTGGCGGGCTCGGAAATGTCGATGCCGAACAGGGTCGGCATCGGGATGCCGACCAGGCCGCCATGCCCTCCCGTCAGTGAATGCGCCTCGGAGAACAGCGTGACCGCCATCATCTGCAGGCCCAGGCTGGCCGCGACGAAATACTCGCCCCGCACCCGCAGCGCCGGCAGCGCCAGGCAGAGCGACAGGGCGCCCGCCAGCACCCCGCCGGCCAGGCAGGCCAGCAGCACATCGGGAATGAACAGGATGGCGAGCTGCGCCCCCGTATAGGCGCCGATGCCAAAGAACACGGCATGGGCGATGCTGAAGATGCCGGCATAGCCGATCAGCAGGTTCAGGCTCGCGGCCAGGATGCCGAAAACCGTGGCCAGCGTGGCCAGGTTGAGCAGATAGGCGATCATCGCGTCACCGCCTGCCCGAAAAGGCCGCTGGGCTTGAACAGGATGAAGATGAACAGCACGACGAAGCCTGCGGCGCTGCTCCATTGCGTGTCCAGCACGGAGATCACGAGGTTTTCCACCACGCCCAGCAGCAGGCCCGCCAGGGCCGCGCCCCTCAGGCTGCCGATGCCGCCGACCACCGCGGAAGCCAGGCTGATCAGCATGACCTGCGCCGAGATCGCGGGTTGCAGGCCCGAGGTCACGGCGGTCAGCACCGCGCCCGGCACAGTGAGCGCGGAGCCGAGCCCGAAGGCCAGGGCGGAAAGCTTGCGGGATGACAGGCCATAGGCGCGCAGCAACTCCGGGTTCTCGGACAATGCGCGCAGGCCGATGCCGGCGCGGGTGCGCTCCAGGAACAGCCCCACAATGGCGAAAAGCACCACCGCGACCCCGACGGCGACCCAGAAGATGTTGGCGAGGTAGAGGCCGGGCATGACCTCCTTCGCCATGGTCAGGGCGCTGGGCACCACCGCGAAGCCGCGGCCGAAGCCGATCTCGATCAGGCTCTGCACCACGATGGTCATGCCGAAGGCAGCCACGAAAACGGTGAAGAAGGAACCTTCGTGGCGCTGGATCGGGCGGTAGATGAAGGCATCCATGCCAAGCCCGAAGGCGACCGCCACGGCCAGCGCGGCGAGGCAGCCCACCGGCCAGGGCAGGCCAGCCTGGCTGCACATCAGGAAAGCGTAGCCGGCAAGGGCGAAGCTGGCGCCATGCGCCACATGGAAGATCCGCGTGGCACCGAAGATCAGGGCGAATCCCGCCGCCGTCAGCGCATAGATCGCGCCGGTCTGGATGCCATTGAACAGAAGCTGCAGAAAGAGCATGGCGTCACGCGATCTTCTGGAAGCTGCCGCCCTGGATGCGGTTGATCTGCATGGGCATGCTCATGGTGCCCTGATCCTCGAAGCTGCCCTCGCCGCCGACCATGGGGAAGCGGCGGACGCGCAGCAATTCCTCGCGCAGGTTTTCGCCGGTCACCGGCTTGTCCGCCTTCTCAAGACCCTGGGCCAACAGGCCGAACAGCCGCATGGCGTTGTAGTAGTTCTGGTTGTAGCTGGTGGGATCGGAATTGTACCTGGCGCGCCAGTCGGTGACGAAGCGCTGCGTCAGCGGATCGGGCGCGGACCAGTCGGAAGCCTGGCTGGTGAAGACCAGGCCGTCGCTTTCCGGCAATCCCACGACGGAGGGGATGCTGCCCGCGGAATAGGTCAGGATCTGCTGCGACACGCCGTTGTCGCGCAGCTGCTTGATGATCTGCGCCTGCTGCGCGCCATAGCTGGCGAAGTAGACGGCATCTGGCCGGGTGTCGCGCACGCGGGCGGCGATGGCGGCGAATTGCTGCGTCGCGGGCGGGATGCTGAAGCTGCCCACAAGGCTGCCGCCGGCGCCCGGCAGGCCGTCCTTCAGCTGCTGCAGGATGCCGTTGCCCAGCGGGTCATCGACATAGATCAGCGCGATCCTGGACAGGTTCTGCTGCTTCAGCCAGGGCAGAAGAACCTGCACCTCCTGGTTGACCAGCGGAATGACGTTCCAGAAGTAAGGGGAAAGATTGGCCAGGTCCGGCCCGACGCCGCCGCCATTGATCATCATGACCTTGCTGCGGGTGCCGATCGGCGCCGCCGCCTTGGAAACGCCTGTGAAGCCCAGCATCACGTAGGACGCCTTGTCGACATTGGCCAGCTTCGTCATGCCGACGGCGCCGCCCTGCGGCGTCGCCAGGCTGTCCTGGGCGCGGATCTCGACCGGCCTCTTCAGCATACCCTCGGCGCGGAGATGCTCGGCCGCGAGCTGGATGCCATTGGTGAAGATCGTGCCATATTCGGCATTCGGGCCAGCCATGGGGAAAAGCGTTCCGACCACATAGGCACCCTCCTGGGCCCGCAGGATGCGCGGCGCGGCCAGGCTGGCGGCACCTGCGGCGAGGGTGGTGGCAAGCAGGCTGCGGCGATCAAGCATTTGGGTCTCCCTAACCCTGTGTTTCTTGGTTGGACGCGAGGAAGGCGGTGGCGTCAGCCTTGCCGCAGCGGCGCCTCCGTCATGGCCTGCAAGGCCTC
This sequence comes from Teichococcus oryzae, assembly GCF_008386565.1. Taxonomy (GTDB): domain Bacteria; phylum Pseudomonadota; class Alphaproteobacteria; order Acetobacterales; family Acetobacteraceae; genus Pseudoroseomonas; species Pseudoroseomonas oryzae. The sequence goes on along the minus strand of NZ_VUKA01000008.1, from coordinate 7,538 downwards.
GAAGCTGAGGCCATCGACCATATCCACCACGCGAAAGCCTTCCGGCGTGACATCGATCACCGCCAGATTGGTGTAGATGCGTGAAACGGCCGCGGCGGCTGTCAGCGGGTAGGAACAACGCTTCACAAGGCGGGGCCGCCCTTCCCGCGTCGTGTGCTCCATCGCGACCCAAAGGCGGCGCGCGCCCACGGCGAGGTCCATGGCACCGCCCACGGCCGGCGCCGTGTCCGTGGCCGACACCGCCCAATTGGCGATGTCCCCGTTTTCCGCGACCTCGAAGGCACCGAGGACGCACAAGTCCAGATGCCCGCCGCGGATCATGGCGAAGCTGTCGGCGTGATGGATGTAGGCGCCGCCCTTGCGCAGCGTCACTGGCTGCTTGCCGGCGTTGATCAGCCAGGGATTCACGGCATCGGCGGCGGGCGCCGGGCCGAAGCCGATGACGCCGTTCTCCGACTGGAAGATCACCTCGCGTTCCTCGGGCACCTGGTCCGCCACCAGCGTCGGGATGCCGATGCCGAGATTCACCACCCAGCCCTCGGGAATGTCGCGCGCCACGCGGCTGGCGATCTGGCTGCGGTTGCGGGGCTTCCAGCCCTGTTCCGTTGCGGTCTGCACCATGGCTTCCCTTCAGGCCGCCGCCGCGGCTGTGGCATAGGGCACATGCACGATGCGGTCGACAAAGACGCCCGAGGTGACGATCGCCTCGGGGTCCAGCTCGCCGAGCTCGACGATGTGCTGCGCCTGCGCGATTGTCAGCTTGCCCGCCATGGCCATGACCGGATTGAAGTTCCGCGCGGATTCGCGATAGGTGAGGTTGCCCCAGCGATCGGCGCGCCATCCCTCGATCAGCGCCACATCGCCATGCAGCGCCTTTTCCAGCAGATAAGGGCGGCCATCGATCTCGCGCACCTCCTTGCCTTCCGCCAGCAGCGTGCCGACGCCGGTCGGGGTGTAGAAGGCCGGGACGCCGGCGCCGGCCGCGCGCAGCCGTTCCGCCAGCGTGCCCTGCGGCACGATCTCCAGCTCGATGCGCCCGGCCCGGTAGAGTTCCTCGAAGACCGACGAGCCCGGGCTGCGCGGGAAGCTGCAGATCATGCGGCGGACACGGCCGAGTTCCAGCAGCCGCGCCAGGCCGGTGCGGCCGGAGCCCGCATTGTTGGCGACCACGGTGAGGTTTGTGGCGCCCTGCTCGATCAGGCCGTCGATCAGCGCATCCGCCTGGCCCACGGCGCCGAAGCCGCCCAGCAGGATGCAGGCGCCATCCGGCACATCGGCCAGCGCATCGGCCACCATTCGCACGCGCTTGTCGATCATTGGGCCCCGCGCTCCGCCTGGTGGTGCGGAGCCGTGGTCCCGAAGCCTGTGAGGCTGGTCATCGCTTTCTGGCGCCTCCCGCGCGGGCCTCTCCGGGCCATGACGCTTTTTTGCGGTTTGTCCGCATAGTGGACAATTGTCCGTAAATCCCGAATATGACGAACCACGGGAACCGTGCTGTCAAGCAGATTTTCCGTGCCGGAAAATGTGGCTTGCGAGCGAATGCGCCGCAGCGGTAAGCGATCGGCGGCGCCGAGGCAGGATCGAGGGAATGGCTGTGCAGGCAGCACGGATAATTTTGCCTTGACAACGAATATCGCTGCCTCTGCGAAGAAGGCCTCGCGGGGGGCGGCGCCTGCCCTGAATGACACATCCGGCCGCGGCCCGGATTTCGTCGCCGCGCTGGAGCGCGGGCTGACGGTGCTGGAAACTTTTGGCCGGGGGCGGGAAAGACTCACCCTGTCCGAGGTCGCGGCACACACGAAGCTCAGCCGCGGAACCGCGCGCCGCTTCCTGCTGACACTTGTGGAACTGCAGTTCCTGGCCAGCGACGGCAAGAATTTCTGGCTGACGCCAAAGGTGCTGAATCTCAGCCATGGCTACCTGACCTCCTTCGGGCGCGGCGAGGTCGCCCGGCCGGTGTTGCAGGCGGTGTCGGACAGGTTCCAGGAATCCTGTTCCATGGCCGTGCTGGAAGGCGCGGATGTGGTTTATGTCGCGCGGGTGGAGGCACGGCGTGTGTTCTCATCCCGCATCGATGTCGGAACCCGGCTGCCGGCCCATTGCTCCTCGCTGGGCCGCGTGCTGCTCGCCGCCCTGCCGGAAGATCAGTTCGAGGCCTGGATGGCACGGCATGATCTGGTGGCCTGGACGGAGCGGACGATCACCGATCCCGGCCGCTTCCGCGCCCGCATCCAGGATGTGCGGCGCGCGCGGCACGCGATCATCGACGGGGAGATCGAACTCGGCAGCCGGTCTATCGCCGTTCCCATCGTCAACCGTTCCGGCGCCACCGTGGCGGCGCTGAACATCGGAACATCGGCGGCGCGTGTTTCGCTGGATCAGCTGCGCCGCACCTTCCTGCCCGTGCTGCGGGAAGCGGCGCAGCAGATCGGCGGCGCCCTGGATGGCTGGTGACGCCGTGGAAACAACAAGAACGGGGAGATGCGGATGGACTGGATCGAGGTGAATGGGATTGGGCTGCGTTACGCACTGAGCGGCGAGGGCCACGAAACGCTGGTGCTGGTGCACGAAATGGGCGGCACGATGGACAGCTGGGACATGCTGGTCCCGCAGCTCGACCCGCGTTTCCGGGTGCTGCGCTACGACACGCGCGGCGCCGGGCTTTCCACCAAGGCGCGTTCGCCACTCGGCATCGACACCATGGCGCAGGACCTCGAAGCGCTGCTCGATGCGCTGGGCATCGGCCCTGTTCTGCTCGCGGGCTGTGCCGTTGGCGGCGCGATCGCGCTGCATTTCGCGGCGACGCGGCCGCAGCGCGTGCGCGGACTGATCGCGATGGGTCCGGCGACCGGCATTCCCGCCGAACGCCGGCAGGCCGTGCTGGACCACGCCGACACGGTGCAACGCAACGGCATGGCCGCCGTGGCCGAGGTGGAGCTAGGCCGCAGCTATCCGGAGATCCTGCGCGGCGACGCGGCGCGCTTCCGGCGTTTCCGCGCACGCTGGCTCGCCAATGATCCCGATAGCTACGCAGCCATCTACCGCATGCTGGCCGGCCTGGAGATGCAGGCCGGCATCGCCTCGATCCGCTGCCCGACATTGTTCCTGGCCGGCGAGCACGATCCGCTGCGCCCTCCCGCCATGATCGAGCCGCTGTCGCGGCTGGTGCCGGGCGCCTCGTTCCAGCCGGTGGAAAGCGGGCACTTCATGGCGGTGCAAACGCCGGAGCTTGTCGCCGGGGCCTTCAACGCCTTTCTGGCGAGGTTCTGATGCACCGCAGGCAGGCATGCTGCCCTCCGCGAGGATAATGCCTGCGCCTGGAATCTGTTCGCCTGACTGATGTTCCGCCCACGGGCGGCCTCGCGGCCCGCATGGATGCGGGCTTCCCCGCGCCGGTTCGCCATGTGCGCTGGAGCACAGCCGGCTCGCGGGTACCGCCCTACAAGGCGTCCCGGGGCGCGCTTGCGGCAAGCGCGCCGGATCGGAAGGGCGGGATGATGGCTCAGGCAGCACGGCCCCGGAACAAGAGCATGGGATCATGCAAGGAAGCGCCTCACGGCGGCATCCCTTGCCTCATCCATGCCGCGCTGGATGCGATGCGCCACTGGTGGCGGATCGGGCGGCACTACCGGCCGGAGCGCCGGTACATGAGGGGCGGGCGGCGTGATGCCGCCTCTGCCATCATGGATCGCTGAGCATCGCCTGCCGGACGGCCCGGAACGGCGAAGACAGGCACGCCATCTCCGGACCTCACACGTCCAGATTGGCCACCTTCAGGGCGTTGCCGACAATGAACTCGCGGCGCGGCTCGACCACATCCCCCATCAGGGTGGAGAACACCTGCTCGGCATCCTCCACATCCTCGATCTTCACCTGCAGCAGGGTGCGCACCGCCGGGTCCAGCGTGGTGCTCCAGAGCTGGTCCGGGTTCATCTCGCCCAGGCCCTTGAAGCGCTGAATGGCGAGACCCTTGCGGCCCTGCAACAGGATGCGGTCGAAGGCCGCTAGCGGTCCCGCGACCGCCGTGGCGGCACCGGACTCCATTTCAAGCGTCGCCGGCTCCGTCCAGGCGGCGGCGAGGGCGGCGTGGCGTTCGTTCAGCCAGCGTGCCTCGGGGCTGCGCAGAGTGGCATTGTCCAGGCGGTGCCGCTCGGCCACGCCGCGCACCGTGCGGCCCATCACCAGCCCCTCGGCGCCCGGCGCGACCTTCCAGCCGCGCTCGGTGATCAGCGCCAGCGCATCCAGCCGCGCCGCCAGCAGCGGGGCGGCGGCCATGGCGCGCTCCTTTTCCCCGGTCAGGGCGCCGGCAATGGCCGCCTGCTCCACCAGCTCGCTCGGCAGGTTGGTGGACAGGCGGCGGATGCGGTGCGCGGTCTGGCGCAGGCTTTCCACCACCTCGTGCAGCTCATCGCCCTCCACCCGGCGGCCATCGGCGAAGCGCAGGCTGGCGCCGTGCAGGGCCTTCTCCAGCAGGAAGTCCTCCAGCGCGCGGTCGTCCTTCAGGTAGCGCTCCTCCTGGCCGCGCTTGGCGCGGTAGAGCGGCGGCTGGGCGATGTAGAGATGGCCGCGCTGCAACAGCTCCGGCATCTGCCGGAAGAAGAAGGTCAGCAGCAGGGTGCGGATGTGCGAGCCGTCCACGTCGGCGTCGGTCATGATGACGATGCGGTGGTAGCGCAGCTTGTCGGCCGAGAAGCCGCCCTTCTCCACCGGCCCGGTGCCGATGCCGGTGCCGAGCGCCGTGATCAGCGTGCCGATCTCGGCCGAGGACAGCATCTTGTCGATGCGCGCGCGCTCGACGTTCAGGATCTTGCCCTTCAGCGGCAGGATGGCCTGGAAGCGGCGGTCGCGGCCCTGCTTGGCGGAACCGCCGGCCGAGTCACCCTCGACCAGGAAGATCTCGCACTTGGTGGGGTCCTTCTCCTGGCAGTCGGCCAGCTTGCCGGGCAGGGTCGAGATATCGAGCGCGTTCTTGCGGCCGACCTTCTCGCGCGCCAGCTGCGCCGCCTTGCGGGCGGCGGCGGCGAGCACGACCTGGTCCAGGATGATCCGGGCCTCCTTCGGATGCGTCTCGAACCAGTGGGAGAGCGCATCGGCCACCGCCATCTGCACCACCGGCTGCACCTCGGAGGAGACCAGCTTGTCCTTGGTCTGGGAGGAGAATTTCGGGTCCGGCACCTTCACGGACAGGACGGCCGTCAGGCCCTCGCGCATGTCCTCTCCGGACAGCTCGACCTTTTCCTTCTTCGCCAGTTCCTCGGCGTATTTCATCACCACGCGGGTCAGGGCCTGGCGGAAGCCCGCCTGGTGCGTGCCGCCGTCGCGCTGGGGGATGTTGTTGGTGAAGCACAGCGCCAGCTCATGCGGGCTGGTGTTCCACCACATCGCCAGCTCGACCTGGATGCCGGTGCCTTCCTTGGCCTTCAGGCTGATGGCCGGCTTGAACAACGGCTCCTTGGCGCGGTCCAGCCATTCCACGAAAGCGATCAGGCCGCCCTCGAAGCAGAAGGAAACCTCCTTGGGCGGCTCGCCGGCTTCAGCGAGGCGCTCATCGCGCAGCACAATGGCCAGGCCCGAGTTCAGGAAAGCCAGTTCGCGCAGGCGCTTCTCCAGCACGGCGAACTCGTATTCGGTGCGGGTGAAGGTGCCGGCGGACGGCTTGAAGGTCACGCGGGTGCCGTTGCCGCGCCCGGCCGGGCCGACCACCTTGAGCGGCTGCACCGTTTCGCCATGCTCGAAGCGAATGAAATGCTCGGTGCCGTCACGCCAGATGGTCACGTCCATCCATTCGGACAGCGCGTTCACCACCGCGGCGCCGACGCCATGCAGGCCGCCGGACACCTTGTAGGAGTTCTGGTTGAACTTGCCGCCGGCATGGAGCCGGGTCAGCACCACCTCGGCGGCGGACACGCCTTCCTCGACATGGATGTCGGTGGGAATGCCGCGGCCATCATCGGTGACGCTGACGGAGCCGTCGGCGTTCAGCACCACCTCGCAGCGCGTGGCATAGCCGGCCTGGGCTTCGTCCACGGCGTTGTCGATGATCTCGAACGCCATGTGGTGCAGGCCCGAGCCGTCATCGGTGTCGCCGATATACATGCCGGGGCGCTTGCGGACGGCTTCCAGTCCCCGCAACACGGTGATGGAGGCGCTGTCATAGGCATCCGCCATCGGGTCGGTGACGGGGGACGGCGCGCGCGCGGACTCACTCATGCCGGCGGGAAACTCCTGCTTTTGGTCGGGCTGATCCATTGGATTTTATAGCGGTTTTTGGTCATCCCGGCACGGGGAAATCAGCAAGGGGGCGCAGCCCGCCGGGAATGGCTTCCAGGAACTGCGCCTGGTCCCTCATGGGGGCGAAGGGCGCTGCCTCGGTGCCGGTCAGGAAGCACTGGGCGGGAAGCGCCCGCAGCGCGGTGAACAGGGATGCGCGGCGGCCAGGGTCCAGATGCGCCGCGACCTCATCCAGCAGCAGCAGGGGGGCGAAGCCGCGATGCGCCGCCACCAGGGCCGCCTGGGCCAGGATGACGCTGACCAGCAAGGCCTTCTGCTCGCCGGTGGAGCACAGCTCCGCCGGGATGTCCTGCGGCAGCAGCACCATGCGCAGATCGGTCCGGTGGGCGCCCTGACGGGCTCCGCCGGCCGCGGCATCCCGCACGCGGTCCGCGGCCAAGCCGGCCCGCAGATCCTCCTCCACCGCAAGTGCCGGCCGTGCCGCCAGGGCATCGGCGATCGGGCAAAGCAGCGACAGGCTGGCGGAAGGAAAGCTGCCCGACAGGCCGGCCCGCAGAACGCCGTTCAGCCCTGCCAGCGCCGCCTGACGGGCAGCAATGGCGGCGACGGCATGACGCGCCATGGCGTCCTCCAGCGCGTCCAGCCAGGCCACGTCCCGGCGCCCTTCCGACAGCAGGCGGTTGCGCTGGGTCATGGCCGTATCGTGGGCCGCGACCTCCCGTGCATGGGAAGGCTCCAGCGACCAGACCAGCCGATCCAGGAAGCGGCGGCGGCCGCTGGCGCTTTCCTGGAAAAGCCGGTCCATCTGGGGTGTCAGCCACAGCACGGCGATATGGTGGGACAACTCGGCTTGGCTGCGCACGGCATTGCCGTCCAGCCGGAAGCTGCGGCGATCGGCCCCGGCCTCGGCGCCGGTGCCGATGGTCACCGGGCCGGAGGGTGCCTCGAAATGCCCGGCGGCGGCCCAACTGAGCGCGGCTTCGGAATGGCGCGGCAACTCCGCCCCGCGGGCACCGCGCAAGCCACGGCCTGGGGAAAGCAGGGAGATCGCTTCCAGCAGATTGGTCTTGCCGGTGCCATTGGGGCCGGCCACGACAATGCTGTCGTGGTCAAAGGTCTGGCTTAGGGAAGGGTAGCTTCGGAAGTCCTGCAGGATCAGGCGCTGGAGCCGAAGCTTTGGGATGTCATGCACCAGGGTGGTTTAGCACCAATGGCCCGCCATGACGAACGGGATGCGGGGACAGGATTTGAACCTGTGACCTTCAGGTTATGAGCCTGACGAGCTACCGGGCTGCTCCACCCCGCGT
>NZ_VUKA01000069.1 GCF_008386565.1 Teichococcus oryzae | reverse complement strand
CTGTGGACCATGGAGGAGGCGCTGCGCTGTCCCGCTCTGGGCGGCGCCGTGCTGGAACTCGACCGGCTGGAGATGACCGCCACCCGCCGCCTGCAGCTGGCCGCCGAGGGCTCGCCGCGCATCGGCCTGCTGCTGCGCAGCGCCGCCGCGCACGGCCCCTCCAGCGCGGTGACCCGCTGGCGGGTCGGTTCGCTGCCGGACGCGGCGGCGCGGCCGCGCTGGCAGCTGGAGCTGCTGCGCTGCCGCGCCGGCCGCCCCGCCTCCTGGCAGGCTCGCTGGGCGGGGGGACAGTTGGAGGTCGACGGGGCGTCCCTCGTCCGCCCCGCATGACCCGCCGCTATCTCGCGCTGAGCCTGCCCTCCCTGCCAGTGGACCGCTTGCGCCGACAGAACCCCCACTGGGCCGGACAGCCCGTTGCCGTCTGGGCAACGATCGGCAACCGCCGCAGCCTGACCGCGACCGACGCGCCGGGTCTGTATCCGGGACAGGCGCTGGCCGACGCCCAGGCCATCCGGCCTGACGCGGTCTTCGCCGAGGCCGATCCTGAGGCCGACGCGGCGCTGCTCGAGCGGCTGGCGCTGTGGGCGCTGCGCTTCACGCCGCTGGCCGCGGTGGATGGGCAGGACGGCCTGCTGCTGGACACCACCGGCGTCGAGCACCTGTTCGGCGGCGAGCAGGCCCTGCTGGTCACCGTGCTCGAGAGCTTCCGCACGGGCGGCTACCGTGCCCAGGGTGCCATCGCCGGCACGCCCGGTTGCGCAGCGGCGCTGGCGCGCAGCGCGCCCCGGCCCCTGGTGCTGCCCGCGGGCGATGAGCCGGCGGCGCTGATCCCCCTGCCCCTGGCGGCGTTGCGCCTGCCGCCGGACATCATCCAGGGTCTGGCCCGGCTCGGGCTGCAGCGGATCGGCGACCTGCTGCGCCAGCCGCGCGGGCCGCTGGCGCGCCGCTTCGGCCG
>NZ_VUKA01000068.1:415-964 GCF_008386565.1 Teichococcus oryzae | reverse complement strand
GGGCGCGACATGTCGGCCCTGTTCATCGCCTGCCGCGACCTGTTCCTCGATGACCGCTACACCGCCGTCTGCCGGCTCCATACCAAGAAGTCGCCGCAGGTCGCGTCCGGCCAGGGCAATCTGTTCAAGCGGCACATGTTCGAGAACCTGCTGAACAGCGAGGGCTACACGACCAATGTGCTGGACCTGTTCCGGGACAAGCCCTGGGTCGGCGTCGCCGTGCCGCCGCTGGTGCACATCTCCTACTGGACCTTTGGCCATGTCTGGTTCGGGAACCGCCCCAAGGCCGAGGAAGTCGCCAGGCTGCTGGATGTGAAGGTGCCCTTTGATCCGGATACGCCGGTGGGGGCCTTCGGCACGATGTTCTGGTTCCGGCCACGGGCATTGCGCAAGCTTTTCGCCCATCCCTGGAAATGGACCGATTTCAACGCCGAGCCGCATCATGTGGATGGTGGGTTGGCGCATGTGCTGGAACGTATGGTCTGCTATGTCGCGCAGGATGCGGGCTTCACCACCCAGCAGATCATCAGCACGCACAGCGCCGGCTGG
>NZ_VUKA01000068.1:0-392 GCF_008386565.1 Teichococcus oryzae | reverse complement strand
AACTACGGCATGCTGGAATACAAGCTGCAGAAGCTGGAAGCCGCCCTGCCCAACGCCGATTTCGGCTATCGGGTCCGCATCCTCGAGGATTGGCGGAACGCAGGCTATCCTTCCGCCGCCTTCGCCCCCCTGGGTCATGCCGCGCCGCCGCCGCACCTGTCCTCCGTGCGGCAAAGCCTGGCGGATCTTGTTCTGGCCATGAAGCGTTCCGCCGAGCACCGCCTCCCGCGCCTGGTCCATGCCCTGCGCCCCGTCTACCGCACCGCCACGCTGCGCCATCTCCGCTCACGCGGGGATCGTTGAGGCGCGGGCCATGCGCAGGCTGTGTATTTTTTCGTTTTACGATCCGCATGGGGTTGTGGACGATTACGTTGTTTACTTGCTGGAGAAGC
>NZ_VUKA01000067.1 GCF_008386565.1 Teichococcus oryzae | reverse complement strand
CGTTCTCGGCCGCAGCCCGTCGGCTGCGGAAGGCCCAGTCCGCCGGCAGCACCCATATTGCCAATCTCGAGGCCGACCTCGGGCTGGAGCTCTTCAACCGCGCCGGGCGGAACCCGGTCCTGACGCCTGCAGGGCAGCGCCTGCTGCTGGAGGCGCGCGTGGTGCTGGACCGGCGGGAGCACCTGATGAGCGCCGCCGCCAGCCTGGAGCAGCGGGTGGAGAACCGGCTGGTGGTGGCGATCGACGAACTCTATCCGGAGCACGCTCTGGGGGCGCTGTTCGCTAACTTCGCCCAGCAATTCCCGTTCGTGGAGTTGGAGCTGCTGTTCCCGTTGATGGAGGACGTCAGCCGCCTGGTGCAGGCCGGTACGGCTGACCTCGGCGTGATGTGGCGCCAGGAGGCCCTGCCGACCGAGCTGGGCTTCCAGACCATTGGGTGGGTTCCGCTCAAGCTCGTCTGCGGGCGGGGTCATCCCCTCGCCAAGGAGCGGGTCGAGTGGGAAGAGCTGAAGCGCTATCGGCAGATCCTGGTCGCCGCCCGGAGCGATGGGCCGGAGAAGCGCCGCCTGCGCGTGGCCGCCGAGGTGTGGTGGGTGGAGAGCCATTGGGTGATCCTGGAAATGGTCAAGCACGGGATTGGCTGGGCCTTCGTGTCGGACCACGTCATTCCCGCCTCTCCTGCGGCGCCTGACCTCGTCACGCCCGACCTGCAGTTCGACGACGGCGACTGGCCCGTGGCCCTGGAGCTGGTCTGGCACAAGCAGCGGCCCTGCGGCCCCGCCGCGGCTTGGCTCCGCCAGCGCTTCGCAGCAACCCGGATCGGCGATGGGTTCGGAGGTCGCGGGGTACGCTGAGGCTGCCGTTGAAGGCGTGGCATCCTGCGAGCCGGACGACTTCAAGGTCGCGAAGCGCAGCCGCAGACCTATGCGCCAGCGGGCTGCGACACTCGGAGAGTGTCTGCTACCGCTGCCCCCCTATCGCCTAGCCACCTGGGGCCCGCCGACCTACCTTCCCA
>NZ_VUKA01000066.1 GCF_008386565.1 Teichococcus oryzae | reverse complement strand
GTCCGTCAGGTCGGCGCGGTCGAAGTCGAAGAACACCAGGTAGGTGCGCGCCGGAGCCGGCGCCGCGGCCGGGGCCGAGGCGGCTGGGGCGGGCACAGCCGGGGCCGGCTGGTTGAAGGCATAGCGCACGCCCACCAGCAGCGAGTGGTGCATGTTGTCGGCGAACTCCATCTTCCCATACTGGGGAGTGCCGCCCTGGCGCCACAGCACCGTCTTGTAGTCATTGTCGAGCTGGCCGAAGAACCGGTATTCGGCGGTCAGGGACAATCCGGGCACGGCGCTGATCGGCACCGCCGCACCGGCGATCGCCTGATAGGCTAGGTTGCCCCAGATGCCGTCCACCGCCAGCCGGTCGCCATTGACGCGGCTCGTGGCGCGGACATTGGTCAGATGGGTCCAGCTATAGCCCAGGCCGGCGCCCACATACGGAACCACGGCCGCATCCGGGATCGTGAAATCGTAGAGCAGATTGGCCATGACGCCATAGGTGTAGGCCTCCCCACGGAAGTTCCCCCAGGGACCAAAGCCGGAATGGCCGGAATAGCTGTCCAGCGTGGCGCCGCGGACATTGCCTTCCAGTTCAACGCGCAGGCCATTGCCGAAGCCATAGCCGAGGCTCAGCACGCCGACGCCGCCAAGGTCGAATTCCGCCGAACCATCCCGCCCGGCGCCAATGCCGGTGAAGCCGTTCCCAAGCCGGCCAACGGCGCTGGTGTCAGAGTCCTGGCGGATGTCCAGACCCGCGCCGGCACCAAGATAAGGGCCCTGAATGGGCTGAGCCTGTGCCACCGCGGGAAGGGACAGCATGCTGGCGGTGAGACAAAGCGAACGGAAGCTGAGAAGCATTCGGCAGACCCTCGTAATCATCCGGATCCAGAGGACCGGCTAGAGGTTGAGAAACTTCCGTGTGATGAACGTAAAGCGAATATGATTCCAGCGCTGATCAACCTCGACGATATCTTATCAATCGAACACACGAAAATTTGATTAAAATTCTTTCGCCGATCGGCATGCAAAAAGAAAGGGGCGCCTCGCGGCGCCCCTTCCAAGTCCGTCCTGTGATGCGGCTTAGCGCAGCACGATCTCGACGCGGCGGTTCTGCGGCTCGCGCACGCCGTCGGCGGTCG
>NZ_VUKA01000007.1:11368-211192 GCF_008386565.1 Teichococcus oryzae | reverse complement strand
ATGACAGAGATCAGCGTAGAATCACGCCAGTGTCCGGCTGGGAAGCCCCAAATCGCCGGTTTGTCCACGAGGCCTAGAGCGCGCCGGCGGGGGCCAGGTAAGTGCCATCGACCAGACGCTCATAGCGATAGGAATGCGGATCGACCACCGGCGCGTCACCGGAAACAATATCCGCCGCCAGACGTCCAGCACCGGGGCCGATGCCGAACCCATGCCCGCTGAAGCCAGTGGCGAGATGGAAGCCCCGCAGCTTGTTCACCGCCGAGATGACCGGCACGGCATCCGGCGTCGAATCGATGGTGCCGCCCCAGGCCTCCGCGCAGCCGATGCCCGCCAGGCCGGGATAAGCCCCGGCCAGGGTTTCCAATGCTTCCTCGACCAGTTCCATGTCGGGGCTGGGGTCCAGCACACGGGTGCGCTCGAAGGGCGTTTGCTGGTCGAAGGACCAGCTGGCGCCCGCCATCAGGCCATCCAGAAAGGGCTTGCCGATGCGGATCTTCAGCTTCCCGGCGCGCTGGCGGAAGGTTGGCCAGAACTGCCGGGCATAGCGCAACCCGTCCGGGGTCAGGTGCAGCGTGCCACGGCCGCGCAGCGCGACGGTATAGCCGCCATCCTCCCGACGCCGCATGCAATAGCCCGGCGTGCCCAGCGCGCCTTCCGTGATGGCGGGCGCCGCCGTGGTGCGGAAGGCGGTTCCGTTCACCATGGCCTGCGGCAGCTCGATGCCATGGCGCCGGCAGAACAGCGTGGACCATGCGCCGCCCGCCAGCAGAACGGCCTGGGTGCGGATGCGCCCCCGCTCCGTCACCACGGAATCGATCGCGCCGCCCTTGGTTTCCATGCCGCGCGCGGCGCAGTTCTGGAACAGCGCCACGCCCAGCCGGCGTGCCGCCGCCGCCAGGGCGGGCGCGGCCATCGAAGGCTCGGCGCGGCCATCATTCGGCGTTTCCATGCCGCCGATCCACCCTTCCGTGTTGCCGGGCAGGCGGGCGGCGACCTCGGCGGCGCTCAGCATGCGGCTGTGCACCTGCATCTCCCGCGCGTCATTCGCCCAGCGCTCCCAGCCAGCCAGTTCCCGCGGGTCCCTTGTCACCCAGAGCACGCCATGGCGGCGGAAGCCGAGATCGGCGCCGATCTCCTCGCGCAGGTTGCCCCACATCTCCAGGCTGACGCGGGCCAGGGGGATCTCGTGCCGGTCCCGCCCCTGCTGGCGGCACCAGCCCCAGTTGCGGCTGGATTGCTCGGCGCCGACATGCCCCTTCTCGATCAGCGCGACCGAATGGCCCTTTTTCGCGAGATGATAGGCGGCGGCGACGCCGATGATGCCGGCGCCGATAACAACAACATCCACCGCCTCGGGCAGGGTCTCATCGCTGGCGATGCGGTCGACAGGTGGCGACATGAAGCATTCCTGCTGGTGGCCATGGAAATCACGGCGTGGAAACGGAAGCCTGCAACGTGATGTCGTCGCGGATGCAGGCTGAGAAATGGCCGGGCCCCACCTCGCGCAGCGGCGGCACGGCGGCGGCGCAGGCGGGCAGGGCATGGCGGCAGCGTGTGCGGAAGGCACAGCCGGAGGGGGGATCGATGGGGCTTGGAATGTCGCCCTGCAGGATGACGCGCTCCCGCCGCAAGGTCGGGTCGGGGATTGGCGCCGCGGAGAACAGCGCCTCCGTATAGGGATGGCGCGGATCGCGGAACAGCGTGCCCGCCTCGGCCAGTTCCACCACGCGGCCAAGATACATCACCGCGATCCGGTCGGAGATATGACCCACCACCGCCAGGTCATGCGCGATGAAAAGGATGGTGAGGCCAAGCCTTTCCTTCAGCTCCAGCAGCAGGTTCACCACCTGCGCCTGGATCGAGACGTCGAGCGCGGAAACCGGCTCGTCCGCCACCAGGAAGGAAGGGTTCATGATCAGCGCGCGCGCGATGCCGACGCGCTGCCGCTGCCCACCCGACAGCTCATGCGGGTGCCGCTCGGCATGGTGGGGCTGCAGCCCCACCAGTTGCAGCATTTCCGCCACCCTTTCCTGACGCCCCGCGCGGCTGATGCCGCCCTGGATGATCAGCGGCGCCGCCACGATACGCTCCACGCTCATGCGTGGATTGAGGGATGCGAAGGGGTCCTGGAACACCAATTGCATCCGCCGCCGCAAGGGGCGCAATGCGCGGCGCGACAGGGTGGTGATGTCCTGCCCCTCGAAGCGGATGGCGCCGCCCGTGGGCTCGGCCAGCCGCAGCACGGTGCGGCCGAGCGTGGTCTTGCCGGAACCCGATTCGCCCACGACCGAAAGGATCTCACCAGGCTTCACCGTGAAGGAGACGCCATCCAGCGCCTTGACCTGCTTCTGCCCGCGCCCGAACAGCCCGCCCCCGACCGGGAACCATTTGCGCAGGTTCTCGACCTCCAGAATGGCGCTCATGCGGCGATCTCGCTCCAGCGCAGGCAGCGCACCTGCCGGTCATCCGAGGTGACATCAAGGGCAGGGGCCTGCACGTCGCAGCGCCCGCCGACAAAGAAGTCGCAGCGCGGATGGAAGGCACAGCCCGGCGGGGGGCGGCGCGGGTCCGGCACATTGCCGCGGATGGCGGACAGCGCGCCGGTGCGCCGGCCGGCGAGATCGAGCCGCGGCACGGAGCGCAGCAGCCCCTGCGTGTAGGGCATCAGCGGCTGCCGAAAAAGCGGCACAACATCGGCCTGCTCCACCACCCGGCCGGCATACATCACCATCACCCGGTCCGCGATCTCGGCAACCACGCCGAGATTGTGGGTGATGAAGATCACCGCCATGCCGGTCTGTTCCTGCAACCGCCGCAGCAGGTCGAGGATCTGCGCCTGGATTGTCACGTCGAGCGCCGTGGTCGGCTCATCGGCGATCAGCACGGAAGGCTCGCAGGACAGCGCCATGGCGATCATGGCGCGCTGCCGCATGCCGCCCGAAAGCTGGTGCGGATAGGCCGTGAGGCGCTGCCGGGCGGCCGGAATGCCGACCAGGTCCAGCAGGCGAACCGCCTCCTCATCCGCGGCGCGGCGTCCCATCGGGCGGTGCAGGCGGATGGTCTCGGTGATCTGCGCCCCGATGGTTTGCACGGGATTCAGCGAGGTCATCGGCTCCTGGAACACCATGGAAACATTGTCGCCCCGCACGGCGCGCATCCGGCTTTCCGGCAGCGAAAGCACATCGAGCATGCCGCCATCCTTGCCGCGCAGCCGGACGGAACCGGACACGGTGCAAAGCGGTGCCTTCGGCAGCAGCCGCATCAATGCCAGGGAGGTGACGCTCTTGCCGGAGCCGCTTTCCCCCACCATGGCCAGCGTCTCGCCGCGCTTCAGGCAAAAGGAAACATCGCTGACCGCCGCCGATTCCCCGCCATGGGTGCGGAAGCGGATGGCGAGCTTCTCCACCTCCAGGAGGATGTCTCCGGAACCGGCTTCCATCAATGAGACTCCATCCGGGGATCAAGGGCATCGCGCAGGCCATCGCCCAGGAAGTTGAAGCTGGTGACAGCGAGGGTGATCAGCAGGCCCGGCAGGATGGCCAGCCAGGGCGCGCTGGTCAGGTAGATCTGCGCGTTGTTCAACATGTTGCCCCAGCTCGGCACCGGCGGCTGGATGCCGTAGCCGAGGAAGCTGACATAGCTTTCCAGCAGAATGGCCTTGGCCACATTCAGCGTCGCGGCCACAACAATGGGCGCCACGGCGTTCGGCACCAGCTCCCGGAACACGATGTAGCGGTCGGATGCGCCAAGCGCCTCCGCCGCCACGGCGAAATCGCGCTCCCGCAGGGCGCGGATCTGGCCTTCGACGATGCGCGCCACATCCATCCATGCCGTCGCGGCGATCAGCAGCGTGATGGATGTGACACCGGGATCGATCAGCGCGGCCAGCGCCAGCAGCAGGAAGATGGTAGGGAAGCAAAGCACCGCATCGACGAAGCGCATCAGCGCCGAGCCGACCACGCCGCCGTAATAGCCAGCAATGGCGCCGACCGAAATGCCGATCACCATGCTGATCAGCATGGCGGTGAAGCCGACAGCCAGGGAGATGCGCCCCCCCATCATCAGTCGCGCCAGCATGTCCCGCCCCAGTTCGTCCGTGCCCAGCACATGGGCACCGGAGAAGGGCGGCGCGAAGCGCTGCATGATGTCGATATAGGTGTCGTTGTAAGGGATCAGATAGGGCCCGGCATAGCTGCCCAGCACCAGGATCAGGATGATGGCCGCACCCAGCATGGCCAGGCGGTGCCGCCGGAAGCGCCGCCATGCCGTGTTGCGCGGCGGCAGCGCCTCATCGGCCGGGGTGGCGGGCAGGAGCTGGGTGGTGGTGCTCATGCTGCCATCCTCAGCCCAGCCGGATGCGGGGGTCGGCCACCGCATACAGCATGTCGGCCAGGAGGTTGCCGATCAGCACGAGGCTCGCCGAGAACATCAGGATGCCCATCACCACCGGGTAGTCGCGGTATTCAATGGAATCGAGAAACAAACGGCCCATCCCCGGCCAGGTGAAAACCGTTTCCGTCACCAGCGCGCCGCCCAGCAGCGTCGGCAGTTGCAGGCCGGCCACGGTGATCATCGGCAGCAGCGCGTTGCGGAACGCATGGTCGGAAAGCACGCGCCATTCCGGCAGGCCCTTGGCGCGGGCGGTCCGGATATAGTCCTGGTTCACCACGTCGAGCATGGAGGAGCGCATGAAGCGGCTCCAGATCGCGGTTTCCACCAGCGCCAGCACCAGGGCTGGCATGATGAGGTGGTGCAGCATGTCCAGCAGGGAGCCATCCCCGATGGTCTGCCGGTTTCCGGCCGGCATCCATCCCAGTTCCACAGAGAAGATGAAGATGGCGACAAGGCCGAACCAGAAGGTGGGGATGGAGAGCGCCACCATGGCGCCGATCGTGGCCAGGTAGTCGAACACCGAGTAGCGCCGGATGGCGCCCAGGATGCCGATCCAGCACCCCAGCACCACCGCGATCAGCGTCGCCGTCAGCATCAGTTCCAGCGTGGCGCCGAGATGCGAGCCGATGACATGCAGCACCGGCTGCCCGCCGCGATAGGAGGTGCCCCAGTTGCCGCCCAGCATCCGCCAGAACCATTCCGCGTATTGCACCGGCAGCGGCCGGTCGAGGCCGAGCTGCGCCGCGATGCGGTCCAGGTCCTCCTGGGACATGTTGGAGCCCATGGCGTATTGCGCCATGGGCCCGCCCGGCGCCAGGTGCAGGATGGCGAAGCCGATCATCGAAACCACGACCAGCAGCAGCGCCGCCTGCCCCAGACGACGGCCAAGATAGGCCATCATGGCATCAGGCCCAGTACCACTCGCGGATGTTCCAGCAATTGGAGGATGTGTTGATGTTGGACCGGAAGCCGATCAGGTTGTCCTTCGTGCCTTCAACCAGGGCCTGCTGGAAGATCGGCAGGATCGTCATCTCTTCCCGGATGATCTGCTGGATCCGGGCATAGATCTCCTTCCGCTTCTCCTGGTCGAAGGTGGTGGCGCCCTTCAGCAGCAGCTCGTCCACCTCGGCATTCTGGAACTGGAAGGTGTTCTGGCCGCGGCCGCCCTTCGCGGGGATGGCCTTGCTGCTGAAGCGCGGCGTCACGTCGGGATCGCTGCCCAGCATGTAGTTCACGGCCACCATGACGGAGTTGAACTTGGATTGCTGCCAGAACTCGCCCCAGATCACCGCCGCGGGCATGTTCTGGATGCGCATGCCCGCACCGATCGCGCGCCAGTCCTGCATCAGCAATTGCTGCGCCTGCTCGCGGATCGGGTTGCCCACGGTGGTGGAATTGGTGAACTCCAGCCGAACCCCGCCCTTCTCGCGGATGCCGCCGGACCCGCGCTTCCAGCCCGCGGCATCCAGCATCTCGTTCGCCTTGGCGGGATTGTATTCGTGCTTCGGAAGGTCCGGGTTGATCGCCCAGGACTGGCGGGGCAGGAAGGATTCCGTGGGAGTGGGAAGGCCGTAGTAGAGGGCGTCGATCAGCGCCTTCTTGTTCATGCCCATGTAGAGCGCCTCCCGCACCGCCTTGTCCGCCAGGGCCCCGGCTTCAAGATTCGGCGCGATGCTTTCAACGGAGGCGGTCGGGTTCACATGCACCTTGCGCCCGCGCAGCGCCTGCGCCTCCCGCGCGAAGTTCGGGCTGATGCCGGAGAGGCCGGTGTAGTCGATCTGGCCGGTGCGGAACTGCGTGTACATCACGGTAAGGTCCGGGATGTACTTGAAGACCACCCGCTCCAGATAGGGACCCTTGCCGTGATAGGCGGTGTTGGCGGTCAGCTGGATGTTGTCGCCCGGCGTGCGGCTGCCCCAGCGGAACGGCCCGGTGCCCACCGGCGCGTTCTGGAATGGCGTGTTGTTCGGATCGGCGGCGCCGGACAGCAGATGCTTCGGCACCATGAAGGTCAGGGAAAGGATGGAAAGATAGGGCGCGTAGGCCGTTTCCATCCGCCACTGGATCTCGTCCGGTGCGGTGACGGCGATGTCCTTGACGAAGCTGTGGCCGACGCGGTTCCGGACCCGAAAATCCGGATTGTTGATCAACTCCAGGCTGAACTTCACGTCCTCGGCGGTGAAGGGCGTGCCGTCATGCCATTTGGCGTCGCGCCGCAGCTTCACTTTCCACAACAGGCCATCCTCGGAAATGCCGCCATTCGCCTGGGTTGGCACTTCCGCCGCCAGATCGGGCACGAACTGCCCGTCTGGATCAATGTGCCAGAGCGTGCTGAACAGGTTCCACCAGACGCCCTGATCGACCTCGATGCCCGGCATCAGCGGGTGAAAAACGGTTGGCTCCTGCGAAAGCCCGACAATCACCTGGCCTTTCGGCTTTTCCGGCGGCCGGTGCGTTCCCTGGGCGCGTGCCGGGCCGATGGCCAACGCCGCCGCGCCGCCAATGGCGAACAATCCTCGCCGGGTGGGCGCCAGGATGCGGTGCCAGCGCGATGAGGCGTCATCACGGATCATGGTTTCCATCTCCCACTCGGCCGTCCAGCACCCGCCGGGAAAGGCAGGGCCGGACTGGTTGTGAAGCTTCCCCGCCGGGGCTCTTTCGCCCCGATCGAAATTGTTGCGATTATGTTCACTCTGGTGAAATGTTTCTGTCAATCATCTTGCTTCGCCTCGGGGAGGCTGGCACGGCGGCGCGCTTCATTCCCGGGGCGCCGAAAGCGTCGCGGGGGAGAAAGCATTTGAAGGCCAAGACTGGCGGCACGATCCTGGCCACACCCACCGCCTCCGAACCACTGCGCGCCGATGACAGCGCCAGCGACCAGCGCCTCGGGGAATGCGTGCGGCTGCTGCGGCAGAGGATGCGGTTGTCGATCCAGGAACTGGGCCGTCGCACCGGCCTGTCGATCGGCATGATCAGCCAGCTGGAACGCGGCCTGTCCACGCCCTCGATCCGCACATTGCGGTTGCTGAGCCTGGCGCTGCAGGTGCCGGTTTCCTTTTTCTTCGAGGAGCGGCCGCCTGGCGATGGCGCTGGATCGCCCTACGTCGTGCGGCGGCCGCAGCGCCGCCTGCTCAGGCTCACCTCCAGCGGTGTGCTGAAGGAATCCCTGGCGCCCGACGCGCCCGGCACGATGGAGATGTACGAACTCACCCTCAGCCCCGGTGGCTCGTCCGGCGCGGATTTCGTGAAGCACCAGGGAGAGAAGGCGGGCTATGTCCTGGCCGGCACGCTGCGCCTGTGGCTGGATCATGAGGCGCATCTGCTGGAGGAAGGCGATACCTTCCGCTTTCCCAGCGCGGTTCCCCACATGTTCGACAATCCCGGCGGCGCGCCGACCCGCATCGTCTGGATCACCGTTCCCATGGCGGCCTGACAGCCACGGATAGGAGCGGGGTAGCCGCCAGGTTCTTGATAGGCCACGCACCGGAACGTTCCGGGTTCCGGTGCATGGCAGGCGCCGGTTGGCCGCGGCTCATGCGGGCATCAGGGCATCCTGCGCTGAGCCGCCTGTGCGGCCTGGTCGATCACATCGGCCACCACCTTCGGCCGCGTCATGAAAACCGCGTGGCTGGCCGGAACCTCGGTGATCCTGGCGCCGATGCGGTTCGCCATATGGCGCAGCATGCGCAGGTCGAACGCCTTGTCATCCGTCGCGATCACCGCCCAGCTTGCCTTGGTTCGCCAGGCGGCGTGGGTCAGTCGGGTGCCGAAGGCCGACATGGCGATCGGCACCTGGGAGTCGCGCAGGAAGGCGGCGTCGGCATCGCTGGTGTCGGCGGCGAAGCCGGCCTTGAAATTCTCCGCCCTGATGAAGCCAAACCCGTCATCATGCGTGTCGATGACGAAATCGGGCGTGGCGGCGAATCCTTCATATTGCTGCGCGGTTGTTTCACCCGCCTCGGGCGATAGGGCAGAGACATAAACAAGGCCCACGACCTTTGGATCGACGCCCGCTTCTGTAATGACGGTGCCGCCCCAGCTGTGGCCGACAAGGATGACGGACCCCTCCTGCCGATCCAGCACCCGCCGCGTTGCCGCGACATCGTCGCCGAGGGATGTGAGCGGGTTCTGAACGATGCTGACCCGGAAGCCGCGGCCGGTCAGCTCGTCATGGACGCCGCGCCAGCCGGAACCATCGGCAAAGGCGCCATGCACCAGAACCACGTTCCTTGCGGGCGGGGAGGATGCCTGGCTGGCGGATTGCGCCTGGGCGGTTCCGGCAACGCCCGCCGCGGCACCGGCCATGATCAGGTCACGTCGCATGGTGGCCATCTCTGGATTCCTTTCTGGAACGGGAAAAGCGGTCAGGCCCGGATGAAGGCGAGGAGGTCCGCGTTCACCACATCCGCGTCTGTTGTGCACATGCCGTGCGAAAGCGCCTCATAGACCTTGAGGGTGCCCTGCTTCAGGAGCTTCGCGGAAAGCAGCGCGGAGGCGGCGATCGGCACGATCTGGTCATCATCGCCATGCATCACCAGTGTCGGCACGCCGATCGCCTTCAGATCCTCGGTGAAGTCGGTTTCCGAGAAGGCCTTGATCCCCTCGTAATGCGCCTTGGCGCCGCCCATCATGCCCTGCCGCCACCAGTTCTGGATCACGCCCTGCGAGGCCCGCGCCCCCGGCCGGTTGAAGCCGTAGAAGGGGCCGCTGGCGACATCGAGGTAGAATTGCGCGCGATTGGCGGCGAGCTGCTGGCGGAAGCCGTCGAACACCTCCAACGGAAGGCCGCCCGGGTTCGCGTCGGTCCGCACCATGATCGGCGGCACGGCGCCAATCAGGACCAGCTTCGCCACGCGGCCCTGTTCCTGGCCGTGACGGGCGACATAGCGGGCCGCCTCGCCGCCGCCGGTGGAATGGCCGACATGAACCGCGTTGCGGAGGCCGAGATGGGCCACGACCGCGGCGATGTCCGCGGCGTAATGGTCCATGTCGTGCCCCTCGCCGACCTGCGCGGAGCGGCCATGGCCGCGCCGGTCATGGGCGATGACGCGGTAGCCCTTGCCCAGGAAGTGGAGCAGCTGCGCATCCCAATCATCGGCGCTCAGCGGCCAGCCATGATGGAAGACAAGGGGCTGGGCATCCTTCGGCCCCCAATCCTTGTAGAAGATCTGCGTGCCGTCCTGCGTGGTGACCATGCTCATCGTCTTTGATCCTCCAGGAGGGTTGATGGCCGGGCTTTCCCGGCCGGGCCGCCTGCCGCCAGGCGACGAACGGAAGGAGAGTTGCGCCCCGGCGCCGCCCGGTCGTGGTTGCGCCGACCAAAAAATTCCAAATTTCCCCGCGCGGGATACGGGGCGCGCGCAGGGACGCAGGGGGCGCCGGCTGGCCTCAGGCTTGCTCCGCATCCGGGCAGGCCAGCACGATGCGGAGTTCCGCATTGCCGCCGACCATTCTGCAGCAGGAACAGGAATCGCGCGCCGCGCGCAGCAGACGCTCGGCGGCCTCGCGGGAAAGGGCGGGAAGGTGGCAGCGCAGCTCGATCATGACGGCGTGGCAGCCATCATCGCCATGGCAGAGGCTGACAAGCGCCGTGACGCGCGGTGGCTCGATCACGCGGCCGCTTTGCCGCGCCTCCAGGTCGAGGGCGCTGCCGAAGCTCGCGCCAAAGGCAGCGGCCAGGAGTTGCTCGGGATTGGCGCCCGCGCCGCAGCCGCCGAGTTCCGGGGGGAAGGCAAGCGCGCAACGCGGCATGCCGCCGATCCCGCTTGCCTGTCCGGCCCGGCCTCCTTCGACCTCGGCTGCGGCGGTGTAGAGGATTTCCAATTCGCACCTCGCCGCTGTGTCCGCGCTTGGGGATGGGTTGGCCGGCCTGCCGAGTGTAGTCTTTCCTCCCTGTGGGATGATGGCCGCTGCCGCGGAGCGGCGGCGAACAAAGAAATGCAAAATTTCCCTAAGGGAGGGATGCCATGGCCGATGCCGCGAAAGCCTTCGCCTTCGGGCCCTTCTGCCTTGTGCCGGAACGCCGCATCCTGGCCGCGGAGGGCAGGGAGGTGCCGATCCGCGGGCGTGCCTTCGATCTGCTCCTCGCGCTGGTGGAGCGGCGGGACCGCGTGGTTTCCAAGGACGAGCTGATGGAGTTGGTATGGCCGGACCGCGTCGTGGAGGAAGGCAACCTCACCGTCCATGTGGCGAGCCTGCGCAAGCTTCTCGGCAGCGGCATCATCGCGACCCTGTCCGGGCGGGGCTACCGGTTCGTGGCGCAGGCGGCCGAGATCGCGGATGACGGGGCGCGGCGGCCCATGCCCGCTCCCTCCCTTCTGCCGCAACCTTTGGCGCAGGCGCCAATGGAGCCCGGCAGCCCACCTTGGTCGGGGGATCTGCCACGCCCGCTGACGAAGCTGATCGGCCGGGATGGCGACCTTGACCGGGTGGCGGCAAGGCTCCGGGAAGCACGGCTCGTCACTGTGGTGGGGGCCGGGGGCGTGGGCAAGACCAGGCTCGCCCTCGCGGCCGCCGACCGCGCCCGGCGCTGTTATCCGGATGGCGCCTGGCTCGCCGATCTTGGGCCGGTGGAAGACCCGCGCCTGGTTGCAGCGATGATCGCTTCCGCCCTTGGCATCGACATTCATGGCGGGGAGGTGATGGGCGCGGTAGTCGCCTGGCTGGCCGGCAGGCGCGGGGTCCTGGTGCTCGACGGGTGCGAGCACCTGCTGCGCGCGGCCGCCGGGGCGGCCGAGGCGATCCTGCGAAGCTGCCCCGGCATCGCGGTGCTGGCAACCAGCCGCGAGCCCCTCCGCGCGGAGGGCGAGGAACTGCACCGGCTGCAGCCCCTGGGCGCGGCGGCACCTGATGTCGCCATCACCGCCACGCGGCTCCCGGACTATCCGGCCAGCGAGCTTTTTGTTGAACGCGCCCGCGCCGTGCTGGGCGAGTTCGCGCCAGGCGATGCCGATGCGCGGGAGATCATGGAGATCTGCCGGCGGCTGGACGGCATCCCGCTCGCCATCGAGATCGCCGCCCCCGCCTTGCAGGCCCTGACCCTGGCCGAGCTTCGGGAAAGGCTGGAGCGGCGCTTCGGATTGCTCACGGCCGGCCGGCGGACGGCGCTGGCGCGGCAGCAGACGCTCAGGGCGACGATTGGCTGGAGCCTCGACCTGCTCGAACCGGTGGAGCGCGCGCTTCTTCTGCGGCTTTCCGTTTTCGCCGGTGGCTGGACCTCGGAATCGGCCGCCTTCGTGGCAGGCGGCGCGCCGGAGGAGGACGAGGTCTGCGGCCTGATCGCCGCGCTGGTGGAGAAGTCCCTGGTGCAGGCCGACCTGACGGGGGTGCAGGCCCGCTACCGCCTGCTGGATTCAACGCGGTACTACGCCGCCGAGCGCTTATCGGCATCGGAGCTGGCGGAAGCGCGCGGTAACCTCGTGCGGTGGCTGGCCCGGGCCTATGAACGGGCCGAGGCGGATTGGCCTTTCATGGCCGATGACGACTGGTTCGCGCTTTACGCGCCCGAGATCGAGAATCTGCGAGCGGGCCTGGCCTGGGCCTTCGGCCCGGATGGCGACGAGCGACTTGGCGTCGAGCTGGTGAGCTTCACCGAGCATGTCTGGGGGGAACTTTCGCTGGCCGGCGAGCTGCGCGAATGGTTCGACCTGGCGATTTCCCGCATCGACGGGGCGACCCCGCCCGAGGTCGCAGGCCGGCTGTGGCTCGGCCGCTGCGGGTGGCTGGCGCCCGGCGGCTCCCAGGCACTCGACGCCTCGCGCCGGGCGGCCGCGCTGTTCCGCGCCGCCGGCGGCCCGATCGAACTCGGGCGCGCGCTGTGGCGGCAGGCCTGGCAGCATGTCGCGACGGGGAACCTCGCCGCCGCGGCCCCGTTCCTCCAGGAGGCGGAGGAACTGTTGCGGGGGAGCAGGGGGAACAAGGCCCTGGTGTCCTGGCTGCGGGTCCGGGCCATGGCGCGGTTGCGGGACGGCCAGGCCGGGGCGGCCCGCGCCGACCTGGAGGAAGCGCTGTCCATCGCGCAGCGCCTCCGCAGCCCGCGGGATGTGGCCCTGACCCTGGGCAACATCGCCGAGCTGCATTTCGCGGCGGGCCGGACCGCGGAAGCGATCACGGTCGCGCAGGAGGCTTTGGCCTCGCTCCCGCCGGTGCGGGCCCGGTCCGCCTGGGTGCAGCATATCGGCGGCGCCCTGGCCTCCTATCTCCTCGCGAGGGGCGACATCGCCGGTGCGCGCCCGATCGTCGCGGAACGGCTGGCCGCCGCCCGCATCATGGGGCTGCGGCACGAGGTGGCCACCAACCTCGAAAGCCTGGGACTGATCGCCGCGATCGAAGGCAACCTCGCCATGGCGGGGCGGCTGTTCGGCCATGTCCGGTCCTGCCACGCGCGCAGGGGAACCCTGCGCGGCGTGGGGCACCAGGCCGTGCATGACCGGCTGGCGGAGATGCTGCGCCAGCATCTGGAACCGGGCGAGCTGGAGCGGCTGGCGGCGCAGGGCGCAGGGCTCGGGGAGGAGGAGATGATGGCCGAAATTTCCCCGGTCCCGTGGCGGCCATGAGGCATGGGAAGCGCACCGGCTTCCGGAAGCGCCGCGCGGCCCTCAGTTCTGCTTCAGCCCGTTGAAGATCATCTCGAAATAGCTGTCGGCGATCTGCACCGGGTTCATGCTCTTGTCGGGCTTGTGCCAGCGATGCATCCAGTTCAGCGATGACAGCACGAGGCGGACGGCAAGGGCCACATCGACCGGCCGGATCTCGCCGGCCTCGATGGCCTCGCTGATCAGCGTCCGGATCAGGCCCTCATAGCGGTCCCGCCACATCATCCGCTCCTTCTGGCGCCGCGCTTCCGGGTCGTTCCAGAAGGACGCGGTGGAGGCGAGCCAGGCCCATCGGTAGCGCTGGAAATAATCGCCCGTGGCGGTCATGAAGGCGCGGATGCGTGCGGAGGGCGGCGCCCCTTCCGGCAGGCGTTCATGGACGAAGTGGTACAATTCCCGGGTCGCGCCGAGCGCGATCCGGGCGAAGATCTCGTCCTTGTCGGCGAAGTGGTGATACAGCAGCGACTTGGAGATGCCGCAGGCGAGGGCGATGTCGCGCATCGAGGTGCCGTCATAGCCCGATGCGGCGAAAAGCCGCGCTGATTCCGACAGGATCTGCAGCACCCGGTCGGAGGATTCGGTTTCCTTTCCCAACGGTATCCTCGCCGCCGCACGGGCCATGGCCTGCTCCGATCCGAGACGCGCCATTCTACCGACCAACCGGTCAGTCGCAAGCCGGGCCGGGGGATGCTCAGCCCATCGGCCTCCACCGGGTTCTTGCCACCCCCGCCCGGCTCCTTTACGAAAGGGCCGCCGGTTTCCGAAAGGAACTAACAGGGAATCCGCCCATGGCCCACAAGGGCCGTGAAACGGAACTGCCCCCGCAACTGTAGGCGGCGAGCCCGATCCGAACACGCCACTGGGAGCAATCCCGGGAAGGCCGGACCGGGCGGCGACCCGCCAGTCAGGAGACCTGCCGGCATGTGCAATGAACCAGCCGGCGGGGTGTCCGGGGAGGATGTCGATGATCTGTTTGTCTCGCCCGGTGGGGCGATCCGTGGTGCCGCGTGCCGGCACCGTCACGCAGCCGCATGAGCGGGCAGCCTTCCGCCGCCTGACGGGGGATGCGGCGCCATGATGCGGCCAGGGCTTGCCTTCGCCGCGGCCTGGATGGGCCTGTCGCTGCCGGGCGCCTGGGCCGGGCCCACACGCTATCCCCTGGTGGTGGAGAATTGTGGCCACCGCCTGACCTTCGAGGCCGCGCCCGGCGATGCCGTCACCATCGGCCAGTCCGCCACCGAGATCCTCTACGCCCTCGGCCTGGGGAACCGCATGGCCGGCACGGCGCTGTGGTTCAATGATGTCCTGCCGGAGTTCAAGGCGCAGAACGACCGGGTCCCGCGGCTGGACAACAACGCGCCCAGCTTCGAATCCGTCGTCGGCAAGCGCCCCGGCCTGGTGGCCACGCAGTTCGAGTGGATGATCGGCCCGCAGGGCGTGGTCGGCACACGGGAACAGTTCCACGAGCTGGGCGTGCCCACCTATGTCATGCCCGCCGATTGCGAGGGCAAGAACAACCTGGTGGGCGCCGACGGCACCCGCACCGCCCCCTTCAGCACGGAAGCGCTGTACAAGGGCATTACGCAGCTTGCGCAGATCTTCGATCAACAGGATCAGGGCGCCGCCCTGGTCGCCAGGCTGCGCGGGCGCGAGGAAGCGGCGGTCGCGCGCGCCAAGGCGCTCAACCTGCCCGACGCTTCGGCGGTGTTCTGGTTCTCCTCCGCCGACCTTGATCTCGATCCCTATGTCGCCGGGCAGAAGGGCATCCCGGGCTACATGATGCGCACCCTCGGCCTGCGCAACGTCGTGCAGTCGGACGAGGAATGGCCCACCGTCGGATGGGAAACGGTTGCCCGCTCCAATCCCTCGGTGATCGTCATCGCCCGCATGGACCGGCGCCGCTTCCCGGCCGATGATTTTGAAAGAAAGCTGGCCTTTCTCCGCTCCGACCCGGTGACACGGGAAATGGAAGCGGTGAAGCGGAACCGCATCGTCATCATCGACGCCCATGCGATGCAGGCCACCATCCGCCTGGTGGACGGGCTGGAAGCGCTGACCGACGCCATGGCCAAGCTGCCTCGGTGATCCTGCCTCCAGGGCGGCCACTCGCCCGCTTGCTCGGCCGGATCGTGCTGCATGGGGCCTGGATCGCGCTGGCGCTGGCCGCCGCGATCCTGGCCGGCGTGTGCATCGGCGAAACGGCGATCCCGGTGGGCACCGTTTGGCGGACGCTGGCCAACAAGCTGTTCGATGCCGGCCATGCGCTGGACCGCATCGACCAGGGCATCGTCTGGAACTACCGCCTGACGCGCGCCATCGTGGCGGCCTGCTGCGGCGCGGGGCTGGCGGTCTCCGGCGTGATCCTGCAATCCCTGCTGCGCAATGCCCTGGCCGACCCCTAT
Organism: Teichococcus oryzae; assembly: GCF_008386565.1. Lineage (GTDB taxonomy): Bacteria > Pseudomonadota > Alphaproteobacteria > Acetobacterales > Acetobacteraceae > Pseudoroseomonas > Pseudoroseomonas oryzae. The sequence goes on along the minus strand of NZ_VUKA01000007.1, from coordinate 195,801 downwards.
CTGCTCGGCATTTCCGCCGGCGCCTCCACCGGCGCGGTGCTGGTCACCGTGGCCGGGGTGGGGGCGGGGGCGGTGTCGCTTTCCCTCGGCGCCTTTGGCGGCGCGCTCGCCGCCTTCCTGCTGGTGGCGTTGCTGGCCCGCGCCTCGGGCGGCGGGGTGGGGCCGCGCGCCGCGGGGCAGATCGTGCTGGCTGGGATCGCCGGGTCGCAGCTGTTCAACGCCCTGACCGCCTTCATGATCACCCGCTCGGCCAGCGCCGAGCAGGCGCGCGGCATCATGTTCTGGCTGCTCGGCAATCTCAGCGGCGCGCGCTGGGACAATGTGGGCATGGCGGTGCCGGTGGCCGTGGCCGTCACGTCGGTCTGCCTTTGGCATGCCCGGGCGCTGGACGCCTTCACCTTCGGCACCGATTCCGCCACGGCGCTCGGGGTGCCGGTGCGGCGGGTGCAGGCCCTGCTGATCGGCTGCGCCTCCCTGGCGACCGCCGTGATGGTCAGCATCGTCGGTTCCATCGGCTTCGTCGGGCTGGTGGTGCCGCATGCGGCGCGGTTCATCGTCGGGGTGCGGCATGTCCGCCTGATCCCGGCGGCGGCGCTGATGGGCGCGATGTTCCTGATCGCGGCGGATGTTCTGTCGCGCATCGTGGTGAAGGGTCAGGTGCTGCCGATCGGGGTCATCACCGCCCTGGTCGGCGCGCCGGTCTTCGCCCTGATCCTGGTGCGCCGGCGGCCGGCCCGATGATGCTGGCCGCTCACGACCTCGGCTGGTCGGCGCGCGGCGCACCGATCCTGCGCGGCGTCAGCCTGGAGGTGCCGGAAGGCGAGACGCTGGGCCTGATCGGGCCCAATGGCTCGGGCAAGTCGACCCTGATGCGGCTGCTTTGCGGCGTGCTGAAGCCGGAGGCGGGCGAGGTGCGGCTGGCCGGCGAGCCATTGGCGCGGATGAGCCGGCGGCGGGCCGCCCAATGGCTGGCGATGGTGGAACAGCAGGCCGAAACCGCCGACCGGATCACCGTGCGGGACGCGGTGGAGCTTGGGCGAACGCCATGGCTCTCGCCCCTGCGGCCATGGTCGGCGGAGGACGACGCCATTGTGGCGGAAGCATTGGCGGTGGTGGAGATGTCGGGCCTTGCCGCGCGGGACTGGGCCACGCTTTCGGGCGGGGAGCGCCAGCGTGCTCATATCGCCCGCGCGCTGGCCCAGCGGCCGCGCATCCTGCTGCTGGATGAGCCGACCAACCATCTCGACATCCACCACCAGCTCTCCATCCTGCAACTGGTCGCCACCCTTCCGGTCACCACGGTGGTGGCGCTGCACGACCTGAACCAGGCGATGAGCTGCGACCGGCTGGGCGTCCTCCAACATGGCCGCCTGGTGGCGCTGGGAAAGCCGCAGGAGGTGCTGTCCCCGGCGCTGCTGCGTGACGTTTTCGGCGTCCGGGCCTCCTTTCTGACCGATCCCGCCGATGGCGCGCGGATCATCCGCTTCCACGCGGTATCCTGAGGGAAACATAGGATGCGGCTGCTCCTGCCCGCCTTTCTGCTGCTTGCCACCGCTGCCCAGGCCGAGACCTTTGAGGTCCGGATGCTGAACCGCAACAACACGGGCGGCATGGTCTATGAGCCGGACCACCTCCGCCTGAAGCCCGGGGACCGCGTCAAGTTCATCGCCACCCATGTGACGCACAATGCCGCCTCCATGCCCGAAATGCTGCCGCCCGGGGCCGAGCCCTTTAAAGGCCGCATCAATGAGGAGATCGAGCTGACCTTCACCACCCCCGGCTTCTACGGCATCAAATGCATCCCGCATTATGCCATGGGCATGGTCATGCTGGTGCAAGTGGGGGAGGGCGCAGCCGATGCCCTGGTCATTCCGGACGGCCTGCCCCCACGCGTGAAGCAGAGATTCGGCGAGATCGTGTCCCGTGCCCGGGCGGAGTAACGCCGCTCCGCCCTGGGCTGAGCTGGCCGGGCTGGAAGGCTCGGCCATGGCTACCTGGACGCCATGAAGGTCACAGGCACGGTTCATGCCCTCGCAGTCGGCAAGATTGCGGAGTTCCAGTACGAAACCAGCAAGTAAAGAATCTTCTGGACCTCCCCTGTGGGTTGCCTATCTGTTATCAGCGCAACCAGGGGCGGCGTTTGGATGACTTGCAAAAAACCAGATCGTCAGCGGGGCTCCTTCCGGTTGAGCGGCCTTTTCATGTCCAGGAAACCGGACAGGAAGATAACCGGCGAAGAAAAACCGGGTGTCATTGCGGAAAACAAGGCGCGGCAGTCGGCGACATGAAGAACATCTCAATCCGTCGTCTTATTTTCGGAAGCTTTTCCGTAGTACTTGCCAGCATGGCGGCGATGGGAATCGTGGGATTCTTGACAATTTCCCACATCAAGTACCAGGCTTCCGTTGTGGAGAGTGATACCACCGTCGATCTTCACTCGGCCGCCGAGTTTTCCATCGCCTGGGCGCAAAGATACTCCTTGCTCCAGTCCCATGTACTGACGACCGAAGCCGCGGACGCCCGCGCTATCGAGGAACGTCTGCAAGCCAGCCTGTCTGTGCTTCAGGGCCTCGCGCAGCTGCAGAAGGACGGCACCCGCGACGCGGCGGACAGAAGCCATTTCAGCAGGTTGGCGGCGGCCGAGGAGGCTTACCGTGCCGCGGAGGCCGAAATCCTGGCCATGAGCCGGGTTGACCGGGATGACGAGGCCCGCCTCCTGCTCCATACCCGCCTCAATCCCATCTATGAACAGTTGCAGAACACCCTTCTCCAGTGGGTGAGCTACAACAAGCAGCAGGCCGACGAGGCGACCCGCCAGATCGCCGATGCGGGAACCACGGCACAGATCGAGATGCTGCTCGCCCTCGCCGTGGCGGTGCTTCTGGCGCTTGGTTGCGGCTATGTCCTGCTGCGCTCCATCACGGAGCCGCTCAACCGCATGACCGCCGCCGCCGAAGCGATGCGGATGGGCGATTTCAGCGGCCGGATCGAGTTGGCGCGCCGGGACGAGTTCGCCGTCGTGGCGGCGGCCATCAACCGGATGGTCGAGGATCTGACGGCGCTGATCGGTCAGGTCCAGCGCTCCAGCATCCAGGTGAGCACATCGGTGACGGAAACCGCCGCGACCGCCCGGGAGCAGCAGGCGACGGCGAGCGAGATCGCCGCGACGACCAGCGAGATCGGCGCGACCTCGCGCGAGATCTCGGCCACGTCGAGGGAGCTGGTCCGCACCATGGAGGAGGTATCGGCCGTTGCCGACCAGACCGCCGGCCTGGCCGGCGAAGGCAAGTCCGGCCTGGTGCGCATGGAGGAGATGATGCGGCAGGTCGCCGCCGCCGCGGGCTCCATCAACGCCAAGCTCGGCGTGCTGAACGAGAAGGCCGGCAACATCAACCAGGTGGTGACCACCATCACCAAGGTGGCCGACCAGACCAACCTCCTGTCGCTCAACGCCGCGATCGAGGCGGAGAAGGCCGGCGAATATGGCCGCGGCTTCGGCGTCGTGGCCACCGAGATCCGCCGCCTGGCCGACCAGACGGCGGTTGCGACCTATGACATCGAGCAGATGGTGAAGGACATCCAGTCCGCCGTCTCGGCCGGCGTCATGGGCATGGACAAGTTCGCCGAGGAAGTGCGGCGTGGCATGACGGAGATCCAGCAGGTCGGCAACCAGCTTTCGATCATCATCGAGCAGGTGCAGGGCCTGGCGCCGCGCTTCGAAACGGTGAACGAGGGAATGCAGGCCCAGGCGGTGGGCGCGGGGCAGATCAGTGACGCCCTCGCGCAGCTCAGCGACGCCGTCACCCAGACCGTTGAATCGCTCCAGCAGTCGAGCCTTGCCATCGACGAGCTCAACCAGGTCTCCACCGGTCTGCGCGGCAGCATCTCCCGCTTCAAGCTGCACGCGTAACCGGACCTGAGCAAAGGTTCAAAGGCGGCGCCATGCTGTTCCTGCTGTTCCATATCGGCGACGATCCGTATGTGCTGGAAGCCGGCTGCATCACCGAGGTGCTGCCGCTTGTCAGGATCAAGGCCCGCCCTGGACCTTCGGGCCGCATCGGCGTCATCAACCATCACGGAACGCCGGTGCCTGTGATCGACCTCAGCGAGCTGATCCTCGGCCGCCCGTCCCGGACGCAACTCAGCACGCGCATCGCGCTGATCCGCAACGAGGTGGCGGGCGGGCAGCCGCAATGGCTCGGGTTGGTTCTGGAACAGGCGACCGAGGCCTTGCGCCTCGATCCCGGAAGATTCGCCTCGCCCGGCTTCACCGATGGCGCCGCCTCTTATCTTGGCCCCGTGCTGGCCGACCAGCGCGGGCTGATCCAGTGGATCCATCCGGCGAAGCTGTTCTCCTGCGCGGCAGGCCTCGCGGCGATGCCGGAACCGGTGGGCAGCGCGTGATGACCGCCGGGATCGAGTCGCTCCTGAAGGAGGCGATCGGGCTGGACGCCGCGACCATCGGCAGTGCCGCGATCGCCCGCGCGGTTCGTGCGCGGCAGGCCGCCTGCCGCCTGGATGATCCCGCCGCCTATGCTGCCCTTGCCCGGGAATCGCCCGCCGAGTTGCAGGAACTGGTGGATGCCGTCGTGGTGCCGGAAACCTGGTTCTTCCGGGACCGCGGCGCCCTGGATGCCATGGTCCAGATCCTTCGCAGCCGGGCGCAGGGCGCGGGCGGCCGGAAGCTCCGCCTTCTGAGCCTGCCCTGCTCCACGGGGGAGGAGCCTTATTCCATGGCCATGGCGCTGCTGGATGCGGGCTACGCGCCGGATCACTTCATCATCGACGCGATCGATGTGAGCAGCCGCTCCGTCGCCCTGGCGCAGCGCGCGATCTATGGGCGGAATGCCTTCCGCGGGGCCGATCTCCACTTCCGCGACCGGCATTTCGAGGCGGTGGAAGGGGGCTTCCGCCCAGTGGAGGCGGTGCGCCGCTCCGTCCGTTTCAGCCGCGGCAACATGTTCGACGCGGGCTCCCTGCCGGGTGGCCTCAGCCAGGACGTCATCTTTTGCCGCAACCTGCTGATCTATTTCGACCGCCCCACACAGGGCGCGGCGTTGCAGGTGCTGCACCGGCTCCTGCTGCCCGGCGGCTTTCTTTTTCTTGGCCCGTCCGAGACCGCCCTGCCGCCGCGCCAGGACTTCACCTGGGCGAAGCTGCCCATGGCCTTCGCCTTCTGCAAGGCGGCCGGGGCGGCGGCCCTGCCGCAGGCCAAGGCCTTTCCCCCACCGGTTCCCAAGCCGCGCCCGTTCCGGCCGGTGCCGGCCCCGGCGGGCGTGCCGCAACCGCTTCGCCCCACCGAGGCGCCGCACCCGGCGGAGGTCGAAAGGCCGATTCGCCGCGCCAGCCTGGGCGAAGCGCAGCGCCTCGCCGATGAGGGGCATCTTCCGGAAGCCGTGCTGCATTGCGAGGCGCATATCCGGGAGAACGGCCCTTCCGCCGATGCCTTCCACCTGCTGGGCCTCCTGCGGGAAGCGGCGGGCAGCCGGCCGGAGGCCATCGCGAACCACCGCAAGGCGCTCTATCTCGACCCGCATCACCAGGAAACGCTGGCCCATCTCGCCCTGCTGCTGGACCAGCAGGGCGACCGCGCCGGCGCGAAGATGCTGCGTGACCGGCTGCAACGCATGGCGCGGCGGAGCGGAAGCTGACCATGGCCCCTGACGCAGGCTTCGCGATCGAGTCCTGCTGGCAGAAGACCGGCATCGGCGGCGACGCGTCATGCCCGGAACTTCAGAAGCATATCCACTGCCGGAACTGCCCCACCCATGCAGGCGCGGCCTCGCTCCTGCTCAACCGCGCCCCACCGGCCCATTACCTGGAGGAATGGACCCGGCATGTCGCCCAGGGCAAAGCGGCCTCCGACCGCGCGCCCGGCGCCGCCGAGGCGCGGGCAGCCGGTGCGGCGGCCACCCTGTCCGTCATGATCTTCCGCATCGCCGGAGAATGGCTGGCCCTGCCGACCCACCTTCTGGAGGAGGTGGCGGAAATGCGCCCGGTGCATTCCCTGCCGCATCGGCGGAGTGGCGTCGTGCTGGGCGTGGCCAACATCCATGGCGGGCTGCTGATCTGCGTTTCCCTGGCGGTGCTGCTCGGCCTGGCGCCGGAGGCGCAGCAGCGCGAAAGACGCATGGAGGCGAAGCGGCGGATGCTGGTGATCGGCCACGAGGCCGGCCGCTTCGTTTTCCCGGCCGACGAGGTCCAGGGCATCCAGCGCTACCGGCCGGACAGCCTGCGCCCCGCTCCGGCCACCGTTGTCCGCGCCGCGTCCAGCTACACGCGCCATGTTCTGTCCTGGCAGGATCGCAATATCGGCTATCTCGATGCGGATCTTCTGCTCGATGGCCTGAATCGCAGCGTCGCATGAGCGGGGGCAAGGAGGATTACAGCCAGTTCTCGCTGGCCGACCTGTTCCGGCTCGAAAGCGAGACCCATGTCCAGGCCCTGACGGATGGCCTCCTGGCGCTGGAGCGGGATGCGGCCGCCGCGCAGCATCTGGAAGCCTGCATGCGGGCGGCGCATTCCCTCAAGGGCGCGGCCCGGCTCATCGACCTGACCCCCGCCGTCGATCTTGCCCATGCCATGGAAGACATCTTCGTGGCGGCGCAGAATGGCCGGCTCGCCCTGGGTCGGGAGCAGATCGACCTGCTCCTCCGGGGCGTGGACATGCTGGCCTCGATCGCGCGGGCCACGGCGGAGCCCGGCGGAGGCGGCGAGGCGGCGCGGGCGGAGGTGGATGCCCTACTCGCGGCCCTGCACCAGGCCGTCACCGCCCCCGGCCAGGCCGCGCCTTCGCCGCCTCCCGTGGCGGTGGCCCCGCCGCAAGCGGCGCCGGCCGCACCGGAGCCTCCACCTCCGCCACCCCCAACGCCAGCCGCGCCGCCTCCGCCCGCGCCGGAAGGCGGTGACGCCGCGGAGCGCATCCTGAGGATCACCGCCGAAAGCCTCAGCAGGCTGCTCGGCCTGTCGGGCGAGGCGCTGGTCGAGGCGCGCCGCCTCCGCCCCTTCAACGACCGGCTGATGCGGCTGCGACGGCTGCATTACGACGCGCTTCGCGCCTTCGACGGCCTGCGGGACGCCTTGCCAGCGTCCCATGCGGCCAGCGACCAGGTGCAGCTCGCCCTTGCCGATGCGCGCCAGCGGCTGATGGACTGCCAGGATTATCTGGGCGAGCGGCTGGCGGAACTGGACGCCTTCGACCGGCGCGCCGTGCGCCTGGCGCACCGGCTCTACGACGAAGCCCTGGCGAGCCGCATGCGCCCCTTCGAGGATGGCGCCCGGCGCTATGCGCGGAAGGTGCGCGACCTCGGGCACAAGCTGGGAAAGCAGGTCCGGCTGGAGATCCTGGGCGGCGGCACCCCGGTGGATCGTGACATCCTGGAGCATCTTGACGCTCCGCTGGGGCATCTTCTGCGCAACGCCATCGACCATGGCATCGAATTGCCGGCGGAGCGCCTGGCCGCAGGCAAGCCGGCGGAGGGCACGATCCGGCTGGAAGCGCGGCACCATGCCGGGATGCTGCAGATCCTGGTCGCCGATGACGGGCAGGGCATCGACCTCGGAAGGCTGCGCGCCACCATTCTCGCGCGCGGGCTGGCCCGCCCGGAAACGGTTGGCCAGCTGAGCGAGGCCGAGCTGCTGGAATTCCTGTTCCTGCCGGGCTTCACCATGAAGGCCGAGGTCACGGAAATTTCCGGCCGGGGGGTGGGGCTGGACGCGGTGCAGGCGGCGGCCAGGCTGGTGCGCGGCATTGTGCGCGCCTCCACCGAGGCGGGGCGGGGCGCGCGCTTCCAGTTCGAGCTGCCGCTGACCTTGTCCGTGGTCCGCACCCTGGTGGTGGAGATCGGCGGCGAGCCTTACGCCCTGCCGCTGGCCAGCATCGAGCGGGCGCTGAAGCTTCCCCGGCGATCCATCGAAACATTGGAAGGCCAGCAGCATTTCAGCTTCGGGGACCGCCAGATCGGGCTGGTCGGCGCGCATGAGCTTCTTGGCGCCGCCGCGGGAGCCGCCGCGGGGGAGGAGGTTTTCGTTGTCATCATCGGCGATCAGCGGAACAGCTATGGATTGACCGTGGACCGGCTCCTGGCGCAGCGCGAACTGGTTGTGCAGCCCCTGGATGCCCGGCTGGGCAAGGTGGCCGGCATCAGCGCCGCCGCGCTGATGGAAGACGGCTCCCCGGTGCTGATCCTCGACGTGGACGACCTGTTGCGGGGGGTGGAGAAATTCACCACCGCCGGGCGCCTCGGGCCCGCTGCCGCCGCCGGCGCGGAAGACAGCAAGCGCCGGCGGCGGCGGGTGCTGGTGGTGGATGATTCCCTGACGATCCGGGAGCTGGAGCGCAAGCTGCTCAGCCAGCAGGGCTATGAGGTCGAGGTCGCGGTGGATGGGCTGGATGGCTGGAACGCGGCGCGGGCCGGGCAGTTCGACCTGATCGTGACCGATGTTGACATGCCGCGGATGGACGGCATCGACCTCGTCACCCTGATCCGGAAGGACCCCCATCTGCGCGGCATTCCGGTGATGATCGTTTCCTACAAGGACCGGGAGGAGGACCGCCGCCGTGGCCTTGAGGCGGGCGCCGACTATTACCTGACCAAAGGCAGCTTCCACGACCAGGTGCTGGTTCAGGCCGTTTCCGACCTGATCGGCCCGGCGGAGGCCTGACGATCCTGGCGACACTGTGCAAGGAGGCGGAAAGCGCGCGATGCGGATAGGGATCGTGAACGACATGCCCCCGGTGGCCGAGATATTGCGGCAGGTGGTCGCCGCGGCGCCCGAGCATCGCGTGGCCTGGACCGCGTCCACCGGTGACGAGGCGGTGCAGTTCTGCCGCCATGACCGCCCCGACCTGGTGCTGATGGATCTCATGATGCCGGGCATGGATGGCGTGGAGGCCACGCGCCGCATCATGACCGAGACGCCCTGCGCCATCCTCCTGGTCACGCCCAGCGTGGATGCGAATGCCGCCCGCGTGTTCGAGGCGATGGGGCATGGCGCCCTCGATGCGGTGAACACGCCTTCGGAGGACGGAAGAACCGTGGGCGACACCGTGCCGCTGCTCCGCAAGATCGCGGCCATCGGGCGGCTCGCCGGCCATCATCCCGGCCGGCGCCCGCGGCAGGCGGCCGGCCGGTTGCCGGGCAGCAGCCATCCCCTCGTGGCCATCGGCGCTTCCGCCGGCGGACCGGCCGCCCTGGCGGCGTTGCTGGCCGGCCTGCCGCAGGACTTCCCGGCGGCGGTGGTGATCGTCCAGCATGTGGACGAGCGGTTCGCGGCCGGCATGGCCGCATGGCTTGGCGATCATTCCGCCATGCCGGTGCTGCTGGCCCAGGAGGGTGACACGCCCATGCCCGGAACCGTTCTCCTGGCGGGCAGCGACAACCACCTGACACTGAAAACCGCCTCCCATCTCGGCTATGTCCCGGAACCGCGGGATTATGCCTACCGGCCATCGGTGGACGTGTTCTTCCGCAGCGTCGCCCGGCTTTGGCGGGGCGATGCGGTAGGCGTGCTGTTGTCGGGGATGGGGCGGGACGGGGCGCAGGGATTGAAGGCCTTGCGCGCCAAAGGTTGCTATACCATTGCTCAGGACCGCGCGAGCAGCGCCGTCTACGGGATGCCCAAGGCTGCCGCCGAACTTGATGCGGCCGTGGACATCCTGCCATTGCCCAGCATTGCACCCCGGCTGATCGGTGCCACCGCCCGTGGAAGCCAGGAAGGATTCCGCCCATGAAAGTCGCAGGCCTGCGCACCATGCCGAATGTTCCGAGGCAGGACGACTATGCCATGATGGTGCTGCTGGTTGACGACCAGATCATGGTCGGCGAGGCCGTGCGCCGCCTTCTGGCCGGCCAGCCGAACATGGACTTCCATTATTGCTCGGACCCGACCAGGGCCGTGGCGGTGGCCAAGGAGATCCGCCCGACGGTGATCCTGCAGGACCTCGTCATGCCCGGCGTCAACGGGCTCGACCTGGTGCGGGACTACCGGGATGACGCTTCCACCCGCGGCATCCCGGTTATCGTGCTGTCCACCCGGGAGGAGCCGGCGACAAAGAGCGAGGCCTTCGCGGCGGGTGCCAATGACTACCTGGTGAAGCTGCCCGACCGGCTCGAACTGATCGCGCGCATCCGCTATCATTCCCAGGCCTACCTGAACCAGATCCAGCGCGACGAAGCCTATGCCGCCCTGCGCGAAAGCCAGCAGAACCTGCTGGAAGCCAATCTGGAACTTCAGCGCCTGACCAAGGTGGACGGACTCACCGGCCTCAGCAACCGGCGCTATTTCGATGAATACCTGGCCGCCGAGTGGTCGACGGCCGCCCGCAAGGGCAATCCCGTCGCCGTGCTGATGATCGATGTGGACGAGTTCAAGCGTTACAATGACAGCTATGGCCATCTGGCGGGCGATGAGGTGCTGAGAGCTGTGGCCGGGGCGCTGCAGGCCCATTGCCGGCACTCGGCGGATCTGGCGGCCCGCTTCGGCGGCGAGGAATTCGTGGTTGTTCTCTCGGATGCCCCCATCGAGCGCGTCAAGCAGCTTGGCGAAACGCTGTGCCGCAGCATCGAGGAGCTGAAGATCGCCCATCGCGCCTCCCGGGTGAGCGGGCATGTCACCATCAGCGTCGGCTGCGCGCTGGCCTATCCGGCCGAGGGCAATTCGCCCCTGCTGCTTGTCGAGGCCGCCGACCGGGCCCTGTACCACGCCAAGGCCGCCGGCAGGAACCGCGCCGTCGTGATGCATGGGCTGGGCGAATAGTTCACCCGGCTTCCATGCCGCCGGAGGCCGGCCTTGCGGCGCGGGGGCCGCGTTGCGGCGGGGAACGGATCAAGGTTAAATCGCGGGCCAAGCCGGTGTTGCGTCGCAACACCGGCTTGGCCTGTTCGCAGTCTTTTCCATTGTCTTCAGTGTTGCCGATCAGCCGAAGGGATACAGGACATCCGATGAAGATCGCCCGGATCGGGGCGGCCCGCGCTGGCCTTGTCCCGGCTACCTGCCTCGCGGAACCCGGTGTTGATGGCCCCATGGCCCGCATCCGCGCCGGCAAGGCGCGGCTCAAGGGCCGGCGGGGCTTTTCCACCCGGCTGACGCGGGCGCCGCGTGGCATTGGCGCCAAGGCACCGCCTGGCGGAGGAACGGGGTTCCGCGTCACCGGCGACCCGCGCGATGTGCGGTGCCCGGCCCCCGCGCCTGGATGCGGGCCCGATCCTTTCTCCAGCGGCCGATTGTAGGGAGCAGGCGACATGCGGAGAATTCTGGTCACGGGTGCCGCGGGCTTCATCGGCCGCGCGGTGAGCGCCCGGCTGGCGGAGGATGGCCTTGAAGTGCGCGGGGTGGACAACTTCACCTCCTATTACGACATCCGGCTCAAGGAAGCCCGGTTGAAGGACCTTGAGGGGCGGCCCGGCTTTTCGTTCCTCCGCCTCGACCTCGCGGACGCGGCGGCGACACGCGAGGCCTTCGCGGACTTCAAGCCGGATGGGGTGATCCACCTCGCCGCGCAGGCCGGCGTGCGCTACTCGCTCGAAAATCCATCGGCCTACACCTCGTCCAATGTGGATGGCTTTCTTTCGGTCCTCGAAGCCTGCCGCTTCCATGAGGTCCGGCACCTTGTTTATGCGTCCTCCTCCTCGGTTTATGGCGGCAACACCAAGGTTCCCTTCGCCGAGGCCGATGCGGTGAACCTGCCCGTCTCGCTCTACGCCGCCACCAAGCGGGCGAATGAGCTGATGGCGCAGACCTACAGCCACCTGTTCCGCATTCCCGCCTCGGGGCTGCGCTTCTTCACGGTCTACGGGCCCTGGGGGCGACCGGACATGGCCTATTACAAGTTCACGGACGCCATCCATGCCGGGCGCCCAATCGACATCTACAATCACGGCCGGATGGAGCGGGATTTCACCTATATCGACGAGGTGGTGGAGGCGATCCGGCGGCTGGTCGTGCAGCCCCCGGCGGACAAGGCCAGCGGCGCGGAGCCGGGACGCATCGATCCCGCCACGCCCCATCGCATCTTCAACATCGGCAACCACACGCCCGTCCGGCTGGAGCGCTTCGTTTCCGTTCTGGAGGATATCATCGGACGCAAGGCCGAGCGTCACCTGAAGCCGATGCAGCCAGGCGACGTGGAACGCACCTATGCCGATGTGGAGGCGCTGCGGCAGGCCGTCGGATTCACGCCGCGCACCACCATCGAGGAAGGGCTGAGTGCCTTTGTCGGCTGGTACAAGGGCTATCACGGCATCTGACCGGATCGGGTGCCAGGGTGGTGGCCGGGCCACCCATCGTGGCGCGCAGGGTGCCCAACCCTGCGCGCAGCACATGGAAGGCTTTCCTGCCCCGGTGCGATGAAGGTCAGCCTTCCACCTTCCAACCATCCATCCCGAGGGACCGGATCAGGCCCGCCGGCTCCATCTCCGCTTCAAGGTTCCAGATTTCCGCGATCCACCGCTCCGCCTCCGCGCCCCGGCCGACCCGGGCGCAGTTTTTGCGGAACTTGGCTTCCAGCTCGCTGTCGGCGAGCGGCCGCGCGGCGCTGCCGCGGGCATCCGCGACAAGGCTGGTGAGTTCGCGCCCATCGGCAAGGCGCAGGGTGACACGCGCGGCGCCACGGGGCAGGCCCGCATCCAGGCCGGGCCGGACCTTCCGCCGCAAGGCCTCCACCTCGGGGTCGTGCAGCGCTTCTGCCGAGAAGGCTTCCAGCCCGGCGCTTCCCTTTGTCAGGGCCACCGCCGCGGCATGGTGGATGCTCACGCGGCAATCACGCTCGGTGCGGATCGGCCTGTCGCCCCGGTCCAGCAACAACTGGTCGCCTTCCACCGTCACCGAGGCGATGTCCCCCGGCGCGACCCGCGCCCGCAGTTCCAGGCAGGCATCGATCACCGAATGGAAGACGATGCCGGCCGGATAAGGCTTGTAGGTGTTCCGGGAAAACTCCCATTGGCTCCCGAGCCCGTCCGTGATCCGCGCGAGGTCCGGCATATCGCCCATGGCCCTGGCCCAGCCCAGCGGGCCCTCGATGGCCGTGGGCGCGGCCAGGTATCCTTCCCTGGCCAGCAGCGCCGCGAGCAGCCCGTTCCGCGCGGCATTGCCCATGCCGACATTCTTGGCGGCGGTGGGCAGATTTTCCACGATGCCCGCCGACTGGCTGGCCGCGATGCCCAGGGCATGGGCGGTCTGCGCGGCATCCAGGCCAAGGAGCTTCGCGCAACCCGCGGCCGCCCCGAATACCCCGGCCGTGGAGGTGATATGCCAGCCACGGTCGTAATGGCCGGGGGAAACGGCGGTGCCGATGCGGCACTCCACCTCCGCGCCCAGCACGAAGGCGTGGAGCAGCGCCGCGCCCGTATGGCCGTTCATCTCGGCCAGGGCCAGCAGCGGCGGGGCAACCGGGGCGGTGGGGTGGATCACCGTCTCCAGATGCGTGTCGTCATAATCGAACAGGTTTCCGGCGATGGCATTGACGAAGGCGGCTCCCATCTCGTCCAGCCGCTCCGGACGTCCGATGACCGTGGCCCTGCCAGCCGCGGAGAAGCGCGCCATCACCCGCGCGGCGGACGCCACGGCCGGGTCCGAGGACGCGCCCAGCGCGCAGCCGAGAAAGTTCAGGAGGGAGCGCCTGGCCTCATGCCGCAGGGAAGGGGGGATGCCCTCCCACCGGGAGTTCGCGACAAAGGCGCCGAGCGCCGAGCTGGCGGTGCTGCCCTGGGAAGCCGGCATGGCCATCACTGCGCCCGGGTGATCAGGCCATCGCGCGAGGCCTGGGCCCAGCGCGCATCGTCCTCGCGCAGAAAGGAGGCCAGCTCGCCGGGGGCAAGCACCCCGAGATCGGCGCCGATGCCCGCGAGCCGCTCGCGGACCTGCGGGTTCCGCAGCGTTTGCACCACAGCGGCGTGCATGCGCTCCGCCACAACGGGGGGCAACCCGGCGGGGCCGGCCATCGCATACCAGCCGGCGAAGTCGTATCCGGCCACGCCGGCCTCCTGCAGGGTGGGAACATCCGGCAGCAGGGAGGTCCTGGCGGTGGTCGTGACCCCAAGCGCGCGGATGCGGCCGGCGGCCAGGTGCTGCGCGGCGGCGACCGTGCTGTTCCATCCGGTGGGCAGATGGCCCGCCACAAGGTCGTTCAGGATCGGCGCGGCGCCCCGGTAGGGGACCTCCACCATCTCGATCCCGGCCAGCCGTGTGAAAAGGTTGCCGGCATAGGAAATCGCCGCGTCGGACGTCCCGAAGCCGATGGTCCGGGGCGCGGCCTTCGCCGCCGCCACCAATTCCCGGACATCCCGGAAGGGCGCGCTGCCGGAAGCCGTCAGCAACAGCGGATAGCGCGACAGCAGCGCCACGGGCGAGAAATCCCGCAACGGCTGATAAGGCAGGTTCGGCATGACGTAGCTGTTCATGACGTGGCTGCCCGTATCGACCAGCAGGAGGTAGCCATCGGGCGCGGCGCGGGCCACGGCCTCCGAACCGATCGATCCGTTCGCGCCGGGTCGGTTCTCCACCAGCACCGTTTGCCCCAAGGCCTGCGCCAAGCCCTCCGAAAGCGCCCGCACGAAGATGTCCGTGCCGCCGCCGGGGGCGTAGGGCACCAGCAGGCGCACAGGCCGCGTGGGCCAGGCCTGCGCCCGGACCGGCCGGGGCGCCGCAAGGGCGGCGGAAAGGGCGGCCAGCGCCGCGCGGCGCGGGATTGCGGCCATCTGGTTCCCTCCTGGCCCCCGTGATTGGATCGCGCTTGCGGGGCCTTGCTGTTATCGATACCACGAATGAACCAGAAAATACGGAGGGTCAATCCAGTGATGCACAGACTTTCGGACAGGCGGGTGGCGTGAGCGGCGCCCTGCGGAACCGCCGCGCCCTGGTTACCGGGTCCACCGGCGGGATCGGGCTGGCCGTCGCCCGGCGCCTGGCGGCGGATGGATGCGCCGTTCTGCTGCACGGGCTGGCCGGAGAAGCCGAGGGCGACGCGGCGGCCAGGGAGATCAACCAGGAAACCGGCTCCGACGCCCGGTATCTGCGCGCTGACCTGTCCCGCCCGGACGAGATTGCCGATCTGCTGGCCGCCGCCGGCACGGTGGATATTCTGGTCAACAATGCCGCCAGCGTCCGGCATTTCGCGCCGGTGGATGCCATGCCGCCGGAACACTGGGATCTGGACATCGCCGTGAACCTTTCGGCGGCCTTCCACGCCATCCGCCTGGCGCTGCCCGGCATGCGGGCGCGTGGCTGGGGGCGGATCGTCAACATGTCCTCGATCTACGGCCTTGTCGGGGCGGCAGACCGCGTCGGCTATGTGGTCACAAAGACGGGGCTGATCGGCATGACCCGCGCCGTGGCCCTGGAAACCGTGCGGCAGGGCATCACCTGCAACGCCCTTTGCCCCGGCACCACCCTGACGCCCGGGATCGAGGAACGGATCGGCGGGCTGATCGCCGGCGGGCTGGACCACGGGGAGGCAACGGAAGCCGTCCTGAAGGGCAAGCAGCCGACCGGGCGCTTCGTGGAGGCCGGGGCAGTCGCCGATCTGGTGGCCTTTCTTTGCGGCCCTTCGGGGCGCGACATCACTGGCGCCGCCTTTCCGGTGGATGGCGGCTGGTCGGCGGGCTGAAACGGCAGGGGCGGGAGGCTCCCGCCCCCCTGCACCCCAGCCCAGGCACCTCAGCCCGGCCGGGGATCGGCATCGAGGCGGACGGAGATCCCCTCCAGCCCCGGGGCCGAAACCGGATAGCGCTCCATCACCAGCGGGTCATGGCCGGGGATGATGTGGTCAGGCGAGCTCGCCAGCCGGTGGAGGGTGTCATAGCCCTCCAGCATCTGGGCCACGTCGGCGACGATTGGAAATGGCCGCCGCTGCTGGACATTGGCGTAGAAATGCGTGGCGTCGGAGGCCAGCACCACCCAGCCGCGCCGCGTCCTGACCCGCGCCACCTGCAACCCCAGGGAATGGCCGCCGACATGATGCAGGCTCAGGCCGGGCGCCAGCTCGGAGCTGCCGTCATGGAAGCGGGCGCGGCCGGCGAAGACGCGGCCCACCATGGCCTGGACGTCGGACACCTCGAAGGGCTGGCGCAGCGTCCCGTGGCACATGCAGCGCCCGGTGCAATATGCCATCTCCCGGTCCTGGACGTGGTAGCAGGCCGCGGGGAACATGGAGTGGTTGCCGGCATGGTCGTAATGCATGTGGGAAAGGATGACGTCCGGAACGGCGGCGGCGTCGATGCCGATCGCGGCGAGGCCCTCGGCCGGGCTGCGGAGCATCTGCCGGCCGCGCCGCCGCCCGACCTCGGCATCGAAGCCCGTGTCGAGCACAAAGGTCCGGCCGCCCCCCACAATGGCCCAGACGAAATAATCGAGCGGCATCGGCGCGTTGTCATGCGGGTCGCCGCCAATGAAGTTCTCATGGGCCGGCCGGTCGTGCCGGGCATAGCGCACCGCATGGATCTCGTAGGTCGCCTCGTCAGCCGCCATGGTTGTTTCCTTTCGCGTGTTTTCCATGTGCCCGGCCGCCGCCATGCCGGATGATGCCGGTGCGCCGGGCGCGGGGGCGCGCATGCGCGACGTGGCGCAGCGGGCCGGCGTTTCGCCCATGACCGTGTCCCGCGCCCTGCGCGACCCGTCCAAGGTATCCCCCGCCGTGCTGCGGCGCGTGGAGGAAGCCGTGCGCGCCGTCGGCTATGTGCCGAACCGCCTGGCCGGCGGCCTGTCCTCGATGCGGACCAACGTGGTCGGCATGATCGTCCCAAGCCTCGACAACTCCCTGTATTCGCCGACGATCCAGGGGGTTTCCGCGGTGCTGCATGCCAGCGGGTACCAGTTGATGATCGGCGAATGCGGCCACCGCGTGGAAGGCGAGGAAGGCCTGATCGCGGCCTTCCTGGCGCAGCGCGTGGCCGGGCTGATGCTGCACGACACCCGCCACACGGCGGAAGCCCTGGCCATGCTGCGCCGCGCCGGCGTTCCCGTGGTGGAAACCGGAACGCTGGCCCTCGATCCGCTCGACATGGTGGTGAGCTATTCCAATGAGGCGGCGGCGCAGGCCATGACGCTGCACCTGCACCGCCTGGGCTATCGCCGCATCGCCTGCGTCACCCTGCCTTCCGCCGGCAATGAGCGCAGCCGGGAGCGCCAGAAGGGCTACCGCGCGGCGCTGGCCGTGGCCGGGCTCGCGCTGGACCCGGCCCTGGTGCTGGAAATGCCGCCGGGCCTCGCCTCGGGCGCCGAGGCGGTGGTCCGCCTGCTGCAATCGGCGGCGCCGCCGGACGCCATCTTCTTCGCCGGGGATGTGCTGGCGGCGGGGGCGCTGTTCGAATGCCAGCGCCGTGGCTGGGACATTCCCGGCCAGGTGGCGGTGGCCGCCTTCGATGACATCGACATCCTCCGCCACACCGTTCCCCCCGTGACCACGCTGCGCCTGCCCCGCGCCGAGATCGGGCGGCGCGGCGCGGAGGTGCTGCTCGACCGGATCGAGGGACGCGCCACGGGAAGGGTGGCGGTCGATCTCGGCTTCGAGATCATCCAGCGCGGCAGCACCTGAACAGCGCATTTTTGTTACCGGTACCACGTTTCGCCTTGTGCCGCCTGCCTGCCCTGCATAGACCCGGGGAAAGGGCCTGAACGGCCTGGGGAGGGAAGCGATGGCGCAAGAGGTGATCGGGTTTGTCGGGCTTGGGCAGATGGGCAGCCGCATGGCGGCGCGCCTGCTCGATGCCGGGCGGGAACTGGTGGTGTATGACCCGTCCGACGCGGCCATGCGGCCCCTGGTGGCGCGCGGCGCGCGGGCGGCCTCCAACCCGGCGGAAGTGGCCGACCTGGCCGACACGGTGATGGCCAGCCTGCCGACGCCGGATGTGGTGCGGAGCGTGGCGCTCGGCGCGGATGGCGCCATCCAGGGCGGCCGGATGGCGCGCTTCGTCGATTTCTCCACCACCGGCCCCCGCGTCGCGCGGGAGGTTTCCGCGGCGCTCGCCGAACGGGGCAAGGTGTCGGTGGACGCGCCGGTCAGCGGCGGCATCACGGGCGCCGAGAAGGGTTCGCTCGCCATCATGGTGTCAGGACCGAAGGCGGCGTGCGAGGAGCTGGAGCCGGTGCTGCGGCTCATGGGCAACCCGTTCTTCTGCGGGGAAGGCGCGGGCCAGGCGCAGGTGCTGAAGCTTTGCAACAACCTGCTCGCTGCCACGGCGCTCGCGATTTCCTCCGAAGCCATCGTCATGGGCGTCAAGGCGGGCCTCGATCCGTCCCTGATGTGCGAGGTCATCAACAACAGCAGCGGCCGCAACAGCGCGACGCAGGACAAGTTCCCGCGCGCCGTGATCCCGCGCGGCTTCGATTTCGGCTTCACCACCGGCCTATCGCACAAGGATGTGCGCCTTTGCGTGGATGAGGCCGAGGCGATGGGCGTGCCGATGGTGGTGGGCAGCGCCGTGCGGCAGATGCTGGGCGTCACCAGCGCGGCCTTTGGTCCCGGAAGCGATTTCACCTCCATCGTGAAGGTGGTGGAGCAATGGGCGGGGGTGGAGGTGCGCGGGGCTTAGCCGCCCCGCCGGCCGCCGCCTCATTCCAGCTGGATGTTGAGGTCGCGCACCACGGCGGCCCAGGAGGCCCGGTCCTCGGCGATGAAGGAGCCCATGGCCGCGGGGGAGGTGGTCACGGGCAGCGCGGCCTGGGCGCGGAACACCTCCCGCACGGCGGCATCGCCGACGCTTTCGGCCGCCACGGCGGCGAGGCGCTCGGCCGCCGCCGCCGGCATGCGGGCCGGGCCGAGCAGGCCGAACCAGTTGCCCGCATTCACTGGCATGCCAAGCTCAGCCAGGGTCGGTGTGTCCGGCAGCAGCGGGATGCGTTCCGCGGCGCCAACACCCAGGATCCGCACCTTGCCGTCGCGCCCCACCGCCTCGGCGGGCCCGGCATTGAGGAACATGGCATCCACCTGACCCGCGATAAGCGCCGTGCTGGCCGGGGCCGCGCCGGTATAGGGCACGTGCAGCATCCGCAGCCCGGCTTGC
Source organism: Teichococcus oryzae (assembly GCF_008386565.1). Classification (GTDB taxonomy): domain Bacteria; phylum Pseudomonadota; class Alphaproteobacteria; order Acetobacterales; family Acetobacteraceae; genus Pseudoroseomonas; species Pseudoroseomonas oryzae. The sequence goes on along the minus strand of NZ_VUKA01000007.1, from coordinate 176,803 downwards.
TTGGCAAGCGCCTCCATGGCGAGGTGGGAGGTGCTGCCGATCCCCCAGGAGCCAAAGGTCACCTTGCCCGGCTCGGCCCGCACCCGCGCCAGGAACGCTTCCAGGTTCGCCGCTCCGAAGCCTGGCCGCGTCAGCAGCACGAAGGGGCCGCGCGCGAACAGCGTCACCGGCATGAAGTCGGTCGCCGGGTTGTAAGGCAGCTTCGGGTAGATCAGCGGGTTGATGGCGTGCGTCTCGGCATTCGCCAGGATCAGCGTGTGGCCGTCCGGCGCCGCGCGTGCCACCGCCTGGGTGCCGACCGCGCCATTGGCCCCGGGCCTGTTCTCGATCACCACCGCCTGGCCGAGGCGGGACGACATGGCCGGCGCCATGGCGCGGATCACCACATCCGCGAGGCCGCCCGCATTCCACGGCACGATGACCCGCACCGGCTGGTCTGGATAGGCGGCCAGCGCGGGGGCTGCGAGTGGAAGGGCTGCGGCCGCCCCGAAAAGGCCGCGCCGTGTCAGCTGGACCATAACTGCTCTTTCCTGTGCCTTCCCGTCACGCGGCCCCGCCCTCCCGCCTGATGGCGAAAGCCACCGGTGCCGGCCGGGTGCGCGCATGGGCGTTCCTCCATCCGGCAGGCCCCTCCTGGCGACATGCCGCCCGTGCCCGCCTGGACCCTTGTTCCGGGTCCTGAACGGAAGCGTTCCGCGCGCGCCCTTCATCTGTCAAGGATTCGCTGATTGCCTGACAATCTATTTGATGCTTGGCTGCCCCGTCAGTGCATGTCGGGGCCTCGCCTCGGCAAATTGCACGTCAAAACATGCCCGCCCGCGAGGCGGCAAGGGAGGACCAAGGGTGATCCACGAGCTGCGCATCTATCATTGTGTGTCCGGGCGGCTGCCGGACCTGCTGAAGCGTTTCGAAACCATCACGCTGGGGATCTGGCAGAAGCACGGCATCCGGCAGGCCGGTTTCTGGACCGTCGCCGTCGGCGATTCGAACCAGGATCTGTATTACCTGCTGGAATGGGATTCGCTGGGCGAGCGGGAGGCGAAATGGAACGCCTTCCAGGCCGATCCCGAATGGATCAAGCGCCGCGCCGAGACCGAGGCGAATGGCGCCATCGTCGCCAGCGTCAGCAACCTGATCCTGCAGCCGACCGCATTCTCCTCGGTCCGCTAGAGCAGATCCCGATCGGGCGGGATCGCCTGATCGGGTGAAGATGCGCGACACAACAAAATGCTCTCGGCACCATGCCCGCTCCGGCGCAAAGGCCGGAACGGGCATTCCGCCGGGATTGGCTACTCGGCGGCCTGGGCCCGGCCGGCTTCCGCCTTTTCCCGGGCCTGCTGATTCAGGATGCGCAGGGCGACACGGGCGGCCTGGCGAACATGCTCGCGGCAGGCTTCCCAGGCGCCTTCGCCGTCGCGGCGCTCGATCGCCTCGACGATGCGGCGGATTTCCTCGATCGTATGGGGCAGGCGATCCGGGTCGGCCAGGGTGGTGGCGCGGAGCTGGGTGTTGCGGTTCAGCAGCTGGTCCAGCATGCGGGCCACATAGGCGTTGCGGCAGCCCCGGAGCAGCACGTCGTAGAAGCGCCGCTTCAGCCCCAGCAACCCGACCCTGTCGGCTCCGGCGCGCGATGCCGCGATTTCCTCGAACACGGCGCGCAGTTCCGCCATCTCGGCGTCCGAAGCCCGCTCGGCGAAGCCCTGTCCCGCGAGCGCCTCCAGCACGCCGCGGACCTCATAGACCTGCATGGCGTCGGCGGGGGAAAGATAGGAAACGAAGGGCCCGCGATTCGGAACCACTTCCACCAGTCCCTCGGCCTCCATCAGGCGGACGGCCTCGCGGATGACGCTGCGGCTGACGCCGAACAGGTCGCACAGCATCCGGTCGGACAGGTGCTCCCCGGGTGCGAAGCGGCCATTGACGATCGCCTCCCGGAGCCGTTCCTCGACCTGCCGGCGCACGGGCTGCGGCGTGACGCGCAGGGTTCCGTCGTTGGGCATCTCTCCTCCTTGCCGCCGCGCATGTCGCGCCATGATGCACTGCAATCTGGTTGCTGGGCCCGGCCGCGTCCAGACGAAAGCCGCAAAAGACCTTCATCAATCACATTGACTGACAATCGGTCAAAAACCTACGCTGCTGCGGCAACCACATGGAGAGAAACGGCATGTCCGATGATACCTGGTTCGACAAGGGCCTTGAAATCCGGAGGGCCGTGCTGGGCGCCGAATACGTGGACAACAGCATCGCCAAGGCCGACGACTTCATGATGGCGTTCCAGCATATCACCACCGAGTGGTGCTGGGGCTATGCCTGGGGCCGCCCCGGCCTCGACCGCAAGACGCGCAGCATCATGAACCTGGCCATGCTCACCGCCCTTGGCCGCACGCCCGAGATCAAGCTGCATGTCAAGGGCGCGCTGAACAACGGCCTCACCGTGGAGGAGATCAAGGAGATCCTGCTCCACGCCACGGTGTATTGCGGCATCCCGGCGGGCCTCGACGCCTTCAAGGCGGCGCATGAGGTGCTGGTGAAGGAAGGCGCGCTCAGCGGCGAGCCTGCGCGTCCGGCGGAATGAGCAACCGGGAACTGCGCCGGGTCGCCTTCATCGGGGTCGGCAACATGGGCTGGCCCATGGCCGCGAGGCTGGCCGGGGCCGGCTTCGAGGTTGTGGCCTACGACGCGGCGCCCGGCAGGGCGCAGGCCTTCGCGGCGGAAGCCGGCGGGCGGGCGGCGCCGGACGCGGCCGCCGCCGCCCGCGGGGCAGATGCCGTGATCACCATCCTGCCGACGTCCAAGCATGTCGGGCAGGCCCTGGAAGCGATGGGCGACGCCATCGCGCCGGGCGCGCTGGTGATCGAGATGAGCTCCGGCGTGCCAACGGCGACAAAGGGCTTCGCGGCCACGCTCGCGGCGCGCGGCGTCGCCATGATCGACGCCCCCGTCTCGGGCGGCGTTCCGCGCGCCAGATCCGGCGAACTCGCCATCATGCTGGGCGGCGAGGCGGACCAGGTGGAGCGCGCGAAACCGCTTCTGCAGGCCATGGGCACAGCGCTGACCCATGTGGGCGGCATCGGCGCCGGGCAGGCGATGAAGGCGCTGAACAACCTGATGGGGGCAGCGGGCTTCCTGATCGGTGTCGAGGCCTTGCTGATCGGCCAGCGCTTCGGCCTGGACCCCGCCGTCATGGTGGACGTGCTGAACAGCTCGACCGGAATGAACAACAGCACCCAGAAGAAGTTCAAGCAGTACGTCCTGTCGCGCAGCTTCGATGCGGGCTTCGGCCTGGACCTGATGGCCAAGGACGTGTCCGTGGCGCTTGAGGTCGGCCGCGAAACCAACACCCCCACGCCCTTCGCGGCCTTGTGCCGGGAGATGTGGGCGAGTGCCCAGGGCCTGCTCGGCCCCGGGCAGGATCACACCGCCATGGCGCAGTTTTCCGAACGCCTGGTGGGCGAGACCCTGGGCGACAAGCGGGCCTGAACACCCCCGGCGCGGCGGGCCTGCCCCCGCCGCGCATCCTTTCGCATTCCCCTGCGCCTTCCGCCACACGGCCGAACGGTTCATCACGCAGGAAATTGCCCGACAATCTGTGAATCGTTGGCAAGCTTGGCATCCGCGACCGACGGTGTTGCACCGCCCGGAAACAGGGTGGATGGGGAGGCTTCATTGCCACAGAACACCCTGGTTTCCCCGTTGCCGCGGAGCCTCGCCACAAAGGCAGCCAGGGTCGCGCCTGGCACCAACCCACCACTGGCGCCCCGCGCGGCGCAGGCGGCGCTGGAGCCGCGCCGCTGCTGTTTGTCCTTGGCTACCTCGCGCAGCGCTTCCTGGTGTCGCGGGTCACTGGAACCCGCGTCGGCAATCTGGAGGGGGAGGGCCATTACGCCCAGCTGATCCTGACCCTCGGGCTGTCCCTGATCCTGCAAAGCGGCGGGCAGATCCTGTTCGACAGCGTCGATCACCGTGATCTCGGACGTGAAGCTGCTGATCGAGAAGATGAACGAGTTCGGCCTCGGGCGCGGGCGGGTACCGACCATCGGCAGCGGCATCGCCATGGCGCAATCCGACCTCCTGCAGAACATCCGGCCGGCGCAGATGGAAGGCTTCATCACCGTGGTCGGCAACCGGGATTCCAGGGGCCAGGAAAAGATCATCGAGGAGTTCAAGGCGGCTACCGGCGAGCCCTGGATAGGGCAGAACGGCATCGCGACCTATGGCGACATGTGGATCATGCGGGACGCCCTGGAAAAGGCCGGCAAGGCCGGCCGGCGCGCGGTGGGCGAGGCGCTGCGCGGCATCGACATCACGGAAGGCGCCGCCCTGTATTATCCGGGCTGCCGGGTGAAGTTCGACGCCAATGGCCTGCGCGAAACGGCCGGGCCGGTGGTGGTGCAGTGGCAGAACAACAAGCCGCTCACCGTTTACCCGCAGGATTCCGCGGTGTCCGAGATCGCCTGGCTGAAGCGATAAGGCGCGCCCGGCCTCCGGGCCGGGCAGGTATCCTAGTCCCAGGTATCCAGTCTGGAGAATGCACACGCGCATCGCCATCACCGGCGCCGGCAGCGGCATCGGCGCCGCCACCGCGCGGCTTCTCATTCACCGCGGCTATCGCGTCGCCTGCCTCGACCGCAACCTGGACGCGGCCGCCGCCGTGGCGGGACTGGACAACCCCGCCATCGCGGTGGATGTGGCGGATGAGGCGGCGGTGCCCCGTGCCTTCGCCGTGGTGCGGGAGGTGCTGGGCGGGCTGGATGCCCTCGCCACCTGCGCCGGCATCTTCGACACCACCCCCTTCGAGGAGGCGAGTGCGGACACCTTCCGGCGCGTGCATGAGGTGAACGTCATCGGCACCTTTCCTTGCATGCGCGAGGCCGCCGCCATGATGGAGCGGGGCGCGCGGATCTGCACCGTGGCCAGCGTCGCCGGGCTGCGCGGCGGCGGCCTCGCCGGAACAGTCGCCTATGCCACCAGCAAGGGTGCCGTCCTGGCGATGACCAAGAACGCCGCCCGCATGCTGGGCCTGCGGGGCATCGCGGTGAACACGGTGGCCCCCGGCATGATCGACACGCCCTTCGCCGCCCAGCCCCTGGCGGACCAGGGCTTCCGCGCCCGGATCGAGGGGATGACGACCATGAACCGCCTTGGCACCGCCGAGGAGATCGCCGCCGCCATCGCCTGGCTGCCTTCGCCCGAGGCCGCCTATGTGCATGGCGCCACGCTGGTCGCCGATGGCGGCATGGTCATGCACTGAGCGCCCGCCTGAAGAAGGGGTGGGCGCCCCTTTCTCACATGCTAGCGCTGGGCCAGGCCGGCCTGCTCCACCACCCTGGTCCAGTGCGCGACATCGGCGGCGATCCGCTCCCGCATCGCCGCCGGCCCGCGCTCGGCGGGCGGCGGCACCTGCGCGGCGAGCCCGGCGAGGCGCTCGGCCACGGCAGGGTTGGCGAGCGCCGCCTCGATCGCCGCGCGCAGGCGCCCCACCCGTTCCTCCGGCAGGCCGCGCGGCCCGGCAATGGCGTTCCAGATCACCATGTCGAAGGCGGGGACGCCGCCCTCCGCGAAGGTCGGGACGTCCGGCAATTGCGGGATGCGGGCCTTGCCGGTCACGGCCAGCGCCTTCGCCGTGCCGCCCAGATGGGCGGGGATCATGGTCACCGTCTGGTCGATCACCGCCTCGACGGTTCCGGCCGCCAGGTCGCTCATGGCGGGCCCCGCGCCGCGATAGGGCACCAGCATCGCCTTGGCCCCCAGCAGGGAGAACAGATAGGCCGGTGCCAGATGGCCCGTGGTGTTGGTGCCAGGCGTGCCGAAGGTCACCGTATCGCCCTGCGCGCGAATCCGATCAACCAGTCCGCCCAGGTTCCGCACCGTCGATTTCGGACTGACCGCCAGCACCATCGGCACATTGGCGACAATGCTGATCGGGGCGAGGTCGCGGCGTGGATCAAAGGTCGGGTCGGTGCCCAGGGCCGCGGCGGCCGCCATCGAGCCCATGTTGCCGAAGCCGATCGTGTAGCCATCGGGCTCCGAGCGCACCAGCCGCTGGGTTCCGACGACGCTGCCCGCGCCGCTGACATTCTCCACGACGACGTTGCGCCCCAGATCGGCCGACATGCCCTGCGCCATCAGGCGGGCAAGGGCGTCCAGCGTCCCGCCGGGCGCGGAAGGCACGATCAGGGTGACGGGGCGCGAGGGAAATTCCTCGGCGCCCGTGGCGGCCGGGGCGCCGAAAAGGCAGGCGAGCCCGAGCAGAAGGGCCGGACGCAGTTTCGCGCGGCGCATCATGGTTCCTCCCGAAAATCCTTGTTGCGGGGCAGGTAACCACGGGCCATCCAGAGCCTCAAGATTTTTGTCGGACAATCTGCTGATGCCTTGATGGTGGCGGTGGGCGGGGTCTAGGCTTGGCGGCCAATGAACAATGGGGAAGCGCCATGACCGGCAAGCCTATTCCGCAATCCGCCCAGCGCGACCGCGTCCGCAAAACGGTTCCGGCCCTCGTCGCCTACACGGAAGGCGTGGTGTACAGCGACCTGTGGGAACGGACCGACCTCAACAAGCGCGACCGGAGCCTCGTGACAGTGGCTGCGCTTGTCGCCACCTACCGGCCTGAGCAGCTTGCCGTGCATATCGGGCGCGCCCTCGACAATGGCGTGACCAAGGAGGAGCTCGCTGGCCTCATCACCCATCTGGCCTTCTATGCCGGCTGGCCCGCGGCCATGTCCGCCGCCCAGGTGCTGACCGAGATCCTTGAGAAGCGGGAGGCCTGATCGCCATGCGCGTGGGCTTCATTGGTCTTGGCACCATGGGTGCCAGCATGGCCGCGAACCTGTCCAGGGCGCCGGAGGTCGGGCTGGTGGTGCACGACATGCGGCGGGAGGCGGCGGAGGCGCTGCTTTCGGGCGGAGCGGAATGGGCGTCCTCTCCGGCGGAGATGGGCGCCTCCTGCGATGTGGTCTTCACCTCCCTGCCGGGCCCGGCGGAGGTGAAGGCGGTCGCTGCCCAGCTGATGGGGGGCATGCGCCCGGACTCCATCCTGGTGGACATCTCGACCAATGCCGTGTCCACGGTGCGGGAGATCCATGCCGCCGGCGCGGCGCGCGGCATCCACGTCCTCGACGCGCCGATCAGCGGCGGGCCGCGCGGCGCGGCCAGCCGGAAGCTCGCCTTCTTTGTCGGCGGCGACGCGGCGGTGTTCGGGCGCTGCCGGCCGCTTTTCGACGCCATGGGCGACCGGGCCATCCTGGTGGGCGACATCGGCGCCGGCAGCATCGCCAAGCTGGCGCACAACCTTTCCGGCTACGCGCTGAACACCATCATGGCGGAGGTCTTCGCCATGGGCGCCAAGGCCGGCCTGGAGCCGCTGGCGCTGTTCGCCGCCATCCGGCAGGGTGTGCATGGCAGGCGCCGCACCTATGATGGCGTGACCGAGCAGTTCCTGCCCAACGCCTATGATCCGCCGGCCTTCCAGCTGCGCCTCGCCCACAAGGACGTTTCCCTTGCCTGCGCGCTCGGGCGCGAGGTCGGCGTGCCGATGCGCATGGCGGCCCTCACGCTGGAGGAGATGACCGAGGCGCTGAACCGCGGCTGGGGCCACCGCGATTCCCGTTCCGCCATGCTGCTTGAACTGGAACGGTCGGGCGTCGAGATCGCCGTCGACCGCGAGGCGATGCAGGCGGTGCTCGACGCTGACGGAGCGCAGCGCCCATGACCTGGTCCCTTCACGCCATCCGTTATGCGCGGCGGGACGCGCAGCGGGCGCAGCACTTCATCGGCGGCGATCCGCATGACGGGCCGATGCCCATGGACTACTTCTCCTGGGTCGCCGTCCGGGATGGGCGCGCGGTTGTCATCGACACCGGCTTCACCGCCGCGGTGGCACGGAAGCGGGGCCGCGAATTCCTCCGCTGCCCGGTGGACGCTCTGCGCCTGGTCGGCGTCGAGCCCGAGGCGGTGGAGGACGTCGTCCTGACGCATCTCCATTACGACCATGTGGGCAATTTCGACCGCTTTCCCAAGGCACGCTTCCACCTGCGGGAAGAGGAGATCCATTATGCCTGCGGGCGCTACATGCGGCACCGCCACCTGTCCCATTCCTTCGAGGTGGAGGATGTGGTCGGCATTGTCAGGATGAACTATGCGGGCCGCGTGGTCTTCCATGACGGCTTGCAGGAACCGTGGCCGGGTTTCCGGCTGCACCCTTGCGGGGGGCATTCGGCCGGGCTGCAATTCGTATCGGTGGACACGGCGCGGGGGCGGGTGGTGCTGGCCTCGGACGTCACCCATTTCTACGACAACATGGAACTGGGCCGCCCCTTCAGCACCGCCTTCCATGTCGGCGAGATGCTGGAAGGCTTCGACCGCCTGCGGGCCGTGGCCGAAAGCCCGGCGCATATCGTTCCGGGACACGACCCCCTGGTGATGCAGCGCTATCCGGCCCCGTCGGCCGAACTGGAAGGCATCATCGCCCGCCTGGACGTGCCGCCACGCGAATGAGGCGGCGCCGAGCGGAGGGCAGGCGGCGGGCGGCCCGCCATCCTGCCCGGCCGCGCCCTCCGGGAGCTATTGCGCGGTAATCCCGGCCGCCCGCACCATCGGCTCCCACTTGGCCATTTCCGCCTGCAGCCAGGCGGCAGCGGAGGCCGGCGTGCTGTCGGAGCGCGCCTGGATCGACAGGTCGGTGAAGCGCCGCAGCAGCTCGGGCTGGCGGGTGACCTGGTTGACGGCCTGGTTGAGCTGGTTGACCACCTCCTTCGGCGTGCCGGCGGGTGCGAACAGCATGTGCCAGGTATAGGCCTCGTAGGATGGAAGCCCCGCCTCCGCGAAGGTGGGAACATCCGGCAGTTGCGGCAGGCGCTGGGTCGAGCTCACCGCCAGCGCGCGGGTCGTGCCCCGCTGCACGCTGGTGATGCCATCCGAGGCCACATTGAGGAACATGCTCAGATTGCCGTTCAGCAGGTCCGGCATGGCGGGGGCGGAACCACGATAGGGGATGTGGTTCACCTTGAGATTGCCGGCCTGCTGCAGGAACAACTCCGTCGCGAGGTGAACCGCGCCGCCCGCGCCGGAACTGCCATAGGTGTAGTGGTTCGGCTTCTCGCGATACATGGCGATCAACTGCTGCAGGTCGCGCGCGGGGACGTCCTTGTTGATCATCAGCAGCATCGGCACCACGCCAACAAGGACGACGGGCTGGAAATCCGCCACGGGGTCGAAGCTGAGACTCGGGAAAAGCGGCCGCAGAACCGAATGGGCGATGGTGCTGTAGAGCAGGGTATGGCCATCGGCCGTGGATTTCGCGACCGCCTCCGTGCCGACAACGACGCCCGAGCCGGTGCGGTTCTCCACCAGCACCCGCTGCGGCAGCGTGCCGGACAGCTGCTCGGCCACCAGGCGCGCCGCGACGTCGGTCGGACCACCGGCGGCAAAGGGGCAGATGAAGCGAACCGGCTGGCTTGGCCATGTGGATGCGGATGCGGCCCGGGCCGAGCCAAGGGCACCGAGCCCGGCGGCAAGTTGCAGCATCCTGCGTCGATCAATGGCGGACAATGAACCCTCCCTGTTCTCATTTGAGTCGGCCGCGGCGGCCGGGGATGCGGAAATCCGCGCCCGCCCGCCCGAGGGGTCTTGAAGCCCTTTGTCTCAGGCGGCCAACGCTGCCAATGCCATCCTACAGCAAATGGCCGGGGTCCAGGTTGGAAAACATCACCGCCCGGGCTCCCGATTCCATCAACATGGTGCGGGTGCCGGGCCTGCGCGTCCAGCCACCCCGCACAGGTATCGGGCGCACAGGCACCCGGCGCGAAGCGGACCGGGGATCAGGCGACCGCGGCCACCGGCGCCTGGCCCTGCGCCGCTCCATCCCGCAGAAGCGCCATCGCCGCATCGACGCCGCCGCTCCGGTGCGGCACGCCGGCTGCCGCCAGTCCCATCTCCACGCCGGACAGCGCCCCGAGCAGGGTGAGCTCGTTGCATTCGCCGAGATGGCCGATGCGGAAGACCTTGCCCGCCACCTTGCCCAGGCCCGACCCCAGCGAGATGTTGTATTTCTCCAGCGTGATCTTGCGGAAGCGGTCGGCGTCATGGCCCTGCGGCATCAGCACGCCCGTCAGCACCGGGGATTGCTCGGCCGGGTTCTCGCACAGCACCTCAAGCCCCCAGGCCTTCACCGCCGCGCGGCAGGCCGCGGCCAGCCGCTTGTGGCGGGCGAACACATTGTCCAGCCCCTCCTCATGCAGCATGGCGATGGCTTCCTTGAGGCCGTAAAGCAGGTTCGTGGCCGGGGTGTAGGGGAAGAAGCCCGTGGCGTTGATCTTCACCATGTCCTGCCAGTCCCAGTAGGAGCGCGGCAGCTTGTTCCCCTTCGAGGCGGCGAAGGCCTTCTCGGAGATCGCGTTGAAGCTCAGCCCCGGCGGCAGCATCAGCCCCTTCTGCGAGCCGGACACCGTGACATCGACGCGCCATTCGTCGTGCCGGTAGTCGACCGAGCCGAGGGAGGAAATGGTGTCCACCATGAACAGCGCCGGATGCCCGGCCGCGTCGATGGCCTTGCGGATTTCCGCGATGCGGCTGGTGGCACCGGTCGAGGTTTCGTTATGCACAACCATCACCGCCTTGATGCGGCGCGCCTTGTCCTCCGTCAGCCTGGCCTCGATCGTGGCCGGATCGGCGCCGCGGCGCCAGTCGCCGGGAATGAACTCGACCTCGATGCCGAACTTCACCGCGATCTGGTGCCAGAGGGTGGCGAAATGGCCGGTTTCGGCCATCAGCACCGTGTCGCCGGGGGACAGGGTGTTGACGATCGCCGCCTCCCAGGCGCCGGTGCCCGAGGAAGGATAGATCACCACGGGCTGCTCGGTCTTGAAGACCGTCTTGGAGGCTTCCAGCACATGGCGCCCGAGGGCGCCGAACTCGGCGCTGCGGTGATCGATGACCGGCATCGAGATGGCACGGAGGATGCGATCCGGAACCGGGCTCGGACCTGGGATCTGCAGAAAATGACGACCCTGCATGATGAACGATTCTCCTCCCGAAAGCCTCGCCCCTGCGAGTTCCTTGAACTGGCATTTTGCATTCATTTCTGATAAGTTCAACCAGCAAATGGCGTGCAAAAATTGACGGATTGGCTCGACACCGGGCTGCTTCAGGCGTAGCGAGGATGCATGACGGACGCTTTGTTGGACATGGCAGGCGAGCAGGCCACCGTCCCGGCCGGCTGCGTGAAGGCCGGCACCTCCCTGCATGACGAGTTGCTGGCGGCGCTGCGGGACTTCATTGTTGAAGGAAACCTCGCGGATGGCGCCCGCATCCCCGAACGCCTGCTTTGCGAGCGCTTCCAGATTTCCCGGACACCCCTGCGGGAGGCCCTGAAGGTCCTCGCCGCCGAGGGGCTGATCGAGCTGCTGCCCAATCGCGGCGCCCGCGTCCGGGAGATGAGCGACAATGATGTCCGCGATCTTTTCGACGTGATGGGCGGGCTGGAGGCGCTGGCCGGGCGGCTCGCCTGCGAACGCATCTCTGAAGCCGAGATCGCGCGGATCGAGCAGATGCACCATGAGATGTACCGCTTCTATCTCCGCCGGGACATGCATGGCTATTTCCATGCCAACCAGGCGATCCACCAGATGATCGTCACCGCGGCCGGCAACGCGGTGCTCAGCTCGACCTATGCCAGCCTCTCGGGGCGGATCCGCCGCGTCCGCTATTCGGCGAACATGGCCAAGGACCGGGACCGGTGGGGGGAGGCGATGCGGGAGCACGAGGCCATTCTCGACGCCTTGCGCCGGCGGGCCGGCAGCGAACTGTCGGACCTGCTGTTCCTGCACCTTCGCAACAAGCGCAAGGCAGCCCAGGCGAACCCCTGAGCCGCCCTCCGGACCGAGCCGGTTCATCTCCTTCCGGGGGAAGGAGAGGGCATGGGTGGACGCTTCGTCCTCACTTCGGCGCCTCCCATTTTCCCGATTGAATGCAAAAAGCTTTGCTTCTACGGTTTTCCGACAGCGCCGACAGAGCGCCGGCCAGGGAGATCATCGATGAAAATGCATTGGCTCGCCGTTCCCTTCGTCACCGCCGCTCTCGCCAGCGCGGCCCCGGCCCTGGCCTGGGAACCGACAAAGCCGATCGAGATCGTGGTGCCGTTCTCGGCCGGCGGCGCGTCAGACCAGATGGCGCGGACGATCCAGGGCATCATCCAGAAGCACCAGCTCACCACCCAGCCCATCATTGTTATCAACAAGCCGGCGGCCGGTGGTGCCGAAGGCATGCTCGACATCCAGAAATCGGCCGGCGACCCGCACAAGCTGATCACCACATCGAGCGGCATCTTCATGACGCCGATGGCGACGAAGCTGCCGCTCAACTGGACCGATTACACACCCGTCGCGATGATGGCTCAGGATTCCTTCGTGCTGTGGGTCAATGCCAAGTCCCCGCACAAGACCGCCGGAGACTTCATGGAGGCGGCGAAGAAGGCAAGCCCGCCCTTGAAGATCGGCGGCACCTCGTCGAAGCGGGAAGACAACCTCATCGTCTTCGCGATGGAGAAGCAGATCGGCGCGAAGTTCGCCTATATTCCCTACACCTCGGGCGGCCAGGCCTCGACCCAGCTTTCGGGTGGCCATGTGGAGGCCAACACCAACAACCCGGCCGAGGATCTGGCCAATTGGCGCGGCGGGGCCACCCGCCCGATCTGCGTCTTCGCGGACCAGCCCATGGTCTACCGCGACAAGGTGACCGAGAATGCCTCCTGGGCGGACATTCCCACCTGCACCTCCCAGGGGCTGAATGTCAGCTACCAGATGCTGCGCGGCATGTTCATGCCCGGCAAGGTCACCAAGGACCAGCAGGCCTTCTACGTCAACATGTTCAAGAAGGTTTCCGAAACGCAGGAATGGAAGGACTACCTCGCCCGCAACGCGCTTGTCGGGGATTACCGCGATGGCGAGGCCTTTGTTTCCTTTCTCAAGGCTGACGAGGAGAAGCACGCCAGGCTGATGAGCGAGGCCGGCTTCATGGCCAAGTAGGCCGGCACGCGCGCGAGATCATTGCAGAACGTTCCGCCAGCAACGCCGTCCCGCTGGACGGACAAGAGGTAACCGATGTCGCAGCCGACCAACACCACAGATGAGCCGCGCGGCTTGCCGCGACGATCGGTCGAGATCCTGGTGGCCCTGACGCTGATCGCCCTCGCCGGCGTCGTTCTGTACGATTCTCATGGCCGCGGCGCCGGCTGGGACGGGGGACCGCAGAACGGGTTCTTCCCGGCGCGCGTCGGCTGGATCTTCCTGGCGGCGGCGGTGTTCGTGCTCTGGCAGTCCTTCCGGACGGAAAGCGGCATCTTCGTGACCTATGGACAGCTCGGCCAGGTCGCCCGCGTGCTGGGGCCGCTGGTGCTGTTCGTGGCACTGATCGGACCGCTCGGCCTTTATGTCGCCGCAGCGATCTTCATTGTCGCTTTCATGGGCGTCGTCGGCGGATCGCGCTGGTGGTCGATCCTGCTCACCGCCGTCATTGTTCCCATCGCCTGCTTCTGGATCTTCGAGCTCCAGTTCCGCGTGCCACTGCCGAAGGGTCCGCTCGAGGCGGCACTCGGCTACTGAGAGCGACCGATGGACGATTTCTCCTCCCTTCTCGCCGGCTTCCAGATCGCGCTGTCCTGGCACAATATCGGCTTCATGGCGCTTGGCGTCATCCTGGGCATCGTGGTCGGCGTGCTGCCCGGCCTTGGCGGCCCGAATGGCGTCGCCATCCTGTTGCCCCTGACCTTCGGCATGGACCCGACATCGGCCATCATCCTGCTGTCCTCGATCTATTGGGGGGCGCTGTTCGGCGGTGCGATCACCTCGATCCTGTTCAACATCCCCGGGGAAGCCTGGTCGGTCGCGACCACCTTTGACGGCTACCCCATGGCCATCAGGGGCCATGCGGCCGAGGCGCTGACCGCTGCCTTCACAGCATCCTTCATCGGCGCGCTTTCCGGCGTGGTGCTGATCACCTTTGTCGCGCCGCTTGTCGCCTCCTTCGCGCTCCGGTTCGGGCCCGCGGAATTCTTCGCGGTGTTCCTGCTGACCTTCTGTTCCTTTGTCGGCATGGGCCGGGACAACCGCGCCAAGATCATCACCTCGCTCTGCATCGGCTTTCTGCTGGCGGCGGTGGGCCTTGATTCCATCTCGGGCGACCTGCGCATGACCTTCGGCTCAACGGAGCTGATGCGCGGCTTCGACTTTCTTGTGGTCGTGATCGGCCTGTTCGGCATCGGCGAGATCCTTCTCACCGCGGAGGAAGGCCTCGTCTTCAAGGGCAAGCACGCCAAGATCGACCTCAAGGTCGTCCTCAAGACCTGGGCCAGCCTGCCCCGCTATTGGCTGACGCTGGTGCGGTCCTGCGTCGTCGGCATGTGGATGGGCGTGACACCGGGCGGCGCCATCGCCGCCTCCTTCATGGGCTACGGCCTCGCCAAGCGCTTTTCCAAGCGCGGCGCCCATTTCGGCAAGGGCGAGATCGAGGGTGTGCTCGCGCCGGAAACGGCGGCGCATGCCGCGGGCACCAGCGCCCTGCTGCCGATGCTTGCCCTCGGCATTCCGGGCTCCGCCACGGCCGCGGTTCTGCTGGGCGGCCTGCTGGTCTGGGGCCTGCAGCCGGGACCGATGCTCTTTGTGGAGCAGAAGGATTTCGTCTGGGGCCTGATCGCCTCGATGTATCTGGGCAACCTGGCCGGCCTCATCATCGTGCTTGCGACGGTGCCGCTGTTCGCCGCCGTGATGCGGATCCCGTTTTCCTTTGTCGCGCCCGTGATCCTGATCGTCTGCGCCATCGGCGCCTACACGATCTCCAATTCGGTCTTCGATATCTGGGTGATGCTGGGCTTCGGCATCCTTGGCTACATCTTCAAGAAGCTCGACTACCCGCTTGCTCCGCTGGTATTGGCCCTGGTCCTGGGTGACAGGGCCGAAGACGCCTTCCGCCAAGCATTGCTTGGCTCGGCGGGCTCGCTCGATGTCTTCTGGGCGAACGGCCTGGTTTCCGGGCTGGTCATCGTCGCGCTGGTTCTGCTGCTGTGGGGGCCGATCACGGACGCCATCGCCGCCCTGGGACGGCGCAACGAATCGGCGAAAGCGGCCAAGGCCGCAGAGTAGGACGACGATGAACAAGATCACTGCGCCGCGCAGCTATACCCGCAATCTCGGCCTTGAGCGCCGCCTTTCCAGGGAAATCCAGGGCGAGGTCCGCTTCGACGCCTTCACGCGCGGCCGCTATTCCACCGACGCATCGATCTACCAGATCATGCCCCAGGGCGTTGTCCTGCCACAAACCGAAAGCGATATCGCGGCAACCCTGGCGATCGCGGCCGAGCATGGCGTGCCGGTCATCGCCCGGGGTGGCGGCACCTCCCAAAACGGCCAGCCCATCGGCGATGGCCTCGTGCTCGATCTCAGCCGCCACTTCAACGCCATCTGCGACTACGACCCCGCCGCGCGCACCATTGCCGTCCAGCCCGGCATGGTGCTGGAAACGCTCAACACCCGCCTGCGCAAGGACGGCCTGTTCTTCCCGGTGGAGCCTTCCACGGCCAGCCGCTGCACGATCGGCGGAATGGCCGGCAACAATTCCTCGGGCGCCCGCTCGCTGCGCTATGGCAAGATGGTCGACAACGTGCTCGGCCTGAGCGCGATGTTTCACGATGGCGAAGCCTTCACCCTCGGCGAGGGGCCGGTGGGCGACAATGCCTCCGTCCGCGCGCGCGAGCTGATGACGCGGATGGTGGCGCTGGCCGGGCAACACCGGGACGAGATCGAGGCCATCTTCCCAAAGGTGCAGCGGCGGGTCGGTGGCTACAACTTGGACGAGCTGCTTCCGGCACAGCCCAATCTTTCCCATCTGCTGGTGGGATCGGAAGGCACGCTGGCCCTTACCACGCAGGCGACGCTCAAGCTTTCGCCGCTGCCGCGGCACCGGGTGATGGGGGTCTGCCACTTCCCCAGCTTCCGCGACGCGATGACAACCACCCAGCACCTCGTCGCGCTCGGCCCTGTCGCGGTCGAGCTGGTGGACAACAACGTGCTGGTCCTGGGCGCCGACATTCCGCTCTTTGTCCGCACGCTCGCCGATATCACCAGGGGCCAGCCGAACTGCCTTCTGCTGGTGGAATTCGCCGGCGACGACCTCGACATGCTGAAGCGGGACCTGAAGCGCCTCGATCAGTGCATGGCCGATCACGGCTTCCCGGAGGCGGTGGTCGAGGTGATCGAGCCGGCCCGGCAGAAGCCGGTCTGGGAGGTGCGCGAGGCCTGCCTCAACATCATGATGTCCATGAAGGGCGACGGGAAGCCGATCTCCTTTATCGAGGATTGCGCCGTGCCGCTGGAACATCTGGCGGATTACACGGATTCGATCACCGCCCTGTTCGAAAGGCATGGCACGCGCGGCACCTGGTATGCGCATGCCTCGGTCGGCTGCCTCCATGTGCGCCCGATCCTGAACATGAAGACCGAGGCCGGGGCGAAGGCGATGCGCGGCATCGCCGAGGAGGCCTGCGACCTGGTGCGCCGGTTCAAGGGCTCCTTCTCCGGCGAGCATGGCGACGGCATCTCCCGCTCCGAATTCGTCGAGCCGATGTTCGGCAGCTCCCTGACCCGCGCCTTCGAGGAAGTCAAGGACGGCTTCGACCCGGGCAACCAGCTCAATCCCGGCAAGGTCGTGCGGCCCTACCGGATGGATGACCGCGACCTGATGCGGTTCCCACCCGACTACGCGACGGCTCTGCCGGCGGCACCGGCGCTGGACTGGTCGGAATGGGGCAGCTTCGGTGGCGCCGTCGAGATGTGCAACAACAATGGCACATGCCGCAAGCTGGCGGACGGCACGATGTGCCCCTCCTACCGGGCGACGCGCGAGGAGCAGCATGTGACGCGCGGGCGGGCCAATTCCCTGCGGCTCGCCATTTCCGGGCAACTCGGGCCGGATGCCTTCACATCCGCGGAGATGAAGGAAACGCTGGATCTTTGCGTGTCCTGCAAGGGCTGCAAGCGGGATTGCCCGACCGGCGTCGACATGGCCCGCATGAAGATCGAGTTCCTGCACCATTATCATGCCCGCCATGGCCTGCCGCTGAAGGACCGGCTCATCGCCTGGCTGCCACGCTACGCGCCCATCGCGGCGAGGATGGCGCCCCTGATGAACCTGCGCGACCGCCTTCCCGCCCTTGCGCGGCTGAGCGAGCGCTGGCTGGGCTTCAGCGCGCGCCGCTCCCTGCCGGTCTGGCGGAAGCCCTGGCGCGAAGCCGGCCGTTCCGCCAGCCCGGCAGACATGCAGGGAGACGGGCGGGACATCATCCTGTTCGGCGACACCTTCAACCGCTACTTCGAGCGCGAGAATCTCGAAGCCGCGGAGCGCGTGCTGACTGCCGCCGGCTACAGGCTGCACCGCGTGGCGCCGGCGGGCGGCGGTTCCCGGCCGCTTTGCTGCGGGCGCACCTTTCTTTCGGCCGGGCGTGTCGAGGAAGCCCGGCAGGAAGCGCGGCGCACCACGGAAACGCTTCTGCCCTTCGTCGAGAAGGGCGCGCGCATCATTGGCCTCGAACCATCCTGCGTGATGAGCTTCCGCGACGAGTTCGCGGCGCTGCTGCCGAAGGAGCAGGCGGCGCCTCTCGCCAAGGCGGCGCTGTTGTTCGAGGAATTGCTCGCCGCCGACATCAAGGCCGGCAGGACCAGGCTGCCGCTGGCCCATCAGGGCGGCAAGGTCGCCCATCTGCACGGCCATTGCCACCAGAAGGCCTTCGATGCGATGGGGGCGGTTGAAGCGACGCTGCGCGCCGTGCCGGGCCTCGATGTGCGCCCGATCGAGTCGAGTTGTTGCGGCATGTCCGGCGCCTTCGGCTATGGCGCGGCGACGATCGATGTTTCGCTGGCAATGGGCGAGCTGTCACTGTTGCCGGCGGTGCGCAATGCCGCCCCGGCCGACCTGATCGTCGCCGATGGAACAAGCTGCCGCCACCAGATCCATGATGGAGCAAAGCGCGAGGCGCTTCATGTCGCCCGCGTGCTGGCCATGGCCCTGGAGGAGAAGGCTTAGAAGGTCACCACACCAAGCCCGGTCAACGGGCGCAGGGAGGACAATACGTGGCAAGAACAGGCTTACCGGCTGGCGCCTGCGCGCTGGCGCTCATGAGCATCACCATGCCGGCCATGGCCAAGGATTATTTCCTGGCCAGCGGGCGCTGGGACAATGTTGTTCTGGTGATCGACCTGGACAAGGCACTCGATCCCGCCAATGACGGCACGGCGAAGGCGGTCGTCAACCGCCTTCGCGTCACGCCGGATATCAGCCTCGACGGGTCGGACAGGAAGGATACCGTCGCCAGCGGCCAGCCCATCATCGTCACCATCGCGCCCGACCAAAGGCGCGCCTATGTCGTGAACCATTCCGGCAAGGCGACGCCGCAGGCGGCCGGCGCCTTTCAGCACGGCCATGCCGGCTCGGTCACCGTGGTGGACCTGAGGAAGGCGCTCGATCCGCAGGCGAACGGCACGCTGGCCGCCGTGGAGGCCCATATCGATTCAGAAGGCTTCGGCGCAACCGGCTTCGCGATCTCGCCCGATGGCAAATATGCAGCCCTCGCCCATGCCGAGCGGGAAGGCGACGAGGATGGCGGCCGCCACATCAACATCGTCGATCTCGCCGCCAACAAGGTCATCCACAAGATCGAGCAGGCCTATGGCAAGCCGGGCTTTCCCTGCCCGCCGGACCCGGTGCCGCATTCCGCGCCGCATCCGAGCTTCGGCTGCTTTCCCGACACGAACGGCGTCACCATCAGCCCCCTGGGCGGCGGCACCATCTTCACGGCCAATGGCGGCACCGACGACATTTCCGTCATCGACCTGAAGAAGGCCGTGGCCGGCGCGGCCGATGCCGAGCGTGCTCGCATCCCCGTGCAGGCCGGCGGCTTCGGCATCTCGACCAGTCTCGATGGCCGCCTGGTGGCCCATGCCTCACGCGAGAATGCGCGCGACGGCAAGGAAGCCAACACGATCTCGATCATCGATGTCGAAAAGGCCTTGAGCGACCCAGCCAAGGCGGAGGTGGCGCGCGTGCTGGTTGGCACCGATGACAGCGGCACGGCGACGCGCCCCTTCGTCGCCGCCTTCACGCCGGACGGCAAGCGCATTCTGTCCACCCAGTTCCGCAGCAACAACATCGACATCATCGATGTCGACAAGGCGATCGCCGGCCAGCCATCGACCATCCGGCGGATCGAGCTGAAAACCCCCACTGGCGAGCCCTCCCGGCCGCGCGGCATCGCGATCACGCCCGATGGCCGCTACGCCGCGATCACTGGGGCTCCAAAGGGCAAATCCAATTCCAGCGTTGTCTGGATCGTCGATCTTGCGAGCCATGAGGTGAAAGGCCGGGTCACCGAGATTGGCAATGAAAGCTACATGATCGGCACGTTCCAGGCGAACTGACGACGCGCGGCGATCGCGCTGCAGGATCGGCCCGGATCCTGGCGGCGCGACACCCGACGGAGTTGCGGCGGCGAAGGGGGCCATTCCGGCCATGCCCTCCGCCGCCGCATCGTCCTCGCCCGGCTACGACAGGGCCGCCCGGAAGAAGATCCATCGGGGATATTCACCCGAAAGAAGCGGAGCCTTCAGCCAAGCCTATCTCCACGGGCGGAATAGCTGGCCCCATCGGAAGCCGTCATGTTACTGCCCAGCCGTTACGTCGGAACCTCGGAGACAGCATGACGGAAGAAGACCAGGAGAAGCAGCTCCGGGAGCGGGCTTATTACCTTTGGCTGCAGGCGGGCCAGCCCGAGGGCCAGGCCGCTGAATTCTGGGAACAGGCCCAGGCGGAGGAGAAAGCCGCCCTGCAAGCCGAAGCCTCTCCAGAGCGCCCAGCAGCGGGAGATGCGGTGTCCAGTCCGGCGCCCACCCCTTCGTCAGCAGTGGAGGCACCCCGGAAGAACAGTGCCAGAAAGGCTTCGGCATCCGCCGAAACAAAGAAGGCCGCCGGCAAGGGGAACGGCCCCGCCAGGAAAGCGAAGGTCCCCGCCAAGCAACAAGATGCGCCGCCCGGCGAAGCACCGCCCAGGCGGAAAGGTGGCGGCAAGGCGGGCAAGACCGCAACCTCCTGACGCCGCCCCGCTGGCGGGTGCCTCCCATCGCGCGCCGCCTGTTGCCGGCCTTCAGGCCAGCTGGCGCAGTTCAGCGGGCGGGTTGGCCGCGCGGCCCGGGCCCGCCGGTTGCCCGGCGTAAAGCCGGTCGATCAGGTCGCTGGCGCCGGCATCCACATGCGCCGCCGACCCCGTCAGCATAACAGCCATCAGGCGAAGGCAGTTCCGGCCGCGCCGCCGCCGCATCACCGCGAAGCGGGCGCCCAGGCGCTGCTTGAGCTCATCCGCCGCCATCTCCACGGCCGCCTCATCCGGCCCGGACAAGGTGATCCTGACGCCGGCTCCATAGGTCTGCATGGTTGAAAACTCCTGCTTCGGCGGCCCAATGTCATCCGGGGCCTGGCCGCTGGCCAGCAGGGCAAAACGGGGATTGCTGGGGATCGCGGGGATGATGAACCACCCCTCGGCCCGCATCCGGGGCGGTCTCGCGGGAACATCGGGGGAACTCGGGCACGCGGGATCGCTTATCCCCAGAAAGCGGGGACAGAGCTGTGGATAGGCCCGTGGACAGGTGGTTCAGGGCCGGGGATGACTGGAAAACGGCACTTGGGGGGCGTGGCGGTCAGGTCGCGGCCAGCGTCGCCTTCTCGGCCCGTCGGCGCACCTCCTGCCAAAGCCGCATTTCCCGCCAAGCATCGGCGACGGCACGGTGGGCGGCGGGCTCGCCGCCCGCCTGCGCGTCCCGCGCCGCCCGCAGGATGGCCTCGGCCTGCCGCTCCAGCGCCGCGCCATCGGGCATCACGGGCCGCAGGATGGCCAGGGCGGTGGCCATCTGCGCTTCCTCCGTGTCGCGCAGCCGCAGCGCATGGCGCGGCAACCCGGCGGCACGCAGCAGCCTGCTGAGCCACTGCCCGTCCCAGGAGGGGGCGGAAGCGAAAAGGTCATGGCCAGACAGCGCTTCCACCATCCGGTGGGCCACAACATCATGCGGAGAGCCTTCGCGCAGAAGCCGCTCCCGCGGGATGCCATGGATGCTTTCTGCCTCGGCGTCCCATTCATCCCAGTCGGGGGCGGGGCGGATCAGGTGGCCTTCCTCGCCTCCATCCTCCGTCACCCAGCCCACCTCAACCGGAAAGCCGCGCTTGCCGAGGCTGCTGGCCTCGAAATCGAGAAAGATGATCAAGATCCTTCTCCTGCCAGCCCGGAAGGGCCGCCGCGATCAGCTGCCGGCGGGCTCGATATCCGGCGAGACCTGCGTTTCCGGGCCGCCGGATGATTTCCGCACCTCGTCTTCCGGCCCGACCCGCTGCTGCTCCAGCCGGGCGGCGCGCTCCTCCAGGCTTTCGGGCTGGTCTGTTCGGGATTTGGCGGAACCGGTTGCCTTGTTCATGTCGGGCTTTTCCATGCCCGGGAGAACGCCGCACCCTGCCTTTCGTCACATCGCCACTCCAGGGCGAAGGGCGTGACGTCAGCCCGCGTCCTCCGTGCGCAGGCCGAGGCGCGACAGGCGGTGCGCCTCGCGCGCGTTCACCGCTCCTTCGGGCAGCCGCCCCCGTGCCAGATCCGCCACCTGCCGCACGGTGTCCATGGCCTGGTGCTCGGCGGCCTGCGGCGTGAGGCCGCCGATATGGGGAGTGGCGATCACATCGGGCCGGCCCGCCAGCCGCGGCGATGGCTTCTGGTCCGGCGCCATTCCGACATCCATGGCCGCGCCGGCCAGATGCCCCGCATCCAGCGCGGCCTCCAGCGCCGCCTCGTCCACCACCTCGCCCCGCGCGAGGTTGATGAAGAAGGCGCCCCGCCGCATCGCGGCAAAGGCATCCGCATCCATCATGCGGGCGGTTTCCCGTGTCGAGGCGGCGAGACAGACCACGAAATCGGCCTGCAGAACCTCGGCGAAACCAACGGGCCCGATGCCATCTCCGGATGGCGGGTTGGCCGGATCATGCGCCATCACCCGCATGCCCAGGCCGCGCGCCATTTCCGCGAGGCGGCGCGCGATGCGGCCATAACCGATCAGGCCCAGGGAAGCCGCGGAAAGCTCGATCCCGGGGCGCGGCTCGGGGTTTTGGCCCCGATGGTATTGCGACGTGGCGCTGGCGATATTGCGCGCCAGCCCCAGGATCATCCCGAGGCCGAGTTCCGCGACCGAATTGACGAAGCCCGGGGTGGCGCGGGTCACAAGAATGCCCTGGGCCGAGGCGGCGGGAACATCGATGGTGCTGATATCCACGGCGCAGCGCAGAAAGGCCACCAGATCGGGCGCCGCCTCAAAGGTCGCGGCCTGCCCGGGACTGCCCCGGAAGGCGATGATGGCCTGGCAACCCGCCGCCGCTTCCGCCAGTTCGGCGCCCCGCAGATCGCGTCCGGTGGTGTTCCGCACCACTTCGGCATGCCGGCTCAGCGCCGCCAGGGCGCGGTCGCCAAAGTAAAGAGGAAAGCTCGCCTCGGTGTGGGACAGGAACACTTTCATGGCGCCACGGCCTTTCCGCTTTGGCCCGTCAGCAGGCGGGGCCTGGTTGATGGGGCGGCCACGCCCGCCCACACGCACGCTGCCCGGGCGTGGCCTTTCCAGGCCGGCCTTGTCGCGCGACGCCGCTTCTCATGCGGGCGGGCGGGGCATCACCGGGATGAGGCTTTCGAGCAGCGCCGGCATCTCGGCCGCCGCCATGGGAAGCTGTTCGGCATCCAGGCTGATCTGGTCCATCAGCCGGCCGGACCGGGTGTAGAGCGCGAGATGCAGGCTCTCGCCCTCGACCCGCGGAACGCAAACCAGTTCCTCGCCGGGCGCCTCGCGGCGGGCCATGTCGATGAAGTCGCGGATCTCCTGCAGCCCGTTGGTCTGGTCCGCGGCTTCCTCCAGGAAGCTGGCGATCTCCGCATCCACCCCGGAGAAGGGCACCAGCGCCAGGGGCACGCAGCCATTGAAATCCTGGAAGGCAGCGCCGCGCCAGCGATCAAAGGCTTCCGCCTCGGCGGCTTCCTCCGGCGTGGGCTCGTCCTCGTCCGGCAGATCCGGCAGGCCCGTGACAGCGATTTCGTCCCAAAGCGGCACGGTCCAGTCAAGCTGGATGCCCACCAGCACGCCAAAGCCGCCTTCGGCCAGCGCCGCTTCCTCGGCAGGGGGCAACGAGGCCGGCTGCCGGTTGGCCACAAGGTCCAGCAAGGCCTGCCGCACCTGGCCCGGGGTCAGTTCGCCCAGCGTATCCGGCGACCGCCAATGCGGCAGCAGGTGCAGTTCCAGCCCCTTGCGGAACGTGCCGGCGGCCTGGAGGCTGGCGCACAGGGCCGCGGCATCCGGCAAGGGTCCCAGCGGCAGGGCAACGGGCAGGGCCACCAGTTCCACCCATCCGGAAGGCCCGGCATTGGCCACGCCGGCGATCGCCAGAAGTTCGTGGGCGAGATCCTGCCCGGCTTCCTCGCCATGGCGCTCTTCCGCCCTGCGCACCGCCTGCTCCAGCACGCCGTCCCGCCCGGCCGCGATCAGGGCTTCGGCACAGGCGTCGAAGGCCGCGCCATCCTCACCCGCGAACAACCGCACGAGCCTGTCGGCCGGCGTGCCGGCCGCCTTGTCCGGCCGCCGCGCGTCAGGCGGCGGGGCGGATATGCCCAAAGCCCGCAGCGCCTCCGTGCCCCGCAGGACAGGGTTCTGGTCGCGCCAGCCCAGGCGGCTTCCCTCGGTGTCGGAGCGGCCATCCATCCAGCGGCGGAACGCGGCGCGGTCCGCCACCTGGACCATGACTTCCACGCCCTGGCGCAGCATCTCGGCCGCCACGGCGCGGTTCACAGCCCGCATCGTGTCCAGGGAGGGCCCCGCCGGACGCATCAGGTCCAGGGTATCGGCATCCGGGTAATGCGTCAGCACGACCGAGCGGAGTTCCGGGGCCATCTCGCGCGCCAGGGCCTCGGCCTGGTCCACGGCTTCCTGATCGGGCGCGTTGGGGGCTGTCATGGCGGACCTCCGGGGATGGCCGTGAGGGGCCATCCTTAGCCCGCGGCCAGGAAAGGCGCCATGCCGCAGGCCCGCCTTTCACGGCGGGGCTGGAGGAGGGCGGCCGCCTGGCGCATGATCCGGACCAGGAACCGTCAAGGAAACACGCCGATGCGTCGCCGCTCCCTGCTGGCTGGCTCCGCCGCCCTGCTCGCAGCCCCGGCCCTGGGGCAGATGCCGCATCATGGCCTGTCCATCGCGCCGGAACAGATGAGCCCGCTGCGGGGCGGTGGCCCGGTCAGCCTGACGCCGGAACAATTGGCGCAGCGCTCGGTCGAAAGCCCGGCGCCCGCCGGCCCGCCGGGCCGCTGGGAACCGCGCGCGACATTGCCGCTCTGGCGGGACCGCCTTCACGTCATCGGCGGCTATGCCGAGCAGCGGGTCGACCGCCCTTATCACCATGTCTATGACCCCGGCGCCGACCGCTGGGACACCGCCGCGCCCCTGCCGCGCGGCGCCAACCATGTGGCCGTGGCGGCCGATGCCGGCCGGATCTACGCCCTGGGCGGCTTCACCGAGCAGAACCGCGCGGCGCATGACGGCGCCTATGTTTATGACGTGGCGGCGGATCGCTGGCAGTCCGTCGCGCCGTTGCCGCGCGCGCGCGGCGCGGCCGCCATCGCGGTGCTGGAAGGGCGGGTGCATCTGATCGGCGGCGCCACGGACCCGGCCGGGGAGCGGGCCAGCATTGCCTGGCACGAGGTTTACGATCCCCAGGCGGATCGCTGGGAACGGCGCAAGCCCTTGCCGGGCGCGCGCGACCATGCCGGCATCGTCGCGCATGGCGGCGGCATCCATGTGATCGGCGGCCGCTTCAACACCTTCGAATACAACACGGCGATGCATCACCTCTACCTGCCCGAGCGCGACATTTGGGTGGAGCGGGCGGCGATGCCGACGGCGCGCTCCGGCCATGGGCTGGTGCTGCTGGGCGGGCGCTTCTGGGCCATGGGCGGCGAAACCGGCCGCTTCGAGAACGGCACCCTGACCGGCACCGTGCATGGCCAGATGGAAAGCTACGACCCCGCAACGGATCGCTGGCAGAGCCATGCGCCGATGCCCACGCCCCGGCATGGTCTGGGCGCCGCGGCGCTGGCGGGGCGCATCCATGTCGCGGGCGGCGGGCCGGTGGTGGGCGGCGGCATCCAGACCTCCACCCACGAGGCCTTCATCCCGGGATAAAGTTCCTGCCGCCCCGGCCGGCTCAGCCCGCCTTCAGGCCGAGGCGGCGGATCATCTGGCCGTCCTCCTCATACTGGCGCCGCGCCGCCGCGGTGTAGCTCTGGCTGTCCAAATAGGCCGCCGCCATGTCGTAGCGCTCCAGCACAGCCTGGTGGGCGGGGTCGACCAGGGCATCGCGGAAGGCATCCTGGAGGATGCGCGTCACCTCGGGCGGCAGCCCGGCGGGCGCCGCGATGCCGTAGGGCGATTCCGACACGATGTCGATGCCGGCCTCCCGCAGGGTCGGCGCATCCGGGAAGCGCCTGGCCCGCGTCGCGCCCCAGGTGCACAGCAGGCGCAGGCGGCCGTCCTTCACCAGCTCGGCCCAGGTGCTGGAATCGGCGGAAGCGTTGATCTGCCCGCCCAGCAGCGCCTGGATGTTCTCGGCCGCGCCGCGGAAGGGAACATGGGTCCACTCGATTCCCCGGCCCTGGGCGATCTGCTCCATGGTGATGTGCAGGGATGTTCCCGCGCCGGGCGAGCCATACGACATCTTTCCCGGGGTGCGCTTCGCGTCGTCCAGGAACTCGGCAAAGGTTTTCCATGGCGCATCGGCGCGCACGACGACGCCGAACAGGTATCCCGTCAGCTGCGCGATCCAGGTGAAATCCGCCATGGGATTGAAGGGCGGCTTTTCCACCATCTGCGGATAGCGGAACACCGAGACGGGCATCTGCGACAGCGTGTAGCCATCGGGGCGCGTGCCCGCGGCCAGCGCCTGCGCCCCCAGGATGCCGCCCGCGCCGGACCTGTTCTCGACCACCACCGGCTGCTTCAGGACGCGCGTGGCCGCGTCGCACAGGGCGCGCATCTGCACATCGGTCGCGCCACCCGGAGCCCAGGGCACCAGCATGCGGATCGGCTTGCTGGGAAAGCGCTCCTGCGCCAGGGCAGGGCGGAGGAGCGCGCCCGCCGCGGCGCCTCCCGCCACGCCCAGCAGGGTACGCCGCCCAACCGGAATTGAGTGCTTCATCGCGATGTCCTCCCTGTTCCGCCCCGGTGTTCCGGGTGCGGTGCATCACTCCGCTTCGATCAGGCTGTCCGCCTCACTGACGATGCGAAGGTGATGATCCGTGTCGCCGAACGATTTCTCGATCATGGCGAGCCGCTTGAAGCTGTGGCCGGCCTTGTATTCCAGGGTCATGGCGATGCCGCCCTGGAGTTGCACGGCCTCCTGGCCCACCTTCCGGCCGGACTGGTTGATCTGCACCTTGGCGGCCGAGACCGCCGGGCGGCGCAGGGCGGGGTCCGCCTCCTCCGCCATCATGGCGGCGTACATCGCCATGGAGCGCGCCTGTTCCACCGCCACCAGCATGTCCGCGGCGCGGTGCTGGAGCGCCTGGAAGGAGCCGATCGCCACGCCGAATTGCTGCCGCGTCTTGAGGTAGTCCACCGTGTTGCGCTGCAGGTCCTCCATCGCGCCCACTGCTTCCGCGCACAGGGCAGCGATGCCGATATCGACCACCTTCTCGATCAGGGGCAGCCCCTGATCCACCTTGCCCAGCACCGCCTCCGGCCCGACCCGGACGGCGTCCAGCGTCACATCGGCCGCGCGCAGCCCGTCCTGCGTCGGCATGCCGCGACGGGTGAGGCCCGGCGCATCGGCATCCACCAGGAACACGGTGATGCCGTCCCGGTCCCGCCGCGCCCCGGCGGTGCGGGCGCTGACCACCAGCTTCCCGGCGCTGTCGCCATGCAGAACCGCGACCTTCCGGCCATCCAGCACGAAGCCGTCGCCGTCGCGCCGCGCCGTGGTGGAAACATCGTGCAACGCATAGCGCGAGGCCGGCTCAAGCTGCGCGAAGGCGAGCGTCAGGGATCCGTCCGCGATGCGCGGCACCAGCGCCGCCCGCATGGACGCATCCGCCCCGAAGCGCAGGAAACCGCCGCCCAGCACAACGGTGGACAGGAAGGGCTCCACCGCGAGGCCGCGCCCGATCGCCTCCATGGCGATCATGGTTTCCACCGGCCCGCCGCCGAAGCCGCCTTCCTCCTCCGCGAAGGGCAGGGCCAGCATGCCAAGCTCGGCCAGCCCGGCCCAGAGCCGTGGGTCATAGCCCGCAGGCTCCGCCTGGTAGCGGCGGCGCTTCTCGAAATCGCCATAGGCATCGTCCACGAAGCGATCGATGCTGTCCTTGAGCAGGCGCTGCTCATCCGTCAGGTCGAAATCCATGGAATGTCCTCAGAGGCCCAGAAAGGCCTTGGCGATGATGTTGCGCTGGATCTCGTTGGAGCCACCATAGATGGAGACCTTGCGCGCGTTGAAATACAGCGGCGCGATCGCGTCCATCCCGTGCTCCGCGGCGGCGTTGCGGCCATCCTCCTGCGCCGGCTGGGCATAGGGGCCGGCGATGTCGAGCAGCAGCTCCGTTGTCGCCTGCTGCAGCTCCGAGCCCTTGATCTTCAGGATGGAGGAAGCCGGGTCCGGCTTGTCGGCGTCGCGATGGCGCTGCGCGGCGACCACGCGCATCTGCGTGATCTCCAGCGCCTTCAGCTCCACCTCGATCGCGGCGACGCGCCGGCGAAGGTCGACGTCGTCCCAAAGGCTGCCGCCGCCCGCCTGGACCTCGCGCGCCAGCCGCTTGGCGCGGGCGATGCGCTGCTTGGACATGCCGATCCGCGCGATGCCGGTCCGCTCATTGGCGAGCAGGAACTTGGCGTAGTCCCAGCCCTTGTTTTCCTCGCCGACCAGGTTCTCGGCCGGCACCTCGACCTCGTCGAAGAACACCTCGTTCACCTCGTGGCCGCCATCGATGGTCAGCACGGGACGGACGGTGATGCCGGGCGACTTCATGTCGATCAGCAGGAAGGAGATGCCGCGCTGCTTCTTCGCCTCGCGGTCCGTGCGCACCAGGCAGAAGATCCAGTCGGCATGCTGGCCCAGTGTGGTCCAGGCCTTCTGGCCGGACACGACATACTTGCCGTCCCGCTTCTCAGCCCGGGTCTTGAGGGAGGCGAGGTCGGAGCCCGCGCCCGGCTCGGAAAAGCCCTGGCACCACCAGATGTCGAGATTGGCGGTGGCCGGCAGGAAGCGCCGCTTCTGTTCCTCCGAGCCGAAGGCGGCGATCACCGGGCCCACCATGTAGACGTTGAACTGCAGGGGCAGGGGCACGGCGGCGCGCTGCAATTCCTCCGTGAAGATGTAGCGCTGGACCGGCGACCAGTCCTTGCCGCCCCAGGCCACCGGCCAGTTGGGCGTGGCCAGGCCATGCGCGTTCAGGATGCGATGGGAGGTGACGATCTCATCCTTCGACAGGTGTCGGCCTTCGCTCACCTTGCGCCGGATCTCGGCGGGAATCTCGGTGCGGAAGAAGCGGCGGAGCTCATCGCGAAACGCGATCTCCTCCGGCGTGAAGCGCAGATCCATGGGGCGGTCCTCCTCGTCAGGCCGGTTCGTTGGGTGCGGCGGCGCCTTGCGCGCCGGCCGCGCGCGCCCGCTCCTCGGCCACCAGGGCACTGGCGAGGAGCTTGCCGGCGGGGCTGCGCGGCAGGGCCGGGCGGATTTCAAGCGCGGCGGGGATCTCATGCCGGCCGACGCGGTCGCGCAGGAATTCCTTGAGGCCGTCGAGCGTCAGTTCCGGCGCACCCTCGCGCAGCGTGACGAAGGCCTTGGCGGATTGCCCCCGATAGGCGTCGGGAATGCCGATGACGATCGCCTCCCGGATGGCGGGATGCTCGTACAGGGCAGCTTCGACGGCCGCGGGATAAACATTGAAGCCGCCGGAAATGATCAGGTTCTTGCGGCGGTCAAGCAGGGTGAACAGCCCATCCTGTTCCAGCCGGCCCAGGTCGCCGGTCAGGAACCAGCCATCGCGAAAGGCGGCCTCCGTTTCCGCCGGCTTGTTCCAATAGCCGCGAAACAGGTTCGGGCCGCGGATGGCGATCTCCCCGATCTCGCCGGCGGGTAGCTCGCGGCCCGGATCGTCGAGGGAAACGATGCGAAGCCGGATGCCCGGCAGTGGCACGCCGATCAGGCCGGGCCGGGGCTCCGCCGCCATGGGCACGCGGGTGCCGGCGGGCGCGGTTTCGGTCATCCCCCAGCCATTGCGGAGGCGCTGGCCCAGCAGCCGCTCCACCTGCTGCGCCACCTCGAAGGGTAGCGGCGCGCCACCCGAGACGCAGGCATGAAGGGAGGAGAAATCCGCGCCGCGCGACGCCGGATGGTTCAGCAGCGCGATCCACATGGTCGGCACGCCGGGAAACAGCGTGACGCGATGTTCCGCGATGTCGCGCAGCACGGCCTCGGCGTCGAAGCGCGGCCGCAGCAGGATCTCGTTGCCATCGGCCAGGTGGCGCAGCAGCACGCTGGTCAGCGCGTAGATATGGAACAACGGCAACACGCCCAGCACGCGCTGCTCCCCCGGCACCAGCCGCTCCCCATCCTCCCATTGCTGGTAGATGCTGACGGCGGCGGTCAGGTTGCCATGTGTCAGCAGGGCGCCCGCCGGCATTCCGGTGGTGCCGCCGGTATATTGCAGCAGAGCGACGTCGTCGGGCGCGACGCGGGGCCATTCCGTCACCGCCGGCGCCTCGGCCATGGCGGATGAGAGCGACACGCAGCCGGGCGGCGACGCGGTCGCTGCGTCGCCGCCCCAGATCGCATCCTCGCCCACAAGAACCCGCGCGGCGGCGCCGGTTTCCAGCAGCCAAGCGGCCTGGGGCATCAGGTTCGGAAAATCCGTGGTGACCACCAGCCTGGCGCCGCTGTCCGACAGCTTGTGCGCCAGTTCCCGCCGGGCATCGAGCGCGCTCAGATGCACCACCCGCGCGCCCAGGCGGAGCAGGGCGAAGAAGCAGACCGGGTGCCAGGGCGTGTTGGGCAGGTACAGGGCCACGGAATGGCCCGGCCCCACGCCGAGATGGCGGAACGCCGCCGCCGCCTGTTCCACGAGCCGGCCCAGCTCGGCATAGGAGATGCGCATGGCGCGGTAATGCAGGGCGGGGCGGTTGCCGTTGCGGACCACACTCCGCGTGAACAGGTCCGGCAGCGTGCCCACCGTGATCGGCGCATCCCAGCGGCAACCCGGGGGATAGGCCGCCTCCCAGGGATGCGGCGCCCGGCGCGTCACCTAGCCGTCCCTGAAAGGGCGTCGAAATCCCGCCCTTCCCGTGCCAGCCGCCGCAGCGCCGCGGAAGGATGCAGGGAGGGATCGCCGGACTGGCCGGCATAGGCTTCCAGCCGCTGCGCGACATAGGCGGGGCCGAGCCGGCTGCCATGATACATCGGGCCACCCCGCCAAGCCGGCCAGTTATAGCCATGCAGCCAGACCACATCGACATCGCCGGGGCGGGCGGCGATGCCCTCCTCCAGGATTCGGGCACCCTCGTCGATCATCGGCAGGATCAGCCGTTCCGTGACCTCCTCCTGCCCGATCGCCCGCCGCGCGATGCCGAGCCTGGCGGAGGTGGCCTCGATCAGGTCCCGCACGGCCGGGTCGGGCACGCCCTGCCGGCCGCCGCCGCCGTAATCGTAATAGCCCTTGCCGGTCTTCTGGCCGAGCCGCCCGGCCTCGCACAACGCATCGGCCACGGGCGCGGTCTTGCCGGTGGCCTTGCGGATGCGCCAGCCGATATCCAGCCCCGCGAGGTCGGCCATGGCAAAGGGCCCCATGCGGAAGCCGAACGCCACCAGGGCGGCATCCACCTGCTCGGGCAGGGCGCCTTCCAGCAGCAGGCGCTCGGCCTGGGCGGTGCGGCGGGCCAGCATGCGGTTGCCGACAAAGCCGTGGCACACGCCGACCACCACCGGAACCTTGCCCAGCCGGCGGCCCAGCTCCACGGCGGTGGCCAGCGTTTCGGGACTGGTTCCGGCGCCCCGCACCACCTCCAGCAGCTTCATGACATTGGCGGGGGAGAAGAAGTGCATCCCGAGCACGTCGTCCGGCCGGCGCGTGGCGCCGGCGATGGCATCGACATCGAGATAGGAGGTGTTGGTGGCCAGCACGGCCCCAGGGCGGGCAATGCCGTCCAGCTGGGCGAAAAGCTTCTGCTTCAGCGCCAGATCCTCGAACACCGCCTCCACCACAAGGTCGGCGCCGGCGGCGTTCTCCAGGCCAACGCCGCCCCCGATCCGTGCCAGACGGCGATCCCGCTCCTCGGCCGCCAGGCTGCCGCGCTGCACCGAGGTGGCATAGTTCTGGGCGATGCGCTGCAGGCCGCGCTCAAGCGCCTCCGGCTCGGCCTCGATCAGGGTGACCGGAATGCCGGCATTGGCGAAGCTCATGGCAATGCCGCCGCCCATCGTGCCGGCGCCGATCACCGCGACATGGGACACGGCGCGGCCACGGACCTCCCGCGACAGGCCGGCCGGCTGCTGCGCCGCGCGCTCGGCGAAGAAGACGTGGCGCAACGCCTTAGAACGGTCATCCTGCACCAGCCGCAGGAACATGGCCCGCGTCTGGCTCATCGCCTCGTCGAAGGGGAGGTCGTAGGCGGAGCGCACGCTTTCCACGATGGACGCCACGGCCGGGTTGTCCGGCGCGCGGCGCAGCACCTTGGCGGCCGCCGCCTCGAACGCATCCCGCGGGCCGAGCCGTTCCCGCCCGTCGCGGAGCCGCTGCGGCCGCTGGCCACCTTCCGCCAGCGCCCGCGCGCGTCGCAACGCCGCCGGCAGCGGGTCTCCGGCCACCACCTCATCCACGATGCCGAGGGAAAGGGCGGTCTCGGCGGTGACCGGCTCGCCGCTGGCGGCCATCTCCAGCGCGGCGGCGGCACCGATCAGCCGGGGCAGGCGCTGCGTCCCGCCCGCGCCGGGAAGGATGCCCAGCTTCACCTCCGGCAGGCCGAGCTTCACGCCCGAGGACGCGACACGGGCATCGCAGCCCAGGGCGAGCTCCAGCCCACCGCCCAGGGCGGCGCCGCTGATCGCCGCGACCAGGGGCTTCGGGCATTCATCCATCGCCACCAGAACATCGGGCAAGGAAGGCGAGATCGGGGGCTTGCCGAATTCCGAGATGTCGGCGCCGGCGACAAAGGTCCGGCCGGACGCGGCCAGCACGATGGCCTGGATGCCCTGATCGGCCACAGCTTGCGCCACGGCATCCCGCAGGGCGGCGCGCAGCGCGGCGCTGAGAGCGTTGACCGGTGGATTGGCGATGCGCAGCACGGCCACCCGATCCTCGACCGTCACGCTGAGCAATGCGCGTTCTTCCATTCCTCGCCCTTTCTGCAATCTTGCTTGTAATTCCGCGATGCGGAAAATAGTTTTGCTGCTTATGCAAGTCGTATCGGGCGGCCGGCGATGCCGTCAAGCGTCGCATCCGTCCCCCGCCGGAGCATGTCGTGCGCAAGCGCCAAAGCCGCGTGACCACCGACCAGACTGAAGGTCCGCAGGACCGGCAATTCGTCGCCGTTCTGGCGCGTGCCATGGATATCCTGCGCGCCTTCACCCCGGAGGAGCGGATGCTGGGAAACCAGGAGCTCGCGGGCCGCACCGGGCTGCCCAAGGCCACGGTGTCCCGCCTGACCTACACGCTGACGCGGCTGGGCTGCCTCAGCTACCTGCCCCGCTTCGGCAAGTACCAGCTTTCAGTCGGCCTGGTGCCCCTCGGGCAACTCGCCCTGGCGAACATGACGATCCGGCAGCTGGCCGCGCCGCTGATGCACCATCTGGGGGAGGAAACCGACGCATCCGTGTCGCTCGGCACCCGCGACGGGCTGGCGATGCTGTATATCGAGCATTTCTCGCCACGCATGGCCGTGGCGCTGCAGCTCGGCGTCGGGTCGCGCGTCCCCCTGGGTCTGACCGCCATGGGCCGTGCCTGCTACGCGGCCGCGACGGCGGCGGAGCGGGCGGAAATCGATGTCCAGCTGGCGGCGGCCGATCCGGAACGCTGGCCGGAAATCCGGCAGGGGTTGCAACAGGCCGCCGAGATGCATGCGGCCCTGGGCTTCACCGTGTCGATCGGCGAATGGAACCGCACGGTTCACGCGGCCGGCGCGGCCTTCGCCCTGCCGAATGGCGGGGGCATCATGGCGATGAATTGCGGCGCGCCGGCCTTCATGCTGTCGGGGGAGCGCATCCTCCAGGACATCGGCCCCCGGCTGGCCGCCGTGATGCGCAGGCTCGAAACCCTGGCCGGCCCTCATTGACGACGCCACCCGGCGGGATCGCCCCTCGCGCCGGGCCCCGTGGGACGCGGCCGCCGCATTCCCGAACCGCCATCAGGCGCCGGAAGGGCGATTTTTTCCTTGCAAGTCGGATGTTCCAGGCACAGATCGGGATGATGCACGCTCAATCCTGGCGCCAGCATCCTGGCCGCCGCCGCGTCGCGCCGGCCTCATGACGGAGTTGCTCGGCAACTCCTCCCCAGCGCCTGTTGTCAGCCTGAGCAGGGCCCGGGACGACAAGATGTGGGCGGTGGTCGCCATGGTCGGCCGCAAGGCGCGGGTGGCGGACATCTATGCCAGCCGGGCTGCGGCCGAGGCCGACCGCCATTGGCGGGAACAGCAGGTCCAGGCCTATGCCGGCTTTCTGCGCAGTTCCAGCATGCCGGTCCCCAGCTACAACGTCACGACGATCCGCCGCTCCGATCTGCCGCGCAGCTGGCGGCCCCTGCCAGCGCTCGGCTTTCTGCGCGGCCAGTTCACCTGACCCCGACGGGGGACGGATGACCGCCCGGGCGGCCGTCACGATCACCGCCAGCCGGAGCTTTCCTGCTCCACCAGGGCGCGCAGCAGGGCAATGGCGTCGCTGCCGCTGTTCAGGCAGGGGATCAGCGTGAGGGCTTCGCCGCCCGCCGCCAGGAATTCCTCCCGCAGCTCATGGCCGATCTCGTCCAGGGTCTCGATGCAGTCCGACAGGAAGCCGGGCGTGATCACGGCGATGCGGCGGATGCCGCGCCGGGGTAGGGCGGTGACGCGCTCATCGGTGTAGGGCTCCAGCCAGCGCTCCCGCCCGAAACGGGACTGGTACGTCATCGGAAAGTCCCGCGGGCCGAGGCCCAAGCGGTGGCGCAGGGCCCGCATGGTGCGGTTGCATTCCGCCGGATAAGGATCGCCCGCCTTGACATAGCGGCGCGGCAGGCCGTGAAAGGAGGCCAGCAGCAGATCCGGCGCCCGCGGCAATCCTGCCAGGGTCGTTTCGACCGAGCGTGCCAGTCCCTCGATATATAGCGGATGGTCGGGAAAGGAGGGCGCGATGCGGATCGCCGGCTGACGCCGCATCCGCATCAGGGCGCGGAACACCTCGTCATTCACCGTGGCCGTCGTGGTGGCACTGTATTGCGGATAAAGCGGCACCACCAGGATGCGGTCGCAGCCCTGGTCCTGCAGGGCCGCCAGCCGGTCGGCGATGGAGGGCCTGCCATAGCGCATCGCCCAGTCCACCAGCAGGTCATCCGGCGGCAGGGCCTGGCCCAACAACCCGGCCTGGGCACGGGTGTGGGTGCGCAGCGGCGATTCATCCGCCGCCGCATTCCAGATGCGGCGATAGGCGGCGCCGCTGCGGAATGGCCGCGTGGTCAGGATCACACCCTGCAGCAGCGGCTGCCACAACCAGGGATTCACCTCGATCACCCGCCGGTCCGACAGGAACTCCGACAGGTAGCGCCGGATATCCCCATAGCCGGTGGACTCCGGCGTGCCGAGATTGACCAGCAACACGCCCACCCGCCCGGCGGCATGCGAGCGCCCCGCCGCCATCCGTTCAAGGGAAGGGGAAAGATGCGTCATGGCACAGGACCCGCCGGAACGGCCCTTCCGCCACCTGGCGGCCATGGCATGAACAGGCGCGAAAGCGGCGGAACAATCCAGCGGACGCCGGGCATCAGCGGAAACCCCATAGCGGAATCGGATCGGAGAAGGCCCCGCAGGCCACCGCCGCCGGAGGCGGCGGGGTGGCACAGCGGAAGCAACTCAGTCGGCGGCCTGTTGGCCCACATCCGCGGCCGTGGTCGGGGCCGAGGCGGGCGCGGTGTGGATGCGCCCGATCGCCGCCGCCACCCCTGCGGCATAGGCCGGGTCGGCGCGCCGGAAATGCTCGATCTGGCGGTCGATGATGAAGCGCGGCACGCCCTGCATGGCGGCGGCGATATTGTTGAACAGGTGCTGCTGCTGCTCGGGCGTCATCAGCCGGAACAGATTGCCGGGCTGGGTGTAGTCGTCATTGCCCTCGCGGTGGTTGTAGCGGTCCGCATCGCCATCGATGCGCAGCGGCGGCTCCTTGACGGAAGGCGCCTCGACCGGCCCGCCGAAGGAGTTCGGCTCATAGTAATGGTCGGTGCCCCGCGGCGCGTCGAAGCGCATCGCGCCATCGGCGTGGTGATGATGCACCGGGCAGCGCGGGCGGTTCACCGGCAGCGCCTCGTAATGCGTGCCGACGCGGTAGCGATGCGCATCGGCATAGGCGAACAGCCGGCCCTGCAGCAGCTTGTCCGGCGAAAAGCCGATGCCCGGCACGATGTTGGAAGGCGAGAAGGAAGCCTGCTCGATTTCCGCGAAGTAATGGGCGGCGTTGCGGTTCAGCTCCAGCACGCCGACATCGATCAGCGGATAGTCGCCATGCGGCCAGACCTTGGTGATGTCGAACGGGTTGTAGGGCGTCTTCTCCGCCCCGGCCTCCGGCATGATCTGCACGCAGACGCGCCAGCGTGGATAGTCGCCGCGCTCGATCGCCTCATACAGGTCGCGCTGGGCGCTTTCGCGGTCCTCGGCGATGACCTCGTTCGCTTCCTTGTTGGTCCAGGTGCGGATGCCCTGCATGGACTTGAAGTGGAACTTCACCCAATAGCGCTCGCCGGCGTCGTTCCACAGGGAATAGGTGTGGCTGCCATAGCCGTTCATGAAGCGGTAGCCCTGGGGCAGGCCGCGATCGCTGAACAGGATGGTCACCTGGTGCAGGCTTTCGGGCGAAAGGGACCAGAAATCCCACATTGCCGTGGGGGAGCGCATGTTGGTGGCGGGATGGCGCTTCTGCGTGCGGATGAAATCGGGAAACTTCAGCGGGTCGCGCACGAAGAAGACCGGCGTGTTGTTGCCCACCAGATCCCAGTTGCCTTCGCTGGTGTAGAACTTCAGCGCGAAGCCGCGCACGTCCCGCTCGGCATCGGCGGCGCCGCGCTCGCCCGCCACGGTGGAGAAGCGCAGCAGCACCTCCGTCTGGCTGCCGGGGGTGAACACCTTGGCCCGGGTGTAGCGGGTGATGTCATGCGTGACCGTCAGCGTGCCATAGGCACCGGAGCCCTTGGCATGCACCACGCGCTCGGGGATGCGCTCGCGGTTCTGATGCGCCAGCTTCTCGATCAGCTGGTAGTCCTGCAGCAGCAAGGGGCCGCGCGGGCCGGCCGAGATGCTGTTCTGGTTGTCGGCGACAGGGGCGCCGGCGGTGGTTGTCAGCACCGGGCGGGCATTCGGGTCGGACATTCTGGAGCTCCTCTCGGCAAATCGCATCTCCTTCTACCGGGAGGCCATTGATTGGTTAAATCGATCTTTTATGTTGCATGAATAGACCCTTCCTATTGGATATCCATGCCGCTAGCTCCGCTTTCCGGTCTTTCCCTGCGCGACCTCGAATATGCGGTCGCCCTCGCCGAGCTGCGGCATTTCGGCCGCGCCGCCGAGCGCTGCCATGTCAGCCAGCCCACCCTCAGCGAGCAGATCCGCAAGCTTGAGGCGCTTCTCGGCGTCACGCTGTTCGAAAGGCTGCCGCGGCGCGTGGAGGTGACGCAGCAGGGGGGGCCGCTGATCGAGCAGGCCCGCCTCGTTCTGCGCCAGGCGCGCGGCCTGCTCGATCTGGCGCAGCACCAGGCCGAGCCGCTGGCCGGGCGGTTGCGGCTCGGCGTCATCTCCACCCTTGGCCCGTACTACCTGCCCGCCCTGCTGCGGGATGTGCGGGAGCGCTTTCCGCAACTGGTGCTGCGGTTGCAGGAAGGCCGCACCGCCGCGCTGGTGGAGGCCCTGGAGCAGGGGGAGCTGGATGCGGCCCTGGTTGCCTTGCCGGCGCCCTCCGCCCTGCTGGGAAGCGCCGAGTTGTTCTTCGAACCCTTCCTCCTGGCCTGCCCGCGGGGCCACCGCCTGCAGGACCTGCCGCGGGTGTCGCTGGAGGAGCTTCAATCCGGCGAGTTGCTGCTGCTGGAGGAAGGGCATTGCCTGCGGGACCAGGCGCTTTCCTTGTGCCCCATGCCGCGCGGCGAACGGGAGGAACGCTTCGCCACCAGCCTGGAGATGCTGCGCCACATGATCGCGGCCGGCGAGGGCTTTTCCCTGCTGCCGCAACTCGCGGTGCAGGGCAGGGCGGATCCCGGGGGGCTGATCGCCATCCGCGGCCTCGACCAGCCGGAGGTGGGGCGCCGCATCGGGCTGGTCTGGCGCAACACCGATCCACGCCGGAACAGCTTCACGGCCCTGGCCGCCTTTCTGCGGCAGATGTCGCCCCTCGACGCGGCATCCTCCGACCGGGCTTCCTCGCCCGATGCGGGGTGATCCGCCCGCTCAGTGCATCCGGCCCGCCTTCAGGAAGCGCTGGCGGTCCCCGGAGGTGACGTTGACTCCGAAGCGGTCGCCATCGCGTTCCAGCACCAGCGGAACATCGACCCCGGCCTCGCCCAGCGACCAGATGGCGCGAAAGAAATTGGCCTCGTCCGATACCACCTGCCGCCCGACGGCCAGCACCACATCGCCCGCCCGCAGCCCGGCCCGCGCCGCCGGCCCCTTGCGGCTGACCCCGGCCAGCACGACCCGCCCATCATCGGCACCGGCGGACACCCCAAGCCAGGGGCGGGGCGGCCGGTTCGGCTGTCCGAGCGTCAGGAGATCGTCCAGGATCGGCTTCAGGAGATCTGTCGGCACGCTCATGTTGAGGACCCGGACGCGCCCGTCGCCGGGATCATGGCCAAGCTGGATGGAGCCGATGCCGACCAGGTCGCCCTTCGGCCCGATCACCGCCGCGCCGCCCCAGACCGGATGGGCCGGCGCGGTGTAGATGGCGTCGTCCAGGATGTATTCCCAATAGCCGACAAATTCCTGCCGCGACACGATGCGGGCGGCCAGCGCCGCCGGCCGGCCGCCAGCCCCGGCGAACACGACCGGGTCGCCCACCCGCGCCCCGGCGGATTCGCCCAGGGCCATGGCGGGGACGCCAAGCTTCCCCAGGGCGCGCACCAGGCCGAAGCCGGTGGCCTGGTCATACCCAACCACGAAGCCCGGAACGACGCGGCCTTCCGCCGTGGTCAGCCAGATCTCCTCCGCCTCGGTGATCAGGTAGCCGATGGTGAGAAGCAGGCCATCCTCCCGGATCAGCACCGCATGGCCGGACCGTTCGGTGCCGAGCGCCTCCGCCGTGAAGGCGTCGCCGGGCATGCGCGCCCGCAGCGACACCACCGCCCGGAGCGCCCGGTCCAGATCATACGCATAGTCGCCGGGTTGCGGCCGCAGGGAGGCGGGAACCGCTTCGTCGTCGCCAGGCTGCGTCATGGGCTTGCTCCCTCGCTTCATGCACCGATGCCGGATGATGCCAGATGCAGACGCACAACGCAGCCAGGGTGCCCATGGTGTCAGGCGGCGCGCGGCCCTGGGCCGGCGCCGCCCACCCTCTTATTCCACGCTGATGCCGCCGGCGCGGATCACCTGGGACCAGCGATCATGTTCGCGGCGCAGGAAGTCGCCGAACTCGGCGCGCGTGCCGCCGACCACGCGGCCGGCCTGCGTTTCCTCCACCGCCTTGCGGATCTGCGGCACCGCCGCGACCTGGTTGAACACCGCGTTGATGCGATCGGCCAACACGGGGTCCATGCCCGGCGGCGCAACGACGCCGTACCACACGGCGGCCTCGAAGCCGGGGATCGCCTCCCGGGCCGGGGGCACGCCGGGCAGCAGGCTGGTGGTGTCGCCGCCCATCGCGACCGGGCGCACCTGCCCGCCCTTGATCATCGCCATGGCGGAGGAAAGGCTGGGGAAGGTGAAATGTGAATCCCCCCGCACCGCCGCGGTCACGCTTTCCGACCCGCTGCGATAGGGCACATGGATCATCGAGATCTTGGTCCGCTGCTCGATCAGCGCCATGGCCAGGTGGCTGATGTTGCCGACGCCGGCGGAGGAATAGATCAGGCCGCCCGGCTTGGCGCGGGCCGCCTCGATGATCTCGGC
Source organism: Teichococcus oryzae (assembly GCF_008386565.1). GTDB lineage: Bacteria > Pseudomonadota > Alphaproteobacteria > Acetobacterales > Acetobacteraceae > Pseudoroseomonas > Pseudoroseomonas oryzae. The sequence continues at coordinate 137,402 of NZ_VUKA01000007.1, read as the reverse complement.
GAGGGTCTTCTCCTTCACCGAAGGATTGGCGACCAGCACGGCATGCAGGATGGCGCCCTGCATGATCGGCGTGAAGCCGGTCATGGGATCGTAGGGGAGCTTCGGGTTCAGCTCCTTGCCCACCACATTGGCGCCGACATCGGCCATCATCAGTGTGTAGCCATCGGCCGGCTGGGTGTTGGTGTAGGTGCCCGCCACCATGCCGCCCGCGCCTGACCGGTTCTCAACAACAAGTGTCTGGCCGTTGGCGAATTCGGAGAAGCGCTGGGAGAACAGCCGCGCCAGCGTGTCCACCGCGCCGCCGGCGCCGAAGGGCACGATCATGCGCACCGGCCGGTCCGGCCAGGCGGCGGCACCCGAGGCCAGGGCAGGGGTCGCGAGCAGCCCGGCCGCCAGCCCGCCGAGGCTCCGGCGGGTCAGGCTGAAGGTCGTTGTCATGGAGCTTCCTTTCTTCCCGTTCATGTTTGGCGGCGCGGTCTCCGCCGCGCCCGCCCGCTTGCCTGTCGACGGCTGGCTCACTCGGCCGCGCGCTGCGGCTCGGGCCGCGCCCAGCGCTTGTCGAAATCCCACACTTCCGGGAAGCCCATCAGCTCGTTCATCTTGCCGAAATCGTAGAGCACGCCTTCGGGCAGGCCGTTGCTGTCGCCGTTCCGCAGCAGATGGGCGTAGGAACGCTCCAGCGCCGCCGCCATGGTGAGGAAGCCCAGCGCCGGATAGATCGCGATGTTGTAGCCGAAGGAGGCCAGCTTCTCGGCCGACAGGATCGGCGTGCGGCCGCCGCCATCGACGTTGTTGGCCAGCAGCGGCGCGTCGATCTCCTGGCCGATGCGCTTCATCTCGTCCTCGCTCTCGGGGCTCTCGATGAAGACGATGTCGGCACCGGCCTTCTGGTACAGCTTGCCGCGGCGGATCGCCTCGTCCAGGCCCAGGGAAGTGCGGGCATCGGTGCGGGCGATGATCAGGAAATCCTCGCTCTTGCGAGCCTCGACGGCCACCTCGATCTTCAGCGCCATCTCCTCGGCTGGGATGACGCGGCGGCCCGGGGTGTGGCCGCACTTCTTCGGCACTTCCTGGTCCTCGAGCTGGATGGCCGTGACGCCGGCGGCCTCGTAGCCCATCACGGTGTGGCGCACGTTCAGCAGCCCGCCATAGCCGGTGTCGGCATCGCAGATCACCGGGGTGCTGCAACCCTGGGCGAAGCGGCCCATGCGGCTGACCATGTCGGTGAAGGTGGCGATGCCGGCATCGGGCACGCCCAGATGCGAGGCCACCGTGCCATAGCCTGTGGCATAGAGCGCGTTGAAGCCCATGCGGTCCGCCACGCGGGCGGAGATCATGTCGAAGATGCCGGGGGCGACGATGAACTGCTTGGCGGCCAGCGCGGCCTTCAGGCGGGGATCAGCCATGTGCGGATACGTCCTTTGCGGATTGCTTGTCTCAGGCGGCGAGGGTCTGGCGCACGCGCGGCACCAGCCCGCCGGCGGCGAGGATCGCCTCCACCTCGCTCCCCAGCGGCGCACCCTGCCATTCGCGGCCATCCTGCACCACCAGGGGGGCGGTCAGGGAGCCGGGAAGGGACACGCGGGCGAGGGCGCCTTCGCGAAGCGCCGCCGCGGCCTCCGGGCAGAGGATCACCGGCAGGCCAAGATTGATGGCGTTGCGGAAGAAGATGCGCGCCGCGCTGTGCGCCACGATGGCGGCGATGCCGGCGGCCTTCAGCGCGATCACCGCATGCTCGCGGGAGGAGCCGCAGCCGAAATTGCGCCCCACCGCCAGGATGTCGCCCGGCCGCACGCGTCCGGCAAAGCCGGGGTCCAGGCCTTCCAGGCAGTGCCGCCCCAGTTCCTCGGGCCGGCGCAGGGCCAGGTAGCGGCCGGGCAGGATCACGTCGGTGTTGATCTCGTCGCCCAGGCGGTGGACGAGACCCTCGTATTGCAGGCTCATGCGATGGGCTCCGGCATCAGGGCGGCGATCTCCTCCGGCGGCACGATCTCGCCCCGCACCGCCGCCGCGGCGGCGACCCAGGCATTGGCCAGGAAGACCTGGCTGTCCGGATGGCCCATGCGGCCGCGATAATTGCGGTTGGTGGTGGCGATCGCCGTCTCGCCGGCCGCGAGAATGCCCATATGGCCGCCGAAGCAGGCGCCGCAGGTGGGGGTGGACACGGCGGCGCCGGCGGCGGCGATCACCTCCAGCAGGCCTTCCGCCATGGCCTGGCGCCAGATGGCCTGGGTGGCTGGCACCACCACCATGCGAACGCCATCGGCAACGCGCCGGCCGCGCAGCATCTCCGCCACCTGCCGCAGGTCGGTCATGGTGCCGTTGGCGCAATTGCCGACATAGACCTGGTCCACCCGCTGCCCGCGCAGCGCGCCGACCGGCACGCCCGCCGCCGGAGAGGGCGGCTTCGCCACCATGGGCGACAGGGATGCCAGGTCGATGACGATGCGATCCCGGTAGGCGGCGCCGGAATCCGGCATCACCGCCGGGGCGGGCGCCATGCCGCGCCGCTCCATGTCGGCGGCGGAATGGGCATCCCCCTCGAAGACGCACATGTCAGCGCCGGCTTCCACCGCCATGTTGGCCACCGCCATGCGCTCATCCATCGACAGGGCGGCGAGGCCAGAGCCGCCGAATTCCAGCGAGGCCTCGGCCGCGCCGTCGGAGCCGATGCGGCGGATCAGCTCCAGGATCACGTCCTTGCCGGTCACGAAGGAACCGGGCGCCCCAATCAGCTCCACCCGGATGCTGTCCGGCACTCGCATCCAGAGCCGGCCCGTGGCCATGGCGGCCGCCAGGTCGGTGGAGCCGAAGCCGATGCCCAGCCCGTTGAACGCGCCTGCGGTGCAGGTGTGGCTGTCGGCGCCGAAGACGATGCCGCCATGTCCGATCAGCCCCAGCTCCGCCAGCAGCGCGTGCTCGATGCCGCCCCGGCCCGGATCGTAGTAGTGGGAGATGCCATGCCGGCGGGCGAAATCGCGCGTCATGGCGATGGCGCCGGCCGCGGTGACGTTGGGGGCCGGCGCGAAATGGTCGGCGACAAGCACGATGCGGTCCGGATCGAAAGGTCCGGCGACGCCCATGGCCTCGAACTGTTCAAAGGAAAGGGGGCCGGACACATCATTCAGCAGCACCACATCGGGGCGCACCGTGATGATCTCTCCGGGCCGCGCCGCGCCTTCCTCGGCATGCGCCGCCAGGATCTTCTGGGTGATGGTGCCAGGCGTCATCGCGTCGTCCCGGACGGTTCCATGTCTTCAACTCCCTTGCGGACCGGCTCGCCGGCATTTTCTGCGCAATCGATAGCACAGTGTTCGAACAGGGTGAACCTGGAATTCGGTTGATCCTTGAGTGCAACGCTTTGCGCTGCGTTCCAAGGACTGGTAACCATTCCCCATGGATGATGCCCCGCTTCCCCCCGGCCAGGGTGGGCCGGCCCGCCGCCCCACGGTGGGCAGTCTCGCCCGCCGGGCAGGCGTGGCTGCTTCCACCGTGTCGCGGGCCTTGCGGGGGGATCCCCGCATCTCCGCCGAGGTCCGCGCCCGCATCGCGGCCCTGGCCGCCGAAACCGGCTACACCCCCAATGCCCTGGCCCGCACCCTGGTGAGCGGCCGCAGCGGCCTGATCGGCCTGGTCCTGGGGCCGATGGAGAACCCGGTTTACGCCGAGATGATGCAGGAGGCGGTGACCCAGGCGGCAGCCAGGGGCTCCCGCCTGCTGCTGCTGCATGCCGGTCATGGCCCGATCGAGGACGCGACGGCCGAGGCGCTGACGCAATACCGCGTGGATGGCTGTCTCATCACCTCGGCCGAGCTGTCATCGCGCGCCGCCGCCATCTGCGCCGCCAATGGCGTTCCCGTGGTGATGGTGAACCGCGTCCCGCGCCAGTTCGAAAGCGCGGTGGCCTGCGACAACCATGCCGCCGGCGAGGCCCTCGCCGGATTGCTGGCGGCGGCGGGGCACCGGCGGCTGGCGGTGGTCACGGGCAATGCCGACACCTCCACCAGCACCCGGCGGGCTGAAGGCTTCGCCCGCGGCATCGCCGCCGCGGGGCTCGCGGCGCCGGCCTGCTTCAACGGCGGCGCCAGCCACGCGGCAGGCTATGCCGCCGGGCAGGCCATCGCCGCGCTACCTGCGCCGCAACGGCCGGATGCCGTGTTCGGTGTCAGCGATGTGCTGGCCATGGGCGTCATGGATGCGCTGCGGGAAGCGGGGCTGTCCGTGCCGGGCGATATTTCCGTGGTGGGCGCCGATGGCATCGCCCTCGCCGCCGGCCCGCCCTACCGCCTCACCACCGTGGCCCAGCCATTGCAGGCGATGATCGGGCGTGGGCTCGACCTGCTGATGGCGCGGATCGGCGGTGCCGCACTTCCGCAGGAGGTCGTGCTGCTGCGGGGCACGCTGATCCGCCGCCACTCGGCACGCCTGCCCGCCTGACGGGGGGCGGGCGGCCCGGTTCATCCCCTCGCCGCCACGGCGCAGAGCGCGTCGGCGGCTTCGTCGCCAATGACGCGCGTGCCGCGCTCGATCTCCCCGACCAGCGCCACCAGCTCATCCGCCAGCGGCATGCGCAATCCGTGCCGGCGCGCCGCCGCCCGGACGGGAGCAAGCTGCGCCGCGACATCCGTTGGGCGCTTCCGCACCGCGAGATCGCGCCAGATGCCGCTGCGCGGCTTGGCGGAGCCGCGGTTGAAGCTTTCCATCCTTCCCATGGACAGCTCGATCGCGGCGGCGTCACCCTTGAGGAAGGCCTGGGGGTCGAAGCCATCGAAGCCCAGCGGCGTCACACCCTCGGCCGCGGCGACGGCGAGGATCTCCCGCACCAGAGCCACGATCATCGGCCGCCGGGCGGGGGAAGCGATGAAATCCGCGATGGTGTCATCGGTCAGCGCCGAAGCCTTCAGGATCGCGCCATAGCCGGCCTTGCCCCATAGATAGCCGAAAACATTGCCGCTCAGGATGGCATCGGGTTCGAAATCCCTTAGCAGGCCGTGCAGCGCCGCCAGGCGCGGCGTCCGCGCGCCGTCCAGCTCGCCCACCACCACGGCGCCGCGCTTGGCGTAGCTGATCCGCCCCGGCTCCAGGTAATCGGCATAAAAGTTCACGAAGGCGCCGATGGTGCGGGAACGGCCGACAATGTCGGCGATGGTGAGCTCGTTCAAACCGTTCTGGCAGGAAACCACGGCGCCATCCTCGGCCAGATGCGGCAAAAGGGCGCGGGTCGCCGCCGTGGTGTGATGCGCCTTCACGGCCAGGATGATCAGCCGGTACCGGCCCTGCACCTTCCCTGGCAGGAAGGCCGGGCCGCCGGTCGTGAAACTGGCCGCCGGCCCTTCGATCCGCAGGCGGCCCGCGGCAATGGCGGCCACATGCTCCGGCACCACATCGACAAACATCACCTCATGCCCGGCCCGCCGCAGAAAGGCGCCGATCGTGCCGCCGATCGCGCCCGCGCCCCAGATCACCACCGGTTCGGCCATTCGGCTTCCTCCCTCGTTTCACCCAGCACAACGCAGCAGGCCCGCAAACGGATCATTCCTCGGGCGGCATCCTCACGGCGCCTGGCGGCGATCTGGTGGGTCAGGCCGGGCGGATGTGGCGCAGGCGGACGGGAAAGGCGCATCCTTCATGGCAGCCGGCCTTGTCATATCCGCCGGCGTGCCGATCCTGCTGAACAAGCGCGGGCCATCCCGATGCAGGGCTGCCATCGTGAAAGCGGGGCCACAGCGGGAACACCGCCACCAGCCACAGGAGTGATCCGACCATGACGGACAGGAATCATCATCCCTCCCGCGTCATTGCCACGCGCCGTGGAATGCTGGGCCTCGGCCTCGCGGGGGCGGCCTTGGTGCGGCCCGCGCTGCTGCGCGCCCAGGATCGCTCCTGGCCGAGCCACCCCATCCGCCTGGTGGTTCCCTTTGGCCCGGGCGGCGGCACCGACATCACCGTGCGGCTGCTGGCGCCGAAGCTGTCGGAACTGCTCGGGCAAAGCATCGTGGTGGAGAACCGCCCCGGCGCCGGCAGCACGCTGGGGGTAGATTTCGTCGCGAAATCCCCGCCCGATGGCTACACGCTGGTGCTCGCGACCTTGTCCTCGACGGGTGTCGCGGCCGGCCTGTACAGCAAGCTGCCCTATGATCCGGTCAGGGACCTGACCGCCATCGCGCCCACCAACTTCATTCCCATCTGCCACAGCGTGATCACCAAGGGCGTGGCGGTTCGCGACACCGCGGAATGGGTGGCCCGGCTGCGGGCCAATCCCGGCAGGTATTCCTATGGCAGCAGCGGCATCGGCTCGACGGGCCATCTTGCCTCGGCCAGCTTCCTGCAGCGCATCGGGGCGTCGGCGGTGCATGTTCCCTATCGCGGCGCCGGCCAGGTCTTCACCGCCATGCTGGCCGGCGAGGTGCATTTCAACAGCGACATCCCCAGCCTGATGCTGCCCTACAACCGGGCTGGCCAGGTGAGGACGCTGTTCGTGGCGACCGAGGAGCGCTCCAGCCTGATGCCGGACGTGCCCACGGCGGCGGAAGCCGGCCTGGGGGATTACAAAGCCTATTCCTGGTACGGAATCTTCGGCCCGGCGGGCCTGCCGGCGGACAGCGTCACGCGGATGAACGCAGCGATCAACGAAGCCCTGGAAGACCCGGCGATCCGCCAGCGCCTGGATGAGATGGGCACGCCTGCCATGCGCGGCTACACGCCGGAGCGTTTTGCCCGGTATGTGAAGGAGGAGGTCGATCTGTGGGTGCCGATCGTCCGCGCATCCGGCGCCACGGTGGATTGACGGGCGGCGGCACGGCGCGGGCCGTTGCCGCCGTCAGGGTTTTCACGCGGTCTCGTTGAACAGTTCCCGGCCGATCAGCATCCGCCGGATCTCGGAGGTGCCCGCGCCGATCTCGTACAGCTTGGCGTCGCGCAACAGCCGGCCTGTCGGATAATCGTTGATGTAGCCATTGCCGCCCAGCGCCTGGATCGCTTCCAGCGCCATCCAGGTGGCCTTTTCCGCGGCGTAGAGAATGGCTCCCGCCGCGTCCTTGCGCGTGACCCGGCCCTGGTCGCAGGCGCGGGCCACGGCATAGACATAGGATCTGGCGGCGCTCGTCACCGTGTACATGTCGGCGATCTTGCCCTGCATCAGCTGGAACTCGCCGATCGCCCGGCCGAACTGGCGGCGCTCATGCACATAGGGCAGCACCACGTCGAGGCAGGCCTGCATGATGCCGAGAGGCCCCGCCGCCAGCACCGCCCGCTCGTAGTCGAGGCCGCTCATCAGCACCCTGACCCCCTGGCCGACACCGCCCATGACGTTGTCGGCCGGCACTTCGCAATCCTCGAAAACCAGCTCGCAGGTGTTGGAGCCCCGCATGCCGAGCTTGTCGAGCTTCTGCGCCGTGCGGAAGCCGGGAAAGCTCTTCTCGATCAGGAAGGCGGTGATGCCGCGCGGCCCGGCCTCCGGATCGGTCTTGGCGTAGACCACCAGCACATCGGCGTCCGGCCCGTTGGTGATCCACATCTTGGTGCCGTTCAGCACGAAGCGGTCGCCGCGCCGGTCGGCACGCAGCCGCATGCTGACCACGTCCGAGCCCGCGCCGGGCTCGCTCATCGCCAGCGCGCCGACATGCTCCCCCGAGATCAGGCGCGGCAGGTAGCGGCGCTTCTGCTCCTCGCTGCCATTGCGACGGATCTGGTTGACGCACAGATTGGAATGCGCGCCATAGGACAGGCCGACGGAGGCGGAAGCGCGGCTGATCTCCTCCATCGCCACCACATGCTCCAGATAGCCCATGCCGGCGCCGCCATATTCCTCCTCGACGGTGACGCCGAGCAGGCCCATGGCGCCGAACCGGCTCCACAGCTCCATCGGAAAGCTGTTGCTCGCGTCGATCCCGGCGGCACGCGGCGCGATCTCGTCGGCGGCAAAGGCCGAAACCTGCTCCCGCAGCGCGTCGGCCATTTCACCAAGGTCGAAATGCAGGCCCGTGATCATGCGCGCTCCTCCCCCCTGTTGCTGGCGCGGCCGGTTCCGTGCCGGCGCGTCATGGCCTTCGCCGGACGGGGCGAGGCAGCCCATCCTGGCACGCGGCATGGCCGCCGCGACACCCTTCTCATGGAACGCCCCTGATCCAGGCAGCGGAGCGGGCGGAACGCCTCGCCGGCCTAGGGGAAGCCGCCCGGCCTGGCCGCGCAGCGGCGCGCGCGCCGGGGCTCGGCCAGATGCCGGATGAAGTTGCGCAGCTCCGTCCGGCGCAAGGCGGCCTCCGTCACCTGCCGGTCCAGACCAAGCTGCCAGGCAAGGTCGCGGCGGCCCGGATCGGCGGCCAGGGCCTCGATCTTCGCGGCATGGCGTTCCACCGCGTCCCCATCCCGCGCCAGCCCGCCCCGGACCAGCCCTTCCGATTGCCGTCGCAAGGCTTCGGCCACTTCCCGCAGCGACAATTCCGGATGGTACTGGACGCCCCAGAACACGCCGGCGCCGTGCCGGATCTCCGCGGCCTGGATCGGCGTGCCGTCGCTGGTGGCGAGCAGCGTGGCGCCCGGCGGCAGCCGCGTCACCTCGTCGGAATGGATGGCGGGCGCGTCGAAGGCGGCGGGGCGGCCCGCCAGCAGGGGGTGCGCGCGGCCTTCCGCCGTGGCGGTGATGCGCCGGGCGAAGCCTGCCTCCTGGCCCTGCTTCCGTGCGCCGACCTGGCCTCCGGCCGCTGCCGCCGCCACCTGCAGGCCGGCGCAGGAACCGAAGGCCGGCGCGCCGGCGGCGAAGACGGCGCGCATGAAGCCCAGGAGGCGGCGCGTTTCCGGCGTGTCGCTGTAGACATGCAGGGGCGAGCCGCACAGGAACACCGCGTCGTAGCGCGCGATCATGGCCGCGTCCGGCGCAGGGGCGCTTTCCTCCGCCGGCTTCACCTGGTCACAGATCGCGCCGGGCGCCAGCGCCCGCAGCGTGTCCGCATAGGTTTCGCCGGAACTGCGGCCGGCGCTGGCGCGCCGTGCTTCACGATCCTCGGGGCTCTCGCTTTCGGCGACCAGGAAGCGAAACGGTTCCGGCATCAACATTTCCCACGCTTCTGGATGCGGCAAGGGCGCCGCCCGCGGAACATGGGGGCAGGCCAGGGTTCCGCCATGGGGGCGGCATCACCCGGCCATCTCCGCCAGGATGCGCGGCAGCCCGGCCGGCAGCTCACGCGCCAGAAAGCCGACCGGCCCCTGGTCGCGCGCCAGCCGGCGCCCGGCCTCCCCATGCAGGAAAACGCCCCAAAGGGCCGCCTTCAGCGGCGCCGCGCCGCGCGCCAGGAGCCCCGCGATCACGCCCGCCAGCACGTCGCCGGAGCCGGATGTGGCGAGCCCGGCATTGCCGGCATCATGGCGCCAGGACCGGCCTTCCGGCGTCACCACATGGGTGCAGCCGCCCTTCATCACCGTCACCACCTGGAGCCGCGCCGCGGCCTCGCGGGCGGCGGAAAGCGGATCGGCCAGCACCGCTTGGCGGGAGGTGCCCAGCAGCCGCGCCATTTCCCCGTCATGCGGCGTGATCACGGCGCGGCCCGCATGACGCCGCAGCACCTCCCGCTGGTCCGGCAAGGCTTCCAGCACGGCGCCGTCCAGCACCAGCGCCGGCCCTTCCAGCTTCGGCAGCAGGCCGGCCACAAGGTCGGCGCTGTGCCCGCCGCCCATCATCCCCGGCCCCAGAACCAGCGCGCCGGCACGCGCCGCGCGCTCCGCCAGCAGATCCGCCGCCGATCCGTCGATGGCGCCGTCCGGCGTTTCCGGCAGGGCGATCACCCGCGCCTCCGGCATGGCCAGAGCCATTGGCACGGCGACGGAGGCGGCGCTGGCCAGTTGCAGCCGCCCGGCACCCGCCCGCAGCGCCGCGGTCCCGGCCAGCAGGACGGCCCCCGGCACCTCGCGGCAGCCACCGGCCACGAGCACCGCCCCACGGGCGTTCTTGTCGTCGCCCTCCCCATGCCGGGGCAGCGGGAGGCCGCGCAGCAAGGCGGCATCGAGCATCGCGCCGCTGCTCATCGCGGCGCTCCACCAGGCGGCTCACGGGTCGTGGGCGTGCCTTCCCGTTCCAGCGGCACGGTGAAGTTGTAGCGGCGCAGAACAAGCCCGCCATCCTCCTCCAGGCCCGGATCGAAGGCGTATTCGGTCAGTCCGCAATTCGCCACGTCGGCCTCGCGGTCGATGGCCAGGATCTCTTCCTCCGTCAGCCCTTCCAGCAGGTATCGCAGGCAAAGCACCACCACCTGATGGCCGACGATCATCACCCGCCGTCCGCCATGATGCAGGCTGATGGTGTTGAGGGCGCTGCGCAGCCGCAGGATCACGTCGCACCAGCTCTCGCCGCCGGGTGGGCGGTGGTAGAACTTGCCGAGGAAGCGGCGGAACTCCAGCTGGTCCGGGTAATGCTCGGCAATGCCATGATGGGTCAGGCGGTCGAGCACGCCGAATTCCTTTTCGCGCAGCCGCTCATCCACCACGAGCCGCCCGGCGCTAGGCGCCAGTGCGCCCGCGGCACGGATCCGCTCAGCGGTCTGCCGCGCCCGCCGATAGGGCGAGGTGATCAGCACCTCCGGCCGCTCCTCCGCCGGCAATCCGGCGAACCAGCGGCCGAGGCTGCTCGATTGCGCCTCGCCCAGCGGGCTCAATGGCACATCGACATCCCGCTCGGCGATGTCGATCCGCGCCTGCCGCGCGGCCTGCGCCGCGGCGCGCGCCACATTGCCGGCGCTTTCCCCATGCCGGACGATCCAGAGACGGTCGGGCCAGTGCTGCGCCATGCTCATCCCCACGCTCATCCCTCTGCCATTGCTGGCAGACAAACGCCGGGCCCGCGCCGTCGTTACCGGGGCAATCGTCAGCCCGGTGCGGCGGGCTGCGGGTCCCAAAGGTCGCAGAATCCCGCAACATCCCCGGATTGGAAGGATGGCAGGCGCCGCATGATGATCTCGAGCGGCCAGTCCCACCAGGCGAGGCGCTCCAGGCGCTCGGCCAAAGGCGGCGCGAAGCGTTCCCGCAGCAGCCGCGCCGGCACGCCGCCGACAATGGTGTAGGGCGCCACGTCACGGGTGACCACCGCCCCCGCCGCCAGCACCGCGCCATTGCCCACCTTGACGCCCGGCAGCACGGTGACGCCATGGCCGATCCAGACGTCATGGCCGATGGTCACCCGGGCGGCGCGGCGCGCGGCGAAGAAGGCTTCGTCCCGCTCCGCTTCCGCGTCGTAGTATTCGGGGCAATAGGTGAAGCGGTGCAGGGAAGGCCGGTCCATGGGATGGTTCGGCGCGCCGATCCGCACCATTGCCGCGATGGCGCAGAAGCGGCCGATGCTGGCATCCGCCACCATGCTGCCGGGACCGAGATAGCTGTAATCCCCGAGTTCGGCGTATTCGATCATGACGCCTTCCGGCACCTCGCAGCAGCGGCCGATCGCCGCTTCGCGCAGTTTGGCGGAAGGATGAATGCGGGTTTCGGCGATTTTCGGCGCATTGGCGGGCATGGCGGATCTCCGGGAGCCGGCAGGGCTTATCAGAGGCGCAGGGCTCCGTTCATGACCGTTTCATGGCTCCGGCATGACGCCGGGTTGACCCGGCCATGTTCAAGCTTTTCACTGCGCCCGCGTCGAGTGGAGCGTCATGAGCAGCCATCCCCCACATCCCGCCTCGCCCGAGGTCGCCGCCTTCCATGACCCGCGCACCGGCAGCGTCCAGTATGTGGTCAGCGATCCCGCCACCCACCGCTGCGCCATCATCGATCCGGTGCTGGATTTCGATCCGGCCTCGGGCAGCATCGGGACGGATTCGGCCGATGCGCTGCTGCGGCACATCGAGATGGCCGGCCTCAGCCTGCAATGGATCCTCGACACCCATCCGCATGCCGATCACTTCTCGGCCGCGGACTACCTGCGGCGGCGCAGCGGAGCCGCCACGGCGACCGGCGCCCGGACCACCGAGGTCCGGTCCTTGTGGCGCGACCTCTACAACCTGCCGGCGCTGGGCGAGGAAGCGCCGTGGTCCCGCCTGTTCGAGGATGGCGACTGCTTCCAGATCGGCGAGATGCCCGTCCGGGTGATGCTGACGCCAGGCCACACCCTGGCCTCCGTCACCTTCGTCGCCGGGGATGCCGCCTTTGTCCATGATACGCTGTTCATGCCGGATTCCGGCACGGCGCGGGCCGATTTCCCGGGTGGGGACGCGGCGGCGCTGTGGCACTCGATCGGGCGCATCCTGGCCCTGCCGGACTCGACCCGGTTGTTCACCGGCCATGATTATTGCCCGAATGGCCGCCCGCCCGCCTGGGAAAGCCGCGTGGCGCAGCAGCGCGCCGAAAACATCCATCTGCAGGCGGCGCGGGACGAAGCCGCCTTTGTCCGGCTGCGGCAGGAACGGGACCGCAGCCTGCCCATTCCACGCCTCATGCTCGCGGCCTTGCAAGTCAATCTGTGTGGTGGCCGCCTGCCACCGCCCGAAGCGAATGGCCGCCGTTACCTGAAGCTGCCGTTGGAGGCGTTTCCGGAAGCCCCCTGGGAAGCAGCCTGACGGCGGCCTCGCTCAGCTGATCCCCGTCATCGTGTCGGCCCGGCCTTGCAGCGCCCTCGCCGCGTCGCCAGCCGCCGCCACCTTGCCGGCGGTTTCCCCCAGCACCGCGTTGTAATGCTGCATCCCCCCGGACAGGCTGGCCGTGGCCTCGCGCATCTCCGAAAGGCTGTTGCGGAAGGCGGCGACCGCCTGCTTCTGCTCCTGCAAGGCAGCTTCCAGCCGCCGAAGGGCGAGGCGCAGGCGATCCCCTTCGGATTGGGGGAACTCCACGAGGTTGGCTGGCAGCGTCATGGCGGGTTCCTCTCTCATCTCGGGCAAAACCTACCCGGGGGTTAATTGGTCTCGCAAGGCGAGACAAAGTAACTCCTGAGAGACAATCGCTAACGTCGGCGGCAACGGCTATCCCGCACCGCCGCCACGCCATCCGCGCCAGCGGTGATCCAAGAGGGTTGTGGAGCCGGTACCGTCCGCCTCCACACCCTCCAGGCGCTTCCGCCCCGATCGAGGGAGCGGAAGCACTTGTCTCAGCGCGCCGTGCGGCCGGCGCGCGGATCGTGCTTGGCCAGGCGGGCCAGCAGATACTCGACCTCTGCCTTCGCCTTGGCGGTCAGGCTCGCCCCGGGCTTGCGCTGCGCGTCGGAGGCGATGATGCCGCGCTTGGCCATGACGTATTTGCGCACCGCGAGGCCCAGCGCGCCCTGTTGCTGCTCGTAGCGGAGCAGCGGCAGATGGGCGTCGAACAGGTCATGCGCGGCGTCCCGCTGGCCCTCCGCCTGCAGCCGCACCACGTCGCACAGCATGTCGGGGAAGGCATAGCCGGTCATCGCGCCATCGGCGCCGCGCTCCACCTCGAAATCGAGGAACAGCCCGCCATTGCCGCACAGGATGGAGATCGGCCGCATGGAGCCATCGGCCTGGAAGCCGCGCAGGGTGGAGATCTTCTCCAGGCCCGGCCAGTCCTCATGCTTCAGCATCACGCAGGACGGGTTTTCCTGCACGATCTTGCGGATCACCACCGGCGTCATCATCACGCTGAAGGTTTGCGGGAAATCCTGGATGACGAAGGGCACGTCGGTGCCGATCGCCTCCGAGGCCTGGCGGTAATAGATGGTGATCTGGTCGTCGGTGCGGAGCGTGTTGGGCGGCGCGATCATCACGCCGGCCGCGCCCTTGTCCATCACCGCACGCGTCAGGCTGGCCATGGCGGCGAAGCCCGGTGCGGACACGCCGATGATCACCGGCAGGCCCTCGGCGCGGTTGATGAAGCGGGTGGCGATTTCCAGCGCCTCGGCCCCGTCGAGCTTGGGCGCCTCGCCCATCACGCCCAGGACCGTCATGCCGGTGCTGCCGACAGAACGGTAGAAATCGATCATGCTGTCGATCGAGGCGTAGTCGATGCGGCCATCGGCATGGAAGGGCGTGGGCGCGATCGGGTAGACGCCCTTGGCGTCCGGCGTAAGGGGCATGGTTCTCTCCGGCATGGAATGCGCCGGGCATTCTAGCGGCTGCAATTACACCGGAAAACCCAGGCTTTCCGAATTCAGCCAGCGGAATTTCCGGTGTATCCGGTGACCATGAACACCCGCTTCCTGGCCACCTTCTGCGCCGTCGCCGAGCAGGGATCCCTGGTGGGCGCGGCGCGGCAGCTCAATCTCGCCAGCGCCTCGGTGGGCGAGCAGATCCGCGCCCTGGAAGCCGAGTTGCAGACCAGGCTGCTGGCCCGCCATGGCCGCGGCGTGGTGCTGACCGAAGCCGGCCATGCGGTCTTCGCCGCCGCCCGCGACCTGCTCGGCCGGGTCGAGGCGCTGCACCTTCTCGCCCGGCCGGGGAAGTTGAGCGGCCCGTTGCGGGTCGGCGCCATCTCCACGGCGCTGATCAGCGTGGTGCCGCCGGCGCTGCGCCACATGGCGGAGCGGCATCCCGGCATCGAGCTGAGGGTGGTGCCCGGCACCTCGGCGCAGTTGCTCCGCATGCTGGAACGGGGCGAGATCGACTGTGCCCTGGCGCCGCGGCCGCATTTCGCCCTGCCCAAGCGCTTCCGCTGGAGCGGGCTGCGCGACGAGCCGCTGGTGCTGGTGGCGCCCGCCGCGCTGGCGGGCGAAACGGTGGCCGGATTGCTGGAAGCGGCGCCCTTCATCCGGATGGACCGCGCATCCTGGACCGGCCGCATCGTCGATGGCTTCCTGCGGGACCACCGGCTGGCGCCGCGCGAATTGTTCGAGCTGGACGCGCAGGAAGCGATCGTCATCCTGGTGGCGCAGGGGCTGGGCGTCGCGCTGCTGCCGGATTGGGGCATCGCGGCGCCGGCACAGGGGGCGATCCGCAAATTGCCGGCTGGCGGGCCCCGCTATGCGCGGTCGCTGGGGATGATCTCGGCGGGCGGGGTGCGGGAAGGGCTGGTGCAGGCCTTCGCCACGGCGCTGCGCGACGGGCTCGCGGAGCCACGGGCGAAGGTGGCCCTGGGCGCCGATGATCAGGCCGTGGCGCCGCGCAGTCCGAGATAGGCGTCCACGATCCGCCCATCGGCGGCGATGTCCCCGGATGGCCCTTCCAGCGCGACCCTTCCATGCTCCAGCACATAGCCATGATCCGCGATGCGCAGGGCGGCGCGGGCATTCTGCTCCACCAGCAGCACGGACAATCCGTTGTCGCGCAGTGCCACCACCGCGCGGAGGATCTGGCCGACGGCCTGCGGGGCCAGGCCGAGGCTCGGCTCGTCCAGCATCAGCAGGCGCGGCTCGCCCATCAGGGCGCGGCCGATCGCCAGCATCTGCTGCTCACCGCCCGAAAGCGCGCCGGCCGGGTCGCGCCGCCTTTCCTGCAAGGCCGGGAACAGGGCGAAGACCTCCCGCAGCATGGCCTGCCCGCCGCCGCGCAGCCGGAACCGGCCAAGGCGGAGATTGTCCTCCACGCTCATGCTGCCGAACAGCTCCCGCCTCTCCGGCACCAGGGAAAGCCCCAGCCGCACTCGGCTTTCCAGATCCAGCGCCTCGACCGGACGGCCATCGAAGGCGATGCCGCCGCGGGAGGGCAGGGCGCCGATCGCCGCGTTCAGCAATGTGCTCTTGCCCGCTCCGTTCTGGCCGAGGATGGCCACGATCCGCCGCTGCGGCACGCTCAGGCTGACGCCATGGAGGATCCGAAGGCCGCCCCGCGCCACCTCCAGATGGTCCAGAACCAGCAGAGCCGGCATCAGGCGACCCCTCCCAGATAGGCCTCGATCACCGCCGGATTGCGGCGGATCTCGCGTGGCGTGCCCTGCGCCAGCTCGGTGCCGAAATTCATCACAACCAGATGGTCGGTGAGGCGCATGACGAAATCCATGTCGTGCTCCACCAGCGCCAGGCCCAGCCCGTCGCGGCGCAGATCGTCGAGCAGGTCCAGCAGTTCCGCCTTGTCGCGCGGCCGCAGCCCCGCCGCCGGCTCGTCCAGCAGCAGCACCAGGGGGTCGAGGCACAGGGCGCGGGCGATCTCCACCAGACGCTGCCGGCCCAGCGGCAAGTCGCAGGCGATACGGTGCGCATAGGGCGTCAGGCCGACGCGCTCGATCTGCCGCCAGGCCTCGGCCCGCAGCGCCTCCTCCTCCGCCCCGTCCAGCCCGAGCATGGCCCGCAGCACGCCGGCACGGCCACGGGCATGGGTGCCGAGCAGCACGGTCTCGAACACCGTCATGCCCGGAACCAGATGCACCTTCTGGAAGGAGCGCGCGAGGCCCAGCGCCGCCAGATCGTGCGGCGCCCTGCCGCGCACGGGGCGCCCGAGGAAGCTGGCTTCCCCGCTTCCGGGCCGCAGCACGCCGCTGAGCAGGTGGAAGGTGGTGGTCTTGCCGGCGCCGTTGGGCCCGATCAGCCCGACGATCTCGCCGGATTTGAGGGTGAGGCTCACCCCGTCCACGGCGGCAACGCCGCCAAAGCTCTTGCGCAGGGCGACGGCGCGCAGCAGCTCGGCCCCGGCTCCGGGCCGGGCGCGCGCCGGCAGGGCAGGAGCTTCCCGAGCCGGCTGCGGGGCTGGCACCGGCGGCAGCCACCGGCGGAACGGGCGCAGCAGCAACGGCCACAGCCCGCCAGGCGCGCATTGCAGCAACAACAGCAAAAGCCCGCCCGACACCACGAGGTGCAGATGGCTCTGCAGCCCCAGCAGGGGCGGCAGGGCTGCCAGAAGCGGCTCGCGCAGCGCCGTCCACAGCGTGGCACCCAGCAATGCCCCCCCGATATGGGAGGAACCACCCAGCACCGTTATCAGGAGGTAGTCGATGCTGGCATTCACGCCAAAGCCCGCCGGGGTGACCAGCCGGTCCAGATGCGCCTGCAACCAGCCGGCCAGCCCCGCCAGCATGGCCGCGTACACAAGGGCGAGCATGCGCGCGTGGAAGCTGTTGATGCCCAGCGCCCCGGCCGCGAGGGTGCCGCCGCGCAGGGCGTGCAGGGCGCGCCCCATGCGCCCGCGCAGCAGGCCGGATGTCATCGCCACGGCGGCCGTCAGCACCGCCAGCACCAGGATGTAGAAGCGCCAGGGATTGGCGAAATCGAGGGTCAGCAGCACCACGGGAGGCAGGGCCCCGGCCGCTTCCAGCCCGTCCTGCCGCTCCAGCAGCGTCATGAAGGCCAGGTTGGCTGCCAGGGTGACAAGGGCGAGGTGATGCCGCCCGAGCCGCAGCGTCGCCATGCCGAGCAGCGCCGCCGCCGTGCCCGAGCCCAGCAGCGCCACGCCGAGCCCGAGCCATGGCGACAATCCCCAGCGCGTCGTCGCCAGGGCCGTGCCACAGGCGCCAATGCCGACAAACATGGCCTGTCCGAACGAAGCCAGTCCCGCGACACCGGTCAGCACCACCAGCCCGAGCGCCACCAGCGCCGCGATGCCGGCCTGGCACAGCAGCACCATCCAGGCGGCCGGCAATCCGGGCAGCATCGGCACCAGGATGGCCAGGGGCAGCAGCGACCAGGGCAGGAGCCAGCGAAGGGAAGTCGGAACCGGCTCGGCCGGCGATGGCTGGCGCGGCGGCGGCGGATCGTCGCGCGGAAGCTCCCGCGGCAGGGCACCGCCGCGGGAAAGGGCGATGCTCATTCCTCACTCTCCCCGGCCACCCGGCTGTTCTGCCAGGAGCGGCACAGCAGCACCGGCAGCAGCAGGGCAAGAACCAGCACCTCGCCCATTCCGCCCGCCAGCGCGGCATAGCCTTCCGCCAGGCCGATGCAGAGGGCGCCGAGGATCGCCAGCGGATAGGAGGTGAGGCCGCCGACGAGGCCGGCGAGGAAGCCCTTCAGCGCGATGCCGAAGCCCGTGTCATGGGCGAGCGGCGTGTCCGCCGAGGCCAGAATGCCCGCAAGGGCGCCGATCGCCGCCGCCATGGCGAAGGCCACATGCGCGCATTGCACGGGGGAGATCGCCACCAGCCGCGCGCCCAACCGGCTCACCGCCGAGGCCCGCAAGGCCTTGCCGGCCAGGCTGCGCTGGAAGAACAGGAACAGGGCGAGGCCCAGCATCAGCGTCGTCGCCAGCACCACCAGCGCCTGGCCGCCCAGCGAAACCGGGCCGAGCGACAATCCGCTTTCAGCCAGGCTGGTGGTGCGATGCGACCCCGCGCCGAACATCACGAGGCCCGCCCCTGTCAGCAGGGCATGCAGCGCGACCGAGGCCAGCAGCAGCGCCAGCGGTCCCGCCTGCGCCAGGGGACGGTAGGCAAGGTCGTACAGATGCGGCCCCATGGGCAGCACAATCAGCAGGGCGAGCAGGGCGCGCAGGATCTGCGGCCCACCAAAGGCATGAACCAGCTCGGTGAGGGCCACCGCCAGCAGGACCGGCAACAGCATGACGAGCAGGTCCTGCCGCAGGCCGCACCGCTCCGCCGGGCGCCGGGCACGCCAAAGCCGCGCCACCGCGGCACCCACCGCCAGCGCCGCCAGGAGCCACAGCGTGGCGGGCCGTTCGCCCGTTTCCAGGACCGCCAGGGTCAGCGCACCGAAGGAAACGAACGCTCCAAGGGGCACAAGAACAATCCGGGTCACGGTGAAAACAATCACCAGGGCCAATGCCAGCAACCCGTAGATGGCGCCGTTGATGATGCCGTCCTGCGTCAACATCAAGGCGTTGGGAACATCCACCCGGCTTCTCCCTGCCCTGCCATTCCCTGCCCCGCCACTCAGGGGCCGGCCCGTGGCCCATCCCTGTTGGCCGATGATGCCGGATGCCGTTGAGGCCCTCTTTTCCCCGGAAGGCCGGCGGCCTGTTCCGGCCGCAGGTCGTTCGCGGCGAAGCAGCGGGGCCGGAACGCCATCCGGCACCGGTGCATCATGGCCACGCCGTGGGTGGCATGACCGTCAGGCTCCGCCAAGCGGGCGGCGGGGCGGAGCCCGTGCGCCAGCAATAAGCTGGCCGCGGAGATCCACATGAAGCGGGATTCCTCCTGATACGCTTTCCTCACGCGCCGCTTGGGCCTTGAAGCTATGCGGTTTGTTGCGGGCATGATCCGCCAGCGCGATGGGCAAGGCAAGGCTTTCATGGCGGCGGCATGGCTGCCCGGCGCCAGCATTTCGACGGTTCCTGATCGTGCAAATTGGTTTTAACGTTGCGGTCATCATGGCACGCTTCGCGGAAGCGCCGGCGCAGGGGAACAGGCATGAAGGCAGGGCGATTGACGCAGCTGGCATTGGCCACGGCATTGCTGGCCGGGGGCGCGGCGGACGGCCGGGCGCAGACGCTGAGGATCGGGCTCGCGGCCGAAACCACCGCGATGGACCCGTTGAGCAACGAGATCACCTCCAACTACACGGCGACCCGCCACATCTTCGACACGCTGGTGCAGACCGACGCGCAGCAGCGTCCAGGGCCCGGCCTGGCGGTGCGCTGGGGCGCCCGGGGGGAGCGGCAATGGGTGTTCGACCTGCGGCAGGATGTGCGCTTCACCGATGGCTCGCCTTTTACTGGCCGCGACGTGCTGTTCACCTTCTGCCGCATCCTGAACAACCCGACCGCCGCTCCCGGCGCCTTCGCCGAGCCGGTGCGGAACATGGAGAATGTGGAGCTGGAAGGGGAGCACCGCGTGGTGGTGACCACGCGCTCCCCCGATCCGCTGCTTCCGGTGAACCTCGCCAACACCGCCATCCTGTCCGCCCGCGCGGCGGGGGACCGCCCGATGCGCTTCACGCCCGAGGATGGCTGCGGCGTGGCCGGAAGCTTTCCTTCCATCAGCGACTTCAACAGCGGCAAGGCGGTGATCGGCACGGGGCCCTTCGCGCTGAAGGAGTACCTGCCGGGCCAGCGGCTGGTGGTGCAGCGCAATGAAGGTTACTGGGGGCCGAAGCCGCACTGGGCCACGGTGGAGTTGCGGCCGGTCACGGCCGCCGGGCCGCGCGTCGCTGGCCTGCTGGCGGGCGATTTCGACCTGATCGAGAACCCCGCCTCGCGGGACCTGGAACGCATTCGCCGCGATGGCCGCTTTTCCGAGCAGATCACGCCATCGACGCGCATCATGTTTCTGCAGCCCGACACCGGCCGCGCCCGGAGTCCGATGGTCAATGAAGGCGGGCCCAACCCGTTCCGCGACCTTCGGGTGCGGCAGGCGATCTCCGCGGCGATTGACCGCAAGGCCCTTGTTGAGCGGGTGATGGAGGGCGCGGCCACGGTGGCCCATCAGTTCCTGCCGGATGGCATGGGCGGTGCGTTGGACCCGGCGCCTGAATTGCCCTTCGATCCGGCCCTGGCCCGCCGCCTCCTGGCGGAGGCGGGCTATCCCGACGGCTTTTCGCTGGTGCTGCATGCCAGCAACAACCGCTACGTCAACGACGCCAAGATGGCGCAGACCCTGGCCCAGTATCTCAGCCGGATCGGCATCCGCACCACGGTGGAAACCATGCCGGTCTCGGTGTTCTTCACCCGCCGCCGCGAGAACGAGTTCAGCCTGAACCTGAGCGGCTGGGGCTCCTCCACCGGGGAGGCCTCCTCCTTCCTGCGCCACTGGGTGGCGACAGCAAGCCGGGAAGAAGGGCTCGGCACCCGCAACTATGGCGGCTACTCGAACCCGGAGCTGGATGCGGTGCTGAAGGAAGCGCTGCACACCATGGATGACGGGAAGCGGGAAGCCCTGCTGCGGCAGGTGGTTTCCCTGACGGTCCGCGACCTGGCGGCGATCCCGCTTTACTTCGAAAGCTCGACCTGGGCCTTCCGCAAGGAACTCGCCTTTGCCGGGCGGGTGGACCAGATGACCCTGGCCGCGGAGGTGCAGCCGGCGCGCTGATCAGGCGGGAAACAGCCGCGCCGTCAGCGGACGCAGCAGGCAGGGCGAGCCGGCCCGCAACGGGCCGGCCGGCAGCAATGCCTCCACCGTCAGCTCGCCCAGGGCGATATCGGCCTGCAGCATTCCGCCGGAAGGGCGGGCGCTGCGCAGCACGGCATTGGCCTGGCCCGGCGCCGCTGGCTCGGCCCGCCATTCATGGGCGCGGATAAAGGCCTGCACCGGCCCGTCCCGATCGGGCGCCGAAACCAGCGCCTCGCGCGGCAGGGGCGGAAGGGGCAGGGGCGCGAAATCCACCGCGCCGTCGCGCAGCATCGCCGGCAACCGCGCCGCCTGCCCCAGGAAGCCAGCGACAAAGGCATTGGCGGGCCGTTCCAGCACCATCTCGGGCGTGTCGATCTGCGCGATCCGGCCGGCCTGCAGCACGGCGACCCGGTCGGCCAGAGCCATCGCCTCCTCCTGGTCGTGGGTCACGAACAGGCTGGTCAGGCTCATCTCGTTGTGCAGCTCGCGCAGCCAGCGGCGCAGCCCGTGCCGCACCGCCGCGTCCAGCGCGCCGAAGGGCTCATCCAGCAGCAGCAGCGGGGGCTCGATCGCCAGGGCGCGCGCCAGGGCGACGCGCTGGCGCTGGCCGCCGGAAATCTGTTCCGGCAGGCGGCGCTCCAGTTCGGGAATGCCCATCCGCTCCAGCAGACGGCGGACGCGGGCCGCGATCTCCGCCTCCGGCGGGCGGCTGGCGCGCGGCCGCACCCGCAATCCGAAGGCGACGTTCTCGAACACGGTCATGTGCCGGAACAGGGCGTAGTTCTGGAACACGAAGCCGATGCCGCGCCGCCGCGCCGGCACGCCTTCCATGGGCACCCCGCCGATCTGCACGGTGCCGCCATCGGCGAAGTCCAGCCCGGCCAGGATGCGCAGCAGCGTGGTCTTGCCCGAGCCTGAAGGACCGAGCAGCGCGACGAACTCCCCCGCCCGCACCGAAAGCTCGATGTCCTGCAGCGCCTGGGCGCTGCCGAAGCGCCGGGAAAGCCCCCGGATGATGACGCTCATGCGCCCCCGCCGCGGCGTTCCAGAACCATTTTCGCAGCCAATGTCACCAGGGCCAGCAGCGCCAGCAGCGCGGCCACCGCGAACGCCCCGACAAACTGATATTCATTGTACAGGATCTCGATATGCAGCGGCATGGTGTTGGTTTCGCCCCGGATATGACCGGACACCACCGACACAGCCCCAAACTCGCCCATCGCGCGGGCGTTGCACAGCAGCACGCCTGACAGCAGCGCCCAGCGTATCTGGGGCAGGGTGACGCGAAAGAAGCTCTGCCAGCCCGACGCGCCCAGGGTGGCCGCCGCTTCCTCCGCCGTGGCGCCCTGCTCCTGCATCAGCGGGATCAGCGTGCGGGCAACAAAGGGGAAGGTGACGAACAGCGTCGCCAGCACCAGCCCCGGCAAGGCGAAGACGATCTGCAGCCCCCGCTCTTCCAGCCAGGGGCCGAACCAGCCGGCCGAGCCGAACAACAACACCCAGACCAGGCCCGAGATCACCGGCGACACGGAAAAGGGCAGCTCGATCAGCGCCAGCAGCAGCGCCCGGCCGGGAAACCGGAAGCGGGTGATGCACCAGGCGGCGGCCAGGCCGCCCACGGTGTTCACCGGCACGGTGATGGCCGCCACCAGAAGGGTCAGCCGGATCGAGGCCAGCGCGTCCGGGTCGGCCAGCGCCGCCAGCGCCGGACCCGCGCCACGGCGCAACGCCTCGGCCAGGACGGCCAGAAGGGGCAGGCCAAGGAACAGAACCAGCACCAGAACCGCGAGGCCACGCAGCAGCAGGGTTCCGGCGAGGGAGGAGCGGCCCCCGTGCATCGCCGTCACACCGGGCGCCAGAATCGGGTGGCCAGGTTCAGGGCCAGCAGCAACAGGAAGGACAAGGCCAGCATCGCCAGCCCGACAGCGGCGGCGCCGGCGTAGTCGAACTGCTCCAGCCGCGTCACGATCACCAGCGGCGCGATCTCGCTGACCATCGGCATGTTGCCCGCGATGAAGATCACGCTGCCATATTCGCCGATGGCCCGCGCCGATGCCATGGCGAAACCCGCCAGAAGGGCCGGCGCCAGGGCTGGAAGCACCACCCGCCACAGGATCTGCGGCCGGCTGGCACCCAGGGTCGCGGCGGCTTCCTCGGCCTCGCGCGGCAGATCGCGCAGCACAGGCTCCACCGTCCGCACGATGAAGGGCAGCCCAACAAAGGCCATGGCGAGAATGACGCCCAGCGGCGTGTAGGCCACCTTCACCCCCAACGCCGCGAGCGGCGCGCCGAGCCAGCCATTCGGCGCGTAAAGCGCAGTCAGCGCCAGCCCCGCCACGGCGGTGGGCAGGGCGAAGGGCAGATCCACCATGGCATCGAGCAACCGGCGGCCCGGAAAGCGGTCCCGCACCAGCACCCAGGCCAGCAGCAGCCCAAAGGGCAATGTCACCGCCGAGGCGGTGAGCGCGCCGAGAAAGGACAGGCGCAGCGCCGCCAGGACGCGCGGCTCCGAAAGCGACCGCCACAGGCCCGACACTCCCAGTTCCCAAGGACGCAGCAGCAGCGCCCCGAGCGGGATCAGCACCAGGGCCGACAGCCAGAACAGCGCCACGCCGAGGCTCAGCCCGAAGCCCGGCAAGGGGCCCCGGCGGGAGGCCAGGCTCCCCGGGCGGGTGCGCAATGCGGCAGAGGGCGGTGCCGCCATGGCGTCAGCGGCCCGGCTGGTAAAGGCGGTCGAACACGCCGCCATCATCGAAATGCCGCGCCTGGGCCTGTTTCCAGCCACCAAAGGCCGCGTCGTCGATGGTCACCATCTCCAGCGCCGGGAAACGGCTCCCGGCGGCGGCCAGCGCGGCGGCATCGCGCGGGCGATAGAAGTGGCGTGCGGCGAGGGCCTGCGCGTCCGGCTCATACAGCGCCCTGAGATAAGCCTCGGCCACGGCGCGCGTGCCGCGCCGGTCCACATTGCGGTCCACCAGCGCGACCGGCGGCTCCGCCAGGATCGACAAGGATGGGTACACGATGTCGAACTGCCCTGCGCCGAATTCGGCGAAGGCCAGATGCGCCTCGTTTTCCCAGGCCAGCAGCACGTCGCCCTGGCCACGCTGGACAAAGGAGGTGGTGGAGCCCCGCGCACCGGTATCCAGCACGGGCACGTTGCGGAACAGCGCCATCAGGAAGGCTTCCGCCGCTTTTTCGTCGCCGCCGGGCTGGCGCAGCGCCCAGGCCCACCCGGCCAGGTAGTTCCAGCGCGCCCCGCCCGAGGTCTTGGGATTGGGCGTGATGACGCCCACCCCCGGCCTGATGAGGTCGCCCCAGTCGCGGATGTTCTTCGGATTGCCCTTGCGTACCAGGAACACGATGGTGCTGGTGTAGGGCGCGCTGTTGGCGGGCAGGCGGGATTGCCAGTCGGGCGCGATCAGGCCGCGCTCGGCAATGGCGTCGATGTCATAGGCCAGGGCCAGCGTCACCACATCCGCGGGCAGGCCGTCGATTACCGAGCGGGCCTGGCGCCCCGATCCGCCATGGGAAACATTGGCGCGCAGGGTTTCGCCGCTCCGCTCCTTCCAGCGCGTGGTGAAGGCCGCGTTGAAGTCCCGGTAGAATTCGCGCGTCGGGTCGTAGGACACGTTGAGCAGCTGCACGGAGCGCGGCTGCGCCCCGGCGGCGGTTCCGAGGAAGGGAAGGGCGAGCGGAGCGGTCAAAACGGAACGGCGGGGCACAAGCAGGCGAGGCATGGCGATCTCCTGTCGGCATGAACCTGGCACCGGATGTCCGATACGATGACCGAACGAGGCCGGAAGCCAGAATAACCAAAAACAATCGCCAGTCCACGAAATCACAACATCGGACCGTGGTTACTCCCGGGTGGCGGCGCGTGCCCCGCCGGACTACACTCCCGGCATGCGCATGACGACACCAGCGAAGCTGCCGGAACAGGCTTCCGGCGCCCTGGCCGCGGCGGAGCCGGCGCCGCCCGCCCCCACGATCCTCACCGATGCCGGCGAGGCCGCGCTGGCTGCGGCGGAAGCCTATGCGCGGCAATCCCTGGCGCCGGAAACCCGCCGCGCCTATGCGACCGACTGGCGAAGCTTCACCGAATGGTGCGCCCTGGCCGGCTGCGTCCCGCTGCCCGCCGAGCCGGCGGCGGTGGCCGCCTATCTGGCCGGCATGGCGCAAACCCACAGCCGCTCGGCGCTGGAGCGCCGGCTGGCCGCGATCGGGCGCCAGCACAAGCTGCATGGCCACCCATGGTCGGCGGCGCATCCGGCGATCCGCACCACCCTGCAAGGCATCCGCCGCAGCCATGGCAGCCGCAAGCGGCAGGCGGCGGCGCTCACCTCGGTTGAGCTGCGCAAGCTGGTGGCCGCCTGCCAGGGCGACCTGGCCGGGCTGCGCGACCGGGCGCTGCTGCTGCTGGGCTTCGCCGGCGCGCTCCGCCGCAGCGAACTGGTCGGCATCGACCGCGAGCATCTGCGCTTCACCGATAGCGGGCTGCGCCTGACCCTGCCGCGCTCCAAGACCGATGCGGCGGGGGAGGGGGTGGAGCTTGGCATCACCCGCGGGCGGCGCCCCCAGACCTGCCCGATCCGCGCGCTGGAAGCCTGGCTCACGGCTTCCGACACGCGCTACGGCCCGGTGTTCCGCCGGGTGGACCAGTGGGGCAATATCGACCATGGCCGGCTGGTGCCCGAGGCGGTGTGGCAGATCCTGCGCCGCCGCGCCGCCCAGGCGGGCCTGACCGTCGCAGCCGGCGAGCGGCTGTCGCCGCACGGCCTGCGCGCCGGCTTCGTCACGGAGGCCTACATGGCCGGCGCCCGGGACGAGCAGATCATGGACCACACCCGCCATCGTGACCTGAAGACCATGCGCGGCTATGTGCGCCGCGCCAAGCTGGTCACGGAAAGCCCGGTGAAGCTGCTGGACCTGTGACGCCCGCGCCGGACCCCGACTGGCTTTACCATCATTTCGAGGCTGCGGGCGCCGAGGCCGAACTCGCCCGGTTCCGCGCCGCCGCCGCCGGCTCCGGGCTGGTGCCCTGGCAGCTCGACCTGCCGCGGCTGCAGGAGGACTGGCTGCACCTGATGCTGTCGGCGCCGCCGCAGACCCGTGGCATCAGCCTGGAAGGGGCGCGCATTCTGGCGGAGCAGCTGCGCGAGGCCGTGGCCGCGCAGCAGGAGCGGGCCAGATCCCTCATCGGCCAAAGCACCGCCTGCCCACTCGACCTGCACGCCTTGTTCCCCGTGCCGCCGGAGATCCTGGCGCTGGGGCCGGACCATCCGGAGGCGCGGAGTTGGCTTTGGCGCGAATGGGGCACGCCCCGCCCCCTGCGCCATGTGCGGGAAGCTCGCAGCACAGGCGGCGCGCTGCGGCTGCGCTTCTGGTCGGCCGATTGGAGCCCCTGGCAGGCCCTGCTGCGGCTTCGGCAGCGTTTTCCCACCCTGCGCTTCACCCTGCGCCCTGTTTATGAGGAGGGCGGATGAGCGAGGCGACCCCGGATCTCCGCCTCGGCGCTTATGAAGGCCCGCTGGACCATCTTCTGGAACTGGCGCGGGGGCAGAAGGTGGATCTGGCGCGGCTGTCGATCCTCGCCCTGGCCGAGCAGTTCGCCGATGCGCTGGATGCCGCCGCGCTGGACCGCCGCATTCCCCTGAGCCGGCTCGGCGACTGGCTGGTGATGGCGGCCTGGCTGACCCTGCTGAAATCCCGTCTTCTGCTGCCGCAGGACAGCCCCGAGGCACGGGAAGCGGAAAACGAGGCCGAGGCCTTCCGCCGCCGGCTGCAGAACCGCGCCTTCACCGAGGCGGCGCGGCATTGGCTGCTGCGCCGCCCGCAGCTCCGCCACGACCACTGGCCGCGCGGCATGCCGGAAGTGCTGGAGGAACGTGTCGGCCCCCGGGCGGACATCGTGGAATTGCTGCGCGCCTGCCTGAAGCTGTTGCAGCAGCCGCAGCGCGGCGAGGCCTGGCGCCCGGCGCCGCCGCCGCTCTGGCGCCTGCCCGATGCGATGCTGCGGTTGCGGCGGCTGCTGCCCGAGCATCCGGGCGGCGCGCCCATCACCGCCTTCCTGCCGCCGCCAGGTGCCTTGCCGGTGCAGCGGCGCGCCGCGCTCGCCAGCACCTTCCTGGCAGGGCTGGAACTCGCGCGGGAAGGGGAGGCGGCGCTGGATCAGGCCGCGCCCTTTGCGCCGCTCCATCTGGCGCCCGCTGCGGTCAGCAAACGAAATCGGCTTCCGCAACCGGCTCACCCCGGTTGAAGCGGTCGATGTTGCCGAACATCTGGCTGATGGTGGGCACGAAACTGTCCGCGGCCATGGCGGCGATGTGCGGCGTGCAGACCACGTTCTCCAGCGCCAGCAGCGGGTTGGAGGGGGGCGTCGGCTCCTCCTCATAGACATCCATGGCGGCGCCGAGGATTTCCTTCGCCTTCAGCGCCTCGGCCAGATCGCTCTCGATGACCACGCCGCCGCGCGCCACGTTGATGAGCACCGCCGTCGGCTTCATGGTGCGGAGGGCCGCGCGGTCGATCATGCCCCTGGTCTGCGGCGTCAGGGGGCAATGCAGCGACACCACATCGGCCTCCCGCAGGATCTCGGCGACGGAGGCGAAGGCAACACCCTGTTCCGCTTCCTCCTCCGGGCTGAGCGGACGGGTCTTGTTGTACAGGATGCGCCCCCCGAAGGGGCGCAGCAGCCTGGCGAGGTTCTGCCCGATCGCGCCAAAGCCGATAATGCCCACCGTCTTGCCGAACAGGCTGTAGCTGGCCTTGGGCAGGCTCATCGGCCGCCATTCGCCGCTGCGCAGGGAGGAATGACCCCAGGCCAGGTTGCGCAGCAGCGCGATGGTCAGTCCCAGCGCCGCCTCGGCCACCGGGCGGGCATTGCTGCCGGTGGTGCGGGCCACGGTGATGCCCTGGGCCCTGGCCGCTTCCAGGTCGAAATTGTCGACCCCCACGCCCCATTTGTGCAGCAGCTTCGCCTGCCGCGCGGCCGCCAGAAGTTCCTTGTCCACCGCGACCTGGCCCGAAACAAGGTAATCGGCGTCGGCAACGATCTGCCGGAGATGGCCTGCGTCGCGGCTGGTGGCGTGTTCCAGGGCCAGGCCGGCGGGCAGCAATTCACGCATGCGGTCGGCCGTCTGCGGGGTGATGGGGTCGAGCACAACAATCTTGCGGGTCATCCGTCGCCAGATCCTGGTTGCCAACGCTGAAACAAAGGTGCGCCCAATGCCTGGCGCCGCCGTGCAGCCTGTGGCGAAAGCAGCATGGTCGCAAGCTTTCCGACGCAAGCCCGGCAGCGCGGCGCTCCGCCAGCCGACCGAGGCATCACGGAATGACGTCGCGTGGCCGGCCATCCTGTGGCGGGAGCATCATTCATGGAAACAGCGGCGTGGAAGCTTGGCCCCATGTGATTCCAGCGATCGACCCTGCCTCATGGAAGCAAAACCAGAGAAGGATTCACCTTGCGACAATGCTTCTTCTTGGTTCTTTCACTTTCTCATTTTCGCGAATTTTGCGTTTTATGCGCCAAACTTGATCGCATTCGCGCGAGGATGGGTTCCGCCCCCCGAAGCTGCCGTTTACAGGATCGGCATGCGCCGCCGAGTTCTTTTTCTGACCGCTGCTGCAACCTTCGCCATCGCTGGCCCGGCATTGGGCAGAGCAGCCCGGCGGTTGCCCGATCCGCCGGGTGCGCGTCGCCTGACGCTGCGCCACGCCGCCAATGGAGCCACCTTCTCCGGCATCTATCACAACGGCCGGGAAGCCGATCCCGTCGCCCTGGCCGAGCTTTCCGAGGTGCTGGCCGATACCCGCACGGGCAAGGTGCGCAGCTTCGACCTGAACGCGGTTGACATCGTGTGGGACATGGGCCGGCGGCAGCGCTTCGCCGAGCTGGTCGTGCTTTCCGGCTACCGGACGCCGGAAACCAACCGGGCCGTGCATGGCGCGGGCGACAGCCAGCATCTGCGCGCCGCGGCCATGGACCTGATGATCCCCGCCGCGAAGTTCGAGGCCTTCGCCACCACTGCGGTCAAGTTCGCCCGTGGCGGCGTCGGGCTTTATCCCGATCAGGGCTTCATCCATCTCGATTCCGGACCGGCGCGCCAATGGGGCGGCGATGGCCGCGCGGTGATGGCCAGGGCGGCGCCCCAGGCGCCCCGCAAGTCGGCCGCCGAGATGCGGATCGACCAGATGGCCGAAGCCTGGGCAGCGACGCGCCGCCGCTGAAGATCCGGGCCGGCGCTAGAGCATGTCCTCGTGCCGGCAATTGACGAGAAGTTCCGCGACACTCGCGGTGTTGGGCAGGTGCAGCAGCACCTCCGCCAGCACCGCGATGTCCTCGGGGCGTGTCATCTTCTCGCGCGGCCAGTTGGTGACGTGGGACGTCATGTCGGTATCGACGAAGCCGGGGCAAAGCGCGCTGGCGCGGATGCCATGGTCATGGCCCAGGCGGCGCACTTCCTGCGTCAGCGCCATCACCGCGAACTTGCTCATGGCGTAGGCAAGATTGTCGTTGCGGACGCGCTTTCCGGACAGCGACGCGATGTTGAGAACGCGCCCGCTGCCGCTGGCCGCCAGATGTGGCCAGGCAGCGCGGATGACGCGCAGCGGCCCCTTGGTGTTCACAGTCCAGGCGGCATCCATGGCGGTTTCATCGGGGTCCAGCAGCGTGCCGCGGGTGTTGATCCCGGCGGCATTCACCACCGCGTCGATGCGGCCATGCCGCGCCACGGTCGCCGCCACCCAGCCCTCCGCCGCCCCGGCTCGCGCGGCATCGAAGGAATGATGCGACAATCGCGGGTGCGCGGGGAGGCTGGCGGTGCTCCGCACCCCGGCGCTGACCACGCAGCCCGCTTCCAGCAGCCGGTCCAGAATGGCGCGGCCAATGCCGCGGGTGGCGCCCGACACCATCACCACGCGGCCCTGCGGCATCAGCATCGTCGACTTCCCTCAGCCCAGCGCCGTTGTTTCGAAGGTCAGCCCTGAATAGAAGGTCAGAGCGCCCGGCAGGTTCTGGAATCCGGTCACGGCCCGCCGCATCGCATAGCCCTGGCTGCGCCAGGTCAGGCCCACAAGCGGCGCCTCCTCGATCGCCACCTTTTCCAGTTCCCGGTAGATGGCCTTGCGCTTCGCCTCGTCGAACTCGGCGCGGCCGGCGCTGAACAATTCCGAGATGCGGGGCGTCCGCAGGCCATGGCTGCGGACATAGGCCGCCGACAGGCTGCCATCGAGGATGTTGGACAAGCCATCGGGATCGTTGCTGTCCGCCGCCGTACCCATCATGGCGAGGTCATACTGGCCCCGGTTGCCGATGGCGACGCGGGTGGCCCAATCCGGCAGGTTCAGCGTCGCCTGAATGCCGATCGCCGCCAGATGCTGCTGCACCACCTCGGCGGAGTCCTTGTGCATGCCGTATTGCGCCGTGGACAGGAAGTTGCAGCTGAATCCGTTCGCCAGCCCCGCCTCCGCCAACAGCTTCCTCGCCAGGGCCGGATCGTAGTTCCAGCCATTCTTGAACTCAGGATTGTAGTAGGCGCTGTCTTCCGAGATGGGCAGATGCGCCATGGGCGAGCCACGGCCGAAGAACGCCGCCTTCACCAGATCCTCGCGGCGGATCGCATGCGCGACCGCCCGGCGCACCCGCGCATCGCTGAAGGGCGGCTTGCTGCCGTTGAACACCAGATACATGAAAGGGCCGTCAACCGCGTCGAGCTTCAATTCCGGATTGTCGCCGATGGCGCCCATGGATTGCCAGGGCACGTATTCGATCAGGTCGACATCCCCGGATTGCAGGGCGGCGACGCGGAGATTCTCGTCGGCATAGGCGACAACGCGGATCGCCTTCAGCTTCGGCAGCCCAGGCTTGTAGAAGCCCTCGAACGCCTCCAGCTCCAGGGAGGAGCCACGTTCCTGCGACTTCAGCACAAAGGGCCCGGCGCCGATGAAGTCGCGGCCGGAAGACTGGCGGGAAATGATGGGCAGGTGATAGCTGGCCATCCAGTTGGGCAGCGTCACCAGGGGAACCTTGGTCACCAGCCGGACGGTGCGGTCATCCGGCGTCTCGATCCGCTCGATGTTGCGGATCTCGGTCCGCAGATGGGCGGTGGACTTTTCCGACGCCACCTGCTCCAGCGTCCACTTCACATCCGCGGCGGTGACGGGCTCGCCATTCTGGAAGCGCGCGTCCCGCAGCCTGAAGATCCAGGTCAGATCGTTCTCGCGCGACCAGGATTCCGCAAGCTCCGGATGCAACTGGCCATCCGTCCCGTAGGAGGCGAGGCCACGATAGATCATCAGCTTGATCGTCGCCGCCGCCGTGCCGCTATTGGCCCAGGGCTGGATGTTGGGCGGATAGCTGGACAGGCCGAAGCGCAGCAGGCCCGCCGGCTGGGCCTGCGCGCCCCGGCGTCGCAGGAAGGGCAGCAATCCGGTGGCCGCGGCCCCGGCCAGGACGGACCGTCGAGTGGCGATGATGGCCATGCGAACTCTCCTTCGCTGCAAAGGCGACGATGCAATCAGATGCTCTGCGGATAGAACTCCCGCGCCGTCGCGACACTGATGCTGCCCTCGGCCAGGTCGCGGCGCACCGCGTCGGCGCCACGTTCGGCCGGGGGGCCGTATCCGCCGGCCCCGGGACTGACGATGGCGAACCATTGTCCCGCCTTCAGCTCGGCATTCGGGCCATCGAAGGTGACACCGGGGCCGCATTCGACGCGGCCCTTGGCACCGGCCCCACCGCCAAACAGCCCCCAGCTCCGTGAATGCAGCCGCGACAGGTCGATCCGCACCCGCACATCCTCATCGGCGCGGTAAACACGGCGCAGCGCCATGCCGCCCCGATGCCGGCCGACGCCCCCGGAATCCTGCACCAGCTCGTATCGCAGCAGGGTCAGAGGGTATTCGATCTCCAGTGCCTCGGCCGGCAGGTTCGAGGTGTTGGTGCCATGCACATGCACGCCATCCAGCCCGTCCTTGTTGAAGCGCGCGCCGGAGCCGCCGCCCATTGTTTCCAGATAGACCCAAAGCGCGCCATCCGATTTCCGGCTGCCGATGAAGCTGGCGACGGTGCAGGTCGAGTTGGAACATGCGGTCACGCGTTCGGGCACCGCCTGGGCCAGCGCGCCGAGGATCAGGTCCGCGACCCGCTGGCAGGCCTGCAGCCGACCGTTCACCGCCGCCGGATGCCGGCAATTGACGATGCTGCCTTCCCGCCCGGTAACGGTGAGCGGCCGCGCCAGCCCGGCATTGGGCAGGATGGTCGGGTCCACCACCGACTTCACCGCATAATAGGCCGTGGCCAGCAGGGCGGTGTAGGTCATGTTGATGCCGGCGCGCATCTGGTCCGGCGCATCGAAATGCAGCGCCATGCCGTCGCCCTTCACGGTGATCTCGACCGAGAAGGGCAGGCTGCCCTCGACCTCGGGGCAATCGAACACGTCATCGAAGCGCCACTTGCCGTCGGGCATGGCGGCGATGCCGGCCCGCATCTTGCGCTCGGCATAGTCAAGCAGCGCCTCGCCCGCCGCCAGGACGGTGTCGGTGCCATACTTCCCGCACAGCGCCTGGAAGCGCTGCACGCCGACGCGGTTCGCCGCCATCTGCGCGCGCAGGTCCGACAAGCGCTCCCGCGGCACCTGGCAGTTGAGCAGGATGAGGTTCTGGATGTCGGCCTGCAACTCGCCGGCGCGGTACAGCCGCACCGGGGGGATGCGCAGGCCTTCCTGATAGATATGCGCGTGGCCACGGTCGGCGAAATCGGAATGATGCGCCAGGTTGACGGTCCAGGCGGCGATGCGCCCCTCGACGAAGATCGGCTCCGCCAGCACGATGTCGGGGAGGTGCGTGCCGCCCCCCGCATAGGCGTCATTGCCGACGAACACATCGCCCGGCCGCATGTCCTCCACCCGGTGGTGCCGCATGATCGCCGGCACGATGCCGATGAAGCTGCCGAGATGGATCGGGATGTGCTCGGCCTGGCAGAGCGTCTCACCCTGGGTGTTGAACAATGCGGTGGAGCAATCCCGCCGCTCCTTGATGTTGGTGGAATAACTGGCGCGGATCAGCGCCTCGCCGGTTTCCTCGACAATGGAGGCCAGGGCTGCGCCGATGACCTCCACGGTTATGGGATCGAGCGGCATGCGCGCATCCCGCCGGAGGGCTTCGCTCATGCCGCCACCTCCAGGATCAGGTTCAGGCAGCGGTCCACCCGCGCCGCCATGCCGGGCGGCACCACAGTCGTGGTGTCCATCTGCTCGACGATGGCAGGGCCGGCGAAGCTGTTTCCGGGTTGCAAGGCGTCGCGGCTATAGATTGGCGTCACGACGAAGCCTCCCGCCTCGGGGAACCAGACCTGCCGCTCACCGGTGATGGCCATGCCGGCATCCGGCCCCGCTTCAGGATACGCCTTCAACTGCGCCTTCTTCACAAGGCCGGTGGCTTCCAGGCGCAAGGTGACCACCTGCACCGTTTCACCTTCCGCCACGAAGCCGTAGCGCTGGCGGTGCGCCTCGGCGAAACCGGCGCTCAGCGCCCGTAGGGTGGCAGCGGTGATGGCTCCATCCGGCAGCGGCACCGGCAGCTCGTAATTCTGCCCCTCGTAGCGCATGTCGGCCGTGCGGTTCAGGCGGCGTGCCCCGGGCGCGATGCCTTCGCCCGCGAACCACTCTTCCGCCCGGGCGGCGAGGGACCGGAAGGCTTCCGCCACCTCCGGCACCGCATCCTCCGTGGCCGGCAACAGGCGCGTGGCGGCGAAATCGGCACGCAGATCGGTCAGCAGCAGGCCCATGGCACACAGGATACCGGGATTGCGTGGCACCAGCACACGCTTCATTTCCAGTTCCCTGGCGAGCCTCGCGGCGTGCAGCGGCCCGCCGCCGCCGAAGGCCATCAGGGTGAAGTCCCGCGGGTCATGGCCGCGCTGGACGGAAATGACCCGGATCGCCCGCGCCATGTTGGCCGTCACCACCGACAGGATGCCCTGCGCGGTTTCCATAAGGCCGAGGCCAAGCTTTTCCGCCAGCCGCCCGATGGCCTCCCGGGCGAGATCCTGGCGGATCGCCATGCGGCCACCCAGCAGATGGGTCGGGTTGAGCGTTTGCAGCACCACATTGGCATCCGTGGTGGCCGGTTCCAGGTTGCCCTTGTTGTAGCAGACCGGCCCAGGGTCGGCACCACAGGAACGCGGCCCGACCTTCAGCAGGCCGCCCGCATCCACATGGGCAATGGAACCGCCGCCCGCGCCCACCGTGTGGATGTCGAGCATCGGCGCCTTGATCGGATAGCCATGCACCACCGCTTCCGAGGTCAGCTTGCAGACGCCATCCTGCAGCAGCGCCACATCGGTCGAGGTGCCGCCCATGTCGAAGGTGATGATGTTGCCGAACCCGGCCAGGGCGCCGATCGCCTGCGCGCCGACGACGCCGGTGGAGGGGCCGGACAGCACGGCCCGCACCGGCATGTTCGCCGCCGCGGCGAAGCCGATGACGCCGCCATTGGATTGCGTCAGATGCGGCGTCGCCGTCATTCCCAGTTCGCGCAGCCGTGGCGCCAGGCGCTCGATGTAGCCACGCATCACCGGGCCCAGATAGGCGTTCAGCACCACCGTCGACAGCCGCTCATATTCGCGGAATTCCGGCGCGATCTCGTGGCCGGCGCTGATAAAGGCGTCCGGCATCTCCTCGCGCAGGATGGCGACGGCGCGTTGCTCATGCTCCGGGCGGATGAAGCCATACAGAAAGGAAACGGCGATGGCCTGCACCCCCGCCTCGCGCAGCGCGCGCGCCGCCCTGCGCATGCGGGCCTCGTCCAGGGGAATTTCAACGCGGCCATCATGGCGCAGGCGTTCCGGCACCTCCAGGCGCAGGTCGCGCGGCACCAGGACGGGCGGCTTGTCGGCCTGCATGTCATACAGGTCGGGGCGCTTCTGGCGGCCGATCTCCAGCAGGTCGCGGAAGCCATCGGTGGTGACAAGGCCGGTGCGCACGCCACGATGCTGGATCAGCGCATTGGTCGCCACGGTGGTGCCATGGCCGAAATAGGCGACGGCGGCGGCTGGCCGGCCATCCGCCACAGGCGTCACGCGGCGCATGCCTTCCTCGACGCCTTGCGCGATGCCGCGCGAGGGATCGTCGGGCGTGGAGGACACCTTCCAAACCTCGACCCGGCCTTCCTCCTCATCGAAGAGGCAGATATCGGTGAAGGTGCCGCCCGAATCCACGCCCACGCGCCAACGCGTCATGCCGTGCGCTCCCCCGCGTTCGACCTCCGGAACAAATACTATCCGGTTTCGCGAGCGGATCGGGCAAGCCGCTTTTTGCGGCCGGCCGCCGATTGCCCTGGCACCTGCGCCCGCCGTGGGAACGGCGATATCAGGCCGGAAGCCGCGCAGGCTTCCCGGCTGCCTGCCGCCTGTTCTCAGCGCGCGCGCCGGCCCGCGGCGCCGCGAACGGCATCCAGGCTCCACGCGCCGCCGCCCGCGAAGACGAAATACAGGAACACAAAGCAGAACAGGATGGCCGCATCGCCGCCATTGTTGACGGGAAAGAAGCTGCGTGGGGCATGCGCGACCCAATAGGCCACGGCCATGGTGCCGGACATGATGAAGGCGGCGGGACGGACCCAGAGACCGACCACCAGCAGCGCGCCGCCGACCAGTTCGATGAGGCCGGCGAACCAGGACAGGCTGAAGGCGGCCGGTGAGGCGCCCGGCGGGAAGCCGAGGAACTTGGTCGTGCCATGCTCCAGGAAAAGCAGGGCGCTGACGATCCGCAGCACTCCTAGGGCGCGGTCGGCCCAAAGGCTGTTATGGGGAAGATCCATGAAAGAAGCTCCGTCAGTGAAAGCGGATTGACGGCAACTCTGGCATGGCTTTGCGGCCGCGTCGCCCAGAATGATGCCCCGCATATGATCCGCCTTTCCGGCCCGGAACCGGCCTCATCAGCGTGTCATGCTGCCATGCATCCAGCCTTCCGGCGCCTCGGCGCCGACCTCAAGCCAGCCGCCCGGCGCATCGCCGAACACCTTCAAGGCCGTGCCGCCCGGCACCACGCGCACCACCTGGCCGCCGCCGCCCGGATGGGCACGAAGGTTGCCATTCTGGCGCATGGTCACGACCCGGCCCTGGAAGCGGGGCGGCTCAGTGATCAAGGCAGGAGTGGGATCGGAGGGTGGCGTCGCCAAGGGCAGCGCGGCGCGTGGCTGCGGCGCCGGCACCTCGGGGCGCGCCACCTCCGGCAACCGGTCCGGCACAGGGGGCATGGGGGGCGGCGCGCCGGCCCGTTGCTGCGCCGGCGGCCCGCCATCCTCATAGCAGCGGGACACGGTTTCCACGAAAACGCGGGATGCGGTGGAGCCGGAGGTCGCGACATGCTGCTCCACCAATGGCGTCTCGCCCTCGCGCGGCGTCACCAGGGACACGAACAGGGTGAAGGCGCCGCCGCTGTTGGGCAGGCTGGCCTGGCCGCACACGGCGATCCCGCCCTGCGCCTGACGATACAGTTGCACGCCCCGCAAGGTGGTTTGCGGCCCGCCGGAACGGCGCAACTCGGCCTCGGCAGCGCTGTGTGCAGCCTTCAGCGCCGTCTCATCGGCACCGCCTTCCTTCTCGTCGCAGGCCGTGGCGAGCAGGGCCAGCGCTGCCACGATCGTCGCCTTCATGAATATTCTGGTCATTGTGGATCGTTGTAGCCCGGGTCGAGGGAGAAGGACGAACAACGTCCCTTCACCTCCGGCCGTTGCCGCCCCTCCTCATGACAAGGGGGCGGCAGGAGCGCGGCGCGGGGAGGGGGGGCGGAACGGCATGCGGGATGCCATCCCGGTTGGAAGGATGCGGCCTGCCCGGCACAGCGGCCTCTCAAGCGGCCGCTCCGTCACGGGATGGGCCTCAGGAAGGCCGGCGCTTCAACTCGTCGCGGATTTCCGCGAGCAGGATCTCGGTTTGAGTCGGGCCCGGCTTCGCCGCCTCCTGCCGCAGGCTGATCTTGGTGAGAATGCGCACCACCCAGAACACCGCGAAGGCAACGATCAGGAACTTGATGATGGCGTTGAGAAACACACCGATGCCCAGCGCCACGCCGCCCGCGGCCTTGGTGGCTTCCAGCGTCGGCAGGCGCTCGCCACGGATAACCACAAAGATATTGGAGAAATCGACCCCGCCGATCAGGAGGCCGATGATCGGGTTGAAGATGTCCTCGACCAGCGAGTTGACGATGGAGGTGAAGGCCGCGCCGATGATGATGCCGACCGCCAGATCAATGACGTTGCCGCGCGTCACAAAGGCCTTGAACTGGCCTAGCCAACTCGGGGTCCAGTCTTTGCTGGAAAGAGCCATTCCGAACTCCGGCATCCGTTAAGGGTTACGCACCATAGGTGCATTGTTCTGACCTTTCCAAGCCACGCCCGGTTGCGGCTGGCGATCAGGATGCCGTGATGCAAAAGAGCCACGGCTCCCGTCATCCAACCCATGGAAGCTGGTCCCTTTCTGGCGGAGAAGCCGCGCCGGCACCCAGTGCCGGCAGGCTTGTGATCATCGCAGGCCTGCGCATACGATGCGCATGAAGACAGCAGGGACAACCTTGATGGGACACCCCGCCCTCTTCGCGCGCCGGACACCAGGCGCCGCAAGCGGGCCATCAATCTGAGCCTCGATGAAGCACTGGTCCAGCAGGCCGCCGCTCCAGCAGCGTCGAGCGGGGTGGCCGATGCCGCAATTCGATGTTTTCGCCAATCCAGGGCGGCAGCGCGACACCATTTCCTTTGTTGTTTCCCTGCAGAACACCCGCTTCGAACGCGAACCGGCACGATTGGTGGCGGCACTGATCAGCCGCCGCGCCATCGCCGTCGAGGAGCATTCCCTTGCGCCCCGCTTCATCGTGCAGGGCCAGGCGGTGGTGCTTGACCTCTTCGATCTTGCCACGGTGCCGGCCGCGCGGCCGGGGCCGGTTGTGGCGTCGCTAGCCGATGACAACAGCCTCGCCGTGTTGGGTCGGGCCCCTGACGAGTTCCTGAGTTAGGTGTGACCACGCCGCTGCGAGCCTCGCATATCCGTTCAGCAAGCGGTCACAAGCGCTTGAGTTGAAAACGGAAAGGGCGTATCCGGCGCCATCGTTGGACCGATGGAGACGCCGTGATGCTGCAACGCCGCGACCTGCTGGGTGGAGCCGGGGCATTGCTGGCCTCAACCGCGCTGGCGGTCCCCGCCCTGGCGCGCACCCGCCCCGCGGCCCGGACGACCGGCGCGGACGTCGAGCCCTCCACCCCCGCCAGCAGCCCGATCGGGCCGCTCGACACCGTGGCGAAGCAGGTGTTGCTGGTGGACGCCACCACCGGCGCCGTGCTGCTCGACAAGGCGGCGGAGGAGCGGATGCGCCCGTCCTCCATGTCGAAGCTGATGACCGTCTACGTGGCGTTCGACCTGATGAAGCAGGGCCGGCTGCGCCGCGACCAGACCCTGCCGGTCAGCGAGAATGCATGGCGCAAGGGCGGCTCCAAGATGTTCGTGGAGCTGGGCAGCCAGGTCGCGGTGGAGGATCTGCTGCGCGGGATCGTGGTGCAATCCGGCAACGATGCCTGCATCGTGCTGGCGGAAGGCATCAGCGGCACCGAGGAACAATTCGCCGTGCTGCTGAACGAATATGCCCGGCGCCTGGGCATGACGAACAGCACCTTCCGCAACGCGACCGGCTGGCCAGACCCGGAACACCTGACCACCTGCCATGACCTGGCGATCCTGGCGCGCCGGCTGATCAGCGACTTCCCCGATTATTACGGCCTGTTCGCCATCCCCTCCTTCCAATGGAACGGCATCAGCCAGCAGAACCGTGATCCACTGCTGGGCCGCGTTTCCGGCGCCGACGGCATGAAGACCGGCCATACCGACGCGGCCGGCTACGGCCTGGTCGGCACCGCCAAGCGCGGCGACCGGCGGCTGATCCTGGTGGCCAATGGCATGACCTCCATGAAGATGCGCGGGGATGAATGCGCACGGCTGCTGGAATGGGGCTTCGCCAACTTCACCAATGTTTCCCTGTTCCGGGCCGCCGAGACGCTTGAGGAGGCGCCGGTCTGGCTGGGTCAGCAGCCCAGCCTGCCGCTGGTCGCGGAGCGGGAGGTGGTGCTGACCCTGCCGCATTCCTGGCGCCGCAACCTGGAGGTGAAGCTGCACTACGCCGCGCCCCTGCCGGCGCCCATCGCCAAGGGGCAAGCGGTCGGCCGGATCGAGATCGGCGGCGAGGGCGTGCCGCCGATGACGGTGCCGTTGCTGGCCGGAGCGGATGTGGAGCGCCTCGGCCTGATGTCGCGCCTGCCGGCGGTGCTCGGCCACTGGGTTTCCGGCTGAGGCGCCAGGGCTGGCGGGCTACACCACGATCGGGAAGCGGGCGCCATCCATGCCCACCGTGACGCCGGTGATGTAGCTGGCGCGGTCGGAGGCCAGGAACAGCACGGCGTCGGCGATCTCCTCCGGCCGCGCCATGCGGCCGAGGGGGATGCTGGCAACGCTGCGCCGCCGCGCCTCCGCCTCGTCGATCCCGGCGAGCCGCGCTTCGGCCGCGAGGCCTTCCGCCACGCGGCCGGTTTCCGTGGCGCCGGGATTGACGCCCAGGATGCGCAGGCCCTGGGCGGCATAGGTTGTGGCCAGTCCGGCCGTCGCCAGCATCAGGGCCGCGTTGGCCGACCCGCCGGCCAGATGGGTCGGGGAGGCGACCTTGCCGCCGGCGCCGATGACGTTGACGATCACGCCACGCCCGCGCCCTGCCATGCGCTTCACCAGCGGATCGATGACGTTGATGTAGGTGAAGTATTTC
The DNA here is from genome assembly GCF_008386565.1 of Teichococcus oryzae. GTDB lineage: Bacteria > Pseudomonadota > Alphaproteobacteria > Acetobacterales > Acetobacteraceae > Pseudoroseomonas > Pseudoroseomonas oryzae. The sequence goes on along the minus strand of NZ_VUKA01000007.1, from coordinate 97,812 downwards.
GCGTCCATTGCCGCGCGCCAGGCGGCGGGCGTCAGCTCGGCCGGCGGGGTGCGGCGGGCGGCGCCGGCGGCGTTGACCAGTATGTCGATGCCGCCCAGGCCGGCCTCGGCTTCCTCCACCGCCCGCGCCGCCTGGTCCGCGTCGATCAGGTCGGCCTGGATGCCGAGCGTGCCGGGAAGGGCCGTCACCGCCGCATCCAGCGCCTCGCGCGAGCGGCCGCAGATCGCGATTGTCGCCCCTTCCGCGCGGAAGGCCTCCGCGCAGGCGCGGCCGATGCCGCGCGTGCCGCCGGTGATCAGCACCTTCTTGCCAGCCAGATTCAGATCCATGGAACGTTCCTTCTGCTTCTTGCACGGCCTCGCAGGCGGCGCTGCCGGCATTTCACGTCCGGGATAGGGCGGCGTCCAGGGGGCGGATGATCTTGCCAGGGCTCTGGCGTGGGCCATCTCCTGGTTTGCCGGCTCAGAAAAGGAACAGGCCGCATGCCCCTGCTGACGCGGCGCGACATCGGGCGCCACCATGGCCTGACCTGGATCTGCCTGGCGGCGCTGGCAGGCATGGCGGGCTGGCTGTGGTGGCTGGGACAGGACGGCGCCGCGCTGGGCACCGTGGCGGCGCTGGCGGGTTGCCTCGGGCTGGTGCTGCCGCCACGCGAGCGGATGGCGGCGCTGCCCGCGCGGCTCCGCGCCCTGCCACGCATCCTGGACGCCACCCCCGTTCTGGCCACGCTGACCTCCACCCCTGGCTACGGGCTGGGCTGGTTCTACCAGCCAGGACCCTATGACGAGGTGGTTCACCTGGTGAACGGCATCCTGGCCGGACTGGTTTTCGCGGCGCTGCTGCAAGTGGATGGCGAAACCAGGGGACCGCGGCGCCTGGCTTGGCTCGGCGGCATCTTCGGCCTGGCGCTTGGCGTCGGCTGGGAGGTTTTCGAGGCGCTGACCGGCCTGATCGGCGACTGGACCGACACCTGGACCGATGTGGTGCTCACCACCGGGGGCGCGGTGCTCGGCGCCGTCCTGGCCGGCTGGCGCTTCTCGGTTTTTACCCGCCCGGCCCGCGCGCCACGGTGAAGGTCGCCACCTGGAACATCCATCGCGGGCGCGGCACCGCCGGCCCGTTCCGCCCCAACCGCATCGCCGAGGTGATCGCCGAGATCCGGCCCGACCTCATCGCGTTGCAGGAAGCGCAGCATTACCTGCGCCGCGGCACGCCCATGCTGGATGCGGCCCGCATAGAGGATGAAACCGGCCTGCGCCCCCTGCCTGTGGTGCAACGCCCGGACCACCAGGGCTGGCGCAGCAACCTGCTGCTCGCGCGGCGTGGGGCAAGGCTGTTGCGCGGCCCCATCGGCCTGAAGCTGGGCGGGTGGGAACCGCGCGGGGCCATCCTGGCGGAGCTGGATCTCGGCTCCGGCCCCTTGCGGGTCATCGCGGCGCATCTGAGCCTGGGGCCGGAACGGCGGCGGCGCCAGGCGGAGATGCTGCTGCAGGCGGCGCGGGGGGATGGCTCCTCCCTGCCCGTTCTGCTGATGGGCGACCTGAACGAATGGCGGGAAGGGGCCTCGGCGCTCGGCGTGCTGGCCAGGCGCTTCGCCATGCCGCCCCCGCTGCGAAGCTTTCCCGCCTTCCGGCCGATCTGGGCACTGGACCACATCCTCGCTGATCCGGCCGCCATGCTGCGCCAGGTGGCGGTGCATGACACCCGGCTGGCGCGCCGGGCCTCGGACCACCTGCCGCTGACGGCGCGGCTGGAAATGGACGCCGCCTGAGCGATGCCAGGCGGTGGGCGAACCATTCAGCGCGGCAGGGCGTAGGCGATCACCGCATCGCCGGCCTTGGTTCCCAGCGAGCCATGCCCGCCCGCCACCACCAGCAGGAACTGCCGGCCATCCTGGCCCTGATAGGTCATCGGCGTGGCCTGGCCGCCCGCCGGCAGCCGGGCCTTCCACAATTCCCGCCCATCCGTGACGTCATAGGCGCGCACGTAATAATCGATGGTGCCGGACAGGAAGGCGACCCCGCCCGCCGTCATGATCGGGCCGCCGAGATTGGGCACGCCCATGCGGAAAGGCAGCGGCACGGGCGCCGCATCGCGCGTGGTGCCGTTCCTGTGCCGCCAGAGGACGTTGCCGGTCGTCAGGTCCGCCCCGGCCACATAGCCCCAGGGCGGCTGCTGGCAGGGCAGGCCGAGCACCGAGACGAAGGGCGCCAGCTTCACCGCATAGGGCGCGCCGAAATTCTCGTTCAGCGCCGGCAGGCTGCCTTCCGGCCGGTTCCCGCCCTGCACGACCATGCTGGTGTTGTCCGGCCGCGGCACGAGCTGCGACACGAAGGCCAGGTAGGTGGGCGTGGTGAAAGCCACTTGGCGCTGCGGATCGACGGCGATGGAGCCCCAGTTGAACACGCCGAAATTGCCCGGATAAACCAGCGACCCTTCCAGGGACGGGGGTGTGTAGCGCCCTTCATAGCGGAGCTGCTTCAGCGCGATGCGGCAGGCGAGCTGATCGAACAGGGTAGCGCCCCACATCTGCGCCCCGGTCAGAGGCGGCGGATCGAAGGAAAGGCGGGATTTTGGCTGGGTGGCGGCGGTGCGGTCCGGCGCCACGGCGCCCTGGGGCGCGGGGATCTCGGTCACCGGCAGGACAGGCTGGCCGGTTTCCCGGTTCAGCACGAACAACTCGCCCTGCTTGGTCGGCTGCACCAGCGCCGGCACCGTCTGGCCATTCACCGTCAGGTCAATCAGGCTGGGCTGCGAGGGCACGTCGTAATCCCACAGGTCGTGACGAACCGTCTGGAACACCCAGCGCACCTGCCCGGTGCCGAGGTCGAGCGCCACCACGGAGGAGGAGAAACGCTCCGTGTTCGGGCCGCGATCGGCGCCCCACTGGTCGGGCGGCTGGTTGCCGAGCGGCACATAGACCATGCCCCGCGCCTCATCCACGGCCGAGATCGACCAGCTATTGGGTGAGTTCGGCGTATAGGTCTGGTCCGGCGGCAGCGGCGCGGTCTGCCCGGGGTTGCCGGAATCCCAGTTCCACAGCAGCGCGCCGGTGTTGACGTCGAAGGCACGGATGACGCCCGAGGGCTCGGCGGTGGAAACATTGTCGAGCACCGTGCCGCCGACGATGACCCGGTCCCGCGTCACCACCACGGGCGAGGTGGAATAATAGCCGCCGGGCTTCACATGGGGCATGTTGGCCCAGAGATTGACCTGGCCGCCTTCGCCGAAGCCTGTGCAGACCGCGCCGGTTTCCGGGTCCAGCGCGATCAGCCGGCCATCGGCGGTCGGCATGAACAGCTTGCGCGGGCAATCGGCGATGCCGCGCGCGCCATCCGTGGCTGCGGGCAGGCGCAGGGGCGGGGGCGATCGCTGGTCGCTGCTCCGCACCTGCGCCGGCGGCTGCGCCGATGCCGCCTGCGAAGGCTCCCCGGTGCCGGCAGGCTGTGCCGCGGCGGCGGTGCCGTAGCCCGGCCCGTCATGATAGGACAGGCCACGGCAGGTCAGGTGCTGCAAGGCGAGATCGCCCTGGATGCGCGGGTTGTAGCGCCACACCTCCCGCCCGGTATCGGCCTCCAGCGCGATCACGCTTTGATGCGGCGTGCAGAGGTAAAGGCGGTTGCCGATCTTGAGCGGCGTGACCTGGAAGGTGGTTTCCTCCGGGTCGCCGGGCTGGCCGCGGAGATCGCCCGTGTTGTACTGCCAGGCCACTTCCAGCCGCCCCACATTCTCCGGCGTGATCTGCGCCAGCGGCGAATAGCGCTGGCCGAAGCCGGTGCGGCCATAGGCGTGCCATTCCCCCGGCGGCACCAGGGGCGTTCCGGGCGGCTGCGTCAGCCCCGCCGCCTGCTGCGGCGCGCGCGGCCCCGGCAGGGTGCCGGCGACGCGGTGCGGATCGTTCAGCATGGCGGCCACCGCCACGCCCAGCGCGGCCAGCAGCACCAGCGACAGGGCGAGGCCGCCGCCGCGCAGGGCGCTGGCCGGATGCGCGTCGCCCGGCCCCCGCAGCCCCCGCGTGACCCAGGGGGTCAGCAGCAGGATGCCGATCACGAACAGCACGTCGCCACGCGCCGCCAGGGGCCACCAATCCAGCCCCGCCTCCCACAGCGCCCAGAGCAGGGTGGCGGCGACGAGCAGGGCGAACAGCCAGAGCGCGGCCGGGCGCTGCCGCCAGAGCAGGAAGGCGGTGCCCAGCATCGCCAGCCCGGCCGGCAGGTAATACCATGACCCTCCCAGGGCGATCAGCCAGGCTCCTCCGGCCGCGGTGCCCAGGCCGGCCAGTGCCAGAACAATGGCGATGATCCGTGGCAAGCGGGAATGCGCCAGGCGCGAATGCTGCGGGCGAGGAGCGGTAGGTGGGGACATGACCAACCTTCAGGATCGGATCGGGTATCACCGGAACGCCACGGGCCGGCGCCGGGTTCCGGATCGAGGCCCAAAGGCTGCATTTCGCCGAACCCTTCGCCCCATCATGTGTTGAGGTCAGGTGCCCCATTCACCCATTCCGGACCCCGGTCGTCTTGCCCGGCCGGTTCCCGCCGACCCCGCCCCGCAACCCTCCACGCCGCCGCAGCGCCCACCCGTCCGCACGGTGATGGCGGGCGCGCTGCTGACCATGATCCTGGCGGCGCTGGACCAGAACATCGTCAACACGGCCCTGCCACGCATGGTGGGGGAGCTCGGCGGCATGGCCCACCTGTCCTGGGTGGTCACAGCCTTCATGCTGACCTCCACCACCACGACGCCGCTTTACGGCAAGCTGTCGGACCTGTTCGGGCGGCGGCGGCTGTTCTTTGTCGCCATCCTGCTGTTCCTCGCCGGCTCCCTGCTTTGCGGCGCCGCGCGATCCATGGAGCAGCTGATCGCCTTCCGCGCCGTGCAGGGGGTTGGCGCGGGCGGGCTGCTGGTATTGTCGCAGGCCGCCGTCGGGGATGTGGTGTCGCCGCGGCAGCGGCCGAAATACCAGGGGCTGTTCACCGGCACCTTCGCCCTGGCGAGCGTGGCGGGGCCGCTGCTGGGTGGCGTGATCACCTCGACCCTGGGCTGGCGCTGGGTGTTCTATGTCAATCTGCCGATCGGCATCCTGGCGCTGGCCATGATCGCGCTCGGGCTGCGCACCCCGCCCGCCGGGCGGCGCCGGCCGATCGACTATGCCGGCGCAGCCCTGTTGGCCTCAGCCACCGCGGCCCTGCTGCTGTTGCTGGCCTGGGGCGGCACCGAGTTCCCCTGGATCTCCGGGCGGGCGGCGGGCCTCGCCGCCTCCTGCGTCGCGCTGTACGGGCTGTTCATCTGGCGCGAGCTGCGCGCCCCCGAGCCGCTGATCCGGCTATCGCTGTTCCGCAACGCCATCTTCGCCCGCGGCGTCGCGGTGGGCGGCATGATGGTGTTCGCCATGATGGGCTCCACCGTGTTCCTGCCGCTGTATTTCCAGCTCGTGCTGGGGATGAGCCCGGCCCTGGCGGGCGCGATGCTGCTGCCGCAGGTCTGCGGCATGGTGCTGAGCTCGGTCATTGGCGGCCGCATCGTGGCCAGGCTCGGGCGCAACAAGCCCTTCCTGCTGGCCGGGCTGGGGCTGGAGGCCGTGGCCCTCGCCAGCCTCGCCGCCTTCGCCTGGCTTGGCGCGTCGCCGCTGGTGTTCCTGCTGTCCATGGGGCTTCTCGGCCTCGGCATGGGGATGGGCATGCCGAACCTCACCGTGGCCGTGCAGAATGCCGTGGCGCATGGCGAACTGGGCGCGGCCACCGGCGCCATGACCTTTGCCCGTTCCCTGGGCGGCGCCGTGGGCGTCGCCGCCTCCGGCGCCATCCTGTCGGCCCGGCTCAACGCCGCCTATGCCGCGCTGGGCGGCAGCGTCGATGTGGGCGCCCTGGCCGAGCGCGGCGTGGAGGCCCTGTCGGGCTTCACGGCGGCGCAGCAGGCCGCCGTCGCCGACGCGTACCGCACCGCGCTCACCGGCTGCTTCAGCCTCAGCGGCCTGGTGATGACGGCGGCCTTCCTCCTGGTGCTCGGGCTGCCCGAGATGCGGCTGCGCGACCGCATCTCGGACTGAGTGAGCTGTTAGACCCGCCGCATGTTCCAGAAGATGGCGAAGCCGGGCACCCGGTCGCGCAGGTTGGAGCGCAGGGCGGTGATCGACCTGTAGGCGCCGACCGGGATGAACAGCACCTCCTCGATGGCGACGCGCTGGATCTGCTCGGCGATGGCCTTCTGCGAGGCGAGGTCCGGCGCGTCGAACCATTGCATGCGCAACTCCTCGATGCGCGGCACCTCGGGCCAGCCGGGCCAGGCGCCGGCCCCGTTGGCGCGCAGCGCCGCATGCGCCGCCGGATCAACCCAGTCGAAGGAGGAGAAGCTGGTCAGGAAGGCGCTCCAGCCGCCCTTCTCCAGCGGCTCGCGGCTGGCGCGGCGCTGCACCACGGTCCCCCAGTCGGTGATCACCAGGTCCATGTTGAAGCCGAGGCGGCGGCACAGGTCGGCACCCACCTGGGTGATGGCGGCGGGCGCCAGGATGTCGGTCGGGCCGATCAGCCGCATCGGCTGGTCGGTGTAGCCGGCCTCCTTCATCAGGGCCTTGGCGCGGTCGATGCTGCGCTCGCCCATCAGCGGCTCCAGCCCGGCCTGGCTGGCGAGCGGCGTGCCGGGGGTGAACACCCCGACATTGGTGACGAAGTGATCGGGGTTGTCGCCCACCACCGAGGCCATGAAGTCGCCCTGGTTGATCGCCGGCAGCAGCGCCTGCCGCAGCTTCTTGTTGTTGAAGGGCGGGTGCAGGTGGTTCAGCCGCATCAGCGCCGGCATGGGCAGCGGGTCCATGCCGGTGACGCTGATGTTGCGGTCCCGCGCGAACAGCATCTGGATTTCCGGCGGCGGCTGCTCGAACCAGTCGATCTCGCCCGATTGCAGCGCGGCGGCGGAGGTGGCGGCGTCGCTGATGATGTTCCACTCGACCCGGTCGAAGAACACCTGCTTCGGCCCGGCTGTCAGGCCCTTCGCGGCCACCGGCGTCGGGCTGTAATCCGGGTTGCGCTCATACACCACGCGGCTGCCGGAATTGTATTCGTCGGCTTTGAAGCGGAACGGGCCGCTGCCGATGTTCTCGGTGATCTGCTTGAAGGGGTCGGTGCGCGCCACCCGCTCCGGCATGATGAAGGCGATCGGGTTGGTGGCCGCCGCGAGCGACTGCACCAGGCGCGGGAAGGGGCGCTTCAGGCGGAAGCGGATGCGCCGGTCGTCGGCGGCCGTCATCTCCTCCAGCGCCGCGGCGAGGGCTTGGCCGGACGGGCTGCGCTTCATCCAGCGGTCGATGCTGGCGACGCAGTCCAGCGCCCGCACCGGCTCGCCATCGTGGAACTTCAGCCCGGAGCGCAGGGTGATGGTCCACAGCTTGCCGTCATCCTCGACCGTGTGGCCCTCGGCCATCTGCGGCTGCGGGCGGAACTGCTCGTCGAGCCCGTACAGCGTGTCGTAGATCATGAAGGCGTGGTTGCGGGTGACGTTGGCCGTGGTCCAGATCGGGTCCAGCGAACCCAGGTTGGATTGCGGCACAAAGCGCAGCACGCGGCTCGACGCCGGCTGACCGATGGCGAAGCGCGGCAGGGCGGCGGCCATGCCCATGGCCGCTGAAAGGGTGAAAGCATCGCGTCGTTTCATGTCGCAGCCCATTCCAGTTTCGACGGGCGCAGGCCGCCCGGCATGTCGGCCCCGCAGGAGACCAGAGCATGAGGCGGGCGGCAAGGCATGATGGCGGTGCCGCCGGCCGGATGAGCCGAAGGCGGGCGGCCTCCTGCCGGCTTTCGCGCAACAGATGCGGCGGTGCTAGGTTGAACCGCCATGCATCGTTTCCGGACCCATCCCCGCCCCACGCGCCGCCTGCTGCTGGCTGGCGCCATCCTGGCCGCCACGGCGCAGCCCGCTCCCGCCCAGGCCAGCCCCGAGGCGGTGGTGGAACGCTTCCACGAGGCGCTGCTCGGCATCATGCGGCAGGCCCGCCAGCTCGGCCCGCGCGGCCGGTTCGAGCGGCTGCAGCCGGCGATGCAGGCTGCCTTCGACCTGCCCGCCATGACCCGCATCGCCATCGGCCCGCCCTGGAGCCGCATGGAGGCGGCTCAACAGCAGGCGCTGGTGCAGGCCTTCTCCGACTGGTCGGTCGCGACCTATGCCAGCCGCTTCGACGGCTTCAGCGGCGAAAGCTTCCGCACCACCGGGCAATCCACCCTCCGCAACAACGACCGGATGGTGCAGACCGCGCTCGACCGGCCGGGGAACGACCCGGTGCAGCTGAACTACCTGCTGCGGCAGTCCGGTGGCGCGTGGCGCATCGTGGACATCTACCTGACAGGCTCCATCAGCGAACTGGCCTCGCGCCGCGCCGATTTCGCCAGGGTGCTGGCGGAAGGCGGCGCGGACCGGCTGATCGCGGAGTTGCGGCAGCGCACGGCTCGGTTGCTGGCCGGCTAGAAGAACGGCCCGCGTCACGCATCGGCCAGGCGGGCCAGCAGCGCCGGGCGGACCAGCAGCGTCACCAGCAATTCCCAGCCCAGCGAGATCATCAGCAGCCGCCCCATGCTGGCCGTGCCGGGATGGCTGGACAGCCAGAGCGCGCCGAAGGCGGTGGCCGTGGTCAGGGCGCTGAACACCACGGCGCGGGTCAGGCTGGATTGCAGCAGGTCCTGCTCGCCCGCACGCCAGGCCATGACGAAGTAGATGTTGAAGGCGACGCCGATGCCGAACAGCAGCGGCAGGGCGATGATGTTGGCGAAGTTCAGCGGCAGGTCCAGCGCAGCGCAGCTGGCCAGGGTCAGCAGGCCGCTCAGCAGCACCGGCTGCATGGTCAGCGCCACGTCCCGCGCGCGCCGCAGCACCAGCGCCAGCAGCGCTGTGATGGCCAGGCCCGACAGCAGGCCGGCCTGAATGAAGGCGGTGACGATGGAACCGCCGGCCGCCCGCACCGAGATCGGCACGCCCGTGGCTTCCGGCTCGATGGCCTGGATGGCGGCGGCGAAACGGGTCAGGGCCGCGTCGTCCTGCGCGTCCGGCCGTGGCAGTGCCTCCACCCGCGCGCGCCCATCGGCGGTCACCCAGTCGGCGACAAGTTCCGGGGGCAGGGAGTCGCGCGTCACCGGCTCCGCGCCCAGCAGCGCCTCCACCTGGAACAGCAGCAGCCGCAACGGCGGCACCAGCATCGCCGCCGCCGCGGCCCTTGCTGCCTCGGGTGCCTTGGCCAGCCGGTCCAGCGCGGCGGCGAGGCGTCGTGCGGCGGCCTCGCCATCCCCAGGGGCCTGCCGCAGCGCCGCCGCGAGCGGCGCCATGGCCGCCAGCACCTCCGCATCGGCAGGAGAAGGAGCGGGCTGCACCCCCTCCAGCGCCGGGCCGAGGAACATGGCGGCATCGGCGATCAGCGCCAGCTTCTCCTCCTGGTCGGCCGGGATGAAGCTTTGCAGCGACAAGGTGCGCCACACCTCGGGCAGGGCTTCCAGCCGGCGCGCCAGGGCCGGCGCCTCGGCGAGGGACGGGGCCAGGACGCTGACGCCATTGGGCGAACGGGCGGGATCATCCATCAGGTCCCGCAGCGTGGCCATGGATTCGACATCCGGGCTGCGCAGGTGCAACGGGTTGAAGTCGAAGCGCAGCAGCGGCAGCAGCGCCAGGCAGGCGAGGGACGCCAGCGCCGCCGTCGCCAGCACCGGGCGGCGACGGCGCGCCAGCATCGCTTCCACCGGGGCCAGGAGGGGGAAGCCGATCTCCGCCTGGCCGCGCGCCGGCGGCCGGACCAGAACCAGCATCGCCGGCAGCAGGGTGACGCTGAGCAGGAAGGCGATCACCATGCCGAGGCCGGCGATCGCCCCCAGCTCCGCCACGCCGATGAAATGGGTCGGCAGGAAGGCGAAGAAGCCGGCGGCGATGGCGGCGGCGGCCAGCGCCAGGGAACGGCCGACGCTGCGCCCGGCCGCCACCAGCGCCTCCTCGATCGGCGGATGGCGCAGCCGCTCGGCGCGGGCCCGGACACTGAACTGGATGCCGAAATCGATCCCGAGGCCCACGAACAGCGGGATGAAGGCCACGGAGATCAGGTTGAAGCGCCCGATCGCCAGCAGGCCGAGCCCGGCCGTCATCACCAGCCCCAGCAGAGTGGTGGCCAGGATCGCCAGCATGAAGCGGCCGGAGCGCACCGCGAGCCACAGGATGCCCACCAGCGCCAGCAGCATGGCCCCCGTCACCAGCCCCGCATCCTCGGCTAGGGTGGCGAACTCCTCATCGGCCAGCGGAACGGGGCCGGTCAGCCGGACGGTGACGCCGTGCCCGGGCGTCAGCCCCAATTCGCGGGCCGTGGCGCGCAGGGCGGCGCTGGCCGCGGCGCCGGGTTGCAGGGCGGAGTAATCCAGCACCGGCTGCACCAGCACGATGCGCCGGGTTTGTTGCAGTTCCGCCGGCCCGGCGCCCATCAGGGCCTGCCAGGAGAAGAAGGCGGCGCGGCCGGCGGCGGCCGCCTCCAGCGGCGCGGCCAACGCTTCCAGCGCGGGGCGCAGATCAGCCAGTTCCGCGCGGCCCTGGATGACGCCCTGTAACGCGGTGGTGAAGGTCGTGAAGATGCCCCGCAGGCTGGGATCGGCCGCCAGCGGGCCGAGAAGGGGCTGCGCCTGCACCAGCCTTTCGGTGGTGGCCCGGACCTGTTCCAGCGGCAGCAGCAGCAATCCATTGCGATCGAAGAATTCGCCGCCATCCGGACGGCGCACGCTGCGAAACAGTTCGGGCCGCCGGGACAGCGCCGCGGCCAGCCGGCTGGCGCCGGCCTCCGCCAGTTCCGGCGTGGCGCCGTCGATCACCGTCACGATCAGTCCCTGCCGCTGCGGGAAGTCGCGGCTGCTGGCCAGTTCGCGCTGCCGCCAGGGCTGGTCGGGGGAGATCAGCTCCGCCGTGTCGGTGGTCATGGCGAAATTCCGCGCCGCGTAGACGCCGGCCAGCAGGCTCAGCAGCAGGCCGAGCAGGCAGACCAGCCACGGGCGCCGTGTGCTGAAGGCGACCATGCGGCCGGTCAACGAAGAAGGTCTGGCCAATGCGGCGCCTCGGGCATGCTTGCGGAATGGTGCGGATTTCTAGGGCGCGCCGGCGATGCTGGCTACCGCCACAGCCTCGCCCTTGACGGCGCGTCCGCATCGCTGATGATGTGATGCGGCGCCAGCCCACCGGGCTGGCGCCGCGGCGTGAAATCCGCGAAGAACGGCGCTCCACGCCCAGCCATCGGCCCGGTTCGGCCGGGCCGGGCGCCCGGCACCCAGGATGAGGAGCGCAGCCTTGGGCATTCCCCTGCTGCAGACCGCCCGAATCGGCGCCTACCTGCTGAAGCAGCACCTCAGCGGCCGCGAACGCTATCCGCTGGTGCTGATGCTGGAGCCGCTGTTCCGCTGCAACCTGGCCTGCGCCGGCTGCGGCAAGATCGACTACCCGAACGAGATCCTGAACCAGCGCCTGTCCTATGACGAGTGCATGGAGGCGATCGAGGAATGCGGCGCCCCCGTCGTCTCGATCGCCGGCGGCGAGCCGTTGCTGCACAAGGAGATGCCGCAGATCGTGCGCGGCTTCCTGGCGAAGAAGAAGTTCGTCATCCTGTGCACCAACGCGCTGCTGCTGGCCAAGAAGATCGACGACTACAAGCCCGATCCGTCCTTCACCTGGTCCATCCACCTGGATGGCAACCAGGCGATGCACGACAAGTCGGTCTGCCAGCGCGGGGTCTATGACAAGGCGGTGGAGGCCATCAAGCTCGCCAAGTCCAGGGGCTTCCAGGTCAGCATCAACTGCACCCTGTTCAACGACGCCGACCCGGCCGAGACGGCCGCCTTCTTCGACGACATGAAGGCGCTGGGGCTGGATGGCATCACTGTTTCCCCCGGCTATGCCTATGAGCGGGCGCCGGACCAGCAGCACTTCCTGAACCGCACCAAGACCAAGGAGCTGTTCCGCGGCATCCTGGCGCGCGGGCGCGGCGGGCGGGCCTGGCCCTTCACCCAGTCGCGCATGTTCCTGAACTTCCTGGCCGGCAACGAGGCCTACAAGTGCACCCCCTGGGGCAACCCGACGCGCACCGTGTTCGGCTGGCAGAAGCCCTGCTACCTGCTGGGCGAAGGCTATGCCAAAACCTTCCGGGAGCTGATGGACGACACCGAATGGGACAAGTACGGCGTCGGCAATTATGAGAAATGCGCCGACTGCATGGTGCATTCCGGCTTCGAGGCCTCGGCCGTCAGGCACATGGTGCAGAACCCGCTGAAGGCGCTGGCCGTCTCGGTCCGTGGCATCCGCACGGAAGGGCCGATGGCCGCCGACATCCCGCTCGACAACCAGCGCCCGGCCGAATACGTGTTTTCAAGCCATGTTTCGCGGAAGCTGGCCGAGATCCGCGGGCGCAAGGCAGGGGCCGGCAAGCCCGGCGCCGAGGAAACGCTGGCCGCGGAATAAGGCCCGAAAGGCCCGCTCCGCTTCCCACCCTGTGCGGACCAGGGCGGGAAGCTGGCCGGGCCGGACGCACAGGGCGCGCAGCACGGCGCGCAGGTCCATGCCGCCATCGGGCCGCATGCCGACCCGCGCGGCGGGAGGCAGGCTGCGCGCCGCGCCATCCGACACCACGCGCGCCGCGGCGAAGGCCAGGCCCTTCCGTGCTGCCACCCGGGCGGCGAGATGCGATTCCATGTCCACCGTCAGCGCTGCCGTGCGGCGATGCAAGGCGCCCTTCTCGGCGGCTTCGGCCACCATGCCGTCCCGCCCGAGCATCGGCCCGAACCGCGCGCCGGGCAGTTTCGCGAGCAGCCGCGCGGACCATCCGGCATCCGTCGCCAGAACAGCGCCGCCATCGTCATGGATGGCGTCCGCCACCACCCACTCCCCGGGATGCAGGCCGGGCGCCAGCGCGCCGGCGATGCCGATGCTGATGATGCCCGACACATCGGCGGCGGCCTGCTCCAGCAGGGTGGCGAGCCGGGCGGCATCCCCGCCCCCGGGCAGCACCGTGACGCCGGGCGAGGCGAGGATGCGCGCTTCCCGCCGCAGCCCGGTGACGGCCAGCACCGTCATGCGGCGGGCCTACATCCCATGCGGCACCCGCCGCGCGTTGCTGCGCTTCAGGTTGCGGTAGCGCGCCAGCGCCCAGAGCGGGAAGAATTTGGGATAGCCGTGGTAGCGCAGATAGAAGACCCGCGGAAAGCCGCCGCCGGTATGCGCCTCCTGCGACCACAATCCATCATCGTCCTGCTGCGCCTGCAGCCAGGCGATGCCGCGTGCGACCGCCGGATGGTCCACCTCCCCGGCCGCCATCAACCCCAGCAACGCCCAGGCGGTCTGCGATGCGGTGGACGCCGCCGCCTCATAGCTACGGTAATCGAGCTTGTAGCTGTCGCATGCCTCGCCCCAGCCGCCATCGGCGTTCTGGATGGCCAGCAGCCATTCGGCGCCACGGCGGATCGCCGGCGCCACCTCCTCGGTGCCGACGGCGTTGAGCGCGCATAGCGCCGACCAGGTGCCATAGATGTAGTTGACGCCCCACCGGCCGAACCAGCTGCCGTCAGCCAGCTGTTCCCGCAGCAGGAAGCCGAGGGCGGCGCGCATGCGGGAACTGTCCGGCGCCTCTCCCAGTTGCGCCAGCATGCTGATGCAGCGGGCGCTGACATCGGCGGTGGGTGGGTCGAGCAGCGCGCCGTGATCGGCGAACGGGATGTTGTTCAGGTATTGGTGGTGGTTGTCCGCATCGAAGGCGCCCCAGCCGCCATCGCGGCTTTGCAGCCCTGTTGTCCATTCCACCGCGCGGTCGATGGCGGCGTCATAGCCGGCATCGCAGGCGTCGCGGGCGCGGTCCATCGCCATCACCACCACCGCGGTGTCGTCGAGGTCGGGATAATGCGCGTTGCGGTACTGAAAGGCCCAGCCGCCGGGGCGCACATCCGGGCGCCATTCCGCCCAGTCGCCCTTCACCTCCAGTTCCTGGAGGGGCCTCAGCCATTCCAGGCCACGCCGCGCCGCCGCCATGTCGGCCTGGCCGCCGGCTTCCATCAGGGCATGGCTGACCAGCGCCGTGTCCCAGACCGGGGAGACACAGGGCTGGCAATAAGCCTCGTCATCCGCCACCACCAGCAGCTTCTCGATCGAGCGGCGGGCGATGGCGCGGTCGGGGTGGTCCGGCGGGTAGCCCAGCGCGTCGAACATCATCACGCTGTTGGCCATGGCGGGATAGATGGCGCCGAGGCCATCCTCCCCGTTCAGCCGTTCCGTCACGAAATCGACGCAGCGCGCGATGGCCCGGCGGCGCAGGGCGCGGGGCCAGAAAGGCTCGCCCAGCTTCAGCACGCGGTCCAGACCGTTGAAGAACATCGCCCAGCCGGGATGCTGGTGGCCATGGCGGCGCGGCGGCCTGGCGGCGGCACAGAACAATTCGGGGATGCGCACGCCGCGCGGATTGCGTGCCCGCACCCGCAGGGCCTGCAACACCAGCAGCGGCACCAGCACAGTGCGCGCCCAATAGGACATCTTCGACAGGTGGACCGGCAGCCAGCGCGGCGCCAGGATCATCTCCACCGGAATGGTGGGCACATACCGCCAGGACAACTCGCCGAACTGCGCCAGCAGGATGCGGGTGAACACATTGGCCCGCCGCGCGCCGCCCGCCGCCAGGATCGCCGCCCGGGCGCGCGCCATGTGCGGCGCCTGCGGATCGTCGCCGATCATCTTCAGGCAGAAGTAAGCCTTCACCGACGCGCTGAGGTCGAAGGCGCCGCCATGAAACAGCGGCCAGCCGCCATGCGCGCCCTGGATGCGGCGCAGATAGGCGCCGATCTTCGCCTCCAGCGCCGAATCCTCCGGCTCGGCTAGGTAATGGCGCAGCAGCACGTATTCGGCGGGAATGGTGGCATCGGCCTCCAGCTCGAACACCCAGTGGCCATCGGGGCGTTGCTGGCGGCGCAGCGCCTCCGCGGCCCGCCGCAGCGCGGCCTCGACCTCCTCCAGCGGGGATGCCGCGGGCGCCTGACGGATGTTGCCCTGCATCATGTTCATGGGGCGACCATCTCAGACTTGGCCTCGCTTGGGGAGAGGGAGAGCGCCGCGGCGGCCTCCCCCGAACGCAAGGCGCCCTCGATCGTGGCGGGCAGGCCGGTGCGCACCCAGTCGCCGGCCAGGACCAGATTGGTCCATCCGGTGCGCGGGGAGGGGCGGCGCGCCTCCTGCTCGGGTGTCGCGGCGAAGGTGGCGCGGCGTTCCTTGACGATGCGCCAGGGTGGAATGCCGTTCTGCGGCGCCTCGGCGGAAAGGCCGTGCAGCCGCGCCACCTCCGCCCATAGCCGCGCCGCCAGCGCGTCGGACGGTTCCTCCATCAGGTGGCGCGCATCGCTGATCGTGACAGAAAGCCGGTCGGGAAAGGCGAACACCCAATCCACCAGCCCGCCCACAAGCCCGGCCAGGGCCGGCGCCCCTGGCGGCGGAGTGGCGCGGAAATGCGCGTTGAGGATCGGGCGAAAATCCTCCGGCACGGAAAGGCCGGGCAGCAGCTCCGCCGCGGTCCATGGTGGCACGGCCAGCACCACCCGGTCCCGCGGGCCCAGCGTCACCATGGGCCCGCCAAAGGCGAGGCCGGACACCCGCCCATCCTCCAGCGACAGGCCACGCAGCCGCTGCCCGAACCGGATGGCGGCGCCCCGCCGGCTCAGGAAGGCGATCGCCGGATCGACAAAGGCCGCCGCCAGGGTTGGGCTGGCGATACGCGGCCAGGCCGCCCGTCCGCCCCGGCCAAGGCTTTCCCGCAGCACCGCCCCGGCCAGATCGGCCGCGCCTTCCTCCGGCGCCGTGTTCAGCGCCGACAGCAGCACGGGACGCAGCAACCGCTCCCACAGCGCGCCCCGGCAGGGCAGCAGGGCATCGATGCGGCGGCCGGGCTGCCGCCGCAGCAGCCGGGCGAGCGCCAGGTAATCCTGCGGCCGGGTGCCCGGCACGCGCCGCCCGGACTGCAACACCCACCAGGGCAGGCGGCCATTGTTGGGCCGCAGCACCCAGCGCGTGCCGTCGCGCAGGTCCAGAAAGGGAAAGGCGGCCTCGTCCGGCCCTTCCAGCCGCTCCTCCGCGCCAATGGCCGAAAGATAGCGCGCCACGGCCTGGTTGCCCGACAGCACCAGATGGTTGCCATTGTCGATCACCATGCCGAGCTGCGGATCGTGGTAGGAGCGGCATCGTCCCCCCGCTTGCGGCGCCGCTTCCCACAGCGTGACCGCCATCCCCCGCCCGGCCAGCGACACCGCCGCCGACAGCCCGGCCAGCCCGGCGCCGACCACATGAACCATGGCGGCGCTCATCGCCGCAGGCTGCAGCACGCGATGATCCAAAGCAGCCGCGCCTTGCCGATGCGGATGCGGCGGCGCGGCGGCGCCCAGCCCTCGGCCTGCATGTCGCGCAGGATGGCGCGGTACACCGCCTCCATCAGCCGCGGCGCCAGCAACCGGCCGCGCGGCCGGGCGCGCAGGATGCGGTTCGCGGCGGCGAAATGGCCCAGGGCGCGTTCCGCCAAGGCCCGGCAGGCGGCGTCGATGCGCGGATCGGCCAGCACCGCGGCGGGGTCATGCGCTTCGATGCCGGCCGCGCGCAGCAGCTCGCGCGGCAGGTACAGCCGGCCAATGGCGGCATCCTCGTCGAGGTCGCGCAGGATATTGGTGAGTTGCAACGCCCGGCCCAGCTCATGCGCCAGGGCGAGGCCGGGCGCCTCCTGCATGCCGAAGATCCGGGTGGACAGGCGGCCCACCGCGCTGGCCACGCGGTCGCAGTAAAGGTCCAGCGTGGCGAGGTCCGGCCCCCGGATGTCCGCCGCAACATCCATCGCCATGCCATCGACCACCGCCTGGAAATCCGCTTGCCGGAGGCCGAAATCGCGCAGCGGGCCGGCCAGAAAGGCGGCGCGGCCCGGCGGCCCGCCCGCGTAAAGGGCGGCCAGATCGGCACGCCATGCCTCCAGCTCCGCCGCGCGGGCGGGACGGGGGCGGGTGCCGTCATCGGCGATGTCGTCCACGGCGCGGCAGAAGGCATAGACCGCGAACATGGCGGCGCGCTCGGCCGGCGGCATCAGACGCATGGCGGCGTAGAAGGAACTGCCGGAAAGCTGGGCCCGCAGCGCCGCGGGGTCGGCCGCGAGGGTTGTCGTGCTCATGCCTCCAGGCTCCGCGCCGGGCGCAGCCGGGCCAGCAGCGCCGCCGCGCCGCCACGCAGGGCCAGAGCCAGCGCTTCCGGCGCGCGGTGATGGACGCGCTCCGAGAGAGGGTCGCGCCGTTGCAGCCGCACCACCAGGCTTTCCGCCAGGGACTGGATGACGCCCACCTCCAGCGACAGGCGCCGGTCGGCGATCTGCCCGGCCAGGGGGCGGGACCGCGCCAGCAGTTCTTCCGTGCGGCCGGCGAGGCCGGCGATCGCCTTCCGCAAGGGCGGCTCGGCGCGCGGCGCATCCAGCGCCTCCACCCCGATGCCCTCCGCCGCCAGCGCGTCGAGCGGCAGGTAGACGCGATCCAGCGCGCGCCGGTCCTTGCCGCAATCCTGCAGATGGTTGATCACCTGCAGCGCGGCGCAGAGTGCGTCATTGGCGGGCCAGCAATGCCGGTCCTCGCCATGCAGGTCCAGCACGAAGCGTCCCACCGGCGCGGCGGAATAGCGGCAATAATCCATCAGTTCCGCCCAGTCGGCGTAGCGGCGCTGCGTGACGTCGCGGCGGAACGCTTCCAGCAGGTCCAGCGGGTGCCGGTCCGGAAGGCCCCGCGCGCGCAGCACCGCGTGCAGCGCCTCGGCTTCCGGGCTGGCGCCGCGCTCCCCACGCAGGCCGGCTTCCAGGCCATCGAGCTGCGCCAGCTTTCTTTCGGGCGCAGCCGTGGCGTGATCCGCCACATCATCGGCGGCGCGGGCGAAGCGGTAGAAGGCCAGGATGGCCGGGCGCAGTTCCGGCCGCACCAGGCGGGAAGCGACAGGAAAATTCTCGTCCTTGTGCCCCTTGCCGGAAGCCAGTTCCGCCGCGCCGCTCATGCACCCTCCGCCATGGCCTGCGACCGGCCTTTCCATTGCCCGCCCCTGCCGCGCCAGACCTGCCATGCGGATCGCAGAGTGAACCAAGCATAGGCGGCGGCGATCACCGGCAGCGCCACGCCCCAGAGCGGCGAAACGCGATAAAAGCGCAGCATCGGCTGGAAAGCGACCGCCATCAACAGCCAGGCGGCGGCGCCCGCCATCCGGCCCGCCCCCGTCCCGAACAGCGCCAGCACGGGCGGCGCCAGATAGGTCACCACCATCCCCAGCACCGTGCCCGCCAGCAACAGCGGCGAATATCCCAGCTGCGCATAGGCCGAACGCGACACCATCCGGCCGATCTCCGCCACGCTGCCATAGGGGCGCAGGCTGCGGGCCCGTCGCGTCAGGCCCAGCCAGATCGGCCCTTCCCCCTTCAGCCGCTGCGCCAGGGCGCAGTCATCGATGATCGCGGCGCGGATGGAGGCGATGCCGCCGGCCCGTTCCAGCGCCGCGCGGCGCACCAGCATGCAGCCGCCCGCCCCGGCGGCGACGCGGCTGCCGGGTCGGGCCACGGCGGCGAAGGGATAGAGCATGGCGAAGAAGAACACGAAGGCGGGGATCAGGAACCGCTCCGCCCGGGTGGCGCAGGACAGTTCCGCCATCAGCGACACCAGCGCGTGGCGCCCCGCCTGCGCCCGGCGCACCAGGGCGCGCAGGTTGTCCGGCGCGTGGCCGATATCGGCATCGGTCAGGAGGATGAAGTCCGGCGCCGTCTCGCTGGCGCGTGCCACCCCTTGGTGCAGCGCCCAGAGCTTGCCGGTCCAGCCGGGGGGCAGGGCCGAGCCGGAGAGAATCTCGAGCGGGATGCGGGCACCGGCGGCGGCCTGCCGGGCGCGGTCGGCGGTGCCGTCGGCGCTGTTGTCATCCACCAGCACCACGCGGAACGGCCCGGGATAATCCTGCTGCAACAGGCTGCCGACCGAGCGGGCGATCACATCCGCCTCGTCCCGCGCCGGCACCACGGCGACCACGGCGGGCCATTCCGCGGGCTCGGGCGGCGCGGGGCCGCGGTCGTCGCGCTCCCGCATCAGCCAGAAGAAGCCGCGCCCAAACACCAGCACGAGCCAGATGGCCAGCGACGCGAGGGCCACCGCCGTCACGGCAGGCGCCCCTCGGCGCGGAACCAGGCCAGCGCATCCGCCACCCCCTCCTGCCAGGGGCGCGCGCGGTAGCCCAGCTCGCGTTCCGCCCTGGCCGAGGAGAAATACATGCGGTAGCGCGACATGCGCAGCCCATCGAGGGTCAGCAGGGGTTCCTTGCCGGAAAGGCGCGCGTAAAGCTCCGCCCCAGCCGCGAGGGGGAACAATGGCGCGCGCGGCAGCTTCACGCGCGGCGGGCGCCGGTCGCTGCGTCGCGCGATCTCGGCCAGCAGGGTTTGCAGCGACAGGTTCTCGCCGCCGAGGATGTAGCGCTCCCCGATGCGGCCCCGCTCGAAGGCCAGGATGTGGCCTTCCGCGATGTCGTCCACATGGGCGAAGTTCAGCCCGGTGTCGACAAAGGCAGGGATCCGGCCCAGCGCCGCGTCCAGGATCACGCGGCCCGTCGGCGTCGGGCGGATGTCGCGCGGGCCGATCGGGGTGGAAGGGTTGACGATCACCGCCGGCAGAGCGTCCCGTGCCGCCATCTCCTCGATCGCCCGCTCGGCCAGGGTCTTGCTGCGCTTGTAGGTGCCGATCGCCTCATCCGGACCAAGCGGCGCGGTTTCGTCCACCGGGGCCGTGGCACCGGCCACCTTCAGCGTGGCGACGCTGCTGGTATGGACGACACGCTCCACCCCGGCCTCCAGCGCCGCCCGCATCAATGCCCGGGTGCCATCCACATTGACGCGCAGGATCACCGAAGGATCGGGCGCCCAGAGCCGGTAATCGGCGGCAACATGGAACAGGTACCGGATGCCCCGCATCGCCGCCACGAGGGAGGTGGGATCGGTCAGGTCGCCCCGCACCGGCTCGGCGCCGAGACCCTGCAGATTGCCGGGCGGGCTGGCCGGCCGCACCAGGACGCGCAGCGCGACGCCCCGTGCCAGCAATGCCCGCGCCACGGCCGAGCCCAGGAAGCCGGAGGCGCCCGTCACCAGCACCGGATCGCCCGGAGAAAGCGCGAAGCCCGTCATCGCGGCCGTTCCATGGCCCCGTGGCGGCCGATCCTGCCCGTGTCGAGAATGGTGCCCTCCGCCGCTCCGGTCCGATGCCGGCCCGTCCGCGCGGGCGATCAGGCCATGCACCCGGTTGCCCGCTCCTCCGGAATACCCGGGAGGCTGGTCGGGCGGACAGCGAACCTTATGGCAACTCCATCGCCGGGGCAATTCGGCCGGCTCAGCGGGGCTCCGGCCCAAGCAGCGCCACGAGCCGCCCCGCGGCCAGGAGGTTGGCCTCCGCCTCGATGCCGCGATAGGTCGCAATCACCGCATGCCCCACCTCGGTCAGCCGGGCGCCGCCGCCGCCGGCCCCGCCGGCCACGGCCTCCACCACCGGGCGGCCGAGCCCCCGGTTCACCGCCTCCACCAGCTCCCAGGCGCGGCGATAGCTCATGCCCAGGGAGCGGCCCGCGGCGGAAATGGAGCCGACGCGGCCGATCTCCTCCAGCAGCCGCACCTTGCCGGGCCCAATGCGGCAGCCGCCGCCGAGGTCCAGCCGGATGCTGAGGCTGGGTGCCGCACCCGCGGGGCTCGGCTCCGGTGCGGCGGGGGAGGAGGGTCTGGCGCGCGGCATGGCGCAGGCCATCACGCCGGCGGCGGGGGCGCAACCGGCACCTCGCCGCCCCGGCTGAAAGCCACCGACTTCACCATTGCCCAGACGGCCTGGCCCGGTGCGAGCCCGAGGCGGCGCACCGCATCCAGCGTCACCCGCGACAACAACACGGCGCCACCCACCCGCAGCCGCAGCAATGCCTCATGCGGAGCGCCGGGATCGACGGCCTCGACAATGGCGGGCAGCACGTTCTGCATCGACAGGGCGGGCGGCGCGGCCATGGCCACCGAAACGTCCCGCGCCCGCACCCGCACGCGCAGCCGCATCCCTGGCGGCGCCGGATCGAGCGGCACCAGAAGCTCGCCGCCGGGGAAGCCGAGCCGCGTCAGCCCACGCTCCGGCGCATGCGCCAGAACGGTGCAGTGCAGCACCACCCCCGCATCGCGCCGGCCGGCCAGCAATGACAGGTCGGTGCGGGCCGACAGCGCTTCCAGCGTGTCGCAGGCCAGGACGCGGCCCTGCTGCATCAGGACCAGCGTGTCGGCCAGCTGGTCAACCTCGTCCAGGGCATGGGTGACGTAGAGCATGGGGATGCTCAGCCGGTCCCGCAGCCGCGCCAGGAAGGGCAGCAATTCCAGCTTGCGCGCGGCGTCCAGCGCCGCCAGCGGCTCATCCATCAGCAGCAGGGCCGGCCGCGACAGCAGGGCGCGGCCCAGCGCCACGCGCTGCTTCTCGCCGCCCGACAGCGCCGCCGGGCGGCGGCCCAGCAGATGCCCGATGCCCAGCAGGTCCACGACCTCCGCGAAGGGCAGGCCAGCGGTCCCGGGCGGCGCCCGGCGCTGGCCGTAGCGGAGATTGGTTTCCACCGAGAGATGCGGAAACAGCCGCGCATCCTGGAACACGACGCCGCAGCGGCGGCGCTCCGGCGGCAGCATGATCCCCCGCCCGGTGTCGAGCAGGACCTGGCCGCCGAGCGCCACCCGGCCCGCTTCCGGCCGCAGCAGCCCGGCCACCGCTGCCAGAACCGTTGACTTGCCGCAGCCCGAGGGGCCGAACAAGGCCGTCACGCCGGGTGTCGGCGCGGCGAAGGCGGCATCCAGGGCGAAGCCCGGGAAGCGGTGCCGCAAGGAAACCTCCAGCATCAGCGGCCGCCCCGGCCCAGCAACGCCCGCAGGCGGCGGCCGGCGAAATCGGCCAGAACCAACCCGGCCACCGCCATGGCGAAGGAGATCGCCGCCAGCCGGGCCGCCATGGCCTCGCCGCCGGGCGTCTGCGTGGCGGCATAGATGGCCAGGGGCAGGGTCTGGGTTTCACCGGGGATGTTGGAGGCGAAGGTGATGACCGCCCCGAACTCGCCCAGGCCTGCCGCGAAGGCGATGATGGCGCCGGACAGGACGCCCGGCGCCATCAGCGGCAGGGTGATGGTGAGGAACCGGTCAACCGGCCCGGCGCCGAGGGTGCGCGCCGCCTCCTCCAGCCCAGGGTCCACCGCATCCAGGCTCAGCCGCACTGAGCGGACGATCAGCGGAAAGGACATCACCGCGGTAGCCAGCGCGGCGCCGCCGGTGGTGAACACCAGCCGGATGCCGAACCAGTCATTCAGCCAAGCGCCGACCGGGCCGCGCACGCCGAAGGTGACGAGCAGCAGCCAGCCGATCACCACCGGTGGCATGACCAGGGGCAGGTGAACAAGGGCGTCGAGCACGCCGCGCCCAGGGAAGCGGCCACGCGCCAGCAGCCAGGCCACCAGGATGCCCGGCGGCAGGCCGAACAGCACCGCGCGCAACGCCACGGAAAGGCTCAGGCGGACGGCCTGCCATTCCTCAAGGGACAGCCAGCCCATCGGAAGGGTCAGGGCTCCCGCACGGCAAAGCCGAAGCGGCGGAAGATGGCTGCGGCCTCGGCGCCCGCGGCGAAAGCCAGGAAGCCGCGCGCGGCGGGGTTCGCGGCGGCCCGGCGGGTCAGCGCGAAAGGATAGGTCACCGGCGGATGGCTTTCGGCCGGAAACGTCCCGACCAGCTTCACCGCCCTGGAAGCCGCCGCATCCGTCGCATACACGATTCCGAGGGGGGCCTCCCCCCGCTCCACCAGCAGCAGGGCGGATCGCACATTGTCGGCCCGTGCCAGGCGTGGCGAGACGCGCTCCCATTGCCGCATCCATTCCAGTGCCGCCCGGGCATATCTGCCGGCCGGCACGTTGGACGGATCGCCGGTCGCGATGCGGCCATCCGGGCCCGCGAGGGCGAGCAGGTCGGTGTCGCGCCCCAGGCGCAGCGGCGGCAGCGGCGAATCCGCCGGCGCCACCAGCACCAGGGCATTGGCGAGCGGGCTTGTCCTGGTTTCGTTCACGATCAGCTGCCGCTGCTGGACGTAATCCATCCAGGGCTCGTCGGCGGAGGCGAACAGGTCGGCCGGCGCACCCTGCTCGATCTGCCGCGCCAGCGCGGAAGACGCGGCGAAGGAGAAGCGCGGGGCGCCATGGCCCTTGGCGGCCCAGCTTTCGCCCAAGGCCCGCATGGCATCGGCCAGGCTGGCGGCGGCGAATACGAGAAGCGTGTCCTGCGCCCGCGAGGGGCCGGAACGGCCGGCGAGCAGGCCGGCCGCAGCCAGACCGGCCAGGATGAAACGGCGGTGCATGCGGCCCACGGCTCCGGGCGTTGTTCCCGCTTGGCTATATCGACGGGGCGCCATGGCGGCAAGATGGCGCCGAACATGAAAAAAGGCCCCGGGGATCATGCCCCGGGGCCTCCAGCATTGCTTGCGGGTGAACCCGCAGCCTCAGGCCTAGACGGTCTTGGTCGTCAGGGCGATCCAGGAGGCAGCAGGCACCGACTTCAAACAATGAGACACTGGATCACCTCCTTTCGGTTGTTGCGGACTGGAGGGAAGAATGGTGGCGGCCCTGCCCCGTTGCAAGGTTCGCCCGGCGCTTCGGGCGTCATGGGAAGCCACAACAACAGGGGGCGATGATCAGGCGCCGGGAAGCACCGCGACCGGCAGGGTCACGATCTGGCGATAGCCGCGGCGGAAATACACCAGCCCATCGGGCTCGCCCTCCGTGACGCGCAGGCCGGCCACCTCGCCCAGGAACACGGTGTGGGTGCCTGCCTCCACCGCCTGGACGACGCGGCAGTCGAACGACACCGGCGCTTCCTCCAGCACGGGGGAGCCGGTGGCCAGCCGCGACCAGGAACCACGGGCGAAGCGGGCGGCCATGTTTTCCCGGCTGTTGGCGAACAGGCTGGAGATGTCCTGATGCGCGGCCGCCAGCACATTGACGCAGAACACGCCATTGCGCTTGATCATGCCGTTCAGCCGCGCCGAATGGTTGATGCAGGTCAGCAGCGTGGGCGGCGTGTCGGTGACGCTGCACACGGCGGAGGCGGTCATGCCGCCGCGCCCGGCCTCGCCATCGGTGGTGATGACGTTCACCGCCGCCGCCAGATGCGACATCGCCGCGCGGAAGGCCTGCTGGGTCACGCTCATCATCATTCTCCGTCACTTGATCCGCCCGCCGGCGGGCGGCCAGGCCGTCTGCCGGCGGGCGGACCCGCTGCCGCCCCATGCTGACGCGAAGCGGCAGGGGAAGAAAGTCCCCGAAAGGAACTCCCCGCCGTCGGCTTCAGGCACCGCCCAGAGCCATCGCCGCCCGCGCCATGGCCAGCGCGCCCTGGCGGGAGCCGGCGCTGCCGATGAAGCGTTTCACATGCACGAAAACGGCATCCGGAATTCCGCTGGCCGCCACCAGGGGCGGCCCCTGCAGGCCCGCCCAGGCTTCCGGCAGCGGCAGGCGCTGCGCGAAGGAGCCGGGCTCGGGCGGCATGGCGTCCACCATCCAGTTGCCGTTGGGCACCGGATAGATGGCGTAAAGGATCGGCCAGCCCTGGCGGAAGGCCAGGGAGCGCCAGGGCAGCTTGCGGTCCATCACCAGCAGGCGCGGGTCGTCCCCGGCTGCATGGGCGGCCAGCACCTCCACCTCGCCCGCCAGCTTGGCCCGCACCATGTTGACGCGCCGGCGCAGCACGGCCTCGCACAGCGCCGAGGCTTCGCGGAACAGCGCGTCCTCCGCCGCCATGTCGCCCAGCGCGGGGGAGTCCCAGGGCGGGTTGAAATCCCCCACCAAAGCGCCGAGGCCCAGCGTGTCATCGCGCGGGCCGACGCCATTGTCGATGGCATCGACCCGGCGGATGATGGAATCGTCGATCGACGCGGCGACCTGCGGCGCCAGTGCCTCCGCCGCCTCGCCCAGCGGCCGCAGCAGGGCGCGCGTCGCGTCCACGCCGTAGCGCTGCCAGACCAGCCCGGCGGCGGAAAAGGGCAGGCCATCCTCCCGCACGGGCGCCCCGCGCTGGTGGTGATCGAACCGCCCGGCCTCGGCGTCATGCACCAGCCCGACATCGAAGGCGATGTCGGCCCGGGCGATGATGTCCGCGTCGCGGGTCCGGATCAGGGTGTGGTCGATGCCGGCTTCGCCAAGGCCCAGGGCCAGCCGCAGCACGGCATAGGCCAGGGCGTCGTCGCAATGGAAGCCGCCGCTATGCGTGACCAGGAGCGGGGTAGGGGCAGAGTTCAACGCTTCGGACTTCCATGCGGCAAGGGATCAGGGTCGGTGTCGGGGGCGGGTTGTAGGGCGTGGGGCGGATCTCCGCCATGCCAGGCGGCAAAGGCCGCGCCAGGCGCGGCCTGGGCGGCAGGGGCCAGGGTCACCTCCACCCCGGCCTCCCGCAGCGCCTCCGCCAGCTTCGGCGGCGGCGGCCGGTCGGTCACCAGCCGCGCGATCCGGGACAGGGGCCCCAGGTGGAACAGCGGCTCGCGGCCGAATTTCGTGGCATCGGCCAGCACGGTCAGCCGCGTGGCGCGGGCCATCATGGCGCGGGCGATCTCGGCCCTTGCCAGGTCGGACAGGGCGATCCCGCCCGCGCCGACGCCGTCAACGGTGAGCACCGCGTGCCGCGGCGCGAAGCCGGCGACCTGCTGCAGCACCATGGAGCCCAGATTCTCGCCCGCCTCGTGGCGGTGCTCGCCGCCCAGCAGGAAGGTGGCGCCGGACTTGCCGCGCGAACAAAGCTGGGCGACGGCGACCGAGTTGGTGATCACCGTCAGGCCTTCCCGCTGCGCCAGCTCGGCGGCCAGCGTCATCGTGGTCGAGCCGCCATTGACGAACAGCGACTCCGCCGGCCCGAACAGCGACGCGGCGCGGCGGGCGATGGCCCGCTTGGCTTCCAGGTTCTCCACCATGCGGGGGCGGAAGGCGCCGTCCCCGGCCAGGTCCGGCAAGGCGGCCCCGCCATGGAACTTGCGCAGCCGGTTGCGCGCCGCAAGCTCGGTCAGGTCCCGCCGGATGGTTTCCTGCGATGCGCCCAGGCGCTGCGCCAGCTCCTCCACGCTGATGCGCTGCTGTTCCAGCAGCAGTTCCATGATCCTGTCCCGCCGCGCATTCAGCCGCATCGCCGTCCTGTTCCGTTCCGCCTCATGGCCATGCTTTTCCCCTCAGCCGGAGCGGCAGGGCGGCGGAACGCAGCCGCTGATGTGCTCCGCATGATCCTGCGGGGTTTTCCACAGGCTTGCCCACGGGGCTTTCCACGCAAACTGGGGATATCCTCAAGCAGGGCTCAGGAGGCGCGGCCCAGCCGCAGCTCGGCCACCACCTGCCGGAGGGTTGCCGCCTTGCCGGCGATCTCCGGGCGCAGCTGGTGCATCTGCAACATGGCATGGCTGGTCGCCGTTTCGGGATCGCCGCCATCCACCAGTTGCGAGGCGCGGGTCAGGAAGCCCTCCATCGCCTCGGGCGAGGGGGTGGCTCCCTTGGCGGCGGCTTCGTCGATATGCAGCAGAAGGGTGCTGAAGGCGCGCAGCCAGGTGAAGGCCGGATCATGCATCACCGCCTGCAACAGCGCATAGGGATTGCTGGCCAAAGGCGTGCCGGAGGCCTGGGCGTTCAACAGGGCCCGGTGCAGATCGGCGATGGCGGCGGCGAGCCGGCGGTGCGGGGGCGGGTTGGGCGGCATGGCGAGGGCTCCAGGCGGACAGGCGGCGTCCGGCCGGCCCTGGCGGCCATGCCGGCTGCCGGCAGGGCACGGACCAGAACGCCGGCGGCGGGCGAACATTGCAGACCAGGCTGCGCAGGGCGACCGCCGCTGCGCGCTTCAACCACTAGCGCCCCGAAGCGCGCCTGTCAGGAGCCGGGGCGTTCAGGCGCCGCCCCAGTTCATGGTCAGCCCGCCATCGATCACCCAGGTCTGGCCCGTGACATAGGCCGCGTCGTCGGATGCCAGGAACAGCGCCACCTTCGCCACCTCCTCCGGCTGCCCGGCGCGGTGCAGCGGGATGGCCGCGAAGGATTTCTCGCGCGCTTCAGGGTCGTCGATGCGCTCCTGGGTCATGGCGGTCTCGATCATGCCGGGGGCGACATTGTTCACCGTGATGCCGTGTTCCGCCACCTCCCGCGAAAGGGACCGGCAAAGCGAGCCCAGCCCGGCCTTGGACATGCCATAGGGCGCGCTTTCCGGCGTCGGCAGATGCTGCGCCACGGAGGAGATGGTGACGATGCGGCCGCCGCCGCCCTGCTTCAGCCGCTGTCGGAGAAAGGCGCGGCAGCAGAACAGCGGCCCCATCAGATTGACCCGGAGCACGCTGTCCAGCACCGCGTCATCCATCTCGGCGACCGGCATGTTCTCCATGGATCGGCCGGCATTGTTGACCAGGATGTCGGGCGCGCCGAGCTCGGCCTCGAGCTTCGCGAACAAGGCCGACACCGCCCCCGGGTCACCGATGTCGCATTGCGCCACAAGCGCGCGCCGCCCGGCCGAGCGGATGCGGCGGGCGGTTTCCTCCGCCCCGTCGCGGTCGCTGCGATAGGTGACGCAAAGATCCGCCCCCTCGGCCGCGAACAGGGTGGCGATGGCCTGGCCAATTCCGGAATCGGCGCCCGTGACAAGGGCCGTTTTGCCGTGCAGCTTCATGCGGCGTTCCTTTTGCGCGAGATCGCGGGGGAAACGCGTGGTTGGCCGGAGGGTTGAGACCCGGTCCCTGAAGGCCAGTTCCCCGTGACCAGTTCCGGGTGGCCAGTTTTGGGTAGCCGGGCGGCGCCGCAGCGCCGCCAGCGCGGAAAGGCCGCCCTTCACATGCGGCGTGCCAGCATCTCGCCGATCATGACGCAGGTGAAGTGGAGGTTGGCGCGGCAATCGCTCGGCATGATGGACGCATCGGCCACGCGCAGCCCGTCCACGCCGCGCACCCGCAGATCGGGGTCCACCACGCCGCGCGGGTCCTCATGCGCGCTCATCGCGCAGGTGCCGGCCGCGTGCTGGATGTCGCCGGCCTCGGCCAGCATCAGCGCGTCCAGTTCGGCATCCGGCAGGGCGGCGGCGGCGGCGAAGGGCAGCGCCGCCTCGTTGAAGGTGATGCGGGGAGCGATGGCGGCGATGGCGGGCTGCGCCACCAGGGCCGCCAGGCGGCGCACCCCGTCCCGCAGCCTTTCCCGGTCGCGCGGGTCGTCCAGCATGTTCTCCTCGACCACCGGATTGGCGTCCGGATCGGCGGAGGCGAGCAGCACCTCCCCGCGCGAGAAGGCGTCATAAACCGA
Source organism: Teichococcus oryzae (assembly GCF_008386565.1). Taxonomy (GTDB): domain Bacteria; phylum Pseudomonadota; class Alphaproteobacteria; order Acetobacterales; family Acetobacteraceae; genus Pseudoroseomonas; species Pseudoroseomonas oryzae. The sequence goes on along the minus strand of NZ_VUKA01000007.1, from coordinate 69,462 downwards.
CACGCCGATGGAGCCGAGGGGCGAGATCTCCCCTTCCGGCGCCAGGCCGCTGTGGTTGAAGGCGATCATGATCATGTCACGCTCGCCGCCGCCGGCCAGGCGGGACGAATAGGTCAGGCAGCAATTGGTGTGGCGGGCATCGGGATGGCGGGCACGGGCCCCTTCCGCCAGGTGCAGCGTTGCCCGCAGGATGGGATGGTCCATCAATCCCCGCCCCACCGCCGGCAGGTCGTGCAGCACGGGAATGCCCAGCATGCCGAGCCGCGCCGCGGCGCCGATGCCGGAGCGCATCAGGATGGCCGGGCTGTGGATGGCGCCGGCGCAGAGCACCACTTCCCGTGCGGCAAGGTCCTGCCATCCGCCGCCCTCGAAGCGGACCCGGACCCCGCTGGCGCGCCGGCCATCGAACAGCACGCGGTCAACATGGGCGCCGCCGCGGATCTCCAGGTTCGGCCGGCCCCGCGCCGGCTCCAGATAGCCGTCATTGGTGGTGACGCGCCGGCCGTCGCGGCTGTTGATGGGGTAAGGGGAGACGCCTTCGCCCCGCGGCGCGTTCAGGTCGGGCTTCCAGGGATAGCCGAGGCCGAGGGCCGCCGCCTTCAGGGCACGGTCCACCGCGCCCCATTCCGGCTCCGGCGTCCGGAACACCGGCAGGGGACCGCCAAGCCGGTGCCCGGGCCCGGTTCCAGTTTCCGCGTCATCCTCGATCGCGTCGAAAACCGGCAGCACGTCATCGGCCGACCAGCCTTCGCAGCCCTGCTCGGCCCAGGCATCGAAGGCGGCCGGAACGCCGCGGATGGCGATCTGCGCGTTCACCGTCGAGGAACCGCCCATGGTCTTGCCCCGCCAGTAGAAGCGCGGCTCCTGGACGCGGGTGCGGCGGCTTTGCAGGCCCGGCCATTGCCATTCCGCCTGATGGGCCGGATCGCGCATGAAGGGAATGATGTTGGCGGAGCGCAGCGCCGGGGGCGCCTCCGCCGCGCGCCAGTCGCGCCCGGCCTCCAGCAGCAGCACGCGGCGGGAAGGGTTCTCGGACAACCGTGCCGCCAATGGCGCGCCGGCCGACCCGGCACCCACAACAATCACGTCATACATCGGCAAGCGGGCCTCATGGGAGCGTCAACGGAGCCGCCCATCCTGCGCCCCGCCCTGCCGGGTGGCAACCGGCGGCGCTTCGCGCCCTTCCGCGCCGGATGCCCCCTGTCCTGCGCCCGGTTCCCGCTCAGCCTTCCAGGAGCCGCGAGAGTTCCGAGGCGATGCGCAGGATCAGGCCTTCGGCTGTCAGGCGCGTGCCATGCATCGGCAGCACCACCGAGGCCAGCACCGCGGGCAGCACCATGCGAAGGCCGCCCGGCGGCACCGGGGCGGCCGGCGCCAGCCGCGCCAGGGCGACCACCCCCGCCAGGCCCAGCGCGCCGCCCGCCAGCACCGCAGGCAGGGAATGGACATGCAGAACCAGCTGGCTCGTCGCCATCGCGGCCGCGCAGGCCAGGGCGAGGACGAGCGCCAGCAGGCGCCGCCGCATCAACAGCACCGCGAGCCCGCCATACAGGATCGCGGCCGAGGCGACATGCCCGCTGGGGCTGCCCGCCCCCCCGCCTCCGGGACCATCCGGCATGAGCCGGGCCGCCAGCTGCGCCAGGAACACCACACCCAGCGTGCCCCCCACCACCAGGGTCCAGGAAACGGCGCCCCGCCGCCAGCCGGATGCCAGCAAGGTCAGGGACAGCGCCAGGAAGGCGGGCAGGATCACGGCCAGATCCGCGAGATCGCTGAGGAACTGCATTCCCCCAGCCTATCGCAAAGCCCAGGCCCGGGCTTGCGCCACCCGGTGGCTCCGACGGCCTTTCACGCGGACTTGCGGCGCCCTCCGGGCGGGCCAAGATGGGCCGGACACAGCGCAGGAAAACAGAACATGGCATCGGACAAGGCGGCAAAGCGGGCGGCGCGGCGGGCGGCATTCCTTGCGGCGGGTCTGGTGGCTGGCCTCGCCCTGCCGGCGGCGGCCCAGACCCGCGTCGGGGAGGTCAGCACGACCTTCCGGATGATCGGCCCGAACGACAAGGTGGTGGTGGAGCGCTATGACGATCCCCGTGTGGGCAACGTGTCCTGCTATGTCAGCCGCGCCGACACGGGCGGCGTGTCCGGCTGGGTGGGGCTGGCCGAGGACCCGTCCCGCTTTTCCATTGCCTGCCGCGCGACCGGGGCGGTGAGCCTGCCGCCCGGCCTGCCGCAAACGGAATCGGTGTTCCGCCAGTCCAGCTCGCCCTTGTTCAAGGCCCTGACGGTGACGCGCATCGTGGATGCCGAGAAGCAGGTGCTGGTTTACCTGATCACCAGCACCAAGCTGGTCGACGGCTCGCCCTTCAACAGCGTCACCGCCGTGCCCGTGGCTGTTCCCTGACGCCGCGCCGTCAGCCCCCCCGCGGCGGGCGGAAGGCCGTCTGGTCGATGTTGTGCCGGCGCAGCTTGTCATAGAAGGTCTTGCGGGGGATGCGCAGTACCTCCAGCGCCGCCCGCACATCGCCTCCATGCGCCGCCAGCGCGCCGGCGATCAGCGACGCCTCATAGGCATCCACCCGCTCGGGCAGGGGAACAGCAGGCTGCGGCGCGGGCGGCGCCTGGTCCTCTTCCGCCAGCGCCAGCGCGACGCGCTCGGCGTAATGGGTCAGTTCCCGGACATTGCCGGGCCAGTCATGGCTGGCGAGGCGCTGGCGCACCGCCTCGCTCGGTTGGGGCACCGGGCGGCCGAAGCGCTTCGCCGCCCGCTCCAGGAAATGCGCGAACAGGAGGGGGATGTCGGCGCGCCGTTCGCGGAGGGGCGGCACCCGCAGGGTGACCACATGCAGGCGGTAATAAAGGTCCTCGCGGAAGACGCCCCGCTGGACCAGATCCAGCAGCGGCACCTTGGTGGCGGCGGCGATGCGCAGGTCGAGCCGGCGCACCTCATTGGTGCCGAGCGGCGCCACCTCCCGGCTTTCCAGCACCCGCAGCAGCTTGACCTGCACGGCGGGCGACATGGCATCGATCTCGTCCAGGAACAGGGTGCCGCCATCGGCGTGCTCGATCCGCCCGACGCGGCGCTTCTGCGCGCCGGTGAAGGCGCCCGCCTCGTGGCCGAACAACTCGCTTTCGATCACCGTTTCCGGCAACGCGCCGCAATTCAGCGCCACGAAGGGCCGGTTGGCGCGGTGGCTCCAGCGATGCAGGGCGGAGGCGACCATGTCCTTGCCGCTGCCGGTTTCCCCCTCGATCAGCACGTCCACATCGGTGCCGGCAATGGATTTCAGGGTTTGCCGAAGGCGCTCCATGGATGGGCTTTCGCCCAGCAGCGTAGTGTCCCCCGCGGCCTCGGCTACCGCCTGCGCGAGGCGGCGGTTCTCCAGCACCAGGCGCCGCTTCTCCAGCGCGCGGCGCAACGCCGCCATCAGCGTTTCGGCGGGGAAGGGCTTGGGCAGGAAGTCATAGGCCCCTTCGCGGATGGCGCCGACCGCCATGGGGATGTCGCCATGGCCGGTGATCAGGATCACCGGCAGGTCGGCGTCGATCTCCCGCAACCGGCGGAACAGCGCGAGGCCATCCATGCCCGGCATGCGGATATCGGTGACCACGACGCCGGGGAAGCTGTCATCCACCACCTCCAGCGCGCGCTCGGCGGAAGGCACCGCCATGCCGTGCAGCCCCGCCAGCGAGAAGCTTTGCAGATTGGCCTCCCGCAGCATCGCGTCGTCATCCACGAACAGCACGTCCAGCCCGTCCGCCATCAGCCCGCCTTCTCCAGTTCCAGCACGAAGCAGGCGCCGCTCTCGCAGGGCGGCGCCTCCAGTGTGCCGCCAAAGCCGGCCAGGATCTCGCGCGAGATCACCAGCCCCAGCCCCAGCCCCGCCGATTTGGTGGTGGTGAAGGGCATGAACAACGCGGCCCGCACCGTTTCCGCCAGGCCCGGCCCGTTATCCGCGACGGCGAGGCGCAGCCGGTTGCCGGAAGCGCCAGCCTCCAGCCGGATCCGGCCATCCGGCCGGTCCTGCAACGCCTCGATGGCGTTGCCGAGCAGGTTCACCAGCACCTGTTCCAGCCGCACCCGCTCGGCCCGCACCAGCGGATCGCCTGCCACCAGGACCTCCACGGCGATGCCCTGCTGCCGCAGGCGGTGGCCGAGCAGCAGCAAGGCCCCGTCAATAGCGGTGCGCAGCCCGACCGGCCCTTCGCCGGCGCTGGCCTTGCGGGCGAAGCCGCGCAGCTCCCCCGTGATGGCACCGATCCGCTCGGTCAGGGCGGCAATGGTTTCGAGGCCCTTGCGCGCCGCCGCCACGTCGCCCCGTCCGGCCAGAACGGCGGCATTGTCGGCAAAGGTCCGGATCGCGGCCAGCGGCTGGTTGATCTCATGCGCCACGCTGGCGGTGATCTGGCCCAGAACGGCGAGGCGATTGGCCTGCCCCAGTTCATCGCGCATGCGGTGCACCGTGGCCTCGGCCCGCAGGCGTTCCTCCGCCTCGGCGCGCAGGCTTTCATTGGCAGCGCGAAGCTCGGCGGTGCGGGCGCCGACGCGGGCCTCCAGCTCCAGGCGCAGGGCCTGCTCCCGCGCGCGCTCCGCCCGGGCGCGGCGGCGGCGGCCGCGAAGCCAGGCCAGGAGGCCGATGCCGGCGGCCCCCAGCGCGAGAACGGCCAAGCGCGCCGTTATCCGCACGGGTTCCAGCGCCGGGCGCAACGGCGCAAGCAGCGTGAGGTGCCACGCCATGTCGGGCACCTTCTCGGTCACCGCCAGGAAAGGCCCGGCCAGGGCAGCGGGCACGCCGCCGATGCGGGTGACAGTCCGGCCTCCCACGGAAGAAGCCTGTTCCAGCGACAGCTCGGCCAAGGGCGTGTCACCGAATTGCAGGCTTTCGCGGATGCTCCGCCGGCTTTCCGGCGGGAGGGGCCGGGTCACGCGGAAATGCCAGTCCGGCACGCTGGTGACGGTGACGATGCCCTGGGCGTCCGTGGTCAGCACGGGCTCCGGCAGCCGGGCCCAGGCTTCCTCCACCTCGGCGAACTCGGCCTTGATGACGATCACGCCGACGGGCCCCGCCGGGCCATCGAGCCGGCGGCTGAGATAAAGCCCCGGCCGGTTGCTCACCGTGCCCAGGGCGAAGTGCTCGGCCATTCCGGCCGCCAGGGCATCCCGGAAATAAGGGCGGAAGGCATAGTCGATGCCGACAAAGGAGGTCGGCTCCCGCCAGTTGCTGGCGGCCACCGCCATGCCGGACAGGTCCAGGGCATAGATCACGGCGGTCCGGGTGCCCGTGGCCAGGCGCTCCAGCTTCCGGTCGAGGGCGCGCAGCCTTCCGTCTTCCAGGGTTTCAAGCGCCCGTTGCAGGTCCGGATCCTGCGCCAGGATGACCGGGAGGCTGCGCTGCTTCTCCACCTCGGCGCGCAGCACCGCGACGCGCAACATCGCGGCGGAGCGGGAGGTGGCATCCAGATCAGCCAGCACCACCCTGACCACCACGCGGTCCGTGACCCGGTCCAGCAACACCAGTGCGAGCACCGCCAGCAGGATGGGCGCGGCGCGACGTGGGAGGCGCCAACTCCTCATGCCATGGCCCTGGCGGAAACCCGCACCGATCCGGCGAAATTTGTGCGCTTTTCCGCACAGGCCATCCTGGGCCCATCATTTTGCTGCATCGCAAACCTGTATAAGACCAAAGAGTTAATGCCGCCCGGCCCCGAGGGATCCCGGCTGGCACGGGCCTTGCGAACTCCCGAGCACGCCGCCGCACCCCGCGCCGGCGGCCGTGCAGATTGACGCCGGCGGCTGCAAGCGCCGCCGGCCCCCTCGGAGAAACGTTCCATGGCATTCGTGGACCAGGCCGTGGCGGCCAACGGGCCGCCGCTGAAGCGCAAGAAATTCTACCAGCACCTGTATGTCCAGGTGCTGATCGCGATCACCGTCGGCATCCTGCTCGGCCACTTCTATCCCGAGACCGGCGCCAGCATGAAGCCGCTGGGCGACGCCTTCATCAAGCTGGTGAAGATGATCATCGCCCCCGTGATCTTTCTGACGGTGGTCACCGGAATCGCCGGTGTGCGGGACCTCGGCAAGGTGGGCCGTGTCGCCGCCAAGGCCATGCTGTACTTCTTCACCTTCTCAAGCCTGGCGCTGGTTGTCGGGCTGATCACGGGAAACATCATCCAGCCCGGCGCCGACCTTGACATCGATCCCGCCACGCTGGATGCCGGCGCCGTCTCGGGCTACGCCGCCAAGGCGCACGAAACCACCATCACCGGCTTCCTGTTCAACATCATCCCGACCTCGCCGGTCAGCGCCTTCGCCTCGGGCGACATCCTGCAGGTGTTGTTCTTCTCGGTGCTGCTGGGCATTGCCCTCGCCTCGGTGGGGTCGAAAGCCGATCCGGTCATGACGGTGCTGCACTCGCTTTCGGCCGGCATGTTCAAGCTGGTGGAAATCCTGATGAAGGCGGCGCCGATCGGGGCCTTCGGCGCCATGGCCTTCACCATCGGGCGCTACGGCATCGGCTCCATCGCCTCGCTGGCGCTGCTGATCGGGACCTTCTACCTGACCTCGCTGCTGTTCGTGGTGGTCGTGCTAGGCGCCGTGGCCCGCTACAACGGGTTCTCGATCTTCAGCCTGATCCGCTACATCAAGGAGGAGCTGCTGCTGGTGCTCGGCACCTCCTCCTCCGAGGCGGCCTTGCCAACCCTGATGGAAAAGATGGAGCGTGCCGGCTGCAAGAAGTCCGTGGTCGGTCTGGTGGTGCCGACAGGCTATTCCTTCAACCTGGACGGCACAAACATCTACATGACCATGGCTGCGCTGTTCATCGCGCAGGCCTGCGGCATCGAGCTCAGCCTGTGGGACCAGGTGCTGCTGCTGCTGGTGGCGATGCTGTCCTCCAAGGGCGCGGCGGGCATCACCGGTGCCGGCTTTATCACCCTGGCGGCGACGCTGTCCGTGGTGCCGGCGGTGCCGGTGGCCGGCATGGCGCTGATCCTGGGCATCGACCGCTTCATGTCCGAATGCCGTGCGCTGACCAACCTGGTCGGCAACGCGGTGGCCACCATTGTTGTGGCGCGCTGGGAAGGCGAGCTGGACCGCGAGAAGCTGAACGCGGCCATGCGGGGCGAGCCGCAGCCGCTGCAGGAAGCGGCCATGCAGCCCGCCGGCTGAATCGGCCGCCAATGTTGCGCGGGGAGGGGCGGGGCCGCTGGGCGGTCCCGCCCTTTTCTTTGCAAGCCCGCCGGCGAATGCGGCAGCCACCCGGCCGCGGAACGCAGCCGCCCGGGCAGGTTCACCGCCTCACGGCGTCGCGCCAGGGTCTTCCAACACATCGAAGCCCTCGGGGGAGCTGCCGCCACGGCCAAGCTCGGCATCGCGGCGCTGCTGCCATACGCTGCGCAGCCGGGCATAGAAATCGAGGGAGCCGTATCGCAAATCATCCAGCCCCTCGATGTTCTGCTCGCGCACATCGATTCCATCTACCGTGCCACGGGCCAGGGTGGCCTCGATCGGCAACAGCCAGTTCACCGGATTCAGGAAGCCATCGCCGATCCACCCGACAAGATCCCGCGCATTGGATGGGCCGAGGATTGGCAGCATCAGATAGGGGCCGTCGCCGACGCCCCATTCATGGAAGGTCTGGCCCAGATCGCCGCGATGCCTGGAAAGGCCCCATTCGCCGGCGACGTCGTAGAGCCCGACAAGGCCAATGGTCGAGTTGAAGACAAAGCGCAGCACCGTCTCGCCCGCGTCGAGCGGCCGGAACTGCAGCAACTGGTTGGCGAAGATCCGCGGCTCATCCAGATTGTCCAGGAAGGCGCGGACCCGCCGCCGCCCCGCTGCCGGCACCACCTTCCGATAGCCCATCGCGACCGGCCGGATCGCCGCGTCGTCGACCGCCATGTTGAAGTCAAGCACATCGCGGTTGAAGCTTTCCAGCGGGTCCCCGGCAACGGGCGGGCCGGCGGGCTGGCGGGTTCCGCAGGCGCCAAGCAGCAGGGCCAGCGCGGCGATCGGCACAACCCGGCGCCAATTCCGCCACGCGGCCCCGGAAGCGACATTCCCCGCCGGCCTCATCGTGGAACGAGATGGGGAGAATCGCCGCGCCGCCTCATGCTCCCGGATGCCCGCGATGGAGGATGGATGCCCGCTAGGACGCAGCCGCAGCCCCTCCGATATGGGCCTGCGGCAGGAGCTTCCGCAAGACGTCATCGCGGGCGCGCGCGACATCCGCGGGGAAGTCGATCTCGATCCAGGGAAGGCCAGTGACATCCTGCGCCGCGAAGCGGCCTGGCTCGGCAAGGATGAGGTCGCGCAGCGCTTCCTCATATTCCAGGTCCACATGCCCCAGCCCCACATGCTTTCCGCAGCATGCGGCGAGGCTTCCGGCCATTTCCGCCGAAAGGCGGAAAAAGCCGACCGACTCGCCATACCAGTCATGCGGACGCTCGGGCAGCTTGCGGAAATCCACGATGGCGCCGCCGCGAAAGCAGATCTTCACGGGCTCGTCGCCCGGTTCGATCTCACGGTCAAGCAACAGGATGTTCTCGCCCGGCGCTTCCAGCAGGGCGGTGATCATGCGGTCATCATAAAGAACATCGCCATCCATCAGCAGGATGCGCCGCCCGCTCCGCAGATCCGCGTTCTGGACGGCCAGCGACAGCAGGCTTCCCCGGGTGAAATCGGGGTTGCGCACCAGGTGCACACGTTCCAGTTGGCCGAGTCTCCGCAGCTCGGCGATGATCGCCGCCTCCTGGTAGCCCACAGTGATGCTGATGCGGTCGATGCCGTGCCGCTGCAAGGCGGCGAGGTGCCGCCCTAGCAGGCTCATTCCCGCGAATTCCAGCAGAACCTTCGGCGCCTCGTGCTCGCGGCCAAGGCGCCGGCCTCTGCCGGCTGCGAGAATGATGGCGGTGGTCTGCGGGGCAACCGACAAGCTGGTTATTCCGGCCTTGGTTCTTGATTCGAGATGAAGGTAATATGACGCCTCATGGTCTGGCAAGCGAAGCCAGGGCAGCCGCGAAACCCTTTCGATCCGGCAGGAAGCGCGCCTTGAAGGACACGCCCCTTTCGCCTGATGCCGCCGCCCCTTTCAGGGCTGAACCCGCGCCAACAAGATTTGCCGCCCTGCGGCGCGAGATCGAGAACTCCGCGCTTTCGTTTCTGATGGAAGCCCATGACGGCCTGTCGGCCAAGATCGTCGAGGAAGCGGGCTTTCGCGGCATCTGGGCCTCGGGCCTCACCATCTCCGCATCGCTCGGATTGCGGGACAGCAACGAGGCTTCCTGGACCCAGGTCCTGGATGTCCTGGAATACATGGCGGACGCCACGACATTGCCGATCCTGGTGGATGGCGATACCGGCCACGGCAACTTCAACAATGTGCGCCGTCTGGTCCGCAAGCTGTGCGAGCGCGGCATCGCCGGCGTCTGCATCGAGGACAAGGTCTTTCCGAAAACCAACTCCTTTATCGGCGATGCACAGCCCCTGGCCGATCTGGAGGAGTTCTGCGGCCGCATCAAGGCCGGCAAGGACAGCCAGACCGACTCCGACTTCATGCTGATCGCGCGGGTGGAGGCATTGATCTCCGGCCGGAGCATGGACGAGGCGCTACAGCGGGCGGAGGCTTACCGCGAGGCGGGCGCGGACGCGATCCTGATCCATTCCAAGAAATCGACAGCCGAGGAAATCTTCGCCTTCGCGGAACGCTGGGGCGATCGCGCGCCCCTGGTCATCGTGCCCACCATGTATCACGCGACGCCCACCGACCTGTTCCGCCAGGCCGGCATCTCGACGGTGATCTGGGCCAACCACCTGCTGCGCAGCTCCATCACCGCGATGCGCGAAACCGCCGCCAGGATTCGCGGCGATGAATCCCTGATCCGCATCGAAGGCAGCGTCGCCACGGTCCAGGACATCTTCCGGCTGGTCGGCAATGCCGAGCTGGAGGAAGCGGAGCGCCGCTACCTGCCGGCGAAGCGGGCGGTCGGAGCCATCATCCTCGCCGCCTCGGGCGGTGCCGCCGGCGAGCCGGAACAGCCGGGATGCATGGTCGACATCCGCGGCCAGTCGCTCCTGCGGCGGCTTGCCGGCACGCTGCGCGAAAGCGGCGTGCACGACATCCACGTTGTCCGTGGCTACCGGAAGGATGCGGTCATCCTGCAAGGCGCGCGCATGATCGACAATGACCGCTACGCCGAGACGGGGGAGGCCTGGTCCCTGAGTTGCGCGGAACACGCGATCAAGGGCGAGACGTTGATCGCCTATGGCGACATTCTTTTCCGGCGCTACATCCTGGACAACCTGCTCGGCAGCAAGGAGGACGTCGTCATCGCGGTGGATGCGTTGGCGGCTCCGCAGCAGAAAGCCGGCCCGCGGGACCTGGTGCGCGCCGACCGGCCGTTTTCCGGCAGCTACCTGGATGACCGGCCCGCTTATCTTGAAAAGGTGGCGCAGGACGTGGCCCTGCAGGAACTCTGCGGTGAATGGATGGGCCTGATCCGCCTCAGCGCACGGGGCGCGGCCTGGGTGCGGGAGGAACTGGCGGCGATGCGCGCGGAAGGCGTGCTGGATCACGGCGACATGCCGCTCCTGCTCACGCGGCTGGCCGGCCGGCATCCGGTGCGCGTTGAATACTTCACCGGCCATTGGCTGGATATCGACACGCTCGCCGATCTGGCCGAAGCGCGCAACTTCACCTGAGGCGGACATGATCACCGCGGATGCATTCATTGCCGAAGCCGACAAGGCCGGCTTCGATTTCTACACCGGCGTGCCCTGCAGCTACCTGACGCCGCTGATCAACGGCGTCCTGTCGGCGCCCGCTCTCACCTATATCGGCGCCGCGAGCGAGGGGGAGGCCGTGGCCATCGCGTCCGGCGCATGGCTGGCTGGGCGGCGGACCGTCGTGATGTGCCAGAATTCCGGCCTCGGCAACGCGGTCAATCCCCTGACCTCCCTCAATGCCCCGTTCCGGATTCCCACCCTTCTCATCACCACCTGGCGCGGCGAGCCGACCCGTCCCGACGAGCCGCAGCATGAGGTCATGGGCAGGATCACCCAGTCCTTGCTGACGCTGATCGGATTGCGGCAGGAACCGTTTCCGTCCTCGGCGGAAGCGTTGGGCGTGACGCTGGTGCACGCCGCGGCCCACATGGAGTCCACCGGCTCCTCCTTCGCCCTAGTGATGCGGCAGGGGGATGTGGCGGAGGCGGCATTGCAGCCCGCCGGCCACACCTTGCCGGCCCCGGGGCGGCGCGCCGATTTCGCGGCCGCCGCTTCCGGGCGCCCGTCCCGCGCGGCCGCCCTTCAGCGCCTGCTGGAGATCGTTCCGCCGCAGGCGGCGGTCATCGCCACCACCGGCAAATGCGGGAGGGAATTGTTCACCCTGGCCGACCGGCCCCAGCATCTCTATCAGGTCGGCTCCATGGGTGGCGCCAGCGGCATGGCGCTGGGTGTCGCCCTGAACACCAGCAGGCCCGTGATCGTGCTGGATGGCGATGGCGCCGCCCTGATGAAGCTGGGCAGCTTCGCCACCATCGGGGCGCAGGCGCCACGGAACCTCGTGCATGTCGTACTGGACAATGGCGTGCATGATTCGACCGGCGGGCAGCCGACCGTTTCCGCCTCGGTCGACTTCGCGGCCGTCGCACTGGCCTGCGGATATTGCTACGCGGCGACCTGCGACAGCCTGGAGGGGTTCGCGCAGGCCTTTCGGGAAGGCCTGCGCGAAGGGCCGGCACTGATCCACCTGCGGATTGCGCCGGGTTCCATGGCGCGGCTCGGGCGACCCACCATCCGGCCGGAGGAGGTTGCACGCCGCTTCCGCGAATTCCTGGCCGGCCCGGCCTGATCGGGTGGCAGGGTCAACCATCCTCAGCCTCCTGATCGGGCTTTCGGTCGCCGCCGTCTTGATCGGAATGAACGATCCCGGCCATGTCGTTCAGCTTCTGCTGGCGGCCGGCTGGTGGATGCCCCTCATCGTGGCCCTGTATCTGATGCAGGTCGCGGCCTCCGCCTTCGGCTGGGCGCCGCTGATCGTCGATGAGCGCCGCCCGTCGGCCCTCAGGCTGATCTCGATGCGCTGGATCCGGAATGCGGTGAACACGCTGCTGCCGGTGGTGCAGGCGGCGGGGGAACTGGTGCGCGCACAGCTTCTGGCCAGGCAGGGGGTCGCCAAGCGGCGTGTGGTGGCAAGCATCGCCGCCGATCTCGGCTCCGAGATGGTGTCGCAGATCCTGTTCTCCCTGCTGGGGCTGGCGGTGCTGCTTTCCATTCCGCATGAGCAGGGCAATGCCACCGTCCACTGGGCGATGCTGGGCACCGCGCTCGGCGCCGGGATCGCGGCCCTGTTCGTCGCCGCCCAGTATCTGGGCCTGTTCCGGCTGATCGAGCGCTTCCTGCCGAAGCTCGCGCAGCGGCTTGGCTGGACATCGCTTGCCGATCTGTCCGGGCTTCATGAGGCGGTGGTCAGCCTGTACCGCCAGCCATCGCGCCTTTGGCGCAGTGGCTCCTGGCATTTCCTGTCCTGGCTGATCGGCGTTCTGGAAAGCTGGGCCACACTGCACGCCCTGGGCATCGAGGCCAGCCTGGCCGAGGCGCTGGTCATTGAAAGCCTCGGCCAGGCGATCCGCAGCGCCGGCTTCTTTGTTCCAGCAGCGCTGGGCATCCACGAAGGCGGATATGTCCTGATCTGCGCCTTGTTCGGCATACCCCCCGACCAGGCCATCGCCCTTGCACTGGTCCGGCGCCTGCGGGACATCCTGGCGGGCCTGCCCGGGTTGTTCGCTTGGCGGTGGAGCATTGCGGCAGGGCAGGATAAGCCGGCCGTGGAAGGCCTGCCCAGGAGCCAATGATGACCGACCCGCAGATACTTCTGACCCCGGGCCCATTGACCACCCACCCGGCGACCCGCCAGGCGATGCTGCGCGACTGGGGCTCGCGCGATGCCGGCTTCATCGCGCTGACGGCGGAAATGCGGGCACGCCTGCTGGGGATCGCGAAGGGTGGCGCGTCGCATGCCGCCGTGCCGCTGCAAGGCTCCGGCACCTTCGTGGTCGAGGCCGCGATCGCCACGTTGCTGAAGCCTTCTGATCGCCTCCTGGTGCTGGTCAATGGCGCCTATGGGGAGCGCATGGCGACGATCGCCCGGCGCATGGGGCGCGAGGTGGCCGTGCTGCGCTGGCCGGAGGACCACCCGGTGGACCCCGCGCAGCTTGCCGAGGCGCTGCGGGCGGATGCCGCCGCGACCCACATCGCCATGGTGCATTGCGAGACCACCACCGGCATCCTGAATCCCTTGGCCGAGGTCGCGGCTGTTGTTGCGCGCGCGGGGCGCCACTTCCTGCTGGATGCCATGAGCAGCTTCGGGGCCCTGCCGGTGGATCTGGCTTCCGTCCCGATCACGGCCTTGATGGCGTCCTCCAACAAATGCCTGGAAGGCGTGCCCGGGATCGGGTTCGCCTTGATCGACCGCGCGGCCCTGGCCGCAGCGGAAGGAAACAGTTCCTCCCTCAGCCTTGACCTGCACGCGCAATGGCGCGGCTTCGAGCGGGACGGGCAATGGCGCTTCACGCCACCTGTTCAGGTTGTCGCCGCCCTTGTCGTGGCGCTGCGCAGGCTTGAAGAAGAGGGCGGCCCGGAAGCCCGGTTGCGGCGCTATTGCCGCAATCTTGAAATCCTGGCCTCCGGCATGAAGCGGCTCGGCTTTCCCTTGTTCCTCGATCGAGCCGTGCAGGCACCCATCATCGCCACCTTCCACCTGCCGAAGGCGGCCCCGAAATTCCAGGATCTTTACGATGCGCTGGCGGCGCGCGGGTTCCTGATCTATCCGGGCAAGCTCACCGAGGCGGACACCTTCCGCATCGGCTGCATCGGCGCCATCGACGAAACCGTCTTCCGGCGGCTGCTGGACGCCATGGAGGACAGCCTCCGTTTCTTGCGTCCTTGAGAACCCCCCGGTTTCACAGGCCCGGCGCGTCGTCCTTCCGGCGCAGCCCGGTGAAGCTGAGCCAAAGCGCGGCAACCGGCGTGACGATCGCCGCCGCGAACAACATAGGCACCGTCGCGCCGGCCCAGATCAGCAACGGGACGAAGACCAGGAGGTCATCAGGATCAATCAGAATGTCTGGCGCCAGGCGATAGCCGCGCACCTGCCCGATGCGCAGAACGTGCAACTGCCAGAACAGCACGCCAATGGCGATGCCCGCGGCGAAGCCCAGCATCAGGGCCAGCAGGCCAAGCCGCTCCATCTGGCCGATGCCGATACCGATAAAGGCGATGATGTTGGAAAAGCAGTCGCTGGCGAGATCATAACGATGGCCGCCCACGCTGGACTGCCCTGTCTGTCGCGCCAATTCGCCATCGGCGCGGTCCAGCAGCATCGACAACAGGAAGATCGCCGCGCCGGTCATCAGCCAGACCGTGTTCCCGGCGCCGAGTGCCACCGCCGCGGCGATGCCGGTGAGCAGCCGCAAGGTCGTGATGTGGTTCGGCGTGACGCGGGTGGGCGCCATCAGCCTCACCACGGGGCGCACGATGCGATGGATAACGGTGTCAGCGCTCATCGCGGCTTTTCGTGAAGCTGCCCATCCGGAGCAGGCGGGACGATCATCAGGCCGGCCTCGGGATCAGGATGGCCCCGCCGCGTTGATGATGCGCTGCGCGATGCGGAGATGGAGCCGCTCGACCATCTGCCCTTCCAGCGAGACCACGCCGGCATCCGGCTGGGCCTTGAAGGCATTCACCACCCTTTGCGCCCAGGCCACACGCTCCGCACCGGGGGTGAAAGCGGCGGCGACAGGGCCGATCTGCGCGGGATGGATGCACAGCTTGCCGGCAAAGCCATCGCGCGCCGCCTCGGCCGCTTCACGGGCAAGCGCATCGGGCTGGCGCGGATCGGGAAAGGGGGTGTCGAGCGCCGGCAGGCCCGCGGCGGCGGCCGCCAGGAGAAGGGCGCTTCGCGCCTGCTGCACCGGCGCCCCGTAATGCCCATCCGGCCCGCGCGGCGTGATGCCGAGATCGGAGGACAAATCCTCCGCTCCGAAGCAAAGCGCCCGCAGCCGCGTCGGCGCCCCGCGATAATCAAGGCCATGCAGCGCGGCCGCGGTTTCGGTGACCAGCGCCAGCACCTCGATGCGCCCGACCTCGATTCCGGCCGCGACCTCCAGAACCTCAAGATGGTGGTCCAGCGCGACAATATCGGGGAGGCCGGTGCATTTCGGCAGCATCACCGCCATCGGCGCGCCGGGCACAACGGCCGCGAGGTCGCGCAGATACCATTGGGAGCCCCTGGCATTGATGCGCACGATGACCTCATGGCGGGCACGGCCGGGAAGAAGGTCGGCAACGGCCTTGCGCGCCACATCCTTGCTGTCCGGCCCCACCGCGTCCTCCAGGTCGAGGACCACCGCATCGGCACCGCTTTCCAGCGCCTTCTCGCGCTTTCGTTCAGAATCGGCGGGGGCGAAAAGCAGGTTCCGCAGTTTCATCACGCGACCTCCGTCGGGCGCCGGTGCATCAGCGCCGCCCGCTCGCAGCGCGCCACCACCTGGCCTGCCTGATTGTAGGCCTCGTGCAGCAGGGTCACAATCCCCGCATCGGAGCGCGACTTGCTGGGGCGCGCGGAAAGCACCGTCGTGCGGACGCCGAGGGTGTCCCCGGCGAAGACGGGAACCGGGAAGCGCACGTCATTCATGCCCAGATTGGCGATGGCCGTGCCATTGGTGGTGTTGTGCACGCTCATGCCGATCATCAGGCCGAGGGTGAACAGCGAATTCACCAAAGGCTTCCCGAACTCGCTGTTCTTCATGTAGTCGGCGTCGAGATGCAGCCGCGCGACATTCATTGTCATACCGCAGAAGGCGACATTGTCCGCCTCGGTCACGGTGCGGCGCCATTCGGCGTCGATCACCAGCCCTTCGCTCAGTTCCTCGAACCACAATCCGGCCATTGGGGCTTTTCCGATCAATAGGATTTGGGCAGGCCCAGCACCTTCTCCGCGATGAAGCAGAGAATGAGCTGCGGGCTGACCGGTGCGATGCGCGGGATCATGACCTCGCGCAGGAAGCGCTCGACATGGTATTCCTTGGCGTAGCCGAAGCCGCCATGTGTCATCACCGCCTGCTGGCAGGCCTTGAAGCCGGCCTCGGCGGCCAGATACTTCGCGGCATTGGCCTCGGCGCCGCAAGACAGGCCCTGGTCATAGCGCCAGGCGGCCTGCAGGATCATCAGCCTGGCGGCCTGAAGCTCCATCCAGTTGGCGGCCAGCGGATGCTGGATGGCCTGGTTCTGCCCGATGGCGCGGCCGAAGACCCGGCGCTCCTTGGCGTAGTTGGTGGCCCGTTCCAGCGCCACGAGGCCGAGCCCCACGGCCTCGGCGGCGATCAGGATGCGCTCCGGGTTCAGCCCGTGCAGGATGTATTCGAAGCCACGCCCTTCCTCGCCGATGCGGTCCTCCTCCGGCACTTCGAGGTTGTCGAAGAACACCTCGTTGGAATCGACCGCCTTGCGGCCCATCTTCTCGATCTCGCGCACATCGACGCGGCTGCGGTCGAGATCGGTGTAGAACAGGCTCAGCCCGTCGGTGCGGCGCTTCACCTGATCGAGCGGCATGGTCCGCGCCAGGATCAGCACCTTCTCGGCCACCTGGGCGGTGGAGATCCAGATCTTCTGGCCGTTCACGACGTAGCGGTCGCCGCGCTTCTCCGCGCGGGTGCGGAGCTGGGTGGTGTCGAGGCCAGCATTTGGCTCCGTCACGGCGAAGCAGGCGCGCTCGCGCCCTTCGATCAGCGGCGGCAGCATGCGCCGCTTCTGCGCATCCGTGCCGAACACGACCACGGGATTGAGGCCGAAGATGTTCATGTGCACGGCCGAAGCGCCGGTCATGCCGGCGCCGGACTGCGCAATGGCCTGCATCATGATCGCCGCCTCGGTGATGCCGAGCCCGGCGCCGCCATATTCCTCCGGCATGCAGATGCCGAGCCAGCCATCCTTGGCCAGGGCGGCACAGAACTCGCGCGGGAAGACCCCATCCTTGTCGCGCGCCAGCCAGTATTCGTCGCCGAAGGCGGCGCAGATGCGGGCCACGGCCTCGCGCACCGCTTCCTGCTCGGGTTTGAGGGCGAAATCCATCAACGCGTCTCCCAGTCGGCTTCGGCGGGCGCTGGCCATGGCGGAGGCGCGCCAGGTGCCTCCGGGGGGGTTTCCGACCAGCGTCCGAAGGGTGCCGTGGTGTGCAGGATACGTCCATCCGGCAAGGCCACATCGCGCCAGAAGCCGGTGGCTGCGAGATGCGGGTCCTGGCGCAGGCCGATGACGTCATGAACGGGCGCAGCCGGGATGTCGGCGCGGGACAGCAGGTCCATCCATTCGGCGGTGCCCCGGCCGGCAAGAGCCTCGGCGACCTTTCCATAAGCGTGGTCGATCCCGGCCTGCCGTGCGGCATGCGTGGCGAGGCGCGGATCCTGCAGCGCCTCCGGCTCCCCGATCAGCGCGAAGAAACGCTGCCAATGCGCGTCCGTGTAGAGCAGCACGGCGATCCATCCATCTCGCGTCCGGTAGGGCCGGCGCTGGGGCGACATCAGCCGCCCGTAATAGGGGCCGCCTTCCGGCGGATCGAAGCTCAGGCCGCCGAGATGGTCGCCGGCCACCAGGTCGGCGAAGGTCTCGAACATCGGCACCGCCACTTCCTGCGCGATGCCGGTGCGCTCCCGGCAGGCAAGGGCGGCCATGATGGCGAAGGCCAGATGTGCGCCCACCACACGGTCGGCCAGGGTGAGCGGCACATAGCGCGGCATGTCGCCGCCGGCCCGGCCAATGGTGTCGGCAAGGCCGCTGGCGGCCTGGATCAGGTCGTCATAGGCCGGCCGCGCCGCATAAGGCCCTCCTTCGCCATAGCCATAAGCGCAGGCGGTGATGAGACGTGGATTGAGGTCCGCCAGATCCGCCTGCCGCAGCCCGAGCCGCGCCGCGGCCTCGGGGCGCATGTTGTGCACCAGCACGTCGGCACCCGCGGCGAGGTCCCGGAATGCCGCGCGGCCGGCTTCCGACTTCAGGTCCAGCGCCACGCTCCGCTTGCTGCGGTTGAGATGCGCGAAAATGGCGCCGCCCTGGCCGGCGCGGCGCATCACGTCGCCTTCCGGCGGCTCGACCTTCAGCACATCGGCGCCGAGATCGGCCAGCAGCCGCGTGGCATAGGGACCCATCACCACCGTGCTGGCATCAAGGACGCGCAGACCGGCGAGCGCGGTCATTCCTTCTCGATCCCCGCGGCCTCGATCAGGTCGCGCCATTTCACCAGCTCGGCGCGAACAAAGGCATCCAATGCTTCCGGCGGGCCGGAAAACGCCTCGAAGCCGATGGAAGCAAAGCGCTGCTTCACCTCCGGCCGGACCAGGGCGCCCTGGATCGCGGCGTTCAGCGTCGCCACGATCTCCGGCGGCATCTTCGCGGGGCCGAACACGCCATTCCAGGAGGTGATGTCGAAACCCGGCAGCCCGGCCTCGGCCATGGACGGTGCGCCGGGCATCAGCGCCGAGCGTTCCTTGGTGCTCATCGCCAGCACATGCAGCTTGCCGGCCTGCACATTGGCGAGGCCCGCCGCGATGTCGACGAACATGCAGGTCACGCGCCCGGCGATCACGTCCGTCATGGCGGGCGGCGTGCTGCGATAGGGAACATGCAGCATCTCGGCCTTGCCCATGCGCGCCATGGTGGCGCCGGCCACGATGCCGGTGCTGTTGCCGCTGGCATAGGTCACGCTGCCGGGCTTCTGCCGCGCCATGTCCAGCAATTCGCCGAGGCTGCGGGCCTTCACCCCTTCGCCGACCACCAGCATGAAAGGCAGGTTGCCGACCCGCGCGACGGGCGTGAAATCGGCCACCGGATCGTAGTCGATGCGCTTGAGCAGCGAGGGATTGGCGGAATGCGTGGTGTTTGTGGTGACAAACAGCGTCGTTCCATCCGGTGCAGAGCGCGCGGCCTGCACGGCGGCGATGGCACCGTTGGCGCCGGCGCGGTTGTCCACCACCACCGGCACGCCGAGTTGCTGGCCAAGCAGATCCGCGAGGATACGGGCCACGGCATCGGTGCCGCTGCCGCCGGCGAAGGGCACGATCAGGGTGACGGGACGTTCCGGCTTCCACCCGCCCGGTTGCGCGGCCACGGGACGCGCGACCGGAAGGGCGAGCAGCGATGCGGCGCCAAGCAGGCTGCGGCGCCGGATCATGGGTGGGCCTCCGCGACGCGGCGCACGACCTTGGCCGGGTCCTCTCCATAGGGCGGGGAATAGATCACCAGCACCTGGACAGGCTCCGGGCCGATCACGGTGAAGACATGCTCCTCGCCCTTGGGAAAGAAGCACATCTCTCCCGGACCGATCTCGCGGCTCTGGCCGCCGACTTCCGCGCGGGCGCGGCCGGACAGGATGTAGCAGGCCTGCTCCATGCCCGGATGCGCGTGGGGAAGGGCGCCCTGGCCGGCCTCGATGGTGCCGAGCAGGACCTCCATCGAGGTCGCGCCAACCGTTTCGGGGCTGATCAGGCGGCGGTTGACCGTGCCGGTGTGATTGGCCGGGCTGTAGCCGGGAACATCCTCCGGCCGCACAAAATAGCGTTTCGCTGTCGCTGAGGACATCGATCCCTCCCTTTCCGCCGCGTCTGGCACGCGCCTTTGTTGAGAAGGATTCGAAAGGCGATCAGGCAATAAATCAATTGAAAAGATATCGGTGTTCCATAAGCTTTCTTTATGTCAATCACCCTGAAGGGGCTGCGCGCCTTCGCCATGGTGCAACGCTATGGCAGCTTCACCCGGGCCGCCGCGCTGCTGAACATCACCCAGCCCGCCCTGACGGTGCAGATCCGCCAGCTGGAGGCCGGAGTGGGGCTGCGGCTCCTGGAGCGGACGCCGCGTGGCGCGGAACCGACGGCCGCCGGACGCGAACTCGCCCGGTCGCTGGAACCTCTGCTCCAGGATCTGGATCACGCCATCGCCAGCCTGCGGGACCTGGCGGCGCGCAGGCGCGGGCTGGTTCGGCTGGCGGTCCTCCCTTCCGTCGCGGCAAGCCTCCTGCCCGGTGCGATTGCCCGGATGCGGGCCAGCCATCCGGAGCTGGGCGTCCGCGTGCATGAGGCGGTGACCGGCCAGGTTTACGAGATGGTCCGCTCGGAGGAGGTGGATTTCGGCATCGCCACCGATCTCCGGCCGGGTGGCGCGTTGTCGTTGGAGCCCCTGTTCCGCGACCAGATCCTGGCCCTGCTGCCGCCAAGCCACGCCCTGGCGCGGATGCAGTCCATTCCGCTGCAGAAGCTGGCAACGGAGCGGCTCCTGCTCCTGGAATCCGACAGTTCCATCCGCCGCCTGGTGGATGATGCCTTCGCCAGCGCCGGGCACATCGTCGCGCCCGCGCAGGAGGCGGTGCATATGGGAACCCTGGTCGGCATGGCCCGCACCGGGCTTGGGATCGCCATGATCCCGTCCTCGGCTGCCGAGATCACCATGGCGCCGGAGCTGGCGGCGCGTCCCGTGAGCCGCCCCGGCATTCACCGCGTCGTCAGCCTGATCCGCCGCAGCGACCGTTCCTTGCCTCCCGCCGCCGAGGCACTGGTCGAAGCCCTGCGGAACAGCCTGGCCGGCGCCTGACCGCGGTGGCAACGCCGGGCCCACTGGCTGGATCAGCCCCGTTCTTCCGGCCTCCGGTCGGGCGGCGGCACGGCCTTCATGTCCAGCCGATGCGCTCCACATGGAGGAAATCCGCCTGGGTCCCGTCCGAAAAGGAAATATGCCCCGATACGGCCTGGTCGAAGGCGAAGCCGTTGGTTTGCCTGAGCATCGTGGCGCCGGGCGTTTCCACCACAATGGTCCAGCCGCCCAGCCCCGGTTCACCGGCGCCCGTCACAGTGATCTGGTCGGTCCAGGCGCCGGAGCCGCCATCGATGACGTCATGTCCGCCATTCGCGGATATCAGGAACAGGTCCGCGCCGGCACCACCGGTCATGGCTTCCGACGCCGCGCTGCCCGTGAAGGTCTGGCCCGCTGCCTCATCCGGTCCGCCGGGGCCGACCGCCAGCGCCACGCTCTGCTGCGCCGATGCCGCGCCGGACTGGTCCGTCAACTTCACCGCGATGGTGCGCGTGCCGGCGGCAAGCTCCCCCTCGGCGTTTTCCAGCACAAGGGATTGCAGCACGGCGGCATAGATGCCGGGGGAGGCACGGCCACCCAGCCGCAGCATGCCCGTGCCGGGATTGTATCCCCCGCCCAGAACCTCGATGCCGGTGCCCCCGATCATGAGGCGCCCGCCTTGTGCCGTCAGTTCGAAGCCGCCGATGTTCAACATGTCCCCGACGAGGGCACCCGACAGGCTGACCACGGCACCGGACAGATAGGCGCTGTCCACATCTGCGGCATTGGCGCCACCCAGCGCCGGGACAGCGGTGCCTCCGGCCTCGGCACGGACGGCGGCTGCGAGCTCCAGCACGGGCGCGTCATTGACCGCTGAAAGAACGATCCTGAAGGATTCCATGACACTGGCGCTGCTTCCCGAACCCGCTTCCCGGCTGACCGCTTCGGCAACGAGGGTGACGTTGCCGTTCCAGTTGGCGGCGGGCAGCAGTTCCAGCCCGGCCAGCTCGTGGCCGGACACTCGCCATTGGCCCCCGCTCAGGGAAACGCCGCGCGACAGGGTGAAGCCTTCCGGCAGCCCGCTGATCGTGACCGTCAGTTGTTCCGACCCGTCATGGTCCAGCAGGGCGGCCTGCAGGTTGAGGGGCAAGCGGGTGTCCTCCATGCCCGACCGATCGGACACGGTCAGCACCGGCATGTCCGCCACGCCGGCGATGATGACGTGGAACTCCGCTTCGGTCGTCGCCACGGAACCGTTGGAGATCTCACGCGCATGCGCAACCAGCTTCAGCGCCATGTCGCCATCCCAGTCGGCAGGCGGAATCAAGGTCAGGCCGGCAAGCTGTTCCCCGGTCAGAGTCCAGCTGCCATCGCCGTTGTTAAGCCCGGCGGAAAGGCGGGAGCCGGATGGCAGGCCCTGGAGCACCACGGACAGGATCTCCGATCCATCCATGTCGCGCAGGGCGGCCGCGAGTTGCAGCGGAACCGGCCTGTCCTCCATTCCCATGGCATCCGCCACGCTGACCAATGGCGCATCCGCACGGGCCGCAACGGGCAGCACCAGGATATGAGTGGCAAGATGGGTGTCGCCGCTGACCGCTTCCCTTGTCACCGCTTCCACCGTGATGTGCAGGGGTGCATTTGAATGCAGGGGTGGCGTCGCGGTGATGCCGCCCATTTGCTCCGGGTCAATCGCCCAGCGCATGCCGCCGAGCGCCGTCACCCCCGGTCCATTGATGCTCGCGCCCGGAGAAGCGGTCACGACGATGCTGACCACCGTTTCGCTGTGATCCGCATCGCGCGGTGTGACGCGGAGATTCAGCGGAACCGCGCGATCCTCCGCCGCGGCAATGGGTGCGGCCGAGATCACCGCCCCGTCCACGACATCCGCTACCTCGATGCGGAGATCGGCCCGTGCCTCGGCGAGGTCCCCGGTGGCCTCTGTGGCGATGCCATAGACGGCGAGCATGATCGTACCCGCGAAATCGGCAGGGGGCAGGAAGCGGAGGCCCGCCAGCTCGGCCGGCGACAGCACCCAATGCCCGGTGAGCGGATCCCGCCCCCCCGCTGAAAGGAAAGCGCCCGCCGGGACCCCTTCAATGCGAAGCCCGAGGGTTTCACGTCCTTCGTCATTGTCGGCATTGGCGAGGCTGATGGCCAGCGTCACGGCATTGTCCTCATCCGTGGCCGCATCGGAGATCCGCAGCAGCGGTGCCTGCGCAGCGGGAAGGCTGGCAACAGGGCCCGTAGCCGGATGGTCCGGGTCCGTGCAGGCGCCGCCACTGCCGGAGGGCGGCGCAACCGTCACCCTCACGGTTCGGGTCACGGTCGCTTCATCGCCATCGCGCTCGATGGCCTGGCTGGTGACACGCAAGCTGAAGCTGCCGCCATAGCCGGCCGGAGGCAGGAGGGCGAGATCCGCAAGCGCCGAGGCAGGCACGCGCCAGACGCCGCCGCCCGCGGGCACGCCCGCTGACAACACCGCACCCTGCGGCACATCCCGCACCCAGACATGCAGCGTTTCGGAGCCATCCGTGTCGGCAAGGCTCGTGGAAATATGCAGCGGAATCGCCACAGGCCCCAGATCGGCGACGCCGCGCCCGGTCCCGGTGGCATCCAGGACCACGAGCAGGGGGATGTCGGCATCGCCGGCAGGATCAATGACGATCACTCCGCCGATCGCCCGGCGCACTCCGCCGGTGTCCTCCACCATCATGCCGATGCGCAAGGTCGCTTCCGCATCGCTGTTGGCGGGCAGCTGAAGGAAAACGCCTTCCATCCGCGCCACGCCGATGCGGTGGACACCATCGGCATCCGCCGCAACGACACTGCCGTCGGCAAGCCGCAGAACCGCGCCGGCCGGAACGTCATGAATGAGGATCTCGCCCACCAGACGCTCGGATCCGTCGCGATCCGCCAGCCCAGGATCGAGCCGGAGCGTGATGGGCTGGTCCTCGGTGCCGCGCATGCGGCCCCAATCGCCGGAGATACCGTCCATGCCGCCGACGCCCGGCTGGTCCACCACGGCGCCGAGTCGCACGGTGAGCGTGGCGGTGCTGCGCGCCTGGCTCCCGCTTCCGGCCTCCTGCGTCACGGCGGTGACGGTGAGGACCAGCGTGCCGGCATAATCCGCGGGCGGATGCAGCACGGCCGCCGCGGCTTCCGCCGCGGTCAGGGACCAGACCCCCGGCCCACGGTAGGTGCCGGCCGAAAGCACCGCGCCATCCGGCAGACCGGAAACCACGAAGCTCAATGCTTCCGACCCATCCGCATCCGGCATGATCGCGCCGAGATTCAGCGGGATGGCATGATCTTCCAGCCCGGACAGGGTGGCATTGGCCAGAACAGGCGCATCCGCGACACCCTGCACGGTGACAATGAGCGGCACAGGCGCGCTTTCGGCCTGGCTTCCATTCGCTTCCGCGCTGATGGCCGACACCCGCAAGGTGAACCGCTGGTCCGAGTGCGGCGGCGGCGTGATGGTCAGGCCGGAAATCTGCCCCGGCTGCACCAGGATGCTTCCGTCGGCCTGCCGCGCCAGCGCCACGCCGCCTGCCCTGACAATGGCACCTTCCGGAACATCCGCGAGGCGCAGTGCCACGATCGTCTCGGAGCCGTCAATATCGGTGGGGAGCGCCGAGATCCTCAGGGCGATGCCGGCATCTTCCCTTCCGAGAGCCGGGAAAGTTCTGACCAGGGCTTCATCGGCCACCGCCGCCACCTGCACGGTGAAACTGCGGCTCACCGTCGCCGTGCTGCTGTTGTTATCGTGGGATGTCGCCTGCAAGGTCAGCTTCAGGTTTCCGGAGAAATCCTTCGGCGGGATGAGGGTAAGGGCCGGCAGATCGGCCGGGTCCACGCTCCAGCCGCCATCCGCTCCGCGCGTGCCATGGGACAGATGGCCGCCCGCCGGCACGCCGAGGATCTTGACCGAAAGCCTTTCAGAGCCGTCCAGATCCGTCAGCCCGGCGGCGAGGGAGAGCGGGATCGTCCCGTCCTCGGCCCCAGCCGCATCGGCGGCATCGATAAGCGGCTTGTCGGCGCGTGCGGCGATCGTCACGGTGCTGGTGCCGGTGACCTCGCGGCTGACGGTGATGCCGTTGCCGGTATCCGACAGGGTCGCGGTCAGGGTCAGCTTGAAGTCAACATCGCTGTTGTAGGGCGGGATGATGCTGATGAGGCCGGTACGAAGGTCGCTTGTGGACACGTCCCACACACCGGGCGAGACCTCCGTTCCCGCCGTCAGCGACGCACCATCGGGCAGGCCCGCGACTCGCGTCAGGGCGGACCATTGCTCGGACCCGTCATTGTCAGGCGTGGCGAAGCTGGGCCGGAGAACAACGAGGTTGTCTTCCGATCCGCTGGCATTTCCCTTGATGGTGCCGGCATCCAGCACCGGATCGAGCCTGACGGTGAAGCTGGCGGAGGTGGAGGCGGTGGGCTGGTCATCGCGGGCCTCGGTCGCACGGGCTGTCAGCGTCATGGTGAAGCTGCCTGAAAGATGGCCCGGCGGCGCCATGGAAAGGCTGGCCAGTTGCGCGGAGGTAAACAGCCAGCTCCCATCCGGCTGGCGCGTGCCGGAGCTGAAATTGCTGCCCTGCGGCACACCACTCAGCACGAAGCTGAGGGCTTCGGAGCCATCCCTGTCCTGCAGCGCGCCGCCCAGCCCTGAAAGCCTGAGCAGCGTATCCTCCCTGCCATGAAAATCCTGCACCGTGACCGTCGGTGCATCTGCGCCCGCGCGCACCACCACCGTCACATCGGCCTGGCTGGTCCGGCTGCTGTCGGTGCCGTCATGGCTGGCCACCGAGAACACCAACTGGAAATCGGCATCGCTGTCGGCAGGCGGCAGGACGGCGAGCAACCCGGAGCGGAATGCCTCCAGCGGCACTTCCCATACCCCGGGCGCGGATTCCAGCCCATGCGACAGCATCGCGCCCATGGGCACGCCACGCACCACCAGCGTCGGCCCGAAATGCTCCGATCCATCCGTGTCGTTCAACGCCAGGGAGCCACGCAGGGGGATCCAGCCATCTTCCTGTCCTTCCCCCGCGGCCTGCAGCGTGACGGGATCGGCCACCGCCTGGACCAGCACGGAAAAGTCCCTTCTGGTGACAGCCGTGTCGCCATTCGCTTCCCGCGCCAGGACATGCAGCGTGAGGACCAGCGTCCCGGCATAATCGGGCGGAGCCAGCAGGCTCAGGCCGGACAGTTCGCTGCCATCGAGCAGCCAGGAACCATCATCCCCCCGCCTGCCGGCTGACAGGCTCGCGCCGGCCGGCAGGCCCAGGAGCCGGATCACCAGGCTCTCGGACCCATCGACATCCGACAGCGCCGCCGACAGATCCAGGGCCACCGGCCGATCCTCCACGCCGATGACGGAAGCCGCCAAGGCGAAGGGCGCATCGGCCATCGCTGCCACCTCCACCTTCAGCGGAGCCGATATTCCCGCTGAGGCATAAGCCCCGTCCCATATGGTGGCCTCAAGCCGGAGCATGATCGTGGCGTCGCTATCCGCGGGCGGACGGATGGCCACGCGCCCTGCGGCGAGTTCCTCCCGCCTCACGGCCCAGTTGCCATCCTCCAGCACCTCGCCCTGCGACAGGGCGGCATGTTGCGGGACACCATGCACCAGCACAAACTCGCCCCATTGCTCGGAATCATCGGCAAGGCTGCCGAAGGTCGTTTCCAGCGTGATCCACTGGTCTTCCCGGCCCGCTGCCATGCCTACCAGCACCGCCCCGTCAACAACGGGGACGACCTGCACGGAGAAGCGCGTTTCCTCCGTGGCGGCGCTGCCGCTGGAGTCTTGCGCCGTGGCCCGCAGCACCAGTTCCAGGGTGCCGGCGAAATCCCGTGACGGCGTGATGCTCAGGCCCGCCAGATTCTCCGATGCCACAAGCCAGGAACCATCCCCCTGCCGGCTGCCGGAGGACAGGCTGGCACCCGCCGGAACGCCCAGGATGATGACCGAAAGGCCCGCATCTTGCTGACCGGCAGCCAGGGCCGCGGAAAGGGCGAGAGCAATCTCCGTGTCTTCGCTCCCCGACACGGAACGGGCGGCAATTTCGGGGGGACAGACTGGCTCGGGGGCTGGCGGTTCCTCAATCGGCGGCGTCGGTTCGTCCGGATCAGCTGGATCAGGACGTTCCGACTCCCCCACCGGCCCCGGGGGCGTTTGCGGGCCGGGAGCGGGCTTTTCCGCCGCATCTCCCGGTTCCACCAGGGCAGGGGGCCGCGGCTCAGCCGGAGGAGGGGACCCTGGCACCGGCGGCGCTTCGGGGTCATCGCTTGCGGGCAGGGATACGACTGGCCCCGGTCGCGCCGGCTCCCTGGCCGCAGGAAGGCTTGGGGGGACATCCGCTTCAGCCGCCGGCGTATTCGGCCTCGCACGGGCAACGGGCTGGGTGGCCGGAGGTGCAGGCGGGGCATCTGAAGGCTCAGCTTCGCCCGCCCTCCGCGGGAGGGCATCGTGGCGAGGCGCCGGGACGCCAGATCCTTCCCCGGCTCCCTGGCCTGGCAAGGCAGGCGGCGAGGCGGGCGCAGGGGAAGGGAGCCCATCTTCCGGAAACAAAGCCGCCTTTCCGCCGGTGGGGCTCTGCTGCGGCGGCGGCATCGCTGCGGCGGCCGGCTCAGCCATCGCATCCGGCTCGCTGCGGGAGCCCATGGCGGCAGATCCGGCGGCGGCACCGGACTCCATCGGCGCCGGATGTCGCCGGCCTGTTTCATCCTCCGCCGCCGCTTCGGCACCGGGAGCTTCGCCCCGGATGTTCCGGGCCGGCTCCTTCACGCCCGCGAGGCCACCCGCCGCCACGGTGCCGCCGGCCAGCGCGCTGGCTCCCCCATCCGCGGCCTGCATCACCATCCGCTGCACGGCCCGCAAGGCGCGCAGGGCATCCTCGTCCACGGCGGAGGTTTCCAGGGGAATGGAGCCCGATCCGGTTGGTTCGCTCATGCAAGGTCTCACCGCTCGTGGAAGGATGCTGCCATGGCCGAATAAATTGGCTTCAGCAGGTATTGCAGCACCGTCTTGGCGCCCGTGGTGATGTCCGCCTGCAGGGTCATGCCGGCCGTCAGGCGCGCAAGGCGCGGATCGTGCCCCACATGCTGCTGGCTGAGCCGGATGCGCGCGCGGTAATGCGGCTGCTTGTGCTCATCCAGGAAGGTGCCTGGCGATATCCGCTCCACCTGCCCCCCGATCGTGCCGAAGCGGGCATAATCGAATGCCTGCACCTTGAGGTTCACCGGCTGGCCCACGGCGATGAAGCCGATATCCCGGGGGGAGAGCCGCACATCGGCCACCAAAGCCATGTCCTGCGGCATGATCTCCGCAACAAGGCCGCCCGGCGGCAGCACCGCGCCCGGCCGATGCACCGCGAGACCCCGTAGGACGCCACCAATCGGCGCGCGCAGCACGACGCGGTCGGCGCGGTCCTCCAGGCGGCGCAAGGCCTCGGCGGTTTCGGCGATGTCCAGCGCCACCCGCGCCGCCTCCTGGCGTGCCTCGTCCACGGCGGTGGATTGCAGCTCGGCGATGCGCGCTTCCGCCTCGGCCAGCGCGCTCCGGGTGGAGCCGCGCTGCCCCGCCAGGCGCTCCCGCTCCGCCCTCGCGCTCAGCAGCAGG
This sequence comes from Teichococcus oryzae, assembly GCF_008386565.1. Lineage (GTDB taxonomy): Bacteria > Pseudomonadota > Alphaproteobacteria > Acetobacterales > Acetobacteraceae > Pseudoroseomonas > Pseudoroseomonas oryzae. Next base: position 41,224 of record NZ_VUKA01000007.1, on the reverse strand, counting down.
CGCGTGGCTTCCAGCACCGCGACCCGTGTGGCGAGGCCGCTGCGGGCCAGTTCCTCCCGCGTCGCCAGTTCCCCCGCATACAGGGCGATCTGCCCTTCCAGAGCCGAGATCTGGCCCGCGAGCACCGTCAGTTCGTTGCGCCGCTGCGCGGCCTGCTCCACCAGGATGGTGCGCTTGTCTGCCAGCAGGCGCAGGCGCGCATCCAGGGCGGCCTGCTGCGGAGCGACGAACAGGCCCGGAACCGGCGCCGCCAGTCCGGCCATGTTGCCGTCCGCCGCCGCAATCAGGCGCCTGGCCTGGAGTTGCAGCGATTCCAGCTTCAAGCGCGCCTGTCGCATTTCCGTGTCGGCCGTGGCGCCGTTCAATTGCAGGATTGGCTGGCCCGGAACCACCAGCTCGCCTTCCTCCACCATCACGGCGCTGACGATGCCGCCTTCGAGGTGCTGCACCGGAGCGGCCGCCGTTGAAGGAACAACCTCTCCCAGGCCCACGGCCACCTCCGGCAGATGCGTCAACGATGCCCAGCCCAGCAATCCCGCCACCAGCAGGCCGGCGCCGATCACCACCAGATGCTCCAGCCCATGCACCCGAACCTCCTCCAGGGCCAGCACATGGCTGTCGGGACGGGGCTGGCGGCTCGCGCGGGGCAGGGGGATCATGGCGCCAGGGATGGGCTGCGGCTGCGTCGTCAGGGATTTCATGGCGTTCTCTGGGTGAACACGGGCATGCGCGCAGCGGCTTGCGCCGCGTGGGGGGCGGCTTCCTCCACCATCCCGTCCCGCAGCCGCAGCACACGGTCTGCCAGCCGCATATGGCTCGGGCGGTGCGTGGCCATGACAACCGTGCATCGTCCGCGGCGGGCCACGATCGCGCGCGTGAAGGCCTCGGCACAGGCATCGTCCAGCCCGGCGACAGGCTCGTCCAGCAACAGGATCGGCGCATTCCGCAGCAGGGCGCCGGCCAGGGCGATGCGCAGCAGGATGCTGCGCGGCAGGCGGCCACTTCGGTTGTCGCCGACCCGGGTGTGGAAGCCATTCGGCAGGGCTTCGATCGCATCGAGCACGCCGGCCTCCGCCGCCGCGACACGCAGATCCTCGTCGGACGCCGTGGGGCGCGCCAATCGGAGATTTTGCCCCACGGTGCCGTAAAGCAGCTCCGGCGCCTGCGGAACCCAGCCGATGTTGCGCCGGAGCACGGCTGGATCAAAGGCGCGCACGTCGTGCCCGTCGATGCGCACCACGCCGCCCTGAGGCTGGTACAGTCCCGCCACGAGTTTCAGGAGGCTGGATTTTCCGGAGCCTTCAGCACCGACCACAGCCACCACTTCACCCGGGTTGATCGCAAAGCTGGCGCCGACAATGACGGCTTCCGCCTGCTGCAGATAACGCAGCGTGACGCGGTGGAACACGATGCCGCCTTTCTCCGGCGGCGCCATGCGGGCCTCCAGCGGCGGGGGGCGTTCCGTTTCCAGCGCCATCAGGGAGTCGACCTGGCGGATGGAAGCCTGGGTCTGCTCCCAACGGGACAACATCATGAAGCCGGTCTGCAAGGGGCCGAGCACGCGCCAGATCAGCATCATGCCCGCGATCAGCGCCCCTGCCGTCATGCTGCCCGCCAGCACCGAAAGCACGCCCACCACCACCGCGGCGAGGCCGGACAGCGTCACCAAGGCCTGGCTTGCCGCCGTGACCGCGCCCGACAGGATGCCGACACGGGCCGAGGCCGCAGCCGAGGCGGCGGCGGCGGCGGCGTAGCGCTCGATCCAGCGCCCTTGCGCGCTGGCCAGCTTCAGGGTCCGCGCCGCTTCAAGCGCCTCCACGGCCAGCACTTCCCGTCCCTGGGCGGCGCGGGCGGCCTCGGAGATCGCATCGCGCAGCGGCGCACGGGAAATCATGTAGAGCATGGCAAGGCCCAGCGCGGTGCCAAGCGGGATGATCGCGATCCAGCCCCCCAGCACCAGCATCAGCGCCATGACCACAAGGGTGAAGGGAAGATCCAGCACGGCCACGGCAAAGCTGTCCGTCAGGAACTCGCGGATCGCGGCGAAGTCCCGCAGGCGGGACACCTGCGCCGCGGTGCCCGCCCGCTCCACCAGCGCCGTCGGCAGTGACATCAACTGGCTGAAGACGGTGCCGGACACCAGACGGTCCAGCCTTTCCCCCAGCGACAGCAACGCCCGCTGCCGCATGGCGCGGAAGGCTGCCTCGGCGAGCACTGCGCCGGCCGCACCTATGGTGAGCATCACCAGCGTGTCCGGGCTGCGCCCGGCAATCACCGTGTCGAACACCACCATGGTGAAGGCAGGCACCCCGAGCCCGGCCAGCGCCATCAGGCCACTGGCGCCGAGAAGTCCCGGAAGATGGCCGCGAAACCGCTTGATCACCGAAGCGAGCCAGTTCTGCCGGGCGGGCAACGCCAGCCTGTCGCACAACAACAGAAGGGTGCCGTGCAGATCAGCGGCGCCGCATTGCCGCACCTCGCCGGTGGAGCCATCAAGGCGAAGCAGCTGGCCGTATTCGTTGCAGTATAGAACCGCCGCTGCCCGGCCTGGCGCCAGAAGCACGGCTGGAAGCCGCCGCGCATCCAGATGCCCGCGGGCGAGCGGCTCCACCTGCGTCGGGTAGCCAAGGATCGCCAGCGTGTTCCGGAAATCGGTCACATCGATCTCCGGCCTGGCATGCGGCAAGGCCGTCAGAAGATCATCCGGGCCTCCGCGCCAGTCCAGCAGCCAAAGGAATGCGCAAAGGCACTGCGCGAGATCCGAGGGCGCCAGCAGGCCATGTGGCATGCTCACCGGCGCGCCAGGGCGGACGTCATCCAGCATGCTCATGGCTGGCCGCGTCCTTGCGGTTCCAGGCGGCCATCCCGGATGGCCAGCACCCGGTCCGCGATGTTCAGGGTCGAGCGCCGGTGGGTCACGATGATCACGCTGACATTGCCGCGCAACCCGGTCAGGAGCCGCGCGAGCCGCAGGTCACCCTCCGCATCGATCTGCGCGGAGATATCGTCCAACAGCAGGATCCGGGGGCCCTCGACCAGCGCCCGCACCACCCCGATCCGTTGCGCGACACCGCGCGGCAAGGGCATTCCCGCCATGCCGACCGATGTATGCCAGCCGCCTGGCAAGCCGCCTGCCACCTGGTCCAGACCCAGTTCCCCGGCCAGACGAAGGGCGGCCGCTTCCAGATGCGGCTGATGCAGTGTCAGGTTCTGCAGAAAGGTGCCACGGATGAGGGCGGGGTCCGCTGGCACAAGGGCAACCCGGCGTCGCGCCCCGGCGGCATCGATTGTGGCGAGATCCTGGCCGTCGATCCGCACCTGCCCGGCATCCGGCGCCACTTCGCCCGCCATGATGCGCAGAAGCGTTGAACGGCCCGATCCATTCGCCCCGGTAATGCCGATCAGCTCCCCCGGCCGGCATTCAAGCGACAGGCCATTGAAGAGCCAGTCCTGCTGGCCATTCAGCCGAAGGCCGACATTGCTCAACAGCACATGCCCATGGGACACATCCAGGGCAGGTCGCGCCCGCGGCCGCTCATCGGGAAGGGCACCGATCTCGGCCACGCGCTGGCGGCTTTCCGCGAGCGACTGCAATCTTGCCCAAACCGCGATGCCGCCAAGGAGTGGCTGCATCGCCCGTCCGGCCAGCATGGTGCAGGCGCCAAGCCCTCCCACCGTGAGCCGGCCTTCCAGCACCATGATGCAGCCAAGGGCGGGCACCGCGACGGTGGCCGCCTCCGTCAGCAGAAGGCCGCCCTCCTGTCCGGTGGCCATGATCTGGCCCAGCATGCGCCGGCCCTGCGCCGATCCGGCCTGCAAGCGCTCGTAGCGGCGTTCAAGAAGCGGCTCGGCACCAAGAAGCTTCATGGCCTGGATGCCATGCAGGGTATCGAACAGGAAATTGAAACGCCGTTCCTCGGCAAGGGCCAGTTTCTGCGCGGCACGGCGCACCCAGGCGCCGGTCACAAAGGCCAGAAGCCCAACGGCAGCCAGAAGGGCCAGCGGCACCAGCACCAACGGTCCCGCCAGGTACCAGATCCCCAGCAGGTAAAGCAGGGCAAAGGGCAGATCGAGCATCGCCTGCAGTGCCGGGCCCGACCATGCCTCCCGCAATGTGCCGATGGCGGCGAGCCGTTCGGCGTAGTATCCGTTTCCGTGCGCCTCAAGGGCCTCGACCGGCGCGTTCAGCAAGCTCTGCATGGCCGCACGATGGGCCTGCGCTTCCGCCGCCGCGGCGATGCGGGCCAGGATGCGGCTGCGGACATGGCGAAGCAGAGCTTCGAGGATGATCGCCACCACCACCGCGCAGGCCAGGGCGGCCAATGTTCCCGTCGCCCCGTTCGGCAGGATGCGGTCATAAACCTGCAAAAGGGCTGTCGGCAGAGCGAGGGCCAACAGCGTCACCAGTAACGTCGCGGCAATGACGGATGGCGCGAAGACCGTGCCATAGGACGTCATGACACATGTGAAGGGATGCAGCAGCCATTGCCGGCTGCTGCCCGACATCGTGGTCTGGACATAGGCGACATCAGCCATGATGCTTCCATCCCTCCCTTCGGGCGCGGAAAACCAGTTCGGGACGATCCGGGCCGTCATGCCGGAAGGCAGGCGCCCTGGCATTTCTGCGTTTCCGTGGAACGGATAGCATATCCGGCGCTTCGCTCCCGGCGGCCGGTGCCTCATACTGCATGGCGAACGGCGTTTGCTTCCATTGACCGGCGAGCCACCGCACAGGGTCAAGGGAGCGGCTAAGCGGTGGGCGCTTTCACGCTGCTTCCATCAGGCAGATGCCGCATGTCTCCGCTTGCTCCGGGTAGCCGTGATGGTCACCGGCGTTGCGTCCCGCAAGGAAGCCGGCGCGAATTCCCGCGACAAAGCTGGTGATGAAATGGCCGCTGTTCAGCCCGGCAGCAGGACCACCTTCCAAAGGAGGAGCGGAGTGTCGAGGCGCTCCGGCAGGAGCGGTGCCTGATGCCGGGTTGATGAGGGTCGCACAACCTGCCTTAGATTCCACCTGGGATTTTGCCTGAGCAAGCGGTCACAGCGATGCAGAAGGCTGGAATAGGGAAGGAAATGAAGTTGCCAGATGCCAGAGTCGCGCAGTCGGCCGGCGCGCCGTTGCGTGCCTTGTTCACCAATTCCGATTTCCTGAACCTTTGGATAGCCGGCCTCGTGACATTCGGCGTGCGTTGGATCGAAACCATCGCCATCGGCGTCTTCGTGTATCAGCAGCAAGGCTCCGCGTTTCTTGTCGCCAGCATGATGCTATTGCGCCTCCTGCCCATGGCGCTGCTTGGCGCGTTTCTCGGGGTCTGGGCCGAACGGATCGAGCGTCGCACCGCCTTGGTACTGGTGCTGTCTAGTTCCTTCGCCACCTCGTTGGCGCTGGGCCTGCTGGCCCTGGCCGGCGCGCTCGAGATCTGGCATCTGGCCGTCGCGTGCTTCATCAACGGCCTTGGATGGGCGGCCGACAATCCGGTAAGGCGCATGATGATGGGGCAGGTGGTCGGCGCGGACCGGATGAGCACCGCCATGTCCATCGATGTCGGCACCAACAATGCCAGCCGCATGCTCGGCCCCATACTCGGCGGGATGTTGTTGGCTTCAGCCGGGATCGAGGGCGTGTTCCTGTTCACCGCCCTGCTTTACTTGGTGGCGATCGCCACGTCGCTTCGCCTGACCTACCGGAACGAGGCTCAGGCAACAACCGGGGAAAGCGTCCTGAGCCGCGTCGCCGCAAGCATATCGCTGGTGATCAGCGACCGGCGGCTTTCCGGCATCATGATCATCACCCTGATCTACAACATCTTCGCCTGGCCGGCCACGAGCATGGTCCCGGTGATCGGATTGGACCGCCTGCTGCTGGGACCCGAAGGCGTTGGACTGCTCGCCAGCATGGATGGGATCGGTGCCCTGCTCGGCGCGTTCTCCATCGCATTATGCGCGAGGGCCGATCGCTACTGGCCTTTCTATATCGGCGGGGTGATTTCCTATTGCGGGCTGATGGCGCTGTTCGCGCTCGCCCCGCATCCTCTTCTCGCCGGACTGGCGCTGATGCTGGCCGGGTGGGGTGGTTCCGGGTTCAGCATCATGCAGACCACGCTGGTGTTCCTGGCCACCCCCCCGGAAATGCGGAGCCGTGTGCTGGGCCTGCTGTCGGTCTGTATTGGCGCAGGACCGATCGGCTTCCTGCATCTTGGCCTGATGGCGGAGCTGATCGGCTCCCATTACGCAGTGGCCCTTTCGGGATGTGAGGGCTTGCTTGTGCTTTGGCTGACGCGGCGGTGGTGGCGGCGTGACTCCTGAGCGCCATCAGGGATCATGATCGGACAAAATCGATCTGCGGTGCGGCGGCTGCCCGCCGCACCGGCTCCGGGACGCCGGACTTTGACGTTCTTAGATCCACCCTTGAGGTGAAGGGCGGGCGCAACCCGGCAACACCCCCGAGGCGCGCCCAGCCTTCACCCTGCAAGGCGGCCATCCCGCCCGATCACGCTACCGCGCGGGCGTGGCTGCCCCCGGGGATTGCGGAGACGCCGTCGGCGGCGATGCTCCGCCTGTCGTGCCGGCGCCGGTTGACTCCCTTTGAGAGCCGGTCATGGCCGCACCTGAACCAAGATTGCCCTCGGGCCGCTGCCGCGCCGGGCTGTCCGCTGTCCCGGGCGGGCGGGGGCTCTGGGTCCGTTGTTCTGGCTGGGCGGGGGTGCCGGTGTCCGATGTTCCGGATGACCGCTTCTGGGCATCATCCATTGCCGCGCCGGATTGCAGATTGCCTTCGGCTCCGCGCCCGGAGCCACCCTGCTGGGCCGCCTGGGCCACGCCAATGGCCGGAGCGGCAAGGAGCAAGGCAAGCAAAGCCACACCTTTGGTCAGGGTCTTCATGTCCGTCCTCCTGTCCATTCTTGTTCGTGGAATATGCGGATAGGCACGGAAGCCATCTGGGACGCGCCACGAGCGGGCTAGGGCGCGCTTCCGATAACGCTGGAAGCTTTTCATGGTTGAAGGGGCTTGGCCGCCCCGCGGAAGGCTCCAGGGAACCCGTCTGAACTTCAGAGCTTGAGCCTGCCAATTTCGGCGTCCCGGGATGAAGTGACGCGCATCCGGAGTGATTAACAACCATCTCCAGTGGCCGGTTCTGCCAAGGGTGTCAGTCCGGCCATGATGAGCACCATTCGCGATTAAAAGAAGCAACCGGATGTTCTGGCGATGCGTTCTGATCCGCAGAGGTTCAGGGAACATAGGCCATCATGGTGATGGGGTTCCTTGGATCGATCTGCCTGTTCGGTCATGTTGCGTTGCAAAAAAATACTTGCAATCGGTCATGATTAGGCTAGTTTCCTGCATGTAGCATATGCGGTTCGGCCGCTATGTTGCCTTTCTTGGACGTTTCCTCCCTAAACTCGGCGGTGCTTCGGCACCGCCTTTTTTTTGGACCCTCTCGCCGCAGCGGGAAAGGAACGGCATCATGGCCTTGCCCCCATGCCACATCCCAGGCTTCGAGCTTGCCGACATCGAGACCGGGGAGGCCCGCATCCGGATCGCGCGGGGCGGCAAGGGGCCACCCCTGCTGCTGCTGCATGGCCATCCTCAGACCCATCTGACCTGGGGAAAGATCGCCCCCGCCCTGGCCCGCAGCTTCACCGTGGTGGCTGCCGATCTGCGCGGCTATGGCGATTCCTCCAAGCCGGAAGGCGGCCCCGGCCACGTCAACTACAGCAAGCGCGCCATGGCACTGGACCAGGTGAAGGTGATGCGCTCCCTGAGCTTTAAGCGCTTCGCCGTCGTCGGGCATGACCGCGGTGGCCGCGTGGCCCATCGCATGGCCCTGGACCATCCAGAAGCCGTGGAACGGATCGTCGTCATGGATATCGCTCCGACGGCGACCATGTACGCCCAGACGAACAAGGAATTCGCCACTCGCTATTTCTGGTGGTTCTTCCTGATCCAGCCCGCACCGCTACCGGAACGGATGATCGGCGCCGATCCTGAATTCTTTCTGCGCCAGCACATCGCCAACCAGATCAAGGTCCCGGGCTCCACCAGTGACGCTGTGTTCGCCGAGTATCTCCGGTGCTACCGCGATCCGGCGACGCACCATGCCATCTGCGAGGATTACCGCGCGGCGGCGAGCATCGACCTCGACCATGACGCGGAGGATGCGGAGAAACGAATCGCCGCGCCCTTGCTCGCCCTGTGGGGCGGACGTGGCGTGGTCGGCCAGCTTTATGACGTGCTGCAAACCTGGCGTGACAAAGCGGTGGATGTGCGTGGCGAAGCGGTGGATTGCGGCCACAGTCCGCAGGAGGAGCGGCCGGAGAATACGCTCCGGCTGCTCCTGGATTTCCTCAGCTGAAGCTGGGGATCATTCCTTCACCGCCCCCGTGAGGGAAGACACATAATAATCCACGAAGAAGGAATAGAAGATGGCGACGGGAAGCGAACCCAGCAGCGACCCCGCCATCAGCGCGCCCCATTGATAGACGTCGCCCTGCACCAGCTCGGTCAGGATGGCGACCGGAACGGTCTTGTTCTCGCTGCTGCTGATAAAGGCGAGGGCGTAGATGAATTCGTTCCAGGACAAGGTGAACGAAAAGATCCCGGCGCTGATCAGGCCTGGCACCGCCAGCGGAAGGGTGATCCGCCAAAGGATCTGCAACCGGCTCGCGCCGTCCATCAGCGCGCATTCCTCCAGCTCATAGGGAATCGACTTGAAGTAGCCGATCAGCAGCCAGGTGCAGAACGGGATCAGAAAGGTCGGGTAGGTCAGGATCAGGGCCAGCGGGCTGTCGAACAGGCCCAGCTGGAACACCATCGTGGCCAGCGGAATAAACAGGATCGAGGGCGGCACCAGATAGGCGATGTAGATCGCAAGGCCGACATAGGTCGACCCCCGGAAGCGCAAGCGCTGAATGGCATAGGCCGCCAGTACCGAGGCCACGAGGGACAGCACGGTTGAGCAGACAGCCACCAGCATCGTGTTCCACAGCCAGCTTGGATAGCTTGTTTCGAACAGCAGCTTGTTGATGTTGGCGAGGGTTGGGGACCGCACCCAGAAGGGGTTATTCTCGGCGTAGTTGTACAGCTCTGCGTTCGGCTTGAACGTCGTCACCGTCATCCAGTAGAACGGAAATAACAGCACGAAGACGAAGCAGAGCAGCGGCAGGTAAACCGTCACCAGGCGGCGGCGGTTGGACTGCCAGGACAGGCGCTCCGGCAGGTCGGCCTTCACCTTGCGGGGGCGTTGCGCCACGGCCTCACTCATCGTCGCCTCCCTGCTGCCACTTCCGCCGGGCCAGGGCGAAATAGCTGAACATCGTGGCCAGGATCAGGAACGGGATCATCGATACCGCGATGGCCGCGCCTTCGCCCAGCTGGCCGCCCGGAATGCCGCGCTGGAAGGCCAGCGTCGCCATGAGATGGGTGGAGTTGATCGGCCCGCCGCGCGTGATGGCATAAACAAGCTGGAAGTCCGTAAAGGTGAACAGCACGGAAAAGGTCAGCACCACCGCCAGGATCGGCATCAGCAGCGGCGCCGTGATGCGGGTGAAGCGCTGCCATGACGATGCGCCATCCAGCAGCGCCGCTTCGTAGAGCGAGGGAGAAATGGTCTGCAGCCCTGCCAGGAGGCTGATCGCGACAAAGGGAATGCCGCGCCACACATTGGCGGCGATTAGCGACCACCGCGCATGCCAGGGCGTGCCGAGGAAGTCGATATAGGTTTCACGCCAGCCCAGGACGTCCACAAGCACATAGGAGATGATGGAGAACTGCGCATCGTACATCCACCAGAAGGCGATGGCGGACAGCACGGTCGGCACGATCCAGGGCAACAGGATGATGGCGCGCAGCAGCGACTTGAACGGCAGATTCTCGTTCAGCAACAGGGCCAGCCATAGGCCCAGGCCGAATTTCAGCACTGTCGCGACACCGGTGTAGAATACGGTGTAGAACACCGCGCCCCAGAACACCCGATCATACCAGAGGGATTCGAAATTCTCGAAGCCGACGAAATAGCCTCCGCGTCCCACATGGGTGTCAGTAAAGGCGAGCCAGATGCCTAACCCGAGAGGGTAGGTGAGAAACACCAGCAGCAGGCCCACCGCCGGCAGCAGGCAGATGGCGATCAGGAAAGGCTTGGAATCGAACAGCCGCGCGAGCAGAGAGGGTGCCACCTCTGGGCGCCTCCATGTCACGTGACGCTCGGTGCTGACGGACATGGCGGTCTGCGCCTCCTCCGGCGGGCGGGGCGGCAATGCCCCGCGGATGAAGCCTGGAGCCTGGCCTGTCCGGCGTGGTGGACAGGCCAGGCTCGCAAGGTTGAACGGACAGCGTCAGCCGGTCAGCGATAATAACGGCGGGCGCGGCGCTCGGCCTCCCGCACCGCTTCTTCCGGCGTCGATTGCCCGGAGGAGGCGGCGGCGAACATCTGCACCACCACGTAATCCGCGGCGACGGAGCCGGAGGCGGCGCTGATCGGCCCCTTGTAGCCGGACCAGAACTCAACCGTATTGGTATCGCGGTACACGGCGATCTTCGGATCCCCGGTCCAGACGGCGCTTTGCGCATAGGCGCCGAGCGGATGCGACCAGTAACCTCCGCAGCCGGTCAACCAGGTGTCGTATTGCTCCGCCTCCATCATGAAACGCAGATATTCCTTGGCGGCGTTGGGATAGCGCGTGTGCTTGAACACCATGGCGTTCAGCAGCAGCACGTTTTCGGCCATCTTGCCGCCAGGCGCGAAGGGCATCCGGGCCATCCCGGTGTCCTCGGCGATGGCCGCGGTGCGCGGATCGTTCTTGAGCGCGAAATACATGGACACGCCATTCTGCGTCAGGCCGATCTCGCCGGCGGCAAAGGCACGGTTGTTGTTGACGTCGCCCCAGGACAGCGTTCCCGGAATAAAGGTTTGATACAGCTCCCGCGCATATTTCAGCGCATTGATCGTTTCCGGGCTGTTGATCGCGACCTTGCCGGCTTCGTCCACCACCATGCCGCCATGCGACCACAACAGCCAGTTGCAATAGGCATTGCCGTCACCGACCGCATTGCCCAGGGCAAAGCCGGCGGGGTGTCCATTCGCCTTGAGTTGCTGGCAAAGCTTCAGGAAGCCCGCATGGTCGGTGGGAAAGGTTTCGAAGCCCGCCTCCTTGGCCCAGGAGATGCGATAAACGCAGGGCCCGCCAGAGCCGCCCATCGGCAGCGCGACCCACTGCTCCGTGCCCCACTTCTTGCCGAAGCGCTGCGGCAGGGCGAGCCAGCCGCCATATTTCTGGCCGAGATACCCGGCCAGTTCGGACAGGTCGAGCACCTTGTCGGCATAGATATGGGGATCATCCGCCCAGGCCACGACCACGTCCGGGCCGGCGCCGGTCTGCGCCGCAACCGCCGTTTGCGGCCGCAGATCCTCCCATCCCGCAAAATCGACGCGCACCTGCACGCCGGTTTCGGCGGTGAATTTCTGGGTGTTGGCGCGGAACACCGTTTCATCGGCATCGACGAACTTGGTGGGCCGGAGCACGCGCAGCGTCGCGCCACTCTCGATCCTGGCGGGGGGCGGCGTGGCATTGCCCATCGGAATGGCGGCGCCGGCGGGACGGGGCAGGCCTGCGGCCAGCAGACCTCCGGCACCGAGAGCCAGCGCGTCGCGGCGGGTGATGCGTGTCATGGTCGATTGCTCCCTGCTCGGCGCTTGGTTGCGCCGTTGTGTTGATTATGCGCTGATCCGCTGGCCGCTGCCGCCATCAAAGAGGTGCGCCAGGGATGGATCCGGCAGCACATGGATGGTTTCGCCCACCTTGGCGGCGATGCGTTCGCGGAAGGCGCCGCTGATCACCCTTCCTCCCGCCTGCGCAACGACCTGCGTTTCCGAGCCGGTGGGCTCGATCAGCTGGATCGTGGCCGGAATGCCATCGGAGACCAGGCGCAGATGCTCGGGGCGGAAGCCATAGGTGACCTTCTGCCCCTCGGCCGGCCGGCCGCCGGGCGGCAACGGCCACAGCACGCCATCCCCCCCGGCGGGCGCCGCCCCCTCGGGCACGGCGCCTGTGTCCGGGTCGGCATGGAAGGCACCGTTGTGCAAGCGGCCAGGCAGCAGGTTCATGGCCGGGGAGCCGATAAAGCCGGCAACAAAGATGTTGGCCGGCCGGTCATACAGTTCCAGCGGCGCGCCGATCTGCTCCACATGGCCGCCCTGCATCACCACGATCCGGTCGGCCATGGTCATCGCCTCGATCTGATCATGCGTGACATAGATCGTCGTGGTGCGGAGGCGCTGATGGAGTTCCTTGATCTCGGCCCGAACCTGAACGCGCAGCTTGGCGTCCAGGTTGGAAAGCGGCTCGTCGAACAGGAAGACCTGCGGGTTGCGCACGATGGCGCGGCCCATGGCGACGCGCTGGCGCTGGCCGCCCGACAGCTGCCGGGGATAGCGGTCCAGCAACGCACCGAGGCCGAGGATGCGGGCGGCGCGGCTGACCTCGGCTTCGATCACCTCGGCCGGCGCCTTGGCCAGCTTCATGGAGAAGGCCATGTTGTCGCGCACCGTCATGTGCGGATAAAGCGCGTAGTTCTGGAACACCATGGCGATGTCCCGGTCCTTGGGCGGCACGTTGTTCACCACCCGCCCGCCGATCGAGATCTCGCCGGCGGTGATGTTCTCCAGCCCCGCGATCATGCGCAGCAAGGTGGATTTGCCACAACCGGAAGGGCCGACCAGCACCACGAACTCACCATCGGCGATGTCGACGCTCACGCCATGCAGAATGGCAGTCTGGCCGAAGGATTTGCGTACATTATCGATATGGACATTGGCCATGGCTCAGTCGCACGCCACAGGCCAGCAAGGCGTGGAGGCGCCATGCCGCATGGATATTCTCTCCCTGTCCCGGCTTCGCCTTGCGGCGGCCTGCTTTGGCGGCGCCGGGGCGCCGCAGAACGCAAGCCTAGGCATTTCTTGCCTTGCTCCGCAACACTCTCCTTCATGCGGCCCACGAAGGGGCTCCCGGCAATCAGCACGATGCGCGCCACATCCTGATCTGTGATGCCGCATGTCGGCACCGCATTATTCCCGCCGATGGCAGGCGCGAGGGCGGCAACCAAATCCACCGCCCTGGTCCAGCTTATTCGGCCGCGGCTTTATCGGCTTGTGCTCAGGCATTTCCGGCGAGGCAGGTATCGAACACCGCCCCCCCCCGCCATATTCAACAGGCCGCCACAACCAGCGCCGAACGATGATCCTGACGGATCAGGAGACGGCAAGCCGGTAGGTCAGTGAAGGTGCCGCTGGCGGATCTCGGGGAGGGGGCAGGTGCCGCAACCGCGCTCCAGACCCGGAAGGCGATAGCGCATGCAGCAGACGCGGCGCTGCGGCGAAGGCTGCGTCAGGCATGCAGAAGGATGGAAGCTGCGCGCCAGAGGGTTGGTCCATCCATCTTCCCAGCAATCCTGGTGAAGAAGGCGGTCCCTGACCTCGTGGCTTCCGGCCATATCGCCCAGCAGGCGCAGCACATCCCCGATCCGCACGCCGGCATTGCACCAGAAGACACGGGCGGAAACCCGGCCGGCAGAGGCCAGGGCCTGCACCACCGGCTCCAGATGGCCGCGCACCAGGCGGTTCAAGGATGCGGCGCCGATCGGCCCATCCGGGAGAGGCCGGCCGGCATGAGGCAGCAACAGCGCCGTCGGCGCGCCATCGTCACCGATCACCAGCGACACATCCTCTGGCGCCACGGGCAGTTCGCGCCGCAATGCGAGCGCGACGCTGAGCACGGGATAAACCAGCACCGACATGTAGTACTGGCTCCACATGGACAACACTGCTGGGTGGTCGCCGCCTGGATATCGGCGGGAGAAAGCCTCCACCAACTCGCCGATCATGCCCGGCTGCAACAGGTCCTTTACCGCGACGGTGGGCCGCGCTTCTTGGCCCAGCACAAGGCTATCGCCGGCAAAGGCGAGCGGCCCCTGGAAGGCAGGGGCGAACTCCGAAATCATGGAGGCGGCTCCTAGAACGGGCAGGCAATCCTGTTCAAATGACACTCATTCGCATTCGCGTCCAGAGCCAAGATCGCATCAAGGCCAGTAAGGCCCAGTGAACAGGTCCCCCAGCGCCCAGCGGCGGCGATAGGTCAGGCGGCGCTGCGCCAAGTGGTGCGGCCGGTCGTGCAACATATGGCAGCGCTGGCAAAGGCTGCGCAGATTCCGCGGATGATTGTTGGCCGGGTTATGGTCAAGATGCGCTGCCGCCAGGACCACTCGGGTGTGGCGGGCCCTGGCGGTTTCCTCGGCCTTTGGCGGCGCGATTCGCCGGCCGCGCCCGTCACGCCAGCCAGGGAGGCTTTCGTCATACCACCGCCCATCCGGAAGGCACAGAATTTCAGCGCCATGGGACCTGCCGCAGGTTTCACAGCGCCCGGCGGCACGGCCGAAGCGGATCGCCCGGCTGAGTTGTGCCCAATCAATAGGATAAAACCAGCGCAGTTCAGGGCGGATTGGCATGGCGCCTGCGGGAAGGGGTAAGATGTTCCCATTCTCGGGGGTCGCTCCTGGGCCGGCAAGCCGCATTATACTGCATCCCCTGCCGCCCGGAGGCGTTTCAGCGAGGCTGAACCGAAAGCAAAGGAGTGATGGGATGGCCACCAAGGCAAAGAGCAGCGCCACCAAGGCCCCCGAGGGAAAGAAGCCCAATGCGTTGCAGCAGCCCCTGAAGCCATCGGCCGAGTTGGCCAGCGTGGTGGGCGAAGCGCCGCTGCCGCGCGGCGAAGTGGTCAGCAAGGTTTGGGCCTATATCAAGGAGCATAACCTGCAGAACGCCGAGAACAGGCGCGAGATCATTGCCGACGACAAGCTGCGCAAGGTCTTTGGCAAGGACAAGGTGACGATGTTCGAGATGAACAAGCATCTTGCCCAACATCTGAAATAGAAACAGGAAGCCACGTTGAGGGTCAAACTCAGCGTGGCTTTACATAATTAACATTATGAGAATTCTTTAGGTTTGGCTCCTCGCTAGAATCTAAATTTGCAAGAGCGTCCTTAACCAAATTTTGGTGATAGCCTTCATAAAACCGTGAGGTCTGACATGACCGACGGGATAGAAGGCCGATGACCGCTCTTGGCGTTTACATCGATAACAGCAAGCAGCTCGTCTATGACTTCGAGGCCTGGCTGGGGCGCGAAGTCGACTTCGTCCATGCGGTTGTCGGCTACGGCAACTGGGCAGATTACCTCAGCAGCGCCAAATGGAGCATCAGCACGCTTTGGAATGGACTGGACCGGGACATCTTCTGGTCCGTTCCGATCATTTCCAGGGAAGGCAATCTCGGCAGCGCCGCGACTGGCGCCTACAACGAGTATTACAAGCAGGTCGCCGAAGTCATTCTGGCTGGCACCCCTGGCAGCGACAAGATCTATGTCCGGACCGGCTGGGAGGCGAATGGCAGCTGGTTCTTCTGGAGCGCCGTCGGAAAAGAAGAAGCCTTCAAGGGCGCCTTCCGGCAGTTCGTCGAGACCTTTCGCGAGGTTTCCGATCGCTTCATCTTCGAATGGAACATCTCCCAAACCAGTGGCGGTCTTGATCCCGCCTCCATCTATCCGGGTGATGACTATGTCGACATCATCGGGATGGACTTCTACTACAAGCCCGAATTCCACGGCCATGATCCCGTCAAGGCCTTCAACTTCATCCGTGACGATACCTACGGCCTGAAGTGGCTGGAGGATTTCGCGGCCGCTCACAACAAGCCGACCTCCTATTCCGAATGGGGCGTTCAGGGCGACTATTCGGCAGAATACGTCAGGCTCGTGAAGGAGTGGTTCGATAGCCATGATGTCGTGCTGCAATCCCTGTGGGATTCGAATGCCCAGTATCCTGGCAAGCTTTCTGACAACAGCGATCCGCTGACGGGTGACGCCTACCGGGAGAATTTCTCCGGCCCGACCGTTGTCGAACTGCCCGGGGATCTTTCCCCCCCCTCCTCTACCGCGCCTGCGGACAGCAACGTGGCGAAGGCAAGCGGTGCCTGGATGTTCCAGACCTGGGGCGGCACTAACTGGAACGGCACAGCCGCCAATGACTGGCACCAGTCCAGTGGCAAGGGCGACGACATCATGAAGGGAGGGCTCGGCGACGACACCTATGTGGTGATGAACCTCAACGACCGGATCGTAGAGGCCGCCGGAGAAGGCACCGATACCGTTTCGACCTGGCTCGCCAGCTACACCCTGCCCGACCATGTGGAAAACCTGACCTTCACCGGCAATAGCTGGTCGAACGGGACCGGGAACGCACTGGCCAACATCATCATCGGGAACAACAGCAACAACGTCCTGAACGGGAAGTCCGGCAACGATGTGCTGACGGGTGGCGGCGGCAAGGACACCTTCGTTGTGGCCAAGGGCGACGGCAATGACGTCATCACCGATTTCACGGCTGGTCAGGATCTCATCAGGCTTGAAGGGTTTACCTTCGCCAGCTTCACCGCGCTGAAGGCTGGTGCGGTCCAGCAAGGCGCCAGCACCGTTCTCAACCTGGGCGGTGGCCAGATCCTGACGCTGGAAGGCTTCGCCTTGGCCGATCTGACCGCCAGTGCCATCTCGACCAATTACCTTCCTGTCTATAGCGGCAACAGCACCACCAAGCCGATGACGAGCGCGCTGTGGACAACCCAGTCCTGGGGCGGCACGAATTGGGTGGGCAGCGAAGGAAATGACTGGCATCAATCTGGCGGCGCCGGTGCCGATGTCATGAAAGGCGGAAGGGGTGACGACACCTATGTCATCTCCAGCGCGACCGACAAGGTCGTTGAGGCCGCCGGCGAGGGAGTGGACACCGTGTCCACCTGGATTGGCAGCTACACCCTGCCCGACAATGTCGAGAATCTGAGCTTCTTCGGCTATGGCTGGTCGAACGGCACCGGCAACGCATTGGCCAACATCATCACCGGCAATGACGGCAACAACATCCTGAACGGCAAGGGTGGCAACGACATCCTGACCGGCGGCAAGGGCCGCGACACCTTTGTCATCGCCCGCGGCGAAGGCAGCGACATCATCACCGACTTCACAGCCGGCGAGGACATGCTGAGCTTCGAGGATCTCAGCGGGATCAACAGCTTCAGCGCGCTGAAGGCGGCGGGCACGCAGTCGGGCGCCAACACCGTTTTCAAGCTCGGCAACGGCCAGGTGCTGACGCTGGAGAATGTCAGGCTCGACGCACTGACCGCGGACGATGTGGCCTTCAAGCCTTCCATCGCCACGCCCCAGCCGCCACCTGTGACAACCAGCACGGCCATGGCCAGCGGCACCTGGGTCACCAAGTCCTGGGGCACCAGCGCCAAGGAAAACTGGACCGGCACCGATGGCAATGACTGGCGCCAGTCAAATGGCGGCGGCGACGTCATGGCAGGTGGCCTCGGCGACGACACCTACATCGTCTTCGAGGTCAACGACAAGGTGGTCGAGTTCGCGGGCGGCGGCATCGACACGGTGTCCACCTGGATCGGCAACTACACCCTGCCCGACCATGTGGAGAACCTGACCTTCACCGGCACGGGCTGGTCGAACGGCACCGGCAACGCATTGGCCAACATCATCACCGGCAATGACAGCCCGAACACGCTCAATGGCGGCGGTGGCAACGACATCCTGACTGGCGGCAAGGGCAACGATACCTTCTTGATCGTGAAGGGCGAAGGGAACGACACGATCACCGACTTCGAGGCTCGGTCCGCCAGTTCCCCCAGCGGAGACCTTTTGAAGCTGCAAGGTTTCGGCTCAGGCGCGAGCTTGACAAATAATGGCGAAGTCTGGGAGATCCGGACTGCTGACGGAACAAGCCAGTACGTGACCTTGATCGGAATCACCTCTCTGACAAGCGCCGACTACACCTTTGTCTGAGAACTGCGCCTTAGCCTGAAACAAGCGTCATCTGAAAGGATGACGCTCTTTTGCTTTCACCCTGAGTGGTGCTACACGGCTTTCGTGCAACGGCCGGTGCCGATGATGTGAGTGGCGGAACAAGACGCCAGGTTCCTGGCTTGCCACGACCGCTTTTGTAACATCGAGTTACAACCCTAAGGGGCCGCAGATTATGTGCTTGCAGCGCATGGAGCAGTCCTGCCCCAGAAGGAGAAACCTTCTTGCCCAGTTCGCCTGATATGGCTCTGCGCCCACGCCAAGATATCCCAGCTTTGACTGGAGCACGCGGGCCGGCTGCTCTCGCTGTTGTGGCATATCACCTTCCGGTAGATCCCACAACACCAGGAACAACATCGTGGTTTGGCCTGGAGCCTATTTTCATGCGCGGCCATCTGGGAGTGGCCTTTTTCTTCATCCTCAGTGGCTTCATCATCCATCATGTGTACCGCAACGTCTTCGCTTCGTCGCTGAACAGCAATGACGTCAAGCGGTTTGTGCTCTATCGCTTCGCGCGCATATGGCCGCTGCATATCGTCACCATGGTTGGCGCTCTTCTGCTCTATGCTGTGGCTGTGCTGGTGTTCAACCGGGTGCCCGGGGATGTGGATTCCTATTCCCCGCTGAGCATCCTGGCCAACACGCTGATGGTTCAGTCATGGTTCGGAATTGGATCGCCGAACGTGCCGGCCTGGTCGATCTCCGCGGAATGGGCCGCCTATCTGGCCTTTCCCTTCCTGTGCTGGCTGCTGATGCGGCTGCCTTTGCTCGGATGGATTGTCCTCGGTATTGCCGCCCTGCTGCTGACGGGAACGGAGTTCACCACCCACCCGCTCGGGCGCATCGCCACAGGCTTCGTGATCGGCATGGTGTTGCGGGAATGCGAGGGCCGGCTTGGCCTTGCCCGGCATCTGGGCCGCTTCACGGGGGTGGGGGTCCTGGCCCTTCTGCTCGCCGGATGCTGGCTGCTGCCGGAAGAATCGCTGCTACCCTACACGCTGGGCTTCGCAATCCTGATCCTGGCACTCTGCAATCCGGGTGACTGGCTGGCCGGCCTCGCCGCACGGAAGCCGCTTGTCTACCTGGGCGAGATCAGCTTCGCGCTCTACATGGTGCATGCCGTGGTCTGGTCGGCCTTCAAGAACCTGCTGCGCATTGTCGCTCCCGGCATCGAGCCGACGGCCCATCTCCCGGTGCTGGCGGGGACCATCCTGTCGCTGCTGGCGGCTGCGGCGCTTTACCACCTGATTGAGATCCCCGGCCGCAACATGCTGCGCCGTGGCCATCGCCCTGCGCCGCAGCATGCGGCGGAGACGGGGCTTTCTTCTGCCGAAGCCCGGCCGGCACGCTGAGGCGCCGTATCGGCCCCGCCCTCCTGCCTATGGCAGGGTGGGCGGGGCCAGCAGCACCGGCAGCACCTCCCCGAACCGCTTCCGTGCCCATTGGTGCAGCCCATCGCCAGGATGGATGCCGTCTTTCGGTACTCCACCCTTGTCGCTCCGCCACAGTCTTGGCCGGTCCGGATCGCCGAAGACCGCCTCCACGTCGAAGAACCCGTAGCCGACGCCGTTCCGCTCGCGCAGCGCGCGCGTGATCCTGTCCAACTGAAGCCAGGAATCCTCCGGAGCCTGTTGCGACGGCGCTGAATTTCCTGGATCGGTGCGGGGCCAGGACGTGCCGGGAATGAGCCGGATCCCGAGTGGATCAAGCTGCCGCTTCAAACGCTCCAGATCCCCCAGGAATTGTTCAGCGTTGCGTCGCGCCGCCTGGTCGTTCTGGCCCAGCAGACACACCATGTGGGTGATGCCGATGTCGCACAGCATCCCGAATCGCCGTATGCGCTGTTCGGCCGGCGCCGCCATCACCTCGGCCAGGGACAGGCCCGCCGCGCCAAGATTGATGTAGGGAAGGTCGGCATCGGCCAGCGCCGACAACAGGAAGCCGGGATGAAGACAGGCCCCGATGCGCGCCGATGCGCCGGCCGCTCCGGTGGAGGAGATGCTGTCCCCCAGAACGGCGATGCGTGCCCGCGGCGCGGCGCCCGGCAAAGGCCGCCCGAGGATCGCTGTGGGCGGCAGGACAAGATAATTGGCTGCCCGGCCATAGGGGGCGAAGCCCTGCGCGGTGACCGCGCTTCCCCCCTGCCCCGCCTCGTCGCAGGCGCTGACCTCGTCCGGCCCGAAGGCCGGAAAATCGGAGCCCGGGAAGCGTCCGGGCGGCTCCGCCCAGACAATCTCCACTGCTAGTTGCATGTCGCCCGCCGGGTAAGCCATCGGCACGAAGGCACGCGCCTGCCCGTCCGGGGCCAGAAGCCCCCGCCCTCCGGAAAAGGCCAGGGCTCTGGACGGTTGATCGAAGCGCGGCTTCGGCGCCGCCGCGCGCAATGTGATCTCCGATGCACCCGGGCGCAGGGTGCGGCCGCCGGTGATGTTGTTCCAGCGGATCTCCAACTCGCTGCAAGGCTCGGTGATGCGGTGCCAGGAATTCTGCCGCCAGCGGTTGAACCGCCCCGGCTGAGGATTGGCGATATCACGCGCTGGGACGCTGCAACGATTGCCAACAAGCACAAGCGGTGCCGCATCGGCGACAAACAGGCGGCCGCCCCGCGCGGCCGAGATCAGGCCCAGCATGGCTACGCCTCCGTCACTGCAAGGGAGGACATGGGGGTGCCAAGGCTACAAGCCGACGTCAACACCCCATCCCGTCTCTGGACGATGCGCGCATGAGCCCCCAATCTCCTGACATGGATTTTCGCTCGGTTTACCGTCACGGCTTCGCCCGTATCGCCGCCTGCACCACACGGTGCACCCTGGCCGACCCTGCCCGCAATGCCGAGGCTGTTCTGGCCGCCGCCCGCCGCTGCGACGCCGAAGGCGCGGCCTTGGCGGTGTTCCCGGAACTGGGTCTGTCCGGCTATGCGATCGATGATCTGCACCTGCAGGACACCTTGCTGGATGCGGTGGAAGACGCCGTTTTCTCGCTGGTGACGGCTTCCCGTGACATGCGGGTGCTCATGCTGGTCGGCGCGCCGGTGCGCCATGCTGGCCGGGTCTACAACACCGCCCTGGCGATCCAGGGCGGCAGGTTGCTCGGCATCGTGCCCAAGGTTCACCTGCCGAACTACCGTGAATTCTACGAGCGGCGCTGGTTCGCCTCCGGCGCCGGCACAGAAGGCAGCACGGCCCGGATCGCTGGAATGGACGCGCCTTTCGGCCCGGACCTGCTCTTCGCCGCGGAAGATGTGCCAGACCTGATCATCCATGCCGAGATCTGCGAGGATGTTTGGGTGCCGGTCCCGCCCTCCTCCATCGCGGCGGCCAATGGCGCCCTGGTTCTGGCCAATCTGTCGGCCAGCAACATCACCGTGGGCAAGGCGGACACGCGCCGCCTCCTGGCACAGGGCCAGTCCGCGCGATGCCTGGCCGCCTATCTTTACGCCGCGGCGGGCGTGGGCGAATCCACCACCGACCTGGCCTGGGATGGACAGGTCTCGATCTTCGAGAACGGCGCCATTCTTCGCGAAAGTGACCGCTTCCCGGATGAGGACCAGATCGTCATCGCCGACACCGATCTCGATTTGCTGCGGCAGGAACGGGCGCGGCAAGGTACGTTCGACGACAACCGCCGCCTGCATTCGGCACCGTTCCGGCGGATCGCCTTCCGGGTGGACCCTCCGGATGGCGATATCGGCTTCGAACGGGCTATTGAACGCTTCCCCTTCGTGCCGGCCGATGCGGCGCGGCTGCGGCAGGATTGCTACGAGGCCTACAACATCCAGATCTCGGGACTGGTGCAACGTCTTGGCTCCACCAGCGGCAAGCTGGTGATCGGCGTTTCGGGTGGCCTCGATTCCACCCAGGCGCTGATCGTTGCCGCCAAGGCGATGGACCGGATGGGCCGCCCGCGCACCGACATCATCGGCTACACCCTGCCCGGCTTCGGCACCTCGACCGGCACCAAGACCAATGCGCATGCCCTGATGGAAGCGCTGGGAATCACCGCGCGGGAACTGGATATCCGCCCCGCCGCGAAGCAGATGCTGAGCGACCTCGGCCATCCCTTCGGCCGTGGCGAGCCGGTCTATGACGTCACCTTCGAGAATGTTCAGGCGGGGCTGCGCACGGACTACCTGTTCCGCGCGGCCAATCATGAAGGCGGCATGGTTCTGGGCACGGGCGACCTGTCCGAGCTGGCGCTGGGCTGGTGCACCTATGGTGTCGGCGACCAGATGTCGCATTACAATGTCAATGCCGGCGTGCCGAAGACGCTGATCCAGCACCTCATCCGTTTCGCCATCGCCTCGGGCGACTTTTCCGACGAGGTGGGTGCCACCCTGCAATCCATCCTCGACACGGAGATTTCTCCGGAACTGATCCCCGCGGATGCGCAAACCCAGCAGCTTCAGAGCACCGAGGCCAAGATCGGCCCTTACGCGCTGCAGGATTTCAACCTGTTCTACACGCTGCGCTACGGGTTCCGCCCATCGAAGATCGCTTTTCTCGCTTTGCAGGCCTGGGAAGATGCGGCGCGCGGCTCCTGGCCGCCGGGTTTTCCTGAAGGCAAGCGTGGCCATTACGACCTGCCTGTCATCCACAAATGGCTGGAGGTGTTCCTGTGGCGCTTCTTCGGCTTCGCGCAGTTCAAGCGCTCCGCCATGCCGAACGGGCCAAAGGTTGCGGCCGGTGGCTCCCTGTCGCCACGGGGTGACTGGCGGGCGCCGTCGGATGGCAATGCGACAGCCTGGATCGAGGAACTCCGCCGCAACGTGCCAATGGAATAATGGCCTGACGCTGCATCCCATTGGCGGCGGAACTCGTTCTCCCGGGCGTTAGCAAGGGAGAATTCCGATCATGGCGGATCGTGAAGGGCTGCGTCATGGGCCACTCGGCCCGAATGTGCTGCATCTTTGTATCGACATGCAGCGGCTCTTCGCGGAAGGACCCTGGGAAACACCCTGGCTGAAACGGGTCCTCCCGGTGGTGGAGGAACTGGCCTGTGCCAGGCTGGACCGAACCTTGTTCACCCGCTTCATCCCCCCTGCCCGGCCCGAGGAAATGCGAGGAGCCTGGCGCCAGTATTATCAGCACTGGTCGCAGATGACGTTGGAAGCCCTACCTCCCGGCCAGACCGATCTGCTTCCCGAGCTGGCCCGGCTGGTGCCCCCGGCAGAGGTGCTGGACAAGGCGGTTTATTCCCCCTGGACGGAGCCGGATCTGCACCGGCGCCTGCAACAGCGAAGCATCGATACCTTGATCATCACCGGGGCGGAAACCGATGTCTGCGTACTGGCGGCGGTGCTGGGCGCGGTGGATCTAGGCTACCGGGTCGTGGTGCCGGTGGACGCGATCTGCTCGTCCTCCGACCACACCCACGATGCTTTGCTGGCCCTGTACCGGGAGCGTTTCGGGCAGCAGGTCGAAGCCGTCCGGACCCCCGAGGTTCTTAAAGCCTGGAGATAAGCATTTCTGTGGCCTGGGGAGCACGCTCTCAGGGCTTCAGTCGCTTTGCGGTGGAAAAACTCCGCTCTGACTGCCGTCTCTACAGCCTACGGCTTGACCGTGGAATGGTGGGCGTGTTCCTCCTATCAGGTCTCTACATCAAATCCGGAGTACGCCTTTGTCTGACCAAACCCGCCCGATGAGCCGCCAGGAACTGGTCGACGCTGCCGCGGCCGCCACCAGCCTGCCGAAGAATCAGGCTGACGCCGTGCTGAAGGCTATCCTGACGTCGCTCGGCGATGCCCTGGGTGCCGGCCGCGAAGTTCGGCTGGCTGGTTTCGGCAGCTTCGCGATCAGTGAGCGTGCCGCGCGTCAGGGCCGCAACCCGGCGACTGGCGAAGTGGTGCAGATCGCGGCCAGCAAGTCGGTGAAGTTCAAGCCCGCCAAGGACCTGAAGGAACGCCTCGGCTGAGAACACCCGAGCGAGGGTCCTGCCCTCGCTCGATCTTGCCTTCCTGGTCCTGAGAAGCCACTGGCCGACAGCTTGGCTGTGGACTCTGCCGGCTATCTTTCCGCCCTCAGTGAAGGCAGTTTCCGCACTGGCGGCGGGGATGGGTGCAGAATCAAACCATCGGGTGTCAGCTCCACCTTCGCGTCACGATAGACGGCCTGGGCGAGCTGAAGATTCTCGGTGAAGGCGGCCTTGAAATGCTTCCGCAGCTTGATGCCGGCCCCGAATTGCGTGGCAAGCGCCGTCCAGCTGATCAGCTTGATGTCAGGCAGGGCATGGAGCCTGTAGGCAAGCCAGCAATACACGTCGAGGGCCATGGAGGAATTGCGGATATGGCGGATTGCGGCTTCGTCCAAGGGCACGGCGTGCTGACGCAATTGCTGGAAGAAGCTCTCGGATAGCCGCGCCGTTTCGACGAACAGATCAGTTTGGCGGCGGTCTCTGCCCGTTGCCGGGTCATCCACGAACATTGCGATATCGACGATGTTCTGGTTGACCAGGATCGACGTGCCATTGCGGGTGAAGTGGAAAGACAGGCGGCAGCGGCTGATCCTGTCGGCCTGTTCCCGGACCAGCTTTGTGGTTTTGCCGCCAACGGAAATGCCCAGGCGGCCCAGGAAGTCCCGAAGCGAACGTCCCAGGGCCACGTCTCGGGAGCCGGTGCGAAGCGCCTCTGACTGAAGATAAATCAGGATCAGCCGGGCAATGGAGCCGAATGGCACGCCCACATGGGCCGTGCTGCCGTCGGGCCTCAAGCGGATGCCTGGTTCCACCAGGAGGGTGAGGCTGTCAGTTTCCAGCTTCCAGATCGCCGCGTCATCCTCAGGGCGGCGATGCGGCAACGCCGTTTGGCACCAGCCCGAATGAATGTAACCGGTGCCGATATCCTCATCCGCAGCCCAGGACGCTGCTGCCTCCACAATGCGGGGGCCACGCCGCCCTTCCACCAAGTCGCGACTTGCCTGCCGCCCAAAGGCTTCAATGAGGCTGTGGACCGTCGCCATGGCCGTTCCGCTCCTGGCTGCTGCTGGTGTGGCAACCTGACCGAGGTCGCCGCCGCTGTCGCCGTGGACTTTGCCGACCAAAGCCAATTGAGACTAATTGGAACTACTATTTGCTCTGGGACGCCAAAGTCCACGGGAAAACCTCTCTAAGGTATTGATTCTCCGCAGAGGCAGGACGGCAGAGTCCACGGTATGGCCGGCAAGGTCCACGAAGCCGCCTGGGGATCCTGGATCCTGCTTGCATCGCGACTCCGGAGCCGATCCAGCGGCGGAAGATGCCTTTTTCTCCAACGGGTTCCGGCAGCCTCTTCCGATCCCGATGCCTGGTCGCGAAAGTCCACAGGGCTGGAAAGAAGCGCAACGCGGCTGTGCTGTGGGGCATGGTCGCCAAAGTCCACACCTAACCTTCCTGGTCTGCCTGGAATTCCCGGTGCAACGCATCCAGGCGGTTCACAAGGAAGCGCGCGAAATGGGGCTCCAGCTTCTCATTGATGGTCAGCCGGGTGGTAAGTCCACTGGCCTCGATCCGCACCACCGGGTCGCCTTTGGGGTTGCGCCAGTACCGTTCGGCATCTTCTTCCGAAGTGCTTTGGCGCAAAGCATCATGGATGCGTTGAAAGCGGGCATCGCTGTTCAAGGCCCGAAAGCCTGGCGCGTCCATGGCGCGGCGCGCCAAGCTTTCGGCCTGAGGATGGGTGAAGAGCCGCTGCAATTCCAGCCAGCGTGGCCGGCCGGTGCGAGGCGCGGCGCCAATGGCCAGGATCACCGTTCGCGGAATTGCCCGGACCACCTGCAAATAGCGGGTCATTTCCGCAGATTGAACTGCCAGAGCAGCGTGCAAAGTTGGACGATCAAAACCGTGCTGTTCCAGATGGGCTGCGAAAAGCGCGCGTTCGATGAAGGTGAGGTTGCGGCGTTCGATGTTCTCCTTGCCCTGAGCCACCACCAACTCAGCATCGGTCAGGGGTCGGATAACCGCCTTGAGCTTGAAACCAAGCCGCCGGACCGCGATCAGCCGGCGATGGCCGTAGGCCATCTGGTACCGCCCGGGAATGTCAGGGTGCGGGCGCACCAGAACCGGAACTTGTTGCCCGGCCTCCTGGATGCTCTGCACCAGGGCCTGGAGTTCGACATCATTGTCGGCGGCAATACGATCCTGAATAAAGGAGCTGTCGATATCGGCTGGGTCCAGGTCAACAACGGCGGCCCCGGCCTCTAGCTGCGCCCGAAGGCTCTCCGCTTCGTCACGAAGATGGCCCAGATTGAGGCCCATGGCCCGTACGGCCCCTGAAGGTACACGTGCCGTCGGGCTGGAGGGTGCCGGTTCTGTTGTTGCGCCGCCGCCGAGGAGGTTGCGGAGGGTGTCCTTGCGTTTCATCGGCTGGTTCGTCCCCAGGCTGCGGCCATCAGCTGCGCGACTTCGCCATTCACGGCATCAAGCGCTTCGCTGGCACGGTTGTAGGTTTCACGACTGAAATTCTGTGGCCCGACCTCATAAAGGGTCTGCTTCGTCAGACCGGCATCGGAGATGGCGGTGGATTTGACCATCGGATTGGTCAAGACACGATCGCCGAAAAGACTCCGCAGGAAGCCGACAACCTGTGTTTGCGGCCCGTCTTGCGGCTCGTAGCGTGTAACGAGATAGCGCAGGAAGTCGTAATCCAAGGTGCCGCCGGCCTCACGAACCACCGACAACAGATCGGAGGTCATGAGCAGGAATTGGCACATGCTGGCGATATCGAGCATCTGGGGATGCACTGTGATCAACACGCCCGTCGCTGCACAAAGGGCCGCCAAGGTCAGGAAGCCAAGTTGTGGCGGGCAATCGATCACAACGACGTCGTAATCGGCCTGGACTGTGGCAAGAGCTTCGCTCAGGCGGGTGAAGAACAATGCTTCCTTGCGACGGTCCGCTTGTGCGAGCAAGCGCGGCGTATCGTGCTCGAACTCATGGAGTTCCAGATTGGCCGGAACCACATCGAGCCCCGAGATATAGCTTGGTCGGATAACCTCTCGTAGGGCACGCCTTTGGCTGTCATAGCGCAATGCCGCGTAGAGTGTTTCATTCTCTCCGATATCCAACTCCGGCTGATAGCCAAACATGGCTGAAAGGCTGGCCTGAGGGTCCAGGTCCAGTGCCAGCACCCGGAAGCCTCGGAAAGCGAGGTATTGGGCTAAGTGGACGGTTGTTGTTGTTTTTCCCGAGCCCCCTTTGAAATTGGCAACGGCAAGGACCTGAAGATGCTCTCCAGTCCGGCGATGGGGTGGCCCCGACTTCTTCTTTGTTCCTAGATATGCTCGCAGTTCATGGATTTGTTCAAGGGTATAGGAGCGGCGCCCTCCGCTTCCCTTTTCGGGGGTGGGGCCTTCTCCAGCCAGAGCCAATTGCCTGAGATAGGAATCGCTGATCTGAACCAGGGAGGCAGTTTCACCGCTGGAGAAGCGCCGCAGGGTCTTTTGAGCGGCTGGTGGGAAAACACGGTTTCGGAGGAGTGCGAGCTGGGCACTCAGAGCTTTGGCATCCGCTCCAATCATGGCATCAATGGTATGGAAACGGGGCAGATCCGTAGCTGAAAGGTTCGGCATGATCGACGGATTTCTCCAGCAATGAGGACTTTAAGCGTTAGTATATAACCACTTCGCTGGCCAGAGGATTGAATGAGGATCATTGACAGCTGTCAACGAGGCGGTGGGGGAACCATTAAAGCTGAAGTTAGAAGGCCAAGAGGCTGTTGATGACGGCTAGGGCTTCTCCAGGCACGCCCATCAGAGATAGGGAAGGTTCAACTATAGGGCGGGGGCTTGAAGATCTGGCACCATCTTGTGCGTTCTTAGCGGCATTTGTGCTTGTGTGGTTGGGGGCGGGTAGATCGCCAGATCCGCAGGGATCTGCTATCCGTGGTGGAAACTGTCCCCAGGAATCTATTGATCAAGCTGGAATGGGGTCAGGTGTGACCAGTCATCTGATTGATTGAGCATGGCTTCAGGACTGCTCTGCTAATCGCGGAGCTACACTGCTGGCGGCGAATATGACTGGTTTTTGATGTTGGGTCTTGCTTAGTATCAGCAATGGCGCTGGGCGCTCCGGATCGGCTGAGTGTTTAGTCCTAAGGGGTGGTGGTACGCTTGACCGCCCATGTTGCGAAGGATGCGCTATGGGCCAGGTTCTCCACAGCTGCGCCAGTACGGCGAAGGTAGTTCGTCGCACGATCCAGCTACAGCAAGAGCTTAAGGGGCCTGGCCCAGTGCTTCGGCGTCAGCCCCACCACCATCGAAGAGTGGCGCAGGTGGCCTACCATAACGGCCGCTTGTATGGGGCTGAAGGAGGCTGCTCGACCATCCTGGCGCCGGAGGAGGAGGCCATCATTGTTGCCTTCCGCCGGCACACGCTGCTGCCGCTGGATAACTTCCTCTATAGCCCTAACCCGCATCTGACCCGCTCAACGCTCCATCGTTGCCTAGAGCGACACGGAATCAGCCGCTTGCCCCAGGTGGGAGGCGGCAAGCCGCCCAAGTAGCGCTTCGTCACCTATGCGATCGGCTACTTCCACATTGACCTGGCCGAGGGCAGCATCGAGTAAGACAAACTGCGCTTTTTCGCCGCTATCGACCGCATCAGCAAGTTCGCCTCCGTCCGTCTCGTCGAGAGCGCTGAAGAGATGGAGGCGGCGGACGTCCTGCGCGACCTCGTCAAGGCCGTTCCCTACCGCAGCCACACCGTGCTGATCGACAACGGCGTCCAGTTCATCGCGCTCAAGCAGGATGCCTGGGACATCCAGCACATCTTCGATCGGGTCTGCGACGAGCATGACATTCAGCATCGCCTGACAAAGCGGAGCGGCGTGTCCGCAGGCAGGTTGCTTAGATAATACTTCCGCTCACCGCCTGCGAGCCACTCGCCCGCCAGCCAGGCCTCGTCGCCCGGCAGGTGCCGGTTGTTGCCCCAGACAGCGCCATCGCCCGCCTGGATGTGTGCCGCGGCGAACCGGGCAGCGAGTGCACCCCTGGTACCCTGCCGCCAAGTGATGCGGCGCCACGGTAGCCCGGCCAGGATCTTCTCCGCTTTCGCGGGCGCCTCGTTCGACACCAGCTTGCAGGCCTGCCCCGCCGGCGGCACCAGCTGCACGGCGGCGCTGTAGACCTTCTGGTTGCGCAGAATGCCGACCACCCCGCGCAGCCCCCAGGCATTCAGGCCCTGGCAGAACGCGGCATTCGCGCCATAGCCCACGTCCGCCAGCACCGTGCCGAACCGTACGCCTGCCACTGTCAGCCGATCTAGCTCGCCAAGCGCGATCTCGCCCTTTGCTCGTGGTGCCATGGTTGTCTCCGGTACGCCTACCTTGGCACAGCACAACGGAGCGCTGGTCCACTTGTCCGGCAGGAAAAGCCGCAGGCCGACCGGGACGGGCACCTCGCCCTGCGCCAGGGTGAGCGACACCAGCGATTGGTAGTTGGCCTTTTTGCCGAGTTAATCACATTACTGCGGCAACACGCCGACCGGCATCGTGCCCTTCTTGGGCAGCGTCGTGTCATCGATCACCAGCCTGGCCTGCGGACCGCCGGCCAGAGCGGCGCATCGTCCCAAGCGAGGCTGGCGATGAAGTGCTGCAGCTGGTCATGGCCACCCAGCCCCAGGCAGGCTACCATTGGCTGCAGGCTCTTGCGCTCGCCGGGTCCGGGCAGGCCCCGCAGGTAGAGCGGCGCCCAGGCTACGGCCGACCACCGCATCACCCTTGAAGGGGCCAAATCGCCCAAGGCCAAGCGTGGCTTCGTGCTCCTGCCCAGGAGCTAGGTCGTCGAGCGTTCCTTCGGCTGGTTCGCCCGTTTCCGGCGCCTAGCACGCGGTTACGAGCGGCTGCCTGAAACGCTGGCGGGCCCGCACTTGGTCGCCTTCATCATCCTCTTGCTCAGGCGCGCCGCAGAACTCACCGCCAGTGCGTAACACCCTCTAGCTAGGCTCGCGGGCCTGATCAGAGAAAGGCGGTATCAGTTT
>NZ_VUKA01000007.1:0-11328 GCF_008386565.1 Teichococcus oryzae | reverse complement strand
CTGTCTTGGAGGCACAAGCATACTTTATGCCCCACAGACTTTGCGGCGAGAACTAAAAGAAATCCGGTAAGCGCGGATTATCAGATATTAGGAACTGTGTGTTGTCGCTGTGAAGTCGGCTATGGTCTGGACTCATAACCAGTCGCTGACGATGGCGGCGAGCTGGACGGCGGCCAGAGAGTTGGTGGCCAGCTTGTCGTAGCGGGTGGCGATGCGGCGGCCCGAGGCAGCGCCTCGTACCCTTGAGGCGGCAGACCATACGCTCGATGGCGCTGCGGCCTTGGTAGAGGAACGGGCTGAAGCAGCATTTCTAGACCCGGTTCCGCTTTGGGAGAATGTTGGGCACGGCGCCCTGGCTCTGGATCTGCTGACGGACAGCGTTGGTGTCGTGGGCCCGATCGGCCATGACCAGGCTGCCGGTTGGCAGGCTCCGCAACAGCTCCTCGGCCGCGCGGCAATCGGCAGATTGTCCGGGCGTCACCAGGAAGGCGAGCGGACGTCCCGTGCCATCACTCAGGGCGTGGAACTTGGTGGTGCGGCCGCCGCGGCTGATGCCGGTTGCCTGGGCCGTCTGCCCCCTTTGCCGCCGGTGGCACAGCGATGCGCCTTCACGTGGGTGCTGTCGAGCGGCAGCTCGGCGGGCGGCCCGCCTGCGGCGGCCAATGCTTGAAACAGCCTGGTCCAGCCGCCTTTACCTGCCCACCGCACAAATCGGTTGTACAGCGTTTCGCGTGGCCCATGGCTTCGGGGGCATCGACCCAGCGCCCGCTGGAGCGCAGCACGTGGAGGATGCCGTGGATCACCCGCCGGTCATCGACGCGTGGCATACCAAGCGGCTTGCCCGGCAGGAGCCCGGTCCGTCAGCCAGAACTCCCCGCTCCTCGCGCTCTCCCTGACCACCGTCACAAGCAAGGTGAATCATGCAGGGCGCTGGAGCTTAACCCTGTTTATGGGGTCTGATCCTAAGTAGGAAACCTATATAATTCTTTGGCTATACTGGGGCACTTACCTCCTGATCAGGTTTGAACAGTTTGGGAGGGATCATGGCGCGGTTGTTCTGGTTGTCGGATGCGGCTTGGGCGGCGATCGAGCCGTGCTTGCCGCTCGGTTGGCCGGGCAAGCCGCGGATCGACGACCGGCGGGTGATCCACGGCATCCTGCACGTGCTGAAGACCGGCTGCCGCTGGCGCGACACGCCTGCGGCGTATGGCCCGCCGGCCACCGTCTACAACCGCTTCAACAGGTGGTCGCAACGCGATCTGTGGCAGCGGCTGTTCGCCAGGATTGCAGCCTCCAGCGATGTCCCACAGGAACTCAGCCTCGACGGCTCGCACGTGAAGGCTCATCGTTCGGCAGCAGCGGAGAAGGGAGGGAGTGGAGCAGGCACTCGATCGCTCGCGCGGCGGCCGCATCTGGGCGGGCTGCACTCCGCCCGGTGCCTCATGTGGTCCTTCGATTTCGGCGAGATCAAGGCGCTGCAATATGCCGGGCGATGGGACGATGTCGCCGCCGAGATGATCGGTGCCGCCCGCCGCCTGGAGCCGGGTGGGGCCGATTTCGTGGTGATCTGCACCAACACCATGCACCGCATGGCGGATCAGGTGCAGGAGGCCATCAGCATGCCGCTGCTACACATTGCTGATCCCACCACTGAACGCATCAAGGCGGCCGGACTGCGGAAGGTCGGGCTGCTCGGCACTGCCTTCATGGAGCAGGATTTTTACAAGGGCCGCCTGCGGGACCGGTACGGGCCGGATGTGCTGGTGCCCGACAACGAGGACCGGCTCCTGGTGCATCGGGTGATCTATGAGGAACTGGTCCAGGGCCGCACGGAGCCTGTTTCCCGGCAGGCTTATCACGAGGTGATCGCCAGGCTTGTGGAGAACGGCGCCGCGGCAGTGATCCTGGGTTGCACGGAGATCATGCTGCTGGTGCGGCAGGGAGACAGCCCGGTCCCCTTTATGACGCTACCGCCATTCATGCCGAGGCGGCCGTTGCATGGGACCTGTCCGGCTTTTGATCGAGTGCCATGCACCCCCACCCTGAGGATGCATGGCGCGGTGCGCGGCCGACACCGTCGAGCGGCTCCGGTGCGGATCGGTTATTCGGCGGGTGCTCCGGCGCCACTCTTCCCATGGGCCGTCCAGCGATCGCGGAGGGCCACCACCACGGTGAGCATCATGAAACCCGCCGCAGCGCCAAAAACCCAGCGCGGTGCCCCGTGGTCGAGTATCCAGCCGAACAGGAGCGGCCCGATGGCTCCGCCGATGTTGAAGCCGGTGGAAACGATCCCAAAGGTCCGTCCCGACCCTCCAGGAGGGGCTGCCGCCTGCACCATCATGTCCCGCGATGGCGCGATGACGCCGGACAGGAACCCTGCAACGCCGAGAACGAGCATCAGCGTCACCGCCCCGAGGTCGGCGACCGCGACGAGCAGGGTCAGCAGCGCCGTCAAGGCAAAGGCGCTGGCGGCGACGTCGCCATGCCGTCTTGTCCGGTCCGCCAGAAGCCCACCGACCAGGACACCGATGGCACTGAGCATCAGGAACGCTGTCAGGGCGGCATTTGCCTGAGTGAGGGTTACCCCATAGCCGCTGACCAGCGAAGCCACCGAAAAGTTCTGGATGGCCCCGTTCGAGAAGCTGAGCAGGGCGAAGAACACGGTCAGCGAGATGATGGCGGGCGTGAAGACCGACCGGCCAGCCGCGCCTGGGCTGTTCGCCGATGATCTCTGGGCAGGGGCCTGCTCCTGCGCCGTGGGCACGCGCATTGGCAGGATGAAGGCAACCAGCAAAATGCCGGTCAGCCCCACCGCACCCAAAGCCCAACCGGGCCCGGCCAGGAGGGCCAGGCCGATCAGCACCGCGGGAGCAATGGCCGTGCCGAGATAGCCGGCAAAGGTGTGCAGGGAGAAGGCTCGACCCAGCCGCGCCTTGGGGATGCCGGCCGAGAGCAGGGCATAATCCGCCGGATGGAAGGCGCCATTGGCGAGCCCCGCCAGCGCCGAGCCAACAAGCAGCCAGGCGTAAGTCCCGACAAGCCCGATGGAGAGAAAGGCCAACCCTCCCAGCCCCAGGCCGGCCGCGAGCACACGCTGAGCCCCGATCCGGTCCACCAGGAAGCCGATGGGTGCCTGGGCTACAGCCGATACAACATTGAAGATCGTCAGCGCGAGGCCGAGTTCAACAAAACCAACCTGAAGCCCATCCCGAAGGAACGGGAAGAGTGGCGGAAGAGCAAGGATATAGACATGACTGACAAGATGGGCCAGCGAAACGAGCAACAGAAGTCGCGTCGTCCCCGCAGGCCGCTCGCTTCCGAGATGAGGATGCGGGCTTCCATCCACCGCCTCTGTATCGGCCCGACGTGACAACAATGGCTTTTCCTCCCGCATCCTGACCACCCCTGCATCCACTGGGGTTTGCGCATGGCCTGGATGCGTCCCACAGCCAGCATGCCGGTGCAAACATTCCCGGCCGGTGCCGAGAGGAGGGGTTTAAAAATTGCCGATCACTCTCGCGGAGGATAGGTGCCGTTCTCTCCCCATG
Organism: Teichococcus oryzae; assembly: GCF_008386565.1. GTDB lineage: Bacteria > Pseudomonadota > Alphaproteobacteria > Acetobacterales > Acetobacteraceae > Pseudoroseomonas > Pseudoroseomonas oryzae. Next base: position 7,780 of record NZ_VUKA01000007.1, on the reverse strand, counting down.
AAGCCGGGAGATCTATGCAAAGCTTACGGTCGGGCCATTGACCGGAACGGCTAAAGCCGGGCGCAGGTGCGGGATGCGAGCTGCCCCGGCACCATCCAGGCTTGCCAAAGCGACAGGCCCGGAAAGGCAGGCGCCAGTGGCGGCTGATGGCGCTCTCAGCCAATGTTCCCTGGGGCATGCCTCGGCCAGAGATGGGAGCGCCAGGTGCCCAGCACCAGCAAGGTCGCGATGATGCCGATGGCTCCATAGATCGCCGAGGTCGCCGGAAAGCCTAGCCAGTCAATCAGTGGGCCGGAACAAAGCAGCCCGATCGGCAACCCATAAACCGCCAGCGTGCGCATTCCCATGATCCGGCCCCGCAAGGCCGGAGGCGTACCTCGCAGCAGCAGCACCGACATCGGCAGCAGGCACAGCATCTGCGCAATCCCGATCAGCGGCAGCAGCAACAGGCCACCAGCTAGGCTGTCGATCTGGCCGAACAGAACAACCAGCCCGTGCCAGACCACGCTGAAGATCAGCATCATTCGCGCGGGCTGCGCCGCCCTGCCCATCCGGCTGACAAACAGCGAGGCCAGGATGCCTCCTCCTGCAACGGCTGCGACCAGATAGCCAAGCCCCGCCTGGCTGGCGCCGTAGATGTCCCGCGCGATGTAGGGCAGCAGGCCCAGGGTGAAAGGGTAGGCGGTGAGGTTGATCAGAAAGGCCATCAGCATCGCAGCCAGCTGCGGCGGCGCCTGCCAAACGGCCTGCGCCGCTTCCCACAGGCCGCGCAGCGGCGGCGGCACCACGATCCCCTGTTCCGCCACCCGCGTCGCGCTGACGCCCAGCGTCAGCACCATGCCCAGGACGTAGAACAGCACCACCATGATATAGGCCTGTGCCATGCCGAGCACGGCAACGATGCTCGCCCCGGCCAGGGCGCCGCCGATGCGCGCCAGATCCGAAGTGATGCGCGACAGGCTGATGGCGCTGGTCAGCCGGTCCTCGGGCATGGTCTCGCCAATCAGCACGTTGCGGGTGCCCATGTCGGAAGGGCGGACCAGTCCTGCGAGGCCTGCCACCAGCAGCGCCAGAAATGGGGTCAGCGTGTCGGTCAGCACCAATGCGGCCAGAACAGCCGCCAGCAATGCATAGGCCCCGCGCATCAGGCACATCACGTTGCGATGGCCGAACGCGTCGCCCGCCAGACCGAAGAAGGGAGCGATCAGCGTTCCCAGGAACTGCAGGGACCCGAACAGCGTCACCAGCAGGACGGACTCGGTCTGCACCACGATGTACCAGCCGAGGATCAGGGTCTCCATCTCGAAGGCCCAGGAGGTCATCAGGTCCGCCGACCACTGGAAGCGATAGCTGCGGATCGCGAAGGGTGAGTGCGTCCGGACGCGCTGCGCAACGGTCATTCAGCGGAACCCGCCCGAGCGCGGCCGCCAGTGAGCTCTCTTGTTCCGGTCACAACGATCCCCCTTTTCCCTCAGCATCCCCCTGATGATACCCTGCGGCAACCGGCGATGCGGCGAAGCGACACCGTAGCTCCCGTGTTGAGGGATCGCGGCCCGTTGCAGAAGGCGCCATGCACGGAGGAAGAGGTGGAAGGGGAGCCGCCGCGGGCTGCCTCGCCACCAGGGAAGCCATTGATGCCTGACGAGGCGATAGAGTTCATGCCACGCCGCAGGACGCCGGCAAAGGCATTCCCAGAGCGTGCCCGGGTGACGCGTCGGGCTCGGCTCAGTGGGCCGCCATCTTCTGAGCGTAATGGTTGAAGCGCAGCGAAGGCGGATTGGCGCTCCCGGCGACGGCGGACGATGCCGCTCCCCTTGAACCGGGATGATGAATGTCGCAGCGGACGGCGCCGCACAGGCCATCGCCGGTCAACGTGGTGCGCCCGGACATGCTGCCTTCCTTTTCGTCATCCGGGACTGAAGGATCGCCTTGCGCAAGGCAGCCAATTGTATGCCTTAAGTTATGCGTAAACGCCCGCAAAGGTCGAACGCGGAACCTTTGCCAGCGCTATGCAATGCGCAGCTTCCCGGCTGGTTTGATCAACCGGATGGAGGCCGCCCTGATCCGGGCAGCGCTTCATCCGGTTGATCATTTTCATGAGCGGACAGGGAACACCACTCACTTGCGTCAACGTGGAGCCGGACATTCCAGCCCGATCACGGTGAAGCCGTAACTATCCTTTTCCTGGTCACCCGTGGCTGGGCCAATTTGCTTGGCTTCGGTGGAATAGCGCGGGCGGCAACTGGCCAAGCCTCCGCTGGTGTCACCAACATCGATCTCAGAAACCTGCATATTAACTGGCACGCGCCTCTGGGACGTGCCTGTGACTGGCGGTGTTTGCGGATCGATGACACCAGGAGCCTGACTCCAGGCCGGGTTCATTGCAACCATGAGGCCGATCATCGACAGGATGCGAGGGTCGGCAATGCCGTGTTTCATGACAAGCCCTCCTGCACGAAGGCAGACCGGCTGAGACATGGCAATGAAGGCAAATTCCCGGCCTGCCGTGCAGCGCGATGTATGCGCCCTCAGAACGTTTTTTGCACCCCCGTCCTGATCGGCCCATGGCTGCTCCCGGAGTTGTGCGGCTGATTCGATCAGCCGGACGGCTGCTTTACAACTTTTTCGAGAAGCAGGGTGGATGAACCTTGCGGTTCTGTCGCGAAGATTGTCATGGGCTGCAAATGGCCACAACAGAAGGCCGCTTAGGCTTGGATGCCGTGTCCACCGGTACCCTGAACCTGCCCCTTCTTGATCAGCGCCATCACCCCGCAATCCGCGAATGTTCTTTGTGCTGAAAGGCAGTTGCCGAGATTGAGGCCTGGTCGGGCCAGCAGCATGACTCTCCCGTGGCACTGCTCAACGATATTGTTCAGGCATCGGTTCTCCTCGACGACGCACAGCGCCATGCCGCATTTTCGGGAGGACGGGGATCTGGAAAGCATGTCCGCCAGAACCCTTGCACAAGCTGATTGCCTGGCGGCCATCGTGGCGGAAGAACCCATCAGTCCAACCGCGCACCCGAGATGCGGACAAGTTCCGCTTTCGCCGCGAAGTCCGCTGCCACCATCCGCGCCGACTCCTCAGGGGTGGCCGCCTGCACTGTGTAGCCATTCGGGATCAGGTGCCGGTCCCGGATCATCGGCTCCTCCAACACCGCGGCGACGTCCTGTTGAATGCGGGACAGCAGCGCCTCGGGCGTGCCCTTCGGGGCGAACAGCCCGAACCAGGTGCGTGGGTCGATCTCCGGATATCCCGCCTCGGCCAGGGTCGGCACCTCCGGCAGCTGCGGCAGGCGCGTGGGACGGCCCACGGCGAGGGCCCGCAGCGCGCCCGCCGTCAGGAACTCACGCGCCGAGGCCACGCCCGCCAGGGTGCCCTGCACCTCGCCCGTCACCGTCGCCAGCACGGCCGGCGTCAGGCCACGATACGTCACCTGTGCGATGTCCAGCCCTTCGCGCGCCTTCAATGCCTCAAACAGGAGATGAGGTTGGCTGCCGGGGCCGTAGGAGCCATAGTTCAGCGCCCCTGGCCGCGCCCGCGCCGCCGCCGCCAGCCCCGCCATGTCCCGTGCCGGCACCGAAGGATGGATCAGCACCATCTGGTGCACATCCAGCAGGTAGGAAACCGCCACCAGATCCTTCATGGGATCGTGTGGCAACTGGCCGTGCAGGTGCGGATTGGCTGTGATCGAGGCGTCCGATGTCATCAGCAGCACGGTTCCGTCCGGCGCCGCCTTCGCCACGGCATCCGTGCCGGGGATGGTCGCCCCGCCCGGCCGGTTCTCCACCGTGACCGTCTGCCCCCAGCGCGCTGTCAGCCTTTCCGCCAGGACCCGCGCCAGGGTGTCCAGGCCACCGCCCGGCGGATAGGGCACCACCATCCGCACCGGCCTCACAGGCCAGGCCACCTGAGCGGAAGCGGTGGAAGATGCCAGGAACGGCAAGGCCAGGGTGGCACGGCGCGTAAGCGGCATGGCGAGGATCTTCGCGGATTCTGGGCGGCGGCGCATCAGAACAGGTGCCTTTCCAGCGCCGCCAGCGTGGCCGCCGGCGCTTCTAGTTCCGGCAAGTGCCCCACGCCCTCCTGCACGACCATGGCGGCGCCAGGGATGACCTTTGCCAGGGTGTGACTGACCTCGGGCGGGTTGACCCGGTCCTCGCTGCCGACCAGGATCAGGCTTGGCGATGCGATGCGAGGAGCGAAGTCCATCGTGTCCGCCGTGTCGCTCGCGCGGGCGGCGCGCATCAATCCCTTGGCATGGGTGGCGGCCAGCGTTTGCCGTACCCATTCCGCCACGGCCTCTGATGTGCCGGGGGCAACGAGGTTCTGCCATCGCTCCCGCGCCAGGGCCATGCCGCCGGCCGCCATGCTGGCCTGCCGCATCGCCAACATCCGGTCCCGCTCCGCCTGGGGCTTCCAACGCTGTCCCCGGGACGTGCCGAGCAGCGCCAGCCGCTCCACCCGTCCGGGGTGTTCCGCCGCCACCACCATGGCGACAAGCGACCCGAAGGAGGAACCGACAAGGTGGGCGCGCGCGACACCCAGCCCGTCCAGCATCGCCACGAGCACCCTCGCGTAATCCGTCGCCACGGGTGCCTCGGCCGCGAAGTCGGCGGAAAGCCAGTAGCCTGGCGCGTTCCAGGCGATCACCCGTGCCCGGCGGGCCAGTGCCGGCAGCGTGAAGCGCCACCCCGCACTGTTGGCGCCGATGCCGTGCAGGAGCACCACGGTTTCTGGCCCTTCACCCGCTTCCATGAAGGAAAGCCGGCCATGCTCCAGGCCCAACATGGCTGCGTTCAATTCCACGAAACGCGTCTCCGGCAGCGCCGGCGCCGTGCTGCCGTCCGGATGGCGCGACACCGCCTGAAAGCAATCCACCAACATCAAGCTCCTCTCGACGACCCTGGAAGCCGGGATCCTGTCGCTGTGCTCATGAAGCTGCCAGAAACGGCTACGTTAGCAAAGGGCCTGCTGGGTGACATCGGATGCGGTCATCTTCTGCCGGAAGCGCCCGAAATCCATTTTGGAATTCTGGCCGTGCCCAAATCACGCAGCCGCATCTTGACCAGAGGATCTCGCTGGGATGGGCAATGCCGCGCGGATTGGCGGAACCCTGTTGCCGGACAGGGCCGGCGCTCGCTGCTACCGGAAGTGCCGCGCAGCACACCCACCACATCCCAACGAAGCGCACATCATGCCTGCGACATCTCGCGTTGCGCAGCACCTTTCGCCGAGCCCGGACGTCATGTTGGAAAGTGGCCTGACCTGGAACCCGAGATACCCGCCGTGGCCGAGACGACAGCTGAAGGCCGCGAATGCCATTGCCGAGGTTGCGCAGCTTACGGCCACTGAGCAAGGCCGCAGCTCCTGTGGCAGCTCCGACTTAACATGCGCCGCCATGGCCTTCGGCTTGCTCGCCACCTTGAACGGACGCTGAAAAGAGGGGGTCCATGGTAGAGAGCAAGATCTACGTGAAGCACTTGGCCGGTCTCGCGGCGGCCGTGGCACCAAGGCTTGCGTAATCGCCGATGGGCGCGGACGCGCCATCGCCTTTGCTTTCGCGCCTGGCCAAGCGCATGAACTGCCGCTCGCACCTGGTCTGCTCAATGGCTTACCGGACGTGCCAGGCTGGATCATCGGTGACCGCTGCTATGCCTCCGAGGGAATGGATCCGCTCCTGCATTACCTCGCCCTCGGCGAAGTTGAAGGGCGCAAGATCTATCGCGCTGTCGGCTCGGTGGTAAGCAATGGCTCCGACCGTCAGTTCTACTTCCTGTGCAATCCCGATGTCGTGGCTGCGGGGCTTGATGCGCAAGCTCACCACCTGGCCCTTGGCCGGTCGGAGCAGCGGGACCCGGATGGCTATCTCGACATTGGTGGCTACCTGGCCATGTATGCCGATAGCGGAGCTGCCGGTGTTGATCCCCTACAGCATTACCTGAGCTTCGGATGGCGCAAAGAACGCGATCCCAGCGCGGAGTTCGACACCAGGGCGTATCTGGCTGCGAACCCCGATATCGCCGCCGCATGAGTTTCGCCAATGAGGATTGGACCTAACTGGATTTCCGGAAGGCGCTGTTCATTGACAGATCGGAACATCATGCGCCCGGAGCGCCATGCGCCGGCAGGCTGTTCCTGGCATAAAGCGGCGGTGATCTCCACCGTTTCGAGCCGGCTTTTGCAGGAGGGTTCGTGCTCAACCCCGAAGAGGGATGCCCACGCTCAGAGACCCAGCTGTTCCGCCAGATCTTCCATGTCGGCCGCCACCACGTCCCAGTTGCTTTCCGCCCGGAGATCGGTCGCTTGAGCGGGCCCATGCTCGGTGGATCGGGGGATGAAGGCAGTCCGCAAGCCACACCGCCGCGCGGCGGCCAGATCCCCATTATGCGCGGCGACGAGGCAGATCTGCGCCGGCTCCAGCATCAGCACCTCGGCGGTTCGCAGATAGGCCTCGGGTGTCGGCTTGTAGGCTTGCGCGACCTCGGCGCCGAGGATGGTGTCCCAGGGCAGGCCAGCGCGCTTGGCCATGTCAAGCATCAGCCGGATATTACCGTTGGAAAGAGGAGCGATGATGAAGCGGCGTTTCAGGCGCGTGAGGCCGGGAACCGAATCCGGCCAGGGATCAAGGCGGTGCCAGGCAAGGTTGAGCGCATCCAGCTCGGATGGCGGCACAGCGGCGGCGTCGATGCCGAACTGCGGCAGCACGGCTTCCAGGTTCTCACGGTGCAGCACGTCCAGGCGGGTGAAGGGGCGGCGGCCTGAGCGCACTTCCTCCATGGCGGGAGAATAGCGCTGACGCCAAGCATCGGCAAAGGCGGCAGGGTCGGTCCCCGGTGCGTGGCGGGCGAGAAAGGTGCCGGCATCCCGTGCAACCCCGCTTCGCCAATCCACCACCGTGCCGAAAACATCGAAAACAAGCGCCTGGACACTCGCCAAGGACTGCATGCCATTTTTCCTGCTCACCAGCTCGCATCGGCCAGTGGACCGGCGCCCCCGGGGCATGTCAAGCCAGGAACTCCGGCCCGGAAGGCCTCCAACAGGAAGAAGAAGCGTCCATCCAATGGCTTCTTCCGTGCGGCTTTCCGTCCGCGGCACCTCCTGAAGGCAGGCGGCGGCAGCCTGAACGCCGCGGCATAAAAATGGCGGCGGCATCTGCCCATTGATGGCCATTCATGAGACGATTCCGGTCCTTTGACTGAAGTGTCATCCAACAAGATAAGGACGTCTTGATGCTCTCGCGTCGTTTGCTGCTAGGATCTGCCGGTGCCGCCGTTATCTCGGGCGCGGCCAGCGCTCAGGCCAATTATCCCAACCGCCCCATCCGCCTTATCTGCCCATACCCCGCGGGCGGCGCGACGGACGTGTTGACGCGCATCCTGGCGGACGGGCTTCGCGAGCGACTGGGGCAGGCCGTCGTTGTCGAGAACCGGTCCGGCGCGGGCGGCAATATCGGGGTCGATGCCGTGGCGAAATCCGTGGCCGATGGCTACGTCCTGGGCACGGCGCCTGTCGGCAACTTCGTGATCAACCCCTTCCTCTACCGCGACATGCCCTATGATCCGGCGCGTGACCTCACCGCCGTCTCGCTCGCCTTTGAGGTACCGAATGTGGCGGTGGTGGCCGGAAAATTCGTGCCTGCCAAATCAATGGGTGAATTCCTCACATGGGCCAGGGCGAAGCCGGGCGGGGTTGTTTACGGCACGTCCGGCGTGGGCACCTCGGCTCATCTTTGTTCAGAGTTGCTGTTCAAGCGCGCCGGCGTTCCGTGCACGCATGT
>NZ_VUKA01000065.1 GCF_008386565.1 Teichococcus oryzae | reverse complement strand
AGCCGGCAGACGGCGGTGTAGCGGTCATCGAGGAACAGGTCGCGGCAGGCGATGAACAGGGCCGACATGTCGCGCCCACGGTTCTGCTCCACCACCCGGACAATGACGTTGCGGATGTTCTTCCGCCCCGCCACCGTGTCCTCGATGATCCGCTTCTTGGCCTCCGTCTCGGTGGTGGCAATGAAGTCATAGGGCACCGGAATGGTGTCGGTCAGCGCCAGGATCTCGTCCAGCATGTCGGTGTAGTAGACATGCACGCACACCGCGATGGCGCCGTAATCCGGCAGCTCGCCGGGCTGCAACCGCACATCGGGCAGCACGCTGGTCAGCGCCGCATTGGTGTTGAGCGTGCGCAGCTCGGCAAAGCGGACCACGTTGCGCCAGATCAGCTCCGGGTCGTAGTCGGAATGCTCGGCCAGGATGCGCAAAGCGCGCGGCAGGTCGGCCGCGTAATGCTCGAACAGCCGCGGATCGTGGAAAAACGCCCGGCGCTTGATCAGCGGGTTGCGGTCGAGCAGCGTCTCGTCGAGGTTGAGCATCGCCGGGTAGTGCGTGCCGTAGTCGCGCCGGTCGAGATAACAGGCGGCGCGGTAGCCGAGCCTGGTGAAGTATTCGGTGAAGCGGGCCTCATGGCTGAGGATCGCCTGCTCGTAGCTCTGGCTGGCGCTGATGCCGTCCCAGTACTGCCGGAAGCTGCGCGAGCCCAGCAGGCCGGCGCGAACGGCGATGAAGTTGGTGTTCAGGTGGTAGGGCAGCGTGCCCGTCCCGGTCATCGGGTTCGGCGTCATCTCGGCATGCGCCGAGACGCCCCAGAAGTCGCACTCCCGGCCCTGCATCTCGCCGAACAGCTCGGCAAACGGAAACACCGGGCCGTAGCAGGTGTGGTTCACCATCAGGACCTCGTCGTACAGGCCCTCCCGGTTGTAGCCGATGCGCTCCAGCCCTTCCTTGTAGGCCAGGACGTCGAAGCCTTCATTCGGCCGCAGCACCACATCGTCGACCACGCCCCGCAGCTTGGCCTCGGCCTCCCGCGTCAGCGGCCCGTTCGAATAGAACAGGATCGTCCCGGCATGCTCGCCAAGCTTCTCCAGCAAGTAAACAACGTAATCGTCCACAACCCCATGCGGATCGTAAAACGAAAAAATACACAGCCTGCGC
>NZ_VUKA01000064.1 GCF_008386565.1 Teichococcus oryzae | reverse complement strand
GTCCGGCTTAAGCGGAGATGGAGGCGACGACGCCGGCGCCGACGGTGCGGCCGCCTTCGCGGATGGCGAAGCGCAGGCCCTCATCCATGGCGATCGGCGCGATCAGCTCGACATCCATCGAGATGTTGTCGCCCGGCATCACCATCTCGACGCCTTCCGGCAGCTGCACCACGCCCGTCACGTCGGTCGTGCGGAAGTAGAACTGCGGGCGGTAGTTGGTGAAGAACGGCGTGTGCCGGCCACCTTCTTCCTTGGTCAGGATGTACGCCTCGGCCTTGAACTTGTTGTGCGGCTTGATCGAGCCGGGGGCCGCCAGAACCTGGCCGCGCTCCACGTCCTCGCGCTTCGTGCCGCGCAGCAGCGCGCCGATGTTGTCGCCCGCCTCGCCGCTGTCCAGCAGCTTGCGGAACATCTCGACGCCGGTCACCGTCGTCTTCACGGTGTCCTTCAGCCCGACGATCTCGACTTCCTCGCCGACCTTGATCACGCCGCGCTCGACGCGCCCCGTCACCACCGTGCCGCGGCCCGAGATCGAGAACACGTCCTCGACCGGCATCAGGAACGGACGGTCCTTGGCGCGCTCCGGCTGCGGAATGTAGGCGTCCACCGCCTCCATCAGCTTCAGCACCGCGTCGCGGCCCAGCTCCGGCGACTTGTCTTCCAGCGCCATCAGCGCCGAGCCCTTGATCACCGGGATGTCGTCGCCCGGGAACTGGTAGGAGCTCAGCAGCTCGCGCACCTCCATCTCGACCAGCTCCAGCAGGTCGGGATCGGCCATGTCGCACTTGTTCAGGAACACCACCAGCGCCGGCACGCCAACCTGGCGCGCCAGCAGGATGTGCTCGCGCGTCTGCGGCATCGGGCCGTCGGCCGCCGACACCACCAGGATCGCGCCGTCCATCTGCGCCGCACCGGTGATCATGTTCTTCACGTAGTCGGCGTGGCCCGGGCAGTCGACATGCGCGTAGTGCCGGTTCGCCGTCTCGTACTCAACATGCGAGGTCGAGATCGTGATGCCGCGCGCCTTCTCTTCCGGCGCCTTGTCGATCTGGTCGTACGCCGTGAACGTCGCACCACCCGCCTCGGCCAGAACCTTGGTGATCGCCGCCGTCAGCGACGTCTTGCCATGGTCCACATGCCCGATCGTGCCAATGTTGCAGTGCGGCTTGTTCCGCTCAAACTTAGCTTTCGCCAT
>NZ_VUKA01000063.1 GCF_008386565.1 Teichococcus oryzae | reverse complement strand
GAAGAACCTGGCCCATAGTGCCTCCTTCCAGTCGCGGGAGAAGAGTGCACCATCAAATCCTGGGATCAAACATCTAGAGTTCGCGTCGGGGCGGCCTGCGGAACTGGATGCGCTCGGCCAGGCCACGCCGTTCCAGCAGTTCCGGATTGCGCTTGATGCGGTAGGCGGTCATCGGCCCAGGCGCGGCTGGCCGTGTCTTCGGAATCCAGGAGAGCCGGAAAGCTGCGACTGTCGTGCTGCGCGGCGTCGGTCACCGTCCAACGATGGATCAGCCCGTGCCGCCGGTCGATGCGATGTGGCTTTTGTAGCCGAAGATCGGCACCGCGATCTGGATGGCTTGGCGTGGCGCACCCTCAGGTCTGAGGCTTGGTGCGCCCGCGCTTGGGCGTCCAGCGGTCATCGCGGTCCTTCTCCGCCCGCTTGGCGCAGAACCAGCCTCGGGCGTGCCGCCGTCGCGGATGATGGCCTTCTCTTCCAGGGTGAGCTTCTGACGCGGCGCGGCAATGAGGGTGGCATCAATGATCTGCCCGCCCCTGGCGAGGAAGCCCTTGCTGGTCAGAACCTCGTCAAAGCGGCTGAACAGCCCTTCCATGGCACCCGCCTGCTTGAGCTGTTCTCGGTAGAGCCAGATCGTCTTGGTGTCCGACACCGCTTGGTGCAGCCCGGGGCCCGCGAAGCGCATGAATGATAATCGCCGCTTTCCGCGAAGGTCCACGATTCCGGAATCGCAACGGAGCGCCGTGCGCCTGTACTCGCAATATAGCGCCCTTGCCTGCGTTGATCGCCGGTAGTGCGGAGGGGACGGTGATGCAAGCCACTTTAAGATTTCCGGAGGCGATATCGTTTCCTGCCTCTGCACCGCTGCGATAGGGCACGTGCTCTATCTGGAGCTCCGTCCGCTAGCCTAGCAACTCTCCCGCTAGGTGTTCCGCGCTCCCGATGCCCGAGGATCCGAAAATTACCGGACTACCCTTCTCGCGCGATTCAGCAACAAAGCTTTGGAGGTCCTTCGCTGCGTGCTCTGCAGAGACTATCCAGACCCATGGCTGGATCGTCACGCCGGAGATGTAGCTGAAGCTCGTCTCGTAGTTGATGGGAATATCAGGCTGAAGCATAGGATTAATGATATGACCTGGGCTATCAAAAAGTAGCACATGGCCATCTGGATCTGATCTAACCCCCTTTAAAAGCGAACGGCCGATGATGTGAGATTGGCGGGACGCGGAGAGGCGGCGGAGATGGCGAAGAAGCAG
>NZ_VUKA01000062.1 GCF_008386565.1 Teichococcus oryzae | reverse complement strand
GCGCTGCTTCTTCTGGCGATGGGTGGCGGGTTGCTGTGGGGTGGCGGTGCGCGGGGGCAGACGCTGCAGGAGGCGCTGTCGCAGGCTTACGCGAACAACCCGGCGCTGCTGGCGGCGCGGGCGCAGCTGCGCTCGGTGGACGAGAACGTGCCGCAGGCGCTGGCCGGCTGGCGGCCGAGCGTGGTGCTGGGGGCGTCGGGCGGCTATGTGCAGGGGCGCGGGCGCAGCAACCAGCAATATTTCCCGCTTGACCGGCAGACCGGCAGCCTGCAGGCGACGATCACCCAGCCGCTCTACAATGGCGGCCGCACGGTGGCGCAAACCCAGCGCGCCGAGAACCTGGTGCTGGCGCAGCGCGCCCGGCTGCTGGCGGCGGAGCAGCAGGTGCTGTCGGATGTGGTGGCGGCCTATGTGGCGGTGATCCGCGACCAGGAAACGCTGCGGCTGAACGTCAACAACGTGCAGGTGCTGCAGCGCCAGCTGGATGCGACGAATGAGCGCTTCCGGGTGGGCGAGATCACCCGCACCGACGTGGCGCAGGCGGAAAGCCGGCTGGCCGGCGCGCGCTCGGCGCGGGCCAATGCCGAGGGCACGCTGCAAACCAGCCGGGCGACGTTCCAGCGGGTGGTGGGGCTGGCGCCGGAGCGGCTGGTGGCGCCGCAGCCGCTGGGCGCTGCGGCGGCCAATGCGGCGCAGGCGGCGGAGGTGGCGATGCGCAACAACCCCGCCGTGGTGGCGGCGCTGTTTGACGAGGCGGCGGGGCGGGACGCGGTGGATGTGCAGATGTCGGCGCTGCTGCCGACGCTGAGCCTGCAGGCGCAAAGCTTCCGCTCCGACAACAGCCAGTCGCCGGACACCCGGGCGATCGGCGAGCAGATCACCGCCAATCTGTCGGTGCCGATTTACCAGGGCGGCGGCGAGCACGCGGCGGTGCGCCAGGCGCGGCAGGACGCGGTGCGGCTGCGGCAGGTGGTGGACGACCAGCGGCGGGCGGCGATGCAGCAGGCGACGCAGGCCTGGGAAAGCCTGGCCTCGGCGCGCGCCCAGGTGGACAGCGTGCGCTCGCAGATCCGCGCCGCCGAGATCGCCCTCGATGGCGTGCAGCGCGAGGCGGTGGTGGGCAGCCGCACCACGCTCGACGTGCTGAACGCCGAGCAGGAGCTGCTCAACGCCCGCGTCTCGCTGGTGCAGGCGCTCTCCAGCGTGGTCACCGCCAGCTACACCCTGGCCGGCGCCGTCGGCCGCCTCACCGCCCGCGACCTGGCGCTCCCCGTCGCCCAGTACGACATGGAAGCCTATTACAACGCCGTCCGAAACAAGCTCTTCGGCACCAGCGATATCACGCAAAGAAGGT
>NZ_VUKA01000060.1 GCF_008386565.1 Teichococcus oryzae | reverse complement strand
CCCTGCGGGTGTCCCTGGCGGCCGAGCGCGAGGCGCGCCTCGCGGCCGAGGCCCGTGCCACTGGCGCCGAGGCGATGATCACCCACCTCAAGCTGGTGATCGCCAAGCTGCGTCATGACAAGTTCGGCGCTTCCTCCGAGCGCGGCCGCAAGCTCCTGGATCAGCTGGAACTGGAACTCGGCGAGCTGGTCGCCGCGGCCGCTGAGGACGCGGCACGGGCGGAGAACCAGGCGGGGACACGGCCCGGAGCACCGCCGCCGCGCAGGCCTGCCCGCGGTCCTTTGCCTGCCCACCTGCCGCGGGAGCGGGTGGTGCTCCCGTCACCCGCCTCCTGCCCATGCTGCGGCGGCAAGCTGTCCAAGCTGGGCGAGGACGTCACCGAAACGCTCGAGGTGATCCCGCGGTCGTGGAAGGTCATCCAAACCGTGCGGGAGAAATTCTCCTGCCGTGCCTGCGAGCGCATCACCCAGCCGCCCGCGCCGTTCCATCCGATCGCCCGCGGCCGGGCTGGGCCGAACCTGCTGGCCATGGTCCTGGAGGCGAAGTTCGGCCAGCACCTGCCGCTGAACCGGCAGAGCGAGAGCTATGGCCGCGAGAGCGTGGAGCTGAGCGTCTCCACCCTGGCGGACTGGGTCGGCAGCGCGGCAGCGGTGCTCTCGCCACTCCACGCCCTCATCGAGGCGCATGTGCTGGCGGCGGAGCGCCTGCACGGGGACGACACCACGGTGCCGCTGCTCGCCCGCGGCAGGACGGTCACGGCGCGCCTCTGGAGCTATGTGCGGGACGACCAGCCTTTTGCCGGACCTGCGCCACCCGCCGCGGTGTTCTATTTCTCGCGCGACCGCACCGCGGAGCACCCCAAGCGGCACCTGGCCTCCTACAGCGGGATCCTGCAGGCCGATGCCTATGCCGGGTTCGGCGATCTCTACCTGGCCAGCCGCAGGCCCGGGCCGATCATGGAGGCGGCGTGCTGGGCGCATTTCCGGCGCAAGGTATTCGAGCTGGCGGAAGTCGCCCGCGCGCCGCTGGCCGCCGAGGCCGTGCGGCGCATCGACCGGGTGTTCGAGGCCGAGCGGGCGGTGAACCGGTGCCCGGCGGCCGATCGGCTCGCGCACCGGCAGAGCGTCGTGGCCCCACTCGTTGGCGACCTGCAGGTCTGGATGCTGGAGATCAGGGGCAGGCTGTCGCGCCACAACGATCTGGCCAAGGCGCTGGACTATGCCCTCAAGCGCTGGGCCGCATTCACCCGGTTCCTCAGTGACGGCCGGATCTGCCTCACCAACAACGCGGCCGAGCGCGCGCTCCGCGGCGTGGCCCTTGGCAGAAAGGCCTGGCTGTTTGCGGGCAGTGATCGCGGCGGCGAGCAGGCCGCGATGATCTACGCCCTGATCACCACTGCGAAGCTGAACGGCATCGACCCGCGTGCCTGGCTTGCTGACGTACTGGCCAGGGTGGCTGACCACCCCGCCTCCAGGCTCGACGAGTTCCTGCCGTGGAACTGGAAGCGCACTCAGGCACCTGCAACCGCTGCCGCCTGACCGTCAACCGCGGCCATCACCGGATGGGTACC
>NZ_VUKA01000006.1 GCF_008386565.1 Teichococcus oryzae | reverse complement strand
CGCGGACGAGCACCGCGCGCAAGACGGCGGCGGCGCCGAAGAAGGCGGCGACCAGCCGGGCCAAGGCGACGGCGACGCTTCGCGCCGCCCGCCCTGCCGCGGTGAAGAAGCCCGCCATGCGCAAGGCCGCCGCGCCAGCGGAGAAGGGCTCCGATCCCGCCCGCATCGCGGCCGCGAAGAAGGGGGCGGCCACCCGCGCCCGCCGCAAGGCCGAAAAGGAAGCCGTGCCGAGCGTGCCGAACATGCCGGAAGCGCTGCCCGAGGCGGTGCCCGAGATGCCGGTTGACACCGCGCCGGGCAACTGACGCGCGCCACGCCGTGACGATGAACCGGCCTGTTGGAGATCCTCCCGGATTTCCGGCGGGCCGGTTCTGCTTTAGCCTGCCTCCTCAGCGCCAACTCGGCCGCCGGAGAGGAAATGATGACCGACAATATCCGCCGTGTCCTGTATCTCAGCCACGCACCGCAATCCGTCTACGACATGTGGCGCGCCCGGATGCCGGAAGGCTCCGAGCTGATGACCCTGTCCAGCAATGACGATGCGGAGCGGCTGGAGAAGCTGCCGCTCGCCGATGTGGTGATCGTCGCTCCCGCCGTGCTGCGCCCCGAATGGGTGGCCCATGCGACGCGGCTGAAGCTGGTCCAGCATCAGGGCGTCGGTTGGGAAGGGGAAACGCCCATCGCCGAGATGCGGGCGCGCGGGATCCGCCTCGCCATCAATCCATCGGGCACGGCCGATGTGGTCAGCGAGCACGCCCTGGCCCTGATGTTCGCCACGTTGCGGCAGATCCCGCGCGTCGATGCCGCCATGCGCAACGGCAACTGGATGGGCACCTCGCTCCGCACCGAAACCCGCAACCTGCGCGGCCGCACCGTCGGGATCGTCGGCATGGGCCGCATCGGCTCCGCCGTTGCGGCGCTTCTGCAGCCCTTCAAGGTGAGGGGCCTGTATGTCGATCCTTACCAGAAGCTGCCGGAAGGCCTGGAACTGGCCCTGAACTTCCGCCGGGTCGAGCTGCCGGAGCTGCTGCGGGAAGCCGAGGTCATCACCCTGCACCTTCCCGCCACGCCGCAGACCCATCACCTGTTCGGCGCCGAGGCGTTCCGCCAGATGCGGCGCGACGCCGTGCTGGTGAACTGCGCCCGGGGCGCGGTGGTGGACGAGGCGGCGCTGGCCGAGGCGCTGCGCGGCGGCCTCATCCGCGCCGCCGCCGTCGATGTGTTCGAGCCGGAGCCGCCGCGCCCCGACAACCCACTCCTTGGCCTGCCGAACGTGGTGCTGACGCCGCATGTCGCCGCCGGCACGCTGGATGCGATGCAGGCCAAGGTGGCAGGCGCCACCGCCAATATCGGCCGGTTCCTGCGCGACGAGGCGCTGCTGGACGAGATCGACCTCACCGCCCTGGCATGAGCGACTGGCGCCAGCGTGGCGGAAACCCCGCCGCCGCTGGCGCTTTGCCCCGCCATGAAGCGAGGTGCATGGCCATGCGGCTGAAGGTGATCGTCAATGCCTGGGGCGGATCGGTCGGAGGAGAGGATGTGACCGCCCGGCTGGCCGAAGAATTCGCCGCGCACGGCATCCTGGCCTCGGTCACCGAAGTGCAGGGGGAGGCGCTGGAGGATGCGGTCCGCGCCGCCCTTGCGGAAGACTGGGATGGCATCGTCGCTGGCGGCGGCGACGGCACGCTGGGCACCGTGGCCCGGCTGATGGCAGGCAGCGGCAAGCCCTTCGGGGTCCTGCCGCTCGGCACGCGCAACCATTTCTGCCGCGACCTCGGCGTTCCGCTGGAGGAAAAGGGCGCCGTCGCGGTGATCGCCGCGCACCACCTCCTGCGCATCGACCTGGCCGAGGTGAATGGCCGCGTCTTCCTGAACAACTCGACCGTCGGGCTTTATCCGGAAATGGTGCGGGAGCGGGAACGGCAGCAGAAGCATGGCTGGCGCAAGATGCCGGCCATGCTGCTGGCCAGTGTTCGCACGCTGGCGCGCTTCACCCGGCACCGCCTTGCGGTCAGCGCCGAGGGATGGGGCGAGCGGCTGATGACGCCGCTCGTCTTTGTCGGCAACAACATGTACGAGACGACGTTGCCGCGCGCCGGCCGCCGCCCGCGCCTGGATCGCGGCGAGCTTTGCCTCTGCATCACCCGCCACAGCAGCCGCTGGGCCATCCTGCGCATGTTGCTGCGCGCCGTGCTGGGACGGCTGAAGGAAGAGCGCGAGTTCGAGATGCGCGCGGTGTGCGAGGCCGAGATCCGTTCCTCGCGCCGCTACCTCCGGGTGTCGATGGATGGGGAGATCACGATGATGCGCACGCCGCTGCGCTACCGGACGCTGCCCAAGGCGCTGACGGTGTTCGCACCATTGCCGCAAAAGGAAGCGGAGTAGGCACGCGCCTTCAGTCAAAGGCCTTGAGGAAGAAGTCGCGCGCGCCGGAAGGGCCGGGCTTCAAGGCCAGGTGCAGCTCCTCCGCCTCGGCGAAGCACCATGGCACGCCCGGATCGATCTGCGGGCCGACGCGCAGCATGCCGATGCCGAGGCGCCGCACCACCGTTTCCGCCGTGTCGCTGCCGGCCACGACCAGCCGGCGCACACCGCGTTCGGTCAGCAGCTGCGCGACCGCGGCCAGCGCATCCCGCACCAGCGCGTCAGCCGCCTCGGCGCCGAGCCTGCTGCGCAGGGCCAGCACGCGCTCGGGGGGCGCGGAGGTCGCGATCACCACGGGGCGTTCCCCGGACAGGCGGCCCTCGATCCATTCGGCGGCCTGAGCGACCAGGGCGGGCAGCTCCGGCGTTGCCAGCACATCCAGTTCCAGCGTCGGCAGGTGGCCGCGCGCCAGCCCGATCTGCGCCAGGGTGGCGCGGGCGCAGGAGCCGGCCAGCACCGCCATGGCGCCGGTGGGCGGCGGCAGCAGGTCGGCATCGCCGCGATCCGGCAGCAGGCCCTTGCGACGGAAATTCTCCGGCAAACCCATGGCAAGGCCCGACCCGCCGGTGACCAGGGCGTGTTCCGCGCAGGCCTCGCCGAGCGCCAGGAGATGCGCGTCCGTCACGGCGTCGGCGATGGCGTAGCGGCGGCCGCGCTCCGCCAGCTGGGACGCGGCGGCGCGGATCGGGGCTGCGCCTTGTTCGACCACGGCGAAGGGGATCAGCCCGACCCCGCCTTCCGTTTGCCGCGCCAGCACGCGAACCAGGTTGGCATCGCGCATGGGCGTCGGCGCATGGTGTTGCATGCCGCTTTCGTTCAGCAGCGCATGGCCGACAAACAGATGGCCATGGAAGACAAAGCGGCCGGTGGCGGGAAAGGCCGGGCAGGCTATGGCGAAGCCGGCCTGCAGGCGGTGCAGCAACGCGTCGGCCACGGGGCCGATATTGCCGCTTTCCGTGCTGTCGAAGGTGGAAGCGTATTTCAGGAAGATCTGCTTCGCGCCGGCGGCCAGCAAGGCTTCGCAGGCCGCCAGGCTGTCGCGCACGGCGTCCGCCACCGGGGCGGCGCGGGAGGGCAGGGCCACAACGATCGCGTCGGCCTCGGGCAGCGGACCGTCCGGCGTGCCGATCACCTGCGCGGTGCGCATGCCCTGGGCCACCAACATGGCGGCGAGATCCGTGGCGCCGGTGAAATCGTCGGCGATGCAGCCCAGCAGCATGGTCATGCCCTTCGGAAAGGCGGCGGCGGCCCGCGCGCGAAACAGAAATATGGCCGGATCGTTCCCGGCCTTCAGCTTCTTCCGGTCGTCGGAACAGCCATTGGAACAGCCAGAAGATCCGTATGCCCTATGCGCGCGCCCAGCCTGCCCCGCATGGCCTGCGCGCGCCGTGCTTCCATCCAGCCGCGGATCAACGGGGCCATGCCGCGCGGCAATGCCGATAGCGCGGCGCGGCCATGGCCTTCCGCCAGGGTATCGGCCATGACAGGCGTGTTGGCGCCGACGAGCCAGGGGCTCGGCGCGGTGCGCACATGGAAGCCCATGGCGCGGAAGGCCTCCGCCATGGCACGCGGTGCCCGCGGACCCAGGGCGCGGCCACCGAAGCCCTTGTCGCGGATCTGGTCGCGGGCGAAGCCATGGGCGACCAGCCGGTCGGCGGGATGGGGCGGAAAGAAGCGCTCCTGCCCGTTGACGTTGAGCGCGGCATAGAAGGGCACCCGCAGCGTGGCCGCCATGGCGTTCACCCAGCGCCGGGAAACAAGGTCGCACAAGGCTGTGCTGACCACCGCATCGGCGCCGTCCAGCGGCAATGCGGATGCGCCGCCGGACAAATCGGCGGTGCGCGCATCGACCCGCCACACGCCCTGCGGCGTGTGCACCAGCAAGGTGTCGCGGCGCGGCCAGGTGGTGGCCCAGCCGGCGCCGATGGCGCGTTCCTCGATGGTGGCGAAGGCGCGTGCCAGCAGACCGGCATCGGCATCCACCAGCGTCCAGCGCTGCGAACGGTTCAGGATCGGCGCCAGCCAGCGCAGCAGCGCGCCGGTCCCGGCCCCGAGATCCACCAGATGCGGGCGCGGCGGCAGCAGCTCCGCCAGATCCAGGGCGAGGCCCGCATGGCGCGCGCGCGCATCGAAGGGCTCGCGCAGGTCGAGCCAGTCGCCGTCGAATTCCTCGCTCACGCGCTGGCCCGCTCGATCTCGGCGATGAAGGCGCCGGCGCGGTCGTTCCAGCGCGGCAGCTTCTGCCCTGCGGCCCAGGCGGCGTCCGCCATCTCGGCGCGCAGCCGCGTGTCATAGATCGGGCGGCGCATGGCGCGGGACAGGGAAGCAACGTCGCCGGGCGGCGAGATCACCCCGGCCTGCAGCGGCACCAGATCGGCGATGGCGCCGCCGGCGGTAATGGCCAGTGGCAGGCCATGCGCCAGCGCCTCGGCCGCCGCCATGCCGTAGCCTTCCCAGTGGGTCGCCAGGGCGAACAGGTCGGCGCGGGCGTAAAGGGCTTCCAGATCGTCCTGCGCCACTTCGCCGGCAAAGGTGACGCGCTGCGCGATGCTGAGTTCCTCCGCCAGCGCGGCTAGGCTTTGCGCATGCACCCGGTCGCGCGGGGCGCCGGCGATGGTGAGCTTCCAGTCGAGGTCGCTGAGCTTGGACAGCGCGCGCATCAGCACGTCATGGCCCTTGCGCGGCACCAGCACCGCGACGGACAGGATGGCGCAGCCCGGCCCGCCCGAGCCCTGGCTGCGCGGCGCCGGATCGGTTCCCGGCTCCACCACGCCAATGCGCGCGGCATCGGCGCCGAACTCGCCGGAAAGCCGGTCGGCGGTCAGGCGGGATGTGGCGACAAGGCGCGCCATGCGGGGGAACAGCAGCGTTTCGCGCTGGCGCAGGTCGTCACGCTCCTCCTCGTCGAAGCCGGGCTCGATGGCGGTCGGGTGATGGATCAGGCCGATGGCCCCACGCGCCTCCAGCTCATCGGCGAAGGGCGCGAAGGCCGGCAGGCCGAGGCCGTCGATGATCAGGCATGTATCGGAAGGCACGGCGTCCAGGGCGGCGCGGGCCGCGGCCTGGGCCGCCATGTCCGGCAGGGGATGGCGTCCATCCAGTTCCACCACCCGCACCTCGTGGCCCGCCTGGCGGAAGCCCTCCACCAGCCTCCGGTCATAGCCGTAGCCGCCCGACACCGTGCTGAACGGGCCAGGAACGAGCAGGGCGAGCTTCATGCCAGATCCGCCTCATAGGCCGCCCAGGCGAGGGGGCTTTCGCGCATCAGAACCTTGATCGACCGCACCGACCTGCCGCTTTCGCCGAGCCGTCCTTCCCTGACCGCCGCGGCCAGCGCGCCATGGATGTGATGGCAAAGGAACTCCGTGCTGGTGTTCTGCCCGGCGAAGCGGGGTTCCTCGTCCAGGTTGCGGTAGTCGATCTCGTCCAGGATGCGGCGCAGCTCGACGCGCGCGGCGGCGATGTCCACCAGCAGGTTGGCGTCATCCAGCTTCGGTGCGCGGAACTCGGCCTCCACCACGAAGGTGGCGCCGTGGACGCGCTGGGCGGGGCCGAACGCCTCGCCGCGGAAGCTGTGCGCGACCATGATGTGGTCGGCGACGGTCAGGCTGAACATCGCTTATCCTCGTAGGTGACAATGGGGCAGAGCGGCGCGGCCTCGCCCGCGGGCGGTGGGCCGAGCAGGCTGGCCATGCGGGCCGGCAATTCGTCGAAGGGGACATGCGGCCCGCACAACGCGTCCAGCGCCGGGTCGCCGAGCAGGCGGAGCGCCAAAGCCAGGCGCTCGGCATGGCTGCGCCGCCCGCGCAGCGGCGGCGACACGGCGCCGACCTGGGTGGCGCGCAGGGTCAGCCGCTTCGCATGGAACTCCTCGCCCAGGGGCAGCGTCACCGGCTTGTCGCCATACCAGGACGCTTCGAGGATGCGTGCCTCGAAGGCGGCGTGGCGCAGCGCGTGGCGAAGCCCTTCGGGATTGGCGGAAGCATGGATGATCAGCTCCTGGCCGCCCGGGCTTTGCTCCGGCGCCGCGAAGCGGGCGCCGAGTGCCTCGGCCACCGCGCGGCGGGCGGGGTCGGTGTCCACCACCGTGACCTCGGTTCCGGGGATGCGCGCCAGCAGCCAGGCGGAAAGCAGCCCGACCACGCCCGCGCCGACCACCAGGATGCGCTCCCCCGGCAATGTTCCCGCATCCCAGGCGATGTTGAGCGCCGTTTCCATGTTGGCCGCCAGCACGGCCCGGTGGTCCGGCACCGCATCCGGCACCGGGATGCACATGGTGGCGGGGGCCAGGAAGCGGTCGGCATGCGGATGGAGGCAGAAGACGCGCCGGCCCTGCAATTCGGACGGGGCTTCCTCGGCCACGCCCACCGCCGCATAGCCATAGGCGATGGGGAAAGGGAAATCGCCGGCCTGCAACGGGGCGCGCATCGCGCCCCACTGGCTTTCCGGCACCTGGCCCTGGAACACCAGCCGTTCCGTGCCGCGGGAAATGCCGCTGGCCACCGCGCGGACCAGGGCCTGGCTGGCGGCGCGGGGCGGCAAGGCGGCGGCGCGGATCTCGGCGCGCCCAGGCGCGGTGATCCAGAAGCTGCGGGCGATGGTCACGTGCAGACTGCCGGGCGGGCACGGTGCAGCGCGATGTCGAACAGCACATCCTGCCCCAGCGGATGCACCTGCCATTCGAACCGCAGCCCATCGGCGATGCGCGCCGCCTCCGGCAAGGTGAAGGCGGGTATGCCGCTGCCGAGCAGCACCGGCGCCACGGTGACGTGCAGCCGGTCCAGGCAGCCCGCCGCCAGGAAGCGGGACACGGTCAGCCCGCCGCCCTCCACAAACAGCCGCCGCAGCCCGCGCGCGGCCAGGATGGGCAGCAGGGCCGCGATGTCGAGGCCGCCGATCGCGGCGCGCGGGGCGCGCAGCACCTCGGCGGCGCCATGCGTGTCGTCGCCCGCCGCATCCTCGGCGCAGACCAGGAGGGTGGGCGGGCCGCCGGCGGCGAACAGGCCGTAATCGGTTCCCAGGCGGCGGTTGGTGTCCAGCACGATCCGCGCCGGGGAGGGCCCCGGCACCTCGCGCGTGGTCAGGCGTGGATTGTCGTGCCGCACCGTGCCCGCGCCGATCACCACCGCGTCGCAAAGGGCGCGCAGCCGGTGGGTGTGCAGAATGTCGCCCCGGCCGCCGATCCACTGGCTGGAGCCCGAGGCGGTGGCGATGCGGCCATCCAGGGTCTGCGCCAGCCGCCCCAGCACCATGCACCCATCCGGCCGGCCAGAGGGCAGCAGGACCGGCAGGAACAAATCCCGCAGCGGCGAAGCCGGTGGAACGGCGCCGCCGTCCCGCAGGCGCAGCAGCGCCTGCCAGTCAGGTCCGTCGGGATCGGTGGCGGCGGGGAGGGTGGCATCCATTGCCTCCTCTATGCCGCAGGGGCGGGAAGGTTGCCAGAAGCGCGGCCATCAGGCCGGCTCCAGGCCGCGCCGCATATCCGCCCGGCGCAGCCAGGCGGTGAGCGGCAGCGCCAGCAGCACCATCCACAGCTTGCCCAGCACCTGGCCGGGCAGGAAGCCGAGGTCGCCAAAGGCGATCAACAGAAAGAAGATGCTGTCCACCACCAGTCCGACGGCGCCGGAGGCCAGCACCGCCACAACCAGGTTGCGCCGTTGCAGCGGGGTATAGACCAGCAGGTCCGCCGTTTCGCTCAGCAGGAAGGCGGCGGCGGAGGCCAGCACCAGGGAA
Source organism: Teichococcus oryzae (assembly GCF_008386565.1). Lineage (GTDB taxonomy): Bacteria > Pseudomonadota > Alphaproteobacteria > Acetobacterales > Acetobacteraceae > Pseudoroseomonas > Pseudoroseomonas oryzae. Next base: position 215,046 of record NZ_VUKA01000006.1, on the reverse strand, counting down.
GGTGGCGCCAGCAGCGCTGACAGCGCCGTGCCCGCCACGATGGCGGCCCAGGCCCAGCCCACCCCCAGGCGGCGCTGCACCAGGTCCCGCAGCACCAGGGCCATGCCGATCATCAGCACGCCGGAAGGCGCCATGACGAAGCCAGCGGCAGCGGGGGCGACAGGGATCAGGCAGGGGCTCTGCGGCGGGCACACCGTGCCGACATTGCCGATCAGCCAGTTGGCCGCGGGAATGGTGAGCCCGAAGGCGACAAGGGCCAGCAGGCCCTCCAGGCGAGGTCCGGTCATTCTTGCGAGTTTTCCCAAGGGGTGGGGCGGGAGCATCCGCGCTGAGGGTTCAGCAGCCGGAGCGATACGCCATCCATCCCCTGGCACGCAAGGCGCAGGCCGGGCAGGTGCCGCAGCCATGGCCCCATTCATGCCGCGTACCCCGCTCGCCCAGGTAGCAGGTGTGGGTTTTCTCGGCGATGTCCGCGACAAGGGCGGGGCCGCCGAGATCCTCGGCCAGTTTCCAGGTTTGCGCCTTGTCCAGCCACATCAGCGGGGTGTGCAGCACGAAGCGCTTCTTCTCCCCCGGGTCGATGCCGAGGTTCAGCGCCACCTGCAGCGCCTTGATGGTGTCGTCCCGGCAATCGGGGTAGCCGGAATAATCCGTCTCGCACATGCCGCCGACGATGTGGCGCAGGCCGCGCCGGTAGGCGAGGGCGGCGGCGAAGGTCAGGAACACGATGTTGCGGCCGGGAACAAAGGTATTGGGCAGGCCGCTTTCGCCCATGGAGATCTCCGTTTCCCGCGTCAGGGCGGTGTCGGACACGGCGCCCAGGGCGTCCAGCGCCAGGGTGTGGTCCGGCCCTAGTCTGGCCTGCCATTCCGGCTTCAGCCCGGCTCGGAACTCCGCGCGGCAATCCAGCTCCACCCGGTGGCGCTGGCCGTAATCGAAGCCCAGCGTTTCCACCCGGCCAAAGCGGTTCAGCGCCCAGGCCAGGCAGGTGGCGGAATCCTGCCCGCCGCTGAACAGAACCAGCGCCCCGTCATCCATCGCATCTCGCCCCCGTCTGGCCGCGAGCATGACGGGCAATGGCTTTCGCGCCGGATGCTCTGGCGTGTTGAAGGGGCCGGTGCGCGGTGGCCGGCGATGCCGTGCCATGGCGCCCTGGCCCCGGCCGGGCATCGCGCCGGCGCGCGGCGGCGTCAAGCGCCGCCCTTCAGAAGAAGGAGAAGGATTTGCGGTTCAGCCGCTCGGCCCGGAGCACCAGCTGCGCCCGGTCCCGCGCGAAGGCGCGGCGGGTTTCCAGATCCATGCAGGTGAGGCCGTGCTGCCTGCACCAGGCCAGGAACTCATCCGGGCGGAGGGCGATGCGGATCACGCGGTAGCCGGCTTCCTCGGCCCGCCGAACGTCGCGCAAGGCGGCATGCCGCCATTCGTCGTAGCGTTCGCTCATGTCGGGCATGACGTCACGCAACCGGCCGAAGCTGGCCTCGTCATACCACGCAAAGCCCATGACCGGCTTCTCACTCATGAAACAACTCTCCAGCACCGGCAGGGCCCTGGTTGCGGGCTGCCTGGTGAACAGTGTCGTTGGTCAAGGTAAAGCCGGGGCTAACGTCACGCAGGCGTGTTCAGCCGGCGAACCGCCCATTGCGCGGCCTCCGCCACCACGGGGTCGGGATCGGCCGTGAGTTGCTTGGCCACCGGGCGCAATCCGGCATCCCCGGAATTGCCGATGGCGATCAGCACATTGCGGACAAAGCGGTCACGGCCGATGCGCTTGACCGGCGAACCGCTGAAAAGCGCCCTGAACGCCGCATCGTCCAGCGCGGCCAGGGCCGCGAGGCGCGGCGTGTTCAGATCCTCCCGCGGCATCAGTCCGGGCTCGCGCGCCGCCTGCGCGAACTTGTTCCAGGGACACACGGCCAGGCAGTCGTCGCAGCCATAGATGCGGTTGCCCATGGCGGCGCGGAACTCCTCCGGGATCGGCCCCTTGTGCTCGATGGTGAGGTAGGAGACGCAGCGCCGCGCATCGAGCCGGTAGGGGCCGACAAAGGCATCCGTCGGGCAGGCGGAAAGGCAGCGCGTGCAGCGGCCGCAATGATCCACCTCCGGCGCGGAGGGCGCGAGGTCGAGCGTGGTGTAGATCTCGCCCAGGAACAGCCAGGACCCATGGGTGCGGCTGACCAGGTTGCTGTGCTTGCCCTGCCAGCCGAGCCCGGCCTGCTGCGCCAGCGGCTTCTCGGCCACGGGAGCGGTGTCCACGAACACCTTCAATTCGCTGCCGCGCCAGCGATCGACCATCCAGCGCGCCAGCGCCTTCAGCCGCTTCTTGACGATGTCGTGGTAATCCTTGTTGCGGGCATACACGCTGATGGCGGCGCGATCGCGCTGGCCGAGGATGGAGAGCGGGTCCTCCTCCGGCCCGTAATTCATGCCGAGTGCGATCACCGACACCGCCTCGGGCCACAGCGCCCGGGGATGCGCGCGCTGCTCGGCGCGGTCGGCGAGCCAGCCCATCCCGCCCTGCATCCCCGCCGCGAGGAAGGCATCCAGGCGCTGCCTCACCTCCGGGCCGAGATGCGCGGGCGCGAAGCCCACCGCGTCGAAGCCGAGGCGCAGCGCCTCGTCCCGGATGGCGGCGCTGGCCGCATCGGGTGAAGGGGCGGGGGATGCCGGGCCGGCTTCCACTCGTTTGTCGTTCTTCTGCAAGTTTGGCGTCCTCCCTTGCAGGCGGGCGGATCAGCCCCGGCCGCGGTAGTTCGGCACGTCCTGGGACGGCACCCACGCGCCGGCCGGCGCATCGCCGGTCTGCCAGAACACATCAATGGGGATGCCGCCGCGCGGATACCAATAGCCGCCGATGCGCAGCCATTGCGGCGACAGCAACCCGGCGAGCTTCAGCCCGATGCCGACCGTGCAGGCCTCGTGGAAGGCGCCATGGTTGCGGAAGGAGGTGAGGTAGAGCTTGAGGCTCTTGCTTTCCACCAGCCAGTCGCCGGGGACGTAGTCGATCACGAGATGCGCGAAATCCGGCTGCCCGGTGATGGGGCAGAGAGAGGTGAATTCCGGCGCGGTGAAGCGCACGCAGTAATTCTGGCCGGGATGCGGGTTGGGCACGCGCTCCAGCACCGCTTCTTCCGGCGATTGCGGCTGCCTGGTGTTCTGGCCCAGCATGGTCAGGCCGGACACATCATGGCCGGGGGAGGGCTGGGTCATGCTGCGGTCTCCTGTGCGCGGTTCCAGCCGGCCTCGATGATGGCGGCCTCCGCGTCGAGGCGGCCGGCGAGGATGGCTTCCCGCAGCCGCTGCATCAGTTGCTGGTAGTAGCGGATGTTGTGCCAGGTGAGCAGGATCGGCCCCAGCATCTCCCCCGCCTTGAAGAGGTGCTGCAAATAGCCGCGCGAATGCCGCGTGCAGGCCGGGCAGTCGCATTCGGGATCGAGCGGCGCGGTGTCGTCGGCGTGGCGCGCATTGCGCATGTTGAGCACGCCCTGGCTGGTATAGGCGCGGCCGGTGCGGCCGGAGCGGGTCGGGATCACGCAGTCGAACATGTCCACGCCGCGCCGCACCGCGCCGATGATGTCGCTCGGCGTGCCGACGCCCATCAGGTAGCGGGGATGCGTTTCCGGCAGCATGTCGGCGCAGAAATCCAGGGTGCGGAACATCTCCTCCTGCCCCTCGCCGACCGCGAGGCCACCGATGGCATAGCCCTCGAAGCCGATCTCGGTCAGCGCCTTGCTGCTTTCGGCGCGCAGGTCCGCGAAGGTGCTGCCCTGCTGGATGCCGAACAGGCCATAGCCCTCCCGCGGGGTGAAGGCGGCGCGGGAGCGGGCGGCCCAGTCCATGGAGAGCCGCATGGCGCGCGCGGCTTCCGGATGCGCCGCCGGGTATTCGATGCATTCGTCGAAGCACATGGTGATGTCGGAATCCAGCAGGTGCTGGATCTCGATGGAGCGCTCCGGCGTCACGCGGAAGCGCTCGCCATTGATGTGGCTCTGGAAGGTGACGCCGTCCTTGTCCAGCTTCCGCAGCTTGGACAGCGACATCACCTGGAAGCCGCCCGAATCCGTCAGGATCGGCCCCTGCCAGTCCATCATCCGGTGCAGGCCGCCAAGCCGCCCGACACGCTCCGCCCCCGGGCGCAGCATCAGGTGGTAGGTGTTGCCCAGCACGATGCTGGCGCCGGTGGCGCGCACCGCGTCGGCCGTCATGCCCTTCACCGTGCCGGCGGTGCCGACCGGCATGAAAACCGGGGTCGGCACGTCGCCATGCGCGGTGTGCAGCATGCCGGCGCGAGCCTTGCCGTCATGGCAATGGCAGGTCCAGGACAGGGTCATGCGGCATCTTCCCGGAACAGCAGGCTGGCATCGCCATAGGAATAGAAACGGTAATTCTGCGCCACGGCATGGGCATAGGCATCGCGCATCCGGGCCATGCCGGCGAAGGCCGAGACCAGCATGAACAGGCTGGATTTCGGCAGGTGGAAATTGGTCAGCAGCAGATCGGCCGAGTGGAAGACATGGCCGGGCAGCAGGAAGATGTCCGTCAGCCCCTGGAAGGGGCGAATCGTGCCCTGATCGTCCACCGCGCTTTCCAGCAGCCGCAGCGCCGTGGTGCCGATGGCGACGATGCGGCCGCCCTTGGCACGGGCGGCGTTGATGGCCTCCGCGGCCGCCGGCGCGATCTCGCCCCATTCGGCATGCAGCTTGTGCTCGCGCGGGTTCTCGGCGCGGATCGGCAGGAACGTGCCGGCGCCGACATGCAGGGTGAGCGACACCTGGCCGACGCCGCGCGCCGCCAGCGCCTCCAGCAGGGCCGGGGTGAAATGCAGGCTGGCCGTCGGCGCGGCGACGGCGCCGGGCTGCCGCGCGAAGATCGGCTGGTAATCGTCCCGGTCTTCCGGGCGGGGGCCGTCGGGGCGGGCGATGTAGGGTGGCAGCGGGATCTCGCCCGCGCGCTCCAGCGCGGCCGCGAGCAGCCCCTGGTCGGGGCCGAAATCGAGCAGCACGGCGCCGCCTTCCTGCCGCTCCACCACGCGCGGGCTGAGTTCCGGCGCGCCTTCCACCGACAGGATGTCGCCCGGCCGCAGCTTCCTCGCGTTGCGCACCAGCGCGTGCCAGACCGTGCCCCCCTGGCCGCCCGCCTCGGCGCGGTTCAGCATGATCTCGACCCGTGCCTCGCCGCGCCGGGCGCGCAGACGCGCGGGGATGACGCATGTGTCGTTCACCACCATCAGGTCGCCGGGGCGCAGCCAGTCCGGCAGGTCGCGCACGCCGGCATCGCGCGGGCCGTCCGTGGATGCCACCAGCATCCGCGCGGCGTCGCGTGGGCGGGCAGGGGACTGGGCGATCAGCGCCTCGGGCAGGGCGAAGTCGAAATCCTCGGCCCGCAGATCGGGAAGGTTGGCGGCTTGGGTCATGGGATGGCGCGGCGGTAGCGGAGGGGGGCGGCAAAGGCAAGCGCCGCAGTCCTGCCCGGCGAGGCTTGCGGGGCTCGGGCGTGGCGGGCAGGCTCCTTTTCCAAAGCATCGGGAAGGAGAACCGGGATGATCCGCTATGAGCTCGCGGGGCGCGCTGCCCTGGTCACCGGGGCCGCTTCGGGCATCGGGCTGGCCACCGCGACCGCGCTGGCGGCCGCCGGCTGCCGCGTCGCCCTCAACCACCTGCCGGGTGATGCCCGCGGCAGCGAGGCGGTGGCGCGGCTGCGCGAGGCTGGCCGCGACGTGATCGCCGCCCCCGGCAATGTGGGCGATGCGGAGGACGGGCCGCGCATGGTGCGGCAGGCCGTCGCCGATCTCGGGCGGCTCGACTACCTCGTGAACAATGCCGGCACGCCGGGCACCACCAAGCTGATCCCGCCATCCGCGCTGGACCTGATCACCGAGGAATTGTGGCAGACGGTGCTCCAGGTGAACCTGCTCGGCCTGTTCCGCTGCAGCAAGGCGGCGGCGCCGGCGCTGAAGGAAGCGCGCGGCGCGGTGGTGAACGTGGCCTCCGTGGCCGGCTTGGACAGCCCGGGCAGCTCCATGGCCTATGGCGCCACCAAGGCCGGGGTGATCAGCCTGACCAAGAACCTGGCGCGCTCCCTGGCGCCGGAAGCCCGCGTCAATGCCGTGGCGCCGGGCGCCGTGGACAGCCCCTGGATGGTGGAATGGACCGAGGAGCGGCGTGCCAACTCCGCCGCCAAGGCGCTGCTGAAGCGCCGCTGCCAGCCTGAGGACCTGGCCGAGGTGATCCTGTTCCTGCTGGCCGGCGCCGCCATGGTGACGGGCCAGACCGTGGTGGTCGATGGCGGCATGACGCTGGAAGCGCGCTGACGAAGCGGCGGCACGGCGTTTGCACGCCGCCCCGGAAAGCCACGCCTGGCAAAGCCGATGGAGCCTGACACGATGCCCGAGATCGATACCGGCCGCTTCCTGAGCGACCTCCATGAACTGCGCCGGATCGGCGCCTTCAGGACGGGCGTGCACCGCCCGACCTATTCGCCGCAGGACATGGAATCCCGCCGCTGGCTGATGCGGAAGATGGAGGAGGCGGGGCTTGAGGCTTCGATCGACGGCATCGGCAATGTCTTCGGCCGCCACAGGGGCGAGGGGCCGCATCTGCTGGCCGGCAGCCACATCGAATCCCAGAACGAGGCCGGCTGGCTGGATGGCGCGCTGGGCGTGGTGTCGGCACTGGCGCTGGCCCGCGCCGGGCTGCCTGTCGATGTTTGCGCCTTCGCCGATGAGGAAGGCCATTTCGAGGGCGGCTTCCTGGGCAGCCGCTCGATCATCGGCGAATTGCCGGAGGAGGAGATCGATCGTTCCCGCAACCGCACCGACGGCACGCCGCTGCGCGACGCGTTGCGGGAAGCGGGGCTGGCCGGGTTGCCCCGCCTGCAGGTCGATCCCGCCCGCTACAAGGGCTTCCTGGAGATGCATATCGAGCAGGGCACGCAGCTCGAACAGGCGGGCCTGCAGATCGGGGTGGTGACCGGCATTGTCGCCATCTGGCAGTGGCGGCTGCTTGTCACCGGCCAGCAGGACCACGCCGGCGGCACGACCATGGCGGAGCGCAAGGATGCCGGTCTCACCGCCATGCGCCTGCTGGCCGCCATCGACGCGGAGTTCCCGCGGATCTGCGGGGAACGTTCCACCTGGACCACCGGACGCATCGTGCTGGAGCCCGGCGCGCCCAGCATCATTCCTGGCAAGGCCGATGTGCTGTTCCAGTTCCGCGACGTGTCGCTGGAAAAGCTGCAGGACATGGAAGCCGCGCTGCGCCGGCTTGTGCAGGAAAGCAACCGGCGCGAGCGTTGCCAGACGGAGCTGATCAGCATCAGCAAGGCGACCCCGGCCTTGTGCGACCCGGCCATGATGCGGGCGCTGCAAGGTGCCGCGGAAGCCCTCGCGCCCGGCAAGTGGCAGAACATGCCGAGCGGGGCGGGGCATGACGCGCAATACCTCGCCAAGCGCATGCCGGCGGCGATGCTGTTCGTGCCATCCATCGGCGGGATCAGCCATCACTGGGCGGAGAACACGGCGGATGAGGATCTCGCCATGGGCATGCGCGTGCTGGCGGAAGGCGCCGCCCGCTTCCTGGCCGGATCGAACTGAGCGCGGGCGGGTCAGCGTCGCGCTGAATTGATGCGCGACACCTGCCGCACCATGCCTCCCGCCAGCACCTCCGCCATGCACTGGTAGCCAAGGTCGTTCATGTGGAAGCCGTCTTCCGACAGCATGATCGCGGGGCGCGGCAGGCCGTCCCAGAAGCGCATGATGTCATAGCGGCGCATCAGCGGCAGGTGGCGCTCCTCCGCCACCTGCCGGATGGCTTCCACGAAGGACAGGTACACGCCCTGGTCCGGGATGCGCGGGTAGAATTGCGGATTGATCAGCAGCAGGTCGCGGCCGCGCGCCGCGTCGGCGCCTTCGCGGAGGATGCCGGCGAAGGCCTGGGCGGTGACGCCGCGCAATGCATCGTTGGTGCCAAGCTGCCACAGCACCACGTCGGGCGACCATTCGGCCATCAGGCGTTCCATCCGCGCCAGCGTCGTGGAGGCGACCTCGCCGCCCACGCCTTCGTTGCGGACGGTGACCTCGGCGCCCGGCAGCAGCCGTTCCAGCGCCGTTTCCAGCCGTGGCGGGTAGGCCCGCGCCGGGTTCGAGGCCCCTGTTCCCGCCGTGGAGGATGAGCCGACCGCCAGGATGCGAACCGGCTGCCGCCGGCGCAGCAAATCGGCCATCCGGGGCAGCGAGCCATGCAACTCCCGCAGGTCATCGGGCACGGTGCAGGCGGCCGGCACGTTGTCGGTGGCGGGCGGTGGCGCTTCCTCCTGCGCGAGGGCGGGGAAGGCGACGATCAGGGCCAGGATGGCCAGCGCGGCCGGGCGGCGCATCAGGAAGGCTGAATGGCCGCCGCGGCGGCCCGCGACGCGCCCTGGCGCTTTTCCGTCAGCGTCATCAGCGCCGCCACCGCGAGCTGCACCGCGATGCCGGCCGTGACATAGGTGATGTCGAACAGCACCCCGTCAAAGCCGGTTTGCTTCAGGGCGACCCCGGTGATCGACACCACCAGCCCGGTGCAGAACACCGGAAGCGAATGCCGGCCCAACATCGCCAGCGGATTCTGCCCCGGCAGGCGTCGTGCCCAGGCTTGCAGCGGCGAATGCGCCACGACATAGCAAAGCGCCAGCACATGCAGCAGCCGGGGAACCGACAGGAACTGCTTTTCCGGCAGGGTGAAGAAATCGGGCAGGGGCAGCCAGCCGGATGGCGGCAGGCCGGTGCCCTGCATCATCACCAGTGCCATCGCCAGATACGCCACTGCCGCCCACCACAGGCCGCGGCGATAGGTGGTGGCATGGCCCCGCCGCAGCCGCCGGGCGCCCAGCGCGAAGCCGAGGACGAACAGGAACTGCCAGGACAGCGGATTGAAGAACCAGCCGCCCGGCAGCGGGTAGGTCTGGAAGTTGAGGCCGGTCAGTCCCGCCAGAAGGTAGAGCGCCCCCGACAGGCCAAGCGCCAGGGCCACGCTGCGCGCGGCCAGCGCCAGCAGCAACGGCAGCAGGCCAATCAGCACGAAGTACAGCGGCAGGATGTTGAGGAAGCCCGGCTGGTAGCGCAGCACCACCGCCGAGACCAGGGCCTCGGCCGGGTCCATCATCAGCGGGTCCAGCGCGATCACCGAGAACAGGCCCAGATCGCCCGTGCGGATCACGCCCATGGAGAACACCGCCCCGCCGAGCACCACCAGCGCCAGATGCGTGACATAGAGACTGACGGCGCGGCTCACCACCTTCATGGTGATGGACAGCTTCTGGCCCCAGGCATAACGGCCGAAATAGGCCGAGGCGGCGGCATAGCCGGCAAAGAAGACAAACAGCTCCGCCGCGTCGGAAAAGCCGAAATTCTTGTGCGTCAGGTTCTCCAGCACATTGCCGGAAACGTGGTTGATGAAGATGGTGATCAGCGCCAGGCCGCGCCACACGTCGAGCGCCGTATCCCGTCCGGGCCCGGCCGCCGGTGTCACCGCATCTGCCGCCATCGCTGCGCGCACGCCATCCCTCCCCTTCGCCGCACGGGGAGCCCGGCAGGCTGTTCCAAGAACGGATACCCCCCGCAAGCGTTGCCTCAGGCAGGATGATCGTCCACTGCCTCCGCGGCAGGCCGCAGATCGACGCCGACATGCAGGCTGTGCCGGCCGCCCCCCAGGATGATGCCGCGCAACGGGGAAATGTCGCTGAAGTCGCGGCCCCAGCCGAGCGCCACATGCTCGGTGGACACTATGACATCGTTGGTGGGGTCCAGATCGACCCAGCCGCGATCCCCCCCCACCCATGCCGAAACCCAGGCATGCGACTGGTCGGCGCCGATGCGCCGTTGCTGCCCGGGCGGCGGGCGGGTGCGGATATAGCCGGACATGTAGCGTGCCGGCAGCCCGAGGCCGCGCAGGCCGCACAGCATCAGGTGGGTGAAATCCTGGCAAACGCCCTCCCGCCTCGCCAGCACCTCGGAAACAGGGGTGGAGATGCTGGTCGCCCCGCTGCGGAACCTGAAGTCGCGGAAGATCCGGGCGTTCAGCGCCAGCAACCCTTCCAGCACAGGGCGGCCCCGCGGAAAGCTTTCCGCGGCGTAGGAGGTGGCCTCCGGGGTTTCCGGCAGCAGGGGGAAGGGAAGGTGAATTCCGCGGCTTTGGCATGCCGGCGGGCTTCCACCGCCTGCGATAGGTGATCACCGAGTCGCAAAGTTCCAGCGCCAGGCGCAGCCCCGCTTCCGCGCGGCTCGCCGGCTGGTCGAGCGCGAAGCCGAGTTGCGCCGCTATGGCCTGGGCACGTTCCACCCGGCGGCCAAGGTCCAGAAAGGCATAGCCGCCGGCCCGCACCATGTTCTCCGCCGCCACGCCCGCGACACCCGCCGAATAGCGCAGCAGCCCGGCCAGCACGTCCTCCAGGCCCCGCAGGCCACGGTGGCGGGCCTCGGCCTGGATGCGCATGTCGCGCAGCGGCAGGGTGAACAGCGTGTGCATGTCGGCGGTCATGCGGTCGCGCAGCCGCTCCACCAACCGGGCGATCTCCTCCAGGTCGAAGCCGATCGGCCTCTTGTCGCGCAGCGCCCGCCAAAGCGCCGCCTGCAGGGCCGCGCTGGTGCTGCCGGTCGGGATATCCTCCGGCGCCACCAGCCCGGTATGGCGCAGGGCGTTGGACAGGGCGCCCAGCTCCGCCACCTCCCGCGGCAGCAGCGGCCCGCGTTCCATCCGGCTCAATGCGGCGCGCATCAGCCGTGCGGAGCCTTCCACCCGTTCCACATAGCGGCCGAGCCAGAACAGGTTGTCGGCGACGCGGGCCGGCAGCTCACCGGCGGCGCGGCGGATGGCCAGGGGCGGGTGGGGCAGGGCGGCAGGGCCCTGGATGCGGCCGCCTTCCTCCGCCAGCACCCAGACATCCTTGGCCAGGCCGGCGGGCGGAAGCGGCCCGAGGGGCAAGGCGTCCCCTTCCGGCACCCGTGCAAGCCCTCCGGGCAGGACATGCCATTCGCCGCCATCCTGCACCAGGAACAGGCGCAGGATCACCGGGCGCGGCTCCAGCCCCCCGCCCTCCGCCTCTCCCTCCGCCACTGGCGCGTCGGAAGGGGGCAGGCCGCGCAGGGCCACGAAGTCGCGCGGGCGGCCGACGGCCCGGGCGAGCCAGCCTTGCGCCTCCGCCTCCGGCAGGCGGCCCAGGGCGCGCAAGGGGGCGTCGGCATCGCCGGCCGGGCGCAGCAGCCAGGGCGAGGGATCCCGCCGCAGCATCGCCAGCGCGCCAGGATCGGCCAGCCAGTGGCTTTCCAGGGCGGGCAGGCGAAGCCCTTCCCCGAGCAGCCGACAGCAAAGTCCGGGCAGCAGCGTCCCGAGCAGGGGCGATTCCGCCAGATCGCTGCCGGGCGCGTTGACGATCGCCACCCCGCCATGGCGCCACGCATCCATCAGCCCCGGCACGCCTTCGCTGCCGCCAAACTCCAGCGGGTCGATCCGCCCGGGCCCGGTCCGGCGCAGCAGCACGTCCACCGGCTGCAAGCCGCGCATGGTCTTGAGGTAGGCGGAGCCGCCGCGGATGGTGAGGTCGCCCGGCTCCACCAGGGCGCAGGACAGTTCCCGCGCCAGCAGCACGTCTTCCGGCCATAGCGGGTCCCGTGCGCCGGACGTGAGCAGCGCCGTGGCCGCATGGCCATGCGCCGCCGGCGCCAGCCGTTGCAGCGAATCCTGCCATCGGTCGAAGAAGGGCCGCAGTGGCCGCACCGGCTGCCCGGCGAACAGAACAGGCAGGGTCCGCGCGAGCATCATCCGATTTTCCCGCGCGAAGCCGATGCCCGTGGCCCGGTTGGCCCGGTCGGCGATCACGCGCCATTCTCCATCCGGCCCACGCAGAAGATCGGCGGCATACAGGTTCAGAATGGGCGTGGCGGCCGGCCGGCCGGCAAGGCGGGCGGGGCGAAGAAAAGCCGGGCTGGCGAACAGCAGGTCGGGTGGCACCAGGCCTTCCGCCAGCAGGGCCTGCGGCCCGTACAGGTCGCGCAGCACCGCTTCCAGCAAGCGCGCGCGCTGGCACAGCCCATCCGCCAGCCGGGCGAACTCGCCCGCCGGCAGCGGCAGCGGCACCGGGTCCAGCCGCCAGGTGGCATGGGCGCCGTCCCGCGGCGCGGGGGCCTCGTCCTCGAACAGGCGGTCCAGCCGGCGGCGTGCCTCGGCCAGCCCGCCGCCTTCGCCCATCGCACCCGACAAGGCGCCCAGCAGGGCCCGCCAATGCGGCCGGACCCCGCCCCGGCCATCCACCATCTCGTCATGGCCGGAGAGCGGCGCGGCCTCAGGCGACGGGGAAGGCATGGCAGCCCGCCATTCTCACGCGGGCCGGCGGAGGTCGAGCGTCCGCCGCAATTCCGCCCCCTGGACCGGCGCCGGCGCCGGGCCTGGCCCCGGCGTGTGGCCGAAGGGGAAGAAGCGCGCGCGGCGGCGGGCCTCGGCCTCGTTGGCGTTCACGGGGAAGCGCTCATAGTTGCGACCGCCGGGATGCGCCACGTGATGCGTGAAGCCGCCAAGCGAGCGGCCGGTCCAGCTGTCCCACAGGTCGAAGGTCAGCGGCGCCTGCGCGTCGATGCCGGGATGCAGCGCCGAGGGCGGCGCCCAGGCCTTGAAGCGCACCCCCGCAATATATTCGCCGGCGCGGCCGGTGGCGGCCATCGGCAGGGCGCGGCCATTGACGCCGAGCACGAAGCGCTCCGGAGCGAAGCCGGTGGCGCGCAGCTGCAGCCGCTCGGTGGAGCTGTCCACGAAGCGCGCCGTGCCGGAGGCGGTGCTTTCCTCGCCCAGGACATGCCAGGGCTCCAGCGCGTGGCGCAGCTCCAGGCCGGTGCCGCGCAGCGTTGTTTCCCCCAGCAGCGGGAAACGGAAGGCCAGGTGCGGGTCGAACCAGGATTTCTCCAGCGGCGCGCCGAGAGCGCGCAATTCGTCGATGGCGTCGGCGAAATCCTGTTCCACGTAATGCGGCAGCATGAAGTCGTCATGCAGGCGGGTGCCCCAGCGCACCAGCCGCCGCTCATAGGGCGTTCTCCAGAAGGCGGCGATGGCGGCGCGCATCAGCAGCATCTGCGCCGCCGACATCCGCGGGTTGGGCGGCATCTCGAAGGCGCGGAACTCCACCAGCCCCCGGCGGCCGCCCGGCCCGTCCGGCGAATACATCTTGTCGATGGAGAATTCGGTGCGGTGGGTGTTGCCCGTCATGTCCGCCAGGATGTTGCGGAACAGCCGGTCGGTCTTCCAGGGCGGCACCGGCTCGAACGGCCTCACCTGGGCGAAGGCGATCTCCAGGTCGTTCAGGATGTCCTGCCGCGCCTCGTCGATGCGGGGGTGCTGGCTGGTCGGGCCGATGAACAGCCCGGCGAACAGGAAGCTCAGGCTGGGATGGTTGTGCCAGAAGCCGAGCAGGGATTTGAGCAGGTCGGGCCGGCGCAGGAACGGGCTTTCCGCCGCGCTTTCGCCACCCATCACCACATGGTTGCCGCCGCCCGTGCCGACATGGCGGCCATCCAGCATGAACTTCTCGGCCGCCAGCCCTTCCTCGCGCGCCAGCGCGTAAAGGCGCTCTGTGCGCGAGACATGCTCCGGCCAGGAGCGGGAGGGATGGATGTTCACCTCGATCACGCCGGGATCGGGCGTGATCGAGAAGCTTTCGATGCGCGGGTCTGAGGGCGCGCCATAGCCTTCCAGAACCACGCGGCGGCCCACGGCGGCGGCGGTGTCCTCCACGGCGGCGCAAAGTTCCAGCCAGTCCTCGATGGCATAAAACAGGGGGAAGAAGACATGCAGCCGGCCGCCGCGCGCTTCCACCGTGAGGGCGGTGCGCACCAGATCCGGCTCTGGCCGGTTGGGCTGCGGCCCGGCCTCGGGCGGCAGCTCCGTGGCGGGCGGGCGGGAAGGGCCACGCCGGAAGCTGGCGGCGGCTGGCAGCAGCCCTTCGCTGCCGGCCGAAGCGGCTGCGGTGCTTAACCGGGGCTGCGGAGGGAGTCCGGAAGAGGCCGCTCCTCCAGCGGCGGGATGGCTCCGCAGGACAGGCTGGCGGAAGGCGTTGCCGGGTGGCAGGGCGGGATGCGGCGCGAAGGGATCACGCTCGAACTGCGCCAGGATCAAGGCCGGATCGGCCCAGGGCAGGCTTTCCAGCGGCAGGCGGACGCCGATCGGGCTGTCACCCGGGATCAGGAAGATCGGATTGCCTTCGCGGAACAGCCACCAGTCCGATTCCCAGCGCGCGCCATCGGCCGCGCGGCGCAACGGCAAGACCGAGCCGACGCTGCTGCCCAGCCCCTGCGCGAACACCTTCGCCAGCCGGGCGCGCTCCTGCGGGTCCCGCAGCCGCGAAGCCTCGGTGAGAACATTGGCGGGAAGGCGGCTTTCCCTCCAGAGATGGTAATGGACGTCCTCATAGGCCGGCTGCACGAATTGCGGGCCGAGGCCCAGCCGCTCCGCCAGGGCGCGGGCGAAGCCCTGGGCATCCTCGGCCGTCGCGGTGTCGCTGTGGTCATCGTCGGACAGCAGGGCAGGGTTTATCCAGATCGGCTCGCCATCCTTGCGCCAACAGGCGTTCAGCGCCCAGCGCGGCAATTGCTCGCTGGGGTAATGCTTGCCCATGGCATGCTGCACCACGCCGCCCGGCGCCCATTCCGGCAGCAGCCGCTTCAGCAGCCGTCCCGCCATCCGCCGCTTGGTGGGGCCCAGGGCGGCGGTGTTCCATTCCTCCCCTTCCAGGTCGGTGGCGGACACAAAGGTCGGCTCCCCGCCCATGGTCAGCCTGACGCCGCCTTCGCGCAGTTGCGTGTCCACCGCTTCGCCGGCCCGCAGGATCGCCCGCCACGCGTCATCGCTGTAGGGCCTAGTGACGCGCGGCGTTTCCCGCACCCGGGCGACAGCCATGCCGAAGTCGAAGCTGACCTCCGCCTTGCTCATCAGCCCCGAGATGGGGGCCGCCGATTGCGGCTCCGGCGTGGCCGCGAGGGGGATGTGCCCTTCTCCCGTCAGCAGGCCGGAGGTGGCATCCATGCCGACCCAGCCGGCGCCCGGCAGGTAGACCTCGGCCCAGGCATGCAGATCGGTGAAATCGGCCGCCGGGCCCTGGGGCCCGTCCAGCGGCTTCTGGTCAGCGACAAGCTGGATCAGGTAGCCGGACACGAAGCGGGCGGCATAGCCGAGGTTGCGCAGCAGCTGCACCAGCAGCCAGGCGCTGTCGCGGCAGGAGCCGCGGCCCTGGGCAAGCGTTTCCTCGGGTGTCCAGACGCCCGGCTCCAGCCGAACGACGTAGGACACCTTGCGGTTCACGAGGCCGTTCAGACCGGTCAGCATGGCGATGGTGCCCTGTTCCCCGCGCGGGACCCCAGCCAGCAGGGCGGACAGCAAGGGGCCGGCTGGGGCGGCGCGGCGGAAAGGCGCCAGTTCGTGCTCCAGCACGGGGTCGTAGGCGAAGGGCCAGCGTTCCGCCTGGGGCTCCAGGAAGAAGTCGAAGGGGTTGATGGTGGCCATGTCGGCCACGAGGTCCACCTTGACCTCGAAATGCGTCACCGGCTCCGGAAAGACCACACGGGCCAGGAAATTCCCCTGCGGGTCCTGCTGCCAGTTGATGAAGTGGTTCTGCGGCCGGATGTGCAGCGCATAGGACAACACCGGGGTCCGCGCATGCGGTGCCGGCCGCAGCCTGATGGTTTGCGGCCCCAGGGTCACGGGCCGGTCGTAGCGGTAGGAGGTGCGGTGGGTCAGCGCGACATGAACCGGCATGCGGGGTTCCAGGCTCCGTTCCTGCGATAAAGCTTAGACCGCGTTCCGCGTGGCGGGGAACGGCCCCCGGTTCAGTTGTGGCGCTCGTTGTCCAGCCGCCCGATCTCCGCGTTCACCGCGCCGGAAGCCTCGGCGGCGCGGCGCAGCCGCGGCAGGCTGCCGAGGGCGCGCAGCGTGCCGGCCGGGCCGAAGGCGAAGATCGGGCCGGACAGCGCTGCCTCGACGCTGGCCTGTGGGCCGTTCTCCAGCCCGTAGGCCGCCTGCCGCAGCAGGTTCATCACCACCTCGGGCGGCGCGCCTTCGGCGATGCCGAGCGCCTGGCGCACCTCGGTGCGGGCCTGCTGCAGCTGCATGGTGACCAGGGGGGAAACCTTCTGGTTCCAGTAGCTGCTGTTGGCCAGCTCGTCGGCCAGATATTCAAGCTGCACCACCGCGAGGGCGGCCCGCCCCGGCTGCCCGTTCCAGCGTGACAGGTCGCCGAACTGGAAGGGGGCGTTGAGCGCCGCGCCGCGCACCGAGACGCCCCAGCCGCCCAGATAGGAACGGGCGGGATCGGAGGCGCAGGCGGCCAGCAGGGCCGGAAGGGCCAGCAGGGCGCGGCGGCCGGGAGCGGGCGGGGGAATGGTGCTCATGCCGGCTCAAACGTTCCGCCGCGCGTTCCGCTTCACGCTGCCCTGTGCGATCAAACTCTTGCCGTGCCCGCGCCGCGCTGCCACACAGCCGCCGATTGCGCGCGCCCTGCGGCGCCCCGGCCTCCGTGAACCCGACTGGAAGCATGACCGACGACCTGCCCAGCCCCGCCCTGCTGCCTTCCGGCCTTGCTGACCTGCTGCCGCCCGAAGCGGCGCGGGAGGCGGCACTGGTGGAAGGCATGCTCTCGGTCTTCGCGACGCATGGCTATGAGCGGGTGAAGCCGCCTTTGCTGGAATTCGAGGACAGCCTGCTGGCCGGCTCCGGCGCCGCCGTGGCCGACCAGACCTTCCGGCTGATGGACCCGGACAGCCACCGCATGATGGGGGTGCGCTCCGACACCACGCCGCAGGTGGCGCGCATCGCCGCCACCCGCCTGGCCGATGTGCCCCGCCCGCTGCGACTGTCCTATTCCGGCCAGGTGCTGCGCATGCGCGGCTCCCAGCTGGCGCCGGAGCGGCAGATCGCCCAGGCCGGCATCGAGCTGATCGGCGTGGACTGCCCCGAGGCGGATGCCGAGGTGGCGCTGCTCGGCGTGGCGGCGCTGGCGGCGGTTGGCGTCACCGATCCCAGCCTCGACATCACCCTGCCGCGCATGGCGCCCGTGCTGCTGGATGCCGCCGGGGTGGACGGGGATCTGCGCCGCCGCCTGGCCCGCGCCCTGGACCGCAAGGATGCCGCCGCCGTGCGCGAGCTGGCCGCCATCGCCGGGCCGCCGGCCATCGGCCTGACCGCCCTGCTGACCGCCGCCGGGCCGGCCGACCGGGCCCTGGCGGCGCTGCGCGAGGCTGAGCTGCCGGCCGATGCGCGCGCCATCGCCGACAATGCCGCGTCCATCGTCGCCGCCATCCGCGCCCGCGCGCCGGGTCTGCGCATCACGCTCGACCCCGTGGAGTTCCGTGGCCTGCAATACCATGTGGGCGTGGCCTTCACCCTGTACGGGCCCGGCGCCACCGGGGAACTGGCGCGCGGCGGCCGCTACCGTTCCGGCGAGGAGCCGGCGACGGGCATGACCATGTATCCGGACGCGGTGCGCCGCGCCGCGCCGGTGGCGCCGACCGCGCCCCGCGTGTTCATTCCGCTGGGCGCCGACGAGGCGGCGGCGGCCGGGCTGCGGGCCCAGGGTTTCATCACGGTGGCGGCGCTGTCAGCCGCCGACACGCCGCAACGCCTGCGCTGCGGCCATATCCTGCGCGGCACCGCCGCCGCACCGATCGAGGAGAGTGTGTAGCCATGGCCAATGTCGCCATCATCGGCGCCCAGTGGGGCGACGAAGGCAAGGGCAAGGTCGTCGACTGGCTGGCCAGCCGCGCCGATATCGTGGTGCGCTTCCAGGGGGGGCACAATGCCGGCCACACCCTGGTCGTCGGCAACCAGACCTACAAGCTGAGCCTGCTGCCCTCCGGCGTGGTGCGCGGCAAGCTGGGCGTCATCGGCAATGGCGTGGTGCTCGATCCTGACGCGCTGTTGTCGGAGATTTCGCGCGTGCGCGGCCAGGGCCTGGATGTCGGCCCGCACAACCTCCGCATCGCCGAGAACGTGCCGCTGATCCTGCCGCTGCACCCCGCCATCGACAAGGCGCGCGAGGAAGCGCGCGGCGAGGCCAAGATCGGCACCACGGGCCGCGGCATCGGCCCCGCCTATGAGGACAAGGTGGCGCGCCGCGCCATCCGCCTTTGCGACCTGGCCGAGCCGGAAACGCTGTCGCAAAAGCTGGATGAGCTGCTGCTGCACCACAACACGCTGCTGAAGGGCCTCGGCGCACCGACCTTCGAGAAGCAGGAGCTGCTGGACAAGCTGGTGGCGCTGGCGCCGAAGCTGCTGCCCTATGCCGAGGCGGTCTGGGAACGGCTGGATGAGGCCCGCAGCGCCAACAAGCGGGTGCTGTTCGAGGGCGCCCAGGCGGTGATGCTGGACGTGGACCACGGCACCTATCCGTTTGTCACCTCGTCCAACACTGTGGCTGGCAACGCGGCGGCGGGCGCCGGCATCGGGCCGCACGGGATTGGCACGGTGCTGGGCATCGCCAAGGCCTACACCACCCGGGTCGGTTCCGGTCCGTTCCCGACGGAGCTGTTCGACGATGTGGGCAAGCGCCTGGGCGAGCGGGGCCGGGAGTTCGGCACCGTCACGGGCCGGCCGCGCCGCTGCGGCTGGTTCGATGCCTGCCTGGTGCGCCAGGCGGTGAAGGTGGGCGGCGTCCAGGGCCTGGCCCTGACCAAGCTGGACGTTCTGGATGGCCTGACGGAACTGAAGATCTGCACCGGCTACCGCATCGATGGCGAGGTTGTGAAGCGGCTGCCGGCGGCGCTGGGCGCCCAGGCCAAGGCCGAGCCGATCTACGAGGTTCTGGAAGGCTGGTCGCAATCCACGATGGGCGCGCGCTCCTGGGCCGAACTGCCGGCCACGGCCATCAAATACGTCAAGCGCATCGAGGAACTGGTGGAGGCGCCGGTCACGCTGCTGTCCACCTCCCCCGAGCGGGACGACACCATCCTGGTGAGCGATCCCTTCGCCGGTTAGGCCACCGGCCCCGCGATCAAACCGGACCCTGGAAGCCATCTTCCAGGGTTTTTTGTTGCGCAACCCGAAACGCATACCGAATCCGAACTTGCAATCTTGGATTGCTTGTCGCTCGGAAATTTTAACAACGGTTGCACGGGATCGTGACTCTTCTTTTTAAGCTGAAGCGGGCTTGATGGTGACGTCTTCTTGAAAAAGGAAGCGCGGTGTTCCGCTTCCAGAGCATCAGGAAAGAAGAGGCCACAATGGCGACTTATAACGGTACACTGAAGAACGACGTCTTCTTCCTGTCCTTTCATTCGAAAGGCGACGTTATCTATGGCGATGGCCTCACCGCGGAATATCCTGGCTATGGGCACAACCAGATCCATGCTGGGCGCGGAAACGACCTCATCTTCGCCGGCTATGGCCGGGATGTCGTGACTGGCGGCGCCGGCAACGACACCATCTACGGATATGGCCCGTCCGGGCCGACGCCGGGCGCCGTGAATGCCTATGCCGAGCGCGATCTCGCGGACCGCCTGTGGGGCGGCGCCGGCAATGACTTCATCGCCGGCGGCGGCGGGAATGACCGCATCTGGGGCGGCACAGGCAATGACATGATCTTCGGCGGCAGCGGCAATGACGTGATCCGCGGCGGGGCAGGGGATGACGTGATCAGCAGCGGCGCGGGGGCGGACAACATCGCCGGCGGCGCGGGGCGGGACATCTTCGTTTATGCCTATGACCCGTTTCTTTCCGAGCAGGCCTATGACGCCAATGACGGCACGGACACCATCCTCGACTTCAAGCCCGGCACGGACAAGATCGACCTCAGCGGCTATGCCCTGACGGAAGCCGATGTGCAGATCCTTCGCACGGCGCGGGGAACGGAGCTGCACTTCAACGCCGTCTACGAGGAGGCGCAGATCAACCTCCTGGGCGTGCGGGCCTTGCAGGATGGCGACATCATCTTCGCCTGAGGCCGGCCCCTCCGATGGCATGAAAAAAGCGGCTCCCTCGCGGGAGCCGCCATGCTTTCGGGGCTGTGCCCTGGCCGTCAGTCGACGGCCAGCCGGCGTTCCATGATCTGCGTCTTCATGCTCTTCTGGAGCTTCTCGAAGGCGCGGACCTCGATCTGCCGCACGCGCTCGCGGCTGATGCTGTATTGCTGGGACAGTTCCTCCAGCGTGGTCGGCTCGTCCTTGAGGCGGCGCTCGATCAGGATGTGGCGCTCCCGCTCGTTCAGGGTCTTCAGCGCTTCCCCGAGAAGCTGGCGGCGGTTGGACATGTCCTGCCGCTCGGCGATCTCGGTTTCCTGGCTTTCGCCCTCATCGACCAGCCAATCCTGCCATTCGCCCTCGCTGTCGGCGCGCACCGGCGCGTTCAGGGAATTGTCCGGGGAGGCGAGGCGACGGTTCATGGACACCACGTCCTGCTCCGGCACCTGCAGCACATGGGCGATCTTCGCCACCTGCTCAGGCTGCAGGTCGCCCTCCTCCAGCGCCGCCATCTGGCCCTTCAACCGGCGCAGGTTGAAGAACAGCTTCTTCTGCGCGGCCGTGGTGCCCATCTTCACGAGCGACCAGGAATGCAGGATGTACTCTTGGATCGCGGCGCGGATCCACCACATGGCGTATGTGGCCAGGCGGAAGCCGCGGTCGGGGTCGAAGCGACGGACGGCCTGCATCATGCCGACATTGCCCTCGCTGATCAGCTCCCCCACCGGCAGGCCGTAGCCGCGGTAGCCCATGGCGATCTTCGCCACGAGACGCAGATGGGAGGTGACAAGCTTGTGGGCAGCCTGCTGGTTGCCATTGTCTTTCCAGTCCTTCGCCAGGCGGAATTCCTCCTCCGGCGAAAGCATGGGGAATTTGCGGATCTCCTGTAGGTAGCGGGAAAGGTTGCCCTCTGGCGCCATCGGGATCGCGAAAGTCGAAGTGGAAGCCATGTCTGCATCTGCCTCCTGCACCGGACGGGAGCCCCTGTGACGGCGAGCTTCCGGCACGGCATGTGCACGGTCGCTTCCGCTGAGCCCTGACGCGCCGTCCTGACCCTGGTCACGCAGGGCGCAGGTTCGACGGCCGCGCCTTGGTGTTGGCACCCGGCGTTGGCGACAGGAGAACGCTACCGCGCTGCAGCGGGTTTCGCAAGAAAATCCCGACTGAAATAGTCGGGTTACTCCCCGTTACGTTCCAGCAACGCAAGCAATTCCTTCATGTCCGGCGGCAAAGGCGCGGAGAAGCGCAGCGTCTCGCCGGTGACAGGGTGGCGGAAGCCCAGTGTCTCGGCATGCAGCGCCTGGCGGGGAAAAGCCAGCAGCACATCCCGGGACGCCACGGACAGGCCTCGTGCGGCGGCCGGTATGCGCCGCAGGTAGACCGGGTCCCCGACCAGGGGATGGCCCAGATGCGCCATGTGGACGCGGATCTGGTGCGTGCGCCCTGTTGCCAGGCGGCAGCGCAGCAGGGCGCAACCCGTGCCCCAGGCCCTTTCCGTGGCGTAGCGGGTCAGGGCGTGCTTGCCGTTGCGCGCCACCACCGCCATGCGCTTGCGGTCGGTGGGATGGCGGCCCACCGGCGCATCCACTTCTCCCGCCGCGGGGGAGGGCACACCCCAGGCGAGGGCGAGATAGGAGCGTTCCAGGTCGCGCTCGGCAAAGGCGGCCGACAGCGCGACATGCGCCGGCTCGCTCTTGGCCACCACCATGACGCCCGACGTATCCTTGTCGAGGCGGTGCACGATGCCCGGCCGCTTCTCGCCGCCGATGCCTGTCAGCTCGTCGCCGGCATGGGCCAGCAGGGCGTTCACCAGCGTGCCGTCCTGGTTGCCGGGGGCGGGATGCACCACCAGACCCGCCGGCTTGTCGAGCACGATCAGGTGCCGGTCCTCGAACAGGATGGAAAGCGGCATGGACTGGGCCTGCGGCGCCGCGTCCACCGCCGCCGGCTGCACCAGGCGATAAGCGGCGCCGGCGCGGACCGATTCCGAGGGGTCGGTCACAGGCGTGCCGTCTCGGCTGGTCTGGCCGGCCTCGATCAGTGCCTTGACGCGGGAGCGCGACACCGTGCCTATCGCGCCAGCCAGGAACCGGTCGAGCCGGTTGCCCGCATCCGCGGCGCTGGCGGTGATCTCGAAGATGGTGGCCGCCCCGGGAGTGCCGTTGGCGGTCCCGGTTGGCGGCAGGGGGTTTTCAGTGCGCGGGCTCAAGATTCTGGTGGCTGTGATGGGGGTGCTGATCATCATCGGCACGGTGGGGCTCGTGGTCGGCATCGTGCAGAAGCTGAACACAGCGGCACTGGAGCCAGCCGCCGAAACCCAGGACATGCCGCTTCCTGCGCTTACCACGGATCTGGAACTGGGGCAGCCATCCGGCACGCGCATTGGCGGCATTGCCGCCCTGCAGGGGCGGCTGGCGGTGTGGGTGGAGCGGCCGGATGGCGCGCGCATCCTGATGGTGGACCCGAATGGCCGGCAGCCGGTGCGCGAGATCCGCCTCGGGCAGTAGTCCGGCAGTGTGACGGTTCCGGATCGGCGGGAAAATCGCGCCGATGGCGGAAATTCGGCGATCGGCCCTTGATCGGGGGCGGAGCCGAGGATACAAGCCCGCCACGCCTTTAGTCCCCTTCGTCTAGAGGCCTAGGACACCGCCCTCTCACGGCGGCAACAGGGGTTCGAATCCCCTAGGGGACGCCAGGCGCGCTTTTGCGCGTCACTGGCCTTGGCTACTCCAAATGATTCTTGTTCGGTGATGTGTCGTATCAGAGGCGGTTCACGCATTCCGCAGGCCCGCTGTTGCCGGGGTCCCATGCCATGCTTGGCCCGGCGTTGCGATCAGGCGCCATTCCTGTGGATGCCGTTGGCACTGGCTCCTTCCCGGCGTGGCGCGACAGCCACAACCCAGCAGCATGGAACCAACCTCGCGGGTGCCGCCATCAAGGACCGACGCGTATGGCGGCAAGCGCGGCATCCCGTTCCTGGTGGGCCAGAACGAGCGGAACGCAGGACGCGGCGATCGGGCGGCCAAAGAGGTAGCCCTGGCCCATGACACAGCCCTGGGCCCGCAGATAAGCTGCCTGTTCCAGCGTTTCCACGCCTTCCGCCACGGTTTCGATGTCCAGGCTCTGCGCCATGTGCAGCAGCGCGTCCACGATGGGGGCCCGCTTCTGCGAAAGGCCCGCCACGAAGGAGCGGTCGATCTTCAGGACATTCACCGGGAATTGCTGCAAATGGGTCAATGATGCGTAGCCGGTGCCGAAATCGTCCAGTGCAATGGTGATGCCCGCATCGGACAGGGTTTCCAGCGTGCTTTCGACAATCCCGCTGTGCTTCCCCAGAAACACCGTTTCCGTGACCTCAAGCTCCAGGCAGGAGGTCGGAAGCCCCGCTTTTCCAAGGCGCGCCAGGATGCGGTCGGCCAGGTCGCGCCGCCGGAAATCCGCGCTGGAGGCATTCAGCGCGATGCGGCCCACCTCAATGCCGGCCGCCTTCCATTCCAGGCAGTCCCGGATCACGCTGTCCAGCATCTTGTCAGTGATCTGGATGGAAAGCTCGGCGTCCTCGAAAGCCAGGGCAAGGGCGCTAGGGGATTGCAGGCGCAGGCCGTGGTCATGCCACCGCAGCAGGGCCTCGAAGCCTTTGACCATGCCCGTCGCGAGGCAGACCTTGGGCTGATAGAAGGGGGCGATCCGGTCCATCCGCAGGGCGAGGCGGGCGGAATCGAGCGCCCGCTTCCGTTCCTCCGCCCTTTCCCGCATGAAGGGCTGGAATGGCCGGATGCTCCCCGGCAGTTCCGACTTGGCAGCGTGCAGGGCAAGATCGGCGCCGCGGAGAAGGTCCGCCGCATTGTCCGCATCGCGGGGCCACAGCGCCGCGCCCACGCTGAAATTCACGTCGATGCTGAGCCCTTCGATGGAGAAGGAGGCGTTGATCCCGCTCAGCACCGCATGAACGGCGCCCGAATGCGCGTCCTGCTCCGTCAGGCCGGGCAGGATGATGGCGAACTCATCGCCACCGAGCCGGGCAATGGTCGCGCCGGCCGGAACACCATCCTGCAGCCGCGAGGCGAGCTGGCAGAGGAGGGTGTCCCCCGCCGCGTGGCCCAGCGTGTCGTTCAGCATCTTGAAGTTGTCGAGATCCGCGATGATCAGGCCGAAGGAGGTTTGGCTGGCTCGTGCCTCGGCGATCGCTTGCTCGATCCTGAGGGCATAGGCCGCCCGGTTCGGCAGCCTGGTCAGGGGGTCGTGATAGGCCGCCCAGCGCAATTCCTGCTCGGCTGCCTTGCGGGCGGTGACATCGACCATCGAGCCGATCACGCGGGCCAGCCTGCCCTTGGCATCCCGGACGATGTGGGCGCGGGAGGAAATGTGGCGATAGGTGCCGTCCGCGGCGCGGAATCGGTATTCGCCGCCCCATAGGCTTGTTCCGCTGTTCAGGGCGGCCCGGAAGCTTGCCTCAAGCCCATCCCTGTCCTCGGGATGGACCTGGTCCAGCCACCAGTCCGAAGACGTATGGTCCTGCGGAGGATGGCCCAGCACGGTGGCGATGGCGCCTGCCCAGGCGATGCGGCCGCTGGCGCGGGACCAGTCGCCGATGGCGTCATGCGTGGCCTGGAAGGCGAGGCGATACCGTTCCTCGCTTTCGCGCAGGGCCAGTTCCGCCATTACCTGATCATGGATGTCCTCAAGGGTGCCATACCAGGCGACGATGCCGCCATCCGCGTCCTGGCGCGCCCGCGTGCGCATGCGGAACCAGCGATAGCCGCCATCCCGCAGGCGGAGGCGGTAGCGGGTGTCCGCATGCGCGCCATCGCCGGTTTCAAGCGCCTTTCGCCAGGCCACCCGCACCCGGGGCAGGTCGTCGGGATGGATGTGGCGCATCCAGCCCTGGCCGAGCCCTTCCTCCACGGGGCGGCCCACCAGGTCCTCCCAGCGCGGCGAGATCTCGGTCGCATTGCCTTCCGGATCGGCCAGCCACGGGATCTGCGGGTTCAGCGCCACGGAAGCGCGGTGATGATCCTCGCTCTTCCGCAGGGCCGCCAGCGCTTCCAGCAGGCATTCCCGCTCCCGCGCCGTGACGGCGGCGATCCGGTTCCCGTGAATGGCGACGCCCAGGGCGCAGATGAGAAGCAGGACCGCGCCCGCCACGACAACGCCGCCCAATGCGGTAAGGGCCGAATGCTCATGCGCCTCAAGGATGGCGGAGCCGGAGAGCACCGTGGCGCTCGCCATGCCAAGGAAATGGACGGTGAGCGTGGCCATGGCGAGCACGGCGGCGGCAAGAATGGAGGTGGTGGCACGGCGGTCCCGCTGAAGCAGCCATCCTGCCAGGATGCAGAATCCGAGTCCCCCCAGCAGCGAGGCGGCGACAAGGCTGCCCTCGAACGTCACGGTGTCCGCCACATGCATGGACACCGTTTCCATGGAATGCGTGAGCGCCAGCCCGATGCCAGTGATCGCGCCGCCGACCAGGCCCAGCCGCCGGGGGCCGCCAAAGGCCACCAGCCAGCCAATCGCCGGCGTCAGCATGCTGACCAGGAGGGAAGACACGGCCATCGCCGTGCCGGCATGCAGGTCGCGGTCGGGGGCGAAGCCCAGCATGGCCACGAAGTGGGTCGTCCAGCCGGACAGCCCGGTGATCACCCCCGCAAAAAGGAGCCACTCCTTTCGGCCGGGAAGAGGCGATGTCAGGGCGCGCCGGATGAGGGCCACCGTCGTGCCGCTGCCAAGCAGACAGATCAACGCGGCAAGAGCAACCAGCCTGACATCATGTTCATAGGCAAGACTGTAATAGATGCGCCACATCGCAGCTTGTCCCGTTCGTTCTAGGCGATTCTCGTCCAGGCCGTGTCATCAGGGCGTCCGGCCGGAAAGAATTCCGCTCCTCCTTGCTGCAGGAACTGCCATGAGCGGAACAACGGGCGCATTCGGCTGAGCCTTGAGGTATGTTGGTGTAACTATCAACTTATAGGAGAATACCGTTCCCTCGGACAGTGATCTAAGGAATGACGCGAGAAGTATACTACCATAGCGGGTAATTAATGAAAATTGTAACGTGGGTAGTGGAATTGTGGGAGAGAAGAAGGCAGCCACGTGCCACCAACCCCTATGGCCTCGGGAAGGGCGGGAAAGCAGACGCCGCCTTCTTCAGCCCGTTGCGGCTGGCGCTTCCTTGAAGGCATGGGGCGGCGGCCGGGCAGCGTCAGCTGGCGCGGCAGTTGCAGGCCCACCGCGCCGCCGCCCACGATGCACACATCGGCTTCCAGGATGCTGCCATCGAACGGTGTCGGCGTGTCGGATCAAGCAGGCTTCTCCTTCGGTCGGCACATGGCCTCGCGGTTGAGCAATATGGTTTCTCGCTCGGCGCATGGTGGTCCGGAGGAGAGTTGCATCCCTGAAGGAAGCCTGATGCGGAAATTACCGCTACCTGTGATTGCCGAAGATGATAGCTCGGAACTGCGCCGCCAGGCGGAGCGGCGTCAAGGCAGGCGCATGAAATTGGCGGCGCCCGAGGCGCGGGCGATCAGGGCCTGCATGGCGGGATTGCTGGCCCCTTCCTCATCGATCAGCGCGTCCATGGGACAGAAATATTCATGGGCCTGGGGCATTTGCGTGCGTGCGAAGCCCTCATACTGCCGGTCCTTCAAGCCATACAGCACCCGCACGTCACGGACCGGCAAGGCCAGCGGCGCAACAGGTTCCTGCCGCAGCAACTTGATCCGGCGCCAGCGCGGCATCTTGTCCTTGGCATCCTGCGGCGCGAGGAGCCATGGAACCGGGCAGACCGCCAGCAGGGAGGATGTGGAGGGCGCGAAGCGCGAGCGCTTGTCCAGCAGGTTCTGCAGGGATGCGCAGGCCTCGATGCACAGGATGTCCACGAAGGGATCGGCGGGGTTGGGGCTGAAATGCAGCCACAACCCGTCGGGCACGGTGCGGAGGCGGTTGGAGCCAGGCAGCCGCAGGAAGGGATGAAGACTGGTATCCGCCGCGCCAGGGCGTGCCCGCATCCATATGCCGTTCTGCTTGAGTGTTTCCAGGGCTCCAGGAGGGCGCTGTGGCCAGGTGCGAAGTCGCCGCCGTACCAGGTCATCGAGCGAACGATGAGGAAGTTGATTATGACCGATGTCGCGCATCAAAGCGGCTTCCGTCCACACATTGCAGAACCGAAAACAACAAAGAGCATCTCGAATTCGTGATCAAGTGAAAACCGTAAATAAATTGAGATGCCCCCGATAAATGCCATGATTTCGGGTCTGTGCAGACGCCAGTATGCATGAATTTACTTACAGGAAGGGGAGATTACTTCAAGAAGGACAAAGTCTTGAAAAGATTTCTTATTGTCTGGTCTGAGCTTTTATTTGGAATAAAAAAAGACCCGCCATGCGGAGCATGGCGGGCCGCGGAACGGGCCTGGCGGGGCACGCCCCAACAGGCCCTCAATGTTCAGCCACGGTTCTCGATCGAGGAAACGTCGCGCTGGGCGGCGCCGGTGTAGATCTGGCGCGGGCGGCCGATGCGCTGCGCCGGGTCCTCGATCATCTCCTTCCACTGGCTCACCCAGCCCACGGTGCGCGCCACGGCGAACAGCACCGTGAACATGTGGGTCGGGATGCCCATCGCCTTCAGGATGATGCCGGAATAGAAATCGACATTCGGGTAGAGCTTGCGGGAAACGAAGTAATCGTCCTCCAGCGCGATCTTCTCCAGCGCCATGGCGAGGTCCAGCAGCGGCTCGTCCTTGATGCCGAGCTCGTTCAGCACCTCGTGGCAGGTCGCCTGCATGATCTTCGCGCGCGGGTCGAAGTTCTTGTACACGCGGTGCCCGAAGCCCATGAGCTTCACGCCGGAGTTCTTGTCCTTCACCTTCTCGATGAAGGAGGGGATGTTCTCGACGCTGCCGATCTCGGCCAGCATCTTCAGCACCGCCTCGTTCGCGCCGCCATGGGCGGGGCCCCAGAGCGCGGCGATGCCGGCGGCGACGCAGGCGAAGGGGTTGGCGCCGGTGGAGCCCGCCAGCCGCACCGTGGAGGTGGAGGCGTTCTGCTCATGGTCGGCGTGCAGGACCAGGATGCGGTCCATGGCGCGGGAAAGGATGGGGTTGGGCTTCCATTCCTCGGCCGGCACGGCGTTCAGCATGTACAGGAAGTTCTCGGCGTAGCTGAGGTCGTTCCGCGGGTACATGAAGGGCTGGCCGATGGAATACTTGTAGGCCCAGGCCGCGATGGTCGGCACCTTGGCGATCAGGCGGAAGGCGCTGATGTCGCGCTGCGCCGGATCGTTGATGTCCAGGCTGTCATGGTAGAAGGCGGACAGCGCACCCACCACGCCGCACAGTATCGCCATCGGATGGGCGTCGCGGCGGAAACCGTCGAAGAAGCGCCGCAGCTGCTCATGCACCATGGTGTGCATGGTCACGCCGCGGTCGAAATCCTTCAGCTGCTGCTTGGTCGGCAATTCGCCGTTCAGCAGCAGATAGGACACTTCCAGGAAGTTCGACTTCTCCGCCAGCTGCTCGATGGGGTAGCCACGATAGAGCAGCACGCCTTCATCGCCATCGATATAGGTGATGGCGCTTTCACATGCGGCGGTCCCGCCATAGCCTGGATCGAAAGTGAAGACCCCCAACTCGTTGTAGACCTTGCGGATGTCGAACACGTCCGGACCGATGGTGCCGCCAAGCAGCGGCACGGTCGCGGACTTGTTGCTGCCGTCGAGCTGGATGGTGACGGACCCTTTGGCCGTGCTGCTCATGGCGTCTTCCTCTTGAACAGGGGGCGGCGCCACCGGAGGCGGGCGCCGTCAATGATGCAGCGCAAGATTAAGGCGCTTCCCCGGATTGTCCATCCGCCAGGGTGCGACATGGTGCCGCTGATCGGGGCAAGGCCGCCATGCGCGCGGTGGGATGGCCGGCGCCGCCTAGCGGCTGGCCCGCCACTCCGCTGGGGCGCCGGGCGGATGCGACCACAGGCCCAGGCCGGCGCCGCGGGCGGAGTTCTCAGCCGGCTGCAGCGCCGTTGTTCCCGCAAGGGCCCAGCCGGCCGCCACCAGCGCCGCATTCGCTTCCATGTCCCCGGTGCGGCAAAACGCCAGGGCGCGGCCAAAATGATCCCGTCCGGTGACGCGACAGGTCAGGTCGCGGCCTTGCACCAGGTGGGACAGCGCTTCCGCCGCCGCCGCGCCACAATCGAACCCGGCCCCGTTCGCCGTGCTGCAGGTCTGGCCACGTTCCGGCGACCGGACCCCCGCCAGCCGGACCGTACGCTCGCCCAGTCGCAGGGTGTCGCCATCCACGACTCGCACCAACGGGGCGGCGGCGCTCCATTCCTGGTCGCGCGGGGCGGAACCCAACAACGCCGCCGGCAGGCCAAGGCCGCCCAGGGCAAGCGCCACCAGCACGCCGGCCATGCCCAGCGCCGCACCGCGCCAATGCCGGGAAGGACGGCGTGAAAAGGACGAACGGAAGATCCGACGACGATAAGCCACGTTGTGCAGCGTTAAAGCAATGCATGCTCCGGTTTCAAGTCCGGACCGGTTCTGTGACCCCAGGTTTCAGGGCGCGTCCTTTGAGGGCAGGTCCCCGGCCCAGAAAGGGTCGCGCCTGGCGAAGCGGCGCCAGGTCTTCAGCGCGCGTGGCCGCATGTCCTGCGCCGCCGCGAGGGCCCAACCCTCGGCCAGCCCGATCGCCCAGGTAGGCGCTCCGCCAGGGCCGGCCAGCGACGCCACGCGCTCCCGTGCCACCACCGCGTCGTTGGACAGGCCAAGAGCCTCCTGCAAGGCGGAAAGCCGCTTGAGGAAGCGCTTCGCCGTCCGCCCGGGCCAGAGCGGCGCGAACAGTTCCGAAGCATAGCGCAGCTTCTTGGCTTCCAGACGCAATTCATGGAGTGCGGCGTCCGAGGCATCCTCGATGCTGCGCGCATCCTTCTTCAGCCGGCGGCGGCGCTTCTGGAGCTTTTGGGCCGCCCAGGGGCGCAGCGGGGCGTTGCGTGCCTCCGGTGCCGCTTCCCAGTCCCGCAACGCGGCCAGACGAAGGGCCCGCCACACCAGGCAACGGAACCCGGGACCCTCCAGCATCGCTGCCAGCGAGTCGTATGCCTCCTGGCGCCGTCGCCCGGCGGCGCGGAGCAGCCGCAGCCAGCGGCGCTCCTTGCCGACCGCCGCCGAAAGGTCGGCCCCCAGCCCGCCCAGGAAGACATCCCATTCCCGCGCATCGGTCAGGCCGCCCGCCAGGGTGCGCAGCTCATTTTCCAGCGCCTGGAGTTCCGGCCCGTGATGCGACTTTCGGAACAGCTTCAGGCAGGAACGCAGCCGGCGCGCGGCGACCCGCAACTGATGCACGCCTTCTGGCCCGCTCCCGGCCTGGGCCAGAGGCGCCTGGGCGAGCAGCACCTCCGTCAGATGGGCGATGGCGAGCGACAGCGCATCGTCCGGCGTGTTCGCGCCGCCGAGATCGGGGGCGCCGCGCCGGATCGGGCGCGCCGGAACCCCGGCCGCCAGGGCCCGGGCCGCCTCGTCCAGGCTGGCCGTCACCGGCAGCAGCGGCACCGCCTCGGCCAGTGCGGTGCCGAGGGCCAGAACCGCCGCCGGCGGGCCGGTAAGCGTGAGCCGCGCCAGCTCCGCCCCCGAGGCGCCGGCTTCGATGCGGCCGCAGCGAAGCTGCAAGGCCACTCCTGCCTCGTCCGCGGGCGCCGATTGCAGCCGCCCCGACCAGCGCGCCAGGGTTTCCAGCGGCGTGTCCTCCAGGCCCTCCGGCTCGTTCCCCGGGGGAAACACCGTGTCCGGGGCGGCCGGCATCCCGGGCAGCCTGAAGCCATCGGGCGGCATCAGAACGCAAAGCCGCCTGGGGCCCCGGGCCGGGTCCCGCAGCGCCAGGTTGCGGCCCGCCAGGCGGCGGCCGGCCGTGTCCAGCCATACCCAGCTTTCGGCAACGGGACGCGGCCTTCTGCGGCCGGCCAGTGCCGGGTGGCGCCAGAGCATGGAGGCGCCGAGCATCGGCAGGCTCAGCTCCAGAACCAGCGATGCCTCGGCGGCGGGAGGATCGGGGTGCAGCAGCTCCATCGCCGCCTCAGTTGGCCATCTCGGGAAGGTCGTTCGGCGCCACGAAGCGCACCAGCCGGCCGCCGCCCGGCTCCAGCCGGCGCCAGGAGGATGCGATCGCGAACTCGGCCAGGGCGCCGGTGGGATAGCCGCCGGCCAGGCGCTGGGTCCCCGGCGCCTTGCCGGCCATGCCCGCCGGCCCGGCCAGGGCGAGCGCCAGGTCGTGAAGCCCCGGATTATGGGCGATCAGCAGCAGGGAGCGGGCGGTTTCCGGCGCGCCATGCAGCGTATCCAGCAGCCTTTGCCAGGGCGCGAGATAAAGATCGTCCATCGGCTCGACCATCGGGCTGTCGGGCAGCGGCGCGAGCGCCTCCAACGTTTGCAGGGTGCGGCGGGCAGAGGAAACCAGCACAATGTCGGGCGCCAGCCCGAGCCGGTGCATCACGCCGGCCATGGCGATGGCCGCGCGTTTGCCGCGCGCGTTCAACGGGCGGGCGTGGTCCGGCAGGCCGGGATCATCCCAGGACGACTTGGCGTGCCGCAGCAGGAGCAATTGCCGCATGCGGACAGTGTGGCACGCCGGACGGCGGCTGTCGCGGGGCAGCGGAGACATGGCGGCTGCTGCGCGCCACCTTCCGCTTCTCCGCTCCAGGACTATCTTTGCGGCGCTTGAACAGGAGGCTCGGTCATGGCGGAAAGCATGTTGATGCCACGGAAGGCCGGGATGACGGCCCCGCCCCGGGCTGAAAGGGCGGGGGATGGCCGGTTTTCCGCGCCGCGGGTGAAGGGCTGATGCGGCGGCGGACGCTGCTTGGCGCCCTCGCGCTGCTGCCCGCCGCACCGGCCCTGGCGCTGCCGGAAGGTGGCTACCGCTTCCGCGTGATGCGCGAGGGCCGCGGCATCGGCACCCATACGGTGCGGGCGGAGCCGGGCGGGGTGGTGCGCAGCGTCGTGGCGCTGGAAGTGAAGCTGCTGTCCTTCACTGTGTTCCGGATGCATCACGAATATGCCGAGCGGTGGCAGGGGGACCGTCTGGTCGGCTTTGCCGCGCGCACCCTGCGGGACGGCCAGGAAAGCCGCCTGGAGATGGCGGCGACCGCCGAGGGCCTGCGCGGGGCGGGGCCGGCCGGGCCCGTGGCCCTTCCGGCGGCGGTGGCGCCGCTTTCCTGGTGGGAGCCGAGGCATCTGGCACGCCCCTTGTTCGACACCGCCACCGGCGAGGCGCTGAGCGAACCCGCGCAGCGCGACCGCGAGGGCGCCCTGACCCGCTGGCAATGGAAGCCGCGCGGCATGGTGGCCCTGTATGATGCCGCCGGCACCTGGGTCGGCTTCTCGATGCGGGGCGAGGACGGCTCGGCCGTGCGCTACGAAGCGGCCTGACGTCGGCGCGCGCGCTGCCCCAGCCCCACCGGCGATGGCTACCGCGAAGGCAAGCCCGCTCCCGCCCGTGGGCATTGCCGGGCGGTTCGGCCGGTCACACCGCCATGCTCTGCGCATCCAGCGATTGCCGCATGGATTCGGTCGGCCGGGCCACTTCCTCGCCATGGCGCGGGCCATGGATGATCTCGGGCGTCAGCTCCGCGATGTTCCTGGTGCCGGTCAGCGCCATGGTGACATCCATTTCCTTGCGGATGATCTCCAACGCCTGGGTCACGCCGGCTCCGCCGCCGGCGGCCAGGCCGTACAGCCAGGCCTTGCCGATCATGCAGCCCTTAGCCCCCAGCGCCAGCGCCTTCACCACATCCTGTCCCGAGCGGACGCCGCCATCGAACAGCACCTCGATCCGGTCGCCCACCGCATCGGCGATGCCGGGCAGCATCGAGATGGAGGAAGGCGCGCCGTCGAGCTGCCGCCCGCCATGGTTCGACACCACCAGCGCGGAGGCGCCGAGGCCGGCGGCGATGCGCGCATCCTCCACATCCAGCACGCCCTTCAGGATCAGCTTGCCGGGCCAGATGGAGCGGATCCATTCCACGTCCTTCCAGGACAGGGACGGATCGAACTGGCCGGCAATCCAGTGCGACAGGGTGCTCAGCCCCTCCCGGGCGCCCGGCGCCTCGGTCAGGTTGCCGAAGGTCTTGCGCTTGCCGCGCAGCACTTCCAGCGCCCAGCGCGGCTTGGTCGCGATGTCGAGCGCGTTCTTCACCGTCAGCTTCGGCGGCACGGCCAGGCCGTTCTTGATGTCGTTGTGGCGCTGCCCCTGGATCTGCAGGTCGAGCGTCAGCACCAGCGCCGAGCATTTCGCCGCGATCGCCCGCTCCACCAGGGAGCGGGAAAAGCCGCGGTCGCGCATCACGTAGAGCTGGAACCAGAACGGCTTGTCCACCGCGCCGGCCACGTCCTCGATCGAGCAGATCGACATGGTGGACAAGGTGAAGGGGATGCCGAAGGCATGCGCGGCGCGGCAGCCATGGATCTCGCCATCGGCATGGAACAGGCCGGTCAGCCCGGTGGGCGCGATGGCCACCGGCATGCTCACCGGCTCATCCAGCATGGTGGAGGCGGTGGAGCGCCCGGACACGTCGATCATCACCCGCTGCCGCAGCTTCAGCGCGGCGAGGTCCTCGCGGTTGGCGCGGTAGGTTGCCTCGTCATAGGAGCCGCGATCGGCGTAATCGAAGATGGCGCGCGGAATGCGGCGGCGGGCGCGAAGGCGCAGATCCTCGATATTGGTGACCGGTGGCATGACGCTGCTCCTTCTCGGCGGTAGCCGCCCGGTTCGCCGCCGGGCGCGATCTGCGGCAAACTAGCCCGGTCCATTCCGTGCCGCCATGCCCCCGATCCGGGTTGTCAGGGTCAGCCCGGCCCGTCCTGCCCGGGGCGGGGATGCGGCAGGGCCGCCGACTGGACGGCGGGCAGGTCGCTGTTGCTCATGGCGGCGGCGGCACCAGGTGGCGGCGCCTCCGTCGGCGCCGCCTCGGTGGGCGCGGCGCCGATGTCCATGGCGCCGTTCCGCCTGAACACGTCCAGCGTATGGTCCACCAAGGCCTCCTCCACCCGCGCTGACAGCAGGATGCCGCCGCGGCGCAGGGCGGCCGCCTGCACGGCGCCATCCGCATCCGGCAGGAGCTGGTTCTTCACGGAAGACCAGATGCCGCGATGCGCGGCCTCGGCCGCCGGGTCCATGGCGCTCATGCGCATCTGGTCGCGCGACAAGCCGTCATGGCTGGCCAGATGCGCCACAACCGCCTCGGCGGTGGCGCGCGTCCTGAACACGCCGGT
Organism: Teichococcus oryzae; assembly: GCF_008386565.1. GTDB lineage: Bacteria > Pseudomonadota > Alphaproteobacteria > Acetobacterales > Acetobacteraceae > Pseudoroseomonas > Pseudoroseomonas oryzae. Next base: position 180,833 of record NZ_VUKA01000006.1, on the reverse strand, counting down.
GATGATGTGGGTCATGGGCCCTCCCTGGTCGTGCTGTTCTGAAGGGGAACGGCATGCGCGGGGACGGGGTTGCCCTTCGGGGCGCCTTGACCCGTCCGTCAGATCGGCAGGTCGATCCAGGACAGGTGGCCGCCCTTGCCCGCGCCCGTGTCCAGGAACACCGCCCGGCCCCCGGCGGCAGAGACGGCGACAAAGGGCCGGCCGTTCAGGCTGCGCATCTCATGGCCGCAATAGACGGTGATGCCGGAGGGGATGCGGTGCACCCAGTTGTGCAGGCGCTGGGGGTAGCCATCGTCGCGCATCCGGCTGGTCACCTGCCCGAACAGGGCCCGCGGCACGAGCCCGTCGGGCTTGTGCGCGCCGGCATCGGGCGGGGAGGGTTCGCGCAGCATGCGCGGATGGAAGCCGCCATGCACGAAAACCCAGGAGCCCAGCCGCAGCCAGGCCGGCGCGGCGGAGATTTCCTCGATCGCCTGGGCCTTCAGCTCGGCGCCATCCGGCGCGGCATCGAGCTGCGCCAGGGTGATGCCCAGCCCTTCCGGGTCCGGCCGCACCAGCGCGCCCGTGAGGGCGCGGCGCAGCTTGTGGTCATGATTGCCCAGGATGAACAACCCGCGCCGCTGCTGCCGCAGGCGGAAAGCAAGGCGGAGCGTTTCGGGGTTGTCCGGCCCGCGATCCGTCAGGTCGCCCAGCTGCACCACGAAAAGCCGCTTTTCCTCGGCCCCCGCGATGGCGGCGGCGAAGGCGGCGGCATCGCCATGCACATCGCCCACCACGCGCAGCCCGGCGAAGTCCTGGCGCAGCCGCAGCCACAGAATGGCGGAGGCTCCCGTCATCCGGGCGCCCGCCCGGGCAACGCGATGCCGGACGCCATTCCCGCCGGCGCGGCGGCCGGAAGCCGGTCCTGAAGCGGCCAGGGCGGGGCAGGGGCGTCGCTCATGGCGCTGATGTGGCCTCCAGCGGAGGCCGGGCCAGCGCCAGGTGCTTCATCGGACCGATGGCGCAGGAGAACAAACGCTCCCGCCCCAGCAGAAAGGCGCGGCCGCCACGGGGAAACAGGGCCGCGATGGGCGGGGCGGTAATGGCCAGTCCGCCGGTGTAGGAGCCGAAGGCGGGCAGCAGCACCCGCCGCGCATCGGCCAGGAAGCAGGGCCGCGTGACCGGGCCGCAGCGCGTCGGCATGCTGGCCTTGGGATGGAAATGGCCGCTCAGCTCGAAGCCCGCCGCGTTGCCGGGCACCCCTTCATGGCGGAACACCAACGGGCCGAGCCGCAGCTCCGCCACCGCTTCGCCGGGCAGGGCATCGGGCGCCGCCGGGTCATGGTTGCCGAGGACCCAGGTGACCTCGCGCCCGGCCAGCAGGTGCAGCAGCGCCGCGCGGTCGGCGGCTTGCATCCGGGCCGAGCCGCCGCCGTCGTGAAAGGAATCGCCCAGGAAGACGATACGCTCCGGCGCGTAGCGACGCAGCAGGGGTGCCAGCCGGGCCAGCGTGTCGCGGGTGTCGAAAGGCGGCACCAGCTGGCCGCGCCCCGCGAAATGGCTGCCCTTCTCGAGATGCAGGTCAGCGACCGCCAGAAGGCGCTGGGCGGGCCAGAACAGCACGCCCGCCGGGTCGAGGGCCAGGCGTTCGCCAGCCAGATGGAAAGGCGCGGAAATCATTGCTTCAACTGCGTTACCGGACGAAGGCCGGGCCGGGAAGGGCTTGTTTTCACGAAACACCCTGCCGCAGCCGGCGGGAGGCATAACGCGGTGGCCGGCGCCGGCGTTCCTGCCTCGGGCGGGGCTCGGGGGGTGGCTGGGTCGGGTCGAGGCCAAGCATGCCGGTGAAATGCTCGGCGCCTTCCGTGGCTTCCTCGACCAGCGCCTCGGCCTCGGCGAGCAGGGCGTCGCCGGCGCCGCCGGCCACCCATTCGCGCCCTTCCTCGATCAGCGCGGGCACCGCCAGGGGGGAAACACGGTCAAGCGCGCGGTGGGTGATGCGGCCGCGGATGCGCGCCAGCAGGGTGCCGATGCGCCCCACATCGGTCAGCCCCGCGGCGGCCTCGGCCCGTGTCGCGCGCAGCAGGATGTGGTCCGGCTGGTGGCGGCGCAGCACGTCATAGATCAGATCGGAACTCATGCTCATCTGCCGGCCCGACTTCTCCTGGCCCGGATGGTTCTTCTCCAGCAACCCGGCGATGGTCGCGATGTTGCGGAAGGAACGGCGCAGCATGGAGCTGTCGGCCATCCATTCCTCCAGTTCCTCGCCCAGCAGGTCCTCGGCGAACAGGTCCCCCATGTCTCCCGGCGGAAAGGCCGACCAGGTGGCGACCACATAGTCGGTGGCGAGAAAACCCATCGGCCCCAGCCCGCGATGCTCCATCCGCCGGGTCAGCAGCATGCCGAGCGTCTGATGCGCCAGCCGCCCCTCGAAGCAATAGGCCACCAGGAACCAGCGGCCGTCGCGCGGAAAGGTTTCCACCAGCAACCCGTCGCGGGAGGGCAGCTCGGAGGCGTGGCGCTGCAGCCGCAGCCATTCCTGCACCGGCTCCGGCAGGGCGCGCCATTGCCGCGGATCGGCCAGGATGGCGCGCACCCGCCGCGCCAGCGATGTGGAAAGCGGCATCTTGCTGCCGCCATAGGCGGGCACGCGCGGCTCGCCATCTCCGCCGGGGGAGACGATCACGCTCATCGGCTCCATCCGCTCGTAGCGCAGCAGCCGGCCAGCGAACATGAAGTTGTCGCCCGGCTCCAGGGTGGAGGCGAACCATTCCTCCACCTCGCCCAGCACAGGGCCGCCGCGCAGCCGCACCTTCAGCAGCGGCGTGTCCACGATGGTGCCGAGATTCATCCTGAGCTGCCGCACCACATGGCCGTTGCGGGGATGCACCAGCCCCTCGCTGTCGCGGAACAGCTTGCGGAACCGCTCATATGCGGACAGCGCATAGCCGCCATTCTCGACAAAGCTCAGCGTGTCGTCGAAGTCGCGCCGGGTGAGGGCGGCATAGGGCGCGGCGCGCGTCACCTCGGCGTAAAGATCGTCCGGGTGGAAGGGGGCGTGGCAGGCGGTGGCCAGGATGTGCTGCGCCAGCACGTCAAGGCCGCCCGGCCGCGGCGGATCGCCATCCACCTCGCCCGCGGCGACGGCCTGGATGGCGGCGCGGCACTCGACCACCTCGAAGCGGTTGGCCGGCACCAGGAAGGCGGAGGACGCCTCGTCCATGCGGTGATTGGCACGGCCGACGCGCTGCAGCAGCCGCGCCACGCCCTTGGGCGCCGCCACCTGGATCACCTGGTCCACCGCCCCCCAGTCGATGCCGAGATCGAGCGAGGCCGTCGCCACCACCGCGCGCAGCCGGCCGGCCGCCATCGCTGCCTCCACCTTGCGGCGCTGGTCGATGGTCAGGGAGCCGTGGTGCAGCGCGATCGGAAGGTTATCGTCGTTCAGCCGCCACAGGGCCTGGAAGCACAGCTCCGCCTGGGCGCGGGTGTTGACGAACACGATGGTGACGCCGGCGCCCTTCAGCTTCTCATACACCTCGGGCATCGAGGCGAGGCCCATATGGCCGCCCCAGGGCAGGCGGCCGGCGGGCAGGATCACGTCCAGCGCCGGCGCCGCGCCGCCGGTTTCCCGCACCAGCCGCACCGGGGCGGCGCTGGCATCCGGCGAAATCCAGGCGGCCATCGCCTCGGGATGCGCCACGGTGGCCGACAACCCGACCCGCCGCATCCCCGGCGCCAGGGCCGAAAGCCGAGCGAGGCCGAGCGCCAGCTGGTCACCCCGCTTGGTTCCGGCCAGCGCATGCACCTCATCCACCACCACGCATCTCAGCCCGGCGAACATCTCGCCCGCATCCGGCAGGGACAGCAGCAGCGCCAGGCTCTCGGGCGTGGTGAGGAGGATCTGCGGCGGCGCCGCGCGCTGCCGGGCGCGGCGGTTGGCGGGCGTGTCGCCGGTGCGCGTTTCCACCGTGATGCCGAGATCCATCTCGGCGATCGGCGTCAGCAGGTTGCGGGCGATGTCGACGGCCAGCGCCTTCAGCGGCGAAACATAGATGGTGTGCAGGCCGGAATGCGGGGCGCGATGCAGCCCAATCAGGGTGGGCAGGAAGCCGGCCAGCGTCTTGCCGCCGCCGGTGGGGGCCACCAGCAGGGCCGACTGCCCCGCCTCGGCGGCTTCCAACATGGCCAGCTGGTGCGCGCGCGGCCGCCAGCCGCGCGCGGCGAACCAGCCGGCGAACGGTTCCGGCAATGTTCCCATGAGCAAGGGCGATATGGCCCGGCAGCCCTTTCCTGCCAAGCTTGGCCGTTTCCGGGGAACCGCGTGCCGCCCGCTATTGCAGCGCGAGCCAGCGATCCACCGCCGGTTCCGCGGCCGCCCATTTCCATCCGCCGGCGCGGCGGCAGGCGGTGGCTGCGAAAACGCCGGAGGGCGGGCTTTCCGTTCCTTCCGGCGTGAGGGAAAAGAGCACCTCGCGGCAGGAGGCCAGCGGCGTCTCGATCACCCGCGTCACCTCCATGCGCCCTTCGGCGTCGCGCCAGCCGAAGGGCAGGCCATGCTCCACCTTCCAGGCCTGCGCCTCGCCGGGAGGCAGGCGGCCGGCCTCGGCGGCGATGGCATCCTGTTCCTCGGTGCGCAGCGACCGGAACCAGGAGGAGAAGGCGTAATCGACCGCGGTGCGGATGCCGAGGCCGACGGCATATCCGACGGCGGGGTTGGAGGTGAGGCTACCGACGGCGATGCCGCCGATGCCGCCCGCAGCGGCGCCGGCATTCTTGCCGGAACTGCCGTTCTCGCACCCCGCCAGCAGCACCAGCGCCAGCACCGCCGGCGCGAAGGTCGCCCGGTGCCTCATTGCAGGGAGCCCCAGCGCTCCGTGGCCGGTTCGGCGCTGGCCCATTTCCAAAGATCGCCGCTGCGGCAGATGATGGCGGTGTAGAATTCCGCCCGCTCCAGCGCCTCGTCATCCTGTTGCTCGACCGAGAAGACGATTTCCCGGCAGGAAAGGCCCAGCGCGCCGATCTCCCGGGACACGGTGACGCGACCCTGTTGGTCATAGGCCAGCGGCACGCTGTGGGTGATCGACCAGGTGGCGACCGCGCCCATCGGCAGGCCCCCCGCGGCGCGGGCGATGCTGTCCTGCTCCGCCTGATGCAGCTCGCGCTGGGTGTATTCCAGGCCGGCGCGCGCCAGGGATTGGACGCCCAGGCCGATCCCGGCCGCGACGGCGCCATTGTCGCTGATCGCGCTGGAGAGGGCGGCGCCCGCCAGACCGGCGACGTCGGCCGTGCTTTCACTGAGGAAGGCATTGCAACCAGGCAGCGCGAGCAGCGCGGCCAACAGCATTGCGACAGGCTTCATGCGATCCGGCCATTCCCCCCTGTGTTCCATTCTGTCTGACACAGGGTGGGCAGCAGGCAAAGCCGTATGCAGGCCGGAATGGGATTGTTCCCTTCCATTCCGGCCGAAGATGGCTGGCAGTTCCGGGATCAGGAAGGAAGCGGACACCGGCGCGGATTCATTGCGTCGCAGCGAATCCACGTCTCAATACCGTCCGCGGCAAGCCGAATGGTTTCTTGTCTTTAACAAACATTAACCTTTGAGATCAAAGGCTCAAAATGGCCGTCACCTTCAACAGCACCCCGTACTCGGCTCGCCCGGGTTGGCTTGTCCGAATTGGCGGACGCGGCGGCTTCAAAGCCTTGCCAGCACGCGATCGATGAAGGCGCCCGCGCTGCCCAGATAGTTGGCGGGATCGGTGAGGCGCGCCACCGCCGCCGTGTCGAGGGCGCCGGTGACGCAGGGATCGCGGCCCAGCGCCTCTGCCAGCGGCACGCCCTCGGCCAGGGCGATGTCGCAGGCGTGGTGCACGGCGTCATGCGCGCCGCCGCGGCCAAGATGCGGCGCGAGGCCCATCATCACCGCCTCCGCCACGATCAGCCCGCCGGTGCTGTCGAGGTTGCGCCGCATGCGCGCGGCATCCACCGTCATGCCTTCCGCCACGGTGATTGCCTGGGACAGCGCCCCATGCGCCAGGGTGAAGGCCTGCGGCACGGCCAGCGGCTCAGCCTGCCAGGGGCCGGTGCCGCGCTCCTGGTCCACCGGCATGGCGTTCAGCATCTGCGGCACCAGGGCGGCGACCCCGCGCGCCTGGGCGATGACGTATTCGCAGGAAATCGGGTTGCGTTTCTGCGGCATGGTGGAGGAGCCGCCGCGGCCGGGCGCGTGCGGCTCGAACACCTCCGCCACCTCGGTTTGCATCAGCAGGATCACGTCCGTCGCGAACTTCGCCAGCGCGCCGGTCAGCAGGCCGAGGAAGCAGACCGCCTCCGTCACTGTGTCCCGCGCCACGTGCCAAGGCGCGTCGGGCGCGGCGAGGTTCAGTTCCCTTGCCAGTTCCTCCGCCACCGCGATGCCCTGGTCGCCCAGGGATGCCAGCGTCCCGGCCGCGCCGCCGAACTGCACCTTCAGGATGCGCGGCTCGATCTGGTCCAGCCGTTCCCGCATGGTGATCAGCGGGGAGAGCCACATGGCGCATTTATAGCCGAAGGTCAGCGGCAGGGCGTGCTGAAGATGGGTGCGGCCGGCCATCACCAGGTCCCGGTGTTCGCGCGCCTTGGCGGCCAGCGCGGCGTTCAGCCGGCCGAGATCCTGGCGGATCAGCGCGAATGCGTCCCGCATCTGCAGCACGATGGCGGTGTCGACGATGTCCTGGGTGGTGGCGCCCCAATGCGTCCAGCGCCCGGCCTCATGGCCCACCAGGGCGGTGAGCTGCTTCACCAGCCCCACCACGGGATAGCCGGTGTTCTGCGTGGCGCGTGCCAGCGCCGGCAGGTCGATCTTTTCCAGCAGCGCATGCTCGGTGATGGCGGCGGCGGCCTCGGCGGGAATGATGCCGAGGCGGGCCTCGGCGCGCGCCAGCGCCGCCTCCACCTCCAGCATGCGCGCCAGAAAGGCGCGCTCCCCGATCACCGAGCGCATCGCGTCGGTGCCGTACAGGACCGACAGCACGGGGCCATCGGCGGGATTCACGGACAGCATGGCGCTCAAGCCTCCCCCGGAGCGTGGCTCATGTCTGCTCCTGCATCTCGCCAAAGGCCTGCTTGGCCAGCTTCAGCGCGTGGTTCGCCACCGGCACCCCGGCATAGGCGCCGACCTGCAGCAGCACCTCCGCCAGTTCGTCCGGCGTCACGCCGGTCTGCTTGGTGGCGCGGACATGCAGCACGAATTCCTCATGCCGGCCGAGCGCCGCCATCATCGCCAGCGTCAGCAGGCTGCGGGTGTGGCGCGGCAGGCCAGGGCGGGTCCAGATCTGCCCCCAGACATTACGGGTGATGTAGTCCTGGAAGGGCTGATCGAGCGCCGTGACATTGGCCGCGGCGCGCGCGACATGCGCCTCCCCCAGCACCGCGCGCCGCATGGCGGAGCCGGCGGCCAGGAAATCCTCCATCGGCGCGACCTGCGCTTCCAGATGCGCCAGCATGGCGGCACTCAGCGCCTCGGCCGCCTCGAAATTCGGAATGTGGTTGACGCCGGGCAGCACCACCATCGCGGCGCCGGGAATGCTGCCGCGCAGTTCTTCCGCGGCGGCGATGGGGGAGGCGGGATCGTGCTCTCCCACGATCACCGTGCAGGGCAGGGCGATGCGGCCGCGGACCTCCTCGGCCCGCGCGTCGCGAAGAGCGGCGGCGGCGGCGGCATAGCCGACGCGGTCGGTGCGCAGCAGCATGTGGCGCAGGCCGCGCGCCGAGGGCGTGGCGGGGTCCATCACCCAGCGCGGCATCACGATGTCGGCCAGCACCTCCGTTCCCCTGTCCAGCACGGCATCGATGCGTTCCTGCCAGGTGGCCGGATCGGGGAACTCCATCGCCGTGTCCACCAGCATCAGCGAGGCGACACGCTCCGGCATGTCCGCCGCGAGCTGCTGCGCGATGCGGCCGCCGATCGACAGGCCGGCGACATGCGCCTTCGGGATGTCCAGCGCATCCAGCAGGGCGACAACGTCCTGCGCCAGCCCCTTCATGCTGTAGTCGCCCGGGGTTACGCCGGTCAGGCCATGGCCGCGCATGTCAGGCCGGATGATGCGCCAGCGCCGCGCCAATGCCGCCGCCTGCGGGTCCCAGACATGCTGGGTGGTGCCGATGGAATGCAGCAGCACCACCGGCGGCGCGTTCTCCGGCCCCTCGACGACGCAATGAACCAGGTGATCCCCGATCTGGACGAACATTTCCTCAGCTATCCCAGCAAGCCGTGCGAAGGGGCACGGACGACCCTGACGTGAAGCCTCGTCCTGCGGCGGCGGCCGGTCAACCCTGCGCTCTAGCCCGACAGCCAGCGCAGCAGCCCCAGCGACAAGCCGGGAAAGGCCACACACAGCACCAGCCGCACCAGATCCATCGCCAGATAAGGCATCACGCCGCGATAGATGCGCGACATCGGCACATCGCGCGCCAGCGCCGACACCACGAAGACGTTCAACCCGATCGGCGGCGCGGTCAGCCCGATGCCGACCACCACCAGCACCAGGATGCCGAACCAGATCGCCACCTCATCCGGCGGAAGGCCGAAATCCAACGCGGTCACCACGGGAAAGAACACCGGCAGGGTCAGCAGGATCATCGCCAGCTCGTCCATCACGGCGCCCAGCACGATATAGGCGAGCAGCAGCAGGGCCAGCACGCCATGGGGCGGCAGCGCCCGCTCGGTGATCCACAGGGCCAGCAGGTCCGGCGCCTGGGTCAGCGCCAGGAAGGCGTTGAACACCTCGGCGCCCAGCAGGATGGCGAAAATCATCGCGGTGGTCTCGGCGGTGCCGCGCAGCGCCTCGACCAGCCCGGAGCGGCTCAGGCTGCGCCGCGCCAGCGCCACGGCCAGCGTCGCGACCACGCCGATGGCGGCGCTTTCCGTTGGCGTGAACACGCCGCCATAGATGCCGCCCACCACGGCGACCGCGATCAGCAGCACCGGAATCACGGCGCGGAAGGCGGCGCGCTTCTCGGCGGAGGAAAGGGCGGGAGCGGGCGGCATTGCCCCGGGCCGCAGCCGCGCCAGGATGACCACCGCCAGCATGTACAACAGCATCGCCAGCAGGCCCGGAACCAGCGCCGCCATGAACAGCGAGGCGATGTTCTGTTCCGTGCTGATCGCGTAGACCACCAGGATCACGCTGGGCGGGATCAGGATGCCCAGCGTGCCGCCCACGGCGACCGTGCCGGTGGCGAGGCCCGGGTCGTACCGGAAGCGCCGCAGCTCCGGCAGCGCCGCGCGGCCAAAGGTCGCGGTGGTCGCGACGGAGGAGCCGCACACCGCGCCGAACGCCGCGCAGGCGCCGATCACGCCGATCGCCAAGCCCCCGCGCCGCCCGCCGACCAGTGCCTGCGCCGCGGTGAACAGGTCGCGCGCCAGCCCGCCCCGCTCGGCCACCGCGCCCATCAGGATAAAGAGCGGGATCACGGAAAAGGTGTAGTTGGCGAACAGGTGGTAGGGTGTGGCCTTCAGGTAATTGCCCAGCGCCTCCCATCCCAGGATGTGCTGGTAGCCGAGGGCGCCGACCAGCAGCATGGCCAGACCCACCGGAGCACGCAGCGCGATCAGCGCCAGCAGGCCGGCGAAGGCGGTGCCGGCCTGCAAGAATTCCTCGCTCATGCGCGCAGATCCCCCCGGAGCTGCCGCCACGCCACCCAGATCGCGGCCAGCGCCGTGGCGCCGAAGGCCAGGGCGCCAAGGGCGATGGCCCACCATTGCGCCACGCCCAGCACCATGGAGCGCGTGCCGCTGGCCCACGCATCCGCGGCACCCAGCGCCATGCGCCAGGCCAGCAGCGCCGTCGCCACCGCCCAGGCCAGGTTCCACAGGGCATCCACCGCATCGTTGATCCGCGCCGGCAGCCAGCCGGTGAAGCTGTCCACCAGGATGTTGGCGCGCATCAACGTGCCATGGGCCAGGAAGCCGAACACGGCGAGGCCGGAGCCGATCTGCACCAGCTCGAAATCGCCGGGGATCGGCTGGCCGGTGATCCAGCGCAGCAGGATGCTGGCCGTGGCCAGAAGGGCGGTGGCCAGCAGCAGAACGCTGCCGGCCAGCATCAGGGCGGTGGCGAGGCGCGGGATGGCGCCGTCACGATCAGGCGCCATCAGGCGGCGGGTCTCCTGGATGCGGGCTCAAGGCGTCAGGCGGCGAACTGGTCGAAGGTGGCGCGCGCCTTGGCCAGCAGCATCTCGCCGCCACGGTCGCGCATCTGAGCGAGCCAGGCATCGGTGACCGGCTGGCAGGCTTGGCGCCAGCGCGCCGCTTCCTCGGCAGTGATCTCGATCAGCGTGTTGCCGCGCTTGCGGGCGGCCTCGGAGTTCTGCACCGCCTGCTGGTCCAGCGTGCCGCCGACCAGCGCGGCGGCGGCCATGCCGGATTGCTCGTCGAGCACCTTGCGCAAGGCATCGGGCAGGGCGGCGTATTTCGCCTTGTTCATCGCCAGCACATTGGTCGCGGTGTAGAAGGTCGGGCGGCCGGGGATGCTGGTGTGGTTCTTCACCAGCTCCTGCAGCTTGATCGACGGCACCACCTCCCACGGCACCACGGCGCCATCCAGCACGCCCTGGCTCAGCGCCTCCGGCACCTGCGGCACGGGCATGCCGATGGGCGCCGCCCCCAGCGCGCGCAGCCCTTCGCCCGCCTGCCGGGTCGGGAAGCGCAGCTTCATGCCCCGCAGATCCTCCATGGCCTGCACCGGGCGGCGGGAATGGATCAGCCCCGCATCATGCGCCCAGAACACCAGCGGCTGCACCTCGCCGAATTCCTCGGCCAGATGCTTGCTGGCGAAGGCCTGGCATGCGCGCGCATTGGACACGCCGTCCTTGTTGGCGATGAAGGGAAGCTCCAGCACCTCGATCTTCGGGAAGCGGCCGGCGGTGTAGCCGGGCAGGGTCCAGACGATGTCGGCCACGCCGTCGCGCGCCTGGTCGTAGAGCTGTGGCGGCGCGCCGCCGAGCTGCATGGAGGGAAACAGGCGGATCTTCAGCCCGCCATCGGTCGCGTCCTCGATTTCCTTGCTCCAGGGCTGCAGGAAGTTGCGATGGATGTTGGACACCGCCGGCAGGAAATGATGCAGGCGTAGCGTCACCGATGCCGACTGGGCGCGGGCGATGCGTGGCGTCGCCAAAGGAGCCGCGAGAATCCCAGCCACGAGGGCGGGCAGGTGGCGTCGCTGCACCATGGTTCGTGAGTCCTCCCCGAAGGCGGCGGATCGCCGCACCAGCAGCGTGGCGGGGCGCAGGCCGCTGTGCAAGCGTCCGGCGGTTGCACCGGACCCTGCCCGCAGGGATGTTCCGCGCCGTTGCGGGGCCCATCCGCGCAACGGCGCAGCGCGGGGGGTGTTGCTGCGGTGATGCCGCCTGCAGACCATGATCCGATGAACGGTTCCGAGTTGCTGACCCCGGCCCAGATGGCCGAGGCTGATCGCTCCGCCATAGCCGCCGGCCTGTCCGGCCTGGGGCTGATGAATGCCGCCGGCGCCGCCGTGGCGCGCGCGGTGCGCGCCCGTTTCCGGCCCTGCCGCGTGCTGGTGCTGGCCGGGCCCGGCAACAATGGCGGCGATGGCTATGTGGTGGCGCGGCTGCTGGAGCAGGCGGGCTGGCCCGTGGCGGTGGCCGCCCTGGCGCCGCCGCGTCCCGGCACCGACGCCGCCCTGGCCGCCGCCGCCTGGCGCGGCCCGCGCCATGCCCTGACGGCGGGAGAAATCGCCCGGGCCGGGCTGGTGATCGACGCGTTGTTCGGCGCCGGGCTGCAACGCGACCTGGACCCGGGCTTGGTGGACCTTCTGCGCGGCGTCACCGCCCCTGTGGTGGCGGTGGACGTGCCGTCCGGCGTTGACGGCGCCACCGGGCAGGTGCGCGGCTTCGCGCTCCGCGCGGCGTTGACCGTCACCTTCTTCCGCCGCAAGCCGGGGCATCTGCTGCTGCCGGGCCGCGATCTGTGCGGGGAACTGGTGCTGGCGCCCATCGGCCTGCCGGACGCCGTGCTGGAGGGCATCGCGCCCCGCAGCTTCGGCAATGGTCCGGCGCTGTGGCACCTGCCGCGACGCGATGCCGGCAGCCACAAATACAGCCTGGGCCATGTCACGCTGGTGGCCGGTGCCGCCATGCCGGGCGCGGCGCGGCTGGCGGCGGCGGCGGCGCGGCGGGCCGGCGCGGGGCTGGTGACGGTGGCGGCGCCGGATGGCGCCACCGCCGCCCTGTTGCGTGGCGCCGAGCCCGGCCTGCTGGTGCGCGACGATCCGCCCGGCGCGCTGATCGGGGATGCGCGGCGCAATGCCTGGCTGCTTGGCCCCGGCGCCCCGCCGGGGAAGGACATCCTGGAATTGCTGCGCGACTTGGCCGGGGCCGGGCGGCTTGTGGTGGCGGATGGCGGGGCGCTGACCGCCGCCGCCGGCGCGCCGGACCGGTTGCGGGGCGCCGCGGTGCTGACACCGCATGCCGGCGAGTTCGCCCGGGTTTTCGGCCCGATCGGCGATAACCGGCCCGAAGCCGCGCGCGCGGCGGCGGCGTTGTGCGGATCGGTGGTGCTGCTGAAAGGCTCCGACAGCATCATCGCCGCGCCGGATGGGCGGATGGCGATCAATGGCAACGCGCCGCCTGCCCTGGCCACCGCCGGAAGCGGTGATGTGCTGGCCGGCCTCGTGGCCGGGCTGATGGCGCAGGGTATGCCGGCCTTCGAGGCCGCCGCCGCCGCCGCATGGCTGCACGGCGCCGCCGCGTCACGCGCCTTGCGCGGCGGGCCGCCGGATCAACCTTTGATTGCCGAAGATGTGTTGCCGGAAATTGGCCCCGCCATCGCTTCGGCACTTCCCGGATAAGACTGGACTGCGCCAAACTGATCACCAGATATTTCTGCAGATTACCAATCTGGGGTCCGAGCCCGAGGGTCGAGGAACTGCATGTCCGACATCGCCATTCTTCCTTCGGAATCCGAGGGGTTGTTCGACCGGGCGCTGAAGCGTGTCACCTTGCTGTGGCGCGACATGGCGGCCTCCGTCAGCGGCCCGGCCGAGAACGCCTCCTGGGAAACGCGGATGCGCGACTGCCTGGAAGCACGCGGTGGCGAGGTTTCGGCCCGCAACCGCGCCGCCAGCCTCGCGCAATCCTACCTGACGCTGGATGAGGCGGGCCGCGCCGATTTCTTCCGCGCCCTGGCGGGCTTCGACTCCGATGCCGCGGCGGTGGAGATGGCCATGCGCGAGGTCAGCGCCGCCCGTGACGCCGCCACGCGGGCCAGCGCCAAGGCGAAGCTGCGCCGCACGCTGGAACCGCCGCGGGTGCGCCTGCTGACGCAGTTCACCACCATCCCGGATGGCATGAAGTTCCTGGTCGATCTGCGGGCCGACCTGAACCGACTGATGGGCAAGGACCCGATGCTGGGAGCGTTGGATGCCGATCTGCGCGGCCTGCTGGCCAACTGGTTCGACATCGGCTTCCTGGAGCTGCGCCGCATCGACTGGCATTCGCCGGCCGCGCTGCTGGAGAAGCTGGTGGGCTATGAGGCGGTGCACCGCATCCGCACCTGGCGGGACCTGAAAAACCGCCTCGATTCCGACCGGCGCTGTTATGCCTTCTTCCATCCGCGCATGCCGGAGGAGCCGCTGATCTTCGTCGAGGTGGCGCTGGTGCAGGGCTTGTCCGGCTCGGTGCAGAAGCTGCTGGACGAGAAGGCGCCGGTGCAGGACCCGCGCCGCGCCGACACCGCCATCTTCTATTCCATCAACAACTGCCAGCGCGGCCTGGACGGGATCTCCTTCGGCAACTTCCTGATCAAGCGGGTCGTGGCGCTGCTGCGGGAGGAACTGCCCAACCTGAAGACCTTCTCCACCCTGTCGCCGATCCCGGGGTTCCGCCGCTGGCTGGAGGAGCGCACCAGCGAGGCCGAGCCGAAGCTGCTGACGGAGGAGGAAGCGAAGCAACTCGTCGAATGGTCAGGGCTCGAAAGCGGCGACGCGGCGCTGCGCGCGCTGCTGGCCGGACCACGCGCGCTCGCCGGCAGCTGGGGCCTGAAGGCAGAGCCCGTGCTGACCCGGCTTTGCGCCCGCTACCTGATCAGCGAGGCGGGGCGCGGCGGCAAGCGGGCCCGCGATCCGGTCGGGCATTTCCACCTGTCCAACGGCGCGCGGGTTGAGCGCATCTGCTGGCGCGGCGACGTCTCCGAGAAGGGGATGCGCGAAAGCCTCGGCTTCATGGTGAACTATCTCTACGACCCGGCGAAGATCGAGGATTACCACGAGGCCTATGTAGGCGAGGGCAGCCGGGCCGCCACGGCCGCGCTGCGCAGGCTGGCGCGCGGCGGGCCGCAGTGACGCGCCTCACGCGGCGAGGGCCAGGCGGGGCAGGGTTTCGAAGCCGGGGCGGCCGATCAGGTAGCCCTGGAACAGCATGATGCCGAGATCCTGGAGGACGCGGAACTCGGCCTCCGTTTCGATGCCTTCCGCCACCACGTCGCAGCCGAGATCGGCGCATAGCGATACCATGTGGCGTATGATGCTGCGCCGCCGCGAATCCTGGTCCACGCCGCGCACCAACGCCATGTCGAGCTTGACCGCGTCGGGCTGGAAGTCGGCCAGCAGGGTCAGCCCCGAATGCCCGGCGCCGAAATCGTCGATGGCGGTGCGGAAGCCAATCTCCCGGTAGCAGGCCAGGATGCGCAGCAGATGCGCCGGGTCCTGCATGGCCTCGTTCTCGGTGAACTCGAAGATCAGCCGGTCCCGCGGCAGGGCGGTGCGCTCGGCCGCGGCCAGGGTGGCGCGGATGCAGGCGCGTGGCTCGTAGACGGCGTTGGGCATGAAGTTGATGGACAGCCGCGCTTCGGTTTCGGTCAGGCCCAGCGCGGCCGCCATCTCGATGGCGCGGACGCGGCAGGCCTGGTCGAAGGCGTAGCGGTTCGCTTCGGTGACTGTGCCCAGCACGCCGCCGGCGCCTTCTCCCGCGGGACCCCGTACCAGCGCCTCATAGGCATAAACCCGCCGGCCCGCGGCATTCGAGCGCAGGATGGGCTGGAACGCCATCGACAGGGGCGGCAGGGCCGATGCCGGCCTTCGGCAGCCCTGGCATCCGGCGGAAGGGGGGACGGCCATCGGATCACGCTCCGGCTTGAAAGCGGCGACGTTGCGCCAAATCGATTGCCATCTCGTGAAGGTGCCCGGCTTGGTGCCGGCGCAGGTTTTCACTAGCCTGTCCGGGTCCAGGAACGAAGCAGCAAGGAAGCCCTCATGAACGCCACTCCCGACCCGCGTGGGCTGCGCCCGGCTGAAGATCCCACCCGACGCCTGAAGCTGCTGCGTGCCGTGGAGCGCAAGCTTCTCTGGCTGTCGGCCTGGACCATCCACAACGCCAACCACATCCGCCCCAATCGCGACGGGCTGAAGGTCGGCGGGCACCAGGCATCCTCGGCGTCGGTGGCGGCGATCATGACGGCGCTGTATTTCGACATCCTGCGGCCGCAGGACCGGGTGGCGGTGAAGCCCCATGCCGGGCCGGTGTTCCACGCCATCAACTACCTGCTCGGCCGGCAAACGCGCGAGAAGCTGGCGACGCTGCGCCAGTTCGGCGGCATCCAGCCCTATCCCAGCCGGATCAAGGACGGGCCGGAGGTGGATTTCTCCACCGGCTCGGTCGGGCTGGGCGTGGCGCTGACCTCCTTTGCCTCCCTGGTGCAGGATTACGTGCACCTGCACGGCCTGGCACGGGAAGGCATGCCGCGCGGCCGCCACGTCGCCATCGTCGGCGATGCCGAGCTGGACGAGGGCAACATCTACGAGGCGCTTCTGGAAGGCTGGAAGCACGACATCCGCGATGTCTGGTGGGTGATCGACTACAACCGCCAGAGCCTGGATTCCGTGGTGCCCGACCGGCTGTTCGGCCGCATCGAGGGGCTGTTCCGGGACATGGGCTGGAACGTCGTCACGCTGAAATATGGCCGCAAGCTCGAAGCCGCCTTCGCGCGCCCCGATGGCGAGCATCTGCGCCGCTGGATCGATGACTGCCCGAACAGCCTTTATTCCGCGCTGACCTTCCAGGGCGGAACGGCGTGGCGCAGCGCCATCCTGGCCGAGCTGGGCCGCATCCCCGGCATCCGCGCCATCATCGATCCGCTGGATGACGCCGAACTCGGCGCGCTGATGACCAATCTCGGCGGCCACGACATCGAGACGCTGTGCGAGGCGTTCCGCGCCCAGGAGGCGGCGGGCGACCAGCCCACCTGCTTCATCGCCTACACGGTCAAGGGCATGGGCCTGCCTTTCGCCGGGCACAAGGACAACCATGCCGGGCTGATGACGCGGGAGCAGATGGAAGCCTTCCGCGCCGAACTGAACATCCGCGAGGGCCATGAATGGGACCGCTTCGAGGGGCTGGGCCTGCCCGAGGCGGAACTGGAAGCCTTTCTCCGGGAGATTCCCTTCGCCGCCCCCCTGGCGCCGGAAGGGCGCAGCCTGGTGGCGCCGCCCGTGCCAGTGCCGCCCCTGCTGCCGGCGCCCCGCCTGCCGCCCAGCCGAATGCTGTCCACCCAGGCGGGCTTTGGCGAGCTGATGGCCGAGATCGGCCGGGGCCAGAAGGAATGGTCCGCCGTGGCCTCGCGCGTGGTCACCACCAGCCCCGACGTGACGGTGTCGACCAGCCTCGGCCCCTGGGTGAACCGGCGCGGCATCTTCGACCGCCACCTGAAGAACGACGTGTTCCGCGACGCCAAGCTGGCCTCGGCGCAGCGCTGGGGCATGTCGCCCAAGGGGCAGCATGTCGAGCTTGGCATCGCCGAGCAGAACCTGTTCCTGGTGCTGGGCGCGCTGGGCCTGGCCGACCGCATGCACGGGGCGCGGCTGCTGCCGGTGGGCACGGTGTACGACCCCTTCGTCAACCGCGGCCTCGATGCGCTGATCTATGCCTGCTACCAGGATGCGCGCTTTCTGCTGGTGTCCACCCCCTCAGGCCTCACCCTGGCGCCGGAAGGCGGGCAGCACCAGAGCGTCAACACGCCGCTGATCGGCATGGCCCAGGACCGGCTGGCCGCCTATGAGCCGGCGCATGCCGACGAACTGGCGATCCTGCTGCGCCATGCCTTCCACCACATGCAGCAGCCGGACGGCTCGGCGGTATGGCTGCGGCTGTCCACCCGCTCCATCGCGCAGCCGGAGCGGCGGCTCGATCCGCAGGCGGTGATCGCCGGCGGCTACTGGGCGGTGCCGCCAGCGGAAGGCGCGCGCATCGCCATCGCCTATCAGGGCCCGGTGGCGCCGGAAGCCCTGGCTGCCTTCGAGGAACTGCGCGCCGAGGAGCCGGGGGCGGGGCTGCTGGCCATCACCAGCCCCGACCGGCTGCATGCCGAATGGTTGAAGGCGCGCCGCGCGGCGCGGCGTGGCCCGGGCAACCCGCCCTCAACCATTGAAGCGCTGCTGGCGCCGCTGGCCCGCGACGCAGCCATTGTTTCCGTGCTGGACGGCCATCCGGCGGCGCATGCCTGGATGGGCGCCGTGCATGGCCACCGGGTCGTGCCGCTGGGTGTCGACCGCTTCGGCCAGGCGGGGGACATCCCGGATCTTTATCGTGAATACGAGTTGGACAGGGAGGCCATCCTGGATGCCTGCGCCCAGGCCCTGCTCGGGCACTGAGGCATGGAAGGTCGGGTGGGCGACCCCAGGGGTGACGATCCGCCCCCGGTTTCCGTTGTCGCCGGGAGTGTCGCCGCCCGGGCAAGCCATCCCGGCCCGAGCCGGTCAGCGATGTGCAGGCGGGGGCCGCCCATGCCGGTCCTGCCGCGCCACCCTTGGCCGGGCTCCGGCGCTCCAGGTCCTGACGTGACCGGCGGCGGCAACCGATCCGGCGCCGGGCGCGGGGCCGGGCCGGAGGCGGGAGGCTAGGCCGGCCCCATGCCCCGCGCGACCCGCGGCCGATACCGGCCAATCAGCGACTACGGCATTGTGGGTGATACGCGCAGCACCGCCTTGATCGCGCCGGATGGTTCGGTGGACTGGCTGTGCTGGCCGCGCCATGACAGCCCGGCCCTGTTCCTGCGCATCCTCGATGACCTGCGGGGCGGGCTTTGCACCCTGGAAGGCGGCCCGGGGCAGGGCGAGCCGCGCCCGGCCGGCCGACGCTACCTGCCTGGCACCAACATCCTGGAAACCCGGCTGGCCATGGCGGGCGGGGAAGCGGTGCTGACCGACTTCATGCCGCTTCATCCTGTTCCCTTCCTTCCCGCCGAAGGACCGGACGGCGAAGCGGAGGGCCGCTTGATCCGGCTGCTGCGTTGCGCCTCGGGCACGGTCAGCGGTTGGTTCCGCATACGTCCCGCCTTTGATTATGGCCGCCTTCAGGCGGGGGCGCAGGCGGATGCCGGGGGCATCCTGTTCACCGCCGGCGGGCACCGGCTGCACGCCGCCGGCTCGGCGCCGCCGGAGCAGCGGGGCAACGAAGCCTGGATCCCCTTTGCCCTGCGCCAGGGGGAGGAAGCCTTTCTGGTGCTCACCCCTGGTCTGGCCGCGGGGCAGCCCTCGGCCCCGGCCGAGGGCGTGGCGCACCGGCTGGCGCGGACGCGCCGTTACTGGGAGGAATGGAGCGCCCGCTGCCGCTGCCATGGCCCCTACCGGGAAGTGGTGCTGCGCAGCGCGCTTTGCTTGAAGCTGCTGTGCGATGCATCCAGCGGCGCCATGATCGCCGCTGCCACCGCCGGGCTTCCCGGGGTGCAGGGCGGCGGCGGCGATGGTCGCCTGGCTTGCCTGCGCGACGCCAGCGCCACGGCCAGCGCCTTCGCTGAGCTCGGCTATGGGCGGGAGGCCGCCGAGTTCCTCCGCTTCCTGCGTGCCGCCACCGGGGATTCCAGGCCGCTCCCGCGCTATGCGATCGGCGGCCACGGCGGAGCGGGGGAGGTGCTGGCCCATCTGGAAGGCCATCGCGGTTCCGGCCCCGTGCGCATCGGCGAGGTCCACCAGGACCGGTGGCAGCATGGCACCCATGGCGAGCTTCTGTTTCTGCTGCATCTCCAGGCCGGCCGCGCCGGAAGGGTGCCGCAGGGCCTCGGCCGCCGGCCGGAGCAATGGATGCGGGCCTTGGCGGAGCGGGCGCTGGCATCCCGGCATGAACCGGATCACGGCTTCTGGGCCCTGGATGGGCCGCCGCTGCACCATCTGCACAGCAGGGCCATGCTGTGGCGGGCGCTCGACACCGCCGCCCGCTGCGCCCGGGCCCTGGGCCAGGATGAGGCGGCCGTGGCGGGCTGGAACGAGGTGGCCGCGGGGGTCCGCGAGGAATATCACCGCCGCGGCTGGAGCATCCGGCGCGGCGCCTTCGCCATGGCCTATGGCTCAGACCGGCTGGATGCCGCGTTGTTGCGCGCCGTGCTGCATGGCGCCTTCGAGCCCCAGGACCCCCGGATCGCCGCGACGCTGGAGGTCATCCTGCGCGAACTGGCGGAAGGCGACCTGATGCGCCCCCATGACGCCGATGAGGGCCTCCCGGAACGGGAAGGCGCCTTTGTGGCTGCTTCCTTCTGGTTGGCAGGCTGCCTGGCCCTGTCGGGACGGACCCGCGCCGCCAGGGCCCTGTTCGAGCGGCTGCTGGGCCGCGCCAATGATCTGGGGCTGTATGCCGAGGGCTTCGCCTTCGGGACCGGCGACTTCCTGGGCAATTTCCCCTGCGCTCCCGTCCAGGCGGCGGTGGTCAACCAGGCCTTGCGGCTGGAAGCCGGCATCGGCCGCTTCGGGTTGCGGGACTAACCTTCCGCGCGGCCCCGGAAATAGGTTTCGAGGCGCCGCATGGCTTCCCGCGCCAGCGCCCTGTCCACCGCAAAGCACAGGCGGAGCTGCCCCTGGCCCTCGGGGCCGAAGGCGGTGCCCGGCGCCAGCCCCACCTTGGCTTCGCGCAGAAGGCGAATCGCCAGGGCCTTGGCGTCGGTTTCGCCCGCCACCGAGAACATCAGGTAGAAGCTGCCTTCCGGCGGCCGCACGGTGATGCCGGGAATGGCCGCCAGACCCTCCGCGAAGACGCGGCGGCTTTCGCGGCAGCGCCCGACCATGGCGCGGATGAAGTCGTCTCCTTCCTCCAGCGCGGCGATGCAGGCGTGCTGGATGAAGGTCGGGATGGAGGTGGTGTTGTACTGGCTGAGATTGTCGAAAACCTCCGCCAGCCCTTCCGGGAAGATCAGCCAGCCGGCGCGCCAGCCGGTCATCGCCCAGTTCTTGGAGAAGGTGTTGGAAACCAGCAGCCGGTCATGCGGCTCGCATACCTCCAGGAAGGAGGGGGCGATGCTGTTGCCATAGGTGAAGTGGTTGTAGACTTCATCTGACAGGATCCAGAGACCGTTCGCGCGGGCGAGATCCCGCAGCGCCACCATCTCAGCCTTGCTCATCACCCAGCCCGTGGGGTTGGAGGGGGAGTTGATGGCGATGACCCGGGTGTGCGGCGTGATCGCCGCCTCGATCGCCTGCAGGCGCAGGCTGAAGCCGCCATCCGCGCCGCGGTCCAGCCCGACCGGAACCGCGACTCCGCCCATCACCTGCACCGTGGCGGCCAGGTTGGGCCAGTGCGGCGCGGGAAAGATCACCTCGTCGCCCGGGCTCAGCACGGCCTGCATCGCCTGCATGATGGCGTTCATGCCACCGGCGGTGACGGTGAAGCGGCTCGCCGGCACCTCCACCCCCCAATGCCGCCGGTGGTAGTCGGACAGCGCCTGGCGCAGCCGGGGCAGGCCATGGGCGTAGGTGTAGCGGGTGTGGCCGGCCCGCATTGCCGCCGCGGCGGCTTCCACCACGAAGGGCGGCGTCGGCAGGTCGCCCTCGCCGATCCAGAGCTTGATGACGTCCGGGTCCTCCCGGCCGAGATCCGCCACCTCCGCGATCTGGTTCAGCGACAGGGCCCTGATCCGGTCCGGCAGGTCGTCGAGCGGGGTGGCCGGCAAGGTGTGGCGGAGGGGTGCGGTGACGCTCATGGGGGCGGGAACCTCGGGCGCGAAACGGCCGGCGAAGGGCCGGCCGCATCCTGTGTGACGCCGCCGCCCGGGGCATGCAAGACAGCCCGCGGGCGGCTGCGCTCTTTCAATGCGGCCGCCACTGCGCTAAACGCGCCGGCTCATGAACGCCTGGCGCGTGGGCGTCGTGGGTCTTGGGCGGGCGTGGTGGAATTGGCAGACACGCTGGATTTAGGTTCCAGTGGCGCAAGCCGTGGGGGTTCAAGTCCCTCCGCCCGCACCATCCTGGCCCTCCCCGAAGCGTGCCGGCAAACGACCTGATGATTTCTCTAGGAGCGTTGGTGTGGCGATGCAGGTGACCGAGCTGGCAGCCGAGGGGCTGAAGCGGGCCTTTACCGTGGTGGTTCCGGCGGCTGACATCGCCGCGGCGCGCGATCAGCGCCTGGTGTCGCTGGCCAAGGACATCCGCCTGCCGGGCTTCCGCCCCGGCAAGGTGCCGATGGCCGTGGTGAAGCAGCGCTATGCTTCCGCCGTGATGAGCGAGGTGCTGGAGCAGCAGGTCCAGTCCGTGACCCGCACCGTGGTCGAGGAGCGCGGCCTGCGCCCGGCCATGCAGCCGAAGATCGAGCTGGTGTCCTTCAAGGACGATGCCGACCTCGAGTTCCGCATCGAGCTGGAGCAGATGCCGGAGATCCAGCTTCCCGACTTCGCCGCCATCGAGCTGGAGAAGCCGGTGGCGAAGGTCGGCGACGAGGACGTGACCAAGGCGCTGGAGGGCATCGCCGCCCGCAACCGCACCATGGAGGACGTCACCGAGGACCGCGCCGCGGCCCAGGGCGATGTGGTGGTGACGGATTTCATCGGCCGCCTGGTGGAAGGCAAGGAGCTGTTGTCGGGCGCCCCGGCCGAGGCCTGGAAGCTGTCGCAGGCCGGTGGCACTGGCAGCCTAGAGGCCGCTGAAGGCGGTGCGGTGGCGAAGCTGTCCGGCGCCGATGCGGCGCGCGTGACCTTCGCCTCAGGCTTGGCGGTCGAGGGCGGTGAGCCGCTGACCCTGTCTTTCCGCTGGACCTCCGATGCCGCGCCGGCCGAGGCCGCCAAGGCGGTGGTGTTCTTCGATCTGCTGGACGAAGCGGGCAAGACTGTGCAGTCCGGCGAGGTGCCGGTCGCCAACCCGGCTGAGGCCGAATCGGCGGTGGATGCCACTTGGACCGTGCCGGAGGGCGCAAAGGGCGCCCTGCGTGTCAGCGTTCGGCTGACGCTGGGCCGGAAGGACGACACCAGCCTGACCGTGACGGGCGCGAGCCTGCGCCAGGGTGGTGCCGCCGCGACCGTTGGCGAAGCCTTCCCCGGCGGCACCGGCACCGACATGCCGGTGGAGATCGGCGGCGCCGGCTTCATCCCCGGCTTCGCCGAGGGCCTGGAAGGGATCAAGGTCGGCGAAACCCGCCATGTGGACGTGACCTTCCCGGCCGAATACGGCGCCGCCGAGCTGGCCGGCAAGCCGGCCCGCTTCGAGCTGACTGCCAAGAAGCTGCAGAAGCCCGTGCCCTCGCCGGTGGATGAGGACTTCGCCAAGAAGCTCGGCCTCGACAGTGTCGAGGAGCTGAAGAAGCGCGTCACTGAGAGCCTGCAGGGCGAGTACGACCAGCTTTCCCGCCTGAACGTGAAGCGCAAGCTGCTGGACGCGCTGTCCGCCCAGGCTTCCTTCGAGGTTCCGGCCTCCATGGTCGAATCCGAGTTCGCCCAGATCTGGCAGCGGGTCGAGGCTGACCTGAAGGCCGGCCGCCTGGACGAGGAGGACAAGGGCAAGGATGAGGACACGCTGAAGGCCGATTACCGCGCCATCGCCGAGCGCCGCATCCGCCTGGGCCTGCTGCTGAGCGAGATTGGCCGCACCAACAACATCCAGGTGACCAACGAAGAACTGTCCCGCGCCATGCAGGCCGAGGCCCAGCGCTACCCGGGCCAGGAAAAGCAGGTCTTCGAGTTCTTCCAGAAGAACCCGCAGGCGATCGACGGCCTGCGCGCCCCCATCTTCGAGGAGAAGGTGGTGGACTTCATGCTGGAGCTCGCCAAGGTCACCGAAAAGGAAGTTCCGGCCGGCGAGCTGTCCGCCGACCCGACGGTCTGAGGCCGGCCTGCCGGGGCGCCCGCCTGGGGCGCCCCGGAGCGGGAGGGTGTCGCCGCCCGGAGACCAGCGGCAGGGATGAATCTTGATTCCGCCGCGCAACCATCTCCGCGCCCCCTCTTTCCCCCGCGCGGCGTCTGCACCATGTTAACAATTGAAGTCTAGGGTGGACGGCGGCCGGGAGCGGCCGGGGCGGAATCGGCAGGGGCCTTTTCCGTGGCCCGGGAGCCCCGCCACCGCGGAAGGATGCAAGATGCGGGATCGTGATCCGGTCGAAACCTACAACAACCTCGTCCCGATGGTCATCGAGCAGACCGCCCGGGGGGAGCGCGCCTTCGATATCTATTCGCGCCTGCTGAAGGAACGGATCATCTTCCTGACCGGGCCTGTCTACGACCAGATGTCGTCGCTGATCTGCGCCCAGCTGCTGTTCCTGGAAAGCGAGAATCCCAACAAGGACATCGCCTTTTACATCAACAGCCCCGGTGGCGTGGTGTCCGCCGGCCTCGCCATGTACGACACCATGCAGTACATCCGGGCGCCGGTGTCCACGGTTTGCCTGGGCATGGCCGCCTCCATGGGCAGCCTGCTGCTGACCGCCGGCGCCAAGGGCAAGCGATTCGCGCTGCCGAACAGCCGGATCATGGTTCACCAGCCTTCCGGCGGTGCCCAGGGCCAGGCGACCGATATCGAGATCCAGGCGCGCGAGATCCTGTCGCTGCGCAAGCGGCTCAACCAGATCTACGTCAAGCACACCGGCCAGCCGATCGAGGAGATCGAGCGCAAGCTGGAGCGCGACAGCTACATGTCGGCGGAGGAGGCGAAGGCCTTCGGCCTGATCGACGAGGTGGTCGAGGAACGCCCGGCGGGTCCGGCGGCCGAGGCCCCCAAGGCATGAAACGGTGCCGGGCGGATCGTTCCTCCCGGCGCCTGAGCGGCGGCCGGCGGCTGCGGGCCGCCCGGCACCCGTCCCGCTTTCCCCTGCAGGGCAGGGGGGCTACAGTCCCGCATGATCCGCCGGCCCGTTGCCGGGGGGTCCAGGAGCGCGCATGAGCAAGTCCGGCGACTCGAAGAACACCCTTTATTGCTCGTTCTGCGGCAAGTCGCAGCACGAGGTCCGCAAACTCATCGCCGGCCCGACGGTCTTCATCTGCGACGAGTGCGTCGAACTCTGCATGGATATCATCCGTGAGGAGCACAAGACGCATCTGGTGAAGTCCCGCGACGGGGTGCCGACCCCGCGCGAGATCTGCAAGGTGCTGGATGATTACGTGATCGGGCAGGAGCACGCCAAGCGCGTGCTGTCGGTTGCGGTGCACAATCATTACAAGCGCCTGGCGCATGGCGGCAAGACCGGCGACATCGAGATCGCCAAGTCCAACATCATGCTGGTGGGGCCCACGGGCTCGGGCAAGACGCTGCTGGCGCAGACCCTGGCCCGGATCCTGGACGTCCCCTTCACCATGGCCGACGCCACGACCCTGACCGAGGCCGGCTATGTCGGCGAGGATGTGGAGAACATCATCCTCAAGCTGCTGCAGGCCGCGGATTACAATGTGGAGCGGGCGCAGCGCGGCATCGTCTATATCGACGAGGTCGACAAGATCAGCCGCAAGTCGGACAACCCCTCCATCACCCGCGACGTGAGCGGGGAGGGCGTGCAGCAGGCCCTGCTGAAGATCATGGAAGGCACCGTCGCCTCCGTGCCGCCGCAGGGCGGGCGCAAGCATCCCCAGCAGGAATTCCTGCAGGTCGACACCTCCAATATCCTGTTTATCGTTGGCGGCGCCTTCGCCGGGCTGGACAAGATCATCGCCGCCAAGGGCAAAGGTTCCGGCATGGGCTTCGGCGCCGAGGTGCGCGGGCCGGATGAGCGCCGCATGGGCGCCATCCTGCGGGAGGTCGAGCCCGAGGATCTGCTGAAGTTCGGCCTGATCCCCGAATTCATCGGCCGCCTGCCGGTGATCGCGACGCTGGAGGATCTGGACGAGAAGGCGCTGATCGAGATCCTGACCAAGCCGAAGAACGCCCTGGTCAAGCAGTACCAGCGCCTGTTCGAGATGGAGGCCACCAAGCTGACCTTCACCGAGGACGCGCTGCGCTCCGTCGCGACCCGCGCAATCCAGCGCAAGACCGGCGCCCGCGGGCTGCGATCCATCATGGAAAGCATTCTGCTCGGCACCATGTTCGACCTGCCCGGGCTTGAGGATGTCGATGAAGTCGTCGTGAACAAGGAGGTGGCCGAAGGCCGTGCCGCCCCATTGTTCATCTATGGTGAACGAGCGGCGGAGCAGACTTCCGCGTGAGATCTGCCCGGCCCTGATGGCATGGCAGGCTCGCGTGGCTTGCCCTGCCGCCAGGCCGGGCCCATCTCATGGGAGAACCCCGTGGCGAGGGCGCGTGCTGTCATCGGGCGCGTCCACGCCGGCTGTCCTGAGTGAGGTCCCCAATGGCGGATAAGAAGCCTGAACTAACCAGCGGTGAGCTGCTGCCCGTGCTGCCGCTGCGCGATATTGTTGTATTCCCCCACATGATCGTGCCGCTGTTCGTGGGTCGGGAGAAGAGCGTGCGCGCCCTGGAGGCGGTGATGCGGGAAGACAAGCAGATCCTGCTTGTCGCCCAGCGCAACGCCGCGCAGGACGATCCATCTGCCGATGACTTGTATGATGTGGGCACCGTTTCCACGGTTCTGCAGCTGCTGAAGCTGCCCGACGGCACCGTCAAGGTGCTGGTGGAGGGCGGCAAGCGTTCCCGCGTGCTGGGCTTCAAGGAAACCGATCAGTATTTCGAGGCCTTCACCGCGCCCATCGACGAAACCGAGGCGGAGCCGCCCGAGGTCGAGGCACTGGCGCGCACCGTGGTCACGCAGTTCGAGCAATACATCAAGCTCAACAAGAAGATCGCGCCCGAGGTGCTGGTTTCGATCAACCAGATCGACGATCCGGCCAAGCTCGCTGACACGGTGGCCAGCCACCTGAACCTGAAGATCAGCGAGAAGCAGGAACTGCTGGAGATCACCGGTGTTTCGCAGCGCCTGGAGCGGGTCTTCGCCCATATGGAGAGCGAGATCGGCGTTCTTCAGGTGGAGAAGCGCATCCGGAACCGCGTCAAGCGGCAGATGGAGAAGACGCAGCGCGAATACTACCTGAACGAGCAGCTCAAGGCGATCCAGAAGGAGCTGGGCGAGGGCGAGGACGGCAAGGACGAGCTGGCCGAGCTGGAAGCCAAGATCAAGGCCACCAAGCTGTCCCCCGAGGCGCGCGACAAGGCGCTGGGCGAGCTGAAGAAGCTGCGCTCCATGTCGCCCATGAGCGCCGAGGCGACGGTGGTGCGCAACTACCTTGACTGGATCCTGTCCATCCCCTGGAAGAAGAAGTCGAAGGTCAAGAATGACCTGGCTGCGGCCGAGGCCGTGCTCGACGCCGACCATTACGGGCTGGACAAGATCAAGGAACGGATCATCGAGTATCTGGCGGTGCAGTCGCGCTCGCCCAAGATCCGTGGCCCGATCCTGTGCCTGGTCGGCCCGCCGGGCGTCGGCAAGACCTCGCTCGGCAAGTCCATCGCCAAGGCCACCAACCGCAACTTCGTGCGGATGAGCCTGGGCGGCGTGCGGGACGAGGCCGAGGTGCGTGGCCACCGGCGGACCTATATCGGCTCCATGCCGGGCAAGGTCATCCAGGGCATGAAGAAGGCCAAGACCTCCAACCCGCTGTTCCTGCTGGATGAGATCGACAAGCTCGGCGCCGACTGGCGCGGCGACCCGTCCTCGGCCCTGCTGGAGGTGTTGGACCCGGAGCAGAACGCCACCTTCGGTGACCACTACCTGGAGGTCGATTACGACCTGTCGGACGTGATGTTCGTCACCACGGCCAACAGCCTGCGCATGCCGCAGCCGCTGCTGGACCGCATGGAGATCATCCGTATCCCCGGCTACACCGAGGATGAGAAGGTGCAGATCGCCAAGCGCCACCTGATCCCGAAGGTGACCGAGGCGAACGGCCTGAAGCCGGAGGAATGGAGCGTCACGGACGAGGCCCTGCTGGACCTGGTGCGCTACTACACGCGCGAGGCCGGGGTGCGGAACCTGGAGCGCGAGATCGGTGGCCTGGCCCGCAAGTCGGTGACGGAGATCGTCGCCAAGAAGGCCAAGAAGGTCGCGATCAACCGCAAGAACCTGGAGAAGTATGCCGGCGTCCGGAAGTTCCGCTATGGCGAGGCCGAGGCCGAGGACATGGTGGGCGTGGTGACTGGCCTTGCCTGGACCGAGGTGGGCGGGGAAATCCTGACCATCGAATCCGTCATGGTTCCGGGCAAGGGCAAGGTGCAGACCACCGGCAAGCTGGGCGACGTGATGCAGGAAAGCGTGTCTGCGGCGCTGTCCTATGTCCGCAGCCGCTCGGTGAGCTTCGGCATCAAGCCCACCTTGTTCGACCGGCGGGACATCCACGTCCATGTGCCGGAAGGCGCGACCCCCAAGGACGGACCTTCGGCCGGCATCGCCATGGCGACCTCGATCGTTTCCGTGCTCACTGGCATCCCGGTGCGCAAGGATGTCGCCATGACCGGCGAGGTGACGCTGCGGGGCAGGGTGCTGCCGATCGGCGGGTTGAAGGAGAAGCTGTTGGCCGCCCTGCGCGCCGGCATCACCACCGTCTTCATCCCGAAGGACAACGAGAAGGATCTCGCCGAGATCCCGGACAACGTGAAGAAGGGCCTGACCATTCTTCCTGTCTCCCATGTGGATGAGGTGATCGCCAAGGCGCTGACCCGCGCGCCGGAGGCGATCAGCTGGAGCGAGGCGGATGAGGCGCCGCCGGCCGGTGCCGATGGCCGTGCCGGAACGGCGGCCAGCCTGCCACACTGATTGGCCGAACCGGGCTGAAAGCTGGGCCGGGGCATTTGCTCCGGCCCTTTTTCATGGCGATGGCCGGTACCGAGGCACCCAAACGTTGACGCTCGAAAAGTGGCTTGCCTAGTGTCGGAGCACGGTGTCCCAGCGGAGACCGGCCAGGCAGCACAGAGCAGGAAGAGAACGGGTGAACAAGCAGGATCTGGTGGCTGTGGTGGCCGAAACGGGCGAACTCTCCAAGGCCAAGGCCGCGGAGGTGCTGGAGGCCGTGTTTGGTGCCATTGGCGGCTCCCTCAAGGCCCGGCAGGAGGTGCGGCTGGTGGGCTTCGGCACCTTCTCCACGGCGCGCCGCAAGGCGGGAAAGGGCCGCAATCCACGGACCGGCGAGGAGATCGAGATCCCGGCCTCGACAACGGTGCGCTTCAAGCCGGGCAAGACGCTGCGCGACGGCCTGGATTGATTTCCCGCTTGCGCCGCGTGGCGCAAGCGGGCATCGCTTCGCCCGCGCCTCAGGGCACTTAGCTCAGCGGTAGAGCGCCTCGTTTACACCGAGGATGCCGGCGGTTCGAATCCGTCAGTGCCCATTCCGCCCCTCCATCCGGCGCCGCCCTGGTCTTCTGCGGACAATCTTCACCGAAGCCATTTTCTGCGATTGACAGGGTGATCCAGGCGCCGTAATTCCCCCTCCACGCCGCAAGCGGGTGTAGCTCAGTTGGTTAGAGCGCCGGCCTGTCACGCCGGAGGTCGCGGGTTCGAGCCCCGTCACTCGCGCCACAGCGCTTCAAGAAAAGCCATCCAGGAAACCTGGATGGCTTTTCTTGCTTTTGCTCCACAACCCTTTGGATGTGGCGCGAATCCTCTGGCGGCCTATGGCGGGATGCGCGTCGGGGGGGTAATGTCCGCCGCGACATTGCATTGCGGCATGCCCCGTAGCGCGATCGCCATGTGCTTCCCTGGCGCGTGGCTTTACTGGGCCACCCGGGCCCAAGGGACGGACACATCATGACCCAGCCCCTGCTGGCGACCTATTTTCCGATCCTGGTCTTCCTGGCGATTGCTGCCGTGATCGCTGTGGCCATGGTGGGGGGCAGCTTGCTTGCCGCCCGGCAGAAGCCCTATGCGGAGAAAGTCTCCGCCTATGAGTGCGGCTTCGAGCCCTTCGACGACACGCGTCGCAAATTCGACGTCCGCTTCTACCTGGTCGCCATTCTGTTCATCATCTTCGATCTTGAGGTTGCCTTTCTGTTCCCCTGGGCCATCGCCCTGGGTGACATCGGCTGGCTGGGCTTCCTGTCGATGATGGGCTTTCTGGCGGTCCTGACGGTGGGCTTCCTTTACGAATGGCGCAAGGGCGCCCTGGACTGGGAGTGAGCCCGATGAGCAGCACCAGCAGCAACGACCTTGCCTGGAACAAGCAGGCGCTTCAACCCGGGCCGGAGCAGGACGCCGTGGTGAAGGGCGTCACCGAGGAGATGGAGGACAAGGGCTTCATCGTCGCCAACCTGGACAAGGTGGTGAACTGGGCCCGCACCGGCAGCCTGTGGCCGATGACCTTTGGTCTGGCCTGCTGCGCCGTGCCGATGATCCATGCCTATATGCCGCGCTACGACCTCGACCGGTTCGGCGTCATCCCGCGCGGCTCGCCGCGCCAGTCGGACGTCATGATCGTCGCCGGCACGCTGACCAACAAGATGGCCCCCGCCCTGCGCAAGGTTTATGACCAGATGGCTGAGCCGCGCTACGTCATCTCGATGGGCAGCTGCGCCAATGGCGGCGGCTATTATCATTATTCCTACAGCGTTGTGCGGGGATGCGACCGCATCGTGCCTGTCGATGTCTATGTGCCGGGCTGCCCGCCGACGGCCGAGGCGCTGGTTTACGGCATCTTGCAGTTGCAGAAGAAGATCCGCCGCACCGGGAGCATCCTCCGTGGCTGACCTGTCCGAGAACCTGCCGGCCGAGCCGGCGCGGCCAAGCCCGCAGCAGGCGCTTCTGAGCGCCGTGCTCGCGACGCTTCCGGATGGCGTGGTGATCGATTCCAGCCTCGCCCGCGGTGCCGAGCCCGAGATCCGCGTGCGGCGCGGCGCCGTGCATGCCGTGCTGCAGCTCCTGCGCGACAAGCCGGAATTCGCCTTCGAGCAATGCATGGACATCTGCGGCGTCGACTGGCCGCAGCGCGCCGAGCGGTTCGACGTGGTCTACAACCTGCTCTCGCTCACCCATAACCACCGCATCCGCGTCATCACCATGACGGATGCCGTGCAGGCGATCCCCACCGTGTCCGATCTTTGGCCGTCCGCCACCTGGTGGGAGCGGGAAGCGTGGGACATGTACGGGGTGGTGTTCGAGGGGCAGACTGATCTGCGCCGCATCCTGACCGACTATGGCTTCCAGGGGCACCCGCTGCGCAAGGACTTCCCGCTGACCGGCTATGTGGAGGTCCGCTACGACCCCGAGCGGCAGGCGGTGGTGTATGAGCCTGTCAAGCTGCAGCAGGATTTCCGCAACTTTGATTTCCTCTCCCCCTGGGAAGGCATGACCACGCTGCCCGGGGACGAGAAGGTGCATCTCAACCGGATCACCCGCGAATGAGCCTCAGCACCGAAGACACCCCGGCCGCCGGCAACACCCGCACGGTCGAGATCGACAGCCACACCATCAATTTCGGCCCGCAGCATCCGGCCGCGCATGGCGTGCTGCGTCTCGTGCTGGAGTTGCAGGGCGAGTTTGTGGAGCGTGCCGATCCGCATATCGGCCTGCTGCATCGCGGCACCGAGAAGCTCATCGAGTACAAGACGTATCTTCAGACGAACCCCTATTTCGATCGCCTGGATTACGTCGCGCCGATGTGCATGGAGCATGCCTACGTCCTGGCGCAGGAAAAGCTGCTGGGCATCGAGGTGCCGGTCCGCGCGCAATACATCCGCGTGATGTTCGCCGAGATCAGCCGCCTGCTGAACCACATCCTGAACATCACCACCTATGCGCTGGATGTGGGCGCGACCACGCCCAGCCTCTGGGGCTTCGAGCAGCGCGAGGCGCTGCTGGAATTCTATGACGCGACCTCCGGCTCGCATTACCACGCGAACTATTTCCGCGCCGGCGGCGTGGTGAAGGATCTCCCGCCCGGCCTGACCGACCGCATCGCGGCATGGGCGGAGCAGTTCCCGAAATTCGTCGATGACATCGAGCGGCTGCTGACCGGCAACCGCATCTTCAAGCAGCGCACCGTGGATATCGGCATCATCAGCGCCGAGGACGCCATGGCTTGGGGCTTCAGCGGTCCCTGCCTGCGTGCCTCCGGCTGCGCGTGGGATCTGCGCCGCTCGCAGCCTTATGACGTGTACGACCAGCTGGAGTTCGACATCCCGGTCGGCAGCCATGGCGACTGCTACGAGCGCTATCTCGTCCGCATTGCGGAGATGCGGGAAAGCCATAAGATCATCAAGCAATGCTTGGCGCAGATGCCGCGCGGTCCGATCAAGGTGCTGGACAGCAAGATCGCCTCGCCGACGCGCGCCGACATGAAGCGCTCGATGGAATCGCTGATCCATCACTTCAAGCTGTATTCCGAGGGCTATCACGTTCCCGAAGGCTCGACCTATACGGTGGTCGAGGCGCCGAAGGGCGAGTTCGGCGTGCACCTGGTGGCGGATGGCACCAACAAGCCTTACCGCTGCAAGATCCGCTCGCCCGGCTTCGCGCATCTGCAGGCGATGGAGAAATTGTCCAAGGGCCACATGCTGGCCGATGCCGTGTCCATCATCGGCAGCCTGGATATCGTGTTCGGAGAGATCGACCGGTGAGCGCCCCGCAGCACCAGGAGCCCGTGAGCTTCGCTTTCGACGAGGAAAGCGAAGCGCAGATCGTCAAGATCCTGAAGCGGTATCCGGAAACCAAGAAGGCCAGCGGTGTCATTCCGCTGCTCTACGTCGTGCAGAAGCAGATGGGCCGGCAGACCGGCAGCGCCTGGGTGCCGCGCGTCGCGATGGACCAGGTGGCGCTGCGCCTCGGCATGGCGCCGATCCGCGTCTACGAGGTCGCCAGCTTCTATTTCATGTTCAACACCAAGCCGATCGGCCGCCACCACCTGCAGGTCTGCGGAACGACGCCCTGCTGGCTGCGGGGTTCGGACGAGGTGTTGCGGGCCTGCAAGGATGCCGGCCGGCTGAAGGGCTATGGCGACACCAGCGAGGACGGGCTGTTCACCCTGACCGAGGTGGAATGCCTCGGCGCCTGCGTGAACGCGCCGATCCTGCAGGTGGATGACGATTATTACGAGGACCTGGATTACGACAGCGCGGTGAAGCTGATCGAGGCGCTGAAGCGCGGCGAGCGGCCGGAGCCGGGCAGCGCCAAGGGGCGGTTGTGCAGCGCGCCGGAAGGCGGGCCCGAGACGCTGCTCGATATCCCGCTGGCGGAGGAGAAGTGACGCCATGGCGCTGAGCGACAAGGACCGCATCTTCACCAACCTCTACGGCATCCATCACTGGGGGCTGAAGGAGGCGCGGCGGCGCGGCAACTGGGACGGCACGGCCGGCATCATCGCCAAGGGGCGGGACTGGATCATCGAGGAGATGAAGCAGTCCGGCTTGCGCGGCCGTGGCGGCGCCGGCTTCCCGACCGGCCTCAAATGGAGCTTCATGCCGAAGGAAAGCCCGGATGGGCGTCCTTCCTACCTCGTGGTCAATTGCGACGAGTCCGAGCCGGGCACCTGCAAGGACCGTGACATCATCCGCAACGATCCGCACACGCTGATCGAAGGTTGCCTGATCGCTGGTGTCGCCATGGGCGCGCATGCCGGCTACATCTATGTGCGCGGCGAGTATTACAACGAGCACCTGGTGCTGCAGGCCGCTATCGACGAGGCCTATGAGGCCGGGCTGCTCGGGCCGAATGCCGCGGGCAGCGGCTGGGATTTCAACCTTTACGTGCATCGCGGCGCCGGCGCCTATATCTGCGGCGAGGAAACCGCGCTGATCGAGAGCCTGGAAGGCAAGAAGGGCATGCCGCGCCTGAAGCCGCCCTTCCCGGCGGCGGTGGGCCTGTATGGCTGCCCGACGACTGTGAACAACGTCGAGACCATCGCCGTGGTGCCGGAGATCCTGCGCCGTGGCGCCTCCTGGTTCGCCTCCTTCGGGCGCCCGAAGAACAGCGGCACCAAGGTGTTCTGCATCCAGGGCCATGTGAACAAGCCCTGCAACGTGGAAGCCGAGATGAGCATCCCCATGCGGGAGCTGATCGAGCGCTATGCCGGCGGCGTGCGCGGCGGCTGGGACAACCTGCTGGCCGTCATCCCCGGCGGCTCCTCGACCCCGCTGCTGCCGAAGCACATCTGCGACGACGTGCTGATGGATTTCGACGCGCTGCGCGAGCACAAATCGGGCCTCGGCACGGCGGGCGTGATCGTGATGGACAAGTCCACCGACATCATCAAGGCGATCGCCCGCCTGGCCGATTTCTACAAGCATGAGAGCTGCGGCCAGTGCACCCCCTGCCGCGAGGGCATGGGCTGGCAGAAGCGCCTGATGGCCCGCATGGTCGAGGGCCGCGCCGAGCTGGAGGAGATCGACGTCCTGGAGAGCGTCACCCGCCAGATCGAGGGCCATACCATTTGCGCGCTGGCCGATGGCGGCGTGTGGCCGGTGCAGGGGCTGATCCGGCACTTCCGGCCGGTGATGGAAGAGCGCATCGCCGCGTACAAGGCGAAGAGGGCCGGCGGCACCGTTCCGCTGGCGGCGGAGTAAGCCATGGCAAAGGTCACGGTTGACGGGATCGAGATCGAGGTCCCGAACGGCGCCACGGTGCTGCAGGCCTGCGAGGCCGCGGCCAAGGAGATCCCTCGCTTCTGCTACCATGAGCGGCTGAGCGTCGCCGGCAATTGCCGCATGTGCCTCGTCGAGGTGGAGAAGGCGCCGAAGCCGGTGGCTTCCTGCGCCTATCCCGTGGCGGACGGCATGAAGGTGTTCACGGACAGCCCGATGGTCCGCAACGCCCGCCGCAACGTCATGGAATTCCTGCTGATCAACCACCCGCTGGATTGCCCGATCTGCGACCAGGGCGGCGAGTGCGACCTGCAGGACCAGGCGACGGCCTATGGCGGGCAGGGCGGCCGCTACCGGGAGGAGAAGCGGGCCGTCAAGGACAAGTACCTCGGCCCCCTGGTCAAAACGATCATGAACCGCTGCATCCAGTGCACCCGCTGCGTGCGCTTCGCGACCGAGGTCGCGGGCGTGCCGGAGCTGGGTGCGACCGGCCGTGGCGAGGACATGCAGATCGGCACCTATGTCGAGAAGGCGCTGACCACCGAGCTGTCCGGCAATTTGATCGACATCTGCCCGGTCGGCGCGCTGACCAGCCGTCCCTATGCCTATGTCGCGCGCCCCTGGGAGCTGCGGAAGACGGACAGCATCGACGTGCTAGACGCCACCGGCACCAATATCCGCGTCGACACGCGGGGCCCGGAGGTGGTCCGCATCCTGCCGCGCGTCAATGATGACGTGAACGAGGAATGGATGGCCGATCGCGGCCGCTTCGCCTTTGACGGGCTGAAGCGGCAGCGCCTCGACCGCCCCTGGGTCCGCAAGGACGGCAAGCTGCGCCAGGCGAGCTGGGAGGAAGCCTTCGCCGTCATCAGCGAGAAGATGCAGGGCCTGAAGGGCGACCAGGTCGGCGCCATTGCCGGCGACCTGGTGGATGCCGAAAGCGCCTTCGCGCTGCGCGCGCTGATGCGCGGCCTCAGTTCGGCCAACACCGATTGCCGGCAGGACGGCGCCGCAATCGACACCTCGCGCCGCGATTTCTACCTCTTCAACACCGGCATCGCCGGGATCGAGGAGGCGGACGCGCTGGTGATCATCGGCAGCAACCCGCGCAAGGAAGCGCCGGTGCTGAATGCCCGCATCCGCAAGCGCTGGGCCTCCGGCGCGCTGAAGGTGGCGCATATCGGACCGAAGGGCCTCGATCTCACCTACAATACCGAGCATCTGGGCGAGGGGCCGGCGGCGATCGCCGGCCTGATGGATGGCAGCCTCGGCTTCGCCGAAACGCTCAAGGCCGCCAGCAAGCCGATGGTGATCGTCGGGCGGGCGGCTTTGGCGCGGCCGGATGGCGCGGCGGTGCTGGCCGCTGCCTGGGATCTGGCGAATGCTTTCGGCGGGCTGACGCCGGAATGGCACGGCTTCAACGTGCTGCACCTGTTTGGCGGCCAGGTCGGTGCCCTCGATGCCGGCTTCGTGCCGGGCGAGGGGGGGCGCGACGTCGCCGGCATGCTGCAGGGCGGGCTGGAAGCGTTGTGGTTGCTGGGCGCCGACAACATCGAGGCATCTGCGATCCCCGCGGGCACCTTCGTGGTGTATCAGGGCCATCACGGCGGCAAGGCCGCGGCGCGCGCCGACGTGATCCTGCCCGGCGCGGCCTATACCGAGAAGGAAGGCACCTACGTCTCCACCGAGGGGCGGGTGCAGCGGGGCCGCCTGGCCCTGTTCCCGCCCGGCGAGGCGAAGGAGGACTGGCGCATCATTCGCGCCGCCGGCGCCGCGCTGGACGTGGCGCTGGATTTCGACACGCTGGACGCGCTGCGCGAACGCATGGTCGCCTTCAACCCGATCTTCGGCGCGGTCGATGGCCGGATGGCCGGGGGTTGCGCCGACACCGCCGGCCCGCAGGCCGGCGGCGCCCTGGGCGAGGCCGCCTTCACCCTGCCGATCAGCGATTACTGGCTGGCGGATGCGGTGAGCCGCGCCTCGGAAACGATGGCGCAGTGCAGCCGCATCTACAACGACCCCGCGCCGCGGCTGGCGGCGGAGTAAGCCCCGATGGAAGCCTTCCTTGCCTCCCCGATCGGGGTGCTGATCATCACCGTCCTGCAGACGCTGGCGATGCTGGTCCCGCTGCTGATCGCGGTCGCCTACATGACCTATGCCGAGCGCAAGATCATGGCGGCGATGCAGATGCGCGTCGGCCCGAACATGGTGGGGCCGCTCGGCCTGCTGCAGCCCTTCGCGGATGCCGCGAAGATGCTGCTGAAGGAAACGATCATCCCCTCGGGCGCCAACCGGGCGCTGTTCATCCTCGGTCCGGTGCTGACCTTCATCCTGGCGATGATCGCCTGGGCGGTGATCCCGGTGAATGAGGGCTGGGCGATCGCCGACATCAATGTCGGCATCCTCTACCTTTTCGCGATTTCCTCGCTCGGCGTGTACGGCATCATCATCGCCGGTTGGGCGTCGAACTCGAAATACGCCTTCCTGGGCGCGCTGCGCTCGGCGGCGCAGATGGTGTCCTACGAAGTCTCGATGGGCTTCGTGATCGTGACGGTGCTGCTTTGCGTAGGTTCGCTGAACCTGACGGAGATCGTGCTGGCGCAGAAGACGGTGTGGTTCTTCATCCCGCTCTTCCCGATGTTCATCATCTTCTTCATCTCGACCCTGGCCGAGACCAACCGCCCGCCCTTTGACCTGGCGGAAGGCGAGTCCGAACTCGTGGCGGGCTTCATGGTGGAATATTCCTCCATGACCTACGCGCTGTTCTTCCTGGGCGAATACGCCAACATGTTCCTCATGTCGGCCATGACCACCACCCTGTTCCTGGGTGGCTGGCTGCCGCCGATGGACATCGCGCCCTTCAACTGGCTGCCGGGCCCCATCTGGTTCATCCTGAAGGTGTGCCTCTGCATGTTCACCTTCGTCTGGGTGCGCGCGACGTTCCCGCGCTACCGCTATGACCAGCTGATGCGGCTGGGCTGGAAGGTGTTCCTGCCGTTCAGCCTGGTCTGGCTGGTGCTGACGGCCGCCGTGCTGAAGCTCGCGGGGTGGCTGCCGGCATGACCTGTTTCAAGACGATCGGCGCGGGCCTGCCCCGCGCGACGAGGTGAGAGATGGCATCGCTTGACCGCATGGCGCGCAGCCTGCTGCTGACCGAGCTTGTCTCGGGCATGGCGCTGACGCTGAAGTATTTCTTCAGCAAGAAGTCGACCATCAGCTACCCTTACGAGAAAACGGCGCTGTCTCCCCGCTTCAAGGGCGAGCATGCGCTGCGCCGCTATCCCAATGGGGAAGAGCGTTGCATCGCCTGCAAGCTGTGCGAGGCGGTCTGCCCGGCGCTCGCCATCACCATCGAGGCAGAGCCCCGCGAGGACGGATCGCGCCGCACCACGCGCTACGACATTGACATGACGAAGTGCATCTATTGCGGGTTGTGCGAGGAAGCCTGCCCGGTGGATGCCATTGTCGAGGGGCCTAATTTCGAGTTCGCGACCGAAACGCGGGCCGAGCTGCTCTACGACAAGAACCGCCTGCTTTCGAACGGTGACCGCTGGGAGCCTGAGATCGCCAAGCGGCTCGAACTCGACGCCCCTTACCGCTGAGCTTCGCTGCGGGCATGGAACCGGCCGTGACATCCCCGCAGCCTTTCAGCACGGCCCCGCCCTCCTGCCTGGGCGGCCCTTTTCTTGGAACGGTGCCATGATGCAGCATCTGCACGCGGGCGGGCCGCGATGA
Source organism: Teichococcus oryzae (assembly GCF_008386565.1). Lineage (GTDB taxonomy): Bacteria > Pseudomonadota > Alphaproteobacteria > Acetobacterales > Acetobacteraceae > Pseudoroseomonas > Pseudoroseomonas oryzae. Next base: position 143,439 of record NZ_VUKA01000006.1, on the reverse strand, counting down.
TCGCCGCTCTTGCCTTCTACATCTTCGCGGCCATCCTGATCGCATCCGCGGTCATGGTGGTGACCAGCCGGAACCCGGTGCACAGTGTGCTGTTCCTGATCCTGGCCTTCTTCAACGCCTCGGCGCTCTTCCTGATGGCGGGCGCCGAGTTCCTGGCGATGATCCTGGTCATCGTTTATGTGGGCGCGGTCGCGGTCCTGTTCCTGTTCGTCGTCATGATGCTGGACATCGACTTCGCGCAGCTGCGGCAGGGCTTCCAGCGCTACGCGCCGCTGGGCGCCGTGATCGGGGCGATCCTGTTCCTGGAGCTGCTCTTCGTTTACGGCTCCTGGCAGTTCGCGCCGGATGCGGCGACGCTGCGGATGAACGCCGTGCCGGCGGACCCCACCGTCACCAACACCGAGGCGCTGGGGCGGCTGGTCTATACGGACTACATCTACCTGTTCCAGATCTCCGGGCTGATCCTGCTGGTCGCCATGATCGGCGCCATCGTGCTGACGCTGCGCGACAAGCCGGCCAACAGCAAGCGCCAGGACATCGGCACGCAGATCGCCCGCGCCGAGGCTGTGCCGCTGGCCAAGGTTCCGGCCGGTGCCGGCCTCGGCACCCTCGGCATCATCCGCCGCAAGCTGCCCGAGCCGCCCAAGCCCAAGGCGGTCGCGCAGGATGACCACGGCCATGGCGGCCATCACGGGGGGCATCACTGATGTTGAGCATCGGCCTCGGCCATTATCTCACGGTCAGCGCGATCCTGTTCGTGCTCGGGATCTTCGGCATCTTCCTGAACAGGAAGAACATCATCGTCATCCTGATGTCGCTCGAGCTGATCCTGCTCTCGGTGAACCTGAACCTGGTGGCCTTCTCCTCCGTCCTGCAGGATCTCACCGGGCAGGTCTTCGCCATGTTCGTGCTGACGGTCGCGGCGGCCGAGGCCGCGATCGGCCTGGCCATCGTTGTCATCTACTTCCGCAACCGCGGCAGCATCGAGGTGGAAGACATTTCCACCCTGAAGGGCTGAAGCCATGTATGTCGGTGCTGTCTTCTTTCCGCTTCTCGGGGCCTGCATCTGCGGCTTCTTCGGCCGCTGGCTGGGTGACAAGCTGGCGCAATGGGTGACCGTGGTCTGCATGGCGCTGGCCGCGCTGTGCGGGATCTCGGCCTTCATCCAGGTGGGCTTCAACCACGCCCCCGCCACGGTGGATATCGTCACCTGGCTGGATGTCGGCGGGCTGCAGCTTTCCTGGGCGCTGCGCTACGACACGCTAGCGGCGATGATGGTCGGCATGGTCACGCTGATCTCGACCATGATCCATCTCTACAGCGTGGGCTACATGTCCCATGACGAGACGCAGCCGCGCTTCTTCGCCTACCTCTCGCTGTTCACCTTCATGATGCTGATGCTGGTGACGGCCGATAACCTGCTCCAGCTCTTCTTCGGCTGGGAGGGCGTCGGTCTCGCGAGCTACCTGCTGATCGGCTACTGGTATGAGCGCGAAAGCGCTAACCGCGCCGCGATGAAGGCCTTCATCGTCAACCGCGTGGGCGACCTGTTCTTCATGCTCGGCATGGCGCTGACCTTCTGGACCTTCGGCACCATCGAGTTCAACGGCATCTTCCAGGGTGTCGAGGCCGCACGTCAGTCCACCTTCGCCGGCATGCCGGTGCTGGAGCTGATCGCGCTGTTCTTCTTCCTGGGTGCCATGGGCAAGTCGGCGCAGATCGGCCTGCACACTTGGCTGCCGGACGCCATGGAAGGCCCGACGCCGGTTTCCGCGCTGATCCACGCGGCCACCATGGTCACCGCGGGCGTCTTCCTGATGGCGCGCATGTCGCCGCTGGTGGAATACGCGCCCAACGTGCTGGGCTTCGTCACCGTGATCGGCGCCACCACGGCGCTGTTCGCCGCCTCGGTCGGCATGGTGCAGAACGACATCAAGCGGGTGATCGCCTATTCGACCTGCTCGCAGCTCGGCTACATGTTCTTTGCGGTGGGCGTCGGCGCCTATCAGGCGGCGGTGTTCCACCTCTTCACCCACGCCTTCTTCAAGGCGCTGCTGTTCCTGGGCGCTGGCTCAGTGATCCACGCGATGTCGGACGAGCAGGACATCCGCAAGATGGGCGGCATCTGGAAGAAGATCCCTGTCACCTATGCACTGTTCTGGATCGGCTCCCTGGCGCTGGCCGGCGTGCCCTACTTCGCCGGCTACTATTCCAAGGACATGATCCTGGAGGCAGCCTTCGCCGGCCATGGCTGGACCGCCAAATACGCCTTCATCTGCGGCATCCTGGCCGCCTTCATGACCGCCTTCTATTCCTGGCGCCTGATCATCATGACCTTCCACGGCACCCCGCGCGCCGACCATCACACGATGGAGCACGTGCATGAGAGCCCGGCGGTCATGCTGATCCCGCTGCTGGTCCTGGCGGTGGGCGCACTGTTCACCGGCGCGTATTTCTACGACCAGTTCGTCGGCCATCATTGGGCGGAGTTCTGGAACGGCTCCATCGTCAATGCCCCGCACAACCACATCATGCACGACGCGCATGAGGTGCCGGAGTGGGTGCCGTTGGCGCCGACCGTGGTTGGCCTCGCCGGCATAGCGCTGGCCTATGCGCTCTACATGTTCATGCCGAAGCTGCCGGGGCGGATCGCCGCGGCGGTCCCGGGGCTGTACCGCTTCCTGCTGAACAAGTGGTATTTCGACGAGCTGTATGACCGCATCTTCGTCCGCCCGGCCCGCTCCCTGGCGCGCAAGCTATGGCAGGTTGGCGACGTCAAGATCATCGACGGCATGCCCAATGGCGCGGCGGCGCTGACGGTTCATGCCTCCGGCCGGGTGGTGCGGCTGCAATCGGGCCGCGTCGCCAACTATGCCTTCGCCATGATCATCGGGCTTGTCCTGTTTGTGTCCATCTTCGTCTTCGGGGTCGGCCGATGAACGCCGCGGGTTTTCCCCTGCTCTCGCTGCTCACCTTCCTGCCGCTGGTGGGCGCGGGAATCATCCTGTTCATCCGGGGGGAGGAGGCGGTGGTTGCCTCCAATGCCCGCTGGACCGCATTGTGGACCAGCCTGATCACCTTCGGCCTGTCGCTGATCCTGTGGTTCCAGTTCGACAAGACCACGGCGGACTTCCAGTTCGTCGAGCAGATCAGCTGGATGCCGGAATTCGGCCTCGGCTACCACATGGGCGTGGACGGCATCTCGGTGCTGTTCGTGCTGCTCTCGACCCTGCTGGTGCCGGTCTGCATCCTGGCCTCCTGGGAGGCGGTGCAGAGCCGGGTCCGTGAGTACATGATCGCCTTCCTCGTCCTGGAGACGATGATGGTGGGCATGTTCTGCGCGCTCGACGTGGTGATGTTCTACATCTTCTTCGAGGGCGTGCTGATCCCGATGTTCCTGATCATCGGGATCTGGGGCGGGGCGCGGCGCGTCTACGCCGCCTACAAGCTGTTCCTCTACACGCTGCTCGGCTCGCTGCTGATGCTGCTGGCCATGCTGCTGCTGTGGTACGAGGCCGGCACCAGCTCGATCCCCGAGATCTTCAACCTGCAGCTCGATCCCTCCGTCCAGGTCTGGCTGTTCCTGGCCTTCCTCGCCTCCTTCGCCGTGAAGGTGCCGATGTGGCCGGTGCACACCTGGCTGCCGGACGCGCATGTCGAGGCGCCGACCGCCGGTTCCGTTATCCTGGCCGGCGTGCTGCTGAAGATGGGCGGCTATGGCTTCCTGCGCTTCTCCCTCCCGCTGCTGCCGCAGGCTACGGAATGGTTCGCGCCGCTGATCTTCGCGCTGTCCGTCATCGCCGTGGTCTACACCTCCCTGGTGGCGCTGGCGCAGGAGGACATGAAGAAGCTGATCGCCTATTCCTCCGTGGCCCATATGGGCATCGTGACGATGGGCATCTTCACCCTGAACCATCAGGGCCTGTCCGGCGCGATCTTCCAGATGCTGAGCCACGGCATCGTCTCCGGCGCGCTGTTCCTTTGCGTCGGCGTGCTTTACGACCGGGTCCACAGCCGCGAGATCGCGCGCTATGGCGGCGTTGCCAAGATCATGCCGTCCTACGCCATGGTGTTCATGCTGTTCACCATGGGCTCCATCGCGCTGCCGGGCACGGCGGGATTCCCGGGCGAGTTCCTGGTGATCGTCGGCGCCTGGCAGGCCAATCCCTGGGTCGCCTTTGGCGGCGCGCTGGGCATGATCCTGGGCGCGGGCTACATGCTTTACCTGTACCGGCGGGTGGTGTTCAGCCGCATCAGCCGCGAGGACCTCAAGGCCCTGCTCGATCTCAGCCCGCGCGAATACGTCACCTTCGCGCCGCTGATCCTCCTGACATTGTGGATGGGCATCTACCCGTCTTCCTTCCTTTCCTTCTTCGAGGCCAGCGTGGCGGCGCTCGTCACGCGGCATGAAGCCGCGATGGCCCTGCCGCGCCTGGCCGGGATGTGAGTGGCATGAACTGGACCCTCATCCTCCCCGAACTGGTTCTGGCGGTCGCCGGGCTGGTGATCCTGGCCATCGCGGTGCTGCCGAAGCGCGACACCGACTTCGCCGCCAGCATGGCGACGCTGGGTGCGCTGCTGCTGGCGGGCGTGCTGGTGGTGGCGCAGCCGGACGGCGAGGCTTTCCTCGGCCAATACGTTTCCGATGCCTTCACCAAGTTCATGAAGCTGCTGGTGCTGGCCGGTGCCGCCCTTGGCCTGCTCCTGGCCATGGACTGGAACCGCAAGGAAGGCCTGGCGCGCTTCGAGTTCGCCGTCCTGCTGCTGCTCAGCACGGTCGGCATGATGGTCATGGTCTCGGCCAATGACCTGATCGCGCTGTATCTTGGCCTCGAATTGCTGTCGCTCTCGCTTTACGTCATCGCCGCCTTCAACCGCGACAGCGAGCGTTCCGCGGAAGCGGGCCTCAAATACTTCGTGCTGGGCGCGCTGGCGTCCGGCCTGCTGCTGTATGGCTCCTCGTTGGTGTATGGCTTCTCTGGCTCGACCAATTTCGATGGTATCGCGAATGCCATCACCAGCAGCGAAACCGCGCCCTTCGGCCTGGTGATTGGCCTGGTCTTCGTGCTGGCGGCCCTGGCCTTCAAGATCTCCGCCGTGCCGTTCCACATGTGGACGCCGGACGTTTATGAGGGCGCGCCGACCCCGGTCACGGCCTTCTTCGCCACCGCGCCCAAGGTGGCCGCCATCGCGCTGCTGACCCGCGTTGTGGCCGGTCCCTTCGCCGAACTGGCCGTGCAGTGGCAGCAGGTGTTGCTGATCGCCTCCTTGGGCTCCATGATCCTGGGCGCCCTGGCGGCCATCGGGCAGCGCAACATCAAGCGGCTGATGGCCTATTCCTCGATCGGCCATGTGGGCTACGCGCTGATCGGCCTGGCGGTGGGCAGCGAGCTCGGCGTCCGCGGCCTGCTGCTCTACATGGCGATCTACCTGTTCACCAATGTCGGCGCCTTTGCCGTGTTGGTGGCGATGCGCCGTAAGGGCCGCGCGCTGGAGGGGGTGGACGACCTCGCCGGCCTCGGCAAGTCCGATCCGGCCATGGCCCTGGCCATGACGGTGTTCATGCTGTCCATGGCCGGCATCCCGCCGCTGGCTGGCTTCTTCGGCAAGCTTTATGTGTTCCTGGCGGCGGTGCAGGGCGGCTACTGGACGCTGGCCGTGGTCGGCGTGCTGTCCTCCGCCGTGTCGGCCTATTACTACCTGCGCATCATCAAGGTGATGTATTTCGATGCCGGGGAAGCGCTGGACCCGCGCCCGAACAGCCTGTCCATCGTGCTGGCCGGCACGGGGCTGTTCACGGTGTTCTTCTTCCTGTTCCCGGCACCCTTCCTTGCGGCGGCGCAGGCGGCCGTGGCCGCGCTGGTGGGTTGAGCTTTCCTTCCGGATCGTGGCGCCTCAGCGTCCATGATGAACTGGCCAGCACCCAGGATGCGGTGCTGGCCGCGGCGGCCGATGGCGAGCCGGAAGGGCTCGCCATTCTGGCCCGCCGGCAATCCGCCGGCCGCGGCACCCAGGGCCGTTCCTGGCGCTCGCCACCCGGAAATCTTTACCTTTCGCTGCTTTGGCGGCCGGGTGGCGCCATCCGCGACCTGCCGCAATGGTCGCTGATGGCCGCCGTGGCGCTGGCCGAATGCGCCCGCGGCTTTCTGCCGGACGGTGCGCCGCTGGCGCTGAAATGGCCGAATGACCTGCTGCTGGGGGGCGCCAAATGCGCCGGCATCCTGACCGACGCATCCGCCGATGCGGAGGGAGGGCTTGCCTGGGTGGTCTTCGGGCTGGGCGTCAACCTGGCGCATGCGCCGGAGCTTCCTGACCGGCCCACCGCCAGCTTCGCCCAGGCCGGGCTACCGCCGCCTGACCCCGCCCGCTTCGCCGGTGCATTGCTGCGAACATTGGCCGAGTGGCGGCAGCGGCAGGCGAGGCTGGGCTTCGCCTGCGTCAGGCAGGCCTGGCTGGGTTATGGCCCGGCCATCGGCGGCGAGCTTGAATTGCGGCGGGGGGGCGAGGCGCATCGCGGCCGCTTCCTGGGCCTGGCCGATGATGGCCGCCTGTTGCTGGATGTCGGCGGCACGGCCCGGGCCTTTGTTTCCGGGGAGATCGCGGGCTGAGGCATCGCATCCGCCCTTTCTCTGGCGGCCGGGCCGGAGGAACGATTTCCCAGTATCCTTCGGGTCCGCCTGTTGGCGCAACGGACTCACCATCCTATTTGTTACCGTGAAAGTTTGCCTGACGCGCCGGCCCCGCAATCGGCGAGGCGCGAGGGCCATGACCTTTGCCCGTCCGGGCCGCATCCGTTCCGCATGACTGAAACAAGAACAACAAGTGAGAAAGAATGAACCTGATTCAAAGTGACAACGACCTCGCCTTCATACCTCTGGGCGGGACGGGAGAGATCGGCCTCAACCTGAACGTCTATCGCTGCGACGGCCAGCTTCTGGCGGTGGATTGCGGCCTGGGCTTCGGCGGCGCCGACAATCCCGAGGCCGAGGTCATGGTGCCCGATCCCGGTTGGCTGGCCGACCGGCGTGACAAGCTGGTCGGGTTGATCATCACCCATGCGCATGAGGACCATATCGGCGCCGTGGCGCCGCTCTGGCCGCAGCTGCGCTGCCCGATCTATGCCAGCCCCTTCACCGCGGCCGTGCTGCGCCGCAAGCTGGGCGAGGCGGGGCTGATGGGGCAGGTGAAGCTGATCACCGTGCCGCTCGGCGGCTCGCTGGAGCTGGGGCCGTTCGGCATCCGCTTCATCCGCGTCACCCATTCGGTGCCGGAGCCGCAATCCATCGCCATCACCACCCGCTACGGCACGGTGCTGCACACGGGCGACTGGAAGCTGGACCCCGATCCGCTGATCGGCCAGCCAACTGACGAGGCCGCCTTCGCGCAGCTTGGCCGCGACGGTGTTCTGGCCATGGTCTGCGACAGCACCAATGCCCTGGTGGAAGGTCATTCCGGCTCCGAGGCCGATGTGCGCCGTTCCATGACGGCGCTGATCCGCCAGTTGAAGGGCCGTGTTGCCGTCACCTGCTTCGCCACCAATGTGGCGCGGGTGGAAACCATCGCCCTGGCCGCCAAGGCGGCAGGACGGCAAGTTGCCCTGTTCGGCCGCTCCCTCCGCAATGCCGAGGCGGCGGCGCGGGAATGCGGCTATCTCCAGAACGTGCCGCCCTTCCTGTCCGAGGATGAGGCGGATGACGTGCCGGATGACCAGCTGCTGATCATCTGCACCGGCAGCCAGGGCGAGGAACGGTCGGCCATGGCCAAGATCGCCGCCGACACCCACCCGCGCATCTCGCTCGGGGAAGGGGACACAGTGATCTTCTCCTCCCGCATGATCCCGGGCAACGAGAAGGCCATTCTGCGCATGCAGGATGAGCTGGCGCGGGGTGGCTGCCGCGTGATGACGGCCGATGACCACATGGTGCATGTGTCCGGCCACCCGGCGCGGGACGAGCTGAAGCGGCTTTACTCGCTGGTGAAGCCCCGCTTCGCCGTGCCGGTGCATGGCGAATGGCGCCACCTGCAGGAACACGCCGCTCTCGCCAAGGAGATGGGCGCGACCCCGGTCCTGGTGGAGGATGGCGACGTGCTGCGCCTGGCGCCGCTTTCCGGCAATGCGGCGCCGGATGTGGTGGAAGGCGTGCCCACCGGCCAGCTTGTGGTCGATGGCGACCGCCTGCTGCCGTTGGAAGGCGCGGTTCTCGGCGCGCGACGCAAGATGCTGTTCAACGGTGTTGTGGTGGCGTCCCTCGCGGTGGACCAGGATGGCCGCGTCCTCGGGACGCCGCAGCTTTCCGCGCCCGGCCTGTTCGAGATGGGCGACCTGGAACCCGGCCAGCTGGCCGACGAACTGGCCCGTGCCGTGACCGATCTGCCGGCGCCGCTGAAGGAGTCCGACGACCTCCTGAGGGATGCCGCGCGCACCGCGTTGCGCAAGGCGGTAAGCCGCCGCCTGCGCAAGCGGCCCAGCGTGGAGGTTCATGTGCTGCGCGTTTGAACGCGGCGGAATGACGCGAAGGGCCGGGAAGCGATCCCCGGCCCTTTTCTTATGTGCGCCCCAACGCCGGCTGCGGCCCGCCTGGGCGCGGGATCCTGCGCGCCAGGCGATGCGCCGGCTGCTCGACGAGGCGGTTCATGGCCTCCGCCAGGGGCAGCGACAGCGGAACTGCGAGAGCGGCGATCAGCCAGGGCGGCAGCACGCCGAAGCACAGATGCGTCAGCGCCAGCAGCAGCGGCATGTGGACCAGATAGAGACTGAAGGAGATCCGCCCGAGCCACAGCAGCACCGGCCGCCGCAGCAGCCGTGCCAAGGTCGCGCCCCGTTGCGCCAGCAGGATCAGCAGCACCGAGGCGGCGATGATCCCGTAGTCATGCGCCGCCATCGCCATCACCGCCACCGAGATGCCGGCGGCCAGCGAGTGGCTGCGGCTGAGCCGCGGCGGTGGGCACAGCGCCAGCGCCGCGCCCGCGGCAAAGGCCGGCAGAAAGCCGGCACTGGCCGCGAAGCTGCCCGGCAGGCTCTGGCCCAGCGCCACCTGGCCTTCCGGCATGCCGGCCAGCCGCGCCACCGCCGCCCCCAGCAGCGCCACGGCCAGCAGCAGCGCCACGCGGCCGCGGAACAGCAAGGCGAGGGGCAGCAGCAGCGCGATCCGCCATTCATGCACCAGCGACCACAGAACCGGGTTGAGCTGAAAGCCATCGCCGCTGCGCAGCAGCAGAACCTGGCTGAGCAGGTCGGACCAGCTCCACATGACCCGCCATCCGGCGCCGCCCAGGATGTGTGGCGTGCCTTCCGGCAGGGGGCCGCGCCAGAAGGCCCATTGCAGCGCGGCTGACACCAGAACCGCTGCCAGCACCGGCAAGCCCAGCCGCACCGCCCGCTGAAGGGCATATTGCGCCCAGCCGGGCAGGGTCAGGGCACCGCCCCGCTGCTTCGCCTCCTGGCGTTGCAGGGCCAGGGTCAGCACATAGCCGCTCAACACAAAGAAGAAGATGACCGCCTGCCGCCCGGTGCCCACGGGGCGCAGCGGCGTTTCCATGACCAGCCAGTGCAGCCAGGAGGGGGCGCCAAGGATCGAGAGATAGGCATGGTGCAGCACCACGATCATGGCGGCGATGCCGCGCAGCGAATCCAGTTCAACGAGCCGGGGAGAGGAGTTGGTGGTCATGAAATCCCGATTCCGGCGGCCGGGGAGGGCCCGAAGGCAGATCCTCGGCCGGGTTAGGGCGCGGCAGGCGGATGATGGCCGCCTCGGTCCGCGCCTTGAGGCCAGGGACGGCCCGCCCGAATCCGGAGCGGCGCCATGCGCGTCTTCGTGCCCTGGGGCGTGGTGGCGGGGAGCCCCTTGACGCTGCCCTGCCGCCAAGGTGCCGCCCATCAGGACGCCGCCGCAGCGACACACGCGCCGCCCTGGCCTGGGCGGCGGGCAAGGCCTATCTCCATCCGCAAGCGGTGGAAAGAGGGTCAGGCCATGAACTGGTTCACGGGTGTGATGGTGTTTGTGATGGTGTGGTGGGTGGTGTTGTTCGCCATGCTCCCCATCGGCGTGCAGACGGATGCCGAGGGGGATGCGGCCACCGGCGGGTGGCGCGGCACGCCGCGCGCACCGAATATCGGGCGCAAGCTGATCTGGACCACCGTGGCGTCCGTGCTGATCTTTCTGGGCATTTTTGCTCTTGTGAGCAGTGATTGGCTGAGCTTCCGTCCCGGCGGCAGTCTGTCAATGACCATTGATAAGGCACAATAAGGCGTTCTGGAGCAGGAGTTGCCCCTTACTCGGGCATGGTGGATTTCCGTGCCCATTTTATCATCTGAATATTCTGTTTTTGCATTGCGGCAAAATCGGCTGGGCGGCAGGATCGGGAACAGGAAGAGAGCTGGTTCTCTTCCTGCCGTGTGACTGGCGTTTCCTCCCTAAACTCGGGCCGCACTTCAGGTGTGGCCCTTTTTTTGTCTGCGCCGAGAGGATCGCATCACCCCTGGCATATCCGGGGCCACGCCCTTACCTTCCGCGCGCCTGTTTCACCGGAGCCCGAGCCTTGCGCCTCTCCCGCGCCTTCCTGCCCACCCTGAAAGAAGTTCCCGCCGAGGCCGCCATCGCCTCGCACAAGCTGATGCTGCGCGCGGGCATGATCCGGCAGACCTCGGCCGGCATTTATGCCTGGCTGCCGCTCGGTCTCCGTGTGCTGCAAAAAGTCAGCCAGATCGTGCGGGAGGAACAGGACGCCGCCGGCGCCCAGGAAATCCTGATGCCGACGATCCAGAGCGCGGATCTGTGGCGCCAGTCCGGCCGCTATGACGATTACGGCAAGGAGATGCTGCGCATCACCGACCGGCATGAGCGCGACATGCTGTATGGCCCGACCAACGAGGAAATGGTCACGGACATCTTCAAATCCTACGCCAAGTCCTACCGTGACCTGCCGCGCAACCTGTACCACATCCAGTGGAAGTTCCGGGACGAGATCCGCCCCCGCTTCGGCGTGATGCGCGGGCGCGAGTTCCTGATGAAGGACGCTTATTCCTTCGACATCGACGCCGAGGCCGCCCGCCTTTCCTACAAGAAGATGTTCGTCGCCTATCTGCGCACCTTCGCGCGGATGGGGCTGAAGGCCATCCCGATGCGCGCCGATACCGGCCCGATCGGCGGCGATCTCAGCCACGAGTTCATCATCCTGGCCGAAACCGGCGAAAGCCAGGTCTTCCTGCACAAGGACCTGCTGGATTTCGACGTGCTGGCGCAGAAGCCGGATTACGAGGGCAGCCTCGATCCGGTGGTCGATTTCTGGACCAGCCGCTACGCCGCCACCGACGAGATGCATGACGAGGCCGCCTGGAACGCCATCGGCGCCGAGAACCAGGTTTCGGCGCGCGGCATCGAGGTGGGCCACATCTTCTATTTCGGCGACAAGTATTCCAAGACGATGGGCCTCAGCGTGGCCGGGCCGGACGGCAACCCCGTCACCCCGCAGATGGGCTCCTACGGCATCGGCGTGTCCCGCCTGCTTGGCGCCATCATCGAGGCCAACCATGACGAGGCCGGCATCAAGTGGCCGGATGCCGTGGCGCCGTTCCGCTGCGCGATCCTCAACCTGAAGCCGGGCGACCTGGGCTGCGACACGCTGTGCGAGAAGCTCTATGCTTCCCTGCCGGGCGATGCCGTGCTGGATGACCGCAACGAGCGCGCCGGCGTCAAGTTCAACGACGCCGACCTCGCCGGCTATCCCTGGCAGGCGATCATCGGCCCGCGCGGCGCGGCGGCGGAGAAGATCGAGCTGAAGCGCCGCGCCACCGGCGAGCGCGAGGAAGTGTCGGTCGAGGAAGCGCTGCGGCGGATCAACACGGCGCCCCAGGGGCACTGAGGGACCGCTGAGCATGTTCGGAGCCTTCGAGCGGAAGGTCGCGTTCCGTTACCTGCGGGCGCGCAAGGGCGAACGCTTCGTTTCGGTGATCGCCACCTTCTCACTGGTGGGCATCGCGCTGGGCGTCGCCACTCTGATCATCGTGATGAGCGTGATGAACGGCTTCCGGCAGGAATTGCTGGGCCGCATCCTCGGGCTGAACGGGCATCTCGGGATCTATGCCGCGGATTCCAACGGCCTGCGCAACTATGACGACATTGCCGAGCGGGTGCGCAAGCTGGCGGGGGTGCTGTCCGCCACGCCCATCGTGGAAGGGCAGGTACTGCTGACCAGCGAGGCCGGCGGCGCCACCGGTGGTCTGGCGCGCGGCATCAAGCCGGAGGATCTGCGGCAGCGCCCGCTGCTCGCCGGCAATATCCGCGCTGGCAGTCTCGATGATTTCCAGGGCGAGGACGCCATCCTGATCGGCACCCGCCTGGCGCAGAAGCTGGGCGTGCGGATCGGCGACAAGGTGACGCTGGTGTCGCCCCAGGGCCGCGCCACCGTGATCGGCACCGTGCCGCGGCTGCGCGCCTACACGGTTGTGGCCATGTTCGAGGCGGGGATGAACGAATACGATTCATCTTATGTCTTCCTGCCCCTGCCGGCGGCGCAGATCTATTTTCAGCTTCGGGACGCCGCCTCGCAGATCGAAGTGTTTGTCGATAACCCCGATCAGGTGCGCCCGGTGACGCAGGAGATCGTGCGCGCGCTGCAGCCCATGCCCTTCCGCGTGCTGGACTGGCAGGCCAGCAACTCCTCCTTCTTCGCAGCGGTGCAGGTGGAGCGGAACGTGATGTTCCTGATCCTGACGCTGATCATCATCGTGGCCGCCTTCAACATCGTCTCGTCGCTGATCATGCTGGTGAAGGACAAGGGGCGGGACATCGCCATCCTGCGCACCATGGGCGCGACCTCCGGCGCGATCATGCGGATCTTCCTGTTGTGCGGCACCTCCATCGGCGTGCTCGGCACGCTGATCGGCTTCATCATCGGCCTGGTGTTCTGCCTCAACATCGAGAGCATCCGGCAGTTTCTGCAATCGCTGACCGGCACCCAGCTTTTCAGCCCGGAAGTGTATTTCCTCACCCGCCTGCCGGCGGTGGTAAACCCGAACGAGGTGGTCCAGGTGGTGCTGATGGGCCTTGGCCTGTCATTGCTGGCGACGCTGTATCCGTCCTGGCGCGCGGCGAAGACCGACCCGGTCGAGGCGCTGCGCAATGAGTGAGCCGCGCCTCCGCCTCGACAAGGTCGAGCGCCGGTTCCGTACCGAGGCCGGAGAGCTTCCGGTGCTGCGCGGTGCCGAGCTGACCCTGAACGCGGGCGAGATCGTCGCGCTGGTCGCGCCCTCCGGCACGGGCAAGTCCACCCTGCTGCACCTGGCCGGGTTGCTGGAGCGGCCGGATGCGGGCGAGGTGTTCATCGACGGCAAAGCCGCCGGCACGCTGGGGGATGAGGCGCGCAGCGGCCTGCGGGGCCGCTCCATCGGCTTCGTCTACCAGTTCCACCATCTGCTGCCCGAATTCACGGCGCTCGAGAATGTGGTGCTGCCGCAGATGGTGAATGGCGCGTCCGAGCAGGCGGCGGCGGCGCGGGCGCGGGAGTTGCTGGCGGGCTTCGGCCTCCAGGGGCGGGAAGACCATCGTCCCGGCCGGCTTTCGGGGGGTGAGCAGCAGCGCGTGGCCATTGCCCGTGCCCTGGCCAATCGCCCCGGCCTGCTGCTGGCGGATGAGCCGACCGGGAATCTCGACGTGGCGACGTCGGAGCGGGTTTTCGCGCAATTGCTGGAGGCGGTGCGCGGCGCCGGCGTGGCGGCCCTGATCGCCACCCACAATCCGGATCTGGCGGCGCGCATGGACCGGGTGGTGACACTGCGCGAAGGACGCATCGTCGCGGGCTGAGCGCTGGCCGGAAAGGAACCGGGGAAGCTCGGCTTCCCCGGAGCGTGTTCAGCCCAGCAGCAGCACCAGCCCGCTGGCCGCGATCGCCGCGCCGCCCGGCACGGCCAGCCACCGCAGCGCCCGCGCGCTGAGCAGCGCCGCGGCATGGACCGCGGCCGTGGCGGCCAGGAAGCCAAGGCCATAGACCAGCGGGTTGGTCGCTTCCGGCACCTCACTGCCATGCGCCAGGCCATGCAGCACGCCGAACACCACAACAGCGGCCAGCATCGGCGGCAGGGACAGGCGCGGCAGCAGCGCGGCGGCGGCGCCCAGCAGCAGCACGCTGGCGGCGATGCCCGGTTCCATCCAGCCCGGCACGAAGCCGGCCATGCCCAGCAGCGCGCCGCCAACGATGCCCAGCAGGAAGCCGCCCGGCAGCGCCCAGGCCCGCAGCCCTTCGATGCGGGACGCCCAAAGGCCGATCGCCACCGCCGCCAACAGGTGATCCGCGCCGGACAGCGGGTGCATCAGCCCCAGCGCCAGGGAGGAACCTTCGGCATGGCCCGGATGCGCCGTGGCGGGCAGGGCGGTCACGCCCAGCGCCAACAGGCCGAGCAGAAAGGAGAAACGGAGTCGCATGGCAGAAATCCTCGCGGAGGCGGAAGCAGGGAAGGTGCCGCCATCTGCGGGCTCAGGGCAATCCCGCTGGATGGCTGCGGCGTGGCCGGCGGCGTGCTAGAAGCCGGCCATGACCGGCAGCTTCGTCCATCTCCACACCCATTCCGCCTATTCCCTGGCCGAGGGAGCGATCAAGGCGGACAAGCTGGCCGATCTCGCCAGGGCGGAGGGGATGCCGGCCCTGGCGCTGACCGACACGGCCAACATGTTCGGCGCGCTGGAATTCGCCAAGGCCTGTTCCGGCAAGGGCGTGCAGCCGATCATGGGCTGCCAGCTCTGGCTCAGCCGCTCGGCGGCCGATCCGCGGCCGGAGGTGGCGCGCCTCGCCCCTGATGTCGTGGTGGCGCTCGCCACCAATGCGCAGGGGCTGGAGAATGTGCAGCGCCTGTCCTCCCACGGCTTCCTGCGCGACGATCCCAGTGGCAAGCCGGCCATCACCCTGGAACTGCTGCAGCAGCATGCGGAAGGCGTGTTCCTGCTCACGGGCGGCGGCTGTGGGCCACTGGCCCGGCTGCTGGTGGAAGGGCGGCGCGACGCGGCCATGCAGTTGCTCGACGCGCTCAAGGAAAGCTTCGGCGACCGGCTGGCGGTGGAGCTGACGCGGC
Organism: Teichococcus oryzae; assembly: GCF_008386565.1. Lineage (GTDB taxonomy): Bacteria > Pseudomonadota > Alphaproteobacteria > Acetobacterales > Acetobacteraceae > Pseudoroseomonas > Pseudoroseomonas oryzae. The sequence goes on along the minus strand of NZ_VUKA01000006.1, from coordinate 128,375 downwards.
ACGGCGCCGAGATCGAGCGCAGCCTGGACCCGGCCCTGGTGGCACTGGCCGACAAGGCGGGGCTGCCGCTGGTCGCCACCAACGACATCTACTTCGCCAAGGCCGCGATGTACGAGGCGCATGACGCGCTGCTCTGCATCGCCGAGGGCCGGACGCTGGCCGAGCCGGATCGCCGCCGGCTGACGCCCGAGCATTACTTCAAATCGGCCCAGGCGATGCGCGCCCTGTTTGCCGACCTGCCGGAAGCCTGCGACAACACCCTGGCCATCGCGCGGCGCTGCGCCGTCATGGCGGAAACGCGCAAGCCCGAGCTGCCGCTCTGCCCCAAGGTGCAGCCCGGCATGACCGAGGCCGAGACGGTGCGGGACATGGCCCGGCGCGGCCTGGAGGCGCGGCTCGATGCCCAGAACACCACCGAGCGCGAGCCTTACCGCAAGCGGCTGGAGTTCGAGCTCGACATCATCGAGAAGATGGGCTTCTCGGGTTATTTCCTGATCGTCGCCGACTTCATCCAGTGGGCCAAGCAGCAGGGCATTCCGGTGGGGCCGGGGCGTGGCTCCGGCGCCGGTTCCGTCGCCGCCTGGGCGCTGCTGATCACCGACCTGGACCCGCTGCGCTTCGGCCTGCTGTTCGAGCGCTTCCTGAACCCCGAGCGCGTCTCGATGCCGGATTTCGACATCGACTTCTGCCAGGACCGGCGGGACGAGGTGATCCAGTATGTCCGCCGCGAATATGGCGAGGACCGGGTGGCGCAGATCATCACCTTTGGCCGCCTCCAGGCCAAGGCGGTGGTGCGCGATGTGGGCCGCGTCATGGGCATGCCCTATGGCCAGGTGAACCGCATCGCCGAGCTGATCCCCTTCAACCCGGCCAAGCCCGTGACGCTGCAGCAGGCCATCGACGGCGAGCCGCGCCTGCAGGAGATGCGCGAGGCCGACGAGACGGTGGCCCGGCTGATGGAGACTGCCCTGGTGCTGGAGGGGCTCTACCGCAACGCCTCCACCCACGCGGCCGGCGTGGTGATCGGGCGCAAGCCGCTGATCGACACGGTGGCGCTCTACCGCGATCCGCGCTCCGACATGCTGGTGACGCAGTACTCGATGAAATACGTCGAGAACGCCTCGCTGGTGAAGTTCGACTTCCTCGGCCTCAAGACGCTGACGGTGCTGGAGCGCGCGGTGGAGATCCTGCGCGGGCAGGGAACCGAGATCGATCTCGCCACCCTGCCGCTTGACGACCAGAAGACCTACGAGATGCTGGCGCGCGGCGATTCCGCCGGGGTGTTCCAGTTCGAAGGTCAGGGCATGCGCGAATGCCTCCGCATGATGCGCCCCGACCGGTTCGAGGATCTGATCGCCGCCGTCTCCCTCTACCGCCCGGGTCCTATGGCCAACATCCCGGCCTATTGCGCCCGCAAGCATGGCGAGCCCTGGGAGCCGGTGCATCCGGCGATGCGCCACCTTGTCGAGGAGACCTATGGCATCCTGGTCTATCAGGAGCAGGTCATGCAGATCAGCCAGGACGTGGCGGGCTACAGCCTTGGCGGCGCGGACCTGCTGCGCCGCGCCATGGGCAAGAAGATCCGCTCCGAGATGGAGGCGCAGCGCAAGATCTTCGTGGATGGCGCCGTGAAGAACGGTGTGCCCGAGGGGAAGGCGGGCGAGATCTTCGACCTGATGGAGAAGTTCGCGGAATACGGCTTCAACAAGTCGCACGCCGCCGCCTATGCGCTGGTCGCCTATCACACGGCCTATCTGAAGGCGAACCATCCGGTCGCCTTCCTCGCCGCCTCCATGACGCTCGACATGGACAAGACGGAGAAGCTGGCGAACCACATGCAAGAGGCGGCCCGCCTCGGCATCCCGGTGCTGCCGCCGGACGTGAACCGCTCCGCGGCCGAGTTCAAGGTGGATGTGGCCGAGGACGGCAAGCCCGCCATCCGCTTCGCCCTGGCCGCTGTGAAGCGCGTCGGCCTACAGGCCATGAAGGACCTGGTGGCGGCTCGCGACGCCCGGGGGCCGTTCGCCTCGGTGGCGGAGTTCGCCGGGCGGGTCGATCCGAAGCTGCTGAACAAGATGCAGCTGGAGAACCTCGCCCGCGCCGGCGCCTTCGACAGCCTGGAGAAGAACCGGGCCCGCATGACCATGGCCGCCGAGGTCATCCTGCGCCGCGCACAGGCCAGCGCGGAGGAGCGGACCTCCAGCCAGATCGGCCTGTTCGGTGGCGGCGATTCCCGCCCCGAGCCGCTGCGCATGCCCGCCGTGCCGGACTGGCCGGAGCTGGAGCGCCTGTCGCAGGAGGCGGAGGCGGTGGGCTTCCACCTTTCCGCCCACCCCCTGGACACCTACAGGGAAGTGCTGGCCAAGCTGCGCGTCACGCCCATCGCCCAGTTGCAGATGCGGGCGGAGGCCGGGGTCGGCGTGCTGAAGATCGCCGGCACGGTGGTGAACAGCAAGGAGCGCACCACCCGCACCGGCAGCCGCATGGCCTGGGTGCGCCTGTCGGATGCCAGCGGCAGCACCGAGGTGACGCTGTTCTCCGAGGTGCTGCTCAAGAACCGCCCCCTGCTGGTGGAAGGCCATGCCATCCTGGTCACCGCCGAGGCGCGGATGGAGGGCGAAACGCTGCGCCTGACCGCCCAGGGGCTGGAAGGGCTGGACAAGGCGGCGGCCGGCGTGGGCCAGACGCTGCGCCTGTTCATCGAGGACGAGGGCGCCATTGCCCCGATCCGCGACCTGTTGCGGCGCGAAGGCGCGGCGCAGGGCGGCGCGCCCGCGCGCGGCCGGGTGTCGCTGGTCCCCCGCCTGGGGCCGGGGCGGGAACTGGAGATGGTGCTGCCCGGCACCTACAATGTTTCGCCCAGGCTGGCCCAGGTGATGAAGGTGCTGCCGGGCGTCGCCCATGTGGAAGCCGGCTGAGGCCATGGCCCGATGCTGTGCCCGGGCTTGCCCCAGGTGGGCGGGTTGTGGCATAGGGCGCGCGTCCGGCGCGGGATGATTTCGCGCCGTGCAAATCCGCACGCGGCGCACCCTTCCACCCTCATGGTGCAGGGTCCGGTCCCGGTTCATCGGGCACGGCGCCGCGGAGGCTCAACCGGACTGCCATTGAAGGAAGGACCGCCACCATGGCGATGCCAGAAGTTTCCCTGCGCCAGCTGCTTGAGGCCGGTGTCCATTTCGGCCACCACACCCGCCGCTGGAACCCGCGCATGGCGCCGTATATCTTCGGCGTGCGCAACCAGGTGCACATCCTGGACCTGCAGCAGACCGTTCCCCTGCTGGACCGCGCGCTGCGCACCATCCGTGACGTGGTGGCCGGCGGCGGCCGCGTGCTGTTCGTGGGCACCAAGAAGTCCGCGGCCGAATACGTGGCCGATGCCGCGACCCGCTGCGGCCAGTACTACGTCAACCACCGTTGGCTCGGCGGCATGCTGACCAACTGGAAGACCATCACGGGCTCCATCAAGCGCCTGAAGCAGATGGACGAGCAGCTGGGCGGCAACACCCAGGGTCTCACCAAGAAGGAGATCCTGATGCTGACGCGCGAGCGCGAGAAGCTCGACCGCGCGCTGGGCGGCATCCGCGAGATGGGCGGCCTGCCGGACATCATCTTCGTCATCGACGTGGTGAAGGAGAAGCTGGCGATCGAGGAAGCCAACAAGCTGGGCATCCCGGTGGTCGCCGTGGTCGACTCCAACGCCGATCCCGAGGGCGTGGCCTTCCCGATTCCGGGCAATGACGACGCCATCCGCGCCATCAACCTGTATTGCGACCTGGTGGCCGCCGCCGTGTTCGACGGCATCTCCGCCGAGCTGCAGGCCTCCGGCGTGGATATCGGCGCGGGCGAGGACCTGCCTGCTGAGGATCTGCCGGCCGAGGACCTGCCGGTGGAAACGGCCGAGGGCGTCGAGGGCGCTGCCCTGGCCGAGGCCGATGCGATCGTGGGCGAGAATGCCCCCGTGACCCCGACCCAGGCCTGAACCGAACCATCGAGACAGGAGCGATCCCATGGTTGACGTGACCGCCGCGATGGTCCGCGATCTTCGCGAGAAGACCGGCGCGGGCATGATGGACTGCAAGAAGGCGCTGGTGGAGAACAATGGCGACGCCGAAGCCGCCATCGACTGGCTGCGCAAGAAGGGCCTCGCCGCCGCCGCCAAGAAGTCCGGCCGCGTGGCCGCCGAAGGGCTGATCGGCACCGCGACCGGCCCGCAGGTCGCGGCCATGGTCGAGGTGAACGCCGAGACCGACTTCGTGGCCCGCAACGAGATGTTCCAGAACTTCGTCGCCGAGGTGGCGGGGCTGGCCCTCTCGGTCGGCGACGACGTCGAGGCGCTGAAGGCCGCCACCTATCCTGGCACCGGCCATTCGGTGCAGGACGAGCTGACCCGCCTGATCGCCACCATCGGCGAGAACATGACGATCCGCCGCGCCAAGCGGCTGTCCGTCCCGTCCGGCGCCGTCGCCACCTATGTCCATTCGGCGGTGAAGCCGGGCCTGGGCAAGATCGGCGTGGTCGTGGCGCTGGAGGCGGCGTCCGAGCTGGAGGCCCTGGAAACCCTGGGCCGGCAGATCGGCATGCATGTCGCCGCCACCCGCCCCGAGGCGCTGGATGTTTCGGCTGTCGATCCGTCCGCGCTGGAGCGGGAGAAGGCGGTCCTGACCGAGCAGGCGCGCGCTTCCGGCAAGCCGGACAACATCATCGAGAAGATGGTCGAGGGCCGGGTCCGCAAGTACTACGAGGAAGTGGTGCTGCTGGAGCAGGTCTGGGTGCATGACGGCGAAAGCCGCGTGCGGGCCATCGTGCAGAAGGCGGGCGCCAAGCTGACCGGCTTCGCGCGGTTCCAGCTCGGTGAAGGCATCGAGAAGGAAACCAGCGACTTCGCCGCCGAGGTCGCCGCCGTGGCCGGCACGCCCTGATCCAGGCCGGGCCCGCCCCGTGGCGGGCGAGGTTCGCGGAGCCGGCGCTGCAAATCGCAGCGCCGGCTCTGCTGTTGACCAGGACGTGTGCTTGCCGGGACGAAGTGCCGTCCCTATCGTGCGGCACGCTGTTCTGACGCCCCCTTAGTTACCGGAATCCGTATATGCCCACCCCGATCTACAAGCGTGCCCTGCTGAAGCTTTCCGGCGAGGCCCTGATGGGGGAACGGGATTATGGCCTGGACACCGCCACCGTCCGCGCCATCGCCGAGGATATCCGTGGCGTCGTCCGGCTGGGCGTCGAGGTCTGCGTCGTGGTGGGAGGTGGCAACATCTTCCGGGGCGTCGCCGGGGCCTCCGCCGGCATGGACCGCGCCCAGGCGGACAGCATGGGCATGCTGGCGACCGTGATGAACGCCCTCGCGATGCAGAACGCGCTGGAGAAGGCCGGGGTCGATACCCGCGTGCAATCGGCCATCCCCATGAGCAGCGTTTGCGAGCCCTTCATCCGCCGCCGGGCCCAGCGCCACATGGAGAAGGGACGGGTGGTGGTGTTCGCCGCCGGCTCCGGCAACCCCTTCTTCACCACCGACACCGCCGCCGCCCTGCGCGCGGCCGAGATGAATTGCGACGTGCTGCTGAAGGGCACGCAGGTGGATGGCGTCTATTCCGCCGATCCACGCAAGAACCCGAATGCCGAGCGTTACACCACGCTCACCTATCTCGACATGCTGGCCCGCGATCTGGCGGTGATGGACGCCGCCGCCATTTCCCTGGCGCGGGAGAACAAGCTGCCGATCATCGTGTTCAATATCCACGAGCAGGGCGCCTTCACCGCGGTGATGCAGGGTGAGGGTCGCTTCACCACGGTTGTGGATCAATAAGAAGGAAGCCTGGCCATGGCAGCTCCCGCGGATCTCAACACCCTCAAACAGGATCTGGCGCGCCGTATGGACGGCGCGCTTGATGCGCTGAAAAAGGAATTCTCCGGCCTGCGCACCGGCCGCGCCTCTCCGGCGCTGCTGGAGCCGATCCGGGTCGAGGTGTACGGCGCCAACCAGCCGCTTTCCCAGGTGGCGAACGTGTCCGTTTCCGGCCCGTCCATGCTGTCGGTGCAGGTCTGGGACCGGCAGGCGGCCAAGGCCGTCGAGGTCGCCATCCGTGACTGCGGCCTCGGCCTGAACCCGCAGGCCGAGGGCCAGACCATCCGCGTGCCCCTGCCGCCGCTGACCCAGGAGCGCCGCAACGAATTGGCCAAGCAGGCCGCCAAATACGCCGAGGCCGCCAAGGTCGCGGCCCGTGCGGTGCGCCGGGACGGCATGGAGCAGATCAAGGCCTGGGAAAAGAAGTCCGAGATCGGCAAGGACGAGGCCAAGAACTGGTCGGACGAGGTGCAGAAGATCACCGATGCCACGATCAAGAAGATCGACGATGCCCTTGCCGAAAAGGAAAAGGATATCAAGGCCGTCTGATCTTTCCGCGCCTCGATGAGCGTCGCCCCCTTGAACCAACCGCTTGCCGTGATGCCGGAGCCGGGTGGACCGCAGCCCTCTCCGCTGCATGTTGGCCTGATCATGGATGGCAATCGCCGCTGGGCGAAGGCCCGTGGGCTGCCGCGCGCCCTCGGCCACAAGGCCGGCGTGGATGCCGTGCGCCGCACCGTGCAGGCCGCCGCCGATTCCGGCATTGGCTGGCTGACCCTGTTCGCCTTCTCCTCGGAGAACTGGCAACGCTCCGCGGATGAGGTGAGGGACCTCACCGGCCTGCTGCGCATCTATCTGCGGCGGGAGGTCGGTACCCTCGCCAAGAACGGGGTTCGCCTTCGCGTGATCGGGGAGCGGCACCGCTTCGGCCCGGAAACCGTTGCCGCGATCGAGGCCGCGGAAGCCGAAACGGCCGGCAACACCCGCCTCAACCTCACCGTGGCCCTGTCCTATGGCGCCCGGGCGGAAATCGCCGGCGCCGCGCGCAGCCTGGCGGCCGAGGTCGCAGCCGGCCGGCTGGCCCCCGATGCCATCAACGAGGCGATGCTGGCCCGGCACCTGGCGACACAGGACATGCCGGATCCGGACCTCATCATCCGCACCTCCGGCGAGCAGCGGCTGTCGAACTTCCTGCTGTGGCAGGCCGCCTATGCCGAGTTCGTCTTCCTCGACGTCCTGTGGCCGGATTTCGAGGCGGCTCATCTGGATCAGGCGCTGGCCGAGTATCGCCGCCGGGTGCGGCGCTTCGGTGTCGGCAGCAGTTGAGATGACTGCGACCGAGGTTCCGGCGCCCAGCCCGGGCAAGCGCTGGCGTGACCTGAAGAAGCGCGCCATCTCCGCGGCGGTTCTGGGGCCCGGGGCGCTGCTTTGCGCCTGGCTCGGGGCGGAGGCCTGGACCGCGCTGATGGCCGTGGCCGTGGCGGTGCTGTGCTGGGAATGGGTGCGGCTGTGCGGCCTGCGCAGCCATCTCTGGCCCGGCATGGCCCTTCCCGCCACGGTGTTCCTCGCCTGCGCCGCCGCCGTGAACGGCCAGCCGCTGATCGGCCTCGGGATATTGCTGGTGGGCTTTGTCGCCACCTGGCTGGCGCCGCCCCGGCTGCGGCGCCGGGCCGGACCGCCGCCGCCCGCCTCCTGGCTGGCGATGGGCGTGCTGTATATCGGCATCGCCGGCATCGCCCTGATCAGCCTGCGGCACGACAATGATGCCGGGCGCGGCAATGTGCTGTTCCTGTTCTTCGTGGTCTGGGCCAGCGACATCGGTGCCTATGTGGCGGGCCGGATCTTCGGCGGCCCCAAGCTGGCGCCCGCCATCTCGCCAGGCAAGACATGGTCGGGTGCGGCTGGAGGTCTGTTGTCCTCCATGGCGGTGGGCTGGCTGGCGGCGGACTGGCTCGTCTGGGGCAATCCCCCCGCGTTGAAGGTGCTCTGGGTGGCGGCGATCCTCGGCATCGCGACGCAGCTGGGCGACCTCCTGGAAAGCTGGGTAAAGCGCCATTTCAAGGTGAAGGACAGTTCCATGCTGATCCCCGGCCATGGAGGGCTCCTGGACCGCCTCGACGGGTTGATGGCGGCCGCGCCGGTGGCCGCGCTGCTGGCCTTCAGCGTCGGCTACGGCGTGCCCCTGTGGCGGTGAACGAGCCGGCGATAAGCCCGCGCCGGGTCAGCATCCTGGGCTGCACCGGATCGGTCGGCCGCAGCACGGTTGCCCTGCTGGATGCCGCTCCCACGGGCCGCTTCGCCATTGTGGCGCTGGTCGCAGGCCGCGACGCCGCCGCCCTGGCCGAGCAGGCGCTGCGCCTGCGCCCCGAGATCGCCGTGCTGGCCGATCCCGATGCCGGCCCCGCCCTGGCGGAACGGCTGCGGGGCTCGGGCATCGCCTGGGCTTGTGGCCCGGAAGCGGTGCTGGAGGCGGCGGCGCGCCCGGCGGACTGGACCATGGCGGCGATTGTTGGCGCCGCCGGCCTGCGCCCCGTCCTGGCCGCGTTGCGCCGTGGCGGCACGCTGGCGCTGGCCAACAAGGAAGCGCTTGTTTGCGCCGGGGAGGTGGTGCTGACCGCGGCGCGCGAAGCCGGCGCCACGCTGCTGCCCGTCGATTCCGAGCACAACGCCATCTTCCAGGTGCTGGAACGGCGCGATCCGGCGGCGGTGGAGAAAATCATCCTCACCGCCTCGGGCGGGCCGTTCCGCACCGCGACCCGGGAGGCGATGAGCCGCGCCACCCCGCGGGAAGCCGTGCGCCATCCGGTCTGGTCGATGGGCGCCAAGATCAGCGTCGACTCCGCGACCATGATGAACAAGGGTCTGGAGCTGATCGAGGCGGCACGGCTGTTTCCGGTGCCGGAAGCCCGCATCGAGGTGCTGGTCCACCCGCAATCGGCGGTGCATGGGCTGGTGCAATATGCCGATGGCTCGCTGCTGGCCCAGCTCGGCACGCCCGACATGCGCACCCCGATCGCCCACGCCCTGGCGTGGCCGGAGCGGATGATGGCGGACGTGCCGCGGCTCGACCTCGCCGCCCTGGCGCGGCTGGAATTCTTCCCGCCCGAGCCGGACCGGTTTCCCGCGCTGCGTCTGGCCCGCCAGGCCTTGCGTGCGGGGCAGGGGGCCACCACCATCCTGAATGCCGCCAATGAGGTGGGTGTCGGCCTGTTCCTGCAGGAAAGGCTGGGCTTCCTCGACATCGCGGCGGTGGTGGAGGATTGCCTGGAGGCGCTCGGAACCCCGGCGGCGCCCGACCTCGATGCCGTGCTGGCGCTGGACGCCGAGGCGCGGCAGGTGGCCGCGGAGCGGGCCGCGCGACGCACCGCCTGAAGTGGCGGATATGCTATGCTGTGGCCCCTGAACCGGCCGGATGGCGGTTGAACACGCCCGGTCCCGAATGGCCGGGCAGGAGAACATGACATTGGATCTGCTGCCCGAGCCCCTGCGCTCCATTTTCGCCTTCATCATCGTGCTGGGCGTGCTCGTCTTTATTCATGAACTGGGGCACTACCTGGCGGCACGCTGGCGCGGCGTGCATGTGGAAGTGTTTTCCATCGGCTTTGGCAAGCGGATCCGCGCCTGGACGGACCGGCATGGCACGGAATGGCGGCTGTCCTGGCTGCCGCTCGGCGGCTTCGTGAAGCTGCATGGCCAGGAAGGGCCGGAGGATGCGGCGCCGGAGGTGAGGGCGCGGTGGCGGCCGGGCCAGACCTTCCACGACAAGCCGGTGCGGGACCGCGCCATCGTGGTCGCAGCGGGGCCCCTGGCCAATTTCCTGCTCGCCGCCGTGCTGTTCGGCGGCCTCTACATGACGGTGGGCCAGCCGCAGCCCACCACCAGCATCGGCACGGTGGTGGAAGGCAGCGCCGCCCAGCGCGCCGGCCTGCTGCCGGGCGACCGCCTCCTCAGCCTGGACGGGGCGCCGATCACCCGCTTCGAGGAGGTGCAGCGCCACATCCTGCCGCGCGCCGGGCAGCCGGTGGTCATCCGCCTCCAGCGCGACGGCACGGAGCAGGAGGTGACCGCGACCCCCGATGCGCGGGAGGCTGGCGCCACCACCACGGGGGTCCTGGGCATCGCCGGGGGCGCGGTGGAGTTCCAGCGGCTGAACCCGCTCAGCGCCCTGGCCGCTGGCACGGCGCAGACCTGGGACGTGACGGTGCAGACCCTGGCCGGGCTGTGGCAGATGATCGCCGGGGAGCGTGGCACGGAGGAACTGGGCGGGCCGCTGCGCATCGCGCAGATCTCCGGCCAGGTGGCGCAGCTCGGCGTCGCCAGCCTGGTGTCCTTCATGGCGATCCTGTCGGTGAACCTGGCACTGATCAACCTGTTCCCCATCCCGGTGCTGGATGGCGGCCACCTGTTGTTCTACGCCGCCGAGGCGATCCGGGGCCGGCCCTTGCCGCCGCGCGCCATCGAATACGGCTTCCGGGCGGGCTTCGCGCTGCTGATCGCCCTGTTCGTCTTCGCCACCTGGAACGATCTTTCGAGCCTCGGGGTGGTGCGCTGGGTCAGCGGGTTTGCTGGTTGAGGCGTGCTTTGCAGGGCGATCATGCTTCGCCTTGCAACGTCCTGAAACATCAAGCGATCACCTGAAAGCCGGGGCGGGGCGCTGAGGGGTGGCGGGGTGTGGCGTTCCCGGCTAGTCTCCCGCCGCCCGAGACGCCGCGGTTTCGGGGGTCTCAGCCGGCACTTTCCGGCCTTTTCACCGCTCGACCATCCACTGGCCCGGATTCGAACCTTGCACGCCACCCGCGCCCTCTTGCTTGCCGCCACCTGCCTCGTGCCCGTGCTGCTGCCGCCCGATGCCTCCGCCCAGCCGCGCCGGACGCCGGCGCAGGGCGCCCGGCCGGCCAGCAATGCGGTGGTCGCGGGCATCGATGTGACGGGGAACCAGCGCATCGAGGCGGACACCATCCGCTCCTACATGCTGGTGCAGCCGGGCGACGCCTACAGCGCCGATGCTGTGGACCGCAGCCTGCGCACCCTGTTCGCGACCGGGCTGTTCCGCGATGTGCGCATCAGCCGCCAGGGCGACCGCCTCGCCGTGCAGGTGCAGGAGAACCCGATCGTCGATCAGGTGGCGTTCGAGGGAAACAGCGCCCTGTCGGACGACACGCTGCGCCCGATCCTGACCCTGCGGGAGCGCGCGGTGTTCACTCCGGCCACGGCGCAGGCCGACCGGCAGCGCCTGCTGGAGCTGTATGCGCGCCGCGGCCGTTTCGCCGCGCGGGTCGAGCCCAAGGTGATCGAGCGTGACCAGAACCGCGTCGATGTGGTGTTCGAGATCACCGAGGGCGAGTCGGCCCTGATCAGCCGCATCAACTTCGTCGGCAACGAGAATTTCTCCGATAGCCGGCTGAAGGAAGTGGTGGCGTCCCGCGAATCCGCCTGGTACCGGCTGTTTTCCTCGGCCGACACCTATGACCCCGAGCGGCTGAATTTCGACCGCGAGCTGCTGCGCCGCTATTACCAGCGGGAAGGCTATGCCGATGTCGAGATCACCGACGCCACGGCCGAGCTGGCGCCTGACCGTTCCGGCTTCTTCCTGACCTACACGGTCAAGGAAGGCCCGCGCTACCGCGTGGGCGAGGTGAAGCTCAACTCCAGCCTGCGCAACGTCACGGCGGCGCAGCTGCAGCCGGTGATGAGCATCCGGCAAGGCGACTGGTACGATGGCGATGCCGTCGAGACCATGAACCAGACGCTGATCGACCAGGCCAACCTCGCCGGCGCGCCCTTTGTCGAGGTGGAGCCGCGCATCACCCGCAATGCCGCGGAGCGCCGGGTGGACATCGAATTCGATGTCAAGGAAGGCAACCGCTCCTATGTCGAGCGCATCGACATCATCGGCAACACCCGCACCCAGGACCGCGTCATCCGCCGCGAGATGCGCCTGGCGGAAGGCGACGCCTTCAACTCCGCCGCGGTGCAGCGTTCCCGCCAGCGCATCCGCGACCTTGGCTATTTCAACGATGTGCAGATTTCGCCGGTGCCTGGAAGCGCCTCGGACCGGGTGGTCCTGAACACCAGCGTCAGCGAGCGGGCCACCGGCGAGATCTCGCTGGGCGGCGGCTATTCCACGGATGCCGGCGCGTTGGCCGATCTGGGCCTGCGGGAGCGCAACCTGCTCGGCACCGGCGTCGATGCCCGCATCAACACCACCATCGCCCAGCGGCGCTCGCAGGTGGACCTGTCGGTCACCGACCCGTCCTTCCTGGACCGCAACCTGTCGGTCGGCGCCGACGTGTTCTACATCGTCCGCGACCTGACCGATTACTCGGGCTATGAGGAGCGCCGCGCCGGCTTCAGCCTGCGCGCCGGCTACGAGTTCAACGAAAGGCTGCGGCAGAGCTGGAACTACACCCTGTCCCGCCGCAACCTGTTCAACATCGACCCCGATGCCAGCATCTACGTCAAGGACCAGCAGGGCGTCACGGTGTTGTCGCAGATCGGCCAGACGCTGACCTATGACACCCGTGATTCCCGCCTCGATCCGCGCAGCGGCTATGTGCTGCGCCTCGCCACCGATGTGGCGGGCCTGGGTGGCGACGTGAACTACCTTCGCGGCCGCCTGGACGGGACCTATTTCGTGCCGTTCGAGCGGCTGCTGGGCGATCCCGACTATGTGCTGGCGATCTCCGCCAGTGTCGGCCACATGGCCAGCTATGGCGACCGCGACAAGCGCGAGCGCATTCTCGACCGCTTCTTCCTGGGCGGCGAGAATCTTCGCGGCTTCGCCGTGGCCGGGGCCGGCCCGCGCGACATCAGAACGGATGACTCCCTGGGCGGCCGCACCATCTGGACCCAGAGCACCGAGATGCGTTTCCCCCTGCCGGTTCCGTCCGAGCTGGGGCTGATCGGCCGTGCCTTCGTGGATGTCGGCTCGCTGAGCGGCGTCGATCGCGGGGCGGGCGTGGTGGATGACTCGGCGCCACGTGTCGGCGCCGGCGTGGGCATCTCCTGGCGCAGCCCCTTCGGCCTCATCAACATCGATCTGGCGCAGGCCGTGGTGAAGGAGGACTACGACGATACCCAGGTCTTCCGCTTCGGCTTCGGCACGCGCTTCTGATCTACGGAGTTCAGTTTCATGGCACGACGCGCCGCCCCGACCGCGCTTGCGGCGACCTTTCTGACCGCGTCCCTGCTGGCGGCCGGCCCTGTGCTGGCCCAGCAGCAGCAGGAATGGTTCGTCCCCAACCAGCAGCAGCCGCGCCAGCAGGCGCCCGCCGCGCAGCAGCGCCCGGCGCAGCAGCCGCAGCAGCGCCCGGCGCAGCGCGCGGTGCAGCCCAACCCGGCGCCGCTTCCGCCGGGCGAGCCGCCGCCGGCGGCCGTGATCGGCATTGTCGATGTGCCCGCCGTGCAGCGCGACTCCACCGCCTTCAACACGGTGCGCGAGGAAATCGAGAAGCGCCGCCAGAAGCTGAATGACGACCTGCAGCGCGAGCAGGCCCGCTGGCGCGAGGAACAGCAGCAGCTCGCCAACCAGCGCAGCACCGCCTCGCCCGAGGAGTTGCGCAACAAGGAGCGTGACCTCCAGGAGCGTGTGCAGGACGCCCAGCGCGTGTTCCGCGACCGCTCGCGTGATATCGAGCAGGCGGCGCAGCAGGGGTTGCAGGAGATCGAGCAGGCCCTGGCCACCGTGATCCGGCAGGTGGCGGCCAGCCGCAAGGTGAACCTGGTGCTGCCGCGTCCCCTGGTGATCTACAATGAGCCGCCCTTCGACCTTTCGCCGGAGGTGACGACCCAGCTCAACAAGATCCTGAAGTCGGTGACGCTGCCGCCGGAAGGCGCCACGCCGGCCGCCGCCCGGCCCGCCCAGGATCAGGCGCCGCGGCGGAACTGAGCGCTTGTCCGCCGATCCGCGCTTCCACCCCGCCGCGGGCCCCTTCACCCTCAGCCGGCTGGCGGAAGCGGCCGGGGCCGGGGCCGTGGGCGACGGCACCCGCCTGCTGCGGGATGTCGCGCCGCTGGACGGCGCGGCGCCGGATGAGGTGGCCTTCCTTGATGGCCGCAGGCATCTGGCCGCCCTGAGGGCCACCAGGGCGGGCGCGGTGGTGGTGGCGCCGGACCTCGCGGCCGAGGTTCCGCCCGGCTGCGCCGCCCTGGTCAGCCCGGCGCCGCATCTGGCCTTTGCCCGCATCGCCGGCCTGTTCCATCCGCTTCCCCCTCTCGCCGCCGGCATCCACCCGACCGCCGTGGTCGCGCCCGACGCGGTGCTGGGGGAAGGCTGCGAGATCGGCCCTTATGCCGTGATCGGCGCTGGCGCGCGCCTTGGCGCCCGCTGCCGGGTGGGCCCGCATGCGGTGATCGGGCCGGGCTGTGTGTTCGGAGATGATTGCCGGGTCCATGCCCACGCCTCCGCCATGTTCTGCCTCGCCGGCGACCGGGTCACCCTGCATGAGGGCGCGCGGGTGGGGCAGGAGGGCTATGGCTTCGTCCCGACCCCGGAAGGGCGCTTCGTCACCATTCCGCAGCTGGGCCGCGTGCGCCTGGGCGACGAGGTGGAGATCGGCGCCAATAGCTGCGTGGACCGGGGCGCCCTGGGCGACACGGTTCTCGGCCCGGGGACGCGCCTCGACAACCTTGTGCAGATCGGCCACAACGTTTCGACCGGCCGGGGTTGCGTGATCGTGGCGCAGGTGGGCATTTCCGGTTCCACCCGGCTTGGCGACTTTGTCACCATCGCGGGGCAGGCCGGGCTGACAGGACACCTCAATATCGGCTCCAAGGCGCGGATCGGCGCCCAGGCCGGTGTTCAGAGCGATGTGCCGGCTGGCCAGGATGTGACGGGCTCGCCTGCCATGCCGGTCAAGGACGCATTGCGCGTGGCGCTCCACCTCCGGCAGCTTGGTGCCCGGAAGGGGCGCCCGCAGGCGATGCGGCCGGAAGGCGGGCAGCCCATGGCAGAACAGAAGGAGCCGCCCCGCGGGCGGCCGGAACAGACGGACTAATGGGTATGGATCAGCAGGAACAGGCCGCCCCCGGGGCGGTGGAAGCGCCGCGGATGATGGAAGTTTGCGACATCGCCCGCATCATGCAGGCCATCCCGCATCGCTACCCCTTCCTCCTGATCGACCGCATGGTGGACATGGTGCTGGGCGAAAGCGCCATCGGCATCAAGAACGTCACCATCAACGAGCCCTTCTTCCAGGGCCATTTCCCCAGCCATCCGGTGATGCCCGGCGTGCTGATCATCGAGGCGATGGCGCAGACCGCCGCCGTGCTGGTGGTGGAAACGCTGGGCGCCGATGCCAGGGGCAAGGTGGTCTATTTCATGAGCGTCGAGAACGCCAAGT
Organism: Teichococcus oryzae; assembly: GCF_008386565.1. Taxonomy (GTDB): domain Bacteria; phylum Pseudomonadota; class Alphaproteobacteria; order Acetobacterales; family Acetobacteraceae; genus Pseudoroseomonas; species Pseudoroseomonas oryzae. The sequence continues at coordinate 113,192 of NZ_VUKA01000006.1, read as the reverse complement.
TCCGCCGCCCGGTTGGTCCCGGCGACCAGCTGCGGATCCACATCAAGAAAGAGCAGGCGCGCCGCAACGTCTGGAAGTTCAACGCCAATGTCCGGGTCGATGGCGTGACGGTGGCCGAGGCCACCTATTCCGCCATGATCATGGGCCACTGATCGGATGACCGTGCCTGATTCACGTCTTGCAGCCGGCGACGGCCGCATCCACGCCTCGGCCGAGATCCACCCCACTGCCATCGTGGCCGCCGGCGCGACGATCGGCCCTGATTGTCGCATCGGCCCCTTCAGCCAGGTCGGCGCGGCGGCGGTGCTGGAAGCCGGCGTTTCGGTCGGCCCCCATGTGGTCATCGAAGGCCACGCCCATCTGGGCGAAGGGGTGCAGCTCAGCCATGGCGCCTCCATCGGCCTCGCGCCGCAGGACCTGAAATACAAGGGCGAGCCGACCCGCACCGTGATCGGCGCCCGCACCATGGTGCGCGAGCACGCCACCATCCACCGCGGCAGCGTCGGCGGCCATGGCATCACCACGGTAGGCGCTGATTGCCTGATCATGGTGAACGCCCATGTGGGCCATGACTGCACGCTGGATCATCACGTGATCCTGGCCAACAACGTCATGCTCGGCGGGCATGTGCAGATCGCCGACACGGTGTTCGTCGGCGGTGGCGCCGCGCTGCACCAGTTCGTCCGCATCGGCCGCCAGTCGGTGATCGGCGGCATGAGCGGCGTCGAGGCCGACGTGATCCCCTTCGGCGCCGTGCTGGGCAACCGCGCGCGCCTGACCGGGCTCAACCTGATCGGGTTGAAGCGCCGCGGCTTCTCGCGCGCGGACATCCACCAGCTGCGTGCCGTCTACCGGTTGCTGTTCCGCGGGGCCGGCGTGTTCCAGCACCGCCTGGCCCAGGCCGAGGCCGAATATGGCGCGCAGCCGGCGGTGCAGGAAATCCTCGCCTTTATTCGTGGCGACAGCAAGCGCGGCCTGTGCCGTGCCCGCCGTGTGGCCCCGCTGGAGGAGGATGACGCCGAGGCGCAGGCCTGAGCGTCATGATCGCCCCGCTTGGCCTGATCGTCGGGGCTGGCGACATGCCGCAGCGCGCCGCCGCCGCCGCCGCCGCCGCCGGCCGCGCCCCGCATGTGGTGGTGCTGGAAGGCTTCGCGAACCCGGCCGACTATGCCGCCTACCCCTCCATCACCTGCCGCCTTGGCGCCGCGGGGCGGATGCTGGAATGGCTGCGGGCGGCGGGCGTGCGGGACCTGGTGCTGGCCGGCCGCGTCACCCGGCCGAGCTTCCTGTCCCTGCGCCCGGATGCCGGCGCCGCCCGCCTGCTGCCGCGCATCGGCATGCGGGCCTTTGGCGGCGATGATTCGCTGCTGCAGGCCGTTCTGCGCGTGCTGCGGGAAGAAGGCTTCGAGCCGGTTCCGGCCCAGGCCGTGCTGTCCGAATTGCTGATCGACTCGCCGACGCAGCTCACCACCCTCGCGCCGGACGAGGCGGCACGCCGGGACATCGCCCGCGGCATCGCCGTGGTGCGGGCCCTTGGCGCCGTCGATGTGGGCCAGTGCTGCGTGGTGCAGCAGGGGCTGGTGCTGGCGGTTGAAGCCATTGAGGGCACCGACGCCATGCTCGCCCGCGCCGGGCAGCAGCGGCGGGAAGGGCCGGGCGGCGTGCTGGTGAAGATCCTGAAGCCCGGCCAGGACCGCCGCATCGACCTGCCCACCGTCGGGCCCGTCACGGTGGCCGGCGCCGCCGAAGCCGGGTTGCGTGGTATTGCCATCGAGGCCAAGGGCACCATCATCGTGGATCGTGCGGCCACGGTCGCGGCGGCAGAGGCGGCGGGATTGTTCCTGATCGCCCTCGACCCGCACGATCCCGCCTGGGTACCGTCGGCCTGAATCCGCCGGCCTCAACAAGGAGACAGCGCGCATGAGCAGCTTTCTGCACACCATGATCCGTGTGGGTGACCTGGAGCGCAGCGTCGATTTCTACACCCGCCTCCTCGGCATGAAGGAACTGCGCCGCAACGACGTGCCGGACGGCAAGTACACCCTGGTTTTCGTGGGCTACGCCCCGGAAAGCAGCGGCGCCGGCGTGATCGAGCTGACCTACAATTACGGCGTCGAGAAATACGAGATGGGCAATGCCTTCGGCCACCTGGCCATCGGCGTGCCCGATGTTTACGCAACCTGCGAGAAGCTGCGTGCCGAAGGCGCCAAGATCACGCGCGAGCCCGGCCCGGTGAAGTTCGGCACCACGGTCATCGCCTTTGTCGAGGACCCGGATGGCTACAAGATCGAGCTGATCGAGCGGAAATCCGCCGAAGCCGGCACCCGCGGCTGAACCACCGGGGGAGAGGCACCCGCCTCTCCCGGCCGGGCACCGCCTTCAACCCTCCGCAGGCGGCACCAGGAGCGGCGCCAGCGCCATGCGCAGCTTTTCCGGCAGCGGGCGCGTCCGGTCCTGCCGGTCGGCTTCCACCTGCACATGGATGAAATGGCCTTCCGCGCAGGGCGTGTCCTCGCCGGCGCGGAACAGGCCGATCTCGTAGCGCACGGAGGTGGTGCCGATGCGGCCCACGCGCAGGCCGGCGCTCAGCATGTCGGGAAAAAAGGCCGGGCTGTGGTGGCGGCACAAGGTTTCCACCACCACGCCAAGGCCATCTTCCCGCGCATCCAGCCCCACGCCGCCCAGGAAGGTCGCGACCAGCGTGTCGTAATAGGTGTAGTAGACGGCGTTGTTGACGTGGCCATAGGCATCCTGGTCCGCCCAGCGCGTCGGGATCTCGATGAAGAATCGGTAATCGGCGCGACGGGGCAGGGTCTTTCCCATGGCAGATGTCTCCAGCGGTGGTGCGGGTTTGCGAAGGCACGGCTTCTGTAAGCGGTGCGGCTTCTGTATATGGTAAGAATCGCTGGCGGGCAGGGTGTTTGCGCAGGGCGGCCTCGCCCCTCGCGCTTCCGGCCTGCGAGCCACGACCGACCACCAGGCCTTGTTGCCGCCAGCCAGGATCGCTCCAGCACCCGATGCCAGCTTCCGCCGCCACACCCCGCCTTGAGCCCTTCCGGCTGCGCGGCGCCAATTTCAATCTGCTGGTGCTGCGGCTGCTGGACCCGAGAACCGAGGTCATCGTTCCGGCCATCGCCGATCAGTTCCGCCGAGCCCCCGGCTTCCTGCGCTTCGCGCCGCTGGTCATCGGGCTGGACGATCTTCAGGCGGCGCCGCAGGACATCGACTTCGCCGGCCTCGCCGCGGAACTGCGCCGCATCGAGATCACGCCGATCGGCACCATCGGCGGCACGCCGGAGTTGCGCGCCGCCGCCCAGGGCGCCGGCCTGCCGCCGCTGCGCGCCGCCGGCGGCAAGGATGAGGACGTGCCGCTGGCGCCGCCGCCCCCCGCGCCGCCGGCGCCCGCCGCGGCCGAGGCCCCCGCCGCGCCGCCGTTGCCGCCCGGCTCCACCCGACCGACCATGGTGATCGACCACGCGGTGCGCGCGGGGCAGCGGATCTGGGCGCAGGGCGCGGACCTGATCATCAACGGCACGGTGAACCCCGGCGCCGAAGTGATCGCCGACGGCAATCTGCACGTTTATGGCAATCTGCGCGGGCGGGCCATCGCCGGCGGCGCCGACAATACCGAGGCACGCGTCTTCGCGCTGAATTTCGATCCCGAGCTGGTTTCCATCGCGGGCTACTACGCGGTACGGGAAGGGCTCGCGGATGCCCCGATCGGCAAGGCCGTCCAGGTTCGGCTGATCGGTGAGAACATGCGGTTCGACCGGCTGGGCTGACCAGCGCGCCCGAGGGCAAGTCCACTGCTGGAGAGGAGAGTTTCACAATGGCGCAAGTGATCGTGGTGACGTCGGGCAAGGGAGGAGTCGGAAAGACCACGAGCTCGGCGGCCTTCGCCACCGGCCTGGCGCAGGCTGGCAAGAAGACCGTCGTGATCGATTTCGACGTGGGCCTGCGCAACCTCGATCTGATCATGGGTGTCGAGCGGCGCGTGGTGTTCGACATCGTCAACGTCATCACCGGCGAGGCGAAGCTCAACCAGGCGCTGATCCGCGACAAGCGGGTGGATTCCCTTTCCATCCTTCCCGCCAGCCAGACCCGTGACAAGGACGCGCTCACCAAGGAAGGCGTGGCCACGATCATCGAGGAGCTGAGCCAGGAATTCGACTACATCCTGTGCGACAGCCCGGCCGGGATCGAGAAGGGCGCGCTGCTGGCGCTGTACTTCGCCGACCAGGCGATCGTCGTCACCAATCCTGAAGTCTCCTCCGTCCGCGACAGCGACCGCATCCTGGGCGTCCTCCAGTCGAAGTCGAAGCGCGCCGAGGAAAAGCGCGACCCGGTGAAGGAGCATCTCATTGTCACCCGCTACGACCCGAACCGGGTCGAGAAGGGCGAGATGCTGAAGCTTGACGATATCCGCGAAATCCTGGCCATCCCGCTGCTCGGCGTGATCCCCGAGAGCGAAAGCGTGTTGAAGGCCTCCAACACCGGCAATCCGGTGATCCTGGACGGGGTCTCCAATGCGGGGCAGGCCTACAAGGACGCGGTGGCACGTTTCCTGGGCGAGGACCGGCCGCACCGCTTCATCGATCCCGAGAAGCGCGGCTTCCTGTCCCGCCTGTTCGGGGGGAGGGCCGCATGAGTTGGCTCGATGTCTTTCGGGGCAAGTCCAAGCCGCCGCCAACCAGTGCGGGGGCGGCCAAGGAGCGGTTGCAGATCGTCCTTGCGCATGAGCGCATCAGCCGCGCGGGCGACGATTTCCTGCCGAGGCTGCAGCGCGAGCTGATCCAGGTGGTGGCGCGCTATGTCTCCATCGATCCCAAGGCGGTGAATGTGTCGCTCGACCGGGGCGGGGACATGAGCACGCTGGCCATAGAGGTCGAGTTGCCGCCGCCCAGCAAGGACGCGCCGGCCGACGCCAAGCCGGAGGCACGCGCCTCCTGAGGGGAGGCGCTGCGCCCTTCATGCGCGGGCGGCCTCCGGGCCGCCACGCGGGATGCCGCATGGGATCTTGCCAGCCGCCTTGCCCGTAAGGCGAACCGGTGGCACCGCCCGGCATCGATAAAGGGGGCCAGCACATGCTGGCCCCCTTTATCGATGCATCCGGCTTCAGCGGCGAAGCCGCCAGCGGAATTCCTGAACGGATGGCTCCGCCGCTCCGCAACGCCAGCGCTGTTGCCGCCCTGGCGGAAACGCGACGGCGACCGGCGGGATCAGCGTGTGCGCGGCGCCAGCTCGGTTTCGAGGGCCTTGATCTTGGCGGTCAGGGACTGGCGCAGCGTGGCGGCCGCATGCGGCTTCAACGCCGCCAACGCGTCCTTGAGATCGCGCAGCTGCCGCTTCTTCTCCTCTGTGGATCGTGAGATGGGGCGGTTGCCGGAAAGCTGGCCGTCGAACGCACGCATGTTGCTGGTTTCTCCTCAACAAGCACTGCTGTGGCACAAGCCAAGGGGCGAGGGAAAGAGAGGATTTCCCTCAATACTCGAACTCATAGGACAGTCCCACACGCTCCCCGCTTTCGCCGCCCGTGCTGCTTTCCAGCTTCAGCCGTGGCGTCAGTTCCAGCTCCACGCCGACGCGCGGTCCCCCCTCCGTGCCCTGTTCCACGCCAACATAAACACCGGGACCGATATAGCCGCCCGCCTGCACGGAGGGATTGACGTCCTCGGTATTGTTGCCGCTGCCGCCATTGGAGCCGCCGCCGCCGACGCTGAGCCGGTCCAGCCCCAGCCTGTCGGCGATGCCGCCCAGCAGCCCGCGGGAGCCGCCAGGCCCGACTCCCGCCAGGGTCGCGGCGCCGCCGGCCAGCTGGGCGATCTCCAGCGGGGAAAGGCGGTCCAGCGGACGGTTGAACAACAGCCGCGCCAGCACCTCGTCCTGCGGCAATTCCGGAGAAGAGGTGAAGGAGATCTTCGGGTCGCTCGGCTGGCCGGTGATGTTGATGGTGATGGACAGGTTCTGTGCTGTGGTGGTGGCGGTGAAATCGAGCGCGGGTGTCAATTCGCCGTCGAAGGCCAGGCTGCCCTCGTTGAAGCGGATGCGCCGGTCGAGCAGCTGGAAGGTGCCGCGCCGCAGGGTAAAGGCACCCTCCGGCTGCGGATCGGCCGCCGTGCCGCGAACGCGCAGCGCGCCGCCCAGTTCCGCATCCAGGCCCCGTCCGCGGATCAGGATGGATTGCGGCGCCTGGATGTTGACGTTCAGCGCGATCGGTGGCGCGGCGGGGCCAGCGGGGGCGGGCGCCGGCGCCCGGGCGCCACGTTCCCGCACATCGCCCAGCGTCGGCACGCCGCCGCCCGGCAGGCTTTGGGGAATGTTCACCGTGACGCGCCTCAGCTGCACCGTGCCGCCCAGGGCCGGGCTGGTCTGCAACGGCCCGGTGAAGCGGAGATCCGCATCCAGCAAGGTGGTGAGCATCTCGCTTTGCAGCGGCGTCGCGTCGCGCGCCGTGATGTTCACCTCCAGCGGAATGCCCGGGGCCAGGGGCTGCGCGCTGCCGGCGATGCTAATCCGGCCGGTGCCCGCCTGGGCCACGATGTTCTCAAGGAACACCTGGTCGCCCGCCGCACGCACCTGGCCGCGGATGTTGCGCAGCCTGAGGCCGTAGATGGGGTTGCGCACCTCGCCGCCGGACAATGTCGCGGTGCCGTTCAGCGCCGGCTGCGCCAGCGTGCCGGAGGCCCCGCCATCGAGCACGATGCGGCCGGTGACGCGGTTGGCGCTGCCGCCCAGGCTGGGTGCCAGCAACGGCTCGAGATTGGCGTTGCCGGATAGCTGGGCCTGCAAGGGCGCCGTGGCCCCAGGGCCCTGGGGCAGGTTCGCCTGGGCATCCAGCGTGACCATGTTACCCATGCGCAGCGCGGCATTGGCGCGCACCGCGCCGCTGCCGGCCCGGCTGGCCTCGACGCGCAGCGTGGCCGCCGGCCAGCCGCGCGACCAGGGCGCATCGACGCGAAGCCCGGTGCCGTTCAGCGTGGCATTCACCTCCGGCGAGGCGGTCGGGCCGGTGATGCGGGCATCGCCCACCACGGTGCCGGACAGCTTCGGCTCCGGCGCGAACATGTTTACCAGGGAGGCGGGAAGGGCGGCCAGGGCCACCCGGATATCGGCGCGCTCCGGCCCCCAGACGCCGCTGACGGTGAAATTGCCCGCCGGGCGCGCGGCGATCCGCAGGCCAGGGATCTCGATGGCGCCGGAGGGCGGCATCAGGATCGCCGCCGGGGCGGCCAGCCGCACACCCATGTTGTTGCCGGCATCGGCCTGGAAGGCGGCGATGTCCAGCCGCATGCCGTTCTCGCCCTGGGTGAAGCGTCCGCGGCCATTCACCTTGGCCTGGGGCAGGGTGGCATCGATGCGCCAGTTCGCGTCAGCATCGGTGCCGGTCACGCCCGCATCCAGCGCATAGGGCTGGCCGGCATATTCGATGCGCCTGGTCTGCGCGCGGGCATCGATCACCTGCCGCCCTTCCGCGTCGGTGCTGCCTTTGGCCTCAACCCGCAGCGCCCCGGCGATGGGCTGGCCGAGAAGCGGCGCCAGCGGAGCCAGATTGTCGGCATTGACCACGGCCTGCCCATCGAAGCGCAGCGTCGCGGTGTTGACGGCGCCATCGGCATTGGCGGTGACCGGGCCGAACACCGCCCGCGCCTCGGCGAGGCGGACCAGGTCACCCTCTCGCGCGGCGCGCAGGTCCACGGAAACAGGCTGGTTCTCCGCCCGCCCGGTCAGCCGCAAGGTGCCGGCCATGCCGCTGATGGAAGGCGCTTCGGCGGCGAGGTCCAGTGCCTCGATGCGGCGGCCGGCGGCGGTCAGGCCAGGGCTTTGCACGTTGAGCGCGATGGCCGGGTCCGCCATCGGGCCGGTGACGCGCGCCTGGGCGGCGAGGGGGCCGCTCAGTTCGGGGCGCACCGCCTTCAGGTCGGGCAGGGTGAGGTCGGCCTGAAGGGCCAGCCTCTCGCCCACATCGCCGCTGGCGCGCAGCGTGGCGCCGGCGCCTTCCACCAGAAGCTCGTCGACATGGGTGGTGGTGCCGCGGAAGGTGACCACCGGCTCGCCGCCCAGCACGCCGCCCATCGGGTCCGGCCCGGTCAGGCCGCGTGGGCGCAGCGTGGCCTCGAAGCGCTCGGCGTTGAAGGCGGTGGCGGAGAGTTCCAGCGCCTGCCAGCCGACGATCTCCGGCACCAGGGGCGCCAGCGCGGCTGATTCGGCAATGCGGGCCTCAAGCTGGAGCCGCTCCAGGGAACCGCTGGCCTGCACCGTGCCGGCCTTGGCCCGCAGCTCAAGCTGGCGGATCTGTGGCGTGCCACCCGCCGGCACCCCAGCATCCACATCGAAATCGATCGCCCGCACCGGCTCCGGCGCCAGGTTGGCGGGGGCGTCCAGATGGCCCTTCAGGGCCAGGGCCGAGGCACCATCGGCGGTCAGCGCCACGCGGCCATCGGCGCGGATGCCGGCCTGGCCGCCGAAATCGCCGCGCAGCGTCAGCGCCGCGCCTTCCGCCGGGCCATCCAGCGTCAGCGCCAGCTCGGCCGGGGCGTCGGGGATGCCCAGCGTGGTGGCCAGCAGCCCGCCCGGCGGCTCCTGCGCCGTCAGCCTGGCGGCGAGGCGGCTGCTGGGGTCGAGGCCGAGATCCAGGTTGAACTGTCCCGGCGCGTCCAGCCTTTGCACCGCCAGCCTGGCCTGCAAGGCGGCGGCGACCAGTTGAGCCTGCCCGTCCAGCGAAAGTGCCAGCCCGTCTGCACCGCCGGATGGCAGGGCGACGACTTGCCGGCCGATCTCCAGCCTTTGCACCGCCAGCTTGTCGAGATGCACCGCGACCGGCAGCTCCGGGAGGCCGGGCACCACGGAACCATCCGTCTCGGCCGGCGGCGGCTCCTCCGGCGGGGCTTCGCCGGGCGGTGGAAGGCGCAGCAGGGCCACGCGGCGCGCCGACAATTCCTCGATGCGGAGGTCACGCGACAGCAGTGCCATGAAGTCAAAGCCGAGGCGCGCATCCTCCACTTCCAGCCAGGGGCCTTCCGCATCGGCCATGGTCAGCTTCGCGAAGCCGGGGCCGCCGGGGATCGGGCCGTGCAGGCCCTCGATGCTGAGGCCCGGCACGAAGCGCTCGGCGGTGGAGGCCAGCAGCCGCTGGCCGGGCGCGGTGTTCACGCCGATCAGCAGGCCGGCCACCAGCAGCACTGGGATCAGGATCAGGACGGCCAGGGCGATGCCGGCCCATTTGAGGAAGCGCCGCATCAGAAGGCCTGCCCGATACCGATGTAGAAGCCGAAGGCCGCGTCGTCGCGCTCCTTGTTCAGCGGAATGGCGACATCGGCGCGGATCGGGCCGATCGCCGTCTGGTAGCGGACGCCGAGGCCAGCACCGACCTTGAGGTTGTCGAAGGTGGGGGTGGGGTCCTCGGTGACCGCGCCGGCATCCACAAAGGCGGCCATGCCCCAGGGGCCGCTGACCCGCTGGCGCAGCTCCACCGAGCCCTCGATCAGCGACAGCCCGCCCGCCGGCTCATTGCGCGCCGTGCGCGGACCGATGGACTGGTAGTCATAGCCGCGCACCGAGCCGCCGCCGCCGGAATAGAAGCGCTTGTCCGGCGGCACCCCGCCAAAGGACGCGCCGACGATGGAGCCCACCACCCCGCGCAGCGCGAGGATGCTGCCCTTGTCGCCGGACATGTCGAGATAGGTGCTGCCCTGCAGGCGCAGCCGGGTGAAGGCATTGCTTTCGCCCAGGGAATAGACCGGGTTCACCAGCACCGCCGCGCGGGTGCCGCGCGACGGGTTCAGCGGGCTGTCCGTGTCGTTCCACCGGAGCTGTCCGAGCAGCCCGATCAACTGGTAATCGGTGGTGACGTCATCCTGGGTGACGCGGCTGAACTCGACCTGCGGGCCGAAGCCGAAGGTCAGGCGCTTGGAAACATTGCGCTCCAGGATGGCATCGGCGGTGAAGGCATCCCGGTCATAGGCGTCCAGCCGCTCGCGCACGCCGGCGATGCTGAAGGTCAGGGTCTGGTCGCGGCCGGCGAACCAGGGCGTGGCGAGGCTGGCGCCGACCCTGCCGCCCGTCTCGCTGGTGTCGCCGCTGACGCCCAGGCGGTTGACCTCGGCCTCCAGCCGCAGCTTCTCGGCCCCGCCGAACAGGTTGCGGTGTTCCCAATAGGTGCTGAAGGTGGGGCCGTAGCGCGTCTCGTAGGCGGCGCCGAAGCCGATCGCATGCAAGGGCCGCTCGATCACGGTGAAGGTGACGGGCAGGCGACCTTCCTCGTCCAGCCGCTCCCCGGCGCGGGCGCGCACGGTGGAGAACACGCCGAGGCCGAGCAGGTCCTGCCGCGTTTCCTCCAGCGTCTTCGGGTTATAGGGCTGGCCGCCCAGGGGGCGCGCCACCGCGGCCACCAGGCTGCTGTTTGTGCGCTGCTCCCCGGTGACACTGGGCACCGCGAAATCGGCGCGCGGGCCGGGCGCGACGATGAAGGTCACCTCCATCAGCCGCGTGTCATGGTCCACCGTGATGCGGCGGCGGATCTCGGCGAAGGGATAGCTGGCGTCGCGCAGGGCGGTCGCGAGCGTGCCCTGGGCGTCCAGGATCGGCTGGGCGCGGGCCGGGGCGCCGGCCTCCAGCTCGGTCGGGCCGGCGGCGTCGATCGGGGTGCCCGGCGGATCGGCCTGCACCCGGACGGGTGCCAGCTTGTATTGCGGGCCGGGCTCCACGGTGATCACGACCGGCACGGGCTCTGTCGCCGCCTGGCCTTCCGGGCGGTTCCGCGGCGCGGCGCGGGCCTGCAGCCGGTCCGCCAGCCCCGGCGTGTCGGGCGCCGCGCCGGCTACCGTGACGCGGGAGGTGCCGGCGTAATAGCCCTCCGAGCGGAGCGCGCTGCGGATGTTGTCGGCCTCCGCGAGGGCGCGGGACACCAGCCCGAAGCCGTCCGTCGGCGCGGTTTCACGCAATTGCTCCAGCGCCGAGGCGCGGCGGATGGCATCGTCCAGGGCATCGTCGGCGGTGTCGGGCAGGGTCACCGCATAGGCGACCACCGGCTCGTCCTCCTCCGACGGCGCGGCATCCGCGGCCTGCTGCGTTTGCGCGGCGGCCGGCAGCAACAGGACATGCGGCACCCCGGCCAGCAGCGTGGCGGCAAGGCCCAGCCCGCGCCAATTCGGCAGGGCGGCGCTGCGTGGACGCGGAAGGTTCTGTTTGATGCGCATCGTTTACGCGCTAAGCCCCATCAGATGGATCCGACCCTTGCTGAAACCCTCACCCATTGGCGCAGGCATCTCCACGCCAATCCCGGCCTCACCCTGAATGAAGGCGCCACGGCTGCTTTCGTTGTCGGAAAGCTGAAGGAGCTCGGCGTCACCGACATCGCTGAACATGTCGGTGGCCATGGCGTTGTGGCAACCCTTCAGCGGCCAGGCAGTAACCGCAGCGTCGGATTGCGTGGCGACATGGATGCCCTGCCGATCGAGGAAGCGGCGCGGGACCTGCCCCATCGCAGCACCGTGCCGGGCGTGATGCATGCTTGCGGGCATGACGGCCACACCACGGCCCTGCTGGGGGCGGCGGCGCTGCTGCTGCGGGATCAAAGCTGGTCCGGCACGGTGCGCCTGGTGTTCCAGCCGGCGGAGGAAGGCGGTGGCGGCGCCGCCTCCATGATCAAGGACGGTCTGTTTCACCGCTTCCCGATGGACCAGATTTACGGCTGGCACAACTGGCCGGGCTTGCAGGCCGGCACTATTGCAATCCATGACAGTGCCGTGATGGCGGCCGGCAACCGCTTCGAGATCGCCATCGAGGGCCATGCCGGCCATGCCGCGCTGCCGCACCTGACCCGCGATCCGGTTGTCGCCGCCGGCCATGCCATCGTGGCCTGCCAGTCGATCGTTTCGCGCGCGCTGGACCCGATGGACACCGGCGTGGTCAGCCTGACCACGGTGCATGGCGGCGAGGCGCAGAACCAGATCGCCGCGCGCGTGGTGATCCAGGGCAGCATGCGCTACCTGCGCGACGAGGTGGGGGCGCAGATCCAGGACGGGCTGCGGCGGGTCGCGGCCGGCATCTCGGCCACCTTCGGGGTCCAGGCCGAGATGCGGTTGCAAGGGGGTGTGCCGGTGACCCGCAACCATGCCGGGCCGCGCGAACTGGCGGCCGAGGCCGCCGCCGCGGTCACCACCCTGCGCCGCGACATACCCCCCGCCATGACCGGCGAGGATTTCTCGCGCTTCCTGCATGAGGTGCCGGGCGCCTTTGTTTGGATCGGCAACGGTCCCGCCGACAATGGGCGGGAACTGCACAACCCCCATTACGACTTCAATGACGAGGTTCTGCCCATCGCCGCGCGATTCCTGGCGGAAACGGCGAAGCGTTCCCTGGCGCGGGCGGAGGGTTGATGCGGGCCTGGCGGGGTTGCCGATCCGGCCCCGCCGCCCAATCCTGATCCGGACCCGAACCGGCTGAAGGATGCGCCACATGATGATCCCCCTTGTCGAGACCAGCCGCATCGCCATTCCCAAGCTCGGGCTTGGCACCTGGCGGATGACGGGCGCGGAGGGGCAGGCCGCGGTGGAAAGCGCCCTGGCGCTCGGCTACCGCCATGTCGACACCGCGGCCCGCTACGAGAACGAGGACGCCGTGGGCGCGGCCCTGGCCGCCTCGGGCCTGCCGCGCGACCAGATCTTCCTGACGAGCAAGGTGTGGTGGGACAGCCTGGCGCCTGACGCCCTGCGGCGCTCGCTGGAAGAGTCGCTGGCGCGGCTCGCGACGCCTTATCTGGACCTGTTCCTGGTGCACTGGCCGGCGCCGGGCATGGACCTGCCGGGCATCGTCGCGGCGCTGCACGCGGCGCGCGATGCCGGGCTGATCCGCCGCTGGGGCGTTTCCAACTTCAACCCCGGCCTGATGCGCCAGCTTGAACAGCTTGGCGCGGAGCCGGCCTGCCTGCAGGTCGAGTACCATGCCCTGCTGTCCCAGCGGACGCTGCTCGACTGGTGCCGGCCGCGCGGCATCGCCCTGACCGCCTATTCACCGCTGGCGCGCGGCAAGGTGGCGGAGCATGCGGTGCTGGGCGAGATCGGCGCCCGCCATGGCGCGGCTCCCCTGCAGGTGGCGCTGGCCTGGCTGCTGCGGCAGGAGGGGGTGGTGGCCATTCCCAAGGCCGCGCGCCGGCAAAGCCAGCAGGCCAATCTGGATGCCGTGCGGCTGGCGGCGAAGCTGACGCCGGAGGACGTGGCCGCCATCGATGGGCTGCCCAAGGACCAGCGCCAGGTGCAACCGGACTTCGCGCCGGACTGGAATGGCTGAGCCCGGTGGGGCCGGGGGCTAGGCTCCCGGCCCGGCTTCGAGCTGCGCCCAGATCGGCTCCTTGATCTTGGACAGGAAGGCGCGATGGGCCTCCAGCTCGGCTTCCGCCGGAATGATCGGGCGGGGGACGCGGGCCACGGGAACAGCATCCACCGCCACCACAACCGGATTGGCCAGTACCGGGCCCGTGGCCAGGGCCAGGCCTGGCTGCTTGCCGCCCATCAGTTCCAGATAAACCTGGGCCAGCAATTGCACGTCGAGCAGCGCGTTGTGCGAGGTGCGCATCGAATTGTCGATGCCGTAGCGCCGGCACAGCGCGTCCAGGCTGTTGGGCAGCCCGGGGAAGCGCTTCTTGGCGATGGCCAAGCTGTCCACCATGCGCGACCGGTCGATCACCGGGAAGCCGGCCTTCTTCAGCTCGAAATCCAGGAAGGCGAAGTCGAAGTTGGCGTTGTGTGCCACCACCGGGTCGTCGCCCAGGAACTCCAGCAGGCCGGGCGCGATCTCGGCGAATTTGGGCTTGCCGCGCAGCATGTCCCAGGTAAAGCCATGCACCTTCGCCGCTTCCTCCGGCACCTCGCGCTCCGGGTCGATCAGAACATGATAGTGCCGGCCGGTGGGCACGAGGTTCAGCAGCTCCACCGCCGCGACCTCCAGCACACGGTCGCCGGTCAGCGGGTCGAAGCCGGTGGTTTCGGTGTCGAGGACCAGGGTTCGGCTCATCGGATTCTCTGCAACAGGCGGTGGATGGCGCGACGGGCATGGGCGCGCGACAGGCCGGTGCGGATCACCACATCGGCGCGGCGGCGCTTCTCGGCATCGGGCATCTGCCGGGACAGGATGGCGGAAAGCCGCTCCGGCGTCATGCCGCCCCGGGCCAGGACGCGGGCGCGCTGCACGGCGGCGGGGGCCGAGACCACCACCACCATGTCACAGCGACGCTCCCCGCCGGTCTCGAACAGCAAGGGGATGTCGAGCACCGCCAGGCGCGCGCCACGCCGGCGGCAGCGCGCCAGGAAGCGCCGTTCCTCGGCGCGGACCAGGGGGTGGACGATGGCTTCCAGCCGTTTCAGCGCCAGCGGGTCGCCCAGCACCGCGCGGCGCAGCGCCTCGCGGTCCACCGCGCCATCGCGCGTGGTGCCGGGAAAGGCGGCGGCGATCGGCGCCACGGCGCGGCCGCCCCGCGCCTGAAGAGCATGCACGGCGGCGTCGGCGTCGAACACCGGGACGCCGAGGCGGCGGAAGGTGTTGGCGGCCGTGGATTTCCCCATGCCGATGCCGCCGGTCAGGCCCACCACCTTCATGCGGTTCGGGGCAGATCGGCGGCGACGAATTGGCGCAGCGCGGCATCCACCTGCGGCGCGACACCGAACCATTGCTCGAATCCGGGACGGGCCTGGTGCAGCAGCATGCCGAGGCCATCGACGCCACGCAGCCCGCGTGCCCGCGCCGCCGCCAGCAGGGGTGTTTCCAGCGGCACATAGACGGCATCCACCACCACCGCATGCTGCGGCAGCGGCGCCAGCCCGATGGTGAGCGGAGGCTGGCCGGCCATGCCGAGGCTGGTGCAGTTCACCAGCAGCGCCGCATCCTCCAGCGGCGGGGTGTCCGACACCGCCACCGGCCCGCCGATCTCGCGCGCCAGGGCCTCGGCGCGCCCGGCGCTGCGGTTGACGATGGTGAGGCGGGGGCAGCCATCATCCAGCAGCGCGGCGGCGATGGCGCGGGCGGCGCCGCCGGCGCCCAGCAGCACGGCGGGGCCGTCGGCGGCGCGCCAGCCCGGAGCCTGCTCGCGCACGCTTTCCAGGAAGCCGTAGCCATCGGTGTTGCTGCCGAGGATGCGGCCGTCGCGGAACACCAGCGTGTTGACCGCGCCGGCGCGCAACGCGCTGGCGTCGCGCTCGTCGCACAGGGCGAAGGCGGCTTCCTTGTGCGGCAGGGTGACGTTGGCGCCGCGGAAGCCCAGCGTCACCAGCGCGCGCAGGGCGGCGGGGAAATCCTCCGGCCGCACTTCCAGCGGGACATAGGCCCCGTCGACGGCGTGCTGCCGCAGCCAGTAGCCATGCAGCCGGGGGGAGCGTGAATGCGCCGCCGGCCAGCCGAACACGCCCGCCAGCCGGGCCTTGCCGGAGATGATCGTCATGGCCGCATCAATCGGGCGCTGCGGCGCGTGGGTCAATGCACCATCGCCCGCGAAGCGCGGCCGATGCGACGCGCCGGGCCGCAGGACCAGATCCCCGCTTCCCGCCGCCCCCTGGCGTTCCGGCCGAAGCGATGCCACCACTTAGCCCGACCGGCCACCCGCGTGGCCCTGACGGAGCGGAGAAAAGCCATGGCGAAAGCATTGAAGGTGGCGGTCCAGATGGACCCCATCCAGAGCGTCAACATCGACGGCGACAGCACCTTCGCACTGATGCTGGAGGCCCAGGCGCGCGGCCACCAGCTCTGGCACTACCATGTCCGGGACCTCACGCTGCGCGCCGGCCAGGTGCTGGCCCGCATGCAGCCGGTCGAGGTGCGGCGGGAGAAGGGCAACCATTACACGCTGGGCGAGGCGGCGGAGCACGACCTGTCCGGCATGGACGTGGTGCTGATGCGCCAGGACCCGCCATTCGACATGGCCTACATCACGGCCACGCACATCCTGGAGATGATCCATCCGCGGACGCTGGTGGTGAACGATCCGGCCTCGGTGCGGAACGCGCCGGAGAAGCTGTTCGTGATGCAGTTCCCGGACCTGATGCCGGACACCATGATCACCCATGACCCGCTGGAGGTCCGCAAGTTCCGCGAGAAGCATGGCGACATCATCGTCAAGCCGCTGTTCGGCAATGGTGGCGCCGGGGTGTTCCACCTGCGCCCCGAGGACGGCAACCTGAACGCGCTTCTGGAGCTTTACGCCGAACGCTCGCGCGAGCCGCTGATGATCCAGCAATACGTCCCCGCGGTGCGGGAAGGGGACAAGCGCATCATCCTGGTGGACGGTGTGCCGATGGGCGCCATCAACCGCGTGCCCGCGACCGGCGAAAGCCGCTCCAACATGCATGTCGGCGGGCGGCCGGAGAAGGTGGCGCTGACCGAGCGGGACCGCGAGATCTGCGACCGGATCGGGCCGGAACTGAAGGCGCGCGGGCTGATCTTCGTGGGCATCGACGTGATCGGCGACTACCTGACGGAGATCAACGTCACCTCGCCCACCGGCCTGCAGGAAGTGGCGCGGTTCGACGGGGTGAATCTGGAAAAGGCCATCTGGGACGCGATCGAGGCGCGCCGCTGATCCAGGGCAGGCGGGCCATCCGGGGCGGCTTCCAGGCGTGCGGACGCGCGGAAGCCGCCCGGGGCCTCGCCTGCGCCGGCTTTGGCGCATGGCCGGGGCCGGGCTAGCCGAGGCCGAGCAGCGCCACCAATCCCAGGCTCGCGCCCAGCAGCAGCAGCAGCGACGCGACCACCGTCGCGGTCACCGGGCCGCCGGCGCGCGCCACCACCCGGACATCGACACCCAGGCCAAGCGCCGCCATGGCCAGCAATGTCAGCGCTTCCGCCAGGATGGCCATTGGCGGCAGCAGGGCATCAGGGATCAGCCCCAGCGCGCGCAACGCCGCCAGCCCCAGGAAGCCCAGGATGAACCACGGCACCAGCTTCCCGATGCCCGGCCGCTTGCCCGCCGCGCCGGCATCCCGCCTTGCCGCCAGCACGGAAAGGCCCAGCACCACCGGGCCGAGCATCAGCACCCGCACCAGCTTCACCAGCGTGCCCACCTGCACCGCGATGGGACCGACCGGCGCGGCGGCCGCCAGCACCTGCGGCACGGCGTAAACCGTGAGCCCCGCCACCACGCCATATTGCAGCGGATCAAGGCCGAGCAGCGGCACCAGCAGCGGCAGAAGCAGCACCACGCCGACGCCCAGAACGGCGGTGAAGGCGATGGCGGCGGCCACGTCCCGGGCCTGGGCACCGATCACCGGCGCCACGGCGGCGATGGCGGAGTTGCCGCAGATCGAATTGCCGCAGGCCACCAGCACCGCCATCTTGCGCGGCAGGCCGAAGCCCCGGCCGATCAGGTAGGCAAGGACGATCGACACCGCCACCACCAGGGCGATTCCGCCGATCAGCCCCGGGCCCGCCGCCAGCAGCGCGGTGACGCTGAGCGAGGCGCCGAGCAGCATCACCGCCACCTCCAGCAGCATCTTGGCGCTGAAGGCGATGCCCGGCGCGGTGGCGGCGGGCAGCGGCCGCAGGGACCGCAGGGCGGTGCCGATCAGGATCGCCAGCACCAGCCCGTCCAGCCAGGCGCGGCCCCAGGCCACGGCCTGGGCCTGGGCCAGCAGCGCGGCGAGCAAGGCCACCGCGCCGCACAGGGCAAGACCCGGCAGCAGCGGACGAAGGCGGCTCAGATAATGCGGGCGAGGGGAGTCGAGGGCAGGTGAGGCGGACATTGCACTTGCATGACAAGCCTTTTCCGTTCGATCCAACATGTTGTTTTGATCATTTCGTTCGCTAAAAACGATCAATGACCTTGGACCAGTTGCGCATCTTCCTGGCGGTGGCCGAGCGTGAGCACGTCACCCGGGCGGCGGAGGTTCTGAACCTGACGCAATCCGCCGTCAGCGCCGCGATCCGCGCGTTGGAAGGGCGGCATGGCATCACGCTGTTCCACCGCGTCGGCCGCCGCATCGAGCTGACCGAGGATGGCCGCATCTTCCGCGCCGAGGCCGCCGCCGTCCTGGCACGCGCGGAGGCGGCGGAACTGGTGCTGTCGGAACTCGGGGGCGCGTTGCGCGGCACTTTGCGAATCCAGGCCAGCCAGACCGTGGCGAGCTATTGGCTGCCGCCCCTGCTGGTGCGCTTCCGCGCCGCCTGCCCCGGGGTCGCGGTGGAGGTGGGGGCGGGCAACACCACCAGCGTCGCCCAGGCGGTGCTGGACGGGATCGCCGAGCTTGGGCTTGTGGAAGGCGAGGTGGAGGAGCCGGCCCTGTCGCAAACCTTTCTGGCGAGGGACCAGCTGGTGATCGTGGTTGGCCCGCATCATCCCTGGGCGGGGGCCGGCATCATCCCGCCATCGCGCCTGGCGGAAACACCCTGGATCATGCGGGAAGCGGGTTCCGGCACCCGCGCCGCCTTCGAGGCGCTGCTGCGGCAATGGGGCCTGCCGGACAAGGCGCTGACGGTCGCGCTGGAGCTTCCTTCCAACGAGGCGGTGCTGGCGGCGGTGGAGGCGGATGGCGGCGCAACCGTGGTGTCGGAGCGCGCGGCCGGGCCGCATCTGGCGGCGGGCCTGCTGGTGCGGGCAGGGGTCGGGTTGCCGCCGCGATCCTTCAAGGCGCTGCGGCACAGGGAACGCTATGCCAGCCGGGCTTCCCGCGCCTTGCTGGCTTTGGCGGCGGCTCAGTAGAGGCGGTTGTTGTTGCCATAGGGGACGATCAGCTCGTCCTTGTCGACCATGTTGAGCAGGGCGCGTGCGCGCTCATCCAGCACGTCGCGGTCGATCCGGTCGCCACGCAGGCCGGCGACCTTGCGCTCCATCATGTCGCGTTCGGCCTCGACCTTGGCCAGGGTGATACGGGCGGCGGCGATCTCGGCCGTCTTGGCTTCCCGCGCCAGAGAGCCGACGCGTGGCCCGTGCACCGCATACCAGGAGAAATGCCAGATCAGTCCGGTGAAGATCAGCGGGAGCCAAAGGATGCCGAAAATCCGCTTGATCGCACGCATAGCCGAATCCTTGTCCCGAATCAGGGTGTTACCGGGGCCCTTACAGACAAAAGGTTAACGGCTTCTTGTTCAGGAGATGCAAGTCCATACCGCAGCGCAAGACGGTATTCCTGCACCACGTGTCCCGCCGGCCACGTCGATGGCCGGCGGAGGATGATCATCGGCGGGATTAGCGCTTCAGGATGGTGCGCCCGGCATAACGCGCGGCCGGGCCGAGGCCCTGCTCGATGCGGATGAGCTGGTTGTACTTGGCCAGACGGTCCGAGCGGCTCAGCGAGCCGGTCTTGATCTGCCCGCAATTGGTGGCGACGGCGAGGTCGGCGATGGTGCTGTCCTCCGTCTCGCCCGAGCGGTGGGACATGACGGCGGTGTAGCCGGCGCGGTGCGCCATCTCGACCGCTTCCAGCGTCTCGGTCAGGGAGCCGATCTGGTTGACCTTCACCAGGATCGAGTTGCCGGTCTTGCGCTCGATGCCCTGGCGCAGGCGCTCGGGGTTGGTGACGAAGAGGTCGTCGCCCACCAGCTGCACCGTGCCGCCCAGGCGGTCGGTCAGCAGCTTCCAGCCTTCCCAGTCATCCTCGGCACAGCCATCCTCGATGGAGATGATGGGGAACTTGGCGCAAAGGTTCGCCAGGTAGTCCACCATTCCGGCGGCGTCGAGCTTCTTGCCCTCGCCCTCCATGTCGTAGACGCCGTTCTTGAAGAACTCGGTGGAGGCGCAGTCGAGGGCGAACATGATGTCCTCGCCGACGCGGTGGCCGGCGGCCTCGCAGGCCTTGGCGATGAAGCCCAGCGCCTCCTCGGCCGACTTCAGGTCCGGCGCGAAGCCGCCCTCATCGCCCACATTGGTGTTGTGGCCGGCATCGTGCAGCGCCTTCTTCAGGCTCATGAACACCTCGGAGCCGATGCGCGCGGCCTCGGCGGAGGAGCCGGCGGCGACCGGCATGATCATGAATTCCTGGATGTCGATCGGGTTGTCCGCGTGCTGGCCGCCATTGATGATGTTCATCATCGGCACCGGCAGGGTGCGGGCGAAGACGCCGCCGACATAGCGGTAGAGGGGCACGCCGTAATGCTCGGCGGACGCCTTGGCGGCGGCGAGCGACACGGCCAGGATGGCGTTGGCCCCGAGGCGCGACTTGTTCGGCGTGCCGTCGAGCGCGATCATCGTCTCGTCGATCTTGACCTGCTCGGTGGCGTCCATGCCGGAGAGCGCGTCGAAGATCTCGCCCTCGACATTGGCGACGGCCTTCTGCACGCCCTTGCCGTGGAAGCGGCCCTTGTCGCCGTCGCGCAGCTCGACGGCCTCATGGGCGCCGGTGGAGGCGCCGGAAGGAACGGCGGCGCGGCCCACCGCCCCGCTGTCCAGCACGACATCGACCTCGACGGTCGGGTTGCCGCGGGAATCCAGGATTTCGCGGGCGATGATGTCGGCAATGGCGGTCATTCCGGGTCCTCTCGGATGGTGACGGTCGCGTCTCGTGCCCAGGCGGATAATGCGCGGGGGGCAGCAGGGCAAGGGCCGCATCGCGCCCGGGCACGCAACGTTGTCGTGTTCCGCGGGATCCCCCGGCACCTGGGCGGCGCCTGCGGAAACATGGCGGCGGCAGGTGGGTTCGGGATGGGCACGGTGCCGCCCGCGCCGGCCCAGGGACAAAAAAAGCCCCGGCCATCCGGCCGGGGCTGTTTCCCATCAGCAGGCCAGGGTTCAGACCAGCCGCGACTGCTTCACCGCCGCGCCGACGAAGCCGGCGAAGAGCGGGTGCGGCTCGAAAGGCTTGGACTTCAGCTCGGGGTGGTACTGCACGCCGATGAACCAGGGATGGTCGGGATATTCGACGATCTCCGGCAGGAGGCCGTCCGGCGACAGGCCGGAGAATTGCAGCCCCGCCGCCTCCAGCCGCTCGCGATAGCCAATATTGACCTCGTAGCGGTGCCGGTGGCGCTCCTCGATCTCCGCCTGGCCATAGACGCGGCGCACCAGCGAACCTTCCGCCAGCCGCGCCGGATAGGCGCCGAGGCGCATGGTGCCGCCGAGATCGCCTTCCGCCGAGCGGGTTTCCCGCTCATTGCCGCGCAGCCAGTCGGTCATCAGCCCGACCACCGGCTCCTCGCAGGGGCCGAACTCGGTGGAAGAGGCATTCTCGATGCCGACAAGATTCCGCGCCGCCTCGATCACCGCCATCTGCATGCCGAAGCAGATGCCGAGGAAGGGGATCTTGTGTTCCCGCGCGAAGCGCACCGCCTCGATCTTGCCTTCGGCGCCACGCTCCCCGAAGCCGCCAGGAACCAGGATGCCATGCACCCCTTCCAGGCGCTCCAGCGCGTTGGGCGTTTCGAAGACCTGGCTGTCCATCCAGTCGAGCCTGACCTTCACACCATGCTGGATGCCGCCATGGGTCAGCGCCTCGGCCAGCGACTTGTAGGCGTCGAGCAGGGAGATGTACTTGCCCACCACCGCGATGCGCACATCGCCTTCCGGATTTGCCAGCCGGTGGACGATGCGCTGCCAGCCGGACATGTCGGGCTGGCCGTAGATGGAAAGGCCGAAATGCCGCAGCACCTCCCGGTCCAGCCCTTCCGCCTGGTATTGCAGGGGAACCGCGTAGATGGAGCTGGCATCCAGTGCCGGGATCACGCTTTCCGGGCGCACATTGCAGAACAGGGCGATCTTGCGCCGCTCATTCTCCGGGATCGGACGGTCGCAGCGGCACAGCAGGATCTGCGGCTGGATGCCGAGGCCCAGCAGCTCCTTCACGGAATGCTGGGTCGGCTTGGTCTTCAGCTCGCCGGCGGAGGGGATGTAGGGCACCAGGGTCAGGTGCATGAACAGGCTTCGCTGCGGGCCCAGCTCGTTGTGCAGCTGGCGCAGGGCTTCCAGGAAGGGCAGGCTCTCTATGTCACCCACCGTGCCGCCCACCTCGAGCAGAACGAAGTCGAGGCCATCCGTGTCCGCCGTGGCGGCTTCCTTGATGGCGTCGGTGATGTGGGGGATCACCTGCACGGTGCCGCCCAGATAGTCGCCGCGGCGTTCCTTGGCGATCACCTCGGCGTAGATGCGCCCGGAGGTGTAGCTGTCCCCCCGCGTGGCATGCACGCCGGTGAAGCGCTCGTAATGGCCGAGATCGAGATCGGCTTCGGCCCCGTCATCGGTGACGAACACCTCTCCATGCTGATACGGGCTCATCGTGCCCGGATCGACGTTGAGGTAGGGGTCGAGCTTGCGAATGCGGACCTTGTAGCCCCGCGCCTGCAGGAGCGCGCCGAGGCTGGCCGCCGCGATGCCCTTGCCGAGGGAGGAAACCACGCCGCCGGTGATGAAAACGAACCGCGTCATGGGCCACCTTTCTAACGTGCCTCACCGCCGCCGGGAAGCGGCGGGAATGGCAAGGCTGCTGCATGCGGAAAGCGGGGCCGGACTGGCACCCGCCGGTTCAATGGGTTGGGCCCCGGAGTGGAGCCCCCATAAAAGGTTCGGGCGCCTGGGAATGCCCGGCGCCCGATTCGGGGATCAGTTCGTCGGCACGCCGGCCGGTGGGGGCGTGGCCGGCTGGACGGGTGCGCCGCCCGTGCCGGGCGTGGTGCCCGTGCCCGTGGTGCTGCCCGGCTGCCCAATGGGGGCCGAAGGCTGCATCGGCTGCTCGCCCGTGACTGCCGGGGGCGGCGGCGCGTCGAGGATGGAGCCGCCGGACTGGCCGCGTCCCATCAGGGCCATCGCCAGGGCCAGGGCCATGAACAGCGTGGCCAGCACGCCGGTGGTGCGGGTCAGCAGGTTGGCGGTGCCGCGCCCCGTCATGAAGGCGCCCATGCCTTGCGAGGAGCCGATGCCGAGCCCGCCCCCCTCGGAGCGCTGCAACAGCACGACCCCGATCAGCGCGAGGGTGACAAACAAATGCAGGACGAGCAGGACGGTCATCATGGCGCTGCGCTCTTAGCGGCGATCGCGGCGCGGCGCCAGCGGCAACAGCGCCCTGGCGCCGATGGCGTGCCGGATCGCGCGGAAGGGCCGGGTCATGATCCCTGTGCCGGCCGCGCGGCCTGTTCCGCCAGCATTGCCAGGGCCATGGTCACGCTGGCGGCGCGAACCGCGCTGCGGTCCCCCGGGAAGACGCAGCGGCGCAGCAGGGTGGGGGCGCCCCGGCGGGCGGCGCCCAGATGCACCAGCCCCACCGGCTTGCCCGGCGTGGCGCCGCCCGGCCCGGCGATGCCGGTCAGCGACACCGCCAGATCGGCGCCCGATTCGCGCAGCGCGCCTTCCGCCATGGCGCGGGCCACGGGCTCGCTCACCGCGCCGAACTCGGCCAGCATGGCTTCCGGCACGCCCAGCATGCGGGCCTTGGCCGCGTTGGAATAGGTGATGAAGCCCGCCAGCACCGTCGCGGAAGAGCCGGGGATGGCGGTCAGCACGGCACCGACCAGCCCGCCCGTGCAGCTTTCAGCGGTGGCGAGCGTCAGGCCGGCTCGCTGAAGCTGTTCCAGCAGGGCGGCGGCGCGGTCCAGCGTTCCCGGCTCCAGCAATTCGCTCATGCCCCATCCCCCGTGAAGGCGAGTCCGGCCAGGCGCAGCGCCAGGATGACGAGGGCGGCCAGCGCGCCGGCGAAAAGGTCATCCAGCATCACGCCCGCGGTGCCCTTGCGACGGTCGGCCCAGCCGACCGGGCCGGGCTTGGTGATGTCGAACAGGCGGAACAACAGGAAGGCCAGGGCCACCCCGGCTGGCCCGGCGCCGAGCGGCAGCGCCGCCAGGGCGAGGCATTGCCCGGCGCCCTCGTCGATCACCACCCAGCCGGGATCGGCATGGCGGTCCGGCAGCCGCTCCAGCGCCCACCAGCCGATCAGCGTCAGCAGCGCCGCCAGCAGCAGGCAGGCCTCGGGCCCGGCCAGCGCCGCCGGCAGCACCAGGGCACTGCCCCAGCTGCCCGGCGCGGGGCGGACAAAGCCGATGCCGCCCATGCTCGCCAGGGCACGCGGCAACAGGGCCGCCGGGGCCACCGGCGGCGCGGCCAGGGGCGCCGACATCAGCGCGCCGCCACGGCTGGCATGGAAGGCGGCAGCCAGGGCTGGAGGGGATGGTCCAGCGCCTCCTGGCCGTGCAGCGCACGGTAGATCACGGCGTTCTCCACCACGCGCTGGGCGTAGTTGCGGGTTTCGCCGAACGGGATCTGCTCCATCCAGTCGATCAGATCGCCCGTGGCGCCGCCGGGGATGCGCGGATCGCCATAGGTGCCGAGCCATTCCTCCACCCGGCGGGGACCGGCGTTATACGCCGCGGCGGCCATGGCGAGGTTGCCGAAGCGGGCGAGCTGATCCGCCAAATAGCGCGAGCCGAGCCGCATGTTGTGCTCGGGCTGGCTGGTCAGCCAGCCGGTCTGGGTCGGAATGCCGAGCTGCCGCGCCACCAGCGCCGCCGTTCCCGGCAGAAGCTGCATCAGGCCCCGCGCATTGGCGGAGGAGATGGCGGAAGGATCGAAATTGCTTTCCTGCCGGGCCACGGCATAGGCGAAGGCCGGCTCCACCCCAGCGTCCGGCGGCAGCGCGTAAGGGGCGGGGAAGCCTTCGGGCAGCAGCATCACGCCGTCGACCCCGGCACGGCGAGCGATCCAGACGGCATGGTCCTGCCGGCCGATGCTGCCCGCCAGCCGCGCCACCAGCACCTGTTCCGCCGGATCGGGCGCGGTTTCCTCCAGCCGCAAAAGGAAGGTGCGGGCACGGTCGGTATCGCCCAGATCGGCCAGCGTCAGGACCGCCTGCACCAGCTCCTTGCCCAGGAAGGCCCCGGCGGCCTCGGCGCCAGGCTGCGGCGGACGCACCGCCTGGATGCGGGCGGCGAGCTGCGCCGGCGTTTCGCCCAGCGCCAGCGCCGCAAGTTGGCCATAGAAGCCGGTGGGCAGGCTGGCGGCGGCGGCGTATTCGGCCCGGGCTTCCCCGGCACGGCCGCGGGCGCTGGCGGCCCGGCCGCGCCAATAAGCGGCGCGGGAACGGGTGATGATGCTGTTGCTGCCTTCGCCCAGCCTGGCGAAATGGCGCGCCGCCAGGGCCGGATCCCCGAGGCGCCGCAGCGCGATGAAGCCGGCCAGGAACTCGGCGTCGTGCAGCGGCTCCCCTTCCGAGGCGCCATGCCCCGCCGCGACGCGGTAGGCGGTGGCGGCGTCGCCCAGGCGCAGCAGCTTGCGCGACAGAACCTGCCGCTCGTTCCAAACGGCGCGCGCGGCCTCGGGCCGCATCTGGCGTTGCAGGGGCTCGGCCTGCTGCCACACCGCCGCGGCTTCCCGGTCGCGGTCCTGGCGGCGCAGGAATCGCGCCAGTTCGGCGGCGAGGCCAAGATCCGCCGCGGCGCGCGGCGCGGCCTGCGCTTCCGCGCCCCCCTGCTCGGCGGCCAGCGCCAGGCGCAGTTCCGCCGGCAGGCGGGCATCGGGGGGCAGCAAGGGCAGCAGGCGGCCGGCGGCCGTGGTTTGCCGCGCCCAGGCCAGCCGCTCGAAGCGGAAGCGATGATCCTCCGGCGTCAGCAGCGCCCCGAAGATGGCCAGAAAGGCGGCCTCGTCGCCTGGATCGGCATTGGCTTCGCGCCAGCCGCGGCGAACCGCCTCCTGCGCCGCCGCCGCGCCCTGCTGGCGTTGCACCGCCTCGGCCAGCAGCCGCGTGGCGTTCAGGCCGCGCGGCGGATGCTGGGCGAACAGGCGCAGCACCAGCGCGTCATCGGCCAGCACGGGCAGCGCTTCCTCGCCCCGCAGGGTCAGGGTGGCGAGCTGCGGCCAGCTGGGATTGGCGGCGGTGAAGGCGGCCACCTCCTCGGCGCTGCCCTGGCCGCGCACCTGCAGCCGCATCCAGCGCACCAGCTTGCCGGCGAGCGGGTCAGCGCTGGCATCGGCAATGGCCTGCGCCTCGCTCCAGCGGCCGGCATTGGCGGCGATCATGGCGGCACGGCCGGCGCCGCGCTGCGCCTCGGAGGCCCAGGGCTGCGCCAGGGCGGGCGCGGCGCGGAAGCCGGTGGCAGGCAGAACCGCCAGGCCGGCCAGGAGCAGCATGCGGCGGAGCACGGTGGAGGACGCGCTGGGCGCGAATGCCAGCAGGGTCATGCGGCGGGGCGGGATGAGGCGAACATGTCCCCAGGGTAGAGCAGAACCGGCGCGGCGTGTATCATTGGCTTACGTGAAGAAATGTGGCGGGGAAGGTGGGCCGGCCGGCGCTTGTGCGGCTTCGCCCGGGCGCCTAGCTTCCGGCCCTCCTCCGCCAGAACCCGCCACCCGGGAAGGAAAGTGCTCGTCCGATGTTCAAGGGATCGCTTGTCGCGCTGCTCACGCCGATGGCCGCCGATGGCAGGCTGGATGAAAAAGCCTTTAGCGACTTCGTGGCCTGGCAGATCGCCGAGGGCACGCAGGGGCTGATCCCTGTCGGCACCACCGGCGAAAGCCCGACCCTGTCGCATGCCGAGCATCATCGCGTGGTGGAGCTTTGCGTCGAGGCCGCGGGCGGCCGGGTGCCGGTGATCGCCGGCGCCGGCTCCAACAGCACGGCCGAGGCGATCGCGCTGACCCGCCATGCCAAGGAGGCGGGCGCCGATGCCGCCCTCGTGGTCACGCCCTACTACAACAAGCCGACGCAGGAAGGCCTGTATCTGCACTTCACCGCCATCGCCGATGCGGTGGACCTGCCGATCATCATCTACAACATCCCGCCGCGCTCGGTGATCGACATGTCGGTGGAAACCATGGCGCGGCTGGCGAAGCACCCGAACATCGTCGGCGTGAAGGACGCGACCGCCAACCTGACGCGGCCGCTGCACACGCGCCTCGCCTGCGGCACCGATTTCTGCCAGCTTTCCGGCGAGGACCACACCGCCCTGGCCTTCCGTGCCGCCGGCGGGGTGGGCTGCATCAGCGTCACCGCCAATGTCGCGCCGCGCCTTTGCGCCGAGATGCACGCCGCCTGGGAAGCCGGCCGCGTCGAGGAGGCGATGGAAATCCAGGACCGGCTGACGCCGCTGCACGACGCGATGTTCTGCGAAACCTCGCCCGGCCCGGTGAAGTATGCCGCCAGCCTGCTGGGCAAGTCCTCGGCCTTCTGCCGGCTGCCGATGGCGCCTGTCGCCGATGCCACCAAGGCACGGGTCAAGGCGGCCATGGTGACGGCCGGGCTGCTGAACTGAGGCTCTGCTGGAACGAGACCTTGAAACCGGGAGGCGGCGCGCCACGTTGGGCCACCCCGCCTTCCGCCGGATGAAAGAGTGATGGCCGAGCCCCGCAAGAAAGCGCTGATCGCGCACGGCACCGCCGCGCAGAACCGCAAGGCGCGCTTCGACTACAAGATCGGCGACACCTATGAGGCCGGGCTGGTGCTGCTGGGGCCGGAGGTGAAGTCGCTGCGCGCCGGCCGCGCCGCCATCGCCGATGCCTGGGCCGGCGAGCGCGACGGCGAATTGTGGCTGTTCAACTGCTACATTCCCGAATGGCAGGCCGGCTCCTTCGTGTCCCATTTCGAGCCGCGCCGGCCGCGCAAGCTGCTGCTGAAGAAGAAGCAGGTGGAAAGCCTGACCGGCGCCGTGGCGCGGGAAGGCGTGACGCTGGTGCCGCTGGAGATCCTGTTCAACGAGCGCGGCATCGCCAAGGTGCTGCTCGGCCTCGGCGAGGGCAAGAACAAGGCCGACAAGCGCCATGCCATCGCCGCGCGCGACTGGCAGCGCGACAAGGCGCGGCTGATGCGGGAAAAAGGCTGAACTTTCGGGAAAAGCCGGGGCAGCCTGTCACATCGTGCGGGCCTGCCTCGTCTTGTGGATGTCGGAACAAAAGGACATCCCATGCAACCGAGACTGAACCCGCAGGCCGCGGCGCCCGAAGCCCTTGCCGGCATGTACGCCTTTGAGAAGGCGGTGGTGAATGGCGGGCTGGAACACGGCTTGGTTCATCTGGTGAAGACCCGCGCCTCGCAGATCAATGGCTGCGCCTATTGCATCGAGATGCACACGCGGGACACCCGCCGCGCCGGTGAAACGGAAGCCCGGCTTTACCTGCTGGATGCCTGGCGGGAGGCGCCGCACTACACCCCGCGGGAGCGCGCGGCCCTGGGCTGGACCGAGGCGCTGACCCGCATCGCCGACACCCATGCCCCGGATGCCGACTACGCCGCCCTCGACCCGCATTTCACCGATGCGGAGAAGGTGGTGCTAACCCTGCTGATCGGCGCCATCAACAGCTGGAACCGCCTGGCCATCGGCTTCCGCTCCGTGCCGCCAGTGCGGATGGACTGAACGCCATGGGTGATGCCGCCGCGAGCTTCGGCCCCTTCCGCGCCGACCTGATCGGCCTGGCCTACCGGATGACGGGCTCCCTGGCCGAAGCGGAGGACATCGCCCAGGACACCTTTCTGCGCTGGGCCGCGGCGGACCGCGCCGGCATCGGCTCGCCGCGCGCCTGGCTCCTGACGGCGGCGGCGCGGCTCAGCCTCGATCACCTGCGCTCCGCCAGGGTGCGGCGAGAGTGCTATGTCGGGCCATGGCTGCCGGAGCCGGTGGTTGAGGATCTGCGGCCGCCCCAGCAGGCGGCGCATGAGCAGGCGCAGGATCTGTCCGTCGCTTTTCTGCTGACCCTGCAGCGCCTGTCCCCTGCGGAACGCGCCGTGTTCATCCTGCACGACCTGTTCGAAACGCCCTTCGCCGAGATCGCGGCGCTGCTGAACAAGGCGGAACCGGCCTGCCGCAAGCTTGCCAGCCGGGCGCGTGAGCGCCTGTCGGAGGCCGATCCGCGCTTTCCGGTCACGGATGCGGAGGCGGAGCGGGTGGCGCGCGCCTTCCTGGCCGCCTCGCGAAAGGGCGACATGGCCGCGCTGCGGGGCCTGCTGGCGGCCGATGCCGTGCTCCATACCGATGGCGGCGGCATCCGCCCGGCGGCACTCAACCCGATCCGCGGGGCGGAAAGGGTGGGGCGCTTCTTCGCCGGCATCGCCCGCAAGCGGCCGGGCGTGCCGCCCCTGCTGCATCTGGGCCGCATCAACGGCCAGCCGGGCTTCGTGACCCTGGAAGCCGACGGATTGCCGCAGACCACCGCGCTGGAACTCGCGGATGGCCGCATCAGCGCCGTCTACGTCATCCGCAACCCCGCCAAGCTGGCGGCGCTGCGGCTGCCCAGCGGAGGCGCCGCGCGGCCTTGACGCCGCGCCCTCCGGCGAGCTTCAGCGCGCCAGGGCGAAGCGGACCGCGCGCCCGATGGCAGGCGCGATGACCGAGCCATGGTCTTCGCCGGGAAAGTTCACGAAGGCGACCTCCGGCCCTTCCGGCCCCAGGCCCGACAGGCGGGCGGCCAGGTCCCCGGCGCGTCCCACCATGTTGCTCATGCGCGCGCGCTCCTGCCGGGCAGGCGGAAGGGCCGCGATCTCCTCCGCGCTGCGCTGCTCGCGGCTGCCTACCGTGATCAACAGGCGCCGCCGTGCGGTTCCGGGCGGCAGGGCGCCGGCGAAGCGGCTTTCCTCCGCCAGCACGGCGCCGTTTCCCCACCAGATGGAGGGGCTGGCGGCGATGGTGGCGCGGAACAGGGCGGGCCGGGTGAAGAAGGCATGCAGGGCGCAAAGCCCGCCATAGGAATGGCCGAACAGCGCCAGGCGGTCCCGGTCGAGCGGAAGGCGCGCGGCGATGTCCGGCAGCAGAAGCTGCTCGACGAAATCCAGGAAGGCATCGGCGCCCCCGGTTCCGGCTGGCGCGCCGGCCGCGGGCAGGGTGTAGTCGCGGCTCCGCCCATCCACGCCATCGCCGGAGGGGGCGGCCTCCTCGGGATAGGTCAGCCCGACCAGCACTGCGGGTTCGGTCAGGGACTGTGCGCCCCGGGCCTCCTGCTGGCGGGCCAGGGCCGTGGCGATGGGGAAGCTGGTGTGGCCGTCCAGCAGCAGCAGCGCCGGATAGCCGCCCGGCGGCGCCGGCGCCTTGGGCCAGCCGAGCAGGATGCGGTGGCGGTGCCCGGCGGTGCTGCGCATATCCCAGGTGGCGCTGCGGGGCAGGGTGATCGGAAGGTCGGCCGCCCGCGCGGCAGTGCCGGTCAGCATGGCGGCGACAAGGGCCCTGCGGCTCAGCGCCGGCGCCACGGCAAGGCTCCGTAGGAAAATGGGGGGAGCGGCATGTCGGAGCCTCCGGACAAGGACAAGCCCGGCTTATTGCGAATCGGTCGCAACCACAAGAGGGG
Source organism: Teichococcus oryzae (assembly GCF_008386565.1). Classification (GTDB taxonomy): domain Bacteria; phylum Pseudomonadota; class Alphaproteobacteria; order Acetobacterales; family Acetobacteraceae; genus Pseudoroseomonas; species Pseudoroseomonas oryzae. The sequence goes on along the minus strand of NZ_VUKA01000006.1, from coordinate 83,032 downwards.
GCGCATCAGCCCGGCCCAGGCTCCTCCAGCGCCGCAACATGGGTCGCGCGCGGCGGGGGCGGCAGCCGCCACAGAAGAAACAGCATCACCGCCATGGCCGGCAGCGCGGCGAAGGTGGTGAGCAGAAAGAAATCCACCCAGCCGAGCCACTCCGCCAGGCTGCCCGACCCGGCCCCCAATGTGCGCAGCGGCACCGCCGCGAGCGAGGACAGCAGGGCATATTGCGTGGCGGTGAAGGCGCGGCTGGTCAGCGAGGAGAGGTAGGTGACGAAGGCCGCATCGGCGAGGCCGTCGGTGAAGTTCTCCACCCCCACCTGGGCCCACAGCATCGGCATGTCGTGCCCGGCATGGGCCAGCGCCACATACATCAGGTTGGACAGCATCTGGGTGATGCCGGTCAGCACCAGGGCCCGCGCCGTGCCGATCCGCACCACCAGCCAGCCGCCGGCCAGGGCGCCAACCAGCGTGGCGAACAGCCCGAACACGCTGCCCACCGCCGCGACCTCGGTGCGGGAAAAGCCCAGCTCGCGATAAAAGGGCGCGGTCATGACCCCCGCCAGTGCCTCGCCTAGCTTGAACAGGGCGATGAACAGCAGAATGGCCAGCCAGTAGGGGCGGCGCATGAAGTCGGCGAAAGGATCGACCACGGCGGCGCGCATCCGGGCGGCCCAGCCGCGCGCCTCGCGGCGCTGCCCTTCCGGCTCCGGCCCCAGCCACACCGCCAGGAAGCCTACCCCGATCAGGGCCGCGCAATAGGCGAAGGCCAGGGTCCAGCCGGCGAACTCGGCCACGGCCAGCGCCCCGGCATTGGCCGCCAGCAGCGCCCCGCGATAGCCCCAGACATACCATGCGAGGCCGAGGCCCTGCTGCCGTTCCTCCAGGAACTCGATGCGATAGGCATCCACCACCACGTCCTGGCTGGCTGACAGGAAGGCCACCAGCACCGCCACCGCAACCGTCAGCTCCGGCGCTGCGGCGGGGTTGGTGAAGCCCAGCGCCAGGATGGACAGCGCCAGGATCGGCTGAATGGTGGCCAGCCAGCCGCGCCGGCGCCCCCAGCCGCGGAACAGCGGCGGCATGGCGTGGTCCAGCAATGGCGACCACAGGAACTTCAGCGAATAGGACAGGCCGATCAGCGCCGTCAGCCCGATGGCGGCCAGCGAGATGCCGCTTTCGGACATCCATTGCCGCAGCACGAAGGCGGTGAGGGGCAGCGGCACCCCGGCGGAAAAGCCGAGGGCCAGCATGATCAGGAATCGGCGGTCACCGGCGACCGCGGCAGGAAGGAGGCGCATGTTGCCGCAACCTGCCATGGCCGCCTCCGCCGCGTCAGCCCCCGCGAGAGGGAGGCGTGGTTTGGGTCATGTTCACCATGCCCGATGGCCGTTTAGGCCATGTTGACCATGCCCAATGGCCGTCAGGCCATGTTGACCATAATGGTCTTCTTATGGGTGAAGTGCTCCAGCATGGATTCCAGGCTGGCTTCCTTGCCCAGGCCGGAATTCTTCACCCCGCCATAGGACAGGTTCGGCTGCACCACGAGGTTCTGGTTCACCTGCACCAGCCCCGCCTCGATCCGGTGGGCGAAGCGCAGCGCGATCTTCAGGTCGTTGGTCCAGACGCTGGCGGCGAGGCCGAATTCGGTGTCGTTGGCGTCGCGCAGCACGGCTTCCGCGTCATCGAAGGGGAACACCACGGTGACGGGGCCGAAGATCTCCTCCCGCACCAGGCGGCTGTCCTTGTCGAGGCCGGTGAAGATGTGCGGCTGGATGAACAGCCCCTTGCGCAGCGTGGGGTCGGCCGGCATGCGGGCGCAGGCGCGGCCCTCGGCGCCGGAGGTCGCCTTGCCTTCGGCGATGAAGGCCTGGACCTTCTCGTACTGTGCCGGGGAGATGATGGTGCCGATGTCGGTCGCCTCGTCCAGCGGGTCGCCCATCACCATGGCATCGACCCGCTTCGCCATCTCGGCCACGAACTTCTCGTAGATCGGGCGCTGGACGAAGATGCGGGAGGCGGCGGTGCAGCTCTGCCCCTGCCGGGTGAAGCGCATGGAGGTGAGGGCGCCGGCCACCGTCTTCTCGAAGTCGCAATCCGCGAACACGATCATCGGCGACTTGCCGCCCAGCTCCAGCGTCACCGGGATGAACTTGTCGGCCGCGGTGCGGGCAATGATGCGGCCCGTCTCGACCGAGCCGGTGAAGGTCACCTTCTTCACCAGATCATGCGCCACCAGCGGCGCGCCGCATTCCGGCCCCTGGCCCGAGAGGATGTTGAACACGCCGGGCGGCAGCACGCGGTTCATCAGCTCCGCGATGCGCAGCACGGCGAGCGGCGCCTCCTCCGCCGACTTCACCACGATGCTGTTGCCCGCCACCAGCGCGGGCGCGACCTTCAGCGCCAGCAGCATCATCGGGATGTTCCAGGGGATGATGGCGCCGACCACGCCCAGCGGCTCCCGCACCGTGATGTTCAGCACATCCGGGCCGAAGGGCACCGTCTCGCCCTTGATCTCTCCGCCGAGGCCACCGAAGAACTCGAAGATGTCGGCCACGTTGTTGGCCTCGACGCGGCTTTCGGTGCGCAGCGCCTTGCCGGTTTCCAGCGCGACGAGGCGCGCCAGCTCCTCCACATGGGCGCGGATCAGCTGCGCCGCCTGATGCACCAGCGCGCCGCGCTTGCGGGCCGGCAGCAGGGCCCAGTCCTTCTGCGCCCGCGCCGCGTCGGCCACCGCGGCATCCACATCGGCCGAATCGCCATCGGCGGCCTCGGCCACGGTGGCGCCGGTGGCGGGGTTCACCACGGGGAACAGGCGGCCATTCACCGGGCGGGTCAGCTTGCCGCCGATCAGGTGGAAGCCGGACAGGGCGCGGGCGAGCGCCGCCTGATCGAGGGTCGGGGCTTCGAACAGTTCGGACATGGCGTTTTCCTCAGGCAAGGGCGCGTAAGAAGGGGCGCGACCATGCGCCGGGTCGCCCGCCACGGCAAGCGGGGCCGCTTTCCTTCGTGGCCGGGCCGGGGCAGCATCGCGCGCAACATGAACCGCGCAGTCACCCTTGCCGAAACCATCCGCCTGACGCTCGCCGACGACATCACCGCCGGGCGGCTGGCGCCAGGCAGCGTCATCGACGAAAGCCAGCTGGCCATCCGCTTCGGCGCTTCCCGCACCCCCGCGCGGGAAGCGCTGCGCGAGCTGGCCGCGGCCGGGCTGGTGGAGATCGAGCCGCGGCGCGGCGCCCGCGTCGCCCGCATCACGACCGAGCAACTGGCCGAGCTGTTCGAGCTGATGGCCGAGACCGAGGCGATGTGTGCCCGCCTTGCCACCTATCGGATGACGGCGATGGAGCGCTTCGGGCTGCAATCGCTCCATGCCGGCTTCAATCCGGCGGATTCGGCGCTCGATGCCTATGACGAATACAACCGGGGCTTCCACAACCTGCTCTACCGTGGCACCCATAATGGCGTCCTGGCCGAACATGCGGCGACGCTGCGCCTGCGCCTGGCCCCCTATCGCCGTGCCCAGTTCAACGAGGACCGCCGGATCGAGCGCTCCTTCGCCGAGCATGAGGCAATCCTGGAGCAGGTTCTTCGCGGCGCCGGAGAGGAGGCGGCGCAACTGATGCGCGTGCATATCCTGACAGCGAGTGCTGCCCTGGCTCAGTATATGAGACGGGCCAGAACATGACAGTTCCGCATGCAGGGCGCGTGAAAACTAACCCTCTCGCATAATTCGGTTTCCAACCCGCCGGCCCTTCGCAATACTGCGGGCAAGCCACCATTGGTCCGGGAGCGACAACCACATGCCCACTTCCATCACCATGGGTGCGCGCACCTGGCTGGAGCGGCTTTGGTCGGGCATCGCCGATCGCGGCCGCCCTTACGCCGACGTGCCGGCCATCGCGCGTCCGCCGCTGGTCCGCGCCGAATTGCTGACGCGGTCCCTGCTGTCAGAGCGGGGCGAGGCCTCGGGCGCGGCGGTGGCGCGGGAGCTGCTCAGCGTGCTGCACGACCTGAACGCCGAGGACCGCGCCGCCTTCCGGCAGTTCCTGGCCACCAGCTTCCTGCCCGACGAGGCCGCCCTGCGCGCCGCCGCCCAGGCCTATCTGGACGAGCCTTCCGCGGCGCGCGCCATGATGCTGTTCGAGAAGGCCGAGCCGCCGCGGCAGGAGGTGCTCAGGCGCATGAACATGGCCATGGGCGGCACCGCCGCGCTGGTCAACATGCGCCGCGAATTGCTCGGCGAGCTGAAGAAGCACCCGGAGCTGAAGCCGCTCGACGTGGACCTGCAGCACCTGTTCGCCTCCTGGTTCAACCGCGGCTTCCTGGAGCTGCGCCGCATCGACTGGGACACGCCGGCCGCGATCCTGGAGAAGCTGATCGCCTATGAGGCGGTGCATGAGATCATGGGGTGGGACGATCTGCGCCGCCGCCTCGGGCCGGACCGGCGCTGCTTCGCCTTCTTCCACCGCGCCCTGCCGGGCGAGCCGCTGATCTTCGTCGAGGTGGCCCTGACCCAGGGCCTGGCGAGCGCCGTCCAGCCGCTGCTGGCGCCCCAGGAGGGCCCGGCGCCGCCGGAATTCGACACCGCCATCTTTTATTCCATCTCCAACTGCCAGGAAGGCCTGCGCGGCGTTTCCTTTGGCAACTTCCTGATCAAGCAGGTGGTGGAGGAACTGAAGGCCGAGCTGCCGGAGATCCGGCACTTCTCCACCCTTTCCCCCGTGCCCGGCTTCCGCCGCTGGCTGAAGCGGCGGCTCGAGCGTGGCGGGGACGAGCTGTTCCGCGCCGGGGAAGATGCCGCCATCACGGCACTGGCGACGCCCGCCGATGCACCCGCCGCGGAGTTGCCCGCCGCCGAGGCGCCGGATGGCGGGGAGCCTGCGGAGGGCGCCGCGCCGCCCAAGGCTGCCGCGCTGCTGGACAAGCTGGCCACCGGCGAATGGTGGCTCGACCCGGCGCGGGAAGCCGCGCTGCGGCCGCCGCTGCTACGGCTGGTGGCCGAATACCTGACGCGGCCCAATACCGGCATGGGCAATATCGACCCCGTGGCGCGCTTCCACCTGGGCAATGGCGCGCGGCTGGAGCGGATCAACTGGCTCGGCAACACCGCGCCGCGCGGCATGGCCGAATCCTACGGAGTGATGGTGAACTACCTCTACGATCCCGACAGCATCGAGGCGAACCACGAGGCCTTTACCCGGTCCGGCACGGTGGCGCGCTCGGTGGCGGTGGATGCCATGCTGGCGATGCCGGCGCTGTCCGCGGGCAAGGGACGGTCCGGCTACCTGCCGCGCCTGCTCGGAGGCTCCGGAGGGGGCTCCGGCGGCGGCACTGGGGAAGGGGGCAAGCCCGCCGCCAAGGCGCCGGGTTCCAGGACGTCCGGCACCAAGCCGGCTGCCTGATTGACGGATAGCGGTGGCGGCGTCATGGCGCCCCATCGTTTGAAGCTTCCGCGTGGTGCCGCTTGCGCCGCGCCACAACCGAGGAACGTCCCAAGTGTCCCCATCCCTTGCCTCTATCCTGGGGCTGGTCGTGATGTTCATTGTTGGCACGGCACTGCCCATCAACATGGGCGCCCTGGCGTTCGCGCTCGCCTTCCTCGTTGGCACCGTGTTCGTCGGCATGACCGCCAACAACATCCTGGCGGGCTTCCCGGGTGACCTCTTCGTCACGCTCGTCGGCATCACCTATCTCTTCGCCATTGCGCAAAAGAACGGCACCATCGACCTGCTGGTGCACTGGGCGGTGCGCGCGGTGGGCGGGCGCGTGGCGGCGATCCCCTGGGTGATGTTCGGCGTCGCCGCCGTTCTGACGGCGGTTGGCGCGGTCAGCCCGGCCGCGGTGGCGATCATCGCCCCGATCGCGCTGCGCTTCGCCCGCCATTACAGGATCGACCCGCTGATGATGGGCCTCCTGGTCATCCATGGCGCGCAGGGCGGCGGCTTCTCGCCCATCTCGATCTATGGCGGCATCACCAACCAGATCGTCGACCGCGCCGGGCTGCCGGGCAATGAAACCGCGCTGTTCCTGGCCAGCTTGTTCTTCAACCTCGCCGTGGCGGTGGGCGTCTTCTTCGCCTTTGGCGGCGCGAAGCTGCTCGGCCGGCGCGACACCGGCACGCATGAGGAATTCGAGGAAGGAAGCCGCGCCTCCGTGCCGGTCACCGGCCATGGCGGCACCCCCGCGGCCCCGCGGGACGGGGATCATCCGCACCTCACCCGCGCGACGCGCGACCAGATCCTGACGCTTGCCGGGCTGCTGATCCTGGGGGTGGGCTCGCTGGCTTTCGGGCTGAATGTCGGCATGGTGGCGATCACCATCGCCGTGCTGCTGGCGCTGCTGTCCCCCACCGCGCAGAAGGGCGCCATCGACAAGGTGAGCTGGTCCACCGTGCTGCTGATCGCCGGCGTCATCACCTATGTCGGCGTGCTGCAGAAATCGGGCGCCATCGACATGGTCAGCAACAGCGTGGCCGGGCTTGGCGCGCCGCTGCTGGCGGCGCTGCTGCTCTGCTACATCGGCGGCGTGGTTTCGGCCTTCGCGTCCTCGGTCGGCGTGCTCGGCGCCATCATCCCGCTGGCCGTGCCCTTTCTGGCGGGCGGCGAGATCGGGGCGGTGGGCATGATCGCCTCCCTCGCGATCTCGGCCACCATTGTCGATGTCAGCCCCTTCTCGACCAACGGTGCCCTCGTCGTGGCCAATGCGGCCGAGGATGAGCGGGACAAGCTGTTCCGCCGGTTCCTGATCTATAGTGGCCTTGTTGTCGTGGGCGGTCCCGCCCTGGCCTGGGCCGTGCTGATCGTGCCCGGCTGGCTGTGACTGCAACAAAGAACGAAAGAGTGAATGCCATGATCGAACCGAGCGGCCCCCTGAAGGGCCTGCGCGTCGTGGACCTGACGCGCGTCCTGGCCGGCCCAACCTGCACCCAGATGCTGGGCGACCTCGGCGCCGAGGTCATCAAGATCGAGCGCCCCGAGGCAGGCGACGACACCCGCGGCTTCGCGCCTCCCTTCATGCCGAACACGCGGGAGAGCGCCTATTTCGTCGGCGTCAACCGCAACAAGAAGTCCATCACGCTGGACATCGCCAAGCCCGAGGCGCAGGCGGTGGTGCACAAGCTGCTCGCCAATGCCGATATCCTGGTGGAGAACTTCAAGGTCGGCGCGCTCGCCAAGTACGGCCTGGGCTGGGACCAGCTGAAGGAGAAGTATCCGGGGCTGATCTATTGCTCGATCACCGGCTTCGGCCAGACCGGACCTTATGCGCCGCGCCCCGGCTATGACGCGCTGATCCAGGCCATGGGCGGCGTCATGTCCCTGACCGGGGAGCCCGAGGGCGAGCCGCAGAAGGTCGGCATCCCCGTCGCCGACCTGTTCGCCGGGCTTTACGGCACCATCGGCATCCTGGCCGCCCTGCGACACAAGCAGGCGACAGGGCAGGGGCAGCAGATCGACATCGGCATGCTGGACACGCATGTGGCATGGCTCGCCAACCAGGGCATGAACTACCTGGCCACCGGCCAGAACCCGCCGCGCCTCGGCAATCAGCACCCCAACATCGTGCCCTACCAGGTGTTCCCGACCGCCGATGGCTACATGGTGCTGTCGATCGGCAATGACCCGACCTTTGAGCGCTTCTGCAAGAATTTCGGCCTGGAGCACCTGCTGGCCGATGAGCGCTACGCCACCAACGCCGCCCGCGTCGGCAACCGCGCCCTGGTGACCGAAACGCTGACCGCTGTCACCCGGACCATGCCGACGGATGAATGGATTGCGAAGCTGGAGGCGCTGAAGATCGGCTGCGGCCCGATCAACACCCTGGACCGCGTCTTCGCCGACCCGCATGTCCAGGCGCGCGACATGCTGGTGAAGATGCCGCACGCTTCCGGCCAGGAGGTGACGGTGGTCGCCAACCCGGTGAAGCTGTCCGCGACGCCGCCGGACTACCGCTCCGCCGCGCCCCTGCTGGGGCAGCACACGGATGAGGTACTGGCCAGCCTCGGCTATTCCGCCGCCGAGATCGCGTCGCTGCGCGAGCAGAAGCTCGTGTGATCCACGGTGGCGCCGGCAACCGAGGCCGGCGCCACCGGTTTGCCTTCCCGGCAGCCATGGGGAGGCGATGATGACCCAGCAGATCCCGCTGACGGCGGAAGCGATCGCCGGGATGCAGCAGGCGGATGGCACGATGGCGGTGGTGCCGGACCTGGCCTATCGCCGCCTGGCCATCGTCAACGTGGCTTTCTGGGGCGAGCCCGGCAGCGCCGAATGGGTGCTGATCGATGCCGGCCTGTTCGGCTCGGCCGGGCTGATCCGCCGCGCCGCCGCCGAGCGCTTCCTGGACCACCCGCCGCGCGCCATCCTGCTGACCCATGGCCATTTCGACCATGTCGGCGTGCTGGAAACACTGGCCAATGAATGGGAAGCGCCGGTCTACGCGCACCCGCTGGAGCATCCCTTCCTGAACGGCCGGCAGTCCTATCCGCCGCCGGATACCAAGGCCGGGGGCGGGGTGATGCCGCTGCTGGCGCCGCTGTTCCCGCGCTCCCCGGTGGATGTCAGCCGCTGGCTGCTGCCGCTGCCGGAGGATGGCAGCCTGCCCTTCATGCCCGGCTGGCGCTGGCTCCACACGCCGGGCCATGCGCCGGGCCACGTGTCCTTCTGGCGGGAGCAGGACCGGCTGCTCCTGTCCGGCGACGCCGTTGTCACCACCGCGCAGGAATCCGCCTATGCCGCCGCCACCCAGGCGCCGGAGCTGCACGGGCCGCCACGCTATTTCACCCCGGACTGGACGGCGGCGGCGCAATCGGCGCGGCTGCTGGCGCAGCTGGAGCCAGAAATCCTGGTTCCGGGCCATGGCCGCGCCATGCAGGGACCGAAGCTGCGATCCGCCCTGCATGCCCTGGCACGGGATTTCGAGCAGGTGGCGGTGCCGCCGCATCTTCGCGCCGGCTGATTTGCTCCTGGCGCGGGGAAGCCCTGCGGCCTTCGCCATGGTGAAGGCCCTTCCCGATCCTGTAGAAGGATTTCGTTAGCACACTACAATTGAGGTTCCTATGGAACTGCGGGACGCAGCTCTGCGGGAAGCATTGCTGACGGAGATCGCGATCACCGGCCGCAAGGTGCGCACGGTGTTCGACCGGTTGATGCGCGCCCGCGGCATGACCTTGCCGCGTGCCCGGCTGATGCTGCACCTGGCGAAGCACCAGGCCGTGAACCAGACGGAGCTGGCGGCGGTGCTGGAGCTGGAGCACCCGACCCTGGTGCGCCTTTTGGATGGGCTGGAACGGCAGGGCCTGATCCGCCGCAGCGCCGTCCCGGGGGATCGCCGGGCCAAGCAGGTGATGCTGACAGCCGAAGCGATGCCGCAATTGCGCGAGGTGGAGCAGGTGGTCGCCACGCTGCGCGCCGCGCTGCTGGATGGCATCGGTGCCGACGAACTCGCCGTCACCAGCGCCGTGCTGGACCGCATCCTCCGCAATGTCGAGGCTTGCGGCGGCGGCGGCACCGGCGCCGCGCCGAAGGAGGAGCCATGAGCGCCACCGCTGCCGCGCCGGCCGCGGCACCCGATGCGCGACGCATGGCCGCCTGCCTCGGCGCCGCGGTCCTGCTCTGGGTCACGCAGGGGCTCGGGCTGAACCTTGTTTCGGCGAACACCTACCAGTTGCAGGGCGCGCTGGGCGCCACGGTGAACGAGGCCACCTGGCTGGTCGCGGCCTATATGGCGCCCAATGTGAGCCTGACCGCCATCCTGACCAAGGTGCGCTCGCAGTTCGGCCTGCGCCGCTTCGCCGAGATCAGCATCGCCCTTTTTGCCGTTGTGTCGGTGCTGCACCTGTTCGTGTTCAACCTGCATTCGGCGGTGGCGGTGCGCTTCGTGGCCGGCATCGCCGCCTCGCCGATCTCGACGCTGGGCTTCCTGTACATGCTGGAAGCCTTTCCGCCCGAGAAGAAGCTGAGCTGGGGGCTGAGCCTGGCGCTGACCTGTTCCGCCGCCACGCCGGCGCTGGCGCGGCTCATCTCTCCCGTTCTGCTGGATCTCGACCAATGGCGCGGGCTGTACACGCTGGAAGTGGGGCTGGCCCTGCTTTGCCTCGCCGTGGTGTGGCGCCTGCCGCTGGCCCCTGTGCCCCGCGCCAGGGTGCTGCATTGGCTGGATGCCGTCAGCTACCCGCTGATCGCCCTTGGCTTCGGCCTGCTGGCCGTTGTGTTCACGCTGGGCCGGCTTTACTGGTGGTTCGAGGCGCCCTGGATCGGAATCTGCCTCGCGGTGGCGGTGCTGGCCCTCGCCCTGGCGGCCGCCATCGAGTTCAACCGCGAAACGCCGCTGATGAACATCCGCTGGCTCGCCAGCGGGGAGATGGTGCGGCTGGCGCTCGTCCTGCTCGCCTTCCGCATCGTGCTGTCGGAGCAGAGTTCCGGCGCCCCGGGCCTGTTCCAGGCCCTCGGCCTGCTGAACGAGCAAAGCCGCGGCCTGTACCTGACGATCCTCGGCGCCTCGGTCACGGGCGGCGTGCTGTGCGGCGCCTTGCTGAAGCCGGAGCGCATTCCGGCGCTGCACATCCTGTCGCTTGCCTGCATCGCCGCGGGCGCCTTCATGGACGGGCATGCCACGACCCTGACCCGCCCGGCCGGGATGCATCTGAGCCAGGGGCTGATCGCTTTTGGCGGCGCATTGTTCCTGCCGGCCGCCATGCAGACGGGCATGACGCACACGCTGAAGCAGGGTCCGCCCTTCGTCACCTCCTTCATCCTGGTATTCCTGTTCACCCAAAGCCTGGGCGGGCTGATCGGCTCCGCCCTGTTCGGCACCTTTGTAACGCTACGTGAGAAGTACCACTCCTCCTATCTGGTGGAGCACATCACCTTGGCCGATCCGCTGGTGGCCGGGCGGGTGCGGCAACTCGCCGCCACCTATGCCGGTGTGCTGCCCGATGAGCGGCTGCGCAGCGCCGAAGGCCTGGCCCTGCTGTCGCAGCAGGCGACGCGGGAAGCGAATGTGCTGGCCTACAACGACGCCTTCCTGCTGATCGCGGCCATGGCCACGCTGACATTGCTTGTGCTGCTGGCGGCCAGCTTCCGCCGCTGGCTGCGCCGGACCGCGCGGCCCGCCGCGGCCACTGCCTGAACCTCCCGAGAAGATCGCATCCGCCATGGCGAAAACCCTTCACCTGACCCGCTCCGCACTGATCCTGCTCGCCGGTATCCTGGGTGCGCTCCTGGTGCTCTACGCCTTCCGGCTGCCGCCCTTCGGCGACGCGGTGCAGAGCACGGAAAACGCCTATGTGCGCGGGCAGGTGACCATTCTCAGCCCGCAGCTTTCGGGCAACATCGCCGAAGTCGTTGTGCAGGATTACCAACGGGTCGAGGCGGGGCAGCTGCTGCTGCGGATCGATGATCGCATCTATGCGCAGCGCCTGCGGCAGGCCGAGGCCAATCTCGACATCCAGCGCGCGAGGCTGGCCAATTCGGAACAGGACCAGCGCATGGCCGAGGCGCGCATCCACTCGGCCGAGGCGCAGGTGGCGGGCGCCAGGGCCAATCTGCAGAACGCGATGGCCGCTGCGCACCGCATCGATCCGTTGCTGTCCCGCGGCGTCGCGACGCAGAGCGCCGCCGACCAGGCCCATGCCGCCCAGGCCCAGGCCCAGGCGGCGCTGCTCCAGGCGGAGGCCGGGCTGGATGTGGCGCGGCAGGACCTGCGATCCGTCGTGGTGAACCGCATATCGCTGGTGGCTGGCATAGAAAACGCCGAGGCGGCGCTGCGCATGGCCGAGATCGACCTCGGCAACACGCGGATCACCGCGCCGCAGGATGGCCGGCTGGGCGAGGTGGGGGCGCGGCCCGGGCAGTATGTGTCCGCCGGCATGCAGCTGGTGTCGCTGGTGCCGGCCCGGAAATGGGTGGTGGCCAATTTCAAGGAAACGCAGCTTGCGGGCATGCGCCTCGGCCAGCATGCGGAACTGACCGTGGATGCGCTGAACCATGCCCGGCTGCATGGCCGGGTGGAGGCCTTCTCGCCCGCCACCGGATCGGAGTTCAGCGTACTGAGGCCGGACAACGCCACCGGCAACTTCACCAAGGTCGCTCAGCGCCTGCCCGTCCGCATCATGCTGGACCCGGGCCAGGCGGAAGCGGAGATGCTGGCGCCCGGCATGTCGGTGGTGGTGAGCATCGACACCCAGGCGGCGCCCATGCCATGAGGCCGGCCGTTGCGGAGGCGGCGCAACCTTGCGGCGAAGCCCACGTTCGCCTCTGCGCATGTCCTGGCGCGGGCCGGGATGGAGGAGAAGCCGAATGACCACGATTTCGCGCCGGGCCAGTCTGATGCTGCCCTTCGGGCTTGCCGGCCTCGTCGCCGCCTGCGCGGCGCCGCCCGAGCCGCAGATGCCGGCGGACCCCACCGGCCGCGCCGATCCGGAGATGCGCGCCCTGCTGGAAAGCCTGCAGGCGCTGCGCCCCCAGCCCATCGAGACGCTGAGCCCTGCCGAGGCCCGCCTGCAGCCCGGCATGACCGAGGCGGTGCGGCACCGGCTGCGGGCCCTTGGCCGGTCCGATGCGCCCCGCCCGCTGCCGGTGGTGCGTGACCTGGAGATCCCGGGCCGCGGCGGTCCGCTGGCCGCGCGCCTCTACAGCCCGGCCGAGCCGCCGCGTGCCGGCCAGCCGCCGCGCGCGCCGCTGCCGCTGATCGTGTATTTCCATGGCGGCGGCTTCGTGATCGCCAATCTCGACACCTATGACGCTTCGGCGCGTGCCCTGGCAGCGGAATCCGAGGCCATCGTGCTGTCGGTGCATTACCGCCAGGCGCCGGAGAACAAGTTCCCAGCCGCGCATGAGGACGCCTATGCCGCCTATATGTGGGCGCTCGGCAATGCCGCCTCTCTCGGCGCCGACCTGACGCGCGTGGCGGTGGTGGGGGAAAGCGCCGGCGGCAACCTCGCCATCAACGTCGCCATGGCGGCGCGCGAGGCGCGGGCGCCGCTGCCGGTGGCGATGGGCCTGATCTATCCGGTGGCGGGCACCGACATGACCACGCCCTCCTACCTCGCCAATGCCGACGCCAAGCCGCTGAACGCGGCGATGATGAAGTGGTTCTTCGGCCACTACGCGGCGAGCCCTTCCGATGCCCAGGACACCCGCCTGAATGTCTATGGCCGAGCCGAGCTGCGCGGTCTGCCCAAGGCCATCATCGTGACGGCCGAGATCGACCCGCTGCATGATGACGGAACGCGCCTGGCGTCGCGGCTGCAGGAAAGCGGCGTGCAGGTGGTGGCGAAGGACTTCGCCGGCGTGACGCATGAATTCTTCGGCGCCGATCCCTTTGTGCTCGCCAAGGCGGGCGACGCGCAGCGCTTCGTGGCGGGCGAGCTGCGTTCCGCCTTCGCGTTGCCGGCACCGGCAGTGGTGGTGCCGGCCCGCCGCGTCACGCCGCGCGGCTGATCCCGCGTTGAACTGGGGCGGGGAACTGGGGCGGGGCCGCGCGATGATGTCGCGCGTGGCCCGGCCATGCCAGGATCGGGCCCCCCTGGGCGCGCCGCGCCTTTGCAGAAGGAAGCATGCAGCATGACGACGCGACCGCTCGGCCGCTCCGGCCTTTCCGTCTCGCCCCTCTGCTTTGGCGGCAATGTCTTCGGCTGGACCGCCAACGAGGCCGAATCCTTCCGTCTGCTCGACCGCTTCGTCGAGGCCGGCTTCAACTTCATCGACACCGCCGACGTGTATTCGGTCTGGGCGCCCGGCCACCAGGGCGGCGAGTCGGAAACGGTGCTGGGCAATTGGTTCGCCCGCTCCGGCAAGCGCGACCAGGTGGTGATCGCCACCAAGGTCGGCATGGAGATGGCGCCGGGGCGGAAGGGGCTGAAGCCGGATTACATCCGCCGCTCGGTCGAGGATTCGCTGCGCCGGCTCAGGACGGACCGCATCGACCTGTACCAGTCCCACAAGGATGACCCGGACACGCCGCTGGAGGATACGCTCGGCGCCTATGACGCGCTGATCAGGGAAGGCAAGGTGCGCGCCATCGGCGCCTCCAACTACGAGGCGCCGCGGCTGAAGGCGGCGCTGGAGGCCAGCGCCCGGCACGGCCTGCCGCGCTATGAAAGCCTGCAGCCGCACTACAACCTGCTGGAACGCGCCGGCTACGAGGCGGAACTGGAAAGGCTGTGCGAGGCCGAGGGGCTGGGCGTCATCAACTATTTCTCGCTCGCCGCCGGCTTCCTGACCGGCAAGTACCGTTCCGAGGCGGATCTCGGCCAGTCGCCCCGCGGCGGCGGGCTCAAGAAATACCTGAACCCGAAAGGGCAGGCGGTGCTGAAGGCGCTGGACGCGGTGGCGGCGAAGCATGGCGCGAAGCCGGGACAGATCGCCCTGGCCTGGCTGATGGCGCGGCCCAGCATCACCGCGCCGATCGCCAGCGCCACCAGGCTTGAGCAACTGGAGGAGATGATCGCGGCAACCCGGCTGACGCTGGATGCCGGCGACATCGAGGCGCTGAACGCCGCTTCCGCCTGATCCGGTCAAAAGCGGGGGAGGGACGCCGCCCTCCCGCGCCCCTTATCCGCCCTGGCCGCTCAGCCCAGGGCGCGCAGGCGGCGCGCCGCCTCCACCGCGAAATAGGTCAGCACGCCGTCGGCCCCGGCGCGCTTGAAGGCCATCAGGCTTTCCAGCATCGCCTTGTCGTGGTCCAGCCAGCCATTGCGGACGGCCGCCATGATCATCGCGTATTCGCCGCTGACCTGATAGGCGTAGGTCGGCACGCGGAACTCGGCCTTCACCCGCTGGACGATGTCCAGATAGGGCATGCCGGGCTTGACCATCACCATGTCCGCGCCCTCGGCCAGGTCCAGCGCCACCTCGCGCAGCGCCTCGTCCGAATTGGCGGGGTCCATCTGGTAGGTCTTCTTGTCGCCCTTCAGCACCCCGCCCGAGCCCAACGCGTCGCGGAACGGACCGTAGAAGGCGGAGGCATACTTGGCGGCGTAGGACATGATGCGGGTGTGGATCAGCCCGCGCTCGTCCAGCGCCGCCCGGATGGCGCCGACGCGGCCATCCATCATGTCGGATGGCGCGATGACGTCGATGCCGGCCTCAGCCTGCACCACCGCCTGCGCCGTCAGCACCGCGACGGATTCGTCGTTGGCGACGTAGCCCTCGCGGATCACCCCGTCATGGCCGTGGCTCGTATAAGGATCGAGCGCCACATCCCCGACCAGCCCGACATCCGGGAAGTGCCGCTTCAGGATGCGCGCGGCGCGGCACATCAGGTTCTCGGGGTTGGTCGCCTCGGTGCCCTCGGCGTCCTTCTTCTCGGGCGGGGTCATCGGAAACAGGGCGATGGCGGGGATGCCGAGCTCCGCCGCCGGGGCGACATGCGCCTCCAGCCGGTCCAGGGTGACGCGCATGGCGCCCGGCATGGAAGCCACCTCGGACGTGGCGTCCTGCCCTTCCATGATGAAGATCGGCCAGATCAGGTCATCGACCGAGAGCCGGTTCTCGGCCACCAGCCTCCGGGTCCAGCCGTCATGGCGGTTGCGGCGCGGGCGGATGGCGGGAAAGGCGCCCACGAAGGCGGAGGGGCGGGCTGCGCGGCTCATGCGGTCACTCTCCTGCGGCGGCCAGGGCCTGGTCCAGATCGGCCAGGATGTCGTCGATATGCTCGATCCCGATGGAAAGGCGCACATAGCCCGGCGTGGCACCCGCGGCCAGTTGCTGGTCCGGCGAAAGCTGGCTGTGGGTGGTGGTGGCCGGATGGATGGCCAGGCTGCGGGCATCGCCGATATTGGCCACGTGGTAGAACATGCGCAGCGCCTCGATGAAGCGCCGCCCCGCCTCGGCCCCGCCCTTCAGCTCGAAGCCGAGCAGGCCGCCAAAGCCGCCGCGCAGATGCGCCTCCGCCCGCCGCCGCGCCTCGCCCCGCATCACGGAAGGGTGGATCACCTGGGTCACGGCGGCATGACCGGAAAGGTGGGCCGCCACCCGCTCCGCATTGGCGCAATGGCGCTCCATGCGCAGGGGCAGGGTTTCCAGCCCTTGCAGGAACAGGAAGGCGTTCATCGGGCTCATCGCCGCGCCCAGGTCCCGCAGCAGGCAGGTTCGCATGCGCAGGATATAGGCGATCGGGCCGAGCGGCTTCGCCGCCTCCGTCCAGACCGCGCCGTGATAGGACGGGTCGGGGGTGTTCAGCGTCGGGAAGCGGTCGGCATGGGCGGCCCAGTCGAAATTGCCGCCATCCACCACGATGCCGCCGATCGAGCTGCCATGGCCGCCGATCCACTTGGTGGTGGAATGCATCACCACCGCCGCGCCATGTTCCAGCGGGCGGCAGATCACCGGCGCCGCCGTGTTGTCCATGATCAACGGGATGCCCATGCCGCGGCCCAGCGCCGCGACCTCGGCGATGGGAAACACTTCCAGCTTCGGGTTGGGCAGGGTTTCGGCATACCAGGCGCGGGTGCGGTCGTCGCTGGCGCGGGCGAAGCCTTCCGGATCGGCCGGGTCGACAAAGCGCACCTCGATGCCGAGCGGCCGCAGCGTGTTGGCGAACAGGTTCCAGGTGCCGCCATACACGGCGGTCGAGGACACGATGTTGTCCCCCGCCGCGCACAGATTCATCACCGTGAAGGCGCTGGCCGCCTGTCCGGAGGCCAGCGCCAGCCCGGCCGCGCCGCCTTCCAGGGCGGCGATGCGCTTTTCCAGCACGTCCACGGTCGGGTTCATGATCCGGGTGTAGATGTTGCCCAGCTCCTCCAGCGCGAACAGCCGGGCGGCATGGCCGGTATCCTGGAACTGGAAGGAGGTGGTCTGGTGGATCGGCACCGCGACGGAACCGGTCGAAGGGTCGGCCCGCCATCCGGCATGCAGGGCAAGGGTCTCGGGGTGGGTGTGCTGGTCCTGTGCCATGGTCGGCCTCCCGTCATGTCTTTGCCGCTTTGGTGCCACGCGGCGCGGCGCGGCGCCAGGATCAAGGAAGCGGGACGGGGCCTGAAGCCGGCCGGCCGGTTGCAAGGGGCTGGCTCCCTGGCGGCGCACATGTCCGCATTGCGCGCAAGCCGTGGTGGGTTGCATTTCCCCCGCCCGCCAGAAGTGGTATCGGGGGCGCCATGAACCCGGCCGAGACCCCCATCGCCCTAGGCGCCGACCATGCCGGCGTCACCCTGAAGGACAGCCTGCGCGCCGCCCTGGAAGCCGCCGGGCATCCGGTGCTGGATTTCGGCACCCATGGCGACGGCAGCGTCGACTACCCCGATTTCGCGCACCAGGTGGCCCGCGCCGTAACCGAGGGCCAGGCCAGCTTCGGCGTGCTGGTCTGCGGCACCGGCATCGGCATGTCGATCGCCGCCAACCGCCACCCCGCCATCCGCGCCGTGGTGGTCCACAACACCACCGAGGCCCGGCTGACCCGCGCGCACAACGACGCCAACGTGGCCTGCTTCGGCGCCCGCACCACCGGGCCCGAGGTGGTGCTGGACTCGCTTTCCGCTTTTCTGACCACGCCCTATGAAGGTGGCCGGCATGCCCGCCGTGTCGCCAAGATCACGCCGCACCCCGTGCAGGAGGCCTGAAACCGATGCCCAGCCCGTCCTTCTTCGGCGCCAACCTGGCCGAGGCCGACCCCGACATCGCCCGGCTGATCGACCAGGAGCTGGTCCGGCAGCAGGACGGCATCGAGCTGATCGCCTCCGAGAACATCGTTTCCCAGGCGGTGCTGGACGCGCAGGGCTCCATCCTGACCAACAAGTATGCCGAGGGCCTGCCGGGCAAGCGCTATTATGGCGGCTGCGAGGTGGTGGACCAGATCGAGACCCTGGCCATCGAGCGCGCCAAGCAGCTGTTCAATTGCGGCTTCGCCAATGTGCAGCCGCATAGCGGCGCGCAGGCCAACCAGGCGGTGTTCTTCGCCCTGATGCAGCCGGGCGATACCTTCATGGGCCTCGACCTCGCCGCTGGCGGCCACCTGACCCATGGCTCGCCCGCCAATCAGTCCGGCAAGTGGTTCAAGGTCGCGCCCTACACCGTCGAGCGCGAGAGCGGCCTGATCGACATGGAGGAGGTGGCCCGCATCGCCCGCGAGAGCCGCCCCAAGGTGATCGTGGCCGGCGGCTCCGCCTATTCCCGGGCCTGGGACTTCGCCCGCTTCCGCGCCATCGCCGACGAGGTGGGCGCCACCTTCATGGTGGACATGGCGCATTTCGCCGGGCTGGTCGCCGGCGGCGCGCATGACAGCCCGTTCCCGCACGCCCATGTGGTGACCACCACCACCCACAAGACGCTGCGTGGCCCGCGCGGCGGCATGATCCTGACCAATGACGAGGCGCTGGCCAAGAAGTTCAACAGCGCCGTTTTCCCCGGCCTGCAGGGCGGCCCGCTGGAGCATGTGATCGCCGCCAAGGCCGTGGCCTTCGGCGAGGCGCTGCGCCCCGAGTTCCGCGCCTATGCCGCGCAGGTGGTGGCCAATGCCAAGGCCCTGGCCGCCGAACTGGTGGCGCAGGGCGCCGGCATCGTCACCGGCGGCACCGACAACCACCTGATGCTGGTGGACCTGCGGCCCATGAACCTGACCGGCAAGGCGGCCGAGGCCGCGTTGGGCCGCGCGCACCTCACCTGCAACAAGAACGCCATTCCCTTCGACCCGCAGAAGCCCTTCGTCACCTCCGGCATCCGCCTCGGCACCCCGGCCGGCACCACGCGCGGGCTGGGGGAAGCGGAGTTCCGCGAGATCGGCCGCATGATCGGCCAGGTGCTGTCGGGCCTGTCGCGCGCCAACGTGCCGGAAGGCAATGCCGCGGTGGAGCGGGAGGTCGGCGCCGCCGTCCGCGCCCTGTGCGAGCGCTTCCCGATCTATCGCGGCTGAGCCGACCGGGCAGGAGAGCCCCATGGGGGATGAACGCTGATGCGCTGTCCCTTCTGCGGCAGTGAGGACACCCAGGTGAAGGACAGCCGCCCCGCCGATGACGGGGCGGCGATCCGCCGCCGGCGCTCCTGCCCCTCCTGCGGCGCCCGCTTCACCACCTTCGAGCGCGTGACCCTGCGCGAGCTGACGGTGGTGAAGTCGGACAACCGCCGGGTGGCCTTCGACCGCGACAAGCTGGCCCGCTCCATCCGCATCGCGCTGCGCAAGCGGCCGGTGGACGAGGACCGGGTGGAGCGCATCGTCAACGGCATCCAGCGCCGCCTGGAAGCCGAGGGCGAGAGCGAGATCAGTTCCCGCGCCATCGGCGAGATGGTGATGGAAACGTTGAAGGAACTGGACCAGGTGGCCTATGTGCGCTTCGCCTCGGTCTACCGGAATTTCGGCGAGGCGGCGGATTTCCACGCCTTCCTCGGTGCGCTGGATCCCAACCGAAAGGGTTGACGAAAGATCGTGGTGAAGCTCTTCCATCCCGCGGCGCTGGCCGGCGCGGGGCTTTCCGCCGTCTCCTTTCCCGGCGGTGCCATCCCTGTTCGCGCCGCCAGGGCACGCGACCACGCGGCGCTGGCGGCTTTGGCGGCTGCGTCCTTCGCGCAGGGCGCGGCGGCGTTGCTGCCAGCCGGGCTGCGTCCCCAGGCCCATGCCGAGCGCTTCGCCGAGCTTTTCGCGGCTGGCGGCCCGCTGATGGTGGCCGGGCCGAAGTCGCAGCCGCTTGGCTGCATCCTGGCCGAGCCGCTCCAGCCCGGCGCTGCCATCGCGCGGCTGACCGGCCTCTGGGTGGCGCCGGCCGCGATGGGGCAGGGCGCCGGCTCCGCATTGCTGGCGGCCATGGAGGCGACGCTGGCCGCGTCCTGCGTCGCCACGCTGCGGGTGCTGGTGCCGAGCGGCCATCTGCGGGCCCTCGGCCTGTTCCGCCGCCGCGGCTATGGCTTGCAGGCGGCCGGCCACCGGGCGGAGCCGGTGCTGGGCGTCACCCTGCCGCACAGCGTGCTGGCCAAGGTCCTGCCGCCCGTGGCGCACTGCGCCCTGGACCACGACGCCGCATGAGCACCCTGTCCGCGCCACCGGCATCGCCAGCAACGCCGCAGGACGTCGCGCATATGCGCGCGGCCCTGGCGCTTGCGGCGCGGGGCGTGGGCAACACCTGGCCGAACCCTTCCGTCGGCTGTGTCATCGTCCGCGACGGCCTGGTTGTGGGGCGCGGCTGGACCGCCCCGGGCGGGCGGCCGCATGCCGAGACCGAAGCCCTGGGCCGGGCCGGCGCGGCGGCAAGGGGTGCCACCGTCTATGTGACGCTGGAGCCTTGCTGCCACTGGGGCCGCACGCCGCCCTGCACCGATGCGCTGATCGCCGCCGGCGTCGCGCGGGTGGTGGTGGCGCTGCGCGACCCCGACCCGCGCGTGGACGGGGCGGGGCTGGAGCGCATGGCCGCCGCCGGCATCGCCGTCACCGTGGGCGTGCTGGAGGACGAGGCGCGAGCGGTGAATGAAGGCTTCCTGAAGCGCCTGTCCCACAACCTGCCGATGGTCACGCTGAAGCTGGCGACCACGCTGGATGGCCGCATCGCCACCAGCGGCGGGGAAAGCCAGTGGATCACCGGCCCCGCCGCGCGCCGCGCGGCCCATGCGCTGCGGGGCCGGCACGATGCCGTGCTGGTGGGCAGCGGCACGGCGCTGGCGGATGACCCGGATCTTTCCTGCCGCATCCCCGGCTTCGCCCCCGTGCCGACGGTGCGGGTGGTGGCGGATGCGCGGCTGCGCGTGCCGCCCGGCGCGCGCATGTTCCAGGGCGGCGGCCCGGTCTGGATCGCGACGCGGCCCGGCCACCCCGAAGCCGTGCTGGAGCGGCTGCGGAAGGTGGGCGCCGAAATCGTGGAAGTGCCTGCATCGGCGGATGGGCCGGGGCTCGACATGCCGGCCCTGCTGCGCGCCCTGTCGGCGCGCGGCCTGACCCGCATCCTGGCCGAGGGCGGCGCGGCGCTGGCTGCCGGCCTGCTGCGCGCGGGGCTGGTGGACCGGCTGGCCTGGTTCCATGCGCCGGCGGTAATGGGCGGGGACGGTTGGCCCGCCGTGGACGCGCTGCCGCTGGCGTTGCTGGCCGGCATGCCCAGATATCGCCGCACCGGCCTCAGCGTGCCAGGGCCGGATCTGCTCAGCGAATTCGTCAGCATCACCGCGCCGCTTGGGGATCGTGCCTGAATGTTCACCGGGATCATCACCGCCACCGGCCGTGTCGCCGCGATCGAGCCCATCGGCGCGGGGGAGGACGGCCGCGGCCACGACATGCGCCTGGGCATTGAAACACCGGCCGGCTGGCTGGAAGGCGCGGCGATCGGCGCCTCCATCGCCTGTTCCGGCTGCTGCCTGACGGTGATCGCGCTGGAGGCGGATCGCTTCATTGTCGAGGTTTCGGCGGAAACCCTGTCAAAGACGACGCTTGGCGCGTGGCGGCAGGACAGCCGCATCAACCTGGAACGGGCCCTGCGGATGGGCGACGAGATGGGCGGCCACGTCGTTTCGGGCCATGTGGATGGCGTGGCGGAGTTGCTGTCGGCAACGCCGGAGAACGGCTCCCTGCGGTTGTGGTTCCGGTTGCCGGAGGGGCTCGCGCCCTTTGTCGCACCCAAGGGGTCGATCACCATCGAGGGCGTGTCGCTCACGGTGAACGAGGTCGAGGGCAGCGGCTTTGGCGTCAACGTCATTCCGCACACCGCATCCGTCACCACGCTTGGCGACCTGCGCCCGGGGGCGCGGGTGAATATCGAGATCGACATGCTGGCGCGTTACGTTGCCCGGCTGCGGCAATTCAACCTCGGGGGTACGAAGGCATGAGCAGCGCGTTGCAGACCCGGACCTCCTTCGCCGAGTTCATCAGCCCGACCGAGGAATTGCTGGAGGAAGCGCGGCGCGGCCGCATGTTCATCCTGGTGGATGACGAGGACCGCGAGAACGAGGGCGACCTGGTGATCCCGGCGCAGTTCGCCACGCCGGACGCGATCAACTTCATGGCGCGCCACGCGCGCGGCCTGATCTGCCTGGCCATGACCAAGGCGCGGGTCGAGCAGCTCGGCCTGCCCTTGATGGCGCAGTCCAACGGCACCCGCCACCAGACCGCCTTCACCGTCTCGATCGAGGCGCGGGACGGCGTGACCACCGGCATCTCCGCCGCCGACCGGGCGCGCACCGTGGCGGTGGCCATCAACCCGGAAGCGAAGCGCGAGGAGATCGTTACCCCCGGCCATGTCTTCCCGCTGGTTGCGCGGGAAGGCGGCACGCTGGTGCGCGCCGGCCATACCGAGGCGGCGGTGGATTTCTCCCGCCTCGCCGGGCTGAACCCCGCCGGCGTGATCTGCGAGATCATGAACGAGGACGGCACCATGGCCCGGATGCCGGACCTGGTGGCCTTCGCCCAGCATCACGGCCTGAAGCTCGGCACCATCGCCGACCTGATCGCGCATCGCCGCCGCACGGAGCGGGTGGTGAAGCGCGTCGAGGAAGGCCGCATCGAGGCGCAGGGCAGCGAATGGCGCGTCGTCGTCTATGCCAACGCGCTGGAATACGGAGAGCATGTGGCGCTGGTGAAGGGCGACCTGCACCGCCCCGGCCCGGTGATGGCGCGCATGCACGCCGTCAACCTGTTCTCCGACATCATCGGCACCGAGGGCCCGCGCGAGCTGCAATCCTGCATGCGGCAGATCGAGGCCGCCGGACGCGGCGTCGTGGTGCTGATCCGCGACGTCAAGGCCACCGCCCTGTCCGAGCGGGTGCGCGCCGGCCGCGCCCGGATTGAGCCGCCGGAGCTGCGGGATTATGGCATCGGCGCGCAGATCCTCGCCGATCTCGGCGTGCGCGAGATGATCCTGTTGACCAACCACCCCAAGGCCATTGTCGGGCTGGAGGGCTACGGGCTGACCGTGGCCGAATCCCGCCCGATCGAGCAAGGCCCCGAATGAGTATCATCCGATGAGCACGATCGACGCGCCGGAGCGCGCCACCCCCGCCATTCCCGGCCCGCCGCCGCGCATCCTGCTGATCCAGGCGCCCTACTATGAGAACGTGGTGTCCGGCATGCGGCGTGGCGCCGAGCGCGTCCTTGGCGAGGCGGGTGCCACGCTGGAGGTGGTCGATGTCGCGGGCGCCTTCGAGTTGCCGGCGGCGCTGCGCATGGCGATCCGCCATGGCGGCTGGGACGGCTTCCTGCTGCATGGCTGCGTGGTGAAGGGCGAGACCGACCATTACCAGTTCATCTGCGAGGCGGTCTGCCAGGGCGTGATGGACATCAGCGGCGAAACCGGCGTCCCGCTCGGCTTCGGCCTGCTGACGGTGGAAACCCTGGCCCAGGCCGAGGCGCGCTCCGCCGAGGACCGCCACAACAAGGGGGGCGAGGCGGCGCATGCGCTGCTCGGGCAGATCCTGCTCGCCCGCCGCTGGGGAGCCGCCCGATGAGCGCCGCCCAGATCCAGAAGCGCCCGGGGCCGGGCCGCCCGCGCACCGGCTCCCGCGTCGCGGCCATCCAGGCCTTGTTCCAGAGCGAGCAATCCGGCGAAGCCGCCGAAGCGGTGATTGACCAGTTCGTCCGCCACCGCATCGGCCCCGATGCCGGCGGCTTCGAGGATGGCCGGGTGCCGCAGGCCGATGTGCCGCTGTTCGCCGGCGTGGTGCGCGGCGTGGCACGCCAGGCCGAGGCGCTGGATGCCATCATCGGCGGCCATCTTGCGGAAAACTGGACGGTGGCGCGGCTTGATCCCGTGCTGCGCGCCTTGCTGCGTTCCGCGGCGTTCGAGCTGTCCTCGGGCAGCCAGCCGCCGGCCAAGGTGGTGATCAACGAATACATGGACATCGCCCACGGCTTCTTCGGCGGCGAGGAGCCGCGCTTCGCCAATGGCGTGCTGGATGCCATGGCGCGGTCGCTGCGCGCCACGGAGTTCCAGCGCTGAGAACAAGGCCCCGGCCGCTTCCCGGCCTGGGCGCAACCTGCCGGCGGGAGCCGGTCGGCGCGGCCCGTTCCTGAAGCGCGGGCGAGGCCCGGGGCGCCGCTGCCCCATGGCGCGGCGGCGGCGCCCGGCGCAAACTGCGCCGCATGACGCTGCCGCCTGAATTCGATCTGATTGATCGCCATTTCCGCCCGCTCGCCGATCCGGGCGCGCTGAATCTCGCAGATGACGCCGCCCTGCTGCGGCCGCCGCCCGGCCGGGAGCTTGTTCTGGCCGCGGATGCCATGGTGGAGAACGTGCATTTCCTGTCCGACGATCCGCCGGAAACGGTGGGCCGGAAATTGCTGCGCACCAACCTGTCCGATCTGGCCGCCATGGGCGCGGCACCGCTCGGCTACCTGCTGACAGTGGCCTTGCCGCGGGGCTATGACGCGGCCTGGCTGGCCGGCTTCGCCGCCGGGCTGGCCATGGACCAGCGGGAGTTCGGGCTGGCGATCCTGGGCGGGGACACGGTGTCCACCACGGGTCCGGTCAGCCTCTCGCTGACGATCCTCGGACATGTGGCACCCGGCACCGCGCTGCGGCGGGATGGCGCGGCCGCCGGGCAGGATCTGTGGGTGTCGGGCAGCATCGGTGACGGTGCGTTGGGCCTCCAGGCGCGCCGGGGGCTGGTCACCGATCCGGGGGATTACCTCGCCGGGCGGTACCAGTTGCCGCAGCCGCGCCTGGCGCTGGGACAGGCGCTGGTCGGCCTGGCCACGGCGGCGATGGACGTGTCGGACGGGCTGGCGCAGGATCTGGGCCATCTGTGCCGCGCTTCCCGCTGTGGCGGCGTGTTGAAGGCGGATGCCGTGCCGCTTTCCGCCGCGGCTGCTTCCTGGCTGCGATCCCACCCCGATGGCCTGCCGGAATTGCTGACCGGCGGCGATGACTATGAGCTGCTGTTCGCTGCTCCCGCCGGGGCGGCGGCGGAGATCGCCCGCCGCGCCGAAGCCTGCGGAACGGCGGTGGCGCGGATCGGCCACCTGGTGCCGGGCGAGCCGGCGGTGACCCTGCGCGACGGGGCGGGCGCCGAGATTCCGCTTGGCCGGAGCGGCTGGAGCCACTTCTGACGCTGTCCCGCGACTCCTCCGGGGCGAAGGGGCCAGCCGCTCCGCTTCCTTGTTTCCCGAAGCATCCTCACCCGATCGGATGACGCATTCCGGTCGGGACCCGTCTCAGGAAACGGCTGGCACCGGCCTGGACCGGACAATCCACAACGTCGCCAGGGCAACCAGCAGCGGCGGAAAGGATACCCAGCAGACGATTTCCCAGCCATAGGTGTTGAGCAACCCGCCCGAGGCGAGGGAGCCGACCACCATCAGACCGAAGATCAGGAAGTCGTTCAGGCTCTGGACCTGTGTCCGCTCCTCGGGGCGATGGCATTCCACCACCATGGCCGAGGCCCCGACAAAGCCGAAATTCCAGCCAAGGCCGAGCAGGATCAGGGAAAACCAGAAATGGCCGACGCTGATGCCGCTGATGCCGACCACCGCCGCCAGGGCGAGCAGGATCAGGCCGGCCGCCACCACCCGGGGTGCGCCGAAGCGTGAGATCACCCGCCCCGTCACGAAGGATGGCCCATACATGGCGATCACATGCCATTGCAGGCCGAGATTGGCGTTCTCCTGCGAGATGCCGCAAAGCCGCATCGCCAGCGGGGCGGAGGTCATGATGAGGTTCATGATTGTGTAGGAAACGACGCCGGCGATAACGGCGCTGATGAAGCGCGGCTGGCGGATGATCTCGGCCATGGGGCGGCCGCGGCCGGTTTCCGAGGGCTTTGGAACCGGCAGCCTCACCTTCAGCAGGATGAAGGCGCACAGCACGGCCACGCCGGCCTGGGCGAGATAGGTCGCGGCGAACAGGAAGGGCGGCCAGATATCCATGGTGTAGGTCACCAGCTGCGGCCCGATCACGCCCGCGAACACGCCGCCTGCCATGACGGTGGAAATCGCCCGGGCACGGCGTTCGGGCGGCACGCAGTCGGCGGCGGCGAATCGGAACGTCAGCACGACGGCGGCATAAACGCCGGCAAAGAACGTCGCGCCGCAGAAGATCCAGAATGACGCCAGCAGCACCGCCAGCGCGCCGAGCAGCCCGGCGAGGATGCCGCACCCCGTTCCAAGAAGGAAAGCGGCGCGACGGCCATAACGGTGCGCCACGGCGCCGGTCGGCAGGGTGCTGGCCGCCATGCCCACGACAAATACGGTGATCGGCAGGGTGGCCAGCGCCTTATCGGGTGCGAGCGTGTTGCCGACGATCGAGCCGGTCGCGAAAACGATGGTCGCATTGGCGCCTGCCAGGGCCTGGGCGATGGCGAGGCGCACAACATTGCCCCGTTCCTGGGCCATGGCCGCAGGCAGGGTAGGGGACGTTTCCTTGTTCATTGCATCTTATAAGCGGATTTTCCGGGCTGTGGCCAAGCCGGCAAACCGCCTGCGAGCTTCGGCGCGGGGCCACAGCCGGCGGGTTTCGACGCACGGCCGGAGCGTGCCGGTCCCGGCCGTGCGCAGCCGCGCGCGGAAGCCTGCCGCTTCTCCAGCCGCCTTAACGCCCGGGGCCGCTGCCCGGTCCCTGCTCGGAGCCCAGGCCGCCGGCGCCGACGCGGCCGATATTGCCGAACAGCGATTGCAGCAGGGTTCGCTCCGTTCCCGGCACGGGAGTGGTGCGATCCACGATGCTGACATCCCGCATGGTGTCCGACCCGCGCTGCTCGATGTCGCGCAGCACGCCGCCTTCGTCGAACCGCATCACCACCACGCGCTCCTTCTCGCTGGAAGGGTTGCTGCCCGGCTGCATGCGGCTGACCGAGGAGATGTAGTACCAGGTGCCGGGGTCGAAGGTGCCGGTGGCGCTGGGGGAGCCCAGCAGCGCCTGCACGTCCGCCTGGGTCTGCACGCCGGGCACCAGCTGTGCCAGAAGGTCGGGGTCGGCCTTGTTGCCGTGCTGTACCGGGCGGGCCTGGAACACGGAGCAGCCGGCCAGCGGCACTGCCAGGACCAGGGCCAACAGGCCGGCCCGCAAGCGGGCGGTGGGATGGCGTGCCACATGGCCGGGCCGGCACGGGGTGGTTTCGCGGCGGGGAAGGACGCTGAAGCTCACGGTGTGCACCGAAATCCTGAGGCTGATATCCAGTTTCCCGCCCTGCGGCCCCTCCGGGCCTTGGCGGCGTGGCGCGCAAGCGGTTCCGCCGGATTGACCCGGATGGGCTTGCGGTCCATCTGCACGGTCGATTGCCACCGCCCCGCAGCGGGGTCAACCAGCGGCCGCATACCGGCGGACCCAGAGGAGCCTGTCCCGCCATGGCCTTGTTCGGCCTGTTCCGTCGCCAGCCGCATCGGCGGCTGGGCTTCGAGCTTTATGGCGCCGCCGTGCGCGCGGCCCGCCATCCCGGCTTCTTCACCGATCTTTCGGTGCCCGACACGCTGGATGGCCGGTTCGACCTGATCGGCCTGCATGTGGCGCTGCTGATCCGCCGCCTCCATCGCGACCCGGACCCGCGTGGCCCGTCGATCGCCCAGGCCGTGTTCGACGCCATGTTCGCCGACATGGATCACAATCTGCGCGAAATGGGGGTGGGGGACATGTCCATCGCCCGCCGGGTGAAGAACATGTGGGAAGCCTTCCATGGCCGCGCCCAGGCCTATGAGGCACCGCTGCAGGCCAGGGACGCCGCCGCCCTGGCCACGGCGCTGGCCCGCAATGTCTGGCGCGGCACCCTGCCGCCCGAGGCGCCGGAGCCGCGGCGCCTCGCGGCCCTTTCGCTCGCCGCCGATGCCGCATTGACCAGGCTGCCGCTGGATGCGCTGCTGCGGGGCGAGGCCCATTTTCCCGCGCCGGAGGAGGTGCCCGCATGACCCTGATCCCCGAAGCCGAGTTCCCGCGCCCCCTTCCATTTGCCGCCGTGCCGCCGGAGGGACGCAGCCGCAGCCTTTTCGCCACCCCCGAGGAATGCGCCGCCCTGGCGAAGCGGTTCGGCATCCCGGCGGTTGAGCGGCTGCAGGCCGAGCTGGAGTTGCGGCCGGAGCCGGGGGGCACCGTGCGGGTGCGCGGCACCCTGGAGGCCGCGGTGGTGCAAAGCTGCGTGGTGACGCTGGAGCCGGTGGCGCAATCGGTGCGGGAGCCGGTGGATCTGCGCTTCCTGCCGCGCGGCGAGGAGCCCGGCGACGACCCCGACGGCCCGGACGAGATCCCGACCGAGGACGGCATCATGGAACTGGGCGAGGCACTGGCCGAGCAGCTTTCCCTGGCGCTGGACCCTTACCCCCGCGCACCGGGCGCGGAGCTGCCGGCGGAGCTGGCAGGCTCCGCCGAGGAAGCGGAGGCGCCGCGGCCCAGCCCCTTCGCCATCCTTAAGGGCGGCAAAGCGCCGCGCTAAATTCAACCATGATAATCAGTGGCTTTGCGGGCGGGGCCGACAAGTTGCTTTAACGCTGGCGGGCTGCCGGGCGGCGCATTAGGATGCCGTGCGGCGGGTGCCGGCGTGCCATGCGGCCGCAATGCCCGGGCAACTGCGATCACCAGAACAGCCGCGCTACCGGTGTTACGGCGTCGACCTGGCCTGCTGAAACTCGGTTGTTCTACCTGGCCGTTCTGGTGAAGGAGGGGTGATTGCGGCTATTGCTCGCTTCTGAAGGATGGGACGCCGCCGGCCCAAGGCGGGCAGGCGCCTGTTCCGCCATTGCCGCCGCCCATGGACCGCAGGCCCCGGCCAGTGCGGCGCGCCTTGCCATCCGCATCGTCGCCATCCCCTCAACAACCATGACCGAGTGATGTTCCGCCGATCCCATCCCGACACCTGCCCCTGCTGCGATCCGGCCATGATGGGCCGGCGTGAGATCATCACCGCCGGGCTTGGCCTGCTGGCCTGCAGCGCGGTGCCTGGCACGGCGCGGGCGCAGCCGCCGCTGCCGCCGCTGCGCAGCCTGCGGGTGCAGCGCGTGGCGACGGAAGACAGCTTCGACGGGGTTTATTTCCGGGATGGCCGCTACGACCGGGAAGCGCTGCACAAGCTGGATTGGGTGTTTCGCGACCTGTCCGCCGCCGAGGTGACACCGATGGACCCGCGGCTGTTCGACGTGCTGCATGTTGTCGCCGAGGGCCTGGGCAACACGGAATTCTACCAGATCTCCAGCGGCTACCGCACGCCGGAGCACAACAGCGCCCTCCGCACCAGCCGTGTGTCCGAGGTCAGCCTCCACATGTCCGGCATGGCCGCCGATTTCCGCCTGCCCGGCTCGAATGCCTATGGCGTGGCACGGCTGGCGGCGGAGATGCAGGTTGGGGGGGTCGGCCTCTACCGCCGCGATGGCTTCGTGCACCTGGATTGCGGCCCACCGCGCCGCTGGTAGCCTGATGCCCGTTGCCTGGTTCTTGCGGGTTCATTGATTGGGAACCGATCGATACTGATGCGAATGGAAGCGGCTGACAGGCGGACAGCCTTCGGCCTGCGGCTGCTGCGACTGGCGCGGCTGTGGCGCCAGGCGGTTGATGCGGAAATCCAGAAGGACACCTTCCCCGATTCCGGGTGGCGCGCCCTGATCGGCCTGCACCGTTCCGGCGAAGGATTGCGGCAGAAGGACCTGGCGGCGGCAATGGCCATCGAAGGCCCCAGCCTGGTTCGCCTGCTGGACAATCTGGGCGCGGCCGGGCTGGTCCGGCGGGAAATGGATGCGGGCGACCGCCGCGCACGCCGCCTGGTGCTGACCCCGGAAGGCCGCGCCGCCGCGGCGAGGATCGAGGCGCGTTTGAGCGCGGCCGAGGCAGCCTTGCTGGATGGGTTGCCGGATAGCGAGCTGGACGCCTGTTCCGCCGTGCTGTCCCGCCTGGAGCAACGCCTTCATGCCCGGAAGATCGGCACGCCCTAGCCCTGGCTTCGATCCAGCGAAACTGCCGGCCGTTTTTCCTTCGCTCCCGTTTTCAGTCCCGCGCCAGGTCCAGCAGGGTGGCGGTGAGCACGCGAGTGCCGGCGGCGAGTTGCTCGGGGCTGGTGTATTCCGCCGGGTGATGGCTGATCCCGCCTCGGCTGGGCACGAAGATCATGCCGGCCGGGCAGACAGGCACCAGGAACTGCGCATCATGGAAGGCGCCCGAGGCCAGGCGCCGGGCGCGCAATCCCTGCGCCGCCGCCGCGCGTTCCACCGCATCCGGCACCAGAGGCGGGAAGGTGGTGGGCAGGGCGTTGAAACGTTCCTGCACCGTGGCGCGGCAATGCCGCATCGCCGCCTGCACCACGCCGGCGACGGCATCGCCGCGCGCCGTCAGCACCGCCGCGTCGGGATGCCGCAGGTCGATCGAGAAGCGCGCCGTGTCGGCCACGGTGTTGGAACTGTTGGGCAGCACCTCGACCTTGCCGACGGTGAAGCGCAGCACATCGGCCGGGTCATGGGTGAGCCGGTTCAGCGCCGTGATGGCGCGCACCATGTCCTGCACCGCGTCCTGCCGCAGCCGCAGCGGCGCGGTGCCGGCATGGTCGGTCTTGCCGCGGATCTCCACGCCGAACCAGCGGCTGCCCTGGATGCCGGTGACGATGCCGATATCGAGCCCATCCGACTCCAGCAGGGGGCCTTGCTCGATATGCGCCTCCACATAGGCATGCGGCGGCCGGCCCGCCGGGCCCAGGGCACGGCGCGGCAGGTCGGCCTCGGCCGCCAGATGCTCGTCGAGGGCCTGGCGGAAGCTGATGCCGGCGGTGTCGGTGACGGCGTCCCAGGCCGTCGCGGGCTGCGCGCCGGCCCAGGCCATGCTGCCCATGCAGCCAGGGGCGAAGCGGCCGCCTTCCTCATTGGTCCAGGCCACCACCTCGATCGGGCGGCGGGTGGCGATGCCGGCCTCCCGGATGGACTGCACGGCCTCGAACGCCGCGAGCACGCCCCAGATGCCGTCGAAGCGGCCGCCATTGGGCTGGGTGTCCATGTGGCTGCCGGTCAGCACCGGCGCGGCACCGGGATCGCCGCCCTCATGCCGCAGGAACAGGTTGCCGATCTCGTCAATGCTGACGGACAGGCCGGCCGCTTCCGCCCAGCCGATCAGCAGGCGCCGCGCCGCGCGGTCCAGCGGGGTCAGGCAGGCGCGGTTCACGCCCCGGTCCTCCGGGGCAGGGCCCGGTATGGCGCCCAGCTCGGCCATCTGCATCAGGCGCGACCAATGCCGCTCCTGGTCCACAACAAAGGCGGGTGCGGCGGGTCCGGGCATGGCATGGGTCCTGGCGGGCGTGGCGACAGGTTCCCTCCTGGCATCATGCCATGCCGAAGCAAAGAAGTTTACGCGGCCAGCTTCAGTCCGACGATGCCGCAAACGATCAGCCCGATGCAGGCGAGCCGGGCGGCCGTCGCCGCCTCGCCGAACAGCAGGATGCCGAGAATGGCCGTGCCCAGCGTGCCAATGCCGGTCCAGATGGCATAGGCCGTGCCGAGCGGCAGGCTGCGCAGCGCGATGCCGAGCAGGCCGAGGCTGGCGATCATGCTGGCCCCGGTCAGCAGGCTGGGAACCAGGCGCGTGAAGCCATGGGTGTATTTCAGGCCGACCGCCCAGCCGATTTCAAGCAGGCCAGCCAGGAAAAGGTAGATCCAGGCCATGGATGCGGGACTCCCCGAAAGCATGGCGGGTCGTCCCGGCCGGGTTGCCTGTGCGAGGGAAGGT
This sequence comes from Teichococcus oryzae, assembly GCF_008386565.1. Lineage (GTDB taxonomy): Bacteria > Pseudomonadota > Alphaproteobacteria > Acetobacterales > Acetobacteraceae > Pseudoroseomonas > Pseudoroseomonas oryzae. The sequence continues at coordinate 51,516 of NZ_VUKA01000006.1, read as the reverse complement.
CGTCCTTCCGGCTGGCCCGATATAGGGCGGGCCGGCGCGGCGGTGAAGGGGCGGCCCGGCAGGGCGGGGCCAAGCCCCGCCCCATGGGATCAGGCGGAGGCGCTGGCGATGGCGCCTCCTTCGGCCTCAGCCCTCCGGATCGGCCCGCAGGAAGGCGAGGTCGCAGCCTTCATCCGCCTGCAGCACCTGTTCACGGTAAAGCCGCGCATAGCCGCGCTTCGCCTTGGCCGAGGTGTCGGGCTGCGTTTCGCGCCGCCGTTCCAGTTCGTCCTCCGCCACCAGCAGGTCGATGCGCCGCTCCTTGACGGAAAGGCGGATGCGGTCGCCGTTGCGGACCAGCCCGAGTGGCCCGCCCGAGGCTGCATCCGGCGCGACATGCAGCACGATGGTGCCATAGGCGGTGCCGGACATGCGGGCATCCGAGATCCGCACCATGTCCTTCACCCCCGCCCGCGCCAGCTTGCCCGGGATCGGCAGGTAGCCGGCCTCGGGCATGCCGGATTGGGACAGCGGCCCGGCATTCTGCAGCACCATGAAATCCTCGGGCTGCACGTCGAGATCCGGATCGTCGATCCGCGCCGCCAGATCCTCCAGCGAGGAGAACACGACGGCGCGGCCTTCCTTCTCGAACAGCGACGGATCGGCAGCGGCGCGCTTCAGGATGGCGCCGCGCGGCGCGAGCGACCCGAACAGCGCGACCAGCCCGCCCTGCGGCTGCAACGGCTCCTCCCGCGCGCGCACCACGGCGCGGTCCACATAGCCGGGCTCGGCATCCAGCCGCTCGCCCAGGGTCTGGCCGCTGACAGTCATGACGTCGAGATGCAGCATGGGCCGCAGCTCGCGCAGCACGGCACCGATGCCGCCCGCCGCGTGGAGGTCCTCCATGTAGAAGGGGCCGGTGGGCTTCAGGTCCACCAGCACCGGCGTCTCGTCGGACAGGGTGTTGAGGCGGTTCAGGTCGATCTTGATGCCGGCCCGACCAGCGATGGCCGTCAGGTGGATGATGGCGTTGGTGGAGCCGCCGATCGCCAGCAGCACGCGCAGCGCGTTCTCTACCGACTTCTCGGTCACGATCTGGGACGGCCGGATGTCCTTGGCCGCCAGCATCATGGCGGCGGCGCCGGAGGCCTCGGCGGCACGGATGCGGTCGGCATGCACGGCGGGGATGGCGGCGGTGCCCGGCAGCATCATGCCCAGCGCCTCGGCCAGGGAGGCCATGGTGGAGGCGGTGCCCATCACCGCGCAGGTGCCGGCGGTGGTGGCCAGGTTGCCCTCGATCTCCTCCACCGTCTCCGCGTCGATCTCGCCGGCGCGGAACTTGCCCCAGAAGCGGCGGCAATCGGTGCAGGCGCCGAGGCGCTCGCCGCGCCAGCGCCCGGTGGACATCGGCCCGGTCACCACCTGGATGGCCGGCACGTCGGCGGAGACGGCGCCCATCAGCTGCGCCGGCACCGTCTTGTCGCAGCCGCCCACCAGCACCACGGCATCCATGGGCTGGCCGCGCACCATCTCCTCGGTGTCCATGGCCATCAGGTTGCGGAACACCAGGGCGGTCGGGTTCAGGAAGGGCTCGCCGAGCGAGATGGTCGGGAACTCGCGCGGCAGGCCGCCCGCGGCCAGCACGCCGCGCTTCACCGCCTCAACGAGGTCGGGAACGCCGCGGTGGCAGTTGTTGAACTCGGAGAAGGTGGCGGCGATGCCAATCACCGGCTTCTTCAGAAGCGAGGAGGAAAGGCCCATGGAGCGGGCCATGGACAGGCGCAGGTAGCGGGCGAAATCGGTGTCGCCGTAATTGGTCAGGCCACGGTTCAGGCCGATCGGGGCATCCTTGGGGGCATCGGTCACGGGCAGGGCGTCCTTCAGGGTTGTTCTGGTGTTCAGCGCAGCAGATCGGGGTGCTGGCCGAGATAGGCTTCGCGGGCCGGGCGGAAATGCGCGGCGCAGAGCGCCACCAGCACGTCCCGCGTGCCCTGCCGCAGCGCGTCCAGCATGGCGGCGTGCTGGTCACGCGCGCGTTCCATGCTGGCCTGGCTGCGCAGCGTCGCATAGCGAATCACCTGGGCGCGCTGGCCCAGTTCCTCGATGGTTTCGGCGAGGAAGACATTCCCGCAATGGGCATAGATGGCGCGGTGGAAGGCGAGGTCGGCGCGGAACACGGCGCGCGCATCCCCCGCCGCCACGGCGGCCGCGTGGCGCTGCTGCAAGGCATGGAGCGGTGGCAGCGCGGCGCTGCTCAACGGCAGCGGGATCAGCCGGGCCGCCTGGGTTTCGAGCATTTCCCGCAGATCGTAGAGCTGCTGCACCTCGGCCGGGCTGTAGGCCTTCACCAGCGCGCCGCGATGGGGAATGCGCTCGATCAGCCGCATTCGCTCCAGTTCGGTGAAGATCTGCCGCACGGCATGGCGGGTGGCGCCGAAGCGGGCGGCGACCTCCTCCTCGATGAGCCGTTCGCGTGGATGCAGGCGGCCGAAGACGATGTCCTCTTCCAGCGCCGCCAGGATGGCGGAGGCCGTGGCGGGGGGTGCCTCAGCGGCGGAGGTCTCGGCGGTGGATGTTTCGGCGCGAACGGGCGCGGCCATGGTGGGCAGCCTCCTGTGGGATGATGGTAGGCCGTCCCACCGGCCGGCAACATAACTGTTCCCAATTTTGTCGACAATCCCGTTGACTCTTTTGGCAGCGCCTATGGAGAGTGTGCCCGGCCAAATCAGAACAAGGAACGTCCACATGTCCTTTCCAGCGGATCGCCTGTCCCCCCTGGGCCGGCGGCCCTTCGCCTTCGGCATTTTGGGCGCGGCGGCGGCCATGGCCGCTTCCCCCTCCCGCGCCGCCGAGGCCGGCTATCCCGACCGCACCATCACCATCACCGTGCCCTTCGCACCGGCCGGTGCCACCGACCTGGCCGGACGCCTGCTGGCCGACCGCATGGGCCCCGCGCTGGGGCCGCAGGGCAGGGTGGTGGTGGAGAACAAGCCAGGTGCCGGCAGCGCGCTCGGGGCCGAGCATGTCCGCCGCAGCAAGCCGGATGGCTACAACCTGCTGGTGGGCTCCGCCTCGACCCTCGGCGTGGCGCCTTCTGCGCAGCCCAAGGTCGCGCCCTACAACCCGGCCGAGGATTTCACGCCCATCGCCGTGATCGGCACCAGCGCGCTCGGCGTGGTGGTGCCGACGGCGTCCGGCATCACCTCGGTGGAGCAACTCGTGGCCCGGCTGCGGGAAGGGAAGGGGCGGGAAGGCTATGCCAGCTCGGGCGTCGGCGGGATCAGCCATCTGGCCTCCTCGCTGTTCTCCAAGCTGGCCGATGCCCCGGCGACGCACATCCCGTATCGCGGCGGCGCCTCGGTGCCGGAAGCGCTGATCAAGCAGGAGGTGCTGTTCGCCTTCGACCAGATCGCCTCCGTGGTGGGGCAGATCCGCGACGGCGCGTTGCGGCTGCTGGCGGTGACCACGACGACGCGGGACCGCTCCTTCCCCGATGTGCCGACGCTGCAGGAAGCGGGGGTGCCGGGCTACGAGCTGTCCACCTGGACGGTGATGGTCGGCCCCAAGGACCTGCCGCCCGGCATCACCGCCACCCTGAACCAGGCCGCCAACACCGCCCTGAAGGACGAGAATGTGCGCCGCCGCCTGTCGGACAGCGGCACCGACCCGCGTGACGACAGCACCCCGGAAAGCACCCGCGCCTTCCTGGCCGCCGAGTTCGCCCGCTTCAAGGCGGCCGTGGACATCGCCGAGATGCGGATGGACTGAGGCGGCGCTTACGGCCGGGTGGACTGGCGCGACATGGCGCCGGGGGCGAGGATGGCGGCCTGGCCATCGCCCTCGGGCCGTGGCTGCGTCCAGCGGGGGCATTGTCGCATGCCGCCAGTTTGCTGGCCCTGGTCCCTCGGCGCCTATCGCGGTTCCTGAACCACCGGAGGGTCGTCCAGCTCCGGCGGCGGCGTGGCGAGGGGATCGCGGCCCAGCAGGGCGGGATCGTTCTCCGCCACGCGGCCGACGCGGTTGTCCACGGGCCAGCAGGACAGCCATTCCGGCGGGCAGGGGCGCAGCAGGTCCAGCAGCGCCTCCGGCGCGGCCTCGGCCTCCCCCAGCCAGGCGGGCCAGTCCTCCCGCGGCAGGATCACCGGCATCCGGTGATGCACCAGCGCCTGCTTGGCGTTCGCCTCGGTGGTGATGATGGAGAAGCTGCGCAGCCACTCGCCCTCCGGCGACTTCCAGCCTTCCCACAACCCGGCCAGCGCCATGGGCGCGCCATCCCTGAGCGCCACCGCATAGGTCTGCTTGGCCTTGCCCTCGGTTCGCCATTCATAGAAGCCGTCGGCCGGAACCAGGCAGCGGCGGCGGGCGAAGGCATCCCGGAAGGATGGCTTCTCCGCCACGCTTTCCGCGCGCGCATTCATCAGCCTGGCGCCGCCTGACGCATCCCGCGCCCAGCGCGGCACCAATCCCCAGCGGAGCGAGCCCAGATGCCGCGCGCCGCTTTCGGGATGGCGGCGCAGCACCGGCGCATCCTGCGTCGGCGCCACGTTCCAGGACGGGGCGATGTTGGGCAGGGGCGGCACGGCCTCGAAATGCTCGGCGACCTGGCCGATGTCCCGGTACTGGAAATACCGTCCGCACATGGGCGTCAGCCGCGCCGCACGCCCCAGAAATTGGCCGCGCCCAGGGGAAAGCCCGTCAGATCGGTGCGCGACGCCTGCAGCCGGCGGTATTCGCCGAGCGGGATGTAGGGCACCTCCTGCATGGCAACCTCCTGCATGGCGCGGCCGATGCGCTTCTGGTCCTCGATCCCTTCGGCGCCGAACCATTCCTGGCGCAGCGCCTCCAGCTCCGGGCTGGTGGGCCAGCCGAACCAGGCCTTGTCGCCATTCGCCCGCAGCCCGAGATGGCCGGATGGGTCCAGCGAATAGCTCAGGCCGGTGCAGAAGGCGCTCCAGCCACCCTTGGTGATGTCCTCGCGGTTGGCGCGGCGAGTGCTGACGGTGCCCCAGTCGCCCGACTGGGTTTCCACATTCATGCCGCATTCGCGCATCACATGCGCCGACACCTCGGCCAGGGCACGCAGCGTCGGATAATCATCCGCCTGCAGCATCACGATCTTCTCGCCATTGTAGCCGGCGGCGGCGAGGTCCCGCTTGACCTTGGCGTAGTCGCGCTTGCCCTGGAGCGGCGCCAGCCCCGCATCGCTCGACATCGGGCTGTCGGAGGTGAACACCCCCGTGCCGGCCTTCCAGCCGCGCGGATCGGTGCCGTAGGCGCCCTGCATCATGTCCTCCTGGTTGATGGCGCCGAGCAGGGCGCGGCGCACGCCAGGATTGTTGAAGGGCGGGTGCAGGTGGTTGAAGCGCAGGATCGTCTGGTACAGCTCGTCGCTGTAGGAAACCCTGACATCGCGCGAGCGGCCGAGCATTGGGGCGAGGTCGCTGGAGGTGGTTTCCACCCAGTCCACCTCGCCATTCATCAGCGCGCCGGCGGCGGTGGCCTGGTCGGGGATGACATTCCACTCGACACGGTCGAAATGCGCGATCTTCGGACCGGCGGTGCGGCTTGGCGTGCCGTGCGGGGTGGGCACATAGCCCTCGAACCGGGCATAGGCGACGCGGGCGCCCGCCATGCGTTCATTGGCCAGGAAGCGATACGGGCCGGAGCCCACCATTTCCGTCACCTGCGTGGTGGCCGGGGTCTTCGCCAGCCGCTCCGGCATGATCACCGGCAGGCTGGGGGCCGACTTGCCCAGCGCCATGGCAAGGCGCGGGAAAGGCTTCTTCAGCCGGAAGCGGATGGTCTTGTCGTCCACCGCGGTGATCTCGTCGGAGCGGGCGATCACCTCCTGGCCGAACATGTCGCGCGCGCCCCAGCGCCGGATGCTGGCCACGCAGTCCCGCGCCAGCACCCGCTCCCCGTCATGGAAGGTCAGCCCGTCGCGCAGGGTGATGATCCAGGTGAGGCCGTCATCCTCGATGCGGTGCCCGGCGGCCATCTGCGGCTGCGGCTGGTAATCCTTGTCCCAGCCATACAGCGTGTCGAACACCATCAGGCCGTGATTGACGGTGACCGAGGCGGTGGTGAACACCGGGTCGAGCACCGCGAGGTCGGCCTGCGGCACGAAGCGCAGCACGCGGCTGCCCTGCGCCCCGGCGAGCCTCGGGGCGGCGAGCAGGGCACCGCCCGTGCCGAGCAGGGCGCGGCGGGACAACAGCGGCGAGGCAGCAGGCATGGCGCATTCTCCGGGGTTGTGCGGCGGCGTGCCTTCGGCAGGCCCTGGCGCAACAGGGAACGTCAAGGACATGGCACCGTCAAGCCGCCGGATGCGCGAGGCACCAGGGAATGCCCCAGGGAATGCCCCAGGGAATACCCGGAGGATGCCCTGGGGAATGCCTGGGGAAGCGCCCCCTCAGCGTGCCGGCAGCAGGAGGCGCGCGCGATCCTCCGCCATCTCGAACCGGGTGCCATAGGGCGCCGACAAGGCCGCGAAGCGTTCCAGGATGCCGCTGGCCTCCGCGCCCTCCGCAAGGCGGGGCCGCCCGCGCCGATGGGCCGCCTCGCCGAGGCCGAGGCTGACCGGCAGGATCTCCATCCCGGCCAGGCGCCCATCCTCGAAGCGGCAAAGCGGCACCACGGTTTCCCAGAAGCGGCGATCCGCAGGGAAGCCCTTGGTGTCATCCGCCGTGCGGACCTTGTACACAGCGCCCGGCGTCAGCGACAGGTCGGCACGGAAGCGTTCATAGGAATCGCCCGGGATGCGCGGCACCAGCTCGTTCTGGCCGATGAAGTTGCCGAGGCTGTAGAAGATCGGCCGGCCCTGATGGATCTCCAGCCCGCGCAGCAGGTGGGGGCCATGGCCGACCACGAGGTCCGCCCCTTCCTCGATCATGCGGCGGGCGAAGGCGGGGATGAACTCGGCGGGGATCTCCTTGTCCTCGCCCTGTTCATGCGCGTGCAGGCTGACCAGCACGAGGTCGGCGGAAAGCCGCGCTTCCCGCACCCAGCGCGCGATGCCGTCCATGTCCCTCCCGCGCGGCGTCAGGCGCAGCGCGGCGCGCTCGGCGGCGCGGAAGTTCATCTTGCCGAAGGGGAACACGCCTTCCGCCGGCGGGTGGCCGAAGCCGAGCTTCAGGATCTGCTGCCGCTGCTTTTCCAGCCCCAGCTCCTCGGCGATCCGCTGCAGCGTCGCGAGCTGCTCCGGCGTCACCTCGTGCATCGTGTCGTAATGCAGCGGGCTGAGGCCGGGGCGGCCCTGCATGTCCGCGATCTGCTGGCCGGCCTCGTTGCCCGGCTGGAAGGTGGAGGAACAGGACAGCATCGCCACCGTGCCGTTCGGGTGGTCGAAATAGGCCGGGCGCCGCGCCGCCTCCAGGTTGCGGCCGATGCCGGCGAAGCAGAGGCCGCGCGCTTCCAACGCCTCGATGGTGTGGAGCAGGCCGGAGATCGAATAATCCAGGCAATGGTTGGTGGCCGCGGCGAACAGGTCGAAGCCGGCCTCGCGCAGTTCGTCCAGCACCCAGGCATGGGCGCCGAAATGCGATCCGCCGCATTCCTGCGACGGGTCGCCACGGAAATCATTGGCCAGCACTTCAAGGTTGGTGAAGGCCACATCCGCCGCCCGGATGCGGTCGAACAGCGGCCGCAGCTCGGGATCGGTGGTGGAAAGCAGGCGCCGCTGCAGGATGCTGTCGCCGGTCAGCGCCAGGGAAAGGGCGCGGCTCATGGCGCGTCCTTCGCCAGCAGCTGCTCGGCCAACGTCGCGAAGAAGGAGGCCCCCATCGGCAGCAACTCGTCATTGAAGTTGAATTTCGGGTGGTGCAGGCCGGGATCGCTGCCGGTGCGTCCGGCACCCAGGAACAGGTAGGCGCCGGGCCGGGCGTTCAGCATGAAGGCGAAATCCTCGCCTCCCATGGTCGGCTGCGCCAATTCGGCCACGCGTTCCGCCCCGGCCACGGCGGCGGCCGCGCGGGCGGCGAGGCGGGTCGATTCCTCTTCGTTGATCGTGGCCGGGTACATGCGGGTGAAGCGCACCTCCGCGCGGGCGCCGAAGGCGCTGGCGATGCCGGTGGCCAACTCCGTCACCTTCCTTTCCAGCACGTCGCCGACATGCGGGCGGAACCAGCGCGCCGTGCCGCGCAGGCTGACGCTTTCGGGAATGACGTTGAAGGCGTGCCCCCCCTCGATCCGGCCGATGGTGACGACGCCGGCCTCCACCGGCTCCACGTTGCGCGCCACGATGGATTGCAGGGCGGATACCAGGGTCGCCGCGATCACCACCGGGTCATTGCCCTGGTGCGGCATGGCGCCGTGCGCGCCCTGGCCGGTTATGGTGATCTCGATATCGGCGACGGCCGCCATCAGCGGCCCCTCGCGCCAATGGAACGTGCCGGCGGGCAGGGCGGGCCAATTGTGGATGCCGAAGACGCGATCCATCGGGAAGCGCTCGAACAGCCCCTCCTTCAGCATCACCTCGGCACCGCCGCCCATTTCCTCGGCCGGCTGGAAGATCACATGCACGGTCCCGGCGAAGTTGCGCGTCTCGGCGAGGTAGCGCGCGGCGCCGAGCAGCATGGTGGTGTGGCCGTCATGGCCGCAGGCATGCATCACGCCGGGTGTCGCGGAGGCGTATTCGGCGCCGGTTTCCTCCGTGATGGGCAGCGCGTCCATGTCCGCGCGCAGGCCGATGCTGCCGCCGGGCCGCGCGCCCCGGATCACGCCCACCACGCCCGTGCCGCCGAGGCCGGTCACCACCTCGTCCGCGCCGAACTGGCGCAGCTTCTCCGCGACGATGCCGGCAGTGCGGTGTTCCTGGAAGGCCAGCTCCGGATGGCGGTGGAGATCCTGTCGCCAGGCCGTCATCTCGGCGTGGAAATCGGCGATGCGGTTCAGCACGGGCATAACGGCAAGGACTCCCTGGCGGCCAGACGGGCAGCTTTGCGGCACTGCGCCGCCCCGGCAAGAGGCGAGGGGGGCGCGGGCCTTGCCCCTGGCACCGGCGGGGCCATTTTCCGGCCATGCTCCGCCGAACGATGCTGGTTCTGCTGTTGCTGGCGCCCGTGGCGCTGGCGGGTGCCTATTGGAGCGGCGCCTGGCGGCCCCCGCCGCGATGGGACCCGGCCGCCCCGCTGGAACTGCATGCCGAGCCCAACATCCTCACCGGCTGGAAGCTGGCGCGGATGGCGTTGCAGCCGGAAACCTGCCTCGCCGCCTTCGCCGTGTCCGGCCGCGCGGTGGAGCCCTTGCCCGATCGTCCCTCGGAGGTGGGCTGCCCGCTGGAAAACGTGGTGCGGCTGGACGGGGAGGGGATCGCCTTCCGGCCGTCCCGTCCGGTCGTGACCTGCCCGCTGGCCGCCGCCTGGGCGCTGTTCGAGCGGCATGCGCTGCAGCCGGCCGCCGCGCGGCACTTCAACAGCCGCGTCGTCGCCGTGCGGCATCTCGGCAGCTATGCCTGCCGCAACGTGTACCATCGCAGCGCGGGGCGCCGGTCGGAACACGCCACGGCCAATGCGCTGGATGTCACCGGCTTCGTCCTGGCGAATGGCCGGGAGATCCGCCTGCCGCGGGACTGGGACCGCGCCGAGGCCGGCGCCTTCCTGCGCGAGTTGCGCGATGGCGGCTGCCGCTTCTTCAAGGCCGTCCTTGGCCCTGATTACAACGCCGCCCACCGGGACCATTTCCATTTCGACCGGGGGCGCTGGGGGCGGTGCAGCTAAGGAGGCAGGATTGACCGGGCCTGCCCATGCTGCGATGCGGCACGGTCGCGCCGGGGAGATCGCCGATGATGCCTGTCCGCCTTGACCCGCCCTTGCCGCCCCGCCACCGCCTGTTCGGGGCCTGAACGGAATGTTCCGGCGCCTCCTACAGGCCCGCCGCCCCACCCTGGCGCATTGGCCGCTGGCGGGGCGCTGGGCAGCGCTGCTCGGCCTGACGGCGCTGGTGGTGGTGGTGCTGGACCGGCTCGGCCTGCCGGCGGCGCTGCTGCTGGGCGCGATGGGCGGCGGCATCCTGGTGGCGGTCACGGAGGGGCGGCTGCGGATCGCGGCCTGGCCCTTCACCCTGGCGCAGGGGATCATCGGCTGCCTGATCGCCCGTTCGCTGCACCGGGAGGTGCTGGCGGAGCTGGCCGCCGACTGGCCCGTCATCCTGGCGGGCGTGGTTGCGGTGCTGGTGGTGAGCAGCCTGCTCGGATGGCTGCTGGCGCGGCGCCAGGTGCTGCCCGGCACCACCGCGATCTGGGGCTCCTCCCCGGGCGCGGCCTCGGCCATGATGCTGATGGCGGAGGCGCATGGTGCCGATGTGCGGCTGGTCGCGTTCATGCTGTATCTGCGGGTGGCACTGGTGGCCGTCATCGCGTCCCTGGTGGCGCGGTTCTGGGTGGGGGAGGTGGCGCCGGTGGCGGCCGTGACGGCCGAGGCAGCGCCCTGGTTCCCGCCCGTGGCCTGGGGCGCGCTGGTTCTGACCCTGCTGGTCGGCCTCGGCTGCGCGGCGCTGGCGCGGGTGCTGCGCCTTCCCGCCGGACCGATCCTGCTGCCGATGTTTGTGGCGGCCCTGCTGCAGGGCTACGGCCTCCTTCAGGTGGAACTGCCGCCCTGGCTGCTCGCCGCCAGCTATGCCGCGGTGGGCTGGAGCATCGGGCTGCGCTTCACCCGGCCCATCCTGGCGCATGCGGCGCGCGCCTTCCCGAGGGTGATGGCCTCCACCCTGGCGCTGATCGCCGCCTGCGGCGTGTTCGCCGTTATCCTGAGCGCCGTGGCGGGCATCGATCCCCTGACCGCCTATCTGGCGACCAGCCCCGGCGGCGCGGATTCGGTGGCGATCATCGCCGCCACCAGCCAAGTGGACATGCCCTTCATCATGGCGATGCAGATGGCCCGCTTCATCCTGGTGCTGGTGACGGGGCCTGCGATCGCGGCCTTCTTCGCCCGCCGGCTGCCGCCCAATCCACCTCCCGACTGACTGTGGTATTATGATACCACAGTAATTTTCCTTGACCCGGGAAGGCTCTGCGGCGATAAGCCGCGCTCAATTCATATCGCCAATTTCAGGATAAGACCGTGCTGCAAACGCAGACCCGCTCGCTGAAGCCGGCGGAGGTGAAGAAGGGCTGGGTGTTGATCGATGCGGAGGGCCTCGTGCTCGGCCGTCTCGCCGCCATCGTTGCCAATCGCCTCCGCGGCAAGAACAAGCCGCAATTCACTCCGCATGTCGATTGCGGCGACCACGTTGTCATCATCAACGCCGACAAGGTGCAGGTGACGGGCAACAAGGCCGACCAATCGGTCTTCTACTGGCACACCGGTTATCCGGGCGGCATCAAGGGCCGCACGCTGCGTGAGCGCCTCGACAGCCGCTTTCCGGAGCGCGTCATCGAGAAGGCCGTGGAGCGCATGATCACGCGCGGCCCGCTCGGCCGCCAGCAGATGAAGAACCTGCACGTCTATGCCGGGCCTTCGCACCCGCATGCCGGCGCGCAGCCGGAGACGCTGGACGTCGCCGCCCTGAACCGCAAGAACAAGGTGGCCTGAAGACCATGAGCGAACAGACGACCGCCACCTCGCTGTCCGAGCTGAAGAACCTGGTCGCCGGCACCCCGGCCGCCGGCGAGGCCCAGGCCCCGCGTGAGCCGAAGAAGGACCAGTTCGGCCGCGCCTACGCCACCGGCCGCCGCAAGGATGCCGTGGCCCGCGTGTGGGTGAAGCCCGGCAAGGGCACCGTGGAGATCAATGGCAAGCCGGCCTCGCGCTACTTCGCCCGCCCGGTGCTGCGCATGCTGATCGCCCAGCCCTTCCTGGTGGCCGACCGCTACCAGCAGTTCGACGTGTATTGCACGGTGAATGGCGGCGGGCTGTCCGGCCAGGCCGGCGCGGTGCGCCACGGCATCAGCCGTGCCCTGACCAATTTCGAGCCGGGCCTGCGCCCGATCCTGAAGAAGGCCGGCTTCCTGACCCGCGACCCGCGCGTGGTCGAGCGCAAGAAGTACGGCAAGGCCAAGGCCCGACGTTCCTTCCAGTTCAGCAAGCGCTGACGCTGGCGGGCCGGCGTCGCGCCGGCCCTGCGCAAGGGTTGTTGCATCGGAAAGGGCGGGTCCGCGAGGGCCCGCCCTTTCTCATTTTCCGTTTCATGCTACCGATCGACCACCGAGCCTCACAGGAGGGCCAGATGGCCAAGGGCACGATTCCGACGATCTTCATCGATGGCGAGGCTGGGACCACCGGTCTGGGCATCCGCCAGCGGCTGGAAGCCCTGCCGGGCGTCGCCCTCCGCTCCATCGACCCGGAGCGCCGCAAGAACCCCGAAGCCAAGCGCGCCCTGATGGCCGAGGTGGACCTGGTGGTGCTGTGCCTGCCCGATGCCGCCGCGAAGGAAAGCGCCGCCATGGCGGCCTCCCTCGGCGCCGACGCGCCCAAGCTGCTTGATGCCTCCACCGCGCACCGGGTCGATCCCGATTGGGTGTATGGCGTTCCGGAGCTGGCGCCGGGGCAGGGGGACCGCATTGCCGCCGCGCCGCGCGTCGCCAATCCGGGCTGCTATCCCACGGGCGGCATCCTGCTGCTGCGGCCGTTGGTGGAGGCGGGGCTGCTGCCGTCTGACTATCCCGTCACGGTGAATGCCGTGTCCGGCTATTCCGGTGGCGGCAAGGCAATGATCGAAACCTTCGAGGAAGGCGAGCATCCGGCATTCGAGCTGTACGGGCTGGCGCTGGAGCACAAGCACGTCCCGGAATTGCAGGCTTATTCGAAGCTGAGCCGCCGGCCGATCTTCGTGCCCTCCGTCGGCGCCTTCCGGCAGGGCATGCTGGTGTCCGTTCCGCTGCATCTCGGCCTGCTGGCCGGCAACGCCTCGCCCGAGGCGCTGCACGAGGCGCTGGCGGCGTATTACGCCGGCTCCGACTTTGTTTCGGTGCTGCCGCCCACCACGGATGGCAAGCTGGAGCCGGAGGCGCTGAACAACACCAACAAGCTGGAGCTGCGCGTTTACGGCAATGACGCGCGGGGCCAGGCGGTGCTGGTGGCGCGGCTCGACAACCTGGGCAAGGGTGCCTCGGGCGCGGCGGTGCAGAATATCGGCCTGATGCTGGGGCTGGGCGAGGCTGTTCGCGCCGCGGCCTGACAAACAAAAGGCTTCCCCCGGCCGGACCATGAGGCGAGGGCGGGGCACCCCAGGAGGATGACGCAAACACCCATGAGCAACCTGCTTCCCTTCGAGGGCCGCCTTCCATCGGTGGACCCGACCGCCTTTGTCGCCCCCACCGCCGCGGTGATCGGCGATGTCGAAATCGGGCCGGATGCGAGCATCTGGTACCATTGCGTCCTGCGCGGAGACACCAATTTCATCCGCGTGGGCGCGCGCAGCAACGTGCAGGACGGCACCATCGTGCATGTCGCGCGCGGCACGCTGCCGGCGATCATCGGCGAGGACGTGACCGTGGGCCATGCCTGCATCATCCATGCCTGCACGCTGAAGAACGGCGCGTTCATCGGCATGGGCGCCACCGTGCTGGACGGCGCGGTGGTGGAGGAAGGCGGCATGCTGGGCGCCGGCAGCCTGCTGCCGCCGGGCAAGCGCATCGGCCCGAACGAATTGTGGCTTGGCAGCCCCGCCCGCCTGGTGCGGGTGATGGGGGATGAGGAGCGCGCGCAATGGAAGGCCACGACGGCGCATTACGTGGAACTGGGCAAGCGGCACCGCACCTCACTCGTCGGCTGAGACGCGGCGCGTGGCTGCTGGCGCTGGGCACCGGCCTGGCCGCCTGCGTCACGCCGCCGCCGGCTGTGACGCTGCCGCCCGCCGCCACCACCCAGGCCCCCGCCGACCCGGTGGAGGCGGCGCTTCGCGGCGCCGCCGGCTTCTTTGACACGGCATCGCGGGGCGATCCGGCGGCGGCGGCCCTGGCCGTGGCGCAGCTTGAGTTCCTCGCGGTCGAGATCCCGGCCGGCCGGAGCCGGCGGGAAATGGGAACATTGACCGCTCCGGCGTTGCAGGCGGCACGGCATGATGTGCGCGCGGCGCTCAACATTCCGGACGCGGTGCCGCCGCAGCGGGTGATCGATGCCATGGCCCTGCTGGCTGCCGGCGGCACGCCGCCCGACATGGACGCGGCCGGGCTGCGGTCGCGCCTGGCGGCCTTGCCGCGCATTCCCCAAGCCAATGCCGCCACCCGGATGGCGCTGCGCGACTGGGAATTCGGGCCGCCCCAGGAACTGCTGGAGGAGGCGCGGCTGCGCTGGCCGCGCTGAACCGGTTTTGGCGGGCTCCGCCGGTTGCGGCATTCTCTGCCCGCACTGCCGGAGTTCCGCCATCCATGCACCGATTCGCTTCGCCTGTCCTGGCGCTCCTGCTGGGGACTGTCCTGCTGCCTGGCTGTGCGGAGCTGCGCACTCCGCCATCGCGCATGGCCGTTCCGCTGGCGCTGGTGCCGGCATCCGACGACCCGCTTCGTGGCGCCGCGCGCCTCGCCGCCGCCGATTTCGCCGATGAGGGGGCCGCCCTGCATGGCCGCCCCGCCGCCATGGCCCGCGCCGCGGCCCGCCTGGAATACCTGGCCCACACCCTGACCCAGGATGCGCGCTACGGCGCGGTGCCGGGCGGCACGGTGATGGCGCTGGGCAGCGGCGTGCGGGAGGTGCGGCAGGTCCTGGGCATCGCCGAATCCGCCGTGCCCGAGCAGCTTGTCGGCATCCTCACCGCGGCGGCCCAGGCGATCGAGGCCGGCCGCGTGCCGGTCCTGCCGGCCGCCATCTTCCCGGCGGGGCAGGAGCGCACCTTGCAGCGCCTGAACGAGCCCGGCCCCCTGCCGGACGCGGCGCTGGCCACGGGCCGGCTGGTCGAGGTGATCGACAGCCTCGATGCCCGGTCGGGCTGGGGCACGCAGCCGGCGACGACGCCCACGCTGCGCTAGCGGCAGGTCCGGTGAAGATGCCGGAGCGAAACAGGCGCCGCGACGGAGCGCGATGCATCTTCTGCGGACCGCCCGGGATGTGCAGAATGCGCGCCACCGATTGATGGAGGACATCATGCAGCGCCGCAGCTTCCTGGCCGCAACCGCGGGCGCCGTGGCGCTTGGCGGGCTTGCCAGGCCGAGCCTGGCCCAGGGCAGCGCCGCCCAGGTGCTTCGCTTCATCCCGCAGGCGGATGTGAGCATCCTGGATCCGCTGACCACCACCGCCTATCCGACGCGCAACCACGCCCATCTCTGCTGGGACACGCTGTACGGGCTGGATGCGCAGTCCCGCCCGCACCCGCAGCTCGCGGAAGGCCATGTGGTCGAGGATGACGGCAAGCGCTGGACCTTCACCCTGCGCGACGGCCCGACCTTCCATGACGGGGAGAAGGTGCGGGCGGCGGATGCCGTGGCCTCGATCCGCCGCTGGATGCAACGGGACGCGCATGGCCAGACGCTGGCCACGAGGCTCGACGAGATCCGCGTCCTGGATGACCGCCGCTTCGAGATGCGGCTGAAGCGCCCCTTCGGACCCATGCTGGAGGCGCTGGCCAAGGCCTCCTCCTATCCCTGCTTTGTTTTCCCCGAACGCTTCGCGCAGCAGGAGCCCGGCCGTGCCGTGACCGAGGTGGTGGGCTCCGGCCCGTACCGCTTCGTGGCGGCGGAGCGGATTTCCGGCAGCCAGCTCGTCTACAGCCGCTACGACCGGTACAGCCCCGCCCCGAACGGCCCCGTCAGCCTGACGGCGGGTCCGAAGCTCGCCCATTTCGAGCGGCTGGAATGGAAGGTCATCCCCGATCCGGCAACGGCTGCCGGCGCCCTGCAATCGGGCGAGGTCGACTGGTGGGAGCAGGTGGCGCCCGATCTCCGTCCGTTGCTGAAGGGCGCGCGCAACATCATGGTGGATCGCATCGACGCCGGCGGCACGCTGGCGATGCTGCGCCCGAACCACCTGCATCCGCCCTTCAACAACCCGGCCATCCGCCGCGCCCTGTGGCCGGCGCTGCGGCAGATCGACTTCATGACAGCCATCATGGGCGACAACCGCGACCTTTGGCGCGAGGATGTCGGCTGCTTCCCGGAAGGCAGCCCCCTGGCCTCAGATGCCGGCATGCAGGCGCTGACCAGCCCGCGCGACCTGGAGGCGGCGAAGCGCGCCCTCAAGGAAGCCGGCTACAAGGGCGAGACGGTGGTGATGCTGCATCCCACCGACGTTGTGAACAACAACAACCTCACCGCCGTCGCCACCGACCTGCTGCAACGTGTGGGCTTCAAGGTGGAAACCGTCACCTCCGACTGGGGCACGCTGCTCAGCCGCCGCAGCAACAAGAACCCGCCGGCCCAGGGCGGATGGAACATGCTGGTGGCGTTGTTCGGCGGCATGGACCTCGCCAATCCCGGCGGTCACCCGCTGCTGCGTGGCAATGCGGATGGCGCCTGGTTCGGCTGGCCCGATGCGCCGAAGCTGGAAGCCCTGCGCGACCAGTGGTTCGACGCGCCCGAGCTCGCCGCGCAGCAGGCGATCGGCCGGAAGATCCAGGAGCAGTTCTTTGTGGACGTGCCTTATTACCCGCTCGGCCAGTACCTGATCGACAGCGCCTGGCGCAGCGACCTGTCCGGCTTCCGGCAGGGCATGGCGGTGCCGCTCAACGTCAAGCGCGGCTGAACCTGCCAACCCGCCACGCACGCCGTGGCGGGAAGCGGCCTCAGCAGCGTTCCGGCACGAAGACGCGACTCGGCGTGACGAACTCGTCCTGGGCCTCCACCGTCAGGATCTCGCGCGAGGCCGCTTCGGCGGTCCGGCGCAGCAGCCCGTAGATGGAGGACGCGGCGGCGGCGAGGGCATCCGCCGTCGAGCCGCTGCGCAGCCGGTGGAACAGGAACAGCGCGGCAATGGCGTCGCCGGCCCCGTTCACCGAGATCGGCAGCATCGGCGTGCGGATGCGGTAGGTGCCGTCCTGCCCGGCGGCCAGCATCTCGATCTGGTCTTCCGGCGTTTCGGCCACCTGCAGCGAGGTCACCAGCACGCAGCGCGGGCCGCCGGGCGCCATGGTGGCGCGCAGCGCCTCCACCGCCGCCTTGGCTTCGTGCAGCGTGGAAACGGGGCGGCCGGTCATCCATTCCAGCTCGAACTGGTTGGGGGTGACGATGTCGGCGGCCCGCATGGCGCGGTCCCGCATGAATTCGGGGATGCCCGGGCGCACGAACACGCCGCGGCCCACATCGCCGATCACCGGATCGCAGCAATAAAGGGCGCGGGGATTGGCCGCCTTGGCGCGGCTGGCGGCATCGAGGACCGCCTCGCCGATCGCCGCGTCGCCCATGTAGCCGGACAGCACGGCGTCGCAGCGAGGCAGGGCGCCACGATCGGCGATTCCGTCCACAAGGTCCCGCACCAGATCCGCCCCGAAGACCTGCCCCCGCCAGGAGCCATAGCCGGTGTGGTTGGAGAACTGCACCGTGTTCACCGCCCAGACCTCGGCGCCGAGCCGCTGCAGCGGAAACATGGCCGAGGCATTGCCGACATGGCCGTAGGCAACCCAGGACTGGATGGAAAGGATGTTCATGCGGGTCTCGCCTGCTTCGGTGCGGCGAAGATTAAGTCTTAAACCGGATCAGGACCACCAGGCTGGAGCCGGGAAGCTTTATCCGGCTGTCGCTTCTCATGGCCGCGCGTCCAATGGTTGCGCCGGGCGGTCGGGGCCTGTAGAAGCGGCGCTTCCGCGCGGCCGGTCGGCATCGGCTGCTCCATCGAGAAAGCGATCGCCATGAAGCCCGACATTCATCCCGACTACCACGAAATCAACATCATCATGACCGATGGGACCACCTTCAAGACCAAGTCCTGCATGGGCAAGGAAGGTGACACCCTGCGGCTCGATATCGACCCGAAGTCGCACCCGGCCTGGACCGGCCAGCAGCGCATCATCGACACGGGCGGGCAGATCGCCAAGTTCAACAAGAAGTTCGCCGGCATCGGCGCCCGCAAGAAGGGCTGATCCGGCCCTTTTTTCTGACGCCTTACGGCCACGCCGCCCCTTGAACCAGGGGGCGGCGTTTTCTATTTCATGCTCTGCCAGCAGCGCCCGGCTCTCGGGGTTGCCGGCGCGAGACGGTTGCAAGCGGGTCGCCCGATCGGGGGCCCGGAAACGCCGGATCGCCATGCAACAGGACCTTGCTTGATCGAGAAGGTGCTTGACGATGAATGCTTTCGACACTGCTCCGCTGTTCCGTTCCGCCATCGGCTTCGACCGCCTGGCCCGCCTGATGGACACCGCCCGCGCCGCCGCGGAAGGCCCGGCCTATCCCCCGTACAACATCGAGAAGACCGGCGATGACAGCTACGTGCTGACCATGGCCGTGGCCGGCTTCGGGCCGGACGATCTCGATATCACCAGCCAGGACAACGTCCTCCTGGTGAGCGGCAAGGCCAAGGCCGAGGATGACCAGGGCCGCCGCTATCTGCATCGCGGCATCGCTGGCCGTGCTTTCGAGCGCCGCTTCGTGCTGGCCGACCACATCCAGGTGGAAGGCGCGGATCTGGCGAACGGCCTGCTGCACGTCGCCCTGAAGCGTGAGGTGCCGGAGGCGCTGAAGCCCCGCCGCATCCCGATCGCGGCGTCCCGCCCTGTCCAGCCGGTGCTGGAAGGCGAGAAGCAGGCTGCTTAACGGCGTCTGACGGGGCGGCCGGGATGGCGAACATCCCGGCCGCTTTTTGCAGCGCAGATTTCTTCGCGCTTGCATCATGGCTTCATGGCGCGCATATCAGCGCCGCCGGAGCCGCCAAGGGCCATCTGGCCGCGTCCTGACCGCGTGAATGACCGCAAAGCTCCGCATCGCCGGGCTTCGGTTCTGGTCAGGGCCCCGGGCGCAACCGTCCGGATCTTCTCTTCCCGGTACGACCCAGACACGCGGGGCGTCCTGACCCGCAACCGGTGCGGCCGTCATGGCGCGCGCCGTTTTCTCTGGATGTGCTGATGACCGACGTGACCACCCCCGACTTCGCCCAGTTGGGCCTCGCCGAGCCGCTGCTGCGTGCCCTGAGCGAGGAAGGCTACACCACTCCCACCCCGATCCAGTCCCAGGCCATTCCGCTGGTGCTGCAAGGCCGCGACCTGCTGGGCATCGCCCAGACCGGCACCGGCAAGACCGCCGCCTTCGCGTTGCCGCTGCTGCACCACCTGGCCGCCCGCCGCGCCCAGGCGCCGCGCGGTGGCTGCCGCGCCCTGATCCTGTCGCCGACGCGCGAACTGGCCTCGCAGATCGCCGAAAATGTCCGGGCCTATGGCCGCCATCTCGGCCTGACCTCCACCGTGATCTTCGGCGGCGTGGGTGCGCGGCCGCAGGTGCAGGCGCTGCAGCGCGGCGTGGACGTTCTGGTGGCCACCCCGGGCCGCCTGCTCGACCATGTGCAGACCGGCGTCGCCCGCCTGCAGGGCGTGGAGATCCTGGTGCTGGACGAGGCCGACCAGATGCTGGACCGCGGCTTCTGGCCCGCGATCCGCAAGCTGACCGGCATGATGTCCTCCAAGCGGCAGACGCTGTTCTTCTCCGCCACCATGCCGGCCGAGATTGCCAAGATCGCCAATGAGCTTCTGAAGGACCCGGCCAAGGTGTCGGTGGCCCCGGTTGCCTCGACAGCCGAGCGGGTGGATCAGCGGCTGATCCACATTGATGCGTCCCAGAAGCGCGTGCTGCTGTCGGAATTGCTGCGCCAGCCCGGCATCGGCCGCGCCCTGGTGTTCGCCCGCACCAAGCATGGCGCCGACCGCGTCGCCAAGCATCTGGTGCTGGACGGCATCAATGCCCACGCCATCCACGGCGATCGTTCCCAGGGCCAGCGCGAGCGTGCCCTGGCGGAGTTCCGCAACGGCCGCGCGCCGATCCTGGTGGCCACCGACATCGCCAGCCGCGGCATCGACGTGGATGGCGTGACGCATGTGTTCCAGTTCGACCTGCCGGACACGCCGGAAGCCTATGTCCACCGCATCGGCCGCACCGCGCGCGCCGGCGCGAGCGGCGAGGCGATCGCCTTCTGCGCCCCGGATGAGGTGGCGAAGCTGAAGGCGGTCGAGAAGCTGATCGCCATGCGCATCCCCGCCGAGGACCGCCGCAGCCCGGCCGCCAAGGCCGAGGCCGCCGCCGGCCTGCCTAAGGCCAAGCCGCAGCCGCCGCGCGGGCGGGGCCGCCCGCAGAACGCCGGCCCGGGCCAGCAGCGCCAGGGCCGCCCCCAGGGGCCCAGCCGTGGCCCGGTGCCGCCGCGTGGCGACCGCCGGGATCGTTCCTGGCGCGAGGCGGATTTCCGCGACAGCGGCCGCTGACGGCTCGCGCCGCCCACCCGGGCGGCGCGTTCCTTTCAATCCGTCGCCATCACCTTGACATAGCTGCCCGGCGCATCCTCCAGCGCCGGCAGCGCGCCGCTTCCGGGCTGCCGCGCCGGCACCTGGGCCTTGTCCTGCGCCGCCACCCAGCGCTGCCAGTCCGGCCACCAGGAGCCGGCCAGTTCGGTCGCCGCCTCGAACCATTCGCCGGGGGAGGAGGGCAGGCTGTCGCCGACCCAGTGGCTGTATTTGCCGGAACTGGGCGGATTGGTGACACCCGCGATGTGGCCGGACGCGGCGAGCACGAACCGCACCGGGCCGGACAGCAGCTGGGTGCCGCGATAGGTGCTCTTCCACGGCGCGATGTGGTCTTCCCGCGTCGACAGGAAATAAGCCGGCACCTTGATCTTCGAAAGATCCAGCGGCACGCCGGCCAGGGTGATGCCGCCGGGCTTCACCAGGTCGTTCTGCTGGTACATGCGCCGCAGGTAGAAGCTGTGCATGGCCGCCGGCATGCGTGTGCTGTCGTCGTTCCAGAACAGCAGGTCGAAGGGGAAGGGCTCCTGGCCCATCAGGTAGTTCTGCACCACGAAGGACCAGATCAGGTCATTGGCGCGCAGCATGTTGAAGGTTGTCGCCATTTCGCGGCCTTCGAGATAGCCGCGTTTCTGCATCCTGGATTCCAGCGATTGCAGTTGTTCCTCGTCGATGAAGACGGAAAGCTCGCCGGCCTCCGCGAAGTCCAGCATCGTGGTGAAGAAGGTGGCCGACCTGATGCGGTTGTCGCGCTTGGCGGCCATATGCGCCAGGGTGCAGCCCAGCAGCGTGCCGCCGAGGCAATAGCCGATGGCGTTGACCGCCTTTTCCCCCGTGGCCTGCGCGATCGCGTCGAGCGCGGCATAGGGGCCTTCCAGCATGTAGTCCTCGAAGGATTTCGCAGCCAGCGTCTCGTCCGGATTGACCCAGGAGATAACGAAAACCGTGTGGCCCTGCTCCACGGCCCAGCGGATGAAGCTGTTCCTGGGCCGCAGGTCGAGGATGTAGAACTTGTTGATCCAGGGCGGAATGATCAGCAACGGCCGCTTCAAAACCTTCTCGGTCGTCGGCGTGTACTGGATCAGCTGAATCAGGGCGTTCTGGAACACCACCTTTCCCGGCGTCACGGCGATGGTCTCGCCGATGCGGAACTGCTTCTCGTCCGTCATGCGGATGCGCAGCCGCCCCTTGCCGCGTTCCAGATCCGTCAGCAGGTTCTGCAGGCCGCGCAACAGGTTCTCGCCGCCCGTTTCGGCGGTTTTGCGCAGCACCTCGGGGTTGGTCATCAGGAAGTTGGAGGGGCTCAGCGCGTCAACGAATTGCCGCGTGTAGAAATCGATCTTCTGCGCCGTCCTGGGATCGAGGTCGTCGGCCGCCTGGGCGACATTGGTGATGTAGCGGGCGGACAGCAGATAGGACTGGCGGATGAAGTCGAAGACCTCGTTCTCGCGCCAGGCCTCGTGCTTGAAGCGCCGGTCCTTGCTGTCCTCGGCGATCACCGGCTCCGCCGTGTCGCCGCCCCAGATGCGGCGGGCGGTGTTCTGCCAGAGCGTCAGGTAATCCTGCCAGAAGCCGAGTTGCGCCTGCACCAGCCGTGCCGGATTGGCCATCAGGCGGGCCGACATCTCCATGAAGGCATGGCCGATCTGCATCGGGTCGGCGCCGGGAACCGCCGCATGGGCGCCGTCCTGCGCCTGCCGCTTCAGGAAGTCGGCGACGATGCGCTGGCCGCGCTCGGCCACATCCGCCATGGTGCGGGAAACCAGGGCTGGGTCAGGCATGCGGAAGGGACCGGAATCCTGCGGCGTTTCATTCTTGTCCATGCGTCCCTCCGCGCCGTTGCCGGGCGCCTGCATTCCTTCGGCCCAAACCCCCTTGGCGCCGGCCTGGCCTTCCGCCCGCCCCGGCTTTCGGGCTAATGCCCAGGGCCGATGGTGAGGATGGGACGAACCATGGCGCAGCGCACCGGATGGAGCCGTCTAGAGGGTAGTGTCCGGACCGGCCGGCATCAACCGGGCGCCTGGGCGCGTGCCGCTAGCCTGTGCGGCCTGTTCGCGCTGTCGGCCTGCGTGGGCTCGCCCGCCGAGGGGCCGGGCGAATTCTTCCGCAACGCCTTCGGCGAGCCATTGCAGGGCCGCTCCCTGCCGCCGGGCTCCGACCTGGACTATCCCAACCTGGCATCGGTGCCGCCGCCGCCGCCGCGCGGCAGCCCTTCGGCGCGGGAAGCGTTAAGCCGCGCCCTGGCCGATGCGCGCAGCCAGTCCCGCGATCCGGTGCAGCCCGGCCAGCCGCTGCCGGAACGCCCGGCGGGAACCGAAGGCAGCGGCCTGATCCCCGCCAGCCCGCCGGCCCCGGCGCGCCTTTCCGCCGCGCCGCCGGTGGGCGCGCCATCCCCCTCCGTCATGCCGGACGCGCCGGGCCTTCCCGAGGATCCGGGCACCGCCGCGCCGGAACCGCCGCCCGCGGAATTCCTGGCCCCGGCGCCGCCCCGGCTGTAAGGACGGCCACCCCCATCGTTTCCGCAGCCGGGCGATCTGCACTATCCTGGCCGCAACCAGCGTCACGGACCGCATCGCAATGACCGAGGAATTCCACCGCATCCGCCGCCTGCCGCCCTATGTCTTCGCCGAGGTCAACCAGGCCAAGGCGAAGGCGCGCGCGGCCGCCGAGGACATCGTGGATCTCGGCATGGGCAATCCCGACAGCCCGACGCCGCCGCACATCGTGGCCAAGCTGATCGAGGCGGTGCAGAACCCCAGCACCCATGGCTATTCGGCGTCCAAGGGCATTCCGGGGCTGCGCCGGGCGCTGGCGAACTATTATGCCCGGCGCTTCAACGTGCAGCTCGACCCGGATACCGAGGTCGTGGCGACGCTGGGCTCCAAGGAGGGCCTGGCCAATCTGGCGGCCGCCATTTCCTCCCCCGGCGACACCATCCTGGTGCCCAACCCGTCCTATCCGATCCACCAGTTCGGCTTCATCATCGCCGGCGCCTCCGTCCGTTCGGTGCCGCACACGCCGGATGAGGCGATGCTGCAGGCGCTGGACCGCGCGGTGCGCCATTCGGTGCCGAAGCCGACGGCGCTGATCATCAACTACCCGTCCAACCCGACCGGGCTGATGGCGGACCTCGACTTCTACCGGGAAGTCGTCGCCTTCGCGAAGCGGCACGAGATCTTCATCCTGTCCGACCTCGCCTATGCGGAGCTGTATTACGGCAGCCGCGTGCCGCCCTCGATCCTGGAGGTGCCGGGGGCCAGGGATGTCGCGGTCGAGTTCACCTCGATGAGCAAGACCTACAACATGGCGGGCTGGCGGATGGGCTTCGCCGCTGGCAATCCGCGGCTGATCGCGGCGCTGACGCGGGTGAAGTCCTATCTCGACTATGGCGCCTTCACGCCGATCCAGGTCGCCTCCACCGCCGCGCTGAACGGGCCGCAGGACTGCATCGAGGAGATGCGCCGCCTGTACCGCGACCGCCGGGACGTGCTGGTGAAGGGGCTGAAGCAGGCCGGCTGGGACGTGCCCGTGCCGGAGGCCGGCATGTTCGTCTGGGCCGAGATCCCCGAGCGGTTCCGCCATCTCGGCAGCGTCGGGTTCTCCAAGCTGCTGCTGGCGCGCGCCAGGGTGGCGGTGGCGCCGGGGCTCGGCTTCGGCGAGCATGGCGACGGCCATGTCCGCATCGCCATGGTGGAGAACACCCAACGCATCCGTCAGGCGCTGCGCGGCATCCGCGCCTTCCTGCAGACCGACAATGGTGGCCCGGCCGAGGCACCGAAGCTTCCTGCTGAACTGGTGAAAGAATGACTGCTCCGCTTTCCGTTGCCATCGCCGGCCTGGGCACCGTGGGTGCCGGGGTGCTTTCCGTGCTGCGCGCCAATGCGGAGCTGATCGCCGCCCGTGCCGGCCGCCCCATCATTGTCACCGCGGTTTCGGCGCGGGATCGCGGCCGCGACCGCGGCGTGCCGCTCGATGGCCTGCGCTGGTATGACGACCCGGTTGCCATGGCGCGTGAGGCCGAGGCCGACGTGGTGGTGGAACTGATCGGTGGCTCGGACGGACCGGCCCGGGCCCTTGTTGAAGCCGCGCTGGCGGCGGGCAGGCCGGTGGTCACAGCCAACAAGGCATTGCTGGCGCTGCGTGGCGCGGAACTGGCCCGTCAGGCCGAGGAAGCCGGCGCCGCGCTCGCCTATGAGGCGGCGGTGGCGGGCGGCATCCCCGCGATCAAGGCGCTGCGCGAGGGTTTGGCGGCGAACCGCATTTCCCGCGTCACCGGCATCCTGAACGGCACCTGCAACTACATCCTCACCTGCATGCGCGAGCAGAAGCGCGAATTCGGCGACGTGCTCGCCGAGGCGCAGAAGCTCGGCTATGCTGAGGCCGACCCGTCCTTCGACATCGACGGCGTCGATGCCGCGCACAAGCTGGCGATCCTGGCGGCGCTGGCCTTCGGCCGCCCGGTGGAGTTCGGCGCGGTGCATGTGGAAGGCATCCGCAACATCACCGCGACCGATATCGCGCTGGCCGAGGAGCTCGGCTACCGCATCAAGCTGCTCGGCATCGCCGAGGCGGGGGAAGGGGGCGTCGCGGCCCGCGTGCATCCCTGCATGGTGCCCGTCTCGCATCCCATCGCCGTGGTGGATGGCGTCTACAACGCGGTGGTGGCGGAAGGCGATTTCGTGGGCCGCGTGGTGCTGGAAGGCCGCGGCGCCGGCGCGGGCCCGACCGCCAGCGCGGTGGTGGCGGACCTGATCGACATCGCGCGTGGCCGGCACACGCCGGTCTGGGGCGCGGCCGCCGCGTCGCTTTCCTCAGTGCCGTCCCGGCCGATGGAAAGCCACCAGGGCGCCTATTACCTGCGCCTGATGGTGCTGGACCGGCCGGGCGTCATCGCCGACGTCACCGGCGTGCTGCGCGACCATGGCATCAGCCTGGAATCCATGATCCAGCGCGGCCGCTCGGCGGTGGGGGCGGTGCCGGTGGTGCTGACCACGCACGACTGCGGGGAGGCTGCGATGCGCGACGCGCTGGGCCGCATCGCGGCGCTGGAGGCGGTGCTGGAACCCCCGGCGCTGATCCGCATTGAAACGCTTTGATTGGCTTTGACGCGACTGTTCCGCCCATAGCTCGGCCGCGGGGGCCGCTTCCCCGCGTAGCTCAGGAGGCCACCATGCGCCGCGATACGACGCCCGTAGACCGCAACCTCGCCCTGGAACTGGTGCGCGTGACGGAGGCGGCGGCGCTGGCCGCCAGCCGCTGGATCGGCCGCGGCGACAAGAACGCCGCCGATGGCGCCGCCGTGGACGCCATGCGCAAGGCCTTCGACACCATCGCCATCAGCGGCACCGTGGTGATCGGCGAGGGCGAAATGGACGAAGCGCCGATGCTCTATATCGGCGAGAAGATTGGCTCCGGCGGCCCCGAGGTCGACATCGCTGTCGATCCGCTGGAAGGCACCAACATCTGCGCCACCGGCGGGCCGAACTCGATCGCGACGCTGGCGGTGGCCGAGCATGGCGGCTTCCTGCACGCGCCCGACATCTACATGGACAAGATCGCGGTGGGCCCCGGCCTGCCGGCAGGCGTGGTCGATCTCGATGCCTCCCCGGGCGAGAACCTGCGCGAGCTGGCCAAGGCCAAGAAGGCCGAGGTCAATGACCTGATGGTCTGCATCCTCGGCCGCGACCGCCACAAGGACATCATCCGCGCCTGCCGGGAGGCCGGCGCGCGCATCATGCTGATCCCCGATGGCGACGTGGCCGGCCTGATCGCCGTGTCGCAGGCGGGAACGGGGGTGGATCTTTACCTCGGTTCCGGCGGCGCGCCCGAGGGCGTGCTGGCCGCCGCCGCGCTGCGCTGCATCGGCGGCCAGATGCAGGGCCGCCTGTTGTACGAGGATGACGCGCAGATCGCCCGCGCCAGGGAGATGGGCATCACCGACCCGAACAAGAAGTTCGCCGTCGAGGACATGGCCCGGGGCGAGGTGATGTTCGCCGCCACCGGCGTCACCGGCGGTCCGCTGCTGCATGGCGTCCGCCGCGGCCCGACCTCCGCCTACACGCATTCCATCATCATGCGCAGCAAGACCGGCACGGTCCGCTATGTCGAGGCGCATCACAACATCAGCCTGAAGCCGAGCGCTTTTGTTGGCTGATCTTCCGGGCGGGGCCATGCAGGCGCCGCCGGAGGCACCGAAGGCGGTGCTCGGCGTCGCCCAATCCGTGTCCGGCCGGCGCTGGTCCTGGCGCCAGGCGGATGCGCGCATGGGCCTGGCCATCGCGCAGCGGCTGGGGCTGCCGGAACTGCTGGGTCAGCTGCTGGCGGCGCGCGGCGTTGCGCCCGAGCAGGCGGAGCTGTTCCTGGAGCCGACGCTGCGCGCCCTGCTGCCCGATCCCTCGGTCCTGATCGACATGGATGCCGCCGCGGCGCGGCTCGCCCAGGCGATCCGCGACCGCGAGACGGTGGCGGTGTTCGGCGATTACGACGTCGATGGCGCCTGCGCGGGGGCGCTGACGGCCCGCTTCCTGGGGGAACTGGGATGCAGCGTGCGTCCCTATGTTCCGGACCGCCTGAAGGAAGGCTACGGCCCCAATCCCACCGCCATCGCGGCCCTTTGCGCCGAGGGCGCCACGTTGATCGTGTGCGTGGATTGCGGCATCGCCGCCCATGCGGCGCTGGAAGCGGCCGAGGGCCGCGCCGACGTGGTGGTGCTGGACCACCACAAGGCGGAAGGACCGGTGCCGCGCATCGCCGCGGCGGTGAACCCGAACCGCCTCGATTGCGGCTCCGGACTGCGCCATCTCTGCGCCGCGGCCGTCAGCTTCATGGCGGCGATCGCGACGCTGCGGCAATTGCGGCGCGAAGGCTTCTTCGCCGACCGGCCCGAGCCCCGGCTGCTGGACCTGCTGGACCTCGTGGCGCTGGCGACGGTGTGCGACGTCATGCCGCTGACCGGCCTGAACCGCGCCTTTGTCACGCAGGGGCTGAAGGTGATGGCGCGCGGGCAGCGCGCCGGCATCGCCGCGCTGCTGGAGGTGGCGCAAGCCCGCGACCTGCCTTCCACCTACACGCTCGGCTTCCTGCTTGGCCCACGCATCAACGCCTCGGGGCGCATCGGCGAGCCGGATCTGGGCTTGCGCCTGCTGTGCTGCGACGATCCGGTGGAAGCGCGCATCATGGCCGAGCGCCTCGATGTCGTGAACCGCCGCCGGCAGGAGGTGGAAGGCAGCATTCTGGCCGCGGCCTATGCCCAGGCCGAGGCGCAAGCGGAGGCCGGCCACCCGGTTCTGCTGCTTTGCGGCGAGGAATGGCATCCCGGCGTGGTCGGCATCGTGGCGGGGCGGGTCAAGGAGCGCTTCAACAGGCCGGCCTGCGTGGCCGGGCTGGCGGAAGGGCTGGCCAAGGGTTCCGGGCGTTCCGTGCCGGGCGTCGATCTGGGCGCCGCGATCATCGCCGCGCGCCAGGGCGGGTTGCTGGAGACGGGCGGCGGCCACGCCATGGCGGCCGGCTTCTCCTTCCGCGCCGAGCGGCGGGAGGAGGTGCATGCCTTCCTCAACGAGCGCCTGGCCCATGCCGCGAACCTTCCGGCCAGCGCCGAGCTGATGCTGGATGGCACGCTTCTGGTGCCAGCCGCGACGGCCGAGCTGGCCACGCAGATCAGCCGCATCGGCCCCTTCGGCGCAGGCAATGAGGAGCCGGTCTTCGCGCTGCCTCGGGTGCGGATCGGCCGCGCCGACCGTGTCGGCAAGGAAGGCAATACCATCCGCGCCTTTATCGAAGGGGAAACGGGCGGGCGGCTGAAGGCGGTGTGCTTCCGGGCCAAGGAAGGGCCGCTGGCGGAATTGCTGCTGGGCAGCCGCGGCGCGCCGCTCCATCTCGCCGGGATGCTGCGGGCCGAAGCCTGGAACGGCCAGGTGTCGGCGGCCCTGCATATCCAGGACGCCGCTCCGCTTTAAGCGTGATCTCGTCCGTCGCCGTTCACAGGGGGGCTGGACGCACCGCCACGCCTGGGTTAATTACCCGCCCGTCCGCAGCCCGAAAGGCTGCGTCGCGGAACTGGCGCAGGTCCCCATCGTCTAGAGGCCTAGGACACCAGCCTTTCACGTTGGTAACACGGGTTCGAATCCCGTTGGGGACGCCAGCCGCTTCGCCTGCGGAAATCCAGTCTTTGTCGTGCGATGCGGAGCCGCTGCTTGCGGAGCTCACGCGAAGGGCCTTGGGCCACCATCCGGAGCGGTTTGTCGCCTCGGCCGGTGCGATCATGAACGGCCAGTCCTGTGCGTGGCGCGCGCCTGTTTGCCGGCTCGTCCCCGCCGTCGATGCGGCATCCTAGCCCAGGCTGGCCCGCATTCCGGCGGCAAGGGCACGGGCGGCGGCGCCCAGAACCGGCGTTCCCGTGCGGGCGAACAACACGATCTCGGATGGCGGGAGGGGTGGCAGCCCCAGCGCGGGGCCACGGTCTTCGGTGCCGCCAGACGCCAGGCGGCCCATGGGGGCTATGCCGAAGCCGGCCTGCGCCCCGGCGAGAAGGGCGACGCAGCTACCGGCGGTAAACGCTTCCCGCCAGGGGCGCCGCGCCTGATGGAGCGCCCGCATCGCCGCCGCCCGCACGCCGCAGGGCGGGGCCAGCGTGGCGAGCGGCACCATACCATCCTGTTCCGGCCTGAGGTCAGCCGCGGCACGCCAGCCCAGAGGATCGGTGCCTAGAACCTCACCCTCGCTGCCGCCGGCTTCGCGCCGGAGGATAATGGCGTCGCATTCGCCGGTCTCGAAGGCGCCACGCAGCGCGAGCGACGGGCCAAGGCGCAGTTCCAGCACCGCTTCAGGTGGCAGGGCGACGCGGACGCGGCGCAGCACCGCTTCAAGGGCGACGCCGGTCGCATGGTCGCTGAACCCCACCTTCACGCGGATGGCTGGGGTGCCGGCCGGCGTCAGCGCCTCGTCATGCGCCGCGAGAAGGGCCCGGGCGCGGGGCAGAAAGGCGAGGCCATCGGCGGTCAAACGGACCAGGCGGGGGCTGCGGTCGAGCAGGCGCCGGCCGAGACGGGTTTCCAGGGCCTTGAGGCGCTGGCTGACAACCGGCTGCACCGTGCCGGCGGCTTCGGCGGCGCGGGTCAGGTTGCCGAACTCCACGGCCAGAACAAAGAGCCGGACGGATTCAAGATCGAGCATCATCGCAATCCGCTATGCTTGCTATCACGAACCATAGCGTTCTGCTTCCCTGGCGAAAGATCCAGACTGGGCTCCTCATACCCATGGCCCTGAAGGACCCGTCAGATGCCGATGATCACCATCCGCTACGTGACGCCGGAGCCGCGTCCCGAGCTGCGCGCCGAGATCGCCGCCTTCGCCGCCCGTGCCAGCGCGGAGACGCTGGGCAAGGACCCCGGGGTGACGGCCGTTCTGGTCGAGCCTGCGGAGCCGGTGGCGTGGTTCGCCGGCGGGGCGCGGCCTGCTGAAGCCGGGCTTTCCGCCTTCTGGCTGGACATCAAGATCACCGCCGGCACCAATACCCGGGACGACACTGCGCGCTTCGTGCGCTCCGCCTTTGATGGAATGGCGTCCTTGCTCGGTCCGCTGCATGAGGAAAGCTATGTGCTTGTCCACGCCGTGGACGGGCATGCCTATGGCTATGGCGGCCGGACACAGGAGGCACGCTGGGCCGCCGCCCGTCCTGGCTGAGACGCCATCGCCGGATGGCAAGCCAAGGGAGGGGAGATCAGCCGATCCCGTCCTGCAACACGGACAGGAACTGGTCCCGTGCCGCATTCGCCGCGCCGCTGGGCCATGCCGCCACCAGGGACCATTCCGGCAGGCTCGCCTCGCCCGGCAGGTCCAGCGGCCGGAACACCACCCCTGGCACCCGCAGCCGCGCCGCCCATTCCGGCAGCAGGGCAATGCCGATGCCGGCGGCGACAAGGCCGATGATGGTCTGCTTCTCCTCCGCCTCCTGCGCCACCCGGGGTGCCTCGCCGAGCAGCGCGTAGAGCCGCAGCACGACGCCCCGGCTATGCGGCCGGGTGGCGCGTGGCGGCAGGATGACGGGCTGCCGCGAAAGATCCTCCAGCCGCAGGCGCCGCCGGGCGGCGAAGGGGTGAAGGCGGGGAAGGGCGGCCACGGGCCGTTCCTGCATCAGCCACCGGCATTGCAGCCCCTCCGGCCGCTGCGGCGGCCGCACAAAGCCGAGGTCGAGGCGCCCGGCCCGCAGCCAGGGCAGGATCTGCGCCGATTTTGCCTCCACCAGCTGGGTCGGGATGCCGGGAAAGGCTTGCCGGAAGCGCGACAGCGGCCCGGGCAGCAGCCCCGCCGCCGCGCTGTCGATAGCACCGATCCGCAACGGGCCACCCTGGGGGGCAAGGGCGCGCACCAGCCTCGCCGCACCGGCGGCCCGCTCCAGGATGGCGCGTGCTTCGGGCAGCAGCGTCACGCCCGCGGCCGACAGCGTCACCTGCCGCGTGGTGCGGTGGAACAGCGGCGAGCCCAGCTCCTCCTCGAGCAGCCGCACCTGCCGGCCCAGCGCACTGGGCAGCATGTTCAGGCCCTGCGCCGCGCGGCCGAAGCTCAGGGCCTCGGCCACCGCCAGAAAACAGCGTAGCTGCTTGAGTTCCATGCATTGCAGCCTGCGCCGCGCAGGGGATTGATGCAATAATTTGCATAATCTTTCGCGTGCAAACACCATCCCGCATCCAGGCTACGCTCGCCCGAACAGTTGGAGGACCAGTCATGCGCGAATACGCGATTGCCGCCATCCCGGCCGACGGCATCGGGCCCGAGGTCATTGCCGCCGGACTTCAGGCGCTGGAGGCGTTGCAGCGGCGCATGGGCAGCTTCCGGCTGCATGTGGAGGAGTTTCCCTGGGGTTCGGACTTCTACAAGCGCACGGGCGCGATGATGCCGGCCGATGGCCTGGAAACGCTGAAGAAGTTCGACGCCATCTACTTCGGCGCCGTGGGCGCGCCGGACGTGCCGGACCATGTGACGCTGTGGGGCCTGCGGCTGCCGATCTGCCAGGGCTTCGACCAGTATGCCAATGTGCGCCCCACCAAGATCCTGCCCGGCGTCACGCCGCCTCTGCGCGATTGCGGGCCCGGTGACCTCGACTGGGTGATCGTGCGGGAGAATTCGGAAGGCGAGTATGCCGGCCATGGCGGCCGCGCGCATCGCGGCCTGCCGGAGGAGGTGGCGACGGAGGTCGCGATCTTCACCCGCGTCGGCGTCACACGGATCATGCGCTACGCCTTCCGCCTCGCCCAGGCGCGGCCGCGCAAGCTGCTGACGGTGGTGACGAAATCCAACGCCCAGCGCTTCGGCATGGTGATGTGGGACGAGATCGCCGAGCAGGTTTCAAAGGAGTTCCCCGACGTCACCTGGGACAAGATGCTGGTGGATGCCATGACCATGCGCATGGTGCTGAAGCCGCAGAGCCTGGACACCATCGTCGCCACCAACCTGCATGCCGACATCCTGTCCGACCTCGCGGCGGCGCTGGCCGGCAGCCTCGGCGTCGCGCCCACTGGCAATGTCGATCCCGAGCGGCGCTTCCCCTCGATGTTCGAGCCGATCCATGGATCGGCCTTCGACATCACGGGCAAGGGCATCGCCAACCCGGTGGCCACCTTCTGGACCGGCGCGCAGATGCTGGAGCATCTGGGCGAGCCGGAGGCCGCGGCCCGGCTGATGGCGGCGGTGGAACGCGTGACGGCATCGGGGCTGCTGACGCCCGATCTCGGTGGCACCGCCACCACGAAGCAGGTCACGGAAGCGGTTTGCGACGCGATCCACAGCGCCAATATCTGACCAGCATGCCGACGGCGGAGCAACCGCCGCGGCCTTTCAACAAGGAGGAATGTCCATGCTCGCTCGTCGCGCCCTGCTGGGTGCCGGGGCCGCCCTGTTGGCTGCTCCCGCCCTAGCGCAGGAAATCAGCCGTGCCGTCACCATCACCGTTCCCTTTGCCGCGGGCGGCCCCACCGACGTCATCAGCCGGCTGGTGGCGGAGGGCATGGGCCGGCAACTCGGCGTCCCGGTGGTGGTGGAGAACGTCACAGGCGCGGGCGGCACCATCGCTGCTGGCCGGGTGGCGCAGGCGCGGCCTGATGGCACCACGCTGCTGATGCACCATATCGGCCACGCCACCACCGCCACGCTGTACCGCAAGCTGCCTTATGATGTGCAGACCAGCTTCGCGCCGCTCGGGCTGGTGTCGGATGCGGCGATGACGCTGGTGGCGAGGCCGGATTTCCCGGCCACCGACCTGGCGGGCATGATGGCCGAGATCCGCCGGCAGGGCGACAAGCTGACCCTGGCGCATTCGGGCCTTGGTGGAGCGAACCAGCTTTGCGGCATGCTGCTGCAGCGCGCCGCTGGGCAGGCCCTGACCACGGTGGTGTTCCGTGGCAGCGCCCCCGCCATCACCGACATGATGGCCGGGCGCATCGATGTGTTCTGCGACCAGGCCACCAACACGGCGCCCTTTATCCGCGATGGCCGCATCAAGGCCTATGCCGTGACGCTGCCGCAGCGCGTGCCGGGCCTGGACCTGCCCACCACGGCCGAGGCCGGGCATCCGGAAATCAGCATGAGCACCTGGCACGGGCTTTACGCGCCCGCCGGCACGCCCGAGGCCGTGCAGGAGCGCCTGTCCGAAGCGTTGCGCGCCGCCCTGAAGGAGGAGCGGCTGCTGGCCCGCTTCGGCGAACTGGTGACAGCTCCCGCCAGTCCGGAACGCGCCACCCCAGCCTTCCACCGTCGCTTCCTGGGCGAGGAGGTGGCCCGCTGGCGGCCCATCATCCAGGATGCGGGCGTTTACGCAGACTGACGCCGCGTCACCGGGATGGATGGTTCCAGGAGCCGCCCATC
The DNA here is from genome assembly GCF_008386565.1 of Teichococcus oryzae. Classification (GTDB taxonomy): domain Bacteria; phylum Pseudomonadota; class Alphaproteobacteria; order Acetobacterales; family Acetobacteraceae; genus Pseudoroseomonas; species Pseudoroseomonas oryzae. The sequence goes on along the minus strand of NZ_VUKA01000006.1, from coordinate 18,378 downwards.
CTTGGGGAATCTATGGCCCGTGGGGCCGCCGGGACGGTGGCTCCTCAGCCTCCGGACCGGGCATCAGGGGAACAGCCTGCATCCTTGGAGGAAGCCTGCCGCCAATCGGGCCGGAGGGGCTTCAGCCATGCCGCCATGAATTCGGCGAATTGCGAAGCCGCGCCGGTCTGGGCCGCGCCAGGCGCGCCCGCCAGGGGAACCGAAGCAGTCGAGGAGAAGCTTTCGCACGACACGGGAGGTTCCTCCTGCAAGACGATGATATTCTGCACGGATGTTCGCGCGAGGCGAGTATTTGTTTCCCGTAAGTTGAAATTGTAACAAGATGTGAGAGGCTCTCGGCTTGGCTTGCCGGTCCTTGCCAGCATGCGCAGGCAGCAGGCCCCTCGTCTTAGAAGATCCGGAAGGTCGGACGGCGCCAGGCTCAAGGCCCAAAGCACCGAGGAGCTTCCTTTCGAAAATAATTCCCTTTCCAGAACAAAATCCCGCTCGCCACCCACTCCGGCACGGGGAGGGTTTCAGGAACGTCGGCCTTGAGCGCAACCGGAAAGGGGAGGTTGCCGCCCAGGGGCGGCCCGGTTGCGTGATGAAAACCATCAGCACGATCCTGAAACGATAATATTAAACACCAGGATATCTTAATGGTAGAATAGGCAGCTACAGAAGAAGCCTCATCAATTAGTGGTAGAACGGCCTTCTTGTGCTGCTGAGTCGCCATTGATGTTGTGGCAAGACGCGCAGAGTTGCCGCGTTTCTGGAGAAATCCACGAATTCTTTTTTTTAATACGTTCAAGATTCTGTAGGGCTGCACGGCAAACTTCCCAACTGCGCGATTCGTCCACACGTTTTCGTCATGTTGCCTTGCAGCAATGCCTCGACTCGTTCGCGCTGGGCAGCTAGGGCTGATGCGTTCCGAGCGCCTGGCGGGCGGCCAATTCGCCAGCAAACCTCGCGCAACCCGTACAGAAGCTTTCCAACTTTGCTGTGCTCCACAGCAAGGAATGGGACGCCTGTACCCGACGCACAGGAAGCACAAAATGGCTCTTCTCGGAGTCTATGTCGAAAACAGCACGCAGCGCCTGAAGCAGTTCGAGAACTGGCTTGGCCGCGATGTGGATGGTGTTCACGGGGTGATTGGTGCCGCCAGCTGGGGCGACTTCGTCGACAGCTCGCGCTGGGCCGTCGATTCAGTGTGGGGCCCGACCGGACGCGAGGTGTTCTGGTCCGTGCCGATCACCGTGAACGGCGCCAACCTGCATTCCGCCGCCAATGGCGACTACAACAAGTACTACAAGCAGGTCGCGCAGAACCTGCTCCGCTCCGACGACAGCGGCCCGATCTATGTCCGCACCGGGTGGGAATTCAACGGCGACTGGTTCCGCTGGTCCGCGCAAGGCAAGGAAGACGCCTTCATCGGCGCGTTCCGCGAGTTCGTGGATACCTTCCGCTCCGTGTCCGACCGCTTCAAGTTCGAGTGGAACGTCAACGAAGCCTATGGCGGCATGGACCCGGCGAAGGCCTATCCGGGCGACAACTATGTCGACATCATCGGCATGGATTTCTACTTCAATCCGCAGTGGCAGAGCTATGACGGCGCCGCTGCCTTCGCCCATATCCGCGATCAGAAGTACGGCCTGCAGTGGCTGGAGAACTTCGCCAAGGCGCATGGCAAGCCCACCGCCTATTCCGAATGGGGCGCGCAGGGCAACAATGCCGGCAGCTTCGTGAAGGCCGCGAAGGAATGGTTCGACAGCCACAACGTCGTCTACCAGACCTATTGGGATTCCGACGCCGCCTATCCCGGCCGCCTGTCCGACGGCAGCGATTCGGCGACCGGTTCGGCGTTCAAGTCCGCCTTCTCGGGCCGTTCCTCTAACGGGGTCGACTGGGATTCCGACGCGGGCAAGGACAATTCCGGCGACAATGATTCCGGCTCGGGCTCCAGCCCCGCCACCGGCAATGAAAGCGAAGCGCCGGCCGAAACGCCCGTCGCGACCCCGGACGATGGTGGCCAGAATGGCTCGGGCGCTAAGGCTTCGGCCGGATGGTCGCAGCAGAGCTGGGGCAGCAGCCGCAGCGAAACCTGGCACGGCACCGACGGCAATGACTGGTACCAGTCGCAGGGCGGCGGCGACACCATGCATGGCGGCAAGGGTGACGATACCTACTCGATCTTCAGCGCCAGCGACCGCGTGGTGGAGAAGGCCGGTGCCGGCACGGATACCGTGACCACCTGGATCCACGACTACACGCTGCCGGACAATGTCGAGAACCTGGTCTTCTATGGCTGGGGCAACGCCAACGGCAACGGCAACGGGCTGGACAACCTGATCATCGGCAATGACGGCCGCAACGTGCTGAACGGCATGGGTGGCAATGACGTGCTGACAGGCGGCAAGGGCGCCGACACCTTTGTCATCGGCAAGGGCCAGGGTGACGAGACCATCACCGACTTCCGCCGCGCGGAAGGCGACAAGGTGAACTTCAAGGGCTTCGGCGACGGAGCGAAGCTGTCGAACGACGGCGATGACTGGTCGATCCGCGCCGCCGATGGCAGCGTGACCCATGTGACGATCTCGGGCACCACCTCGCTGTCCTCCAGCGACTATTTCTGGGGCTGAGGCAAGGATGGCCGCGCCTGCTGCGATGCAGCGGCGCGGCCGCCAGTGCCTGCCCTTCTCCTGAACAGCGGGAGGGCAGGCAATTTTTTTGTACTGAGACGCGTATTTGCTGTTTCCTTCCCCCGCCGATTTCCCGCATCGTTTGGCCGGCGGCGCTGGCCGCGAGGGGGAATGCTGCGTGGCCGAGTTCTGGGCGGATTGGGGCGGTTTGGCGTATCTGGCGGCCGCTGCCTGGGCCTTCTTTGAAGGCGAAACCTTTGTGATCCTGGCGGCGGCGGCGGGGCAGGCGACAGGGCTTATCGATCCCTGGCTGTTGATCGTCTCGGTCTGGCTGGGCTCCTTCCTGGGCGACCAGCTCTGGTTCACCCTGGGGCGCCGTTATGGCGTGCGGGCGGTCAAGCGGATTCCCTACGCCGAGAAGCGGCTGGCCTCGGCCATGCGTTTCCTCGACCGCTATGGCACGCTGTTCGTGCTCAGCTTCCGCTTTGTTTATGGCGTGCGCAACGTGGCCTCGGCGGCCTGCGGCATTGCCGGCATGGGGCATCCCCGCTTCGCCATCCTGAACTTCATCGCGGCCGGACTTTGGGCGAGCTCCTTTGTCGCCGCGGGCTGGTTCGTGGTGGCCTGGCTGGGGGAGGAAGGCACCAAATACGCCCTTGGCGGGATCGGCGCGGCGGTGCTGCTGTATCTCGTATGGCGGCTGGTGAAGGGCCGCCTCTGGGGTGCGAAGCTGCCTGTTCCGACCAGCGACGGCCGCCCGCCGGTGGCGCGCACGCCGGACCTTCCGCCGCCCGCCGCGCCGGCCGCCAGCCGCCCAAGCGCCGAGCGGGCCCGCACCCTGAACCGGATGGCCGTCTGACGCCACTTTCCTCCGCAGGCGGAACAATTGGTGACCTTGACCTGACTGCGGCGTTGCTTCTCGCGGCTTGAGCGAAGGTGGCGGCATGGCGGAAGGGCTGCGGGGATGCTTGGTGGGGCTGGCCACGCTGGCGCTGGCCGCCTGCGCTTCCGCGCCATCGCCACCCCAGCCGGAGGATGTGGCCGCATTGCCGCCCTGGCGCGGAAGGCTCGTCGCCACAGCCCTGGCGGAATGGCGCGACTGGGGCGGCATCGTGCTGGATGGGTGGCCTGAGGCCCTTCCGCGGGAAGCCGATCCGCGCCTCTACGACAAGGTGCTGTTGTACTGGAACGCCGTGCCGTTGGACGGGCCAGGGGTTATCCGGCGCCACCAGCAGGTTCATGATGCGCTGGTCGCGGGCCTGATGCAGGCCTCGGCTCCCGCTTTCCCAGGAGCGGCCGCATATGCCCTCGAAGCGGTCCCGGCGGAAGCGGCGCCCCCGATGCTGCCTTCCATCTCCCTTTGGGCATATCCTGCCTGGTCCGCGGCCTTCATCAGCCACCTCATGTCCATGGCCGGCGTGCCGGGCTTTGTGTTCCCGCCCTCCGGTTCGCATGCCGGCTACCTCGATCCGCTGCTGATCCAGGCCGGGGCGGCTCCCGAGCGGGCGGCCTTTGTGCCGCATGACCCAGGCCATTACGCGCCGCGGGCGGGTGACCTGCTATGTGCGGACCGCTCGGCCTCGCCATTGCTGCATTGGCAGGAGCGGCTGGGCGAGCTAGGGCAGTTCCGGCCGCTCCATTGCGATCTTGTGGTGGCGGCGGGCGCCGGGCAGATCCAGGCCGTCGGCGGCAATGTGATCGACGTGGTGGCGCTGCGCCGCTTCCCTGCCGACCGGAGCGGCCTTGTGCTGCCGGCGCCGCCCGACAAGGCGCCTTTCCTGGTGGTGTTGGAGAACCGCCTGGATCTGTCCCCCTAGCGCCGCGGCGCACCTGGGAGAACAAAGCGCGCCCAGGCAAACGTTTCGCTGAAGGAGGCCCTGTGGCCGGACCCAAGCACCCGATCCTGTTGTTTCTTGCCGCGTTGCTGTTCCTGGCGCTGTCGCCTCCGGCGGAAGCGCAGGCGCCCACCATGGCTGCGGCCCCGGCCGCCCCCGCGCAGGCTGGCCCGGCGGACGAGGCGGCCGACGATCCCGTGGCCGCGCTGGATGGCATCCTGGGCACCCTCCGCAGCGACGCCGACCGCGCCGCCTTTGTGCGGCAACTGGAGCAACTGCGCGACAGCCTCGCGCAGCAGCGGGCTATTCCGCCAACACAAGGCGCGCCAGCACAAGGCGCGCCTGCACAGGGCACGCCGGCACAGAGCGCGGCCCCGGCCGTTACTTCTCCCGCCGAGGCCGAGCCACCAGCCCAGGAAGGCCTTCTGGGTGCCGTCGCGGCGGGCCTCACCGATGTCGGCCAGACGGTGCGGCAGCAGGTGGAAGGCGGCGCCGTGCAGAACCGCTTCATCGGGGCGGCACGACAGATCAGCGGTCGGCTGGGCACCGCATGGAACAATGGCGGCGTGCTGGATTTCGCCCTTTGGGCCGGTGCCGGCTGGGCCCTGGCGGCGCTGGCGCTTTACGGCCTGTCGCGCCTGCGCTGGCTGCGCCCCCGGCCGGATGGCGAGCGCTTCCATCCCGACAACCGGGGCGACCTGTTCCGCAGCGCCGGGCTGGAGATGCTGCGCCGGCTGACGCCGCTGGCGGTCGCCACCGCCATCATCTTCGCATGGCCCGCGATGCTGCCGCGGGGCTGGCAGGAGGCGCGCCTGTTCTTCGCCGTCGCCACCCCGCTGCTGGTTGGCGCCGCGGCGTGGCGCCTGGGCTTCCCCTTGTTGTTCCTGCTGGGGCCTCTGCGCGGCTGGCAGACCACCCATTATGCGCGGCGCCGCCTGCTGCCCTGGCTGGCGGCCATGGCGAGCCTGGCCTTGTTCAGCTCCAGCTTCCGCGACCCGGACCTTCGCTGGATCATCGGCCCTGATGCTTCCCTGCTGCTGGCCCTCGCCCTGGATATCGCGCTCGGCATCGTGGCCTTGATGTTCATCATCCGCCACCGCCGCGCCGTGCAGCGCCTGCTGGTGGAAAGCCGCGCGGAAGGCGAGCGCAAGGGCGTGCTGCACAACGTCGTCACGCAGATTGCCGCCAACTGGCACCTGCTCGGCCTCGCGCTGGTGGCGGGCCACCTGATCACCCGCTTCTTCGGGCTGGGGCAGGGCTCGTTCTTCGGGCGCGCCCTGCTGACGCTGGGCGCCATCGCCCTGATCATGGCGGTGACCTTCGCGCTGTCGGGTGGCCTCGCGAAGCTGGTGAACGGCCTGGATTCCGGCAATGGAGGGCTGGTGCGGCGGCTGCAATGGCGCTTCCTCGGGCTGCTGCGCATCCTGCTGCGCATCGCCGGGGTGATCGTCATGGTGGTGGTGGGGCTGCAGATCTGGAACATCGACGTCATGGCCTGGGCCAGCCGCGGCATCGGCCTGGCCATCGTGCGGCCGCTGGCGGCCATTGGCGTGGCGGTGCTGATCGGCTGGGTGCTGTGGATCCTGGTGGACACCGCCGTCGAGCATGCCCTGTCGACGCCGCCATCCGGCGCCGCGCGGGACCATTCCACCCGTGCCCGCACGCTGCTGCCGATGCTGCGCAACTTCGCCTTCGTGGTGTTGTGCGCGCTGACCGTGATCGCGATCATGAGCAATCTCGGCATCAACGTGGCGCCACTGCTGGCCGGCGCCGGCGTGATCGGCCTGGCGATCTCCTTCGGTTCTCAGCAACTCGTGCAGGACGTGATCACCGGCCTTTTCATGCTGATCGAGGACACCATCGCCATTGGCGACACGATCGACACGGGCGACCGTGCCGGCGTGGTGGAAAGCGTCACCATCCGCACCGTCCGCGTGCGGGACGGGGAGGGCGCGCTGCACACCATTCCGTTCAGCCAGATCAAGGCGGTGAAGAACCGTTCGCGTGGCTTCGGCGTCTACACGGTGAAGGTGGTTGTGGGCTACGACACCGATCTCGACCGTGCCATGCGGATCATGACCGAGGTGGGCGAGGAATTGCAGCGCGACCCTGCCTTCTCGGGCAACATGCTGGGCGGGCTGTCGATCTGGGGCGTGGATCAGTTCACCCCGGACGGCATCACCATCATGGGCGGGCTCCGCACCCGTGCCCTGCAGCAATGGGGCGTCGGCCGCGCCTTCAACCTGCGCCTGAAGCAGCGCTTCGACGCGGAGGGCATCGCGTTGACTCCGCCGCGCCCCACGGTGGTGATGCCGGCCCGCGGCGCATGGCCGGAACCCGAGGCTGGGCCGGACAGCGGCACCGAGATCCGCCAGCCGGCCTGATCCCGGCCGTGGCCGGGAGGGATGCGGGCCCTCCCGGCCGGTGGCTTATTCCGGCTTGATGTTGCGCTTGCGGATCAGCGAGCCCCAACGGGCGCGTTCCTGCTCGGCATAGGGGCCGAACTGCTCCGGCGTGCCGCCCACGGGGTCGATGGACAGCGGCTCCAGCTTCTCTCGAACTTCCGCCGACAGCATGATCGCCCGCGCCGCTTCCGCCAGTTGCTGCAGGATCGGCTGCGGCGTTCCGGCGGGGGCGAAGAAGCCGAAATCGGTGGAGGAACGGTAGCCGGGAAGGTTGGCGGCCTCCGCCACCGTTGGCACATCGGGGGCCTGGCGGCTGCGCTCGGCACCCGTGAAGGCAAGGGCGCGCAGCTCCCCCGAGCGGAGATAGGGTACCGCCGTCACGGAATCGACAAAGGACAGCGCCACGTCCCGGCTCATGATCGCCTGCACGCCCTGCGCGCCGCTGCGGTAGGAAACGTGCAGCATCTGCGCGTCCGCCATGTCCAGCATCAGCTCGACACCCAGATGGTTGGCGACGCCCGAGCCAGCCGAGGCATAGCTGATGGTGCCTGGCTTCTGCCGCGCCGCGTCCAGCAGATCCGCCAGGGTGCGATAAGGCGCGTTCGGCGCAACGCAGATGAACATGGCATTGGTGGCCAGCATGCCGATGGGCGCGAAGGCATGCTCGTTGTCGTAGGGCAGCTTCTCGAACATGAAGGGCGCCATGGCGAAGGTGCCGTTGGGCACCACGCCGAGCGTGTAGCCATCCGGCTTGGCGCGGGCCAGGAAGGTCATGCCGACCGTGCCGCTCGCGCCGGCGCGGTTGTCCACCACGAATTGCTGGCCGAGGCGGGCGCTGAGATGCTGCGACAGCAGCCGCGCCACGAAATCGGTGGAGCCGCCGGGCGCGAAGGGCACCATCACGGAAACCGGACGATTGGGATAGGCGCCACCCTGGGCCAGGGCGAAGGGCGGAAGAAGGGTTGCGGCCAGGGCGGAGCCCAGGATCTGGCGGCGGTTGATGAACATGGTTCCTCCTCAGGGCCGCCTTGCCGGCGGTTCATCCCCCACATTCTGGACTAGCCGGTTAGTTCATTCCAGTGGAAGCTGCGGTTCGGAGCGCTGGAACGGGAACGGAGGGCAGCGATGGCATCACGGCAGCGGATGGTGCTGCGCGCCTCGGCCGCGTGGCTGGCGGCGGGGCAGGTGCTGGCGCAGGCGAGATCCATGTGGCCGATGGCCGGATCGAATGGCTCGGCCGCAGCGGCGAACGGCCCCTGCCGCCCGGAGCGGAACTGCGCGACCTGGGCGGGCACTGGCTGTTGCCCGGCCTGATCGACGCGCATCTGCATCTATGGGGGCTGGACCTCGCCGATCCTGCGGCGCTTTGGGGATGGACCTTGCCCTACCGGGCCGCGCGCGCCACGGCTGATCTGGCTGCGATGCTGCAGCAGGGCGTCACGGCGGTCCGCTGCATGGGCGGGCCGCTCGGCCCCTCGCTGGGCCGCGCGGTGCGGGAAGGGGTCTTGCCCGGACCGCACATCGTCGCGGCGGGCGAGTTCATCTGCTCCCGCGCCGGCACCTGGGACCATGCCGGCTTTCCCCAGGGCTGGGTTGAGGGGCTCGGCATCTATGCCGATGGCGTGGATGCGTGCCGCCAGCGCGTGCGGGAGCGCATCTGCCAGGGGGCGGATTTCATCAAGGTGGGCGGCTCCGTCGGGGAGCACACCGACACGCTGCGGCCCTGGGGCGACGATCCGGCACGCCTGCGCCTCGCCTATAGCGACGAGGAAATGCAGGCCCTGGCGGCGGAGGCGCATCGCAACGGCCTGTGCATCGCCAGCCATGCCATTGGCGATGCGGCCGTGCGCCAGGCGCTCCTGGCTGGCGTGGACACGGTCGAGCATGGCCATGGCGTCACGGCCGATACGGCGAGACGCATGGCCGGTGCCGGCGCCATCCTGGTTCCCACCTTGTCGTTGCCGGCCCTGCGGGCGGCCTCCGCCGCGCCGCCGGCCACTTCGGCCTGGGGCAGGCACCGGACAGCGCAACGGGAAAGCCTGCAGCAGGCCCTGCGTCACGGCGTGCGGATCGCCGCCGGCACCGATTTCGTCGGCCCTCCGGCCTCACCCCTGGGCCCCAGCGCGATGGAGATCGAGCTGCTGGTGGAAGCCGGCATGGCGCCGGAACAGGCGCTGGAAGCCGCCACGGCAACCGCCGCCGAGGCGCTGGGGCTGGCGGGCCGCATCGGCCGGCTGGCCACGGGGCTGGAGGCGGATCTGGTGGCGGTGCCGGGCGATCCGCGATCGGAAATCAGCCTGGTGCGGCAGATCCGCTTCGTCATGAAGGGCGGGCGGATCTGGCGGGATGACCTGACCCAGGCTCATCCGCGGGGAAGGGACGCGCCTCCCTGATCGGTCCGCCGCAGCCAGGCGGCGGCGGCGAGCCCGGCGGATCGGCCGGTGGCGAAGCAGGCCTGCAACAGGTAGCCGCCGGTCGGCGCTTCCCAATCCAGCATTTCCCCGGCGGCGAACCAGCCGGGGCGGCGCTTCAGCATGAAGCCTTGGTCCAGCTCCGCCAGCGCCAGCCCGCCGGCCGAGGAAATCGCCCGCTCCAGGCCCTGCGGCGCTTCCAGCCGCAGCGGCAGCGCCTTAACCAGTCCAGGAAGCTCTGCCTGGGAGGCCCCGCCATGCAGCGCTTCCTGCAACAGGCCGATGGAAACAGGAGGCAGTCCCAGCGTCTTGCGCAGGAAACCGGACAGCGACTGGCCGCGGCGCGGCTGCGCCAGCCGACGCGAAACTTCCTCCAGGTTCAGGTCAGGCCGCAGGTCGAGCCGGGGCAGCGCCTCGCCTTGCCGGTCGATGGCATCGCGCAGCGCTGCCGAAAGGGCGTAAACCGCGCCGCCCTCGATCCCGTCCCGCGTCACGATGGCTTCGCCCGGCACGACACGGCCCTCGAAATGCAGGACGATCCGCTTGAGCGGCGCGCCGGCGAAGCGCTCCCGGAACAGGGCCGACCAAGCGATGCGGAAGCCGCAATTGGCGGGGCGGAAGGGATGGACCTCCACCTCGGGCAGGTAGCGTGCCCAGCTGCCATCGGCCCCGAGCTTTGGCCAGGAAGCGCCGCCCAGCGCCAGGACCACCGCGGTGGGCCGTTGCAGGACCTCGCCCGTGGGCGTGGCGAAGCGCAGTGCGCCATCCGCGGCGAAGCCGCGCCAGTCATGCCGGGCACGGATCTCCACCCCAAGCGCGTTCAGCCGCGCCAACCAGGCCCGGAGCAAGGGCGAGGCCTTCATCGCGCAGGGAAAGACGCGGCCCGAGCTGCCGGTGAACACCTTCTGCCCCAGCGCCTCGCACCATTCCACCAGAGCGGCCGGCGGAAATGCCTCGATGGAGGGTCGCAGCGACGGCGCCGCCAGGCCGTAGCGGCGGAGAAAGGCCGGCAGTTCCTCGGAATGGGTCAGGTTCAGGCCGCCACGCCCCGCCACCAGGAATTTCCGCGCTACGCTGGGCATGCGATCGAACACCACCGCCCGGCAGCCCGCCCGGGCCAGCGTTTCCGCCGCCATCAGCCCGGCGGGACCAGCGCCGAGAATGGCGGCCCAGGGCAAGGGATCGGTGGCGGAGAGGGTAGCTGAAGGCTCGGGCATGCCGCCACTTACACCGGGGACAGGCATGTCGCACGCCGGAAGGGCCGATTCGGCCTTGGCAAGAACCGCGCGGAATGCCTAACCCGCCTTCCTTTTCGCTGCCCCCGGGATTCACCGCATGACCGCCCCCGCGTCCTCCTATGTCCTGACACTCACCTGCGCCAACCGGCCTGGCATCGTTTCCGCGGTGGCCACCGCGCTGTTCGAGGCCGGCGGCAACATCCAGGAAGCGCAGCAATCGGATGACGTCACCACCGGGCGCTTCCTGATGCGCGTGGTGTTCGACGTGTCTTCCGAAACCCGCGAGGAAGCGCTCCGCGGAAGCCTCGGAGCGGTGGCGGAGCGTTTCGGCATGGCCTGGTCGCTGCGCGACCGCGCGGTGAAGCGGCGGGTGATGCTGCTGGTCTCCAAGTTCGACCATTGCCTGGCGGACCTGCTGTATCGCTGGCGGATCGGCGAACTGCCGATGGAGCTGACCGGGATCATCTCCAACCATCCGCGCGAAACCTATGCGCATCTCGATTTCACCGGGGTGCCGTTCCACCATCTGCCCGTGACCAAGGCCACCAAGATGGAGCAGGAGGCCGAGATCTGGCGGCTGTTCCAGGCCACCGGGTCGGAACTGATGGTGCTGGCGCGCTACATGCAGGTGTTGTCGGACGGGCTGGCGGCCAAGCTGCCGGGCCGGTGCATCAATATCCACCATTCCTTCCTGCCCGGCTTCAAGGGCGCCCGTCCCTATCACCAGGCGCATGCGCGCGGGGTCAAGCTGATCGGCGCCACGGCGCATTTCGTCACCGCCGATCTCGATGAAGGCCCGATCATCGAGCAGGACGTGGAGCGCATCAGCCATGCCGACACGCCCGACGACCTGGTGCGCAAGGGCCGCGACATCGAGCGCCGGGTGCTGGCCCGCGCCATCCGCTTCTTCCTGGAGGACCGCGTGATCCTGAATGGCGGCAAGACGGTGGTGTTCACCGCCTGAAGCCGGTCATTCCAGCCGCACCTTCGGGGTGGAAGCGCGGCGCAGCGCGTCCGCGGCCCAGATCAGCAGGGAGCGCCAGAAGCCGTGCAGCCCCAGCTGGTGCCGGCGGTACAGCGAGGCATAGCTGAACTGGGCCAGGCGCCCCTGCACGAAGGTGCCGCCGCCCAGCAGGCCGCGCCGGCCCAGGCTGCCGAAGGCGTTGTAATGCCCGATCGCGACCAGTGCCCCGCGATGCTGGTAGCTGAAGCCGGGAAGGCGCTGGCCCTCCAGGAAGCCGGGCAGGGCGCGGGACAGATGCACAGCCTGCTGCTGCGCCACCTGCGCGGTGGCGCCAAGCGGCCTTTCCGCCCCTGCTGGGATCAGCCAGCCGCAATCGCCAATGACGAAGATGCGGTCATCGCCCTGGGCCTGGAGGGTGGGACGGGTCACGACCTGGCCGGTGCGCGCGAATTCCAGCCCCTCGATGCCGCGCAGAAAGGCCGGGGCGGCGACGCCGGCCGCCCAGACCTTCAGCCGCGCCGGGATGTGGCGGCCATCCTTCAATTGCAGCCCGGCTTCGTCCACCGCCGTCACCTGGGCGCCGGTCAGCACCTGGATGCCCTGCCGCTCCAGCTCGCGCCGCGACGCCTCGGCCACCCGTTCCGGAAGCCCGCCGAGGATGCGGGGCGCGGTCTCGATCAAGGCCAGCCGCAGCCGCTCGCGCAGGCCGGGAAAGCCATAGCCTGTGGCAAGGTCGAGCGCCGTGCCGATCTCGGCGCACAGCTCCACCCCGGTGGCGCCGGCGCCGACCACGGCGAGGTCCAGGGTGCGGCCATCCTGGGCCGACAGGCACCGGATGGTTTCCATGCGCAGCGCCTCGTTGAACGCTTCCGCCTGGCGGCGGCTGTCGATGAAATGGCAATGCTCGCGGACGCCGGGGATGCCGAAATCATTGGCCTGGCTGCCGACAGCGAGCACGAGCACGTCGTAGGGCACGCGGCGCGGCCCGAGCACCTCGGCACCGGCGGCATCGCGCAGCGGCGCCAGCAGGACCTCCCGCGATGAGCGGTCGAGCCCTTCCATCTCGCCCGGCAGGTAGCGGAAGCCATGCCGGCTGGCCTGCACGACGAAGCCGAGCTGCTGCTGCCCGACATCCAGCGTGCCCGCCGCGACCTCGTGCAAAAGCGGCTTCCACAGATGCGAGGCGTCGCGGTCCACCAGCAGGATATCGGCCTGCCGCCGCAGCGCGTGATTCTTGCCGAGCCGCGTCGCCAGATGCACGCCACCGGCGCCGCCGCCGACGATCACGATGCGGGCGGGGCCTGCTCCGCGCTGCGGCGGGTGCCGGGTCTCGGCGTCCGTGGGGCGGGTGGGAAGGGTGATGGCTTCGCTCACGGCAGCCTCCAGACAACAAAAAGCGCCGCCCCTCCGAACAGGGCGGCGCTTTCTGAATGATCAGGAGGGACGCCGGTTCCACCGCCGGCGTCCCGATTTTCATTCTAGGCTTGCCGTCAATGCGCCGGCTTGTCCCCGGGCTCGGCGTGGCGGCCGGCGCCGAAGCGGCGATGCGTCGCTTCCCGCATCCTTTGGAACACCACATACAGCATCGGGATCAGGAAGATGCCGATGGTGGAGGCGGCGATCATGCCGGCGAAGACCGGCGTGGACACCGCACGCCTTGCCAGCATCGCGGCGCCCGACGCCCAGACCAGTGGCACGAGCCCGAGGATGAAGGCGATCGAGGTCATCATCACCGCCCGGAAGCGGAGCTTGGCGCCCTGCTGCGCAGCTTCCAGGATGGAATGGCCAGCCTCGCGCTGTTCCTTGGCGAACTCCACGATCAGGATGCCGTTCTTGGCCGCCAGCGCGATCAGCACCACGATGCCGATCTGCGCGTAAAGGTCGAGCGGCATCCCGGCCAGCCAGATCGCCCCCACGGCGCCCAGGATGCCCACCGTGACCGACAGCAGCACCGGGATCGGGATGACCCAGCTTTCATACAGCGCCACCAGAAACAGGAAGGCAAACAGCACCGCCAAGGCCAGGATGGGCCCGGTCTGCCCCGCCGCCTGCCGCTCCTGATAGGACGTGCCCGTCCATTCGAAGGTGTAGCCGGCCGGCAGGTTGTTGCGGCTGACTTCCTCCATCGCCAGCAGGGCATCGCCCGACGACACGCCCGGCGCCGGGCCGCCCTGCACGGTGATGGAGCGGTAGTTGTTGTAGCGGGTGATGAATTGCGGCCCTGTCACGGTGCGGGCGCTGGCGAAGGCGCGCAGCGGCACCATGGCGCCGCGGCTGTTGCGCACCCGGATGTTCCACAGCGCGGAGGCATCGCGGCGGTCGGCCGCCTCACCCTGCACCAGCACCTGCCAGGTCCGGCCATACAGATTGAAGTTGTTGACGAAGGCGCTGCCCAGCGTGGATTGCAGCGCCGCGAACACGTCCGACATGGCGAGGCCGAGCGCCTGCGCCTTGTCGCGGTCGATGTCGAGGTAAAGCGAGGGCGCGCGGGAGGAGAAGGTGGAGAACACCTGCGCCAGCCGCGGGTCCTGGTTGGCGGCGGCGACCAGCCCCTGCATGACGCTGCCGATCTCGGTGGGCGGCGCGCCTTCCAGGCTTTCCAGCTGGTATTCGAAGCCGCCGCCGGTGGACAGGCCGATGATCGGCGGCAGGTTGATCGGGATGATCTGCGCACCGCGGATCTGCTGGCTTTCGGCGAAGATGCGGCCGATCAGCGCCTGCACGGAATCACCGGCTTCCGTGCGCTCCTCGAAGGCCTTCAACTGCACGAACATGGTGGCGGAGGAGGAGGAAGCGCCGCCGTCGAGCAGCGAGAAGCCGATGATGGCGACGGCATCGCGCACCTGCGGCATCTCCTTCAGGCGGTTCTCCATATCCGCCACCACCTGGCTGGTGCGCGACTGGGAAGCGCCATCCGGCAATTGGAAGGCGATAATGAAGGCACCCTGATCCTCGGAAGGCAGGAAGCCCGACGGCACGCGGGAGCCGATCCAGCCCGCCGCGCCGCCGAACACGGCGACCAGAAGAACCGCCACAAAGGAAAGCCGGAGCAGCCGCCCGACCACGGCGGCGTAGCCATCACGGACATTGTCGATGCGCCGCATCACCCAGGCCATGATGCCCCGCTTCGGCCCGGTATGCCGCAGGAACATGGCGCACAGGGCGGGGGACAGCGTCAGCGCGTTGATCGCCGAGATCACCATGGCGACGGAAATCGTCACCGCGAATTGCTGGAACAGCACGCCGGACAGGCCGGGGATGAAGCCGATCGGCACGAACACCGACAACAGCACCAGCGTGATGGCGATGATCGGTGCGGTGATCTGCGCCATGGCCTTCTTGGTGGCGTCGGCCGGGGAAAGCTCCGGCTCCTCCTCCATGACACGCTCGACATTCTCCACCACCACGATGGCGTCATCCACCACGATGCCGATCGCCAGCACCATGGCCAGCAGCGACACGGTGTTGGCCGAGTAGCCAAACGTCAGCAGCACCGCGAAGGTGGTGATCAGGCTGACAGGAACCGCGATGATGGGGATGAAGGTGGCGCGCAGGTTGCCCAGGAACAGGAACACCACCAGCGCCACCAGCACGAAGGCTTCCAGAAGGGTCTTGATGACCTCCTTGATGGTGTCGGAGACGAAGATGGTGGTGTCGAACACCGGGCGGATGGTCACGCCCTGCGGCGCGCGGCCCTGCACGCGCTCAACCGTGGCGCCCACCGCCGCGGCGGCGTTCACGGCGTTCGCGCCCGGCGCCAGGTAGACGCCGATGCCGA
Organism: Teichococcus oryzae; assembly: GCF_008386565.1. Classification (GTDB taxonomy): domain Bacteria; phylum Pseudomonadota; class Alphaproteobacteria; order Acetobacterales; family Acetobacteraceae; genus Pseudoroseomonas; species Pseudoroseomonas oryzae. The sequence goes on along the minus strand of NZ_VUKA01000006.1, from coordinate 3,129 downwards.
CGCCGTCCTGCCCGTTCAGGCGGGTCGAAACGTCCTGGTTCTGCGCCCCCATCTCGACCCGCGCCACGTCCCGCACGCGCAGCACGGAGCCATCCGGGTTGGCGCGCAGCACGATGGCGCCGAACTGCTCCGGCGTGGTGAGGCGGCCCTGCGTCTGGACGTTCAGCTGCACCTGCTGGTCGGCGGGGACGGGCGGCGCGCCGATGCGGCCCACCGGCGCCTGCACGTTCTGCGACCGGATGGCGGTGATGATGTCCGACGGCGCGAGGCCCAGGCTGACCAGGCGCTGCGTGTCGAACCAGATCCGCATGGCGTAGTTCTGCCGCGAGAACAGCGTCGCGGAGCCGACGCCCTGGGTGCGCGACAGCTCGTCCAGCAGGTTCAGCGTGGCGTAGTTGGTCAGGAACAGCGGGTCGTAGCCATTGTTGCCGGTGTCGTAGATGAACAGCACCTGCAGGATGGAGGAGGATTGCTTGCGGACCTGGATGCCCTGCGCCTGCACTTCCTCCGGCATCAGCGACATCGCCGCCTGGACGCGGTTGTTGACGTTGACGGTGTTGATGTCGGCGTCGCTGCCCAGCAGGAAGGACACGTTCAGCTGGTAGCTGCCGTCGCTGCCCGAGGATGAGCGCATGTAGATGGAGTTCTCGACGCCCACCACCTGCGCTTCGAGGGGCTGGGCCACAGCGGCCTCCACCACTTCCGCCGAGGCGCCGGGATACGTCGCCTGGACCTGCACCTGCGGCGGCACGATGTCGGGGAACTGCGAGACGGGGATGCGGGTCAGCGACAGCGCCCCGGCGATGGTCATCACGATGGCGATGACGATCGCCAGCCGCGGCCGGTCGACGAAGATGGCGGAGAACATGGATCAGCCTCCCTGGGCCGGACGGCCGGCGCCGCCCCCGCCCTGGCCCGCGCCCTGCCAAGGCGCCGGGGAGACCGGATTGCCCGGGCGCACCCGTTGCAGCCCGTCCACGACCACCTGCTCGCCCTCGCGCAGGCCTTCCTGCACCACGGCCCATTGCGGCGTGGATTCGGAACCCATGCGGATGGCGCGGCGCTCGGCCTTGTTCTCGGCGCCCACCACATAAACGAAGTCGCCGCGTTGATCGGTGATCACCGCGGCGCGCGGCACGGACAGCATGGGCACCGGCTCAATCGCTTCCATCACCACGCTCACCAACTGCCCGGCGGTCAATCCGCGCAGCCCGCCCTGAAGCACCGGATTGGGCATCCGCGCCCGCAGGGTGATGCTGTCAGTGTCCTGGCCCACATTGATGTCGACGAAGTCCAGCTTGCCGGTTTCGCTATACAGCGTGCCGTCCGGCAGATGCACCTTCACCGTCACGGCCTCAAGCCCGCCGCGCTCGGCATAGCGCCGGCGCACTTCGAGCATGGTGCGCACCGGGACGGTGAACAGCACATACATGGGATCTTGGCTGACAATGGTCACCAGGGTGCCGGAGGAGGGCGACACCACATTGCCCTCCGTCACCATGGCGCGGCCGATGCGGCCGTCGATGGGGGCGCGGATCTCCGTGTAGTCCAGGTTGATCTGCGCCTGCCGCTGCTGCGCCTGCGCCGACATCAGCTGCGCCTGGGCGCTGCGCTGCGCCGCCAGAGCGTTGTCGACAACGGATCGCTGGCCCGCAACCGTGTTCAATAGGGCCTGGGCTCGGTTCAGCGTGACGCTGGCATTCTGCAATTGCGCATCTGCTTCCGCGACCGAGGCGCTGGCCTGGGCCAGCTGTGCCTCAAACGGCCCGCGCTCCAGCCGGATCAGCAGGTCGCCCTGCTTTACCTCCGCGCCTTCGGTGAACTCGCGTTTCTCCAGGAAGGCGGTGACGCGGGACACGATGTCCACGCGGTTGATCGCCTCGATGCGGCCGATGAACTCATTGCTTTCGGTGACGGCGCGTGGGGTCACAGCCGTCACGCCGACCGCGGGGGGTGGGCCGCCGCCCGGCGGCTGGGCCGCCAGCGCCGGCAAAGCCAGCAGGGCGAGCCCGATCGCGGGAAGCCCGCGGCGGAACAGGAGCGTCATGCGTCCTCCTAGAAAGAAAAGCCCGGGCGCGGGCCAGGCGGCTTGTAAAGATACCTTCGCGTATGTATATAAAGTAACCTTACGCAACAGCAAGATATCAAATGGCGCGCCGTACCAAACAGGAAGCCGATGAAACGCGCGCAGCATTGCTGGATGCCGCGGAGCAGGTTTTCCTGGAGCGCGGCGTGGCGAGGGCTTCCCTGGACGAGGTTGCACGGGTTGCCGGCTGCACGCGAGGGGCGGTTCATTGGCATTTCGGTGACAAGCTCGGCCTGTTCCTGGCGCTCGATGAAAGGCTGGTCCTGGTCCAGGACGAGATGATGCGGCGCCTGCGCCTGTGTCAGGAAATGTCGCCCCTGGAAGGCATGGCGAAGGCGATCACGACTGCCATGGCAGACCTGGAGAACAATCCGGGCCAGCGGCGGTTGCTGACGATCATGCTCCACCGTTGCGAATATGTCGCCGAGATGGAGCCGGCGCTTGCCCGCCGGCGCGAGGCGGACCGTAGGATTCGCGATAATCTGCGGGAAATGTTCCGCATGGTCGCGGATCGTGGTGAACTGGCGGCGCCCTGGACTCCTGACAAGGCAGCGCTTTTCCTGCACATGATACTGGCCGGCTTCATTCTGGAATGGCTGCGCGGAGATTCCGGCTTCAGCCTTTCGCAGGAGGCCAGCGAGGCGGTGCGGGGCTTTCTGGCTTGCGCCACGACAACACCGGTATCCTGAGGAGAAGTCCCGATGATGCGCCTTCCCTTGCTGTTCGCCGCTCCAACCGCGCTGCTGCTGGCCGGCTGCGGCGGCCAGGCACCGGCGCCGGATTTCAGCGGCGCCCGTGGCACCACCGTTCAGGCGATCCGGGGCGAGGCCGCCAGCGTGGCGCCCTTGCAGCCGGAAGCCGGCGATATCTGGAGCGAAGGGCTGACGCCCTCCGCCCGGCCGTGATGACCCTTTCCGCAGGACTGGCCCTATGACGCTCCCGACCCGACCGCGCCCCCTCCGGAACGCGCTGCTTCTTCTGGCGATGGGTGGCGGGTTGCTGTGGGGTGGCGGTGCGCGGGGGCAGACGCTGCAGGAGGCGCT
>NZ_VUKA01000059.1 GCF_008386565.1 Teichococcus oryzae | reverse complement strand
TGGAACTGGAAGCGCACTCAGGCACCTGCAACCGCTGCCGCCTGACCGTCAACCGCGGCCATCACCGGATGGGTACCTCAGAACCCGAATTGCGCCCGCATAATGCCACGTCCCTGGTGACTAAGGGCCCCGGCTACACAGAGCCGATCACTCATCCCCGCCAGCAGAGGCGGGCCACTGCCCTGCACTCCGCTTGCCGATCTCTCCGTCGCAGCAGGGGGTTCATCGATGTGTCCGTCTGCTAAAATAGTGAAAACAGGCCTGTAAATGCTTAGAAAGCCTGAGTAGGTTCATGACCATTCGAAACAGAATGGATCTGCCATGAACAATTCAGCTGTCAGCGTCCCGATCGCGACGAAGCAGTTCGTCCACCTCATCGAATTCCTGAAGGAGATGGAGAGCGGGCTCGACCCTGTCGAAGCCGTCGCCAGGGCCATCGACTACTGGATGGAGAATGCGTCCTGGAAGGCCGAGGACCTCCTCCAGGAAGACGCTCCCGATCCCTCGCGGGGCTATCTGTGGAAGGACATCCTGCTGCCGGACGGTACGCTCGTCTCGATGAGCTACAAGGCAAAGACCTTCCAGGCGCGGGTGGCCGGAGACGAGTTCATTTACGAGGGGAAGCGCACCTCCCCGAGTGAGTTCGCGAGCGCCGTCGGCGGTGGGAAGGTCCGGAACGCTTGGCGCGACCTTATGGTCAAGCGTCCACAGGATCTGCGCTTCCGGCGCGCCGACGAGCTCCGCCGCAAGCGGCGTGGCGGCCTCTCGCCGTCGGAATCCGGCAGCTGACGTGATCGCGCGCCGGGTTCTTCGGCACGGCTCAACGCGAACTCATCAACCATAGAACCCTCAATGGAGGCTAGCAGTGGGCTTTCGGACGCATCAGGAGCGTGAGCTCGTCCGCTACGCGGAGCGGCGGGGCTGGGAAGCTCTCGACCGGAATGGCAGGGGGCATTTGGTCATACGCTGTGATCTTCCCCTGAATTGATGGACAGGGATCAGGCGGCATTGTGCTCCATCTGCTCTGGCGTCTGGTAGCCCAGGGCGGAGTGGATACGCTGCCGGTTATAGTAGCCTTCGATGTAGGAGAACACGTCGCGCCTGGCTTCGTCCCGCGTGGCCCATCGTCGCTGCTGGACGAGTTCGACCTTGAGGGTGTGGAAGAAGCTTTCCATAGGTGCATTGTCCAGACAGTTGCCACGGCGGCTCATGGATTGCCGCATGCCGGCCGCGCTGAGCAGCTTGCGGTAATCGTCGGCAGCGTATTGCGAGCCGCGGTCCGAATGCTGCAGCACCCCGGGTGGCGGCTGCTGCCGCTGGATGGCCATGGTGAGGGCTGCGCAGGGGAGTTCCGCGCGCATGTGCTGGCGCATGGACCAGCCGACAATCTTGCGGGTGGCCAGGTCGAGCACGGCGGCGAGGTAGAGCCAGCCTTCACCAGTCGGCAGATAAGTCATGTCGGCCAGCCAGACCGTGTTGGGGCGGGTGACCGCGAACTGCCGATCCAGCAGGTTCGGGGCAACTGGGAGAGCATGGCGGCTGTTGGTGGTCACTGGACGGACACGTCGCCCCGCGATCGCCCGGATTCCATGCGCCCGCATCAGCCGCTCGACCCGGCCGCGGCTGATCTGACGTCCCTCGGCGCGCAAGGCAGCCTGCAGGCGCGGGCTGCCGTAGCGGCCATGATGACTGGCGTGCAGGCGCCGGATGTCGGTCAGGATCTGCTGGTTGGCCACGGTCCTGTTGCTCTCGGGACGCGTCCGCCAGGCGTAGTAGCCGGAAGCAGAGACGCCGAGCACACGGCAAGCGGTGCGAATGGGCCAGGTGTCGGCATGAGCAGCGATGACGCGGAACCTCATCTCGGGGGCTCCGAGAAGATGCCAA
>NZ_VUKA01000058.1 GCF_008386565.1 Teichococcus oryzae | reverse complement strand
CTGGATGGAGGCGCCGTGGGAGATTGCGAGGGAGCTGCAGCGGCCATTGCCGGACGGGCAGATGCAGATCGTGGCCAGGGGTGAACGGCAAGATTGATGGTGAAGGGTGTGGTGAACGACCATCCCGCCAGCGGAACAACGTTGAACGCCCTGATCACCGCCGGCCGCGTCCCGCGGTCATTGCAGTGGACCGTCAGCGGGAGGCGACAAGACACCTCCGGAAGCCGCCTGCGGCATGAGCATCGGCGCAGACCAAGCGGCTTCCAGCCTGGCCTTGTCAGCAACGACAGGTCGGCCCGGCCGTTCATAGAGCCAGTGGCGCTTGCGCAATCCTGCGCTGCTTTGCGTGTCCGCTCCTGCACGGCGAGGCCATGAAGTTGTGGATCAGCACGCCATTCCGCGACAAAGGAGGCGAATCATGGGCCTGTTTTCCAAACCCATCAAAACCCTGGATGACCTCTTCGTTCATACGCTGCAGGATATCTACTACGCCGAGCAGCAGATCACGAAGAACCTGCCGACCATGATCGAGAAGGCATCCGATCCTCAGCTCAAGAGTGCTTTCGAGCAGCATCTGGCTGAGACGAAGAACCAGGTGCAGCGGCTGGAAAAAGTTTTCAACATGCATGGCCAGCCGGTGAAGGGTGTCACCTGCGCCGCCATGGATGGCATCCTGGCCGAGGCCAAGGAAGTCATGGGCGACTGTGACGACCCGCAGGTGCTCGACGCGGCCATGCTGGCTTCGGCGCAGGCCGTTGAGCATTACGAGATGACCCGCTACGGCACTCTCGTGGCCCTCGCCAAGCAACTCGGCCGCCAGGACTGCGCGAGCGTCCTGCAGGAAACCCTGGAGGAAGAGAAGGCGACGGATGCGAAGCTGACCACCATCGCCGAGAGCCGCGTGAACAAGCAGGCTGTCTGAGGCGGCGCATCGGGGAGCGGCGTCGCTCCCCTCCTGCCATGAGCATAGGCCCTTCGGAGCCGGCTGACGCCGGGTGGTGGGTACCCTCAGCGCCTGTTCGAACGGTGCACAGCCCCGAGGCGTCACCGGAGAAGAGCACCCGTTCGGGTTCGTGAGACGTCATCTTGGTGACTGGCGGAGGGAGCCAACGCTGCGCTGCCGGCTTCTTGCCGCTGCAGCAAGCCCGTGCAGCGTGCGATCAAGGTTCAGCTCGCCACTCCGGTGACGTTCCACCATGCGTCGTAGATAGCCGGCTGGATTTCCGACGCGCAGCATGGCGTGCTTGACGGCAATCGTGCCGATGACCACCGCGGCCCCGTCGGTTCCGAACATGGCCCTGGCCTGTCCATAGACTTGAGACGGGATCCCGAGGTGACCTCGCACCACGTCGCAGGCCCGCTGGATCTCGCTCCAGCTTGGCGCGGCCGACCCCACCCACTTCCTGTAGGCGGGAACGAGGTGCAGCAACAGGGCAGGGCTCATGGGGAACCCCTTGAGCAGACCGCCGCATGAGCCGGATGGCTCCTGCACCGCGACATGGCCAGCAACGCGCGACCTGCCACCTCCCGGAGCCGCATCACCACCCGCTGCTGCAATTGCTTTAGCAATCAAGAGCTGATCTGTAGGTGTAATAGGGGTGTCCTGCAGCGCATCCTGGGGTGCACTTTCCACTGACTCCGCCGCTGGCGGGACCGCCTGCAGCTGCTGTGCGGCCTCCCCGTAGAGGCGCCGGAGGCGAGCCGTGATCGCGGCAAGTTCCAAGGGATCGCGCCCGGCCTGGGCCATCGCGGCGAGCCTCTGGGTCTCGGCGGCGAGGGACGGCCAATCCAGCTGGCCCAGCTTCTCTGCGAGGCCGTGGTCGGCGAGCGAGAGCATCTTGCGCGACCAGGCACTGCATTCCCGGCGCCACATCCTGACCTCCTGGCGGTGCGCTGCCTGATCTTCCTTCGAATTGATGGACACCCCTGAGTAAGCTCCCTTGGAGCGAGGAAGGTGTCCGATGAGCAAGACACG
>NZ_VUKA01000057.1 GCF_008386565.1 Teichococcus oryzae | reverse complement strand
GCCGGCAAGCGCCGCCACGAGGTGCCCGGCCATTTCTCCCGCATGGAGCCAACCCTGCGCGACGGCGTCGTGGCAGCGTGGGCCGAACCCGGCTGAGGCCCGGACGCCGTTATCGCCGCCTTCGCCTGGGGCTACGTGCTCAACAGCGTTCTCGTTGATGGCTCCGCCAACCGGATGTGAGCCACCGCAACCTTCCGCCGGATAATCGCTGATGCCCTTTCCCGCCGGACTGATCCGCTTCGCCCTGGTGCTGCTGGCCGGATTGCTGCTGCTCACGCCGATGATGCTTTCGCCCATGCCGGCCCTGGGCGACTTCGCCAACCACCAGGCGCGCTTCTGGCTGCTGGGTGGCGGGCTGGCGCAGATGTCCACCGTTTACGGGGCGGATTGGAGCCGCGCCTTCATCAATATCGGCGGCGACCTGCTGGTGCGCTTCTTCGCCGGCGTGGTGCCGGGCGACAGGGTCGGGCAGGGCATCCTGGCCTTCGGCATCCTGGGCCCGCCCCTTGGCGTGCTGCTGCTGAACAAGCGGCTGCTGGGCTGGAATGTCTGGATGTTCGCCTTTCCGTTCCTGGCCTGGACGCAGACGCTGCTGTTCGGCTTTGTCACCTTCCAGATGGGGGTTGGCCTCGCGCTGCTGCTGGCCACGGCGGACACGCTGCTGCCGGAAGGTGCGGGGCGCTGGCTATACCGCCTGGCGGCCGCTTTTGTCATGCTGGCGGTGCATCCCTTCGCGCTGCTGTTCTACGCCGCGCTGACCGGCGGCCTGATCTTGGGCCCGCGCCTGCTGGACCATCTCGCTTCCCGCCCTGCCTTTCTGCGCTTCCTGCGCCAGGGGCTGCTGCTGATCGCGGTGTGCGCGCTGCCGCTGCTGGTGCTGACGCTGACGGCGGCGCATCTGCCGGGCGAGGACAAGCATGTTGAAAGCGCGCCGGTTGTCTGGACGGAAGGCCTGACCCGGATCTCGGCGCTGCTTTCGGCCCTGCGCAATTATGACATCCGGACCGATCTGGCGCTGATGGGGCTGTTTGCGCTGGTGCCGCTTTATGCGCTGGTCCGCCGCCGGCTGAGCCTGCATCAGGGCCTGTTCGCGGCGGCGGTTATTCTGGGCATCGCCTCGCTTTTCATGCCCAAGGCAATGGCGGGAACCGCCGCCCTGGAGCTGCGGATTCCGCTGATGGCGTTGCTGGCCTTCGCCGCCTCCCTGCGCATCGAGATGCCGACGCGGCGGGAAGCGGTGGCCGCGGCGGCGCTGCTCGCCACGATCGGGCTGGCGCGCACGGCCGATGTGGCGCGGCACTGGGCCCGTGCGGAGCAGGATGTGGCAGCCCTGCGCCGGATCATGGCCGCCTTGCCGCCCGGCCGGGTCGTGCTGCCGCTGCGGCACTATCCGGCCCCGGACGCCGTGGCGGCGGCGCCGCTTGGCCGCTACTTCGTCGATGACAGGGGGCAGTTCACCCAGATCGCCTCCTATGCGGTGATCTGGCGGCAGGCCTTCATCCCCAATCTTTTTTCCGCGCGTGGCAAGCAGCCCCTGCTGGTGCTGCCGCCCTTCAACGAGATCTCGGTGCCGGAAGGCGGGCCGGCTTCCATCCATGTGCTGGACCGGCCGGGCTATCCGGTTGCGGAAAGCCAGGCCTATGCCCTGAAATGGCGGGAACGCTTCGACTACGCGCTGGTGCTGAACGCCGACCTGCCGGATCAGGAAGGGCCGCTGGTGCTGCCGCCAGGCGTGCAGAAGATGGCTGATGAGGGCTTCGTGCAGCTTCTGCGCCTGCCCCTCGCGGAACGGCCAATGGCGGCCCGGTAGGGGCCGCGTGATGCAGGCGCGAATTACATCGCCGCATGGCGGCAGCCGGTGGGCCCTGGTGTTCATCCCAGAGCCCGCATCGCCCAGGGAAGACGGGAAGGTGCGGGACGGCAACTGGTTCCTTTGATGAGGAACGGATGAGGCTTAAATGATTTTCTGTTAAGTTTTATGGACATTTCTTGATACGCAATGAACCGAATGCGCGCATTCGTGAGCATCGGAATGGCAACGTTCCGCTTAAGGTCGTTTCCATTCGAGAGGATATCGCATGGAAGCGATGCGCAATGCTTCGCGGCCGCTGATTTCGGTTGTGGCGCCCTGCTACAATGAGGAAGACGGGCTGCGGGAGTTTCACGCCCGGGTATCGGC
>NZ_VUKA01000056.1 GCF_008386565.1 Teichococcus oryzae | reverse complement strand
GCGGGCCGCTGGATGGGCACTGCCTGGCTTGGCGCCGCCGCCCTTGCCTTGGGCGGAGGCACCTGGTCCATGCACTTCCTTGGGATGCTGGCCTTCCACCTGCCAATTCCCGTGGCGCATGATCCCAGTCTCACGGCACTTTCCCTGGCCGTTGCGGTGCTGGTCACCGGCTTTGGCTTCACCGTGGTGCGCAAGTATGGCGGTCAGTTGCATGGCTTGGCCCTGGGTGGCCTGCTGATGGGCAGCGGCATTGCAACCATGCACTACATCGGCATCGCAGCCATGCTGGTGCCTGCCGAGCTGCGCTTGGACAAAGTGCTCGTCGTGGCCTCAGTGCTGATCGCAATTGGTGCCGCAACTGGAGCACTATGGCTCACCCGCCGCTACACCACGTCCGGGTGGCGGATCGGAGCCGCCGTGATCATGGGGCTGGCCATCTCCGGCATGCATTACACAGGCATGGAGGCGATGGCCTGGATCCCGCACGCTGGCACCACTACAGATGGGGCTAATGCCAGTCATGTTGGCATTGGGCAGGCGAGCCTGGGGATTGGGGTGGCGGCGATCACCTTCCTGGTTCTGCTGCTTGCCTTCGTCGCCGCGTCCTTCGACCGGCGCCTTGCCGTGCTTGCCGCAGGGGAGGCCAGGGGTGCGCTGGCCGAAAGCGAGGCACGGTTCCGGGCCGTGATCGAGCAGGCTGGGACCGGCATTGCCCAGAGCGACACGCAGGGACGTTTTACTCTGGCGAATGATCGCTACTGCGCGATCGTCGGCCGGTCACGAGAAGAGTTGCTCGGTTCCGGCTTGCGTATGCAGGACATCACCCATCCGGACGATCTGGCTGCCAATCAATCAGCTTTCGTAGCGGCCATCCGTGAGGGTGCTCCTTTCTCGATCGAGAAGCGTTACCTCCGTCCCGATGGTACGGAGGTCTGGGTCAACAACAGCGTCGCACCGGTACGGGATGCGGAGGGCCGCGTGCTCTCTGTGGTCGCCGTTACGCAGGATGTGACCGCGCGCCGTGCCGCCGAAGCCGAGCTGGCCCAGCAACGCGCCGGGCTGGAGTGGCTGGTCGAACAGCGCACCGCCGCCCTGCTGCGCTCCGCCGAGGAGCGTCGGCGGGCCGAGGAGACGGTGCGCCAAGCGGAAAAGCTGGCGGCGCTCGGCCAACTCACCGGCAGCGTCGCGCATGACTTTGGCAACCTCTTGCAGGTGATCACCAGCGGAGCCTCGCTGCTCCGGCAGCCTTTCTTGTCCGCAGACAAGAAAGCCGAGATCCTGGAGAGTTTGAGCCAGGCGGTCGAAAGTGGCCGCGGCTTGACAAATCGCCTGCTCGCCTTCGCCCGGCAACAGACGCTGCGCCCGGAAGTCATTGATGTGGGTGCCCGCCTAGTGGGTATGTCGGGCCTCCTGCGTCAGACACTCGGCGCCGGCCTCCGGATCGAGACCGATTTCGACGCCGATCTTTGGCCGGTACGCGCCGATCCGGGTCAACTCGAGGCCGCCATCCTGAACCTTGCGGTGAACGCTCGCGACGGCATGACCAAAGGCGGAACGCTCACCATCCAGGCGCACAACGTGACGCTCAAAGCCACCGCGGAACGCGTGGCCGGAGAATATGTGTGCATCGCGGTCAAGGATACCGGTGAAGGGATTCCGCCCCACATCCTCTCCCGCGTGCTGGAGCCATTCTTCACCACCAAAGAACCGGGCCGGGGCACGGGCCTTGGCCTGTCGCAGGTGCATGGCTTTGCGAAACAATCGGGCGGCGACCTCCACATCGAGAGCAAGCCGGGATATGGCACCACGGTGTTCTTCCACCTGCCACGCGCTATGTCTGTCAGCGCCGAGATCAAGAACGACGCTGCAAAGCCAGGGGAGGAGCCTGGTGTTCTTCAGGGTCTCGGCCGCACGGTGTTGGTGGTCGACGACAACCCGGATGTCGCGGCCTTCGCATGCAGTCTGCTCGAGGAGCTAGGTTACACCACGCGACGTGCCGACAGTGCGGCCGAGGCATTGGCCATGTTGGCACGGGGAGAGGGAAAGGTAGACGCGGTCTTCTCGGACGTGGTGATGCCAGGCGGCATGGACGGCGTCGAACTGGCCATCGTGCTGCGTTCCTCTTTCCCGCACGTCGCGGTGGTGCTGGCCACTGGCTACAGCGAGCGGATCGCGCGCGATGGTGCACTGGAGGGCGTGGAGACTCTGTTCAAGCCCTACCGTTCGGATGAGTTGGCCTCGGCACTCAGGCGGGCATTGGCGCGAAGTGGCGGCCCGCTGGAGGCAGCGGGATGAGCCGCAGCTTTGTGGCCTATCTTCCTGT
>NZ_VUKA01000055.1 GCF_008386565.1 Teichococcus oryzae | reverse complement strand
AGGGCGTTCAGTGGATGCCTTGGCACCAAGAGGCGATGAAGGACGTGGCACGCTGCGATAAGCCGCGGGGAGATGCGAGCGATCGTTGATCCGCGGATGTCCGAATGGGGCAACCCCTCCTTAGGGAGATCCCGGCCTGAATACATAGGGTCGGGAGGCGAACCCGGTGAACTGAAACATCTCAGTAGCCGGAGGAAAAGACATCAACAGAGATTCCCCGAGTAGTGGCGAGCGAAAGGGGACCAGGCCAGTACCCGGTCAAGGTTAAGTCGAACGGAATGGAAAGTCCGGCCAAAGCGGGTGATAGCCCCGTAGGCGTATGGCGTTGATCGGGTCTTGAGTAGGGCGGGGCACGTGAAACCCTGTCTGAACGTGGGGGGACCACCCTCCAAGCCTAAATACTCCTTGGTGACCGATAGTGAACAAGTACCGTGAGGGAAAGGTGAAAAGCACCCCGACAAGGGGAGTGAAAGAGACCTGAAACCGAACGCCTACAAGCAGTCGGAGCCCGCAAGGGTGACGGCGTACCTTTTGTATAATGGGTCCGCGAGTTTCTGTTTGCAGCAAGCTTAAGCCGTTAGGTGTAGGCGCAGCGAAAGCGAGTCCGAACAGGGCGCTGAGTTGCAGGCAGAAGACCCGAAACCGAGTGATCTAGCCATGGCCAGGTTGAAGGTGCGGTAACACGCACTGGAGGACCGAACCCACGCCTGTTGAAAAAGTCGGGGATGAGCTGTGGCTAGGGGTGAAAGGCCAATCAAACTCGGAAATAGCTGGTTCTCCGCGAAATCTATTGAGGTAGATCGTCAGGCGAACACCGCCGGAGGTAGAGCACCGGAAGGGCTAGGGGGACCCAAAGTCCTACCAAACCCTACCGAACTCCGAATGCCGGTGAGTGCTACCTGGCAGACAGACAGTGGGTGCTAAGGTCCATTGTCGAGAGGGAAACAGCCCAGACCACCAGCTAAGGCCCCCAAATGATGGCTAAGTGGGAAAGCATGTGAGACGGCCAAAACAACCAGGAGGTTGGCTTAGAAGCAGCCATCCTTTAAAGAAAGCGTAATAGCTCACTGGTCTAATAGCTGTCTTGCGGCGAAAATGTAACGGGGCTCAAGCCATCTGCCGAAGCTGTGGATGCATCCGCAAGGATGCGTGGTAGCGGAGCGTTCCGTAAGCCTGCGAAGGGATATCCGTGAGGGGTCCTGGAGGTATCGGAAGTGCGAATGCGGACATGAGTAGCGACAAGGAGAGTGAGAACCTCTCCCGCCGAAAGTCCAAGGGTTCCTGCGCAAGGCCAATCCGCGCAGGGTGAGCCGGCCCCTAAGGCGAGGGCGACAGCCGTAGCCGATGGAAACCAGGTGAATATTCCTGGGCCTGTCAGAAGTGACGAGTGTGAAACGTTGTTCCTCCTTATTGGATTGGAGGGGCGGCTGGATCACTCCAGGAAATAGCTCTGACATTATAGACCGTACCCGAAACCGACACAGGTGGACTGGTTGAGTATACCGAGGCGCTTGAGAGAACCATGCTGAAGGAACTAGGCAAATTACTCGCGTAACTTCGGGATAAGCGAGACCCCAGCCTGGGCAACCAGGATGGGGTGGCACAAACCAGGGGGTGGCGACTGTTTAGTAAAAACACAGGACTCTGCGAAATCGAGAGATGACGTATAGGGTCTGACGCCTGCCCGGTGCCGGAAGGTTAAGGGGAGATGTGCAAGCATCGAACCGAAGCCCCGGTAAACGGCGGCCGTAACTATAACGGTCCTAAGGTAGCGAAATTCCTTGTCGGGTAAGTTCCGACCTGCACGAATGGCGTAACGACCTCCCCACTGTCTCCAGCATGGGCTCAGCGAAATTGAATTCCCCGTGAAGATGCGGGGTACCCGTGGTCAGACGGAAAGACCCTATGAACCTTTACTGCAACTTCGCAGTGGCACCAGGAAGGGGCTGTGTAGGATAGGTGGGAGGCTATGAAACCGGGGCGCCAGCTTCGGCGGAGCCATCCTTGAAATACCACCCTGCGCCTTTCTGGTGTCTAACCGAGCCCCATCAGCTGGGGCCGGGACCCTGCGTGGCGGGCAGTTTGACTGGGGCGGTCGCCTCCCAAATGGTAACGGAGGCGCGCGATGGTGGGCTCAAGCCGGTCGGACATCGGCTGTTGAGTGCAAAGGCATAAGCCCGCCTGACTGTGAGCGCGACAGCGCGAACAGAGACGAAAGTCGGCCTTAGTGATCCGGTGGTCCCGCGTGGAAGGGCCATCGCTCAACGGATAAAAGGTACTCTAGGGATAACAGGCTGATCTCCCCCAAGAGTCCACATCGACGGGGAGGTTTGGCACCTCGATGTCGGCTCATCGCATCCCGGGGCTGGAGCAGGTCCCAAGGGTTCGGCTGTTCGCCGATTAAAGCGGTACGTGAGCTGGGTTTAGAACGTCGTGAGACAGTTCGGTCCCTATCTGCCATGGGTGTTGGAGACTTGCGAGGATCTGTCCCTAGTACGAGAGGACCGGGATGGACGTACCTCTGGTGTACCAGTTGTTCCGCCAGGAGCATCGCTGGGTAGCTAAGTACGGAACGGATAACCGCTGAAGGCATCTAAGCGGGAAACCAGCCTCAAAACCAGGTCTCCCCAAGGGTCGTGGAAGACCACCACGTCGATAGGCCGCAAGTGGAAGTCTGGCAACAGACGCAGCTGAGCGGTCCTAATCACCCAATTGATCTCACAACACTGCCCTGCCGCTGAGACAACCGTCTCACCGCACGCAGCACCCATCCGCAAATCACACCCAACACTCAGCACCAAATCCAGCAATCACCACCATCCGTGTGCATAAACAGCAAGTTCCGGCTCGGTGGCCCGGTGGCCATCGCGGGGTTGATACACCCGATCCCATCCCGAACTCGGCCGTGAAAC
>NZ_VUKA01000054.1 GCF_008386565.1 Teichococcus oryzae | reverse complement strand
GCGCCACGCCAGAAGCTCACCATTGAGGAGAAAGCCACCATTCGCGAGGGCGGTACGCCGACGCACTGGTCAAAGGCTAAGCGGGCGCAGAAGGATCGCGACGCACGCTGGACGCTCAAGCGCGGCAGGGCCAAGCCCAAACCAGAAGGTGCGCAGCGCCAAGCCATTCAGATCGCGGTGCCGGTCTTTGGCTACAAAAGCCACATCGGCATCGACCGACGCCATGGGCTGATCCGCCGCTGGGCCGTCACGGATGCCGCCCAACATGACAGCCGCAGCTTTCCGGCGCTGCTGGATCCTGAGAACACCGCAAGCCGCGTCTGGGCGGACACGGCTTACCGCACCAGGCGCAACCTGGAGGTCCTGGAGCGGCGCGGCTTGAGCGAACACATCCTGTTCCGCCGGCCACCGCGGCGCGAACTCTCCGAGCCGCAGGCGAAGGCCAATGCCGCACGTGCCCGGATCCGCTCCGGCATCGAGCACGTCTTTGCTGCCCAGAAGCACCGCATGGCGCTGTTCGTCCGCACCATCGGCCTGGCCCGGGCGCAGGTGAAGATCGGCATCGCCAACTTGGCTTACAACTTCACCCGCCTGGCCTGGCTCAGCGCCCGAGCTGCGCCCGCATAACCCCACAGCGTCCACGAAGGGCAGAACCCGCCGCCCAAAGCCGGTGACCCAGCCGGGTCAACAGGGGCACGTCACGGCCTGAGGCGACCATCCTGCACGCAAAGGCCATGCAGCAGCGGGTAGTTCGAGGTGTCCAGGAGTTCCGAGCGGATCCGCGGGGTCTTGCTGGCGCTGATCTCCCTGACCGCGTCCAGGGCGGTGCGCGCGATGCCGAGCGGCACGGCGGCGATCGTCAGGCCGAGGACGGTGTGCGGCGGCAGCGCGTAAAGGGGACTAGGCTGCACCGGCTCCTGACCCAGCGCCACGGCGTGGGAGGCCGGAACGAACAGGTCGGTCACGCGATAGTCGTGGCTGCCGGTTCCACGGAGACCTCCAACGAGCCAGGGTGGAGCGCCGCCGCCGATGGTCACGCACCACCCCACGGTGCCGTCCACCCGGCTCACCTCCTCGACGACCTTCAGATAGTCGGTCAAGCTGAGCTCGAGCCCGCCTAGCTGCCGAGGCAGGAACAGCGAAAAAAGCCAAGTTCGCGAAGCTGCTCGACGAGGCCCGCGGGCAACCGACGCTCGCGGTGGATCTCGTCACGCAGGCTCGCGATGGTCGGGCCGAGAGACTGGACCGCTTCGATGAGCCTGCGCGCCTCCAGGCTACCCGCTGCGATGGACATGGCCGATCTCCCGTCGCATCTTTCAGGCGGATGCTCCGCTTATGGGTGCGGCATTGACAAAGAAAATCGGCGCAGGCTCATGTTGAGGAGCGATGTCGTCCTTCAGCGCAGCCGGCTTGGGTGCTCACCTCGATGTTCTTCTGCCCGGCTCGGCAGCCGGGCTTGCCCGCATGAATACCCCGGTGCCATCCGCGCTCTGAGCAGCATGCCCCAATGACACCAGAGATTATGATGCTCAACACTGTAGCTTAGGGTTAGGCCTTTTCCTCCTTACGTATCAGGTGGGGGCGCTGGCGGTGGACGAAGAGCATGTGACTTCAGCCTTGCCAACAGGATTCGGATGCCGAACTCGGCAGGATACTTGTAATATTCTCGTAGTGACGCGCTGCTAGAACGAACAGGAGCAATTTTTTACCGGTAAGATTCCACCTCACATCTCCCCTCCGTTCAGAATTCGCGTTACGGTTTCATTCGACAAAACTTCAAGGAGTAGGCACGTGGCGGAAGGTAGGCGTCTGAAGCGCACCATCCGAATTCTAAGCACGGGTGCCAAGGGCGGCCCAGGCAAGAGCTTTCTGGTGAAGAACTTAGCAGGCGCGGCAGCGAATAACGGTTACAGCGTCGGCATGGTCGACTTCGATACACAGCGTACAGTGACCAAGTGGCTCCAGCGCCGGACGCAGTATTGCCCTGATAGTCCGGAAATCATCGGCTATGAGGCCGACCCGCACGATGCTCGGGATGCCAGCGAGGTTCTAGGCATCAAAGACCATGACCTCATTTTCTTCGACACTCCACCCGCGATTGACCAATCCTCGGAGGTTCTCAAGACTTTGTCCTTTGGGGTGGACCTCGTCCTGGTGCCTACCAAGGTAGGCATCAGCGACACGGAGAGCGCAGAAACTCTTCTGTATGCGCTTTCGACGTGGAAGCGCCCAACTCTGGCGGTACTGAACTTGGTGAAACCCAAGGCAACTCGCGTAATCGGGCTGGCGAAGAAGCGCTTGGTTCGACACGCCGAGCTCTGCGCTGTTGAGATTGGCGAATATTATGACTTCCTGGCTGCGGACGAGGTCGGTCTGGGGGCAACCGAGATGAGAAAATGCACAGGAGGAGAGGATATTGAAGCCGTCTGGTCTGCCGTCCGCCGCCGCGTCGGGCTGAGAGTATAATTCCATGGCTGTTCGCCGCACACCGTCCGTCGCCCCGATTAACGAGCGCCGTGGCTTAGATCCTGCCCAGATACGACGGACAATCGAGCAAGCCATCGACTATGAGCCCGGCGCTAACCCAGACTTGCGGGGCGAAGTCCTGGCGATAGCTGCGTTTGAAACCTCCAACCCAGAACACCTAGCTGTTGAGATCGGCACGCTATGGACCCGGGCCCAGGAAGCCTTTCTAACGATCGGGAACCGCATCATCAAAGCCCGCGTACTTATTGAGGAGCGCATCCGGGGCAATAACAGCCATTTGACGCCTGCAGAACGACGGGCACAGATGAACGCCGAATGGCGAGTGTTCCTGGACAGACTGCCGTTTAGTGTCCAAATTGCGTCGCAGCTTGAATGTGTCGCTCGCGCCCTAGCCGACGGCAAACTGATCCCGGCCGAGTTGCCGTCGAACTACAGCGTGGCGTATCAGCTTACTACCCTTACGGACGCCGAACTCGATGCCGCCCGGAAGGAGGGACTGGTCAGCCCGCGTGCGAAGCGAGATGCCATAATTAATTTTAAGAAGCGATTGCGGCAGGCGCGTACCGACCGCGAGACTGAGCTTGTCCAGCGACGGCAACGGATAGTCGCCGAAATGGAAAGAATGCGTCGAGAACTCTTGGAAATCGAACGGGAGCTCGGAGGCAGGGCCCCGGTGGGCGACGTGAGACCCGTTTCCTGATGGGGCGGCGTTAGATGGTGAAGAGGGCTTCGGCGCCGATAAGCAGCGGATGATCTCCTATAATCTGTGGGATCTGGTGATTGACCCGCCCAACCAAGTGGACACTCGAAATGCCTCGCTGTTCGGGCGCTGAGGTGATTCACTGGCTCCGGTCAGCGGAGGCAGTGGCGATGGCGAATCAG
>NZ_VUKA01000053.1 GCF_008386565.1 Teichococcus oryzae | reverse complement strand
TGATGGATCTCGCGATCGCCGCCTTCTACGTGGCCTACGCCTTCACCTTCAACTTGGCCTACGACCGCGTCTTCCCTCTGCAGGGCTGGAAGTCCGCCGAGGTGACCTCCTGAACCAGCCTACGCCGCCTTTTCCCGCCACGACCGATCAGAGGCTTTTTGGGTGGCCATCTGCGTCTTCGCAGTATCTCAAAGCCATATTCTATGATGGTAATCTATCAATAGCAGTGCGGCGCTCACCTTTTCTCCTGCAGCCTGGACCGACGCCCTTGCCTGATGCGCGCAGACGATAGGTGCTTATCGTCCCGGTAGGCTGGAGCGACTGTGGTGTTAGCCCCCCTTTTGGAGCTTGGCTTGTCTACGTTGCAGCCGGAGGCGCTTGCGGGCAGTCTTTCGGCTGCGTTTAAGTCTGATACGCATGACGGCCCATCCTTTGCGTAAGTTGGAACGTCGATCCTAGCGAGCTGGTCTCCGATCGCAAACAGACGGCGCGGCGCAAATCAGCCAGAAAACCTGTCTCGTTGAGATACGCAGCTGTAGTGCTCGAGGACACCCTCGAGAAGCTGCATCCCTGGTACAACGGCGCGAAGTGGCTGCAATACGCGGCACTCGACTGCCAGGCCAACCTCACTGCCCGGCAGGGCGGCAACCAGGCGGCGCGCTTCGGCGGAGGGGTGGAACTGAATGCTGCGGCTGGTCCAGCTCTGCTGCCGACTGTCGGGTCAACTTCCTGCGGGCGGGCCTCCCCAACAGCCCTAATTCTGGTACGGTAATGCAACGGTTCTGCTGAAATGGCGCCAGGGAGAAGCCCCCGCCAAGCGGCCCGCGTCCAGAAAGGGTTTTGCGCATGGCGCTCTCCTGTCACGGCAGCTCACCTCGTCCATCTTTTCCCTGGCTCCCGGACCTCCCGCTAGAGGCGCCGATCTACGGCTCTGCAGGCCCTGACGTGCTGCAAGTTTACGGCACATTGCGGTTGGTCTTTGGCTGGGGCGGCGATGACACCATCACCGCCGAAGCGCCACCGGGCGGCATCTGGGGCAACGTCCTGTTCGGTGGCTGGGGTAACGACACCCTGACTGCCATCGGGGACCGCAACCTGGTCTTCGGCGAGGCCGGCGACGACACCATCACCTTGCGCGGCCCGTTGCGCCCGGAACCATACGGGGGCTACGAAGACAGCTTACTCAACACCGCTTTCGGTGGCGCGGGCAACGACACCCTCACCAGCCACGGCTTCGCTGCCACTCTGCGTGGCGGAGCAGGCAGCGATACGCTGAGACTTGATGGCTACCCGGGCCCAGGCGGCTATGCCTATGGCGATGAGGGCGATGACGATCTGTCCAACGTCACGGATGGAGGTGTGCTCGATGGCGGCGCCGGCGCCGATATCTTCTATGGCGCGAACTTTGCCTTCTCGCCGACCACGGGTGCGGGCACGATCATGACTGGTGGGTCCGGAGCCGATAAGTTCAGCCTCTTCGGCGGCGGCTCCTACACCGTGGAAGATTACTCAGCAGACAACCGGTTGAGCGCCGGCGACACCCTGACCGGATTGATCAGCGTGGTCACCGATCTGCAGGCGGAAGACAGCCTCTATTTCGGCAATGGCCTACAGTTGTCGGACCGCTTCGAGGGTGAGGTGCCGCTGGAACTTGGTGTCCCAGGCTACAGTGCAGGACTGCAGGCCATCTTGCCGCTGGGCGGCTATGTTGCGGTGAAGGGCGATCTGTTCAACCCGGGCATGTTCGATGTCCAGGAGGACGGTCCTGACCTGCTGCTGCTGTTCGTGGAGCGCTATATCGGTCGGCCTGGTGGGGAAGGACCGGACTTCCAAGCCGCCAGTGGCGCGGTTGCCCTCCTGGATTATACGGCCAGCACAATCCCGTTTGCCGAACCGTTCATCGTGGCCTGAGGGCCAACCTGCCTCGCCGCTCAACGCCAGCGTGTTCCGGAAGATGGCGGCAGGACGCCGACAAACCGTTCGTCCTACTGAGCCTTGCCGGCTTCCGCCGCCGCAGTGGCCGATGACGCCCAGCCCAGGATCGTCCGCACAAAGCGCCGTGCATCGGCGTTGCTGCTGATACCGACGAAGCGCTGCCTCAGCTCGAGCGCGGCAGAAAGCTCGCCGCCTTCCAGGAAGGCCCGGCGGATCGCGGCGGCGTCGTTCTCGGTCACGCAGAACATCCTGGGCAGCATGATCAGCCTGCGGCAGCGCCGGCAAGCGGCAAACGACATTGTTTCTGAGGCTTGATCCGGCCCAGGGCGGGAAGCAGCGGGTTCCTGGCATTCAGCCTGGCTGGTCAGGCGGCAGCGTTGACCACCTCGGCAGGATAGCGCCCGGCATGCTGATCCGCCGTCACGAAGCCGGCCTGCTCGGCCATGGCCTGTGCGATCAGCAGGTGATCGAAAGGATCGCGGTGGTGGCTGGGCAGGTCCTGCAGCATCCGCAAATGTGGCAGATGCAGGCCCAGCAGCTCAAACCCCTGCGCCGCAGCCGCCTCGGCCACCTCATGCACATCGGCCTGCAGCTTGCCGACGCGCTGCTTCACCACGATCTCCCAGAGTGACACCACGCTGACCAGCACCTCATGCGCCGGGTTCTCGATCAAGGCGCGGCTTTGCGTACCCAATTGGGGATCATCGGCCAGCCACCACAGCAGGGCATGGGTGTCGAGCAGCAGCCTCAAGGCGCCTTGCCTTCCATGGCATCCAGGATGTCCGGCGGCAGGGTGTCGAAATCCGCCGCGATGCGGATGCGGTGCTTCAGGGCCCCCGCGCGGCGTGCTGCCACTGGGCGGGCCGGAGGGTGGATCTCCGCCAGCACCTGATCCCGCGAAGTGATAACAAAGGACTGGCCCTGCCGGGCCTGCTGCAGGAACTCGGCCAGGTGGTTGCGGAACTCGCGAACACCGACACGACGTGGCGTCGCCTGATCCGGCGAGGGCATCGGCATCTGCTCCTTCATGTGTACCATAATGTGTACCTATAGGGCAGCGCTGACAAGCCTTGCCCGCTCCACCGGCCGGTCCTTCCTCACCAACCACACCCAACGGCTTTGACAGCTGCTCCAGCCTCCGTCCAAGCCAGCCAGCCATTCGGACCGCCTGCCAGGGCGGAGACCCCTTCCTGACGCTGACCCTCTGTCCCCCTAACCCGCAGCAGGCGCCGCAGTCGTGGGTCGCCGGGATCCTCCAGCGGTTGGCGGTCGTGGAAGCCGTTGGTGGCCGCGTTACGCCGGCCTTATGTCGCGGCGCTTTCGAGCGGTCTGCCAGATGCGCTGGACCTATTGGTCGTCTGCGCGGAATCCGGCTTGGGCCTGGATAGCGCCGTGGAGCGCGTCGCTCGGGAGATGGAGTTTTCCAACCCCGCCATCGCCCTTGAACTCTCGCTGCTGGCCCAGGAGCTGCGCATGCTGCCCGACCGTAGCGCCGCGCTCATGCGGCTTGGCGAGCGAACCGGTATCGAAAGTTTCCAGCGCCTTTCGGCTACCTTATCGCAGACCCTGCGCTATGGCACGCCCCTGGCACAGGCGCTGCGCGTGCTGGCCGGCGAGATGCGGCAGGAACGCATGATCCGATTGGAGGAGCGCGCGGCTCGCCTGCCCGCCCTGCTGGTGCTGCCGTTGATCCTTTTCATTCTGCCCTGTCTGTTCATCGTGCTGATTGGCCCCTCGGCCATCCGCCTCATTGGTACCCATCCGGTGATGGCCGCGGTTGACGGTCAGGCGGCAGCGGTTGCAGGTGCCTGAGTGCGCTTCCAGTTCCA
>NZ_VUKA01000052.1 GCF_008386565.1 Teichococcus oryzae | reverse complement strand
GCGCCACGCCAGAAGCTCACCATTGAGGAGAAAGCCACCATTCGCGAGGGCGGTACGCCGACGCACTGGTCAAAGGCCAAGCGGGCAAAGAAGGATTGCGGCGCACGCTGGGCGCTCAAGCGCGGCAGGACCAAGCCCAAATCAGAAGGCCATCAGCGCCAAGCCATCCAGATCACGGTGCCAATCCTTGGCTACAAGAGCCATATCGGCATCGACCGACGGCACGGCCCGAGCGCAGGTGCAGATCGGCATGGCCAACTTGGCCTTTAACTTTATTCACATCGCCTGGCTCAGCGCTCTAACTGCGCCTGTAGAATGCCACGGCGCCGGTGAATAGGGGGTTTGGGCCACACAGAGCCGATCACTCCTCATCCTCGCCACAAGGGACGAAGCCACTGCCCCTGCGCTCCGACTTGCCCTCTCACAGCCGCAGCAACGGGTTCTTCGATGTGTCCAGTTGACAGTTAGAGGAGCGTCTACACTTCTCCTAATCACCAGAGTCCTCAAAATCTTTGCTAACTGGGCGAGGACTCCAGTGATCTCTTCAGCTACCGCGCCAGCAGCTGCTTGGGTGCCACCGGTGGCCGCGAGGGATATAGGATGAGGCCGCGCTCCTCGGCTTCCACTTTAGCGTCCCGATACACGGCCAATGCAAGCTGGAGGTTCGGGCCGAACTTGTACTTGAAGTGTGCCAGCTTGCTAAACCCAGCACCGAATTGAGCCTTTAGTGCCGGCCATGTCACTGGCGTAGGCGCCTTAAGTACATGCAGGCGGTAGGACAACCAGCAATAAATATCTAATGCCATGGAATTATTACTGATGGCCCGGATTGCGGCTTCCTCGATAGGTACTGGGTGCTTCTTGAGCTGTTCGAAGAAACTCTCGGAAAGCTTCACTGTCTCTAAAAACAGAGAGCCTTGGTCCGGATCCTCGGCGTCGATAAACATCGCCGTGTCGACGATGTTTTGGTTTACCAAGCCGCCGGGGGCTCCTCCAGCTGCAGCCATGTGAAAGCTGAGGCGGCAGCGGGAGATACGTTCTGCCTGCTCGCGGACATCTTTGATGCTCTTACCGCCCGGCGCGATGCCCAGTCGCGCAAACCAAGCGCGCAGGCTCTTCCCGAGTTCCACCTCTCGACTGCCCGTCTTCAGGGCCTCAGATTGCAGGTAGAGCATAATGAGGCGGGCTCGAGAGCCGTATGGTACCCCGATACTGATCGGCGGTAGCCCCTCAGTTGCGCTAGGTTTGCGACCAGGTTCTACTAAAAGTGTTACTCGCTCGGTCCGGATCTCCCAGACTTGGTCAGGAGGAAGCTGCTTATGGGGTAAGGCGGCCTGAGTCCAGCCAGAGAATAGATAACCAACGGACGTGTCCTCATCCGTCAGATAGGCAGAGGCGGCCTCAACAGCTGCACGATCGAGGTCCAGAGCAAGAGCGGCTTGTTTGCCTCTCATCTCCAGAATGTCGTGCACCGTTCCCATGGCATTACCTTCTTCTGCCAATCACTCCATCTAGAGAGCAAACCGACACTGGCACGAGTAGCCTACACTGTCGCCGAGGACTCTGGTGATCTAGCTATTTGTAGAGGATATTAGATTCTACCTATTAGTCTGGTCTCTAAAGTCCTCGGGATATCTTGCTTTTAATTAGCAGAATCAGCTATTTAGGCGACCGGTTCTATCACCAGAGTCCTCGCGCCGGTCTCTAAAGTCCTCAGACTTCCTGAGGGTGGCATTCCTGCGGGCGTACGTGGTCTAAGGCGCGAATCGGGCCTCCCAACTTGGCATAGTTCGGATCACCAGAATCCTCACGCCAAATGGCTGTCCATTGAACGTCTGCCCCGCTTAGCTGGCCAAAATTCTGGCGCGGCGAAGATGGAGGGAACGATGGCCGTTATTGTCCGAGATGACCGCGCAGGAGGAAGAGCGAACTATGTGGATGCCTCAGAAGACCACGGGGCGGTTGCTTGCTCTTGCAGAACCAAAGAGCCCTACACATCCGATTGTGACAGTCATCGCTTTATTTCCGGTAAGGGTGGATTATCAGTTAGGAGTTGGCCGCGCCACCGCGACATCGCCGCTGTTTCGGGCTACGGCAAACTGGCAGGCGTGTCCGACATCACCTGCCGCAAGGTGCAGTTCAACAAGCTGATGCCACAGAATGATCCGGCAACGCTACGCGCCATGGTGAACGGCGACGTCAAGGCGGACCTGCTGAACAACACCACCTTCACCCAGTTCAGGGCTCCTGCAATGAGGGTGTGGCGCCCAGATGTTCGGTCATATCGGCCAGCGCTACGGCTACAACGTCTTTAGCAACCAGAACGTCCGGGCCCACAGGATCCGAGCTCTCCCAGCTCACCGTCATCGACGGCCTGCTGTCCGGCCTCATGCGGGTATGCGGCGCAGTGATGCTGGTGTGGTCCTGACCGCTGAACCCCTGCTGGCCCTGCTAGGTCCGCGCCCAGAACCGGTCGCCGCAGGCCCTGCAGCGAACTGTGCCCTCTTTCCTCATGGGGAGCCTGAGGCCGGTCGAGCAGCCTGGGCACCACCGGATCACCTTTCCAGGCCCTTCTCGGCCGCTCTCGCTCTCCATGAAGGAGGCATCCTTGGCAGCGGCTTGCCGATCCGCCTTTCCGGCGTGCGGATCCAACATGCCAGCCGGTCTGGGCATTGATGGTCTTACCGGCCAGGTTCCCGGCTTGCTCACGACGAAGAGGAACCAGTAGAGGCCAGCACCCGCCGCCGCCGCCAAGAAGACCACGCCTAATCCGGGTCTAGGCGTCATGGGGATCATGATCGCGGCGGCCAGGATGACAGGCAGCAGGAAGTACGCCCAGCGCGCTTTGTAGATCTCCCTCTTGCCTTCGAATACCCCTACCGCCTTGTCGTAGTCCTGCCAGTCGCTCCGCGCTTGCCGGGCACGCCGCTCCTCCTCAGCGGCCGCGCGAGCCCTCGCTGCCGCTGCTTCCCTTTCTCTTGCTTCCCGGGCTTGCCGTGCCAAGCGTTCGCGGGCTTCAGCCTCCTCCCGGGCGCGGCGTTCCCTGGCTGCTGCCAGCGCCCGCTCCTTGCGGGCCTTCTCCCTAGCCTCGTGCTCCTGCCGAGCCCGAGCGGCCTCGACTGACCGGTCGAATTCACAGTGGCGCTTCAAGTCCGACAGGCGGACCAGCTTGACCCCAGTGCTCTCGGCCAATGTCTTGGCTGCGCGCGTGAAGCCGGAGCGGGCAACGACAATCGCCATATCAGCCTTGAAGTGCCTCTGGGCTGTAAAGGCTTGCTGCACGGCGGATAGACCGACATGGTCCTTGTAGTACTTGCACTGGATGACGATGCTGGTCGTGCCGAAGTGGGCGATCACGTCGGCGCCGAAATCTCCGCTGGCCTGGGTCAGCTTGGTGGTCCAGCCGAGATTTTCGAAGGCGGCGGCGGTTGCACGCTCGAAGGCAAGGCCTGTCACCGGGCTATCCTCGCGGCGCAGTGCCTGCCTTCAGGCCGAGAGATGCGGAACCGAACAACCCTTCCGCGCACTGTGTCCCTGCGATTCCATGACATACCAAGATTGCCCGGCCGACCTTCACCGGGGTGAGGCAGCTAACATGCTGTTTCGATAAAAGGATATTCTATCCCAGGGTATTGATGGATTGTACTCCCTCAGTGTCGGTAACGGCTATGCCAGAGCTCAAAACATCGCTAGCCACGTGCACCAGAGTATCCGGCGCCTGGTGGCGAAGACCGGTCAGCACGGCCGTCCTGCTGCGCCTTGCCACGCCGCCGAAAGGTAATTTTTCCTCAATCTGGCCACGAAGCGCGCGATGCTGACCCAGGCTGAGCTCTGGGCCGTTGGCGCTGAGATCGCCAATGCGCTGGGCTTTTAATGGCAATTTCTTCCAGCCGAACAGCCCTGCTGATCCGCTAGCCAACGAACTGGCGCATCCAGTTCGGCCGGCCACCGCGGCGCTCCCTCTCCGAGCAGCAGGTGAAGATCGGCATGGTCAATCTGGTCCTACAATTTCACCCGCTTGACGTGGCTCAGAACGTACCCATCCGGCGAGGGCCGCCTTGTGAGGG
>NZ_VUKA01000051.1 GCF_008386565.1 Teichococcus oryzae | reverse complement strand
AGACCACCGAGAATGGCTGGCATCTGGTGCTGGTGATCCTGGTGGTGCTGGGCGGCGCGCTGGCCGCCTTCTTCGCCAACCGGCGGATCACCCATGCCGGCGGCGCCGGCGGCTGGCCGGAACGCTGGATCATCCGCCCGCTTGTGGGCATGCTGGCAGGCTGGGTGTCGGTCGCGACCTTCGCCAACATCGCCGGCGCGGCCTATCTCTCGGGCGCCATCCAGGCGGACGGAGCGGCCGGCACAGTGGCGGCGGTGTTGATCCTGCTGGCGGCGGGCGGCTTCACGCTGGGCGTGTTGTGGGCGGCCGGCGGCTCCCCCTGGTATGCCGCGGCGGTGGCCTGGGCGCTGATCGCCATCTTCTACGCCAACACGGTGGGGCGCGACTTCAACGCCGCCATGGCTGTGGCCTCGGCGGCGCTGACGGTGGTGGTGGTGGCGATGGCCTGGCAGCGGGCGCGGGTAGCGGCGGCACCGGCCGGCACCGCGCGCTGAGGGATCAGTCCCGCCACACCGTCTCCTCCGTCCAGCCGAGGGCGTGGAACTCCGCCGCCCGCAGCGGCGCCTCGCCTTCGGCGAAAAATTCGTCCAACTGCGGCGGCCTGACGCTTGTTCCGCTCAACATGGCATGCGCCTGCCCGCGATGGTGGATCTGGTGCTGGAACAGGTGCAGCAGCAGCCGGTCCGCCCGCTCCTCCTGCACATGGCCGCCGCGATGGACCCGGATGATGCGGTCCGCCGCCCCCTCCTCCATGGCGTCGCACCAGGCGATCAGGCGGCGGTCGGTGGCAGCCTGGGCGGCGTGCAGTTCCGCAACGCTCCGGCAGGGTTCCGGGTCGGCCCAGGCGCGCGGCCCCAGCGTGCCGCCTTCCAGCGCATCGATGTAGAAGCGGTCGATCACCAGGATATGGTTCAGCGTGGCCCGCAGGGTGGGAAAGAAGCCGGTGCGGGGCGCCACGAACTCCTCCGGCGTCAGCGCCGCGCAGGCGGTCAGTAGCCGGTGGTTGGCCCAGGCATTGTTGTAGGCCATGCCCCGCAGGGCGAGCCGCAGCGAAGCCGGCATCGGCGCATCTCCTCAGCCCCAGACAAGCAGGATCATGGGCGTGCCGATGGCCAGGCACAACAGGGCCAGGGGCCCGCCCAGCCGGGCATAATCCGAGAAGCGGTAGCCGCCCGGCTCCATCACCAGCGTGTTGGACTGATGCCCGATCGGGCTGAGGAAGGTGCAGGAGGTGCCCATGCACACCGCCATCAGCATGGCATCCGGCGACAGTCCCGCCACCTGGGCCAGGCCGAGGGCGACAGGCGCCATCAGCAGCACCGTTGCGTTGTTGGCCATGATCTCGGACAACAGCATGCAGGCGAGCATGATGCCGGCCACCAGTGCCCAGGCCGGCAAGGCGGCGGCCGGTCCGGACAGCATGTCCACCAGCAGCGCCAGGGTGCCGGATTTCTCCATCGCCTCCCCGAGCGGGAACAAGGCGCCTAGCAGCACGATCACCGGCCAGTCGATGGCGGCATAAGCCTCATCGGCGCGCAGCACCCGGAACAGGATCATCGCCATCAGAACGGTAGCGAAGGCGATATGCGCCGGGGCCAGCTCGAACATCACCGCCAGGATGCCGAGCAGGAACAGCCCGCCGGCCAGCCAGGCATGGCGCGGGCGGCCCAGCGTCAGGTTGCGTTCGGCCAGCGGCAGCAGGGACAGGGCCTGGAATGCCTCGGCGCGCTTGTCGGGCACGCCCTGCAGCAGCAGCACGTCGCCGGGCCGCAGCACGATGTCGGCCATGCGGTCAGCGACGCGGCGCCCCTGCCGCGACACCGCCAGCAGGTTCACGCCATACTGGCTGCGCAGCCGCAGCATGCCCACCGTCCGGCCGACCAGCGGCGATCCCGGGCGCAGAACCGCCTCCACCGCGTCCACATCGGCGGCGACCAGCACGCTCAGCCCGACGGGCTGGGCTTCCTCGGCCTCGGTGTCCTCGTCGCCTTCCTTGTGCGTCAGCGCCAGGTCGGCGGCTTCAACAATGGCATGCAAGGCCTCGGGCGGGCCTTCCAGCAGCAGCACATCGCCTTCCCGCAGCCGCGCCTCACCAGGCGGCGCCAGGGTCCGGTTGGGCCCGCGGAACAGGCCGACAACGGTGACATCCTCATCCGCCATGCCTTCCAGGGCGCGGATCGGCGCGCCGATGGAACGGCTGCCAGGACGGAGGCGGACCTCCGCCACATAGCTGCCGGCATCGGGCCCGGGCAGGACCGGCTTGCCACCCCGGGCGCCGCCGAGCAGCCGGCCACCCAGCATCAGATAGGCCAGCCCGGCCAGGGAGATGGGCAGGCCCACCCAGGCGAAGTCGAACAAGGCGTAAGGGCCGAGATCGGTGCGTTCCTGCCGGATGGAGGAGATGATCAGGTTGGGGGGCGTGCCGATCAGCGTCACCAATCCCCCCAGCACCGAGCCGAAGGCCAGCGGCATCAGGGCACGGCCCGGCGAATACTTGTCCCGATAGGCGTTGCGCAGGGCGACGGGCATGAACAAGGCCAGGGCACCCACATTGTTCATGAAGGCCGAAAAAGAAGCGCAAAGCCCCGTTTGCACGCCGATCTGCAGCCGGGGCTTGCCCCGCATGCCACCCAGCCGGCGCAGCAGGAGGTCCACCGTGCCGGCGGATTGCAGGCCCTTGCTGATGGCCAGGACGGCGGCAACGGTGGTGACCGCGGGCTCGGCGAAGCCGAGAAAGGCGGAAGCCGGCGCGACCTGCCCGGTCAGCACCAGACCCAGGAGCAGCAGCATGGCGACGATGTCGTAGCGGACCGGCTGCAACACGAACCCGGCCAGAGCCAGCAGGGTCAGAAGGGAGACAATGATCTGGTCAGGGGTCATGCAGGGATCCGGGCAGCGCAAGCCGGAACGGGGGACCACCCGCCCGGGTTGCGCTATCCGAATCCTATTTCGCGGGCTTGACGCCCATGGCGACCGTATATTCGTCGGCGCGCGCCTCATAGGTCAGGGCACCGCGCAGTGCCCAGACGTTCTTCTGCATGTGCAGCGGGATCAGGGCGACATCCTCCATGGCGACGCGCATGGCCTGCTTGAAGATGTCCTCCCGCTTCTCGTCATCCGCGGTGCGCAGGCCTTCCTCGGTCAGGGCATCCACCCTGGGATTGGAATAGCCGCTGAAATTGACGGTGCCGAAGCCCTTTTCCGGGATGCGGGTGGTCAGGTTGCCGCGCAGCGCGGTGGAAGGCTCCCCCGTGGTCGCCCAGCCGATCAACATCGCCGACATGTCGTTGCGCGCCTGGCGCTGCGCCATGACCGAGAAGGGCATGGCCTCGACCGTTGTGGCGACGCCGATGCGCTGCCACATCTGGCCGATGGCCTGGATGATCTGGGCGTCATTCACATAGCGGTTGTTGGGACCGATCAAGGTGATCCTGAAGCCGTTCGGGTAACCCGCTTCCGCCAGCAGCTTCTTCGCCTGGTCCGGCTGATAGGGCGGCGGTGGAAGGTCGGCGACATAGCCATTGGCGCCGGGGGGCATCATCTGGCCGGTCGCGGTGGCCGCGCCCTGCATCACCCGGTCCACGATGCCCTGGCGATTGATGGCGAGCGACAGCGCCTGCCGCACCCGCAGGTCACGCAACGGGTTCCGGTCCAGCTTCTGGCCACTGGCATCGGTGATGTAGGGCGAGGAATCATGGGCTGTGTCGATCTTCAGATAGATCGAGCGCAGGCTGGGAACCTCCGAGAAGCTGATGCCGGAGGTGGTGCGCAGGCGCGGCATGTCGGCCGGCGGCACCACGTCGATCATCTGGACATCGCCCGACAGCAGCGCGGCGACCCGCACCCCGTCATTGGCGATGAAGCGGTAGGTGACCTGCTTCCAGGCCGGCTTCTCGCCCCAGTAATTCTCGTTCCGCTCCAGCACGATGCGGTCATCGGGGGTGAAGGAGACCAGCCTGAAGGGGCCGGTGCCGACCGTTGCCTTGCCGCTGTTGAAGTCTCCGGTGGAGGCAGCGTTCCGGATGGTGTCGGAGATGATGAAGATCTGGGTCAGGTCCTGCGGCAGAAGCGGATAAACGCTGGCCGTGTGGAACCGGATGGTGTGGGGATCGACCACCTCGGAGCGGATGATCGCCTTGGTGTAGATGCCGAAGGAGCCGGGGCTGTTCAGGACATTCGGAACACGTTCCAGGGTATAGAGCACGTCCTGCGCGTCGAAATCGCTGCCATCGCTGAACTTCACGCCCCGCCGCAGCTTGAACTCCCAGGTGGTGTCGTTGATCAGCATCCAGGATTCCGCCAGGCCCGGTTCCAGCCTGGCCTGGGCGTCACGACCCACCAGTTTATCGAACAGGTGCTCCGCCACCATGTTGTTGGGGGACAGCGTGTGATAATGCGGATCCAACGTCGTCGGCGGGGCAGCGACGGCAAGGCTGAGGTTTTGCGCCAGGGCCGGCATCGCGGCCAATGTGGCGAGAACCGGCACTGCGAAGCGCAGGCCGGCTTGAAACAGGGTTCTCATTGGCGTCTCCGAATGTCGCGGTGCCAGCACGCTCCCAGGCACGGCCTGTTTCCGGCCGTTCGGGATTATTGCTGCACGGGAACGACCTGGAACGCAACGTTCCTAAGGCTGTGGAGCGCCCAAAGGAGAAAAATGCCAGAAAACGAAAAACCCCCGCAATGGCGGGGGTTGATCGATCATTTTCTTTTCGGATGCGGGGACAGGATTTGAACCTGTGACCTTCAGGTTATGAGCCTGACGAGCTACCGGGCTGCTCCACCCCGCGT
>NZ_VUKA01000050.1 GCF_008386565.1 Teichococcus oryzae | reverse complement strand
GAGCTGAAGAAGGCCCTTGCCGAGCGGGCACTGAATGCCGAGATGGACCACCACCTGGCTGGAGAAGGTGGCGAGGGCAACAGCCGCAACGGCTATGGCCGGAAATCGGTGATCACTGACAGCGGCAAGCTGGCGCTGGAGATCCCCCGCGATCGGCAGGCGAGCTTCGATCCGCAGCTCATTGCCAAGTATCAGCGGCGCTTCCCCGGCTTCGATGACAAGGTGGTCTTGATGTATACCCGCGGCATGAGCGCGGGGGAGATTGTCGGTCACCTGCGCGAGCTCTACGGCATCGAGGTCTCGCCGGACCTGATCAGTGCTGTCACGGACGCCGTGCTCGATGAGATTGCCGCCTGGCAAAACCGGCCGCTGGAGCCGGTCTACCCGGTGGTGTTCTTCGATGCGCTGCGGGTGAAGATCCGGGACGAGGGCCTGGTGCGCAACAAAGCCGTGCACATTGCGCTGGGCGTCCGGGCCGACGGCGGCAAGGAGATCCTGGGCCTGTGGATCGAGCAGAATGAGGGCGCGAAGTTCTGGCTCAGGGTGATGAACGAGCTGCGCGGCCGTGGCGTCGAGGACCTGCTGCTGGCGGTGGTGGACGGGCTGAAGGGCTTTCCCGAGGCGATCCTGGCGGTGTTCCCGGAGGCCACGGTGCAGACCTGCATCGTGCACCTCCTGCGGCAGAGCCTCGACTTCGTCGCCTACAAGGAATGCCATCGAGGCGCTGAACGCGAAGCTGCGCCGGGCGGTCCGGGGCCGCGGGCATTTTCCCACCGACGACGCGGCCCTGAAGCTCTTGTATCTGGTCTTGCACCGGGCGGAGAAGGAGTGGACCATGCCGCCGCGGGAATGGGCTATGGCCAAAGCCAGTTCGCCGTCCTGTTCGGCGAACGCTTCACCCGCGCCATGGCCTGAGCGTGTTCAACCGCTCCGCCGCACACGAAAATCCTGACAATCCCGCGGTCTGAGGCCGAGACGACCTGACCGGGCCAGAAGCCGTACCAGATCAGGCCCAACCCAACTCCTTCAAGGCGTGCCCGGAATTCCAGATTTTTGTGAGATGCGTTACTTTGCCGTTGCTGAACTGCATGATGTACACGTAATCGGTTTTTGTGGCCCTGCCAGTCGGTGACACTGGACCGCCCTCCAGATGTGTGCCGGAGAAGGTAGCGTAGACGCAGACATTGTTACGTTCTTCATCAGTGGCAAAGGATTTCACCTCATAGTTTCCGTCAGTAAGAACCTTGAGGAGATCGCGCATCCACTCGGTGTACTGTTGCAATGTGGTAATGCCAGTCAGCACATCTGTCTGTGCCGAGAACGTCGCACCCGGCGCGCAATAGGAGCGGCAGGCATCCCAGCCTTGACCTGTGTCGCATGCAGCAAAGAACGCCTTGGCTTGTTCTGTGTTGAGCGACATGACGTTTCTCCCTGATGAGCCCGATCCAGCGCCCTCTGCCCAAGCCGTTTGGGTACCGTATCGAAATGGCATCATGCACAGGATGGGCATACCGTTCTAAGTAAACCGATGCGCTCTCCGCTTTGTGTGTAGGAAGCTTCTTCCTCGATCATTCCGTTCATTGGATGCCGCGAGGAGGGTAAGCCGTTAATAGTAGTTGGCCTACGGCTTACGAGCTCCAACATTGTGAACCGCTCCAGGCCGAAGGCGTTCTTCCGCACATGTACTCCTCCTGCGTTTGTTCAGCGCTTCATGCTCGGTCGCAAAGCGTACCGGGCGACAGTTGCAAGGAGGAGCAAGAGTTCAGCGTCCCTACTTTCATTGTTATCCATAATCTTTGATAGCGCCGGCTTCTCTTGTAATTCGGATCGGTGCCTTACTCGCGATCCGCAGTATGCAGCGCTAGAGCGGTTTCCGGCCTGACTGAATCGCTTGTGATCCCCACGTCCGCCTGAAGCTGATTCAGTCGCCCTATGGCAAGAAGGGCGAAGGCATGTCGAGGGCGTTGTCGGTGGATCTGCGGGAACGGGTGGTCGCAGCGGTGACCTCCGGGTCATCCTGCCGGGCGGCAGCGGCCCGCTTTGGCGTCAGCGCGGCGAGTGCGGTCCGCTGGTGCGCGTTGGCGCGTCAGGCAGGATCCGTTGCACCGGGGCCTCTCGGTGGAGACCGCCGCTCGGCGCGCATCGAGGCCCATGCGGCCCTCATCCTGAGCCTGGTGGAGCGGAAGTCCGACATCTCGCTGGTGGAGATCCGGGCCAGGTTGGCGGAGGCGGGAGTTTCGGTCGGCATCAGCACGCTGTGGCGGTTCTTCGACCGGCACCGCATCACGCGCAAAAAAAGTCGGCGCATGCCGCGGAGCAGGGCCGCCCGGACATCCTGAGGCGGCGTTGGGCCTGGTTCGAGAGCCAGCTCGACCTCGATCCTGCGAAACTCGTCTTCATTGATGAAACCTGGGCATCGACCAACATGGCCCGCACCCATGGCCGGGCACCCCGCGGCGAGCGGCTGCGGGCCCCCATCCCGCACGGGCACTGGAAGACCACCACCTTCGTCGCCGGGCTGCGCAACAGCGGCATGGTCGCACCGATGGTCCTGGACGGGCCAATCAACGGCGAACTCTTCCTCACCTACGTCGAGCAGGTGCTGGTGCCGGAACTGCGCCCTGGGGACATCGTCATCATGGACAATCTCGGCAGCCACAAGGGTGTGGCCGTCCAGGCTGCCATCGAGGCCGCGGGCGCGAGCCTGCGCTATCTCTCGCCCTACAGCCCCGACTTCAATCCGATTGAGAACGCCTTCGCCAAGCTGAAGGCCAGCCTCCGCAAGGCCGCCGAGCGCAGCGTCGAAGGCCTCTGGAGCACCATCGGACGCATCACCGAGACCTTCACGCCCGCCGAGTGCGCCAACTACTTCGCCGCCGCTGGGTACGATGCAAACTGATCGGAAACCGCTCTAGGGGCCGCCTGACCCTCCTCATTCCCTACGCTTGGATGAAGGAAGCTATAGGGCTGTCTGGCTACAGGGTCAGAGCGGAAATATGGTCCTGAATTGTGGCTAAAGCCTGGAATTCGATGTTGACCCGGTCGTCGAGAGGGTTCGCGCCTCCAGGGACCGCCTCAGCCCGGAACCAGCGTCTTGATCCGCTCGGCCAGCGCCATGATCGTGAACGGCTTGGTCATCACATGCATGCCTGGATCGAGATGGCAATGGCTGAGCACGGCGCTCTCCGCATAGCCGGTGATGAACAGCACCTTCAGGCCAGGACGGAGCGTCCGCGCCGCCTCGGCGACCTGGCGCCCATTCATGCCTCCTGGGAGCCCGACATCGGTGACCAGCAGGTCGATCCGCGTCTCTGAGCGCAGCACCTGCAGCCCGGAGGGGCCATCCGCCGCCTCGAGTGCGGTGTAGCCCAGATCTTCCAGCAACTCGACCACCAGCATCCGCACCGTCGGCTCGTCATCCACCACCAGCACCGTCTCGTCCGGTGCCGCGCGCGGTGCTGAGAGGGTCCGCTCCGGCGCTGCTTCAGCGTCTTGCGCCTCGCCCGCGTGACGGGGCAGATATAGGCGCATCGTCGTCCCCTGCCCTACCTTGGAGTGGATCCGCACCTGGCCGTTTGACTGCCGGACAAAGCCGTAGATCATGGACAGGCCAAGGCCGGTGCCCTGGCCGATCGGCTTGGTGGTGAAGAACGGGTCGAACGCACGCGCAACCACGTCGGGGGACATACCGGTGCCGTTGTCGGAAACGCTGAGCAGGACATAGGGGCCGGGCGGGAGATCGCGCAGGCGCGCTGCCTGGTCGTCCAGCCAGCAATTGGTGGTCTCGATCGTCAGCTTGCCGCCCTGAGACATGGCGTCCCGGGCGTTGAGGCACAGGTTCAGCAATGCGTTCTCGAGCTGGCTCCGATCAACCAGGGTGTTCCACAAGTCCGGTGTCGCGATCGTCTCCACGCTGATCCCAGGCCCGACCGTGCGTTGGACCAGCTCCACCATGCCAGCAATCAGCCGGTCCACATTTGTGGGCTGGGGAGCCAGGGTCTGCTGGCGTGAGAACGCCAGCAGCCGGTGGGTCAGCGCCGCCGCGCGCCGGGCCGCATCCTGCGCTGCGCCGACATAGCGGTCGACGTTGTTGAGACGGCCCTCGGCCAGCCGCGCGGTCAGCAACTCCAGGCTGCCGGTGATGGCGGTGAGCAGATTGTTGAAGTCATGCGCCAGGCCGCCGGTGAGCTGCCCCACCGCCTCCATCTTCTGGCTCTGCCGCAGCGCCGCCTCGGCCGCCATCAGAGCCTCGGTACGGGCCTCCACCTCGCGCGTCAGCTCCGCGCGTGAGCGGGTCAGGACCTCGCGTGCCTCGACGATCTCCTCGATGTCGGTGCAGGAACCGAACCATCGGGTGATCCGCCCCTCAGTGTCGCGGACCGGCTGCGCGCGGCCGAGCACCCAGCGATAGTGTCCGGAGCAATGTCGCAGCCGATATTCGATGCGGTATGGCTCGCCAGTCTCCAGGCTCCCACGCCACACGGCCCAGGCACGCTCGCGATCCTCGGGATGGAACACGTCGTTCCAGGCTTCCCCGTCGGTCGAGCCGGGCGCGGTGCCGGTATAGTCGTACCAGCGATCATTGTAGTAGTCGTGGTAGCCATCAGGGCGGGCGGACCAGATCAGCTGGTCCACCGAGTTGGCGATCGCCTGGAACCGCGCCTCACTTGCCCGCAGCGCCTCCTCGGCCTCGCGGCGCTCATGGATGTCGATCACCGAGCCGACATGGCCCAGGAAGGCTCCATCTTCGCCGAAGAACGGATTGGCCGCATCGATCGTCCAGCGGTAGGTGCCATCCGCGCGACGCAGCCGGTATTCGATGCGGAACGGTTCCTGTGCTGCATTGGCCGACAGGAAGGCGTCCTTGGCCCGTTGCCCGTCGTCGGGATGGGTCGCCTTGGCCCAGCCCAGCCCGAGCGCCTCTCCCTCGCTTTGGCCGGTGAACTCGTACCAAAGCCGGTTCAGGTAGGTGCAATAGCTGGCTGGATTGGTGACCCACATCATTGATCTTCCTTCGAATTGATGGACACCCCTGAGTAAGCTCCCTTGGAGCGAGGAAGGTGTCCGATGAGCAAGACACG
>NZ_VUKA01000005.1 GCF_008386565.1 Teichococcus oryzae | reverse complement strand
CAACTCCAATGGTTCATCGGCGCCGTCACTGCCCATGATCCACTAAAATCTTGCCCAGACCAGTCGACGGGGGCTGGTCAGCCCGGCAAAGATGCCGCCGCCGCGCTGGCGGAAACGGAGGACATGCAGGCGATCGAGCCCTGGCGGCGCTCCCGCACATGCGAAATGAAAGCCTGGCTGAGATACAGCACGCCGGTCAGGTTGACGTCGATGACGCGCGCCCAGGTCTCCGGCGCGACCTCCATCAGCCTGAGCGGCTGAGTGATGCCGGCATTGTTGACCAGCACGTCGATCCTGCCGAAGGCCGCGATGGCTTGCCCTCGCGGCGTCGCGGCAGGGCGCGGCATCGCCGGCATCGCAGCTGATGCCGACATGGCCTTCGCCCAGTTCGCGCGCCCGCCGCGTCGAGGTCGAGGATGGCGACGCGCGCGCCATGCTCGGCGAACAGCTTCGCCGTGGCGCGGCCAATGGCGCGCGCGCTGGCGGCGCCGGAAATCACCGCCGTCTTCTCAGCCAGAAGCATGGGTTCCTTCGCTTCTTATGGGGAACGGGTTGTCCTTGGCCGGCACTCACCGAAAAACGAGAAAGAAGCTGTGCTCGAAGCGCGGGCCGCGCCGTGCCGGCGCCGCCAGCCCGTTGGCGGCGAACCAGGCAGGCCAGCGCAGCTTCTTGTTGTCGCTCTCGATCAGCACCTGGTTGTAAAGGTCGCGGGCGCTGCGGATGGAAGGCGCCAGGGCCAGGGCGCAGAGCGGCGTCACCAGTTCCGTGCTGATCGGCAGCACGATCACGCCTTCGCGGCCGGCCGTGCCGTAATGCTCGGCGGGCGGCATGCCCTACACGATGTCGGCGTCGAACTCATCGGCCAGGAAGCGCGTGTAGTCGGTGCCTGCGGCGATGCACACTTCCAGCCCCTCGCATTCACTCAGCAGCCGGCGCAGGTGGGGCAACAGCCATTGCGAGGCGAAGCCTGGCGCGCAATGCAGCTTCAGCAATTGCGGTCCACGCGCCGCCACCCGGCTGAGGCCGAGCTGCAACTCGCCGAAGCCGCGCTCCACATGCCGCATCAGCGTCTCATCCTCCGCCGTCAGGCGGATGCTGCGGCCCTGCCGCTCGAACAGCACGGCGCCAAGATCGCGCTCCAGGCCACGAATGGCGTGGCCGACGGCGGAAGGCGTCAGGCCCAGATCATCCGCCGCCATGCGGAAGGAGCCGATGCGCGCCGCCGCCTCGCAGGCGCGCAGGGCGGTCAGCGGCAGATGGCGAGGCATGGCTGCCCCCTGCCGACCGCCGGTGCCGCGGCAACCGGTTTCCGTTCATCGCGGCCGAAGGCCCTCCGTCCAGGGGGAAGGCAACGATGTGCCGGGCGGTTCCCGGCGTCCAGGCCTTGTTGCCCGCCCGCCTTCAGGAGGTGGCGTCGTAGCCGCGGCCCAGTTCCAGCATCTCCGGCGTGCCGATCACGCGGTTCAGCCCGTTGAAGTCGAACATCCGCTCCGCGAAGGGGGCGTTGCTGCCATGCCGGGCCAGGGAGGCGTAATAATCCTGTGCCGTCCTGGCCACGGCGCGGACGATGCCGCCGGGAAAGATCACCAGCCGGAAGCCCTTTTCCCCGAGCGCGCCGGCGGAGGCGAGGGGCGTGTCGCCGCCTTCCACCATGTTGGCCAGCAGCGGGCGCAGGCCGCCGAGCTGGCGGACGATGGCCGCCATCTGCTCCTGGTCGCGCGGCGCCTCGACAAACAGCACATCCGCCCCTGCCTCGGCATACAGCGCGGCCCGGTCGAGCGCCGCCTGCAATCCCTCAACGGCGATCGCGTCGGTGCGGGCGATGATCAGCGTTTCGTCGCTGGCGCGCGCATCAACGGCCGCCCTGACCTTGCCGGCCATTTCCGCCGCCGGGATCAGCGACTTGCCCTGCAGGTGGCCGCAGCGCTTCGGCAGGGTCTGGTCCTCCAGCTGCAGGGCGGAGGCGCCGGCGCGCTCGAACAAGCGGACGGTGCGCTGCGTGTTGAGCGCGTTGCCATGCCCGTTATCGGCATCGACGATCAGCGGCAGCCCGACGCGGTCGCGGATCAGGGCGACCGTTTCGCTCATCTCCGTCATCGACACCAGGCCGATATCCGGCCGCCCGAGGCGCGTATAGGCCACGGCGGCGCCGGACACATAGGCGGCCTCGAACCCAGCCCCGGCCGCCAGGCTGGCGGTCAGCGCGTCATAGATGCCGGGCGCCACCACCGGGCCGGGCCGGGCCAGAAGCTGCTTGAGAGACATGCGCGTTTCCTTCTTGGTGATCCCGCGGCCGCTTCAGGCGGGTTGCCGCTTCATGGACAGGGGAAGCGGGCTCCAGCGGCGGGCGCCCTCGGTGCCGGTGCGCTGCAGCCGCATCTCGAAGGTGAAGCGGTCCGGCCGGTACAGGGCGTGCAGATGCTCGATCGGCCGGCCTTGCGCATCCTCGACCAGCCGCGTCAGGGCGATCAGCGGCGCGCCCATCTCCACCCGCAGCGCGGCGGCGACGGTTGGCCCGGCCAGGCTGGCGGCGATGCTTTGCCGCGCATCGCCCAGCCGGCGGCCGCCGCGCTCCAGCAATTCCAGCAGGGGTTGGCTGGCGAGATCGGCCTCGGAATAGGTCGATCCGATCTGTTCCGGCACATGGGTGGTCAGAAAGGAGAAGGGCTCGCCGGCGATGGAGCGGACGCGCACGGCGCGCTGCGCCCGGCCGCCCGGGGGCAGCGCCAGGGCCGCGGCGATGACGGGGGCGGGAACCCCATAGCCGAAATCCAGCAGCCGCACCTCGCTGCGCCGGCCCATCTGCTTGAGATCCGAGAACACGTCGGACACGTCGATCGGCCCGGGCGCCGGGGCGGGCAGGGTCACGAAGGTGCCGACGCCCGGCCGCCGCGCCACCAGGCCGCTGGCGGCCAACTGGTCCAGGGCGCGGCGCACCGTCACGCGGGACACGCCGTATTCGGCCGCCAGGTCGGGCTCACCGGGCAGGCGGTCGCCATCCCGGAAGGCGCCGCCGCCGATGCGGTCGCGCAGCAGGAGGTAGATGCCGCGGGCCTTGGAGGGTTCGACGATGGCGTTCAATGCGATGCGCGCTCCAGAAGGTGCGGTGTCAGCTTGTCTATTCCGCGAACCGGACGCTGTCTAGTTTGTCATACCGGACGGTTGCGCCCGGCCGCGACTTCCGCCTAGTCTCGGCGCAACGAAACAAGGGAGGAAGCGGATGGCGGAACCGCGCGCACTGTTCGACAAGATCTGGGACGCGCATGCCATCCTGACGCGGGAAGACGGCCAGAGCCTGATCTGGATCGACCGGCACTTCTTCCACGAAGGCTCGCACCACGCCTTCAACCAGCTGCGCGACCGCGGCGCGGCGGTGGGCTATCCGGCGCTCAACATCGGCGTCGCCGACCATTACGTTCCCACCCGCCCCACCTCCGACCCTGCCGCCATGGGCATGGTGGAGCAACTGGCCCGCAACGCGGCGGCGCATGGACTGCGCCTGTTCGGGCTGGACCACGCCGCCCAGGGCATCGTGCATGTGGTGGGGCCGGAACAGGGCCTGACGCTGCCGGGCCTTTCCGTGGTGTGCGGCGACAGCCACACCTCCACCCATGGCGCCTTCGGCGCCCTGGCCTTCGGCATCGGCGCGTCCGAGGTGGCGCATGTGCTGATGACCCAGACCCTGTGGCAACAGCGCCCGAAGCGGCTGCGCGTCACGCTGGAAGGCCGGCCCGGCCCCGGCATCGGCGCCAAGGACATGGCGCTGTCGGTGATCGCCCAGATCGGTGCCGATGGCGCGGCGGGGCATGCGGTGGAATATGCCGGCGCCGCCGTCCGGGGGCTGTCCATGGAAGGCCGTCTCACGCTTTGCAACCTGTCGATCGAAAGCGGCGCGCGCTGCGGCATGGTGGCGCCCGACGCGACGACGCTCGGCTACCTGCGCGGCCGGCCCTTCGCGCCGGAAGGCGAAGCCTTCGACCGCGCCGCCGAGCACTGGCTCAGCCTCAACAGCGATGCCGATGCCGCGTTCGACCGGGACGTTTCGCTGCGGGCGGAGGCCATCGCCCCCATCGTCACCTGGGGTGTCAGCCCGGAGGACGCCCTGCCGATCACCGCCACCCTGCCCGACCCGGCGCGGGCGCCCAGCGAGGCGCGGGCCGCGCAGATCCGCGACGGCCTGGACTATATGGGGCTGCGCGCCGGGCAGAAGCTGTCGGAGATCGCCGTGGACCGGGTGTTCATCGGCTCCTGCACCAATGCCCGGATCGAGGACCTGCGCATGGCCGCCGCCGTGCTGGCGGGGCGGCGGGCGCGGGTTCCCGGCATGGTGTCCCCCGGATCGCGGCTGGTCCGGCAGCAGGCGGAGCAGGAAGGGCTGGACCGCATCTTCCGCGAGGCGGGGCTGGAATGGGTCGGCTCCGGCTGCTCCATGTGCGTCGGCATGAACGGGGATCTGGTGCCGCCGGGGGAGCGCTGCGCCTCCACCACCAACCGCAACTTCAAGGGCCGGCAGGGGCCGGGCGCCCGCACGCATCTGATGTCCCCGGCGATGGCTGCCGCCGCCGCCGTGCTGGGCCATCTCGCGGATGTGCGGCCGCTGCTGGAGGGCCGGCTGTGATGGAGCCGTTCCGCCGCCTGACCGCCACGGCCTGCCCGCTGCCGCTGGCCAATGTGGACACCGACCAGCTGATCCCGGCCCGCTTCATGAAGCGGCCGCGTTCCGCCGGCTATGGCGACTACCTGCTGCACGATCTGCGCGGGCCCGGCTTCCCGCTGACGCGGCCCGAGCGGCAGGGCAGCCGCATCCTTGTGGCGCGGCGCAATTTCGGCAGCGGCTCCTCCCGCGAGGCCGCCGTCTACGCGCTGGTGGATCACGGCTTCCGCTGCGTCCTGGCGCCGAGCTTCGGCGACATCTTCGGCTCCAACGCGGTGAACAACGGCCTGCTGCCGGCGCGCATCGACGAGGACGCGGCCGAGGCGCTGCTGGCATGGCTGGAGGCGGGAAACACCACCCTGTCCGTCGACCTGGAGGCGCAATCGGTCGAGGCCGATGGCAAACAATGGCGCTTCGCCATCGACCCGGTGTGGCGCACCAAATTGCTGAATGGCTGGAGCGACATCGACCTGACGCTCAGCCACCAGGAGCGCATCGCCGCCTTCGCCGCGGAGGATGCGCGCCGCCGCCCCTGGGCCCGGCTGCCCTGACCCCTCCGGCCGGCCGCCCGCGACCCGGCGGCAAGCAACCCGGCGCCAAGCAACAAGGAAAGCATCCATGACCCTGATGATCTCCCGCCGTGGGCTGGCAGGCGGCGCCGTCGCGGCGGCGGCGCTGCTGCGCCCCGGAGCCGCGCCGGCCCAGCCCGCCTGGCCGAGCCGGCCGGTGCGCTTCGTCATCCCCTATCCGCCGGGCGGCTCCACCGATGTGGTGGGCCGGCTGGTGGGGCAGGCGCTGTCGGAGGAGCTGGGCCAGCCCTTCGTGATCGAGAATCGCGGCGGCGCCACGGCGACCATCGGCAGCCAGCTTGTCGCCCAGTCGCCGCCGGATGGCTACATGCTGCTGTTGTCCAACATCGCCAGCCACGCGATCGCGGTGACGCTGTTCCGCAGCCTGCCCTATGACCCGGTGAAGGACTTCACCCATATCGCCATGCTGGTCACGACGCCGACCATCCTGGTGGTGAACCCGTCCTTTCCCGCGAAGAACCTCGCCGACATCGTGCGGATGTCCAAGGACGCGCCGGGCGGGCTCGACATGGCATCCTCCGGCTCCGGCTCCTCCAACCACCTGCTGCTGGTCCGCTTCGCCGAGCTGACGGGCGCCAAGCTCAACCACATCCCCTATCGCGGCGGCGGCCCGGCCATGACGGACGTGATCGCCGGCAACGTGCCGATGATGTCGGACACGCTGCCCTCGGCCCTGCCGCATCTGCGCTCCGGCGTCGTGCGCCCGATCGCCGTCAGCGGGCCGGAGCGCTCGGCCCTGGTGCCGGATGTGCCGACCTTCCGCGAGCAGGGCATCGACCTGATCAACCTGCCCTGGTACGGCCTGTCCGGCCCCGCCGGCATGGACCAGGCGGTGGTGCGCCGGCTGTCGGACGCCACGCGGAAGGTGCTTGGCTCGGCGGCGCTGCAGGCGCGGCTGGCGGAGCTGGGCAGCATGCCCGGCCTGATGGACCCGGCCGAATACACTGCCTATGTCGCGGCCGAGGCCCAGCGCTGGGCGCCCGTGGTCCGTGCCTCGGGAGCCAGCGCGGAATAGCGTCCTCCGGGGCGCCCCGGAAACCCGGCGCCGCCCTTGTCACCCGCAGCCCATGCCGGCCCGGGCAGGGCGGGACGCTCAATCCAGCGCGCGGCCCTGCTCCCCGCCTTCGGCGGCGGGGCAGGCGCGGAGCGGGAACGCGCCCGCCCGCGACGCGCCCGCCGACCCGGCGGGGCGGATGCCGTCCAGCGCCGGCGGGCGGGCCCGCGAAGGCGCGGCTTCCCCGGCCGGCCGCAGGGTGATCCAGGCGCCGGCCAGCATCACCGCCATGCCCAGCGCATCCGTGCCGGTGACGGTTTCGCCAAACACCAGCACGCCCAGCAGCACCGCGATGATGGGCGACACAAAGGCATAGGAGCCGGCGCGCGACGCCCCCCATTCGCGCACCAGGCGGAGATAGGCGGTGTAGGCCACCAGCGAGCCGCACAGCACCAGGAAAGCCCAGCTTCCCCAGGCCGCCGCACCCCACCGGCCGGACAGGGCGGCCACCGCCCCCGGCTCCAGCGCCAGCGCGCCGGCCAGCAGCACCGCCCCGCCCGCCGCCGTGGTGGCACCGGACACCAGGCCCAGCGGATAGGCACGCAGCAGGGGCCGGGCCAGCACCGAGCCGAGGCTGTAGAGCAGGGCGCTCAGCACAATGGCGCCGCCGCCCAGATACCACATCAGCGTGCCCGCCTCGCCCTGTTCCGGCTGGCCGCCCCGCAGCGCCTGCGGCCCGAACAACAGAAGCAGCCCCGCAACCCCGAGCGCGACGCCCGCCGCCCGCACCCGGCTGAACCGCTCCTCGCCCAGCAGCGCGGCGATGGCGAGCATC
The DNA here is from genome assembly GCF_008386565.1 of Teichococcus oryzae. GTDB lineage: Bacteria > Pseudomonadota > Alphaproteobacteria > Acetobacterales > Acetobacteraceae > Pseudoroseomonas > Pseudoroseomonas oryzae. The sequence continues at coordinate 239,184 of NZ_VUKA01000005.1, read as the reverse complement.
GCCACGGGCAGCAGGGCGAGGTCCAGAATGGCGGCGAGGCCGGAACTGACGAATTGCGCGCCCCAGAACAACAGGGCGTAGGTGGCGGAGATCATCAGCAGCGTCACCGCCGCGAGCCGGGGCAGGTCGGCGCGCGCGATCCGCCCGGCGCCGCCCTGCCACCGGGCCATGACCAGCATGATGATCCCGGCCACCGTGAAGCGGGTGCCGGCGAAGAACACCGGCGGCACGGTGCCGATGCCGATCTTCACCGCGATCCAGGTGGCGCCCCAGATCAGGCACATGGCCACGAACCAGGCGTGCAGGCGGGTCGGCTTCATGGCTTGGCCTCCGGAACATGCATTCTGTAACGGCCTAAAGATATTTTATCCGTTACAGAATGCGCCCTTGCCGCCCGGGTTTCCACACCTGATCCTCAGGGCATGGGAAAGAACCGCTCCATCGCCACGATGCGGATCCTGGGCGGCCATCCGGGCCTGGACCTCGCCAACACGGTGGATTGCCGGCATGGGCGGTTCGGGCCGGACCTGCTCGTGACCTTCGAGGACCTGGCGGAATGGACGCAGCGTGTGGGGCTGCTCGGTGCCGGGGCCGCCGGGCGGCTGCGCCAATGGGCGGCGGAGGAGCCGGACAGGGCGGCAGCGGCGCTGGCGCGGGTGAAACGCCTGCGCGAGGCCATCTATCGCGTGTTCTCCGCCCTGGCCGCGGGCGCGGAACCGCCTCCGCCCGAGCTGTCGCTGATCGAGGAGGAAGCGCGCGGCGCCCAGTCCCGGCGGCGGCTGGAACGGCTGGCCGGTGCCGGATATGCCTGGACTTGGCCGGAGAGCGATGCCGATATCCTTGCGGGCCGGCTGGCGCATGAGGCAGCGGATCTGCTGACAACGGCCCGGCCCGGCCGCGTCAAGGAATGCTTTGGCCGCAATTGCGGCTGGCTGTTCCTGGACAACAGCCGCAACAATTCGCGCCGCTGGTGTTCCGAGGAAGGCTGCGGCACCCGCGCCCGCGTCGCCCGCCATCGCGCCCGCTCGGAGCGGAACCGGCCCGGCGAGGCCTGAGGCGCCCGTCGTCAGGCCGCCTTCTAGGCCACGGAGCCCGTGGCGCGGGGCGCCAGGGGCGCCGCCCGGATGGGAAAGTGAAGCGCCGCGGCGACCAGCCCCGCCATGGCGGTGGCTGCCCAGACCACTCCATAGGAGCCGGTGAGATCGAAGGCGATGCCGCCCGACCAGGCGCCCAGGAAGGAGCCGACCTGATGGCTGAGGAAGCACAGGCCGAACAGCGCCCCCAGATGCCGGGTGCCGAACAGCTTCGCCACCAGCCCGCTGGTCAGCGGCACGGTGCCGAGCCACATCAGCCCCATGGCCGCGGCGAAGGCCAGCAGCACCGGCTCCGTCCTGGGCGCCAGAAAGAAGCCGAGGATCGCGGCGCTGCGCAGCAGGTACAGCCAGCCCAGCACCTGCTGCTGCGGAAAGCGCCCGCCCAGCCAGCCGCAGCCGACGCTGCCGATCATGTTGAACAGGCCGATCAGCGCCAGCGCCGAGGCGCCGGCATCGGACGGCATGCCGCACAGCGCCAGATAGGCGGGCAGATGCGTGGCAATGAAGGCGAGCTGGAAGCCGCATGCGAAGAAGCCCAGCGCCAGAAGGCAATAGCCGCGATGCGCGAGCGCCCGGTCCACCGCCTCGCGCAGCGGCATGGGCGGCTCGGCGGCCGCCCCGGGATGGGGCGCGCCGCGCAGCAGCAGCCCGAGCGGCGCGGCGAGCGCCACGCAGCCGGCCAGCACCAGCAGGGAGGCCGCCATGCCGGAATGCCGCGCCACCCCCTGCGCCAGCGGCACGCAAAGCGCCTGGCCCAGCGAGCCCCCGGCGCTGGCGAGGCCCATGGCCAGGCTGCGCCGCCCTTCCGGCACGGCGCGGCCCAGCGCCGCCATCACCACGCCGAAGCTGGTGCAGCTGACGCCCAGCCCGACCAGCAGGCCCAGGCCAATGAGCAGCGCGGCGGGGGAGGCGGACAGCGCCACCATGGCCAGCCCGCCGGCGTAGAGCAGGGCGCCGGCCACCACCACCGGCGCCGGCCCGAAGCGGTCGGAGGCGGCGCCGGCGAAGGGCTGGGCGACGCCCCAGGCGAGGTTGTGCAGGGCGATGGCGAAGGCAACGAGGCCCAGGGAGTGGCCGTGGCCCTCGGCCAACGGGTCGAGATACAGGCCGAAGCTTTGCCTCGCGCCCATGGCCAGGCTCATGATGCCGCCGCCGCCGAGGATGGCGAGCATCGCGCCCCGCCGCGCCCGCGCCGTCATGCGCCCTCCCGGCGCAGCAGGGTGGCCAGCGTTTCCGCGACGCGCGGGTCCGTGCTGCGCCCGATGTTGAAGCGGAGATGGCGGCTGAACTGCCGCCCCGGCCGGAACAGCGCGCCGCCCGCCAGCACCAGGCCGTGGCCGCGCGCGGCGGGAACAAGGTCCTCCCGCGCGTCCGGCGGCGCCTCGGCCCAAAGGAACATCCCCTCCTCCCCGCCCGCCAGGGTGAAGCCGAGCGCGCGCAGCCGCCCCGCCACCAGCCCGCGCGCGGCGGAAAGCCGGGCCCGCAGCGTCTCCAGGTGCCGGCGGTACTGGCCGGAGCGGAGCATCTCCAGCACCAGCTGCTCCTCCACGCCCGAGCCGGTGAGGGCGGTGGTGACCTTGGTGCGCAGCAATGCCTGCACACGTTCCGCCGAGGCGGCGAGGAAGCCGACCCGCGTGCCCTGGCCGATCAGCTTGGTGAAGCTGCCGAGATGGATGACGGAGGCCCCGCCATCGAGCTGCATCAGCCGCACCGGCTCCCCGCCATGCAGGTCGCCATGCGCGTCATCCTCCACCAGCAGCAGGCTGTGGCGCTCGGCAATGCGGAGCAGGCGGTGGAGATTGGCGGCGGAGGCGGTCCATCCTGTCGGGTTGTGCAGCACGGGCTGCAGGAAGAAGGCTTTGGGCGCTTCCGCGCGGCAGGCCCGCTCCAGCGCCTCAAGGCAGGGGCCGTCCGGCCGCCGCTCCACCGGCAGCAGCCGCAGCCCGCGCTGCTCCAGCATGGGGAAGAGCATGAAGTAGCCAGGGTCCTCCACCAGCACCGTGTCGCCAGGCGCGAGAAAGGTTTGCGCCACCAGTTGCAGCGCCTGGGTGCCGCCCGCCGTCATCAGCACGCCATCCGGCGGCACGCTGATGCCGCGCATCGCCAGGCGCTGGCAGACATGCTCGCGGACCGCCGCGCCACCCTGCGGCGGCGCCACGCGCCGCAGATGCGCCGGCAGGTGCCGGTGGAAGCGGGACAGCACGCCGCCCTGCCAGGCGCCTTCCGTCCATCCTTCCGGCAGCATGCCGCTGCCGGGGCAGAGCAGGTCCTGCCGCGCTTCCAGCATGGCCATGGCGATGCCTTCCGCCACGGTGGGATCGGGGGCGGGAAGCGGCGCCGGCGGCGGCAGCTCCGGCGGGCGGATCACGTAAACCCCGGAACCGGAACGCGCCATGGCGAGGCCCATGGCGGCGAGCCGCGCATAAGCCTCCACCACGCTGTGCACGCCGATGCCGGTGCGCCGCGCCAGGGCGCGGATGGAAGGCAGCCTGGTGCCATGCGGCAGCGTGCCGGCGCGGATCATCTCCGCCAGCCGGCCGGCGATCTGGTCGGCCAGCGGCAGGGCGGCCTGGCGGTCGATCTCCAGGGAAAGCCGCGCATGCCCGCCCAGGACGAGGCGGAGCGCCGGGCGGTCCGGCAAGGACGGGATCGGGCTCTGGGCCATCGCGGCGCTTCCCTGGAACGCGGGGAGCCGAGCATCGGATGCCGCGAAAGGGCCGGCAAGGCGATGCGTGGCGGCGGGCGCGGCAACTGTGCCGGCCGCGTGGCGGCACAGTTCGGCAAGGGGCGTGGCTGGAATGCCGGCGGGGCGGCAGCGGAGGATGCGGGCCGGTTCCGGAGGATCGGACATGGACGGCATGGCAATGGACGGCATCGGGCCGCTCCTGTTTTTCGCGGCGGCTTCCACCACCCGGGCGGATGGCGCGTCGCGGGCGGCCGCGGGGTGGCTGCCATGAGCACCGGATGGCGCGGCACCCCGCACGGCCCGTTTCCCTTCCGCCTGCCGGAATGGCGGCTGGGCCTGCCGCTTCTCCGTCTCGCGGCGGCGGCGCCCCGCCAGTGGCGGGGCATGGCCGTGGCGCTGGCCGGGCTGCGCCGCCGCCGCGACCGCCGCCGGCTGGCGGAGCTGGATGCGCGGATGCTGCGCGACATCGGCGCCGATCCGGTGGCCGCCCGGCGGGAAGCGCGGAAATGGTGGTGGCAGAGGTGACGGCGGGCCGGTTCCTGCCGCAGGATCATCCGTCGCAGCATCGGCTTCATGGAGCGGAGAACAGCCTTGCCCGGATCGCGCCTCGTGATCGTCACCGGCGGCCGAAGCGGCATCGGCGCCGCCATCGCGCGCCGCCTGGCGCGGGAAGGCCACCGCGTCGCCATCGGCTGCCGCCGGCCGGAGGACGCCGCGCCGCTGCTCGCCGCCATCGCGGGGGAGGGCGGGGAAGCCCTGGCCCTGAAGCTGGACGTGGCGCGGGAGGCATCGGTCGCCAGCTTCTTCGCCGAGGCGGAGGCTCGCCTCGGGCCGCTGCACGCGCTGGTGAATAATGCCGGCATCACCGGCCCGCTCGGCGCCTTCCGCGACCTCGACCCCGCCTGGATGCGCCGGGTCGCGGAGGTGAACCTGATCGGCACCATGCTCTGCGCCCAGGCCGCCCTGCGCCGCTTCGCGGCGGCGGACGGGGAAGGGCGCTCGATCGTCAACATCTCCTCCGTCGCGGCGCAAACCGGCAGCCCGGGCGAGTATGTGCATTACGCGGCCGGCAAGGCGGCGGTGGAGGCCTTCACCCTCGGGCTGGCGCGGGAGGTCGCGGCGCAGGGCATCCGGGTCAACGCCGTGGCGCCGGGCACGGTGAACACCGGCATCCACGCCCTGGCCGGCGATCCCGGCCGCCCCGCCCGCATCGCGCCCCGCGTGCCGATGGGCCGGGTGGGGGAGCCGGAGGAAATCGCCGAAGCCGTCGCCTGGCTGATTTCCGGCGCCGCCTCCTACGCCACGGGGGCGGTGCTGCGCGTGACGGGCGGGTTGTGAACGGCGGCCCCGGCGGGGAAAACGCCATGGACCGTCCCGCCTCGCCTCTGGCGGCGGCCGCGCCGCGCGGCGGACCGTCCCGATGCCCGGCGGCCTTCGCGGCGCGCGGGCGGGGCCGCAGCCGGCGCGCCGCCCCGGGCACCGCCCATGCCGGTTGAGGAGGCCGTTTCCCTCGCCTGCGCCGATGGCGTGCGGCTGGGCGGGCATTTCTGGCGGGCCGCGGGGCCGGCGCGCGGCGCCGTGGTGGTGAACGCCGCCACGGGCGTGCTGGCGCGCTACTACCACCGTTATGCGCGGTTCCTGAGCGCCCATGGCTTCCATGCGCTGACCTATGACTACCGCGGCATCGGCGCGTCCCGCCCGGCCAGCCTGCGCGGCTGCGGTTATCGCTGGCACCAATGGGGCACGCTGGATTGCGACGCGGCGCTGCGCCTCATGCGGCGGCAATGGCCGGACCTGCCGCTGCATGTGGTGGGGCACAGCATCGGCGGCTTCCTGCCGGGCTTCGCCCCCAGCGCCCCCGCCATCGGGCGCATCCTCACCGTGGGCGCGCAATATGCCTATTGGCGCGACTACCGGGCCGCCGACCGGGCCGGGCTGTTCCTGAAATGGCATGTGGCGATGCCGCTGGTGACGGCGCTTTGCGGCTATTTTCCCGGCCGCCGCCTCGGCTGGCTGGAGGACCTTCCGGCCGGGGTCGCGAATGAATGGAGCTTCCGCCGCGCGCGCATGGAGCGCAGCCTGGCGCCGCAGCAGCGGGCGGCGATCCTCGCCCGCTTCGCGGCGGTGCGGGCGCCGATCCTGGCAGTCATCGTTGCGGACGATCCGCTGGGCACCGCACCGGCGATCCGCCGCGCCCTCCGCTATTACCGCAACGCGCCGCAACGGGAGGTGGTGCTGGCGCCGGATGACCTCGGCGTGCCGGGGATCGGGCATTTCGGCCTGTTCCATGCCCGCTTCGAGAACAGCTTCTGGGCCGACAGCCTGGCCTGGCTCGGGCGCGGGGCGGACCTCTGGAGCGGCGCCGGCGCCACGGCGCCGGGCCATGATCCTGAGCAGGCGGGGGACGCGCCCTGTTCCGGCCGGGCACGCGGCCCGGCCTGAAGCGCAGGCCCGCCCTTCGGCGTCCGGATTCAGGACATCCTGGTGCGCGGCATCAGATTCAGGGCGACAGGCCCTTCATTTTCGCGCCGGCAGGGGGATAGTGGCCCCACGGCCCAAGGCCCGGCCGCAATGCCGGGCCGGCGGCGGAAACTGACCGAGAAAGCAAAGAACATGACCAACATCGCCCGGCGCGCGGTTATCGCCGCCGCCCTCGCCACCCCGTTCCTGGCCCGGCCCCTCCATGCGCAGGCCGTCCGCCTCCGCTTCGCGCATCCCCACCCGGAAAGCGACAGCTGGGAAAAATGCGCCAGGCTCTTCGCCGAGCAGGTGAAGGAGCGCACCAATGGCGCGGTCACCGTCCAGGTCTTCGGCAATGGCGTGCTCGGCAGCGACCAGACCATCATCGCCTCCGCCCGCAGCGGCGCGCTCGACATCGCGCTGACGGGCAACCCCTTCTTCACCGGCCTGGCGCCGAAGCTGAACGCGCTGGACCTGCCCTTCCTGTTCCGCGACCGCGCCCATGTCGCCGCCGTGCTGGACGGCGCCATCGGCAACGGGCTGCGGGGCGAGCTGGAATCGCATGGCCTGCATGTGCTGGGCTTCTGGGACATCGGCTTCCGCAACGTCACCAATTCGCGCCGCGCGGTGCAGGGCCCGGCCGACCTGCGCGGCCTCAAGATCCGCACCACGCCCAACCCGGCGCACATCAAGAGCTTCCAGCTGCTCGGCGCCAATCCCGCCCCGATGCCCTTCACCGAGCTGTTCACGGCGCTGGAAACCCGCGCGGTGGACGGGCAGGAGAACCCCACCACCCTGATCCGCAATGCCCGCTTCTGGGAGGTGCAGAAGCATCTCAGCCTGACCCGCCACGCCTACACCGCCGGCATCCTGGCGATGAGCAAGCGGCGCTTCGAGGCCCTGCCGGCCGCGCATCAGGAAGCGGTGATGGCCGTCGCCGCGGCCATCACGCCGCAGCAGCGCGGCATGAACGAGGCCGCCGATGCCGAGGCGCTGGCGGAGTTGAAGCAGCGCGGCATGGCCGTGGTGGAGAACCCCGACCGCGACGCCATGGCGGCCATTGTCGCCGAGCCGGTGCGGCGCGACTTCGAGGAACGCTTCGGCGCCGGCCTGCCCGAAGCCATTGCCGGCACGGCGGCCTGAGGGGGAGGCGGTCCATGCGCATCATCGACCTTTCCATGCCGATCGCGCCGCATTTCCGCTGGCGCACCCAGGTGAATGTCAGCGGCGACATCGCCGCCGGTGACCAGTTCCGCGTGACGCGGCTGGACGCCACCTGCCACGGCTTCACCCATGTCGATGCCCAGGCCCATATCCTGGCCGGCGCGCCCACCATCGAGCAGACGCCGCTGGAAAAGGTGGTCGGCCGCTGCCGCGTCCTGCGCCTCGCCGATGTGGCGCCGGAGGAGGAGATCGGGCCGGAGAAGCTGGCGGCCGCCGACCCCGGCGGGCCGCCGGGGGAGATGCTGCTGCTCGCCGCCGGCTGGAGCCGGCAGGCGGACAGCGACACGCCCGAATTCTGGCGGCGCGCCCCCTGGCTGAACCGCGCCGCCGCCGAATGGCTGGCGGCGCGCGAGCCCACCGCCGTGGCCTTCGACTTCCCCCAGGACTACCCGATCCGCCTGCTGCTGGACGGGATCGAGGTTCCCTTCGACCAGCATGTCACGCATGACGTGCTGCTGCGGCGTGGCGTCACGCTGATCGAGTATCTGGTGAACACCGATGCGCTGCGCGAGCCGCGCTGCCTGCTGTCCGCCGCGCCGCTGAAGATCCCCTTGGCCGATGGCGCGCCCGCGCGGGTCTACGCGATCGAGGGCCTGGCCGCATGAGGCGGACGGTGGACCGTCTTTTCGCCGGGATCGAGATGCTGCTCGCGCTGGCATTGCTGGCGATGGTTGTCATGGTGTTCGGCAATGTCGTGCTGCGCTACCTGTTCGATGACGGCATCATCGTCAGCGAGGAGCTTTCGCGTTTCCTGTTCCTGTGGCTGACCTTTCTCGGCGCGGTGGTGGTGCTGCGCCGGGGCGGGCATCTGGGCTTCGACACGCTGGTGCGGATGCTGCCGCGCCGTGGCCGGCTGCTGTGCCGCGCCCTGACGGACGCCCTGACCCTCGCGGTCTGCGCCATCTTCCTTTGGGGCGCCTGGCCGCAGGTGATGATCAACATGGACAATGCGTCCCCCGTTTCGGGCCTGCCGCTGGGCTGGGCCTATGCGGCGGCGGCGGCGTCGGGCGTCGGGCTGTGCCTGCTGGCGGCGGCGGATTTCCTGCTGGCGCTGCGCGGCGCCGAGCCGCCACGGCGTGACGCGGATGATGCGCTGGAGCCCGGCGCATGACGCTGCTGCTGTTCTCGGCGCTGCTGCTCGGCGCCATGGCGCTCGGCATGCCGATAGCCTTCGCGCTGATCCTGTCCTCGATCGGGCTGATGCTGCACCTGGACGCCTTCGACCCCCAGGCGCTGGCGCTGCAGATGATCAACGGCGCCGACAGCTTCGCGCTGCTGGCGGTGCCCTTCTTCATCCTGGCGGGGGAGGCGATGACGGCGGGCGGGCTGTCGCGCCGGCTGGTCCATCTCGGCACCTCGCTGCTGGGCCATGTCCGTGGCGGGCTGGGCTATGTCGCGGTGGTGGCGGCGATCTTTCTGGCGTCCGTGTCCGGCTCGGCCGTGGCGGACACGGCGGCGCTGGCGGCGGTGCTGATCCCGATGATGCGCACGGCCGGATACAATGTGCCGCGCGCCTCGGGGCTGATGGCGGCGGGCGGCATCATCGCGCCGGTCATCCCGCCTTCCATCGGCTACATCGTGTTCGGCGTCGCCGGCAATGTGTCGATCACCGCGCTGTTCCTGGCGGGCATCGTGCCGGGCATCCTGATGGGGCTGGCGCTCGCCATCGCCTGGTGGTTCTGCGCGCGGCATGAAACCGCCGCGATGCTGCCGCGCGCCTCCTGGCCCGAGCGGCGCAAGGCGCTGCGCGACGCGCTGCTGGCCCTGGCCCTGCCGCTGATCATCGTGGGCGGCCTGCGCTTCGGGCTGTTCACGCCGACCGAGGCCGCGGTGGTGGCCGCCGCCTATGCGCTGTTCATCGGCATGGCGGTGTATCGCGAGCTGCACTGGCGCGACCTGCCGCGGGTGCTGGTCTCGGCGGTGCGGACATCGGCCGCGGTGATGTTCCTGGTCGCGGCGGCGTCGCTGTCGGGCTACATGATCACCATCGCCGACATCCCGTCCGAGGTGCAGGGCCTTCTGGAACCCTTCAGCGGGGACCCGCGGCTGCTGATGCTGGCCATCATGATCCTGGTGGTGATCGTGGGCACGGCGCTGGACTTCGTTCCCACCATCCTGATCCTGACGCCGGTGCTGATGCCCTCGGTCCGGGCGGCGGGCATCGACCCGGTGTATTTCGGCGTGCTGTTCATCATGAACAACGCCATCGGCCTCCTGACGCCGCCGGTCGGATCGGTGCTCAACGTGGTCTGCGCCGTCGCCCGGGTGGAGATGGGGCCGGTGATGCGCGGCGTCATGCCGTTCCTGCTGGCGCAGCTTTTCGTGCTGTTCCTGCTGGTGCTGGTGCCGCAGATCGTCACCGTGCCGCTGGCCTGGCTTCGCTGAGGCCGGCCCCGGCCCGGTGCCATCCACCGGGCCGGGCGCATCGCGCGTGGGCCGCCATCCCGCCGGACAAGGCCTCCCACGCGCCCGCTTCCTTCCTGGAACACGGCCCGGCTGAAGCCCGGCCCCCTGGGGTCCCCCCTGGGGTCCCTGACGCCATTCCCGCCACGGGACCGGCTTCCGCGCGGGGCGATCCGGCCTGCCAGTGTTTCCGGGCCGGCCGCGCAACCATGGATGGTTCTTTTCCGTATTCCATGAGTAACCTCTTACCGCTACGGGCGTTATTTCCCGAAACCGCAATCTCGAGTTGTGGAATTCAGCCCCGAATGGGTATTCTTTCGCCGACGGGCGTTGGCACCAAGGCATCTGGCGGCCAGCGATGACGGAACAGCTTCTGGGGAGCGGATGGAATGAGGGCGCGATCGAGGGAACCGGCTGGCCCTTGTTGAAGCTGGCAGCCCTCTATGACGTGCTGCCCATCGGGCTCTGCCTGATCGACCGGGACCTGCGCTTCGTCAGCATCAACAGCCGCATGGCCGAAATGGCGGGGGGGCCGGCGGCGGCCTATCCGGGCCGCGGCGCCGGCGGGATCATGCCCGGCCTCGCCGCACAGCTGGAGCCCTATCTCCGACGGGCGCTGCAGGGCGAGCAGCTTTCCGGCCTGGAGCTGCAGGGCGCGCGGCTCGGCGGGTCCGGGACGCGCCAGGTTTTTCTTGTCTCGCTTGAGCCGGCGCGCGGCGGCGATGGGGAGATCGTCGGGGTCCTGTGCTCCGCCCTCGACATCACCGAGCGTAAGCGGGCCGAGGCGGCACTGCGCGAAAGCGAGGACCATTACCGGCACGCGGTGGAGCTCAGCCCGCACATCTCCTGGACCGCCGAGCCCGACGGCGCGATCGTCGAGGTCAGCCCGCGCGGCGCCCTGGTTCTCGGCGTGACCCTGGGGAGCCTGGCCGGCCGGGGGTGGCGCGACCTCGTTTTCCCGGAGGACCGGCCCGGCACGGAGGCGAGCTGGGCGGCAGCGCTGCGCAGTGGCGCCCCGCTCGACATGGAGTTTCGCATCCGGCAGGCGGATGGCGCCTATCGCTGGGTGCGCTCCCGCGCCGCGCCGCGCCGCGACGAACAGGGCCGGATCATCCGCTGGTACGGGACGCTGGAGGACGTGCATGAGCGCCGGCAGGCCGAGGCCGCGCTGCGCGAAAGCGAGGACCATTACCGGCACACGGTGGAGCTCAGCCCGCACATCCCCTGGACGGCGGCGCCCGATGGCGCGATCGTCGAGGTCAGCCCGCGCGGCGCCCTGGTCCTTGGCGTGCCCCTGGGAAGCCTGGCCGGCCGGGGATGGCTCGACCTCGTCCATCCCGCGGACCGGACCGGCGCGGAAGCAAGCTGGGCGGCAGCGCTGCGCGGCGGCGACCCGCTCGACATGGAGTTCCGCATTCTGCAGGCGGATCGCAATTTCCGCTGGGTGCGCTCCCGCGCCGCGCCGCGCCGCGACGAACAGGGCCGGATCATCCGCTGGTACGGGACGCTGGAGGACGTGCATGAGCGCCGGCAGGCCGAGGCCGCGCTGCGCGAAAGCGAGGCGAATTACCGCTGCACCGTCGAGCTGAGCCCGCAGATCCCCTGGATCGCCGATCCGGCCGGGCAGATCGTGTCGATCAGCCCCCGCTGGAGCGAGATCATCGGCATGACCCAGGCCGAGACCATGGGCATGGGCTGGCACGTCGCCATCCATCCCGAGGACGCGGCGCGGATGGAGAACAGCTGGTTCCGCGCCATGAACAGCGGCACGCCGCTCGATGTGGAAAGCCGCATCCGGCTGCGGGATGGAAGCTATCGCTGGTTCCGCTCGCGCGCGGCGCCGCAGCGCGACGAACGGGGCCGCATCCTGCGCTGGTACGGCACGGACGAGGACATCCACGAGCACAAGCTGGCCGAGCAGCAGGTCTCCTACATGGCCTATCACGACCCGCTGACGGACCTGCCCAACCGCCGCCTGTTCCACCGGCAGCTGGAGCAGGCGCTGGCGGCGCCCGGCTCCGGCCGGCAGGTGGCGCTCCATTTCATCGACCTGGACCAGTTCAAGGGCGTCAACGACACGCTCGGCCACATGGCGGGGGACGCGCTGCTGCGCCAGGCCGCGGGCCGGCTCCGCGACTGCATCCCCGCGGGCAGCCTGCTGGCCCGCCTTGGCGGCGACGAATTCGCCATCATCCAGGCTGACCCCGAGGGCGGCCCCTGCGGCGCGGAGGACGCGGCCTGCCTCGCCCGGCGCGTTGTCGAGGTGCTGGGCGAGGACTACCAGATCGACCAGCAGCAGGCGGTGGTCGGGGCCAGCATCGGCATCGCCCTGATCTCCCATCCGGGAACCACGCCGGAGGAGGCGATCCGCAACGCGGACATCGCCCTCTACCGCGCCAAGGCCGATGGCCGCGCCACCTTCCGCTTCTTCGAGCCGGCGCTGGACGAGCAGATCCGGCGCGACCAGGCGCTGCGATCCGGCCTCCGCACCGCCCTTGAGCGGGAGGAGCTGGACCTGCATTTCCAGCCGCTGGTCGGCATCTCCCAGCCCGGCGTCACCTGCCTGGAGGCGCTGCTGCGCTGGCGGCACCCGCTGCGCGGCATGGTTCCCCCTTCCGAGTTCATTCCGGCGGCGGAGGAAAGCGGGCTGATCACGCGGATCGGCGCATGGGCCCTGCGCACCGCCTGCCACGAGGCGGCCCGCTGGCCCTGGCCCATCCCCGTGGCCGTCAACCTGTCCCCGATGCAGTTCCGCAATCCCGGCCTGGTGCAGATGGTGGCCAATGCCCTCGCGGAATCGGGCCTCGCCCCGGAGCGGCTTGAGCTGGAGATCACGGAATCGGCCCTGTTGCAGGACGACCAGGCGAGCCTTTCCATTCTGCGGGAGCTGGGCGGCCTCGGCGTGCGCCTGGCGCTCGACGATTTCGGCACGGGCTTTTCCTCGCTCGGCTACCTGCTCCGCTTCCCCTTCCACAAGATCAAGATCGACCGCTCCTTTGTGGCGGGCCTGCCCGAAGGGAGGGAGTCGAAGGCGGTGATCCGCGCCGTTGTCAGCATGGGGCGGAGCCTGGGCATCGCGGTCACCGCCGAGGGAGTGGAAACCGCCGAGCAACTCGCTGTTCTGCGCCTCCTGGGATGCGACGACGCCCAGGGATACCTGTTCAGCTGCCCCCTCCCGGCGGCCTCGCTGGCCTCGTTGATCGGCCGGCTGCACCGGCCGGACAGCGCCGGGGCGGCCTGAGCCGGGGGCGGCCTGGCGCCGGCCTATCCGGCGGCGCGGGAGCCCGGGGCGGCATCGCCCTGCTCCATGGCCACCAGCCGGATGGAATAACGGAACCGCTCGGCCGGATGAATGTTCACCGTCGCCTCCAGCAGCTGCCCTTCCGCGCCCAGGAACAGCCGGACGATGCGCAGCCCCGGCGACCGGGGCGGCACCCCGAGAAGCGCCGCATCCTCGTCCGACACCGTCACCGCCGTCACGTGCTGGCGGATCTCGTCCAGCCGGACGCCCAGCTCCTGGTCGATCAGCCGGTAGATCGGCACCTGCCCCAGCTCGGGCCGCTGCAGAACGGTTGCGAAAAGCAGGGGCACATAGATCGATGAACAGGCCAGCGCCTCCCCCCGCGCGGACGCGGCGCGGCGCACGCCCCTCAGCCGGATGAACTCGACGCCGGCATCCGCGCCGAATTCCTCGGCCAGCCCATCCTCCAGCTTCACGCGGTCCTGCCCGTGGAAGGACAGCTCGGTGCGCTCCGCATAGCCCATCACATCGGCTGTCGAGCGCAGCACCATCTCGTATTCCGACCGCGGCCGGTCGGAGATGACCTCGGTGCCGCGTCCCTTCGACCCGCTCACCAGGCCGAGGTCCCGCAGGCGCCGCAAGGCCTGCCGGACCGGCCCGCGGCTGACGTTGAAGGTCCTGCAAAGCTCCAGCTCGGAGGGAAGGGTTTCCCCGACCTTCAGCCGGCCCTCGGCGATATCCGCGGCGAGCTGCTGCGCGACCACGGCCCAGCGCGGCAAGGCATCGGAAAGAAGCGTGCTGGTTTTCGACAACAAAAACTACCTGACCTTTCGGCCGTCACCGATGACGGCGTTGACGGAAAAACTTGATCGCGGCGGAGGGTTCATGCCCGGGCGGGCCGGCCGGCCATTCCGTGGATGCCCTGACCATTCCCGCGCGGTCCTGGCTTCCTCCTCCGGAAGGCCCGGCCGGCCGGGCTTCAACTCCAAAGGTTCGCCGTTGACAAGCTGAAACAGCAAATGTCATCCTGTATATACAGGCAGACAATTGGTTTGCCGTGCCGGAATTCGGCTCCGCTCGGATGATCGATCGGGAGCCGGTTCAGCCACCCCCGAGGGGCTGAACCAGTGGAGGACCCAAGAATGCGCGTTACCCGCCGTGCCGCGATGGCATCAGCACTGGGCGCCCTGGCCTGCCCGGGCCTCGCCCGGGCCCAGGCCACCGATGCCTGGCCGTCCCGACCCATCCGCCTGGTGGTGGCCTTTCCGCCCGGCGGCTCCACCGACATCGTGGGGCGGCTGACGGCGCAATATCTCCAGAACGCGCTGGGCGTCGCGGTGGTGGTGGACAATCGCGGCGGCGCCTCGGGCGGCCTCGGCACGGCAGGCGCGGCCCGCAGCCCGGCCGATGGCTACACCCTCACGGTTTCCGGCGTCGGCACCCATGGCGTCGTGCCCGCGGTGAACCCGGCGCAAACCGAATACGATCCGGTCAAGGACTTCACCCATGTCGGCATGATCGGCGTCTTCTATTCGACGCTGGTGGTGCATCCCTCCTTCGCGGCCGCCAGCCTGACGGACTACCTCGAAGCGGCGCGCCGCCAGCCGGGGAAGCTGAACTACGCCACCTCCGGCAGCGGCTCCTCCAACCACATCGTGGCGGAGCTGCTGGTGAAGAACGCCGGGGTGGACATCGTCCACATCCCCTATCGCGGGGCGGGCCCCGCGCTGCAGGCGCTGATCGCCAACGAGGTTCCGTCGATGTTCGACAGCCTCCCCGCCGTGGCGCCCCATATCCGCAACGGCACCATCCGCGCCCTGGCCATCAGCAGCCCCGAGCGCCTCGGCACCTTTCCCGACATCCCGACCTTCAAGGAGCTCGGCTACCAGGAGATGGTCACGGAGAACTGGTTCGGCATCTCCGGCCCGGCCGGCATGCCGCAGCCGGTCGTGGACCGCATCGCCAGGGCCATGGCGGAGTTCCTGGTCGATCCCGCCATCAAGGCGCGCTACAGCGAGGCCGGGCTGGACACCAAGGTGATGCCGCCGGCGCCGTTCAAGGACTACATCGCGGACGCCTTCGATTTCTGGAAATCCGCCGTGCAGCGCACGGGCGTGACGTCCCACTGAGGCATGACCTCGCACTGAGCAGGAGCGGGCGGCCCCCGCCGGGCCGTCCGCCTCGCTTCCCCCGATCCAGGAGAATACCCGTTGGCAAGCGCCACGCGTCTGGTTGATCTGGCGAAGGTGATCCGCAGCAAGAATGCGGGCCCGACCCATCTGACCGTTGACCTCATGTTCCACGACCCCGCCGGCTACGAGACGGCCCGCACCTCGCCCAGCCTCACCCGCGAACGCATCGCCGAGCGGTACGGCGTCAGCCCGTCCTCCGTGAACGTGATCCCCTATCCCGCCGCCCATGCGATCAAGATCGTCCTGGACCGCCCGATCATCGCGGGCACGCCGGGCGACCGCGACGTTTATGGCGCGCAGCAGCACCGCCCCTTGCTGGATCTGGACCTATGAGCGTCGTCGCCAGGCTGTTCGAACAGAAGCTCGGGCCCGGAAAGCCGCTTCGCGCCCTCGCCGCGTCCGGCCAGCTCGGCTACGGCATCCCCGAGCCCGCCCTGAAGGCCGGCCTTGCCCGCGCGCCGCATTTCGTCGGCTGCGACATGGGCTCCATCGATGTCGGGCCCTATTACCTCGGCTCGGGCAATCTCGGCACCGCGGCCGCCATCACCCACCGCGACCTGCGGCTGGTCATCAGCGGCGCGCACAGCATCGGCGTTCCCCTGGTGCTGGGCACCGCCGGAACGGCGGGGGCGGCGGCGCATCTCGGCAAGACGCTCGACGTCGTCCGCCGCATCGCGCGGGAGGAAGGGCGGACGCTGCGCGTCGCCACCATCCGCTCCGACATCAACCGCGACTGGCTGAAGCGGATGGCGGGCGATGGCCGCACCCGCCCGATCGGCAACATCCCCGCGCTGGACAGCCAGACCATCGACCAAGCCACCAACATCGTGGGCCAGGCCGGGACCGAGGCGTTCATCCGCGCCCTGCAGCTCGAACCCGACATCGTCATCGCCGGCCGCGCCTGCGACACGGCGGTGTTCGCCGCCATTCCGCTGATGCTGGGCTACCCTGCGGGGCCGGCCGTCCACATGGCCAAGATCATCGAATGCACCTCGATCTGCTGCGATCCGGGCGGCCGGGATGCCATGCTGGCCACGCTGCATGGCGACCATTTCGACCTGGAAAGCATGAACCCGGCCCGCGCCGCGACACCCACCTCGGTTTCGGCGCACAGCCTCTACGAACAGTCCGACCCGCTGACCGTGTATGAGCCGGAAGGCATGCTGCATGTCGGGGATGCGCGCTTCGAGCCGCTCGACGGGCGCCGTGTCCGCGTCGGCGGCGCCACCTGGCATCCGGCCAGCCAGCACAGCATCAAGATCGAGGGCGCCGCGTTCTGCGGCCACCGCGCGATCCTGCTGGCGGGCTCGATCGATCCCAAGGTGATCGAGGCGCGGGACGCCATCATCGAAGGGGTCCGGCGGCAGGTCGCGGAAATCGTGCCGGTCGCGCAGGGCGAGACCTGCGAGCTGACCTTCCGCGTTTATGGCACCGGCGCCACGGCGCTGTTCGACGGCGCGCGCAACGGGCTTCCGACGCCGGGCGAGGTGTTCTTCCTGGCCGAATGCGTCGCATCGTCGGAGGATCTGGCGAAGGCGGTGGTGACCGTCGCCAAGCAGTACCTGCTTCACCATGGCTTTCCGGGCCGGCTGTCCACGGGCGGCAACATCGCCTTTCCCTTCACGCCGCCGGAAGTCTCGACCGGCCCGGCCTACCGTTATTCCATCTACCACGTGGCCGAGTGCGACGACCTGGCCGGCGCGTTCCCCGTCGAACTGGAGACCATCCGCGGATGACCACCACCACTGCCGACTATATCGGCGCCTATACGCGGGACGTGGCATTCGACCCGAAGCGGGCGATCCTTGTCCTGGTCGACATGCAATACGCGACCGGCTCGCGCCGGGGGGCGCTGGCGCGGAAGCACCTGGACGTGCCGGGCGGGCATGCCGACCTGGAATACCGCTTCGGCCGCATCGAAAGCCTGGTGGTGCCCAACCAGCAGCGGCTGGCGGCGGCGTTCCGCGCGGCGGGCGGCAAGGTCATGTACATCAAGATCGGCCCCCTGCTGCCGGATGCCTCCGACGCGCCCGCGCATATGAGGAAGATGTTCACCGATCTCGGCAACTATGCCGGCAGCCCCGACAACGCCATCCTGGAGGAGCTGCGCCCCGAGGCCGGTGACATCGTCATCAACAAGACCACCATCGGCGCCTTCGCGTCGTCGGGCATCGATTCCATCCTGCGCGCGATGGGCCGCGACCAGCTCGCGGTGTGCGGCATCTCGACGAACATGTGCGTGGAAACCACGGCGCGGGAAGCGGCGGATCGCGGCTACGCGGTCACGCTGGTCGAGGATGCCTGCGCCACCACCCATGCCGACCTCCACGCCTCCACCATGAAGAACTTCGCCCGGCTGTTCGGCCGCGTCCGCAGCTGCGACGAGGTTCTGGCCGAGATCGCCGGCCCCGCCTGACAACAGACCCACGCCCAGGAGCAAAGCAGTGAGCGACAAGATCGAGAAATGGCGCGGCTTCGTGCCGGATGAGGAACTGGACACCTACCGCAAGGCGGGCTTCGGCCGGCGGATCGGCATCGGCCGCAAGCCCGCGCTGCTGAACATCGACACCACCCACATGTTCGTGGAGCCGCAATACTCGCAATGCGGCCGCGAGATGCCGGAGATGGTCGCCGCCCTCACGGCGCTGACGGAAACCTTCCGCCGCCTCGGCCTGCCGATCTATTACAGCCGCCGGGATGACCGCACCCACCCGACCTATCGCGGCATCTGGAACCTGAAGCTCGGCACCGCCGGGGACTTCCAGTACAGCCGCGATCCCCGCGCCGATGAATGGCCGGCCGCCTATGCCCCGCGCGAGGAAGACCGCATCGTCCTGAAGAACAAGCCAAGCTGCTTCTTCGCGACGCCGCTGGAAGCGTTCCTGCGCTATGACGAGGTGGACACCCTCATCATCTGCGGGATCAGCACCTCGGGCTGCGTGCGGGCCGGCGCGACCGACGCGTTCCAGCACAATTTCCGCACCATCCTGGTCGAGGAAGCCTGCGGCGACCGCAGCCCCGCCGCCCACAAGGCCAATCTTTTCGACCTGGACATGAAGTTCGCCGATGTCGAGACGCTGGACTACGTGGTCGGCCAGCTGACCGAGCGCTTCGGCCGCTGAGGCGAAGCGGCGGCCCGGCTGCCGGCCCCGGGCGCCGTGGAATTCAGCGGCGCCCGGCGAGGTTCAAGGCGCGCACCGGCCGGACAGAACCATTCCGATGGTCCGCAGCACGATCCGGATGTCGAGCCAGATCGACCAGCGCCGCGCATAGTCCAGATCCAGCGCGGCGGCCCGTGCTGCCTCCTCCGGGCCGTGGATGCCGTCCCGGGCTTCGTTGACCTGCGCCCAGCCCGTCAGGCCGGGCTTCATCCGGTGCCGTGGCGAACAATGCGGCGCCGCCGCCCGCGGGCGCGGCCCCACCACCGACATGCTGCCGCCCAGGACGTTCAACAGCTGCGGCAGCTCGTCGAGGCCGCAGCGCCGCAGAAAGCGCCCGAGCCGCATCGGCCGCGGATTTCCGGCTTGCTGACCGGGCGCCTCCGCGATCGTGGTGCGGAACTTCAGCATGGTGAAGGGCTGGTTGTTGAAGCCGGCGCGCGGCTGGCGGAACAGCACGCCGCCCGGGCTTTCAAGAAACACCAGCAAGGCGATCAGCAGCAGCAGCGGCGCGCAGAAGGCCAGCGCCGACAAGGAAAGGACGATGTCCATGCCGCGCTTCAGTAAGGCGCCGGCGCGGGGGATCGGCGGCTCAACAAGAACCCGCAGGCGCTCGCCGGCCAGGACGACGCGGCGGCCCGGAGGGGCGGGATGCCCGTTCCCCTCGTCGATCACGGCGATCTCGGCGGGCAGGGCGTCCAGCCGGGCGAGAGCCGCGCTGATCTGGTCCGGCCGGGAAGGCGGAAAGGCCAGCACGACGAGATCCACCGGGCACCGGCGGGCCTGGGCGAGCAGCGCCTCCACCGGCTTCACCGGCCCGACGCCGCGGAACTGGCAGTCAGGCTCCGCCGGATGATCGTCATACACGCCGGCCAGCACCGCCGGGGCGGGCTGGCAGAAGCGGAGCTTTTGCAGCAGCCGGCGGGCACCTCCGGTGGCGCCGACCACCGCCACGCGCCGCCGGCGGGAATGCAGGTGATGGTCCGAGAACAGGCTTTCGAAGCCGCCCGGCGCGAAAGCCTCGGGCGGGATGCCCGCGGCGTTCACCGCCGCCTGGCACGGCCAGATCCCGCGCGCCGGGGCCTTCTGCTCAGCCGGCCTGACGGCCTCCTCCGGCACGTGATCCATCTGCCCACCTTTCGCCTCGCCCGGCGCCGGGACCCGGCTTCCGCCAGCCGGTGCCCAACACCCCCGACTATCTCAATTATGAGATTTTCATCCAATTTGGAGTTGATCCTTTCCCAGAACGGTTTAGATTCAGGTAGGCATTTTGTCGGGAATGCGCTTGATTTCACGCCCTTATGATGGGTGGCGCGGAAGCAGAGGAATGCCCGGCCTCATGAAAAGGCGCATCAATCCTGATGAAGCAACCCGAGGTTGTCCTTCCTCCCCAGCGCGCCTGCCGCCAGGATGGGGTGGGGGCCGGGGCGGGTGGCGTGCTGCGATCCGTCCGCTCGCTGCGGGCCATCGCGGCGTTGCTTGTGCTGTTGTTCCACATCGCGGAAACCACCGGGGGCGGCTTCAGAACAGGCGCGGCCGGCGCTGACCTGTTCTTTGTGGTCAGCGGCTTCATCCTGTGGGTGGCCACGGCGCGGCGGCGCATCGGCGCCGCCGAATTCCTGGCCAGCCGCGCGATCCGCATCCTTCCCCTCTACTGGGGCGTCACGCTGCTGATGGCCGCCGCGCTCCTGCAAGGCCCAGGCTTCGATCCGGCGCATGTCATCGCCTCGCTGCTCCTGGTTCCGCATGCCGACAGCCACGGCATGATCCGGCCCGTCTTCGTGCCGGGCTGGACACTGTATCTCACGGCGTTCTTCTATCTGGGGTTCGCGGCGCTTCTGCGGCTGCCGCGTGCGGAACAGCTCTGGGCCGCCACCTGCCTGTTTCTGGCGCTTCCGGGCCTGGGCCTGCTGCTGCAGCCCGGGGATGCCGTGCTGTTCACCTACACCTCGCCCCTGCTGCTGGAATTCCTGGCCGGCCTTTGGCTCGGCCAGCTTTTCCTGCGGGGATGCCTGCCGCGGGGCCTCGCGGCGCCGGCGGCAATGGCATGCGGCCTGGCGCTGCTGCTGGTGGCAGACCATGCGGGCTATGACGCCGACAGCCGGCGCGTCCTGGTCTGGGGCGTGCCCGCCTGCCTGATCCTGGCCGGCGCCGCCGGCTGGGAAGCCTCGGGCGGCCCTTTCCCCCGCGGCCGGCTCGCGCGCCTGCTGGCCCGGCTCGGAGGGCGCCTCGGCGATGCGTCCTATTCCCTGTATCTTTCGCACCCTCTGGTTCTGGCCGCGCTGTGGACGCTGTTGCCGGAACAGCCGCCGCCGGTCTTCGCCGTTGCTGGCGCCCTTGCCTGCTGCGCGGTGGCCCTTCTCTGCTTCGCCTGGATCGAGCAACCGCTGACCGATGCGCTCCGTGAGGGCCGGACGGGATGGCGGGGCGGAGCCGCGCCACGGCGCGCGCGGGCCCGCAGGATCATGGCCGGCGCCGTGGCCCTGATCGCACTGGGCGGCGCCGGGTCCGGCCTGATGCTGGCCGGCAGCCGGACCCATCCTGCCACCGGAGCAGCCAATGGGCCAGCCAGTGGACCGGGGCCCTTGCGGGGCTGCACCATCCTGGGCGACAGCATCGCCGCCGGCCTGTCTCGGATGGTTCCGGCCTGCCGCGTCCTGGCCCGCCCCGGCCTCACCAGCGCGGAATACCGGCAAGCCTTTCCCGGCGCGATCGGCGGGCAGGTGGCCATCATCAGCCTGGGGGCCAATGACTGGCAGGGCGACACCGAATGGAACCTGCTGGAGCTGCGCAGAACCATCCGGGCCGGCCAGGTGGTGTGGCTGCTGCCGAATGTGCATCACCTCGGCATCCGCGCCGGCATCGCCAGGGTGGCCGGGCGGCATGGCGACGCGGTGATCGACACCACGGCCTTTGTTGGCAGCGACGGCCTCCACCCGGACGGGGCGGGATACCGGATGATCGCCGCCCGGCTTCCGGTTCCGCAGGCGGCGCGATAGGCCACCGGCCCGGGCGCCGCGCGGCGCCAGCCGGGGAAGCGCCATCCGCCCCCCATGCCGCGGCCAGGGCGAGCGGCTTCCGCATGCTGTGGCGCCCGGCCGCCCGAGGCGCTACGCCTTGGGCACGGGCCGGCGGGCGGCACGCCGTCCCCGTCCCGGCCTGTTCCGCAGGCGCGAGGTGGAGGCACGCGGGCGGGCCGCGGCGCCCTTCACCGCATCGAAACGGAGGTTTGCCTTGGCCCATAAGCTCCACGTGATCATCGCCAGCACCCGCCCCAGCCGCCTCGGCCCTTCGGTCGCGCGCTGGTTCGAGGGCTTCGCGCGCCAGCATGGCGGGTTCGACCCGGTGCTGGTGGACCTCGCCGATTTCGCCCTGCCGGTCCATGACGAGCCCAAGCATCCCCTCAGCCGGGACTACCAGCACGAGCACACCCGCCGCTGGAGCGCGAGCGTCGCGGCGGCCGACGCCTATGTCTTCGTGATGCCGGAATACAACTACTTCCCGCCGCCCTCGCTGGTGAACGCGCTGGACTACCTGGTCGCCGAATGGTCCTACAAGCCGGCCGGGCTGGTCAGCTATGGCGGCGTGTCGGGCGGGCTGCGCGCCGCCCAGGCCGTGAAGCTGCTGCTGACCACGCTGAAGATCATGCCGATCCCCGAAGGGGTGGCGATCCCGAACTTCCAGCAATTCCTCGACGATTCGAAGGCGTTCCGGCCCAACGAGCTGGTGGAAAAGAGCGCCGCCACCATGCTGGGCGAGCTGGCCCGCTGGTCCGCCGCGCTGGAGCCGATGCGCGCGCGCTGACGCCAGCGACAGAGGCGGAGGCGCCATGCTCCAGCAGGACGATGCGGGCTTCCTGGGCCGCACGCAGCTTTTTGACGGCCTGCCGCGGGAAACGCTGGAGGCGGTCGCGGCCCTGGCCACCCCGCGCCTGGCGCGCGCCGGGCAGGCGGTGTTCCGCCAGGGCGCGGAGCCGGCCCATCTCCACCTCCTGACGGCGGGATGGGTGAAGATCGGCCATGTGAGTGGCAGCGGCGCGCCGCTCACCATCCGCGTCATGCAGCCGGGGGACGTGCCCGGCTGCGTCGCCGCCTTTCGCCGGGTTCCCTATCCGGCGACCGCCACGGCGATCGTGGACAGCCGCCTCCTCACCTGGCCCAGGGAGATGATCGCCGAGCTGATGGAGCGCCATCCCCGGATCGCCACCAACGCCCTCGGGATGGTGGGCGGGCGGACGGAGGAAATGCTCCAGCGGTCCCGGGAATTCGCCACGGAGCCGGTGGAGCGCCGCATCGCCTGGGTGCTGCTGCGCCTGACGGCGCAGGCCGGGCAGCCGGTCGAGGGCGGCATCGAGGTGGCTTTCCCGCTGTCCCGGCAGGACATCGCCGAAATGGCCGGAACGACGCTCCACACCGTCAGCCGGACCTTGCGGGAATGGGAGCGGAGGGGCCTCGTTTCCGGGGGCCGCCAGCGTGTCGCGATCCGGGACGCGGCCGCCGTCAGGGCCATCGTCGGCGACGAGTAAATCGCCGCCCATTCCCCGATCCTCCGGCCGGCCCGGAGGCTTTCCGCCGGAAAAACATCCGTTCTTTGTTGGAGCGCAAAGAAGCGGCGGCAGGACGCCGCCATAGTTTCACAGAATCGTTCGTGCTCGCGGAAACGAAACCTTGTTACAAGTGTTGCGCGAACAACACCGAATGACCTCGCGCCGAAAGGCGGGGAGAAGGAGGGGGGACGCATGCCGGACGAACTCAGCAGCCACACCATCTCGGTGGTCAAAGCCACGGTTCCCGCGCTTGAGGCCCACGGCCTTGCCATCACCCGGCGCATGTATGAGCGGATGTTCCGGAACGAGGCCATCCGGGACCTGTTCAACCAGTCGCATCACGGCGATGCCGGCTCGCAGCCCCGGGCGCTCGCCACGGCCATCCTCGCCTATGCGCGCAACATCGAGGGGCTGGCGGCCCTGGCCCCTGCGGTGGAGCGCATCGCCCAAAAGCATGTCGGCCTGAACATCCTGCCCGAGCATTATCCCTACGTGGCCGAGGCCCTGCTCGGCGCCATCCAGGACGTGCTGGGCGATGCCGCGACGGAGGAGATCCTGGCCGCCTGGGGCGAGGCCTACTGGTACCTGGCCAATGTGCTGATCGCGCGCGAGAAGACCATCTATTCCGGCCTGGCCTCGGCGCCCGGCGGCTGGACCGGCTGGCGCGACTTCCGGGTGGAAGGCAAGCAGCGCGAAAGCGACATCATCACCTCCTTCCTGCTCCGGCCCACTGACGGGGCGCCAGTGCTGCGGCACCGGCCCGGCCAGTACCTGACCTTCTGGCTGGACATCCCGGGCCACCACCCGCTGAAGCGGAACTACAGCATCTCCTCCGCGCCGAACGGGGAAACCTACCGGATCAGCGTGAAGCGGGAACCGCGGGGCATCGTCTCCGGCTGGCTGCACGACAAGGCGGAGCCGGGCACGGTGCTGAAGGTGGCGCCACCCGCGGGCGAGTTCTTCCTGCGCCAGGCGCAGGTGCGGCCCGTGGTGCTGGTCAGCGGCGGCGTCGGACTGACGCCGTTGCTGAGCATGCTGGAAACCATCGCCGCGCGCCCCGACGCCGCCGCCCACTTCATCCACGGCACCCGCGACGGATCGACCCACGCCATGCGCGATCACGTCCGCGGCCTGGCGGAAGGCTCGGGCGGCCGCATCGTGGCGAAGACCTTCTACGAGGCGCCCCGCGCGCAGGACCGGCAGGGCCAGGATTACGACGAGGCAGGGCTGATCAGCATCGACTGGCTGAGCCGCCACACGCCCATGGCGGAGGCCGACTACTTCCTGTGCGGCCCCAAGCCGTTCCTGCGCAGCTTTGTCAGCGGCCTGGCCCGGGCGGGCGTCGCCGCCGACCGCATCCATTACGAGTTCTTTGGCCCGGCGGACGAGCTGCTCGCGGCCTGAAGGCGATGGCGGCGGCGACGCCGCCCTCAGGATCGACCCTCCGGACAGGGATGAGGCGGTTGAACAGCAGAACCACCGGAATGGCCGGCAGAACGGACACGGCGCGGCGGCGCTACGAAGGCTTCGTGTTCCTGCTCCTCGCCGTGCTGATATGGCCTTTCATCGCCGTCGGCATTGTCGCGGGATGGGGCTTCGTGGTCTGGATGTATTACCTGTTCACCGGCCCGCCGGGCCCGGTGTGAGGCGCGGGCCATGACATCACCCGCCCCGCTCGGCCGGCGCGGCCTCCTGTTCGGCAAGCCCGCCATGGCCGACGCCCCGCCGCCCCGGCCCGTGGCCGGCATCGCGCCATCCTGCCTCGCCTTTCGCGGCATCGCCTGCATGAGCTGCCGCGACGCCTGCTCCACCGGCGCCATCCGCTTCACCCTCGTCCGTGGCGGCGCCGTGCCGCGCGTGGAAGCCGATGCCTGCACGGGCTGCGCGGATTGCGCCGCCCTTTGCCCGGCCTCAGCCATCACGGTCGCGGCGCCCGCGGAGGGGGAGGCGGCGGATGCCTGACGCGTTCCATGTCTCCAGCCTCGTCGTGCATTGCCGCCGCGAGCGCGCCGCCGCCATCGCCGCCGTTCTGCGCGACATGGACGGCATGGAGGTCCATGGCGGCGTGCCGGAAGGCAAGCTCGTCGTCACGCTCGAAACGGCGACCGAGGGCGACATCGTGGAGCGGCTGAACCAGGTCCAGCTCCTCGACGGCGTTCTCGCCGCCACGCTCGTCTTTCACCAGTTCGAGCCATCCCATCCCAGGGATTCCAGCACCGGGAGCAGCAGTTATGGATCTCTCACGCCGTGACCTGATGAAGGCCCAGGCGGCCGCCGCCGCGGCAGCCGCCGCCAATGTTGCCCTCCCGGCCGAGGCGCAGAACATCACGCTCGGGGAGGAGCTGCGGCTGAAATGGGACAAGGCGCCCTGCCGCTTCTGCGGCACCGGCTGCGGCGTCATGGTGGGCGTCAAGGACGGGCGGGTCGTCGCGACCCATGGCGACATGCGCGCCGAGGTCAATCGCGGCCTCAACTGCGTGAAGGGCTATTTCCTGTCCAAGATCATGTACGGGGCGGACCGCCTGACCCGCCCCCTCATGCGGATGCGCGACGGGCGCTTCGACAAGCAGGGCGAGTTGCAGCCCGTCTCCTGGGACCAGGCCTTCGACACCATGGCGGCGCACTGGAAGAAGGTGCTGAAGGAGAAAGGGCCGGAGGCGGTCGGCATGTTCGGCTCCGGCCAGTGGACGCTGTGGGAAGGCTATGCCGCCTCCAAGCTGATGCGCGCCGGGTTCCGCTCCAACAACCTGGACCCGAACGCCCGGCACTGCATGGCCTCGGCCGCCGTGACCTTTATCCGCACCTTCGGCATGGACGAGCCGATGGGCTGCTACGATGATTTCGAGCATGCCGACGCCTTCGTGCTCTGGGGCTCGAACATGGCGGAGATGCACCCGATCCTGTGGACGCGCGTCACCGACCGCCGCCTCAGCGCGGAGCATGTCCGCATCCACACCCTCTCGACCTTTGAGCACCGCACAACGGACCTGTCGGATGCCGCCGTCATCTTCAGGCCCGGCTCCGACCTGGCGATCCTGAACTACATCGCCAACCACATCATCCAGGCCGGCGCGGTGAACCGCGACTTCGTCGGGAAGCACGTGAATTTCCGCCTCGCCAACACCGATATCGGCTACGGGCTGCGGCCCGAGCATGTGCTGGAACAGCGCGCCCAGCACGCGGGCGACGCGCAGGTTTCCCAGGCCGCCGATTTCGACGCCTATGCCCGCCTTGTTTCCGAA
This sequence comes from Teichococcus oryzae, assembly GCF_008386565.1. Lineage (GTDB taxonomy): Bacteria > Pseudomonadota > Alphaproteobacteria > Acetobacterales > Acetobacteraceae > Pseudoroseomonas > Pseudoroseomonas oryzae. Next base: position 212,938 of record NZ_VUKA01000005.1, on the reverse strand, counting down.
TACACGCTGGACCGCGCGCATGAGCTTTCCGGCGTGCCGAAAAGCCAGCTCGAGGCACTGGCGAAGCTCTACGCCGACCCGAAGACCAAGGTGATGTCGCTCTGGACCATGGGCTTCAACCAGCATGTGCGCGGCGTGTGGGCGAACCACATGATCTACAACATCCATCTGCTGACCGGGAAGATCTCGGAGCCGGGCAACAGCCCCTTCTCGCTCACCGGCCAGCCCTCGGCCTGCGGCACGGCGCGGGAGGTGGGCACCTTCTCGCACCGCCTGCCGGCCGACATGCAGGTGGCCAATCCCGAGCACCGCAAGCTTGCCGAGCAGCTGTGGAAGATTCCCGAGGGGCTGTTGCCAGGCAAGGTCGGCTTCCACGCCGTGCAGCAGGACCGGATGCTGAAGGACGGCAAGCTCAACGCCTACTGGATCATGTGCAACAACAACCTCCAGACGGCGCCCAACACCAACAACGAGACCTATCCCGGCTACCGCAACCTGGAGAACCTCATCGTCTGCTCCGATCCCTATCCGACGGTCACGGCCATGGCGGCCGACATCGTGCTGCCCACCGCGATGTGGGTGGAGAAGGAAGGCGGCTACGGCAATGCCGAGCGGCGGACGCATTTCTGGCACCAGTTGGTCGATGCGCCGGGCGAGGCGCGCTCGGATCTCTGGCAGCTCATGGAATTCTCGAAGCGCTTCACGACCGATGAGGTCTGGCCGGCCGAGATTCTGGAGAAGGCCCCCGAATACCGGGGCAAGAGCCTGTTCGACGCGCTGTTCCGCAACGGGCAGGTGGACCGCTTCCCGCTTTCCGACATGGCACCGGGCTATGAGAACCGGGAGTCGAAGGAATACGGCTTCTACGTGCAGAAGGGGCTGTTCGAGGAATACGCCTCCTTCGGGCGCGGCCATGGCCACGACCTCGCGCCCTTCGACACCTATCACGAGGTGCGCGGCCTGCGCTGGCCCGTGGTGGACGGCAAGGAAACGCGCTGGCGCTACCGCGAGGGCCTCGACCCTTATGTGGAGAAGGGCACCGGCATCCAGTTCTACGGCAATCCCGACAAGCGGGCGAACATCATGGGCGCGCCCTATGAGCCGCCGGCCGAGGCGCCGGACGCGGAATATGATCTGTGGCTGGTGACGGGGCGGGTGCTGGAGCACTGGCATTCCGGCTCCATGACGCTGCGCGTGCCGGAGCTCTACAAGGCCTTTCCCGGCGCCATCCTGTTCATGCACCCTGAGGACGCGCAGAAGCGCGGCCTGCGGCGCGGCCAGGAGGTCCGCATCGCCTCCCGCCGCGGGGAGATCCGCAGCCGGGTGGAAACAAGGGGCCGCAACAAGGTGCCGCGCGGCGTCGTGTTCGTGCCCTTCTTCGATGCCAGCCAGCTCATCAACAAGGTCACGCTGGACGCGACGGACCCGATCTCGAAGCAGACGGACTACAAGAAATGCGCGGTGAAGGTGGTGGCGGCGATGAACCAGGCCGGGGCGCCGGCTCCTTCGGAGCCTGATGCGCGGGGAGGGCCGCGCTGATGCGCCCGCGCCTTCTGTTCACGGCAATGGCCGTCGCCTGCCTCGGCGCCGGTGCCCTGCTGGCCCAGGACGCGCCCCGCCTGCGCGGGCCGGACCCCTTCACCCGTGAGCAGGCCGCGCCGCCCATGCAGCGGCCCATCACCAACGACATCCGCGTCAAGCGCAACTATCCCGACCAGCCGCCGGTGATCCCGCACGCGATCGAGGGCTATGCCCTCGACCTCAATGCCAACAAATGCATGTCCTGCCACGCCCGGCGCTTCACCGAGCAAAGCCAGGCGCCGATGATCTCGGTGACGCATTACCAGGACCGGGAAGGCAACACGCTGGGCGGCCTGGCGCCGCGCCGCTATGCCTGCCTCGCCTGCCACGTGCCGCAGACGGAGGCGCGGCCGCTGGTCGACAACCGCTTCGTGGACATGGACGTGCTGACCGAGCCTGAGCGGCATTCGGGCGGCCGGAGCAACCGCTGATGTCGGGCGCGGAGAAAGGCACCCCTCCGGGGGGCGGCGGCACCGGCGCCTCGCCACGCAGGCCCGGCCTGATCCGGCGCCTGTGGAACTGGTTCTGGGGCTTGAAGCTGGTGCGGGTGGCGACCTCGCCCGCCACCAGCTTCAGCCTCGCCTTCCTGACGCTGGGCGGCTTCGGCGCGGGCGTGGTGTTCTGGGGCGGCTTCAACACGGCGCTGGAGGCCACCAACACCACCGAGTTCTGCATCAGCTGCCACGAGATGGAAAGCAACGTCTATGAGGAGCTGCGGGGCACGGTCCATTTCACCAACCGCTCCGGCGTGCGCGCAGGCTGCCCGGATTGCCATGTGCCGCACAACTGGACGCAGAAGATCGCCCGCAAGATGCAGGCCTCGAAGGAGGTCTGGGGCCATGTCTTCGGCTCGATCGACACGCGGGAAAAGTTCCTCGGCATGCGGCGGCACCTGGCGGAGCGGGAATGGATCCGCATGGCGGCCAATGATTCGCTGGAATGCCGCAACTGCCATTCCACGGAATCCATGGACCTTTCGAAGCAGAACCCGCGCGCGGCGGCGGCCCATGAGCGGTTCCTGTTCAGCGGGGAGCGGACATGCATCGATTGCCACAAGGGCATCGCCCACCGCCTGCCGGACATGACCGGCGTGCCGGGATGGCACTAGCCATGGCGCCCGCCGCCACGCGCCGCGCCTTTCTGCTGCTCGGGGCGGGGGCGGCCTTCGCATCGGGCGCCGCCACGGCCCAGGACACCGGCGACCCGGTGGACCCGGCCCATTTCCTGGCCTTCGCCTACAGCTCCGCGCTGCTGCAACAGCGCGCCTCGGCGCTGACCGCCTCCCGCGACACCCGGCCCGAGGCCAGGGAGTACGCCGGCGGGATGGCGCGCTTCCGCGAACAGCAGCTCGCCCGGCTGCGGAGCCTCGCCGGGGAGCGCGGCGTGACGCTGCCGGGGGACGCGGAGTTCGAGCACCGGGTGGTGCTTGAGAACCTGGAGCCACTGGACTTCCTCGCCCTCAGCCGTCGCTACGCGGAAATCCAGATCCAGGCGCTGACGCAGGAGATCCGCGGCTATGAGGCCGCGGAGAAGGCACCGGATGAGGGCCTGAAGCAGCTGGCCGCGGAGATGCTGCCGCAGCTCCGGCAGCGGCTGGAAGCGGCCAACCGGATGCATGACGCCGTGAAGCCATAGATGCGCGCCTTCGCGACCTGCCAGCCAGCCCGGAGCGCCGGCCGTGCCACCTTGTTTCCGCCGGTTCCGTCATGAAGGCCGCCCAGGCAAGGCCAGGAACGGCGCCCCCCGCCGGCTTCGCCCTGTTCCGCCAGGGCCTGCGGCCCTTTTTCCTGCTTTGCGCCATCTGGGCCATCGCCACGGTCGCGCTCTGGCTCGTGGCGCTGCATTGGGGTGGCTTGCCCGAGGGGCCCCTGCCGCATGCGCGCTGGCATGGGCATGAGATGCTAGCGGGCTTCATCGGCGCCGCCCTGTCAGGCTTCCTGCTGACCGCCATTCCGAACTGGACCGGGCGCGCTGCCTATTCCGGCGCACCGCTGGCACTGCTGGCCGCGCTGTTCGTCGCCGCGCGGCTGGTGCTGCTGCCCGGCTCCCCGGTGCCTGCCGGCGCCGCCGCCATGATCGCGCTGCTGCCGATACCCGCGCTGCTGCTGGCGGTGCTTCCCGCCCTGGCACGGGCCGCGACGCCGCGCCTGCTGGGGCCGCCCTTGCTGCTTCTGGCCTTCTGGGCCGGGGACGTGCTGATGCTGGGCGAGGCGGCGGGCTGGTGGGACGGCACCTTCCAAGGCGGCGCGCTGCTGTCGCTGAACGTGGCCCTGGCCCTGGTGGGGTTGATCGGCGGGCGCATCGTGCCGGCCTTCACCCGCAACGCCCTCAGGATGGCGGGCCAGGAGGCCGCGCCGCGCCCTCTGCCGGGCGTGGACGCCGCCGGCATCGCGGCGCTGCTGGCGGTGATCCTGGTGGATCTGGCATGGCCGGGCGGGCCGCTGGCCGGGATGGCGGCGGCGGGCGCTTCCGTGCTGGCCCTGTTGCGCCTGTCCCGCTGGCATGGGTTGCGGACGCTGGGCCAGCCGATCCTGTGGGTGCTGCACCTGGCCTATCTCATGCTGCCGGTGGCCCTGGCGGTGAAGGCGGCCCACCTGCTCGCGGGGGCCGCATGGGCGGCGCACTGGCTGCACCTGCAAGGCATCGGCGCCATCGGGCTGATGATCCTGGCGGTGATGCCACGCGCCACGCTGGGCCATACCGGGCATCCGCTGCGGGCATCACGGGCGATGGTGGCGGCATGGCTGCTGCTGCCGCTGGCGGCGGCGCTGCGGGCCTTCGGGCCGGGCCTGCTGCCCGGGATGCTGCCCTATGCCGCAGCCGGCGCCGCGTGGATGCTGGCCTTCGTCCTGTTCCTCGCGGCGCATGGGCCGATGCTGCTGCGGCCCAGGGCGGACGGCAAGCCGGGCTGAACACCGCATCCCAGGAGCCTCGCGGCGCGTTCCTGCACGGGCACGCGCCGCCGAGGAAGGAAAAGGCAGATGGGCAAGGACGGCAATCCCGGCGACCGGATCGGCAACCGGCGCCTCCATCCCGAAACGCTGATGCTGGGCTATGGCTACGATCCGCACCTGTCGGAAGGCGCGGTCAAGCCGCCGGTGTTCCTGACCTCGACCTTTGTGTTCCGCTCGGCCGAGGAGGGGCGGGATTATTTCGACGTGGTGTCGGGCCGCAAGCCCGCCCCGCCCGGCGGCGCCGGCCTGGTGTATTCGCGCTTCAACCACCCGAATGCCGAGATCATCGAGGACCGGCTGGCGGCGTTCGAGGGCGCCGGGGCCGCGCTGGTCTTCAGCTCGGGCATGGCGGCCATCGCCACGACGATCCTGACCCATGCGCGGCCGGGCGACGCCATCCTGCATTCGCAGCCCCTCTATGGCGGCACCGAAACCCTGCTCATGCGGACCTTCGCCGCCCATGGCATCCAGGCCGAAGGGTTTTCCGACGGCCTCAGCGAGGCGGCGATCGATGAGGCGGCCGGGCGCGCCATGGCCAAGGGCCGGGTCAGCCTCATCATCGTCGAAACGCCGGCCAACCCCACCAACTCGCTCGTGGACCTGGCGCTGCTGCGCGGCGCGGCGGAGCGGATCGCGCAGCGGCAAGGGCACCGCCCGGTGATTGTTTGCGACAACACCATGCTCGGGCCGGTCTTCCAGAAGCCGCTGGCGCAGGGGGCGGATCTTTGCGTCTACAGCCTGACCAAATATGTGGGCGGCCACAGCGACCTGGTGGGTGGCGCGGTGACAGGCGGCCGCGCGGAGCTGCAGCCGATCCGCCTGCTCCGTGGCGCCATCGGCACGCAGCTCGATCCGCATTCCTGCTGGATGGTGGGCCGCTCGCTGGAAACATTGTCGCTGCGGATGCGCGAGGCGTCCCGCAACGCCGAGGCCGTCGCCGCCTTTCTGGCCGCCCATCCCAGGGTCGCCCGCGTGCATGGGCTGGGCTTCCTGCCGGAGGGGAGCGAGGCCCGGCGCGTTTATGAGGCGCAATGCACCGGGCCGGGCTCGACCTTCAGCGTGGAGATCAAGGGCGGACAGGCGGAAGCCTTCCGCATGCTGAACGCGCTTCGCGTCTTCAAGCTGGCGGTCAGCCTGGGGGGCACGGAATCCCTGGCCAGCCATCCGGCCTCCACCACCCATTCCGGCGTGCCGGCGGACATCCGGGAACGGCTCGCGGTGACGGACGGGCTGGTGCGGCTGTCCATCGGCATCGAGCATCCGGACGACCTGATCGCCGACCTGGCCCAGGCCCTGGAAGCGATCGACGAATAGGCCAGAGGGCGCTCAGCCGGCGGCCGGGCGCGTCAGCACCTCCAGGACCCGGCGCTTGGAGCTTTCGATATGCGCCATCATCTTCCGCAGCGCGCCGTCCCGGTCGCCCGCCGCCAGGGCTTCCAGGAATTCCAGATGCTCGCGCATGGCGGGCACCACCTGCATCGGGCGCAGTGAATCGGCGTCGAAGCGGATCAGCCGCACATGCAGGCTGTTCACGCGGTGGATCTCCGACAGGATCTCGTTGCCGATCAGGTCCACCATCAGGTCGTGCAGGCCCCAATCGACGGCCTGCGCGTCCTTCTCCAGGGCGCTGTCCGGCTTCGGCGCCAGGGCGCGGTCAAGGATGGCGCGGTGGTCGGCGATGAGCCGGCGGATGGTTTCCGCTTCCGCGACCTCGGCGAAATGCAGCGTGGCCTCGCGCTCCACCATGAACCGCACCTGCCAGGCATTGCGGATCAGCTTGAGGTCGACGCTGGCGATCTGCAGGCCGCGCTTGGGGACCGTGGTGATCAGCCGCGCCGCTTCCAGCCGCGGGATCATCTCCCGCACCGCGGCGAGCGACATGCCGAGCAGCTTCATCAGCTCGCGCTGCGACACGAACTGCCCCGGGCGCAGCCGGGCATCGATGATCTGCTGCTGGAAGCCCACATAGGCGAGGCTGCGCTGGGTGGAGGGAGCCTCCCCCACGGCCTCCGTCTCGGCGCCGGGGGTCATGCGGGCGGGGCCATGCCGGCGGGAATGGCGCCAACTAGAGTGATGCCGGCGGAAGTGATGCCAGGCGCGGGCCGCATTGTTGCGCCTCCTTCAGGGTAGCCGAAAAAACCTAGTGACATGTCAGTGAAAGGTCAATATGAGTCCTGACATGTCAGCCCGCGACCAGAACGCCCCAGCTTGGCGCGACTGGCCCGGCCATCCCGAGGAACTCCGATGAAGCTCGAACTCTCCGGCGTCATTCCCCCGCTCGTCACCCCCTTCACGGCGGATGGCGAGATCAACGAGGCCGCCTTCCGCGCGGTGATCCGCTTCAACCTGTCGAAGGGCGTGCATGGCGTCTGCCCCGGCGGCAGCAGCGGCGAGGGCCACACCCTCACCCTTGAGGAGTTCGTGCGGATCATGGAGATCACCGCCGAGGAGGTGGATGGCGCCGTGCCGATCGTGGCGGGCATCATCTCCAACAGCACGCGCGACGCCATCAACCGGGCGAAGGCGATCGCGCATCTTCCGGTCGCGGCGCTGCAGGTCACCCCGGTGCATTACCTTTTCAAGCCGGACGAGGCCGCGACCTTCCGCCACTTCAAGGCGCTGACCGAGGCGGTCGACATCCCCGTCATCATCTACAACGTGGTGCCCTGGAACTATTGCACGCCCGCCCAGCTGATCCGCCTGATGAGCGAGCTGCCCGGCGTGATGGGCGTCAAGCAAAGCCAGGGCGACCTGAAGCTGATGGCCGACCTGCTGCTCGGCGTGCCCGAGGGCTGCAAGATCTATTCGGCGATCGACGCCCTGCTGTATTCCTCCTTCGCGCTCGGCGCGCATGGCACGATCGCGGCGACGCCGGCGGCCATCCCCGGCGTTTGCGTGGCGCTGTGGAACACGGTGCAGGCCGGCGACCACCTCCGCGCCTTCGAGATGCACAAGGCGATGCTGGCCTTCTGGAACGCCATCGCGACCGACAACCTGCCCGCCAACATCAAGACCGCCCTCACCCTGCAGGGCTGCGATGCCGGGCTGCCGCGCGCACCGATGCCGCCGACCGAGGAAGCGCGGCTTTCCACCATCCGCCGGACGCTCGACGCGGTGCTGAAATACGAGGCCTGACGCCTCCGCAGCCGGGCCAGGCCCGGATGAAGGCTTTCCGGGCCTCCGCCGGCCCGGGCTCAATGAATCCTGGGGAAACACCAATGAAGCTGCATCGCCGCAACCTGCTGGCCATGGGCGCGCTCGCCGCCGCCGCCGGCCCCTTCGCATCCAGGGCCCGGGCGCAGGACTTCCCGTCCAGGCCCGTCACCATCGTCGTGCCCTTCGCGCCCGGCGGCAACACCGACCTGGTGGGGCGGCTCGTCGGCCAGTCGCTCGGCAAGGTGCTGGGACAGTCGGTGGTGATCGACAACCGCCCCGGGGCGGGCGGGGCCATCGGCGCCGGCCAGGTCGCGCGCGCCCCGGCGGATGGCCATACCCTGCTGCTCGCCGGCGGCGGGGTGATCGTCACGGTGCCGGAGATGACCACGACGCCCTATGGCCGCGCCGATTTCGCGCCACTCAGCCTGGTCAACCGAAGCTCAATGGTGCTGCTGTCCCGCAGGGCGGATGGCCGCTTCAAGACCTTCGCCGACCTCGCCGCCTATGCCCGCTCGGGCGAAGGCAAGCTCACCGCCGCGCATTCCGGGCCGGGCACGCCCAACCACTTGGCGCTGCTGCAACTGGAGAACCTGCTGGGCGCGAAGTTCACCGTGGTCAGCTACAAGGGATCGGGTCCCGCGCTGAGCGACCTGATCGGCGGCCAGATCGACGTGCATTTCGACCAGGTGACCAGCTCCCTGCCGCATGTGCGCTCGGGCGCGCTGCAGGCGCTGGCCGTGCTCGGCCCCAATCCCGATCCCGCCCTGCCGGAGGTCAGGACCGTGTCCCAGCTGGGCTTCGGGGAGATCGACGGCACCACCTATATCGGCCTGCTGGCGCCGGCCCGCACGCCAAAGGCGGTGCAGGACAAGCTCGTCGCCGCCATCCAGCAGGCGGTGCGCGATCCGGAAGCGGTGTCCAAGGCGCGCGAGCTGGGCAGCGAGTCCTTTGCCAGCACGCCGCAGGATTTCGCCGCCATCCTGGAGGCCGAATACAGGATCTCCAGCAAGGCCGCGAAGGAAGGCCGCCTGACGGCGGATTGAGCCGGCCTCATGCCGCCGAAGGGCGGCCGGAACCTTCCCGGCCGCCCTTCGGCAGCCCTTCCGCCTCAGGCATGCCCCGCGGCCAGGCGCGGCGGCTCCGCCGGGGCCGCCTCGGCCTGGGCGGGGGCGGGCTCCGCGCCGGGCCGCAGCACCCTCAGGACGGTTGCCGCATCGGCCTTGTCCACCCGGTCCAGGCTGTGCCGGTGCCGCCGGTGCGGCGCGGGCACGGCCTGCCGCCGCAGCGCGCCATCCACCGCGGTCAGCACGGCGTCGCGGCAATCCACCTCCTGGGCGAAGCTCGGCACCCAGTAGCGCACCATGTAGACCAGCCCCTCCGGCTCCAGCGACACCAGGCGCACATCGGGCGGCGGCTGCGGCAGGACGCAGGCGGCGGAAGCGGCCGCGTCGGCCAGCAGGCGCTTGGCGTCCTCGGCCGGCAGCGCGTGATCCAGCGTGATGCGGATCTGGTGCCGGTAATGCGGGCGCGGCGCGCTGTAGTTCGTGATGCGCTGCTGCGCGATGCGCCCGTTCGGCATCACCGTCTGGATCCGGTCCAGCGTTTGCAGCTGGGTGGAGCGCCAGTTGATCTCCACCACGCGGCCGCTGATGCCGCCCTCGATGGTGATCCAGTCGCCGATGCGGTAGGCGCGCTCCAGCCCCAGCGCGATGCCGGCGAAAACGTCCGCCATGACGCCGCGCAGCGAGAAGCCCAGCACGGCGACAATGACGCCCGAGGTGGCGGCGGCGCCCAGCACCGAGCCTTCGAAGACCAGCGCGATGGTGGCCAGCGCGGCGGCGCCGAAGGCCGCGACGCTGACCAGGTCCTGCAGCAGCTTCGGCGACCGCGCCCGCCCTTTGCGCTTGTCGCGCGACAGCACGCTGCCCACCAGCCGCGTGGCCAGCCAGGCCCCGGCGAAGTAGGTCGTCACGCCGAGCAGCAGGCGAATGACCTGGACGCTCTGCGGCGCCAGCTCGGCCGCGCCCAGGACCTGCATGACGGCGGGCTGGGCGATCAGCAGGCCCATGCTGCCCAGCGTCACCGCCAGCGGCCAGGCGATCCGCCGTGCCGTCATTGCGGCATCCCTCCGGCGGCGCCGGGGCCGGGCGGGCGGCCGCGCCCCGCCGCCGCGAGGGATGCCGCCGCCAGCGCCAGGGACGCGGCTTCCGGCTGGTGGACGATGGAAAGGAGGCGCAGCCTTTCCGGCCTGCCGCCGGGCCCCGCCACGGTCATCACGGAATTGGCCGCGCGGCCCAGCAAGCTCATGCCGCGCGGCGTCGTCACCGGCAGCGTCCAGCCCGCCGCCGCATGCTCCGCCGGCAGCACCAGCACGCGCGCTTCCGGCCAGCCATCCCCCACCGCGAAAACGATCCGCGAGCCCAGCGTGGCGATGTCGGCATCGATGGCGTCGGCCGGCACGATGCGGGAACGCTCCAGCTTCTCGCGCAGCGCCCAGGCGAGCGGGTCGCCCGCCGCCAGGCGCAGCTGCGCGAAGCGCCGGATCGCCGCGCCGTCGCGCGATGTCAGCACAACGGGGGCATCGGGATTGTCGCCGGCCCGCAGCCTTTCCGTGGCCGAGGCGCAGGCGTAGCAGACCTCCACCGGGCCCGCGATGGCCCCGTGGCAGATGGCGCAGATTGAGATTGTGAAAGGCACCAACGACCTCCTCCGGGCATGGCGAGGCTCCGCGATGGCGAAGCCCCGCACGTTGTTCGGTTCAGTTCTGGAGGGGTCCCCGGGCCGGATCCTGGCATGCCGCAACGGCGGCACGCGCGCTCAGCCCGGGGCTAAGGGCGCGCGAGAAGGGTTCCCGCCTGGCGAAGGCGGCCGTGATGAATGGGTTTCTGGCGCATGATCGATCACAGATGGGGATGCTGGCGGCCCGCTTCAAGCCGGTGCCGGGCCGGCGCGCGCCTTGACCCCCTGCCGGCGCCTTGCCTAGCCTCGGCGCACCCGTTCAAGGGCATAAGGGAAGGAAATGGTCATGCAACGTCGCACACTCCTCGGGAGTGCAGGCTTGGGCGGTCTCGCCCTCGCTCTCCCCACCCTGGCGCGGCCCGCCCTGGGACAGAACAGCCGCGCCGGCACGTTGCGCTTCGTGCCGCAGGCCAACCTGACGGCGCTGGACCCGATCTGGACCTCGGCGATCGTCACCCAGATGCATGGCTATCACGTCTATGACACGCTTTTCGCGGTGAACGGCTCGCAGCGCCCGCAGCCGCAGATGGCGGAAGGCCACACGGTTTCCGATGATGGCCGGGTCTGGCGCATCCGCCTGCGCGAAGGGCTGAAGTTCCATGATGGCGAGCCGGTTCGCGCGGTCGATGCCGCGGCCAGCCTGGAGCGCTGGTCGAAGCGCGACCCCTTCGGCCAGCTTCTCGCCAAGGTGGTCGAGAAATGGGGCGCGGCAGATGACCGCACGGTGGAGATCCGCCTGACCAAGCCCTTCCCCATGCTGCTGGACGCCATCGCCAAGCCGGATGCCAATGTCGCCTTCATCATGCCCGAGCGGGTGGCGAAGACCGACGCCAACACCCAGGCGCGGGAGGTGGTGGGCTCCGGCCCGTTCCGCTTCAAGGCGGATGAGTTCGTCGCCGGCAGCCGCGCGGTTTACACCAAGTTCGAAGGCTACCAGCCGCGCCAGGAAGCGGCCGACTGGGCAAGCGGCGGCAAGGTGGCGCATTTCGACCGCGTCGAATGGCACATCATGCCCGATCCCGCCACGGCCGCCGCGGCGCTGCAGGCGGGGGAGGTGGACTGGGTCGAGCAGCCGCTGAACGACCTGCTGCCGGTGTTGCAGAGCAACCGCCGCATCAAGCTCGACACGCTGTTCCCCGCCGGCTTCATGAGCCTGATGCGGCTGAACAACCTGCACCCGCCCTTCAACGATCTGAAGGTGCGCCAAGCCGTGGCGCTAGCGGTCAACCAGGCCGACTACATGCAGGTCACGATCGGGCAGGACAAGTCGCTCTGGCGCGAATGCCACAGCCTGTTCCCCTGCGGCACGCCCTATGGCACCGAGGGCCTTTCGGAGCTGACGCGGCCGCCGCGCAGCCTGGACCGCGCCAAGGCCCGGCTGGCGGAATCCGGCTACAAGGGCGAGAAGGTGGTGATCATCAACCCCACCGACTTCCCGCTGATCGGCCCGCATGGCCAGCTCACCGCGGATGTGCTGCAGCGCATCGGCATGAATGTGGAGCTGGCGGAAACCGATTGGGGCACGGTGGTGCAGCGCCGCGCCAGCCAGGAGCCGGTGGAGAAGGGCGGCTGGAGCATCTTCCACACCTATGGCTCCGCCATGGCCTATGCCAATCCCGGCGTGTCCTCGCTGGTCAAGGGCACTGGGCGGCGGGGCTGGTTCGGCTGGTATGAAAGCCCGCAGATCGAGGCGGTGATCCAGTCCTGGCTGGACGAGCCGGAGGAAGCGAAGCGCAAGGCCCTGGCCGACCAGGTCAACAAGATGGCGCAGGACGAGGTGGCCACCATTCCGCTGGGCCAGTTCGTGTCCCGCACCGCCTATCGCGACGACCTGAGCGGCTTCGTGAAGGGCAGCATGCCCTATTCCTGGGGCGTCCGCCGCGCCTGAGCCGTGCCCCCCGCTGCCGGGAAACAAAACCCGGCAGCGGGGGGGAGGGGTTCAGCCCGGCCGGATGGCGAACACCTTGTCGCCATGGCCGAGCAGCGCGCCTTCCTCCGCCAGTGCCGGGCCGATTGTCCCGTCGCAGGGCGCCAGCACGGGCTGCAACAGCAGCCCGGCCTGGAGATAGGCCAGCACCTGCCCCTTCCGCACCGCGCCATTTCCCGTCTCGGGGCGGCCCCGCTGGGGATGATGGAAGCGCAGCCGCCCGATCCCCGCCGCCTTGGTGAAGTGGCCGGCGGGCGGCGGGGAAGGGGGCGCCGCGGCAACCGGGGCAGCCTCCGCCTCGGCCACCAGTCGGTAATGCCGGTCGCCGGAGCGCACCTCCAGCACCTCGATGCCCCTGGCCGCCATGTGACGGGCGATCTCCGCCAGGGATTGCGGGTCGGTCATGGCTTCATCCTTCTCAGACGCGCCGCGCCAGGCGCGAGGCCCGCGACACCCCGGCCAGATAGGCCTCGTTCGCCGCCCGCGCCGCCAGCGCCTCCTCCCGCGTCGCCTCGGCGAAGCGCAGGCCGCCGCCCAGCCGGAGCTGACCCAGGCGCCAAAGGTCGGCGCCGATCACCACGCCCATCTTCGGATAACCGCCGCAGGTGTTGGCGTCGTTGAGCTGGATCATCGGCTCGCCCGCCGGCGGCACCTGCACCACGCCGGGCAGGATGCCGTGGGACAGCAGCTCGACACGCTCCACCGGGATCAGCGCCGGGCCGGCGAGGCGGAAGCCCATGCGGTTGCTGTCGGGCCGCAGCGTCCAGGCGGTGGACCAGAAGGTTTCATGCGCCGCCTCCGGGAAGCGGCCATATTGCGCGGCGCGGATCACCCGCACCTCGGTGGTGTCCGCCTCCGACAGGGGCATGCCCGCGGGCGGGGCGACGCCGAAGCCGCCCTCCGGGATGCGGGGCGGGGCGGCGGGGGTGCCGATGGGAAGGCGGTCGCCGGCCGCCAGGCCACGGCCCTCATGGCCGCCGAAGCCGGTCTTGAGGTCGGTGCTGCGCGATCCCATCACCACAGGCACGTCGATCCCGCCGGCCACCGCCAGATAGGCCCGCATGCCGGCGCGGGGCGCGCGCACCGAAAGCTCCTGCCCGGCGCGGGCGGCCATGGCCCAGAAGGGCGGCAGGGGCAGCCCGTCCAGCGTTGCCGCGCCATCCGCGCCGCACAGGCTGAACGCCGTGTCGGCCAGGAAGCGCAGCCGCAGCGGGGATGCGGTGATCTCGATCCCCGCCGCGCCCCTTTCATTGCCGAGCAGCAGGTTGGCGGCGGACAGCGCCATCGGGTCCATCGCGCCGGACACGCCGATGCCGTAACGGCGGACGCCGGAGCGGCCGAGATCCTGCACGCTGCTGAGCGGCGTGGCGGCGAGGATCTCGATCATGGCGGGCCCGGTCACAGCCGCAGCTCCTCGACCGTGAAGCGGACGCGGTCACCCGGCACGAGCAGGGCGGGGGGCGAGGCCGCGGCATCGAAGAAGGGCATCGGCGTCCAGCCCAGGGAATGCCAGCCGGAGGGCGTGGTGACCGGCATGATGCCCGCCTGCACGCCGCCGATGATGATGGAGCCGGCTTCCAGCCGCAGCCGCGGCACGTCGCGCCGCGCCCAGGCCAGGCGGGGGTCGAGCCCGGCCATGTAGGGAAAGCCCGGCACGGCGCCCACGGCATAGACGGTGTATTCCGCCTCGCTGTGGATGCGCACCACCTCCTCGGGGCTCAGCCCGGCATGGGCGGCGAGGCCGTGCAGGTCCATGCCCAGCTCGCCGCCATAGATCACCGGCACCTCGATCAGCCGGGATTCGCTCGCCTGGTACACGGCATCGGTCCAGGCCTCGCGCAGCGCGCGCTCGACCGCCGCGGCGCTGGCCGCCGCCGGGTCATAGACCACCAGCAGGTTGTTCACGCCGGGGATCGCCTCCAGCACGCCGGGCCAGGCTTCGGCGGCGCGCGCCATCGCCCAGTAGCGGCGCTGGTCGGCATCGTTCAGCGGGCGCTCCGTTTCGCACAACAGGGCGGCCTCGCCCATGGCGCTGACGATCAGCTCCTGTCCGCGCATCAATGATCCATCCGCAGGCGGTTCTCGAGGTGGTGGATGCTGACGCCGCCGGCCATGAAATCCGGGTCGTCCATCAGCGCGCGGTGCAGGGGGATGTTGGTGCGGATGCCTTCCGCCACGCATTCGGCCAGCGCGCCGCGCATCCGCGCCAGCGCCTCGGCCCGGTTGGCGCCATGCGTGATCAGCTTGGCGATCATGGAATCATAATGCGGCGGCACGACATAGCCGCTCACCACATGGGAATCGACGCGCACCCCCGGCCCGCCCGGCGCGTGCCAGCGCGTGACCTTGCCGGCCGAGGGGCGGAAGCTTTCCGGGTCCTCGGCATTGACGCGGCATTCGATGGCGTGGCCGTCGCGGCGGATCTCGTGCTGGGCCAGCGGGAAGGGCTCGCCGCGGGCGATGCGGATCTGCCATTCGACGATGTCGAGGCCGGTGGTCATCTCGGTGACGGTGTGCTCGACCTGCAGGCGTGTGTTCATCTCGATGAAGAACAGCTCGCCATCCTCGTAAAGGAACTCGAAGGTGCCGGCGCCGCGATAGCCGATATGGCGGCAGGCCTCGACGCAGCGCGCGCCGACGCGGTCGAGCAGCTCGCGCGGCACGCCGGGGGCGGGCGCTTCCTCGATGATCTTCTGGTGGCGCCGCTGCATGGAGCAATCGCGCTCGCCCAGCCAGACGCCATGGCCATGGCCGTCGCACAGCACCTGGATCTCGATATGGCGCGGGGTCTGGAGAAAGCGCTCCAGATACACCGCCGGGTTGCCGAAGGCGCGGCCCGCCTCCTCCCGCGTGGTGGCGATGGCGTCGAGCAACCCGGCCTCGGCCCGCACGATGCGCATGCCGCGCCCGCCGCCGCCGCCCGCCGCCTTGACGATCACCGGGAAGCCGACCTTTCGCGCGATGGGAAGGCTCGACGCATCGGCCCGCAACTCGCCCTCATAGCCGGGGACGCAGGGCACGCCGGCCTCGATCATCGCCCGCTTGGCGGAAATCTTGTCGCCCATCCTTGCAATGGCGCCGGAAGGCGGGCCGATGAAGACGAGCCCTTCCTCCTCCACCCGCCGGGCGAATTCGGCGTTCTCCGACAGGAAGCCATAGCCAGGATGGATCGCGCCCGCGCCGCTGGCCTCGGCCGCCAGCAGGATCGCGCCCATGTCCAGATAGCTTTGCGCGGACGGGGCGGGGCCGATGCAGATGGCGGCGTCGGCCAGGCGCACATAGGGCGCGTCGCGATCCGCCTCGGAATGCACCTGCACCGAGCGCAGGCCCAGGCGCCGGCAGGCGCGCTGGATGCGCAGCGCGATCTCGCCGCGATTGGCGATCAGGATGGTGTCGAACACAGGCCCCGCCACGCTCATGCGATGACAAAAAGCGGCTGGCTTTCCTCGACCGGCTGGCCGTTCTCGGCCAGGATCTCGCGCAGCGTGCCGGCCTTGGCGGCCTCCACCTTGATCAGCGTCTTCATCGCCTCGATCACCGCCAGGGTCTGCCCGGCCTCGACCATGTCGCCGACCGACACGAAGGGCGGCGCGTCGGGAGAGGGGGCGCGGTAGAAGGTGCCAAGCATCGGCGACAGCACGGCGTCCACCGCCGGGGATGGCTCCTGGGGTGGCCCCTGGGATGGCGCGGCGGCGGCGGGCGGCGTCGCGGCGGGAGACGGGGGCGCGGCCGGGCGCGCCGCAGGCTCCGCCGCCATTCCGTTCCCGGCGGCCGGGGCGCGCTTGGTGATGCGGATCTTCAACGGGCCTTCCTCGACCTGCAGATCCGCGATCGGCGCGGCGGCCACCAGGTCGATCAGCGCCTTGATGCGATCGAGGTCCATCCGCCCGCTCAGCCGCTGAACGGCGCCAGGGTGACGCCGGCGGCTTCCAGCCGCTCCCGCACGCGGCGGGCCATGCCGACGGCATGGGCGGAATCGCCATGCACGCAGATCGTGTCGATCGGGCTGGGCAGGTGGGCGCCCTTCGAGGTGATGACGGCCTTGGCCCGCAGCATCGCCAGGATGCGGTCGGCGGCCTGGTCGGCATCCTCGATCATGGCGCCGGGCTGGCCGCGCGCGATCAGGTTGCCGTCCTCGCCCACGCCGCGGTCGGCGAAGATCTCGTGCACCGTGCGCAGCCCCGCTTCCTCGCCGGCCGCGACCTGCCGCGTCAGGGCGATGGCGACCATGATCAGCGAGGGATCGACCGCCTTGATGGCGCGGGCGATGGCGGCGGCGACCGAGGCATCCTCCGCCGCCAGGTTGCCCAGCGCGCCATGCGCCTTCACATAGGTCAGGCGATGCCCGGTATAGGCGGCCATCGCCTGCGCCGCGCCGATCTGGTAGGCGACGAAGCGCTCGATCTCGCCGGTGGAGAAGGGGATGCGGCGGCGGCCGAAGCCCCACAGGTCGGGAAAGCCGGGATGCGCGCCGGCCGCGACGCCATTGGCCTTCGCCACCCGATAGGCATGAGCCATCACCTCCGGATCGCCGCCATGGAAGCCGCAGGCGACATTGGCCGAGGTGATGATCGACAGCATCGCGTCGTCATCGCCGATCCGGTAGGCGCCGAAGCTTTCGCCCATGTCGGAGTTCAGGTCGACCTGCAGGCCCATGGCTCTCGTTTCCCCATGCCGGTCCGCGCCGCGCGGATGGTTCGGAACCATTTGCCGCGCCTGTTCGCGCGCGGCAAGGGCCCGCCCCGGTCAGCGGAGTTCCATCGGTCAGCAGAGCTCCAGCAGCTGGTCATGCAGCGGGCGGGACACCAGCACCCCTTCCGCCATGCTGCGCCGCCGGGCCGCGTGGCGGCGCGTGCCGGGAAGCCGGGCGGGGCGGTGCTGCTCCGCGAGCGAGGTCAGCCACGCATCCGCCGCGTCCAGCTTGCCCTCGCCGCCGGCGAAATGGCCGGGATCGATCGCCAGCATCAGGTAGCCGCCGCGCAGGGGGCCGGCATCCTTGGGATCGGCGGTGAAGGCCTCGGCGCTGCGCAGGTCGCCGATCAAGGGGCCGGCGAGCAATTCCACCATCAGGCCCAGCGCCGCGCCCTTGTGCCCGCCAAAGGGCAGGATCGCGCCCTTCAGGGCTTCCTCCGGGCTGGTGGTGGGCGCGCCCTGGCTGTCCACCGCCCAGCCGGGCGGCAGGCTTTCCCCGGCGCGGCGCCGCAGCTCGATCTCGCCCTTCGCCACGACGCTGGAGGACAGGTCGAACACAAAGGGCGTCCGTCCCGTGCCGCGCGGAAAGGCGAAGGCGAAGGGATTGGTGCCGAAGGCGGGGGTGGAGCCGCCCGCCAGGGCGACGTTGTAGGCGCCGATCGTGCAGGACAGCGCCACCAGCCCTTGCTCCGCCAGCGGCTCGATATCCGCCCACAGGGCCGAGAAGTGGTAGCAATTGTTCACGGCCAGCGCCGCGATGCCGAACTGCTTCGCCTTTTCCGCCAGCAGCGGGCGCCCGACGCGGAGCGGGTGCAGCGCGAAGCCGCCCTTCGCGTCGATCCTCACCACCGCGCCGGAGGTCGGGACGACCTCCGGCCGGGCGCCGGGATCGACCTTGCCGGAGCGGACGGCCTCCACGCAGCCGAGGATGCGGTACAGGCCGTGCGACTTCGCGTCATCGGCTTCCGCCAGCGACACGGCATCGACCATGGCATCGGCATGCTCCCGGCTGATGCCGCAGCGCAGCAGCGGCCGCTCCGCGAGCTGGCGGACCTGTTCAAAGGAAATCCTGATCCGATCCTGGTCCTGTGCCATGGCGCGCTCCTGAACTGCCTCCATCCGATATTCCGCCGCCCGCGCCACGCCCGCAACCCGGGGCCCGGCGCCTAGGTCATGGCGATGGCCGCGCCCGACCCGCCACCCGGCCCGCTGGCCCCGGGCGCCGGCGCATCGACGCGCAGCACGGTGAGGCGCCTGACCCGCCCATCCTGCGTCGGCCAGTCGATCGCCTGTCCGACCGGCAGCCCCATCAGCCCGGCCCCCACGAGGGACAGCACGGAGATGCGCCCGGCGGCGATGTCCGCCTCGCCCGGCAGCACCACCTGGACCCGCCGCGTCTCGTTGGTGGTGGCATCGTGGAACTCCACGAAGGACCCCACCGCCACCACATCGGCCGGCACCTGCCCGGCCGGCACCACATCGGCGCGGTCGACCTCCTCCAGCAGCAGCCGGGCCACCAGGGGGCTGCGCCGCGCCGTGGCCTCCGCCAGGGCCATCAGCCGGCCGTGGTCGGAGGCGGACATCACCAGTTGCGGGCGCAGGGCGCCCGCCTCGGTTTCCTTGCTCATGGCATTCTCCATATTCTTGCCAGGGTTTCGTTCAGGAAAAGGGCGGCCCGACAGGCGGCGCGGCGCCCGCCGGCGCCGCGAAATCGGCCGGGCCGCCCTGTTGCTCATCGCCGGTTGCTCATCGCCGGGCGCGGCGGCGGAACGCGCCGTCCGGGCCGCCGCTCATGCGGCGGAAGGCGGCGGATCGTCATCCGGCCGGAGCCGGCCCGCCTTGGCCCTTGGCCGCAGCATCACCGGCGCCGTGATCCCGCGCGTGGCCGCCGCGGGGACGGCGCGGCGCAGGCCGCCCCCCGCCTGGCCCCGCACGGACAGGATCTCGATGCATTCCGTGCCGCCGCGCAGGCGGGGCGCCCGTGTTTCCGCCCCCGCGCGCAGGCCCAGCAGGGCGGCGCCGCGCGCGGCCGTCACCGGCAGGGACCAGGCGGACACGCTGCGCGCATCCGGGTGAACCAGCACGCGCGCCTCGGCCGTGGCGCCGTCGAGGCTGAAGATGACGCGCGCGCCCAGGGTCACCAGGTCGGCGGGCGCCTCCTCCGCGGGGACGACGCGGCCGCATTCCAGCTTCTCCATCAGGATGCGCGCGGCGAGGTCGCCGGCGCGCATCGGCCCGCAAACGATCTCGCCCAGCACGCGGTGATCCCGCTCGGTGATGATGATCTCCCCGGGCGCGGCCCAGGGGAGCGCCGCGGCGGGGCCGCCGCAGCCGGGGCAGGTGCCGCTTATCGCGTCAAGGATTTCGCCACAGAATGGGCAGTCGGTGTTGGCAGGCGCCACAGATCCATCCTCCAGGACATGGTTGGCGCACCCGCGCAAGCGCGGGGCGACCTTGTTCCGCTGTCGAAGGAACCCCGGGCCGGGAGTTGACGGAGGCCGTCAGCCCACCCGGGGCGAAAAGCCTGCGAGCAGGCTTCCACCATGGGCGAGGCGGCGCCGATCTGTTGAGGACTGCCACATCATGCCACAAGCCTCGGCCTTTTTCCGAGAAATATCAAGCATCGAAGAAGACGGGGCGGCTGGAGGCCCGCCTCAGTCCATCCGCCGCACCGCGCGGAAGCCGGCATCCGCCGCCTCCAGCGCGCGGTCGATATCGGCCTCCCCATGCGCGCAGGAAAGGAACATGTTGTGCCGGGGGTGGAAATAGGCGCCGTGGCGCAGCGCCTCGGCGCAGAAGCCGTCGCCCTTCCGCCAGTCGGCGTCATCCGCGAAGGTCATCAGCGGCATCTGCGCCGGGCCGGTCTGGCGCACCGCCAGGCCATGCCGCCGCGCCAGATGGTCCAGCCCGTCGCGCAGCCGCTCCCCCATGGCGCGCATCCGCGCCGGGCCATCGATGCGGCGCAATTCCCGCAGGGTGGCGACGGCCGCGGCCATGGGCACGGCGCCGCACCAGAAAGAGCCGGTGGTGTAGACCTCGGTCGCCGCCTCCCGGAAGCGCTCGGCGCCCGTGATGGCGGCCAGCGGGTGGCCATTGGCGATGGCCTTGCTGTAGGCGGCCAGATCCGGCCGCACGCCCAGCGGCTCCCAGGAGCCGCCGAGATGCAGGCGGAAGCCGGCGCGCACATCGTCCAGGATCAGCGCGGCGCCGGCCGCGTCGCAGGCCTCCCGCAGATGCCGGGCGAAGCTTGCCGTGGCCAGTTCCTGGTCGCGGCCGAAATCATGCCGGAAGGGCGTGACGATCACCGCCGCCAGATCGCTCCCCGCCTCCGCCAGGGCCGCGTCCAGGCTGGCGGCGTCGTTGTAGTCGAAGGAGATCAGATGGGCGCGGTCCTCGGCGGTGACGCCCGCGACGGAGGGCGAGCACCAGGGCACCGCGCCATGATAGCTGCCGCGCGCCACCAGCAGCTTGCGGCGGCCCGTGGCGGCGCGGGCGATGGTGACGCAGGCGGTGGTGGCATCGGTGCCGTTCTTGGCGAGCAGGCACCAATCGGCATGCGGGATCAGGCCGACCAGCAGCTCGGCGAGCTCGACCAGCACGGGGGCCGGGCCGTTCATGCAATCGCCCAGCGCCGCCTGTTCCCGCGCGGCGGCCTCCACGACCGGGTGATGGTGGCCCAGCACCACCGGCCCCCAGGAGCACATGAAGTCGATGAACTCGCGCCCATCCACATCCCGCAGCCGGCAGCCCTCCGCCGAGGCGAAATATTGCGGATAGCCTTCCGGCAGCCGCGCCGCGTTCAGATGGCCCCAGAGCCCGCCGGGAATGACCAGCCGCGCGCGCGCGCGCAGCTCGGCATCCAGGGAATGGTTCGGAAGGGGCATGGGCTGGGGCATCAGGCTGTCCTGCGGCTTGGCGAATCCTGATATATCATATCCCCATTTGCCGATCCATGGCCGCCGCCTTTTCTCAGGCCGCCAGCCGCCGCAGCGCCGCCTCCACCTTCGCCGCATTGCCCAACGCCGCCATGTTGAGCGGGCGCGACACCACGGGCGCCGCTTCCCCGCCCGAGACGCGCAGGATCTCGGCGTCCAGCCAGTCGAAGCAGCGCTCCTGGATCTCCTGGGCGAGCCGCGCGCCATGGCTGGTGCCGCGCGCCGTCTGCTCGGCGATCAGCACGCGGTTGGTGCGGCGGATGCTGGCGGCCACGGTTTCCCAGTCCAGCCCGGTGGGATCGAGGCTGCGCAGATCGACGATCTCGGCATCCACGCCCGCGCTTTCCGCGGCCTCCAGGCAGGGCCGCACCATGGCGCCATAGGTCAGCACCGTGCAGGCCCGGCCCTCCCGGGCGATGCGGGCGCTGCCGAGCGGCAGGCAGAAATCGAGATCGTCGCGCGGCAAGGGCCCGGTGGTCTGGAACAGGTCCTGGTGCTCGATCACCAGCACCGGGTCGTCGCAGCGCAGAGCGGCGTTCATCAGCCCCACATAGTCATGCGGCGTGGCGGGGGCGACGATGCGCCAGCCGGGATACAGCGCGAACAGCGCCGAAGGGTCCATCGAGTGCTGCGAGCCATAGCCCGCCTGGGGCGAGACGCGGGCGCGGACCACCACCGGCACGCCGAAGCCGCCGCCGAACATGTGCGAGAACTTGCCGATGCCGTTGAACATCTGGTCGGCGGCGACGATGCAGAAATCGCCGAACATGATGTCCACCACCGGCCGCAGCCCGCAAAGCGCCGCGCCCAGCGCCATGCCGGTGAAGCCGTTCTCGCAGATGGGAGTGGCGAAGACGCGCTCGGGGAAGCGCTCCATCACCCCGCGCGAGGAGCCTGAGACGCCGCCGCGCAGCCGGTGCACATCCTCGCCGATCAGCACGATGCGCGGGTCGCGCTCCATGTTCCGCAGCAGCACGGCGGCCACGGCCTCGATGTATTTTCCTTCCACCCGCGCCTCGGCGGGAACATCGCCCGCTTCCAGGAAACGTTCCCCGGCCAGCTCGGGAAGATCGCCGCGGATGCCCTCATCCACCAGCGAGGCGTCCGGGTAAGCGCCGGCACGGACCTGCAGGCTGTTGGAGCCGCGCGGCACCTCCGTCAGCGCGGCGGCGGCTTCCTCCACCACGCCACGCGCGCGCTCATCCAGCGCGGCGAGGCCGGCATCGTCCAGCACGCCCATGGCCTTCAACCGCGCCGGCACCGTGGCCAGGGGGTCGCGCGCCCGCCAGGCATCCTCCTCCGCCTTGTCGCGATAGCCGAACTGGCTGCCGAGCAGCGGCCCGCTCTGATGCAGGAAACGGTAGCACTGCGCCTCGATGAAGACCGGTCCGCCGCTTTCCCGGATGGTCTCGGTCGCCCAGCGCATGGCCTTGCGCACGGCCATCAGGTCCATGCCGTCGCATTCCACGCTGGGCACGCCGAACATGGCGCCGCGCGTGGTCAGGCGCGTTTCGCGCGTCTGTTCCCGCACATGGGTGGAAACGGCGTAGAAATTGTTCTCCAGGAAGAAGATGACAGGCAGGCGGTAGAGGGCGGCGAGGTTGATCGCCTCCAGCGACTGCCCGGCCATCAATGTTCCATCGCCGAAAAAGGCGACCGAGATGTTGTCGCGTCCCAGCACCTTGTCGGCGAGGCCATAGCCCACCGCATGGGGCAGGTTGGCGCCGATGATGGCGCTGGTGCCGACAATGCCGGAAGGCGCCCAGCGCATGTGCATGGAACCGCCGCGCCCGCCGCAGAAACCTTCCTCCAGCCCCATGATCTCCGCCATGGCGCGGCGGACCAGCATGCCCGCCTCCTCCACCGGCGCATCGCCGCGCGGGTCATAGCCTTCCGGCAGGGCGCTGTTCAGCAGCTTGGCGAGGATCTGGTGATGCGCCCGATGAGTGCCGTTGATCTTGTCCGCCGTGCCGAGCACCGATATGGCGCCGACCGCGCCCGCCTCCTGCCCGATGGAGGCATGGGCCGGGCCATGGATGAGTCCCTGGCCATGCAGGTCGAGGATCTTTTCCTCGAAGCGGCGGATCAGCAGCAATTGCTCCATCCAGCGCGCGAGATCGGCGGGGTTCTCGGCCGCCCAGTCGCTTTCGTCGGATTCGAGGCGGAACCAGGGTGTCTCTGTGCTGATGGGGGTTTGTCGCATGGCCCGTTCCTCGGTTCTTGGTGCTCGGCATGTCGTGGCGGGGTCCGGGGTGGCAGCGTCACCCCGGCGGGTGCGGCGCCCTCCCTGGCCGTCAGTCGAAGCCCTCGAAGGGCCGGGGGTCGAGAAAGCGCCGCAACACATTCCCCGTCAGGCGGCTGACGCCGTTGTCGTAGTTGTCGCAGGAGAGCGCGCAGGCCCAGGCGATGGAGCCGGTGGAGAAGACCGCGCCGCCCCGCGCCGTCGGGAAGAAGGCAACATCGGCGCGCACCCGCGCATTCTGGTCGCCCATGGCGCCGCGGTGCAGGGTGCGCAGCTCCTCCAGCGTCGGCACGCCGCCATAATCGAGCTGGTCGGCCGTCGCGAGCCAGAGCAGATGCGGCGGCGAGCCGAGGGTTGCGTCCACGCGGTCCACCTCCAGCCCCGCCGCGCCGCCGCCGCGCAGGCCCGCGTCACCCAGCGGCTTTTCCAAATCAATCCCCTCCACCATCCAGCGGATGCGCGGGTCGCGCGCCTCCTCCCGCCAGCGATAGGGGTAGGAACGGGTGAAGACCTGCGCGTCGAAGCCGACGCCGACCAGCCTTTGCGGCGGGCGCCCGTTGCTGCGCCAGAGGCCGGAAGGCTCGCCGGTGAAGGAAAGGGCATTCTCGCCCGCCTCGCCCTCCCAGGTGCGCAGCCCGTTCATGCCGCGACGGATTTCCATGCTGTGCGGCTCGGTGGGATGCCAGCCGATGCGCCAGTAGAAGCCATTGCCGCCAAGATAGATGTGCCGCCCGCCGCCACGCTGGTAGCTGTCGAAGGCGTCCAGCATGGCGCGGCTGAAATATTCGGGATGCGAGCCGGTGATGACGCAGCGATAGCCGGCGAGCAGCTGCGCGCCATGCCGGTGGATGTCGTCATCGGTGATGATGTCGTAATCCTGGCCGATCTGCTCCAGCCAGTCGATGATGTGGGTGTCGTTGCCGTAGTTGAAGGTGGCGCCGCGCGGCCGCATGTTCAGGATGGGCCGCTTCGCCGTGGAATAGCTCCAGCCGCTGCCATCGCTGTGCGTGTCATAGGTGGAGAGGCCCAGCTCACGGTGCTCCTGGAGGTAAACATCGTCGCGCGAGAGGGTGAGCAGCCCTTCCAGCATGGCCTCGGCATGCACCTGGTCGAGCCGCAGGGCGCTGTTGGCATAGGCGAGGAAGGTGGCGGTGCTGGCCACCAGCGCCAGCTTCGAGCGGGGCTGCCCCAGCGGCGCGCGGACAAAGAAGGCGACAAAGCTTTCCACCGGATCATCACTGCCCTGCCGGGCGCGCAGGCGCAGCGCATAGAAGCCGCTGCGCCAATCGGCTGGGATGGTGAAGCGGAGGTCCGGCGACCAGCCCGCGTCATGCATGTCGTCGCTGTGGAAATGGATGGCGCCGTAAAGATGTGGCGCTTCCGTCCATTGCACCGTGCTGCCGTCCCAATTGGCGCCGGTCATCCCCCGCATCGGCAGGTGGCGCAGCGTGCCGTCCAGCCGGTTGGCGGAAAGGTCACGCACATGCGCGGTGGGGATGTCGCGCGCGAAATCCCAGGCGGCGATCAGGTTGGGGTCGCCCGGCGGCGGTGTCAGGCTTTCGCAAAGGGCGCGCAGCGCGGCGGCATCCAGCGCCGTGGCGTGCAGGCGCGGCCGGTCGATCTTGCCGTCGTAATGCGCCTCGGTCAGCGGCGTCTCGCCGCCCTCGCGCGCCTCGGCGGCGATGACCAGCGCCGTCGCCTCCGGCCAGGTGACACCGCGCGGGCCGGGGGCTGCGGCATCGGCGCTCCGGTCTCGCCCGGCCTGCGGGTCCAGGCTTTGCTGCACCACGCGGATCTCGCCCGCCGCGTCATCCAGCACGCCGCCGACAAAGACCCATTCGCGCTCCAGCAGCGGCTGTGGTGCCGTCACGCGCCAGCACTGGCCATGGGCGCCGACCTCGAATTCCAGGCAGCCTTCGGCATCGATGCCCAGCCTCCAGCCCTCCCCCTGGTCGCCCCGCCAGCGTGACAGGATGGTCTGCCGCCCCGCCAGAGGCGCCGTGGGCCAGAGGAAGCAGCCCACCGAAAGCGGGCCTGGCCGCCGCAGCGCCGGGGCATCGGGGATGATGGCGCAGGAGCCGGGATGGAGCGGCTGGTGCCGCAGCGCCACAAGGCCATCAAGCGGGGTGCCGGGGGCGGTGAGGCGCAGCCCCGGCCCATCGGGGTCGGGATCGGCGCAGCGCACGCGCAGCAGGGTGGCCTCCGCCTCTTCCAGCGTGGCGCTGGAAAGGTGGAAGGCGACCTCCTCGCCCGGCGAGACGACCAGCGGCCAGGCATAGCCGAGGACAGCGGTGGTGTCGGTCATGCGGCGGAGCTTCCATCCTCCAGCTTCTGCCCCGTCAGCGCCTCCCAGCGCAGGACGAAGACCGCCCATTCGGCGGCGGCAAGGTCGGTGAAGACGCGGTTGGGAAATGTCTCGACCGGGGCGCCGCGGCGCCCCGGCAGGCGCCCCAGCATCCAGCGCCGGTTGGGCTCCAGCACGATCAGCACATGGCGCTGGCCGACGCCGGACCAGCGCATCCGGTGCAGCAGCTTCTGCAGCGCGTCGCTGTGCGGGCCGCGCGGGCGCCGGCGGAATTCCTCCACCAGGTCGAGCCGCGCGGGGTCCACCGGCCAGTGCGCCGCCTCGGGGTCATTGACCAGCATGGCGCGTCAGGCCGTCAGCCAGCTCACCCAGCGCTCCCGCATGGCGGCGCGGTGCTCGGCGACCCAGGCGTAATCGGCGATCACCAGCTTCTCCCAGTTCTCCGGCCAGGAAGGGCGGAAGCGCCGCTCCGCCTCGGGCACCAGGGACGGCGCCTCGCGGTTGTTGGAATCGAAGGAAACCTTCTCGCTGAAGGCCACATGCTCCTTCGCGTCCTGCACAAAGAAATCGAGGAAGCGCAGCGCGTTCTGCGTGTTCGGCCCGCCCTTCAGCACCGCCCAGTTGCCGACATCCCGGATCGCCCCGTTCCAGGTGAAGTCGAACTCGCCGCTCTTGGCCAGCGGCACCGCGCGGCTCGAATAGGCCATGGTCATCACCGCATCGCCGCCGCGCATGATCTGCATGGAATTGTCGCCGCTCTTCCACCAGGCGGCCACATGCGGCTTCAGGGCATCCAGCTTGCGATAGGCGCGGTCGAGATCCATGGGGAAAAGCTTGTCGCGCGGCACGCCATCGGCCATCAGCGCGGCCAGCGGCACCCACCATTCCCGGTCCCCCGTGTCGGGCAGGGAACGGGGCCCGGGGAATTTCTGCACATCGAAGAAATCCGCCCAGGAGGCGGGGGCGTTCTGCGGAAAGGCCTTCTTGCTCCAGACCAGCGCCATGCCGCCCGCGGTGCGGATGATCCCATGCCCGAAGCAGGCATTGGGCAGCGCATGCGCGACAATGCCCGGCATGGCGCCGCAGTCGAGCGGCTGCAGGATCTCCGCGTGCTGGATCAGGTCCGGCGGGGTCGCGGTGACGATGTCGAAGGGGATGTTGCCGCTGCGCCGCCCGGCCTGGGCCCTGGCCCATTGGTCCGGCAGCTCGATCGGCACCGAGCGGACGCGGATGCCGGTTTCCCGCTGGAAGCGCCGGTAGAAATGTTCCTGCAGGCTGCGTTCCATCAGCCCGCCGGTGGTGGCGATGATGACCTCGCCCGCGTTCTGCGCCCGCGCCAGGCGCGGCGCGCCGAGCGCCGTCAGTGCAGAAGCGGCCAGCAATGTCCTGCGTTGGATGTCCATCGTCCTGCTTCCCTGTTTTCGGCGCCGGGCGGCACGGGGGATGATGTCCCCCGCCCACCCTGCGCCTTGTTTTTCTGGTTCCCGGGAGGGCGCCACATGGTCACGCACCCTCCATGCGGCCGAGCAGCGCCACGAGGTTGGCGCCGCCCTCGGTCAGGTCGGCGCAGAGCGCCGCGCGCGTCGCCACGGGGTCGTGGGCCCGCAGCCCGTCGATGATGTCCAGATGCCGGTGCCGCCCCGGATAGCTCGGCCGCGCATCGGGGTAGAGGAAGGCGTGCATCGGGCCGTTGCGCAGCCAGATGCTCTCGATGATGGCCAACAGCTCCGGCATCGCCGCCGCCCGGTAGAGGCCATGGTGGAAGGCCCAGTTGGCGCGGTTGGCGGCGACGGCATCGCCGGCCTCCTCGGCGGCGGTCAGGGCGTCATGGGCCTTGGCCAGGGCCGCCAGCCCGGCCTCGTTGATGCGCAGCGCCGCTGCCTCGGCCGCCAGCCCTTCCAGCTCCAGCCGGACGGTGCGCAGCTCCAGATACTGGTCCAGGCTCAGCCCGGCCACGGTGATCGAGCGCGCCGCCTCCAGACGCAGCGCACGTTCCCGCGCCAGCTGCACCACCGCCTCCCGCACCGGGGTTTCCGACACCTGCATCGCCGCCGCCAGGTCGCGGATCTTGAGGCGCTGCCCCGGCTGCATCCGGCCCTCGAACAGCGCCGTGCGAAGTTCGTCATAGACCCGGCCGGCCAGGTTCTCCCGTCCCACCGGCGCCACGAAGTCGATGATCTGCGCTGTTTCCGCCATGTTCCTAGCCATTCCTTGCCGCGGCACGCCGCTCCGCCGCGCGCTTCAGCACGAAGCCCGCCAGCAGGGCAAGCACCGTCAGCGCGGTGAGCATGGTGGCCACGGCCGCCAGGGTGGGCGAGATGTTGTAGTCGATGTCCTCGAACATCTTGCGCGGCAGCGTCTTGCGGTCGAGATCGGAGATGAAGAAGGACACCACCGGCTCGTCGAAGGAGATGATGAAGGCGAACAAGGCCGCCGAGACCACGCCGGGGGCGATCAGCGGCAGGGTGACGTGGCGGAAGGTCGCGAACCGCCCGGCGCCGCAGGACAGCGCCGCGCGCTCCAGCTCCGCATCGAAGCGGTAAAGCGCGGCCAGCACGGTGAACACCACGAAGGGCAGGGCCAGCACCGTATGGGCCATGGCGAAGCCCAGCAGCGTGCCGGTCAGGCGCAACCGCTCGAACACCAGGAACATGGCCACGGCCAAGGCCACATGCGGCACGATGACCGGCCCGACCACCAGCAGTTCCACCAGCCCGCGCCCCGGCAGCCGCCCGCGCACCAGGGCCAGGGCCAGCATGGTGCCGGCGACCGTGGCGCAGAAGGCGGCGATCAGCCCGACCTCCAGGCTGAACAGCGTGGCGGCGATCCATTCCGCGTCATGGAAATACTCGGCATACCAGCGCAGCGAGAAGCCGGCCGGCGGAAAGCGCAGAAAGCGTTCCGGCCCGACCGACATCGGGATGATGATCAGCGTGGGCAGCAGCAGGAAGACCGTCACCGCATAGGCGGCCGCGTTCAGCGCCATGCGGCCAGCGCGGTTCGGGCGGCTGCGCGCGGCGGCCATCACGCCTGCCCCACGAAGCGGTCCAGCCGCACGGCGCGGCGGAACAGCAATGTCAGCATCAGCACGAAGAACAGCAGGATGCCCACCAGCGCCCCCGCGAAGGGCCAGTCCAGCATTTCCCGCACCTGCTGCGACACCAGCGTCGCGATCATCATCTGCTGCGGCCCGCCGATCAGCGCCGGCGTCACGAAGAAGCCCAGCGCCAGCAGGAACACCATCAGGCAGCCCGAGGTGACGCCGGGCAGGCAGAGCGGCCAGGTCACCTCCCGGAAGCTGGCCCAGGGGGAGGCGCCGAGCATCTGCGCCGCGCGGGAATAATCCTCCGGGATGCCCTTCAGCGCGGAATAGATCGGCAGCACCATGAAGGGCAGCAGCACATGCGCCATGGCCAGCACCACCGCGCCCTCGGTGTAGAGCAGCCGCATGGGCTGGTCGCTCAGCCCGAGCTGCGCCAGCATCTGGTTGACCACGCCATTGCGCTGCAACAGCACCATCCAGGCATAGGTGCGCACCAGCACCGAGGTCCAGAGCGGCAGCAGCACTGCGGCCGCCAGCAGCGCCAGCCCCAGGCCCTTGCTGCGCGCCATCAGCAGGGCCAGCGGCCAGGCGAGCAGCAGGGCGAGCAGCGTGACGAACAAGGCGATGCGCAGGGTGCGCAGCATCACGCGCAGGTAAACCGGCTCCTGCAAGGCGCGCGCGTAGTTGCCGATACCCGGCTCCGGCACGAACAGGCTTTCATGCAGCAGCGTCGCCAGCGGCAGAAGAAACACCACGAGGAGCAGCAGCAGGAAAGGCGCGGCGAGGGCGAGGCTCGCCGCCGGGCTGAAGCGGCGCCCGCCGAGCAGGAAGCGCGATGGCCGGCGGCTCACGGCGTCACCGCGAAGGCGCGCGCATCGGCGGCCTGCCAGCCGAGCGTGACGGCCTCGCCCACCGCCGCCTCGGGCAGGCCGGCGCCGGCCGGGATGCGCAGGCGCAGCATCTGGCCTCCGGCGGCCTGCAGCATCAGCGTCGTCGCGTTGCCGGCATAGATCGCCTCGGTGACACGCGCTTCCAGGCCCTCGCCGCCGGCCGCGATGCGCAGCCTTTCCGGGCGCAAGGCCAGCCGGACCCGGCCGCCGGGCGGCAGGGGCGAGACGGCCGTGGCGGGCATGACCCCGCCGCCATCGAGCCGCACCGCCACGGCCTCCCCCCGCGCGGCGGCGATGGCGGCGGTGCCGGACCAGAAATTGGTTTCCCCGATGAAGCCGGCGACGAACTCCGTTTGCGGTGCCTCATACAGGTCGCGCGGCGCGCCGATCTGTTGCAGCCGCCCATGGTCCAGCACCGCGACGCGGTCGGCCATGGTCAGCGCCTCGGTCTGGTCATGCGTGACGAAAACCACGGTGATGCCGATTTCGCGCTGGAGGTGCTTGATCTCGATCTGCATCTCCTCGCGCAGCTTCTTGTCAAGCGCGGAAAGCGGCTCGTCCATCAGCAGCACGCGCGGGCGATAGACGATGGCGCGGGCGATGGCCACGCGCTGCTGCTGCCCGCCGGAAAGCTGCGCCGGCTGGCGCGCGCCCATCTGTTCCAGCTGCACGGTGCGCAGCGCGTCCCGCGCGCGCTCCTCCCGCTCGGCGCGGCCGATGCCGCGCATCTTCAGCGGAAAGGCGATGTTCTCCAGCACCGACATGTGCGGGAACAGGGTGTAGCGCTGGAACACCATGCCGAGGTTGCGGCGGTTCGGCGGCAGCCAGGTGATGTCCTCGCCGCCCAGCAGGATGCGGCCCGCATCGGGATATTCGAAGCCGGCAATGGCCATGAGGATGGTGGTCTTGCCGGAACCGGACGGGCCAAGCAGCGCCAGGAACTCCCCGGCGCGGATGTCGAGGGAAACATCATCGACCGCGCGCACCGGCCCGAAGCGCTTGACCAGCCCCTCGATGGCGATGCTGCCGGCATTCCGGCCCGGGTCGAGCGTCAGCAACCTTGTTTCCCTTCGCGGCCATGCCGGAGATCAGCCTATTTGATATATCCTTCCCGGTTCAAGGCCATGCTGCGCCCAGTGCGGGGGCTGTTTCTTGTCAGGGGAAAGCGGTCCCACGCCCTCACGCCTCCGGACCCACCTTCGCGCCCGGGGCCAGCTCCTGCCGGTGCCGGGCCGCCTTCTCGATGCCCTCCCAGCCATAATGCATCGGCACCATCCGCGTGGCGGACCAGGCCTCGTTCTGGTCGGCGTAGTGCGGGCTGCCGGGCTGGCCGGACACGCCGTGGAACACCACCCAGCGGCAGGCTTCCCAATCGCCCACATCGAACACATAGCGCGCCAGGGCGCCATAGCTGGCGGCGGGGCCGCTGGCGCAGAGCAGGCCATTGGCCAGCACCGTGTCCCCATCGCCGCCCACCGGCCGGGAAGGCGGGTCGAGGAGCGCCGCCGCCTCCGGATGCAGGGCGGAGAGCGGATGGGCAAAGCGCGGCTGGTGCGCTTCGCCCCAGCTGGCATCCGTCTCCGCCGCGGCGGCGCGGAGCAGGGCCTCGCCCAGCGCCTGGTCCCAGCTCCAGCCGCCGAGAAGGCTGCTGTCGTCCCGGCGCAGCAGGCTGGGCAGCGTCCACCAGAGCTGGTTCTGCGGCGCGATGCCGGGCGGAACCTGCGCCAGCGGGCTTGCCCCGGCGGCGCCGAGGCCGCTGCGCTCCGCCAGGATGGCCGTCAGGGCGCGGCGCAGGGCGATATAGGCGGTGGGCGCGGTCTCGCCCGCCTCCATCCGGCCATCCCAGGCCAGCAGCCGCTCCCGCAGGGCGGCGGCGGCACCGTCCCCGGGCGCGGGCAGGGCGGCCAGCCGGTCGCGCAACAGCAGCGCGTTGGCCGAAAGCGTGTCGGCATGGATGGAGGCCGCGTCGCCAGGCGCGAAAAGGGGCCGCTCGGCCAGCCGCCCGGCGATGCGGCGGGCGCGATAGGGCGGGTGGCAGTCCGTGCTGAGGTAATCGGGATAAGCGTCATCCGCGACCACGCGGTTGTTAGCGGTGACGATGATGCCGCCCTCGGGGTCGAGGCTGCGCGGCATGTCGTCATGCGCGATCCAGCCCTGCCAGTCATGGCCGGCGATCCATCCCGGCACCGGCAGCCAGCCATTCTCGCGCGGGCGGCGCGGCAGGCGGGCGCGGACGAGGTGGCCGATATGGCCTTCCGTGTCGCCCGCCACGAGGTTGTGGTCAATCAGCCCCCAGCCGCGCGTTGCCTCGAACAGCTCCTCGACGCTGCGCACCATGGTCATGCGCGGCAGGCAGTCAAAGGAAAGATCGGTTTCGGCGAACTGCACGGAACGCAGCGCGATGGCGGCGCCCTGCGCGGGTTCGCCCGCGATCACCGGCCCATGCCGCGTCTCGACGATGTCGAATTCGCGCGTTTCGCCGCCACGGATGCGGATGCTGTCGCGGCGGCGCGTGACGGGGGCCGGGCCACCGGGCGCCTCGGTGTGGGTGGCATCGGCGTCGAAGCGCTCCACGAACAGGTCGTGGATGTCCATGAAGGCATGGGTGACGCAATAGGCGACCTGGCCATTATGCGCGAAATGCGGAAAGCCCGGAACGCCCGGCACGGTCAGCCCGATCATGTCGAAGCTGTCGCAGGCGAGGTGGTGCTGGGCATACATATTCGGGATCTCGAACACGCGGTGCGGGTCGCCCGCCAGCACCGGGCGGCCCGTGGCGCTGCGCTGTGGCCCGACCGCCCAGTTGTTGCTGCCGCCGCCCACCTCGTCCCCGGCCGAGGCCTTGTCCATGCTGTCCAGCAGGGCCTGGATGGCGGGCGCCAGCTTCGCCAGATCCGCCTCCAGCCGCCGCGCCTCGGCGCCGGGCGGGATGCAGAGCAGGTCCGTGCCGCCATCGTCATAGCGCAGCCTGGCCGCGCCCTCCGGGCCCACCACCGGCAGGGCGGCGGCCCTCCACAGCTTGAACCAGACCGATCCCATCAGCAGCCCGAGCCGGCGCATCACGGCGATGCTGTGCCAGGGCTCCCAGGGCTCGGGCGCCGCGTCCAGCAGCGCGTATTCCACCGGAAGCGGCTGGCCGGAGCTCATCCAGCCATTCACCCCGGCCGCATAGGCTTCCAGCATCCTGCGCGCCGCCTCGCCCAGGGCGGCGAAGTCGCGGCGGCAGGCGGCCTCCATGCCGAGGCGGCGAACCAGGATGTCGCTTTCCGCCGCCGCCGGGCCGAGCCATTCCGCGGCGCGGCCTAGGGCGCGCCGGCGCGTCAGCTCCATCTGGAACAGCCGGTCCTGCGCATGGACGAAACCCAGCGCCATCCAGGCATCGCGGCTGGAAGCGGTGCGGAGATGCGGAATGCCCCATTCGTCGCGCAGGATGGTGGCGGGCGCCGAAAGGCCGGGCAGGGGAAGCGTGCCGTCCAGTTCGGGCAGCGCGGCGTCGCGGAGGGCTTGGTCGAGGGGCATCGGGCATCCTTGGTGGCGGAAAGGCGCGGGAAGGGATGCACCCTCCGCCGCGTTTCCTCCCGTTTCGTTGCGCAGTGTCAGGCGGCGCCGTGGCGCGCGCCGCCTGGAGCAGATCCCGATCGGGCGGGATCGCCCGGCCGGGTGAAGATGCTCTAGACTTCCACCTGCCAGAACATCGGGAAGCTGGACTCGATCATGTTCTTCAGCCGCCTGCGGTAGCCGGCGGGGCGCGAGAACTGGCCCCACATCACGCTCGGCACGGTTTCATAGGCGATGGCCTGGATGCGGTCCGAGACATCCTTGCGCGCCGCGGCATCGGGCGCCTTCAGGAAATCCGCCAGCAGCGTGGTGGTGCGGGAATCGCAGCTCCAGCCGGGATAATCGGCGCAGTTGTTGGCGATGTAGAAATGGTTCAGCGGCGACATCATGTCCACGCCGTTGGAGTAGACGGGGAACAGGCTCCAGCCATCCTTCTTGGCGCGGCGGGCGAGAACGGTGCCCCAATCCATGGTCTGCTCCTCCACGGTGAAGCCGGCGGCCTTCATGTTCTCGGCCAGCACATGCCCCGCCGTCTGCGAGATGGAGCCGGCGACCTCCAGCATCACCACGGGCTCTCCCTTGTAGCCGGTCCGGGCCAGCTCGGCGCGGGCACCCTGGATGTCGAGGCGCGCCATCTCGGCGCCCATCCGGCTTTCCATCGGCGTGCCGCACATGAAGAAGGACGGGCAGGCCTCCAGGCGGAATTTCTGCGGGACGCCAATGGCGGTGAGGATCGCCTTCTGGTCCACCAGCTTCCACAGCACGCGCCGCACGGCGGGATCGGCGAAGGGGCCGCTGGCGTGGTTCAGGCGGAAATTGCCCTGGAACATGTGGATGCCGCCCAGGCCGATCAGGTTGACATCCCTGTTGCGGCCCAGCAGGTCGAGGAAATCGAAGGGCAGGTACTGCATGTAGTCGATCTCGCCGACGCCGAGCGCGTTGGCGCCCGTGGTGTCGTCCGGCATCACCTTCAGCACCAGGCGATCGATCTTCACCCGCTTGCCGCCCGCCAGGAAATCCGGCTCCCCGTCGCGCGGCACGTACCGGTCGTTGCGGGCCAGCACCATGCTGTCCCCGCTGCGCCAAAGGTCGGCGCGGAACACGAAGGGGCCGGAGCCGACGATCTCGCTGATGCGCTGCTCCCCCGCCGCCTTGATGATGCGCTCGGGCATCATCACCGGCACGGGCGCGTTGGGCTTGCCCAGCACGTCCAGCATCAGCGGGAAGGGCTGCTTCAGCGCGATCGTGATGGTGCGCGCATCCCTGGCCGAGAAGCTGGCGCCGGCCGCCAGCATCATGCGGCCCAGCCCGTCGCGCGGGGCCCAGCGCGCCAGGGAGGCGGCGCAATCGGCGGCGGTGACGGGCTTGCCGTCATGCCACAGCAGGCCGTCGCGCAACGGAATGGTCCAGCTCAGCCCATCCGCCGAAACCTCGTGCCCCGCGGCCATCTGCGGATGGATCCGGCCCGCGGAATCCATCGAGAACAGCGTGTCGAAGACGTGATAGGCGAAGCTGCGGGTGATCGCCGCGGTGGTGGCGTGCGGGTCGAGGATGACCACCTCGGATTCCAGCACCACGGTGAGGTCGCCGGCGGCGCGCGCCGGGCGCGGCCGGCCGATGGTCGGCAGCGCCAAGGCGGCGGCACCGGTGCCGGCCAGCAGATGACGCCTGGTGAAGCCATCCCGGATCATGCTCTGCTCTCCCTGTTGGTCGCGGCCTGCCCCGGTGTGATCCGGCGCCGCTGTTCCGTTCTTGCTGCGGCGCGGGGCAAGGCGGCGGCCCCGGCACCGCTTCCGGTGGCCTTCTGCGAGGACCTGGGCGGAAGCATCTTGAAAGATGATATATCCGATATCAGGCTGCTCCCCGCGTCAAGCGCCACGTTCCAGATGGCGCTTCATCCGAGGAGGCTCCATGTCCGATGCCGAGATGCTGCGCATGACCGCGCAGCGCGCCGCCAGCCTGATCCGCGCCCGCAAGCTGTCCCCCGTCGAATACATGCGCGCCGTGCTGGGGGCGGCGCGGGCGGCGCAGCCGCGCCTGAACGCCTTCGCCGCCCTGGCGGAGGAAGCCGCGCTGGATGGCGCGCGGGAAGCCGAGGCGGCGGTGATGCGGGGCGCGCCGCTCGGCCCACTGCATGGCGTGCCGGTCAGCATCAAGGACCAGGTGGATGTCGCCGGCCTGACCACCGGGCATGGCTCGGCGATCTTCGCCGGACAACCGCCGGCGGCGGCGGATGACGTGCTGGTGCAGCGGCTGCGCGCGGCGGGCGCCATTGTCTTCGGCAAGACGCACATGCCGGAGTTCGGCCACAAGGCCCTGACCGACGGGCCGGCCTTCGGCGCCACGCCCAATCCGTGGGACCTGTCGCGCACCTCGGGCGGCTCCAGCGGCGGCGCGGCGGCGGCGGTGGCCGCCGGGCTCGGGCCGATCGCGCTGGGCACGGACGGGGCCGGGTCGGTGCGCATCCCGGCGGCCTGCTGCGGCATTGTCGGGCTGAAGCCGACGCTCGGCGCCGTGCCCTGGCAATCGGCGGGGGACGCCTTCGGCAACTACACCTATGCCGGGCCCATGGCGCGCAGCATCGGCGACGCCGCGGTGATGTTCGCCGCCATGGCCGGGCCGAGCGAGCGCGACCCCTGGACCGTTTCGGCCCCGCAGGCGCCGCGGCTCAACCCCGCCCTGGCCGGCAACGACCTGTCCGGCCTGCGCATCGGCTATATCGAGCGCGCCGCCAATCCGCGCCTCGCCGCCGACATGGCGGAAAACACCTGCGCCATGCTGGCCGCGCTGGAGGCGCAGGGCGCGGTGGTGGAGCCGGTGCGGGAAGCGATCGACTGGATCGAGTTCCCGGGCCGCATTATGTACCAGGGCAATTTCGCCGCCGCGATGGCGAAGCACCTGCCGGAATGGCGGGACAGGATGGACCCGACCCTGCTGGCCTTCATGCAGCGCGGCGATGGCTTCTCGCTGCATGAGTTCCGCCAGGCGCAATTCGCCCGCACCCAGCTGTTCCGCGCCATCCAGGCGTTGTTCGAGCGGCACGACCTGCTGGTGACGCCGACCCTCAGCCGCACCGCCCTGCCGGCCGCTTTCGACGCCGCGCATGACGAGGTGGAGGTGGAGGGCGAACGCTGCGGCATCACCCGCCAGGGCTGGAGCAGCTATGTCTATCCCTTCAACCTCACCGGCCATCCGGCGCTGACGGTGCCCTCGGGCTTCGGCGCGGACGGGCTCCCGACGGCGGTGCAGTTGGTTGGCCGCTGGGGCGCGGATCTGGACCTGCTGCGGCTGGGCGGCGTGCTGGAAGCGGCGCGCCCCTGGGCGGCGGCCTGGCCGGACTCCGCCGCCGCCGGCTGAG
The DNA here is from genome assembly GCF_008386565.1 of Teichococcus oryzae. Lineage (GTDB taxonomy): Bacteria > Pseudomonadota > Alphaproteobacteria > Acetobacterales > Acetobacteraceae > Pseudoroseomonas > Pseudoroseomonas oryzae. The sequence continues at coordinate 176,558 of NZ_VUKA01000005.1, read as the reverse complement.
CGGCCACCCGCCCGGCGGGGGCGCTGCTCCGGCCGGGCCGATGAACCGCGCCGCCCTGGCGCCACGGTTCCTGTTCGCGATGATGCCCCCTGCCGTGGCGGGGACGCGGCGGCCGCACGAAAAAAACCCGCTTTCCTGAATGGCCAACATGACCGGGCGGCGCCCTCCGGCACAACCGGAGGAGGCCACCCGGCGCGCCTTTTAAGAAGCCAGATCACAACTTCAGGTTGTGTTTGGTGGATGACAAATTTTTCACCTTCTGCACCAGGATGGCTTTGGCTTCACAAGAATGTCAGCGGATCAGCAACTTATGAGATCATCCGGGACGATCTTTCGACCGGAATGAGGTTAATTGGCGAGAAGGGGTGTAAAAATGAGATTGCCCGTCAGTGTCTTTTTGGTTCACAACATCACTACTCAAGGTTGAGTGACCTTTCTCCTGGTGGACCCCGATGACCCTGTCTGACCGCCCGTCCAAGATGGACACCGCCATCGCCCTGCTGCAGCAACTGGCCAGCCTGGCCGCCCATGATGGCGAGCCCTGCAGCGCGATCCTGCTCCGCGCCGCGGACTACCTGCAGGACATGCTCGACTGCATGCCGGAGCTGGACGGGCAGGACGCCCAGACCAGCGGGATGGATGACCTCGACATGCTGATGGCCGGCCTGGCCACGGCGCTGCCCGAGGATGGCCAGCTGCTCCATTCCTGAGCGGCGCCCCCCCTCGCCGCCAGCCGCCGCCCCTCCGCCCGCCCCCTTCCTTCCTCCGCCCCTGGCCTTCATGGCCGCAGGATTCCAAGACGATGCGAGTTCTCCTGGTTGAAGACGACGTGACGACGGCGCGCGGCATCGCGATGATGCTGAAGGCGTCCTCGATGATCACCGACACCGCCAGCAGCGGCGAGGAAGCGCTGGAGCTGGCCGGGCTGTATGACTACGACATCGTGGTGCTCGACATCATGCTGCCCGACATGGAGGGCTATGAGGTGGTGCGCCGCCTGCGCGGCAACCGCGTCGAAACCCCGGTTCTGGTGCTGTCCGGCCTGTCCCGCCCGCAGGCCAAGGTGCGGGCGCTGGGCATGGGCGCCGACGACTTCATCACCAAGCCCTTCGACCAGCAGGAGCTGGTGGCCCGCGTCCAGGCGATCATCCGCCGCGCCAAGGGCTTCAGCCAGCCGACCCTGGCGGTTGGCCCGCTGTCCCTCAATCTCGGCTCCCGCGAGGTGCGGGTGAATGAGCGCGAGATCCACCTCACCGGCAAGGAATACGCTATCCTGGAGCTGCTCACCCTGCGCAAGGGCCTGGTGCTGACCAAGGAAGTGTTCCTCAACCACCTTTACGGCGGCATCGACGAGCCGGAAGCCAAGATCATCGACGTGTTCATCTGCAAGCTGCGCAAGAAGCTGGCCCAGGCCGGCGCCGGCGAGTTGATCGGCACCGTCTGGGGCCGCGGCTATGTGCTGCGCGAACCCCATCAGGGGCCCATCCGCTACAGCCCCGGCACCATCGCCGCTTCCTCCATCCCCGCGTGAGAGTGGCGGGGGGCGGCGCGCCGTCCCCGGCCCTGGTTCCCGCTCGCCGCACAACCCCCCGCCACGGAGATCCGGTCATGAGCTCGTCCGAGTTCGCGCATGGCCCCTACATCATCAAGACCTTTCAGCGCGATGGCGAATGTCGCGCCCGCGCCTTCCACAACGGCGTCTGGCTGCGCGACGTGTCCGACTGGACAGCGGGCACGGTCGCCGAGACGGTGCGGCGGATGCGCGCCTCCCTCGACGCGCTGGAGGAGCAGGAGGAGGAAGCGGATGAGGCGGCCCACACCCCTCCGCCCGCCGCGCCCTTCCTCAGCCGCGCGGCGCGCTAGGGCATTTTCCGTTCGCACTGGCTCACTTCAAATGCTCTGGCTCCTGGCTCTGCCGGGCATCTTCACCCGATCAGGCGATCCCGCCCGATCGGGGTCCGTTCTAGATCAGGCGCAGCGCGATCAGCAGGGCGGCGCCGAACAGCACCAGAAGGGCGGCGGCCGCGAAGGGCAGCATCATCCGGTAGGCTTCCCGTTCCCGCCCCGTGGCGCCCGCCAGGCTGCAAACAATGGCCATCCGCACGGGCGAGAACATGCTCATGCTCAGGCCGGACATGTGCTGCAGCGCCACGGCGGCAGCGAGGTTGAGGCCCGCGGTGGCCGCCAGCGTGACCTGGGACGCCATCAGCAGGCCATTGGCCGCGTTGCCGCTGTTGGTGATGGCCCCGAAGGTGCCGGCCACCAGCGGCGTCATCACCACCGCCCATTGGCCAAGCGCCAGGAACAGCCCTTGCGCCAGGGCGGCGGCAATCCCCGACAGGGACAGCACCTCCGCCATCATGGAGAACAGGATGATGCTCAGCACGGCCAGCCGGCCGGTCCGCCAGGCGGCCCGCATCTCCCCCGGCAAGGTGGGGCCGTCGCCGCGCAGCAGGGCCGTCGCCAGGCCGCCCACCACCAGCCATGTGCCGGCATGCAGCAAGGGGGACCAGGCCGGCGCGTCGGCGAAGGGCGCCATCCGCCCCGCCTCGGCCAGCATGTGGCGGAGAAAGGGCAGGGTCCGCGACAGCACCAGCCCGCCGATCAGCACCGCGAAGGGCAGCATCCGCCACAAGCCTTCAACGAGCCGTCGGCGGCCGGGGCGCTGGTCCGCCAGGAAGCGCAGCACGATCAGCGGCCCATAGGCGGCGAGAAGCGCGATCTCCGGCCCCAGCCAGGCCGTCGCGCCAATGGCGGCCGCGAGGCCCGCGGCGATCCAGGCCGCCTCGCCGGCATGCTCCCGCCATCCGGCCGTGACGCCCGCCGCCGCCGCCAGCCGCCAGAACAGCGGCAGCCAGGCGATGTGCAGCGCGACCACGATGATGCTGCTGTGGAGCGCCAGCCGCGTCGGGTCCGCGCCGGCAAAGGCGGCGCCGACAATGACGCCGCTGCCCATGGCGCCCCACAGGATCAGCGTCTGGCTCAGCAGGGAAAAGGCCAGCAGGTGGCGCTTCCGCACGTTGAGGCGGCGCACCAGCGCCATGGTGCCAATGATGCCGACGCCGAAGCCGGTCGCGGATTCCGCGAAGGGTCCGACCAGGAAGCAGGCGGCGAACAACAGCCGGCGCCGGGCCCGGGCGCCGCCGGGCGCCGCCTCGGCCGCGTCCGCCCCCTCGCCCGGCCTGCTGGCGATCTGCCAGAACAGCACCCCGCCCAGGATGTAGGGCACCACCACCCAGCCGATCCAGCCGCCACGCAGGATCGCCGTGGCGGCTTCCGCCCCTTGGAAATGCCGTGGCGCCGCGAGCAGGGCGATGGCGAGGGCGGCGAGGGCACCGGCCAGCGCGGCGCGCAGCACATCGGCCCGCCCCGTGGCGATGAGGCCGATCACGATGATCGCGGGAAGCGACCAGAGAAGATAAAGCAACGGGGAGAAGCCCCCAGCGGTGGAGGATTTGCATTAGCAAGCCCTGCCCCCGCCGCAAGGCCATGGCACCGGGAGCGGCCAGCCCCGGCGCCGCCTCCGCTCAGGCGGCGGCCTTTCCGGGCAGAACCTCCGCCGCCGCCGCGCGGATGCCGCCCGCGATCTTCTCGGCGATCATGATGACCGGCACGTTCAGGTTGGCGCAGGGAATGGTCGGCATGACGGAGGCATCGCAGACCATCAGCCCGTCCACGCCGATCACCCGCCCTGACGGGTCGCACACCGCCATGGGATCGTCCTCCGCGCCCAGGCGGCAGGTGCCGCAGGGGTGCCAGACGCCGCCCACATGGCGGCGCAGATGCACCCGCAGCGCTTCCTCGTCCGCGCACAGCACCTCCAGCGGCGCGTTGCCTTCCTGCGCCATGGCCAGGATGCGGGAGCGCGCCAGGGGCACCCGGTCCATCACCGGCCCGGCCAGCGCCGTCAGCACGCCGTTCTTCCACGAAGGCTGCAACAGCTTCTTCACCTGGGCGGAATAGGTGGAGGGAAAGGCCTCCATCACCATCCCACGGAGCGATGCGGCACGCAGCACGCCCGCGGCCAGCCGGAAGGCCTGGGCCAGCCGCACCAGGTCCCGCTCATCCGACAGCATGCGGAAATCCACCACCGGCCGGGCGGAGGGATCGGGCGAGGCCAGGGTGACGCTGCCTTGGGAATAGGATTTGTTCACCCAGTTGAACAGCGTGGCGATGCGGTGCCCCACAGCGTGCCAGCCGGACCGGGTGTTGACGGCGAGGTGCATGTCCCCCGGCGGCATTCCTTCCAGGCCGGAGGACCAGCGCAGGATGGACTGGATGTGGTAATGCTCGCCGGCGGGCAGGCGCACATCCGGGCGGACAAAGGCGGAAACGCCGATGGAGGGATGTTCCAGCAGGTTCCGCCCGACGCCGGCGCGCGTCGCCACCACGGGGATGCCGAGCTGGTTCAGCGCCGCCCCCGGCCCAACGCCGCTGCGCAACAGCAGGGCGGGGGAATGCAGCGCGCCGCTGCTGACGATCACCAGCGGCGCCGCCACATCGACGCTGTCCCGCCCCCGCCGCAGCCGGGCGCCGACGGCACGCCGGCCCTCGAACAACACCCGCTCCGCCTCGGTGCCGGTCCATAGCGTCAGGTTGGGGCGGGCGCGCACGGCATGGGTGAGGTAAACGGTGGCCGTGGAGGTGCGGCGGCCGTCGCGGTCCAGATTGACGGTGATGGGAAAGACGCCGTCTTCCCAGGCGCCGTTCTGGTCCTCCCGCGCGGGGAATCCCTGCTGGCCCAGCTCCGCCTCCACCTGCCGGGCGAAGGGCGTGTGCCGGGAACGCGGCACGCGCTGGATTGGCAGGGGGCCGTCGGCGCCATGCAGCTCAGTGTCGGCGGCGAGGTCGAGATCCTGCTCCAGCCTGCGGAAGTAGGGCAACACATCGGACCAGCCCCAGCCCGCCGCGCCCTCCGCTTCCCATTCCGCATAGTCATGCGGGGAGCCGCGATTGGCGCCGATGCCGTTGATGGAGGAACCGCCGCCCAGGATGCGCGCCTGCTCATAGGGCCGCATGGTGGCCTGGCCGGTGTTGGACGGGTCCTTGCCCATCGCCACCTGCAGCCCGCCCCAGGTCCAGGCGCTGTTGAAATAGGCCCGCCCCGGATAGGGCGAGGCGATTTCCGGCGGCATCTCGCCCGGCCGCAAATCCTGCCCCGCTTCCACCAGCAGCACCTTGCGGGACGGGTCCTCGCTGAGCCGCGCCGCCAGCACGCAGCCGGCCGAGCCGCCGCCCAGGATCACCACGTCGAACCGCGCCGCATCCGGCGCGAGGGAAGGGATCGCCGGCATGCTCAACCCTTCCGGACGTTCCAGAAGAAGGCGGCGGAGCCCGGCAGGATGCCGGTGACATTCTCCCGGTAGGCGGTGCGGGAGAAATACTGGCCGAGCGGCAGGCTGGGCACGTCATCGAAGGCCACGCGCTGGATCTGGTCCATCAGCCGGCGGCCATCCTCGGGCGTCGCGGCGTCCAGCCATTCCAGGGTCAGGCGCTCCATCTCGGCGCTTTCATACCAGCCGGTCCAGCCGGTGCTGCCCTGGCCACGGATGGTGGCGTTCATCGCCGGGTTGGCGATGGACACGCTGGGCCAGTTGGTGTGGTAGATGCTCCAGCCGCCCTTCTCCACCGGCTCGCGCGACAGGCGGCGCTGCAGCACCGAGCCCCAGTCCATTTCCTGCAGATCCACCTTGATGCCGATCTGCCGCAGCAGATCCGCCGTCAGCAGCCCATGCGGGGAGATGGAGGGGTAATCGGCCGGGTTCAGGATCACCGCCGTTTCGCCATTGTAGCCGCTGTTCTTCACCGCCGCGCGGGCGGCGTCCAGGCTGGCCGGCATGTCCTGAACCCCGGCCTCGGTCACGTCCGGCAGGCCGCAGGGGAACATGGCGCGGCACTGGCGCCAGCCTTCGGGGTCCTCGCCCACGATCGAGCGCATGTAATCCTCCTGCCGCAGGGCGGAGAGGACGGCGCGGCGCAGCTTCGGATTGTTGAAGGGCGGCTGCAGGTGGTTGAAGCGGGCGTGGGCGATGAAGCCATAAGGGTCCTGCCGCTGCACGGTGATGCCGCGCCGCCGCGTCAGGGTCGGGATCAGGTCGGGCAGCGCCTGTTCCCACCAATCCACCTCACCGGCCTGGAGCGCGCCCGCCGCCGTCGCGGGGTCGGGCATGATGATCCATTCGATGCGCTCCAGATGCGCCTGCTTGCCGCCGGAGGTCCATTCCGGCGCCCCGTCGCGCGGCCTGTAGTCGGCGAAGCGGGCATAGACGGCGCGGCTGCCGGACACGAACTCGTCCGCCACGAAGCGGAACGGGCCGGAGCCGATCATCTCCGTCACCGGCTTGCTCGGGTCCGTCATCGCCAGCCGCTCGGGCATGATGAAGGCGGGTGAGGAATGCGGCTTGCCGATGGCGTCCAGCAGGCGCGGGAAGGGGCGCTTCAGGCGGATGCGGATCGTGCGGTCATCGGCGGCCTCGAAGGCTTCCACGGCGGCGCCGAGGGTCTGGCCGAAGGTGTCCCGCTTGCTCCAGCGCGTCAGGCTCGCCGCGCAATCCTGGGCGCGCACCGGCTCCCCGTCATGGAAGCGCAGCCCTTCGCGCAGGCGGATCAGCCAGGTGAGCTTGTCCTCGGACACCGTGGCGCCTTCGGCCATCTGCGGCCTGGCGCGCATCTGGGCATCAACGCCGTAGAGGGTGTCGAAGACGCAATAGCCATGCGTGATCGTCACCGCCGCCGTGGTGAAGACCGGGTCCAGCGTCGAAAGGTTGGATTGCGGCACGAAGCGCAGCGTGGCCGGCGTGGAGGCGCGCGCCAGCTTCGGCGCGGCCAGGGGCAGGAGCAGCGCCCCCGAAGCTTGCAGAAGGCCACGGCGGCCGAAGGTGCTGGACTTCATCTTTCTCGACTTTCTGGGTCCTGGCGGGCCGGGCGCCATGGAACGCGCCCGGCCCGCCGAAGCTGAAGGGAGCGTGGCCCCCGGATGGCGCCGGCCCTTGTCAGATCCCGGCGAAGCGGCGCACCACATTCTCCAGCATCCGGGAGACGGGGCCATCGAAGGCGGTTCCGTTCCACAGGCTGCCACAGAATGTGATGGAGCCGACAGCAAAGACTGAACCGCCGCCCGGAACGTCGAAGATGATGATCTCCGCGCGCTTCAGCGCCTCCGGGCTCTCCCCCGTCACGGTCGCGATATGGGAGAGCAGTTCCTCGGGCACCGTGACAAAGGAGGCCGGCGGCTGTTCCGACCGCGCCAGGATCACGGTGCCGGGCGGCGTGCCGAGGCGCGGGTCGGCGCGGTCCAGCTCGAACCCCGCCGCCCCGCCGCCAGACAGGCCGTAGTCGCCGATGATCTCGGGCACGCCCTCGAAGATCCAGGCATGACGGGGGTCCTCGGAGGCCGGCAGGCGGCGGTAGAAGGTGCCTTCGAACAATCCCTGTGCGCTGAAGCCGAGGCCCACCAGCGCCTGGGGCGGCCGGCGGTTGCGCCGCCACAGCCCGCCCAAGGCGCCGTCGAGCTGGTGGTAATATTCGCCCGCTTCCGCCGCCCAGGCGCGGATGCCGCCCTCGGCGCGGCGGATCTCGATGACATGCGGGCGGGCGGGATCGCGCGCGATCCGCCAGTAGAAGCCGTTGCCGCCGAGGTAGCACAGCTTGCCGCCATGGTCGCGATAAGCCGTCAGCGCATCCAGCATCCGGCCGGTGTGGTATTCCGGGTGGGAACCGGTCAGGACGGTGCGGTAGGGCGACAGCAGCGCCTCGCCCTCGTCGTCGAGGTCCTCGTCGGTGACGACGTCGAATTCGATGCCGCGCGCTTCCAGCCAGGCGAGCAGGTGGGAATCGGCGGGATAATGCCGCAGCCCGGAACCCTTCGCGTCGTTGAAGGTCAGGAAGCCCGGCCGCATCGTCAGGATCGGCCGCAGCCGGGAGGAGAGCGAGATGCCGCTGTTGTCAGGATGGCGATTATAGGTCGAATGGCTGAAGGCCGGAACATCGTCCGGGTTGTGCGGATAGGCGCCCCAGGCGGCGACGCGTTCCTTGTAGGCGGCATCGGCATTGCCGCGCGCGTGGTTGGCATAGGCCTGGTAGGTGAAGGTGGAGGCCAGGAAGGCCACCGGGGCATGCGGCCCGTCCCGGCGCGGCAGGATGTAGAAGGGCAGCCAGTCCTCGCCATCCTCGCAGGTCAGATGGAAGGCATAGGCGCCGCTGCGCATCCCCTCCGGCACGTCGAAGGCGAAGGAGGGCGCCCAGCCGCAATCGCTGAGGTTATCGGCATGGAAATGGATGGCGGCGTATTCCGCGGGGGCGTGGCGCCAGCAGGTCTCGTTGCCGGTCCAGGCGGCGCCGACCACCCCGCGCGTGGGAAGGTTGATCAGGCTGCCATGCAGCGCATCCGGGCCGGTATCGGTGACCTGCTCGGTGGTGATGCCGTCCGAAAAATCCCAGCGGGCGCGCAGGCTTTCCGCCGGAGCGGCGAGGTGGAGGGGATCGGGCCAGGATTCGACAAAAGCCGCCGCCACCAGCGGGTCCTCGACCTTGCCGGTGAAGTGGTCGCGCGGTGCCGAGGCATCCCGCGCGGCGAAGGTGATGGCGGTGATGGGCGCGGCCCCGCCCGCCGCAGCCTGTGCCGTGACGGCCACGGCGCCCGGCGCGCCCAGCGGCGCCTGGCCCAGCACCACCCGCCCCGTGGCTGGATCATGCGACAGCCAGAGGCGGTACCACACCGCCGGCCGCAGCGGCATGTCCGTGCGCAGGCGGGTGGTGGTGGTGCCAAGGGTGATTTCGGCCTCGGCGCCCTCGGCGCCCGCGCGGATCACGATGCTGTCCGACCCGCCCTCGGCGGCCAGCACCGTGGCGGCGGGCAGTTCCGCCAGCAATTGCACCAGAACCGCCCAGCAGCGCGACTGCCCGGCCTCCAGGCGCGGGCCGCCTTGCACCAGCCCCCAGGACCCCAGCCGCACGGGCTGGTGGTGGCCGTCGAAATGATGGTCGAAAGCCTCCGGAACGGGCCGCAGGTCCAGGCCCGGCCCCGCCGGATTGGGGTCGGCCGAAACCACCCGCACAATCCGCGCGCGGCAGGGGCCGGGGTGGCGCAGGCTGACATGCGCGGTGATCTTCTCGCCCGGGCGGCGGGAGAAGCGGTCGAGATAGCCTGTGACGGGCGGCAGCATCCCCGTCATGCCCGGCGCAGGTTCCAGGGCACGGGGCGCGGCCCTTCCAGCATGCCGGTGAGCGACTTGCGGTAGGCGGTGCGGATGAAGAACTGCCCCAGCGGCACGGTCGGCACGTCGCGGAAGGCGAGCTGCTGCATCTCGTCGCCGATCCGCATGCGCTCCTCCTCCGTGGCCACGGAAAGCCAGCGCGCATTCATGGCTTCCATTTCCTTGCTTTCATACCAGCCGGTCCAGCCGCCCTCGCCCTGGCCGCGGATCAGCGCGTTCTGGCTGGGGGTGACGATGCCCATGCCGCTCCACCAGACCGGGAAGATGTTCCACCCGCCCTCGGAGGGCGGCTTGCGCTGCACGATGCGGCCGAGGACGCTGCCCCAATCCGTCGAAACCAGCTCGGTGTTGAAGCCGATGCGGGTCAGCAGGTCGTGCGCGATCAGCCCGAAGGGCGCGATGGAGGCGAAGTCCGAGGGGTTGAGAAGAACCACCTTCTCCCCCGCATAGCCGCTTTCCTTCAGCAGGGCGCGGGCGCGGTCCAGATTCGCCTCCGCCATCGGATCGGGCGAGGAAGCGCGGCCATAGGGCGTGGTGCAGGGAAAGAAGGAATGACAGACATTGTAGGCTGTCTCGTCGCTGTTGGTCACCGCGCCCATGAAGTCGGGCTGGTGGATGGCGGCGAGCACGGCCTGCCGCGCCTTCGGATTGTTGAAGGGCGGATGCAGATGGTTGAAGCGCAGCACGCCCATATAGCCGGCCGGGTCGCCATTCGCGATGGTGATGTCGCGGCTGCGGCGCAGCACGGGAATCAGATCGGCGCCGACCTGTTCCCACCAATCCACCTCGCCGGCCTGAAGGGCGGCGGCGGCGGTCGCCTGGTCGGGCATCATGATCCATTCGACGCGCTCGAAATGCACCACCTTGCCGCCGGAGGTCCATTCCGGCGCTTCCTGCCGGGGAACGTAGCGGTCGAACTTCCGGTAGGCGGCGCGGCTGCCGGGGACGAATTCATCGGCCGCGAAGCGATAGGGGCCGGAGCCGATGACCTCGGTGAAGGGCTTGGTGGCTTCCGTGTTGCCGATGCGCTCCGGCATGATGAAGGCGGGGCTGGTGCCGGGCTTGGCCAGGGCGTCCAGCAGCAGGGGGAAGGGGCGGGACAGGCGGATCACCAGGGTGCGGTCATCCGGCGTCTGCCATTCGGCCACGGCATTGCCCAGGGTGCGGCCGAAGGTGTCGCGGCTGCACCAGCGGCGCAGGCTGGCGGCGCAATCGCGCGAGCGCACCGGCTCCCCGTCATGGAAGAACAGGCCTTCCCGCAGGCGGATGGTCCAGGTCAGGCCATCATCGGACACGCTGTGGCCCTCGGCCATCTGCGGCTTGACCCGCATCTTGGCATCCATACCGTAGAGCGTGTCATAGACGTAGAAGCTGTGGTTCACCGCGACGCCGGCGAGGGAGGCCACCGGATCGGTGATGGACAGCGCGGCCTGCGGCACGAAGCGCAGGATGCGCGGATCGGCGCGCTGGGCGCGCGAAAGGGACGGCGCCGCGAGCGCCGCGCCCCCGAGCAGGAGCGCGCCGCGGCGCGTGATCTTCTGACGCATAGCCTGTTCCCCTGTCTGCGCGGGACTAGCGGAGTACGCCTTCGGCCCGCAATTCGGACGCATAGTCATCCAGAACGGCGCCAAGCCGTTCCGCAAGGATGTCGATCTCATCTGGCGTGATGGTCAATGGCGGAGACAGCATCAGCCAGTCGCCATAAGCCCCGCGCGAGGTGCGGCGGCAATAAAGCGCCAGCCCGTGCCGCAGCGCGAGCTGCTTCACCCGCTCCGGCGCCACCTTCTCCAGCGGGATCATCTGCTTGCTTTGCTTGTCGGCGACCAGCTCCACGGCCATCAGCAGCCCCTTGCCGCGGATGTCGCCGATCAGGGGGCTCTTCGCGGCCAGGGCTTCCAGCCGCTGGCGCAGCAGATCGCCCATCCGGGCGGCGTTGCCCACCAGGTCGGCTTCCTCGACCTCCCGCAGCACGGCGGCGCCGACCGCGCAGCTCATCACATGCGCGTTGTAGGTGAAGCCATGCATGAACCCGCCCGCCGCGGCCACCACCCGGACCATCTCCTCCGACACCAGCGCGGCGCCGAGCGGCGCGTAGCCGGCGGACAATCCCTTGGCCAGCACGGCGATGTCGGGCCGCGCGGCCGGCCAGTGATCGGCCGCCAGGAAGCGGCCGGTGCGCCCGGCGCCACTCATCACCTCGTCGAAGATCAGCTTCACGCCATGGCGCGTGCAGATCTGCCGCACCGCCTCGTAATAGGAATCCGGCGCCACCAGCGCGCCGGTCGCGAGGCCGCCCACCGGCTCCATGATGAAGGCCAGCACCGTGTCCGGCCCTTCGCGCAGGATCGCCTCCTCCAGCGCGGCGGCGCAGGCACGCGCATGGCTTTCAACCGTGTGATTGGGCGGCAGGCGGTAGCCCAGCGGCGCGGGCACGCGCGGCACCGCGCGCATCAGCGGCCCGAAGATCTCATGCGCGTGCTCGTCGCCCGACACGGCGAGGGCGCCGAGCGTATTGCCATGATAGCCGGGCTGCCGGCCGATCACCTTCCAGCGCGAAGCCTGCCCGGTGACGACAGCATGCTGCCGGGCGAATTTGATGGCGCTTTCCACCGCTTCCGACCCGCCGGACACGATAAAGGCGCGGTCGAAGCCCGGCCCGGCGAGGCGGGCGAGGCGTTCGGCGAATTCCAGGTTGGCCGCGCTTTCGAACTGGCTGGGATAGGCGAACACCGCCTGTCGCGCCTGCGCCTCCATCGCGGCCAGGATGCGGGGATGGCCATGGCCGAGATTGCTGGCGACCGGCCCGGAGGAAGCGTCGAGATAGCGGTTGCCCTCGGTGTCGATCAGCCAGATGCCCTCGCCCCGCGCGATGCGCGGCAGGGGCGACGCGCCGGGCGGGCGCGTGAAAGCCTGGAGGCCGAAGCCGATACCGGAAGAACCCCGCGCGCCATCCATCGAAAGCCCCCCATTCCCCATCCTGTTGTTTGACCATGGGCGTTCGTCGCGCATACGGCCCGGCTGCATCGAGTTGAACGCACTCTTGAGCGCTGCGCAAGAGGCTTCCTCGCGGAAGGCGGCGTTGATATGAGGTCGCCATGCCCGGGAATGTCGGAAGGCCAGGAACGATAGTGTCACGCCAATCCGCGCCGTCCCGCGCCCGCGCCGCGCCGGTCGCCGTGGGGCTCAGCCGGGAAGCGATCCTGGCCGCCGCCCTGGCCGAGATCGACGGCAAGGGGCTGGCCGCCTTCAGCCTGCGCGGGCTGGCCCGGTCGCTCGGCGTCAATGCCAGCGTGATCGTGTGGCATGTCGGCAACCGCGACGCCGTGGTGGCGGAGGTGATCGCCCTGGTGCTGCAGGACAGCGTGCCGCCGCGCATTCCCGGCCAGCCCTGGCAGGACTGGCTGCGCAGCCTGTTCACCCGGTTCCGCGACGCGGTGCGGCGGCATCCCAACACGGCGCCGCTGATCGGCGCCGACGCCGTCTCGAACCTGCGGCCGGACCTCGCGCTGGTCGAGGCCGTGCTGTCCGTGCTGGCGGAGGCGGGCGTGCCGGAGGAGCGGCTTTGCGAAACCTACAACGCCATCCAGGCGGCGCTGGTGGGCTTCGTGACGCAGGAACTGGCCCGCATGCCGACGGAGGATCTGGCATCCTGGCAGGCCGGCATCCAGGCCAACCTGGCGCGGGCCGATGCCGCGCGCTATCCGCATCTGGTGCGGCTGCTGCCTCGCCTGGCGAACCGCGCCTTTATCCTGCGCTGGCAGAATGGCGCCAGCGCGCCGATGGACAGCAGCTTCGAGATTTTCGTGAACTGCATCATCGCCGGGCTGGAGGCATCCCTGCCCGCGCCGGCGCGGGACTGACCCTCCCGGCCGCCGGAAGCCTGCTCCGGCGGGGAGGGGGGTCTCCCGCGAGCCGGAGCGGGGCAGGCGCATGGGGCCATCCCGGTGCGCGAAGGGAAGATGCCCGATTCCCGCCCCCTTCCGGCGGGCCGGGAGGGGCGGGCAACGCCTCCATGGATGCGGGAGGCATCGCCGCGGCGGCGCAGCCGCCCGGGTTTTTCTTGGGGAGCCGGAATGATAAGGTGCCCGGCCCGTTTTTTCGCCCTGGAGAATTTCAGAAAAACAAAGCAAATTCGGATGGAAGGGGACCAAGGGACATAACTGTCAGTTGATTCGCACAAGTGATGAAATTTGATAGCCTTGGTTGCCTTCTCGCAAGGCAGCGCATCAAAACAGGACCTCGCCCATGGCACGCCCCTATCAACCGGCTTCCTCGCAGATCTTTGGCGCGGCTGGCGGCACCCTTCGCGGAACAGCCGGAAATGACGACGTTTACGCCGGCGCCGGCAATGAGATCGTCTATGGGGGCGGGGGCTTCGACTTCATCGATGGTGGTCCGGGCTTCGACATCGCCTTCTTCGACGGCGCGAGCAGCCGGTACAATGTCACAACCGTTGGTGGCGTGGTGGTGGTCGATGACCTCCAGACCGGCACCTATGACTACCTGGTGAATGTTGAGCGCCTCGATTTCAGCGACGCGCAGATCCCGGTCTCGGTGCCGGCCTTCAGCCCGCAGCGCTACACCGCGACGCATCCCGATCTGGCTCTCGCCTTCCGCGACAATTCCGCGATCGGGGCGTGGCATTATGCCGAGATCGGCGCCGCCGAAGGCCGCGCCGCCGCCGGCTTCGACCCGCTGGCCTATATCGCGAGCTATGCCGACCTTTCCGACGCGCTCGGCGTCAATGTCGGCGCCGGCATCAACCATTACGTCCGCACCGGCGTTGTCGAGGGCCGCAGCGTCACCTTCGACAGCTTCACCTATATCGCCAGCAATGACGACCTGATCCAGGCCTTCGGCGCGAATTCGAATGCCGGCTCCACCCACTACATCCAGAGCGGCCGTTTCGAAGGCCGGCCCGTCAACAGCTTCAACGGCCTGGAATACATCGCCTCCCATGATGACCTGATCCAGGCCTTCGGCGCCGATTACGCGAGCGGCACCGTCCACTTCATCACCAATGGCTTCAATGAAGGGCGCGCGCGGGATTCGTTCGACGCGGCCGCCTATCTTTCGAAATATGCCGATCTGCAGCAGGCCTTCGCCGGCAACCTGGATGCGGCGACGGCGCATTACATCAGCTTCGGCTTCAATGAAGGCCGCTCGGACGACCTGATCGGCTGATCCGCGGCGGCAGGGCCAGGCCTTCATCCGAAGGCCTGCGCCACGTCATGCAGCACTGAAAACAGAAAGCCGCCTGCCCCGATCCGGGGCGGGCGGCATTAGCATAGGCATGGCGGCGGGGTTTGGCCCCTGGCCTAGCCGTCCGCGTTGCAGTCCAGAAGATCCTGGATCCTGACACTGGCGGGGTCGGCCGCGGCCCTGGTCTGCAGCCGCACGCAACGGGCGCCGGGCGGCTGGCGGCGCCGGGGATCGAGCGCGGTGGAACTCGCCTGCCAGTCCATCCCCAGCTGCGGCTCGAAAACGCTGGCCGGGTCGAGGCCCAGCGCGACATAGATTTCCCCCAGCAGTGCCGGCGGCAGGCCCAGTTCGCTCAAGGTCGGCAGCAGCAGGCTGGCCGTTTGCAGATCCTGCACCGTCCAGCTGGCGCGGCTCTTGCCGACAAGATCCTCCAGATAGGCCCGGGTCAGCGGGTCGATACGGCGGTCCCGCAGCAGCATGGCGACCCGGGGCGGCATGATGCGCTGCGGCGAAACATCCGCCCCGCGCGGGATCACCGGGCGCAACGGCGGCGGCTCGGCCAGGCGGGGCGCGACCAGGCCCGGAATGGCGCCGCCCGGCACGGCCTGTCGCAGGGATTGGCAGGCCGGGCCGTTGTTCGATGGCCCACAGGCCACGGCGGGAACGCCGGGCTGCCCGGGCAGCGATGGCTGCGCCAGAACCGGCGCTGTCGCCAGGGCCACCATGAGGAAGACAATGGCGGGATCAGCGCGCACCGGCGCCTCCCCGCCCGAATTGCTGGACCTGAATCGAGCCGGCACGGCCGGACTGGGTGATGGCGATGCCGGGCACGCCGCCCGATTGCGCCGCATCGGCGCGAAGCCCGTGGCCGGACTGGCGGATGGCGGCGGAATTGCCGGCGCCGTCCTGCCGGATCGTGGCGCGGTTTCCGGTGCCGGACTGAATCGTCTCGGCGAGGTTGCCGGAGCCTTCCTGGATGATTTCCGCGATATGGCCGCCGCCGCGGGCCAGCAGGCGCTGTTGCGAAACCTGCTCGGTGGTGACGAGGCTGTCCTGGGCAGCGGCCGGCACGGCCGTGAAAGAAGCGAGCAGAGCGAGAAGCTTGCGCATGATGGTCCCCCGAGATGCGCCGGCCAGGATGCCAGGGCGGGCCGGAATGGACCTCAGGGGCGGCATGGCTGCCGCCCCTGAGGAAAGCCGGGGCCGCTGGAGGTGCGGCCCCATCAGCGTCAGCGCTGGTTCTGCACCGCGCGGTTGTTCGTGCCGCCGACCTGCAGGGCGGTCGCGGTGTTGTTGTAGCCGTACTGCGTCTGGAGAACCGTGTTGTACGAGCCGTTAGCAGTCTGGCTGGCGTAGGCAACGTTCTTGGAGTTGTGCTGAATTTGCTGGATCAGGCTCCCCTCGACGTTCGCCTGAACGGCATCGGCCTGATTGGAGTCGCCCTTCTGGTGCTGGATGATGGTGCTGTAGCTGGTCCAGGACTGCTGCGCGCCGGCCCGGTTGTCGCCGCCGTCCTGCTTCTGCTCGATGGTCACGTTGTTGCTGTGGGACTGGCTCGCCCAGGCCTCATTGTCACGGCCGCCCTTCTGCTCCTGCCTGATCGTGCCGTAGCGCACATTGTTCTGCGACGCGTCGGCCGTGTTGCTGCGAACGGACTGCGTCTGGGTGATGTAGGAGTGGCTGGATGCCTCCTGCTTCGCGTTTGCATCCTGGAACGAGCCGCTCTGCGTCTGGCTGATCGCGGAGTTGTCCGAGTGCAGCTGGCGTGCCGAGGCGCTGTTGGAGTGGCTGAGGCTGATGCCGAAGAAGCTGGCGTTCTGTTGTTCCTGGGTGGCCGTGTTGTTGTAGCCGCCGACCTGCTCGATGAAGGCCGAGCTGTTGTCGGAGGCGAAAGCCGCGCCGGACAGGGCGAAGGTCGCGACGGTAGCGAGGAGGAGCTTGCGCATGCTATTTCTCTGAATGGATGTGGGTTGCTGCCTAGGCACCCCGGGGGCTGCGGTTGCCGCCTCCGGAAATCCATCGCGGTCGGAGGGGCATCCTCCCGCCGCGACGCGTCCCCCGGCCATGGCGGGTTGCAGCCCGCCATGGCCGGTTTCTCATAAGCGCCCCGTGGGGCGCGTGCCGTCACTGGCACTGCCGGGCCCGCTCTGCGGTGCCACGGCGGCTGCCAGTGCCGGAACCTCTCCGTCGCGCGTTTCCAGGTATTCCTGGATGACGGCCTGGCCACGCGCCTCGTCGGCGAAGGCCCAGTAGCCCTTCTCGGCGCCTTCCAGGACCATGGCGTGGACCGCCTTCTCGATGGCCTGGCGGACGGCGAGCTGGCGCGGCTCGTTGGTGGTGACGCCAGCCTCGATCTGCAGCAGCTTGTTCCAGCCGACATAGCGGTTGGCCATGCCCTGCAGCCCGACGGAATAGATGGTCTTGTCGGCGGTGACGCTGACCAGCACCTCGCCCGTGGCGATGCTCACGGCGCGGAGATAGATGGACACGTTGTCGCGCCGGTAATCGGTGCTGCCGCCGATGCCCAGGAAGCTGGCGCCGACGCCGCCGGTCAGGACATTGCTGTCATAGCCGATGATCCCGCCCGTCAGCATGACGCCGGCATTGCGCAGGGGCGCCACGGGCGGCAGGCGCTGGCCATCCGGCCCGGGATGCTCGGACCGGTTGGCACGGATGATCTGGCGTTCCTGCAGCAGGTCCGCCAGGCGGTTGCGCTCCAGCACGTTGAACCAGCGATCCGGGCCACCCGCTTCCTTGAGGGCGTTGATCAGGATGCTGGCGCCGCCCTGCGTCACCGCGAAGGAATATTCCGCGAAATTCTCGTTGGGGCGGTGCTGGCCGGTCTGGTCCTGGAAGTTGAACACGGCGACATCCAGCCTGTTGCGCGGGGCGGGCAGGGCGCGGAGTTCGCTGGTGGAATGCGGGCGGGCGCCCAGGCTGGGCCGTTCGGCCATCATGCTGGCGGGGGCGGTGCCGCAGCCGGCGAGGGCGAGAAGGGCGGCGGACAGGGCGAGGGCGGTGCGGAGCGACATTGCGGCGGGCCTCAGTACTGCGGCACGGGAATCTGGATGTTGGTGCGGCCGCCGGTGGTGGCTTCCGTGATGTCGATGTTGATCTGGCCGCCGATGCGGTTGAACTGCACGCTGGTGCCGCCGACGCTGAAGGTGCCGCTGTCGCGCGCGTTCTCGCCCAGGATCTGCTGCCCGACGGTTGCCGCGATCTGGCTCAGCAGGCTGGAGGTGATCTGCCGCTCGAACTGCGCCGCGGGATCGGTGCCGCCAAAGAGCGCGTCCTGCTGCGCCCTCTCCTTCTTGGCTTCCGGGCTTTCCGTGTAACGGAAGTTGTTGGCCCCCGCGAGGCCGAGCAGATAGCTGCCATTCAGCGGGTTGCCGCCAAAGGCGGGGTTCACCGGCTGGTAGACGAGGTCACGCGCTCCTGCCTGGAGCGGAAGGCAGACGGCCATGGCGGCGGCCACAAGCAGGATCCTCATCAGCTCTTTCCCTGGACTGGTTGATGTTTTTTAGACGAATCGCTGAGGAAGACTTAAAACGGATGCAACCGGGGCTGGCAATCCGAAAGTTGCATAAGTTTGCTGTAGGACTTCTCACCTTTGGTTGATGTTCGTTATCGCGCTGTAATTGTTGCGCTTTCGGTTGAAGCCATTTTCAGGGTCCCGCCCGGCAGCGCCAGGGCGCGCCCCGCTCCGTCAGGGGAATCCGGCGGCAAGCGGCTTTTCGGGCTGGGAGGCAGGCGGGGCCTCGGCGGCTGGCGGAACGGCCGCGCCGGCAGCCTGGCTTCGCATGGGGAAAGGGCGCGGCGGCCGGGAAGCTTGCCGCCGTGATCCGGCGGAGATCCTGCTTCCCGGCGGGGTCCTCAGTTCCGCGTGGCCAGGGTGCGTTCCCGCGCGCGGCGCACCCCCCATTCCACCAGGAGCGCGGCGCAGGTCACCGCGATCAGCAGGCTGCTGACGGCGGCGATGGTGGGCTCCACCTCCAGCAGCAGGCTGTTCCAGATCCGCACCGGCAGCGTTTCGGCGCGGATGCCGGCCAGGAACAGCGAGATGACCAGCTCGTCGAAGGAGGTGAGGAAGGAGAAGAGCATGGCCGAAACCACGCCCGGCAGCACCAGCGGCAGCACCACCCGCCGGAACACCCCCATGCGCGTGCAGCCGAAGATCATGGCCGCGCGCTCCAGATTGGGGTCCACCACCTTCAGCGCCGATTGCAGGATGACCAGCACGATGGGCAGGGCCACCACGCTGTGCGCGACCGCGATCCAGGGCTTGAATCCAATGAGCCCGAAGCGCGCGGAAAGGAAGTACAGCGCGATGGCCGTCACCACATGCGGCACGATGAGCGGCATCAGCAGCAGCGCGGTGATGGTCTTGCGGATGCTGAAGGTGCCGCGCGCCATGGCATAGGCGGCGAGGAAGCCGAGCACCGTGGACAGCACGCAGGTCATGGCCGCGATCAGGAAGGAGTTCCACAGCGAGGCCAGCCAGCGCGGATCGCCCAGGAAGCGGACATACCAGCGGAGCGACAGCGTGTCGGGCGGGAACTTCAGGTAACCGTCGCCGCTGAAGGAGGCGATGACGACGATGATGATCGGCGCCAGCATCGCCGTGCACAGCAGCACGACGAGGAGTTGCAGGGCCGCGGTGCGGAGCGTCGGTCCGATCATCGGGCGAAGCCTCCCTCGGCCTTGTCCGAGACGCGGCCATAGAGAGCATAGAGCGCCAGGGTGATGCCCAGCAGCACGATGGTCATCAGCGCGGCGACCGGCCAGTTGTGCGACAGCTCGATCTCGCGCTCGATCAGCATGGCCATCATGATGTCGCCCGGCCCGCCCATCAGCGCCGGCGTGATGAAGAAGCCCAGCGCCAGGATGAAGACGATCAGCGAGCCCGCCGTGACGCCATGCAGGGTGAGCGGCAGGAACACCTTGGCGAACACCGCCATGGGCTTCGCACCCATGCCCTCCGCCGCCTGCAGCAGCCTCTGGTCCACCGCCTTCATGGCGGCATAGAGCGTCAGCACCATGTAGGGCAGCAGCACATAGGTCATGCCGATGATGACGCCGGTGCGGTTGTAGAGCAGGTCCACCGGCTCCGACACGAAGCCGAGGCCGAGCAGGATCTGGTTGATCAGCCCGTTGCGCCCGAGGATCACCATCCAGGCATAGGTGCGCACGATGACGCTGGTGAAATAAGGAATGACGATGCAGAGCAGCACCAGGGAGAAGGCAAGCCCCCTGGCCCGCGACAGCGCGTAGGACAGGGGATAGCCGATGACGAGGACCATCACGGTCACCGTCAGGGCGATGCCGTTGGTGTTGAGGATGGCGCCCAGGATGGCCCGCGAGCCCAGCACGGCCTGGGTTTCGAGCCACACCTCCTCCAGGCTGCCGAGCTCGGTGAGGGATTCCCAGATGAACCAGCCGATGGGGGTGATGAACAACAGAAGCAGGAGCGCCAGGGCGGGCGCGATCAGCGCCCATTTCGCGGCGAGGCGTAGCGGCATCGGCTCACGCCTCCAGAAGCAGGGCGTCGGCCCTCTGCCAGCCGAGGCGGACCGCCTCCCCCGGCTGGCGCAGCACGGTGCCGGACGCGTTGGTGGCGTCGCACAGCACGATCTGCCCGTCGGGCAGCGTCACCTCGTAGCGCACCACATTGCCAAGAAAGGCCGTGTGCCGCACCGTTCCCGCGATCTGGTTGGCCGATGGCGCGCCCCCCTCCGGCAGGATGGACACCTTTTCCGGCCGCACGAAGACCTGCCCCCCGGCGGCCTGCGGCCGGTCGGACGCCACCTCGAACCAGGCGCCGCCGGCGCCGCGCAGCGCGCCGCCCTCGCGCTTCGCCGCAATCAGGTTCGCCTCGCCCAGGAAGCGGGCGACAAAGGCGCTGCCAGGGCGCTCATACACCTCCCGCGGCGGGCCTATCTGGGCGATGCTGCCGCGGTTCATGATGGCGATGCGGTCCGACATGGTCAGCGCCTCCTCCTGGTCATGCGTGACATAGATCACGGTCATGCCCAGGCGGCGGGAGATTTCTTTGATCTCCACCTGCATGTGGTAGCGCAGGTTCTTGTCGAGGGCGCCGAGCGGCTCGTCCATCAGCACCACGGGGGGATGGCCGACAATGGCGCGCGCCAGCGCGACACGCTGCTGCTGGCCACCCGAAAGCTCCCGCGCGAAGCGCTTCTCGAAGCTGGTGAGCTTCACCATCTCCAGCGCCCCGGCCACGCGCTTCGCGACTTCCGGCTTCGGCACCTTGCGCACGTTCAGCGGAAAGGCGACGTTCCCGAACACGTCCAGATGCGGGAAGATGGCGTAGTTCTGGAACACCATGCCGAGGCCGCGGTCGCGCGGCGGCGCGCGCGTCGCGTCCTTGCCGTCGATATGGATGCGGCCGCCATCCGGCAGCGTGAAGCCCGCGATCATCGACAGCGTCGTGGTCTTGCCGCTGCCCGATGGCCCAAGCAGCGTGAAGAACTCGCCTTGCGGAATGGTCAGGGAAATGTCCCTGACCACCGTTTCCGAACCATAGGTCTTGCTGACCGCCTCCAGGCGGACACCCTGGGAAGTGGATGTGCTCATCCGAGAATCCAGCGCGACCACTGGCGGTTGACCCGCTCGCGGTTCGATTCCCACCAGCTCACATCCCGCATGAAGCCGATCTGCTTGGAATTGGGGCCGCCCGGCATGCGCGTCAGATGCTCGGCCGGGACGTGGCCGAAGGCCTTCTGGTTGGTGGGGCCGTATTGCAGGTCCATCGAGTATTTGGCCTGCACCTCGGGCTGCATCATGAAGTCGATCAGCTTCTGGGCATTGGCCTGGTTGGGAGAGCCCTTGAACACGCTGAGCGCCTGGACCTGGATCATGTTCTCGTTCCAGTCGAAGCCGAGGGGCGCGCCCTTGTCGATCAGGGTCTGCAGGCGGCCGTTCCAGATGGAGCCCATCACCACCTCCTGGTCGGACAGCATCTGCGCCGACAGCGCGCCGGTGTCCCAGAACTTGCGGATCTGCGGGCGGATGCGGCTGAGCGACTTGAAGGCGCGGTCGATGTCGATCGGGTAGATCTTGTCGCGCGGCACGCCATCCGCGAGCAGCGCGATCTCCAGATCCGGCTGGCCGGATGCCATGTCGGCCAGCATGCGCGGCCCGGGGAACTTGCCCGCGTCCCAGAAATCGGCCCAGCTCCTGGGGTGTTGCCCTTCGGGGAACCTGGTCTTGTTGTAGGCCAGCACGGTGGAATACACGAAATTGGCGACGCGGGTGTCGTGGCGGTAATCCGCGCCGACATCCTCGGGCTTGCTCCACTTCCAGCTGCCATAGTCGATCGGCGCCAAGGCACCCATGCGGCCCAGCGTCACCAGCGGGCCGTCACCGGTGTCGATCAGGTCCAGCTCCACATTGTTGGCGCGGAACATGGCCAGCAGCTTGGACACGGTGGCCGCCACGGGCATCACGGTGATGCCGGTTTCCTTGGTGAACGGCTCATAAACATGGCGGCGCATGATGTCGTCATAGGCGCCGCCCGGCGTGCGGACGATCACCTGCCCGGCGGCCCTGGCCGGTCCGGCGATGACATAGGGGGCGGCCAGGGCCGCGCCGCCCAGCATGAGGAAGCGGCGCCTGGAGGGTGAAAGGGTCAACCTGTCGTTTCGCATGTCGGAACTCCTGTCAGGTTTCGCGGCGTTGACGGTCAGAAGCGGGTCGCCGAATAGGGCGCGGGATCAATGGCCGTCGGCCGTCCGGCGGCGAGCTGCGCCACGAGCTTGCCGCTGGGCGGCCCGCCGGTCATGCCGAAATGGCTGTGGCCGAAGCAAAGGAACAGGCCGCGATGCCCCGGCGCCGGCCCGAGAACGGGCAGGCTGTCCGGCGTCGAGGGCCGGTGGCCCATCCACAGCCTCGGCTCCTCGGTGCGCAGGTCCGGGAACAGGCGCCGCGCCTGCTCGTGCAGCACCTTGGCGCGCCTTTCGTCGGGCGCGGCCTCCAGCCCGGCGATCTCCACCGTGCCGGCGACGCGGATGCCCTCCTCCATCGGCGTCATCCCGAAATTGCGGCTCTTCTGCAGGATGGGCAGGCGCAGGGAGATGGAGGGGGCGGGCAGCATGGCGTGGTAGCCGCGCTCGGTTTCCAGCGGCACCCGCACGCCCAGCGGCGCCAGCAGCTGGTTCGACCAGGCGCCGCCGGCCAGGACGACCTTCTCCGCCCGGTGGTTGCCCACATTGGTGAAGACCAGCCAGCCACGCCCTTCCTCGGGGATCAGCTTCAGCACCCGCTCGGGGAGCACGGTCCCGCCCTCGGCCCGGAACATCCCGGCCATGGTGCGGAGGAGGCGGGGCGGGCTCACCGTGTGGCCATTGCCGGGGATGAAGACGCCGCGCACCACATCCCGCGCCAGGCCCGGGAACATCTGCCGGAGGTCGTCGGCGCCCAGTTCCTCGCTGCGGATGCCATGTTCCTCGCGCAGGCCACGCTCGATCCGGCCGGTCGCGGTTTCGGTGGTGGAATCCCACATCTGCACCTGGCCGGATTGCCGGATCAGGTCGCGATAGGCCGCGTCCCCCAGCAATTCCTTCCAGTCGTGGAAGGCGTTCACATGCAGGGCGCGCATCGCCTTTGCGACCTCGCGGACCCGCTCCATCCGGCCCGAGCGCACCCATTTCATCAGCCAGGGCGCGGCCTTGGGCATGTAGGCGGGGCGGATGGACAGCGGGCCGAGCGGATCGTTCAGCCAGCCCGGCACCTTGCGCAGCATGCCCGGCAGGGCGATCGGCACCACCGTGTCGGCCGACAGCAGGCCCGCATTGCCGAAGGAGGCGCCGCCCGGGGAAGGCAGGGGGTCGATCAGCGTGACGGACTGCCCCATCCGCAGCAGGTTCAGCGCGGCGGACAGCCCCGCCACGCCGCCGCCCACCACGATAACGCCGGAGGGCGCCTCCGCCGCCATGTCACGCGGCTCCCAGATGCGCCGTGGCGATCATCTCGATGCGCATGCCGGGCGCCAGCAATTCCTTGACCACCACGGTCGCGCGGCAGGGGAAGGGCTCGGTGAACACGTCGCGCCACACCGCGTTCATGGCGGGCGCGTCGGCGCCGTCCACCAGGAACACCTGCACCATCATGACATCGGCGAGCGAACCGCCCGCCCCTTCCATGGCGATCCGGAGGTTGTCCAGCGTGCGGCGGGTCTGCACCGTGATGTCGCCCTGGACGATCTCGCCGGTGACGGGGTCCTTCGGGATCTGCGCGGTGAGGACGAGCGGCCCCTTGCGCACCACGCCGGAAATCGGCCCCTTGGAAGGAACCAGGCCGGTCTTGACGGCTTCGAACATGCTCAGTCTCCGATGTCGTTGATGATGAGGCCGCGGGGAAAGCGGGTCAGGCGCTCGGGCCCGTCTTCCCGCACCAGCACGGTTTCGCTGATCGAGGCGCCGCCGGCCGAGGCATAGATGTGGAAGACCATGCCGGCCTCGACCTTCCACCCGGCGCCGGGATGCAGAATGCGGGTGAAGTCGCTGGTGCGCGGCGTTTGCGGCGCGTAAAGCCCCAGCGTGTAGCCGGTGATGTTGTCATAGGCGGGCCGCAGGCCGGTGCGGATCACGCCGTCCCGCAGGATGGCATCCACATCGGCGGCGACCGCGCCGGGCCGCAGCGCGGCGATCTGCTCGTCCTGCAGCGCGACCAGCGTGTCCGCCGCTGCCGCCAAGCTGGCCGCCGGCCGGCCGAGGCTGACGCAGCGCATGATGCGGGCGCTGTAGCCGGCGATGCGCGGCGTCAGCTCGATATGCACCACGTCGCCGGCGGAAAGCGGCACGTCGCTGAGATGGCCGTGCAGGAAGTCCCAGCCGGTTCCGGCGCTGATCGGGCCGGGCGGGCTCGGATCGGCGCCGAGCTCCACATAGGCCGAGACGGCGATGCGGGCTGCGTCGCGCTGCGTGCCGCCGGGGACGCAGGCGGCGGCGGCGCGGCGCAGTGCCTCGTCGGCGACCGCCGAGCAGCGGCGCAGCAGCCCGATCTCGGCGGGCGACTTGATGAGGCGCAGCTCGTTCACCATCGGCCCCATATCCACCAGCTCCATCCCCGGCAGCGCGGCGCGCAACTGCCCGAAGCGATGGACCGACATGGCATAGGAATTGAAGTCGAGGCCAAGCCTCGCCCGCGACAGGCCCCTTTCGGCCAGGGCGGCGGCGAGAACCGGCATCGGGTCCTCCCAGTCGCGATAGGTCGGGATGTCCTTGATCCAGGTGCGCTGCCGGCATGGCGCGGCGTCGAGGGCGCGGATCAGGAAGAAGGGCTCGGCATCCAGCGGCACCACGACGCAGCGCCAGCGGTTGAGCGAGCTGCCATAGCCCGACAGCCAGGTCATCGCCTCGATCTCGTCGAGCAGGGCGACGCCGATGCCGGCGGCCTCCATGCGGTGCCGCAGCGCGGCGAGCCGGTCGGCGTATTCCTTGGTGGGGAAGGGCGTGTTGTCCATCACGGCCGCGCCTTGGCGGGGGCGGAGCGCCAGCCATCCATCCGGTCCCGGAGCTGGTAGGAAGCGCCCACCAGGGGCAGGAACCAGGGCCGGCCGGAATAGCCGGGCATGGTCGGGAAGGGCATGCGGGAAAAGGCGGAAGCGCGGTTGGCGGCGCCTAGCATCTGCCGCGCCGCGCAGCGCCCGAGATGCGTCATGGTGACGACGCCGCTGCCATTGCAGCCCAGCGCGTAATGGACGCCATCCTGCTGGCCCACATGCGGCATGTAGTCGAAAGCGAAGGCGACATTGCCCTTCCAGCCATGGGTCACGCGCATGCCCGCCAGGTCCGGCATCAGCCCGGTCAGGAAGCCGTGCAGCCGCGCCGCGGAGCGGGTGGCGTCGGCATCGAGGAAGCTGGCGCGGCCACCGAACAGGATGCGGGTGAAATCCGGCGAAGGGCGGAAATAGTAGAGCACCTTCTTGGTGTCGCCATAAACGCGCAACCGGGGCAGCAGGGCGCGCACGCGCTCCTCGCCCAGCGGCTCGGTCGCGATCATGTAGCTGGCGACGGGCACCAGGCGGCGGCGGTGCCAGGGCGTCGCCTCCGCCGTGTAGCCATTGGTGGCGACCATGACCTGCCCCGCCGACACCTCGCCGAGGCTGGTGCGGACGCGGTGCCGGGCGCCGTCCTTTTCCAGCCCGGTCACGGTGACGCCGCCGCGCAGCCCGGCCCCCAGCCTGGCGGCCGCCTTGGCCAGCCCCTGGACGTAAAGCCCCGGATGGAGCGACCCCGCGCGCTCGATCAGCAGCCCGCCATGGTAAAGGTCGGTGGCCACTTCCTCATGGACGCGGCCCCGCTCCAGGATGGTCGCGGTGTCGCGGCCGGTGCGGTTCAGCATCTCCGCGCGCCGCTTCAGCGTGTCCAGCGCCTTGGGCGCATGCGCGCCGACGAAGCGGCCGGTCCTGCGGAAGAAGCATTCCACGCCTTCGCGCTGAAGAAATGTCTCGAACTCGTCGAAGGAGCTTTCGGCCTCCTCAACCATCTCCTCCAGCAGCCTGGCGTCGAGGGTGTGCAGGTCCGAGCGGGCGCGCCCGAGGCTGCCCGCCCCCGACAGCGCCCCGCCATTGCGGGAGGAGGCGCCCCAGCCGATCGCCTCGCGGTCCAGGACCAGGGCTTTCACCCCGCTCCGGCCCAGCTCGATGGCGGTGGACAGCCCGGCGATGCCGCCGCCGATGATCACGACATCGGCCGTCCCGGGCAGGGGCTGCGGGCTGCCGGCGGGCGGCGGCGGGGCCAGCTCCCACCAATAAGGCCGCTCAACGAAATCGGGGGTGAAAAGGTCTGGTTTCATGCTCACGCCGGAACTCTGGCATGCGTCCGGCGCGGGCCACCATCCCAACTCCGGTTATGCGGCCCAGCGCTGGTTATGCCGGGGAGTTTGCGCCCAGGGGAAGTCATGCTCAGGGGAAGTTCCACCCAGGGGAGGTCAGGCCAGGGGAAAGTCAGGCCGGCGGAAAGTCAGGCCAGGCGGGTGACACGGCCGGGCGGCGCTTCCGACAGGATCTCCTCGGCGCATTGGCTCAGCAGCCGGAGAAAGGCGGCCCTGTCGAAGGGGTTGCTCATCCCTTCCGACCAGATCGCCCGGTATTCGAAGAACATGGCGGGATCGAAATCGCGCAGCACCAGGCCGCGCGGAATGAAGGGCCGGGCGGCGAAGGCATCGGTGAAGGCGATGCCGACCCCGGCATGGGCCATGCCCGCCGCGCCGATGATGAGCGGGCATTCCGCCATTTCCACCGGCCGCACGCCCTCGTCCTGCAGCACCCGGTCCACCAGGGTTTGCGAACCCTCATGGCGGGAAATGGCGACAAAGGGCTGCCCATGGAGGTCGGCCGGCCGGATGGTGTCCCGCTCCGCCAGGGGATGGCCCGGCGGCAGGGCGCAAAGCGCGCGCGCCCGGGCGATCAGGAAGGAGCGCAGGCCCGGCACCCGGGGCGAGGCGCTGGTCAGCCCGAGCTCGGCCCGCCGGGACGCCGCCATCGCCATCACGCCCCCGCCGTCCCGCGTCGTGACCGCGAGCCGCTCCGGCCCGCCTTCCCGCAGCCACCGCCCCGCCACGGGCGGCATCAGCTCCTGCGCCAGCACGGGGATGGAGGCGATCACGGCGCGGCGCGGCTGCTCCGTCCGCAGCCGCTCCACCAGATGCGCGATCTCCTCCATGCCCATGAACAGGCGCTCGGTTTCCTCGAACAGGTTGAGGCCGCGCTGGGTGGGAACCAGCCGGCCATGCAGGCGCTCGAACAGGCAGAAGCGGCAAAGCTCCTCGGTTTGCGCCAGGATCTTGCTGACGCCCGGCTGGCTCATGCCGAGGACGCGGCTGGCGCCGGTGATGCTGCCGGTGCGCACAACCGCGCGGAAAACCTCCAATTGCCGGTGCTGCAGGCGGGGCTGTGTCATGCCCGTATTGGAGCAGCCCGGCGGCGTGCGGAGAAGGGGGGCGCGGCGCCGCGCGGAAAAGCTGAACGGACGCGCCCCGCTGTGCCAGGATGCGCCGGAGCGGAGGACGCGCCATGACCGAAACGCATTTCGACAAGGCGGAGCGCCACATCCGGGAAGCCGAGGAGCGGGTCGCCCGCCTCACCGCCATCCTGGAGGATCTGGAACGCCACGCGCCGCAGCGAACGGTGGAGGATGCCCGGCGCACCGTGATCTCCCTCCGCTGCAGCCTGGAGCTGGCGCGCGACCACCTGCAGATCGGCCGCGCGCAACAGGCTTCCTGAGGGCGGCGCCGGGAGGGATGCCCGGCGCGCCGGCCCGGCCCGCGCCCTTTCGCGCGGCCGGCGCCGTCCCCAGATGAAGCGTTCCGCCCCGCAACGCCAGGAGCCCGCCATGCCGGACCCCGACACGGACGAACAGCGCATCCGCGAACGTGCCTATCTGCTCTGGCTGGAGGAAGGCTGCCCCGAAGGCAGGGCCGAGGCGCATTGGGAAGCCGCCTGCCGGCAGGACGCGGAGCGCGAGGCCTATGTCGATGGCGAAGGCGCGGAAAGCTTCCCGGCCAGCGATCCGCCGTCCCACACCCCGGTCATGCGCGCCGGCCGCGGCGCCGGATAGGACGCGCGCGGCGGGAGCGCGCCTCCCTCAAAGGCTCATGAGGCTGGCATTGCCGCCGGCGGCGGCGGTGTTGGTGCTGACCGCGCGCTCCGCCACCAGCATGTCGAGCGGATAGATCCCCTCCCGCGCCGTGATCACCGGACGGATCGGCCCATCCGCCGCGGCGACCCGCATGGCGAGGTCGCGCAGCGCGTCCGGCGCCCCCTCGAACAACACCGCGCCGCAACCGGCGATGCCGCCGGAGCCCGCCCATGCGGCGACGGAAGGCGGCAGGCCATCCGGCCAGGCCGCCGGGCCGCCGGGGCAGAACCTGTTTCCCGTGGCCAGGCAGGCCGCGAGCTGCAGCAGCCCCCCTTCCGCCGTTTCGGCATGGCACAGCACCATGCCACGCGGGCGCAGGGCATACAGGTTCAACTCGCCCACCGGGCCGGGCAGGGCGATCTCCAGCCCAGGCCGGGCGGGGGCGGCCTGCGCCGCGCAAAGCCGCGCCTGATCCGCCATGCCGCGCCCGCGCAGCCATTCCAGAAGCTCCCGCATGGCCGGCGCGGATGGCACGGCCGGCAGGGGCAGATCGGCCGGCGCGGCGGCGAGGAGGCGGCGCAGGTAAAGCGGGCCGCCGGCCTTGGGTCCGGTGCCGGAAAGGCCGTGGCCGCCAAAGGGCTGCACGCCCACCACGGCGCCGATCTGGTTGCGGTTGACATAGATGTTGCCGGCGCCGGAACGGTCCGTCAGCAGCCGGATCGTTTCGTCGATGCGCGAATGGATGCCGAAGGTCAGGCCGTAGCCCGTGGCGTTGATGTCGCGCATCAGCTCCTCCAGGCCGTCGCGGCGGAAGCGGACAACATGCAGCACGGGGCCGAACACCTCGCGCTCCAGCTCGGCGATGCCTGCGATCTCGATGATGGCGGGGGCGACGAAGCTGCCATGGCGGCAGGAACCGGGCAGGGGATGCGCATGCACCCTCCGGCCACGGGCCCGCATGGCGTCGACATGGTCCTGGATGCCGGTTCGCGCCTCCTCCGTGATGACGGGGCCGATATCGGTGGACAGCCGGGCGGGGTCGCCGGGCGACAATTCCGCCAGGGCGCCCTTCAGCATGGCCAGGATTCGCCCCGCCACATCTTCCTGCAGGCACAGCACGCGCAGCGCGGAACAGCGCTGGCCGGCGCTGTCAAAGGCGGAGGCGAGAACATCGGCCACCACCTGCTCCGACAGGGCGGAACTGTCCGCCACCAGCGCGTTCTGCCCGCCCGTTTCGGCCACCAGCGGGATGGGATGGCCGGCGGGGCCCAGGCGGCCGGCCAGCCGGCGCTGGATCAGGCGGGCGACCTCGGTGGAGCCGGTGAACATCACGCCCTGGATTTCCGCGGCGCCGGCGAGGCGGGCGCCGACGGCGCCGCCGCCCGGCAGGAGCTGGAGAACCGCTGGCGGCACCCCGGCCTCGTGCAGCAACGCCACGGCCCGGGCGGCGATCAGCGGCACCTCCCCGGCGGGCTTGGCCAGCACCGGATTGCCCGCCGCCAGCGCGGCGGCGACCTGGCCGGTGAAGATGGCCAGCGGGAAGTTCCAGGGGGAAATGCAGGCGACGGGGCCGAGCGGGCGGTGCGCGGCGCCGAAGCCGCGCGCCTGTGCGGCGTAGTAGCGCAGGAAGTCCACCGCTTCCCGCACCTCGCCCACGGCATTGGGCAGGGATTTGCCGGCTTCCCGCACAAGGGTGCCGAGCAGGGCGGGCATCCGGGCCTCCATCAGCCCGGCCGCGCGGTCCAGCATGGCGGCGCGGCTGGCGGCGGCCGTGGCGGCCCAGCCCGCCGCGGCCGCCGCGGCGTGGGCCAGGGCTGCGTCCACCACCGCCTCCGTGGCCTCGACAACATGGCCCACCACATCGCGGCGGTCGGCCGGGTTGCGGATGGCCCGCGCCGCGCCGCCCGCGCCCGGCCCGCCGGGCGGTGCCGCCCGCAGCGGCGCGGCATCCGCCCGCAGCGCGGCGGCGAGGGCGGCGATGCGGCCCTCATCCGCCAGGTCCAGCCCGGCCGAGTTCGGGCGTTCATCGCCGAACAGGTTCCGCGGCTGGGCGATGCCGTCATGCGGGCGGCCCGGCGGCGACAGGGCGCGCGCTTCCGCGACCGGGTCGGCGACCAGCGCCTCCACCGTCACGGCCGGGTCGTTGATGCGGTTGACGAAGGAGGAATTGGCGCCGTTCTCCAGCAGGCGGCGCACCAGATAGGCCAGCAGCGTTTCATGCGAGCCGACCGGGGCATAGATGCGGCAGGGGCGGTCCAGCTTTTCCGGCCCCACCACTTCCTCGTAAAGCGGCTCCCCCATGCCGTGCAGGCACTGGAACTCGTATTGCCCGGGCTGCCAGCGCGCCGGGTCGGCCATGCTGTGGATGGCGGCCAGGCTGCGCGCGTTGTGGGTGGCGAATTGCGGGAACACCGCGTCGGGCGCCGCCAGCAGCCGCCGTGCGCAGGCGAGAAAGGACACGTCGGTGTGGACCTTGCGCGTGAAGACGGGGAAGCCTTCCAGCCCGTCGAGCTGGGCGCGCTTGATCTCGCTGTCCCAATAGGCGCCCTTGACCAGCCGCACCATCATCCGCCGGCCGGTGCGGCGCGCCAGGTCGATGAGGAAGTCGATCACGAAGGGCGCGCGGCGCTGATAGGCCTGGACCACGAAGCCCACGCCGTCCCATCCGGCCAGGCCCTCATGCCCGCACAGCGCTTCCAGCAGGTCGAGCGACAGGTCCAGCCGCTCCGCTTCCTCGGCGTCGATGTTGAGGCCGATGCCGTGGCGCCGCGCCAGCAGCGCCAGCTCGGCCAGGCGCGGCAGCAGCTCCGCCATCACCCGCGCGCGCTGCGCCCGGACATAGCGCGGATGCAGCGCCGACAGCTTGATGGAAATGCCCGGCCCGTCGCGCAGGCCGCGCCCGTCGGAAGCGCGGCCGATGGCCTCGATGGCGGTGCGGTAGTCATGCAGGTAGCGCGCGGCATCCGCCGCCGTCATCGCCGCCTCGCCCAGCATGTCATAGGAATAGCGGAAGCCGCGCGCCTCCAGCGCGCGGCTGTTGGCCAGCGCGTCCCCGATGGTCTGGCCGGCGACGAATTGCTCCCCCAGCATCCGCATGGCGAGGTCCACGCCGGCGCGGATCACCGGCTCGCCCGCCCGCGCCACGAGGCGGGCCAGGGTGGCGGCCAGCCCGGCCTCCCCCCTCGGCGAGGCCAGCCGGCCGGTGACGACGAGGCCCCAGGTGGCCGCGTTGACGAACAGGGAAGGCGAATGGCCCAGATGGGCGCGCCAGTCGCCGCCGCCGATCTTGTCGCGGATCAGCGCGTCGCGCGTGGCGCTGTCGGGAATGCGGAGCAGCGCCTCGGCCAGGCACATTAGCGCCACGCCCTCCTGGCTGGACAGGGCGAATTCCTGCATCAGCGCCTCGACGCCGCCGCCACGGCGCCCGGCGCGCAGCGCGGCGACGAGGCGGCGGGCGAGGGCGGCGGCCCGGGCTTCCTCCGCCGGAGCCAGGGTGGCGGCGGCGATCAGGGGCGGCAGGCAGTCCTGTTCCGGGCGGCGGCAGGCCGCGGTGATGGCGGCGCGCAGCGGCGGCTGCGGCCGCGCCTCCTCGGTCAGGGCCAGAAAGGGGACCGGCGGGTCTGAAACGGGCAGGTCTGAAACGGGCGGGTCCGGGAAAGGCGGCACGTCATCGCGCATGGCTAGGGGCCTCCTCCGCCGCGCCGGCGGCCGGGACGCGGTCATTCTGCGCCCGGACCGCGCGCCGCGCCACCAGGGGATCGGCCGCGGCAGCATGCATCATCCGGCGCCGCGGCGCGTTGACATCATGGCCGGTGCCGCACAGCCGGCCGCAACATGCGCGCGCCAGGCCGCCCGGCGGCTGGAACGATGTTGCCCGATCGGCTTCATGGGCGGCGCATGCCGTGGGTGCGAGAAGGAGACAGTCATGGCAACGCCGCATGCCCGCGACCTGATGAGCGCCGACGTCAAGAGGATTCCTCCGGAAACGCCCGTTGCAGCCGTGGCGCGGATGTTCGCCAACCAGGGCATCTCGACCGTGGCGGTGTCCGACGAAACCGGCCGGCTGCTGGGCGTCGTCACCGAATCCGACCTGATCCGCCGGCTGGCCAATGAGGACAAGCCGGCCCGCAGCGGCTGGCTGGCGCGCATGTTCGCCGATGACCGGAGCGAGGCGCAGCGCTACATCCAGAGCCACGGCGCGACCGCCGGCGACGTGATGAGCACGCAGGTCGTCACCGTGGGGCCGGAGGAAACGGCGTTCCACATCGCGCGCCTGATGGAGGAACACCGCATCCGCCGCGTGCTGGTCGTGGAGGACGGCAGGATCCTCGGCCTTGTCAGCCGCTCCGACCTCGTGCGGGTGCTGGTGACGGCGGAGCCGCTGACGCCGGACCAGCAATCCGACGAGGGGATCCGCAAGGCCGTGGTGGCGGCCATGCGGCAGGAGCCCTGGGCCGACACCGCCTATATCGACGTCAAGGTCCGCGACGGCATCGTGGAGTTCCATGGCTTCCGGCGCTCGGCGACGGAATACAAGGCGCTGCACGTCCTCGCGCAGAATGTTCCGGGCGTGAAGGGCGTGCAGGACAACACCCGTTCGCTGCCTGGCTATTTCGCCGAATAGCTCAACGGAGGAAGGAGCGGGGCGGGCGGCCCGCCCCGTCACACCACGGGGCTGCGCCCGCCATCGACATTGATGGCGGTGCCTGCGACGTAGCTGCCGGCCTCGCTGGCGAGGAACAGGGCGGTCGCGGCGAATTCCTCCGCGCGGCCGATGCGGCCGAGCGGCACGGGCCGGCCCGCTTCCTGTTTCCATTCCTCGAAGCTCAGCCCGCGCGGATCGGCGGCGTGGCGCCGCACCCATTGGTCGCTTTCGATGATGCCCACCAGCAGGGCGTTGACCAGGATGCCATGCGGCGCGCCTTCATTCGCCATGACCTTGGTGAGCGCCATGCCGGCGGCGCGCGACACGGCGGTGGGCGCGCCCTCGGCCGGCGGTGCCTTGGCGCCAGTGTTCAGCACGTTGATGATGCGGCCCCAGCGCCGCTCCGCCATGCCCGCCCAGGCGAGGCGGGAAAGCCGGATGGCGGCGAACAGCTTCAGGTCCAGGTCCTGCTGCCACAGCGCGTCGGAAACGGAAGGAAAGGCGCCGCGCTGGCTGGTGCCGGCATTGTTGACCAGGATGTCGATCCGGCCGAGCGCCGCGGCGGCCTCGCGGAAGGCGGTTTCGCAGCCTTCCGCCGTGGCGATGTCGGCGCGCACCGGCACCGCGCCGGTGGCCGAGGCGGCTTCCCGCAGATCGGCCTCGCCCCGCGCCACGATGGCGACCTTGCCGCCCGCCTCGGTGAAGGCGCGGGCCATGGCGAGGCCGAGGCCCTTCGAGCCCCCGGTGATCAACGCCGTGCGGTTCGCGAGGGATAGCTGCATGGGACGCCCTTTCTGATTGAGGGAGAGGCGGGAGCCGGCCGAGGATGCCGCTGGCCCTGGCGCCGCCGGCTTCATTCTGACCGACTTCCGGGCGTTCTCAAGCGCCGCGCGGGATTACGGCCCTGTTGACGGCATCCCGCCGTGGTTCTACCGATCTGGTAGAGCCAATTTAAGGCCGCAGGACGGTTCGCCCGTATGCCTTCCCCAAGGCCGAAAACCCCCGCGCCGATCCGGGCGCACCCCGCGCCGGCCCTGGCCGGTGAACAGGGCGCGCCGGGTCCGAAATCATCGCATGTCAGCGCCGCGCCGGCACAAGAGCGCGGCGGTCGGGAGAAAACAGCATGATCCACCGTCGTACCCTTCTGGCGGCCACGGCCGCGGGCCTCGCGGCGCCGGCCCTGGCCCGCGCGGATGCCGTCTCCGCCTATCCCGACCGTCCTGTCAGGATCGTGGTTCCGGCGCCGCCCGGCGGGCAATCCGACATCACCATGCGCCTGGTCCTGGAGGGCATGCGCGGCAGCTTCGGGCAGCCCTTCGTGATCGAGAACCGGGGCGGGGCAAGCGGCGCGATCGGCATCGACCACGTGGCCAAGCAGCCGGCCGATGGCTACACGCTGCTGGTCAGCGTCGCCGGCGGGCTGGTGGTGAACCCGCTGTTCGACAGGCGCGTCCCCTTCGACGCGCTGCGCGACTTCGCGCCGATCACCCAGTTCGGGCTTTCCACCAACTGCCTGTTCGTGCGCGCGGGCCTGCCGGTGAACAGCCTGCAGGAGCTGGTGCGATACGCCAGGGCGCGGCCGGGGGAGCTGACCTATGCCTCCATCGGCAATGGCACGA
This sequence comes from Teichococcus oryzae, assembly GCF_008386565.1. Classification (GTDB taxonomy): domain Bacteria; phylum Pseudomonadota; class Alphaproteobacteria; order Acetobacterales; family Acetobacteraceae; genus Pseudoroseomonas; species Pseudoroseomonas oryzae. The sequence continues at coordinate 142,276 of NZ_VUKA01000005.1, read as the reverse complement.
TCTCCCACATCTACACGGAGCTGTTCGCGCGCACCGCCGGGATCGAATTGCTGCATGTTCCCTTCAAGGGCGGGGCCGCCGCCGTGCAGGAGGTGATCGCCGGCCGCGTGGACATGATGATCATCGACTTCACCACCGGCGACCAGCCGATGCGGGAAGGCCTGCTGCGCGGCCTGGCGGTGACGGGCACCAGGCGCTGGCCGCTCGCCCCGGAGCTGCAAACCTTCCAGGAACAGCAGGTGCCGCTGACGCTGATCGGCTGGAACGGGCTTTTCGCGCCCCGCGGCACGCCGCAGCCCATCCTGAAGCGCCTCGCGACCGCAGCCAACAAGGTGGTGCAGGACCCCGCCAACCGCGACCGCTTCCTGCAGATCGGCCTGATCCCCAGCGGCACCACGCCGGAGGAATTCGAGGCCGTCATCCGTTCCGACACGGAACAATGGCGCGAGGCGGTGCGGATGTCGGGCGCCAAGCCCGAATAACGCGGCGACCGTCCCTGCACTCCAAGACCCTGCACCCCCAAGACCGGGCACCTCCAAGACCGGGCACCCCAAGAAAGGACAAGCGAGATGAGGCGGAACAAGCTGCGGGAATTGTTGTCGGCGGGCCAGCCCACCCTGGGCACCCACCTGCTTTCCACCTGGCCCACCCTGGTTGAGCTGGTCGGCGCCGCCGCGGCGTTCGATTACGTCGAGTTCACCGCGGAATACGCTCCCTTCGACCTGCACGACCTCGACAATCTCGGCCGGGCGCTGGAGCTGAAGGGGCTCACCGGCATGATCAAGGTCGAGCAAACGCAATGGACGCACCAGGCCATGCGGGCCATCGGCTCGGGCTTCCAGTCCGTGCTGTTCGCCGATATCCGCACGGAGGCGGATGCCCGGGCCTGCGTCGCCGCCGTGCGGGCGGAGGCGCCGGGCACGGGCGGGCGTCTCGGGGTCGGCATGCGGCGGGATGTGGGCACGGTGCTGGAGGTCGGGCGGCCTTCCTATGTCCAGGCGCTGAACGATGTCGTGATCGCGCTGATGGTGGAAAAGGCGGAATGCGTCGAGGATCTGGAGCGCATCCTGTCCGTGCCGGGGATCGACATGGTGCAGTTCGGCGCGGCGGATTATTCCATGAGCATCGGCCTGGCGGGGCAGTTCACCCATCCCGACGTCAAGAAGGCCGAGCGCCGCACCATCGAGCTGGCGCTCCGCAAGGGGCTGCACCCCCGCATCGAACTGCATGACCCGGACCACGCGGCCGCCTACATCGAGATGGGCGTGAAGCATTTCTGCATCGGCTGGGATGTCCGCATCCTCCATGACTGGTGGTCGGCGAAAGGCCGGGCCATGCGGGCGATGCTGGACCTGCCGGCTCCGCAGGCGCGCGGGCCCCAGGGCGGCGAGGGCGGCGGAATCTACTAGGCCAGGGCGGCCGCGCGCTCCCTTCCCCGCCCCGTGGCGCTTCAACCAGGGCGGGGAAGAATTTTTAGAGACGCGCCTGATTATGTGATTTACATTCCATTAAAGAGACGAATAATCTTGCGCTGAAGCTTCCTCGAGGATGCTCCGAAGACCAGTTGCACCCGCTGTGGAGACCGGCGGGGCCGCGGCCTTGTTGCCATCCGTTCAGCAGGAAGATCCCCCCATGCAGGTTGCCACCCCCCTCGGTACGGCCATTGACATCCCCAACAGCCTCGCGGAGGACCGGCCCTATTTCCGGCCCGAACAGGTCGAGGAGGCCGTCGGCTATTACCGCGACGAAGGCTATGTGGTGATCCGCGGCCTGCTGCAGCCGGAGTTGTGCGACGCGATCCGCGCCGCCTACCGGACCGAGGTGCGGCCCTCCTCCACGCCGATCCTGCGCCAGAAGAACATGCGCTATGAGCGCAACAGCTTCGACCAGGACGGCTTCCTGGCCAACCCGATCTTCAACGTGCAGGACCTGGAAACGCGGCGCTTCGGCCGCTTCAAGCAGAACGCCCTGCTGGGCCTGACGCAGCCATCGCTGGCGCGGATGACGGCGGCGCTGATCGGCGCCGGCCCCACCAAGCTGATCCAGAGCATGTTCTTCGAGGCGCCGGTCGGCACCTGGGCGCATCAGGACAGCTATTACCAGGACAGCGCCGCCGGCATCGGCCGCTGCGTGGCCGGCTGGTATGCGCTGGAGGATGTGGATGCGGCCGCCGGGCGCTTCTATGTCTGCCCGCACAGCCATGAAACCATTCCCGTGCTGCGCAACGCCGGGGAGCTGGATTTCGCCACGGGCCATGACCGCTACAGGAAGGCCGTGGTGGACACGATGCGCGAGCACGGCATGGAGTTGCGCGCGCCCTACATGGCCAAGGGCGATGTGCTGTTCTGGTCGTCCCGCACCGTGCATGGCAGCCTCGCCCCGTCGGGCCGTGGCGTGTCGCGCACGTCGCTGACGGCGCATTACCTGCCGCAGGCGGACGAGATGCTGCAATTCCACACCCGCATCCGCAAGCAGAAGACGATCCCCGTCAACGGCATGCCCGTGGCGCAGCTGCATGACCAGGACGTGCTGCGGAACCGCCTCGTGCGCGGGATCGCCGCCTTTGCGCCGGATTCCTTTGCCGCCGCGCGGAAGCTCGCCATGCAGGGGCTGTTCATGGCGGGCCGGCTGCGTGGCGGCATGGCCACGCCCCGTCCCGCCGGCGCGAAGTAAGGCATGGTTGCCCACCGGGGCCGCGGCGATGCCGGCCCCGGCGGCTTGCATGGCTGAAGCGCCGCTTTGCGCGTCACGCACGCGGCGATCAGTTCTTGACACATATCGTAACGAAAGAGCAACGTCCGCGAACTGGCCGCGGACGGCTTCAACCCCTTCGTCACCAAGCTTGGCCGGAACAGGCGGTCTGCCCCACATCGTCAGGAGGCATCGTCGTGCCCGTCGATCTCACACATCCTGATCCCATTGATCTCGCCGACCCTCGATTCCAGCCGCTGCTCGAGAAGCTGCAAGGCAACATCCTGAAATCCCATGGGCGGGATTACGCGATGCACAGCTTCTTCCGCTTCCGTGGCGACCCCGCGGCGGCGCGCAGGCTGGTGGCGGAACTGACCCGGCGCTACGTGACCTCCGCGGCGGAGCAGGAGCAGCAGATCGCGCGCTTCAAGGCCGGCCATGAGCAGGAGCTTTTCGGCGCCCTGATGCTTTCGGCCAAGGGAATGAAGCTTCTGGGCCTCACGCTGCCGGCCGGCTTCGGCGAGGCCACGCTGCAGCCGGCCACCTCGGCGCCGGTCTCCTTCGCCAATCCGATGAAGGACGCGGCGGCAGTGTTCGCGGACCAGCCCGATCAATGGGACGCGGGCTATCGGGGGGGCGATATCGACGGCATGCTGCTGCTGGCCATGGGCCATGCGGAGGAGCCCTACGACGCCGATGCCATCCCGACCGCCCTGCTGGATGCCGCCAAGGACGCCAATGCGCTGATCGACGGCGCCGCCGAGGTGGTGGCCTTCGAGATCGGCCAGCAGCAGCGGCGCGGCGACGACGCGGTGGAGCATTTCGGCTTCATCGACGGCATCAGCCAGCCGGCGCTCGTCACCTCCGACCTTCCGCCGCCGCAGGACCGGACCGAGAACGATCCATCCGCCGGGCTGGCCCTGGCCCTGCTGCGCGATCCCTTTGTGCGGGACGACGATGCCTGCGGCAGCTTCTTCGTGTTCCGCAAGCTGGAGCAGAACGTCCGGCTGTTCCGGGACGAGGAAGCGAGGCTTGCCGCTGCCCTGGGCGGCATCCCCCGGGATCAGGCCGGGGCGATGATGGTCGGCCGCTTCCAGGACGGCACGCCCACGGTGCTGGCCGGCGCGCCGAGCGGCGCATCGCCCCCCGTGAACAATTTCTCCTACGCGGTCGATCCCGGAACGCCCCCGGCCTTTCCGGCGAAATGCCCGTTCCATGCCCATATCCGCAAAACCAATCCGCGCGGCGACATCGGGCGCCAGTTCGGCGGCGGCGCCGCCGTGGATGAGAATGAGCGGCAGCGCCGCGTGGTCCGGCGCGGCATCACCTATGGCTCCCGCGACAATGATCTGGGCGACGCGCCCAGCGGCGGCGTCGGGCTGCTTTTCCAATGCTACCAGAGCAGCATCCCGGACCAGTTCGCCTTCATGCAGAACAGCTGGGCCAATAACGAGGATTTCGTGCGGCCGGGCGGCAGCGGCCATGACAGCATCATCGGCCAGGGCCCGCGCGGCGTGGAGCAGACCTGGCCCGGTCCCTGGGGAAGCAACGCCACCCGGAAGCTGCCGGGCCAGCGGCAACTGGTCACCGACAAGGGCGGCGAGTTCTTCTGGACCCCCAGCATGCCGTTCCTGCAAAGCCTGACCGCGACCGCCTGAAACAAGCCGGCCGCGCCGGGAGGGGTGCCCCGCATCGTCCCGGGCGCGGCCACCGGCCACCGTGGCCATCATCGGCCGGAGGGCCACCAGCATGACGTTCAACGCGGGCCTCTACGACAACTTCATCGCCGCCCACGATCCCGTCTTCCAGCGCGTTTCCCCATCCTATACCGGCGCGGACACGGCCTTCGACATCGTGATCATCGGCTCGGGCATGGGCGGCGGCGTGCTGGCGGATGCGCTGGCCGACCGCTTCGGGAACGGGCGGCGCATCCTGGTGCTGGAAGCGGGCTCGTTTCTTTACCCGACGCATGTCTACAACTGTTCGCGGCTGCCGAACGACCAGGTGGCGCGACGCTTCGGCTGCGGCAACTTCACGCAGGCGGGCAACAGCGGCCAGCAGGATTTCATCGGCGAGCGCCCGCAACTGAATTTCGGCGGGCGCTCCATCTTCTGGTCCGGCCTGATCCCGGCTTTGCAGCCCTGGGAACTGGATTTCTTTCCCGCCGCCCTGCGGCAGGAACTCGAAGGCGGGCTGCTCGACGAAGCCGGCCTCCTGATGAATGAGGCGGTGAGCATGGGCGACACGGCGCAAGGCATCGTCGACCGCCTGCGAGCCTCGCCGCTCGCCGCCGACTTCATCATCGAGCAAACGCCCCGCGCCCTGCACCAGCCCTATCTGCAGCCGGGCGGCGTGCCCGTTCGCGACTTCTTCGTGGAATCCACGGGTGTCTTCAACACGGCGGAACTTCTGGTCAACCAGCTCAAGCTGTCCGGCGACCAGAACTCGGGCGGCAGGCCGGAAGGGCTGAACCTGCTGCTCAACCATTACGCGGAGGACATCCGGCGCCTGGGCGATGGACGGCTGGAGGTTGTCACGCGCAACACCCTGAACAACGAGGCGCGCAGCTTCCAGGCAGGCCGGGTCGTTCTGGCCGCCGGCTCCATCGAAAGCCCGAAGCTGATGAAGCGCAGCACGATCGGGCGCGAGCTCGACGGCGCCGTGCAGGACATGATGGGACGCGGCCTGACCGACCATCCCACCACCGACACGCTGCACACCCTGGCCACGCATATCGGCGATTTTCCCATCCCGCGGAACTCGACGGCGAAGATCATCTTCTATTCAAGAGGGCTGAAGGATGGGGGCCGCACCCGCTTCCCCTTCAACATCGAGATGAACGTCAACCACGAGTACTGGCACCTGCGGGAAAACGACCCGTCCGCGCCGGAAACGCCGGTCCCGCTCGACGGAACGCCCGTGGTGGACATCAAGTTCAGCTTCGGCAACCCGCTCGACCCCGCCAACGAGATCAGGCCCTGTCCGCCCTTCGGCTACGTGCCGGAGATCGTGTTCCGCAACCAGAGCTGGACCAGCCATCTTTGCGGATCGCGCTTTCCCGCCCTGGCGGGGTGGCAGATGAACGACCAGGAGGTGTTCGGCCTGCTCAACGATCTCGCGGAGCGGATCTTCGCGCGCTTCTCCAGCAACGGCACGCCCTGCGCGCCGATGGCCAGGATGGGCCAGGGCAAGGGCTTTGGCTGGGGAACGGTGCACCACGCCGTCGGCTCGCTCCGCATGCCCGGCAAGGAACGCCATGACGGCCCCTTCCTGCCGGTGAGCGTGGTGGATGAGCAATTGCAGGTGGTGGGCGCGCCCGGCCTGTATGTGTGCGACATGTCGGTGATGCCGTTCAGTTCCGCGGCGAACCCGGTCCGCCATCTCGTGGCCCTGGCCTTGCGGCTGGCGCGGCACCTTCCCTGAGGCGCCAATCCCCCCACCTGCAACAGATCCGCCCCGGCCGCATTCATGCTGGTGCCCGGCATTCCCCGACCGTGCCGCGGGCGGCGAGGCGCAGACGCGAGGCATCATGCAGATCCATTCCGGCCCACCGCCTTCTTCAGGTGTCGATGCCGTTTCCGACCGCCATGCCCTGGACCGCCTGGACGTGCTGGCGAGGCTGCTGGACAGCCGCTGGCGGGTTCCGGGGCTCGGCATCCGGTTCGGCGCGGACGCGCTCATGAGCCTGGTGCCGGGGCTGGGGCCCGCCGCCTCCACGGTTGTCTCGGCCTACCTCATCTGGGAGGCGCGCCGGCTGGGCGTTTCCACCGGCACCCTGCTCCGCATGATCGGCAATGTGGGGCTGGATTCCCTGATCAGCGCCGTGCCGCTGGCGGGCACGGTGGGCGATGTCTTCTTTCGCGCCAATCTCCGCAACATGGCGCTGCTGCGCAAGCATGTGGCGGCGCGGGGCGGCGGCTCTGGATGATCCCGGCGGGCTCCACATGCCGGCTTCCACCATGAATATTGCATTGCAATTCAATCTATCTGGTTTTACCAGATGGGATGGCCTCCAATCCTTCCTCCCCTCACCGGCAGCGCTTCGGGTTCGAGTTCGCCGTGCTGGCCCGGCAATGGCGGCGCACGCTCGACCGTCGCCTGGAACGTGCCGGCCTCAGCGACGCCACATGGGCGCCGCTGATCCACCTCCAGGAATCCGGCGACGGCATCACCCAGAAGGAATTGTCCGCCCTGGTGGGCACCGACGGCTCCAGCCTGGTGCGGCTGCTGGACATCCTGGCCGGCAAGGGCCTCATCGAACGGCGGGTGGATGAAGGCGACCGCCGGGCGCGGCTGATCTTCCTGACTGATGCGGGCCGAAGCGCCATCCGCGACATCCGCTGCACCCTGGCGGTGGCCGAGGCCGAGATGCTGTCTGATCTCAGCGACGCCGAGCTGGCGCTGATGACCAGCGCCTTCCAGCGGATCGCCGCCCGGCTGCGGGCCCTCCAGCCGGGGCGGGCGAAGCCATGAGCCGGGCTCTCCGGCGGGCCTGGCACGGCATCGATCCGCAGCGCCTGCGCTTCTGCCTGCGCACGGCGCTGGCCGCCTGCCTTGCTTTGCTGGTGGCCTGGCTGGCTGGGCTGGAGCATCCCCAATGGTCGGCCATGACGGTGTTCGCGGCGTCCCAGCCGGCGCGCAACATGCTGATCGAGAAAAGCTTCTTCCGCATGGCCGGCACCCTTGTCGGCACGGTCGCCGGCACGCTGGTCGTGCTGGCCTCGGGCGCGGAGCCGCTTCCGCTCGTCATTGGCCTGTCGGTCTGGCTCGGGGCCTGTGCCTGGCTGGGCAATGTGCTGCGCGGGCTGACCTCCTATGGCACGCTGCTGGCCGGCTATTCCGCGACCATGGTCGCGATGCTCGACACGGCCCGGCCGGGCCATCTTTGGGCCCTTGGGGCGGATCGCCTGCTGACCGTGCTGACGGGGGTGGTGATCGCCCTGCTGGTCGGCCTCCTGTTCACGCCGCGGCGCGGCCGCGATCCGATCCTCGACCAGACCCGGCGCCTGGCGGCCAGCGTGCTGCGCCACCTGGCCGGGCGGCTGCGCGGTGGCCCGGACGGGATGCGGGGGAGCCATCGCGGCCTGCTGCGCGAGATGGCGCTGCTGGACGAGGCGGTGGACCCGCACGGCGCGGGCTCCCTCCGCTCGCGCAGGTCGGCACGCGCCATTCGCGCCGTGATCTCGGCCCTGGTATCCGCCCTGCTCTGGCTCCGGAACGACCGGGCTGTTCCGCCCACCCCCGCGGCCGCCGATGCGCTCGAAGCCGCCGCCCAAGGGCTGGAAGCTTCCGCCCCTCCGGCCGAGGTGATGGAAGCCCTGGCACTCGCCGCGGCCCTGTCCGCCTCCTGCCCGGAGGTCCGAGACATCATTCTCGGCATCGAGGGAGCCTTGCGGGGGCATCTTGGCGGCGGCGGCGATCAGCCCCGCGCGCCCCTGCCCCGGCATCTCTTGACCGTGCACCGTGACTGGATCGGCGCGCGCCATGCCAGCTTCCGCGCAACCGGGATCATGCTGCTCCTGGGCGGCGTCTGGGTTCTCACCGGCTGGCCGGCGGGGCCGTACCTCCTGCTCGGCACCTCCGTCATGGCGACGCTGTTCTCGACCTGGGAGAACCCGGCCTGGATCATGCAGCAGGTGCTGATCGGGCAGGCCTTTGGCGGCCTGGCGGCGGTGGCCTGCCGCTGGCTGGCATGGCCCATGGCGGGCTCCGAGCTGATGCTGGTGTTCCTGCTGATGCCCTTCATCCTGCTGGTGGTTCCTCCGCTGGCGCATCCCCGGACGATGTTCGGCGCCACGGATTACGTCATGGCGCTGCTGTTGCTGTCGCAGCCGGCGCTGCCGCTGCGCGGCACCCTGGCCGAGCACCTGTCCCTGGTTCTCGCCGTGCTGGCCGGGCCGATGATTGCCTTGCTGGCCTTCCGCTTCATCCTGCCGGCCGATGCCGGCCGGCGGATGCGCATGCTGGCGCGGAGCATGGTCAATGAGTTGCAGGCCATGGCCGGCGCCCCGGACGCCGCCCATGATGGCGATGTGTGGCGGGCCCGGTTGAACCATCGCCTGCTGGCGCTGCTGCGCTGGTCGGAGAAATCCGCGTTGCGGGGCACGGCGCCAGATGACGGCGCGCTGGCTGTTCTGGCGGTGGGATCGGCGGTGCTGCGGATGCAGGAGCTTCGCGCCCGGGCGCAACTGCCGGCTGGGTCCACCCGCGCCATTGATGCCGCCCTGTCCCGCATCCGGTCGGTCTCCTCCCGCCCCGAGCGGGCTGCCGCCGCACTGGCGCGGGCTGCGGCAAGGCTTGCGGCGGAAGCGCCAGGGGAGGCTCGCCTTCTGCGCGAGGCAAGCGCCGCGCTGCGTTCCAGCCCGGCCTTCTTCCGGCTGGCCGCCTGAAATCCGAGCCGCGCCCCCTTCCCTTCGCCTTTTTCCCGGCGCTTCAGGCCTTCTCGCGCGGCATGGAAAGCCGCGTTCGCTTGTCCGCGCGGACAGCCCTGGCCTGTTCCGCCAGGTATTTCGAATAAAGCGTTTCCATCTGGTCCAGCAGGAAGGCATCGAAGCCGGGTGCGGAACGCTTGTCGATCGTCAGCACCGTGGCGCGCCCCGTGGACGCGATCTTCAGGATCTCCGCGCCGGTGGAATGGGCCCAGGAGCGGGCGGGCTCCCGCTCCCGCCGCAGGCCGTCCTTCTCCGCCCCGGGAGCCTTGGGTGGCTGGCTGAACCGGTCGAGAACCTGCCGGAACCGTTCATCCGACTCCACCGCGCGGAAATCCGGCTGTCCGAGCAGCGCGTCCAGTTCACCCGGCGCTCCGCCCTGGTGGAAGGCGCTGGCGAGTTCCACCCAACGGTCACGCCCGGTCCCGGGCGCCGGCCCGATGGCATCGATGATCGCGGCCGGGATGCGCTCGATCACGGTGATCAGGCGGGATACGGTGGTCTTGTCGGCGCTGAGCGCCAGCATGATCGTCTCGCGGTCATAGCCGCCTTCCTCCAGCCGATGGGCAAAGCGCGCCCGCTCGATAAAGGAAAGATTGGCGCGGGCGCTGTTCTCCTGCCCCTGGGCCAGGATCAGGTCACGGTCGGAAAGCTGGCGGACCACGGCGCGGACCGGCTTCAACAGTTCCGCCGCCGCCCGCAGGCGCCGGTGCCCGAAGGCCACCTGGAAACGGCCCGGGGCAGTCGGGTGTGGCCGCACCAGGATCGGCGATCCCTGCCCGCTTTGCGCGATGCTGTCCCGCAGCGCCCGGTAGTCCTCGTCATCCTGCGCCATCCGGTCGGCGACAAAGGACGCGTCCACGATGCCCGGATCCAGCTCCACGATCACCTGACCCGAGGTCAGCCGCGCTTCCAGCTCCCTGGCCGCGTTGGCGCGGCTGGCCAGGTCGTCGATGCTGCGGGTGACGGCGCCGACCGCGCCGCGTCCGGCATAGGGCAGCCCTCCGGGCCGGGCCGGCTGCGAGAGCGGGGCATCCGGGTTGACGGCCGTCAACTTTGCTCCGGTCAGCCCGGCCAGCAGGTTCTTTCGCGCCATCATCCCCTCCCCCAGGCGGCATGGATCAATTGTTCGACCTCGCCATTCACGGCATCCAGGCATTCCATGGCGCGGTCATAGGTGGCGGGCGTGAACAGCCGGCGCTCGACCTCGTAGAGCGTCTGCTTGGTGATGCCGGCATCGGCGATGGCGACGCTTTTGAGCATCGGATGCGTCAGCACATGCTGCCCGAACAGCGAGCGCATGAAGGCCACCATCTGCGTCTGCGGGCCGTCGCTCGGTTCGTAGCGGGTGACCAGATAACGCAGCCAGTCATAGCGCAGGCTGGTTCCGGCGGCCTTCAGATGCCCCAGAACATCCCCCAGCATCAGCAGGAACTGGCACATCGACATCACGTCCAGCATCTGCGGATGCACCGGGATCAGCACGGCGGTCGCCGTGCACAGGGCCGCCATGGTCAGGTAGCCAAGCTGCGGCGGGCAGTCGATCACCACGACATCGTATTCATCCGCGACGCTGGCCAGAGCGTTGTCGAGGCGGGCGAAGAAATCCCGTCCCGTGGCGCCGCCCTCATGCGTCGCCAGCACCCGCGGCGTGTCGTATTCGAATTCCATCAGCTCGATATTGGCGGGCACAATATCGAGGCCGGGAAAGTTGGTGCGCCGGATCAGGTCGCGCAACGGCCGCGCCTCCTCGTCATAGCGCAGCGCGGCGTAAAGCGTCTCATTTGGGGCGAGGTCGAATTCCGGCTGGAAGCCGTGCAGCGCCGAAAGGCTGGCCTGGGGATCGAGATCCACCGCCAGCACCCGGTGGCCGGTCAGCGCCAGATGCTGCGCCAGATGCGCCGTGGTGGTGGTCTTGCCGCTGCCACCCTTGAAGTTGACGACGGCCACGACCTGGATGTGCTCAGGGCCCCTGCGATGCGGCACATAGCGCCGGCTGGCCCGGCCATTCTCCTCGAGATAAGTGCGCAGTTCCTGGATCTGCTCGGCGGTGTAGGAGCGGCGCCCGGTGCTGGTCACGGCCGGGGCAGGGCCCTTTCCTTCCAGCGACAGGTTCCGCAGATAGCCGCTTTTCACCCCGAGCAGCTTGGCCACCTCTGCCGCCTGGAAGGAACGCAACGGCTTCTGCGCGGCGGGCGGGAACAGTTCCAGCCGGTGCGCCTGGAGCTTCTCCGACAGTTCCTGCGCCTGGGCGCTGATGATGGTGTCGATATCCGCAACCGCCTTGCGGTTTCCGGCCAAGCTATCCATGGTTTCCACTCGCAGATGCGGCTGTAAAGGCACTTTCGCCGCAATATCGCACTTTGCGCCGCTGGCCGGAAGCCAGGTCCGGCGAGGCGGCGGAGTTGACGGCCGTCAACTGGAGGCGCCGCCGCCGCTCAGCATCGCGCAAGCCATGGATGCTGCGTTCCAGATGAAGCTGGCCCTGCCCCGCGCGCCGCAGCATCCCGCGCAGATACCCGCCCGCTCCGCAGGAATGGAAATATTCCGCCGGTTTGGTCGAGATGATGGCGATGGCCACCGCCGCTCCTGGCCGCCCGAGAGCCCGGCACGCCTCCCCATACAGCGTGCGGGGAACGCCCAGGTGGCGCGACAAGGCGGCTGCCGCATCGGCGATGTCGCCCCAATCGGGATGCCGTGTGGCCAGGTAGTCTCCCAGCCTCGGAGCCAGCCGCGCCATCTCCTTCGCAAACAGCCGCGTCCCCTCCACGGGCACCTCAGCCTCCATGGGAAGCAGCGCCAAAGCGGCCGTTGCTTCCCGAGCCGCTACAATAGACCCTTCGGGCTCCGTGGGTTTGTTTGTAGGTATTATGGGCCTGACCACGGTGTCGCCCGAGCCTGACATTTCCGCGTTTTTCACCGCCTGTTCCAGCCAGGCACGGCCCGCCGCCGCCGAGGCCCGCAAGGCAGCGGCCAGGTTTTCGAGGCGTTCCGGGTCCTCGATCCGGCGCGCCTCGCCTGCCTGTTGCCGGGCGGCGTGCAGCCTTTCCTCCAGGGGAAGGGCAGGGAGGCCATGTTCGTGCGCCAGTTCCAGCAGCTGGGCCAGGAACTGGCGCGCCATGCCGGCTTCGCGCCGCAATTCCCGGCAGCGGCGCCGCACCCGTTCGCCTTCCTCCGCCGCATGGAGGAAATCCGCGTGGCGTGCCGCCATGGGCCGCAGGTTGAGCCCCCAGGCCCAGACGATGCGGCCATCCTGGCGGAAGCCGCGGCGCCGGCGGTCCGCGCCGTCGCGCGCCACGATCAGCCGCGCCTCGATGGCGGCCGCGATCAGGCGGCTGACATGCCTCTCGCTGCAATCCAGCACCAGGGCCAACTCGTCATTGCTGGGCCATACGATGGGTTCGGCGCCGGGTTCCCAATCCTGCGGCTGGGTCCAGCGGAACAGCGCCTCCATCAGCGGCAGCAGGCGGTTGTAGCCCAGATAGGGGGCCGCCCGGCGCATCGCCGCCAGAAGCTGGTTCGGGTGCCTGATGCCAGGCGGCAAGCCGCGCGCCTGTTCGACGAGGCGGGCGGCGAGCAGGTGATTGGTCGTCAGCTTGCGCAGGCCGCGCGTCATTCCGCGCGGGAATGCCGGTGTTTCCACGATGCCCATTCCTTCGGTAAAGATGGACCGAGGCGGGCACACGCCCTCGTCAGCGGCGAAACTGCATTTCGCGCTTGACCAGGAGCGGGATGTAAACCTAGAGGAATGACTGTCCAGGACATTCCCTAGGCCATCACGGCCGGCTCGGTATGTTCAGCAAGCCCCGCTCTGCAAAGCGGGGTTTTGCGTGTTCAGGGTTTGCCGTTCGCTTCGCCATCCTCCGTTTCAGGCAAGGGTTCCCCAGCCGCCGCGATGAAGGGGCGGCGGGAAAGCTGGGCCCTGGGCCGGGCGGTGAAGGTCACGATGGTGCCCTCATAGCCGGGCCGCCCGCGCCGCTGCGTCTCGGAAGCCGGGCGGTGCAGGCCGATATCGAACTCGATCAGGCGCTGCGTCTGCTCCAGCTCCGTGAGGAACTGCCCGAAATGCCGCAGCAGGCCACGGGTGCCGACGCGCGCATGCAGATCCTCGATGCCGATCGACCAGCCGGCCTCGTCCACGTCCTCGGATTTGGCGATCTCGTAAAGCCGGCGCTCCAGCGGGGCGAGGTCGAAATACTCGTCCGCGAAGGTCAGCAGGCGGGTGTCGTTCAGGATGCCGCGGTAAAGCCAGGCGCAAAGCGTCACTGAAACGCTGACCAGCTCCTTTTCCTTGCGCGCATTGCGGCGGTAGCGGGTGTTGACCGCGTCGATCCAGGAAAAGACGCCATCCGTGCCTTCCCCCGCCATCTCGATGTTGGTCCGCACCTGGGTGCCCTGCAGCCGCTGCAGCATCTGCAGCAGCCGGTCATAGGCCTTGCCCGCCGTGTCGCGCCCGGCGACGCGGAAGAAGTCATGCGCGGTGAAGGTGAATTCACGGTCCGGCTTCGGGTCGTCGGGCCGCAGCTCGCCTCGCCGCAGCTTCTCGGCCATCAGGGAGGCGATGTAGAGGATCAGGTCCTTGTCGTAGATGGTGGCAATGCCGGCGGGGCCTGGCGCCACCTCGATCCGCACCTGCCCGTCATCATAGCGCAGCACCTCCCGCGTCGGCGCGGTCTTGCCGAGGTGGAAGAACGGATAGGCCATCACGCTGCGCTGGCCGCGCACCTTGCCATGCAGGGGGCTGTCGAACAGGTCGGGCATCAGGGCCCGGCCGCGGCGGGCACGCGCGGCGACGGAGGCCTTGCCCTGCGCTGGCGGGGCAGGGGCCTGGTCGGGAGCCATCGGGGGCTCCTGCCGCGGGGATGTGGTGCGTGCCATCGCTCGGAAGGTGACGTGTCTGCTGTGTTACGGTTCCAGCATGCACAACCCTGGCGGAACCGCGAGGGGCAGGGTTCGGGTTTTCGCCTCCGAAAGCCCTGCAAAGATTCGGGTTTTCGCCTCCGAAATAGGGATTCAGAAGCGAATTGCCCGACGGAGGGCAGTTCGAAACGCATCTGCGCCTGCTGCCTTACATGCCCTCATTCGGGGAAACGGCTCCGAAAAGGCGGGCGAATCGGAGGCTTTCCCGACTCGCCCTCCGCCGAAGGTGACGGGCGGGCAGGATTAGGTGCGATTTCGCGGCTGGAATGCCCTGCGGACCGTTTCCAGCCGGGCCAGCGGCGACCATCCGTGCCGCATCCAGGCCGATCCCGCATGGCAAAGGCCGCGCTCTTTCTGGCCATGCGCCGCATTCGGGGTTTCGCCTCCGTTATTCCGCTGTTTTCCTGGGCATGGCAGGCTGTGCTCCCGTCTGGCTGCCAGGCATAGCGATGATGCAGCGCTGTAGGCCGCAGCTCGTGATTTGTCAATATATTCCTATTTGTGCGCCTGGAACTCGGAACCTCGTCGGGACACGGCGCCGGAAGCTTGATCAGGCCACCGGAGGACGTATATACAAATTGTCTATACGAAAGGAGGCGTGATGACCAGAACCTCGCTCTTCCTGAGCAACAGGACGCAGGCGGTGCGGCTGCCCAAGGAGGTGGCCTTTCCGCCCGGCATCCGCGAAGTGACCATTATCCGCGAAGGCGCGCGGGTGATCATCGCCCCCGCCGATGCGCTGTGGGATGATTTCTTCAACGCTCCGGGCGTTGATCTCGGGGAACGGGCGCAACTGCCGCATCAGGAGCGGGAAGCCTTCTGATGCTGCGCAACATGCTGGACACCAATCTGTGCATCCGGCTGCTGCGTGACCGCCCGCAGGGCTTGCGGCCCCGCTTCAACGTCGAGGCCGACACGCTTTGCATCACCACCATCACCCTGACTGAGCTGCTTTACGGCGCCGCCCGGTCAGCCCGCCCAAACGAGCACCGGCGGGAGGTGGAGGCCTTCGCCCGCCGTCTCGCCGTGCTGCCCTTCGACGAGGATGCGGCGGCGCATGCCGGGGACATCCATGCCGACCTGGCGCGCCGGGGCTGCCTGATCGGCCCTTATGACATCCTGATCGCCGGGCATGCGCGCAGCAGGGGGCTGGTTGTCATCACCGGCAATCTGGGCGAGTTCCGGCGTGTCGAGGGGCTCCGCTCGGAAGACTGGCTGGCCCCGCAATAACAGGCGGGTCCGGGCCATGGATGCCGCGGGGGCCTGCCGGCGCGGCATCCCGGGCACCCCGTCGCGCCCTGTTCGCCGAGGAGCAGGCGGGCCAGGGGAAAGCGGTGGTGGCGATGGCCGCGATCCCCACGGAACGGGCGCCTGCCGGAGATCGCGACGGACCGCCCCTGCGCGACATTGACATACAATCTGACCTAACTGACGCTCGCGCACAGCAAGGGATGCCCAGCCGGCAGGCCGGTCCGGACATCCCCAACCATGCGGAGGAGGAAACCGGGTGGAGCAAACAAGCATGGACGTGGCGCCCGCCAGCACCGACACCTGGCCGGACGAGTTGTTCGACCTGCTGAAAGCCTATGAGGTCCGGCAGGTGGCCTATGTCCCGGATGCCGGGCATTCGCGGCTGATCCGCCGCTGCCAGGCCGATCCCGGCATCAAGGCCATTTCCCTGACCACCGAGGAGGAAGGCATCGCGCTGATGCTGGGCGCCTGGCTGGGCGGCGAGCGCGGCGTGCTGCTGATGCAAAGCTCGGGCGTCGGCAACTGCATCAACATGTTGTCGCTGGCCATCCTGCACCGCACGCCGATGCCGATGCTGGTGACCATGCGCGGCGATTTCGGCGAGTTCAACCCGGCCCAGATGCCGATGGGCAACGCCACCCAGGCCGTGCTGGAGGCCATGGGCACCGTGGTGCGCCGCGCCGACCATGCCGCCGATGTGGCGCCCACCGCCGAGGCCACGCTGCGCATGGCCTTCAACACCTTCCGCCCCACCGCGACGCTGATCGGCCAGCGTGTGCTGGGCGCCAAGACCTTCGGAAAGGACTGAGCCATGGGCAACACCGTTCCTTCCGGCCGCCTGCGCCGGCGCGAGGTCGTCCCGGCACTTCTGGCCGACCGTGGCGGGCTGCTGGTGGTGGCCGGGCTCGGCGCGCCGGCCTGGGACATCACCGCGGCGGGCGACCATCCGCGCAACCTGCCGCTCTGGGGCGGCATGGGCGGCGCGGCGATGATCGGCCTCGGCCTTGCCCTGGCGCAGCCCGAACAGCCCGTGCTGGTGATCACCGGCGATGGCGAGATGCTGATGAGCCTGGGCGCCCTGGCCACCATCGCCGTGGCGCGCCCTGCCAACCTGTCCGTCGTGGTGCTGGACAACGAGCATTATGGCGAGACGGGGATGCAGCCCACCCATACCGGCTCCGGCGTCGACCTGGCCGGCATGGCCCGGGCGGCGGGCATCCCGCGCGTGCCCGCCGTCGCCACCATGGAGGAGGTCGCGGCGCTGCGCGGCGCCATCCATGAGCGCTCCGGCCCGCTTTTCGCGCAGGTGAAGATCGACGCGGAAACGCTGCCCCTGGTGCTGCCGCCGCGCGAAGGCGCGCTGTTGCAGGCGCGGATGCGGGAATCGCTGCTGGGTCCGGAGGCGCATCTCGCCTGACGGCAAGCCCGCGGCCGGCCACCGGCCCGCGGGATGGCGGCACCGGCCCCGGCGGGTGCCGCCATGAGGCCCCGCCGGCGCATCGCCGCCGGCCACGCTGACCTGCAAACGACATCAAAGCTTCACGCAACCCCAACCGCGCCGTCATGCGGCAATTGTAGAGGCAGCCCCGACGCAGAGTTCGGAGCGGCAGTTTGGCGGGCATTTCCCTCACATCGGTAACCAAGAGCTTCGGCGGCAACACCGTCCTGCACGGCGTTTCGCTGGACATCGCGGCAGGCGAGTTCGTGGCCCTGGTCGGCCCCTCGGGCTGCGGCAAGACGACGCTGATGCGCATCGTCGCCGGCATCGAGCAGGCCAGTTCCGGCACGCTGCGGATCCAGGGGCGCGACGCCACTTCGCTGCGCGCCGGCGAGCGCGATGTCGCCATGGTGTTCCAGTCCTATGCGCTTTACCCGCATCTGACGGTGGCCGAGAACATCGCCGTGCCGCTGGCCATGCGCCGGCTGAACGCCTGGCAGCGCCTGCCCCTGCTGGGCGGCCTGATGCCCGGCGCCCGTGCGACCCGGAGGCGGATCGCCGGCGAGGTCGCGGCGGCGGCGGAATCGCTTGGCCTCGGTGCCCTGCTGGACCGGCGCCCGGCGCAACTGTCCGGCGGTCAACGACAGCGCGTGGCGCTCGCCCGCGCCATGGTGCGCCGCCCGGCGGCCTTTCTGATGGATGAGCCGCTGTCCAACCTCGATGCCAGCCTCCGGGTGCAGACCCGGCGGGAGATCGTGGCCATCCATCGCCGCGCCGGCGCCGCCACTCTTTATGTCACGCATGACCAGTCGGAAGCGCTGACCATGGCGGACCGCGTGGCGGTGATGCAGGGCGGGCGCATCCTGCAGGTGGCGCCGCCGCGCGAGATCTATGCCGACCCGGCCGATCTGCGGGTGGCGACCTTTATCGGCTCCCCCCGCATCAACCTGCTGCCGGGCGAGGCGGGACGGGACGGGCTGGTCCGCGTCGGCGACCGGCTCATCGGCCTGCGCTGCGCGGCGCGGGGGCCGCTGACGCTTGGCATCCGCCCCGAGGCCTTTGTCCTGGCCGCCGAAGGGCTGCCCGCGCGGGCCGAGGCGGTGGAGTTCCTGGGCGAATCCGTGCTGCTGCACACCCGGCATGAAGCGAGCGGATCGCCGCTGGTGCTGCGCCTGCCGCCCGAGGCGGCGGGGCGGCTGCCCGCTTCCGGCGCGGCGCTGCATCTGGGCTTCGCGCCCGGCGCGGCGCTGCTGTTCGATCAGGACGGGGCGCGCCGCCGCGCCGAAGCCGTCGTGGCGAGGGAGCCGGCGCTTGTCTGACCTCGCCATTGCCGCGCCGCATCGGCGCGCCGCCGGCACGGGGGAGGCGATGGCCGCCTGGGCGCTGACCCTGCCCGCCGCCATCGCCTATCTGCTGATGCTGCTGCTGCCCACCCTGGCCACCGCCGCCCTGGCCTTCACCGATTACGAGCTGGGCCTCGACGGCTTCCGCTGGATCGGCCTCGGCAATTTCGCCGAGATGCTGGAGGATCGCGGCTTCCTGCAATCCCTGCGCAACACGCTGGTCTATGTGGGCCTGGTGACGCCGGGCTCCATCATTGGCGCGCTTCTCCTGGCCCTGGCGATCGAGGCCGGGACGCGCGGCCGCACGCTGTTCCGCGCCGTGTTCTTTCTGCCCGTGGTGTCGCTCAGCGTCGCCATGGCGGCCGCGTGGCAGTACCTGCTGCACCCGACCATCGGCCCGCTCAACGCCGCGCTGCGCGTGATCGGCATCGAGGGGCCGGCCTGGCTGTCCTCCTCGGACACGGTGCTGCTGTCATTGGCTGCCATCGGCATCTGGGAAAATCTCGGCTTCAACCTGGTGCTGTTCCTGGCCGGGCTGACGGCGATCCCGCGCGAGCTTTACGCCGCCGCCGCCGTGGATGGCGTGCCCTCCGCCTGGGAGCGCTTCCGCCTGGTCACATGGCCGCTGCTGGGGCCGACCACGCTGTTCGTGCTGACCATCACCATGATCCGCTCCGTGCGCGTCTTCGACACGGTGGTGGTGCTGACGCAGGGCGGGCCGAACAAGGCCTCCCAGGTGCTGCTCTACACGCTGTACGAGGAAGGCTTCACTTATTTCCGCATCGGCTATTCGGCGGCCATCACGCTGGTCTTCCTGGGCATCGTGCTGGCGTCGATGTGGCTGCAAACCAAGGTTCTCGACAAGCGGGTCCATTATGCCTGAGCGCACCCCCCTGCTGCGCGACCTGCCGCGCCTCCTGTTCCTGACGGCCGCCGGGCTGCTGATGCTGATGCCCTATATCTGGATGGCGGCGGCCAGCCTGAAGCCGCTGGACGAGATCTTCCGCGCTTCCCTTTCCCTCTGGCCGGAGCGCTTCTTCGCCGCCGAGAACTACGGCAAGGTGTTCGAGCGCATCCCCGTGGGCCGCTACCTCTGGAACGGCGTGGTGGTGTGCGGCGGCATCCTGGCCTTCCAGATCCTCTTTGCCGTGCCGGCGGGCTATGCGCTCGCCAAGCTGCGCTTCCGCGGGCGGGAGCTGGTGTTCGGCGCGGTGATGCTGGGCCTGCTGGTGCCGCCGCACGTGCCCGCCCTGCCGCTCTACGTGGCCTTCAGCCAGATGGGCCTGCTCAACAGCTACACGGCGCTGATCGCGCCCTTCACCATCTCGGTCTTCGCCATCTTCCTGTTCCGGCAGTTCTTCAAGTCGCTGCCGGACGACCTGATCCATGCCGCGCGGCTGGACGGCATGAGCGAGATGGCCATTGTCTGGCGCGTGGTGCTGCCGAATGCATGGCCCGCCGCCACGGCCTTCGCCATCTTCTCCGTCGTGGCGCATTGGAACGACCTGTTCTGGCCGCTGATCATCGCCAATGGCGACAGCCACGCGACGCCGGCCCTCGGCGTCATGTTCTTCCGCTCGGCCGAGGCGGGGGATGATTTCGGCGCGCTGATGGCCGCCGCGGTGATCATGACCGCCCCCCTCGTCATCGCCTTCCTGCTGGCCCAGCGCCGCTTCGTCGAAGGCATCGCTTCCACCGGCCTCAAGGGCTGAAACGCTTCTTCCCGGAGATTCCACCCATGGACACCACCATCTCCCGCCGCGCCGCGATCCGTGTTGCCTGGGCGCTACCCGTCGGCCTCGCCATGCCTGCCATCGCGCGCGCCCAGGCCGGCACCACCATCACCGTCCATTACGCGCAGCCCTTCATCTACAAGGACAGCTACGACGCCATCCTGGCGGAATTCGCGAAGCGCGAGCCGTCGATCAAGGTCAACACCGTCACCACCCCGAACTACGAGGAAGGCGCGCAGCTCATCCTGCGCCAGGCGGCGACCAACCAGTTGCCGGACCTGTCCTACCAGGGCTTCAACCGCCTGCGGATCTTCGCCGAGCGCGGCATCGCGCAGGACCTCGCGCCGCTGCTGCGCACGGAAGGGGAGCCGGTCAAGGCGGGCTATTCGCCGAACCTGCTGGCGCTCGGCCAGTTCGGCGGCATCCAGGCCGGCCTCGCCTACGCCGCCTCCAACCCGATCTGCTACTACAACGCCGGCCTGGTGAAGCGCGCCGGCGGCGACCCCGACAATTTCCCGCGCGACTGGGACGGCGTGCTGGCCCTGGCCGCCAAGATCGACACGCTCGGCGATGGCACGGACGGGTTGTGGTACACCTGGAACGGCGATGACTGGATGTTCTCCGCCCTGCTGTTCGGCCATGGCGGCCGGATGCTGAACGCGGACGAGACCGATGTCGGCTTCGCCGGGCCGGAGGGCCTCGCCTCGCTGAAGCTGATCGAGCGGATGGTGAAGCAGGCCGGAATGCCGAACCTGACCGCCGCCGCCGCGCGGCAGGCCTTTGCCGCCGGCAAGCTCGGCATGATCTTCCAGACCACGGCGCTGGTGCGCGGCACGGTTTCCGGCGTCGGCCAGAATTTCGAGCTGCGCACCACCGGCATGCCGGTGATCGACGCGGAGAAGGGCCGCCTGCCGACCGGCGGCGCCGCCGGCATGCTCTGCGCCAAGGACCCGGCGAAGCGGGAGGCCGCCTGGAAGTTCCTGCGCTTCTCCACCGGCCCCGAGGGGCAGGCGATGATGGTGAAGAACACCGGCTACCTGCCTTGCAACCAGATCGCCATCGACGACCCGCAATATCTGGGCCAGTTCTACCGCGAGAACCCGCTCTTCGTGCCATCCGTGAAGCAGATCCCGATCTCCATCCCCTGGTATGCCTTCCCCGGCAGCAACAGCGTGCGGGTGACGCAGACCATGGTGGACAACCTGGCCCGCATCGTCGAAAGCCGCGCGACGCCGGAGGAGGTGCAGAAGGACATGGCCACCGAGGTGCGCCGCCTGCTGCCGAGGAAGTCCTGATCCATGGCGTTCCGCATCGCGCAGATCAGCGACACCCATCTCTCGGAGCGGCATCCCGGCTTCACCGCCAATTTCGACGCCCTGGCCGCGCATCTGCGCGCCGATGCGCCGGACCTCGTGGTCAATACCGGCGACCTTTCGGCACATGGCGAGCTGGCGGGGGACGACCTGGCCTTCGCGCGCGAAAAGCATGAGGCGCTCGGCCTCGACTGGCTGGCCATTCCGGGCAACCACGATGTGGGCAATGATCCCGCCCTTGGCGGGCCGACGCCGGCCGATGCCGCGCGGCTGGCGCGCTGGCACGGCATCATGGGCGCCGACCGCTTCCGGCGCGATCTTCCAGGCTGGCGGCTGATCGGGCTGAACACCCTGATCACCGGCACGGATCTGCCGCAGAACGAGGAACAGTTCGCCTTCCTGGAGGAGGCGCTGGCCACGGCCGGCGGCCGCGCCATCGGGCTGTTCCTGCACAAACCGCTCTGCGAGGAAACCATCGCCGAGACGGAGATCACCTACTGGGCGGTGCAGCCCCGCCCGCGCCGCCGCATCCTGGAGCCGCTGGCGCGGCATCCGGCGACCTTCATCGCCTCAGGCCATGTTCATCAATGGCGGGATCGCGGGGCGCCGGAAGGGCTCCGGCAGGTCTGGGCGCCGGCGGCGGCCTTTATCGTGGGCGATGCCTGGCAGCACCGCCTGGGCGCCAAGCCGGTCGGCTATGTCGAGCATCTGCTGCATGAGGATGGCCGGCATGAGTGCCGGCTGGTGGAGCCCGAGGGCATGCGATGCCATGACCTCGGGCTGATGCCGGGCATCTATCCGGCGATGGAGCCTGTCGTGGCCTGACGCCACGCGGGCGGCCGGCTGGCGGATGTCCGCGAACCGGCCGCCCTTGAAGCCCCGCCATGGCGCGCGGGATGAAGCGTCGCCATGGGGCGGATGATCGACCGCTTTCCCGCCCTGCCCAGCCCGGATGCGCGGGCGCCTGCGCTCTCCCTCCCGTCCTCGGCGATGGCCGAGACTGGCGGGCCTTCCTGTGTGAAGATCGGCAGCCCAGTTCAGGCCGCTATGCGGCGCGGCATTTCCCGCGCATGCGCGGCGGGCACTGCCTGTTCGCCTTGCCGCCGCCGCCGGAAGTCGCGATCCAGCCCGTGGGGAGGCTGCCGGCGGCCTTTCATCGAGCCCCGCCGCCAGGAACTCGCCTTGGGCCGTGGGAAGCATGAAGGAGGGCCGGCATGGCCCCGCCGCAAGCACGGCGCCCGTTCCGCCCGCCGGAGCAAGCGCGGGGAAGGAGAAAGGTGGAGGCGGCGAGGCGAGGATGCTTCCGCCCGGGGGGCATTGGCGCAGGGCCGGACCGGGCGGCGGTGCCCGGCCCCGCGCGCCCGCTTCAGCGCAGGGTCGGGTCCAGCCGGTCGCGCAGCCAGTCGCCCAGCATGGAAACGGCCAGCGTCGTCAGCACGATGACGACCGAAGGTGCCAGCAGGATCCAGGGCGCGCGCGTCAGGTATTCCCGCCCATAGCCCACCATGTTGCCCAGCGAGGTGCCCGGCGGCTGCACGCCGAGGCCGAGGAAGGACAGCCCGCTTTCCAGCAGGATGATTTCCGGGAAGGCCAGCGTCATGGAGACGATCAGGGTGGAGGCGATGTTGGGCAGCACATGCCGTCCGTAGACCCGCCATGGCGAGGCGCCGAGCTGCTGCACCGCCGCCGCATAGCCCTGCGCGCCCGCGCTGATGGCCAGGCCCCGCGCGATGCGGGCATAGCGTTCCCAGCCATTGAGGCCGAGCAGGCAGATGAACAGCGCCAGCGAATTGCCGAAAAAGGCCAGCACCGCCAGGGCCAGGATCAGGAAAGGCATGGCGGCCTGGAAATCCACCAGCGCCATCACCGCCTGTTCCGCCAGCCCGCGGAAATGCGCCGCCAGGAAGCCCAGCGCCACGCCCAGCGCCGCCGAGATCAGCGTGGCGCCGAAGGCGATCAGCAGCGACATGCGGATGGAAACGATGAGACGGCTCAGCACGTCCCGCCCGAGCTCGTCCGTGCCCAACGGATGGGACCAGGAGCCGCCCATGAAGACCGGCGCCGCCAGGCGGTTGCGCAGATCCATGGCGGTGAAGGCGTAAGGGTTGATCCAGTCCGCGGCCAGGGCGACGAACAGCACCAGCCCGATCCAGCCCAGCGCCAGGATGATGGCCAGCGGCATCCCGGCGCGCCGACGCGCCGGCGCGGTGGCCGTGGCGGTTTCGATGGTGGTGTCCGACATCAGGTCCTTCCCGCCGAGATGCGAAGGCGCGGGTCCAGCACGCCATAAAGCAGGTCCACCACCAGGTTGGCGGTGACCATGGTGGCTGCGACCAGCAGCAGGATGCATTGCACCACCGCCAGGTCCCGGTTGGACACGGCCACCACCAGAAGCCGCCCGACGCCGGGCCAGGAGAAGACGCTTTCCACCACCACCGCGCCGGCGAGCAGCGAGCCCACCATGAAGCCGACGATGGTGACGGTGGGGATGGCGGCATTGGGCAATGCGTGGCGGCGCACCGCGACATGCCAGGGCACGCCCTTGGCCAGCGCCGTGCGCATATAGGGCTGCCCCAGCACTTCCAGCATGGCGGAGCGGGTGAAGCGCGCCAGCACGGCGGCACCGCCCATGCCCAGGGTGATGACCGGCAGCACCGCATGCCGCCAGCTTTCCTGCCCGCCGGAAGGCAGCCATCCCAGTTGCACCGCAAACAGCAGCACCAGCAGCAGCCCCAGCACGAAGGACGGCACGGTGAAGCCGGCCACCGCCAGGAACATCACGCCACGGTCGATCCAGGAATTGCGGTGCAGGGCGGCATAAACCCCGGCGGGGATGCCAAGGCCGATCTTGATCAGCAGCGCCGGCAGCGTCAGCGCCAGGGTGGCGGGCACACGCTCGGCCACCAACTCGATGGCGCCTCGTCCGTCGCGCATAGACTGGCCAAGGTCGCCATGCAGGATGGCGCCGAAATAACGCAGGTATTGCACCCAGAGCGGGTCATCCAGCCCCCAGGCGCGGCGAAAGGCGGCGATGGCCTCGGGCGGCGCGTCGGCGGACATGATCAGCAGCGCCGGGTCGCCGGACAGGCGCAGCACCACGAAGGCGAAGGTGACAACCAGCACCAGCGTCAGCAGCGCGCGCGCCAGACGGGTGCCAAGGAAACGCAACATCTCAGGCAGCCTTTCGCATCGGCGCAGCCTCGCCCTGGGCGACATGGCAGGCAACCAAGCGGCCATCGCCGGGACGCGGCTTCAGCGCCGGCGCCTGCCGCGCGCAGAGCGACACCGCCAGCGGACAACGGGGATGGAAGGCGCAGCCGGAAGGCCGCGCGGCGGGGTTGGGCGGGTCGCCTTGCAGCACGATGCGGTTGCCGCGCCGCGTGGGGTCCGGGATGGCGGAAACCAGCGCCTGGGCATAGGGATGCGCCGGGTCGTGCAGCACCGCGTCCGGCTCGCCTTCCTCGACGATGCGGCCGAGATACATCACGGCGACACGGTGGCTCATCTGCCGCACCGCGCGCAGGTCGTGGGAGATGAACAGGAGCGCGATGCCACGCTGCTGCTGCAACTCCACCAGCAGGTTCATCACCTGCGCCTGGATGGAGACATCCAGCGCGCTGATCGGCTCATCGCAGACCAACAGCACGGGGTCGGTGGCCAGGGCGCGGGCCAGCACGGCGCGCTGCCGCTGACCGCCGGACAGTTCATGCGGGTAGCGCTCCGCCTGGTCCGGGCGCAGGCCAACCTGCCGCAGCAGGGCATGCACACGGGTGGCATCGGCGGGCAGGCCATGGATCTGCAATGGCTCGGCCACCTGGACGCCGATGGGAAGGCGGCGGTCCAGCGCGCCCAGCGGGTCCTGGTAGACCATCTGCATCCGCGCGCGCTGGCGGCGCCAGGGCAGGCTGCCGGGGGGCGGCATGGGTGCGCCCTCGAACTGCACGTCGCCTTCGTCCGGTGCTTCCAGGCCCAGCACCATGCGGCCGGTGGTGGATTTGCCGCAGCCGGATTCACCAACGAGGCCCAGGGTGCGGCCGGCTTCCAGCCGCAGCGTCACGCCATTCACCGCGCGCACCTCGACCGGGCGGCCCAGCATGCCGCGCCGCATGGAATAGCGGCGCACCAGCTCACGGGCTTCCAACAACGGCGTCATGCGGGCAGCAGTTCCGGCGAGAGGGGCGCGCGGGCGGAAACCGCGCCGGGGCGGATGCAGGCGGCGCAATGGCCGGGCGTGACCGCCACCAGCGGCGGCGGCGCGGCATCGCAGGCGGCGACATGGCGCGGGCAACGCGGTGCGAAGGCGCAACCCGGCGGCATGGCCCAGGGCTCGGGCACGGAGCCGGGGATGGCGGCCAAGGGCCGGCGCGGCCCATGGATCGGCGGCAGCGCGGCCATCAGGCCCTGGGCATAGGGATGGGATGGCGCAGCAAAGAGCCGCTCCGTCCGCGTTTCCTCGACGATGCGGCCGGCATACATGACGCAGACCCGCTCGCAGGTCTCGGCGATGACGCCGAGGTCGTGCGAGATCAGCACCAGGGCCATGCCGGTATCGCGCCGGATCTCGGCCAGCAGAGTCAGGATCTGCGCCTGGATGGTGACATCCAGCGCCGTGGTGGGTTCATCCGCCACCAGCAGCTCCGGCTGCCCGGCCAGGGCGATGGCGATCATCACCCGCTGATTCTGCCCGCCCGAGAGTTCATGCGGATAGGCATCCAGCCGCCGGCGCGCATCGGGCATGCCGACCTGGTCCAGCAGCCGCCGCGCTTCCTCCCGCGCCGCGGCGCCGGAGAGGCCGCGATGCAGTTGCAGCGCCTCGGTGACCTGGCGGCCGATGCGGTGCACCGGGTTCAGGCTGCTGGCGGGGTCCTGGAAGATCATGGCGACACGGCCACCGCGCACGCGGTCCAGCGTGGCGGGCGGGGCATGCAGGATCTCCTGCCCCGCCAGCCGCACGCTGCCGGTGACGCGCGCCTTGCCCGGCAGCAGCCCCAGCGCCGCCAGCCAGGTGACGGACTTGCCGCAGCCGCTTTCCCCCACCAGCCCGAGCGATTCACCCTTTCCGATGGAGAGCGAGACGCCGCGCAAGGCCGGCGTCCTGTCAAAAGCGACGGCGAGGTCGCGGATCTCGACCAGCGCGGCGCCGGCCATGCTCAGCCGCCCCAGTTGTTGGCGCGGAACTCCATCGCGAAGGCAGGCGCCGCCTTCCACTTGATGTCGCGCCGCTTGGCGGTGAAGGTCGCGTTCTGGTGCAGCACCTGATACACCGGGTCCTCGCGCTCGCAGATTTCCAGCATGCGGCGAAAGGCCTTCTTGCGCTCGGCATGGTCCGTGCTGGTTTCCAGCACCACCGCCATGCGGTTGCTTTCCTCGTTGCTCCACATCCCGACCTGCTGCGCCTGCCCATTGGGGCCGAACTGGTTGACGATGCAGGAGACAGGATCGTTGAAGGGCGCGCTGGCCGACCAGTCGTAGACGCCACGCTCGCCATTGCGGTCGAGGATCTGGGTCCAGTTCTCCTTCATCTCGATCTGGACGTTCAGGCCCACGGCCTTCCACATCTCCACCAGCACCTGCGCCGTCGGCGTCTGGTTGGTGTAGTAGTTGTTCAGCAGGCGGTAGGGGATTGGGTCGCCCTTGTAGCCGGCGGCCTTCAGCAGGTTCTGCGCTTCCTTTGGGTCGTATTTCGGCGCAGCCCAGTCGGGCACCATCATGTCGCCGTAGTAGTCCCACTGCAGGCCCTTCGGCACCACGGTGCGGCCGGCCCAGAGGCTGTCCACGATCGCCTGCCGGTCGAGGGCATGGGTCATGGCGCGGCGCACGCGCGGGTCCTTCAGCACCGCGTGGCTCTGGTTGAAGACGCTGATGCGGTGGTTCAGGATCGTGCCGCCCTGCACCTCGTATTTCGTGTCGCCCTCGATGGCGCCGATCTGGTCGGGCGGGATGTCGCAGGCGAATTGCACCTCGCCCGAGCGCAGCATGTTGATGCGCGCCGGCACCTCCGGCACCTCGATGAAGCGGATGCGCTTCAGCGGCGGGCGGCCGCCCCAGTATTCGTCATGCGCTTCCAGCACCAGAAGCTGGTCCGGACGGAATTCCACCACCTTGTAGGGGCCGGTGGTGACGGGCTTGCGCGCCCAGTCAAACCAGGTCCCGGCCTCGGCGAAGGCGCGGCGGCTGATGATCTCGCTGCCATAGCGGGCCAGGCGGCCTTCCAGCGTCACGTCCGGCGAGGCGTTGTGGAAGCGGACCGTGTACTTGTCCACGACCTCCACCCGCTCCAGCGCCGGCCAGGAACGGCGGGCAACGGCGGGGATCTCCGGCGGCAGCTCGCGGCCCGCGCGGGTCGGGATGCCGTCGCCGCGCACGGGAATGGTGCGGCCCTGCGCCGTCGCCGGCGTATCGCCGAACATGCGGCTTGAACCGAAGGAAAAGGCGATATCCTCGGCCGTCATCTCGTCGCCGTTGTGGAACTTCACGCCGGGGCGCAGCTTCAGCTCGATGGCGCTGTCGCTCAGGCGTTTCCACTCGGTGGCCAGCAGCGGCACGGTCTTCAGCTCATCCAGCCAGGCACGGCCGATCAGCCCTTCCCAGAGGGAGGAGAAGAAGATCCGCTCGCCCACATTGGACTGCTCGCGCAGCACTTCCAGCGTGTTGGAGTTGCTGATCTTCTGCACGGCGATGCTGATGGTGGGCCGATTGTCTGCCTGCGCCAGGGCGAAGCGGGGCAGCACCAGCGCGCTGGCACCGGCACCCAGCAGGGCGCGACGGGAAATGTCGATCATGGCTGTCTCTCCTCAAGGCCGTGCGGCGTGGAGCGGAAATGGGTCAGCGTGCGCTCGGCATGCTTCATGCGGTGGGACAGGGCGCGCTGCGCGTAATGCGCGACGGTCGCGGCATGCGCCGGGTCATCCGCCAGGTTGTTGAGCTGCGCCGGGTCTGCCTCCAGGTCGAAGAGCAGCGGCGGCAGCGCGGCGAAATGTACGTACTTCCACTTGCTGTCTTGCACGACGCAGAGCGAGCTGTCGTCCATGTTGAGGCCGAGCACGCCTTCCGGCTTGGAGTAATGCACGTCGCGGAAATCGTATTCGTAGAACAGGTGGTCCCGCCAATCGGAGGGCACTCCATCCCGCACCACCGGCAGCATGGAGCGGCCGTCGCAGGCGCGCGGCGGCGTGCCGCCCAGCCAGTCCAGGATGGTGGGCAGCACGTCCACGCTTTCGGTGAAGCAGTCCTCGATCTGGCCGGCGGCCTGCGGCGCATCCGGGTCCTTGATCACCAGCGGAATGCGGAAGCTCTCGTCGTGATAGCCGATCTTGCCGAGCAGGTAGTGGTCGCCCAGCTGCTCGCCATGGTCGCTGGTGAAGATCACCAGCGTGTCCTTCCACTGGTCCGTTTCGTCCAGATAGGCGAAGACCTCGCCCAGGGCCTGGTCCACTTCCGAGATCATGCCGGCATAGGTGGCGCGCATCTGCGCGATGGTGGCCTCGTCCAGTTCCGAGGCCGCGCCGCCGGCACCGTGGAAGAAGGAACCCTGGCTGATGCCGTTGAGGTAGAAGGAATGCAGCGGGTGCTGCTTCGCCTCGTCCTGCCAAGTGGGCCCGCGCACCAGCTTCGGCATATCCGCCGGGTCGTACATGGTGTTGAAGGGCGCGGGCGCGATGAAGGGCGGGTGCGGCCGCCAGTAGCCCAGGTGCAGGAACCAGGGCTTGTCGCCCTTGCCCTTCAGGTAGGTCAAAGCACGCTCGGTGAAATAGGCAGTGTCGGAGAGTTCCGCCGGGATGCGGCTGGGGCGCTGCGTGGCGCCGGGGACGGAATCCTCGCCTTCCGGCAGCCAGATATCCTCGCGGTTCTCCGGCAGATCGAAACCCTTCTGCGCCAGCCAGCCGAAATAGCCGTCCATGCTGGGCTCGAAGGCGCCGACGCTGCGGAAGCCTTCCATCAGGTCACCCAGCAGGGTGAAGCGGAAATCCTTCTCCGTGGTGCCGCGCGGGTCCGGCGTGGTGGTGGTGTAGCCGATCAATGCCGGGTCGTAGCCGATGCCCCGCAGCGCCTTGCCCAGGTTCATGTGCCGGGAATCCAGCGGCACGGTGTTCTGCACCGCCCGGTGGTTCATCAGGTAGAGGCCGGTCAGCAGGCTGGCGCGGGCGGGGCCGCAGGGCACGGCGGTGGTGACATGGTTGCGGAAGGTCACGCCCTCCCGGCACAGCCGGTCGAGATTCGGGGTCTTGAGAAAACCGGCGCCGAGCGCGGGCACGAAATCGGCCCGCCACTGGTCCACCACGATCAAAAGCACATTGCGCCGCTGAGTCACGTTTGCTCCGCCTTGTTCGACGGGCAGCGGCTTAACGGCGAAGCGCGACGTGCCGATGACAGGAAAATGACGGATCGAAGACGCTGAAGGGGAAGGGCAGGCCATGCCCTGGCGACAGCCATTCAGCCAGCCCGGCGGCTGATGTTCCTGGCCGAAGGCGATGGCGAAAAAAGATGCGGCGCCGGGAGGATGTGCCGTGAGGAGAGGAGGCGTGAGAAGCCCGGCGCCGCGAGGGATCGAGTTTGGGGTAGTCTGCCGGGAGAACGGGCCAGAAGCGGATATGTTTCAAGGGGGGCGGGATCGTTGTGTTTCACGCCCGCGCGACAAGCTGATCATCCAGCGGGTCCCGTTCCGCCGGCCAGGCTGGAGCCTGGCGATCAGGAGATGCCTGCCTCATGCCGACGCCGCGAAAGCAAAGGCAGCGCCTGCGCTGGGCCATTCTGGGCCTGGTGGTGCTGTTGCTGTGGGGCATGACGGCGGCGCTCGGGGTTTTCGTGCTGCGGCTTTCCTGGTCCGGCGCCGGCTCCTGAATGGCGGCCCCCCACCGCCGGGGGTCCAGGCCCCCGCCGGCGGGAGCGCTGTTCCTCAGACCGCGCCATGCGCCTCGACATGCAGCGCGTAAAGTGAATGGCTGGACGTCATGTAGAGGCGGTTGTTCTTGGGGCCGCCGAAGGCGAGGTTGGCGCAGCGTTCCGGCAGGCGGATGAAGCCGATCGGCTTGCCCTGCGGATTGAACACCATGACGCCGTCCAGATCCTCCGGCTTGCCGCGCAGGCCGAAGACCTGCCGTCCGCCGTCCATGGACGGCTCCGGCTCCAGCGCGCCATTGCTGCCCCAGCCGCACCAGAGATTGCCGTCGCGATCGACCTTGAAGCCGTCCAGCGCGCCCTGGTCCGCGGCATCGATCAGCTTTGTCTTGTTGCCGACGCTTCCATCGGGCGCGACATCGAAGCTCCAGATGCTGCGGTTCGGCGTACCGCGCCATTCCACCACATAAAGCTTGCTTTCATCCGGGGAGAAGGCGAGGCCGTTGGGGTTGACGATGTCGGTGATCACGGCGCGCAGCGTGCCGTCGGCGGCGATGCGGTACACATTGGTGGTCGGCTGCTCCGGCCTGGCGCGGCTGCCTTCCCATTCGCCATTGATGCCGAACAACGGATCGGTGAACCAGATCGTGTCGTCCGAGCGGACCACCACATCATTCGGCGCGTTGAGCCGCTTGCCCTCGAAGCTGTCCGCCAGAACCGTGATCCGTCCGTCACGCTCCGTCCGCGTCAGGCGCCGCGTCACGGAATGCTCGCAGGTGATCAGGCGGCCCTGGCGGTCTCGCACATTGCCATTGGCGAAATTCGCCGGCTCGCGAAAGACGGTGAAGCTGCCGTCCTTCTCGTCATACTTCATGATGCGGTTGTTCGGGATGTCGCTGCAAAGCAGGTAGCCGCCCTCGGGGAAATAGGCCGGTCCCTCGGCCCAGCGCATGCCCGTGGCGACCTGTTCCAGCGTGCTGCTGTAGATCCGGTACCGGGCGAAGCTGGGATCGAGGATCTGCACCGCCGGATCGGGATAGCGCTGGTTCGGCCGGAAGGGGAAGGATTGCGCCCCGGCCGCGGAGGCCAACAGGGAGCCGCCCGCCATGGCGGCGCCGGCACCCAGCAGCCGGCGTCGTGTGGTGTTCATGTTGCCTTTCTCCTCCAGGGCGGGCTGCGCCGCCTTCTCACATCCGGCGGTCATCGCCCGGACGGCCGTCAAGGCCTGTCCGGGCTCCGCTCCATGGCGCGATCCTGAGCTTTGTCGGGACGTTTTTCCAGCGCGGTTGACGCCTGGGACCTCGCATCCCGGCACGCCGGTTCCTGACACCTGAGGCACCCTGCGGGGCATCGGGCTGAGCAGGCCCATTGACGACCATGAGATCAGCGATTTAGGCAGAAGATCCTGATGCATGGTAAGGGAGACTTATCGGATCATACGTCTGCTGCGCTTCCTGCCGCTGATCGAGAGCGCCGAAGGGCATGACAAGGCTTAGCGCTTCCGGCGGGCCATCGAGCCCACGGCGCTGCTGGAGCCGGGCTTCGACCTGCCGCCTGGCGTGGCAGACCGGTTGCGGCGGGAACAAGGGGAGGTGTCCGGCGGCGCCGCGCGGCGCATGTCGCTCCGGCAGGTGTTTGAAGCCAGTTCCGGCTTTCACCTCGCGCTGATGCAGGCCTCCAACAACCGCTTCTTCGCTGATGCGGTGCTCCGGCTCACACGCCTGCGGCGGCTGATTGGCGACATCATCGCGACGGGCCAGGAACGCCTGACCTCGCAATCGGCCAAGCACCTCGCCATCCTGGACAGCATCGAGCGCGGCGACATGGCGGAAGCTTCCGCGCGCATGCCGCGCCATCTCAACGCCGGACGGGCATCCAAGGCGCGCCTGGTCGCCCAGGGAACGTTGCCGGTGCCCGGAGGTCTGGCCGCGTCGGAATAAGGCCCTGTTCCCGGGACTTCTGCCGTCTATTTCAGTGCAAGAGGTGAATGCGGAATGGAAAGCCGCGTGGCGGCGTTCCCATCATGGCCGGTCATCCAGCGCAACCGCCCGGAACGTTTCCAGCAGGGAGCTGATCGCCGGCCATTCGGCGTATTCCCGGCGGGCGACCAGCACAAGGTTCCGCCGGATGGGCGGCTCCAGCGACAACTCGCTCGGCGGGTGGTCCTGCCGCGACGCCCGCGAATGCTCTGGCAGGATCGCAATGCCGAGCCCGAGATGGACCATGCCGAGAATGGCCTCGATGGAGTCCAGCTCAAGGATGGCGTTCACCTTGATGCTCCTGGCGCGGAGCGCCTCCTCCACGATCTGCCCCACGCCCATGGCCCCGCTGAAGCGGATGAACGGGCGCGTCGCCAGCATCTCCCGGATATCCGGCAGGACCAGGTCATCATGCGCGAAGAGCTTGAGTTCCTCCTCCCGGATCAGCTCGGTCGCCAAGCCGATGTTCGGGCGATCCGGCCCGGTCACGACGGCGGCGTCGAGACGGCCCTGGCCAACCTTGAACATGAGCTCGGCCGAAAGGCCGCTTTCCGCGCGGATCACGAGGCCAGGATGGACGCCACGCAGTTGCAGCAACACCCTGGGAAGGAGGCTTGTCGCCGCGGAAGGAACGACGCCGACGCGGAGCGAGCCGACAAGCTCCGGCGACGCGGCATGAACGGAGGCCCGGAGCGCGTCATACTGGTCGATCAGGGCCCGTGCGCGGTGGACCAGCGTCCAGCCATGCTGGTTCAGCACCGGCGGCCGCGTCGTCCGGTCAAACAGCGTGATTCGCCATTCCTCCTCCAGGGCCTTCATTTGCAGGCTGACTGCGGATTGCGTGATGAAGAGCTGCTCGGCCGCGGCGCTGAAGCCACCGCGATCAGCGATCATGACCAAGGTCTTCAGATGCCGGATTCCCATGCGGCATCATAAGTTTTACTCAACTTAACAGCAAAATTTTAACGATTTACCTTTTGGTCGCCTGTGCCACTCTGGCGGAAAACCGCGACAATGAGGAAATGTGCCGATGCTGCTCAACCTGACGCCGGAGCAGGCGCGCCTCCAGAAACGGGCGAGGGAGGTGGCCGAGGCCGTCGTGCGCGGCCGCGCCGCGGAAACCGACCGCACCGAGGCCTATCCCTGGGACAATGTCCGCGCCCTCAACGAGGCCGGGCTGATCGGCTACACGATCCCAAAGGAATATGGCGGGGCCGGGGGCAGCTTCCTGGATGCTGTCCTGATCGTCGAGGAGATGGCGCGGGTCTGCGGCGTCACCGGCCGCATCGCGGTCGAGGCCAATATGGGCGCCATCTCCGCCGTGATGCGCTACGGCACGGAGGAGCAGAAACGGCTCGCCGCCCGGATCGTGCTGGCCGGCGACAAGCCCGCGATCTGCATCACCGAGCCGAATGCCGGCTCCGCCGCGACGGAGATGACGACCTCCGCCGTCAGGCGGGGCGACGTGTATGTGCTGAACGGGACAAAGCACTGGATCACCGGCGCCGGGGTATCAAAGCTGCACCTGGTCTTTGCCCGCGTCTTCGACGAAACCGGCGAGGAGCAGGGCATCGGCGGCTTCATGATCGCCCATGGCGACACCGGGGTGCCGGACACGCCGGGGTTCCGGATCGGCAAGCGGGAACCCACCATGGGCCTGCGCGGCATCCCCGAGAGCGAGGTGATCATGGAGGACGCCGAGGTCCCGGCGAGCATGGCGCTGCGGCCGCCAGGAGGCTGGCGCCGGGGCTTCGCGGAGCTGATGAACGCCTATAACAGCCAGCGCGTCGGCGCCGGCACCGTGGCGCTCGGGCTCGCGCAGGGCGCCTTCGAGCATGCGCTGGACTACGCCAAGTCGCGCGAGCAGTTCGGCCGCCCGATCGCGGAGTTCCAGGGGCTGCAATGGATGCTCGCCGACATGTCGGTGCAGCTGAACGCGGCGCGCTTGTCGCTCTACAACGCGGCCGGCAGCGCCGATCCCTTTCCTGACCCGATGCTGGCCGCGCAGGCCAAGGTCCTGGCTTCCGAGATGGCCATCAAGGTCACGAATGACGCGCTGCAGATCTTCGGCGCCCGGGGCTACTCGCGCAACCTGCCGCTGGAGCGCATGGTGCGGGATGCGAGGATGTTCACGATCGGCGGTGGCACGGCGCAGGTCCTGCGGACGCAGATCGCCGGACGGCTCCTGGGCCGCAAGCTGCCGCAAACGCGGGATGGCTACCAGCCTGGCGCCCTGAAGGCCGCGGCGGAATAGCAGCCCGGCTCCGCACCGCAGAACCGTGCCGGCGGAATGGTCGGCCAGGTGCCGGAAAGCGAAGATGCCCTTGTGGCGGCGAACAAGAACAGGAGGAGCGACATGAACGACGCTCAGGGCTACCCGCTCACGACATCCAGCCCGCAGGCGGCGCTGCTTTACAACATCGCCCAGCAGAACCTTCTCGAATACCGCCTGGTCACGATGCAATCCATCAAGGACGCGATCGAGGCCGATCCCCATTTCGCGATGGCCCATTGCCTGCGCGGCTACCAGTTCATGATGTACGGGTCCTTTTCCGTGCTGAACAACGCGAAATCGGCCCTGCGCGCGGCGGAGGCCGGGGCGGCGGGGGCGACGGAGCGCGAGCGGATGCATGTCGAGGCGCTGCGCGCCTGGACGGAAGGCCGGACCGGCAGAGCCATCACGACATGGGAGCAGCTCCTCGGCGCCTATCCACTCGACATCGTCGCGCTGCGGATGCACCACTTCAACTGCTTCTGGACGGGGCGCCAGCATTCGCTCCGCGGCGGCGCGGCTGCCGTGCTCGATCGCTGGTCGCAGGACATGCCGGGCTACGGCAATGTGCTGGGAATGCTCGCCTTCGGCTATGAGGAATGCGGCCAGTACCGCGAAGCCGAGAAGTTCGGCCGGCTGGCCGTGCAGCACAACCCGCACGACCTCTGGGCCCTGCACGCCGTCGCGCATGTGATGGAAATGGAGGACCGGCAGCGGGAAGGCATCGACTGGCTGACCCGGCCGGAGGACCACTGGTCCGACCGCAACCCCTTCAAGGGCCATCTCTGGTGGCACCTCGCCCTGTTTCACCTGGAAAGCGGGCATTATGACCAGGTGCTGGATCTTTATGACCGCTGCGTGCGGAACGATGGCTCGACCTTCTATCTCGACATCCAGAACGCGGCCTCGCTGCTGGCACGCCTGGAGCTGCTCGGGGTGGAGGCCGGTGACCGGTGGACGCAGCTGGCGGACTTCGCCGAGAAAAGCATCGGGGATCACGGGCTGATCTTCACCGACCTGCACTACATGATGGCTCTCGCGAAGGAGCGCCGCTTCGACGCGGCCGAGCGTCTCCTCGCCTCGATGGAGGAGTTCGCGGCGGAGGATGCGGCGGACAGCGCCGCGGTGGTGCGGTCGATCGGCCTGCCGCTGTGCCGCGGGATCCTTCGCTTCGAGCAGGGCGACTACGCCGGCGCCGTCGATGCGCTCGCGCCGCTGCACAACAACGACGCGCCGATCGGCGCGAGCCACGCGCAGCGCGACATCATCGACCAGTACCTGATCGAGGCGACGCGGCGCGCCAGCAACCTGCCGCGGACGCGCATGCTGCTGGCCGAGCGTGCCGCGCTGCGGCCGCGCAACAAGGCGGCCGTGGAGCGCCACATCGACGTCACGCGCCGGATCTACAAGACGGCCTGACCTGCGGCCAGGGCGGGCGGCGCCCGCGCCGCCACATCCCGCCAGCCCAGGGGCGGGCAGGCCGGTCAGGCGGCTCCGGAGGCTTTCAGGGCGCCGCTGCCATCAGCCTCCGAAAAGTGGCTCGGCAACGCCCCGCACCCCCAGGCCATGGATGGCCAGGAGCGCGCCGGCATGGGGCTGCCTCGCCCGCTCGTCCTCATCGAGGAAGATCGTGCCGGAGGTCACGTAAAGGATGTCCAGGTCCGGCCCGCCGAAATTGCACATGGTGGGATGCGAGACGGGCAGCCGGACCATGCGGTCCAGCCGGCCCGCCGGGTCGAACCGGCCAACCGCCCAGCCGCCCAGCAGCGCGCCCCAGTAATAGCCTTCCGAATCAAAGGTCGCGCCATCGACCTTCCAGGGCTGGTCGCGGGTTTGCAGGTAGATCCGGCGATCGGCAAGGGTGCCCGCCGCGAGGTCGAGATCGTAGCGGTAATAGGTTTCGGCTGTGCTGTCGCCAAAGATCAGGGTCCGGTCGTCGGGGCTGAAGGCCATGCCGTTGGACACGATGAACCCGCCATCCATCTTGTGGCAGCTGAAGTCGGGATCGAGGCGGTAGAGCGAACCCGTCGCGTCGCTGTTGCCCGGATTGCGCGAGCCGACCCAGTAGCGGCCCTGGCGATCGCAGCGCCCGTCATTGAGGCGGTTCTCCGGCATGTCCGGCTCCGGGTCCAGGACATGCTCCACCTTGCCGGTGCCGAGATCCACGGTGGCGAAGCCGGTCTTCAGCCCCGCGACGATGCCGCCATTCCGGCGGAACACGTAGGAGCCGATATTGGTCGGCATGGGCCAGACATCCACCGTCCCATCCCGGTTGAGCCTTTGCAGGCACGGCTTGCGCGTATCGACCCAGTACAGGACCTGCTCGGTGGGGTGCCACATTGGCACCTCCCCGACGATGTTCCCGGCCGCGTGGGCCACCCGGATGTCGGCGGCGGGCGCTTCGGACATGGCTTTATGATTCCTCCGGCTGTTCTGCTTCGCTTCCGGTGGAAGGTTCATGCTGCGCCGCAAAATGCCGTGCTGTTCGAAGATCCCTGAAAAAGACCTCTGGTCATCTGCGACGGGAGCAGCTTATGTTCTTCCAAGAAAGCGCTTTCTTAAGGCGCAGTGTAGAGACATGATGGCGCGGAACGCAACCGCTCCTGGGGGAGAGACGCCAGTGAACCGAAAGCCCTTGGCTGTGCCGGTCCCGGACCGGCGGGCGCAGCCTGCATGAACGCTTTCCACAAGCTCAAGGACCGCGTCGCCATCGTTGGCGTCGGCAACACGGCTTACGGGAACTTCCCCGAGATCGATGATTTCGGCCTCGGGGCGCGGGCCTTCCGCAATGCGGTGGAGGATTGCGGCATCGGGAAGGACCAGATCGATGGCCTGCTCGTCTGCCGGGTGCCGTCCTATGCGCGCATGGGCGAGATCCTCGGGCTGAACCCGCGCTGGACCGTGCAGATGCCGCCGCATGGGCGGATGTCGGGCATGGCCATCATCGAGGCGGCGGCGGCGCTCGATGCGGGCCTTTGCGACTATGCCGCGCTGATCTATGCGAATATCGGCCGCTCGCGCCGCGTGAACTATGGCGGCGACGAAAGCCCGGGCGTCTGGGACCCGTGGGGCTTCACCTCGCCCGGCGCCTCGCATGCGCTGATGTTTCAGCGCCATTCCGCGCTCTACGGCACGACGACGCGGCAGCTCGCCGAGGTGTCGGTGGCCTTCCGGCACCATGCCTGCCTGAACCCATCGGCGGTGATGAAGCAGCCCATCACCATCGACGACCATGAGGCCGCGCGGCCCATCACGGAGCCGTTGCGCCTGCTCGATTACTGCCTGATCAACGATGGCGCTGTCTGCATCATCATGACAACGAAGGAGCGCGCGCGGGACCTGAAGAAGCGCCCCGTCATGATCTCCGGCATCGGCGCGCGCGAGGCTTATTCCACCGCCTCCATCCCGAATTTCAGCCTGAATTTCTGGTATGACGAGATGCGCGATGTCGCCGCCCAGGCCTATGGCATGGCGGGCGTCGGGCCGGCCGATGTCGATGCGCTGATGTGCTACGACAATTTCAGCCCGACGGTGCTCTTCAGCCTCGAGGGGCTGGGCTTCTGCGAACAGGGCGAAGCGGGCTCCTTTGTCGAGGGCGGCGCGCTGAAGCTCGGAGGCAGGCTTCCGACGAACACCGATGGCGGCCATCTTTCCAACTCCTACATGCAGGGCTGGGCTCTCAACATCGAGGCCGTCCGGCAGCTCCGCGGCGAATGCGAGGGGCGCCAGGTGAAGGATGCCGAGGTGGTGCAGTATTGCGGGGCGACGCCGTGCAGCCGCTCGATCATCTATACGGCAGGCTGAGGAGATGACGATGCAGGGCACCACCGCCAAGCCGCGCCCGAGGATCGACCCGGTCAGCCGCGGCTTCTGGGACAATGCCCGGGCCGGAAAGCTGTCGGTCCAGATGTGCCAGGATTGCGGCGACAAGCATTTCCCCGGCTCGCCCGTTTGCCCGAAATGCCTGTCCGAGAACCAGTCCTGGGCGCCGGTTTCCGGCAAGGGAACGTTGCTGTCCTGGGTGCGCTTCCATCGCGCCTACTGGGACGGCTTCCGGGACGATCTGCCTTATCTCGTCTGCCTTGTCGGACTGGATGAAGGACCGCTGCTGATGAGCAACCTGGCCGGCGTGGAGCCGGAGCAGATCCGCATCGGCGCCAGGGTCGAAGCCATCTTCGAGAGCATCGACGAGGAATTCACCCTGCCGAAGTTCCGCGTCTCGGACTGAACGGCTGAAGACGCGCGCAAGCGCGCGAGCCACCGAAGGGAGGTCAATCCATGAAATTCATCACCAGGGCCATCAAGGCCGGCCTTGTGGCCGTCAGCCTTCTCGGGCCCGGCACGGCGCTCGCGCAGGACCGGGCCAGCACCTTGCGCGTCGTCGTTCATGCCAATCTTCAGATCCTGGACCCGGTGTGGACAACCGCCTTCATCACCGGGCGCCATGCCTATCTCATCTACGACACGCTTTACGCGATGAACTCCCGCTTCGAGCCGAGGCCGCAAATGGCGGAAGGGCACGAGGTCCTGGAGGATGGCCTCGTCTACCGCATCCGCCTGCGCGAAGGGCTGCGCTTCCACGATGGCAACCCGGTGCGCGCCCAGGATGCGGTGGCCTCGCTGCGCCGCTGGTCGATGCGCGATGCCATGGGGCAGAGGATGGCCTCGGTCACGGCATCGATCGACGTGGTGGATGACCGGACCTTCGAGATCCGGCTGAAGGAGCAATGGGGCCTGGTGATCGAGACCCTCGCCAAGGCCTCGAATCCCGCCTTCATCATGCCGGAACGGATCGCCCAGACGCCGCCGACGACGCAGGTCACCGAAACCATCGGCTCGGGGCCGTTCATCTTCGTGCGCGAGGAATGGCGCCCGGGCAATGTCGTGGTCTACCGGCGCAACCCGGATTACGTGCCGCGCGATGAGCCTGCCGACTACATGTCCGGCGGCAAGCGCGCGCTCGTCGAGAGGGTGGAGTGGCGCTACATCCCTGACCACAACACCTCCCTCGCGGCCCTCAACGCCGGCGAGATCGACTACTTCGAGGCGCCTCCGCTCGACTTCATCGCCAGCCTGGAGCGCAACCGCAACGTCCGCATCGTCAAGATCGATCCGCTCGGCACGCAGGGCGCCATCCGCCCGAACTCGCTCTTTCCGCCCTTCAACGACCCCCGCGCCCGGCAGGCGCTTGCACACCTGGTGCGCCAGGAGGACTACATGCGGGTGGTCGTGGGCAATCCCCAGCTCTACCAGGCCTTCTGTGGCGCCTTCTTCCAGTGCGGATCGGGCAACGAGACCACCGTCGGCAGCGAGCCCTTCCGCCAGCCCAATGTGGAGCGGGCGAAGGAGCTGTTCCGGGAAGCGGGCTACAAGGGCGAGCCCATCGTGGTGCTGCAGCCGACCGACCGCGCCCAGTACAACGCCGCCACCATGGTGCTGGTCCAGAGCCTGCGGCGCGCCGGCGTGAATGTGGACGTGCAGGCGATGGACTGGAGCACGCTGCTGTCGCGGCGCGCCAGCCGGAACCCGCCGGACCAGGGCGGCTATCACATCTTCATCACGACGCATGGCGGCCCCGATACCGCGATGCCGGTGTCCAACAGCTGGTTCAATTCCCGTTGCGACCGCGCCAATCCGGGCTGGGCCTGCGACATGGAGCTGGACGCGATGGTGGCCGAGTGGGCCAAGGAAAGCGACGCCGAGAAGCGCCGCCCGATCCTGGAGCGCATCCATCGCCGCGCCTGGGAAACGCTGCCCTACATCCCCTTCGGCCAGTACACCCAGCCCGTCGCCGTGCGCTCGAACATCCATGGCATTCTGGCCGCCGGGATGCCCGTCTACTGGAACATCGAGAAGCGCTGAGCCATGGGGTCCTATATCGCCCGGCGCATCCTCGCCACGCTTCCCGTTCTGGGCGTGGTGGCGGTGATCGTCTTCCTTCTGCTCCGGCTGAGCCCGGGTGACCCGGCGGCGATCATCGCCGGGGATCACGCCACGGCGGACGACATCGCCCAGATCCGCAGGGAGCTCGGGCTGGACCGTCCGCTTCTTGAACAATTCATCCTGTGGCTGGGGCAGCTCCTGAGCGGGGATTTCGGGAACTCGATCTACCTGGACCGGCCCGTTCTGGGGCTCATCGCGGAAAGGGTGGAGCCGACCCTGGCGCTTTCCCTCACCACCATGGCCTTCGCCATCCTGCTGGCCATCCCCGCCGGCGTGGTGGCGGCCTGGCGGGCGGGCTCCTGGGTGGACCAGGCCTTCATGGCGCTGTCGGTGCTCGCCTTCTCCGTGCCGGTCTTCCTGATCGGCTACGGGCTGGTGATGGGGCTGTCGCTCGGCCTGGACATCCTGCCGGTGCAGGGCTTCGTCAGCCTGTGGGACGACCCGCTCGGCTTCGCCGCGCATCTTGTGCTGCCCACGGTCGCGCTGGGGCTGGTCTACACGGCGCTGCTGGCCCGCATCACCCGCGCGACGATGCTGGAAACGCTGAACGAGGACTTCATCCGCACCGCCCGGGCCAAGGGCCTGGCCGAGCCGCGCGTCCTGATCCTGCATGCGCTGAAGAACGCCTCCGTGCCGATCGTCACCACCATCGGCACCGGCATCGCCCTGCTGATCGGCGGCGTGGTGGTCACGGAAAGCGTCTTCGCCATTCCCGGCATCGGGCGCCTGACCATCGATGCCGTGCTGCAGCGGGATTATCCGGTGATCCAGGGCGTCATCCTCGTCATCGCCGGCATCTATGTTTTCGTGAATCTCGCCATCGATCTCACCTATTCGCTCCTGGATCCGAGGATTCGCTACTGATGAGCGCGACGACCCTCCCCGCCGTGGCGGCG
This sequence comes from Teichococcus oryzae, assembly GCF_008386565.1. Classification (GTDB taxonomy): domain Bacteria; phylum Pseudomonadota; class Alphaproteobacteria; order Acetobacterales; family Acetobacteraceae; genus Pseudoroseomonas; species Pseudoroseomonas oryzae. Next base: position 101,231 of record NZ_VUKA01000005.1, on the reverse strand, counting down.
CCGCGGTCGCGGCCCGGCCTCCTGCGGCGCTTCCGCCGGTACCCCTTGCCCTCCATCGGCGCCATCCTGCTTCTCGCGCTGGTGGTGTCGGCCCTGGCGGCGCCCTGGATCGCCCCGCACGATCCCTTCGAGATGAACGTGGTGGACCGGCTGGTGCCGCCGGGCGCCGACTACACCTTCGGCACGGATGCCTATGGGCGGGACATCTTCAGCCGCACCCTGCATGGCGGCCGCGTTTCGCTCTTCATCGGCGTGTCGGTTGCCATCGCCAGCACGGCGATCGGCCTGCTCATCGGCGTCGTGGCCGGGTATTTCCGGATGGCGGACGCCATCCTGATGCGCGTCATGGACGGGCTGATGGCCATTCCGGGCATCCTGCTCGCCATCGCGCTGATGTCGCTGACGCGGGCGAGCATCTGGGTGGTGATCGTGGCGATCACCATTCCCGAGGTGCCGCGCGTGGTGAGGCTGGTCCGGGCGGTGGTGCTGACGGTCCGCGAGCAGGTCTATATCGAGGCCGCGACGGCGATCGGCACGCGGTTCCCGCGCCTGATGTGGCGCCACATCCTGCCCAACACCGTGGCCCCGCTGATCGTCCAGGCCACCTATATCGCGGCCTCGGCGGTGCTGGTGGAATCCTATCTCAGCTTCCTCGGCGTCGGCACGCCGCCCGAGGTGCCGAGCTGGGGGAACATCATCGCAGAAGGCCGCCTTTACGTGCAGATCGCCTTCTGGAACATCCTGTTCCCCAGCATCTTCCTGGCGCTGATGGTGCTCTCCATCAACGTCCTCGGCGACGGGCTGCGCGACATGCTCGACCCGCGGCTGGCGAGGCGGCTGTGATGACCGAACAGCCGATCCTGGCCCTGGAAGGGCTGCGCACCGAATTCGCCACGGGCCAGGGCGCGCCCGTGGTCGCGGTGAATGATCTTTCGCTCACCCTGAAGCGGGGCGAGACGCTCTGCATCGTGGGCGAATCAGGCTGCGGGAAAAGCCTCACGGCGCTTTCCATCCTGCGCCTCCTGCCCCGGCCCTATGGCCGGATCGGGGGCGGGCGGGTGCTGCTGGAGGGGCGCGACCTGGCCCAGGCCACGGATGCCGAGATGCGCCAGATCCGTGGCCGCGCCATCTCCATGATCTTCCAGGAGCCGATGACAAGCCTGAACCCGGTGCTCACCATCGGCCGCCAGATCGCCGAGACGGTGATGGTGCATGAAGGGCTGGACTGGACCGCCTGCATGGGCCGCGCCTTGGAGATGCTGCGCCAGGTGCGCATCCCCGAGCCGGAGCGCCGGCTGCACGAATATCCGCACCAGCTTTCCGGCGGCATGCGGCAGCGCGTGATGATCGCCATGGCGCTGGCCTGCCGGCCGCGCGTGCTGCTGGCGGACGAGCCGACCACGGCGCTCGACGTCACCATCCAGGCGCAGATCCTGGACCTGGTGCGGGATCTTCAGGCCGAGACCGGCGCGGCCGTCATCCTCATCACCCATGACCTCGGGGTCGTCGCCGAAATGGCCGACCGGGTCCTCGTCATGTATGCCGGGCACAAGGTGGAGGAAGGAAGCGTCGAGGAGATCTTCGACGCGCCGGCGCATCCCTACACGCAGGGGCTGATGCAGGCGATGCCGCATCTCGGAAGCGGCGAGCACCGCTCGCGGCTCAACGAGATCGCTGGCGTGGTGCCGGCGCTGAACGCCCGGCCGCCGGGCTGCTCCTTCGCGCCGCGCTGCGGGTTGGCGACGGATCGCTGCCGCCAGGAAATGCCGCCGCTCACCGGGCTGGGCGGAACGCATATGGCGGCCTGCTGGGCGGCCGGGGGGAGCCAGGCATGAGCGCGTCGCAACCCGTTCTGGCCGTCGAGGGGCTGGTCAAGCATTACGGCATCCGGCCTGGCCTTTTCGGCCGCGCGCGGGCCCAGGTGCGGGCCGTGGACGGCGTCAGCTTCAGCATCGCGCCGGGCGAGACGCTGGGCCTGGTCGGCGAAAGCGGATGCGGGAAGTCCACGGTGGGCAAGGCGGTCCTGCGGCTGGTGGAGCCGACGGCCGGCCGGGTCACGCTGGAAGGGGAGGACATCACCGCGCTGAACCGCGCCGGCATGATCGCCAGGCGCCGGCGGATGCAGGTGATCTTCCAGGACCCTTATTCCTCCCTGAACCCCCGCATGACGGCGGGCGACATCGTGCAGGAGCCCCTGATCAATTTCGGGATCGGGAGCGCCGGCGAGCAGCGGGAGCGGGTTGCGGCGCTGTTCGCCCGGGTGGGCCTGCGCCCCGATCAGCGGTCCAACTACCCGCATGAATTCTCCGGCGGCCAAAGGCAACGCCTGGGGATCGCGCGGGCCCTGGCGCTCGGGCCCAGCATCATCATCGGGGATGAGCCGGTGTCCGCGCTGGACGTGTCGGTGCAGGCCCAGGTCATCAACCTGATGATGGACCTGCAGGACGAGTTCGGCCTCAGCTATCTTTTCGTGGCGCATGATCTCGGCGTGGTGGAGCATATCAGCCACCGCGTGGCGGTGATGTATCTCGGCAAGATCGTCGAGATCGCGCCGCGGGCCGCGCTTTTCGAGGAACCGCGCCACCCCTACACCGAGGCGCTGCTGTCGGCGGTTCCGGTTTCCCACCCCCGCCAGCGCCGCAAGCGGGTGACGCTTAAGGGCGACGTGCCCAGCCCCGTCAATCCGCCCCCGGGCTGCCGCTTCCATACCCGCTGCCCGATCGCGGTGCCCCTTTGCCGGGAGGTGGAGCCACCCCTGCTGGCCGACCCTTCCGGACACGCTACGGCATGCCATCTTCGCTCCCAGGCCAGTCCGGCCTGAGAAGGGGAAGTAATGGCAGTTCGATCAAAGAGCGGGGCCGTCGCGGCCGACGGCGCCGTCGCGCCCCGGCCGAAGGTGAGGATCGAGGAGGTCGCGCGGGCCGCCGGGGTATCGGCGGCCACCGTGTCGCGCGTCCTCAACCGCACGGCGCTGGTGAGCGATGACCTGCGGGACAGGGTGGAAGCCGCGGCGCGGGAGATGGGCTATGTGGCGCATGGCGCCGCCCGGGCCCTGGCTTCCCGGCGGTCCCGCGCCATGGGCGCCGTGGTGCCGACGCTGACGAACACGATCTTCTCGGACGCGATCGAGGCGTTCCAGCAGAGGCTCGACGCCGAACACCACACCATGCTCCTGGCGACCTATGACTATGACGAGGAGCTGGAATACCGCACCGTCCGCACCATGATCGAGCGCGGCGTGGACGGCCTGATGCTGGTCGGCAGCATGCATCCGCCGCATCTGCTGGAGTTGCTGGAAGCCTCCGGCGTGCCCTTTGTCCAGACCTGGGCATCGCCCAGGCGCAGCGAGCATCCGGCCATCGGCTATGACAATGGCGCGCTGGCCCGCATAGTGGTGGACCACCTCGTCGGGCTGGGGCACCGGGAGATCGGGATGGTCGCCGGGCTGACCCGGCACAATGACCGCGTGCAGGCCCGCATCGCCGGCGTGCGGGGGGCCATGCGGCGCCACAAGCTCCGGCTCCCGCCCGAGCGGATCGTCTACACCCGCTACCGGATCGAGGATGCCCGCGCCGCGCTGCGCGAGATGCAACAACGTGGCCCGATGCCGACCGCGCTCCTCGCCAACAACGACGTGGTGGCGATGGGGCTGGTCGTGGAAGCCGCCGCGCAGGGCCTGTGCGTGCCCGGAGACCTTTCCATCATCGGCGTGGGCGACCTGGAGATGGCCGCGCATATGCGCCCGCCGCTCACCACGGTGCGCACGCCGAAGCGGGCCATCGGAGCCATGGCGGCCGATTACCTGCTGGCGAGGAGCAATGGGCGGGATTTCGACCTCCCGCCCGAACTTTCCATGGAACTCGTGGTGCGCGGCACGACCGCCCCGCCCCCCATGCGTCACAAGGACCCTGATTCATGACGGTACCCAACGCGACCGGCCCCCGCCCGCGGCAAGATGCGCCCGGCTTCCCCGGCATGCTCGACGGCCTGCGCGTGGTCGAGCTGGCCGACGAGAGCGGCGAGTATGTCGGAATGACCCTGGCGGGGCTTGGCGCGGAGGTCATCAAGCTGGAGCCGCCGGGCGGCGCGCCGACCCGCGCCATCGGCCCCTTCCTGGGCGATGAGCCGGGCGCCGAGCGTTCCCTGCATTTCTGGAACTACAACCGCGGCAAGCGGTCCGTCATTCTCGATCCCGGCACGCCGGAGGGCCGGGCCGATCTGAAGCGCCTCCTCGCTTCCGCGGATATTCTCCTGGATGCGAGCGGCGGCGCCGTGGCGAAGGCGCTGGGCACGGAGCCGCGGGAGATCGCGGCGCTGCATCCGGGCCTCATCGTCGCGCGCATGACGGCCTTCGGCGATGCCGGCCCGTGGAAGGACTACAAATCGTCCGACCTCGTGCATCTCGCCCTGGGCGGGGTCATGATGAATTGCGGCTATGATCCGGATCCGTCGGGCCATTACGACACGCCGCCGGTCGCGCCGCAGCTCTGGCACGCCTACCACATCGCCGGGGACCAGATGCTTGTCGGCATCCTCGCGGCCCTGCTGCACCGCCTCCACACGGGGGAGGGGCAGGACCTTTGCGTGGCGATCCACGAAGCCGTCTCGAAGAACACCGAGCTGGACGTGATGTCGTGGGTGATGCGGCGGGCGCCGCTTTTCCGCCAGACCTGCCGGCACGCCGCCGAGAAGCCCACCCATGTGCCCAGCATCGGCCACACCAAGGACGGGCGCTGGTACATCGCCACGGGGGTTTCCGTGCGGGACCAGACGAACCTGGTGCCTTTCCTCGACAACTACGGCATGGCGGCGGACCTCGCATTGCCGGGGGCGGGCGCGGACACCAAGGCCCGCAACGTCCCCGGCTCCGGCGCCAGCGACGAAGGCAAGGCGCATATGCTGGAGATCGTCCAGCGCTTCATCCGGTCCTGGCGCTACGACACCATGCCCTGGCGCGAGGCGCAGGCAGCCGGCCTGCTTTGGGCTCCGCTGCGCAAGCCGCATGAGAATGTCGGCGATGTCCATTGGCAGAAGCGCGGCACCTTCGCCGAGATCGAGCATCCGGAGCATGGGCGGAGCTTCCATTACCCGGTGAGCCGCTGGCTTTCCACGGAAACGGCGTGGAAGGCGGGGCGCCGCGCGCCGCTGCTGGGCGAGGACACGGAAGCCGTCATGGGCGGCCTGGCGCCGAGGCCGCCCATGACCGCGCCCGCCCGGCCACGCGGCGCCCCGGCGCCGGCGCTTTCCGGCTGGAACAAGCCGTTCCCCCTGCAGGGCGTGCGAATCTTCGACTTTTCCTGGTTCCTGGCCTCCGCTGGCGGCACGCGCTTCGCCGCGGCGCTCGGCGCGGATGTGATCAAGGTGGAGTGGAAGGACAATCCGGACACCCGCCTGGCCGCGATGTCCCCGGTGGGCGGGCGGGAAGCACGGCGCGCTGCCACCGCGCCGCTGCAAGGCGTGACCGATCCGGACATGGGCGGCCAGTTCAACAACAAGAATTCCGGCAAGAGCGGGCTTTCCCTGAACATCCGCCACCCGAAGGGGCTGGAGATCGCGCGCCGCCTGATCGCGCAATCGGATGTGGTCGCTGAGGGCTTCTCCCCCGGCGTGCTGGAGCGCCTCGGCCTCGGCTATGACGTGCAGCGCGGCCTGCGGCCGGACATCATCTATGTGCAGCAATCCGGCATGGGCGGCGTCGGCTCCTATGGCCGCTTCCGCACGATCGGGCCCGTGGCGGCCGCCTTCGCCGGAACCTCGGAAATGTCGGGCCTGCCGGAGCCCGCCATGCCGGCCGGCTGGGGCTATTCCTATCTCGACTGGATGGGCGCCTACAGCTTCGCCACGGCGATCATGGGCGCGCTCTTTCACCGCGACCGGACGGGGAAGGGGCAATGGATCGATTCCTCCCAGTGCGAGGCGGGCATCTTCCTCGGCGGCGTGCCGGTGCTGGACTGGTCGGCCAATGGGCGGCTGTGGTCGCGCATCGGCAACCGTTCCCCCTACAAGCCTGCCGCGCCGCATGGCGCCTATCGCTGCGCGGGCGAGGATCGCTGGATCGCCATCTCGGTCTTCGACGAGGCGGCCTGGAGGGCGCTGGCAAAAGTGGCCGGACGGCCGGCCTGGCTGGAGGACCCGCGCTTCGCGACGCTGGAGGCCCGCCTGCTGCACCAGGATGCGCTGGACGCGGCCGTCGGCGAATGGACCGCGGGCCAGGACGCCTATGCCTGCATGCACATCCTGCAGGCTGCCGACGTGCCGGCCGGCGTGTGCCAGAACGCGGAAGATCGCTGCGACCACGACCCGCAGCTTGAGGCGCTGGCCTGGATGACGGAAGTGACCGGCACCAAGATCGGCCGCTGGCCCGTGGCGGAAATCCCCGCGAAGCTGTCCCGCACGCCGCCCTACAGCGGCGGCATCATCGATCGCGGCGCGCCCGGATATGGCGAGGACAATGCGCGCCTGCTGGGTGAGCTGCTGGGCTACTCGTCCGCCGAGATCGCCGCGCTGGCCGAGGAAAACGTGATCTGAGGCGCTGCGGTGAGCCTTCCCGACCAGCCGGCCCTGGTGTTCATCGGCGACATCCACCGCCAATGGCACCATGTGGCCCGTGGCCTGGCCGCGCTGCCGGAGAAGCCGGCGGCGGCGGTGCTGCTGGGCGATATGGAATGCGACCATCCGCTCGACCAGGTGGCGGCGCCGCTGCTGGATGCGGGCATCGCGGTCCACTGGATCTGGGGCAACCATGATTACGATGGCGGCCCGCGGATGTGGGACAATCTGACGTCCCGCGCCCGCAATCCCCGGACCGGAAATGGGGCGCTGAATGCGCGCGTGGCGACCATTGGCGGCATCCGGATCGCGGGGCTGGGCGGCACCTTCCGCCGCCGCGTCTGGGAGCCCCCTGGACCGCCAAGGCTGCGCGGGCGCGTGGAGCTGGCGGCGGATCTGGGCACGCTCGGCGCCGGGTGGACGGCGGAGCAATGCGAGGCGATGCGCCAGGCACTCGCGGCCATGGCGATCTGGCCGGAGGATGTCGCGGCCCTGGCCGGCCTCCGCGCCGATGTGCTGGTGACGCATGAGGCGCCGTCGAGCCATCCGCAGGGCTTCGCGGCCATCGACGCCGTCGCGCGCGCCCTGGGTGCGCGGCTCATCATCCATGGCCACCACCATGTCTGCTACCGCGCCCGCGCCGCGGATGGGCTCCAGGCGCAGGGCGTCGGGGCCGGCTGGGCGCTGGGGCTCGATGGCGCCGTGTGGTGGCAAGGCGAGCCGGACCGCTGGTTCGGCAAGGCCGCGCATGGCTGGCACATGATCTGAGGAAGGAGCATCCCGGGATGCGCATCAGTGATCTTGAGGGCAAGCGGGTTCTTGTCACCGGAGCCTCCACCGGCATCGGTGCCGCGGTGGCACGGGGCTTCGCGGCGCAGGGCGCGCATGTGGCGGTTCACTACAATTCGAGCGACACGGCCGCGAGGGCGGTCGTGGCGGAGATCGAGTCCGCCGGCGGCCGGGCCATCATGCTCCAGGCCGATGTGCGGTCCGTGGAAGCCTGCACGCAACTCGTGCAGGAGGCGGCGGCGGCGCTGGGCGGGCTGGACGTGCTGGTGAACAATGCCGGCGGCGTGGTGAAGCGCCATCCTTTGCGCGACATCGACGATGCGCTCTACGACGAGATCGTCCATCTCAACGCGCGTTCCGTCTTCGCCTGCTCCCGCGCCGCCCTGCCCATCATGGAAGCGGCCGGCGGCGGCTGCATCATTTCCACCACCTCCCTCGCGGCGCGCAATGGCGGGGGCAGCAAGTCCACCCTCTACGCCGCGTCCAAGGCCTTTGTTTCCAACTTCACGCGTGGCCTGGCCAAGGAGGCGGGGCGCAGCGCCGTCCGCGTGAACGCCGTGGCCCCCGGCGTGATCGACAAGCCGGGCCGCATGAAGACCATGCCGGCGCATCAGGTCGAGGGCGCTGTGAAGCTCACCCCCATGCGGCGCCTCGGCTCGGTCGAGGAATGTGTCGGCGCTTATCTTTTTCTCGCCTCGAACCGGATGGCCGGCTTCATCACCGGCCAGATCATCGAGGTGAATGGCGGCTTGCAAATGCCCTGAAGCGGGCGACGCGGCGGAGACCGCGAAACATAACCGGAGGAAACAATGAACACGAAGATCCTGAGGAGGGCGCTCCTGCAGGCCACGGGACTCGCGCCCTTTGCGGCGATGGCGCAGGCGCCGGACTACCCGGACCGGCCGGTCCGCATCGTCGTTCCGTATTCCGCGGGCGGAGGGACCGATGTGACGGCGCGCGCCGCCGCCCAGCGCATGTCGCCCGATCTCGGCCAGCCCGTGATCATCGAGAACCGCGCGGGCGCCAACACGGCGATCGGCGCCGAGAATGTCGCGCGCTCCAGGCCGGATGGCTACAGCCTGCTGATCTCGGGCTCCACGACCTTTGTGCTTCTGCCCCTGCTGTCCCGCCAGCTTTCCTTTGGCCCGGCGGATTTCACGCCGGTGTCCCAGCTCACCCAGCTGCCCATGGCGATGGTGGTGAGCCCCTCCGTCGAGGGCAGCCTGCCCGAGATCATCGGGCGGGTCCAGCGCGCGCCGTCGGAGTTCATCTACGCCCATACGGGAATGGGCAGCGCAGGCCATCTGATGGGGGAGCGGCTCTTCATGAACCATGCGCTGCACCTCAATTCCGTCCCTTATCGCGGCTTTTCCCAGACGCTGGTGGACCTGATGTCCGGCCGGGTCCCGATGACCTTCGAATCCGTGCCGGCCGTGATGCCGTTCCATCGCGAAGGCAAGGTCCGGATCGCCGCCGTGAGCAGCCCGCAGCGCCTGCCCAACCTGCCGGAAGTGCCGACCTTCGTGGAAATGGGATATCCGGGCATGGCCTTCTTCGGCTGGTTCGGCCTGGCCGCGCCGGCGGGCACGCCGGAGGCCATCGTCCGGCGCCTCGCGGATGCTGTGGCGCGCGCCAGCCGCGATCCAGGCTACCGCGCCGCGATCGAGGCCACCGGGCAGCAGGTGGTGGGCAACTCCCCGGACGAATTCGCGGCCGTGATCAAGACGGATATCGCGCAATGGCGCGCGGTGGTGGAGCCGCTGAACATCCGGCTCGATTGAACAAGACATCACTGGAGGACCCGAGGTGACCAGCAAGAAACCCATGGAGCTGCCACGCAGAAGCCTGCTGGCCGCTGGCGGCGCGATGCTCGCCAGTCCGGCCCTGGCCCAGCGGAACTATCCCGCCCGCCCCATCCGCCTGATCGTGCCATGGCTCGCGAGCGCCGCCGCCGATATCCAGCTCCGCGGCCTGGCGCAGATCGCCTCGCGCCATCTGGGGCAGCCCATCGTCATCGAGAACCGGGCGGGCGCGAGCGGAATCCTGGGCGCCCAGCTCGTGGCGAACGAGGGCAAGGGGGATGCCTATCTGCTGACGCAGATGCACAACACCGCCTTTCGTGTCGCCTACATGATGCAGCGCCCGCCCTATGACCTGCTCAACGACTTCACCTATGTGATCAGGCTTGTCGGCTATTCCTACGGCGTCGTGGTGCGGCCTGACTCGCCCTGGCGAACCTGGCAGGACTTCGTCCGCCATGTGAAGGACAATCCGGGCCGGGTCAGCTACGGCACGGCGGGGGTCGGCACCACGCAGCACATCACCATGGAGCAGATCGGCCGCGCCGCGAAGCTGGACTGGGTGCATGTGCCGTTCCGGGGCGGCGGGGACGACCTTCAATCCCTGATGGGCGGCAATCTCGACGCGGTTGCCTCGTCGAGCCTGTGGGCGGAGATGGTGCAGAACGGTCAGCTGCGCCTTCTCGTTTCCTTCGGGGAAGAACGCATCAAGCGCTTTCCGCAGGTGCCGACCTTGCGCGAGGAAGGCATCGATGTCGCGCAAACCTCACCCTATGGGCTGGTCGGGCCCAAGGGGATGGACCCGGGCGCCGTCCGCGTGCTGCACGACGCCCTGCACCGCGCCATGCGGGAGCCCGAGCATCTGGCATTGATCGAGAGGCTGGACATGCCGCTCGCTTACCTGAACAGCGCCGATTACGCGGCGAGCATCCCCGCGCTGATGGAGGAGCAGAAGGCGCTGGTGCGGGATCTCGGGCTGCGGATGTGAGAATGCGCCAAAGCATGGATGTTCTGGCGGACGGCACGTTCCTTCGGGATGCGTGACCGTCCCGGGATGCTCCGGCAGCCGAACCGGCCGCCGGAGCGCGGTGCGCTGTGGCGAAGGCGGGTCACCCCACCTTGAGCGGCGCCCCGGCCTCCAGCCCGAGCATGTCGGCGAGGGTGGCGTTGAAGATGTCGGCTGCCTCATAGGACACCCAGTGCCCTGCCTTGGGGATCACCCGGACATCGGCGCCCGGGCAAAGCGAGCGGATCAGATCGACCCGTTCGTTCACATGCGGGTAGGCCACAGCGTCGCGCTCGCCGAAGATGGCGTGGACGGGCACCCTGATGGATGGAAGCACGTCCCGCACCGCCGCGTCCGACACGATGTTCCGGCTCCGGTAGCGCGCCCGATCGCTGTTCCAGGCCTGGATTTCCACAGCCAGCTCGTCGATCGTGGCGGGGTCGGCCAGCATCAGGCTGGCGAGGTTGGCACGGTGCGCCGCCACGCGGTCCGGCCCCACGCGGCTGCGGACCGAGGTCAGGGGCGTCGCCTCACGCGGCAGCCCGAGCGCCCCGGGCCCGGTGAGGACAACCCGTTCCAGGCCCCGCGGCGCGCGGGCGGCGATATGCGATGAAATCACGGCGCCGAAGGAGAAGCCCACCAGATCGAAGCTGGCGCCCGGCCCGGTCTGGGCCGCGATCCCGTCCGCGAGGATGCCGGCAAGGCCCCAAAGATCGGTGTCGGCCGGCGGCAGGTCGGATTCGCCCAGGCCTGGCGTATCGGGGGCAAGGACGCGCCGGCTGCGCGACAGGAACGGGATGTTGCGTGCCCAGTGCCGCCAGGACCCGGCGCCGCCATGCAACAAGACCAGGGGCTTGCCCTCGCCCCATTCATGCCAGACGACGCGGCCCGCGCCGCAGGGTGTTTCCGAACGCCGGGAGCTGGCTTCAAGGGTGTCGAGCAGAGGGTTCACGGGTGGAATAAGGCCTTGGTGACGGTGGAAGGACAGGTGCCCGGCATCAGGCTTTCGGCACCCACGGTTCGGAGCGGGTTCGGCATCTCATCGGCCTGTTCGACCTGCTGCATCGTTTCGCCCGATGGCCGCCTTCTGGCGCCGCTCCCGTTGTTGCCGGCGTGGCGGAACGGCCTTTCCGCCCGGCGGCCTCCCGTTCAAACGCCGCATCATGAATAATGGATGCCGGGCTTCATGTCAGCAGCGACAAGCATCGTCGGGCCGGTGGTCTGGCCGCCGCCATGGCGCCGATGCCGCCCGCGGCTCATTGCTGGAAGTTCAAGCGCAGGCCTGGCTCCGGCCATTCCAGGGCCGCCACGGCGCCACGGCGCGACAGCGTGACATAGGCCGTCTTCATGTTCTCGCCGCCGAAGCAGATATTCGTCGGATGCGTGTCCGGCATCTCCACCGAGCGCACGACTTTGCCCGACGGGGAAAACACCGTGATCGTACCCGCCAGCAGCGTGGCAACGGCGATGTTGCCGGAGGCCTCGACCGCCAGGCTGTCGAAGCGGCACATTCCGGGCAGGCATGCAACAAGCCGGCCGCCATGCGAGGACGGGTAGGGCGCCTTGCGGATCATGCCCGGCGCCTCGATGTCGAAGGCCCACAGGCGCGCCGCCTCGGTATCCGCGACATACAGCACCGTTTCATCGGGCGACAAGCCGACACCGTTCGGCGTGACGATCGGATAGGCGATCTCGCGGATGGAGGAACCATCGGGCAGCGCGTAGTAGAGCCCGCCATGGTCGCGGTTGCGTTTGTAGCGCTTCCCGAGGTCGGTGAAATAGAAGCCGCCCTGCCTGTCGAAGACGATGTCGTTCGGGGCGGATAAACGGTTTCCGTCGCATTCGGTGTAAAGCGTCCGGCGCTCGCCGCTCGCCGGGTCCACGCGTTCGATATAGCCCCCGGCATAGTCGGCGGATGGGCCGGTGCCCAGGAAGTGCCCGGGCGGGTAATGGCTGCCCCCGTTGTTGCAGACATAAAGCGCGCCATCCGGACCAAGGGCGATGCCGTTCGGGCCGCCCGCGGCGGAACCCAGCCTGGCATAGGTGCCGTCGGCGGTCACCCGCGAGATCCAGCCTCCATTGATCTCGGCGAAGATGACCGAGCCATCGCGCATCGCGACCGGGCCTTCCGGAAAGCCGCGATGGTCAACCAGTATCCGGATGCCGCCCATGCCTTGTTCTCCCTTCGCCGCCCTCAGGCAGCCTGTTCTCGGTACGAGTTTTGAAAGCGCTTTCTCAGAAGGCTATGCGCAGTCCGGACCCCCGGCAAGGTGCTTTCCCGCTGGTTGACGGGCAAGGCCGGCAAGCTGGCCGGACCGCATGCCCGGCCTTGATCCGGGGAAGGGCGAAGCCGTGCCTTTGGCGATCCCGCGTCATCGCTGGACCGGCAATCCACCGCGGCCTATCCTGGGCGGAACAGCTTCTGGCGGTTCTGCGTCCCTCCCGCCCGGTCCGATGAACGGCGGATGCTTCCCGCCGATCCGCCCGCATGAGGAGGTAGAGCGGATTTGGTCCCTGTTTCCCGTGCCTTCTTTGCCCGTCCCGCCGCCAGCGTGGCGCAGGACCTGATCGGCACCATCCTGCTTGTGGACGGGATTGGCGGCTTGATCGTCGAAACGGAGGCCTATGATCACGAAGACCCGGCATCGCACAGCTATGCCGGGCGGACCGCGCGAAATGCCTCGATGTTCGGCCCGCCGGGCCATGCCTATGTTTACCGGTCCTATGGGCTGCACTGGTGCCTCAACTTCGTGTCCGGGGTCGAGCCGCTTGGCAGCGCGGTGCTCATCCGGGCCTTGCAGCCCATGATAGGGATCGAGGCGATGCAGCTTCGGCGCGGCGTCACGGCGCCGAAGCTGCTCTGCGGTGGCCCGGGCCGCCTGAGCGAGGCGCTTGGCGTCACGGGAGCCCTGGATGGTCATCCGCTGGACGAGGCGCCCTTCCTGGTCCTCGCCAGGGAACGGGACGTGCCGGTGGTCTGCGGGCCGCGCATCGGCATCTCGCGCGCGACCGAAATGCCATGGCGCTTCGGGCTGCAGGGGTCGGCCTTCCTCAGCCGCCGCTTTCCGGACCGGGCCGTGCCGCATGCGCCGGCACGGGGGCGGCGGTGCCCGTCACCCTAGCTGCCACCGCGCCGGCCGGCACAGGCGGTTGCCACGAAGGCCAGGGTGAAAAGCAGATGCACAACCAGGAAGATCCGGGCGGCCTCCCGTGCCTCGCCGCTCATGACACCCCAGGCGTCGTTGGCCGTCACGGCGCCGAAGCCGACGATGTTCGCGATGATGACGGCCGCCGGCGGCGCGGGCCGGAGATCCCTTGAAAGCCAGTTCAGCACGGCGATCCCGAGAAAGGGCCCGCCCAGCAGCCGCAGCAATGCCAGCAATTCGGGGGCGGCATCCACCGGCACGGCACCCCGGCCAAACTGCAGGGGAAAGACCATCAGCGCCAGGCCGATGCCGGCGAGGTACAAAGCCGAAAGCGTCAGCGTCAGTTTCGCCATTTCGCCGCCTTCCAACAGGTGATCGCCCATTCCCGGCATCCCCGGCGCCGCTCCCGGCCAGGGCTTTCCAGGCGCGCCTGCCCATGGATAGTGCGAGCCTTCCCGATACTCGATACGAAAATAGAATGGTCGGGCTGCCCTTGCGTGCTAGCCTGCGGTAGCACGGGCCGCAGCGCGTGCCTCGATCCTGGAGAACCCCATGACACGCTTGCCCCTCGTGATGCTGTCTGGCTTCGGACTTCTGCTGGCTGCCTGCAACGCGCCGCCCGCTTCCACGGGGGCGGCCCCCTCCACGGCGGGCTCGCCGACCGCGGGAACCGGGACCATCGCGCCCGTGGAGGGCCGCAGGATGCAGGACCCCGCGCCGGGTGTCGGCAGCCCCACGGCCGGCACTGGTGCCATCAACCCGGTGGAAGGCGCCCGCTCGCTGCCGCCCGGCCCCGGCACCGGCATGCCAACAGCGGGAAGCGGGCTCATCAACCCGATCGAGGGCAGGCGAAACAATCCCCCCACGCCGTGAAGGCAGGATCGCGCCGTTGAGGTGAAGCCCCGCCGCCGGCATCCCTTCCATCCCCAGGGCGGGGCGGCCCGTTCCGCCGGCAAATCCCCTGCCTGGGTTTCCGCGGCGTTCCGGCGGGCACGGGATCGCGCCATGCTCCCCGGGGAGGCTGTTGTGAACCGTTCGGAAGCACGATCCCCATGAACGACATCATCGCCAGCCTTGTTGCCGCTGGCTGCGTGTTCGCGGGGGGCGTTGTCGGCCTGCAGCTCCACCGGGTGCTTCCGAGCCATCACCTGACAAAGGAAACGCTCGACGTCATCAGGATCGGCATGGGCATGATCTCGGTGCTGACCTCCCTGGTTTTCGGTCTTCTGATCGCAACCGCGAAATCCGCGTCGGACTCCGCCGACAGGGAAATGCGCGCCTATGCCGCCGAAACCATCCTGCTTGACCGTACCTTGCAGCGCCATGGAGACGAGGCCGCGGCGTCGCGGGCCCTGCTGCGCCGCTCGACGGAGCGCATCCTGCAGGATCTCTGGCCCGGGAAGGGCGCGCGCTTCGTCGGCATCGACGATGCCTCGGCGGGGGCGCTGCTGGAACAGGTGCAGGATGCAATCCAGGATCTTGCGGCGGGTGATCCCCACCAGGCCTGGATAAGGCAGCAGGCGCTGCAATCGGCCCTGTCCCTGCTTCGCCAGCGCTGGCTTCTGATCGAGCAGGCGGGGCCGACCGTCCGGCCCGTCATTCTGGGCATCGTGATCATCTGGACCGTTGCCATTCTTGTCAGCTTCGGCCTGAACTCGCCGCGCAACGGCACGGTTGTGGCGACTTTCCTGGTGATCGCCCTGGCGATCGGCGCCGCCGTGTTCCTGATCCTGGAAATGGACAGCCAGTTCGCGGGCGTTCTCCGCCTTTCGGAGCAGCCCTTGCTCAGGGCCCTGGCGGAGCTGGAGGGCGGATCGCCCGGCCCGGATGGCTTTCCGCGGCGTTTCGCGCATTGACGCCCCGCCGCGGATGGCGGCGGAACCCTTGTCCGGCACGGCCTCCGGCGAAGGGCCCACATCGGCAAAAGGACAATGATGACGGTCTCCGGCCTGGCCATGCGCGCCGATGGAACCTTCTTCGCGCTGGGTCTTCGCTTCGCCGTTCAGGAGATTGAACCGTGTGGCGGGCGCGGTGCTTTTCACAGGATGGCTTCGGCTCAATCCTTCCGCGTCCCGTCATGGAACAAGGCAGTCCCGGAGCAACGGGGCGGGTGCTCGCGGCCCTGGCAATATCGGCCGGACCTGGCACATCCCGCCCGGGCTGATCGGCGCGCCTTCCACGCCGGACCACAGGACTGTCGCGCGGCGCGGCATCGTCACGACCTTCGCCTTCCCGCTGCTCGGCGGCGCGCTGACCATGCCGCTGCGCCTGCAACGGGCGCAGCGGGAACATCATGCACTCCCTCGCGGGCTGTGGCGGGGCTCGGGCGTCCTCCCATCCCGGCGGGAGGGTGCCGATGCTCGCCCCCGCACAATGCCCGTCGCCGCGCCGAGTTCATCCAGGAGCGCCCGCGCCTCGGCCAGCTCGGGGAGCGTGAAGCCTTCGGTGAACCATTCCTGGACCGGCGCCAGAAGGTCATGGGCCTTGCGGTGCCAGCCGCGGCCGCGCCAAAGCCGCGCCAGGGCAAGGCCGGCGCGCAACTCCCACATCCTGGCCTGTTGCAGGCGCGCCAGCTCGATCGCCCGCAGGAAGCAGGGCTCGGCGTCGCCGCCCGGCAGGGCCAGAAGAAGCTCGCCCCGGGTCCGGTGCAACTCGGCTTCGCAGATCCGCTCGCCGCCGCGCTCCACGAAGGCGAGCGCCTCGTCCAGCAGGGCCAGCCCCCGTTCGGGCCAGCCCGCCCGGCGGTGCAGGTCGGCCAACAGGCCGAGAGCCTGCGGCACAACCGTGCCGGCGCCCCCGGCGCGGTAGGTGGCGAGGGCTTCCTGCATCCGCGCGATCCCTTCCTCCGGACCGCCGCCCGAAAGCATGGCCAGCGCCCAGCTGCGGTAAACGCGCGCCACGTCGCGAAAGGCGGGCGCCTTGGTGCTCAGCGCCTCCAGCTCCTCCGCATGCGCGCGCGTCGCCGCCGGGTCGCGCATCAGGCAATGCAGCGAACATCCGCCGGCCACCAGCGCGGCGGTATGTGACTGGATATGCTGCAGCCGGCGCGCATCGGCCAGCGCCTCCCCGCCCCGCGCCAGGGCCTGGTCGGGGAAGCCGAGGATGAAAAGGGTGTTCGCCAGCCAGGACAACGCCCCGATGCGGGTGTCCATGGGAAAGCTGGTGCCCAGCACGCGGTGCCGCCCAGGGTCGAAAAGATCGAGCACACGCTCAAGATGCCGGCGTGCCGCAACCGGCTGCCCCTTCTTGACCGATGCGTAGCCGATGAGCCGCTCGGCCGACAATTCGGCGGCGGCGTCTTTCTGCGCCAGCGCGAGGCGGAGCATTTCCTCGGCCGCCGCGCAGGCGGTTTCCGGTTCCCCGCGATTGGTGTGGTGGACGGCGAGCCCGGCCAGGACCGGAACAAGCCGCTCCACATCGGCAAGCTGGCGGCAGAGCTGGCGCGCCCGAGCATAGATCCGTCCGGCGGCGGGCGCGGCCTGGCCCTCCACCCAGGTCGTGGCGCTGGCCAGGGGGATCTGCAGCTCAAGCTCCGTGCGGTCGCGCCACTCGTTGCGCGGCAGGCCGTCGAGGAGCCCGAGCGCGGCGGTGAAATGCGCGCGCGCCTCGTGCAGGGAAGAGCGGCTGGCCGAACGCTCGCCCGCGCGCCGGTAAAGCTCGATCGCGGCGCGGGCGTCTCCCGCCTCGGCGCGATGATGCGCCAGGATCTGGGGGTCGCGCTCGGCGGCGTCCGGCCGCAATCGCCCGATGGCCTCGGCCGCGCGGCGGTGCAGGTCGCGCCGGCGCTCGCGCAGCAGGATGCCATAGGCGGCATCCTGCACCAGGGTGTGCTTGAAGGCATAGCGCGCTTCCGGCGGCGTGCCGATGCGGCGCAGCAATCCCGTCGCCTCCAGCTGCGCCAGCCCTTCGGCCAGCTTGGCCGCCGGCAGGCCGGCGACCGCCTCCACCAGGTCATGCGCGAATTCGCGCCCCAGCACGGCGCCGGCCTGCGCGACCTCCCTGACCGAGGCCGAGCGGTCCAGCCGCGCCACCAGGGAGGCCTGCAGGCTGCCCGGCACCGCGAAGGGGGGCAGCGGCCCTTCCAGCACCCAGCGATCCGCTTCCTCGCGCAGCAGGCCGCCTTCCAGCACGGCCCGCCCTACCTCCTCCACGAACAAGGGCACGCCATCCGTCCGCGCCAGGATCTCCGCCTCGACCTCCAGGGGCAGGGCCTTGCCATGCGCGACCCGCCGCAGCAGCGCCAGGTGCTCGGCGCGGGCCAGGCGGTTGATCTGCATCGGCGTGACATGGGACTGGCCGAGCCAGGCCTCGGTGTCGAAATCGGGCCGGTGCGTGATCATCACCAGCATCGGCATCGCCGGCACCTCGGCCACGAGCAGGTTGAGGAACTCGTAGGTGGTCGGGTCGAGCCAGTGCGCGTCCTCCAGCAGCACAAGGAGCGGCTCGCGCGCGGCCAGTCCGCGCAGGCGCCGCAACAGGGCGGTCAGCAGCTTTTCCCGCCGGCGCTGGGGCAGGAGGCCGGGCGAGGGCCACCGGCCCAGCGTCGGCACCGACAACAATTCGGCCACCAGCGCGACATCCTCGGGCGGGGGGTCGAGCGGCAGCAGCAGGGCTTCCAGCTTGGCCAGCCTCGCCTCGGGCGTGTCTGGGGGCGAAAGGCCCGCCGCGCGCTCCAGCCGCGCCACCACGGGTTGCAGCGCGCTGTCCATGTGCTGGGGGGAGCAGTAGAAGGCCATTTCCTGATGCGCCTCGCCGCCGGCCAGCAGGGCTTCCCGCAACGCCGCCGCCAGCCGTGACTTGCCGATCCCGGCCTCGCCGCGCAGCAGGACAACCTGGCCCATGCCGGCGCGGGCCCGGCGCCAGCGGCGCAGCAGCAGCTCAAGCTCCTCGTCGCGACCGACCAGTGGCGCGGCGTTGTCCCGGCGCAGCGCCTCGAAGCGGCTTTCCACCCCGCTTTCGCCGAGCAGGCGGAAGGGCGCGATGTCGCTGCCCAGCCCTTTCAGCGCCAGCGGCTCCAGCGCCTCCCACTCGAACAGCGCCCCGGTGAGGCCACGCGTCACGGAGCAGGCCAGCACGGTGCCGGGTGCCGCGGCGGCCTGCAGGCGCGCCGCGAGATTGGGCGTGGCGCCCACCACGCCGCATTGCCGCGCCGCGGCGTCGCCCAGCATGTCGCCGACAACGACCTCCCCCGTGGCAAGCCCGGCCCGCGCGGTCAGTGTCCCGGCCTCGGGGAATTCAAGCGCGGCAACGGCGCCAACGACGGCGAGCCCGGCGCGCACCGCGCGCTCCACATCGTCCTCCCGCGCCTTCGGCCAGCCGAAATAGGCGAGCACGCCATCGCCCAGGAACTGCGCCACGAAGCCGCCCTGCGCCTCGATCACGGCGGACGCGGCGCGGTGATAGGCCCCCACGGCTTCCCGCAGGTCCTCGGGGTCGAGGCGGGCGGACAGCGCCGTCGAGTTCACCAGGTCGCAGAACAGCACGCTGATCCGCCGCCGCTCGGCCGCCGGGCCGGCGGACAGGGCGGCATCCGGCGGCGGGGCGGCATCGGCCGCCGGCATGGCCGGCGGGGCAGGCGCCGCCGCCTCCCGCCCCGCCTCTCGCCCCGCTGCCGGCCGCAGATCCGCGATGGCTTCAAGGAGCCTGCGGCGATGCCCGACCGAGGAAACGCCGATCTCCCTCAGATCCTCGGCGGTGAGCGAGGGAAGGATGGCCGCGTCGATGTGGTTGTCGCGGAACGCCGCCTCGTATTGCGCGAGGCCGATGGCGCGCAGCCATGCGCCGACGTCGATCATGGCGGGGCCGCGCGCGCCGTGCCGCCGCCTGGAACCAGGCGCCGGAACCGGCGGCCCGGCGCGGCATCCCGCAAGCCGGGCCGGACCGTCAACTCGGCCGGTGGATGGCGCAGCCCGCGAGCCACTGGCTCCTCCCCGTCGCCGGAGCACCGCAATCACGGCTTCAGGAATATAAGCTCCGGGCCGGGCCACCGCTACTGCCGGGAGCGGGGACGTGATGGGCGCCGCGTGGCCTGCTGCGGCTACGGGGCCTGTTGCCCGGGGATCGCCCGGGCTGGCGTTCCCGGCCTGGCCCCTGCCGGCGGCACGACCTCCAGGCCGTCCACAAAGGTCTGGGCCAGCCGGGAAAGCGGCCTCAGCCGCGCCCGCAGAAGGCGGGCGGTGCTGACGATGGCCGGGCGGAAGGGCCGGCTCACCAGGTCATCCGCGCGCGCGCCCATGAAGCCGAAGCCGCTGATCAACCCGACCCCCGCCCCCGCCCGCACCAGGGCGCAGGCGGCCTCGGTGTGCGACACCTCCACGGCGATGCGGAACGGCACATTGGCTTCCGCGAAGGCGCGCGCCAGATGCTCGCCCAGCACGAGGTGCCGGCCGGGGCAGATGATCGGCACATCCGCCAGTTCGGCTGGACCAAGGCTCGGACAGGCGGCCAGGGGATGCGCGGGCGGTAGGATGCAGGCCAGCTCCGTCATGCGCAGGTCGGAAACCAGCAGCGCGTCATGGCCGACCGGGCCGATGATGAAGCCCAGATCGTCCCGGCAGGATGCGACGCGCTGGATGACCTCGTGCGCGCCGAAGGTCTGCAAGGTGACCGAAGCCTCGGGCCGCCGCGCGCGGAACCGCTGGATGGCGCCCGGCAGGACGGAGGCGGCGAGGGCCGGAATGGTGGCGATGGCCAGGATGCCCGCCCGCCCTTCCCGCAATTCCCCCGCCAGGCGCTGGACCTGCTCGATCGCGCTGAAGGCGCCGAGCGTGTCGGGGAACATGATCTGCGCCTCGGCCGTCGGCCGCAGGCGGCGCTTCTCCCGCACGAAGAGCGCGAAGCCGAGGCGCTGTTCCGCCTTTTGCAGCATCCGGGTGACCGCGGGCTGGGAAATGTTCAGGGCCGAGGCCGCCGCCGTGACGCTGCCCAGTTCCATGACCCGGCGGAAGACCTCCATCTCCCGCAGGTCGAAGTTCATAACCACAGGACATGATCTCTGCGCATCTTGGTATTTGCGCACATCGACTGGAGCGCGACAATCTTCCACCCAAAGGCCGGGCCTGCCCTTCCGGGAAGCCGCCAGGGCCTTCTGCAACGGGAAGGAGCCTGCCCTTGAAGGTGGTGGAAATCCGCGGCTACCAGCTCGGCTTCGCGCCGTCCCCCGCGATCGGCAATGCCCGCACGATGATCCGGCGGCGCGACTTCATGCTGCTGGAACTGGTGGCGGATACCGGCGCGCGGGGCTGGGGCGAGGTGTTCTCCTCCCCCGCGGCGGCGGCGGCGCTGGTGCGGACGCGGCTCGGGGGCATGGTGCTGGGCGCCTCGCCGCATCACCATGGCAGGCTTTACGAGGCGATGCTCGGCACGCTGGGCTATGACCGGCGCGGTCCGGGCATGATGGCGATCTCGGCGCTCGACATGGCGCTGCACGACCTCGCCGCGCGGGACCGGGGCATCAGCGTGGCGGAGGCGCTGGGCGGCGCCCTGCGCCGGGACATCCCCGCCTATGCCAGCGCGCCCTTCATCACCGAGGCGGCCGATCCCTACGGGCATTACGCGGCGGAGGTGGATGCCATCCTCCGGCGCGGCTTCCGGGCGGTGAAGCCGCGCGCCGGCGTCTCGCCCCGGGCGGATGGGGCCATGGCCACCGCGATGCGGCGGCAGGCCGGGCCGGATGTCGCCATCATGGTGGACATCAACCAGGGCTACACCGCGCGGGCGGCCATTGAATCCGCGCGGCGCATGGAGGAGGCGGATCTCCTCTGGATCGAGGAGCCCGTGCAGCCGGAGGACATTCCCGGCTATGCCGCCATTTCCGCCGCTGTGCCCACCGCCATCGCGGGCGGGGAGGCCCTGGCCAGCCTGGCGGCCTTCCGCGAGGTATTGTCGGCCGGCGCCATGTCCGTGCTCCAGCCCGATCTCACCGTTTGCGGCGGCTATACGGGCTTTCTCCGCATCGCCTCCCTGGCCGCCGCCTATGACCTGCCGGTGATGCCCCATGTCTTCGGCACCGCGGTGAACATGCGCGCCGCCTTGCAGGCCGCCGCGCTGGTGCCGCCGCGGCGCGGCGGCGGCCCGGCTGCCTATCCGTGGATCGAATACGACGCCTCGGTGAACCCGCTGCTCGATATCGCCGGAGCCTTTCCGCTGCGGCCGGACGGCACGATGGAAGTGCCCGACGCGCCCGGAACCGGGCTGGAGCTGGACCCCGAGCGGCTGGCGCCCTGGATCACCGAGACGTGGCGGTGCGCCGCCTGAAGGACCAGCGGAGGAAACAAGCATGAAGAACCTGACACGGCGCGCCGCCCTGGCCGCCCCATTGGCCGCCCCCTTGGCTGCCCTGGCGCTGGCCGGTGCCACGCGCGGCGCGCGGGCGAACAGCGCGGCCTGGCCGCAACGCCCCGTCACCCTGGTGGTGCCCTTTCCGCCGGGCGGCAGCAACGACGTGGTGGCGCGCCTCCTGGCGCAGCAGATGAGCAACAGCCTCGGCCAGCCCTTCGTGGTGGAGAACCGCCCCGGCGCCAACGGCAATATCGGCGCGGCGCAGGTCGCACGGGCGGCGCCGGATGGCTATACCCTCCTGGTCTCGGGCAATGGCCAGAACGCCATGAATCATGGCCTCTACCGGCAGATGCCCTATGATTCGCGCACGGCCTTCACCCATGTGGCGCAGTTCGCCAGCGTGGCCAATGCGCTGCTGGTCACCCAGGACTTCCCCGCGCGCAGCCTCGCCGATCTGATCCGCATGGCGAAGGAGAAGCCGGGCACGATCAGCTTCGCCAGCCCCGGCAGCGGCTCCTCCGGCCATCTGGCGATGAGCATGCTGACCCGCGCCGCGGGGATCGAGCTGATGCACGTGCCCTACCGGGGCGCGGCGCCGGCGATCACCGACGTCATCGCCGGGCAGGTGCCACTGGTGATGATCAATGTGGACATCCCGCTGCCGCATGTGCGCTCCGGCCGGCTGCGGGTGCTGGCGGTGACGAGCGAAAGCCGCAACGCCCTCTACCCCGATGCGCCCACCGTGGCGGAAAGCGGCTTCCCCGGCTTCTCGGCTTCCGGCTGGATGGGGCTTTCGGCGCCCGCGGGCCTGCCGGCGGACATCGCCGCGAAGCTGGCCGGCGCCGTGGCGGAAGCCCTGCGGGACGGGCAGATCCGCGAGCGCTTCGCGGCCGGCGGCTACATCATCGGGGAACGCGGACCGGAGGATTACGCGCGCTTCATCGATGCCGAGATCACCAAGTGGAGCGGGGTGACGCGGGACCTCGGCGTCACGCTGGATTAGCGCTGGCCGGCGGCCCGGCCATCCCTGGCCCAAGCCGCCACCAGACACCGGTCGCGGCACACCGGATGCGGTGTGCCGCGATCGGCTCAGGCAGGGCTGGGTGGCGGGGGAAGAGCCATGCGCGGCGCGCCGTCCCGCCCCCTCGCGCGGTTCAGACCGCCGCTGTCAGCGGCTCGCCCCCGGCGAAATGGGCCGCCAGGTTGGAAAGAACCAGGTCCCCCATGGCGAGCCGCGTTTCCAGCGTGGCGCTGGCGCGGTGCGGCTGCAGCACGACATGGTCCAGCCCCAGCAGGGCTTCCGGAACCGCGGGCTCGTCCACGAAGACGTCGAGCCCCGCGGCGCCCAGCCGCTTCTCCACCAGTGCCGCGACAAGGGCTGCTTCATCGACGATGCTGCCACGCGCGACATTCACCAGCATGCCCTGCGGCCCGAGCGCATCCAGCACCGCAGCATCGACGATGCCATGCGATTGCAGGCCGCCGGAGGCCGCGATGACCAGGATGTCCGCCCAGCGCGCCAGATCGATCAGCGCCGGCACACGGCGAAAGGAGACGCCGGAAATCTCGGCCACGTCGGTATAGGCGATCTCCATGCCGAATGCTTCCGCCCGGTGCGCGACCGCGCGGCCGATGCGCCCGAGGCCGAGAATGCCGAGCTTGCTGCCGCCGATCTTGCGTCCCAGCGGTAGGCCCTGCCTGGCCCAAAGGCCGGCGCGCACATGGCGGTCGCCCCAGCAGATCTGCCGCGCCGTCGCGAGCAGCAGCGCCATCGCCATGTCCGCCACATCATCGGTCAGCACATCCGGCGTCGTGGTCACGCGGATGCCGTGCACGCGCGCGTAATCGAGATCCACGGCATCCGTGCCGATGCCGTTCACCGCGACGATCTCCAGCGCCGGCAGCGCCTCCATGAGCGCGCGGCCGGCCCCGGCGACGCCGCCGGTGATGATGCCACGGATGCGCGGTCCCATCCCGGCCAGGAAAGCCTCGCGGTTCTCCACCTGGTGCAGCCGGTGCACCGTGAAGGCCTCGTCCAGGCGCCGCTCAAGGGCCGGCATCATCGTGCCGATCAACAACACATCGGGCTTCATCCGCATCTCCTCACCATGATCCGCCCTTGGCCAGGAAGCACCGCCTGGCGGTGGGCCGGTTGTTTCCGGCAGCAGCGAACGGGCCGCGTCGCGCGGTCGCCCGGGGGGCGCGACCCCGGGGGCGCGCGGCCGGGGACGGCCGGCGCATCGCCGCGTGAATGCCAGCACCTGCCTTTGTTCTGGAGCAGCCTGCCAGCGCGGGGCGTTCGCGACCAGCGCCCATGGCGGCGCCGGAAGGGAAATTCCGGTTGCGCCGAACCGATATTGCGCCTTCCGCCCTGCGGCCATGTTGCCATCGCGGCACGAAAAGATAGAGTTCCGCCCGATATGTGCGTGCGCCGGCAGATTTGCTGAAGCCGTGGGCACGGATGCGGACGCCTGACCGAGGGTGCCGCGGCGACATCGCCGCGTGCCGAGGTGGAGGAGGAACGATGTCCGGCAAAAGCCCGCAAGACGTGGCGGCACCGCAAGATTCCGGAACACCGCGGACATGTCGCGGACCAATAAGAACCGCGCGGCGGCGCCGGGATGCCGTCTGAACCACCGCCCGGCGCGATGCGGAGCTGACCGGGCCTGATGATCAAAGGCCGGCACAGCAATCGCCGGCCGCATAAAAGAACAAGGGAGGGTTTGCCATGCGCCGTCGTGATTTCCTGGGGGCCGCTGCCGCCTCCGCCGCCACATTGCCGCTGCCCGCCTTCGCCCAGCCGGAGCGCGCGCGGGTGATGACCTTCATCCCCCATGCAAACCTCGCTTCGCTGGACCCGATCTGGACAACGGCCCTGGTGACCAGCAACCATGGCTACTACGTGTTCGACACGCTGTATGGCGTGGATGGCCGCTTGCGCCCGCATCCGCAGATGGCGGAAGGCCACACCGTTTCGGATGATGGCAGGACCTGGCTCATCCGGCTGCGCGAGGGGCTGCGCTTCCATGACGGCGAGCCCGTGCGCGCGGCGGATTGCGTCGCCAGCCTGCGGCGCTGGGCCGCCCGGGACACCTTCGGCCGGACGCTGGCCGGCGCCGTGGAGGCCTGGGAAAGCGCCGATGACAGGACGCTGCGCATCCGGCTGAAGCGGCCTTTCCCGCTGCTGGTCGACGCGATCGCCAAGCCGGCATCGACCGTGCCGTTCATCATGCCCGAGCGCCTGGCGGCCACCGACCCAAACACCCAGGTGAGCGAGATGGTGGGCTCCGGCCCCTACCGGTTCGTCGCCGGCGAGCACGCTTCCGGCAGCCGCGTCGTTTACGAGAAATTCGCCGGCTACCGGCCGCGCCAGGAAGCGCCCGACTGGACAATGGGTGGCAAGGTCACGCATTTCGACCGCATCGTCTGGCAGATCGTGCCCGACCCCGCGACGGCCGCCGCCGCGCTGCAATCGGGCGAGGTGGACTGGGTGGACCAGGTCCTGCCCGACCTGGTGCCGGTGCTGCGGCGGAACCGCAACATCGCCGTTGGCAACGGCAATCCCGCCGGCCATTTCGCCATCCTGCGCTTCAACCACACGCAGGCGCCGTTCAACAACCAGAAGCTGCGGCAGGTGGTGCTGCGGGCCGTCAACCAGGCGGACTACATGGCGACCGTCACCGCCAATGACGAAGCCGCCTACAAGATCTGCCATTCCTTTTTTCCCTGCGGCACACCTTATGGCACGCCGCCGGCGCCCGATCCGATGGCCACGCGGCCGTCAATGGACGAGTTGCGGCGGCTCGTGCGGGAATCGGGCTATGCGGGCGAGAAGATCGTGATCCTGAGCCCGTCCGACTTCGCGACCGTGGCGCCC
The DNA here is from genome assembly GCF_008386565.1 of Teichococcus oryzae. Classification (GTDB taxonomy): domain Bacteria; phylum Pseudomonadota; class Alphaproteobacteria; order Acetobacterales; family Acetobacteraceae; genus Pseudoroseomonas; species Pseudoroseomonas oryzae. The sequence continues at coordinate 75,785 of NZ_VUKA01000005.1, read as the reverse complement.
TTCGGCCAGGTCACCCACGCCCTTTTCCGCGAACTGGGCCTGAATGCCGAGCTGGTTGAAACCGATTGGGGCGCCCTGATCCAGCGGCGCAACTCCAACCGCGGCCCTGCCGAGAGTGGCGGCTGGAGCGTGTTCCAGATCTGGTGGACCGGCGAAACGCTGGTCAATCCGGCGATGAACGCGATCATGCGCGGCCAGGGCGCCGGCGGATATGCGGGCTGGTACGAAAGCGCGCGGATGGAGGCGCTGAACGAGCGCTGGCTGAATGAAACCACCGAGGCCGGCCGCGCCGCCGTCGCCGCGCAGATGCAGGCCCTCGCCTTCGAGGAGGTCCCCTCCGTCCCGATCGGCCAGTTCTCGATCCACACCGCCTACCGGCGGACGCTGGCCGGCATGGTCGAGGGGCCCGCGCCCTTCCCCTGGGGCGTGCGGCGGGCCTGAGCCGCGCGGGGGCGCCGAACGAACTGCCTTGCGCATGACGAAAACAGGGAGGAAGGCGGTGGCCGGGAACGATCGCGGCGGCAACCTGACGGTCGATGGCGACCGGCTGTGGGACAGCCTGATGCGCATGGCGGAGATCGGCGCCCTGCCGGGTGGCGGGTGCCGCCGGCTGGGACTGACGCCGGAGGACAGCGCCGGCCGGGCGCTGCTGGTCCGCTGGGCGGAGGCGCAGGGCTATGGCATCGGGCGCGATCGCGTCGGCAACCTGTTCATCCGCCGCGCCGGGACGCGGCCGGAGCTTGCGCCGGTGATGATGGGCAGTCACCTCGACACGGTGATGACCGGTGGCCGCTTCGACGGCGTTCTCGGCGTGCTCGGCGGGCTTGAGGTGATGCGCAGCCTCGACGAGGCCGGGATCGCGACGCAGCGCACGCTGGAGCTGGTGGTGTGGACGAATGAGGAGGGCGCCCGTTTCGCGCCGGGCAACACCGGAGCCTTCGCCTTCTCCGGCAAGTATACGCTGGAGCAGGCCCTGGCGCATGCCGACCTGGACGGCACCCGTGTCGGCGATGCGCTCCAGGCTCTGGGCGAGGCCGGCGACGAGCCCGTCGGCAACCGGCCCGTGGACGCCTATTTCGAGCTGCATGTGGAGCAGGGGCCGCATCTCGAACGCGCCGGCGTGCCGGTCGGGGTGGTCACGGGCACCTACACGGTGCGCTATTTCAACCTGACCATCATGGGCGATGCCGCGCATCTGGCCCAGCCGCTGGAGAACCGTCGCGATGCGCTGGTCGGCGCGGCGGAAGCGATCCTGGCGATCCGCCGCGTCGGCGTGTCGCATGGGGAGGATGGGCGCTCCAACGCATCCTGGATCGAGGTCTTCCCGAATGTGCGCGGAACCGTCGCGGCAACGGTGCGGATGTCCTGCGACGTGCGGCACGCCGATCCCGAGGTGACACAGGCCATGGCCGCCGACCTGCATGCGGCGATCGGGGACGCGTCGCGCCGCTCCGGCGTCGCCATGCAGCTGGAGCCCTTCCACCGGTTCGGCCCGATCCTGTTCGATGCCGGGCTGGTGGAACTGCTGCGGGACACCGCGCGCCGGCGCGGCCATGCGTTCCGCGACATCGTCACCGTGGCGGGCCATGACGCCATCGCCCTGGCGCCGGTCCTGCCGACAGCGATGATCTTTGTGCCGAGCGCGGGCGGCCTCAGCCACAATGAGCGCGAACACACCGACCCGGCAGCCTGCGCCGCTGGCGCCGACATGCTGCTGCACGCGGTGCTGGCCCGGGCCGGCCACGCCTGAAACGCGGCGCGGCGGGGCAGGCGCGGCTCCGGAGCGGCAGCGGGCATTCAGGCGGCCAGGTCACCCTGGGCCGCCTCACAGGAGAAAGGGCGCCAATGCGTCCCGCAGCGCGCCTGGTAAAGGTCGCCGGCCCCAAGCTCCACGGCGCGTCCGGCGTCGCCGCCCGTCTTCTGGGTCATCGTGGCGGGCGCGCCGCAGACCGCGCATCGGGCCCGCAGCTTGGTCACGCTGGTGGCCATGGCGCACAGCATGCCGGTGGTCCGGAAGGGGCGGCCCTGCCAGTCCATGTCCAGGCCGCCGGCCGTCACATCGACCCCGGCCAGCAGCAAGGCGCGGATGCCCTCGACCACGTCGCCGTCGAAGCTCGGCGATTCCATGAACTGGATCTCGTCCAGCAGCACCGTCCCGGTTCCGTGCGGGATTTCCGGGGACCCCAGCCCCGGCAGGGTGGCGACCGGCGCCGCCTCCATGCTCAGGCCATCATGGGTCGTCAGGCGCCCGGCGCCGCGCCGGGTGTCGAAGGCGGGCTTGAGGAGGCGGGCGCGCAGGCCCCGCGCCCGGGCGTGGGCCGCCTGTTCGAGCAGAGCAGTGCTTTTGCCCGCGAACATCGGGCCGCAGAAGACCGTCAGCTGTCCGCGGGCCATCACCGGGCCTCCCGGGATGCGGGATGCCGGACCGGGCAGGGGCGAAGGGCGCTCATGCCGCCGCTGTAGCGCCGGGCGGGGCGGGCGTCACGCCGCGATGGCCGCACCCGCCCGCTACCGGCCCGCCGTGGCCAGGGCCGCGCCGATCCCGATGAAGGTGCCGCCCGCCGCGCGGTTGAAGACCCGCCCATGGCGCCCCAGCCAGGGCGAGATCCGCCCGGCGAGCCCGGCCAGCAGCAATTCATAGGCGATCTCCACCGCGACGAAGGTGCCGCCCAGGAACAGGAGCTGCACCGCGAAGCTGTCCCCGGGCACCATGAACTGCGGCAGGAAGGCGGCAAAGAAAAGCAGCGCCTTGGGGTTCGACACCGCGACCAGGAAGCCATCCCCGAACAGCCGCAGCGGCCGCGCCGCGCGCCCTCCGGGCAGCCCGGAAGCCTGGGCCGCCACCACAACCGGGGCGGGCGAGCGCCACAACCGCACGCCGAGATACACGAGGTAGGCGGCGCCCGCCCACTTCGCCGCCGTGAAGGCCGTTCCCGACGCCGCGAGCAGCGCCCCCAGCCCGGCCAGCGAGGCCGCGATCAGGAACAGAAAGCCGACAGCGCCGCCAAGCACCGTCCAGGCGGCCGGGCGAAGGCCGAAGCGTGCGCCATGCGTCAGGGCAAGCAGCCCGTTCGGCCCTGGCGTGAGCGACAATCCGAGGGCCGCGGCGAGGTAAACCAGCCAAAGTTCCAGGCTCATCATGCACCTTTCCGGCTGCGCCGAGCATGGCACGCCCTGGGCCGGCGCTCCACACATCATCGGCGGCCACGGTGCGCCGTGCGCAGCTTGCCAACCTTGCCTTGGCCCCGCGACAGCCCCCGATACCCCCTCGCGATGCTCAGGCGGCCCTGTGGGCCCGTGGCCTGGAGGCGAACTCCCGGTGCAGCACCCGGTTCTTGCCGGCGAACTTCGCCCCGTACATCAGCTCGTCGGCCGCCGACAGGGCTTCCTCCACATCGGCCGGCGCGTCGCGGAAGGACACGGCGCCGACCGAGGCCGTCACTGGCCATCCATGGCGTTCCATCTCGGCCTCCACCTGCTGGCGGATGCGGCCGGCGGCGGGGGCGGCGTCCTGGCCGGCCAGCAGCACCGCGAACTCGTCGCCCCCGAGCCGCGCCGCCATGTCGGAATGCCGGGCGCAGTCCGACAGCGTGGCCGCCACCTGGCGCAGGACCTCGTCCCCCGTGGCGTGGCCATGAAGGTCATTGATCCGCTTGAAGCCGTCCAGGTCCAGGTAGACCAGCGAGAACGGAGGGCCATCGCGCTGCTGGAGCGCGATGGCGCGGTGCAGCGCGTTCAACAGGGCCGGGCGGTTGGCGATGCCGGTCAAGGTATCCGTCAGGGCTGCCTGCCGGACCTTGTGCATGGTGCGGCGCAGCTCCAGGGTGGTCACCACCGTTCCCGCCAGGTAGCGGAGCGCCTCCTGCTGCGTTTCGTTCAGCCGCCGCGGCACGCGGTCGATGACGCAAAGCGTTCCCAGCGCGATGCCTTCCGCATTGACCAGCGGAACGCCGGCATAGAAGCGGAGCCCGATCTCGGCGATCAGGGGATTGTCCCTGAAGCGCGGGTCGAGCGTGGCATCCGGCACCATCAGCACCTCGCCGGGATGCAGGATGGCGTGGGCACAGAACGACACCTCGCGGGGTGTTTCATCCACATCCAGCCCTTGCCGCCCCTTGAAGCATTGCCGGTCGGCATCCACCAGGGAAACCAGGGCAATGGGACATTCGGACAGAATGACCGCCAGCTTGGCGATATCGTTGAAGCTGGCTTCGCAGGCTGTATCCAGCACGTCATAGGAGCGCAGCACGATGAGGCGCTCGACCTCATTCGGCGGGAGCGATGCAGGTGGCATTGAAAATCCCGGCGGGAAATCAGGGCAAGAGCCGCGGCACCCTATAGCATCCCCAGGTTGCTCCAATAACATATTTTTTCGATCTGGGCGCGCAATGTTCCGGCCGCGCGCCTTTCCCGCCGCGACGTCGCGGCGGGAAAGGCATGGGCCTTCCGGGGGGCTTCCCCTGACGGTCAGCCCCGCAGATTGAGGATCTGCCGCGCTTCCGCCGGGGTGGCGGGCTCCGTGCCGAGGGCCCGCATCAGATGAACGGCCTTGTCGACCAGGGCGGCGTTGTTGGGCGCCAAGACGCCGCGCTCCAGATACAGATTGTCCTCCAGGCCGACGCGGACATGCCCGCCCAGCAGCAGTGCCTGCGCCAGCATCGGGTATTCCTGCGCCGAGATGCCGAAGGCCGCCCAGGCGGCATCGGCCGGCAGCAGGCTGCGCATATGCATCATGGAAGCCGGCGTCGAGATCGCGCCGTAGCGGATGCCGAGGACGATCTGGAACAGGGCGGGAGATTTCAGCACCCCTTCCCGGATCAGGTGGTTCGCCAGCTGGATGTCGCCCGTGTCGAACACCTCCAGCTCCGGCAGCACGCCGATCTCCTGCACAGCGCGGGCCATTTCCGCCACATGGGCGGGAATGTTGATCGCCGCGCGCGTGTTGAACCACATGGTGTTCAGGTCGAGCGTGCAGATCTCGGGCTTCAGTTCCAGCACATGGCGGATGCGCTCGGCGGGCGGGCACAGCGTGGTGCCGGGGCCGGCGATGGCGGGGTTCTCGGCACCCGGGGAAAAGCTGGCGCCGGGGCCGGTGGTCAGGTTGAGCACCACATCGACGCCGCTGCCGCGGATGCGGTCCACAAGCTCGCGATACAGTTCCAGCTTCATGCTCGGCGCGCCGGTTTCCGGGTCACGCACATGGAGGTGGACGATGGCCGCACCGGCGCGGGCGGCATCGATGGCCTGCTCGGCGATCTGCCGGGGCGTGACCGGGACGTTGACATGCCGGTCCGTCATTGGCGCGCTGCCGGTGACGGCGCAGGTCAGGATAACTTTCTTCATGGGGCTTCCCGCAGGATTCGCGTTGGCGAGGGCAGGGGAAGGAACATTTTCCCTCCCCATGCCCCGCATCGGTTGTGTCAGATGAAGGTCAGCAGCCGGCGCGGCGTTTCGACCATGATCTTGTTCAGCTCCGCCTCGGTGAAGCCGCGGCGGCGGGCGAGGGGCAGCACCTTCTTGTAGATATGCGCATAGCCCCAGCCGCCGAATTCCGTCATGTGCGCGGTGTGGCAGATGTCCTGGCTGATCACGATCTGGTCGCCATGCCCGCGCTCGATGAGCTTGCGGATGTCGCGCAGCCGCTGCGCGTCATTCGGCATGTCGATGTCGATATTGGGGGCGTAGTAGCAGCTTTCCTGCCCGAACAGGTCCCATTCCAGCACCACGCCCGCATCGGCCAGCCGGAACAGCCGGTCATCGTCGAAGATGGTGCGGTCGATATGGTCGATGATGGTGCGGGACAGGTCGGCGCCATGCGCGCGCAGGAACTCCACCAGCATCCAGGGATGGTCCTGGTGCCGCGCCGGGTGGATGGTCAGCGCCGCGCCGGTTTCCTGCTGCGCCAGGCAGGCGGCGTGCAGCATCTTTTTCTCGAGGTCCGTCCAGGGCCACTGGCAGCCGATCTCGCCCAACAGCCCGGCGCGCACATCCGTGCCCCAGGCGCCGAGCTGGATCTGATCCACCATCTCCTGCGCCAGCTCCTCCAGGCTCCGGTTTGCATTGGCCGGGTCCTGGTAGTCATGCACGTAATGGCCGGAGCCCATCACGATCTGCGCGCCGCTGTCGCGCGAAACCTGCGCCAGGCCGTTGGGGTCGGGCATCAGGCCGCCGATGGTCAGCTCCACGATGGTGCGGCCGCCCTTCTGCACCACCTCGGCGGCGGCGCGGGTGGCGACGCCGACATCGAGCTGCGTGGTGTTGCTTTCGACCTTGATCTCGGAGGTCGCCAGATTCCACCATTGCTGCAGGTCCAGCTCGGAGGGCGGCGGCGGGTTGCTCCGCTGCGGCGGCGGCGTGATGTTCCAGATCAGGTGCTCATGCATCAGGGTGGAGCCCAGCTCGGCCGGGTCGATCAGGCCCAGCACCGTCTGCGCCTTGCCCCGCATCTGGTCGCGCGTCAGCCTCGTCATGTCGGTTTCCCTTGCTTTATGGCGTGTTGTTGGTCGGCTCAGGCGCGGCGCACATTCCAGGGATAGGGCGCCGCGCCCTGGAGGAACCCGGTAAGGTTGGCACGATAGGCCGTCCGCATGAAGAACTGGCCGAGGGGCACGATCGGGGCTTCCTTGAAGGATTCGACCTGGATCTTCTCGGCGATGGCGGCGCGTGACGCATCATCCGGCGCATCCAGCCATTCCGCCGCCAGCGCCTCGACCCGCGCATTCTCGTACCAGCCGAACCAGCCGCGCTCGCCCTGGCCGCGCAGGGTGGGATTGACCGCGGGGGTGTAGACGGTCAGGGATGGCCACCAGGTGTGGAAGATGCTCCAGCCGCCCTGATCCACCGGCGCCCGGCTGCCACGCCGCTGCACGACGGAGCCCCAGTCGGTTTCCACCAGCTCCACATTCATGCCGAGGCGCTTCAGCAGATCCGCCGTCACCAGGCCGAAGGGCGACATGCTCGGCATGTCGGACGGGTTGATGATGACGACGCGCTCGCCATTGTAGCCGGCGTCGTTCAGCATCTTCCGGGCGCGCTCCAGGTCGCGCTTGCCCTTCAGCGGTTCCGCGCCCGTCTCGTTGGCATAGGGCGTGCCGCAGGGCCAGACGGAATAACAGGTGCGGAACAGCTCCTCCTCATTGGCCGTCACCGCGCGCATGTAGTCTTCCTGGCTGGCGGCGTGGAGGATGGCGTGGCGGATGGCCGCCTTGTTGAAGGGCGCGTGCAGGCAGTTGAAGCGCAGCGTGCCGATATAGCCGGCGGGATCGTTGACCGCGATCTTCACGTCGCGGTTCCTTTGCAGCACCGGAGCGAGATCGGGATGGATCTGGTCCCACCAATCGACCTCGCCGGTCTGCAGGGCGCCGGCGGCGGTCGCGGCATCCGGGATGATGTGCCATTCGATGCGGTCGAAATGCGCCACCTTTCCGCCGGCGGTCCGCTCCGCCGCTTCCTGCCGGGGCACGTAGGCGGCGAACTTGGCATAAGCGGCGCGGCTGCCGGACACGTATTCATCGGCCAGGAAGCGGTACGGGCCGGACCCCACCATCTCGGTGACCTGCTTGAACGGGTCGGTCGCGGCGAGCCGTTCCGGCATCATGAACGGCGTGTGGGAGGAGGTCTTGGCCAGGGCGGCCAGCATCAGGGGGAAGGGCTTGTTCAGGCGGATGCGGATGGTGCGGTCATCCGCCGCCCCCCATTCCTCGACGCGCGCGGCGAGGGACTGGCCGAAGGTGTCCCGCTTGCTCCACCGCGCCAGGCTGGCGGCGCAGTCGCGCGCCAGCACCTTCTCGCCATCATGCCAGCGAAGGCCCTCACGCAGGCGGATCTGCCAGACCAGCCCGTCATCCGAGACGGTATGCCCCTCGGCCATCTGCGGCTGCACGCGCAGGTCGTTGTCCAGGCCGTAGAGCGTGTCGAAGACATAATAGCCATGGTTGCTGGTGACCGCCGCCGTGGTCCAGATCGGGTCCAGCGACGTCAGGTTAGCCTGCGGCACGAAGCGCATGACCCTGGCATCGGCCGCGCGCGCGCGCATGGGCGGGGCAGCCGCGGCGGCGACCAAGCCGGCCGATGTGGCGATGAAACGACGGCGATGCATCTGCAGTCTCCAGTTCCTGGATTGTTGTGCCGCGGCCGGTTCCCCGCCGCTCGCGCGGGGCCGCGCCACGCTTTCTTGGTCTTCCCCGGGGTCATCCGCGCCCGCGCCGGGCGTGATGCCGGGGCGGGCGCGGATCAGGCCTTCAGCCCGGCCGTCATGAGGAGCGGCGCGGCTCGTTCCATGATCCCGGCACCCGCATCGGCGAAGCGGCCCCTGGCCTCTCCGCCGGGATGGCCGGCGCCGAAGCGCGGGCGGGAACAGGTGGGGGTGCCATGCGTTCTACCTCGCGGTATGTGTCGGCAGTCGGAAAGCTATCGACATCTAAATTCTAAATGAAATGTGATCACAAAAATACTGGCATGACAATGACGATGACACCGGAAGCGCTGCCTTTTGCCGACCTTCCCCTGGAGGAGCAGGCTTACCGCCGGCTGCGGCAGGCCCTGGTGGCCGGGGTGTTCGCGCCCGGCGACAAGCTTTCCATCCGCCGCATCGCCGAGGCGCTGGGCACCAGCCCGATGCCGGCGCGCACCGCGCTGCGCCGGCTGGCGATCGAGCAGGCGGTGGATGTGCTGCCCTCCGGCACCGCCATCGTGCCGCGCCTGACGCGCCCGGCCTTTCTGGAGCTCAGCACCATCCGCGCGACGCTGGAGCCGCTGGCCACCCGCCTGGCGGCGCCGCGGCTCGATGCCGCCACCCTGCGGACGCTGGAAGGGCTGCTGGCCGAGCATGACGCCGCGCGGGCCGCGGGCAAGCCGGAGCAGCTTCTGCGGGTGGACCGGGAATTCCTGTTCACCCTGTACCGGCAGGCCGATGCGCCGATGCTGCTCGGCATGATCGAGGCGCTGTGGCTGCGGCGCGGCCCCCTGTTCTGGGAAGCCCGCTGGGTGCTGATGAGCCAGCCCGGGGACAAGGCGCATCGCCACGGCCCGCTGCTGGAAGCGCTGCGCAAGGGCGACGCCGCCGTCGCCGCCCGCGAGCTGGAGGCCGAGATCAACGACGCGACGCGCGTGCTGCTTCGGGAGATGCGGTTCCAGGGCGACCCGCCCGCGAACATCCTGCCCAGCCTCGGCAAGGCACCGCGAGCGCGGGCCAAGCTGACGTTGGGCTGAGGGGCCCACGGCGCTGCCATCCCGTATCCCGCGCGGTCGGGCTCCGCTCCGCGGCGTCCCGATCCCGAACGGGGACGCTAAAGCAGATCCCGATCAGGCGGGATCGCCTGATCGGGTGAAGATGCTCTAGGCCGCGCGCCGGTCCAGCCAGTCCCGGAAGCGGTACCAGTTCCCCACCATGGGAAGCATCCAGGGATGCCCGGTGTAGAGGGGACGGGTGGGGAAGTCCCGCCCGTCGAACACCGGCATGCGGTTGCTTTTCCCGAGCAGCTTCTTCCCGAGCTCCGCCCCCAGATAGGACAGCATCGCGACGCCCGCGCCGTTGCAGGCCATGGCGTAGTGCAGGCCCTTCGGCGTCACGCCCATATGCGGCAGGTAGTCGAAGGCGAAGGCCACATTGCCGGTCCAGGCATGGGTGATGCGCGTGCCCTTCAGCTGCGGCCAGCGCGCCAGCATCATCTCGTGCAGGATCGGCGCCGAAACCTCGGGCGTGACCTGGGTGAAGCGGGCGCGGCCGCCGAAGACCACCCGCCGGTTGTCGTGGGAAAGCCGGTAATAGCAAAGGATGCGGCGGCTGTCGGCCAGGGTGCGGGCCTTGGGGATCAGGCTGCGCGCCAGCTCCGGGTCGATCTCCTCCGTGGCGATGATGTGGGAGGCGACGGGGATCAGGCGGCGGCGCAGATCCGGCGTCAGGGACCCGGTATAGCCATTGGTGGCGATCACCACCTCCCGCGCCAGGATCGGCCCGCGCGAGGTTTCCACCCGCCAGCCTTCCCCGACGCGGGTCAGCGCGCCCGCCTTGGTGCGCCCGAGCAGCGTCGCGCCATGGCGCCGCGCCGCCTGCATGAGACCACGGTGATACAGCGCCGGATGGATCTTTCCCGTCCGATTCACCACCATGCCGCCGTAGTAATAGTCGGAGGCGATCTCCTCCCTTTGCCGCTCGCGCGGCAGCATGGAGGCATCGGCATCCGCGAATTCGTTCAGGGCGTCGATCTTCGCGGCCATACCGTCATAATGCTTCGGCGTCCAGGCGCCCACGAAGCGGCCGGTGCGCTCGTAATGGCAGTTGATCCCTTCGCGCTGGACCAGGGCCTCGATATGCGCGAGCCCTTCCGAGGCATCGCCCATGATGGCGCGCAGCCAGTCCCGCATTTCCTCCGGGCTTTGCCGGCCCTTCGCCCCTGACAGCCCCTTGCCGACATTGTTGCCGCCCGAAACGCCGCCGCCATTGCGGGTCGAGGCGCCATAGCCGAGCGGCTCGGCATCCAGCACCACGGCATGGGCGCCGCCACGGCCGAGTTCGATCGCGCAGTTCAGCCCGGTCAGCCCCCCGCCGACGATGACGATGTCGGCCTTGGCGGGAAGCTCTGCCGGAGGATCGTCCCCGCCCATGTCGATCGCTTCCCACCAGAAGGGGCGGGCCTTGAACTCGGGATGGAAGATGGATGTGTCCATGGCTTACCTCAGCGCGTGATGGTCGTGGTGAGCGCGCCACGGCCGAACAAGGTGGTCAGGCCCAGCGCGACGCTGACCAGCAGGATCTGGAGAACCGACACCGCGGCGATGGTCGGGTCGATCTCCATCAGGATGTTGTCGAACATCTTCTTCGGCAGCGTCATCGACGTGCCGGACAGGAACATCGCCAGCACCAGCTCGTCGAAGGAGCTGATGAAGGACAGGAAGGCGGCCGAAACCAGGCTGGGGCGCAGCTGCGGCAGGGTGACGCGCCAGATGATCCAGGGCCAGGAGGCCCCCAGCCCCGCCGCGGCCTGTTCCTGCGCCTCGTCGAAGCTGCGCAGGCTGGCGCTGACCAGGATGACAACGAAGGGCAGCGCCAGCACGGTGTGGGCGATGGCGACGCCATACCATTCCCCGATCAGCTGCAGGCGCGAGAACACGCCGTAAAGCGCGATGGAGATGATGATGGTCGGCACGATGATGGGCGCCGCCGTCAGCCGGTCCAGCAGGCGGATGCCGGGGAGGCGGGAACGGACCAGGAAGAAGGACAGCGGCACGCCCAGCCCCATGGCGAGCACGGTGCAGAGCGTGGCCGCCTGCACGCTGCGGATCGTCGCCTCGATCCAGCTCGGGTCGTCCAGGTAGCGCTGGTACCATTGCAAGGAATAGCCGGGCGGCGGGAACTGGAGGTAGGAGGCCGATGAAAAGGAGATCGGGAACACCACCAGGAGCGGCAGCAGCAGAAAGGCGAAAACCGCCGCCGCGAAGATCCCGAGCAACAGCTTCCCGGTGGAGCGCTGCTGGGAGCGCTGTTTACTGCGTCGCAAGGCGGGCTCCCCGGGTCAGGCGGCCGATCAGGGCATAGATGGCCAGGGTGGCGAGAAGGAGCAGGGTGGAAAGGGCCGCCGCGAAGGGCCAGTCCAGGAATTCCCGCACCTGCTGCTCGATGAGCATGGACACCATCACCACATGCCCGCCGCCCAGCAGGGCCGGCGTGATGAAGAAGCCGAGGGACAGCACGAAGACCAGCGCGCAGCCCGCGGAAACGCCGGGCAGGGAGAGCGGCAGGGTGATGCGCAGGAAGGAGCGCCAGGCCGGCGCGCCGAGGCCCTCCGCGGCGCGCGGCAGATCGGGGTCGATGCGCAGCAGCGAGGCATAGATCGGCAGCACCATGTAGGGCAGCAGCACATGCACCATGCCGATCAGCACGCCGGCGGTATTGTGCAGCAACGGCAGCGGCGCCTCGATCCAGCCCCAGTCGCGCAGGGTGCGGTTGATCACGCCATTGCGGCCGAGCAGCACGAGCCAGGCATAGGTGCGGACCAGCACGCTGGTCCAGAAGGGCAGCAGCAGCGCGAACATGCCGAGCGCCAGGCCGACGCGGCCCGCGCGCGAAAGCCAGAGCGCGACCGGATAGGCCAGCACCAGGCAGATCCCCATCACCATCAGGGCGATCTTCATGCTGTCGAGCAGGACGCTGACATAAAGCCCGTCCAGCGCCGCCTTCTCGAAATGCGCCAGCGTGCCGCCTTCCACCGACATGGAAAGAAGGCGCAGCACCGGCCAGGCGAAGATGGCGCCCAGCAGCAGCAGCGCGGGCACGGCCAGGAGCAGGAGGCCCCTTTCGCGCCGCCGCGCGATGACCTCGCGGTTATGTCCGGGGGACGACATGCACATCCTCCGCGGAGAAGCCGACCGTCACGCTGTCGCCCTCGGCGGGCGGCGGCGGCGCCGAGGGGCGCAGCGGAATGCGGGCGAGAACCACCGGCCCACCCTCCAGGCGCAGGCGGAGCTTGGCTGAAAGGCCCAGGAACACCGTGTCGATGACGGTGCCCCGCGCCCGGCAGGGCAGGGCCTCCACCTCCTCGCCGAGGCGCAGCGCCTCGGGCCGGAGCAGGAGGGTGACCGGCCCGTCCGGCTGGGTGGAAGGCAGCGGAACCCGGCCAAAGCCGGGAAGCTCGGCGCCGCCGCCCTTCGCGGTGCCTTCCAGGAGATTGGACTCGCCCAGGAAGTCCGCCACGAAGCGGGTCGCCGGCCGGGCATAAAGATCGCCTGGAAAGCCGACCTGCTCGATGCGCCCCTTGTCCATCACCGCGATGCGGTCGGACATGATCAGGGCTTCCTCCTGGTCATGCGTGATGAAGATGGTGGTCAGGCGCAGGTTGCGTTGCAGGCGCCGGACCTCGAGCTGCAGCGATTCACGCAGCTTGCGGTCCAGCGCGCCGAAGGGCTCGTCCAGCAGAAGGAGGCGCGGGCCGAACACCACGGCGCGCGCCAGCGCCACGCGCTGCTGCTGCCCGCCGGAAAGCTGGCGCGGCAGGCGCTGGCCGAAGGCCTGCAGCTCCACCAGCCGCAGCGCCTCCTCCACCCGGCGGGTGATCTCCTCGCGCGGGCGGCGGCGCATCTCCAGCGGAAAGGCGATGTTCTGCGCCACGGTCATGTGGGGAAACAGCGCGTAGTTCTGGAACACCATCCCGACATCGCGCCGGCGGGGCGGTGCCAGTGTGACATCCTCCCCGCCCACCAGGACCGTGCCTTCATCGGGGATCTCGAACCCGGCGATGGTTTTCAGAAGGGTTGTCTTGCCTGAGCCCGAGGGCCCGAGAATGGTCAGGAACTCGCCCTCGGCGACGTCGAGATCGACGCCGCCGAGAGCCGCCACGGGGCCGAAACGCCGCACGATCCCTTGAACGGAAAGCTGCACCTGCCTCAGCCCCGCTGCAGCATCCAGCGCGTCCAGCGTTCCTGCGCCTTCTGGCCGTTCTCGGTCCACCAGCTGGTGTTCAGCCAGAACTGCTTTTCCAGATTCGCCGGCGCGGTCGGCAGCAGCGGCCGCAGCTCCTCCGCGACATAGTTCACCGTGTCGGGATGCAGCCCGGCATAGGACAGCTCGGTGGCGTAGATGGCCTGGAGGCGCGGGTTGGTCATGGTTTGGAGGAATTTCTGCCCCCAATAGGCATGGCGCGTGCCGCGCGGGATGCCCCAGGAGCTGCTCTTCAACGAGCCCTGGGTGAAATCGGAGCCGACCGGCGCCTGCTTCTTGGCCAGCTCAAAGAAGCGCCCGTTCCAGCCGGTCGCCAGCACCACTTCCTTGTCCACCAGCATCTGCGCCGGCTGCGCGCCCGTGCTCCACCAGACGGCGATATGCGGCCGGATCTCGTCGAGCTTGCGGAAGGCGCGGTCCATGTCGAGCGGGTAAAGCTTGTCCATCGGCACGCCATCGGCGAGCAGCGCGAATTCAAGGTTGTCCACCGGATGGTTGCGCAGCGACCGGGCGCCGGGGAAACGGCGGACATCCCAGAACTCGGCCCAGCCCTTCGGATGGCTGCCATCCTTGAACACGTCGCTGCGGAAGCCAAGCACCGTGGAATAGGCGGAGCCCACGAAGATATGCGACTTGCGGCCGACATCCGGATATTTCGAGAGATCGACGATGGACGTGTCGATCGGCTCCAGCAGGTTCATCTCCGTCGCGCGGTCGCCGTCCTGGCCGCCGATCTCGGTCACCGTCCATTCCGGGTTGCCGCTGTTCACCATGGCGCGCAGCTTGCCGAAATCCACCGGCGAGGTGTCGACGACGCGGATGCCGTGCTCGCGCTCGAAATCCGCGAAATAGGCGATCCGCAGGAACTGCGCCATGGAGCCGCCCGAGGCGTTCACCACGATACGGTCCGGCTTTGGCGGCGTGGCGCCCTGCGCAAAGGCCGGCAGGGGCAGGCCGGCGGCGAGGAGGCCGCCGCCGGCCCGCAGGATTCCACGACGGTTCATGTTGAATGGCATGGTTGCACCTTCTTCTGGCTGTTCGGACAGGATGGGCGGGTCGGTTTGCCGGAAGCCCCGCGCGCGCTGGATGAAGAACACTGCGCGGGGCCGGATTCGCGATCAACAGGCGGGGCCGGATCAACAGGCGAGGCCGGGCCGGGCATGCCCCCGGGCACGGGAATGCCGGCATCGGGTTCGCCGCGACGCGACAAAGCTCCCACGGGCCGGAACACTCCCTTTCTGCCCCTCCAGATTTGATTCGAAATTCTAAATTATTGTGATCACGAATACGGGACCGCGCAAGCCTTCCGTGAAGGCCCGCGCGATCTTCCGGCGCTCCTCGCCGGCCCTCACGGCCCGCCGCCAGGCCGGCTCAGCACTCCGTCCACCGCCTGGCCAAGCAGCTCGACGATCCGGTCGATCTCCTCCGGGCGCGCGGTGTAGGGCGGGGCGATGATCACATGGTCGCCGGTGCGGCCATCGATGGTGCCGCCCATCGGGTAGATCATCACGCCGGCCGCCATGGCGGCGTCCTTCACCGCCTCGTTCACCTTGCGCGCGGGGTCGAAGCTGCGGCGGCTGGCGCGGTCCTCGACGAATTCCAGGGCCCAGAAGAGGCCGCGGCCGCGGATGTCGCCAACATGCGCGTGGTTGCCGAAGCGCTCCTGCAACCCGGCCTCCAGCCGCGCGCCCATGGCCCGCACATTGGACAGCAGGTCGTCCTCGCGGATGATGCGCTGCACGGCCAGCGCCGCCGCGCAGGCCACCGGATGCGCCTGGTAGGTGTGGCCATGCTTGAAGGCGCCGGAGCCTTCCGACAGGGCCCGCACAATTTTGCCCTGCGCCAGGATGGCGCCGATCGGCTGGTAGCCGCCGCCCAGTCCCTTGGCGATGGTCTGGATGTCGGGTGTCACGCCCTCCTGCTCCCAGGCATGCAGCGTGCCGGAGCGGCCCATGCCGCACATCACCTCGTCGAGGATCAGCAGCGCGCCATGACGGTCGCACACTTCCCGCATGGCGGGGAAATAGCCGGGCAGGGCGGTGACGCAGCCCGCCGTGGCGCCGACGATGGGCTCGGCCACAAAGGCCGCGATGGTGTCGGGGCCGAGGCGCTGGAACTCGGCCTCCAGCTCGGCGGCGAGGCGCGCGACATAGTCGGCGTCGCTTTCCCCCTCTCCCTGGAAGCGGTAGGCGAAGCAGGGCGAGACATGGCTGAAGCAATTGGCCAGGATCGGCTCATAGGGCTCGCGCCGGGCCATGTTGCCGCCGAGGCCGAGGGCACCCAGCGTGTTGCCGTGATAGCTCTGCCGCCGGGCGATGAAGCGGCTGCGCCGCGGCTGGCCGATCTCCAGGAAGTATTGCCGCGCCAGCTTCAGCGCCGCTTCCATCGCCTCGGAGCCGGAGGACACGAAATAAGCGTGGGTCAGGCCACCGGGGCTGTCGCCCACCAGCAGGTCGGCCAGTTCCTCGGCCGCCTCGCAGGTGAAGAAGACGGTGTGGGCATAGGCGATCTGCCGCGCCTGCTCGGTGATGGCGCGCACCACGCGCTCGTCGCCATGGCCGATGCAGGCGACGGCGGCGCCGCCCGAGGCATCGATCACCGGCGGGCCCTCGGTGCCGCGCACCAGCAGCCCCTTTCCGGACACGGCCAGCATGGGTTCCTTGCGAAGGCTGCGGTGAAGGATGCGGCTCATGACAGATGCTCCGAGGAAAAGCGGGTGACGACGTTGCGCAACAGGCGGGAAACGGGATTGTTGAAGTCGTTGCTGGGCAGGCTGCCGCAGAAGGTGATCGAGCCGGTCGAGAACACGGCGCCGCCCTGCGCGGTCTCGAAATAAACCATCTCGGCGCGCACCAGCTCGGCCGGCTTCTCGCCGGTGACCGTGCTCAGATGGGACAGAAGCTCCTCCGGCACCGCGACGAAATGCGACTGGTGGCCTTCCGACCGGGCGAGGATGCGCGCATTGGGCGGCGTGCCCTGTGTCCAGTCGGCGCGGTCCAGCTCGAATCCGGCGGCGCCGCCGCCCGAAAGGCCGAAATCGCCGATGATCTCGTTGTCGATGCCCTCGAAGATCCAGGCCAGCTCCGGCTCATGGGATGCCTTCAGGCGCCGGAAATGCGAGCCCTCGAACAACCCCTGGCTGGAAAAGCCGATGCCCGCCAGCATTTGCGGCGGCCGCCCGTTGCGGCGCCACAGCCCGCCATAGGCGCCGTCCAGCTGCTGGTAATATTCGCCGGCCTCCGCCGCCCAGGCGCGGATGCCGCCCTCGGCCCGCCGCACCTCGATGACATGCGGCAGGTCGGCCCGCCGCGCGACGCGCCAGTAGAAGCCGTTGCCGCCGAGATAGCAGAGCCGCCCGCCGGTGCCGACATAGTCCTGCAACGCGTCCAGCGTGCCGACCGTGTGGTATTCCGGGTGCGACCCGGTCAGCACCACCTTGTAGGGGCGCAACAGCTCCACCCCTTCATTGTCGAGATCCTCATCGGTGATGATGTCCATCCCGATGCCGAGCGCGTCGGCCCAGGCGATCAGATGCGTGTCGGCGGGATAATGGCGCAGGCCGGAGCCGCGCGCGTCGTTGAAGGTCAGGAAGCCGGGCCGCCAGGTCAGGATGGGCCGCAGGCGGGAGGACATCGAGATGCCGCTATTGTCCGGATGCCGGTTGTAGGTGGAATAGCCGTAATCCGCATGTTCCTGCGGATTGTGCGGATAGGCGCCCCATTCGGCGCGGCGCGCCTTGTAGTCGTCGTCGCAGTTCTTGCGCGCGTGGTTGGCATAGGCCTGGTAGGTGAAGGTGGAGGCCAGAAAGGCGACCGGCGCCGTCGCCGTGCCGCGGGGCGGCAGCACGTAGAACGGGATGATGTCCTCGTGCCCGCCGGCGCGCAGCCGGATGCCATAGGCGCCGCTCGGCAGGCCCTCGGGGATGGTGACGGAGAAATCCGTGTCCCAGCCGCAATCCTCCAGGTCGTCGGCATGGAAGTTGATGGCGGCGTAGTGGCGCGGCGCGTGCTTCCAGTCCATCTCGCTGCCATCCCAGCGCGAGCCGCGCACCGCGCGCGTCGGCAGGTTGACCACGCGGCCATGCAGCGCGTGCGGGCCGCGGTCGTGGATGGATTGCGTGTCGATGCCGACCGAGAAATCCCACCAGGCGATGAGGCCCTCGCCCTCGGCCGGCTCGGCCGCCGCGATGGGGCCGGCCTGGATGAAGGGGTCCTCGATGCGGCCCTCGAAAACGGCGCGCGCGGCGCCGCCCTGCCAGGCCGCGCCAAAGGAAAGCGGCGCGGCGGGCAGTTCCTCCAGGCTGATGTTCCGGCATTCGGCGCTGCCTTCATGCGAGGCGGCGCCCCAGATGCGGCGCAGCGGCGTTTGCGTCAGCCGCAACCCGTTGTTCCGGAAGTCGAGCGTCACGGCGTACCAGCCGCGCGTCACCATCGGCGCGGCCAGGGCGCAGCGCGCTTCGCCGCGCGGCCCCTTGCTTTCAAAAACAAGCCCATCCTGGCTGACCGACAGCGACCAGCCTTCGCCGGCCTCGTTCAGCCGCGCCATCAGGACGGCCGGCGTGCCGGTCAGCAGCATGGGCTGCACGCGCAGGCCGATCGTCGCCTCGGCCGGCAGAACAAGCGCCGCGGCGGCCTCCACCAGCGCGCAGGAGCCCAGATGCACCGGCTGGAAGCGGCCGGGATAATGCCCGGCGAAATCGGCCGCGACCTCCCGCAGCCGCATGCCCGGCCCGGCCGGGTTGGGATCGCCCGAGATCACCCGGACCAGATCGGCCCTGTAATCGCCCGGCAGGGTGCTGGAAACCTTCACGGCCAGGGTGTCGCCGGCACGGCCCGAGATGCGGTCGAGATAGCCTGTCAGGGGAACGGTCATGATGTTGTCCGGTTGGGAAGCGGCAGGGGGCGTGGAAGGCCGGCCTCAGGCGCGGCGCACGTTCCAGGGCACCGGGCGCAGCGCCTTCAGCATGCCGGTGAGCGATTTCCGGTAGGCGGTGCGGACGGAGAAGATGCCGAGCGGTACGGTAGGCGCCTCCCGCATGGCGAGCGCGTTCATCTGGGCGGCGATGGCGGCCCGCCCTGCCTCGTCCGGCGCGCGCAGCCATTCGGCGTTCAGCGCCTCCATCCGTTCATTGCTGTACCAGCCGGTCCAGCCACGGTCGCCGAGGCCGCGGATCAGCGCGTTGGTGACCGGCACGGCGATGCCCGCCCCGCCCCACCAGGTGTGGTAAAGGCTCCAGCCGCCCTTGTCCGGCGTTTCGCGCGAAACGGCGCGGGAGATCAGCGAGCCCCAGTCCATTTCCTGCAATTCGACATTCATGCCGAGCTGCTTCAGCAGGTCGTGCGTCACATGGCCGAAGGGCGCGATGATCGGCACGTCGGAAGGGTTCATGATGACCACCTTCTCGCCATTGTAGCCGGCGGCGGAAAGGGCGCGCTTCTTGGCCGTGATGTCGGGCGTATCGCTCATGCCCGCGTCTTCGGGCGGAGTGCCATAGGGGGTGCCGCAGGGAAACAGGGAATGGCAGCTCCGCCAGGCCGTGGGGTCCCCGCCGGTGACGAGGTTCATGTAGTTGGGCTGGCTCACCGCCTGCAGGACGATGCGGCGGATCTCCGGCCGGTTGAAGGGCGGCTGCAGCGAGTTGAAGCGGATTACGCCCATGAAGCCGGCCGGGTCCAGGATGTCCGTCGCCACGTCCCGGTTGCGCGACAGAAGGGGCAGCAGGTCGGCCTGCACCTGGTCCAGCCAGTCGATCTCGCCGGTCTGCAGGGCGGCGAGGCCGGTGGCCTGGTCCGGCATGATGGTCCATTCGACGCGGTCGAAATGCATCACCTTGCCGCCCGAGAAGAAGTCCGGCGCTTCCTCGCGCGGCTGGTAGCCCTCGAACCGCTCGTAAACGACCTTGCTGCCGGACACGAACTCGTCCGTCTTGAAGCGCAGCGGGCCGGAGCCGACCATCTCGGTCACCGCCTTCATCGGGTCGGTCCGCGCCAGCCGTTCCGGCATGATCACCGGCAGGGCGGCGGTGGGCTTGCCGATCGCCTCGATCAGCAGCGGAAAGGGCCGCTTCAGCCGGATGCGGAGGGTGCGGTCATCGGCCGCGCCCCATTCCTCGACCACCGCCGCGAGGTCGCGGCCAAAGGTATCGCGGGCGGCCCAGCGGCGCAGGCTGGCGGCGCAGTCGCGTGCCAGCACGGGGCTGCCATCGTGGAATTTCAGCCCTTCGCGCAGGCGGATCGTCCAGGTCAGCCCGTCATCGGAAACGCTGTGCCCCTCGGCCATCTGCGGGCGCGGGCGCAGGCTGGCATCCACGGCGTAGAGCGTGTCGAAGACATAGAAGCCGTGGATGTTGGTGATCGCCGTCAGGTTGGCGACCGGGTCCAGGAAGGTCAGGGAGGCATGCGGCGCGAAGCGCAGCACGCGGGCCTGCTGCGCGACCGCGGGCTGCGCCAGGGCAAGGCGGGGCGGCAGCGCGGCCCCGGCGGCGACGGCGCCGGCGGTTCCGAGAAAGGCGCGGCGCTTCATGGATGACACCGCTGGGCAGGCCGGTCGATGGTCATGGCTGTTCCTCCTTGGCGGGCGGGCAGGCCTGGGCCGTGCTTCACCGCGCTTCTCCCGAAAACCGTTCTTATGGCTTGGCCGGAGCACATGATGCTTTCGCGCCGATGTCAATATACAGGATCGCATCCCAAAATGCGGGATTGCCCTTGAGGGCTGCGCTGCTACCTTCCCGGCATGACCTTTCCCGCCGCCGACGCCGTTCCCACCACCCTGCGCAAAAGCTTCCAGATCCTGGAAGCGGTGGCAGCATCGCCCCGCCCTGTTGCCGGGCTGGTGCTGGCCGACAGCCTCGGCCTGACGCGGTCCACGCTGTCGCGCCTGGCGCTGAGCCTGGCGTCACTCGGCTATCTGGAGCGGGTGGAAGGCCTCGGATGGCAATTGGGGCCGGCCGCGCTGCGGCTCGGGCTGGCCCGGCTGGCCAATCTCGACATCCGCGGCATCGCCGCGCCGCTGATGCGGGCGCTGAGCGAGGAGGTGGACCTGCCGGTCGACCTCGCCATGCCGGTGGGCGACGAGATGCTGCATTTCGAGCTGGCGCAGAAGGCCGGCCAGGTGGTGGTGGCGAGCGAGATGGGCGCGCGGCTGCCGATCGCCCGCACCGCGCTCGGCCATGCGGCGCTGTTCGCCATGGAAAGGCGGCGGCGGCAGGAGATCCTGCGGCGCCTGCGCGACGCCGCCGGGGCTGACTGGCCAGCGCAGGAAGCGGCGCTCGCCGCGTCCTTCGCGCAGCTGGAGCAGGCCGGCTTCTGCATCGTGGCCGGGCAGCTCCGCGCCGATGTGGCGGCGATCGGCGCGCCCTTTGTCGATCCCCGGCGGGGCAGCGTCTTCAGCTTCAGCTGCTCGGCGATCGGCTTCGCGGTGGAGGCCCGGCGGCTGGAAGCGATCGGTCCCCGCCTGCTGCACATGATCCGCCAGGTCGGCGCCGCCATGGGAGCGGGCTGACGGCTTCGCCGCCGCGCCGGCCATGCGGGCGGCGCGGCGGAATGGTCACGCCCTGGCCGCCAGCAATCCCGTGGCGAGGCAGCGGAACGCTTCCACCGCCCGGGGAAGCACGGCCGGGGGATCGGAACTGGCCGCGGTCCAGAGCGCGGCGTTCAGGGCGGCCCCGTTCAGGAGGCGGGCGGCCGCCTCGGCATCCACAGGCTTGAGGACGCCTTGCGCGATCAGCCCCCGCACGGTGTCCACCGTTGTGCGGAGGCAGCCATCCTGGCTGGGCCAGCGCGACGGATCGCCCAGAACGGCGGGCCCGTCGAGCAGCACCACGCGCTGCACCTCCGGCTCCAGCGCCATTTCGATATAGGCCGCCCCCTCGGCCAGCAATCCTTCCCAGGCGTTCTCCGCCCGGCTGCCGATGGCCCGGGCGCGGGCGGCCATTTCCGCGTCGATCTGGTTGACCACCGCCTGCAGCAGCCCCCGCTTGTCGCCGAAATTGTGGTAAAGCGCACCGCGCGTCAGGCCGGCCCCGGCGGTGAGCTCGTCCATCGAGGCCGCCGCGTAGCCCTTCTCGGCGAAGGCCGCCCGGCCGGCGCGGATCAGCTTCGCGCGGGTTTCCTCCATCATCTCGGAACGCCGTTTCGGGGGCAAGTCCAGCTCCTGTTTTTCACATACGCCGCGTATCCGAATTGACAGGCGCGGCGCGTTCTGCGACCGGTTCACATACGCCGCGTATATCGAATTCGAATCGAACAATGAAGCCCCGGCACCGACACCGACCCCGGCCCATGCCGCCGGGCGGGCTCGCCGCCTCCTGAAAGGAACCAGCATGTCCGACCGCGAAGCGATCTTTCCCGCCAACCGGCACGCGCTTTATGAGGCGCATGGCTATTCCGCCGCGATCCGCTCCGGCGACCTCCTGTTTGTTTCCGGCCAGGTCGGCAGCCGCGACGACGGCTCGCCCGAGCCGGATTTCGGGCAGCAGGTGCAGCGGGCCTTCGACAATCTGCAGGCGGTGCTGAAGGCAGCCGGGTGCGGCCTGCGGGACGTGGTGGACGTCACCACCTTCCACACCGATCCGGAAAACCAGCTCGGCACCGTCATGGCGGTGCGGCAGAAGGTCATCGGTGAGCCGCCTTATCCCAACTGGACGGCGGTTGGCGTGACCTGGCTGGCGGGCTTCGATTTCGAGATCAAGGTGATCGCCCGCATTCCGGCAGGCGCCGCCGCCCCGGCATGAGCGGCGGCCTCATGCCGCCGGCCTCCTGTTAGGGGCCGGCCGGGGCAGGGCCGGAGGCCGCCTGAATAAGACGGCCCCTGGCTCCCGCCGGCCTTGGAGCGGATCCCGATCGGGCGGGATCGCCTGATCGGGTCAAGATGCCCGGCAGAACAAGGAGCCAGAGCATTTGAAGTGGAGCCAGCGCGAACGGAGAATGCCCTAGGCGCCTTCCATGCGAGCGCGCAGATGCCGCTTGAGCGCATCGGCCCGCTCGCGTGGCCAGCCCGGCGGCTGCGTCACCTCGATCCAGGGGTCCACGTAATGCTCCGGCGCGTAAACATGGCCGTGGCCCATGGGCGTCGTCGTGGCGACCGCCATGTCGAGGGCGAGCTGCAGAAAGGTGATGAAGGGATACCAGCGCAGCGCCGGCGACACGTCCGGCCCGCGCGGCTCCGCCAGCCAGTCCGGCGCGCGGAAGGCCGAGCCCGGCTCGAAGAAGGTGATCGGGTCGCTGGCATATTGGAGGTAGACGATCCGCAGCGGCCCCCAGGGCGCGGCGGCCTCCCGGAGCGTGTTGGCCTGGCCGGTGAAGCGGACAACCGAGCCGTCGCGGAAGCGCGGCAGCCAGGCGGGCGATTGCGGGTCCCGCTGCGCGGTGGCCTGCCGCCAGGTGCGGCTGGAAAAGGGCGGGCCGCTCCAGAGCGCACCCTGGAACGGCGCGCCGATAACATCGAAAAGATCCACCGACAGGTCGGAATTCAGCGCGCCCAGGCTGAGGCCGTGCAGGTAGAGGCGCGGCCGGCTTTCCTCCGGCAGCTGCCGCCAATGGTCGTAGACCCTGCGGAAAAGCTGCCGCGCCGTGTCCGCGCCATAGGTCGGCTCGACCATCAGCGTGAGCCAGCTCGGCGTGTAGGAATACTGGATGGCGACGGTCGCGACATCGCCGCCATGCAGGTATTCGAGCGGCATCTGGCTGGCCGGGTCGAGCCAGCCCGTGCCGGTCGGCGTGGTGACAACCAGGACCGACCGCGTGAAGGCGCCGACCCGCTGCATTTCCCCAAAGGCCAGCTCGACCCGCTCCCCGATGCTGTCCGCCGAGTTCAGCCCGACATAGATCCGCAGCGGCTCCAGCGCGGGCTGGCCGGTGAAGGCCTCGATCTCGCCGCGCGTCGGCCCGGCCGCGACGGCCGCGCGCCCCATGCGTCCCAGATCGTCCCAGCGCAGGAGCGAGGCGCCGCTGCCTGTCTTGAGCGGATCGACCGGCGGCCGCAGCTCGTCATCGATCAGCGCGTCGAGGCTGCTGTAGCTGGAATCCATCGCGCGGATGCCGGCCTTCAGGATGATGCCGTTGCCGATCGCCCAGAAGCCGATAGCAGCGATGGCGATGCCGCCGAGGATGGACACGCGGCGCGGCGCGACATGGCCGATCGGGTGGGCCGCCTTGCGGGCGACCACCTTGAACAAGCGCCCGAGCAGCAGCAGGGCCAGCGCGACGGCCGCCGCGACCAGCCCCACAAAGGCGGGCCGGGCGCCCTCGACCGGCGCCAGGCCCATCGGGATGCGGATCGAGTTCTGCCAGTCCGAGGCCTGCCAAAGAAAGCCCGCCGCCACCCCGACGCAAAGCGCGGCCGCGAGCAGCTTCAACGCCAGGCCGGCGCGCCCCCGGTCGAAGCCCGGCAGGCCGAGAAAGCGCCAAAGCGCGCGCAGCAGCACGCCGATGCCGTAGCCGAGCGTGAAGGAAAGGCCCGAAAGGATGCCTTGCAGCAGGGCGTCGCGCGGCACGAGGCTCGGCGTCAGCGATCCCGCGAAGAACAGCGTGCCGAGCCAGAGCCCGGTGCCGCAAAGGGAACGGATGAAGCCATTGTCGATCCACCGGTTGACGGCGCTGCCGGCCATCGGGCCCTCCTTCGGGAAAACGCATCGCGGCCGGCGGCCGGGCTTCCCGGCCTGCCGGGAAAGCGCTTCCTTGTCCAGGGCCCGTGCCTGGGGCCGCAGCCGGCGGCGCTCAATCCAGCGTCGCGCCCGATGCCTCGACCAGGCCCTTCCACACCTGTTCCTGGGCGCGCAGATATTCCGCGAAGGCCGCGGGGGAAGCGTCGCTGACGGGCGCGAAGCCCAGCGGCTCCATCTTGGCGCGGAAGGCGTCGGACTGCGCCACCTCCCGCACGGCGCGGTGCAGCAGGGCGATGCGGTCGGCCGGGGTGCCGGCGGGGGCCATGACGCCATACCAGGATTGCGCGTCGATGCCGGAGCCGGGCAGCAGCTCCGCCATGCCCGGCACGTCGCGCAGCTCCGGCACATAGGTCACGCGCTGCGCGCTGCCCACGGCCAGGGCGCGGAAGCGGCCTTCCCGCACATGCGGCATCAGGGCGGGGATCACGTCGAACATCATGTCGATGTTGCCGGCCAGCAGGTCCTGGATGGCCGGCGCGCCGCCGCGATAGGGCACATGGGTGATCTCGACGCCCGCCGCCTTGTTCACCGCCGCCAGGGAAAGGTGGCTGACGGCGCCGGTGCCGGAGGAGCCCATGGTGATCCGCCCCGGCTTCTCCTTCGCCGCGGCGATCAGCTCGGCGAAGCTTTTCCAGGGCCGGTCGGCATTGACCACCAGCAGCACCGTGCCCGTGGCCACCCGGCTGACCGGCGCCAGGTCGGTGATGGGGTCGAAGGGCATCGACTTGCGGAACAGGAACTTGTTGGCCGCCAGGATGGTCGCGGTGCCCAGCAGCAGGGAATAGCCGTCCTTCGGAGACTTGGCGACATTGTCGCCGCCCAGATTGCCGCCGGCGCCGCCGCGGTTCTCCACGATCAGGCTCTGGCCCAGGGCCGGGGGCAGCATCTCCGCCAGCAGGCGCCCCGTCAGGTCCACCGCGCCGCCTGGGGTGAAGGGCACGACGAGGCGGATGGGACGGTCTGGGAACTTGTCCTGCGCCCGCAGCGGCGAGGGGGCCGCCAGGGTGCCCAGCCCTGCGGCGAATGGCGTGGCGAGAAGGGCGCGGCGGCTGGTCATGCAAGTTTTCCCTGATGGATGAACATGTCTCGATGATCCAAACGTTGCAGCAACTTCCGCCTTGTGCAACACGCATTTCATGACCGCCCCAGCGCCTTTCGACCGTCTGCGGCGCGCCCTGCCTGATCTGCCGCCACGCCTGCAGGATGTTGCCCGCTTCGTGGCCAGGCATGAGTTTGATGCCGCCACCCGTTCCATGCGGGACCTGGCGGCGGCGGCCGGCGCCCAGCCCGCCAGCTTCACGCGGCTGGCCCAGGCGCTCGGCTATGCCGGCTGGGACGCGCTGCGGGAAGCGTTGATCGAGAACCAGCGCCAGGCCGCTTCCCGCCCATTCTCCGCCCGCCTCCGCCAGATGGCGCCCGGCGCCTCCATCCTTGCCCCCACTTCCGCCGCGAGCCCCGCCATGGCCCTGGCGGGCAGCATCCTGGCCGCCGATGCCGCCAGCCTGGCCCGCACCGATGCGGCGCGGATCGGCCGGGCGGCGGAAGCGCTGCATGCGGCGCCGCGCGCCTGGGCGGCGGGCTTCCGTTCCTGCCGCGCCGTCGCGCAATTGCTGCATTACCAGCTGAGCCTGTTTCGCCCGGAGGAAACGCGGCTGGTGGGGGGCGACCGGCCCGAGGACCTCGATCTCGGCGCCTTCCGCCCCGGCGACGCGGTGCTGCTGGTCACCTTCGCCCCCTATTCGCGGACGGGCCTCCGGCTGGCCCGGGCAGCGCGGGAGGCGGGCTGCCTGCTGATCGCCCTGGCGGACCGCGCCGACGCGCCGGTGGTGGAAGGGGCCGACCACCTGCTGCTGTTCGAGGCCGCCGCCACCCCCGGCTTCTTTCCCAGCCTGACCGGCGCCCTGGCCACGGCGCAGGCGCTGGTCGCCGCTTGCTTTCTCCTGGGCGGGGAAGCCGCGCTGGCGCGGCTGCGCGAAACCGAGGAAAGGCTGCTCGCCCTGTCCCAATACCTTCCCGACAAGGAGCTTCCGGCATGACCCGCATCCCCCCGCGCCGCCATTCGCGCGGCGCCCCTTCCGTCGCGGCCGGCGCGAAAGGTTTCCGGGCATGACCCGGCTGGCGATCGCCCGGCTCTGGCACGAAGGCAATTCCTTCAGCCCGGTGCCGGCCGGGATCGAGGATTTCCACGCCTCCGAATGGGTGGCGGGCGACGCGGCGCGCGGCGTGTACCGGAACACCGAGACCGAGATCGGCGGCGCCCTGGACTTCCTGGACGCGCATCCCGGCTGGGAAG
This sequence comes from Teichococcus oryzae, assembly GCF_008386565.1. GTDB lineage: Bacteria > Pseudomonadota > Alphaproteobacteria > Acetobacterales > Acetobacteraceae > Pseudoroseomonas > Pseudoroseomonas oryzae. The sequence continues at coordinate 49,394 of NZ_VUKA01000005.1, read as the reverse complement.
CGGTGTTCCTGCGGCAGGCGGCCGCCATGCCCGGCGGCATCCTGCGCCGCGCGGTGTTCGAGCAGGTCAGCGCGGAGATCCTGGAAGGACTGCGTGGTGGCAGCTTCGATGCCGTTTATCTTTCCCTGCACGGCGCCATGGTGGTGGAAGACCTGCCGCTGGCCGATCTGGAGCTGGTCCGGCGCGTGCGGGACACGGTCGGCCCGGGGGTGAGGCTGGCCGCCAGCTTCGACCTCCACGCCAACATGCACCCCGCCATCGCCACGCTGATCGATGCGGGCACGGCCTACCGCACCTATCCGCATATCGACATGCGGCCCACAGGGCGGCGCGCGCTGGAAATGCTGCGGGCGGCGGTGGAAGGGGAAACGCGCCCGGTGGGCCGCATCCTCAAGCTGGGCGCCATCCTGCCCAGCATCAACATGCGCACCGCAGCCGGGCCGATGGCCGCGATGGAAGAAGCCGCCCGTGCGGCCGAGGCCCTGCCGGGCGTGCTGGATGCCAGCGTCTTCGGCGGCTTCAGCTATGGCGACACGCCCTCGGCCGGAGCGGGGGTGATGGTGTTCGCCGATGCCGACGCGACGCTGGCGGAGCGGGCGGCGGCATCGCTGATCAACGACTACGCGGCGCGGCGCGATGCCTTCTACATCCGCCTGCCCGGCGCCGCCGAAGGGCTGCGCCAGGCGCTGGAAGGGGGTGCCTGGCCCACCGCCGTCATTGATGCCGGCGACAACCCTTATTCCGGCGGCATCGGCGACACCCCGGAACTGTTGCGCGCCGTGCTGGCCCGCCCGCCCGAGGTGCCGACGGTGGTGGCGTTCCATTGCGACCCGGATCTGGTGCTGCGGGCGCGGGAAGCGGGGCTCGGGGCCACGCTCTCGGGGGAGATGGGCGCGCGGCTGACGCGCGCCTACGGCCCGCCGGTGCCGTTCTCCGGCACCGTGTCCCTGCTGACCGATGGGCGCTTCCGCAATCGCGGGCCGGTGCTGGGCGGCATGGCGGTGGATCTCGGCCCCACCGCCGTCATCACCATCGGCCAGGTGCGGGTGATCGTGACCTCCCGCTGCATCTCCCCCAGTGATCCCGGCTTCTTCGACCTGCACCAGGTGGATGTGACGCGGCTGGCGTTGCTGTGCGTGAAGGCGAAGAACCATTTCCGCGCCGCCTTCGAGCCGCTGATGGCCCGCATGATCGACGTGGACGCGCCCGGCCCGGCGGCGCTGGACATCGCGGCCTTCCGGTTCCGCCACGCGCCGGCGGAATTGTACCCGCTCGGGGGCAAGGCCGGCTGAGCGGTCCCGCCGGGGCGAGGGGAGCGGCGGGCCGCTTCCCTATTCCGCCTCCGGCCGCGAGAAAACCGCGGCATCGCCGCCCAGGGCCAGCGTCAGGCGGGCGGCTTCGCCGAACACCAGTTCCCGGATGCCGCGCAGCCGCTCCGCATCCGAAAGCCGGGTCGCCGTGCCGGCCACGCACAGCACGCCCATCAGCCGCTGGCCCGCGCCGAAAACAGGGGCGGCCACGGCGGCCAGCTCGGGGTCCCGCTCGCCCATGGAGGTCACGACCCTGGCGGGCTCCCGCGGGGTGATGCCGGGCGCGGTGAAATGCGTCAGGACGCGCCCGGCCGCGCCACGGTCGATCGGCAGCAGCGAACCCACCGGGATGTGGTCGCGCACCTGGTGGCAGCCATCGACGCGCATCAGGCACAGCCGCCGGTCGCCCTGGCGGATGTAGAAGGAGGCGCTTTCGCCGGTCTGCTGCGCCAGGGCGCGCAGGGCCGGCGACAGCGCGCCGTTCAGGTCGATGGAGCGCTCGTAAAGGCTGCCCAGATGGTAAAGGGCGGGCCCCAGACCATACCGCCCGTCATCGTGCCGCAGGGCGAAGCGGTGCCGGATCAGCGTCGCCATGATGCGGGACAGCGCGCTCTTGTAGAGGCCGGTGCGGCGGGAAAGCTCCGCCAGCGTCAGGCCGCGATCCCCTTCGCCAAAGGCGTGCAGGACGCGCAGCGCCCGCTCCACCGCCGCGATCCCGCCGGGCTGGGCCGTGGCCGGATGTGGCGCGGGTTCGCGCGGGGGCAACAAGGACTTGACAGCCATGGCGCGGCGATGAACCCTGAAAATGGAATGGCCGTCCTGTTGGATAGGACGGCCTTGCCAAGCTGTAAAGCGGGTCGCAGAGCCCGCCACGCAGATCGGGGAAACATTGCCGGCCAGGCAGGCGGGCCGCGCCATTGGCCCGCTCCCATGCTCCGGCCCGGCAGGGCGCGGGCATGGCTGCGCCGCACGGGAAAGAAAGGAAACGCCGCATGAAGATCACCGCGGGCAGGCGCGAACTCGCCGCCGGCATGCTGGGCCTCGCCGGCCTGGCCCTCGCGCGGCCGGCCTCGGCCTTTGTCGGGCCAAGGCCGGAATGCATCGCCCCCTCCGCGCCGGGCGGCGGGTGGGATTTCACCTGCCGCACGGTGGGACGGCTGATGCAGGAGCTGAAGGTCGTCGAGCAGCCGGTGCAGGTCTCGAACATGCCGGGCGCGGTGGGCGCCGTCGCCTATGCCAACGTCACCGGCCGCCGCAACAGCGACAACAACCTTTTCGTGGCCACCAGCACGGTGGGGCTGACGCAGATCGCGCAGCGCCGCTATCCGGGCGATGTGGACCGCGTCCGCTGGCTGGCCATGCTGGGGGCGGATACCGGGGTGATCCTGGTCCGCGCCGATTCCCGCTTCAAGACGCTGGGGGACTTCCTCGACGCGCTGAAAAGCGATCCCACCAGCGTCGTCACCGGCGGCTCCAGCAGCCTCGGCGGCTATGACCATCTCCGCCTGCTGCTGCTGGCGCAGAAGGCCGGCATCGCCTCGGCCGACCTGAAGAAGTTCCGCTGGATCCATTACGATGGCGGCGGGCCGGCGGTGACGCAGATGCTGGGCGGCCATGTCGAGGTGGTCTCCACCGACCTCGCCGAGATCGCGGGCTTTGTCGAGGCCGGGCAGATTCGCGTGCTGGGCACCATGTCCGAGGCGCGGCTGGCGGGCAGCTTCGCCAACATCCCCACCGCGCGGGAGCAGGGCTTTGACGTGGTGGGGCTGAACTGGCGCGGCTTCTACACCGGCGGCCGCGTGTCCGACGAGCACTACAACGCCATGGTCGCCGGGCTGAAGCGCGTTTACGACAGCGACGGCTGGAAGGAAGCGGCGCGCCGCTCCGGCCTGCAGCCCATCTGGCGCTCCGGCCCGGAATTCGAGCGCTTCGTGGCCAACATGGTCACCGAGCTGCGCAGCCTTTCGCAGGAAATCGGCATCATCTCATGAGCGACCGGATCGTGGGCGTGCTGCTGGCGCTGTTCGCCGGGTGGTACAGCTGGGAAGCGGGTTCCTACGCCGTGGATTTCGGCGACCCGATGGGCCCGGCCTTCTTTCCCGAGCTCCTGGCCCCGCCGCTGGGGCTGCTCGGCCTTTACCTGGTGCTGCGCCCCGATCCGGAGCCGGAATGGTCGACCGGGCGCTACCTGCTTTCGCAGGCCGCCACGGTGGTGGTGCTGGTGGCCTATGCGCTGCTGCTGCAGCCCATGGGCTTCATCCTGGCCACGCTGCTGATGGTCACCTGCCTCACCGCCATGCTCGGCGCCCGGCTGCCGCAGGCGCTGGGCGGCGGCGCGGCGACGAGCCTCGGCGCCTTCGCCCTGTTTGACTGGCTTCTCGGCATTCCGCTGCCGCCCGGCATCGCCTTCGGAGGATAGGGCGCCATGGACATCATTCCCTCCCTGGCGAATGGCTTCGCCGTGGCGGCGCAGCCGATGAACCTGCTGGTTGCCTTTATCGGCTGCTTTGTCGGCACGGTGATCGGCGCGCTGCCGGGCATCGGGCCGGTGAACGGCATCGCCATCCTGATCCCGCTGGCCTTCAGCCTGGATCTTTCGCCCGTCTCCGCGCTGATCCTGCTGACCAGCGTGTATTACGGCAGCATGTTCGGCGGGCGCATCGCCAGCATCCTGCTGAACATCCCGGGCGATTCCTCCGCCGTCGTCACCTGCATTGACGGCTTTCCCATGGCCAAGAAGGGCCGCGCCGCCGATGCGCTGGCGATCTCGGCCATTTCCTCCTTCTTCGGCGGCACGCTGGCGACGGTCGGGTTGACCGTGCTGGCGCCCAGCCTGGCCATGGCCGCCATCCATTTCGGGCCGCGCGAATATTTCGCGCTCTATGTCATGGCCATCATCATCGTCGGCGGCATCGCCACGGGCAACCCAGCCAAGACCCTGGTGGCCGGGCTGCTAGGCCTCGTCATTGGCACGGTGGGCATCGACCCGGCGACAGGCATCCCGCGCTTCACCTTCGGCGCCTATGAGCTGTATGAGGGCATCGACTTCGTCATCGTCGCGATCGGGCTTTTCGCCATCAGCGAGTTCCTGATCTATATCGAGCAGCGGCGGACCGGCCCCGTCGAGCAGGTGCCGGTGGGGCGGCGCACCACGGCGCTGCGCCGGTTGACCTATCCCGCCACCTCCCTGCGCGCCAGCCTGCTCGGCTTCGTCATCGGCGTGCTGCCGGGCGCGGGGGCCACCCTGGCCAGCTTCATGGGCTACGCCCTGGAGAAGCGCGTTTCCGACAAGGAGAACACCTTCGGCAAGGGCGACCCGCGCGGCGTCGCGGCGCCCGAGGCGGCGGACAACGCCGCGGCCGGCGGCAGCCTGGTGCCGATGCTGACGCTCGGCGTGCCGGGCAGCGGCACCACGGCCATCATGCTCGGCATGCTGGTGACGCTGAACGTGCAGCCGGGACCACTGTTGTTCCAGCAGCAGCCGGACATCGTCTGGGGGCTGGTGGCGGCGCTCTATGTCAGCAACATCATCCTGCTGATCCTGAACATCCCGCTGGTCGGCATCTTCGCGAAGCTGCTCAGCGTGCCGCCGCATTACCTGATGCCCGGCGTCGTCACCGTCAGCTTCCTCGGCGTTTATTCCGTCAACCAGAATTCCTTCGACCTGCTGATGATGGTGGGCTTCGGCGTGTTCGGCTACCTGCTGCGCAAGATGAGCATTCCGCTCGTGCCGGTGGTGCTCGGCATCATCCTCGGCACGCCGATGGAGCAGAGCCTGCGCCGGGCGCTCGCCGCCAGCGGCGGTGATGTCTGGACGCTGTTCCAGAGCCCGCTCGCCCTCGGCCTGCACGCCGTCACCGCCATCATCGTCGCCATCGCCATCCTGCGGGAATCCCGCCGCCGCATCGGCGAGGCCGCCGCAACTCGCGGCGCCTGAACGCTTCCTGCGGCCCAGAACGGAGACAGCCTCCATGTCCGACCTGCCCGACCGGATCGAGATCTATGAGGAAGGCCCGCGCGAGGGCTTCCAGATCGAGCCCGGACCCATCGCCTCCGCCGACAAGATCGCGCTGATCGACGCGCTCTCCGCCACCGGCATCCGCCACATCCAGATCTGCTCCTTCGTTTCGCCGAAGCTGGTGCCCGGCTGGGCGGATGCCGAGGATGTGGCCGCCGGCTTCACGCCCCGCCCCGGCGTCGCCTACAACGCGCTGTGGTTCAACGAGGCGGGGCTGAAGCGCGCTTTGGCCTTCCGCGACCGGCTGAGCATGACCGGCTCCATTTCCCTCGCGGCGTCCGAGGCCTTTTCCCGCCGCAACCTGAACCGCGACCGGGCCGGCAACATCGAGGCGATGCGGCGGCAGACGGCGGCCCATCTCGCCGCCGGAATCGCGGTGGAGCGCGTCGGCGTGATGGCCGCCTTCGGCTGCAACTTCGCCGGCGACATCACGCCGGAGCTGGTGGTGCAGACCGTGGCCGACGGGCTGTCGATCGCCGCCGAATACGACCAGACGATCCGCGACCTTTCGCTGGCCGACACCATGGGATGGGCAACGCCTGCCCGCATCGAGCGCGTGGTGGGCGCGGTGCGGGAGCGCTGGCCGGAGCTGACCCTGCGGCTGCATCTGCATGACACGCGCGGCCTCGGCATCGCCAATGCCATGGCGGGGCTGCGGCTCGGCGTCACGCGTTATGATTCCACCGTGGGAGGGCTCGGCGGCTGCCCCTTCGCCGCGCACAAGGGCGCGCCCGGCAACATCGCGACGGAGGAACTGGTTCTCCTTTGCGAGGAGATGGGCATCGCGACCGGCATCGACGCCGACGCGCTGATCGAGGCCGGGCATCTGGCGGAGCGCATCGTCGGCCACACCCTGCCCAGCGCCGCGCTGCGCGGCGGCAGCCTGTCCGCCTTCCGGGCGCATGCCGCATGAGCGGGACTCTGCCGCTGCGAGGCCTGCGGGTGCTGGAATTCAGCCATACCATCATGGGCCCCTGCGCCGGCCTGCTGCTGGCCGATATGGGCGCCGATGTGGTGAAGGTGGAGCCCGCGCCCGATGGCGACCGGACGCGCCGCCTGCCGGGCTTCGCCGCCGGTTTCTTCGCCACCTTCAACCGCAACAAGCGCAGCATCGCGCTGGACCTCAAGCACGCGGAGGGACGCGCGGCGCTGCATCGGCTGGTTGCGGATGCGGACATCGTGCTGGAGAATTACGGCCCCGGCACCATGGAACGCCTGGGATGCGGCTGGGAAGCGCTGCGCGACCTGAACCCGCGGCTGATCTACCTGGCGCTGAAGGGGTTCCTCAGCGGCCCCTATGGCAACCGCCCCGCCCTGGATGAGGTGGTGCAGTTCCAGACCGGCCTCGCCTACATGACGGGCCCGCCCGGGCAGCCGCTGCGCGCCGGTGCCTCCGTCATCGACATCCTGGGCGCCGTGTTCGGCGTCACCGGCGTGCTCGCCGCGCTGCGGGAGCGGGACAGGACCGGGCAGGGGCAGCGGGTCGGCAGCGCGCTGTTCGAATCCTCCGTGTTCCTGATGGGCTCGCACATGGCCGGGGGCGCGGCGGTCGGCGAGCCGCCGCCGCCCATGCCCGCCCGGCGCGGGGCCTGGGGCATCTATGACGTGTTCAAGGCCGCCTGCGGCACGCAGCTTTTCATTGGCGTCACCAGCGACGCGCAATGGCAGCGCTTCTGCGCCAGCTTCGGCCTGCCAGAGCTGGCGCAGGACCCGCGCCTCGCCACCAACGCACAGCGGGCCAGGGAGCGCGCCTGGCTGCTGCCCAGGTTGCAGGAAACCATTGGCGCGCTGGATTTCGACACGGCCACCCGTCAATGCGCGGCAGCCGACGTGTCCTGTTCGCCGGTCGGGCGGCCGGAACAACTGGCGCAGGACCCGCATCTGCTGGCCAGCGGCGGACTCCTGGCCACCGCCATCGCCGCCATGGGCGGCGGTCCGGAGGTGCCGCTGCCGGCGCTGCCGCTGGAATTCGGCGAGGAGCGCGATCGCGCCCCGCTGCGCCGGCAGCCGCCCCGGATCGGCGAGCACACGCGCGAAATCCTGGTTTCCGCCGGTTTTGATCCCGGATCGATCGAGGCGCTGCACCGCTCCGGCGTGCTGATCGACGGGGCGGCGGCGCCGCAGCCGCAACCGGGCTGACGGCGCCTGGGCGGGCTGGCGGGCATCACCCGATCAGGCGGTCCCGCCCGATCGGGCTCTGCCTTAGCCCAGCAGCTGGGGCCACCAGCGCAGCACCGACCGCGCAACGATCCATGCCAGGAACAGGAGCGTCGCGATCAGCCAGCGCATCTGCCCTGGCGTCATGTCGCCATGCCGCTGCCCGTCCTGTTGCCTGTGCCGGCTTTCCTCCGCGTGGAAGGCCTCGCGCATCACGGCATTGTCCGCCATCACCTGCCCGCTCATCGGCGGCCTCCCGCGGCGGGCGCATCGGCGCTGGCGGTGTGGCCCTGGGGCGGCTCGCGCACCGTGATCGAGACAGGGTCGCTGGCCGGGAAGGTGTCGGCCAGGGCCGCGTCAAGCCTCGCCTCCATCGCGTCCGCGCCGATCCGTTCCGTGAAGTTCTTCATCACCATGTTGGTTCATCCTCCATTCAGGGCGCGCGGCGCCGCGCCTCGCGGTGGCCGCGCGCAGCGATTGTTTGTGCTGGATGTCCCCGGGCCCGCGCGGCGGATGCGCGAAGGGCTGGGCCCGGGGCTAAACGCCCGCGATCAGCACACCCGCGCGATCCGCGCAGCGAAAATGGGGAAAATTCAAGCACATGGCATGACTGATATGGGGATGCCCGGCAGCAACTTCAACTTGGAGGAAGCAGCGGCGCCCTGGCCTGCCCCCTTCACGCCGCGCCGGCCGCCCGCGCCCTGTGGCGGCCGAGATAGCGCTCCAGCGTGGCCGGATCGGCGTGGGGGTCGGCCAGGCCGACATGGCCATCGGGGCGGATGAGATAGGCGGCATCCTGCTTCAGCCCCGCCCGGCGCGCGGCGGCGGACCAGGGGAAGCAGTGAAGGGCCAGGCCCTGCCGGTCGCAGGCCCGCGCCATGGCCGGGTTGGCGGAGCCATGGATGTGCAGCTGCCAGTCCAGCGAAGCCAGCGGCGCGAAATTGTCGCCCGCGCCGCCGGGAGGGCCGCCCGCGGAAGCACCGGCGGCCACCCAGGGCAAACGGTCCCCGCCGCCGATACCGCCGGCCCGCCCCTCGCTCAGCGGGCCGGCGCGGTAATGCACCGCCGTCTGGGACAGGGTGCGGAACATCAGGCGGCGAAAGGAGGGCGCCTTCGCCAGCGCCGGAAACAGCCACGGCGCCAGGCCGGTCCGGACCAGGCGGGCGAGGCGGCCGGGGCTGGTCACCAGGGTGAAGGCGCGGTCGGTGGTGGCCACCAGGCGCCGGGCGAAGGCGATCCGCTCGGGCTCGAAACTGTCGAGCAGGGCGGGCGGGGCGCCGTCCCGCAGCACCGCCGCCAGCTTCCAGGCCAGGTTCACGGCGTCGGCGATGCCGGTGTTCATGCCCTGCCCGCCCACGGGGCTGTGGACATGCGCGGCATCGCCTAGCAGGAAGGCGCGGCCCAGCCGGAAGCGGCCCGCCACGCGGTGATGCACGCGATAGGTCGAGAACCAGTTGACCCGCTCGACCTCGACGCCCAGCCGGCGCAGCAGGCGCTTGTCGACATCCTCCCAGGCGGGCGCCCTATCTGCGTCCTCATCCGCCTCGGCCATGCCGACCAGTCGCGCATGGCCCCGCCCGCTCATCGGGAAGGAGGCCAGGAAATCGGCCTCGTCGAGCGATACATGCAGCTCGCCATTCATCACCGGCCCGCTGCCCTGCGCGTCGGCGACATAGAACAGATGCTGGTAGGTGCCGCCCGGAAAGCCGATGCCGAGGAATTGCCGCAGATGCGACCTGGCCCCGTCGCAGCCGGCGATGAAGGCTGCCTCGCAGATCTCCTCCGTGCCGTCCTGCCGCCTGAGGCGCGCCCGCAGGCCCGGGCCCTTGCCGGCGACGTCGAGCAGCTCCGTCCGCCGCTCCACCGTGACGCCCTCCATTCCGAGGCGCGCGATCAGCAGGCGCTCATGCCTGTCCTGGGGAAAGATCAGGACATAAGGATAGGGGCTCAGCCCCTCGCCCATCTCCCCGAAGGCGGCCCGTGCCACCTGGCGGCCGCCGACCCAGAGATTGGCGGCGGCGAGCGGCACCCCGCCCGCCACCACCGCTTCCGCCAGGCCGAGCTGCCGGTAGAATTCCAGCGTGCGCGCCTGGATGGCCAGGGCGCGGGAGGTTGTGCCGGGTTCCGCGGCCTTGTCGACGATGCGGACGCGGATGCCGCGGCGGGCCAGCCACAGGGCCAGCACCAGCCCGGTGGGGCCCGCGCCGGCGATCAGCACCTCGGGATTGGACATGCGCAGCCCTCCACGCCGCCGGGAGCCCCGGAAGCGGAAAGACTACCTTCGCCCTCCGGCGGTGGAAAGCGCCCCGGCGGGGCCGGGAGAAGGCGCGGCCGGCGCCGCCTCGGAACCGGAGGGCCGGCACGTAGCTGATGGCCACCAGCAGGGCGATGGCGGCAAAGAAGAACGGCCACAAGGCGCGCACCGTTTCCGCCATGGAGCTGGCGGCGATGGAGGAGGAGATGAACAGCGCCGTGCCCACCGGCGGCGTGTAAAGGCCGATGCCCAGATTGAGCACCATCATCAATCCCAGTTGCAACGGGTCGGGGCCGATCTGCTGCGCCAGCGGCACGAGGATAGGCGCCAGCAGCAGGATGGCGGGGGCGAGGTCCAGCGGGCCGCCAACCAGCAGCATGATGAGGTTCATGGCCAGGATCACCAGCCAGGGGTCCCGCAGTGCCGCCGACACCCATTCCGCGAAGCGCTGAGGCACCTGGCCATAGGTCAGGATCCAGCTCGCCGCGGCGCTGCCCATGATCACCATCACCACCACGCCGGTCGCGATGCCGGCATCGATCATCGCTTACCAATATTATGGCGGAGAGGCCAAATCATGGACCTTGGTGCCAAAGGACAAAGACGGTGGCATCGCAGGACGAAGCCAAGGCCAGAGAGGTCGTGGCTGCAAGTCATTCGGCATCTCGCCAAGGACTGCTTGCTTGGCGCCGCACCTTATCCATGTCGCATGTTGTGAGCTGCTGCCGGGTGCGCCACGGTGTATCAGAACACATGCACCAGCCACCTTCTTCCCGCCCCGCGGTACCCCTGAACCGCCGACAGTTCCTGGCGTTGATGGGGCTGGCGGCTGCGGCACCGCGCGAGGCAGAGGCGCTGCAACTCGCGGATGCCGGCCGCCTGATCACCGAGAACCGGGAGAACGGCGTGCGCTTCCTGAGTGCGCAGGGCGAATTCATCGGCGCACGGGGTGCCTACTACGCTCCAACGGTCCCCTTCGCCCAGCTGCCCAAGCACCTGATCGATGCTCTGGTGGCGAGCGAGGATCGGCGGTTCTACGAGCATTGGGGTCTCGACCCGCGCGCCATGGCCCGCGCCATCTGGTCGACGCTGACAGGCCGCACCCAGGGCGGCAGCACCCTGACCCAGCAGACCATCAAGGAGATCTACCTCAAGGAGCACAGCCCGATTGTGCGGAAACTCCTGGAGGAGCCCGTCTTGGCGCCGATCCTGGAGCTCAATCTCAGCAAGGAGGACATCCTGTTCGTCTATCTCAACAGGGTGTTCTTCGGCGGCAACGCCTACGGGATCGAGGCGGCCGCCCGCGTCTACTTCAACAAATACGCGCGCAGCCTCAGCGTGCTGGAATCGGCCATGCTGGTCGGCCTGCTCCCTGCCCCTAACCGCTACAATCCGCATCGCAACCTCCCTGTCTCGCGCGACCGTGGTTTCCGCGTCATCGAGCAGATGGTGGAGGCCGGTTATCTTTCGCGACGGGCGGCGAACCGTGCCCGGCAACAGGCCATCGCCTTGGCTCCTTCCCGCTCGGCCTGGGGCGGGGTCTATCCGCGCGGCACACAGATCGGCTGGCTCGCCCGCTGGGCCGAGATCGAAGCCAATGCCAATGCCCCCGTCTCCGCGCGCGAAGGCACCAGGACGATCACCACGACCCTGGACATCCGGGTTCAGCAGGCGGCGGACCGGCACCTGCAGCAGGCGCTGCGCCAACATGGCCGCACGGGCCAGATCGAGGAAGGGGCCGTGGTCGTCATGCGCTATGACGGCGCCGTGCTCGGGCTGGTGGGGGGACGCGACTACCGGCAGAAGGAGTGGGACAATGCCACCCAGGCCCGGCGGCAGCCCGGCTCGATCGCCAAGCTTTTCGTGTATCTCGCCGCGTTGCAGCGTGGCGCTGCGCCCGACAGCCTGGTCAGCGACGCGGCCCTGACCTTGGGGGGCCGCCCCGTCCGAAATTTTGACGACCGGTACCTCGACGAGATCTCGCTGGCGGCCGCGCTGGAGAAATCCTCCAACACGGCGGCCGTGCGACTGGCGCTGCGCAACACCGACAAGATCGCCGGCCTGCTGCGGGCGTTTCGCATCGGCGACGATATGGAGGGGGAGGCCGGAGACCTGGCGCTGGGCACCTACGAGGCGAGGCTGGTCGACCTCACGGCGGCCTTCGCCAGTGTCGCCAATCATGGTCGGATGGTGGTGCCCTACGCCGTGCAGAGGGTGCAGGACGCCACGGGCGCCGAGACCCTGAGCCGCCTCCTGCCGGAGCCGTCGGACATCCGGCAGACCATCGGGTCGCAGGAGGCCGACGCCATGCGGCAGATGCTCGCCGGCGTCGTGCAGCGCGGCACCGGGCGGGCCGCGGATCCCGGCTTCTGGGCGGCGGGCAAGACAGGCACCACCACAGCCAGCCGCGATGCATGGTTCATCGGCTTCACGGAGCGATACGTGGCCGGCGTGTGGTTGGGCAATGGAGACAACAGGCCGATGCTGGGCGTGTCGGGCGGCGGCCTGCCGGCCCAGATCTGGCGCGCTGTGATGACCGATATCACCCGAGGCGCCTGATTCGGGGCGGCTGGAACCTTGCCTGCCACACCCGTCCTCATGTCCCTGCCAGCATTCTTTCGTTCACTCGCTAGGGTTCTGACAAAGCCGCTGGCAGCAGAGGGGGTAGGTGAATGGTTCCCTGTTGGCCGCTCCAGGCGGAACCTGCCATGCTCACCACGTGGCATGGCCAGGCTTTTCGCTTTGTCTTTATTCTGCTTGGCCCGCGTGCCTAGGCCGGGTGTCTCGGGTTCACGGAGAGACCCAGCCCCAGGGTCCCCAGCACTTTCATGATGGTGCCGAACTCGGGGTTTCCCTCGCCGCCGAGGGCCTTGTAGAGGCTTTCACGGCCCATGCCGGCCTCCCGGGCCACAACCGTCATACCGCGTGCCCGCGCCAGCGTGCCAATGGCCTGGGCAATCTCGGATGGGTCGCCGCCCTCCATGATCTCGGACAGGTAGGCGGCCTGGGCTTCGGCGCTGCCCAGCAGCTCGGCCGCATCGAACGCGAAGGTCCTGGTTGCCACGATCAATCCTCCAGATCCCTGGCCAGGGCTTTGGCCAGGATGATGTCCTTGGCCTGGGTTACTCTTACCGCCGCCGCACAGCAGGATCACCAGCACCTGGGCCCGCTGGGCGAGGAAGACCCGGTAACCGGGGCCGTGGTCGATGCGCAGTTCAGAGACACCGTTGCCAAGGGGTTTGATGTCGCCCATCAGGCCGCGACCGACATGCTCGATCCGCAGGGCGATCCGCGCCTTGGCCACAGCGTCCCGAAGGCTCATCACCTACGCACGGAACTCCTCTCTCTCTGACGGATCTCAGGCATCTACGTATCCCATGAGACACGGTCTGTGATGCGCAAGCGCGATGTGTCTCGGGCGGTGCTCGGGCTGACAGCGCCGGGCCAGCTTGAAGGCGATGCACAGCGCAGGGCAGGCTGCCATTGGCACCGATCTCCCCTTCCAGCCTAGGCGGCACGCTGGCCTTGATGGCCCGGCGCAATCCGGGGCTGGGGCCACTGGCGCCCGTGGTCCGCGGTCTGCTCAAGACCAGTGTGTTGGAGGAGGACACTGTGGAGGGCGAACGCGACTGGTCGCACCTCTCAGGGTGACGCCGCTTTCAAGATTGGCCCTTCCCTCGCATCGGACCGCCTCCGGTGGCTGCCGCCGAGTGTCCAGATCCCGCAGATCCGGCCCTGCTTCCCTGAAAAGCGCCTCCATCGGGTTGCGATCCCGTGAGGATGCCGTGGTTGTCCGGATTGTCGCCGCGGCTGTTAACCGCCTCACCTTTCTCCGTCAGCGCCGTTTGTTTGGACCCCCCGTTACCATCGCTGTGCAGCGAGGAGAGGTCCTGTGCGATTATATCGCCCTTCGCATTCCGCCAGGGCCCGCGCCCGGTGCGGTCCCGAGCATTCACGGCCTGCGCTCCGGCGGTAGCGGAGGCGCTGAGATAGGCTCGCCAAGTGTGATTACCGGCGCCGACCGCCACTGCAAGAGACCCGCAGCGTCTGCTCCGGCGAGCCCGCCGAGGTTCGCGCCCTGTCCTGATTGATGGAGGTGACAAAGAAGGTCATCGCGCTGGCCTGCTGCCTTCGAGCGCCCGGAGCCACGAGAAGCGTAGCGGCGGCAAGCGCGAGTGTGACGGCCGGATGCAGGTCTTGTTCCTCTTGTTCAGGAACCCGATCAAGGAGGCCACGGCTGGCCCCGTGTGGGGCTCCGATGGCCCAGCGCAGCTGGCAGTAGCGGCAGGGGTGTGTGGGAAGCTACCGAGGACCAAGTTTGCCTGCCGCCATTTCGGCGGTGCGGGAGTTGGGCCATCCCGTGGCACAGAGCGTTGTGCCGCAAGGCGCCAGGTCAGCAAGGGGCTCAAGAAGAGCTTGCTCATCTGCAGGTGCGTGGTCGTGGACTCATTCAGCTCAGCACCTAGCGTCCAGATTTCTCTCTCCAGCGGTACGAGTGAGTATGGCAGTGGCTACCAGAGCTCACATCCTGTGGTGAGGTCCGGCCGAGCGCTGCTTGTCCGCTGTCGGCATGCATGACGGAGAAGCGGACGCAGGCATCTCTCACGGACTTCGCCGTTCAGTGTCCCCGGATGCTTGAGTCGCGCTCATTTCGCGTATTTGGTGTATAAGGGCCAGCAAGGTGAGCTGCTAGACTTCGATTGGAAACGACAACAAAGGTCGCGCATCGTCCCGTCCACTTGCAAAGCACAGCCCACGTCGACGTCAACACCCAAATTAGGCTGGATGATTACTGAGTTGAGATTGCTGCAAACGTTCAATCACTTGCTTCGTCTCGGCGCGGCTGCATCGGGATGAAACATCCGGACCTAATCCCGACCTACGCGCACCTGCTGTGCAACGAGAAACTGTCTGAAGCGATAGAGGACACCTCGCAAGACCTTTTCCAGCAGGCAGTTCATGCCGGATTGTTGCAGCCTGACGAGTATTATGGAGAGTCAGTGTCCTGTTCCGAGCCAATGATGATGCGGCTGCTGGAAGTCAGCACAGCAAGCGCCGAGGAGGAACTACGTCGCTTGGCAGACAGGCTTGAGGATCTTCTGCTGCAGGAGTTCTCAACGACGCTGATCCGCCACTAAGTCGACGGCCGCAAGGCTGATCCCGTGAGGCGGTGAAGGTCAGTGGCCTAGCGTGGCGATGCCCTGGCGCGGGCGATGATCGAGGCGACGCGGGGCAGCTCCTCGGCCAGGAATGCGCGGAAGGGCTTGGTGCCCATGTCAGGCCAGAGCACCGTGCCCGTTCCGTTGAAGTGTTCCTGCACCATTGGGTCGAGTAGCGTCTCCCGCAATGCCGCCGCCAAGGATGCAACGATGGGTGAAGGGGTGCGGGCTGGGGCGAAGACCCCCGCCCAGCCGCGCATCTCGGCTCCGCGGAAGCCGCACTCCGCCACGGTCGGCACCCCGGATGCGATGCGCACCCGGTCGAAGTCGGTTATGGCGAGGGCCCGCAGCCGTCCGTCGCGCATCTGCGGGGCTGCGGTCAGCGGAAAGTCCCAGCTCACGTCCACCCGGCCGTCCATCACGTCGTTCAGCATTTGGGTGGTGTTGACATAGGGCACGTGCAGGAGCCGCAGATTGGCAACCTCCTGGAACACCTCCGCCGCGAGGTGGGGCACGGTTCCAACCCCGGGTGAGGCATAGACCAGACCATCCGATCGCGCACGCGCCGCGGCAGCGAGTTCGCCGAGGGTGGTCCAGGGTCGCTGCCGGCCGACGATGATCACGCATGGCGAGGCGCCGATGCCGTGCACTGGGGTGAGGTCCCTCATCGGATCGAAGCGGAGGTTAGGGAAGAAATGCGGCGCCGCCGCGATCGGACCCAGGCCGCCATAGAGCAAGGTTTGGCCGTCTGCCGCCGCACGAGCCACAGTCTCGGTCCCTATCGTCCCTCCTGCACCCGGTCGGTTCTCCACCTCGACGTACCGGCCGAGTGCCTGCCCCATGCGCCGTGCGATCACCCGTGAGGCGGCATCGGCGATGTTGCCGGGAGGGAAGGGCACCACCCAGGTCAGCGAGCGGGCCGGGAAGTCTTGCGCACTGGCATGACCGAGCGAGGTGGCGGGCAAAGCGAGCAGCGCTCGGCGAACGATCGCGCTGATGACCGGGTCCATCAGCCCAAGCCACCCGGTGTGGCTGTGCCGCGCGCGCGGGCGAGCGTCTCCGAGGGCATCTCGCCATACAGGGCCCGGTAGTCGATGGCGAACTGACTCAGGTGCCAGAACCCGTGCGACAGGGCCACAGACTTCACCAGCGGCGCCGGCCCCTCCTGGCTCCGCAGCATGCTCCGCACCATGACGAGGCGCCGGAGCTTCAGGAAGCGGTGCGGGCTGAGGCCGAAGGTGGCGCGGTACGCTTCGGCGAGACTGCTGGCGGAGGTGCCGAGTGCCGCGCACAGCTCCTCGGTGTAGACGGGGCGCGCCATGTTGGCCCGCAAGTACTCGTCGGCGCCCACAACGATACGGCGCCAGGCGCGCGGCCTGTAGCGGTCGCCCGAAGGTCCGGCGTCTCGCGCCCCGGTGAGGAGGTCGCGCATCGCCTGCAGAAGCGCGTCGCGCAGCGCCTCGCGCGGCGGCTCGGCGTCGAAGGTCCGCGGCGCCCGCGCCGCGGTCGCTGCCGCGCTCCGCACGATCCCGACGGCCTGATCCCATGCCTGGGCGCTGGCCTCGAGCAAAGCCTGCGCTCCCGGGTGGAGCAGGGGGGACGCGGAGCCAGGGCACAGGAGCACCTCAGCCTTGTCCATCGGCAGGACCAGGACCGCGTGGCTGCTGTCCCTTGGATTGCTCCTGATGAGCTCGGCGCCGCCGCCATAGAGGCCGAGTGTCCGCGGACGAGCGGGCTGGCCATTGAGCAGCAGGGTGTCAGCGTTCTCCAGCGGCAGCTGCAGGACTCCTGTTCCAGGAACGGCTCTGGCGAAGGCCAGATGGGGCGTGGCGCGCCCTGTCTGTAGGCTCATATCGCCCAGGCCGATGGTCGTGAGCGATACGTCGAAGGGATCGGCGCGCAGGGGTGTGGCCTGGAAAACCACGCCAGGTATCGCCCTGACGAGCTCCTCCGGCTCTCGGAAGCGGGATAGTTCGACGCCCTCGTGTGGCATGGTGTCGCTCCGGGGCATGGCTCAGAGTTTCTGAAACAAGTTTCGTTACGGCAAGAAAATAGTTGGAGGGTCCCATGGCCGGCAGCAAGGCACACTAATGCATTCGGCATGCCATAGGTCAGGCTGAAGGCGTGCGGTGCCGGGCGTTGCAATGGCCGCTCCCGAAGGTCAGGTTGCGCTTCCGCAGCGACGGCTGTGGGCACGTTCCAGCCTGAAGCACCATCTTGGGCGTCTTGGGGTAGTGCTGCCTTCCCAAGACCAAGCGCGGCCTCGAAGTTAACTCAGCGTGCCAGTCCCCATCGGGATCGATTGCTGCTGCGCCGTAGCCTATTGCCAGCAGGCCGTCCGGAAGGCCACGGCATGCCGAAATAGGTACCGAATACTGCAGCGGAGCTGATGGACCTATTTGTGGAATTTAGATAGCGAGCCAGATCGCCGAATGCAGCACGTTTCGCTTGACTAGGGCGTGGCCTGTCCGGGGCCGTGAGCTGCGCCAACTCTCCACCAGAAACGCTCGCACAAGGAAAGCAAAAATGGAACGCCGCCGAGCCATCAGAGAAATGGGCCTAATTCCATTAGGCATTCTTCTCTTTACGAGCTGCTCCAATTCGCAGGCAACTGTCCAGACATCGTCTGATCTAGAGCCTACAGAAGGTACGGTGACCTTCACGGGCGGAACAGTGGCGGCTGGCATTGGCTATCAGTGGGGTAATGGCGTCCTCACTTGGCGAGGTGCCCAATACCCCTTCAGGCTGACCGGCCTCTCCGTCGTGGATGTCGGCATTACGCGCCTGAGTGCTACGGGCAGGGTGCGCAATCTGCGCCGATTGGAGGATTTCAATGGCAACTATGTCGCTGCCTCGGCGGGTGGCGCGGTGGCTGGAGGCGCATCGGCTACCACGCTCAGGAATCAGAATGGCGTTGTTATGGAGGGTATTTCCACCCAGCAGGGGGTTAGGCTAACGCTAGCGCCTGGCGGCGCTAACGTCACTCTCGCTGCGTGATTCATTCGCCAAGCTTGCGCGGCCCATCACGTCACGACGTCCATGGGTCGCGGCCCACCTGCCTGCCGACTGGAGGAACCTGACGGTGGCGCGACAGGATCAGCGGCCGTATGGCACTGCTCCACTTGGGGTGGTGTTGCTTGGCGAATGAAGGAGGCTTGGCGCCTGGATAGGCAACCGCCTTTGGCGTTGTCTCCATGACGGTCACATAGCCTGGGGCCAGAACGAATTGTAGGGAGTCGGCATTGCTGACCGAGGTAGGGTCAATCCAGAAGTCGTTGACGCTGACGCTGACGCTGACGCTGACACTGACGCTGTGAGCTGGGGCTTTCTCGGGATAATGCTCGTCTGACCCCATTCGGAGCCTCCCTCCGGGATCCAGATGATCCTCTTGGTATGCTGCCATTCTCCCGATATGGCCTCGCGTGCAGGAAGATCAGAAGCAGTGACCAGAAGCTCGATACATCGAGAAGCCACGGCACAGCCTGTGCGCGCGGATCCTTACGCGTCGCTAGCGACTTGACTGAGGGAGCCCCCTTACCGGAGCCTCGAGCCTAAAGCACAATCTCTACACGACGATTCTGCGGCTCACGCACACCGTCTGCCGTTGGAACCAACGGGCGGCTTTCACCGAAAGCCTGCACATTGATCGCATTCTGCGACACGCCGTGACGCACCAGCTCTGCCGCCACTGCTTCAGCGCGGCGCATGGATAGACGCTGATTGTATTGCGGTGTCCCGGAGCGGTCGGCGTGACCAGCGACCTCGATCCGCGTCGTCTGCACCGTGCGCGATGCCTGCGCCGCGTCAACAATGATCTGCCGGGCTCGATCGGTCAGATCGGCACGGTCGAAGTCGAAGAACACTAAGTAGGTTCGGGCCGGAGCTCGCGTGACGGCGGGTGCCTGCGCCTGGGCGACAACAGGTGCCGGCCGGGGTGGGTTGAAGGCGTAACGCAACCCGATGAGGATGGAGTGATTGGCGTTCTCGACCTCAACTGCCCCACGTGATGTGATTGTGCCGCCGGCCACGGGACGGAAGGTGGCGTCCACATCGTCTGAGAGCGCCTGCATGAAGCGGTACTCGGCGGTGAGCGACAGGCCGGGAACCCGAGTGATCGGAAAAGCGGCGCCGGCGATCAACTGGTAGGCGAAGTTGCCATTGTCGCCGTCGATGTTGATCTGCCCGTTCGGCCCGCGGATGTTTACATTGTCCCAGTTCTGCACGACATAGCCGGCACCCGCCCCAAGATAGGGCACGACGCCGAAGCCACCAAAGTTCCAGCCGAGGTCGAAGTCGTAGAAAACGTTAGCCATCACGCCGTAGCTAGAGATATCGCCGCCCTGGCTGCGCGGCGCCTGGATGCCAGGGAAGCCGGAGATTCCATCCAGGTTGTTCCGGCGGTAATTACCTTCAACTTCGGCCCGGAAACCATTGCCGAAGCCCCAGCCGAGACTGAGAACGCCGGCCCAGCCAATATCAAAGCTCGCCGTGCCGCTTTGGCCGACACCGGCTGCGCCCAGTGCAGTGCGGAGCCCATCCTGCGAGCTCAGGTCACTTTCCTGCTGCCAGTTCGCGCCAAGGCCACCGCCAAGATACAGCCCTGTCAGGGGTTGGGCTTCTGCTGACAGGGAGATGGAGCTGAAGGCGAATGTGCCAGCCAAGATGGCGGTCTTGATTTTCATGGGAGCTCCCTCTGCTTCGGGACAGCGTACAGCGCGAGACTTGTTCACCGGGCAGTATGGCGCGGAAGCGGCGAGGCGAAACATGGAACGCTATCGAGAAACAACGCTTATGCCTTCCCGCGCGGCGCCGGACAGGCGGGTCGGAGATCTACATGGCGAATTTTCGGCCTCTCCGCAGGAGGGTTCCGCCTCCAGACGCTCGCTGATGCGGGAGCCTGTTTGGACAGCGGTCCGGCCGATGCCAGCGCCAAGCTGGCGGCAGGAAAATCGTCCGCGGTTCCGATAACCCTAGAAGCGTGCAAAGCGGACCCGCTTTGCCGTCGTCGCCGGACGGGGGCAGCAGAAGCTGTGATGAGGGGGCTTCCCGCAAAATCAGACCTTCAGCCTGCCGCTCCCGCAACGGGCTGAGGCAGCCTTGAACCGGGCGATTAGCCGACGATCTTCCAGTCATCATCCCCCACCCGACACAGAGTGAAGGTCATCTCAACCGGATTGGCCGAAGCTCGGGTGACAACGACATATCGCAACGCGCGGCATGGAGCGCCTTGCCTTTGGGATGTTCTGAGCAATGTCACCCTGCCGCGCGCACCGGTTTCCGGGTTCTGCCAATCGCGGCTTCGACCGATCGGCGCCGGCTCCGCCTCCAGCAGAGACCGCGCACTTTCCCGCTGCAAATCGATATCCGTCTGCGTCATCGGATTGTCGTAGGGACGGACGTCGCGCCACTGTCCGAAGGCTGGCATTGCCGCTGTCAGACCGAAGAGCAGAGCTAAAACGCCGCAGCGCATCCGTCGGATTGAAAGCATGACATCCTTCTCCACTGGCCCACAAGCCTCGGGACAGCCGGCGCCGTGCTCCACGATGCGGCTATCCGTGATCGCCGGCCTGCGCAACTCTTCCATGCCAACCATCATGCATGTGTCGGACGGCGAGGCGGGCCACAGACGATAGGCGCGGTCGTGCCGGAGTGGGGTAAGAAGTTGTATCGCTTTCCCGGCATTTGCCACCCCATCGCCGCAGCCAATCCTCCAGCCCCAGCACTGCGTGGCGCGGAATGACGAGGAGTAAGGCCAGCGCCTTGCCGACCAGGAACCAGGACGCACATGGTTGACGTTGAGAAGACACCGAAACTGTTGCGGCCGCCTCAAGCTGCCTCACGGGGAGCAAGCGAAAAGCGCGTTTTCGATAGTGTTTCCATGCCTGCCGATGCGGAGCGCGCACTACTCTCCTGAAACGGCGCCGCCTGAATTGGAACCGGGATGGC
Organism: Teichococcus oryzae; assembly: GCF_008386565.1. Classification (GTDB taxonomy): domain Bacteria; phylum Pseudomonadota; class Alphaproteobacteria; order Acetobacterales; family Acetobacteraceae; genus Pseudoroseomonas; species Pseudoroseomonas oryzae. The sequence goes on along the minus strand of NZ_VUKA01000005.1, from coordinate 28,550 downwards.
GAGCATGTTCGGTTGCGGTGCTTCCGTCTCGTCCGCTTCACGACCTTGCCGGATGTGGATGGCGGTCGCGGGGTACAGCCTTGCCCGGCGCCGATGCCCATTCACCTGTTTTCCGTGAAGGCTCGGCAATGATCGACTGGATCCGCGAGTTCCTGGTTCGCTATCCTGAGTTCACGCTCTTCCTCGCCATTGGCGCCGGCTACTGGTTCGGCGCAGTCACCTTCTGGGGCTTCCGGTTCGGGCCAGTGACCGGCTCCCTCTTTGCCGGGATCGCTATAGGCCAACTCGCGCATGTTCCGGTATCCGGCACGACCAAGTCCTTTCTATTTCTTCTCTTCCTTTTCGGCATCGGCTACTCCGTCGGTCCGCAGTTCATGCAGGCGCTGAAGCGAGACGGCCTGCGCCCGATGGCGCTCACGGTCGTGATGTGCTTGACGGGTCTGGCAGTTGCCTTCGCAGTGTCACGGCTGCTCGGCCTCGATGCCGGCTTCGCTGCGGGGCTGGTTTCGGGTGCGCTGACCGAGAGCCCGGCGATGGGCACAGCGACTGAGGCGATCAATGCACTTCCACTGCCTGAGCCGGAGCGTGCGCGGCTCGTCGCGCACATCGCGGTGGCCGATGCAGTCTGTTATCTCTTTGGTGCCGTTGGCGTGATCTGGTTCTGCTCGCAGATCGGCCCCCGGCTGTTAGGCGTCGATCTGCAGGCTGAAGCGCTTAAGGTGGAGCAGGCGCTCGGGATTGTCCGCGACCGCCCCGGGGTTGCCTCTGCCTGGAGACCCTTTGAGCTGCGCGCCTATCGCCTCCTGGCCCAGGCGCCGGTCCTGGGCAGAACCCTGCGCGAGGCGGAGGCGCTAATTGCACAAAGCCGGAGCATTATCCAGCGCATCCGGCGTGGTGGCGAGATCCTGGAGGCGCAGCCCGAGCTCCGCCTGGAGGCTGGAGACGTGCTTGCGATCGCCGGCCGCCGCGAAGTCCTGATCGAGATGATCGGCCCCCATGCCGAGGAGGTTGAGGATCGCGATCTGCTCGACATACCCGTCACGATGATCGAGGCGATGCTCGCCCGAGGCGAACTGGATGGCCAAAGGCTCGGCGAGCTAGCAGAACAGAATTGGGCCCGTGGGGTTTACCTGCGCGGCATCCGGCGCGGCGGTGAATCAGTCCCGATTGCGCCTGGCACGGCATTGCAGCGTGGGGATCTGGTTCGCATTGTTGGCCCGGAGACCGCTGTGAAGGCTGCGGCGTCTCGCATCGGCCCGATCGTGCTGCCGGCGGAAACAACCGACTTCGTGGTGCTGGGACTGGCAATCTTCCTGGGCGGGATGGCTGGCGTTCTTGTGCAGTTTCACCTCGGTGACATGCGCATTTCCCTCAGCACCAGTGTCGGAACCCTGCTAGCGGGGCTCGTCGTCGGGCATTTGCGCACGCGTATGCCGCTGTTCGGGCGCATTCCGGATGGCGCCGTATCGCTGATGACAGCGCTCGGCCTCGCCGCCTTCGTGGCACTGACGGGCCTGCATGCCGGCCCGATCTTCTTCGGCGCGCTGCGTGAGGCGGGCATCGGCCTGTTCCTGGGCGGCATCGCCGTGACGCTCGCGCCGCTGATCGTCGGCCTGTATTTCGGGCATTACGTCCTGCGGATGAACCCCATCCTGCTGCTGGGGGCACTTGCGGGGGCGCAAACCTTCACCGCAGCGATGGCAGCCGTGCAGGAGCGGTCGGGAAGCCCGGTTGCTGTGCTCGGCTTCACCCCGGCCGTTCCCCTGGGCCACATCCTGCTGACCACCTGGGGAACGGTCATCGTTGGTCTCGTCGCGTGATCCCGCTGGCCGTGACCTGCTGTGGAGCAATGGCGGCGCCGGATGGAGCAGGGGATCACCAATCGCTGCGGATCTCCGCCGCGGCAGTCCTGCCGCGCCATGCGGAAGCAGCCGAGCCATGGGCCGCGGCAATCTGCACAGGCCTGGAACTTCCCCGCCAGCCGAGATCGCGGCGGTGCAAAATCCTGACATCGTTCGCCTGAGCGCCGGCGCGCCGTAGCTGCTACAGAAGCAAGCGAGGTGTGGGCCTGGAGCCTGGCGGAGGAAACCATGAGCCTGCCTATCGGCGCGACGGGTTCTCCAGGCTGTTACCGGAGCTTGACGCTCTGCCTTGCGACGTGCTTCGGCATCAGTACCATGGGCGGCCCACCGGTCCGGCCGGCAATGGCACAGGATGCGCCGCCGCCCGCCGCGGCGCCTGCGCTGGCGGCGGCCCATCCGGCCGACAGCCGGATGACCCAGCCGCAGCTCGAGCAACTGCTCGCGCCCATCGCGCTCTATCCCGACTCTCTTCTGGCGGAGATGCTGATCGCCTCGAGCTATCCGTTGGAAGTCGTGCAGGCGCAGCGCTGGCTCGGCCGCGAGGCCAACGCCAAGCTGCAGGGTGAGGCGCTGGCGCAGGCCTTGCAGCAACAGCCCTGGGATGACAGCGTGAAATCGCTGGTGCTCTTTCCCGACGTCCTGAAAATGATGAACGACCAGCTTGAGTGGACGCAGCAGCTCGGCGATGCGGTCCTGGCGCAGCAGGCGGACGTGCTCAACGCTGTGCAGGTGCTTCGGAACCGGGCGCAGCAGGCCGGCAAGCTGGAAAGTGGCTCGCAGCAGACGATCACGGTGTCGCAGAACGTGCCGCTCCCCCGACAGGTGGACCTGGTGGGCGAAGCGACACCGGTGAGTGTCGCCGTGGCACCGCCGCCGCAGATCATCACCATTGAGCCAGCACAGCCAGACCAGATCCACGTGCCCGCGTACAATCCGGCGGTTGTCTACGGTCCCTGGCCTTATCCATCCTACCCGCCCCCCTATTATCCCCCACCTGCCGGCTGGGGCGTCGGCAACGCGCTGCTGACAGGCATGGCCTTCGCCGGGGGGGTTGCCCTGGTCGGATCGATCTGGGGCGGGGCAGGGTGCGGCTGGAACAGTGGCGACATCAACATCAATTCAAGCCGGGTCCGCAATGTGGACCGGTCGCGCACAACAGGAGATGTCGGCAACCGGTGGCAGCACAATTCCGCGCACCGGCAGGGCGTCGCCTACCGCAACGAGGAGGTGAGGAATCGCTTCCAGGGCGACCGTCCAGGCTCGGCGGCGGCCCGGGACCAGTTCCGTGGACGTGTCGAGCAGGCTGATCGCGGTGGATCCGCGCTCAATCAACGTGCCAGCCCCTCGCGCTCGAACACCGCCGGCACTGGGCAAGGAGCCCGCGCCGGACCGTCGCCGCCGGTGCGGGCCGGCGCGGGGGAGCGCGCATCGGCCGCAGGCGGCACCCGGGCCAGTGGATCTCAAGGCGGGGCCACGCGAGCCAGTGGTGCTCAGGGCAGTGGCACCCGGACTGGCGCCGCCCAAGGCAGCGCTGTCCGAGCGGGCGGCGAACGCGCCGCTGGCGGCGGAGCCAACAGCCTCCGGCATGCGCCGAGCGGGCGCCCGGCGGTCAGCGGGCAGGCTGCGCAGGACCGGCGGGGCACCGGGGCCACGCGCGGCGCACAAAGCTTCCAGGGCATCGGCCAGGGCGGGGATGTGCGGACCGCCTCGCAGCGTGGCCAAGCGAGCCGCCAGTCACCGCCAAGCGCGCGCCCCGCTGCGGGTGGAGGCGGGCGGACCGCAAGCGTCGGCGGGCGGGGCGGCGGAGGACGCGGGCGGTGAGCACGATGCGGTGGATCATTCTGGGCGTCGGCATGGCTGTCCTCCTCTGGCCTGGGCCAAGCCTTGCGCAGGAGCGGCCCTTGCCGGCTCCGGATCCAGCCCGGCGTGAAGCGCCTCAGGCGACGCCACGACCTGTTCCGCCCCGAGCCTTCCGGACGCCGGAGGAAGGCTTCGCCGCCCTCGCAAACGCCATACGTGGTCACGATGAGCGGCGCCTCATCCAGGTTCTGGGCGGCGAGGCGCGCCGCCTGATCCGCTCCGGCGATCCGGCGGCCGATCGAGCGGCGCGGGAGCGCTTCGCCTCGGCCTATGCCGAACGCGCGGAGATCCTGCATCCGGACGCAAACCGCGCCACCCTCGAAATCGGGAACGACCGATGGCCCTTCCCGATTCCCATGATCCGGCGTGTCGGCCAAGCCGGCTCATGGCGGTTCGACGCGCGCCAGGGCGCTCAGGAACTGATCGACCGCCGCATCGGCCGCAATGAACTCGACACCATCGAGGTCCTCCGGGCCATCGTCGCCGCGCAGTCCGAATATGCAGTCACGGTGGGGCGCCAGGGCGGCTTCAGCGTCTATGCGCGACGCATCTTCTCCACGCCTGGGACACATGATGGTCTCTACTGGCCTTCAAAGGAGGGGCAGCCGGAAAGCCCGCTGGGTCCATTGGCCGCGGCGGCGAGCGCCGGCGGCTATGGCGGCTCGCCCGCTTCGGGCGATGCGCCACAGCCCTTCCACGGCTACATCTTCCGCCTCCTGGAGGCACAGGGGCCTGCCGCCGGGGGAGGCGCGATGGACTATGTGGTCGGCAGGCGGATGATCGGGGGCTTCGGCGTCCTGGCGACGCCGGCGGAATACGGCGTTTCCGGCATCCAGACATTCATGACCAGCCACGCGGGCGTGATCTACCAGCGCAATCTGGGCCCCGCCACCAACCGCATCGCCCGCAGCATCCAAACCTTCAACCCCGAGCCAGGCTGGGAGGAGGTGCGGCAATAGCGTCGGGAACAGGCAGGCGCGGCAGTCCTGCCGACAGTTGGAGGACATGTGCAATGGATGGCATGCTCGCCGCACTCGGCCAGCGCGCGGTTACCCATCTCGGGTTACCGGACCGCTTTTTGCAGCCTGACGCGCTGCTCCATCGTGCCAAGGCGGCTGAGGCACTCGCGGCTTTCGACGGCGAGGCGCCGTTCCGTATGTTGCTCGAACAATACCGCCAGGAAGCCGATCTGAACTTCATCGGCTGCTTCGCCGCGCGCTACGACGCCCTGAGGTTGCTGCGCAACCTGGCGGCCCTGAAGCGGCGGGAAACCAGCCAGCCAGCCGTGCTCCGCACACCGATCAGCAAGCCCATCTTCATTACTGGCCTGCCGCGCAGCGGCACCACCTTTCTGCACAAGATGCTGGCGGAGGATCCGGAGAATCGTTGCCCTGCAGCATGGGAGACCGTCTTTCCGTTGCCGCGCAAGCCAGACGATCCGCCATCACAACGCATCGCCGCCATGGGCCGCCTGCTGGCCGCATTCGAGCGCATGGCGCCCGGCTTCCGCGCCGTTCATCCGATCGACGCCGAATCTCCGCAGGAATGCAGCGAGATCACCGCGCATGTGTTCCGAAGCTATCGCTTTCAGATAACGCACCACATCCCGAGATACCTCGCCTGGCTGCGCGCAGCCGATCATGCCCCGGCCTACCGCTTCCACCGCGTCTTCCTGCAGCACTTGCAGCACACGGATGGGAGACCGCGCCGCTTCGTGCTGAAATGCCCCGACCATGTCTTTACGCTCGGTGCATTGGCTGAGGCATACCCCGATGCGCGGATCATCTTCCTCCACCGTGACCCGCTGGAGGTGCTGGCCTCGGTCGCCGGGCTGACCGCCATTCTGCGCCGCCCCTTCACCACGGGCGCGAACAGGCAAGCCATTGGCCAGCAGGTGGCCGAATCCTGGCTGGCCGGGGCCGAGGCGATCCTGTGTGCGGATGCCGGGCGCCTGTTTCCCGAAGACCGGGTGGCGCATCTTCGCTTCCGCGAACTCACCGCCGCGCCAATGGCCACGATCGCCTCAATCTATGAGCGTTTCAACCTGCCCCTCCTGCCCGACGTAAGGCAGCGAATGGAGCGCCGCATCGCCAGACTGCCTCATGGGGGATATGGGGGCGTGAAGCATGCGCTCGCCGACTACGGCATTGATGCCGACGCCATGCGCCCGCGCTTTGCCGCCTATGCTGCCCGGTTCAACGTCTAGGCAGCGCGTGGACCTGACCCGGCACCGGATCCCGGAATTCGCGGGCGTGCATCCACGACCCTGCGCTTCTCCGCTGTTGCTGGCCGCGATCCGTGACATCCCGTCGAAACACATGAGGGAGGCACTGATGAACCTTCCAGGCCAGATCGCCTGGCATCCGCGGGAATGCCGGTTGGTGCCCTGCCAGCAGGACAGGGCCTGATGCCGCTGGTGCGCCCGCCCGTCACATGGACCCCGCCGGAACAGGTTGAGGCGCGGCCTTCATCCCGCTTTTCGCGGCTGGAGGGAGAGGCGATCGGCATTCTGCGCGAGGCCGCAGCGGCTTGCCGCCGCCCGGTGCTGCTCTACAGCATCGGAAAAGACTCTTCCGTGCTGCTCCATCTGGCCAGGAAGGCCTTCTTCCCTGGCCGGATGCCTTTCCCGCTGCTGCATATTGATACCGGCTGGAAATTCCGCGAGATGATCGCTCATCGCGACCGCATCGTCGCGGAACTCGGGCTGGAATTGCTCGTTCACGTTAATGTGGAGGGGCGGCGCCGCGGCATCAACCCGTTTACCTCGGGCGCTGCGGTGCACACCCAGGTGATGAAGACGGAAGCACTGCGCCAGGCACTGGACCTGCACGGCTTCGACGCCGCCATCGGCGGTGCGCGTCGTGACGAGGAGAGGAGCCGTGCGAAGGAGCGCGTCTTCAGTCTACGTGGTTCGGGCCATAGTTGGAATCCGCGCGACCAGCGGCCGGAACTCTGGGGCTTGTGGAACACGCGCCTGGGACCCGGCGAAAGTCTCCGGGTTTTTCCGCTTTCCAACTGGACCGAGGCGGATATCTGGGATTACGTGTTGTCCGAGGACATCCCGGTGGTACCGCTTTATCTTGCGCGAGAGCGACCGGTTATCCGCCGCAGCGGCATCTGGATCATGCGCGATGATGACCGCATGCCTCTGCTGCCAGATGAGCAGCCGGAAACGCGCAGCGTCCGCTTCCGCAGCCTCGGATGTTGGCCACTGACCGGCGCGATTGAGAGCACTGCGACGACAGTGCAGGACATCATCGCCGAGATGCGCGCAACCCGATGGACCGAACGGGCAGGGCGGGTAATCGACGGCGAGGGGGAGGCCTCTATGGAGAGCAAGAAGCGCGAAGGATATTTCTGATGCCGGACAGTCTGGCGCTCGTTCATTCGCGCGAGTTGTTGCGCTTTCTCGCGTGCGGCTCGGTCGATGATGGAAAATCGACCCTGATTGGCCGGTTGCTGTTCGAGACGGGGAGCGTGCCGGACGACCAGCTGGCGAGGTTGGCCCGCGAAAGCCGTCTACACGGAACAACAGGCAATGATCTGAACTACGCGCTTCTTCTTGATGGATTGGAAGCTGAACAGCAACAGGGCATCACTATCGACGTTGCCTGGCGTTATTTCCGGACCCCGAAGCGAGCCTTCATCGTCGCCGATACACCCGGCCACGCGCAATATACCCGCAACATGGCAACCGGCGCCACTTACTGCTCGCTTGCCATCATTCTGGTTGATGCGAGTCGGGGTTTGCTGGAGCAGACGCGACGGCATGCAATGATCTGCGCCTTGCTGGGCATCCGCGAGGTGGTGCTGGCTGTCAACAAGATGGACCTCGTCGGATATGACGAGGCGGCCTTCATCCAGATTTCCACCGCTTGGTATGCTCTTGCTGGCTCGTTGGGCTTCAGCTCAGCCACCGCCATCCCGCTTTCCGCGCGTTCTGGGGAGAATCTGGTTCGGCCCTCGGGCGTCATGCCATGGTATGATGGGCCTTGCCTGCTCGGATTGCTGGAGGCGATCGAGATCTCAGATGATGCTTCCCTGCTGCCCTTTCGCTTTCCAGTCCAGTGGGTCATCAGGTCAGATGAAGGCTTCCGTGGCTTCGCCGGGACCGTGGGTTCGGGCCGCGTCAAGGTGAGCGACTCCCTCGCGGTTGCTTCATCGGGTCGTGTAGCCTGCGTCGCGCGCATCGTCACTATGGACGGGGATCTGCCCCAGGCAGAGGCGGGGCAGGCGGTCACGCTAGTGCTGAATGAAGCCGTCGACATCGCCCGGGGCGACCTTCTGGTGGAACCTTCATTACGCCCAGCCATGGCGGATGAATTTGCTGCCCAGCTGATCTGGCTTGACGAAGAGCCAATGCTACCAGGTCGCGGCTACGCTCTCCGCATCGGCCATCTTTGGACCTCCGCCTCCATTACCTCTGTCCACTATGCACGGGAGGTGATGACAGGAGGCATACGGCCAGTGCAAAGGCTGGAGATGAACGAGGTCGGGCTCTGCCACTTCGCGGCAGCGCGGCGCGTCCCCGTCGATCCCTACCAGGCAAATCAGGCTACCGGCGCCTTCATACTGGTTGACCAGCTGACTAGGAGAACCGTTGGCGCGGGATTGATGGAGCGCTCTCTGAACCAAGCCAGGAACATCCATCCCGAGGCATCCCCTGTGGACCGGCGGGCCCGTGCCGCGCTTGTGGGGCAGAAACCGCTGGCTGTCTGGTTCACCGGCCTTTCTGGCTCGGGCAAATCCACCATTGCCAAGCAAGTGGAGCAGGCGCTGCATGCCGCGGGTCGGCACACCTACTGTCTTGATGGCGACAATCTCCGCCACGGGCTTTGTCGTGACCTCGCCTTCACGCCAGAAGACCGGATGGAGAACATCCGCCGCGCCGGGGAGGTTGCGCGGCTGATGCTGGATGCCGGATTGATCGTGCTTTGTGCATTCATCTCGCCTTACCGCGCAGAGCGGAAGCTGGTGCGCGACCTTTTTCAACCCGACGAGTTCTGCGAGGTTTTCGTCGATGCGCCGATCGGGATCTGCATGGCGCGCGATCCAAAAGGGCTTTACGCAAAGGCACGAAGGGGGCTGATCCCGGATTTAACTGGCATGGGAAGTCCGTATGAGGCGCCGGAGGCGCCGGATCTGCATCTGCGCACGGATAGGCAACCGCTAGAGGACTCGGTCGCCGAAGTGCTGGCACATCTACGAGCGGCAGGGATCGATTTCTGAATCGCGGATGGAAAGCCAAGTGCCCAGCGATTTGGCGATGACCTCGGTCTTCTGACAGGGGATTAGTTCCCGGAAGCCGGACGCACAGGCTTGCATTTGTCTCGCTGGCCCTCTCTCAAGAAGAAACCAGGCCGACGATAACCGTGCCCCAGGTCGTCAGAAGGATCTGGCCGATCGGTACCGCCGCTGTGTAGCCGAGGACAGCAACCGGGCTCTCCGACTGCTCCTGTACAGCCGCCATGGCTGCGGTTGTCGTTTGGGCGCCAGCAAGGGCGCCAAGCAGGAGAAGCGGGTTCATCCGCAGCAGGTTCCGACCGGAGTAGAGGCCCACCACCATCGGCGCCATCGTAACCACCGCACCGCCGAGTAGCAGGCCAACTCCGGCTTCCGCCACGGCCGACAGGAATACCGGGCCTGCCTGCAATCCAGTCATGCCCACAAAGGCCGCGAGGCCGAGCGAAGTCATCAAGGCAACGGCACCATCCGGGATAGGACCAAGTAACGGAAGGCGGGTGCGCAAATAGCCAACCAGCAGACCTGCCAGCAAAGTCCCCACGCTGGTACCCAGGGAGACTTGCATGCCTTCAATGGAGAAGGTGACCAGAGCCCCGGCCAATCCGCCCAGGAAGATCGCCAGGCCAAGCGTGACGAAGTCAGTGGCAGTGGCCGACGCAATAATCCGGCCCATCCGGCGGGCGGCACCTGCGACGACCGGTTCCGGTCCCACAAGATGCAGAATGTCCCCATTCTCAAGCGTGAGCCCGGGAGCCAGCGGGACCGCCTCCCCGCCGCGCATCACCGACCGGAGGTAAAGACCACGCGCTGATTCCTGGAACGCCAGTTCCCCGAGGGGCCGACCAACCAGATCGTGGCTGGTCAGGAGAACCCTCGCAACAGAAAGCGGGATGTCCAGCAATACTGGGTCCTCAACTTCCTCCGCCTTCTCGCCGAGCATCCCGATCAACTCCTCCCGGCGGCCGGACAATGCGACAACATCGCCGGCATGCAGAACGAGATCTGGAGTAGCTTCGTGCAATTGCTTATCGTGACGGACCCGCAGGATGAAGAAACGATGCTGCGATGCATGTGCCTCGGCGGTTGCCACCGAGAGGCCGGCAAGGGCTGAATCCGCCGAAAGACGATAGGCGCGGACCTCGAAGCGGCGCCAGGCCGAGAACACGCCGGGTGCCGCCCGCTTCATTCCAAGCTCCTGCTCCAGCTTCCGCGCCTCTGTCTTCAGGTCGATTCCGAGAATCTGCGGGCCCACAACGCTGCAGAACATGATGACGCCAACGGAGCCAAAGACATAACAGACCGCATGCGCAACAGCGACATGAGCGATCAGCCTGGCGCGCTCGGCTTCAGGAAGTGGCAGCAGGCCGATGGCTTCCGTAGCGGTGCCGATGGCGGGACTCTGGGTCAAGGCGCCAGAAACAAGACCCGCCGCGAAGCCGACATCGAGGCCCATGAGCTTCGCCACCATGGTCGCCGCGGCGAGCCCGGTCGCGCAGCAGATCACCGCCAGCAGCATGGGCTTCGCGCCCTGCCGCCGCAGGGCCTGCATGAATTGCGGCCCCACCGAGTAGCCGATACCGAAGAGGAAAAGCAGGAAAAGGAAGGACTTCGTCATGTCGGGTACGGGGACATGCGCGAACTGCCCCACCAGGATCCCGGCGAACAACGACCCGGTCACCGGGCCGATGCTGAATCTGCCGAGCCTGATACCGCCGAACCAGGCACCGAGGCTGATCACCAGGAACAGCGCCAGCTCGGGATACCTGACCAGGAAGGCTTCGAACCATGTCACCGCAGTCCCCCTAACTGGCCGTGTTTCCCCTCGCTACTGCGCCAGGATCATGGCGAAGTAGCCGAGTACGGTCAGCAACACACCGGAGACCGCATAGGCCACCGGAAAGCCGATCCAGGGCACGTTGGACTGGATCTCCACCGCGGCCTCGCGGCAAGGACCGCTGTGGCTGCGGGCTCCCGCCACGCCGCCCATCAGCACCGCCGCGTTCATCCGGAAAACGTGGTAGCCGATGGCCCAGACCACGATGGGAGGCACGGTGCAGGCAATGAAGCCGACGAGAAAGATCTTCAACGCCAGAGCCCCCGTAAGCTGCGCGAGCAGTGAATTGCCGGCGTTGATGCCTACAATGGCAACGAAGACGATCAGCCCGAGATCCTCGAGCACGTTCCGCGCCGCCGCCGGCGTATTCCCGAAGAAGCGCAGGCGCGAGGCCAGAGAGGAGACGATCACGCCCGAGACCAGCAACCCTCCGGCATTGCCAAGGCCAACCCTGGAGCCGAAAGCAGGGAAGTCGATCTGCCCGATGAGGAAGCCGAGGATCATGCCAATTGACAAGGTCAGCAGGTCCGTTGCCGTCGACGGGCGTACCACGCGCCCGAACGCCGCACCGACCGCGCCGACCGCGTTCTTCACGCCGACCACTGTCACCAGGTCCATGCGCTGAAGCTTGGTGTTGTTGCCGATCGGAACCGGGACACCTGCGCGCTCCAGGCTCACGACCTGGATCTGGTCCACGCCAGGCAGGGCGCGCCATTCCTCCCTCGTCTTCTGGAGGACCTCTTTATTGGTGACGAGGATCTCGGCACGGTCCAGAGGCAGGTCCAGCGCCGTGCGGTCCGAAACCTCCGGGCCTATCAGCCCCATTTTCTCGGTCATTGTTTCCCGGCGCCCACCCAGGGCGATCACGTCGCCGCGGAGAAGTTGCAGATCCTCCTCCGGGCCGAGGGCGACCTTGTCCCGCACTATGTTCACCACGCGGTACTCGGGGTTCTCCTTCAGCATCTCACGCACCGTGCGACCAACCCAGGCCTCGTTCTCCAGCCGGTAGGCGCGCAGTCCGCCAGCCGTCCAGCCTGATAAGGCAGGCACATCGCCGGTGGCCACGCCATGCTTCGCCTCGTATTCGCGTGCCGCCATACGGGCGTCGACGCCCCACCACTTGGGCAGGTACTTGGTGATGAGGATGATGCCAACTGTTCCCCAGATATAGGTGATACCGTAGGAAAGGGCGATCATCGCGCTGACCTGTTCCGGCGTGGTGCCCGGCGGCAGCGCGAGGGCGCCGGACAGCACGGCCTGCTCGGCGGAGCCGATCGCCGCCGACATGGTTTGCGAGCCGGCCAGCATGCCACCGGCGGCGCCGACCGGCAGGTCGAGCAGTTTGGCGCCAAGGACCACCAGGACCAGCCCGACGGCGCAACTCACAAAAGCAAGGAAGGTGAACTTCAGCCCGTCGCCGCCGAGGCTGTTGACGAAGGATGGACCCACGCGGAGCCCGACCCCATACATGAAGAGGTAGTAGAACAGCAGCCTGGTGAAGTTGTTCAACTCCAGTTTCGCGCCGTAGGCCGAGGCCCAGACCGAAAGGCCACAGCCGACGACGATAGCCGCGGCCACCATGCCGAGCCCGTAGCCGGCGATGGTCTGCCGGCCGATCCAAACCGAAAGCCCGACGGTCAGGAACAGCAGGATATATGGATTGGCGGCGAGGAAGTCGAAGAAGCCTTGCATGGTGTCGATCTCCCGACGGTTGCCGCCGATCAGCGCCTAGCTCGGGCCGACAAGGCGTCCGCCCTCAACAACTTCAGTCCACGAACCCGTTCGTAGCCATGGATCTCCTTCACATCGAGCTTGCGCATGAAGTCGATCGTCTCCTGCGTCAGCACCTGTCCCGGCACCATGATAGGGAAGCCAGGCGGATAGGGGATGACGAAATTGGCCGAGATCATCTCTGGCCCTTCCTGCAGCCGTCGATCACACTCGGCGGCGAAGAGCGGAACGTACTCGCAAAGCGCAGGATCATAGGCACCGAAGAATCCTGCGCGGATGTCACCCTCCGGCGTCGTGCGGCCGGCATTCCCGCGAAAGGCCTCATCGAAGCGGCTGAAGTTCGGGAGGTCAGGGACATCGGTCATCAAGGATTTCACCCGGGCCTCGAAGCCCTCCCGCTCCGCATCGCCACCCGTCGCAAGGCGGTTCTCGATGCCGCGGCAGATCTCCACCAGAACGCGCACAAGCTGGGCAACATCACTGCGTGTATTGTTGATATTAGACTGCAAGAGTACGCTGTTACGGGAAGTCTTGTTTACCTGGATGTTGTAATCTCCGGCCAGGATTCCCTTGAACTGCGTGCCGTCGAAGCCGGCCGTGCCGCAGACCAATGTCATGCGGGTGGGATCGAGATAGAACTCGTCCTCCCGCATCGCCTTCACAACATCGGCCCAGCTCGCGCCCGGCGCCAGATAGTCCTTGAAGCCCGATTGGCGGTAGGCCGCGGGGATCATCTCATCGGCTCCGAGCACGCGGAAATACTTCGAGATCAGTGGGTGCCCGTTGACCGCCCGGCGGATCTTCAATGCGATCTCGATGGCATTCATCACCAGTCCGTAACCCTCTAGTTCCATCTGCCGCCGAGCGACATCAAGGCTGGCGATGAGCTGTTGGTTCGGACTGGTGGAGGCATGGGTGAAGACCGCCTCATGAAACTGTGCCTCGACCGTGTGAAAATCCACATCCTTGACCAGCAGCATCGATCCCTGCCGGATCGCCGACATTGACTTATGGGTTGAGTTGGTCTGGTAGACCCGCAGTCGAACCCGGCGCGGATCTGGGATAAGGCGGGTTGAGAGCAGAACCTCATCGGACGGCGCCTCCCCCACTTCCCGCTGCTGCGCATCATAGGCGTCACTAGAGGCCGGATTGCGCAGCCATGCCTCGATGTCGGCGGCCGCGCCCATTGCCGTCCGAGGGCGCAGAAAAGGCGAGAAGCGGGCGAACCCGGACCAAGCCTCGTCCCAGAGAAAAACAAGGTCCGGCTTGATGGCGAGACATTCCTCCATCACGCGCCGCACATTGTACATGTGACCGTCGAACGTGCAGTTCGTGAGATCGAGCAGCCGCAGCCGGTCAAGCCTTCCTTCGGCCCGAAGGGCCAGCAGCGCACGCTTGATGGTCTGCAGCGGCACCGCCCCGTACATCGAGTATTCGGTCATAGGGAAGGCTTCGACATAGAAGGGCAGGGCCCCGCTCAGTACCATGCCGTAGTGATGCGATTTATGGCAATTGCGGTCTACGATGGCGATGTCGCCCGGCGCCAGCAGCGCCTGGACCGCCATCTTGTTCGAGGTCGAGGTGCCATTGGTCACGAAAAACACATGATCGGCCCCGAAGGCTCGTGCTGCCAGTTCCTGCGCACGCTTGATGTTTCCTGTCGGCTCCAGGAGACTGTCCAAGCCACCGGTTGTTGCGCTGCTTTCGGCAAGGAACAGGTTCAGCCCGTAGAATTCGCCCATGTCGCGGATCCAGTCGGATCTGAAAACCGACTTGCCGCGGGCGATCGGCAGCGCGTGGAAAGTCCCGATCGGTCGGCGCGCATACTTCTTAAGGTTATCGAAGAATGGTGTTTCGTAACGCGCCGCAACTCCTTCGAGGATTGAGAGATGCAACTCCAGCGGCTCTTCCACCGCATAGAAGATGCGCCGCGCCGATTCTGCTTCAGGGTTTCCGGCAAGGCTTTCTACATTCCGCTCGGAAAGCAGATAGACGTCAAGCTCCGGCCGGATTCTCTTCAGGCTGCAGGCAAGACGCAAGGCAGAAGCGTCCCGCGAATCCTTTTCGCCAAGCGGGTCTAGGATCGACCGCAAGGCCGGCGCATCGTGGCGAGACCTGTACGGAAAGCCCTCCGCTAAGACGACAGCTGCGATCGCCGGGTTGACGGCGGCCGCGCAGAGTGCGTCTTCGAAGGATCCAACGAAGACTGGCTCATAAAGAAAGGCATCCTCAGGCCGCCGCATCCGCCGGAGTTCTGCGGCGAGAGCGGGCCACCGCGAGGCTGGCTGGCTGTTCACGAACAGAACCTCGAGATAAGGCCGGTGTATCCGCGCCTTGCCGAAAGCTGATGGTAGAACATCCGCGATCTCCGCGGCCGAGGCATCCTCCGCAATGTCCCATTCGCCAGGCTGGCCGCGGTAAGAATGGGTCAGCAGCGCGTTAGAGATACGCCGCGCCAAACGGGCGGCGTCGCCAGCATCGTCCGAAGCAATGCGTTCACGCAGGGCACCTAGGAGGCGCGGGCCTGGATAAGCATGAAATTCCTCGATCGGCGCCATGGCTTCAAGCGCTGCTTCGAAGGGCAACCGCTTTCCAGACCCCGAGGCCCATTCCTCGGCCAGCACGGTGAGGTCTCGCCAACCGTCCGCACGTGCCGAATGCAGGAGAAGGAACTGGTCAATTTTCTTGGCTTCGTAGTTCATTGGCATTCCTCCGAGCGCGGGCATCCGGGGCTGACCAAGACCGATCAACGTCGCCGCACGCCGCGTCCGGAAGCGGCAGCGAGTGAACCTGTGTTCTCTGGCATCGACTCTGTAGGATTACCCTTCCGCCTAATGGCACAGGGTGCTCACTGCGAAACTGGATCAACGGCGACAGCAACGGATTCCGTGTAGATCAGGTCAACACGATCACCCACCTTCAGCGTTTCGACAAAACGCTGCATCTCCGGGTCCTGGACCCTGACCGTCTGCGAGCGGTTGGCCGCACCGATGAAGGTGACGGCATGCGACGCCTTGTCGATCGCGCTGATCGTCACCGTTGAGCGGATCTGGTCGCCTATAGTGCCCGTGGGCGCCGACTGACCAGGCGCGTGCCGGGCGATGCCAGCTTGACTGGTCGCGGTGCCCCCGCCGCCCTGCCCAGGCCGGGCGAGGCTCGCGGCGAGCGCCTCGACATAGCGCACGACAACACGGTCGCCCTGCTTCACCCGCGAAAGGTTCTCCACGCCTGGCCCGGCCTGCATTTCGAAGGTATTCCCCCCCGGGCCGCGCAGCACAACCTTGCGCGCTTGCTGATCGATCGACTCAATGGTTGCGACGGCTTCGGTGGTGTAGGCCACCATAGCGCCCGGGGCCTGCGCTGCCTGTGCGAGCGCGCCCGACGACCCTGCCTGGGCCACAAGAAGTGCTACTCCTGCGGCCAGCATGGGAAATAGGCGGACGGTGTTCATCTGCATCCCTCCTGCGGATTGTGTTTTCATCCTGCCTCCGCGCGAAGCTGTGCGATCGCACGGTGCACGGCTCAGACGGGATCGTCGATCCATCCCAATGGCTGCACGCAGGCCGTGCCTCGTCCAGTCATCGCTCAGGCTCGGGCATTTTCCGGCAAGATGGTAGAATGGGCTCGGTTCGTGTTCATCCCACATCGATATCGAGAATCCGCGTCTTGGGACGGAGTTCATCCGCAGTACAACCGGAACAACAGGGCGGCCAGTCTACCTGCAGCCGCGGCGGCTATCTCAGGCAAGTAGTGGCTGCTTCACGGCCACGCCGGGTTCAGTCTGCCAAGCCAATTTCTGATACCGATCAGGCTTCCCGTTCGTCGGATATCCTTACAACAATGCGGCGGAGTGGCCGCCGGAGCCGTGTCGCGGTATGGCTGCCGCATCAGGAAGGGGCAGGTCGCTGGCGCAAATTCATTCAAGACGTGAGGTCTCCGATGCCCCAGCTTCAATCGGTGCTGCGGGCAGCGCTGCTGTCCCGGCGCCGGCTGCTTGCTTTTGCCGCCGGCGCGGCGATGACCGCAGGGCTGCCGGGCTGCTCGATCCCGTCGCGACTCGCCGCCGTGCCACGCGGGCATGCCAGTGCCGCTTCGGTTCTCGGCGTCCCCAACGAACGCTTCTTTCCAACGGAGGTCTCTGGGCAGGCGGCGCTCGAGCAGGAATTCGTCGCTGCCGTCGAACGTCAGCTCATGGCGCGCGGCCTGCCACAGACTGCACCACTGCCAGAGTTGGACCTGCTCGGAATCTCGGGCGGTGGAGAGAACGGCGCTTTTGGCGCTGGCCTGCTCAATGGCTGGACGGAAATCGGCGGCCGTCCGACATTTTTCCTGGTCACAGGCATCAGCACTGGGGCGCTGAGCGCGCCCTTTGCCTTCCTCGGCGGTGCCTGGGATGCCAAACTGAAGAGCGTGTACACTGATATCACACTGGCTGATGTGCTGGTCCAACGCGGCTACATGGCGGCCATCTGGAACGACGCCATGGCGGATAACAGCCCACTGTTCCGCACCATCTCCCGTTACCTTGATGAGGAGATGCTGGCGGAGATCGCCCGCTCTTATGCCGGCGGTCGGCTGCTGCTGATCGGGACCTCGAATCTGGATGCGCAGATGCCGGTGATCTGGAACATTGGTGCCATCGCGCAAAGCGGGCACCCGGGCGCGCTGGAGACCGTGCGGCGGATCCTGCTGGCCTCATCCGCCATTCCGGGCGCGTTCGCTCCTGTGCTGTTCGACGCGGTGCTGGACGGGCAGCGTTATCAGGAACTGCACGTGGATGGTGGCGCTTTTGCCCAGGTCTTCCTTTATCCCGCCAGTGTTTCACGGTTCCGCCGGGAACGGGCGGCGCGGCGACTGCCTCTGGCACCTGTGCGGGCCTGGGTGATCCGAAACAGCCAGTTGGATCCCGAATGGGCCTTAGTCGATCGACGCACAATCGGTATCGCGGGACGGGCGATCACCGCCATGATAAGCGCCAGCGGGCTGAACGATGTGCTGAGGATCTACGCAGCCGCCGAGCGTGACAAAGTGGACTACAACCTTGCATTCATTAGACGTGACTTCACGGTTCCGTACGAAGAGCCCTTTCAGCAATCCTACATGCGCCCGCTCTTCGAGTACGGTCGCCAGCGCGCGCTGCGCGGTGATGCTTGGGTAAAGAAACCGCCATTCTGAAAGGTGGTGAAGGTGTTCGGGATGCTCTCATCCAATTGGGCTGAGCATTCCGCGCTCTCATTGCATGGGTTCGACCGAATCCGCCACTGCCTCATCATAAACCGGGTCGACCTCGCCGCCGACGCGCAGCTGACGAATGAACGCTTGGACCTCAGGGTTCTCGGTCACAACGGTGCGCGGCACGTTGTTGAGGCCGAGAAGGCTGATCGAGTTGGTCGCTGGATCAACCGCGGTGATGGTCACCTGTCGGCGCCGCACCCGGGTAATCTCGCCGCCCGGCCGACCGGCGGCCTCATGCCGGTCAACGTTCACGCCATCAAAGGGCTGGCTGCTGGGCGGAACGGGAGTGACCGCCTGAACGGCCAGCGCCTGATAGTGGCACCCCGTCACCCGATCGCCGGGCCGTATCTGGCTGAGGCGCTGCGCTCGCGGGCTGGCCGCCATACTCAGAAATTGCCCGGCTGCGCACCGCTGCTACCCCGTAGCAGGAGTTCGCGCGAGGCTGAGTCCACCATCTCGGCAATGGCGTTCAACGTGAACGTTGCTTCATTATCGATTGAACGACATGAGGCGATCCAGGGCGGAGCCGGCGGCTAGAGCGGCAACGCACGGCGATGCATGGCCTTCCTCCGAAACCAGAAAGGCAGAGGGTCGCGGGCTTCATCCCTGATCTGCCGTGGAACAACTATCGGAAATGTTTTATAGGCAGTGAAGCGTTGATGATCCCCTCCGGTTGCGCCGCTAGCCATGCTCGGCCACCTGATCCAGGGAGGATGCACGCGCCTCGAAGCTCGCCCGCACGGTTGTGGCGCGCTGTTCGATGATGGTGCGCGTGCCACCATCCAGCCGAGCCATCTGCGCGCGTAGCACGTCGACCTTGGCAAGGCCCTCGCGCCGCAACGCACCCGCGAGTGCTCCAGCACGGCGCCTTGCCTGCTGCAACTCCAGGTCCCGATCGCGCGACAATTGCTTGAGCGTGTCGTTATCCTGTCCGCCGCGCAATTGTGCGCGGAGCTTCTCTACCTCGCTCCGCAAAACGGCGACTTCGTGCTCGATCTTGACCACCGCGAGCGTTCCCTCAAGATGATGGCGGAAGGCATGGCCGCCCAGGATGGCAATCTCTGTGTCGAGCATCGATGGCTGATCCTCCTCGACTTCCGCGATAATCGCCGCGCCGCCAGGCTGCAGGTCATGCGAGATCTGCTCCAGGAAGCGGGCGTTCAAACCCGCCCGATGGATCTCGCTCACCGTGCTGACCAGTCCTGACCGGATTGTCCGCAGGACTGCTGGAACCGGTCCACCGAGCAGGGACACGAGCACGCCGACGGCTGCGGCAACGGCCGGAGCGGCGGCGCTTTTGCCTCGGGGAACGGGCTGGCTGACCTTCAGTCCCACCCGGTTCGGTGCCCTGGCGATGATGGCAAGCGCATAAACCGAAAGGCTGCCTTCGGCATGGCTGGCGGCCAACAATCGTGCACCCTCGCGTGCTCTTGCATCGCTGCCGAACAGAGCCACCAGCAATTCATCCATCTAGATTCCCCACGCCACTATGAGGGAGAGGAGCGCCGGGTTCAGCGCCAAGGTCACGCCTCGACGGAGGGGAGCATCCTCGCGCGGCGTGTGGCACGAGCCGGCCACGTATGGCCCGCGCGCCACACCCCGAGGCAGGTTCGGCATCAGAGGCGCTGGAATGGCTCTCCTTTCCACAGGCCATGATGTACCCGCCTATGGCCATGTTCCCCGAGGCTACGCCGGATGCGTCGCGATACCGAGGCCGAAGCCTATCGCAATTCCATCACCTGAACCGGCAAACACAAGCCGCACCTGACGGAACCTGCGGATCTGGTTGTGGCAGAAAAGGGCGCTGGCGAACGTGAAGGCCAGGTGAATGTCAGCGCATCGTTTGTAGCGGATGGTGAGGCGGCGGAAGCGGTTGATCCAGCGAAGGTCCGCCCAACGACCCATCTGTGCTTGCCAAGCCTTTGGCTGCTTTCGATGCCGCGTCGTGCAAGCCGTGAAGTGACGCTGCGGATGCGGCACTCCTGGCGGCAACGGTGATGATCGCGGGCCTTCGGCGTGCAGCTTGCGAGGCCTGCGGCAGGGTCGGCCGGGTCCGCCGATCCGGACGCGCGGCACCGCATCCAATGTGGCGGCCGGCATCCGGCTGTCGTGGCGGTTGGCGCCGCTCAGGGTCAGGCCAAGCGATGTGCCGCGAGCGTCCGTGACAATGGGGCACTTGGTGCCTGGCTTGCCGCAGTCCGTCGGTTCGGGGTGCATTTCGGTGTCGAGACCCCGCAGCAGTGGTCAGACCTCGCCATCGCCCACAGAACGCCATGCCTGCTTGGGCTATTCTCGCTCGTCGTCTTCCCGGCCGCCTAGTTCAGAACCTCGGAACGCAAAGCCGCAGCGAGCAGCGCCAGGTCCCGCAAGGAACGCCCGACCTTCAGGCGACTCCCTCGCCGCCGTGCGGCGTCACATCTGGTGTGAGCAAGGTTTCCTCACATCTCGGCACGGAGATCACGGCGCAGAACCTCAGCGAGCGCTCAAGCGCGCCTGGGCTCAGGTCCTCTGTCACGCAGCCTGATGGCTAAAGTCGAGCTTAGAGGAGGGTGTCGACGCCGAGGATAACACACCGGAAGCTGGCGGTGAGACTTCCGGCCTGAGCCCGGCGCCGTGACTCGAAGCGAGGCGGCGAGCATGTGGTTCCCATATCAGCAGACAAGAAGAGAAGCAGATATGGAATTAAAGCCACGAGACACCACGAACACTTTAGCACATCCGCGGCCTTGCGGCTCCAACCGCTGGATGCTCGGGTAGAACATCTCACCATCATTGCTGAACGGACATGTTTGTTGCTGCTGAATGAAAGAACGTCGAGGAAAATAGCAATTGAATTCTGATATAGTATTGTGGTCGCAACGTTTACGGCGAAGCTTTAACATATTGGACGTGAGGCACAGTTGTGACCTGAAGGGGGGTGAGCAGGAAGCATAGGCCGCGTAGGGAATGTCAGGGACGGAGGTCACAATGACACCCGACCACCCAGCCCTCAGTGGGTCGCTTTGCGAGGCGCGAGATCTGGCGGCACATGTCCGGAGCATCGCCCTTGAGGCCGTGCCTGCTCGTCAGGGGCCGTTCAAGGGATCGGTCTTAAACATTGATCTCGACGGTGTAACGCTCGAGATCGTCCACAGCGATCCGGTCCTGCTGCTTGGCCAGGCCGCGGAGGATCAAAGCGGCTTTCTCCTGATGCTTGACGGGAAGGTGAAATGGAACGGTGCGTCGGTCGGCGGGGGCCAGGTCGCTCTCTTCGGGGATGGCTGCCCGATTGCGATTGCCAGCCGCGCCGCGCTCAATTGCGCCCTCGTGAGCTTCAACGGCTCGGAAGCCGGAGGTCCCTTGCCTCCATGCGAGCGCCGACTCTGGCAAGACCGGTCCGTTCCGGTGATGCAGGTTGATGGGCGGGCACATGCGCAACTGGCAGCCTTCGCTTGCGCCGCCGAGCAGATTTCGTTGTCGAACGAGGGCATCCCTGGCCACGCCGAGACACTTCATGCCCAGCGCGCCTCGTTTCAGGACGAGGTCCGGAACCTGTTCGCGCCGCTGCAAAGAAATGTGCCGCAGCGCCGCAGCAGGCCGTTTTTGCGGGTGCAGATCGTGCGTAAGGCCGATGACTACCTTCAGGCCAACCCGGCGCGGCCGATCTATACGGACGAGCTTTGCGCCGCGCTGGGCGTCTCAGCATCCTGCCTGCATGGGGCTTTCGAGACAACACTCGGAATCAGCCCACATCGCTACCTCAAGCTTCGGCGGATGACCATGGTGCGAGCCATGCTCCTGTCGGGCTCGACTCCCTGGCATTCGGTCAAGGCAGCGGCGCTGTCGCACGGCTTCTGGCACCTTGGGCAATTCGCTCACGATTACCGCTCCCTGTTCGGTGAGTCGCCCTCGGAAACGCTCATCCGCGCCCAATGATACGGCCGAGGCAAGCCCCGTCCTTAGCTGAATAAGGGAGAGGCGGCCTCACTTGACCGTAGGCGAGCCTCCCCCCCTCCAGGCCTGCAACAGGGTAAAGGCGACCGCGAGCAGGACCGGGCCGGTGAACAGGCCGAGGAACCCGAAGGAGATGAAGCCGCCAAAGACGCCCAGGATCACGAGCGCCAACGGCATCTCCACACCACGGCTGATCAGCCAGGGCCGGATCAGGTTGTCGCTGGCAGACACGAGCAGCAGGCCCCATGCAGCCATGAAGGCGCCCCAGCCAGCCGCATCGTGGCGGAAGAGCCACCAGGCGGCGCCGCCCCAGACGAACGGGATGAACAGCTGACCGATCTGGCTGATCGCCAGGAGGAGTACAAGGAAGCCCAGCGCCATTGCTCCAGGAACACCGGAAATGCCAGCCCCGATGCCCATGGCCACGCCTTGGAAACAGGCCGTTCCAACAACGCCATAGGCCACGCTGCGCAACGCCCCGCCGGCCGCCTGGAGTGCCACCACAGCCGGCGCGCCGCCGAGTCTCTGGACCACATCCATCAGAACCCTGCCAAGTGTATCGCCGCTCGCCCAGAACGTCCCGGCGACCACGAGAGCCAGCAAGAATTGCAGCATGCTGTCCACAAGGCCGCGCGCCACGGCCAGGACGCCGTGCATCAGCCAGTCCGCATAGGAGTCCACGGCGCGCCGCAGGCCGCCCTCTTCAACCGCCAGTTCGTGCCAGGCGAGCGACAGCCGCTTGCCCAGAACAGGCATGCCGCTGATCCAGTCCGGTGGAGCCTGCGGGAGTGTGGCGAGGCTGGTCTGCAGAAGCCGCGCGCCCTCTCCGATCCGGCTCGCCAGGCGCGGGGTCGTGGCCAGCAATGGCAGCCCCACCAGGGCAAGGCCCAGCAGGACCATCAGCAATGCGGCAAGGCGCCGGGTCAGACCGAGACGCACGAGCGCGGACCGTAGTGGCCAGGTGGCAACTGCCAGGACGACTGCGAACAAGACGGCGGTCAAGAAGGGCAGGAGGACCAGGGCAACGCCAAGCAGCAGACCGCCCAGCAGCAGCAGAACCACCGCCCGCTCGATCATGCTCGTTATGCCGCCGCCTGATGCCGCCCCACCGCCGAGTGGTGGAGTGTCAGCCACATCAGTTTTCAATTCCGGAGGGCGATTCATTCGTGGCTTTCCTGCGGCAGCACATCCGGGCTGCGGATCCGCCTTTGCCAATGCGGGGAGCAAGGAGGAACCGTCCCGCCCACTGTTTCCTGCCGCCGCCGTGCGTTTGCCGCCGGGCCTATATTAAGGGGGCGGCGCTCCGCGCGCCTCATTTGCCGCTGTCAAGATTCGAGCAAGCAGGTTTTTGACACCGAGACTTCTTGCTCCAGCTCGGATCACTGCCGATGCTAGAGACAAGCACACCCTCCGGCTGCCATCAGCCTGACAGAGCTCCTTTCGAACGCCTAATACGCGCTGCTAGACCCGCGCATCCTGTCGAAGACTATGGCATAGTGGGACCAGTCAAGGCCGCGTTAGAAGCCGCCACCTGCTATATGGCGGGAAACTCGGTCAGAAGGACATTCGCGTCCACGCAATCAGCTCAGATCCGTTTGCAACTCGCGCTGCATCCGGCTTCGATGGCTTAACGACCAAGGCTCCGTCGCGAGCGCTGGTGCGACGGTTGGTTACCATTGAGGAGGTCGGTGCCGCCTGCGTCTTCCTCGCCAGCGATTATGCTGTGGCGATGACAGGAAAAGCCCTTTACGTCGGCGGCAGGTATCACATCCTTGATCAAGTGAACGCAAATCTGGATCGGGAGAGCCTGACATGAGCTTCACCGGCAATTCACTGAGCGCAGATGCCGTGCGCTCCTACTTGAAATCAAAGAAGGAAGAGGAAGCGGCGAAGCAGCGGGATTTCGAGGCCTCGGCCAAAGTGGAACTGGACAAGCTGCGCGAAGCCTTCAACCAACGCGATGTACAGCCTGAGGCGCTGGACCGCATCGCATTGCTGGTTAGGAAGACGATCGACATGGGGGACAAGCAGGCGCTGGTCCTGCGCTTCCCTTCCGAATGGTTGCCAGATCGGGGACGTTCCATCACCAACCATGACAAGAACTGGCATGAGAAACTCGAAGGCTTCGCCAAGCGCGCATATGATTTCTTCAAGAAGGAGTTAGAGCCACGTGGCTTCCAGATCCGCGCGGCGATCCTCGACTGGCCAGGCGGGATGCCCGGAGATGTCGGCTTCTTCTTACAATGGAAGTACACCGACGAGACGTAGGGCACCAAAGTCTGCACCTAGCTTGGCACATGAACGACGCTACGGCACAAGATGATGCAGATCATCTCTCCGCATATGTGCAAAAGGCTTTAGGGAATATGGTCATACATAATGTCAAGCTGGCGATAGCAGTACAAACCACCAAAAGAGACTGCCTGAACACCTACTGGATTCTGCGGGGCAAGAAGCATTCCTCTCATATGCTGGCTGTTTCAACTCGAGCCGTGCCTCACCACATCGATGGCCCTGCCTAAGTGCTTATAGCTGGGTGAAGCGAACAGCTGTGACCATTCCGCCCGGCATGGCGCATCTGGCAGCGCCGTGCCGCGGAGCGGCTGACGCCCGTGTCGCACGCCAGCGCCAGGACCGGCGGCAGATCTGCCATCAAGTCAGTGAGATCGACCTGTTTCACATGTTTGATCAAGTCGTCCCGGTCGCTGAGGATCGTAGGCCACAGCGCGGTCGTCTATCCTGGCAATGCCTCGAAAGGCCAAGGTCATATTGACATGGCCTCAAGCATTGCAATCCCGTGTGCGTCTATGCCTATGCCCCTGGCGGTCATAACGGCCATGTGATAGTTCTTTGAAAATTTTCAAAGTCCTTCGGCGTTGTTCATATACGCTTCTCGCGACTGGTAGACAGGGGTCCGGCCGCTCCAATGAACTCGCACAGAGTATCATACGCTACCTTCGATCACTTCGACGAGTTCGCGGCCTCGCTGCCAGGCACTTCATTGATTGTTACGCCTTTCGCCCTCCCACCATTTTCTGCCCAAACCACCTTGCTGAGGTTTGACGAAATGGTGGTGACAACAGGCCGCGCTACGCCCCTGATGTTCACCGGCAGCCTGAGCGCCGGCTCGGCCCGGCTTGTGCTGCCGCTAGAAAAGACCCAGGCGTTGCGGCTAAACGGGCTGATGGTCCAGACGGGCGACGTAGCCGTCTTCGGAGCGGGGACTAGCTATGACGGTGCAGGGTGCCACGGCGTCAACTGGGCATCACTGGTTCTCCCTTCCGAAACGCTGCAGCCTCTGCTGAAGGGGTCGTGCCAGTCATCATTACGCCGCGCTGGTGCTCATGCGGTGCTTCACGCCAGTCCAAGGAACTGGGCAGAGGCCACATCCCTCTTAACAGCGGCCGCGCAAATTGGCCTTGAGGACCCACAGGCGTTAACGGTCGCCGAGGCCATGCGAGGGTTAAGGGCCGATCTGTTGGAGGCGCTACGGGAGCTTCTTGCTACCGCGCGTCAGAGTGATGCTGCAAGGAGCAAAGCCATAGTGCAGGGGCGACAACACATCGTCCGGGCGGTTGAGGACCTCCTCAAAGCGGAGGGAGGGGAAATTAGAAGCGCCAAAGATCTCTGTACCGCCATCGATGTGACACCGAAGCGGCTCAGGGCTGCTATCGAGATGAGCTTCGGCATCGGGCCTGAGCACTACCTCGAGCTGCGCCGGCTGGCCATGGAATGCGCTGTGCCAGGCATAGTCCCTCGACACCCAAGCACGCCGGAGTAGGCCGCAGCTACGCGCGTCGTTAGAGGGGCTGCTTCGTGCGAGAGCACCGCGAGAGGAGCGGCGGCAACCAACTGCCCGCTGCCGATCACAGGATCACGTGAAGGTCTGCACGCCAGACCATCGCGCATTCCACTCAAGTGATCACAAGGGTTGTGCTGCCCGCTCATGGGTACCAGGCGAGCAGCCGGCGGCCGGAACGAGATTGCAAAAGAATCCTGATAATGATTCCCGAAAGGGTACGGTCCCGTGAGCGCTATGTTTCTGGCCATCGGTGATGCTGCGGCTTCGGCCGAAATGAAGGAGAGCCATCCCAACTCCGGTGGATGCGGTTGAACTGCGCCACTATCGGTCGTGAATGCGGCGAGAGTCCTAACCCGGCGGATGGGGCGGTTCGTCAGATCAATCGACCCAGGCATGCTATTTCCAAGGGACAGGCTGTTGGAAACGTCTCCCCACGCTGCGGCGCCGCCTCACCTGCCATTCTTCCTCCCCGGACCCGATGGGGCGGACCCGGTGCTGGTAGGTACGGGCATCTTCCTGGTCCTCACGATGTTAGCCTTCGGCCTGCTCTTCTTGCGGCTGCATACGCTGCCGGAGCGCATGGCCCATCGCGGACATAAGCTGCAGTTCGAGATTGTCGCCGTGTTGGGCCTGCTCGCTTTGTTCACGCACATGCACATCTTCTGGGTGATGGGCCTGCTTCTCGCCTTGATCGACCTACCTGATTTCACCGGACCGCTGCGCCGCATCGCTGGTTCGGCGGAAACAATGGCCGGCCTGAAGCCAGGCGCAGGCGACATCATCGGCGAGGATGCCGCCGCCGTCCCGACGCAGAGCCACGACGCAAAGAAGGAGCTGGCGGAACGTCATGCCACGGACTTCGTACCGCCACAGCGCGCAGCTGAGATCCCGCGCGCGCGCCATGAGGCCTGAGCCATGCTGGAACTGCTTGTATGCTCTCTGCTGACGATCTTTCCGGACTATCTCTATCGCCGTTACGCCCAGGGAAAGCGCATAGGGCGCGAGATCACGCTCTTCTCGGTATGGTTCGAGCTGCGCTGGGGCATCGTCTCCTGCCTGCTGCTCACGGTCTCGCTGATCACCCTCATCTTCTACTACCATCCGGCAACTCAATATGTCACTGCCGTCTTTCGCAGCGTGCCGATCATCTCGGAATCAGTCGGGCGGGTGGCGGAGATCTACGTCCGCGGCAGCGAACGCGTGGAGGCAGGCCAGCCGCTGTTCCGCCTGGAGGATTCGACCCAGCGCACCGCTGTCGAGACAGCACGCCGCGCCATCGCCGAAGTGGACGCGGCCGTTGCGCTGGCACGTGCCGATCTTGCTGCATCTGACGCGCGGATACTGGAAGCCCAGGGCGCTCTGCAGCAGGCCCAGGATGAGTACGCCACCAAGGCGGAACTCAACCGAAGCGCCCCGAATGTCGTGGTCGCGCGGCGCGAATTGGAGCGGATCGCGGTGTTGGTGCAAACTCGACAAGCCGGCGTCGCTGCGGCCCGTGCGGCGCGCCAGGTGGTCGAGGCGCGATTGGCTGAGCAACTGCCTGCCCAGCATGCGAGCGCCGTGGCGGCCATGGAGGAGGCGGACGCAGCCCTTGCGAAGACCGTGGTGCGTGCCGGCGTAACTGGCCGTGTCGAGCAATTCCTCCTGCAAGTTGGCGATATTGTAAATCCGATCCTGCGTCCGGCGGGCGTGCTGGTGCCTGAGGGCCGCGGCCTCAGGCAGATTGGTCTTGCCGCTGGCTTCGGCCAGATCGAGGCGCAGGTGATGCGCGCTGGCATGCCCGCGGAGGCGACCTGCGCTTCGCTGCCATGGACCATCATTCCAATGGTCGTGACGAATGTGCAGGGCTACATCGCTTCTGGCCAGATTCGCAGCACCGATCAATTGCTCGAGCTTCAGCAGTTTCGGCAGCCTGGCACCATTCTGGTGACGCTAGAGCCACTCTACGAGGGGGGCCTTGACGGTGTGGTGCCCGGCAGCAGCTGTATCGCAAACGCCTACACCACGAACCACGAGAAGCTATCGGACCCCAGGATCAGCTCGGGCAAGTGGGTCGCGCTCCATGTCATTGATGCCGTTGGACTCGTGCATGCCATCCTACTACGCATTCAGGCCGTCCTGCTGCCGTTCAAGACCCTCGTACTGGGTGGCCACTAAACAGTTCATGCGATTTATTCGCCAAGAAGCTAGAACTGCTGGCGGAGGATACGCTCGAATTCGGCAAATGGTATTCTCTCCTGGCCTCTCTCGCCTCGGATGAAGGCAAAGGACCGCTCATCCGCGTTGGCTGTCGGCAATCTTACCCATAGCAAGGCACGCAGCACCGTTTCGTGCAGCCCGCCTTGCTTCATCGCTGCGTGCAAACGTTCAACGGCGAGCGCCACGAGGCGAGCATCCTCCAGGCCACCGCCTGGGCGCTGGCGCGGAGGCATGGTTTCCGTCGCAAGGCCGGTAAACGACTGAACGACCGGCGCGGCGTAGACGTCCCTGAATATCGCCTCGAGCAGTTCATCACGCTGGCGGCCATAGGCCTCCAACATGCCAATGACTGCTTCGGAGATCCGGCGCTACCGATCGCAACGGGTTTTCCCTCCGTATCCTTGTGGCGCCTTCAGACCTCCTCAGCGAAGGCAATGATGGCGCGGAACACGTCCTCGATGGCTCAGCCCGGCTCGGACGCAGGCCGGAAGCCGACGAAGTAGCGGGGATGGCCGGCACCGGTGAGTACCACTATCTCGCTGCCTTCCTTGAAGCCGCCAATGCCGGGCCCATGGCCGGCACGCGGATCCATGATGATGAAGGGGCGCGCCCCGGGATCGGTAAGGGGCGCATCCGCTGGAGGTTTGATGCAAGACGGCCAGTAGATCAGAGGCTGCGGAAGGTCACGTCCTTCCATGACGACATCGAACTCGAAGGTGAGGACGTGCCGCATCGGGCCATCTTCCCGTTCCAGGAACGCGTTGCCGGGCTGGCCAGCCCCCGTCGACTGGTCTGGGCAAGATTTTAGTGGATCATGGGCAGTGACGGCGCCGATGAACCATTGGAGTTG
>NZ_VUKA01000049.1 GCF_008386565.1 Teichococcus oryzae | reverse complement strand
GCTGAAGAACCTCGGCACCGCAGCGACCGGCGGCACGAACTCCGTGGCCCTGTCGGCGATCAGCGTGGGCGGCGGCGGCGGCACGGGTGGCGGCTTCCAGGGCGGCGGCACCGGAACGCTCAAGGCCAGGCTCACCGTTGGCGGCACGGGCGGCGCCGCGGGCGCGGGCGGCACGGTTGGCGCCATCAACGGCCCTGGGGCCCGCATCGCCACCTCCGGCGATGGCTCGCACGGCATTCTGGCCGCCAGCATCGGCGGCGGCGGCGGCATTGGCGGCACGCTGGCCGCCGAGCACAAGGCGTTCGACCAGTCCTTCGCTTTTCTCGGCACGGCGGTGAAGGCGATCGAGAAGCTGGAGAAGGACATCAAGGACCTGGCCCTGCACAGCACCGGCAAGGCCGGCGATGTGGCGAAGAAGGTCAATGCCGGGCTTACGGATGAGGAGCGGAAGCAGGTCCTGACCACGATCAAGGACATCCTGGTCAAGGCGAAGGACAATGCCGTCAAGAACAACCCCTATTACGCGGCCATCGCCAACTCCTCCTTCTTCACCGGGCTGAAGGAGCTGGAGACCGCCTACAAGAAGAACTCGGCCGCGGCGCAGGAATGGCTGAAGAGCAAGAACGACGCCAAGCTGCCCGATGCCGGGCTGGAGGTGAGCGTCGGCGGCGGCGGCGGCGCCAGCGGCGCGGGTGGCGAGGTGAAGGTGCGCAATGACGGTGCCATCCTCACGCTGGGCGACCTGGCCCAGGGCGTCTCGGCGCAATCGGTCGGCGGCGGCGGCGGCTCGGGCGGCGGGGCCTTCGCATCGGGGGACAACAAGCTCAACCTGGACGTCATGCTGGGCGGCGGCGGCGGTGCCAGCGGCGCGGGCGGCAAGGTCGAGGTGGTCAATGCCGGCCGGATCGAGACCGCGGGCGGCATGGCCTTCGGGCTGATGGCGCAGAGCATCGGCGGCGGCGGCGGCATCGGCGCCGGATCGACCACCGAGACCAACAAGAAAACCACCCTGACCGCGACGATCGGCGGCAGCGGCAAGGCGGGCGGCCAGGGCGGCGTCGTTTCCGTGACCAACAGCGGCATCATCGTCACCACCGGCAAGGAGGCGAGCGCGATCGTCGCCCAGAGCGTGGGCGGCGGCGGTGGCATCTTCGGCATGAACCCGGCGAATGCGACGCCGGTGGCGACACCCGAGGCGGTGGAGGCGCTGGATGCGCTGAGCGACCTGATCGGACTGGTCGGCATCACCGCCGACACGGTGGGCGAGATCAGGGAAACCGGCGGCTCGAACCAGCTCCGCTCCGGCAGCGTGACCCTTGGCGGCTCAACGGGCGCCAGCGGCGCCGGCGGCGGCGTTACAGTGACGCATGGCGGGCAGATCCTGACCAGCGGCCAGGGCGCGGCCGGCATCCTGATGCAGTCGATCGGCGGCGGTGGCGGCATCGCCGGCGATGTCGGCGACACCAGCGGCTACAGCTATCGCATCAGCCTGGGCGGCTCGGGCGGCGCCGGCGGCAATGGCGGCGCGGTGCGCCTGACCTTGGGCGAGGGCGCGGGCATCGAAACGCGGGGCGACGGCGCCATCGCCGTGCTGGCGCAATCCATCGGCGGCGGCGGCGGCTATGGCGGCGTGCCGGGATTGCAGGGGCAGACCTCGCTCGCCCTGGGCCGGGAAAGCGCCAAGGGTGATGGCGGCGCCATCGCCGTGCGGCGCGACATGCAGGGGGGGCGTGGCTTCAGCATCCTGACCCATGGCGCCGCGGCGCATGGCATCGTGGCGCAGAGCCTGGGCGGCGGCGGCGGGCTGATCGGCGGCACCAGCGCCGCCCTGCTGCCACTCGGCAGCGACGCGGCCCCGCGTCCGCTGGCGGGCGGCAAGGGCGGCGCGGTGCGCATCGATGTCGATGGCGGCATCACCACCCTCGGCTCCAATGCCTACGGCGTCTTCGTGCAAAGCGGGGTGCAGAAGACGGATGGCTCGCTTGACCGTTCGCGGGAAGGCGGCGACGTGTCGGTCACCGTCGCGGGCTCCGTACAGGGCGGCAGTGGCCAGGGCGCGGGCCTTCGCATCGACGGCGGCGCGGCCAATACGGTCGAGATCCTGTCCGGCGGCAGCGTCTCGGCCCTATCCGGCGTCGCCATCCTGGGCGGCCATGGTAGCGAGAGGGTGACCAATCACGGGCTGGTCGCGGGCGATGTGGACCTCGTCGCCGATGGCGGCGCCAGCGCCAACAGCTTCGACACCATGGCAGGCGGCACCTATCGCAGCCGGGCGGGCGCGGGTCTCGTCCGGCTCGGCACGGACGGCGTCTTCGGCAATTCCGGCCTGTTTGACATCGGCGGCCCAGGCAGCGCCGCTGGCGTGACCGTCGTGGGCCATTACCAACAGGCCGCCTCGGGCACGCTGCTGGCCGAGATTGGCGTCGATCCCAGGACCGGCGCAAGGCTGGAAGACAAGCTGCAGGCCGAAGGCAGCATGAGGCTGGATGGCACCTTGCGCGCTGGCATCCTGCAGGCGCTGCTGCCGGGGCAGTATGCGGTCGCCTCGGCCATGGGCGGGCTTGAGCTGGCGCCGGGCTTCGCCGCCACATCGGCGGCCCCCGGTGTCGTGCCCCTGCGCTGGGCGATGACGCAATCGGGCAACACGCTGTCGATCAGCCCGCAGGCGGATTTCCGCAACCCTGCCGGCGTCGATCTGGGCAAGGACGCGGCCGCCATGTCCAGTCAGATCCAACGATCCTGGGACGCGTCGAGCCTCGGCCAGGCCGAGCTGTTCGCCCGGCTGCTCACGTTGTCCGATCCCACCGCCTATGCCGGCGCGCTGGACGACCTGGACCCGGAGGTCACGCATTACGAAACCGCGCTGCGTGTTGCCAATGCCCGCAGCAGCCTGCGCAATTCGCTGAGCTGCCCAGCCTTTGATGGCGACACGGTGATGCTTTCTGAAGGGCAGTGCGTCTGGACCTTGGTGGGTGGCAGCGTCACCCGGATGGCCACATCGGCGCAGGATAGCGGCTTTCGCATGAGCGGGGTGAGCTACCGCCTGGGCGCGCAGCTGGAGCTCTCGCCAGGCTGGTTCCTCGGCTATACGGGCTCCTACGGCACCGGCCGTCTGCGCGCGGATGAGGCGGGCAGCGGCACCACCAGTGACTATGTGGATGGCTCCCTGGCCCTGAAGCGGCAGTTGGGGCCGTGGCTCTTCGCGCTATCCGCCACGCTCGGCCACACCGAGCAGGACAACCGCCGCTTCATCGATATCGGAGGGATGCAGGCCACTGCACGCAGCAAATCCGAGATCTGGTCAACCGGCGCCAGGCTGCGCGCAGCCTACCAGTTCGGCCTCGGCAGGGCCTATGTCCGCCCGATCCTCGACCTCGACCTGCTGCACCTGTCGATGCCCGGCTACAATGAGCAGGGCGCGCCGGGCATGGATCTCAGGGTCCGCTCTTCCTCCAAGACCATGCTGGCGGCGAGCCCGAGCATCGAGTTCGGCGCCCGCCTCGACCTGCGGGAAGACCTGTGGGCGCGGCTCTATGGCTCGGTTGGCTTCACCGTCCTGTCGAGCGATCACTACATGACCTCATCCGCGTTCCTGGGGCAGGGCCCGGTGGGCGAGGATGTGCGCATCGCCTCCCGCATTCCCGACAAGCTCGCTGATTTTTCCGCGGGCCTTCAGCTTGGCCAGTCGCATGGCGTCCAATTGTCGCTGGCCTATGAGGCTCATGTGGGCACCGGCTTCCTGGCGCATACGGGCAGCGGGCGCCTGACCTACCGCTTTTAAGGCCACAACGCTTCAGGATATCCAGGCGCTTGATCCCGGGATGAGGTAATGCGGGTCGATCTTGGAGATGGTGGGCTCCTTGGCCCAGGCTTCGCAAACAGCCTGGAATGGAGTTCGCCATCGGAGCGCCTTGAGGTGCCTGGCGAAGTTATGGGCCGTGATGAAGGCCAGAAGGTGGGCCTTCAGCTTCTCCAGCAGCAGCACCGCAGCTGCGCTGCCCTGCGCCTCATGCGCCAGCAGATGGGCACGCCATGCGGCAAAGTTCAGGATGCATGGCGCCCAGCCCCTCCAGATGCAAGCTGAGGCGGAGCACATTGACCGGCGGCTGCATCAGAGGCCCGGCAGCCCGCCCAGCAGGGCGAAGACGGACTCATTGGCCGGAATCAGGTTCCA
Organism: Teichococcus oryzae; assembly: GCF_008386565.1. Classification (GTDB taxonomy): domain Bacteria; phylum Pseudomonadota; class Alphaproteobacteria; order Acetobacterales; family Acetobacteraceae; genus Pseudoroseomonas; species Pseudoroseomonas oryzae. The sequence goes on along the minus strand of NZ_VUKA01000049.1, from coordinate 1,859 downwards.
ATGCCGGTCCACCGCCAGGACCGGCGCTCCAGGGCCTGTCGCGCCATGGGCGTAGCTCAGGCCCGCGTCATATTCTGTTCCAGCAGATCAAGCAGCGCTTGCGCCGCTGGCGCGGGAACTGCGCCATGCCGCAGTACCACGCCGGTGGCACGGTCGATCCTTGGATCCGTCAGCGGGCGCGCAACCAACACGGGATGCGGATCGCGCGGCAATGCCAGGCGCGGCACCACGGCGACGCCAAGCCCGGCCTCCACCAAGCCGAGGCTGGTGGAGAGGTGCTCAGTCTCGTAGCGCCAGCTGGGCTGAATGCCGCGCGGCAGAAGTGCGCGGTCCAGGATGAGCCGGTTGCCGGAGCGGCGTGACACGCCCACCAACGTTTCGTTGTGCAAGTCCGCCCACTTCAAGCCGCGCTTCTTCGCCAAAGGATGGTCGCGCCGGCAAGCCAGAACAAAAGGGTCGTGCCGCAGCAGGCGGAATTCTACTTCCGGGTGCGCGGCGCCTTCCATGCCAATTCCGAACTCTGCGCCACCCGTTGCCACCGCGTCGATCACGCCATCGGCCGAGAGATCGATAACGCGCACGCGAATATGGGGAAAACGCCGGGCGAAATTGGCCAGGGTCGCGGGCAGGAAGTAGTAGGCGGCGGTGGGGATGCAGGCGATGGTGACCAGCCCGCGGCGCCGTGCCGCCGTTTCCCGGATACCCAGAAGGCTTTCTTCCAGTTCGTCCAGCAGGCGGCGCGCGCGGGGCAGGAACTCGCGCCCAGTCTGCGTCAGCGCCACGCGACGGGTCGAGCGCGTCAGCAGCGCCACGCCAAGTTCTTCTTCCAACGCCGAAAGGCGGCGGGACACGGCAGGCAGGGACAGGTGCAGCGTGTCCGTCGCGCGTGTCAGGCTCTGGGCCTCCGCGACGGCGACAAAGGTGCGGAGCTGGTCGAGATCGATGGCCATAGTTGTTTCACGCGCAAGAATACCTGCCATCTTTGCACTTCAGTGACAGGAAGATCCAGCGCAGAACAGGGGCAACGATACGGGAACGACCTCCATGCAGATCCGCATCCCCTGCGTGCTGATGCGCGGCGGCACCAGCCGCGGCCCCTTTTTCCTTTCCGCCCATCTGCCAGCCGAGCCGGCGGCGCGGGACGCCACATTGCTCGCGGCCCTCGGCTCCCCCCATCCGCTGCAGATTGATGGCATCGGCGGCGGCAACAGCCTGACCAGCAAAGTCGCCATTGTCGGGCCCTCGGCAGAGCCTGGGGTGGATGTGGAATACCTTTTCGCCCAGGTATCCACCGACCGGGGGCTGGTGGACACCCGTCCCAACTGCGGCAACATGCTGGCCGGGGTCGGGCCCTTCGCCATTGAATCCGGCCTGGTGGCGCCACGGGCGGATGAGACGCTGGTGCGCATCCGCAACCGCAACACCGGCGCGCTGGTGGAAGCGGTGGTGCAGACGCCAGGTGGACAGGTGACCTATGAGGGCGAGGCCAGCATTCCCGGCGTCCCTGGCACGGCGGCGCCCGTCACGCTGCGCTTCCGGGATGTCGCAGGGAGCAAGACCGGCGCGCTGTTTCCGACAGGACAACGGCAGGAGGAGATCGACGGCGTTCCGGTCACATTGATCGACGGCGCCATGCCAATGATGCTGGTGTCCGCACGCGCCCTCGGCATTGGTGCCACCTTGCCGCCGCAGGAGCTTGAAAGTCAGCCGATGCTGATGGCGCGCATCGAGGCGTTGCGGCTGGAAGCCGGCCACCGCATGGGCCTGGGCGACGTGTCATCCAGCGTCATCCCCAAGCCAGCGCTGGTAGGCCCTGGCACGGATGGCGCCACCATCACCGCCCGCTACCTGACGCCGCA
>NZ_VUKA01000048.1 GCF_008386565.1 Teichococcus oryzae | reverse complement strand
GAAGAACCTGGCCCATAGTGCCTCCTTCCAGTCGCGGGAGAAGAGTGCACCATCAAATCCTGGGATCAAACATCTAGCGTGCCCCAGCCATCCAGCAGCCTTACGGGTGCTGAGGTCGTAGCCCGAGCCTCCGCGGCGGCCTTTGGCAAGCCGCTGGTGACCAACACCCTGCGTGGCATGTTGGTCGAGGCGATGATCGACGCCGCACTGCCTGCCGGCTGGACGTGGTGCTCCGCAGATTACGAGAGCTTCGACTTTATCAGCCAAGATGGAGTGCGGCTCGAAGTGAAGCAATCTGCGGCGCGGCAGAGCTGGGCGCTAGAAGGCAGCTCGCCGAGCAAGTGCTCCTTTGACATTGCGCCCCGCACCGGGCGCTGGGATGGCCCGGTATGGATTCCCGGGATCGGGCGCAATGCCGATTTGTATGTCTTTGCCCACCATCCGGTCGCCGACCTGAGCGCCGACCACCGTGAACCGGTCCAGTGGCGCTTCTACGTCGTATCAACACATGCCTTACCGGCCACCAAGAGGATCAGCCTCAGCAAGCTGCAGGCGATGCTGGCACCCGTGGTCTATGCCGATCTCGCGGCGCAGGTGGAGGCGGTACGGTGCGCTGTATTGAGCGAGAGGTCGGCAGCCTTGGCTGATAACTAAAACACGAGCCGTCGGCGCTGGACTTCTACCGGGTAATGGATGTTCCGCGGCGAGGAACCCGGAGGCTAGCCACGGGCCCTGGCCAAGGGGGCTGGCCTCGGCGCGAGCGCCGTCCGGCCACGGCAACGGATCACATGATCAGCCGCCCTGCCGCACCCGTGACCGGCGTGCCGCTTGCGCCGAGACCCGCGCCCTCGCCATGCTAGTCATCATGTTCTGCGTCTCCGAGAGCGACGCCGCCGCGATCCGCCAAGCCTTCCTGGAAGGTGGCGAGTTTGCGGCCGCGGTGGAGCTGCGGCGACGCTTCGTCGGTATCAGCAGCAACGCCGATGCGCGGCGCTTTGTGCGGACGATCCTGGGCTGGGCATCGTCGAACGCTGCGCCGGCAGAAGTCGGCAAGGCTCAGTAGGACGAACGGCTTGTCGGCGCCCTGCCGCCGCCACCTCCGGAACACGCTGGCGTTGAGCGGCAAGGCACGTTGGACCTCAGGCCACGATGAACGGTTCGGCGAACGGGATTGTGCTGGCCGTGTAATCCAGCAGGGCAACCGCGCCACTGGCTGCTTGGAAGTCCGGCCCTTCCCCACCAGGCCGACCGATATAACGCTCCACGAACAGCAGCAGCAGATCGGGGCCGTCCTCCTGAACATCGAACATGCCCGGGTTGAACAGCTCGCCCTTCACCGCGACGTAGCCACCCAGCGGCAAGATGGCCTGCAGTCCAGCACTGTAGCCTGGGACACCGAGCTCCAGCGGCACCTCGCCCTCGAAGCGGTCAGAGGATTGCAGGCCATTGCCGACGTAGAGGCTGTCCTCGGCTTGCAGATCGGTGATCACGCTGATCAATCCGGTGACGGTGTCGCCGGGACTCAACCGGTTGTCGGCCGAATAATCTTCCACGGTATAGGAGCCGCCGCCGAAGAGGTTGAACTCATCGGCTCCGGACCCGCCAGTCATCACCGTGCCCGCGTCGGTGGTGGGCGAAAAGGCAAAATTGTAGCCTCTTAGAACGTCAGTGCCGGCGCCGCCATCGAGCACGCCTCCATCCGTGACATTGGACAGATCATCATCGCCCTCATCACCATAGGCGTAACCACCTGAGGCTGGATAGCCGTCGAGGCTTAGCGTGTCGTTGCCGGTTCCCCCACGGAGGGTGGCGGCAAAGCCGTAGCTGGTAATGGTGTCATTCCCTGCGCCGCCGAAGGCGGTATTGAGCAGGCCGTTCTCCGGCCAGCCTTCCGGGACCAACGGACCACGCAAGGCGATGGTGTCGTCGCCCGCCTCGCCAAAGACCAGGTTGCGGTCACCGGTGGCGGTGAGGGTGTCATTGCCCCGGCCACCGAACAGGATGTTGCCCCAGATGCCGCCCGGTGGCGCTTCGGCGGTGATGGTGTCATCGCCCCCCCAACCGAACACCAGCCGCAATGTGCCGTATACCTGTAGCACGTCGGCACCGCCGGTGCCGGTCACGGGCGGCTCCGCCGGCAGATCAGGGAGCCAAGGAAAGAGCGGGAGCAGTGAGCCGCCGCCGGAACAGGAGAACGCCATGCGCGAGAGCCTTTCTGGACCCGGCGCCGCTTGCCCAGGGGTTCTCCCAAGACCATTTCAGCGGAACCGTTCTACTATCGTATCGTATTTTTGGCCGTTGAGGAGACTGCTGGCGGAAAGTCGATCCCACAGCCGGGCGGGAAAATCTGAGGCAGGCGGATGCGGTCTTCCGGTGCCGCTCCATGAACGCCCGGTGTGTCGTCATGACCAGCGCTAGCGACGGTGCGGCAGCGCTGTCGACGGCAGGCTCTGACAAGGTCGGTCCCGCGGCCGCGCGGGCCTCGAATCCGCTCAGCGTCCTGCGGTTGGCCCCTCATCGTTCTCAGGCTGGATGAGTTCCACCGGCGTGACACCCAGCGCCTGCGCCACCTCGAACAGGGTCACCACCGTCGGGTTGCGCTGACCACGCTCCAGGCCGCTGAGATATTGCTGGCTCAGCCCCGACCGTTCTTCAACCTGTTCCTGGGTGAGCCCCTTTTCGCGCCGCAGACGGGCGAAGTTGCGGCCCACCAGCCGACGCATATCCATGCGCCCTGGATTGACGGCCATAGGCTGTAAAGTTTATCAACTTCTCTCTTCGTCAAGATGAGATCTTGATCAGCCTGCGCTTCCTGCCTTTCCAGGCTTGGTGGGGCGGCGCAGGAGGTCAGCAGGCTCAACTCCCAATTCCTGCGCGAGCCGCCCCACAACATCGATGCTGGCAGCATATACGCAGCGCTCGAGCGCACTAATGTAGGTGCGATCGATGTTCGCGCGATGCGCGAGCTCTTCCTGCGACAAACCAGCGGCCTTGCGGCTGCGCCGCAGATTGCTGGCAAGGACCTCTCGTATCTCCACGGATACGAGAGACCACTCTTGTCGAGTATATGAACACGGAGTATTCTCTACAAAGATGTCGGTAGGGGAGCTTACGCATCATGCGCTGGATCGGAGAAGGGAAGCCCCGCTCGGGTTCATGCTTCTCTTCGCGGTCGGCGCGAAGCCGCCGCAAGCTGGGGTCGGAGGGGTCGGCGAGCCCGATCTATAATGCGACCTGGCGAGGCTTTCACCTCAGGTCAGTTGATAACGCGGCTTCACCGTCCCACCGTCCCTTGCGGGACACCTTTCCGCTTGCGCGGAACTCGGATCAGAAAGGCAGTTCAGGCTTCCTGCACTTCCCAACGGAAATCGGTTCCATCCACCCACATGCGATGCAGCACCACGCCCATCTTGCGTGCCAGCGCGACAATGGCTTTCTTGCGGCCACGCCGTTTCACCAGGCGCATAGCCCAGGAGCGCAATGGTGTTGGCCGCGCGACGCGGGTCAGAAGAACCTGGGCGGCCTCGAACAGCGAGGCTCTCAGCAAAGGATCTCCTGCTTTGGAGATCCTGCCTGTCCAGTCCACCTCACCGGACTGGTAGCGTCTCGGCGTGAGGCCGATATGGGCGCCGACGCTGGAAGATTTCCTGAACCGGGCAGGAACATCGATAATGACGCGGTAGGTCAGGGCCACGACCGCACCGACGCCCGGCATCGTCATCAGCCTGCGACAGACGGCATCGTCCTGGGCCACCTTCAGCAGCATACTGTGCAAGCGGTCATACTGCTCCCGCATGGCACGTCGGGCAGCAAGAACTGGCTCGATGACCGCCGCGATAAAGGGATCAAAGCTGGCCAGATCCCTGATGCGTTCCTCAAAGGTCCTCGGTGTAACCTTGCCAAGCTTCAGCCCAAAGTTCTTCAAGACACCTCGCAGGTCAGCTTCGATATCCAGCAGCTTGGATTTGAGGACTTTCCTGGCTCGCAGGAGGACGTTGAGACGCTGGCTGCGCTCCGTCTTGACATGGACGGCCTTGAACAATCCGACCCGCATCATCTGCGCCAAGCCGCGAGCATCGTTGCGGTCGGTCTTGTTGAGCGTCTGGGCTCTGAGTGCCTGAGCCATATGCCGTGCTTCAACACAGATTGCGGGCAGCCCTGCCTCGATGAGCCCGGAGTACAGGTGCTGCGACAAGGGACCGGTTTCCAGGCCAATCCTGTCCAGCTCTGCAGCATAGGGCTGCAGAGCCGCGACCAGAGCTTCTGGCTCCGTTTGCGCCTTCAGTTCCCGCAGAATCCTGCCGCTGCCATCTACGACGCAAATGCTGGTTTGCTGCAGTGAGACATCCAAGCCGGCAAAACAGGTCATCTCGCAGTCCTCCTTCACCAGAGGCTTCCATTGTCGAGCCGCGAGCGATGAAGACCACCATCTATAGTATGTAAGTTGATCCGGCACGCGACGCCGCCCGTCCGCGCCAACCTGGAGGTCCCGGTATGTCACTCCGGCTCGTGGGGTCAGCCTCTGCACCGCCGCATGCCCCGTTCTTGCCGTGCCTCGTCCATCCTGACGTCTCAATGACGGACCGTCCCTCCCCGGCGGCATTGTCGCGCCGCGGAGCAGGCTGATGCGGCTGAACAGGATTCGGCTTCGCCACGTCCACCCTGGCAAGCGTCCGTTCTGGACGGGCGGACGAGAGCTGCTCACGACCAAGGAGGGGTACAGGCTGCTCAACACCCTCGAAGACGAGGAACTGAGCACGTGGGCGTTCTCCTGCCTGCGGCAACTGGCCGAGAACTTCCGGCAGCAAAAGCGGGAGCTCCTCGCCCAGGCCAAGGTGATCTTCGACGAGATGGAGCGGGCGCTCTTCGCGGAGGTGGAGGGCAATCTCGACCGCCGCTGCCTGCATTGTGGTTCCCGCGACAGGCTGCAGCTCGACCATGTCTTCCCGCGGGGCCTGAACGGGCGCGACTGCTTCTCGAACTACCAGCGGCTCTGCATCAAGTGCAACAACCGCAAGGGCCAGCGCTGGAGGGACGACCGGCCGCAGCCCTACCAAGCTCAGCTACGAGCCCGCTACGCGCTGCTGGAGGCGCTCCACCGGGAGCACTCCCGGAAGATCGAGGTCGTCATCATTCTGGCCCGAGCGCTGGATTGGCAGGGGGCCGGCAGGAAGGACCTGGCCTCCTGGCCCGCTCTGTGGCCGAAGGTCCTCGAAGGCGGGATGATCGTGGACTACGAACCGTCGGCGCTCGACTTCTATCTGAAGGGGCTTGCCTCGAGGCGCCTCATAACGATGACCTTCTCCTAGGGTCAGCGGGCGGGCACCAGGGCTCCAGCACCACCGCGTCCTCGAAGCGATAGCGCAGGATCGACACAGCCGCCGTATGATTCCCCAGCGGCCGGAGATCCTCGGGCCCGATCCCGGGATCAACCCGGTCGCCGATCAGCAAGCCCGTGATGGGGCGTGAGCCTGCTAGCCGGGCGATGGCCGGGTTGGCCAAGTAGCGGTGGAGCTGGTGGATCTCAGCCCGGCCGATCACAGCCTTCTTGAGTTCGAGCACAAAGGCCCTGTTGGCGCTTTCCACCACCAGGTCAGGGATGTCTCGTCCCGCCCGGAGGAACACACCATCCGCCGCTCGTAGCCAGACCGGATGGACCTGGACACGCCGCACGTTGCCAAACAGGTCGCCATGCTCCTGCGCCAGGATCTGCTCGACCAGGACATGCTGGAGCTGTGCTTCCGAGACAATGCCGGAGCGCCGCAGCTGCGCCGCGGTTGTATTTTCCCGTCGCTGCCCCTCAGCCACGGCGGCCAGCGTCGCCTCGTCCAGGGTGCCCAGGAAGGCATCGAGGAAACGAACCGGCAGGAACAGGTTCTTGCCGCCCGCGGTCTCCCAGATGACGGGCAGACCGTGCTGGCGGAGCACTGTGTGATAGCTCTTCTCGACGGTCACCTGGGTGACGCCGGGGCGCCCAGAGAACTGGTCCAGCACCAGCAGCCAGCGCTCCTCCGGGGTGCGGCTGAAGCCCAGATACTCGGCGGCGGCACCACGGGGATGGACGGCCCGCCCGCTGCGCTGCTCGAAGCGGATCAGGCAGGTGAAGCCATGCGCGCAGAGGGTCTGCAGCACCTGCTCCACCTCCGCAGTCAGGGACCAGCCCCGGGCCAGGTATTGTCGACCGCCCTGCCGCACCAGGAGGCCGGCGCCGGGCACCTCCTCCAGCACAAAGTCGGCGAGGGCCAGCGTCTTCGCCACCGTTATCGCCCCACACTCTGCTGCGCAGGCATTCCTAGGGTGATAGCCACCTATCGTCTACGCGCATCAGGCAAAGGCGGCGCAGGCTGGTTCAGGAGGTCACCTCGGCGGACTTCCAGCCCTGCAAAGGGAAGACGCGGTCGTAGGCCAAGTTGAAGGTGAAGGCGTAGGCCACGTAGAAGGCGGCGATCGCGAGATCCATCA
>NZ_VUKA01000047.1 GCF_008386565.1 Teichococcus oryzae | reverse complement strand
CTGCTTCTTCGCCATCTCCGCCGCCTCTCCGCGTCCCGCCAATCTCACATCATCGGCCGTTCGCTTTTAAAGGGGGTAGGTCACTGCGGCCGTGGTACGTCAAGGAAAAGCACCGAACGCTGCCAGGCGCCGATCGCATAGGTGGTCTAGGGGATAAGGCAGGGACTTGGTGTCATGAGTAAGTCCCTTCATCAGCATGGAAGGCAACAGCCAGCATGCCTCGTCGCAGTCAACGGCATGCAGCATCCTTGACGATAGCCGTTGATACTGCGCGACATGCGGCGCAAGTGCACCATGCAGGCAAAGCAGGATATGCAGAGTATTGATAATGATAGGAGCAGAGACAAACGGCTCGGATGGCTGCGTACTCTCCTCTACGGGTATGGCGTACCTACAGGGCGGCATGGTCGCCAGGGTTCTTCACTCCGAAGACACGGATCTCTTCGCCGCTGCGTCGCGAATGCCCGCCGCGTACCAGAATTGCCGGAGCTGGACATCTAGTATCCGGGCCACCACCACCGGCCCATACGCCGAATGATCCGCCTGTTCCGCTATACAGTCTCGCCTTCGTTGAGCGGCCACCTGCAGGGTCGCTATCGCCACTGTGATACTGCCAGAGCACGTGTCACATGCGACTACCCTGATCATCATGGCCCTAATGAATGCTGCCAGTTCACCGGATTTGGATAGCGTTCTGCACCATCGTTGACGCAGTTCTAAGCCATTATGAATACCTCAGCGGCCATCATGGCCCAGGAGCCAAGAAATCTCGGCACGCCACCTGAACCAGGCAGCGATACACAGATTCGGTCTTGCCGGGGCTTTTGTGGACTAGCCAGGCACCGTCGATCCAAGGCAATGGCGCTCTGGCTGAATGGAGGAGCTCATGAAGACAGGCGCCATAATCAGCAGCTTCGTGGCAGGAGTGCTGTTAATCGTCACCTCGCCCGCGCTGGCACAGCGGGGTAGCGAAGCCACAGCCGTAGAGGCCGACGTTCCAGGCCGCAACGTCGGCGATCTGGCCGAACTCTGCGATGCAGGGCTACAGGATCCGCAGCGTTCCGATGCTCAGGCCTATTGCAACGGCTTCATTGTGGGTGTGGGCCAGTTCCATGCCTCAATCACTGCCGCCGGTGGTGCGCAGAGGCCGATCTTCTGCATACCGCACCCACAGCCAACGCTGAACGGCGTGGCCGCGGCCTACGTCACCTGGGCACGGGGCAATCCGCAGTATGCGGGTGAGCGCGCAGTCGATGGCCTCATGCGCTTCGCTGCGGAAACCTACCCTTGCCTGTCCCCATCCACAACAAGACGTCGCTGATGTTTGGGAGATGATTCAGATGCTACGCCTTTCCATCGTGTCGGCTTCTTTCTTGGGCGCGATCACCCTGGGTGGCTGCGCTGACCTGAGTGCAACTCAACAACGGACCTTGACCGGCTCTGCGGGTGGCGCTGCCGGAGGCGCGTTGATCGGTGCTATGGCCGGCAATGCGGGCGTGGGCGCGCTGATCGGGGCGGGTGCCGGTGCTGCCGGCGGATATCTCTACGACCGCACGAAGCAGAACGAGCAACGTGCCTATCAAAGTGGGTTCCAGGAAGGACAGCGCCGCTGATCGGCCTGAGCCCGCGCCGTCTGCCTCATCAGGACGACGGAGGAGTCCTAAAGGACCGTTTTCCCGCAGCAACCAACTTGTTATCCTTTCAGACAGCATAGAGTTAAGCAAGCAGGTATATCTTACAGAGCAAGCCGACGGGGCGGGCGAATTATACGGGAGCACTTGGCGCGAGTAAGCACGCCTTCTGCTCCAGTATTGTAAGATAGGATGCTTCCGCCGAAGCCGTACGGCATTCACGGCTGCGCCGCTGATGCGCGGCATACAGAGGTTTTCCTTGCCGATCGCATCCGAAGTGGCAGGCGAGCAGTCTCGGAACGGCCAATCCTATGCTTGGCGGAACGTCTTACACAATCCAGATAGCGTTCTATCCAGGCCGCAGGCCTTGACCGCCTGCGAGGCTTAGCCGACGCGTGGTGGTGTATCCACAGTGTCCGCGATCACCTTCCATAGGTAATTCGGCTCCCGGTAATCGCCTGGCTTCTGCCGCTTTGGCAGCTCAATCTGCTGACGCTTCGGCGCCTCATAGGGGATGTGGCGCAGGATGTGGCGAATGATGTTGAGCCGCGCCCGCTTCTTGTCGTCTGAATGCGCCACGTACCATGGGGACCAAGAGGTGTCTGTCGCCTTGAACATTTCATCCCGGGCACGCGAATAGTCATACCAGCGACTGTACGACTTCAGGTCCATAGGTGAAAGCTTCCAGACCTTCCGCCCGTCCTCAATCCGCGCCTTGAGCCGTTGCGTCTGCTCTTCCATGCTAACCTCGAGCCAGTACTTCAGCAGGATGATTCCGGAGTCAATGATGGCCTTCTCAACCGCTGGGATCATCTGCAGGAAGCGCTCCACCTGCTCATCGCTGGCGAAGCCCATCACGCGCTCCACACCCGCCCGATTGTACCAGGAGCGGTCGAAGATCACGACCTCGCCGGCTGCGGGCAGATACGGGATGTAGCGTTGAATGTACATCTGCGATTTCTCGCGCTCGGTCGGTGTTGGCAGGGCAACGACGCGGAACACACGGGGACTGACGCGCTCCGTCAGGGCCTTGATGGTGCCCCCCTTGCCGGCGCCGTCACGGCCCTCGAAAGCGATGCAGACCTTTGCTCCGGTCTGCTGCACCCACATCTGCAGCTTCACTAACTCTGCATGCAAGTCGAACAGCGCCGCCTCATAAGCCTTGCGGGTCATCCGGCCATCCGCCTTGAAGCCCGATGTAGGCTTCCCATCTAGCAGGACGGGCGCGTTGCTGACGCCGTCTTGTCGGACCTTGTTCTGCTTTCTGCCTTTGGCCATCGTTGTTCCCTCGCTTTCTGCGCCGTCTGTCCTCCGGCGGATTCCTCCGGGGAGGAACCAACTATTATCGTCCGGCTGGCATCAGCCAGTCCGAATCCCGGCGACGGCGGCGACCCCCTCCGTCACGCTAGACCTCGCCGCGCGATCAATGAAAGCTCAGCAGAGCATCGTGTATTCTGCCTTCTTCATCACCTCTATCGCCCGGTGCTTTGCCTCGACGTGCTTCTTGTTTCAGGCAAAGTGGTACCAGATGGTCTGAGCACCGAAAGCGGTTTCGATCACGCCCGCCACGCTAGCTCTCTTGAGGTTCTCCCCCCAGGGCCGGCTTCAGTTCGTGCAGGCTGGCCGAACTTGGCACATCTACCGGATTGTCGGTGCGAGAAGGATACGAAATTGCCCATCTGATGTCAGCCATAAGGTGTTCGCCAGCTAGACTACACTGCAGATTTTTCGCGGAGGAAGCATTCCGCTGACGCCGGAAGATGGATGCGGAAGACAGTATGTATTCTGCTAACCAGCAACTGCGTCTGGGACTCTCCGGACAGCCATAGGCTTGGACCAGCGCCTTACCCTCGCAACCGCCATGGTTCTTGTTGCCTTTGCATTGATGAGGGAGCGCTTCCTTGAGATCCTCGCGGAGATGGCAGTCCCTTGCCTCCATTATGTAGAAGATCAGCAGCGGCAGATCGTGGATGTGCGGATCACCCCGGATCGGTAGATGTGCAAAGGCTGAGCGAAGATGGATACTGGGTGCCCAGAGATTTTCGTAGGTTGCCGATGTCCCTCTACCCGCTCTCGACAAAGCAGGCTTGATCCGCACTATGGCCTTACCCTGCTGGTGGCTTGCTACCGGTGCCGGCCTCCTGACTGCTGATATTGGGCATCCCACACGCACCAGCGAAGCCGTCCTTCTGCGGGGCGATGACCGCATCGAGTGTCGCAGCACGATCGATGCCCCCGATCAGGCTGGCCAGTCCATCACGGCGCAGCAGGTCACGCACTCTACCACGTGCGCCGATCAACGCGAACCGAATGCCTTGCGCCTTGAGCGTTGCGTACAGCTTGCGCAGCATCGTGGCTGCAGCAAGGTCTAGATGCGGGGCAGCCGAAAGGTCGCCTACCACGAGCCAAATCGATTTTTCCGGTGCGGCTGCGAGTTGTGCCAGCACTTTTTCGAGCACGTTCTCAACATTCACGTAGAGCAGAGACCCTTCCGGCCGGAAGGCAATCACTCCGGGGATTGGCTCGTTCTCCGGATGCCGCGCGGCATCGCTGTAGTGGGTGGTGCCGGGAATACGGCCGAGGAAGGCGACATGAGGCCGACTTGCGCGGACAAGCATGATCAGCACCGAGGTGAATGCAGCGAGCAGGATGCCCTGCAGGATGCCAAGCAGAAGCACGCCTATCAAGGCGACCACCGCCGCCGCGAAGTCAACGCCACTGATGCGCCAGAGGCGCCGCAGAGCCGGTATGTCGATCAGCCCTGCGACAGCCGTGAGCACCACCGCTGCAAGCGTCGCCTTCGGCAAGTTTGCCAGCGGGCCAGTGAGAAACAGCATCGCCAGCGCGAGGGTGGCGGATGCACAAAGAAGCGTGAGTGGAGTGCGCGATCCTGCCTTTTCGGCCACAGCGGATTGCGAGAGCCCACCGGCGACCGGGTATCCGTGCCCGAGGCCAACCAGGAAGTTCGCAGCGCCGATGCCGAGGAATTCCTGCCGTGGGTTCAGCGTATAGCCATGCTTCTCAGCAAAGCCTCGTGCCGCCGAAACGCTCTCGATATAAGCAAGCAGCAGCACACCGGCAGCTAGGGGGAAAATGTCCTCCACCTCGATCAACCGCAGTGACGGCGGTCCGAACTCAGGCAGTCCGGCCGGGATCTCCCCCGTCACCGCCACGCCCATTTCTGCGAGGCCAAGTAGCCTTGCGGCCATGATCGAAAGCACCACGACGCCGAGCGCCACCGGACGTCCTGGAAGGAAATGTCCACCTGCGGCGAGCAATGCGAGCGCGGCGAGACCAGTGGCGAGGCTCGGCATGCTCAGCCCTGGCAATTGACTGCCAGTGGCCACGAGACGTTCGATGACGTTCGCACCGCCACCCGGTACCCCAAAGAGTGCCGGCAACTGTGTCACGGCGATGGTGATGCCTGCGCCTGCCTTAAAGCCGACAAGGATGCTGTCGCTGATCAGCTTCGCCAGCACGCTGAGGCGGAGTGCCCAGGCGATGAGGCAGAGCACGGTGACCGCGAAAGCCGTAAGGCTTGCGATCGCCACGTAGCGTTCAGGGCTGCCCGCCGCCATGGCGCCCACCGCGGCGGCAATCATAAGGGAGATCGCTGAGGTTGGTCCCACCGCGAGATGACGCGATGAGCCAAGCAGCGCATAGCCGAGCCCGCCCAGCATGTAACCATAGATGCCGACCTGCGGCGGCATCCTGGCGAGGGTCGCGTAAGCCAACGCAACCGGCACGGCATAGGCAGCAAGCGTGATGCCGGCGATAAGATCGCCGCTGAGCCAAGACACCTGGTAAGCACGCAGCCATGTGATCATCTGGGATTTCGCCAGTGAACTGCACCTTGCCATCATGGCCGGCCTTGACCACGCAGACGGCAATTGGCACCTTGTGCATGTCCAGCCCAACAAAACTGATATGCTCTCCACGCCCTATCTTCTGTGCGGAAGCAAGGCGCCGGCCCGCCCGGCGCACCCCTCGTCATTCCTGCATAGCTCGAGGGCGGCCCACCCTGCCTCAGACGGCAACGGGTCTAGAAAGTAACCCTAGCCGCCGGCCATTATAGGATGTCGGCATGTTGATAAGTGATGGGCAGTGCATGGCGGAACCGGAGTCTCGGGGAGGAGAGGGCCGAGCCGAAGGAGCCTATGGCACGCGCGGCCCCTCTTGCGGTTCCGATACGCCACAGAACCTCCGGAGAGGCCGCAGGCAGAACGCCGATGCGCGCTAGGCCATTAGTACGCCATCAATGGCATGGCAGCGGCCATTGCTGGCCGGAATGTTTGCATAAGTAATGGGCTGTCCGCCGATGCTCGGCACGCCAACACCGGTGGTGAGGGTCAGGCTCTTTCCGGCCTTGGTCTTCACCTGGGTGGTTGTGCCTGTACCCTGGCCGATGAAGGCGCTGACCAGCCCGTCATAATCGGTGATGTGGTTGAGGATGATCTGGCGGGCGAATTCCTTGTCGGTGCGGAACCGCTCAAGCTGCATGGGAGAGGTCCGTTCGAGGGCAGTGTTGACCGGAACAAAGAAGCCGAACTCACCTGGTGCCTGAAATGCCTCTTCCATGCCGTGGGTCTTGATGATCTGGGCAAAACCGGACACCGCGGGTGCCGAACTGATCAGATCATAGGCGCTGCGGGCCTGCGCCCTCGCCTCATGCAAGGGCAAGAACAGGATGGCCGGGGTGAACAGCGCCACGCCGCCAGCCAGACCCAACATGCGCCGGCTGATTTGCGGTGCCGAAGCCGATACGAGGTCGCTGGACATACTCGTCTCCTACCCATCGGCCCTGTCCCTGGCGATGCGGATGAGGCCGAGCCGTGAAGCCCCTCCGGCATCTGGGCGCATTCAGGACGAGGCGGGGACGGACGCTGCTTTCAGCGGCCGCCGCCCCTCAACAGCCTGCGGGCCGGTTCAGTGCCAAAGCCCTGCGGACCACGGATATGCCGCAGGGGCCCCGGAGCAGACCGGCTTCGTTATGGCTGACGAAGCAACCCGGCCACGGATACGCCGAGATCGCAGGCGCGGCCATGTCGATGAGTATCAGAATCCCGCAATGCGACTTCAGCCCTGCCCGAGGCGCAGTGCAATAGAGCGGGCATGGGCGCCGCGGCCCTCAGCCCTGGCGAGGGCCACGGCGGCCGGGCCTTTTCCCGCGTCTGCCGCCCTGTGGTGGACGCGGATGTCGTTTTGTCGAGGAAGCCAATGCCAAGCGCCACGCCACGCTGCTGAGCTCGCCACAAGCTCTGAATTTTGCATAAATGCATTGTTCATCATTGCAATCAGGGCCCTTGGTCGCTTCTCCGGCCTTTGAGGCATCACAGTCTGGCCGTTCGCTGATCAGCCGCATGCCGTCAGCCCCAGCAGCTCGAGAGTGGCTCACATCCGCTGCGGCGGCAGCAGCCGGACCGCAGGTGGCCTAAAATCAGGTCCAGATGGACAAACCCAGGGACCCAGATGCCGGAGGCTACTCCGGTGACGTCCATAGTGTTCGCCCGGCGCTTGTCGCAGCTACCGCTCCCGCTCAGATGAGCAGCCCCATATGGTTCGGGAACTATTATCTCGCGTGCCATCCCTCAACTGTTCGCCGGATCACGGCCCTGCTCCGGGCGGAGGGCTGGCACTGCAGCCACAAGAGGGTGGAGCGGATCTGGCGTCGTG
>NZ_VUKA01000046.1 GCF_008386565.1 Teichococcus oryzae | reverse complement strand
ACCGTCAGCCGCCGGACAAGCCTCAGGCATTTCCGCAAGTTGGCGCTTGCGAAAGGAGGCTTGGTGAGGCAGGATGCAGGGGCATATTTTTGTTGCTCCTGCCTCTCGGCGGTGACGGAAAGCTCTTACGGTTGGCGCCGTGAGGGCTTTTTTCGTTTCAGGGCTCTGGGCTGCTCGGCAATCTCCTGGCTGTGGCAAAACCCTAATGTGGCATCGCTCCAACAGCAACTAAGACACTGCACTCAAAGGCAAACTCACCCACGTAGACATGTCGACACGACGACATGTCGAAGCCTCAAGCAGCTGAATCCAGACGATTGACGCGCTTCCAACATGTAGACATGTTTTCACGTAGACATGTTGGGGACATGGAATGCATGTTATCGCGCTGATGAGCCAGAAGGGTGGTGCAGGTAAATCCACCCTCGCCGTCCATCTGGCGACTGAGGCAACGTCTCGTGGGGTTAAGACGCTCCTGCTGGATCTAGACCCTCAGGGGAACCTGACCAATTGGGCACAGCGCAGGGGGGATGCGGCACCAGATGTTGAAGCCATCCACGCTTCGAACCTGGGGCAGACCCTGAAGGACGCCAAGGCAGAGGGCTATGAGTTAGCCTTTGTCGACACCGCGCCAAATGCTGACCGAACCACGATGCTAGTTGCTCAGACAGCCGATCTGGTGGTCAGCCCCTGCCAGCCGGCACAGTTCGATCTGGACGCTCTGAACGCCACAGTGGACCTCTGCCTAGCGCTGAAGCGGCCGGTAGTGGTGGTGATCAACGCGGCCCCTCCTCGCGAGAACTCCAGCGTCGTGGCCGACGCGGTGGCCGTGGTGAAGGAGACGGGAGCGGAGGTGTCCCCGGCCGTCATCTCCTACCGTGTGGCCTTTCGGCACTGTCTGGCCAACGGCAGTACTGCGGCGGAGTACGAACCGGGTGGAAAGGCCTCGCAGGAAGTTTCGAAACTCTATGACGACATGTCTGCACGTCTACGTGTCGACACGTCGGCGCGTCGAGGTGTGTGATGGCTCTGCGCGGTCGTCCTAAGCTCAATGCTCTACCAAGGTCGGCTGCAGCTGCCGCCGAGGAGGTAGCTCCCGGCAAGGCCCCTGTAGCCCCATCCAGGCAGGGAAAGCGCCAAGTGGCCTTCTTCGTCGACGCTACGACCAAGCGACAGCTTGACCGTCTTGGGTTAGATGAGGGCAAGAGGCTTCAGCACCTCATGACAGAGGCGCTGAACCTGCTTTTCCAATCACGTGGCTTGGCCAGGATCGCTGAGACCAAGGAATAAGACGTCGACACCCCAACATGCCAACGTGTAGGCGTGTCTTCACGTCGACATGTGGGATCTGCCCTCTTCCTCAGTCAACCGCCTCAGATACAGCACCAAGTCCAGCGCCCCTTCAAACGCGTGCTGGAGCCATTCTTCCCGGCTCAGATCCTGCCGGCCCTGGGTCGTTCCATAGGCGGCGATGCCCCCTCAACGAGGCTGGGAGTTTGTCGCGGACGGCAGCAACGAGGGGGCCGGGCGAGGGTTGACCTTGCTTACTCAATTAACCCTCCAAACTACTCCCCTAGATGGGACCTATTGTCCCACCGCAGCTTCAGCGCCCACACGCCAGCGGCAGTGACGACCTCCTGCCCACATTGTGCTGCGCTTCTTCCACCAACGCGCCTGCGGCGGGCTGAGCCTAGTCATAGAGCTTGCACAAGTGCTCGTATTCCGGCCGGCGCGGCTTGCTCCAAGCCACCGCGATGACCATGCATTCGAGATGGCGGAGAGGGGAGGCCATTCGGTATGCCGGCGTTCATGGCGCTATAATGATAATCTCCTCAACTCGAGCTTTGCCATGTCCGACCGCTTGAACGTCCTGCTCCAGCACCTCCTGCCGAAGCGGCGTCTGACCACGCTCGCCGGCCGCATCGCCGGGGCGCAAGGAGGTTCAATGACGACCGGGCTGATCCGCTGGTTTGTGCGCAAGTATGGCGTGGACATGAGCGAAGCCGAAAATCCGGAGATCGCGAGCTACAGGAGCTTTAACGAATTCTTCACCCGCCCGCTCAAGCCCGGCCTCCGTCCACTCGCGGCGGCTGACTTCGTCTGTCCGGTGGACGGCGCGATAAGCCAGTTCGGTGCAATCGACGAGCATCACATCCTGCAGGCCAAGGGCCACCGTTTCACCACCATCGAGCTGATCGGCGGCGACGCCTCCCTGGCGGCCCGGTTTCGCCACGGCAGCTTTGCCAACCTGTATTTGTCTCCCAAGGACTATCACCGCCTGCACATGCCGTGTGACGGCGAGCTCAAGCGCATGATCTACGTGCCGGGCGCGTTGTTTTCGGTGAACCCGGTCACCGCGCGCGGCCTGCCAGGTCTGTTTGCGCGCAATGAGCGCGTGGTGTGTGTGTTCGAGTCGCCGGAACACGGTCCGTTCGTGATGGTGCTGGTCGGCGCCACTATCGTCGGCAGCATGGCCACGGTGTGGCATGGCGTGGTTAATCCAACGCGCATCAGCAAGGTTTCCGAATGGAGCTATACTGACCAGGGCATCGTACTGAGAAAAGGAGAGGAGATGGGCCGTTTCCTTCTCGGCTCGACAATCGTGATGCTGTTTAAGCAGAACACCATCGTCTTCAACCAAGATTGGGCGCCGGAACGCTCGGTGCGCCTCGGCGAATGGATGGGCAATCGCTTGGCCTGAGCATCTTTGGCACCCATACGTGGCACCTTTAGCCGGCTGCCATTCCTATAGAACGATAAGCGGCTATCCAATTCGGTTTAACAACATGTCGGGAAAAGCATCAATGGGTGGACACGATCAGCGATAAGATTAGCCTCCCTTGGATCCTTCGAAGCCGACTTAGAAGCGTATTCGCGCCACCTTGTCCTGGGTGAGACGTTCCTGCGCGCGGTGCGATCAGCCGCAGCTCATGTTCCATCCGCGCCTAGATCTCCTGCAGCGCGCCCCAGGCCAACCCGCCCTCGGGCAGATGCGCATCGATCGGGGCACAAAGAGAAAGCGATGGCGGCGTATCCTCCGGCCTGCCGCGCTCGATCCTGGCGAGCCTGAACTGGAGATTGCGCAGCACAGCGTCCGGAGCTGGCATGGGAGGGTTTTATCCGGCGCTGTGCGGCCGGGCGGGTGGCAATTTCAGCACCAGGAAGCCGGAGCGCTCCAGATGCTTCACCAAATGTTCGGCGGCGAGGCTGGCGACCAGCGGCCACCGGGGGAGCGTGGCTTGCCGCGCTCGTCATAGCGCAGCGCATAGGCCAGGGCGTCCGCTAACTCCTCTGCAGAGGCGGCGGAAAAGCCCGGAGGCAGAGAGGCATGGGGAAAGCAGGGGCTTGGAGGGGTCGGGCATGAGCACGACGCTAAACGCGATTCTGAGAACTAACCAAGAACAAACAAGTGACTGGCAGCGCTTCTCAGCCCTGCGGGCTCCATAAGAGGCAAATAGTGCTTATTTTACAAAAAAGCCCTTTTCCGATCTCCGAAGTCATGTTAGAGGCAAAAATATAAGGAGATACATAAATGCCCCACAGAGAACTGATGACCCTGCCTCATGACGATGAAGCGCTTTCTCTTTTGCATGAGCGGATCGCGCACACCCTCACAGATGGCCTTTACCGGGTCGGAGAGGTGTTCGAGCTCACCTTCGGCAAGGAAGCCGCGCATGCTGCGATGTGCAGCTTGCTGTTGAACGGTATTGGGACTGGTGCTCCGGTTACCTGTTCATCCCAGACCTATGAGGAAGCCGATCGTCGGGGGTGGAAGGAATACCTGGACGACCTTCCGGACATTGAAGTGACTCAGCTTTGGCGTGATGGCGCGGAGTATGCCGGCCAAGGTATTGCACCGCACGAGCCGTACGAAGGGGCACCTTCGCTCGATGATCGCAGGCGGCGCGTTGAGAAGATCATCGCGCATGGCCGTGTCCTGGCTACCTGTGCCGAAACCATTTTTGGCAAGGACTATCTGGCCATCTGGGAAGGCGTTGCGGCCCGTGCAGCGATCGATTTCGGCGGAAGCCTTACGCTTGAAGGCATTCGGCTTCTTTCTGGCGTGTCACTCAACGCCGTTCGCAACGCTGTCAGCCTCGGTGAACTGAACCTGGATAAAGCGGGAAGGGTTTCCTCCACTCAGGCCGAAGCGTGGTTGAAGCGCAGGCGCGAATTCTGTCCTTCGCGCTGGAAGAACCTCCAGGACAACCAGGCGCCGTTCGACAGGATTCTTGTGACGGGAGCAGGCGACAGGAGCAATGTCCTTGTTCCTCAGGATGCCGAGGGAACGCCCTTCATGCCCCAGCACGTCGTGCGACCTGCGAAGGGCAGACCCGGCATCAGCATCACAGTGGGCGCCAAAGGGTCGGAAGAGCAGCACAGCGATTTCTTCGACGCATTGAAGGCTCTTGCAGATATGGAGGTTGCACGCTGGCGTCGGCGCAACAGCGCCGGCAACTGGGGCATCGTTCGAGCGCGGGGGCCTTGGGTCTTGGTCAGCAAGGCGGAGATCGAGCGGCAGTTGGCGGCCATCCTGAAGGAGGCGGCGTGACATGGATCACCATGAGACCCGCCATGCCGTGGCTCGCCGACAAGGCCGCGCCATTCCGCCCTTCGTCATTGGCCTGCTGATGGAGCAGGGCTCCTCCATGCGCCACAATGGCGCCGAGGTCTACTTCATGGACAAGGCCGCTCGCCGTCGTACGAAGCATCTCCTGGGCGACCGGATCCATGCCGCCCTGGAACAGTACTTGGATGCCTACGTCGTCTGTGACGAAGGCGGAAGGGTTATCACCACCGCCTGGCGAACCCAGAGGATGAAGCGGCGATGAAGATTTGTCTGCCCAGCGCGTCAGGATCCGCCTCGTTCCGAGAAGGCTGACCATAGGTACTCGACACGCCAGCCACCGGACTTGAGGTGGTTTGAGAGTAAGGCGGCTGGCAGTTCCTTGCGGCAACCTCCTCCATCACTTCTGATCCGAAAGGAAAGACTCGCATCCTTTCCTAAACCACTCGAGGAATGCGAAGAGTCAAATTGCTCCGCTTGATAACGACCGTCGGCAGGATCGTCGCGCCGTTCATAATACAAGGTCAACTTGCTCACAGCGCAGCACCGCAAAGCATCAGAGATAGTGGGATGCAACGTCATTGTTGCTCTCCCTTCTGCTGGAATGCTCGCCAGCATCAGCGTCACACTCGCACTCGGATGTTGCGGCATTAGCCATTTTAGAAGTGGCTCAGGCACCGGCTGATGGCAGAACAGGGTCAACCTGAGAGCGTCGTGAACCTGCTGTGCCTGACAAGCCTGCAGGACGTCTTCTGCCGCTTCGCCGAGTGCAGCAGATAGAGACGACGGTGATCGATTAGGGAGAGTTAGCCAGATCTTACCTTCGACGCTACGCCGATTAACTCCTCCACCCAGTCGCGGCATCGGAGGGACTGATGTTTGAAGATCCTGAGCGCGAGGCGATGATTTAGGCTGTCGATATTGGTCGAAAGGATGTGAAGGCGCCTTGTCACAAGGTGACAAGCGAAACATCATGAATTGAATCAAGCGCTCATCCCAATGGCGACCGGCAGCATTCCGATAACCCCGACGATTTAGCTCTCGAGCGAGATCGGAAGATCGACGATAGCCAATTGACCGAAGATTATTAATCTGGTTCCGAGTGGCATCTAGGAATGCGCGTCGATCCTTCAGTCGATCGCCCAGCGCCTCCACTTCTTGGAAGCTGGGGATATCTGTTGATGTGACACGTTGCCTTGGGGATCCGGCACCGCCCTCCGATCCGTGACGCGTCAGAACATCACCGCCTAGAGACAGGCGTACAGCATTCTGGAAGCGGCTAGCGCTCTTGTACATTCGCCGGCCTACTCCGCTCTGGATTGCAGATAAAGCGACGCAATTGGACCTCCGGCGCAGTCATCTTTCAGGGCATCGTCCGACAGAGGATCCAATTTATAGGATAAACGACAAGCTCAAGTTCACAAATCTGTTGTATCTTCGCAATAAGGGGGGAGACTTTAATTATCCTGCAAAATCAAATTCTTGAATCGCAGAACAGCTACCACCTGACCTATGAGGGTCTCACCTATCCGTCGAAGGCGATCGTCGGTGTCGCCTTCAGGTATCAGAACCCTTCGGCGGCAGCCCTGAAAGCCTCGGAGTTCTCCGGCGGCGCGGCCACGGTGCAGCGAGCCCTGGAACGGCTCGGCTTTGAGGTTGAGGTTGGCGGCTCGGCTCCTGAAGGATCTGAACCGATCGCTGAGGAGGCCGCGGATGAAGACAGCTTCGATTCGGTCACCGAGGCAGACGCTGAAGACCATATCAAGCGAACGATACGCGCCCGTCGCGGCCAGGCTGCTTTCCGGAACCGGTTGCTCAGCGCCTATGGCGGGCGCTGCGCCATCACTGGCTGTGACGTCCTGGCCGTGCTCGAAGCCGCGCACATCGTGCCCTACCGTGGGCAATGGACGAACAAGGTCAGCAACGGCCTGCTCCTGCGGGCGGACATCCACACACTGTTCGACTGTGCGAGGATCGGCGTCGATCCTGCTTCACTGGAAGTCCTGGTCCATCCCGACATCGCGGACCCGGTCTATCGCGCGCTGCACGGCCGTGTTCTGAGGATCCCTGCCGACAAAGCGCTTGGACCCAGCAGGAGAGCGTTGGAGATGCGCCAGGAGAAGCTCGGCCCTCAGATAGGCTCTTGGCGCCGTGACCATTCCGGCTCGATGTTGGGTGCGAAAGGCGTCTCAGGCGATGACTGAATCGCTCGGCTATCCCCCGCCGCCGCCCTCTGATGTCGTCCTGCCGGCTCTTCTGGCTTACCGGGAGGCCTTCGGCATGGAAGCCGAACCGTACCTGTCGGGCGTGAATGGCGGGATGGAGGCGGCCCTGCTCTGGAAAGCAGTCCGGCGCGGCCGACCGCTGCGCGCCTGGACGATCGAGCGGCTCGCCGGCGGCTGGCGCCGTGGACCGCCGCCTGACGTGGTGCTTTGACCAGCGCTGCAGAGAGGGTCTTCACTCGGGCGTCTGGCCAGCGCATCCGGACAGCATCCTATGGCGTCCACTCCGGCACCTGCTGGTCATGGTGCAGCCGCATGCGCTGCAGCCCCACGGCGGCGTAGACCGGCCCGGGCTGATCGGCCTGTACTCCGAGCCCCGGCAGGCTGGCCAGCGCCTCCTGCCCAAAGCGCACTGGCAGCAGCCGATCCTCCGTGCCGAGATAGGCCGCCTGCCACCACCTCAGGATCCGCTCCTCCGCGCTGGCCAGCGCCGCGGCGGAGGGCAGCCGGTCGCGCTTGAGCCGCTGGTTCACCACCCGGTGTGCCGGCAGCAGGTTCCACAGATCGCCGCAGGGCCAGGCCGACCAGGGGAACAGGTGGTCGATGTCCAGCGTTTGCGCCGTCAGCGCCTGCCCGGTCCAGGCGCAGCGGAGTGTGTCGCCTTGCTCCACCAGCCGCAGCGCCAGGCGGCGCGGCACCGCCACGTCCCGCTCGGGATCCGACCAGCACATGGCCGCGGCGGCGGTGCCCGGGTCCAGCGTCGTGCCCCGGCGCCTGGCATAGTCGCCCATCAGCCGCACCCACTCGGCGACCAGCGCCGGCTCCACCCAGGCCGCGAAGCGCTGCAGGGCGCGCCAGAGATGCAGCGGCACACGCAGCGTGCCGAAGGAGGCGAGGTAGGCCGCGTCCAGCTGCAGGGCTTCTGGTGCGGCACCCGCCCGTCCTCGGCTCACCGGCAGGATGGCGCCACCCCGCGGATAGGTCATGAAGGTGGCCGGCATCCGGGTGATGGTCTGGGCCGCGTCACCCAGCGCCGCGTGCAGGGCTTTGGCCGCCGCGCCGCTGAAGCGCTGGCCGATCCGCAGGTCGGCCGCCGGAACCACCCCCTCGAGCAGCGTCCGGAAGCCCTCTTTGGCGAAGCCGAGCCCGTCCGGTCCGCTATTGCCCGGCGCCTGCGGCAGGCGGGACCGGACCAGCGGCAGGTAGAGCCGCAGCCAGAGCAGGGCGACCAGGCCGAGCGGCAGCTGGACGAAGTCATCGCCCTCCGGCTCGGCCAGGCCCGCCGCGCCCTCCGCCGCCCGGCACAGCACCCGCAACAGGCCGAGCTTGTAGGTGGAGCTCTTGGTGTCATTGAGGATGACGTGGCGCAGCAGGGGCAGGGCACCCGTGCCGTCATCCGGCAGGCGCAGCGCCACGCCCGTCCAGGACACTTCCGGCCGGCCCTGCTGGTCCGGCATCGCCAGCTGCCGCAGGAGCATCAGGCCATGGTCACGCGCCAGGGCCTCCACCTCGCCGGTGGAGACCGGGTGCATGCCACTGCCCTCCGGGGCGGGACCATGGCGCAGGGTCAGCACCAGCAGCCCGCCGGGCTTGAGCAGGGCGCAGAGCTTGCGGAAGGCACGGACCCGCTGGCCAGGTGGGACATGCTG
>NZ_VUKA01000045.1 GCF_008386565.1 Teichococcus oryzae | reverse complement strand
CGGTACAGCATGTCAGGGCAAGGCTTGGCGTCTCGGAACGCTTTGCCTGCCGCGTGCTGGGCCAGCATCGCTCGACGTAGCGGCAGGCGCCCGGTTCCCCGGGCGACAAAGCAATGCTGACGGCGGCGATCATTGGCTTGGCCTGACAATACGGGCGGTATGGCTATCGCCGGATCACGGCCCTGCTCATCGCCCGCGGCACGTCCGCGCATGTTCGGTCGGACAACGGGCCTGAGCTCGTGCCCAAGGCCGTGCAGGGCTGGATCCACGGCGTCGGCGCGAAGATCGCCTTTATCGAGCCCGGCAGCCCCTGGAAAAACGGCTATGTGGAGAGTTCTAACGGCAAGCTGCGCGATGAGCTGCTCAACGGCGAGGTGTTCAACTCGCTGGCCGAGGCCAGGGTGCTGATCGAGCAGTGGCGGGTGCACTGCAACACCACTCGCCCTCATTCCTTGCTCGACTACAGACCACCAGCCCCGAAGGTGATCGTGCCAGGAGGAGCCAAGCCTATGCCCCGCCCCAGCTCCAATGGTTCATCGGCCCCGGCACTGCCCTGGTCCTGACCCGCGAAACTGATCCGACGAGAGCGCCAGTTTTTCGGGCATTCTGAAGCCCCAAGGAGGGACGCCCCGCTGCCATGATTGCGACAGCGAGATGGCTGCAGATCAGGCTGGCAGAAAGCGGCGAATATGGTGGGCGATCTCTTGGTGGTGCGTTTCCAGAGCGAAGTGACCGGTGTCAAGTAGATGCACCTCCGCCTTCGGCAGGTCGCGCTTGAAGGCCTCGGCGCCGGCCGGCAGAAAATAAGGGTCGTTCCTGCCCCAGATCGCCAGCAGCGGTGGCTGATGCTGCCGAAAATAGCTCTGGAAGGCCGGGTAGAGCGCCACGTTCGTCCGGTAGCTCAGGATGAGGTCGAGCTGGATCTCCGCCGCTTCCGCGCGGTGCATGAAGAACTGGTCGAGCAGGTAGCCATCGGGGGCGACGCGCCCCGCCGGCGCACCCTGCTCATACTGGGACCGGATGAATTCGTCGGTCAGCGCGGCACGGCAGCGGGCGCGGTTCTCCTCCGTCGGCTCACGCCAATAGGCCTGCCAGGATTCCCACTCCGTGCTCAACCCTTCCAGATAGGCATTGCCATTCTGCGAGATGATCGCGGCAACCCGTTCGGGATGCGCCATGGCTAGCCGCAGGCCGGTCGGCGCACCGTAATCGAAGATGTAGAGCGCGTAGCGCCGCAGGCCGATGACATCGACGAACTGGCCGATCACATGCGCCAGGTTGTCGAAGCTGTAGTCGAAGGTGCTGCGCGCCGGCGCCCTGGTCAGGCCGAAGCCGGGCAGGTCTGGTGCGATCACCCGGTAGCGGTCGGCGAGCAGCGGGATCAGGTCGCGGAACATGTGGCTGCTCGTCGGGAAGCCGTGCAGCAGCAGGATGACCGGCGCATCGGCCGGCCCGGCCTCGCGGTAGAAGACCTCCACGGGGCCAACTGGCTGCGTGCGGTACTGGATGTCGGGCATGGCCGTCTCCGTGAAGTATGCCAGGCTTGCGGCGGCCGGGGCGCGCGGCGCCATGGCCGGCGCCGCCGCCAGGGAGGTCAGAAGGTTGCGGCGCTGCATCGCCGAGATCGTCTGATTCATGGCGTCACCTCGCTGCGGTGGAGCCAAGGTAGGAACTTGCACAGAGCGGCTGAATGCGCGTTGGATGACGGGCTCGATTTCAGGATCTGAAACCATGGACCGGCTGGACGCGATGGAGATGGCCGTTGCCGCCATCGACGAAGGCTCGCTCGCCGCCGCCGCGCGGCGGTTCGGCCGCTCGGCGGCGGCGGCCACGCGCGCTATTGCTCTTTTGGAGGAGGATGCGGGGGAGACGCTGCTGCTGCGCTCCACGCGCGGCCTGCGCCTGACCGAGGCAGGCGAGCGCCACGCCGCCACCTGGCGCGAGGTGCTGGACCGGCTGGCCGAACTCCGAAAGGAACAGGCGCCGAATGTCATCGGCGGCACGCTGGTGCTGACAGCGCCGGAACTGTTCGGCCGCCTGAAGGTGGCGCCGGTGCTGGAGGAATTCCTTGAAGTGCATCCCGCGGTGCAGGTGCGAGCGCTGCTCCTGAACCGCATGGTCGACATGGTGGGCGAAGGCGTCGACGTTGCGATCCGGCTGGCGCATCTGCAGGATAGCAGTCTGGCCGCGGTGAAGCTTGGTGAAGTGCGGCAGGTTATCTGTGCCTCGCCCGCCTATCTTGCCCGCCATGGCCTGCCACAGGAGCCTGCGGAGCTGTCCGGCCACCGCTGCATCGGGGTGGGCGCGGAGGGAAACCGCGAGCTCTGGACGTTCCGGCAAAAGGCCGGCAGCGCCCGGGCGCGGTCGGTCCAGGTGCGGACGCAGCTCTCTATCTCCAGCGCCGGGGCGGGGCTGGATGTGGCACTGCGGGGTAAGGGCCTGGTGCGCGCGCTCTCCTATCAGGTGGCCGGGCCACTGGCGTCGGGCAAATTGCGGCGCGTGCTCACCTCCTTCGAGCCGAGAGCGGTGCCGGTGAACATGATCTTCCGGCCGAACCCAAGGCCCTGGTCGCCGGTGCGCGCCTTTGTGGACCATGCCGTGCCGGTGCTGCGGCGGGAACTGACGCAGGTCGCCGCGGTGGTCGACTGGCTGCCTGCACCGCAAGATTAGAGCCTTCTTCAACTAGGTGCTGGGTTGAGGGCTTTCCAGATCCTTGTTCATGATGAGGAAATCTGTTCGGACGGCAACGAAGCGGCGTGGGCCGCTAGCACGTCCACTGGGCGGAAAGCCGACTAGGTCCTCCACGAACCGGAGCAACCAGCTGAAGGCGGGCCGTGCCACGTTCAGTTCGCGGGACGCGCTGCGGATCGAGCCCGCAATCACGACGGCGCCGAGCACGTCGATCCGCTTGGAACTCAGGCGCCGGCGAGAAACGGCATGCATAATGCTGGGACGGTTCTCGCACGGGAGCGCTGGGGCTCCGGCTCCTCGCCGAGGCACGGGGTCCGCGACCGGATGCCGACCGGAAGTGGGTGGCATGGGGCGAAGCGCCAGCGCCGTTCCGCCACGTCCTGCTCGTGAAACGCCGCCTTGCTGGCGCGTCAGGACGCATGCTGGTCGAGGGAAAAGGCCTAAAGCGCTGCGACGACCTCCGCAGTGCGATCCTCGGCCTGAAGGTGATGACCTGTTGTTACCGCGCGGCTGATATCCTCAGCCCACCCCCTCCAGATCTCGACAGGCATGGGCTGACCAGGTGTCTCCTGTGCCTGGGGCCATAGAGCCAGCATCGGGCAGTCGAGCTTGCGTCCGGCCTTCCGATAAGCCGATCGGCGGCGAGATCTTCTTTGAAAGCCGTCTGGCAATCACTGCTTACCGGCCTCTTACAATTCTCGCTCCAAAGTAGATATCGGGCACAAAATGTGCCTGTGCCTCTGAGACAGAAGCTAAACGGCGTGGGCAAAGCTGATCCATAAGCGGATGGCGGCGAGTTGGACGAAGCCAAGGAAGCTGCCGGCGGTTTTGGTCGTAGCGGGTGGCGACGCGGCGGCAGTTCTTCAGGCGGTTGATGCAGCGCTCGATGCGGTTGCCGAGGGCGTAGCGGAGTTGCTGGACACTGTGCTGGATGCGCCTGTTGCGCTTGGTCGGGATCTCTGGCTGCCCGCCGGGGTCGCGTACATCCTGTCGTATGGCATCACTGTCGTAGCCGCGATCCGCGAGCAAAATGCCAGGATCATTATCCCGCTCCTCCATCAGCACGTCATAAGCCGTGCTGTCATGCGCCTCGCCTGGCATCAGCGTCAGGCTGATCGGCAGGCCATAGGCATCGGTGCGAAGGTGGACCTTGGTCGAGAAGCCGCCGTGCAAGCATCCAAGACCCTGGCGGTGAGTTCCCTTTTGCGCCAGCCGCGCAGTGATGGGCCGGACGATGGTGCTGTCGATCATCTGGAGGGCGTCGGCGTCACCGCCCCCGTCGGCCAGGACTTGCAGCAGTTCGTCCCAGGGACCGGAGGTGGTCCAGCGTCGATACTGCCGGTGGACGGAGTTCCAGTTGCCCAGCTCAGGCGGTAGGTCGCGCCAGGGAGTGCCTGTGCGCGCCACCCAGAAAATGGCATCCAGCACCCGGCGGTGACCACCAGGCGGGCGGCCGCGGAAGGGTCCGGTCTCAATCACGAAGGGCTCGAAGAACGCCCATTCCTCGTCCGTCAACAACCTCGCAGCACCAGCGCCTCCCTTCAGGAAGCAGCCTTGGATCACTCAGACTCAGGATGTGAAGCACCTTTGTCCACGCCGCTTAGCCACCTGCTACCCTCGCGCTGCCGCTTGGGCCCACAGTTCAGGAAGGAACCGTCCGAGGGCTTTGTACTCCACGCCCTGGCTTCATCCACGTCACTGTGTTGGTGCAACTAAGTTCCAGATCAGGGAGTTTGCAAGACGTTCCAAACCCCCGGCTGAATCAAAGCAAGCGCGCGCTGCTGCCGCCGTGAACGACACCGGGCCGGGATGTTGTGGGCCGGCCTGCTACAACCCTTCACAGCCTAGGACGAAAGAAAAGCCATGCATCCGACCAGGCGCTCGATCTTCAGGACCTGCAGCTGCTTGGCGGTCTCCTCGCTCCTTTGCGCAACGGCATTTCACCCGGCTTCCGCGCAGGCACAGCAACGCGGGGCCTCTCCGGCGCCTGGAGCGGCATCCCAGCCGCAATCCACCCTGCCTGCGCCGTCCGAAGCGCTGCTCACCGAGATCGAGGGCATCTACAAGGACATCCACGCCAATCCCGAACTTTCGATGCAGGAGCGGCGCACCGCCGGCATCGCAGCGGAGTGGCTGCGCAAGCAGGGCTATGAGGTGGCGGAGGGCGTCGGCGGGGTCGGGGTCGTCGGGGTGCTGCGCAATGGTGACGGCGCGACGGTCCTGCTGCGGGCGGACATGGATGCCCTTCCCATGCAGGAGAATACGGGGCTTCCTTATGCGAGCTCCAAAACCGGCATCGATCCCGCCAATGGGCAGGAAACGGCGATCGCGCATTCCTGCGGGCACGACATGCATGTGGCGTGGCTGATGGCCACGGCGCACATCCTGTCCGAGAACCGTGACAAGTGGCGCGGCACCGTCGTGGCGCTGTTCCAGCCGGGCGAGGAAACCGCCGAGGGCGCCAAAGCCATGGTCGAGGACGGGCTGGTGCGGCGCTTTCCCAAGCCGGATGTAGTGCTCGGCCAGCATGTGATGCCACTCGCCGCGGGCCAGGTCGCGATCAGCAGCGGCACCATTCTGTCCAGGAGCGACAGCCTGGAGGTGATGCTGTTCGGCCGTGGCGGGCACGGCTCCTCACCGGAGACCACCGTTGATCCGGTTGTCATGGCGGCCTCGGCAGTGACGCAACTCCAGACCGTGGTTTCGCGCGAGATCGGCATGACCGACCAGGCGGTGATCACCGTGGGCGCCCTCCAGGCGGGGTCGAGCGCCAACATCATTCCCGAACGGGCTTTGCTCCGGCTCAACATCCGCACCTTCGACGATCAGGTGCGGGAGCGTGTCCTGGCCTCGGTGCGGCGGATCATCACCCAGCAGGCCGAGTTGTCGCGTTCTCCGAAGCCGCCCACCTTCAAGACGCTGAGCACCTTTCCGCTGACGATCAATGACGAGGATGCGACGCGGAAGGTTGCGGAAGCCCTGCGCGAGCGCATGGGGGCCGACCGGGTGCAGCCCGCCAGTGCGGCCTCCGCGAGCGAGGACTTCACGGTTCTGGCGCGCGCCTGGGATGTGCCCTCCGTCTACTGGCTGGTTGGCGGCACCGATCCTGACACATATGCGAAGGCGCAGAAGGAGGGGCGGCCGAACGACATCCCTTCCAATCATTCTCCGGAATTCGCGCCAGTCCTGCAGCCGACGTTGCGCGCCGGCATCGAAGCCATGCTCGCGGCCGCCAGTCCCTGGCTGGTGAGCGGCCAGGCGCATCGTTGAGCGGCATGTCCACTGTTCCATCCGGAGGAAGCTCGAACATGGCCGGAGATCAAGGCCATGGGGACGCGAAGAACCCTGCCCCGTGCATGGCTGGGCTGGGCCGGCGCGAGGCACTGCACGCGGCGGCCCTCGGCTCGGCCTCGCTACTGGTGGGCGCGCCCCTCCTGGACGCGCGGCCGGCGGCAGCGCAGCCTCAGGCCCTGTCCAACCCCATGGGCCTGCTGCGCCCGCAGCAGAACGCGCATCGCAACCTGCTCGATATCTCCGGCCTGTGGGACTTCCAGATGGATCCCGGCGAGGAAGGCGAAGCCGCGGGCTGGTTTCGCGCCCTTCCCATGCCGCGGCCCATCGTGGTGCCGTGCAGCTGGAACGACCTTTATGACGACGCGCGGGACTATCTTGGGCTGGCCTGGTACCTGACGCGGATCTGGGCGCCGGCGGGATGGCGGGCGCAGCGCGTCTTCCTGCGCATCGGCTCGGCGAACTATGCCGCGAAGGTATGGGTCAACGGCACCGTGGTGGCCGAGCATCAGGGCGGGCACCTGCCCTTTGTCGCCGAGATCGGCCCGCAGCTCGGCTGGGACCAGCCGAATGTCATCGCCATCACGGTGGAGAACAAGCAGCTCCTGGGGCGGGTGCCGCCGGGGCCTGGAGAAGGCGGCGGCGGGGTGGCTGGCGTCCTGGGCGGCTATCCCGCGACCACCTATGACTTCTTCCCCTATGCCGGGCTGCACCGGCAGGTCGTGCTGTATTCCGTACCGGCCGAGGCGCATATCGACGACGTCACGGTGGGCACGACCATCGAGGGCAGCGACGGGGTCGTCAACGTCAGGGTCCATGCGTCCGGCGGCTATGCCGGCCAAGGCCGGGTCCGGCTGAACGGCGCCGAGACGGAGCTGAGCTTCCAGGCGGGCTCCGCCGAAGCCACCTTGCGCGTGCCTTCGGCGCGGTTCTGGGCGCCAGGAAGCCCGCATCTCTACCCGCTCACGGTCACGCTCGCTGATGGGCAGCGTTCCACGGACTCTTATTCGCTGGAGATTGGCATCCGCACCATCGCGGTGCGTGGGAGCCAGCTGCTGCTGAATGGGCAGCCGGTCAAGCTGACCGGCTTCGGTAAGCATGAGGATTTTCCGCTGAGCGGGCGCGGGCTGAATCTGCCCATGTGGGTGCGGGATTACGAACTGCTCCGCTGGGTCGGCGCGAACTCCTACCGCACCACCCATTATCCCTATGCCGAGGAGGCGATGGACTTGGCGGACCGGCTTGGCGTGCTGGTGATCAATGAGATCCCAGCCGTTGGGCTTAACTTCGAGGATCCGCCAGAGGCGACGGCGCAGCGCCTCGCCCAGGCCACCCGGCAGCTGCAAGAACTGATCGCGCGCGATAAGAACCACCCGAGCACGATCCTATGGAACGTGGCGAACGAGCCCATGGGCGGTCCCTTGCTCGGCGGTGGGCCGCCTGTGCCGGAGGCTGCCGAGGCCGGGATGCGGTTCTTCCGCCAGATCTATGACGAGACGCGCCGGCTGGACCCGACGCGGCCGGTCACGATGGTGGGCGTTCAGGGTGGCCCTCTGGAATGGCACGGCATCTTCGATGTGGTCTGCATCAACCGCTACTACGGCTGGTACACCCAGGCAGGGCGGCTGGACGAGGGTGCCGAAACGCTGGCGCGCGAGCTGGACGAACTGAACAGCCGCTTCGGCAAGCCGATCATTATCGCCGAGTTCGGCACCGACACCATTCCTGGCGTGCATGCCCAGCCGGCCGAAATGTGGACCGAGGAATATCAGGTGGAGTTCCTCCGCCGCTACCTCGACATCGCTGCCCAGCGGCCCTTCATGGCGGGGATGCATGTCTGGAACTTCGCCGACTTCAAGACCGGCCAGGGCACCAGCCGCGCGGCGGGAATGAACTTCAAGGGCGCATTCACCCGGGATCGGCGACCCAAGATGGCGGCGCATTTCCTGCGCAGCCGATGGGCGCAGCTGTGAGGGAGGGAGGTGCGCAGTCCGCCCTCGCAAGGGACCGGGCGAAGCCGAGCCGATGATCGGCCCCGCGCGAAGGGCGTAGCCAAGCGACGAAGCTCCGTCCAAGCAGGCTTCTAAGGGCATGGTCCAAGCTCGAGTTCCGCTGCTTCGTCGCGGCCACCAACCATATCACCGTGGCTGAGCTCCCGCCCTCGCCCGCTGATCTCCGGGCGTGAATCGGGCGTTGCTGTTGCCAGGCTCCCCCGTCTTCCGGCGTCCATCAGGCCCAGTTGGCCTGTACGACCCTCGCCTGTGGTTGGCCGATCTGCCAGGCGCATGCTGGCACCAGCCGGAGGGACCTGGGAGCACGCTTGATGGCGGCGACCGCCACCCTGTCATGCATGTCGCTTATGAGGGTGCCGCAGCCTATGCCGCCTGGGCGGGCAAGGCGTTGCCGACTGAGGCGGAGTGGGAGTTCGCCGCGCGCGGCGGGCTGAAGGGCGCTGCCTACGTATGGGGCAACAACCTCGCTCCGGAGGAGCCGGCTGCTTGCCAACACCTGGCAGGGTGAGTTCCCCTGGCAGAATCTGGGAACCGATGGGTACGAAGGCACCTCGCCAGTGGGCGCCTTCCCAGCCAATGGCTACGGGCTGTTTGACATGGCCCGAAATGTTCGGGAATGGACATGCGAGGTTTTCCAGCCTCGCCACACAGCGGAGACCACCAAGGCGCGCTGTGCGTCGAGAGTGGGCTGTCCCTCTTGGGGCTTCACATCTACAGGAAGATAGGCCACAAAGCTGCGGCTCATCCCGCTGCCTCCAGCGGGCCGCCACTTCGCGCCAATGCCCGCCTG
>NZ_VUKA01000044.1:302-5302 GCF_008386565.1 Teichococcus oryzae | reverse complement strand
CAACAATTTCACGTACTTTTTCACTCTCTTTTCAAAGTTCTTTTCATCTTTCCATCACTGTACTTGTTCGCTATCGGTCTCTCGCCAATATTTAGCTTTAGATGGAATTTACCACCCACTTAGAGCTGCATTCCCAAACAACTCGACTCTTCGAAGGCACTTTACAAAGAACCGCACTCCTCGCCACACGGGATTCTCACCCTCTATGACGTCCTGTTCCAAGGAACATAGACAAGGAACGGCCCCAAAGTTGCCCTCTCCAAATTACAACTCGGGCACCGAAGGTACCAGATTTCAAATTTGAGCTTTTGCCGCTTCACTCGCCGTTACTAAGGCAATCCCGGTTGGTTTCTTTTCCTCCGCTTATTGATATGCTTAAGTTCAGCGGGTACTCCTACCTGATTTGAGGTCAAACTTTAAGAACATTGTTCGCCTAGACGCTCTCTTCTTATCGATAACGTTCCAATACGCTCAGTATAAAAAAAGATTAGCCGCAGTTGGTAAAACCTAAAACGACCGTACTTGCATTATACCTCAAGCACGCAGAGAAACCTCTCTTTGGAAAAAAAACATCCAATGAAAAGGCCAGCAATTTCAAGTTAACTCCAAAGAGTATCACTCACTACCAAACAGAATGTTTGAGAAGGAAATGACGCTCAAACAGGCATGCCCCCTGGAATACCAAGGGGCGCAATGTGCGTTCAAAGATTCGATGATTCACGGAATTCTGCAATTCACATTACGTATCGCATTTCGCTGCGTTCTTCATCGATGCGAGAACCAAGAGATCCGTTGTTGAAAGTTTTTAATATTTTAAAATTTCCAGTTACGAAAATTCTTGTTTTTGACAAAAATTTAATGAATAGATAAAATTGTTTGTGTTTGTTACCTCTGGGCCCCGATTGCTCGAATGCCCAAAGAAAAAGTTGCAAAGATATGAAAACTCCACAGTGTGTTGTATTGAAACGGTTTTAATTGTCCTATAACAAAAGCACAGAAATCTCTCACCGTTTGGAATAGCAAGAAAGAAACTTACAAGCCTAGCAAGACCGCGCACTTAAGCGCAGGCCCGGCTGGACTCTCCATCTCTTGTCTTCTTGCCCAGTAAAAGCTCTCATGCTCTTGCCAAAACAAAAAAATCCATTTTCAAAATTATTAAATTTCTTTAATGATCCTTCCGCAGGTTCACCTACGGAAACCTTGTTACGACTTTTAGTTCCTCTAAATGACCAAGTTTGTCCAAATTCTCCGCTCTGAGATGGAGTTGCCCCCTTCTCTAAGCAGATCCTGAGGCCTCACTAAGCCATTCAATCGGTACTAGCGACGGGCGGTGTGTACAAAGGGCAGGGACGTAATCAACGCAAGCTGATGACTTGCGCTTACTAGGAATTCCTCGTTGAAGAGCAATAATTACAATGCTCTATCCCCAGCACGACGGAGTTTCACAAGATTACCAAGACCTCTCGGCCAAGGTTAGACTCGCTGGCTCCGTCAGTGTAGCGCGCGTGCGGCCCAGAACGTCTAAGGGCATCACAGACCTGTTATTGCCTCAAACTTCCATCGGCTTGAAACCGATAGTCCCTCTAAGAAGTGGATAACCAGCAAATGCTAGCACCACTATTTAGTAGGTTAAGGTCTCGTTCGTTATCGCAATTAAGCAGACAAATCACTCCACCAACTAAGAACGGCCATGCACCACCACCCACAAAATCAAGAAAGAGCTCTCAATCTGTCAATCCTTATTGTGTCTGGACCTGGTGAGTTTCCCCGTGTTGAGTCAAATTAAGCCGCAGGCTCCACTCCTGGTGGTGCCCTTCCGTCAATTCCTTTAAGTTTCAGCCTTGCGACCATACTCCCCCCAGAACCCAAAGACTTTGATTTCTCGTAAGGTGCCGAGTGGGTCATTAAAAAAACACCACCCGATCCCTAGTCGGCATAGTTTATGGTTAAGACTACGACGGTATCTGATCATCTTCGATCCCCTAACTTTCGTTCTTGATTAATGAAAACGTCCTTGGCAAATGCTTTCGCAGTAGTTAGTCTTCAATAAATCCAAGAATTTCACCTCTGACAATTGAATACTGATGCCCCCGACCGTCCCTATTAATCATTACGATGGTCCTAGAAACCAACAAAATAGAACCAAACGTCCTATTCTATTATTCCATGCTAATATATTCGAGCAATACGCCTGCTTTGAACACTCTAATTTTTTCAAAGTAAAAGTCCTGGTTCGCCAAGAGCCACAAGGACTCAAGGTTAGCCAGAAGGAAAGGCCCCGTTGGAAATCCAGTACACGAAAAAATCGGACCGGCCAACCGGGCCCAAAGTTCAACTACGAGCTTTTTAACTGCAACAACTTTAATATACGCTATTGGAGCTGGAATTACCGCGGCTGCTGGCACCAGACTTGCCCTCCAATTGTTCCTCGTTAAGGTATTTACATTGTACTCATTCCAATTACAAGACCCGAATGGGCCCTGTATCGTTATTTATTGTCACTACCTCCCTGAATTAGGATTGGGTAATTTGCGCGCCTGCTGCCTTCCTTGGATGTGGTAGCCGTTTCTCAGGCTCCCTCTCCGGAATCGAACCCTTATTCCCCGTTACCCGTTGAAACCATGGTAGGCCACTATCCTACCATCGAAAGTTGATAGGGCAGAAATTTGAATGAACCATCGCCAGCACAAGGCCATGCGATTCGAAAAGTTATTATGAATCATCAAAGAGTCCGAAGACATTGATTTTTTATCTAATAAATACATCTCTTCCAAAGGGTCGAGATTTTAAGCATGTATTAGCTCTAGAATTACCACAGTTATACCATGTAGTAAAGGAACTATCAAATAAACGATAACTGATTTAATGAGCCATTCGCAGTTTCACTGTATAAATTGCTTATACTTAGACATGCATGGCTTAATCTTTGAGACAAGCATATGACTACTGGCAGGATCAACCAGATAACTATCTTAAAAGAAGAAGCAACAAGCAGTAAAAAAGAAAGAAACCGAAATCTCTTTTTTTTTTTCCCACCTATTCCCTCTTGCTAGAAGATACTTATTGAGTTTGGAAACAGCTGAAATTCCAGAAAAATTGCTTTTTCAGGTCTCTCTGCTGCCGGAAATGCTCTCTGTTCAAAAAGCTTTTACACTCTTGACCAGCGCACTCCGTCACCATACCATAGCACTCTTTGAGTTTCCTCTAATCAGGTTCCACCAAACAGATACCCCGGTGTTTCACGGAATGGTACGTTTGATATCGCTGATTTGAGAGGAGGTTACACTTGAAGAATCACAGTCTTGCGACCGGCTATTCAACAAGGCATTCCCCCAAGTTTGAATTCTTTGAAATAGATTGCTATTAGCTAGTAATCCACCAAATCCTTCGCTGCTCACCAATGGAATCGCAAGATGCCCACGATGAGACTGTTCAGGTTAAACGCAAAAGAAACACACTCTGGGAATTTCTTCCCAAATTGTATCTCTCAATACGCATCAACCCATGTCAATTAAACACGCTGTATAGAGACTAGGCAGATCTGACGATCACCTAGCGACTCTCTCCACCGTTTGACGAGGCCATTTACAAAAACATAACGAACGACAAGCCTACTCGAATTCGTTTCCAAACTCTTTTCGAACTTGTCTTCAACTGCTTTCGCATGAAGTACCTCCCAACTACTTTTCCTCACACTTGTACTCCATGACTAAACCCCCCCTCCCATTACAAACTAAAATCTTACTTTTATTTTCTTTTGCCCTCTCTGTCGCTCTGCCTTAACTACGTATTTCTCGCCGAGAAAAACTTCAATTTAAGCTATTCTCCAAAAATCTTAGCGTATATTTTTTTTCCAAAGTGACAGGTGCCCCGGGTAACCCAGTTCCTCACTATTTTTTACTGCGGAAGCGGAAGCGGAAAATACGGAAACGCGCGGGAACATACAAAACATACAAAATATACCTTTCTCACACAAGAAATATATGCTACTTGCAAAATATCATACCAAAAAACTTTTCACAACCGAAACCAAAACCAACGGATATCATACATTACACTACCACCATTCAAACTTTACTACTATCCTCCCTTCAGTTTCCCTTTTTCTGCCTTTTTCGGTGACGGAAATACGCTTCAGAGACCCTAAAGGGAAATCCATGCCATAACAGGAAAGTAACATCCCAATGCGGACTATACCACCCCACCACACTCCTACCAATAACGGTAACTATTCTATGTTTTCTTACTCCTATGTCTATTCATCTTTCATCTGACTACCTAATACTATGCAAAAATGTAAAATCATCACACAAAACATAAACAATCAAAATCAGCCATTTCCGCACCTTTTCCTCTGTCCACTTTCAACCGTCCCTCCAAATGTAAAATGGCCTATCGGAATACATTTTCTACATCCTAACTACTATAAAACAACCTTTAGACTTACGTTTGCTACTCTCATGGTCTCAATACTGCCGCCGACATTCTGTCCCACATACTAAATCTCTTCCCGTCATTATCGCCCGCATCCGGTGCCGTAAATGCAAAACAAATACCATCTATGTCTTCCACACCATCATTTTACTATGCCTGCCACCATCCATTTGTCTTTTGCACCATATCTTCATAACCTGTCACCTTGAAACTACCTCTGCATGCCACCTACCGACCAACTTTCATGTTCTGTTTCGACCTACCTCTTGTAAATGACAAATCACCTTTTTCATCGTATGCACCTTATTCTCCACATCACAATGCACTATTGCTTTTGCTTTTTCACCTGTCATATCCTATTGCTATTAGATGAAATATAATAAAAATTGTCCTCCACCCATAACACCTCTCACTCCCACCTACTGAACATGTCTGGACCCTGCCCTCATATCACCTGCGTTTCCGTTAAACTATCGGTTGCGGCCATATCTACCAGAAAGCACCGTTTCCCGTCCGATCAACTGTAGTTAAGCTGGTAAGAGCCTGACCGAGTAGTGTAGTGGGTG
>NZ_VUKA01000044.1:0-276 GCF_008386565.1 Teichococcus oryzae | reverse complement strand
CATTTTTTTTTTTTTTTTTTTTTTTTTTTTTTTTTTTTTTTTCTAGTTTCTTGGCTTCCTATGCTAAATCCCATAACTAACCTACCATTCGATTCAGAAAAATTCGCACTATCCAGCTGCACTCTTCTTCTGAAGAGTTAAGCACTCCATTATGCTCATTGGGTTGCTACTACTTGATATGTACAAACAATATTCTCCTCCGATATTCCTACAAAAAAAAAAAAAAAAACACTCCGGTTTTGTTCTCTTCCCTCCATTTCCCTCTCTTCTACGGTT
>NZ_VUKA01000043.1 GCF_008386565.1 Teichococcus oryzae | reverse complement strand
GGCTTCCAGTTGCTCAAGCGGCACCACCGGAAGGATCTCGACCTGGCGGGCGTGCCCAGGGATTGCCCCGAGACCTACGCCATGCTGCGGCGGGCCGACAGCGTCGGCGTGTTCCAGGTGGAAAGCCGGGCGCAGATGAACATGCTGCCGCGGCTGCGGCCAGAAAAGTTCTACGACCTGGTGATCCAGGTGGCGATCATCCGGCCCGGTCCGATCCAGGGCGACATGGTGCATCCCTATCTGCGCCGCCGCTGGGGGCTGGAGCAGCCGAACTATCCCGGCCCCTCACCCGAGCACGGCCAGCCGGACGAACTCCGCAAGGTGCTGGAGCGCACCCTGGGCGTGCCGCTGTTCCAGGAGCAGGCCATGCGGGTGGCCATGGTGGCGGCGAAATTCACGCCTGAGGAGGCCGACAAGCTGCGTCGCGCCATGGCGACCTTCAAGCACACGCAAGGAGTGAGCGAATACCGCGACCGGCTGGTGGGCGGCATGGTGGCCCGGGGCTATGACCCTGAGCTGGCCGAGCGGGTGTTCCAGCAGCTGGAGGGCTTTGGTTCCTATGGCTTTCCGGAAAGCCACGCTGCCTCCTTCGCGCATCTGGCCTATGCCAGCAGCTGGCTGAAGCGCTGGCACCCGTCGGTCTTTGCCGCTGCCCTGCTGAACGCGCAGCCGATGGGCTTCTACGCCCCGGCGCAGATCGTCCGCGACGCCAGGGAGCACGGCGTCGCGGTGCGGCCGGTGGACGTCAACTGCAGCGACTGGGACTGCACCCTGGAGCCCGAGGCCGACAGCGCTGAGGGGCTGGCCTTGCGGCTTGGGCTGCGGCAGGCGGCGGGGCTGGTCCAGGCGGAGGCGGAGCGCCTGATGAAGGCGCGGGAAGCGGGGAACCGGTCGCCCTTCGCCTCGGTCGAGGAGGTGGTGCGGCGGGCCGAGCTCGGCCGCAAGGCCACGGAGGCGCTGGCGGCGGCGGATGCCTTTGCGGGCCTGGGGGTGCCGCGGCGCCAGGCCCTCTGGGCCGCCCGGGGCGTCGAGAAGGACGTGCCGCCCCTGCTGCGGCTGGCCGCCCGCAGCGCGGCGGCAGGCGAGCCACCGCTGCTGCCGGAGGCGGCGCCGGAGTTGCCGCCGGAACACGACGGGCAGCGTGTCGTGCTCGACTATCTGGCCACCGGCCTGACGCTGGGGACGCATCCGCTGACGTTGCTGCGGCCCCGACTTCGGGAGTTGGGCTGCCAGGACACGCGGGAGATCGATGCCCTGCCCTCCGGTAAGCGGGTGTTGCTGGCCGGGCTGGTGCTGATGCGCCAGCGCCCGGGCACCTCCAAGGGCGTCGTGTTCATCACCGTGGAGGACGAGCACGGGCAGGCCAACTTGGTGACCTTCGCGAACATCGTCGATCGCGACCGGGCAGCGCTTATCAACGCCCGGCTGCTGCTGGTCAAGGGCAAGATCGAGCGCGAGACGGAGCAGGCCGAGGTGCCGGTGACGCACATCATCGTGGAAAAGCTCACTGACCGGACGGACCTGCTGCAGGGGCTGAGTTCGGCGGAACCGGCGGATTGGAGCGCGGCGGCGCTGGGGCGGGCCGATGAGGTCAGAAGGCCGGAGCCGGGATCACGCAGGCCGGTGCTGCAACTGAAAAGCAGAGATTTCCACTAGCGCTGGCTGCGGATAATCGGGTTTGCTCTCCAACATTCCATCAACATTCTTGGGGTATGAGGCAGTGTCGCAATGCCGAGGCCTCCATGAACGAGCCATGGTCGCAGCACCAGATCATCGTCGAGCCTGCCGTTCAAATCAGGCAGGCTGAAGTCGTGTTCGGGTCAGGCCGAGCGCTGGTGCGGGGCGGGATAAAAGGTGAAGCATGACAGTGCCCCGTGTGGGGCGTCAGCTTAGACGGCCACCTCTCTCACTACCCACGTCCCTATCAGATAGAAAAACCGCTTTCAGAAAAGGAAGTACTCAGTTGAAGGTTTATCTTGATAAAAACGGCGAAAAAATCCTCATCGGGCGGGCTGATGTACCCGAAGGGTTGCCTTTCTTTGATGTAGAGCTGTTTGGATCATCATCAATGATCACTGACAGATTTACGATTGGCAGTGTGACACACCTGCATGCTGGTCAACCTCCTTTCGTAGAGACAGCAGTTATTGTACGTCCTGGGCAATATGCAGAGATACTGCCAGGATGGCAGCCACTGTCAGCCTAATGAGACCTGTGCGCGGGTGGTCGGATGCCAAGCCAGAGCGCCGATCATAGGCGTGACCTTGCAAAACTGAAACCTGGCTCACAATGGCTGTATCGGCGTCAGCACCGGTATACGTCTTGTAGCCGTGGGTCACGCGGCGCCGCTAGTGACCGGACCGGCAGGCTTCCTGATCCTGGTCACTGGCAGAGGTTGATCACCATGGCATCGACCAGCATGCCTGTTTTCACCCTCACAGCCTTGGCTGTGAGATGCTCCGTCACCTCGGCAAACAGCACCTGGTCCAGTCTGCGAGCCACCAAATGTCTCCGAAGCCGGGCAAGGCGGTGCGTTCCGGTGTCGGCTCCTGCACGGCAAAGTCTTAGAAGCGGCGGAAAGACACGCGGTCGTCCAGCGCCTCGGCCAGTCTCACACCCGACAAATCATGCACCGCGACCATAATCGCCTTGAACAGAACGAGCGACGGCCAGGGGGGCGCCTTTGGCTGCGGCATGGATCTTGCGGAGCGTCGCCGCGATGGAACGCCGGTCGATCAGTCTGTCCAGATCACCCAGAGATGAACGCCTGTCACGTGCAGGAGCAAACCGAAGCCTTCCTGGGCAATTCGGGTCGCGACATCCACTGATCTCCAGGTTGAACACAGAAGTCAGCGAATCAAGAAGCACGGCCAACTTCAACCAAGATCCGCGCGCAGGTCTCATGAGGTCTGGGTAGTGGGCGACGATGCCAGCCACGCCCGTCAGGGGGAAAGACACATCCGGAGCACCGAAGGTTACCGAGAACTATTACGAGAGCTGCGGCACCCTGAGGCTGCTCCTCAACAATGGCAGTTTGGTACGCGCCGAGGACAGCACGCGACCGGCGGCCAGCGGACCGTCGCGGCCTCTGTAAGTTAAGGGCTCGTATCCAAGCGGGTCATGGCCCTGCCCTGACCCAGCCTTTGCCGCGCCGTGCGCAGCACCGCCTCGGCCAGGCGATAGCCAGCTTCCGGCGACAGATGATAGGCATCGCTGAAATCGGCGCTGGTCAGTTGCGGCAGTTCCTCGCGCCGGATCACCGCCAGCTTCGGATGCTGGCGTTGCAGCGCCGCCAGATACTGCCCGAACGCCGCGTTCTGCCGCCGCAGATCGGGCGTCTCGCCCTTCGGGTTGTATTGTCCTTCCACCAGAACGGCGCCGATGCCGGCCTGCTCAAGGCTTCGCAGAAAGACATCCAGCAATTGCCCCTGGCTTTGCATGGAATGCTGCCCCCGCGCCCGCAAGGCGGCATAGTTCACCGCGTCATCCGCCGAGCGCCCCGGCCCGAAACCCGGAAGGTGGGCCAGTTGCGCGGCGCGGTTCAACAGGCCGCGGAAAACGAAATTGTAGCGATACTCCGGCAGCAGGGCGCCAAGCAGCAGGTCTCGCCGCAGATCGGGCAATGAGCCGGAGGGCAGGGCGTCCTGCACCACTGCCGCCCGTTCCGGAATCCGGTGCAGCGGAACGGGTGCCAAGCGCGCCCATTCGGGCCGCAGCTCGGCCGCCAGATCGAACTCGGAGATGTAGAGCAACACCTGGGCCGGCCGCAGGGCGATGATGCGGTCCTGGTACAGCGCCATATCCATGGGCGTCATGCCGGCGAGGGAGAAAAGCCGCAACTCCTCCCGTTCCCGGCTGAGGCCGCGATAAATGGCATGGGTCTGGCTGGAGCCCACGGCCAGGAATTCCGTGTTGCGGGGTGCCGGCAGCATGCTGCGGAAGCGCTGGGCGATGATATCCGTCTGCCGCCAATCGGCATGGCCTTGCAGCGCGACATAATAGGCGCCCCAGGCCAAAGGATTGCCGAACAAGGCAATGCGCACGGCCAGGATGGCCAACACCACGATGGCCGCACTGCGCCAGGGCCCGCGCAGCCAGCGCCGGGCCAGCCAGAACCCCAGCCCAAGGGCAATGAGCTCGGCCAGCAGCAGCAATGCGAAGCCGGGATCGATCAAGGAGAACAGTTGCGCCAGCATTGTTGTGCCCTGCCGGTCAGAACTGGAAGTAGATGAAGTGGGACATGCCAAAATCGCCAAAGGCCGGAATGGCGAAGGCGAGGCAGGCGGCGCAGGCCCAGCGTGCGGGGCTGGACAGCTGCAGTGGCCGCAAGGTGCCGTCCGGGGCACGCAGCAGCCGGTCGGCCAGCAAGGTCGCCGAGGCCAGCATCAGCAGCGTGACAATGGACGGGCCCAGCGCCGTCATCGTGCCGGCCGGCGCCGCGAAGCCGAGGGCGCGAAGGAAGCCGCCCACCTGCGCCAGGGATTCGGCGCGGAACAACAGCCAGCCCAGGCAGGTCAGATGAAACATCAGCAGTATGGCGAGGGCATGGCCTAGGGCGGGCGGCAGCCGCAGCAGAGCCGCAAGCGGCTTGGCCAGCCAGCGATGCAGCACCAGCAGGGTGCCGTGATAGAAGCCCCAGAGCAGAAAGGTCCAGGCGGCGCCGTGCCACAGCCCGCCCAGCACCATGGTGGCCATCAGGTTGCGGCTGGTCTTCCAGGAGCCGCCACGGCTGCCGCCGAAAGCGATGTAGACATAATCGCGCAGCCAGGTGGACAGGCTGATGTGCCAGTGCCGCCAGAAGGCCTGGGGCGAGGTTTGCAGATAGGGATGGCCGAAATTCGGCGGAAGCACGAAGCCCATCAGCCGTGCCACGCCGATCGCGATGCCGGAATAACCCGCGAAATCGCCCAGGATCTGGAAGGCGAAGGCATAAACACCGATCAATGCGTGCAGCCAGGATTCCGGCTGCGGCGCGCTGAAGGCGGCATTGGCGATCGGCGCCAGATTGTCGGCCACCACCACCTTGAGGAAATAGCCGAACAGGATCAGCCAAACGCCTTCCGTCACCATGGTTTCGGTGATCCGGCGCGGCGCATGCAACTGCGCCAGAACGGTTTTGGCCCGAATGATGGGCCCCGCCACCAGATCGGGGAAGAAGGCCACGAACAACGCGTAATCGGGCAGGCTGCGCTCCGGCGGGATTTCCCGCCGATACACATCGATCGTGTAGCTCAGGCTCTTGAAGACAATAAAGGAAATCCCGACCGGTAGGATGATGTTCAGCAGCGGCCAGCTGGCCGACATACCGAACAAACCCAGCAGGTCCGCGCTGCCCTGGATGAAGAAGTTGCAATACTTGAAGTACGCCAGCACACCGATGTCGAAAACAACGCTGATGGCCAGAAACAGGCGGCGCCGGCTGTTCTGCTCGGTGGTAGCGATGGCGTTGCCGCAGAACCAGTCCACCAGGGAAATGGCCGCGAGCAGGAAGCAGAAGCGCCAATCCCAGCCGGCATAGAACACATAGCTGGCCACCAGCAGCAAATGGTTCTGAGCCCGGTATCCGCCCCAACGGCCGAGTGGAAGATAGATCGCCATCAGCGCGATGAAAAAGGCGACAAAAGTCCAAGAGTTAAACAGCATAGGCTCTGGTCCGGATGGGCAGCCGAGGGTTTCCAGATTTTTTGTTCGGATTCAACACAAAATATCGTTAATGCGACAAAACGCATTTATGATCACATTCCCATCTTTGTCGTATTTATGTGATGGAAATGGATTTATAAGATCATCTTAAGCTTTGATCGTGTTCTAAAATCGCCGTGCTCTTCCCGCCTGCATGGATACGGAGGGTGTCCGTGCTGCGGCGTCGGCAGTTCCTGCTGTTGCGCGTTACACCCTTCAGCAGCCACTACCCGTCCAGCCTGCCTTGTATATGGAACAGTTCGAGCGGGTGAGGGAGGCTGCTCCGGCTTCAG
Organism: Teichococcus oryzae; assembly: GCF_008386565.1. Classification (GTDB taxonomy): domain Bacteria; phylum Pseudomonadota; class Alphaproteobacteria; order Acetobacterales; family Acetobacteraceae; genus Pseudoroseomonas; species Pseudoroseomonas oryzae. The sequence continues at coordinate 3,982 of NZ_VUKA01000043.1, read as the reverse complement.
TTATCGTAATGTATCGTGATGCGGCAGGAGGGTCTGCCAAGTAGTCAAAATCAGCATACGTTGCGCCCACTAGAAAGCTTGGTGTAGGCGGCACGCAGGACGGGTCAGCTCTTTGGCTCAGTTCCAGAATGGAAGGACATACCATGAGTGATCCCCTGAACGGCCGCGAAATCTGGGTAGTTTGGGGCGGGATCTTCCGGGATACGAGCTTCACCGATCTCGAAGCCGGAACCGAAGAACTGCATGGCCCCTTCTCCAGCATGCAGGACGCCGAGAAGGTGTGGCTGGAGCGGATGCGCCGCATGGTGGACATCGCCTCCCACCGGTTGTTCGTTTTGCGGGCCCTACCTGCTGGAAAACCCTGATGCGGTAGCAAATGTATGTTTTAAGGCAATGGGGAGGAGGCTTGCCCAGACAAAGGGCTAGCCTTTCTGCGCAGGGCCAGCTTGTGCGCTAAAAGCGACGCTGAAGCAACTCACCGCTCAAATAACCCGCGCGAACCGGTTCGGCTGCAAGAGCAGCATCGTCGCCACATGACTTAAAGATGCAGGCGAAGTTTGCGTGATGCTCTTCTGCTGATCGAGAGCCTTATCCCCTTAAGCGACTAATAACGGAATCCGCGGGAAAATTGGTTCGCCCGCTCGATCGAGTAAGCGGTTGGCGAAGGGCATCGAAATTCACAACCATTGGTTGCATTTTTTTCTAAAGGAATCAGCAAGACTATTCCGATCACTGTCAAGGTGATCATCAGTGTGTAGAGGGTGAGCTGGTGAAACAGCATATCTCGACCTTTATGCAACCTCTAAACCGCCTTCATCGGCTCATATCATAGATCTGCAATCTAGCGGTTTTTAGGAAAACTGCGAGCAAAATTCCTATTTTTTAGAACGGTTTTTCTGTCTCTTGGGATGTTTGTTCCGGATGGCTTCCCGGCAAAGGAAGTGGAGCAGCTTTGATGACAGAATTACCTTCCATGATCCGCGATCATGGTGCTTTGCTCCGCATAATTGTCTTCCAAGTTGCAGAGGATCGCGGTGATTTCCGGTTCTTTTAGGCCACGCTTCGTAGCGCCATATTTCATTGAAGTGGAAGGCAGAGCCGATCTCCCTGGCGCTGTACGCCGCGCTTGCGCCTTCACGACAGCGGCGTCAGGGTGGCCGCAAGACCAGGGTAAAGCGACACACCGACATGAATGCCAACTCCGTACTAACACTGGACATTGGCAAGACAGCAGCCTTGTTCATTGGCGCACCGAATCAAAAAATCTCTTAGGAGGGACCCTAGAGGTGGCGGAGGGTTGCGCCGCGGAATTGCCTCAGGCCGTCGCGGCCGCGTTGGCAGCCGCACATGCTCCCTCTTCTGGCCCGCTACGCGATGGACAGGGAGCGGCGCATGTAATGTGCTTGGCGCCGGAGTTTGTGGAAGTAACGCGAGAAGTCGGCCTGCCGCGTATCTGGGCTTGCGCGCATTTGAGTGCCCTAGGCAAGGTTTCTGCTGAGCGGCCGTGGACGCATCTGCAGACAGCTTTCATTCGTACCTGGCCGGGACGCGGCGCCAGCGCTTTCCGGGGTGAACTGGAAATCCTGCCCTTCAACGCGCTTCATCCTGTGGATAGTTTCCACAGTCAGCTACAGCGCAATCTAGTCACCTGGTCAGCCGCTACGTTCGGAGAAGCCGTTGCCGTTTTCCGGAGCCTGATTGTCACCCCCTATTCCTTCAGCTGACCATCAACGTCGATCATAGAGGCTGGCGTTGAGGGTCATATCCAGGATCCTTGCCCTGGATTTCTAACAACTTGATAAGGCGATATGAGCAGGGATTCAGCGGATGGATGGCATAGCTTTACGCAGGCTGCGTCTGCAATTACGCCTCAGCCAGTCGACACTAAAGGAAGCGCTTAATCAGGCGTTGGGTCGTTCTTACGACAAGCCGCGCATCTCGCGCTGGGAAAACGGCCACGAGCCAATCCCGAAGGACGTCGAGCGCATTCTTAATGCTATGGCGGAGGCTCGGTCACGCCATGCTCGCATCCTGGTCTTGGCCAATCAAAAAGGTGGAGTGGGCAAAACCACCTCGGCGCTCAATCTGGCCTGCGGCTTCGCCCGCCAGGGCGCGCGGGTGCTGCTGGTGGATCTTGATCCTCAGGCCACAGCGTCCGTGGCCCTCATGGCCACAGGCAGTGTTGAGGCCTACCGGCAAGGCCGTACCATGGCGCAGGTCATTCTGCGCAACCAGCCGATCACAGCGGCCATCTTTGGTGGAACCGATCCGCTGTTGCGTGGTCAGGGCAGCTTCGATCTGGCGCCCAGCCACATCGACCTGGCGGAAGCCGATGGTCGGCGCGAGCCGAGTCTTGATGTTGCCCTACGCGAAGCATTGAAGGCGGTGCAGGACCGCTATGACATTATCCTGATCGATGCCCCGCCCAATCTGGGTGTGCTAACGGTCATGGGGTTGAGCGCGGCCGATGCGGTGCTGATTCCTGTGCGCATCGAGGTCTACGACAGCATGGGTATCGAGTTGATCCTGGCCATGATTTGCAAGGTTCAACGACGACTGAACCGTGGACTGCGAGTGGTCGGCATCCTGCCCACCCAGTTCAAGGCCCGCGAAGCCGTGGACCAGGAGGTGCTAGCGCAGTTGATTGCCGCTTTAGGGAAGAAGGTGCTAGTGCTGGAGCCAGTTCTCGCTAATTCTGTGTTCAGCCATGCCATCCGAAACGGCTGCATTGCATTGGATGTTTCCCCTAGCACCTCGGCGGTGGCAACTTACGCTCGGCTGGCGGCGACACTGCTGTCTGATGCACCCTTGCCACGCGCTATGAAGCCGATGACTGGATGCAACACCTGAACCAGGATCCATATGCCGCCCTCTCCCGTGCTGGAAGCCGCTATGGTCTTTATCAGCAAATGCGGCTGAGACGCTGGTGCCTAGCAACCACTACCCATGATAGAGACGCACTACTCCACCCATTCATAGGGAGGAGGCCGGCTACTCCGCACTGCCGCGGCTTCCGCTGACCAGAGCTAGTAAATCAGCGAACCGCCTCGGAGGGAAGGTTCTCCGAAGTGTCCATACGTCTCCAGGCCGAGTGCCTAAACACCTCCTGGCTTGTGTCCTTGGCCGAGGCCCTGTTCACGCCGAGGAATGGAGCTTCCACAATCTCAAGACCCAATGCTCACCACATTCAATCGGCTCGGGAACTTACGAAAAATCTGAGCCGAAGCTGGGCTACGGCCTACTTTCACCGCAGCGCACTACCCAGCGTCTGTGCCAACGGATTCTCGACCGCCTCACCCGCTGCCGCACGGGCAACGGCATGGTTCTGCCGCACCCGCTCCGGTACGCCTGGCCGGTCTAACACACTGAAGAGCATGGCGGCGGCGGCAGCTCGTCCTTCAAGCAAGGTGGAAAGCGCCAGGTTGTTGGCCGCCGCCACATTCCCGGGCGAGACTGCCTGCGCCGCTCCGTAGCTCTGCTGCGCCTCGCCATGGCGGCCGAGGAGGTCGAGCGCCACACCCTGCCCATTCAGCGCGGCAACGTTTTGGGGTGCCTTGCGCAACAGGGCCTGATAGGTGACCAGTGCCGCCTCAGCCTGACCAAGGGCCAGCTGGGCACGCCCGGCCTCTGCCAACAGACCCGGATCGCCGGCATTCCTCTGCAGGGCGTTCTGCAAGACTTCGATGGCCTGGTCAGGCTGACCGTGCTCGAGCAAAGCACCGGCGTAGCGGCGCTGGACCTCGGGCCGGCTCGGCGCCTGCTGAGCTGCTGCCTCGTAGAGCGACAGAGCGACGTCGCCCTGCCCAGACTGCTCTGCGACAGCTGCGACACGAAGCCGAGTTGCCACCTCGTCGCGCCCGTCCGAGAGGGAGCAGCCAGTTGTCAGAAGCAGGGAGACCAGCACGAGGCCATGCGAAAAACTGGGCATGTGATTATTCCTCAGCTTCCGGAGAACTGCGCAATGAGGGTACCCATCCGGCGA
>NZ_VUKA01000042.1 GCF_008386565.1 Teichococcus oryzae | reverse complement strand
CTGATTCGCCATCGCCACTGCCTCCGCTGACCGGAGCCAGTGAATCACCTCAGCGCCCGAACAGCGAGGCATTTCGAAGTGTCCTCCTGCGCGACCGGTCCGTGGTGCACGCGGCCCTGCGGCGAGCGGAGGCGCAGTTGCGGGCGGCGCGAGCCTTCCTGTTCGAGGCCTGTGACGCGGCTTGGCGCGCTATCGCGAGTGGCGCGCCGGTCAGCCTGGATCAGCGGATCGCGGTGCGACTGGCCTTGGCCTAGGCAGGGGAGGTGGCCAAAGCAGTGGTGCAGGCCGCCTACGACATCGGTGGAGGCACCTCGGTGTACGAGCACTGCCCGCTTCAGCGATGCTTCCGCGACGTGCACACAGCGTCCCAACACGCCCAGGTCCAGAGCGCCAACTTTGAGACCGTGGGCCGCGTCCTGCTCGGCCTGGAGCCTGGCACGCCCGTCCTTTGATGTCACGGAGCGGCCTGATGGTGGAACCCGGCCTCTGAGGCGCTACAGCAACCATTTCGGTCACCTACGGCCTGGATGCAGAGATTACAAAAGCTGCCGATATTTGCGTTTCTGGGTCTCTGGCAGCTTTGCTCTGGCAACTCTCACTAGCACCAGCGCAACTCACGCATCGCCTCGAAAAGCTGGCAGCCGGCGGAGTGAGGCAGCTCACCGGAGCCGCACTAAAGGGGCGCGAATTATCGGATCCAAGGATGGCACCGTTCTCCGCTCTTCGCCTTGAGAATGGCTGGTGATCTGCTGCCTCACGCCTCAGACCAAGCTGTCTGGCCAGACTAGGGGTGCCGGTGTCTGATGAGCGAGCCGCCTTTCTGTTCCATAGGACCAACCATGGCACCGCTTGCCCGCCGCGATCCTGATCAGGACCTGATGGTCCACCTGGACAGCGCCGCCTGCCGTGCGCAGGCCATCAGCACCAAATGGGGGCTGATGACTGGGGCAGGCTGGCCAGTGAGCTTGCCCCCTTAATGCCCGGACACGGTCTCGTTTGACTTGCCCTTGGAGAGTGGAGAGCGGCTGTTGAACTATGTCGCGGCTTCGAAGGCACAGCCGTCGCCACGGATTGTAGAAGCCGTCGATATAGTGGCCAAGCGCGCGTTCAGCGTGCTGGCGTGACAGGAAGACAGTTCGCCAGACCAGTTCCGCCTTTAGGGTCTTCAGCACGGTTTCGACCATCGCGTTGTCAAAGCAATTTTCCCTGCCGCTCATCGAGCTGGCGATACCTGCATCACGCAGCATCTGCTGATATGCGCCGGAGCAATATTGGCTGCCGCGATCAGAATGCTGCACCAGGCCCGGCGGCGGCATGCGCGTGACCAGGGCTCTTTGTAGGGCAGCCATAGGCAGTTCCTTTCTCAGCCGGTCGCCCACGGACCAGCCGACGATCCGGCGGGAGTACAGGTCCACCACGATGGCCAGGTAGAGCCAGCCCTCGGCTGTCCAGATATACGAGATGTCGCTGCCCCACTTCTGGTTCGGCCCGGTGGCCGTGAAGTCCTGCTCCAGCAGGTTCGAGGCAACCGGATTGTTGTGCTGGCTGTCTGTGGTGCGCTTGAACCGCCGTTGTTGCAGGGCCCTCAGGCCGTTGTCGCGCATCAGCCGGACCGCCTCCCGCTTGAACCCCTCCGTCCAGCCCCGCTGACGTGGATCTCCCATCGCGCCCTCCAGGTCCTCGACCTTACCTGAGCGCCCTCCATTTCTCCCGGGGAAGTCAGTTCCTGCCGGGACGGTGGGTGTGAGCGACTGCGCAGAGCTCGTTGGCCGATCAGGCGCACATCGCCTGATCAGGCCGCCTCAAACATCGCGGCGCCCCATCCCTGACCTCCATCATGGGGCGGATTACACCGACCTTGGAGAGAACCATGACCCCGGCAGGGAACCGCCCCCACACCGGCGCTTGACCTGGAAAGCCCGATTAGAGAACGGGCTCTGAGAAGGGAGGGGGCTCCGATCAGGTTCCAATCTTCGCCTTAGAAGTACCGTATCCCTGAGAGGGTCTGCGATAGAACTTCATCGTGCCAGCCTGATGCGGATTGTGCTGGGGATTGGCACCCCTGCAGTTAGCCGTACTGTGGCCAGCACGAACAGGTCGGACGCCTTCGTCAGCCGATCGGTGGCGGCTCGCTGCGCTCCCGGCCGAAGAGGACATAGAAGGGATCGAAGCGGTGCCCAGCGCCCGTGCTCGTATCAACAGTCACGAAACCGAAGCCGGCAAACATATGCGACTCCGGTGCTGCCCTACGGATGGCAACGTAGTCGCCCCAGCGCGTATGGGTCCAGGTACTGCCGTCACGGAACCAGACAACGAAGTCGCCCATGAAGCCGACAGCACTGTTAGCATTCAGGCTGCCGCCTCCGCCCCAACCCAGAGCGATGCCGACTTCGTTGTCGGAGTTCGTGGCGAGGCTCGGGTAGCCGAAGGCATGATCCGGGTTCCAGACCTGCATCTGCTCGATCACTGTCCATCCTCCGATATCAAGCTTGACGATCTGGACATGCGGATGAGGAAAATCAAACCCACCCCCTCCACCATCGCCGTTGCTGGCAGTCCAGCCAAGCCAAAGCTCATTAAGCCGCCGCGTAATGCCGATCACGGCATTATTTGGAAAGCCTGTGCTCACACCAGCCGCGGTGACCCCACCGCCGAACCAGTTGTTGCCGTTCGGACCGGTTGAACTGAGCGTACCGTTTGGCCAATTGCGGACCCCGATGTCGCGCCAGAAGTAAGTGGCCGTATCGTTGCGCCAACTGAAGACCCTCAGAGTGCTGTTGTTGACGTGGCCGGCCCAGAAAACTTCATTGCCGGTATCCTGGGAAACGCCGCTGCCCCATGCGACGGCGCCGTCAGATGGGTTGGTGAAGAAAAAGTTGACCGTACCACCCGCTGCAATCTCAGAAAGATTGAGCCGCACCACCACGAGGCCGTTGTCACTGATCGTGTCCGCAGTTGTGTCAAGTACGTCAAAACTGAAGTACACCTCACCGTCGCCCAAGGACATGGAAGGATAATCCATCCAGTCAGTACCGAGACCGAAGCTGGCAGAGGTGAGATCCCAATAGGTCCAGGCGGTACAGTTGCTGTCGATGACATCCTGCGGGCTTGCCGCTGCAAGGCGGTAAGCATTGTCACCGCCGGCAGCAGAGCGGTACTGGAGCAACCACAAGAAGCGGTCGATTTGCGGCGCGTATTGCAGAATCTGGTCGCAGCAGAAGCCTCCTGCCAGAGTGTCGGGGAAGACTGTGGTCGGGTCGAGTGTGGTGAAGGTGGAGCCGCCGTCAGTCGAATAGTCGATGTACCAGTTACCGCTCAACAGGATCACCCGGCCGCCCTTGGCGCCACTAATGTCGGCCGCGTTGGTGCTGGCAGGTGCAACCGACGGATCATCAGTCCAGACGGGGAAATCAAGACCAGAGCCACTGGGGTTCCCTGATGCAAGGTCACGTAATCCCGAGCTCTGGCTGCGGCGTAGGATGCCGCGGAATGGTCCCGTAGGCACGATGCGAGGAGGGCGTGAGTTCGGTTGCCGGGACGGGCTGTCATCCCGCCGCACAGGTGGGTGAGGCGCGTCTTTGACCCGGCCCGGTCGGACCTTTCCAGTTTTTGACTCGCCCGAGCCACGCTCCAGCTCCTGCACCTCTGGGCAGGGGACGTGCTTGCAGGGCGCCTCGCCACCCTCGCAGCCGCTGATGTCGAGGCAGCGGCCGAAGCCGTACTTGCAATCGAGAAGCTGAGCCAAGCCAGGACTGCCCGCCCGAGCTATCTCAACTTGGTAGGTTGTCAGCTTCAGCAGGCATCTCTGGAGCGCGGTTTGCCGGTGCAATTCGTTCCGGATTTCGCAAGTTTGGCTCGCAACCTGTTCCAGTTGGCAGTTAGAGCGCCGTATCTCGGCCAGCATCCGGCCGAGTAGGTCGGTTTGATATGTCATTTCCTCGAGCATGCGCTCGACTGTTCCGCCGTCGTCACGGCGTTCACTGGCGTTTGGCATGGACTTGCTCCCGCTCAATGCGGCGTGCGATGCGGCGGCCTGGGCCTGATCAGCAGGTGCAGGGCGGCGTCGAGCACGAACCAAGTGACCAGGAATGCCGCACATTCCAAGGTGAAGCTGTGAAATTTGTAGAACATCTCAGCAATCACGAAGGCGGCCAGGAAGACGGGAAGTTGCCGCTTGAACAGCTCTCCCGCCGAAAAATTCGTCAGTAATTGAAACATGGAGAAGATCCTCCTGGATAATGGGAGGCGTGGAGTTCAGAATTGGCTCGCTGACGACGAAGGCGATAATACACGGAGGAATGTGTTCAGCTTTCTCCGGAACCTGCCGGACGAAGAGGAAAGTACCAGCAGCGTTGCGTAGTCAGGCGCAGAACAGCCTCACTGCGTCTTCTCACCTTCGTCAGCAATGCTTCCAGAATTCCAACGACCCCCACGAAAGGAACGCTTTTCGGATCGAAATTGCAATGAATTTATGGCTTATGCGCGGCCACCCTCACAGGAGCTGTTTCAAAGTCATCCAATGACTCCTCAGCGCAGTCCGCTTGCAGCTGTCGATTGTGGCTGGACAGCCCCTCACTGCGGTGCTCAATCGTGCTAGTTGCCCAGGGGCGGGCATAGAGCAACGGAGCCTAGCGCGGAATGCGTCGTGTAGCACGTGATCGCAGTAGCATACTGACTGCTGTCTGGTCGCGGAACGGCGCATTCTCAAAGCTGAGGGGCTGAGCCGCAGGCGCCCTTCCACTTCCGAGCGGCCCATCCGGGGCAAGGGCACCTTCCGGGATGGGATGCGGTTCGTCCTTGAATGCACTCCAGGCGTGATGAAGCGGAGCGAAGGCAGCCTTTCGCCGCCCTTTCACCAGCCATCCAACGCGGCTCGGAAGAACTGCTGATGAAGTCCGGAAGCTCTCCCTCCGTACGGGCTAGTTCCAGGACTTTGGCCACGGGGACGGCTCTCTCGTAACCCGCGCGCTACCAGAGACGCATGCCATGTTGAGCGTCTAATTTTCATGCGGATTGTACAACTAATAGTTGCGCCCCCGCCTCATGATGAGGCGGCATCCTCGCGGACATGATCACCTCGGATCTCCAAAATGTCATCCATGTTCCGCGTCAACTGCTGCCAAGCTAGCGACAGGCCGAAGATTTGCTCAACCTCTTCCCGCGGCATTGACTGCAAGAGTCCTTCGAGACGCATGTTCTCAATGGCCGTTATAACCTCACAGGCCGGGCTTTGGCCGCTGATGGTATGGGCTGGCAGGGTTCCACCAACCAGTGCCTCACCGCTTTCGCAAAGAAGGCATTTCATTGTCTGCGTGGCATTCCGCACTGGCTCGATCAGGCGGTCTTTGGCCCTATCTGGCAGCGGACGGGCACTGAGACGATCCGCCATGGCGAGAGTATACCACAGCCGCTCAGTCTGTTTCAGAAGAGCCCTCAGGGAAACATGATGTGCCTGCCTCCGGCGCAGCCGCGTTTGCTGGATCATGGCATGGGCTGCAGCGAGTTCACGGGCAATCCGCGCGTGTGCCGCCTGAAGATCCGCCGTATCCTGTGCCAGATCCTGTTCCAGGATCCTTGTCATACATGCGGAAAGGAGGGCACCACACCCTCCTAGCGCCTGCGCCAGGTGCTGTTCCGCACTGCGGCGGGCTTGGCGCGGCAGGATGAGAGCACTTGCCGCCGCACCGGCTGTTGCTCCCAGCGCAATGGCAGCAACCTTGAGCAGTGCGTCCTCGATCAACTCCATTCCTGGCGCGACGATCAGGATGGCAACCGGAACCAGGCCATAGCTGAACCTCGGCCTGAATCCCGCGATGAGGCTCATGGTCCCGATCCCGACCAGCAGGGACAAGATTGTGCGCCAGCTGCCGAGGCCAATCAGGTAAATGCAGGCCAGGGCGATTATGGAGCCTAGCACGGCTCCCAGAACCCGGTCCCTCGCCGCGGTCAGGGTGCCGCCAATGCTGCCTTGGATGACGTACAGCGCGGAGAACACAGCCCAGGATGGCTCGGGAAGACGTAATCCTTGTGCGATATTGTAGGAAATTAAAACGGCCAGGATCGTTTGGATTGCCAGGCGAATAGGATCCCAGCGGGCTGCGTTCAGACAATGCGTGCAGAACCGGCGAAAAGAGGATTTGGCGGGGTGTGGATTGCCGGGCGCTGGAGGCGGTATCATGCAAAGGAGAATTCTTGCCGCGTCGCATTGTTGCTCAAGTCACGCTGCGCCTTGCCTATCTCCTCTAAGGCGCTCCACAGGAGCGGGAAGAGATCTCATGCCATCATCCGGGTTGGCGGCTGTCGAATTGTCCCGCTCCAGCGGTCCCTCAACCGCTGAGCCGGGCCTGAGGTCACGCCGATTGACATAGATTGATCGAACGGCATCCTCTAGTGCGATGCTGTCCCGCAATGCCCACAACGTATCACCGACGCCGGAATCCGAAACCTTCATCAACGATGGCGTTGGAGCCGGCCGCTGCCGCAGCGTTAGCGATGGCCTTCGTGCGGCCCCTCGATCCCTGGCGCCGGATGAGCGTGGTCAAGCCACGCCGCCGGCGTTTTCCCGCGCGATGCCCCAGGGGCATACAAGCGGCCGATGACGCCCTGCCCCTCCTCCTCGGCGGACAGGGAACTGGGCGCGCTCGGCCAGGCCCAGAACTGGGCCGCGACACCGCTCGGCCCGCCTGAGACCTGGCCTGCCTCCTTGCGGGCCGCGGCCAGCATGGTGCTCAATTCGAAGTTTCCGGCCTGCATCGTCTGGGGCCCCGAACTCATTACCATCCACAATGAGGCTTTCCGGCCGATCCTGGGCGCCAAGCCGCAGGCACTGGGGCGTCGGTTCGACCAAGTCTGGACCGAGGCCTGGGACACGCTTCGGCCCGTCGTCGAACGCGTCCTCGCTGGTGAGGCCATCTTCATGGATGACTTCCCGGTCACAGTGGAACGCCATGGCTATCTTGAGCAGGCGTTCTTCACCTTTTGCTACAGCCCTCTTTACGATGAGGCGGGCCGCGTGGCCGGATTCCTTGATACCGTTCTGGAGACCACTGAGAAGGTTCTGGCCGAACGCCGCCAAACCTTCCTGCTCCGCCTGGAGGAAGATCTCCGAGGCCTTGTTGACCTCCAGCGCGTCACGCTGACAGCGGCCGAGGCGCTTGGCCGCCATCTTGGCGCCGCTCGGGTCGGCTATGGCGAGATCAACACGGCAGGCACTACCGTGCGCGTCGATCGCGACTGGGGCAACGGCACGATCGCCAGCCTCGCCGGTGAAGTCCGTCCACTGGACGGGTTCGGCCCGGCTGCCATCGCAGAACTCCGGGCAGGTCAGAGTCTGGTGGTGGAGGATTGCCTCGCCGACTCCAGAACGCTCGGTGACGACTACGCCGCTACATGGGCCAGCATCGGTGCGCGCGCCCTGGTAGTAGTGCCCCTGCTTCGGGAGGGAAGGCTGACGGCGATCCTCTTCGTGCACGAGCCGGTAGCACGCCGCTGGCGCGACACGGAGGTAAAGCTCGTTGAGGATACCGCCCGGCGAACTTGGGAAATCTTTGAGCGAGCGCGCGCTGAGGAGGCGGTCCGGGACAGGGAGGAGCGGCTGCGCGTCATTGTCGAGAGCGCGCGAGACTACGCCATCTTCACCACCGATCCGCAGGACCGGATCGATACCTGGATGCCAGGCGCGGTCAATGTCTTCGGCTGGAGCGCGGAGGAGGCTCTCGGGCGCTACAGCGCCATGCTCTACACGCCGGAGGACCGGGCGGCTGGCATTCCGATGCAGGAAGTCGAGATCGCCGGCCGGGAAGGCGCCGCACCGAACGTGCGCTGGCATGTTCGCAAGGACGGCAGCCGGGTGTTCATCGAGGGAAGCCGAACGGCGCTGCGCCATCCGGATGGCCGTTTGCGTGGCTTCCTCAAGATCGGTCAGGACGTGAGCGAGCGCAAGGCCGCCGAGGCAGCCCTGCGAGAAAGCGAGGCACGCTTCCGTCACATGGCTGACAGTGCTCCGGCATTGATCTGGATGACGGATGCGGAGGGGCAGGTGGTCTTCGCCAACATGCATCACGACCACCTGTTCGGGCGACCTGCGGCGGCGGTGCTAGGGCAAAACTGGGAAAGTGTCCTGCTACCCGAGGATCGTGCCTCCTTCCGAAGTGCCTTCAAAAGGGCTTTCCTGGCCCGGCAGCCCTTCAGAGCCGAGGCGCGAGTGAATGATAAGACCGGCAAGGTGCGCTGGCTGCGCTGCGAGGGCGTGCCCCGCACAGACGACCAGGGAACATTCCTGGGCTACACCGGCTGCAACGTCGACATCACCGAAGCGCGCAAGCTGGCCGACGAATTGGAGCGCCGGGTCAGCGAGCGGACGGCGGAATTGATGGCGGCGGAGGAGACTCTTCGCCAGGCCCAGAAAATGGAAGCGGTGGGCCAACTAACAGGCGGCATCGCGCATGACTTCAACAACATGCTTCAGGGCATCACGAGCAGCCTCGACATGGCGGAACTCCGCGTGGCGACCGGCCATGTCGAGCTGGTGGCGCCCCATCTGGAGACGGCGCGCGAGGCCGCCGATCGGGCGGCGGGTCTGACACGACGCCTGTTGGCGTTCGCGCGGCGGCAGCGTCTGGAGCCGAGGCAGGTCCGTGTGAACGAGCTGATCCTGGGCATGGCGGACCTGATCCAGCGCACGGTGACGCCGGAGATCGGGCTACAACTGCGGCTGCGGGACGACGTTGGCGGCGTGCTCTGCGACGCCAATGAACTGGAAAGTGCGCTGCTGAACCTGTGCATCAACGCACGCGATGCCATGCCCGAAGGAGGCCGGTTGACCATCAGCGCGGCGGATGCATGCCTCTCGGCAGCGGATCTGACGGCCGAGGATGAGCTTGCAGCCGGCGAGTACGTCGAGATCGCGGTTGCGGACACCGGAACGGGTATGTCGCCAGAGGTTCTGAGGCGGGCCGTGGAGCCGTTCTTCACCACCAAGCCGCTGGGGCAGGGCACTGGCTTGGGCTTGAGCCAAGTCTACGGCTTTGTGCGCCAATCTGGTGGCCTCGTGCGGCTGGAGAGCGAGCAGGGGCAGGGCACGGTTGTGCGCCTTCTGCTGCCGAAGCATACGAGCGTGGAAAGAGCGGAGGGCGCTGTGGCACCTTCAGTGCCGGATATGACCTGCACGGGTGGAAAGGTATTGCTGGTGGACGACGAGGCCGCGCTTCGCATTCCTGCGGCCGAATGGCTGCGCGAGCACGGCTACCAGGTGTTGGAGGCAAGCAACGGGCCTGCTGCGCTGCGCCTGTTGGAAGACGGGAACGGGATCGATCTGCTGATCACGGATGTTGGCTTGCCGAATGGGATGAACGGGCGCCAGGTGGCCGAAGCCGTTCGCGAGCATGTGCCCGGAGTGCCGGTGCTGTTCATCACGGGCTACGCTGCCACGCCCTTGCCGCCAGGATCCAAGGTCATCGGCAAGCCTTTTCAGCTCAGCGTCCTGGTCGAGCGGGTCCGGTCTATCTTGGCCCGAGAGTCGCCTGGATGACGCTGATGCTCGGGATCTGCCGGGACATATTATTCAGGCTGAGCCATCGGTCTCTGGTTTTATGGTGAGGGGTGGTTGCGGGGACGGTGGCTTGCCGGAGCCGTCCATCTGCATGCTAGCGATAGCAATTCCGGAAGAGTTGCCACCATCGGCGCGGCGGACGGGATCTCCGGTCTGAGATGCGCGGATTATCGGGTATAAAAGTTGTTACATTGCTGCTGTTGCTTGCGGTTTTTGCAGCCACTCTGTGGTCTGAGGGTCTTCAGCGTAACCAGAACTCGATTTTGTTCTGGGCTGCCATGGCCAGTGCAGCCGCCGGAGGCGGTCCGCTGTCCGGAAGGATTATCTCGAAAGCGGCGCGGCCCTGAAGTTGCCGCCTTGAACATCCCTGCCGTTGGGCCATCCATCGTAATTCTTCAGTCCGATAGAGCAAATCCTCCCCTATCCGTTGCTAGCCAAAGACAAGGTTCGAGTGTTGAACAATCGCGTTTGTACAACTATGAATTGAGTTATCGAGATCAGGTTTGGGGTGCCTAAAAAACGCACGAGGTCCTCTAGGGGCCCAGGCCTCCCTGGAAGGACAACGCTGCTTGAATGGCCACTTGATCTCTGGGAGCCAGGACCCGCTCCTCGTCACCTTATCCGTCGCGGTTGCAATACCGCCTCCTTCGCAGCATTGGACCTGGCAGGGCGAGCACTGGCAACGGCGGGCCGCTGGATGGGCACTGCCTGGCTTGGCGCCGCCGCCCTTGCCTTGGGCGGAGGCACCTGGTCCATGCACTT
>NZ_VUKA01000041.1 GCF_008386565.1 Teichococcus oryzae | reverse complement strand
CTCGGCGAGTGCGGCACGAAGGCCTGATTGAGCCATGCTGGAAGGGGTGTCCGATGGATGCTGTCAGGCGGCAGCGGCGCGGAATACGCCGCCATCCTTGCCCTGCGGAGTTTCCACTTCGTAGTCGGCCTCGATCGGTTGTCTGTGCACCGGCGTCTTCCAGGGCACCGCCCTGGAGTTGATGATCGCGTACTTGCCGATGAACTTCTCCTGTTGCCGGAAGCTGCGCAGTTCGACCGGCTCCCCGCGCTGGTAGACCAGCGCCGCGGAGCGTCCATCCTGACCTGCCTCGCCCAGCGTCTGCACGATCTCGATCGTCGCATGGCCGCGCAGCGCCTCCCAGAAGCTGGCGGAATGCCGCAGCTTCCACTGGCCGACCCGCACGGTGTGACCCGCTTGGCTGTCATAGGCGAAGCTCCGCCCGTCGCCTTGCACCGAGACATCGCCCAGGCCCGCGGCGCTGCCACTCATCCGGCTGCCCGACATGCTGCCTTCGACCCTGAACTCGAAGGGCAGGCGAAGCTGGCGCCAAGGGTTCGGCGCCGGCATCTGCCGCAGCAGTTCCGCGGCATCCTCATGCCGGAAGGTGTCCTCCTGACCGTAGATGATCCGGTCGACCACGGCGGCGAGCAGGAAGCGGTTGTCGAGGCTGGGCATCCGGAACAGGGCTCCCTCAGGCAGGTTCGTCCAACCTAGCCTGAGCTTAAGGAGGAACCACGCCAACTTTCCGCGAAGACAGGGACGATGCGGAGGCACGGGGCGGAGCGGCGTTTGCCATGCTGCGCGGTGAGTTGGAGCTGGCGATGTCCCTCCAGCGCCGACCTGACGAGCGATCCGCCACAGGAGCCGCTGAAGTCTTGCAGCGCCTGAACAGAGGAAGTGCGGCCGGCTGTGCAAGCCGAACCTAAGTACCGTCGCGGAAGAGGAAAGGTGTCATCCACACCGTTTCCTGCATCCGCGCCCAGCGTCAGACCCAGATGTCCTGCCCGCCGAACCCGGCCGCTTCGGTCGGCCGGTACTCGCCGGACCAGTTCTGCAGGCCTTCGAGCCGTTGCAGCCCGCCGGCATACATGTTGACCTTCCAGACAGCGTTGGGGTTGCCGTCCATGGACGCCGCCGAGAACACCACGCTGCCGTCGGCGAGGACGTTGACGTAGTCAGGCAGGTGACCCGCATTCCAGGTTTGGCTGCCGGCGATCCGGATGGTACCGGCCGACGTGCCATCGGTGACCCAGAGATCGGCCCTGGTCGGTATGCTAGGATCGCCCTCCTGGTTCAGGAACAGCGCCCGCCCGTCGCCCAACGAGACGAAATCGGTCAGGGTGCTAAAGGTGAGCACATCGTCCGCGATCACCTGGGTGCCGCCCTTGGTGCCGTCGGTGACATAGAGGTCGGCGCCGCCTTGGAAGATCACCAGACCGTTGCCAAGCTCCGTCAGCTTGGTCTCGCCGGAATGTTTGCCGCCGATGGTCTGTTCCGTCGGATCGAGCAGCTTGAGGGTTCCCTCGACGGTGCCGTCGGTGACGAAGAGCGACTTCTCATAGGTGTTGGCCATTGTCCGGTCGAAGTCGGCGAAGACCCATCGGCTGCCCTCGACCGCGTGGTAGTCCTGCTGCCCGAACCGGCCACCCGGCCAGGTGGTGCCCTCCGCGGTTCCGTCCGTGACGAACGCCCCGAAATCCGTGCTGACGATGGCCTTGGTGCCATCCGCCGACAGCGTGATCTCGCCCATGTTGAGGAGCTCCGTGCGGGGAACCTGCTGGATCAGAGTCGTGCCCTCCTCGGTGCCGTCGGTGACCCACAACTCCCGGCCAGTCAGGCCGGTCCCGGAGGAGAAGATGTACTTTCCGCCATTCAGCGCGACGACGGCCGACGGGTGTGCGCTGTCAGGGCCTTGCGCCTGGTTCGTCACCAGCCGCGTGCCGCCATGGGTTCCGTCCGTCACCCAGAGCTCGTAGCCCGTGATGCCGTCACTGGCGGTGAAGAACACCCGGCCATCAGGAGTGGCGACGAGGTTGGTGGGACCGTAGGTGCCGTCGCCGGTGCCAATATCGCGCAGCATGCGGGTGCCGCTCTCGGTGCCATCAGTGATCCACAGCTCGCGACCATGGATGCCGTCATTGGCGACGAACACCACCTTGCCGTTGGACATGGTGGTCAGCTCGGTCGGGTCGGAGCCCTTCAGGCCGCTGTTGATGTCCTTGAGCAGGCGGCGTTCACCAAACTGGCTATCGGCCCCCCAGATTTCCTTGCCATGGGTTCCCTCGGCATTGACGAAGACGTAGCCGGCCACGGGCTTCGGCGGCACGGGACCAGGCTGCTCGGGCTCGGACGGAACATCCGGCCCGGGTGTGCCGGGAACCTCGGGCACCGTCTGGCCACCTTCACCCACCGCGACCGCCTGGGCGTCACCGTTCCAGGCCTGGACGTCCCGCAGCCGCTCGACGAGACCCGTGCCGAGGTCGATCTTCCAGGTCATGTAAGCGCTGCTCGGTGTCTCCCTGGACGTCAGCACGACGGTGTGGTCGTCCAGCATCGATGCGGTGCTTGGGAGCGTCCTGGGATTGTCGGTGCTCATGGCCGAGATCAGGCGGGTACCCGCCTCGGTGCCGTCGGTGATCCACAGGTCCGAGGTGGTGTAGTGACCGAACTCTCCGGGTTTGTCGGAAACGGTGAAGTTGTCGCCGTTGACGAACAGGGCCCGGCCATCCGGCAGCACCAGGAAATTCTGTGCCCAGTAGCCCGTCAGGCTGCCCTCGGCGATGATCCGGGTGCCCGAGGCCGTGCCATCGGTGACGTACAGATCCCGGTCCTGCGGAAAGACGACCAGGCCGTTGCCGAGCGCGTAAAGGTCCGAGGGCGCTCCGGGCGAGCCGGTGTGATCCAGGATGATCTGGGTGCCCTCGCGCGTGCCGTCAGTCACGTAGAGCGCCTGGATGAAGTCACGGTCGCTGTTCGGACCCGTGTAGAACTCCTTCACCACCCAACGATTGCCGGCGGTACCAACCGGCGTTCCCCACATTGTCACGGGGGCACTGTCCGAAACCTTGACGGTCCCCTCCACCGTGCCATCGGTTCGCCACTCGCCGAAGGCAAGCCTCCAATCGGCCGACGGGATTCCATCATTCCCATCGCTGCCTTGGAAGTAGGCGTTGCCCTCCCCGTCGATGCGGGAGAACTGCATGCTAGAGCTTCCGACCCCGGGAATGGCATCGGTGAGGCGATGGGTTCCCCCCGCCGTGCCGTCGGTCGACCACATCTCCGTGCCATGCACACCATCATTGGCCATGAACAGCAGCCTGCCATTGGGCAGCACGATCAGGTCGGCGATGTTCGAGGCCGCGCTCCCGGTGAGGATGTCCTGCAGGAGCCTGGTGCCGACGGAGGTTCCGTCCGTCACCCAGAGCTCGCGTCCGGTCCGACCGTCATCGGCAGTGAACACCACCAGACCGTTCGGCAACAGCGTCAGGTTCTCCGGGCCACGGGTTCCGTCGCCGCGGCCGATGTCCCGCAGCATCCTGGTTCCGCCCTCGGTGCCATCGGTGATCCAGAGCTCGCGGCCGTGGATGCCGTCATTCGAGACAAAGAGGATCTTGCCGTCCGGCAGACGGGTCAGTTGGCTCGGATCCGAGCCTCTGAAGCCCGGATTGATGTCCTTGAGCAGGCGGCGCTCGCCAAACTCGCTGTCGGCAACCCAGAGTTCAAGTCCGGTCGCGGCCGTGCCGTTGATGAAGACGAAGCGGGGAGAGGCCATCATTGTATCCTGCTGCGGGCAGCAAACCGGCCCGGTGCCGGCATTCCGTCAACCCGCAGAAGGAAAAACTCCGCCCTTCGTGAAAATCCGTCAATCCATCTGAAGTTGAACAATTCGCACGGATAAGATAATCAACTCACAGTAGCATACTTGAAGAATATAAGTACCGCGGGGTCTGGTTGGTATCCGGAACGCGGACCAGACTGAGTAGCCGATAATGACCCGTGCCACGGTCAGTCAGCGTCCAGCCGTTCTTCCTATCTCCGGATCAACTTCAGCGCCCGGCCGATGCGCCGTTCCATCCGACATAGGAGAAACAGCACTATGCCCATCAGGATTATCTGGGCCACCACCAGGAGCATCGTGACGTCGATGGTGGCCAGAAGGCGAGCTAGGCGACGTGGACAAAGCTGATCCACATTCGGATGGCGGCGAGTTGGACAAAGCCGAGAAAGCTGCTGGCGGTTTGATCGTAGCGGGTGGCAACGCGGCGACAGTTCTTCAGGCGGTTGATGCAGCGCTTGATGCGGTTGCGTAGGGCGTAGAGGGGCCGCTGGGCGCTGTGCTGGATGCGCCTGTGCGCTTTGTTGGGGTCTCTGGCTGTCAGACACTCTGCGCTGTTGTGCCAGGGATGCAGCTTCTCGGGGTGTCCTGTCGGGTGAAAACCCGATCAGGTATGACCAACAAGGTTGGAAAGCGGACATAGACGGCGCTGCATTCCAACTGCCGCTCAGCGCCCATATCGGACACCAGGATGCCAGACCAAACACTCTGAAGCGGACTTGGTCGACTGGGGTTCCAAGGGTTACGATAGGGCTTCAGCGCCCTCACCTCGCTCCAGAATAGCCCCGCAGCCGCGCGTAGGCTTCCCGCTGCTCTGGCTGGAGCACGTCGCGCATGGCGATGTGCGTCACGAGATGCACCTTGCGGAGCCTGCCGCTCAGAGCGCCGATGGAGGTGGTCAGGGCCGCAAGTTTCCCTGCCTCAGCCGTCCCGCTCGCGAACAACTGGTCCAAATCGCCCTCCAGTGCGACGATCCGTGTGCCGAGGGTCCGTGCTTCCGCGACCATGCGGTCGCGGAGAGCTTCCGCCGTCCTGCGTTGCTCGGGCGTCAGGCGCAGGGCATTGGCATGCTCCAACACGTGCATGGGCCCAGGATAGCCGTTCAGCTCAGCCGCGAGGCCCAAGCCCATCCCGCGTCCAGCTAGCAGAGCCGTCATGCTCTCTTCGGAGAGGGCTTTGATGCGGCGCCCCTCCAACGCGGCATAGGGCTGGGGCGGAGCACCGCCTTGCGTGGCGCCGTGGTGTGGATGTCCCCCTTGCGCGCCCGTGTGCTGGGCTGAGACAGGGAACGCGAGGACCATGCCCAGGGCAAGGATCGGGAGTGCGGCGGAAGTGGTCATTGGGGACGGGTAGCGCGGAACCGGCGACACCCACTATGACCATGGTCATATGGATGCTGATCTTCTCCAATCGCTTCCTCCCGGCCGTGACCGCCGCTTGGCGCGCGGTGAGATGTTGTTCCGGGCAGGCGACTCGGCCCTGGGCCTCGTCCTTGTGCATGAGGGCGTGCTGGAGCTGGCCCGCACCTCGCCAGAGGGGCGCCGGCTCGTCCTGCACCGCGCCGGAGCAGGTGACACCTTTGCCGAGGCGAGCCTGTTCGAAAGCCATCTGTAGACGCCGGTTGAATACTTCCCAGAGGTGCCGGCGGAAAAATCCCCAGGTGACCTGACCGGCTGAGCTCCTGGAGGGGCGGCCGGCCGCCCTGATCGCCGATGCTGCCGCTGTCCTATGGGAGGCGGCGTCGGTGATCCGACTGGGAGACGTCATCATGATCCTGGATCTGCACCGGCAGGGCCTGTCGGTCTCCGCCATCGCCCGGCGGACAGGCTTTGACCGCAAGACGGTGCGCAAGCACATCACGCGCGGCCTGGAGCCGCCGGCCTATGGACCCTGGGCACCGCGAACCATGCTGCTGGACCCGTTCGTGCCTTATCTGCGGGAGCGGGTGGCGGCCTTCCCGGACCTCACAGGCCGCCGCCTGCACCGCGAGCTGCGCGAGCGGGGCTACACCGGCGGCTATACGCGGCTGACCGACCTGTTGCGCGACATCCGCCCGGTGGCGGCTCCTGGCTTCGCGCAGCGGTTCGAGACGCCGCCCGGCCGGCAGGCGCAGGTCGACTTCGCGCAGTTCCGCACCGAGTTCACCGGAGAGCCCGGTGTGATGCGCATCGTCTGGCTGTTTTCGCTGGTGCTGGGGCACAGCCGCTGGCTCTGGGCCCGCTTTGTGCTGCAGCAGGACCTGCCCACGGTGCTCCGCTGCCACCTGGCTGCCTTTGTGGCGATGGGCGGCGTGCCGGCGGAGATCCTCTACGACCGCATGCGCACCGCCGTCACCGGCGAGGATGCCGCGGAGGGCATTGCCTACAACCGCACCCTGCTGGCCTGCGCCCGCCACTACGGCTTCCTGCCCAAGGCCTGCCGCCCCTACCGGCCGCAGAGCAAGGGCAAGGTCGAGCGGCCGTTCCGCTATGTCCGCGAGGACTTCTTCCTGGCACGCAGCTTTCGCGACCTTGACGACCTGAACGCCCAGCTGCGGCAATGGCTGGACGAGGTCGCCAATGTTCGGGTGCATGCCACCACGTGCCGGGTGGTCGCCGAGCACTTTGCCGAGGAGCGGCCGCACCTGCAGCCGTTGCCGGCAGGACCCTTCCAGGCAACGCTGCGCCTGGAGCGCCGCATAACCCGTGATGGCATGGTCTCGGTGGACGGCAATCTCTACAGCGTGCCGGACAGCACCCACCGCCGCCCGGTCGAGGTGCACCGACTGGCCGACGCGGTGCAGATCTTTGAGGCCGGCCGGCTGGTTGCCAGCCACCCAGTGCTGGAGGGGCGCGGCCAGCGGCGGATTGCCAGTGGACATCGCCGCCAGCGGTCCCCGGCCAACAGCACCACACCGCGCGAGGAGCTGCTCCTGCCAGCCCGCTCGGGTGAGGTGGTCTCTCGCCGGCCGCTCGAGTTCTATGCCGCCGTCGGACAACGCCTGGCCAACCAGGGCCTGCGGAAATGAGGGAGGACCTGTCCGTCCCGCCGACCCTGGAGCGGCTGCGCCGCCACCTGGTTGGCCTGCGCATGCCGCGCGCCCTGGAGATGCTCGACCACATGATGCGCCAGATCGAGCGGGGCGAGGTCGGCGCCCTGGAGGCGCTCGAGGCCTTGCTGGCCGAGGAACTGACGCTGCGCGAGAGCCGGCGGATCAAGGCGGCGCTGCAGATGGCGCGCCTCAGCACGGTCAAGACGCTGGCGACCTTTGACTTCTCGTTCCAGCCCTCGCTGGACCGGCACCGCATCCTGGCGCTGGCGCAGCTCGACTTCATCACCCGCCACGAGGTGGTGCACCTGCTCGGGCCGCCCGGCACGGGCAAGAGCCACCTGGCCATCGCGCTCGGCGTCGAGGCGGTGCGGGCCGGCCACAGCGTTTACTTCGCGACGCTGGCCGACATCGTGGCCTCGCTGGGTCGGGCCGAGCGGGAGGGCTCGCTGCGGGAGCGGATCCGCTTTCTCTGCCGCGCGTCACTGCTGATCGTGGACGAAATCGGCTACCTGCCGATCAGCAGCGGCAGCGGGAACCTGTTCTTTCAGCTGGTGAACGCCCGCCACGAGCGCGGCGCCATGATCCTGACCTCCAATCGTGGCTTTGCCGAATGGGGCGAGGTGTTCGGTGAGCCGGTGGTGGCCACCGCATTGCTGGACCGGCTGCTGCACCACGCCGTGGTCGTGTCGATTGAGGGCTCCAGCTACCGCCTGCGTCAGCACGCGGATCTGGTGCCGGAGAGCCTGCGCCCGGCCGCCAGCACCCTCGCGCAGGCCCAGCCGCGGCGCCGGGGCAGACCGCCCAAGCCAAGAGGTGCCGATCCCAGCAACGGCTGATCCCCCGACCCAAACTGGGGAATTTTACCTCGGCACTTCGGCACTTCTGAGGATGATTCAGACGGCGTTGACAGCCATCATCACTGCGACGCCCTTGCCGCCGCCCCGAGCCGCGTGACAATCCATTCGGCCACCGAGCTGAGGCGTGCCGCTGAGGCCGACCCGAGCCTGGGCTGGCGTGTCACTGCCCATCTCGCAGCCCGGCTCGTTGCCGAGCGGGCGCGGGCCGAGCGCCTCGCGCTGCCACACGCCGCCGATCGGCTGCTCGATATGCTACACGCACTCCCGCCCGAGCCAGACGGCACCCGCCGGCTCGGACGCTCCTGGAAGTCGCTCGCTGCTGAGCTAGGCCTTTCCCACGAGGCGACCTACCGCGCACTCGCCCGTCTCGAACGGGCAGGCCTGCTGCGGCGCGAGGGCGGCGACCGCGTGCGACTTCCCGCAGCGGTCGCAGCATGATGCCCGCTCGCTCAACTGCCACAGGCGAGGTTTGCGGCACCTTCGGCGCCCTCGGCACTCTGCTGCCGATCCTGCTAGGTGCTGTCACCGCGGTGGGAACCCATTCCCGGTTCGGTTCGTTGCGATTGGGGGGACTTGCCTCCGGCTCCTGCCTGCAATGCTGGTGGGCTCGATGGCTGGGTTCCTTTCCGGGGTGACTGGCGTCGGGGGAGGCGTCTTCCTGGTGCCGCAACTCGTGCTGTTCGGCTGGGCATCGGCTAGGCGCGCCGCTGGCATCTCGGCCCCGTTTATCCTGTTCAACTCGGTGGCCGGCTTCGCTGGCACCTTGCTCGCAGGCCAGCAGATCGCGCCGGGCACAGGCTCCTACGCGGTTAGAGCCATCATCGGGGCAATGCTGGGTACCTCCATCGGTCAGCGCTGGATGCCGGAGCGGGCCATTCGCTTCGTCTTGGCTGCCATCCTGCTGTTCGCAGGCACGCGGCTCCTGCTTCGGTCGGGCAGCTGAGGGTCGAGAGCCTGCCGCATTACCCCTTTGCCGCCTCCTCTTCATGACGACTGAGGCCGCGTCGGGTCGGGAGCAGCCAGTCTCCCTAACCGCCGCTCTCTCGAATATTCAGCCCACAAGCGGATGGGCAGCTTCCGGCCAGCCTCGATCGTTCAGATGGCTGTCAGAAGAATCCGCTTGGGTCGAAGACAGCCCCTCGTCGTCTAGCCACCCGGTGTCCGCCGACCTACCTTCTCACGCATGCCCCGCTCCCCTGCTGCCGACCTGGCCCCCCTCATCAAGCTCCTGCAAGCGGGCGTCCCGCCCGCCCGCGCTGCCACCGAAATTTCTCGCATCTTGGCGATCTGGACAGCCGAACTAAAGGACGACAGCGAGCAGCTCCAGGAGCGGCTATCCGGCTTGGCCGAGCAGCTGACGACGGGGATCGAGGAGATGCATGAGGGCATCGCCGAGGCGAGCGACAAAGGGAAACCCACGCTGCGGCGGATCCTGGCGACGCATGAGGCGGTGCTGGAGGAAGTGCGGAAGGCCCAGGGGGCAGGGTAGGCCTCGTACCACCCTGCCAGAGAGCCTACGGGTGCTTGGCGGCCTCAGGGCTCCCCTGCCCCGCTTCCTCTACCAGCTCGGCCGACCGCGCCAGCAGCGCCCGCAGGTGCCGTTTGAGGCTCCGAGCCTCGACCCCTCGGCCGCCATGGACCGTATGAGCCTCCCGAAGACGCTGTTCCGCTGCCTTGCCGGTTGAAGATAACCCGTCTTTGAACACTACGCCTGCCGAGAGGCTCGGAGCCACTTTCCTCCGCTGCCGCAGTTTCTAGTCTCCCGCCCTGGCGACTGTATGATGCGCTCATCCATGGACTAACGGACGTCATACCGGCATGCGCAGCATTCTTCCCACTAAAGGTACCCTGATCGTCATCGGGGCACTCGCCCTCGGCGGCCTTGTCTTTCCCTATCTCCTTCTGCTGGCCGGCATCCTCACATTCATCGTCCTCCAGGACATGTTCACCCCGCGGCCTGTTCCGTCCCCTCCGGCACCGCCGCGGCCGCCGCCGCGCCGCCTCATCGTGACTGCCGCGGATTCCGACTGGAAGGCGCCCTTTCTAGAATTCTGCGAAAGCCCCGCAGAGGCTACCTTCCTGGAAACGGTGATTTCCGCCTACAGATTGCTGCCAGAGAAAGGTATTCTAAAGGGCAGCGGGCTGAGCCTAGAACTTCAAGTCGAGAAGAAGCCCTACCGTCTGGATTTCCTCGCCGACGGCTGGCTCGCCGTAGAGATTGATGGGGCAACCTATCACTCCTCCCCTGAGGCGGTAGCGGCGGACGCGGTCCGCGACGACGCCCTGCGGTTCCAAGGCTTCACCGTCCTCCGCATTCCAGCAACGATCGTTTTCCGAGACAAGGCAGAGACCATCCGCCGCCTCCGTACCGCGCTGCTCCTCGGCCCGCAGCAGCGTCCGGGGCCTATCTCCTTGCCAAAACCCGCCCCGGCAACCGCTACCGTTCTTCCCGCCGCCGCTCCCATGTCTGCCGTCTCACAATCCTTCGGGCAGCATCTAAATGCTGCCAACTCGGCCGTCGAAGCGTTCAACCGGAAGCTCGACATCGAGGCCGCCCGGCAGCAGGCGTCGGGGCCAGCGCGCATAGCCTTCGAGATGGAGAAAGCTGCGATCACTAGATGTTCAGTCTCAAGGTTTCATGGTGCGGGTCTGATTTGAAACGGTGTGGCTGGTCCGCCCATGCTTTGCAGA
>NZ_VUKA01000040.1 GCF_008386565.1 Teichococcus oryzae | reverse complement strand
ACGCTCCCCGCATCCGGTGGGCAAAGACGACCAGGATGGCGCTGAAAATCGGGAAGCTCGAAAGCATGACACGACTTGCGGACCAACCCACACAGCGGCCGCGGTGAGGGTCACGACAAGCGCCGTCACTCCCGCCATGCGGGCTGGCAAATCCCACCAGGTCGCGACCACAGTGCCACCCGGGTGCTCGCGATGCGGAAGGAAGCGTGCTGACACCGCGCAGGCACCCAGCACAACGGCGAAGGAGCCATAATGCGGTAGCAACACCGCTTGCACGAAGGCCGACCGCGGCAGTGAGGCCGAATACCGCGTTATCAGGTAGGTCGCCGTGGAGGGGGAGGAAGGCACCTCCTTCAAGCCGCACGAGATGAATTGATTGTCGCGCTGAAACGTTGCTGCTGATCATCCACACGACCTCAGCTGCTTTCCCGCAGCACCAGCTCATGGCCCACATCGTAGCGGGCCGGCGCTTCGCGGCCCTCAGCGCGATCGAGGATCAGCCGGGCGGCGGCTTGGCCGATCTCGTAGCCACGGGTCCGCACTGTGCTCAACCGCGGCACGATCTCCGCCGCGATCTCGAAATCGCCATAACCGGCCACAGCCAGATCCACTGGCACCCGGATGCCATGGCGCTGGCACTCGAAGATCAGGCCGGCCGCGAAGACATCGGTGCTGCAAAAGATTGCGTCCAGCCGCGGCTCGCGCATGCGCAACGCCTCCAGTGCCAGCCTGCCGCCCCTGAATCCGCTACGCTCCTCGGCATGGAAAAGCAGGTCGTCACTTAATCTGGCCTCACGCAGGGCACGCTGGAAGCCTTGCTGGCGTTCCAGGAAGCGGCTGTTCTCGGCCGGGGCGTAACCAGCATAACCGATATGTCGATATCCCCGCGCGATTAGATGGCGGCCCATCGCAAAGGCGGCGGCGCCGAGATCGAAGCCCACTGCCATGTCGATGATCGGCGCGCTGAAGATCCAACTTTCCACCACCGGTAACCTAGCTTGACGCAGCAGCGTGATACTTTGCGGCAGATGGGCATCGCCCGTCAGTACGATGCCATCCGGCCTCGGCCCAGCACCGCTTGCAAGCTGCGCAACTCCCGCTCTGGCGTGTCGGCGATGGCAAGCAACAACTCGTAGCTACGAACCGTCAGGGTGTCGCTCAGCCCCTGAACGGTGCGGGCGAAGCTGGAATTGCGGATGTGCGGCAACAGCAGCGGGTGCAGCCATTGTGGCAGCGGCCGTCCTGCCGCGCGTCCAGCATGGAATGCGTAGTTGATGCGCTGGTCGGCCAGTCCAGCAAGTTCCGCGGAGGCTGATGTCGTCGCTGGCCTGGAACTGCGGAATGAAGCTGGCCCAGCACAGGCGTTTCGCCGTTGCGGTGGATGTTGCGGTGTACTTCTGTGATCCTCGCAGCCCCTGGCAGCGGGGCAGCAACGAGAACACCAACGGTCTTTTGCGGCAGCACCTGCCCAGGGGATCGGATCTATCCGTGCACAGCCAGGATGATCTCGACGCGATCGCGCTGCGGCTCAACACCCGGCCGAGAAAAACCCTTGGCTACCAGACACCAGCCGCTACCCTTGCACAAGCCGTTGCGCTGACCGGTTGAACCCACTGCGCTTCCATCGGAGCATCTCCGTTTATTGCGGTTTCTAAATAACCATAAGCACTGCTCACTAGCTGGTAGATATATCAAGTATGCTGTTTAGTATGCCTTCCGGAGGAGCGGGATCATCGGCATCCACCTGCCCGATGGGAGGGCGCCCCGCATGCCGCGGCGCCAGTGGCGCGTTCATGGAGAGCCAGGGCCAAGGCTCGCGAGGGAAATACTATTACCGGATGCGGTCGGAACGGCTTCACCTGTTGCAGGACTCGCATGCTCCGCATTCTCGTCTTCGTCGCCGCAGTCCTCATCCTTTGCGGCATTGGCCTCGCCTGGGCGGTGACGGCGCCCAGGCCGACCTTCGGGGAGGCGGATGCGGCCCGCTTCGAGAATGGCGATCCCCTCCGGGGAAAGGTCATTTTCGATGCGGGGCAATGTTCCTCCTGCCATGCCACGCCGGGGCAGGCGGATCGGTTGCGGCTGGGGGGCGGCCTCGCGCTTGGCTCGCCCTATGGCACCTTCCATCCGCCCAACATCTCGCCCGACCCGGAGCATGGCATCGGGCGCTGGCGCGGCCTTGACCTGGCCAATGCGATGCTGTCCGGCGTCTCGCCGGATGGGCAGCACTATTATCCGGCCTTTCCCTATTCTAGCTATGCGCGCATGCGGGCGGAGGATGTGCGGGACCTCTGGGCCTATCTGCGCGGGCTGGAACCGACCCCGGAGCGCGCACCGCCGCACGCGCTTCCCTTTCCGCTGACCATGCGCCGGGGCGTGGGCTTCTGGAAGCTGCTGTTCCTGGAGCAGGGGGCCGTGCCCGAGGACCCGTCGCGGAATGCCGCCTGGAATCGCGGCCACTACCTGACGGAAGCGATCGCGCATTGCGCGGAATGCCATTCCACGCGAAACCTGCTCGGTGCCATCAGGCCCGAAACGCGCTTCGCCGGCGGGCCTGACCAGGAGGGGACGGGCTATGTCCCGAACATCACGCCGCAGGCCCTCGGGCATTGGTCGGTGGAGGATCTGGTCGAGGTTCTGACAACCGGCCGCACCCCGGATCTGCGCGTCGTGAAATCCTCAATGGATGATGTGGTCAGGAACATGGCGGCGCTGCCGGAGGAGGACCGGCGCGCCATCGCCACCTATATCCATTCCCTGCCGCCACGTCGGACGCCAGGCTTCTCGAACTAGCGCGCGTAAAGGAAGGCGGCCACGTTCCGGGCCTCGGCCTCGGTGATGCCCGTGGCGGGCATGGCCGTGCGGGGCGAAATTGCCCGCGGATCGACGATCCAGGCGATCATGGCCTGCGGGCTGTTGCGGGCCACGCCGCCGATGAAGACACGCTCCCGCATGTCGGTCAGCGGTCCGGCCACCTTTCCATCCGCGCCAGGAACGCCGGGAATGGTGTGGCAGCCGCCGCAGCCATAGCGCGTCATCAACTCCGGGGCGCGGCGGGGATCGCCACCGGTCAGGGCGACGGCGACTTCGTGCCGCTCCCGCCCCTGCATGAAGGTCCAGGCGCCCAGGCCAAGTCCCGTCAGGAGCAGGAAAGCCAGGGCGCTCCAGGCGGTGGCCCGGAAATGCCATTGCGGCGGCGTCGGCGGGCCGATGGCGTCCCCGGGCGGAGCGCTGCCTGGTGCCGGGCCGGGGCCCGGCCGGAAGGCCAGCCACGCCAGGAGAAGGGCCAGCAGCCCGGCCCCGGCCAGCTTCGCGCGGCCATCAGGAAGGAACCGCATCATCCGCCCTCCAGGCCTTGCCGGGGCGCCGCAGCCAGGCGGCGAGGAAGGCAAGGGCCGCCGCGGCATAGACCGTCCCGGCCGGAACCCACATGATAAGCCCGGCCAGTTGCTGGTCCTCCAGCGGGGTCAGGCCCCAGAGGCCGGCCTGGGCAGTCTGGGCACCATACAGCACGCGCGACGCGAAGGTCAGCAGCGCGCCCAGAAGCCCCGTATGCAGCATGGTGATGGCGATGTGCAGGGCGGCCGGCCCCGGCTCGCACCGCCGGACCAGCGCCCACCAGAACAGCAGCGCGGAAAGCAGGAAGCTGAGATGCTGCAAGCGGTGGATGTCCACATGCCGCACCGTGGCATCGAAAAGCGGCGGCGCATGCCAGATCCAGATGGCCAGCCCGTGCAGGATCGTCGCCACCACCGGAACCGTCAGGAAGGCCCATGCCCGGCGCAGCGGCCATGCCTGCCCCACCCGCCAGACCGGGCGGCGCAGGGCCGCGGGCAAGGCCCAGGCGAAGGCGCCACCCGGCCGCGCCAGCACCAGCAGGGGGGCCGAAACCGCCATCACGATCTCATGCTCCACCATGTGCCAGGTGAACAGCCTTTCCCCGAACCAGTGCAGCGGGGACAGCAGGGCACCGGCCAGGCTGAGCCAGCCCAGGGCATAGGCCCCGGCCTGCCGGACCCCTATCCCGCGCCCGAAGCCGGCCCTGCGCCAGAGCCGCAGCGTGCCCCCGAGATAAAGCGCGAGGGACAGGAGCAGCGGCGCCACCACCCAGGGATCGAAGGTCCATTGCGGCCCGTGATCCCCGCCTCCATGGGATTGGGCAGCGCTGGCGGCGAGCAGCATTCCCAGCACCGGCAGGAAGGCGCGGATCATCGTTCGCACCCCGTCAGGACCAGGGTGGCGCCGCCTTGCAGCAGCAGGGCAAAGGCGAAGATGCTGCCCAGCAGCGCGCAAACGGACCCCACGAAGGCGGACGGCCCCCCCTTGCCGCCCCGGAACCCCGATGCGCGATAGGACAGGAAAGCGCCCAGCAGCGCGAGGGCGGCGCCCAGGAAGGTCGCCAGCGTGCTGAAGCGGAAGCCGCCGCTGCATTCGGGATAGGCGAGGATCTGCCCGAGTTCCATGTTCACGGCCCAGATGCCCGGCCCAAGAAGGATGCCCGCCACAGGCATCAGGTGGCGCCATGCCGATGCCGCCGTCATAGCCGCGGCACTCCATAGATGCAGAGATAGATGGGCAGCCAGGTCAGGACCACGAAATACCAGTAGAGCGCGTTGTCCTGCGCATCGCCGTAGCGGCGCTTGTTGTCGCCATGGCGGGTGAACATCACCGCGGTCAAAACCAGCGTATCCATCACGTCGGTGAGGATATGCGCCGTGTGCAGGCCGAGCAGGATCCAGAGGATCGAGCCATAGGCATTGCTGTCCCAGGAAACGTTGAGCGCCGGAAACTCCCATATACGGACAATCAGCGGCAGGATGCCGGCCACCGACATGATCACAAGGCCGATCCGCACCTTACGGAGATCCTGCGCCTCCGCCCAGCGCCCCACCAGCCAGTTCGGGATGGCGCTGAGCAGCAGCAGGGCGGCAATGATCGTGCCGGGCCAGGGGTCCGGCGGCGGCGCGCCCAATGGCCATTGCGGCGCGATGCTCGCGAGGTAGAGATAAACGGCAAGGGCCAGGACGAAGCCGATACCCTCGATCAGCATGAAGGCCAGCGTGCCCCACCAGGTCTGGCTGCTGCTGCCGGCGCCATGCAGCGGCAGGCCGGAAAGATCGGCGACGATGCGATGCTTCATGAATCGTCCTCCGGCGTGCCGCGCGGCCAGAACCAGCCGATCAGGGTGATGGTGAGGGGGATCGCCCCCCAGACCACCGCCCAGGGCGTGAAGATGGAGGCGACGAGCATGACGCTGGTCGCGATGGCCGCGAAGAAAGGCCAGATGGAGTTCTGCGGCGAGGTTTCCCGCACTTCCGGCGTGGCGTTCCCCATGCCGGTGATCAGCAATTCCCGCCGGTTCACGGCCAGGCCCGATACAACGGGCAGGCTGCCCTTCTCGTCCCAAAGCGGGCTCGCGCTGGTCACCACGGGGATGCGGACGAAGTTGTAGGGCGGCGGGGGCGAGGATGTCGCCCATTCCAGGGTCGAGGCCTCCCAGGGATTGTCGCCGGCTGGCTCGCCATGGCGCGCGCTGCGAAAGATATCGATGAAGAAGAGCAGGAAGCCCGCCGCCATCGCCACCGAGCAGAGGCTGACGAAGAGGTTCATCCCGCCCCAGCCCATCTCGGCCGGGTAGGCGTAGATGCGCCGCGTCATGCCCTGCAGCCCCAGGATATGCATGGGGAAGAAGGTGAAGTTGAAGCCGAGGAAGAGCAGGCCCGCCACCCAGCGGCCGATGCGCTCGCTCATCATCCGGCCGGTGATCTTCGGGAACCAGTAATAGATGGCGCCCAGCAGCGGGAAGACCGCGCCGCCGACCAGCACGTAGTGGAAATGGGCCACGACGAAATAGGTGTCATGCACCTGGGTGTCGAGCGGGACGGAGGCCACCATCACGCCTGTCATGCCGCCCAGCACGAAGGTGAAGAAAAACGCCAGGATGAACAAGAAAGGCACGCGGAAGGCCGGGCGGCCTAGCCAGATCGTCGCCAGCCAGCAGAAGATCTGCACCCCCGCCGGGACGGCAATGGCCATGGAGGAGGCGGTGAAGAAGCTTTCCCCCAGCCTCGGCAGGCCGGTGGTGAACATGTGGTGGACCCAAAGGCCGAAGGAAAGCAGGCCCATGGTCAGCAGCGCCATCACCAGCGGCAGGTAGCCGAAGATGGGCCGCCGCACGAAGGCCGGCAGCATGGTGGAGATCATGCCCACCGCCGGCAGGAAGATGATGTAGACCTCCGGGTGGCCGAAGAACCAGAAGAGGTGCTGCCAGAGCAGCACGTCCCCGCCTTCCGCCGGGTTGAAGAAATGCGTGCCCACCAGCCGGTCCAGGATCAGCATGGAGCTGGCCGTCACCACTGCCGGCATGGCCATGATGATCATGAAGGCCATGACCAGCCAGGCCCAGACGACGAGCGGGATGCGGTCCAGCGACATGCCCGGGGCGCGCTGTTTCAGCACCGTCACCACGATCTCTATCGCCACGGCGAGGGCGGAGATCTCGGTGAAGGTGATCATCTGCGCCCAGATATCGGCGCGCTTTCCGCTGGAATATTGCGGGCCGGCGAGCGGCACATAGGCGAACCAGCCGACATCCGGCCCCATCTGCAGGATGAAGGCGATCCAGAGCATGCTGCCGCCGAAAAGATAAACCCAGTAGGAGAAGGCGCCCAGGCGCGGAAAGGCGATGTTGCGCGTGCCCACCAGCAGCGGCACGAAGTAAATGGCCATCGCCTCCATCACCGGCACGGCGAACAGGAACATCATGTTCGCGCCGTGGATGGTGAAGACCTGGTTGTAGAGATCCGGCGAAAGGAAGCGGCTTTCCGGCTGCGCCAGCTGCAGCCGCATCAACATGGCCAGCACGCCGCCCAGAGCCAGGAAGACGAAGGCGGTGACGATGTAGCGCCGCCCGATGATCTTGTGGTCCACCGTGGAGAGCGCATTGACCAGCCCGGGCGGGGTGCGCCAGATCCGGGCCAGGCGCCGCTCCAGCGCATCCGGCTCCTGGCCCGTATCCAGCGCGGTGTCGCGCAGGTCGCGGTCTTCCGGCGGCCGCGTCATCGCAGCCTCGCCAGATAGGCCGAGACGGCCTGCAATTCCTCGGCCGTCAGTGGCACCATGGGCATGTTGTTTCCAGGCTTGACCGTTTGCGGATCGGCGATCCAGGCCGCCAGCGATCCGCGCGTGGTGGGCAGCATGCCGGCGGCGATGGTCTGCCGCCCGCCGACATGGGTCAGGTCCGGCCCCAGCGTGCCGGCGGCGGCCGTGCCGCGCACGGTGTGGCAGGCGCCGCAGGCCTTGCTCTCCATCACCTGGCGCCCCGCCTCCTCCTCCGGCGTCATGGGCGGCGCGGCTTCGGCGATCTGCGCCTCGCGCCAGCGCTCGAAATCCGCGGGCGCCTCCACCACGATCCGCAGCGCCATATGGGCGTGCTGGATGCCGCAGAACTCGGCACATTGCGCGCGGTAGGTGCCAGGCTCCCGCGGCGTGAAGACCAGCACGTTCTCCCGCCCCGGGATCATGTCCTGCTTGCCGGCCAGGTTCGGCACCCAGAAGGAATGGATCACGTCCGCCGTCGCCAGTTCCAGCCGCACGGGCCGCCCCACCGGCAGGTGCAGCTCATTGGCGGTGAGGAAAGCCCGGTGAGGCGCAGAATCGGCATAAAGGACTTCCCACCACCATTGATATCCGCGCACCCGGATGGTCAGGGCTTCCGGATGCTCCTCCGCGATGCCGCGCGTGGCGAGATAGCTGGCAAAGGTCAGGCCGGTGATGATCACCACCGTGGCGGCGACGGCCGCGCCGATGGCAACGCCGGAACGGCGCTCCGACCGCGCCTGTTGCGCCTCCGAAATCCCGGCCGGATGCCGCCGCCGCCAGAGCGCCGCGGCCAGCACCAGCAGGACCGCGCCCCAGACCGCCGTGCAGGTGATGGTGAAAAGCCAGAACAGCCCGTGCAGCTCCTCCGCCGTGCTGCCGCGCGGGTCCAGCGCCGATTGCCAGCCCGAGCAGCCGGCGAGTGGCAGAAGCAGGAAAAGATGTGGCAGGCGGGCTGTATTCATGGGCTGGGCCGTGTCGTATGGCCGGCCTGGGCCGGCGCCCGGTTCTCGGCCGGGCGTGAGTGCATGGCGTCGTTGCGGCTGGTGGAGGCCAGGCTGGCGGTGGAGGCGCCAAGCGTCTGGAGATAGCCGGTAAGCTGCCAGATCTGCTCCGTCGTCAGCTTGTCCCGGTAGGGGGGCATGCCGTTCGGGCGGCCGTCGCGGATGGAAAGGAAGATCGAGACAGGATCGGGGCCGTAGCGCCACCAGCCATTCATCAGGGCCGGGCCGGAAGCCCCGCCCCCATCGGCATGGCAGCCCTGGCAGTTGAACCATTCGAAGAGCCGCTTTCCCTGCGAAAGCTGATAGGCGTTGTTGCGGAAGGCATCGCCCTGCGCGGCGATCACGTCATGCGGGCGGCCGCTGATGCCGTTGGGCATGACCAGGACGGCGCCTTGGGCTTCCGCGATGGGAGGAGCGAGGCGTGCTTCCCGTTCCTCCCGCTTGCAGCCGGCAAGCAAGGCCAGGAATGCCAGAAGGGCAAACCGGGAGGCCATCATGGCAGACGGAACAGGTAAAGGATGGAGGATGGATCGGCAGGATGCGGCAAATCCCGCAGCACATTCGCCAGGCCGCTTTGCGCCGTCGCGTCGCGCCGGTCGATCTCGGCTTCCGGGCCGTCGCCGCTGCCGGCGAGAACCGCGAGCCAGGGCCGTCCATCGGGGCCCGTAAACGCCAGGGGCTGGCTGACGATCCCCGAAGCGGCCTGGAAGCGCCAGATTTCGGCGCCTGTCCGCCCGTCAAGGGCCTTGAGCACCCCATCGACGGTGCCATAGAGGACCAGCCCTCCCTCCAGCGCCAGCACGCCCCCTGAAAGTGGAAAGCGCTCCGGCACCGTCCAGGCGGGCCGGGCGGCGGCGAGATCCCAACCGACCAGGGCGCCCCTTACCGCCTCCCCCTCCGCCGGGCGGAGGCGGATATTCGCGCCGGTGAAGCCGGTGCCGGGAATGTGGTTCGCGTTCCGCGCTTCCATATCCATGCAGAGCCGGCGAGACGGGATGTAGAGAAGCCCGGTTTCCGGCAGGAAGGCCGAGGCGCCCGTCACGGCGCCTGGCCGCGCCGGGCAGATGTCGCGCGTCATCAACCCGCGGCGCACCGCCTTGTCCGGGTTGCGGATCAGGGTGGCCGTGCGGCGATCGACCCCCGCAGTGGCGTTGACCGGCGCGAAGGCCTCGGCCGAGAGAAGCTCGCCGCTGCCGCGGTCGATCACGTAGACATGGCCGTTGCCATTGGGATGCACGAGGAGCTGGCGTGGACGCCCCTCCCATTCCCTGTCCAGCAACAGGCTCGGCGCGGCGGCACCAAGGGCATAGAGGTCATGGGTGTTGATGGGCAGGAACCACCGTGCCATGCCGCTTCCGGCATCCCGCGCGAAAAGGCCGGAGGTCCAGCGGTTGTCGCCCTGGCGCTGGTCCGGCACCCAGGGCGCCGGATAGCCCGTTCCATGGAGGATGAGCCCGGTTGCCCGATCCTGGAGGATCGGGCCTGGCACGGTGCCGCCCCCCCGTTGCCACGCCGAGGGAGGCCAGGAAGCGACACCACGCTCCGCCGCCCCGTCATCTCCGTGAACAGGCCGGAACTCCGGACCGATGCCCACTTCGCCATCCGGCCCGGTGCTGTAATGGCGCCAGAGCATGTGGCCATCCGCGGCATCCAGGGCGGCGATCCAGCCCCTGACGCCGAAGCGGTCCCCGGCATTGCCGAGGAAGACCGCATCGCCTGATGGAAGGGGCGCCGCGGCCAATGTTTCCCCCAGCGACGGATCAGCCACCCGTGCCGCCCAGATCACCCTGGCGTTCCCTGCATCGAGGGCGATGGTCCGGCCATCAAGCGTGTTGAGATAGAGGCGCCCTCCGGCGAGGGCCATCCCGCCCCCGCCCTTTCCGCAGCACGCATGCCCACGGGCGGCGCTGTCGGCTTCCGGCTGGAATCGCCATTTGACGGGAATGCGGGGCTTGGCGAGGTCGAGGGCGTAGAGCGTGTGGGGGAAGCCTGTCATCAGGAACAGGGTATCGCCCTGAACAATCGGCGCTTCCGTCACCCGTCCCGGATGGCCCGTCCTGAAGGTGGCAGCAAGTTCGATCCGGCTGATATTGCCAGGGTTCAGTTTCAGGCCGGTTGCAGAGGATGCTTCCTGTGCGGTGGCTTCAAAGGCCTGATCCTGGGCTATGGTCACGAACAGAGCCATGCCAAGGGCGACAAGCAGAACCTGAGCTGAAGTGCCCCGCCACCCGCCAGCACTGGCGATGTTGTCCCGGGACCGTCTTGTTCCGTGACGGAAAGCAGAGAAATTGAGCCGAAACTGTCCTGTGAAAAGCACCCAGGCCCCCGCGCCGTTCAATCTCCTGAACGGCAGAGCAAAGCGCCAGCGCAGAGAAGGTTCCATCAAGTCGAACGGCCAAGCCAGAGGCCGTCCTCATCTTCAGGTGGCCTGCACGGGCCTTTCTTTGGAAGGCCGTGGCAGACAGGATCTCCGCCGCTGTTCGAAGCAGGGCGTCAATGCGAGAAACGCTGGATCAGCGCGCCGCGTGATCCAGAATCCTTTAAGAAAAGCTGGCAGAAATCATAGCCTGGGCCTTATCAGGTGTGAGTGGCGATATATTGTTGCTATGGGCGCAGCTCCGGCGGCCACTCTGTGGCTAGCCAATGCGGATGTTGTTCAGATTGCCGATCTTTCTGCTGTTCATAGTCCGCGCATCAACTGCCTTTCGGACACTCCTGCCGATGAGCCATCTGCAATAATTCTTCAGGCTGGCGGAGCGGATCTCCTCTCATTGGTTGCCGTTCTAAGCTAATATATGGGAATTGAACGATTTCATTGGCGCAACTATGAATTGAATTATCAAGGCCAAGTCCGGGTTGTCCAAGAAGCCACTCCTCCGGCGGGGCGCCCAGGCTTCACTGGGAGGAAAGCGCTGCTTGAATAGCCATTTGATGTTTGGGAGCCAGGACCCGCTCCTCGTCACCTTGTCCATCACGGTTGCAATAGCCGCCTCCTTTGCAGCGCTTGACCTGGCAGGACGAGCGCGGGCAACAGCGGGCCGCTGGATGGGCACTGCCTGGCTTGGCGCCGCCGCCCTTGCCTTGGGCGGAGGCACCTGGTCCATGCACTT
>NZ_VUKA01000004.1:285671-306338 GCF_008386565.1 Teichococcus oryzae | reverse complement strand
CCTTGCCGCCATCCGGCAGCGCCTGCCAGATGCCCCAGGCGATGGAAAGAGCGAACAGCAGGCCCCAGATGGAGAAGGCATAGCCCGCCGGCACCACATCGGTCTGGCTGCGGGCGGACATCTCCGCCTGGGTGTGGCCGATGCCGAAAACCGGCGCCAGCATGCCCACCAGGGGCTGGGCCAGGGGCAGGATCAGGTTCAGCAGGGTGCGGATGTCATTGCGGGTCATGGGGGGCCTCCATGCCGACGCAACGCCCGGCACAAGCCACGGTTGAGCCGGTTTTCGGACGGCGGAAAAGGAAAGGGCCCCTTGCGGGGCCCTCGGATCTGCATCGGTGCCGGCTGGCGGCTCACTCGGCCGCGGCCTGGCGGGGAACGCCCTTTTCGTCGAGCAGGGTGGCCAGCTCGCCGTTCTGGAACATCTCCATGATGATGTCGCAGCCGCCGACGAACTCGCCCTTCACATAAAGCTGGGGAATGGTCGGCCAGTTGGTGAAGGCCTTGATGCCTTCCCGGAGTTCCATGTCCTCCAGCACGTTCACGCCTTTGAAGGGCACGCCGACATGGGACAGGATCTGCACCACGCGGGCGGAGAAGCCGCATTGCGGAAAGACCGGGGTGCCCTTCATGTAGAGGACCACCGGGTTCTCGGTGATCTCGGCCTGGATGCGGTCAAAGGTCGGGTTGCTCATGCGGAAGCTCCCTGGACAGGGGTTGGGGGCACGGAGGTCTGCAGGGCGAGGGCGTGCAGCTCACCGCCCATGCGGCCCTGGAGCGCCGCATAGACCAGTTGGTGCTGCTGCACGCGGGAGCGGCCACGGAAAGCTTCCGACACCACGGTCGCGGCGTAATGGTCGCCATCCCCGGCCAGGTCCTCGATGGTGACCTGGGCATCGGGGAAGGCCGCCTTGATCAGGGCCTCGATCTCTGCGGCGGGCATCGCCATGCGGGATACTCCTTGTCTCGGGCCGAGCTTAGCGGGCCATCAGCGCCGGCAGGAAGCGCTCATGCGCATCCCGCAGATCAGCGACGGATATGGTCTCGCCGCCCGGCAGAACCAAGTCCCGGCCGCCCGAACGGCCAACCGGGCGGGCGGGCACGCCCTGCGCCTCGGCGGCGCGCAGGAGGGCGCCGCCATCGGCGGTGGCCAGCACGTAGCGGCCCTGGTCCTCCCCGAAGAAGAAGGCATGGGCGGCGGGCAGGGGGGAGGCGGCGAGGGTCACGCCGGTATCGCCTTCCATCGCCATCTCGGCCAGCGCCACCAGCAACCCGCCATCGGCGCAGTCATGGCAGGCGGCGACATGGCCGGCCAGGATCTGCTCCCGCACGAAATCGCCGTTGCGGCGCTCGGCGGCGAGGTCCACCGGCGGCGGCGCGCCTTCCTCCCGCCCGGCGATCTCGCGCAGCCAGAGCGACTGGCCAAGATGGCCGGCTGTGTCGCCGATCAGGACCAAATCAAGATCGGGCCGCAGCGCGTAGCCGATGGCCTGGCGCGCATCCTCCAGCACGCCGACGCCGCCGATGGCGGGGGTGGGCAGGATGCCCCGGCCCTCCGTCTCGTTGTAGAGGGACACGTTGCCGGACACGACGGGGAAGTCGAGCGCGGTGCAGGCGCTGGCCATGCCGCGCACGGCGGCGGCGAACTGGCCCATGATCTCCGGCTTCTCGGGGTTGCCGAAATTCATGTTGTCGGTGATGGCCAGCGGCTTCGCGCCCGTGGCCGTCAGGTTGCGCCAGGCCTCGGCCACGGCCTGCTTGCCGCCTTCCTCCGGATCGGCCGCGCAATAGCGGGGCGTCACGTCGGTGGTCATGGCTAGGGCGCGGGGCAGGCCGTCCAGCTTGACGATGGCGGCATCGGCGGCGCCGGGGCGCTTCACCGTCTGGCCGCCCACGGTGCTGTCATACTGGTCCCAGATCCAGCGGCGGGAGCAGAGGTCGGGCGAGCCCACCAGCTTCAGCAGCGCGGCGGACAGGCCCGTGTTGTCGGGCACCGAGGCGGCGTCCAGCAGGGGCTGCTTCGGCGTCTCGGCGGTCGGGCGATTGTAGAGCGGGGCCTCGGATTCCAGGGGCGCGAGCGGAATGTCGGCCTCAAGCTGGCCCTTGTGGCGGATGACGATGTGGCCGGTGTCGGTCAGGCGGCCGATCACGGCGAAGTCCAGCTCCCATTTGTGGAAGATGGCCTCGGCGATGTGCTCCTGGCCCGGCTTCAGCACCATCAGCATGCGCTCCTGGGATTCGGAGAGCATCATCTCATAGGCGGACATGCCGTCTTCCCGCTGGGGAACGGTGTCCAGCTCCAGCTCGATGCCGACGCCGCCCTTGCCGGCCATCTCCACCGAGGAGGAGGTGAGGCCGGCGGCGCCCATGTCCTGGATGGCGACGATGGCGTCGGTGGCCATCAGCTCCAGGCAGGCCTCGATCAGCAGCTTCTCGGCATAGGGGTCGCCGACCTGGACGGTGGGGCGCTTTTCCTCGGAATCCGCGCTGAACTCGGCGGAGGACATGGTGGCGCCGTGGATGCCGTCCCGCCCGGTCTTGGAGCCGACATAGACCACGGGGTTGCCGATGCCAGCCGCCGCCGAGAGGAAGATGCGGTCCTTCGGCGCGATGCCGACCGTCATGGCGTTGACCAGCGGGTTGCCGTTGTAGGCCGGGTGGAAATTGACCTCCCCGCCCACGGTCGGCACGCCAACGCAATTGCCGTAGCCGCCGATGCCGCGCACCACGCCATCCAGCACCTGCTGGGTCTTGGGGAGCGACGGATCGCCGAAGCGGAGCGCGTTGAGGTTGGCGATGGGCCGCGCGCCCATGGTGAAGACATCCCGCAGGATGCCGCCCACCCCGGTGGCGGCGCCCTGATAGGGCTCGATGAAGGAGGGGTGGTTGTGGCTTTCCATCTTGAAGATGGCGGCCAGCCCATCGCCGATGTCGATCACGCCGGCATTCTCGCCCGGGCCGTGGATCACCCAGGGGGCCTTGGTGGGCAGGGTGCGCAGCCAGACGCGGCTGGATTTGTAGGAGCAGTGCTCCGACCACATCACCGAGAAGATGCCAAGCTCCGTCAGGGACGGGGTGCGGCCGAGGATGGCGAGGGCGCGCTCATACTCATCCGGCTTCAGGCCGAATTCGGCGGCGAGTTGCTTGGCGCGTTCAGCGTCAAGCTGGGCGGGGGCGAGGCGGACGGGCGTCGACATGCCTGCCTTGTCAACACCCGCGCGCCCGTTGTCCAGGGGTGGTTTTGGCATGGCGGGGTTCATGCCCAGGCAAGCCGCACGGATCGGGGGATGCGGCGGCGCCCGGCGGCATCCCGGTGGAGGCGCCGCAGGGTGGCCAGCAGGCGCGCGTGGCGCGTCTTGTGCCCGTATTCGCCCGGTGGCGGCGGGGCGATTTTCACGGCGGCGAGGGTTTCGGACAAAAGCGGATCGGGCAGCAGCCAGGGCGGGCCGGGCAGGGCGCGGCGCAGGTCGAGGCGGCGAATGAGGAGGATGAGCGGCAGGCCCAGGATGCGATGCGCGCGGCGGGCGGCACGGCAGATGAAATGTTCGATGGCGCGGAGCGGGTGGCCGGGGGCCGCTTCGGCCAGGGCGTGGAGCAGGCGCTGCCACAGGCCGGCATGGGTGAGGCGGCGGAAATAGCGCGATGCGGTGTCGGGCTTGCCGAAATGCGCGGGAAGTGCGGCCCAGGGGGCATGGGTGCAGGCGATGTGGAAGATGGCATCGACCCGCGCACGGAGCTCGCGGATGGGGCGGCCCTGGGGAGAGCGCGGGAGGAGGTAGGGGAGGAGCGCGTAGAACTCGGCGTCGGTCAGGGGGGACCAGGGGCGGGGTTGGGGGAGGTGGGGGGTGTGAGGGGCGCGCATGGGAAGGAGTGTAGCGCATAGGGAAGAATTAGGCAAGTTTTCCTATTGCTGGAGCGACACAGCTCGCCTGAATAACGGAAGGTGCAGGGGGCAGAGCCCCTGCGTAGCCAACCGCGCCGCCCTTCTCCCGGACACCAGCCTCCACCCGCCCCGCAACTGCGCACCCGCCTTGCTGGTTCTTCCCACGCCCCCAACAGAGGAGAACGCGAATGACGGCCTCGAAGCATGCAAAAGGCGGCATGGGCAGCGAGAAGCGGGAGGAGGGGCTGATGCAGGACACGCCCCGGCCGCCCGATGACCTGGAGCGCAATCCGGGCATCGGCTCGTCCAAGGGCGTGTTCGGGCGCGGCACCGATCCGGAGGTGTTGCAGGGCGAGAACACGGATGAGGGCGACACGCTGAACGACACCACCGCGCAGGGCGGGGTGAACCCGGCGCAGACCGGGCGCAGCAATCCCTGATGGCGGGCGGGCGGCGGGGTTGGTCCGCCGCCCGCGCCGCGTGGTTCAGGCGGCGTAGAGGATGTCGCCATCCTGCAGGGCGGTGACGCCGAGCACCGAGATTTCGAAGGTTTCGCCGAAGAAGTCGAAGCTCACCAGCAGGCCGGTGTCCACCGTCTCGATCGTGGCGCCGCCCGCGGCGACGTTGTAGCCGCTCAGGTCGATCACGTCGGTGCCGCTTTCGAAGTCGGTGATGATGTCGGCCGGGTCGCCGGGGAAGGCGGCGTCGGGCGTGCCGGGGGCCAGGGCGAACAGGAAGGTGTCGGCGCCGGCGCCGCCGGTCATGATGTCGCTGCCGCCGCCGCCTTGCAGGATGTCGTCCCCGGTGCCGCCGAAGATGGTGTCGTCGTCATCGCCGCCATGCAGCTCGTCATTGCCGCGGCCGCCGATGATGATGTCCTGGCCGCCGCCGCCCTGGATGTAGTCGTCCCCGGCGCCGCCATTGAGGTAGTCGCTGTCATGCAGGAAGGCGATGACCTCGTCGGCGCCGGGGGTCGGGCCGCCGGTGCCGTGGCCGAAGATGCGGTCATTGCCGCCGCCGCCGAGCACGATGTCATTGCCGAAGCCGGCGAAGACAAGGTCGTTGCCGTCGCCGGCATAGATGATGTTGGTGGGGGCCTCGGCGATGCTGGGGATGCGGCCCCAGTCTTCATAGGACGCCTTGCTGCCGAGGATGGTGTCGTCGGTGCCGCCCCAGGCAAAGGTGAGGGCGAAGTCGCCGAACTCGCGGACAATGACGGGCATGAAACGGAAAGCCTTTCTGGCTGGTGTTTCCTCAGGAGGCTGGCCCGCGCGGGGCCAAATTCATTTCATCCCGGGAACGGCATTTCCGCGATTCAACTTCTCGGGCGGGGCGGCGCGCTGCTCAGGGCCAGCCGACGCCGCCGGTCTGGCCATAGATCTGCCCGGTGGTGTAGCTCGACGATGCCGCCGCCAGCTCGACATAGACCGAGGCGAGTTCGGCTGGCTGGCCGGGGCGGCCCATCGGCGTGGTGGTGCCGAACTGGCGGAGGCCCTGCTCGGTCTGGCCGCCGCCGACCTGGAGGGGGGTCCAGAACGGGCCGGGAGCCACGCCGTTCACGCGGATGCCCTGCTTCACGACCTGCTTGGCCAGGCCGCGCACAAAGGCCTCGTTGGCGGCCTTGGTGCAGGCGTAGTCGAGAATGAATTCCGAGGGCCGGTCGGCATTGACCGAGGAGGTGACGATGATGGCGCTTCCGGGCGGCAGGTGGGGCAGGGCGGCCTTGGCCAGCCAGAACATGGCGTAAACATTGGTTTTCATGGTCTGGTCGAGCTGCTCGGTGGAGATGTCCGCCAGGGCGTGCTGCGCGTGCTGGTAGGCGGCGTTGCTGACCAGGATGTCGAGGCCGCCGAGCTGGTCCCGCGCCTGTTCCACCAGCCGGGCGCAGAAGGCTTCGTCGCGCAGGTCGCCGGGGATCAGCACGGCTTTGCGGCCGGCCTCGCGGATCAGCTTCGCCACATCCTCGGCATCGGGCTGTTCGGCGGGGAGGTAGTTGATGGCGATGTCGGCGCCTTCGCGCGCATAAGCGATGGCGGCGGCGCGGCCGATGCCGGAATCGCCGCCGGTGATCAGCGCGCGGCGGCCGGCGAGGCGGCCGGAGCCGCGATAGGAGGTTTCGCCGCAATCCGGCACGGGGGTCATGCGCGATTGCAGGGCGGGCCAGGGCTGGCTTTGGGCGGGGAAGGGCGGCCTGGGAAAGCGCTCGCGCGGGTCGGCCAGGGGAAGTGAGGGGGAGGCGCTGGCACCGGGAGCCGGCTGCGCGGCGGCGGGGCCGCCGCCGGCAAGGCTGCCGGCCGCCAGCCCCCCGACCGCCAGGCCACGGACGAGGTCGCGGCGGGAAGAGGAAGCGTCCTGGGTCATGCGCGGCTCCAGAGGTGATGGGGATGGCCAAGAAGGATAGTGAACAGCCCGGGCGCCGCGACGGTCAGCGCGGACGCCCGGGCCGGTGTCCTTGGGGAAGGATCAGGGGGTGAGCTCGCCCTGCTCGGTGCCGTCCCAGTAATGGACGCGCTCGGCATCGACGCGGATCAGCGCGATGCCCGGGGTGTCGATGCCCTGGTCGAACCACTTGTCCAGCTCGGGCGTCCAGTGCTCGCGGAAGGCGGCCTTGTCGCGGATCAGCGTGGCGCGGCCTTCCACCGCGATGGCGAAGCGCTTCGGGCCCTGGAAGGACAGGGTGACCTTGGGGTTGGCCTCGATGTCCGTGATGGTGCGCGCATCGCCATAGGAGAAGTAGAAGGACTGGCCGTTGTAATCGACGTCCTTGTTGTTGCTCATCGGGCGGGATGCGATGGCGCCGCCCTCGGTGTGGGTGTTGAGCATGGCGATGTCGATCTCGCGCATGCGCTGCGACAGGTCGGCAAGGGTCTTCTGGGCCATGAGGCGTGTTCCCTGGATGGTGTGCCGGAGGAACGCCGGAAGCGGGCGAAGGTTCTGCGCGAAGAAACGCCAGCCTGGCTATATCACTGGGGGCATTGGCGTTTCTCCCCGCAACCCCTGGCGCCCCATCCCGTTCCGGCAGTGTCCAATCCCCACAAAAACGGAGAGCCGGCGATGTTCATGCGGGTCGATAAGCTGCAGGCCGAACTTCCTGCGCCGAAGCGCGCGGATCCCAATGCCGCGGCGGCGTTGCAGGAATTGCTGGGCGGCAAGTATGGCGAGATGTCGACGCTCGGGAACTACATGTTCCAGAGCTTCAACTTCCGCTCCAAAAGCAAGCTGAGGCCGTTCTACAGCCTTGTCGCCTCGATCACCGCCGAAGAGCTGGGCCATGTGGAGCTGGTCAGCAACGGTGTTGCCATGCTGAACAACGGCCCCGACCATGATGCCGATGTCGGTCCTGGCGGCGACATCTCCGGCGCGCCCTTCGAGGTGATGAAGGACATCCGTTCCTTCGCCTCCTTCGCCTCCCATGGTGGCGGCGCGGTGCCGGTGAACAGCAATTCCATGTCGTGGAACGCCGACATGGTGACCACCACCGGCAACGTGATCTTCGACCTGCTGCACAATTTCCACCTGGAATGCGGCGCGCGCCTGCACAAGCTTCGGGTCTATGAGACGCTGTCCGACCCGACCGGGCGCGAGGTGTGCGGCTATCTGCTGGTGCGCGGCTCGGTGCACGCGCATGCCTATGCGCTGGCGCTGAAGCAGATCACCGGGGTGGAGCTGGAGAAGTTCCTGCCGACGCCGAACATCCCGCTCGGCAACATCCCGGAATGCCAGAAATACCTCCAGGAAGGCTCGCACCGCCGGCTCTATACCTGGAGCCCGAATGACTACAAGGAAATCGCCGGCATCTGGGGCAATGGCGAGCAGGCGCTGCCGGGCGACCCGCCGGGCGAGCTGACGGTGGTGGACGGCATGCCGGAAGGCGGCAAGATCCACCAGCTCAGCGGCATTCCCTCCGCTTTCTCCCCCGACTACGCGCCGGAGGAAATGATGGAGATCGCGCAGAAGCTCTACAAAGCCTCCCGCTGACGCATCCCCGCCTCAGGGGCGCCGCCCGGTTCCCGTTCGGGAGCCGGGCTTTTTCACGCCCAAGGCCCCCGCCGGGCGATCACGTGATTGCGATGGCCACAGCACTCGTGACAGATTGTATCTGGGCCGGGGCAGCCCATATAGTTGTGCAGTCCCGCGATTTGCAACTTTGGCGGGATTGCTTCCGGCTTCTACCATCTCGGGTGGTGGGGCTGGGGGCGGGCCGCGTCGATGAAAAACGCGGTGCCCCAAAACGGGGGCGCGGCACCGCCTCCCGCCGGCGTCAGGCGGTGGCGAAGCTGGCCGCGATGCTCTCGAACAAGGGCAGGCCGTCCGTGCCGCCCATCAGCGGGTCCACCAAATCTTCCGGATGCGGCATCAGGCCCAGCACGCGGCCATTTTCCGACAGGATGCCGGCGATGTTGTTGCGTGCCCCGTTGCGGTTCGCGGCCTCCGTCGCCTCGCCCTCGGGCGTGACATAGCGGAAGGCGACGCGCCCATCCTTCTCCAGCGCCTCCAGCGTGGCGTCGTCGGCGAAGTAATTGCCGTCGCCATGCGCCATCGGGGCGCGGAACACGGCGCCCTTCTGCCAATGGTTGGTGAAGGGGGTGGCGGCGTTCTCCACCCGCAGGTGGCATTCCATCGACAGGAAGCGCAGGGAGGCATTGCGCAGCAGCGCCCCCGGCAGCAGCCCGGCTTCCGTCAGGATCTGGAAGCCGTTGCAGACGCCGAGCACATGCCCGCCCTTGCTCGCGAACCCGGCCACCGCCGGCATGATCGGGGAGCGCGC
Source organism: Teichococcus oryzae (assembly GCF_008386565.1). Taxonomy (GTDB): domain Bacteria; phylum Pseudomonadota; class Alphaproteobacteria; order Acetobacterales; family Acetobacteraceae; genus Pseudoroseomonas; species Pseudoroseomonas oryzae. The sequence goes on along the minus strand of NZ_VUKA01000004.1, from coordinate 297,690 downwards.
CGCCATGGCGCCGCAGCGCAGGTAGTCGCCATGGGAAAAGCCGCCGGGCAGCACCACCAGGTCGGTGCCGGCGGGCAGGCTGGTTTCGGAATGGAACAGGATGGTGGGCCTGCGGCCTGTGGCCTTTTCCAGCGCGATCGCCATGTCGCGCTCGCGGTTGGTGCCGGGGAACAGCAGGATGACGGCGTTCATGGCGAGGGGGTCCTCAGCGCGGAAAGGAAACAGGCTCAGCCATGGCCGAGCCAGACGCGGATCCAGTGCAGCCCGCCCATCAACAGCATGGAGATGAGCGACGCGATGGCGGCGGCGGTGATCCACAGGTCGATGCGCGCCTTGCCGCGCGCCAGGAAGCCCTGGCGCCCGCGGCGGGCGGCGCCCACCTGCGGCACCCGGTCCTGCCGCCAGCGCAGCCCCATGCCGATCAGCACGGTCAGCAGCAGCATCAGCAGCAGGGAAGCCTTGATCACCGGCGCGGGGCCCGGCTCAGGCCAGCTCGACCCGGAAGCTTTCGATCACCGTGTTGGCCAGCAGCTTGCGGGCCATCTCCTCGGCCTGCGCGCGGGCGGCGGCCGGGTCGGTTTCGGTCAGCTCCAGCTCGATGATCTTGCCGGTCCGCACCTCGCCCACGCCGTTGAAGCCCAGCGTGCCGAGGGCGTGGCCGATGGCCTTTCCCTCGGGGTCCAGCACGCCGGCCTTGGGCATCACGGTGACACGGGCTTTCAAGGTTTTCAGCTCCGCTGAGGGCATCGTCTTCTGCTCCGGAAAGGGCGCGCCGGCCATCACTGCATGGCCTCCGGGCCCTTCATGTCGCGCGCGCCGGCCTCGGGCAGGATGCCCAGGCGGCGCGCCACTTCCTGGTAACCTTCCTCGACCTTGCCGAGGTCGCGGCGGAAGCGGTCCTTGTCCATCTTCTCGCCCGTGTTCACGTCCCACAGCCGGCAATTGTCGGGGGACACCTCGTCGGCCAGCACGATCCGCATCTCGTCATTCTCGTACAGCCGGCCGAACTCGATCTTGAAGTCCACCAGCACGATGCCGACGCCGAGGAACAGCCCGCTCAGGAAGTCGTTGATGCGCAGCGCCAGCGCCACCATGTCGTCCAGGTCCTGGGTGGAGGCCCAGCCGAAGCAGGTGATGTGCTCCTCCGACACCATCGGGTCCTGGAGCTGGTCGTTCTTGTAGTAGTACTCGATGATCGAGCGGGGCAGGCGGGTGCCTTCCTTCAGCCCGAGCCGGGTGGACAGCGAGCCGGCGGCGACGTTGCGCACCACCAGCTCCAGCGGAATGATCTCCACCTCGCGGATCAGCTGTTCCCGCATGTTCAGGCGGCGGATGAAATGGGTCGGCACGCCCATCTCCGTCAGCCGCATCATCAGGTATTCGCTGATGCGGTTGTTCAGCACGCCCTTGCCGGTGATGATGCCCTTCTTGGTGCCGTTGGCGGCGGTGGCGTCGTCCTTGAAGTACTGCACAAGCGTGCCCGGCTCGGGTCCCTCGAACAGGACCTTGGCCTTGCCTTCATAGAGCTGCCGGCGTCGCGCCATTTGCACAGAATCCCTTTCGCCGCCGGAGCGAAGGCCGGCGCGGTCAAAGGCGCCCTATAGCAAAGCGGCGCGAAAGCCGCCACCGCCCCCACCCCCGGTCAGGCCAGCCTTCGCCGCATGAGCCGCCCTGGCGCCGCGCAGGCCTTGGCGCGGCGATGGGGGGCATGCAATGAAGCCGGCATGCCCGACGATCCCCGCCGCTCGGCCCCTTCCGCGCTCCGCAACCGCGCGCCGATCCTGCAGGCAGTCCGCCCGCGCCTGCCGCCCGCTGGCCTCGTGCTGGAGGTGGCCAGCGGCACGGGCGAGCATGTGGCCCATTTCGCCGCCGCCCTGCCGGCGCTGCGCTGGCAGCCCACCGACCCGCTGCCGGAGAACCGGGCCAGCATCGATGCCTGGGCCGCGGGCCTGCCCAACGTGCTGCCCGCCCTGGCGCTGGATGCCGCTTCACCCGCCTGGCCAGTGGCGCGGGCGGATGCGGTGCTATGCGTCAACATGATCCACATTGCCCCCTGGGCGGCGGCCGAGGGGCTGTTCGCCGGCGCGGCTGCTGCCGGAACAGGGGCTGCTGGCGCTGTACGGCCCTTATCGCCGGCGCGGCCGGCCGATGGAGCCGGGCAACGCCGCCTTCGACGCCGACCTGCGCCGGCGCGACCCGGCCTGGGGCCTGCGCGAGGTGGAGGCGGTGGCGGAGCTGGCGGGGCGCGCCGGCTTCGGCGCGCCCGACATCGCTTCCATGCCGGCGGACAACCTGACCCTGCTGTTCCGCCGCGCCGGGTGAAGGGCGCTCAGCCCTCCATCGTCACGCCGGTCAGCCTGACCATCTCCGCCCAGCGGGCCACCTCCTCCCGCTGGAAGGCGGCGAAGGGCTGCGGCAACAGCGGGTCGGTGGTGAAGCCGGCGGCCAGCAGCCGCTCCTCCGAGGATGGCTCGGCCAGGGCGTCCAGCATGGCCTTGCCGATGGCCTCCACGGCGGCGGGCGGCGTGCCGGCCGGGGCGAACAGGCCGAACCAGGCATCGACGGCCAGGTAGGGCACGCCGGCCTCGGCCGCCGTCGGCACGTCGGGGAAGTCGTTCAGACGGCTCGGCGCGCCGATCTCCAGCGCGCGCAGCTTGCCTTCCCGCACCAGCGGCGCGACGGACGGGAAGGTGGCCACGTAGAAATCCACGATGCCGGCCATGGTGTCGGTCGCCGCCGGGGCGGCGCCGCGATAGGGGATGTGCGTGGCGTCCAGCTTTTCCCGCCGCGCCAGCGTCTCGGCGATGACGTGGGAGGCCGACCCGGCCTGGGAGGAGGCGTAGCTCAGCTTGCCCTGGCGCCCGCGCGCGATCAGCCCCGTCATGTCCCGGCTCGGCGAACTGGCCGGCACCACCAGCGCGTGATGCACGGTGGCCAGCTTGGCCACGGGGGTGAAGCTGTCCACCACGTGATAGGGCAGCCGGGCCATCATCGCCTGGTTGCTGGCATGGGTCTGGTTGTGGCCGAGCACGATGGTGCTGCCATCCGGCGCGGCGCGCGCCGCCGCCTCGGTGCCGATGATGCCGCCGGCGCCGGCGCGGTTCTCCACCACCACCGGCCGGCCCAGGGCGGGCGCGGCCTTTTCCGCCAGCAGCCGGGCCAGGATGTCGGTGGGGCCGCCCGGAGGGGCGGGAACGATCAGCCGCAGCGGATCGCCCGAGGAGCCGCTGGGGGTGGGTTTCTGCGCCAGCCCCTGCGCGGCGCCCTGGGCGCGGGCCGGGGCGGCGATGGCGGGCAGGGCCAGAAGCGGCGCGGCGGCGAGCAGGTGGCGGCGAAGCATGCAATCCTCCGGATTCGGGGCCGGTCAGCCGGTCTTTCCGCGAGGTCGCCCCGCGCGGGGCGCGGCGTCAAGCCCCTTCGCCACGGCCCGGGGAAGGGCATCCGGCGCCTTCAACGGGCGCTGTGCGTCACCGCCTCGATCTTGTTGCCATCCGGGTCGCGCAGGAAGGCGCCATAATAATGGGCGTTGTATTCCGGGCGCAGGCCGGGCGGGCCGTCCTCCGTGCCGCCATGCGCCAGGGCGGCACGGTGGAAGGCGTCCACCATGGCGCGGTCGGCCGCGGCAAAGGCGACATGCGCGCCATTGCCGGGGCTGGCCGGGCGGCCATCCACCGGACGCACCAGGCTGAACAGGATGTCGCCGGTGCCGTAATGCACGCCCGCTTCATCCCGCCTGATGCGCCGCAGCCCCACCACCGCCAGCACCGCGTCATAGAAGGCCGCGGCGCGGCCGATGTCGCTGGTGCCGAAGGACAGGTGGTGGATCATCAGAAGCCGATGATGCCCGTGATCCAGAGCAGAATGACGATCAGGCCGGGGACGCCGAGCAGCCAAAGGATCAACGGCATGGTGCAAGCCTCCTTTGCGGCGCCTGTCCGGGATTGGTGGCGCCGCGCATGGAGGCAACACGGCAGCAGCGCTGTCGTTGCCGGCAAGTTGCCGCAAAGCGTGGGGGAGAGGACGCGGACGGCTCCCCCATCCGCGGCCGCGATGCCGCCTCAGCGCCGCAGAAGCATCTCGGACGCCGGGCGGCGATGGTCCCAGCCTTCGCGCTCCAGCTCCGGCACGTCATCCGCCTCCGCCGGGACGCCCAGGCAGAAATAGCCGATGAAGCGCCATTCGGGCGGCACCTCCAGCGTCGCCGCCGCCTCGGCCGGGTCCAGGATCGACACCCAGCCCAGGCCAAGCCCCTCTGCCCGCGCCGCCAGCCACAGCGTGTGCAGCGCCATCACCGCCGACCATGTGGTGGTTTCCGGCATGGTGGCGCGGCCCAGGCCATGGCCCTGCGCCGGATCGGGCAGGGCGAACAGCGCGAACTGGCAGGGGGCCTGGTCCAGCCCTTCCAGCTTCAGCCTCGCGTAATGCGCCGCGCGGTCCGGCGCCTGACCGCCCAGGAGGCTGTCCAGGGCGGCGGCGTTGCTGCGGGCGAAATTGGCGCGGATGGCGGCGCGGCGGCCGGCATCCTCCACCAGCACGAAGCGCCAGGGCTGGCTCAGCCCGACGGAAGGGGCGAGGCTGGCCGCCTCCAGCAGGGCCAGGAGCCGCGCTTCCGGAACCGGCTCCGGGGTGAAGTGGCGCACATCGCGGCGCCAGCGGAACAGCGCGGCCAGCTTGTCGCGGAAAGGCCGATCCCATGCCGGGGGCAGGTTGCCGGGGTCCATCGCGGGGTCCATGGCGGCTCAGCCGCCGCAGGCGGGGTTGCCGCCGTTCAGGGCCGGCACGGGCTGCAACAGGCCCAGCAGGCGGAACCCTTCGGCGCCGCCCGGCTCGAACACCGCGATGCCGGCTTCCGGCAGGCGGTTGCCGCGCAGGGCGTCGCCCAGGATCATCTGCACCGGCCCGCGATGGCCCACCAGCACCCGGTTCAGCCCCGGCGCCGGCGGGGCGGCGAGCAGGCGGCGATGCTCGGCCAGCGCCCATTCCAGTCGCGCCCCGGCATAGTCATCGGCGATCAGCCCGTCCTCGACCCGCACGCGGCCGGCGCCGAAGGCCAGCTCCGCCGTGTCGCGGGCGCGGAACACCGGGCTGGCCAGCACCGGGGCTTCGAGCGGGACGCCAAGCGCCGCCAGGCTGGCGCCGAGGTCGCGCGCCTGTTGCCGCCCGGCGGGGGAGATGTTGCGCTGGCCCGCCCGCTCGCCGATGCGGAAGCCGCTGTCGCAGGGCTCGCCCGCCGTGTCGGCGTGGCGGATGAACAACACCAGCCCGCCCCGCCGCATCCGGGCCAGCAGGGCCTCGGCGGCCGGCTCGCCCGGGCGGGGGGGCAGCTGCGCGGCGGCCCGGCTGGTGGCCAGGGCGGGGGAAAGGGCCAGGAGCAGGGTGGCGAGGGAACGGCGGCGCATGTGCCCCAGGCTGCCGCTCCTGGCCCGCCGGATCAACCTCGGCTCACGCCGCTTCCTCCTGCAGGGCCTCGTCCTTGCGGCGGCGGATGGCGGGGGAGATCATCAGGGCGAGGGCCAGCACCGCGACGGCCAGGAGGGAGGCGCTGATCGGGCGTTCCAGGAAGGTCATCCAGTCGCCGCGCGACAGCAGCATGGCGCGGCGCAGATGTTCCTCCATCATCGGGCCGAGCACGAAGCCGAGCAGCAGCGGCGCCCCGTCCAGGTTGAGCCGGGAGATGGCGTAGCCCAGCGCCGAGGCCGCCATCATGACATACACGTCGAACACGTTGTTGTTCAGGCTGTAGGCGCCGATGCAGCAGAAGGCGAGGATCGCGGGATACATGAACTTGTAGGGCACGCGCAGCAGCTGCACCCACAGCCCCACCATGGGCAGGTTGATGATCAGCAGCATCAGGTTGCCGATCCACATGGAGCAGATCAGCCCCCAGAACAGGTCGGGCTGCGCCTCGATCATGCGCGGCCCGGGCTGGATGCCCTGGATGATCAGCGCCCCCACCATCAGCGCCATCACCGAGTTGGAGGGAATGCCCAGCGTCAGCAGCGGGATGAAGGCGCTCTGCGCGCCGGCATTGTTGGCCGATTCCGGCCCGGCCAGGCCCTCGATGGCGCCGCGGCCGAACTGTTCCGGGCGGCGGGTGATCTTGCGCTCCAGCATGTAGGAGCCGAAGGCGGAGATCGAGGCGCCGCCGCCCGGCAGGATGCCGAGCGCGGTGCCGAGCAGCGTGCCGCGCAGCGAGGCCGGGGCCGCGTGGCGCCATTCCTCCCGGGACAGCCAGAGCGGGCCGCGCTTGGCGATGTTGCCGCTGCGGTTCTCGGGGTGGACCAGGTTCAGGATGATCTCGGACACGCCGAACAGGCCCATGGCCAGGGCCACGAAGTTGATGCCGTCCGCCAGTTCCGGCACGCCGAAGGTGAAGCGCTGCTGCCCGGTCTGCACATCGGTGCCGACCAGGCCCAGCGCCACGCCGACCACCACCATCGCCACCGCCTTGACGACGCTGCCGCGCGCCAGCACGCAGGACACCACGAGGCCCAGCGCCATCAGCGCGAAATATTCCGGCGGCCCGAAGGACAGCGCCACGGCGGTCAGCGCCGGCCCCGCCGCCGCCACCACCGCGGTGGACACCGTGCCGGCGAAGAAGGAGCCCAGCGCGGCGGCGGCCAGCGCCGCGCCGGCCCGGCCCTGGCGCGCCATCTGGTGGCCTTCCAGCGCCGTCACCACGCCGGAAATCTCGCCCGGGAGGTTGAGCAGGATGGCCGTGGTCGAGCCGCCATACTGCGCGCCGTAATAGATGCCGGCCAGCATGATGATGGCCGTCACCGGTTCCTGCCCGAAGGTCATCGGCAGCAGCAGGGAAATGGTGGCGGTGGGGCCAAGCCCCGGCAGCACGCCGATGGCGGTGCCGATCAGCGCGCCGAGAAAGGCGAACATCAGGTTGTTCAGGCTCAGCGCGACATCGAAGCCGAGCGCGAGGTTCTCCAGCATGAGGCGGGAATCCCGAGGGGACCGGCCGCGCCGGCGCGCGGCCATACGGGATGGCCCTGGCGCGGCGGACGCGGCGGAAATCGTTGAATCAGGAAGTGACGCGGGTCAGGGCGCGGCGCGCTCAGGCGGCTGGATGACTTCGATAGCCTTCCGACGCCCTGGCACTGCCGCGCAGGGTGAAGTGCCGGAAGCCGTTGTCCCGCGTGACGACGCCCCGCCAGGGCCCGCGCGCCACGTCGCCGCCCCGCCGCGACGGGACGTGGCGGCGCAGGCAGGCGGCGCTGCGGCGGGTGGAAATCGTCAATCTTCCCTCAGGGTCCGTTCAGGTTCCGGCTCGGCCGGAGCATGGCAAAGCCTGGCGCGCGGGTGAACCGCCGTTCATCTGACGAAGGCGTGAGGGTGCGTGCGCCGCTCAGCCGGATGGCGTGCCGGCCGATGGCGGGCGCAGCAGCCAGGCGGCCATGCCGCCCGTGGCCAGCGCGCTGAGGCCGTGCAGCAGCAAGGGCGCCGGCGCCGCGCCGCCATGCCAGCCGGCCACCATCAGCATGTCCCCGGGCGGAATGACCACCGTGGCCGCCAGCACCACGCCCAAGCTGCGGCGCGAGCCGAGCCACAACAGGCCGGCGAGGTAGAGCCCCAGCGCCAGGTCACGCAGCGCCAGGGCGCGCAGCCAGGCCTGGGCTTCGGCGCCGGTGGCGGGAAGGCCGAACAAGGCCGCCCCCAGCGGCGGGCTGGCGATGAAGGCGGCGCCGATCAACAAGAACACCCCCGCCATGGACAGCACCAGCGCGGCGCCCCGGCCGCGGAGCCGTTGCGGGTGGGCGGATGGGGTCATCGGATGCTCCTCGGCCTTCGCGGGGAATGGGTCTGGCCGCATACAACCGGCGCCGCCGCCACGCGTTTCCATCCTGCCGCGCCTGGTGGAGCGCCTTCCTATGCCGGGCGCCCGTCACCCGCACGGAGAGAGCGCATGGAACAGCCGAATCAGGTCACCATCGAGATCGGCGACACCCGGCATATCGGGAACTACGTGGTGGAGGGGGATCTCGTCACCGTCACCTCCGAGGAATACGGCAACAAGGAAAGCGCGCGCCTCGACGGGGCGGACCCGCATGACCTGGCGCAAACGCTTCTGCGGGAAATGGTTCGCCGCAAGGAAGACCTCTGATCCGCCATCCGCCACAGCAACCGGGAGAAAGACGCATGGTCAACGCAGCGAAGATCGAGAAAGGCGAGGTGCAGGACCACATGCCCGTGGTGGGCAGCGATGGCCAGCCCTTCGGCATCGTGGACCGGGTGGAAGGCGACTACATCAAGCTCGCCCGCAACGATCCCGCCTCGGGCGGCACGCATCGCTACCTGCCGCGCAGCGTGGTGGCCGGGCTGGAAGGCGGGGTGGTCCGGTTATCCATGCCCTCCGCGCAGGCCAATGATGCCTGCGTGAGCGAGGAGGAGATGGCGCAGCGCCTGTCGCTGGACCCGGATGCAAAGGCGCAGCTCGGCCAGTCCACCGATGACGCTCCGCATGGCAGCCGCGGCCACGCCCATGGCGGCCCCAAGGGGCAGAGCCCCAACGACATCGAGCGGCAGCGGCCGGACGCCACCGGCCCCGACCCGCAGCGCGTCACCCACAACACCAGCGAGAACAAGAGCGCCCGCTGACGGCGCGGCGAGGGCCTCGGCGCCCCCGGCGCCGCAATGCCGGAGGGGGATGGCGGCTCAGGCGGCTTCCAGCTTTTCCTGCAATTCCAGCCATTCTTCTTCCAGCGCCGCCACCTGCTTGGCGATCAGGCCCTGGCGCTGGGTGGCCCAGGCGATGTCCTCGGGCTTGAAGCGGGCATAGGTGCCGGGGTCGCCGAGCTTCTTCTCCAGCAGCGCGGCTTCCTTTTGCAGCTTCGCCATTTCCGCCTCCACCTTGGCGACGCGCTGGCGCAGGGGGGCGAGGGCCTGGCGGTTCTCCGCCCGCTCGCGGCGCTCGTCGCGCCGGGTGGCGGTGGCGTCGGCGGACGCGCCGGCGGACCGGGCGGCCCGCGCGCGCTCGGCCAGGTGCGCGCGGTAATCGTCGAGGTCGCCGTCGAAGGACGCCACGCCGCCATCGGCCACCAGCAGCAGCCGGTCGGCCACCAGTGTCACCATGTCGGGGTCGTGGGTGATCAGCACCACGGCGCCGCCGAAGCCGGCCAGGGCCTTCACCAGCGCGTCCCGCGCGTCGATGTCGAGGTGGTTGGTCGGCTCGTCGAGGATCAGCAGGTGCGGCGCGTCCCGCGTGCAAAGGGCCAGCAGCAGCCGCGCCTTCTCGCCCCCCGACAGGGCGCCGATCTTCGTGGTGGCGCGCTCCTCGTCGAGGCCGAAGCGGGCGAGCTGGGCGCGGCACTGCGTCTCGGTCGCCTTCGCGCCGAGGGCGTGCTGCATGTGGGAAAGGGGGGTGCCGGACAGGTCCAGCTCCTCCGCCTGGTGCTGCGCGAAATAGCCGACCTTGAGGCGGCGGTCGCGATGCACCTCGCCCGCCATCGGGTCGAGCCGCCCGGCCAGCAGCTTGGCGAGCGTCGACTTGCCGTTGCCATTGGCGCCGAGCAGCGCGATCCGGTCCTCCTGGTCGAGCCGGAGGTCGAGGTTGCGCAGGATCGGCCGCCCGTCATAGCCGATGGAAACGCGGGACAGGCCGACAATGGGCGGCGCCAGCTCGGACGGCTCGGGGAAGTTGAAGCGGGTGGGGGCGTCCTCCACCACCGTCTCGATGGTGGGCAGCTTTTCCAGCGCCTTGAGGCGGGATTGCGCCTGCCGCGCCTTGGTGGCCTTGGCGCGGAAGCGGTCCACGAAGGACTGCATGTGGGCGCGCTGCGCCGCCACCTTCTCGGCCTGGGCCGAAAGCTGCGCCGCGCGCTCCGTGCGGATGCGGACGAAATTGTCGTAGCCGCCGGGGTAGAAGGAGATCTTCTGCCGGTCGAGATGGGCGATGGCATCGACGCAGCGCTGCAACAGCCCGCGATCATGGCTGACCACGATGGCGGCGCCGGGGAAGCGGCTCAGCCAGCCTTCCAGCCAGATGGTGGCCTCGAGGTCGAGGTGGTTGGTGGGCTCGTCCAGCAGCAGCAGGTCGGGCTCCAGGAACAGCGCCTGGGCCAGCGCGACGCGCATCCGCCAGCCGCCCGAGAACTCGCCCACCGGCCGCGCCTGCGCCTCGGCGTCGAAGCCGAGCCCGGCCAGCACCACGGCGGCGCGGGAGGGGGCGCTGTCGGCGCGGATGGCGATCAGCCGCTCATGGATCTCCGCGAGGCGGGCGCCATCGGCCTCGGTTTCCAGCGCGGCCAGCAGGGCGGCGCGCTCGGTGTCGGCCTGCAGCACGGTGTCGAGCAGGTTGGTGTCGCCGCCCGGCGCTTCCTGCGCCACATGCGTCATGCGGGCGCGGGCGGCGAGGCGGATCTCGCCGCCATCGGGCTGCAACTGGCCGGTGATGGCGCGCAGCAGGGTGGACTTGCCGGCGCCGTTGCGGCCGACCAGGCCCACCTTGCGGCCAGGGTCGATCATCAGCTCCGCCCCTTCCAGGAGGGGGCGGCCGGCGATGCGGATGGTCAGGTCGCGGATGGCGAGCACGGTCATGATTCCCCGCATGTAAGCGGATCGGGCCGTGACGAAAAGCATCCGGCCTGTTCCGGCGGCCGGGAAAGCCTTATGCAGGGGGCCAGCGTGAACCATCGCCGGGTGCCAGCTTCCCCAGGAGCGGCCCCTGGCGGCCCCGCGGGAACGCGGCCTTTTCTGCTGCGGGATCTGTCTGCCACTTGCCACCGCATCCGCGCCTGATCCCCCAACTCGCCCGGCGGCTGATCCGCCGCGATGCGCCGGCCCGGCCGCTGTGGCGGCATCCGGGCGCGGTGGTGTCCGTGGCGCTGCATGCCGCCCTGTTGTTCGCGCTGCTGCGCTGGAGCGAGCCGCGCCCGATGCAGCCGCCCGCCCAGCCCGCCGAGGTGCCGGTGGTGTTTGAAACAATGGCGCCCCGGCAGGAGGAGCCGGCGCCGGACGCCGAGTCCGATTCCGCCCCCCCTGGCCCGGCCGGCGAAACGCCCACCGTGCCGCCCGACGAGCAGGCGGAAACGCCACCGCCGCTCCCGATGCCCCAGGCGGAAGCCCCGGCGCCCGCCCCGCCGCCAGAGCCGGTTCCGCCCGCCCCGCAGCCGCAGTTGGAGCCGCAGCCGGAGCTTGCCGAGCCGCCGCCGCCCGAGCCCCCGGTCCTGGCGGAGGCGCCGCCGCAGGCGGTCGAGCCCGAGCCCGAGCCCGAATTGCCACTGCCGCCCCCGCCGGTGGTGGAACTCGCCCCGCCCACGCCGCTGCGCCTGAACCCGCAGCCGCCGCCCTTGCCCCGGCCGGCCCCGCGCCGCGCCGCGCCCTTTGCCGGCACCACCGATCTCAGCCAAGGGCCACCCGTGATGCTGGCGCCGCAGCCGCGCCGCCCGCCGCCCGGCGGGGGCGGTGGCGGCATGGACCTGGCCATGGGCGCGGTGCCGCAGCGCTCGCAGGGCCCGCGCCGGCCGCGCCATACCAATCCGCTGGAATATGTGTCGGGCGTGCAGCCGAACATCGATTGGGCTGCGGCGCTGACCGCCTGGGCGCAGCGCCGCATGTATTATCCGCCGCAGGCAGGCATGGCGGGGGAGGATGGCGTCACCGTGATGCGCATGACGGTGCATCGCGATGGCCGGATCTCCGGCCTGCGCGTGATCAGCTCCTCAGGCTCGCGCTGGCTGGACTCCGCCTCGCTGGCGATGTTCCGCGATGCGATGGTGCCAGCCTTCACGCCCGACATGGCCGAGGAGGGGGATAGCGTCACGCTGACCTTCAGGGCCCGCTACAACCTGATCTTGCGCTGAACGGTTCGCCGCCCTGGAGCAGCAGGCGGAATTTTTAGGATGTATGGCGAAGTAAAGAACGCATTTGGTTTATTATTGTTAGCGTCCAATGCTTATTCCGTGTGACCGAAAGGTGGATACGGCCCTTGATTGAATGGTTGCGGCAAGAATTCTCTTGCGGTGGAGGATTTCGGCCGCTTATGGTTCGGCGTGTTCACGGGTTCGTGAGC
>NZ_VUKA01000004.1:0-285650 GCF_008386565.1 Teichococcus oryzae | reverse complement strand
GCTGCGGATTGACCGTATCTCTGTTTCCTCCCTGATTACAAACTTCGCCGCCTCCTCGTGAGGCGGCGTTTTTTTTTGCGTGCGGCAGGGCGGGCGCGGGCTCAGCCCGGCGGCGTCAGCCGCTCCGGCAAAGGCTCGCGGTCCAGGTAGTCTTCCACGTAAAGGCGGCGCACCAGCATCAGCAGCAAGGCCGCCATCGGCGTCGCCAGCAGCATGCCGAGAAAGCCGTAAAGCAGGCCAAAGGCCACCAGGGAGATGATGGTCGCGGCTTCCGGCAGATCGACCGAGCGCTTCTGCACAAAGGGCGTGATCAGGTAGCTCTCGACTGATTGCACGGCCAGATACACGGCGATCACCGCCACCGCGCCGGAGAAGCCGCCCGCCAGCCCGAGCAGCACGCCCGGCACCGCCGCCATCACCGGCCCGATGGTGGGGATGAAGGCCAGAACCGCCGACAGCACGCCCAGCACCGGCGCCAGCGGAACGCCCACCAGCCACAGCCCGATGCCCGTCATCACACCCACCACCGCCATGGAGATCATCTGCGCGCCAAGCCAGCCGCGCAGGGTTTCCGCCGCTTCCTCGGCGATGCGGCGGGCCTTGGGCCGCAGGGAGGGCGCCAGCATCGCCTCGATCCCGCGGCGGTAAAGCTGCGGGTCGATGGCGAAATACAGGCCGAGAAAGATCACCAGCACGAAATTGCCCAGGGCGCCGAAGGTGACGTTCAGCGCCGACACGGCGCCGGCGCCGCCCCCCTGCGGCAGGGACAGGTTGCCGGGCCGCAGGCTTTCCAGGATCTGCTGGCCCCAGGAATAATTCTCCAGCCGCGCGGTCAGGCGCCGCGCCGCTTCCGGCACCTGGCGCCACAATTCGCTGAACTGGTCCGCCATGGGCCGCGCCGCCAGCAGGCCGAAGGCGGCGCCCAGCAGCAGCAGCAGCAGCACGACGAGCAGCACGCCGGCGCCGTTCGACACCGGCAGCACCCGGCGCAGCAACTGGCTGCCGCCATGCAGGAACACCCCGAGCAGCGCGGCGGCGAAGACCAGCAACGGCACTTGCGGCACCAGCCACAACAGCAGCAACAGCAGCGCCGCGAAGACAAGGAGGGAAACGGTTCGGCGCGTCATCGGGATGGGTCCGGGGAACAGGTGGTCCCGCTCAAAAGCCTGGCTCGCGCCAGGGTTGCCCAGGGAAGCCCTCCGGGAATGGCGGCGGGTGTCCTTGCCCCTTGCGCCGGGCGGCTTTGCCCCCTATCCGGGCGCGAGGACGCCCCACCGCCGCGTGGGCGCGCACATCCACGCCTGCCTATCGCGAAGGAAGCCCCATGGCCGTCGAGCGTACCCTGTCCATCATCAAGCCGGACGCCACCCGCCGCAACCTGACCGGCAAGATCAACGCCAAGTTCGAGGAAAAGGGCCTGCGCATCGTCGCGCAGAAGCGCATCCAGCTTTCCGACGCGCAGGCCGGCGCCTTCTATGCCGAGCACAAGGCGCGCCCCTTCTACAACGACCTGGTGTCCTTCATGACCTCCGGCCCGGTGGTGGTGCAGGTGCTGGAAGGCGAGAACGCGATCGCCGCCAACCGCGAGATCATGGGCGCCACCAACCCGGCCAACGCCGCCGAGGGCACCATCCGCAAGGAGTTCGCCGAAAGCATCGAGGCGAATTCGGTGCATGGCTCCGACGGCCCGGAAGCGGCCGCGCGCGAGGTGGCGTTCTTCTTCGCCGGCACCGAGATCGTCGGCTGAGCCGCTTCGGCTGAGACGCCGCGGAACCGGCTTCCGGTTCCGCGATCAGGCGGCGCCCCGACCGGGGCGCCGCCTTTTTCATGGCCTGCTGCCGTGTCCCACGGCGCCGGGGGCGCCGCCGCTCAGCCCCAGATCCAGTAGATCAGCAGCAGCAGCACCACCACGGCGCCGATCGCCCATTTGCTGGCGGTGACGAAGACGTCCCAGCCCTTGGTCCGGTCCGCCAGGATGTCCTGGGACTTCACCTCCACGAAATCGATCTCGTGATTCGCCTCGGCCATGGTTACCTCTGTGCTCGGCGGCACGGCGGCCGCTGGTCGGGGGGCGGATTTTGGCGGCCCGGCGCGCAGGGGGCAAGGGGGGCGGGCAAGAGGGGGGCGAGAAGCGGGCGGCGAGGTGGCCGCCGGATGCGGGAAGGGGTCGCCATCGGCCCCTTCGCAGCGCATGCTCGGCCATTGCCACAACGGAAGCCGCGCCGCCATGTCCCCACCGGTTGACCGCATCCCCAGCAATGAACGCCTCCCGGAGGCCGCGGATGTCGTGGTGATCGGCGGCGGCGTCGCCGGCATCGCCGCCGCCTATTACCTGGCCCGCAAGGGGCATTCGGTGGCGGTGGTGGAGAAGGGGCGGGTGGCCGGCGAGCAATCCAGCCGCAACTGGGGCTGGGTGCGGCAGCAGAACCGGGATGAGCGGGAATTGCCGCTGATCCGCCACAGCCTGGAATTGTGGGGCGGGCTGGCGGCGGAAACCGGCCGTGACCTCGGCTTCCGCCGCACCGGCCTGCTTTACGTCACCACCGAGCGCAAGGACATCGAGGAATGGGAGCGCTGGTCGGAGCTGGCGCGCGGCTACCAGGTCCATAGCCGGATGCTGTCCGCCGGGGAGGCGCAGGCGATGACGCCGAACTGCACGCGCCGCTGGATCGGCGGCGTGCATTCGCCCACCGATGGCCGCGCCGAGCCCTCCAGGGCGGTGCCGGCCCTGGCCGAGGCGGCGCGGGCGCTGGGTGTCACGATCCACCAGCAATGCGCGGTGCGCGGGCTCGACCTCACCGCCGGGCGGGTGTCCGGCGTGGTGACGGAGAAGGGGCGCATCCGCGCCGGGGCGGTGTTGTGCGCGGGCGGCGCCTGGTCCTCCCTGTTCTGCCGGCAGCTTGGCATCGATCTGCCGCAGGCGGGGGTGCGCTCCACCGTCTTCGCCACCGAGGCCGCACCCCTCATCACCGAGGGCGGCCTGTCCACCCCGGGCTATGTGATGCGCCGCCGGCTGGATGGCGGCTACACCGTTTCCATCCGCGGGCGGGGGCGGCTGGAGCTGACGCCGCAGGGCCTGCGCTACGCCCGCAAATTCTGGCCGGTTTTCCGCAAGCGGGCGGCGGGCGGGGTCAGCATCCGGATCGGCCGCTCCTTCCTGACGGGGCCGGAGGCGCTGGGAGGCTGGGGGCAGGGGGCCTCGCCCTTCGAGAAGACCCGCGTGCTGGACCCCGCGCCCGACATGGCGGTGGTGGCCGAGGCGATGGCGCAACTCCAGGAAGCGCATCCGGAGTTGGCCGGGCTGAAGGTGTTGCATGCCTGGGGCGGCTGGATCGACAACACGCCGGATGCGATCCCGGTGATTTCCCCGGTGGCGACGCTGCCGGGTTTCTTTCTGTCCACCGGCTATAGCGGGCATGGCTTCGGCATCGGGCCGGGAGCGGCGCGGCTGGCGGCGGATCTGATCGCCGGCGACACCCCGGTGGTGGACCCGCGCCCGTTCCGCTACGAGCGCCTGATCGACGGCTCGCCCCTGCCGCCGGGGCCGATGTAGCGGAAGGCGCACGCGGCGTGCCCGGCCCGCAGGGGCCAGGGGCGGGTCCTCCCGGCGGGGAAAATGCAGACCCGCCGAAGCCAGTTTTCACCTCCTGCGTTATCCCTGCGGACCAGGAGGAATGCGATGTCCCGACGGCCTCATTCTCCAGACCCGCCGCCCCCGGCCATGCCGCCGCGGCGGCGCCTCGCGCCGCAAAGCGGCCAGGACGTGGTGGACCGGCTTCACGCCCTGGCCGAAAGCATCCGGCGCCAGATGGGCGCGAGGCGGCAGAACCGCGCCCGCGCCGGGCAGGCGGACCGGCCCGGAACCCCATGACCATGCGGCACGGTGACCGCGCGCCAGGAGGCAGCATGCCGGAGAACACCAACAACAATAACACCCCCGACGCGGAGCGCCCCGCATCTCCGCCGCAACAGCAGGGGCCGGGCAGCCAGGATGCCGCCAGGTCCAAGGCGGACATCGCGGCGGAGCACACGGCGCGGGAAGCCGCGCGGAACGCCGGGGGCGGCAGCAAGCCGGCCGACAAGGCGCCCGGCTAGGCGCGGCGAAGGCCGCGGCGCCGCCACTGGATCGACCTCGCAGGAGAGACGGAATGTCCAAAGCCCATCTTCCCCCGGTTCCGCCGGCCAATCAAAGCCCGATGGGTGGCAACACGCCCAAAACGGGCAACGACATGGCGGCCGAGGTCGCGGAGCAGAACAAGGCGTCGGTGAACCGCAATCTCGGCATCCAGGGCCGCCAGGGCAACATCAAGACCAACACGACGCATCAGGGCTATCAGCAGGACCGCTGACCGCCACCTGATCGGCCGTCGTGGGCATTGGCCCGACCGCCTGCGCGGCGGCCTCGGAAAGGCCATGGAAGGAGAATTGAATGCGGCAAACCTTGCTGAACTCGGGCGACCGCCGGATCACCATCCAGACCAGTGAGCAGGGCACGCAGGTGCTGGGCTCCGCCGATGAGGTGATCGGCGGCTACGGCACCGACCGGCACGAGGAGATGGTGGAGAAATACCGGTCCGAGGGATGGACGGTGTCCGCCGATGGCGATGTGCGGCCGGCGGAAGCGGGCGCGGCCACCACGCCCCCCGACCGGGATGATGGCGGGGACGGCGTGCAGGAGCTGGATCTCGGCATTTCGAGCTGAGCCGCGCCGGGCCGGCCGGCGCGCCGCCCGCAACGGCGTCGCGGCGCCGGGCGTTGCCCGTGAAAGGGAGATGCCGCGATGCCGATGCGTCTTGAAGGGTCCTGCCGCTGCGGGGCCATCCGCTTCGCGCTGGACAGCCACACCCCTTATCCCTACCAGCGCTGTTATTGCTCGATCTGCCGCAAGACGGCGGGCGGTGGCGGCTATGCCATCAACATCATGGGCGTGGCCGGAACGCTTCAGGTGCGCGGCAAGCCCGCCATCTACCATGCCGAGATCTGCGACGAGGCGGGGCGGAACTGCGAAACCAGCAGCGGGGCGCGCCATTTCTGTTCGCGCTGCGGCTCGGCCCTGTGGATGTCCGATCCGTCCTGGCCGGAGCTGGTGCATCCCTTCGCCTCCGCCATCGACACGGATCTGCCGGCGCCGCCATCGCGCGTGCACCTGTTGCTCAAGGACAAGGCGCCCTGGGTGGAGCCGCATTTCGGCCGTGGCGATGCGCGGTTCGACGGCTATCCGGAGGACAGCATCGAGGAATGGCACCGCAAGCGCGGGCTCTGGATCGACTGAGGGCGGCGCTTTCCCGTCCCGCCTCGCCGCCGGCGGCGCCGAGGGCTAAGCTGCCCGCTTTCGCCCGGACCGGCCGGGGCAGGGGCGCCCGGCGGGGAAATGGGGGCGGGGGTTTCGGATGCCAGTTTTCTCGGTGCGGCACCTGACGGAATACCGCTATGCGCGGCCGGTGGCGTTCGGCGAGCACCGGCTGATGTTCCGCCCGCGCGACAGCCATGACCAGCGCCTGCTGCATTCGGCGCTGGAGGTGGACCCGTTGCCGGCCGGCATCCGCTGGATCCATGACGTGTTCGGCAATTCGGTCGTGCTGCTGCGCTTCGCCCGGCCCGCCGCGCATCTGCGCTTCGAGACGCAGATCCGGCTCGATCACACCCCGAGCTCCGGGCCGGATTTCCAGATCGACGACGCGGCACGCCACTACCCCGTGCTCTACGCCGCCGAGGATGTGCCGGATCTGGCCCGCAGCATGGAGCGGCACCATGCCGACCCGGGCGGCGAGGTCGCGCAATGGGCCAGGAAGTTCGTCCGCCCCGGCAAGCCGACCGAAACCGGCCATCTTCTGATGACGCTGTGCTACGCCATCCGGGAAAGCTTCACCTATGCCCGCCGCGCCGAGCCCGGCACGCAGCCGCCGCTGATGACCCTGCATCTGCGGCGCGGCACCTGCCGCGACTTCGCGCTGTTCATGATGGAGGCGGTCCGCTCCCTCGGCTTCGCCGCGCGCTTCGTGTCCGGCTACATCTATGTTCCCGACCGGGACGGCGCGGAGATGCTGGGCGGCGGCGCGACCCATGCCTGGTGCCAGGTCTACCTGCCCGGGGCGGGATGGGTGGAGTTCGACCCCACCAACGGCATTGTCGGCAACCGCGACCTGATCCGCGTCGCGGTGGCGCGCACCCCGGACCAGGCGGTGCCGCTTTCCGGCAGCTATCACGGCCTGGCCGGCGACAGCCTCGGCATGGACGTTCAGGTGAACGTGACCACCATCCCCGCCCCGGCCGGGGCTAGCATGGAATTGCCGCTCGCTTGAGCAAAGGGTGGCGTTTCGGAAGATTTGCCCAAAAAAACGTCAACGTTCCCTGGGTTCTTCCCTTTGGGGTTCTTCTTGGGCCTTCCCCGAGATGGCCCTGGGCATGACCGGGTGGCGGGGCGCCCGTTCATGGAGTTGGAATGAAGATCCAGGCCGGATTCGACATCGCCTATCAATGCCCGCAGCCTACGCCCATGCTGCTGGCGCTCAACATCCACCCCTCCCGGCGGGGGGATCTGCTGGCGCCACAGCTTCTGCGCTTCGACCCGCCCATTCCGTCGCGCGATTACGTGGACGGCTTCGGCAACAGCTGCACGCGCATCCTGGCGCCGCCAGGGCTGACCACCATCTCCACCCGCTTCACCATCGCCGATTCCGGGCAGCCGGACCGCATGGCATGGCACGCCCCGCAGCACGAGGTGCAGGACCTGCCGGATGAGGTGCTGGTCTACCTGCTGGGCAGCCGCTACTGCGACACCGACCGGCTGGCCGATTTCGCCTGGGCGCGGTTCGGCGGCACGCCGCCGGGCTGGGGGCGGGTGCAGGCGATCTGCGACCATGTCCACAACCATATCCGCTTCGACTACCAGATGGCGGATGCCACCCGCACGGCGCATGGCGGGCACACCGACAAGGTCGGCGTTTGCCGGGACTTCGCGCATCTGGCCATCACGCTGTGCCGCTGCATGAACATCCCGGCGCGCTATTGCACCGGCTATCTCGGCGATATCGGCGTGCCGCCGGTGGATGCGCCGATGGATTTCTCCGCCTGGTTCGAGGCCTATCTTGGCGGCGAGTGGTACACCTTCGACGCGCGCCACAACACGCCGCGCATCGGCCGCATCCTGATGGCGCGGGGGCGGGACGCCACCGATGTCGCACTTTCCACCCAGTTTGGCCCGGCGCAATTGAGCCGCTTCGAGGTGGTGGCGGAGGAGGTGGCCTGACGCGTCAGGCCGTTCCCCCCCCCGCCGGCTGTCACGACAGCATGCGCGTGTCGCCATCGACGCTGATCGCCTGGCCGGAAATCGTCCGCCCGCGCGGCGAGGCCAGGAACAGGATCTGGTCCGCCAGTTGCTGCGGCGTGACGTAGTCCTTGATCGAGGTGAAGGAAAACGCCAGGCGCTCCATCTCGGCGAAGGAAACGCCGCGCTGCTGCGCCTTGGCTTCCAGCACGCGGCGCTGGCGGTCCCCAGCGACCAGGCCGGGCAGGATGGCGTTGACGCGGATGCCGGCATCGCCCAGCTCGATGGCGAGCGACTTGGTGAAGCCGATCACGCCCCATTTCGCCGCCGCATAGGGCGTGCGCAGCGCGAAGCCGAACTTGCCCGCCGCCGAGGACAGGTTGGTGATGCTGGGGTTCTTTGACCGGCGCAGATGCGGGATGGCCAGCCGGGCGCAGTTGAACTGCGAGGTCAGGCAGACCTCGACGCAGCGGTCCCAGTCCTCCGGGTTGATTTCCTCGGCCCGGCCGGTCGGGCCGGCGATGCCGGCATTGTTGACCAGCACATCCAGACCGCCGAGATGGGCGAGGGCCTGGTCGAACAGCGCCGCCACATCGGTGCGGCTGGAAACATCGGCGCGGCAATGGCCGATGCCCGGGGGCAGGGTGGACAGGCCGGCCTCATCCAGGTCGCAGGTGAAGACCCGCGCGCCTTCCGCGGCGAACGCCTCCACCACGGCGCGGCCGATGCCGTTGGCGCCGGCCGTGACCAGCACTTTCGCGCCCTGCAATTGCAGATCCATATCGTTGTTCTCCTGGCTTAGGGGCCTCCCCGCCGGGCATCACTCCCCGGATGCTTCCGGCAACCCCCCTTTTTCAAGAATGAAATCCGTCGCGCTGGCGATGTCCTCGGCGATCGCCTGGCGCGCCGCATCGGGCCTGCCGTCGCGGATGGCGCGCAGCGCGGCGGCGTGGCAGCGCAGCGCATGGCCGGCGGCGAGGCGGTCATTGGAATGCCGCAGGTCGAGATTGATCACCGGCCCCGCCTTCAGCCATAGCCCGCTGATCACCTCCAGCAGCGGCGGCAGGCCGGCGGCCTCGTAGATGGCGAAATGGAAGTCGCGGTTCAGCGCCACCGCGCCGCCCAGGTCGGGGTTGGGCTGGGCCAGCCGCATCGCTTCTTCCGCCGCCGCGATCCGCTCCAGCTGCGCCGGGCTGCGTGCCTCGGCCGCCAGCGCCGCCGCCCAGCCCTCGATCCCCGCCCGCGCCCGCGCCAGCTCGCGCACCTGCCGGCGGGTCATGACCGGCACGCGAACCGCGCGGTTCGGCGCCACCTCCAGCGCGTGGTCGGCGATCAGCCGGCTCACCGCTTCCCGCACCGGCATCACCGACACGCCCAGCGCTTCCGACAGGTCGCGCAGGGACAGGCGCTCGCCGGGGGCGACGCGGCCGGACACCAGCAGCTCCCGCAGATGGGCATAGGCCGCTTCCGCCAGGGTCCGGCGTTCCAGCAGGGGCAGGGTGGTGATGGCGTGGTTCACGCATTCGCCTCTGGACAATTCGGCGCGGCTGCGCAAGCCTGACTGTGATCACAGATCACGGCAAGGGCGAAAACGCTTGCCGGATAAGAACAGGGAACACCAGGATGACACCACTTCCGCGCATAACGCGGCGGGCCGGGCTGCTGGGCGCCGCCGCGCTGCTCGCCGCCCCCGCCATCTCCTATGGCCAGTCCGAAGCCCTGCGCATCGGCCACCTGACGCCGCGCACCGGCTTCCTGGGCCCCTTGGGCGAGTTCGCCGTGCAGGCGGCGCAGCTCGCGGCCGATGAGATCAACGCCGCCGGCGGCATCAACGGGCGCAAGCTGGAGATGCTGTTCGAGGACAGCGTCAATCCGCAAACCGCGTCGGCCAAGGCGGAGCGCTACATCCAGCGCGACAAGGTCGCCTGCATCGTGGGCGAGATCAACTCGGCCTCGGCGCTGGCCATCGGCCAGGTGGTGCAGCGCGAGCGCGCCTTGTTCATCAACACCGGCGCCAATTCCGACGCGCTGCGCGGCAGCGATTGCCGCCGCATGATGTTCCACATCGAGGGGCAGAACTCGATGTATGTGAAGGCGGTGGGCCGCGCCCTGGTCGAGAAGGGGCTGATCAAGGGCAAGAAGACCTATGCCCTGACCGCCGACTACGCCTTCGGCCATGACCTGCTGCATGTGGCGAAGCGCTTCCTGGCGCAGAACGGGGGCAGCGTCGCCAATGAGGACCTGATCCCCACCGACCTGACCGATTTCTCGCCCTTCCTGCTGAAGCTGCGCCAGGCGCGGCCGGATGTGGTGGTGGCCAACCTGGCCGGCGCGCAGATCACCAACTTCCTGAAGCAGTACACGGAATACGGGCTGCGCTTCCCCGTGGCGGGCTTCGGCTTCGACACGGCGCTGGCCTGGGGCGCGGGCTCGGGCAACTTCCTGGGCACCTGGCCGACCATGTGGCACCACCGGCTGGAGAACGCGGCGGCGAAGAAGTTCACCGCCGATTTCCGCGCCCGTTTCGGCCGCCCCCCGGAGAACCAGGCCTGGGGCGACTACAACGCGGTGAAGATCATCGCGCAGTCGATGAACGAGCTGAAGAGCGTGGACGCCGTGCAGGTGATGCAGCACCTGGAGAAGGGCGCCAAGTTCAACGTGCTGAAGGACCGCGAAAGCTATTTCCGCGCCTCCGACCACCAGATCATGACGGAGATGTACGCCATCACCGCCATGCCGCCAGCCGAGCAGAAGGATCGCTTCGACATCTTCACCTCCTCCGCCGGCATCCCGGGCGCGGGCGAGCCGCTGGAGGCCATCGCCTCCACGCCGGACGAGGCGAGCTGCACCTTCCCGAGCTGAAGCATGATCGCTTGAGGCGAAATCGCCGAAGAGCGTGAATCATGCGGGCAAGCAAGGACATGGAGCATGATCCGTTCACGGATCATGTTCTGAGGGACTGACCGCGCGGGCCGGCGCCGTCCGGCCCGCTTCCTCCGCGCCGCAGGAGAGATGAAGTTGGAAATCGTGTTTCTGCTGGAGCAGGTCCTCAACGGCCTGCTGATCGGCGCCTATTACCTGCTGATCGCGCTGGGGTTGTCGCTGATCTTCAGCCTGGGCGGCATCGTCAACCTGGCGCATGGCGCCTTCTACGCCATCGGCGCCTATCTGGCGGTGGCGCTGGCGCCGCATATCGGCTTCGGCGGCGCCTTCGTGGCCGCCCCCGTGCTGGTCGCCATCCTGGGCCTGCTGATCGAGCGCTTCCTGCTGCGCCGCTTCTATCGCGCCGACCCGATCCTGTCGCTGCTGCTGACCTTCGGCCTCGCCATGGTGGCGGAGCAGACGCTGCGCATGGTCTTCGGCGCGCCGCCGCTGCCCTTTTCCATCCCGCCGATGTTCCGCGGGCAGGTGATCATCGGCGAGTTCATCTTCTCCCAGTACCGGCTGATGATCCTGGCCGTCGCCGTGCTCTGCGTGGCGGGGCTGTGGTTCCTGCTGCAACGGACGCATTTCGGCCGCGTGGTGCGCGCGGGCGTGCAGAACCCGGACATGGTGGGCGCGCTCGGCATCTCGCTGCGGCCCTACATGTCGGCGGTGGTGGCGATCGCCGTCGGCCTCGCCGCGCTGGCGGGCGTCATGCTGGCGCCGGTCATCGGCGTGCATCCGGCCATGGGGGCCGAGATCCTGACCTTCGCCTTCGTGGTCGTGGTGATCGGCGGCCTCGGCTCCTTCTGGGGCGTGGTGCTGGCGGCGCTGATCGTCGGCGTGGTGCGCGGCATCGCCGCCTTCTACTTCCCGCCCGCCACCGAGGCTTCCGTTTACCTCCTCATGCTGCTCGTCCTGCTGCTGCGCCCGCGCGGCCTGTTCGGCGAACGCATCGCGAAGTTCGAGTGAGCATCATGACCCTCCGCGACATCCGCCCGCTGCTGATCGCGCTCGCCGCGCTGGTCATCCTGCCCTTCATCCTGCCCGCCCTTGGCCTGACCATGCTGTCGGCCACCGATGTGGTGATCTACGCCATCGCGGTGATGGGGCTGAACATCCTGGTCGGGCATACCGGCCTGGTATCCTTCGGCCATGGCGCCTGGTTCGGCATCGGCGCCTATGCCACCGGCATCATCCAGCGCAGCTTCTTTCCCGGCGACATGGTGCTGCCGGCGATCGGCGCGCTGCTGGTGGTGGTTGTGCTGGCGACGATCGCCGGCTCCCTGATCCTGCGCCGCCGCGGCGTGTATTTCTCGCTGCTGACCCTGGCGCTGACGGCGATGCTGTTCACCGTGGCCTTCCGCTGGACGGCGCTGACCGGCGGCGAGAACGGCTTCGGCGGCATCACCCGCTACGAGGCGCTGGCCGATTCCGGCACCTACTACATCGTCGCCGCCGCGGTGGGCATGGCGGTGCTGGTCGGGCTGTGGCGCTTCCACCACGCCCCCGCCGGCACCGTTCTGGTGGCCATCCGCGAGAACGAGCAGCGCGCCCGCTTCATCGGCTACAGCACCAACCGCTACAAGCTGATGGCCTTCGTGCTGTCCGCCAGCGTGACGGCGCTGGCCGGCGTGCTGTCGGCCTACAACCACCGCTTCGCCTCGGCCGAGCCGATGGCCATCGCCTTCTCGGGCGAGTTGCTGGCGATGGTGGTGATCGGCGGCATGCGCTCCTTCCTCGGCCCGGCGCTGGGGGCGCTGTTCTACATCCTGTTCCGCGAGTTCCTGTCGATCTACACGGCCAACTGGCTGCTGTTCTTCGGCCTGCTGTTCGTCGGCTTCATCGTGTTCTCGCCGGACGGGCTGGTGGGCGTGGGCAAGCGGCTGCTGGCGCCGTTCCGCAAGAAAACAACGGAGGATGCGGCGATGTCGGCGCGGCGGGCCGTGGCGCCCGAGCCGGTGCCGCCCCGCTTCATCCGCCCCGGCACGGCCGCCGGCCCGGTGCTGGCGGCGGAAGGGCTGAAGAAGAGCTTCGGCCGCATCCAGGCGGTGAGGAAGGCCGAGTTCGCCGTCGCCGACCGCACCCTGCACGCGCTGATCGGGCCGAACGGCGCCGGCAAGACCTCCGCCTTCAACCTGATCTCGGGCATGTTCCCGCCCGATGCGGGGCGCGTGACGCTAGATGGGCATGACGTCACCGGCTTCTCGCCGGAACGCATCACCCGCGCCGGCATCGGCCGGTCCTTCCAGATCACCAACCTGTTCCCGGGCCTGTCGATCGAGGAGAATCTGCGCCTCGCCGTGCAGGCGCGGCATCCCGCGCGGTTCGGCCTGTGGCGCCGCGCGGAATCCTATGCCGACATGGCGGAGGACACCACCGTTCTGCTGCGCTGGATGGGCCTGGCGGGGATCGAGAAGGCGGAAGCCGGCGCGCTGTCCTATGGCGGGCAGCGGCTGGTGGACATGGCCGTGGCGGTGGCGACCAGGCCGCGCATCCTGCTGCTGGACGAGCCTTTGGCCGGCCTCGCCACCGCCGAGCGCGTGCGCGTGGGCGAGCTGATCAAGCGTGTTTCCACCGACATCCCCGTGCTTCTGGTGGAGCACGACATCGACCGCGTCTTCGCCCTCGCCGACCACGTGACGGTGATGAACGATGGCGAGGTGCTGGTGGACGGCACGGTGGAGGATGCGCGCTCCGACGCGCGGGTGCAGGCCGTGTATCTCGGCTCCGGGGCCTCGGCCATCGCCGCGAAGCCGCGCCAATCCGCCGTGGTGGACCAGCAATTGCTGAAGCTCGACGGCATCAACACCTTCTACGGCAAGAGCCACATCCTGCAGGGCGTCACCATGGAGGTGAAGCAGGGCGAGATCCTGGCGCTGCTCGGCCGCAACGGCGCCGGCAAGTCCACCCTGCTGAAATCCATCATGGGCATCGCGCGCCCCGCTTCCGGCAGCATGACGCTGGCGGGGGAGGAGGTGGCGGGCCTGCCCTCCGACCGCATCGCGCAGCGCGGCGTCGGCTTCGTGCCGCAGGGGCGTGGCCTGTTCGCCGGCATGAGCGTGGCGGAGAACCTGATGCTCGGCCGGCTGAAGCGCCGCACCGGCGCCGGCCAGCACTGGGAGGAGGAGAAGGTGCTGGAAGTCTTCCCGCGCCTGAAGCAGCGCTGGCGCACCCCTGCCGACGCGCTGTCGGGCGGCGAGCAGCAGATGGTGGCGGTGGCGCGCGCCCTGTCGGGCGACACGCGGCTGCTGCTGCTGGACGAGCCGTTCGAGGGCCTGTCCCCGGCGGTGACGGAAGAATTGTTCGAGGCCTTCGACCGGCTGCGCCAGGAGATCTCCATCATCATCGTCGATCACAACCTGGATCTCGCCTTGGCGCTGTCGGACAGCACCGTGGCGCTGGAACGCGGCGCGGTGACCTGGACGGGCGAAAGCCGGCTGCTGCGGGAGGATCTCGGCCTGCGGCGCAAGGTGCTGTGGCTGTGACGGCCGGCTGGAAGGAAGCGCGACATCATGACTGACAAGGTGGCCATTGTTGGCACGGGCCTGATCGGCCGCGCCTGGGCGATGATCTTCGCCCGCGCCGGGTGGGAGGTGGCGCTGCACGACCCGGCGGAAGGCGTGGCGGAGGAGGCCGTGCGGCTTTGCGCCCTGGGCCTGCAGGACCTCGCGCAGCAGGGACTGTGCGACGATCCGGCGGTGGCGGCGACGCGCATCCGCGCCGCCGCTTCCCTGGCCGAGGCCGTGCGGGACGTGGCGCTGGTGCAGGAGAACGGCCCGGAGCGGCTGGAGGTCAAGACCGCCCTGTTCGCGGAGCTGGACCGGCTGGCGCCGCCGGAGGCGATCCTCGCCTCCTCCTCCTCGGCGATCCGGAGTTCGACCTTCACCGAGGGGCTGGCGGGGCGGGCGCGCTGCCTGGTGGCGCATCCGGTGAACCCGCCGCACCTGATCCCGCTGGTGGAGCTCTCCGGCGCGCCCTGGACGGCGCCGGAGGTGATCGCCCGCGCCCGCGCCATCTATGCAGGGATCGGCCAGGTGCCGGTCGCGGTGCTGAAGGAGATCGAGGGCTTCGTCCTGAACCGGTTGCAGGGCGCGCTGCTGGCCGAGGCGTTCAAGCTGGTCAGCGAAGGCTATGTGACGCCGCAGGACCTCGACCACACGGTGAAGGACGGGCTCGGCCTGCGCTGGAGCTTCATGGGCCCGTTCGAGACGATCGAGCTGAACGCGCCGGGCGGCATCCCGGATTATTGCGCGCGCTACACCGGCTTCTACAAGCGCCTTGCCGCCGATCCGGCGCCGCCCGCGGTGTATGAGCCGGAAGCGGTGGCGCGGCTGATGGCGGCGTGGCAGCCTGCGGCGGACCCGGCCGGGAAGATGCGCTGGCGCGACCAAAGGCTGGCCGCGCTGCGCGCGCACAAGATGCAACAAGGGGAGAACTGAGGCCATGGCAAAGCGGAAGGTCATCATCACCTGCGCCGTGACGGGCGCCATCCACACGCCGAGCATGTCGCCGCACCTGCCGGTCACGGCGGAGCAGATCGCCGATGCCGCCATCGGCGCCGCGGAAGCCGGCGCCGCCATTGTCCACCTGCATGCGCGCAACCCGCAGGATGGCCGCCCGGACCAGACGCCGGAAGGCTTCACGCCCTTCCTGCGCGTCATCAAGCAGCGCACGGACGCGGTGCTGAACATCACCACCGGCGGCGCGCCGACCATGACCATCGAGGAGCGCGTGCGCCCCGCCGCGACGCACAAGCCCGAGGTCGCCAGCCTGAACATGGGCAGCATGAATTTCGGCCTGTTCGGCATGCTGAACCGGTTCAAGGAATTCCAGCACCCGTGGGAAAAGGAATACCTGTCCGACAAGGGCATCATCTTCCGCAACAGCTTCGCGGATATCGAGTACATCCTGACGACCTGCGCGGAGAACAACACGCGCTTCGAGTTCGAGTGCTACGACACCGCGCATCTCTACAACCTGAAATACTTCCTGGATCAGGGCATCGTGAAGGCGCCGCTGTTCGTGCAGACGGTGTTCGGGCTGCAGGGCGGCATCGGCGCGCATCCGGATGACGTGCTGCACATGAAGCGCACCGCCGACCGGCTGTTCGGCGACCAGTACCAGTGGTCCGTGCTGGGTGCCGGGCGCAACCAGTTGCCGATCGCGGCCATGGCGGCGGCGATGGGCGGCAATGTGCGCGTGGGGCTGGAGGATTCGCTCTGGGCCGGGCCCGGCAAGTTCGCGGAATCCAACGCGCAGCAGGTGCGGCTGGCGCGGCAGATCATCGAGGGGCTGGGGCTGGAAGTCGCGACGCCTGACGAGGCGCGCGAGATCCTGTCGCTGAAGGGCGCCGACAAGGTCGCCTTCTGAGCGGCTCCCCTCGCGGCCGGATGGCATCATCCGGCCGCGACAACCCTCAGCCGCGGGCGAAGGAAACGAAGCGCTCGAAGGACAGGGCGCCGGCGGCCTTGCGGCCGTTGAAGAAGAAGGTCGGCGTCTTGGTCACGCCCAGGTCGCGCTCGCCTTCCAGCCGGCTGCGCAGCACGGCGCGGCGCAGGTCGTCATTGTCCAGCGCCGCCTCCACCTGCCAGCGCTGCATCCCGGCCAGGGCGGCCAGCTTCGCCAGCTCGTCGAACTTGTCGGTATCCCGGTCGAAGGCCCAGCGCTCCTGCGAGGCGAACAGGGCGCGGATGAAGGGCTCATAGGCTTCCTCCGGCAGGGCGCGGGCGATCTGCGCCGCTTCCAGCGCCAGTTCGTCCAGCGGGAAGTCGCGCCAGACCATCCGGACCTCGCCGCTGTCCACCAGCTCCCGCTGCAGGCGGGGCCAGGTGTTCAGGTGGAAATGGGCGCAATGATTGCAGGTCAGCGAGAAATACTCGGTCACCACCATGGGTGCGTCGGCGCGCCCGGCGCCGCGCGGAGGCAGGGGCGGGCCTTCCGGCGGGGAAGCGGGCTGCGCCTGCGCCGCCAGCGGCAGCAGCGCCGGGGCCAGCAGCAGGCCGCGCCGGCCCAGCGCGACATCCAGCGGGCTGTTCGTGGAGCGGCCCAGGGAGCGGCCCAGGGAGCGGCCTGGGGAGCGGCCCGGGGAGCGGCCCAGGGGACGGCCCGGGGAACGAGGTGGCTGAGGCATGGCGGGCTCCTTCCGGCGTGGCGGACAGGATGCCGCCGCGGTGCCGGAAGGGAAAGCCCGCCATGGAAGCCGGGAGCGGGCGATCAGAGTTCCGCCAGCTCGCCCACCGTGATCGGCTTGTAGGGCGCGCGTGGCCGCAGGGCGCCGGCCTGCTCGACCGGGATGCCGCGCGTTTCGGCGATCAGCGAGGCGACGGTGGTGCCGCACATGCGGCCCTGGCAAGGGCCCATGCCGGCGCGGAGATAGGCCTTGGCCTGGTTCGGCCCGGTGGCGCCAAGCCGCGCCGCCTGCCGCACCTCGCCCGCCGTGATCTCCTCGCAGCGGCAGACAATGGTGCTGTCATCCCTCGGCGCCAGCACCTCGGGCGCCGGGGCGTAGAGCCGGTCGAGGAAGGGGCGCAGCGCCAGGGCGGCCGACAGGGCGTGGCGGTGGTCGGCGGCGCGGCGGTCGCGCTCGCCCGCCGTGATCCGGCCGAGGCGGTGGGCGGCGTCCAGCGCCGCCAGCGCGCCGCCCCGCACCGCCGCCTGCCAGCCGCCGATGCCGCCGCCATCGCCCGCCACCGCGACCAGGCCGTGGCTGGTGGCGCCCCATCCGTCCAGCGCCGGCCGCCAGCAAAGCTGCGCCGCGTCCCATTGATGGTCGAGCCCCATGGCGCGGGTGATGTGGGTGGAGGGGATCACCCCCTCATGCAGCAGCAGCAGGTCGCAATCGGTGCTGCCGCCTTCCCAGGACACGCCGCGCAGGCGGGCGCCATCGGCCGAGGCCTGGGCGCGCAGCCGGCGCGCGCCGCGCACGATTTTCATGCCGGCGCGGCGCGCTTCCAGCATCATCAGCGCGCCCTTGCCCAGCATGGCCCGCCCGTTCCAGAGCTGCCGCCCCATGGGGCCGCCCGCCCGCAGCGCGCGGCCCAGCGCGCCCGGCGCGGATGTTTCCAGCAACAGGGCGGGCGGCGCGCCGGCGCGGGCCAGCTGCACCGCCAGCAGCCACAGCAGCGGCCCCTGGCCGGCCAGCACGACGCGGCCCTTCGGCACGGCGCCGGCCTGCTTCAGCAGGATCTGCGCCGCCCCCGCGCCCATCACCCCGGGAAGGGTCCAGCCGGGCACCGGCACCGGGCGTTCCTGCGCGCCGGTGGCCAGCAGGAGGCGCTTCGCCCGCAACAGGGCGGTGCCATGCGGGCCGCGCAGGGACAGCGCGCCACTTTCCAGATCGGCGTGCCACAGCGTGGTGTCGGGGCGGTAGTCGATGCCGGGCATGGCGCGGAAGCGGCGGGCCAGGGCGGCGCCTTCCGCAGCGTATTCGCCGGTCAGGGCGGGGTCGGCGGCGGCGGCCTCCACGGCGCGGAAGACCTGGCCGCCGGGCGCCGGCTGCTCGTCGATCACGGCGACGGACAGGCCGAGGCCTGCCGCCTCCAGCGCCGCGCTCATGCCGGCGGGGCCGGCGCCGATGATGGCGAGGTCGGCCATGTCAGCCCTCATGGACGGCGCCCTCCCGCCAGGCGGGGCGGGCGCCGCGCTGCGGCTCGATCCGCATGCCGGGCCGCACGGCGACGGTGCAGGATTGCCGGTTGGCGATGCCGTCGATCTCGGCCAGGCAGTCGAAGCAGACGCCCATCATGCAATAGGGCAGGCGGGGGCTGCCGGTGACGGGGGTTTCCCGGATGGCGGGCAGGCCGGCCAGCAGCACGGCGGCGGCGGCCGTGGCACCTTCCGGCACGCGCACGGGCTGGCCGGCGACAAACACGTCCACCGTGGCCGGGCGGATGTCAGGCCGCTGAGCGAACATCGAAGCGTTCCGCGCTGAAGGGGGCCATGTCGGGCTCCAGTTGCCCGGCGGCGATCATCGGCGCCAGGCGGTTGGCATGGATTCCGGCGAGCGTCACGCCGGAATGGCAATTGGCGGTGAAGGCGCCGGGGTAGCGGAGCGACTGGTCGTAGATGGGCAGCCCGTCCGGCGCCATGACGCGCAGCGCCGACCAGGCGCGGACGATGTTGAGGTCGGCCACCCAGGGAAAGGCGCGCACGGCGCGGTTCGCGATCATCTTCATCGCTTCGGGTGTCTGGCCGAGATCGAAGCCCACCTCCTCCTTGCTGTCGCCCAGCATCAGCGAGCCTTCCTCGGTCTGCCGGATGGTGGTGGTCGGCATGAGCATCAGGTTGCGCGCGCGCTCGGTGACCAGGATCTGCCCGCGCTGCGGCCGCACCGGCGCATGCAGCCCAAATTGCGGCGCGAGATCGGCATTGCCAAGCCCTGCCGCCAGCACCACGCGGGGGCTGCGGAAGGACTGGCCGGCGGCGTCGATGCGGAAGTCATGCGGCGCGCAGGCCGCGCCGTCGACCCGCGCATCGGGGCGGTAGGTGCCGCCCGCGCCGGTGAAGCCCGTGTGCAGCGCCCGCAGCAGGTAGAGCGGGCTGGCATGGCCGTCATAGGGCGTCCAGCTGACGCCGGCCACGCCGGGGCCGAGGCCGGGCAGCATGTCGCGCGCCTCCGCGCCGCGGATCATGCGGTATTCCAGGCCCAGATTGCCGGCTTCCCGGCGCAGCTGGGCCATGTACGCGTCCCGCTGCGCGAACTCCTCCTCGTCCAGGCAGATATGCACGCCGCCCGGCTGTTGCAGGCCGGTGCCGATGCCGGTCCGCTGTTGCAGCTCCGCCGCCAGCTTCGGCCATTCCTCCGCCGAGCCGCGCGTCCAGCGCTGGTAATGCGGCGCGCCGAGTCCCTTGGACTGCACCCAGACCAGACCGAAATTGCCGCGGGAGGCGCGAAAGGCGATGTCGCCCTCATCCAGCAGCAGCGTGGCGAGGCCCTGGCGTTGCAGCCCATAGGCGATGGCGGCGCCCACCAGGCCGCCGCCGATGACGATGGCGTCGAAACTGCTGCGTATCATGCGCGGCGCTCCCCGATCGGCAGCCGGTTGAGGGGATGGGGCGGCCCGGCGCCACCGCCGTCACGGCGATCGGCGCGGCGGAAGCCCGGGCCACCAGCGGCTCTGTCCCCTGGTCGATAAAGGTGAATGGCCGCACCGGCAACGGCGTGCCTGCGGGGGAGCACGGGAACAGCCTCGCCGCCCGCCCGCCGGAGGGGGGCGATGGAGGCCGGCATCCGCGCCGCCTGGCCTGTTCACGCGGCCGCGCATGGGGTGTGATGCGGCGAAGGAACAGGCGGGGCTTCACCCGCGCGGAGGAGGCCGAGCATGCATCTGCGCTGCGTCGATTGCGGGGAACGACACCCGCCGGCATTGCTTTACGCCTGCGCCCGGTGCGGCGGCGTGCTGGAGGTGGCGGGGGAGAGCGGCCTCGCCGCGCCGGCCGACCCGTCCTTGCGGGATTCCATGTGGCGGGATGCCGCGCGGCTGGGGGTGCTGGAAGCGCGCCACATCGTGTCCATGGGCGAGGGGCAGACGCCGATGCGCCGCGCGCCGCGGCTGGAAGCCGCCTTGCCCGGCTTCCGCGGCGAGATCTGGCTGAAGGACGAAACGCGCAACCCCAGCGGCTCCTTCAAGGACCGGCTGGTCAGCGCCGGGCTGAGCAAGGCGCTGGAGCTGGGGGCGCGGGGGGTGGTCTGCGCCTCCTCCGGCAATGCGGGCGCCTCCACCGCCGCCTATGCGGCGCGGGCCGGGGTGCCGGCGGTGATCGTGGTGCCGGCGCACACACCGGCCGGCAAGGTGACGCAGATTGCGGCGCATGGCGCGGTGCTGCTGCTGGTGGAAGGACATTACAGCCGCTCCTACGACCTGGCGCGCGGCCTGGCGGAGCGGCATGGCTTCGCCAACCTCACCACCACCTTCCTCAATCCCTGGGCGGTGGACGCGCTGAAGCTGGCGGGGCTGGAGATCATGGAGCGGCTGGGCGGGGTGGCGCCGGATGCGGTGCTGGTGCCGACCGGCAGCGGGCCGCTGGTGAAGGGGGTTGCGCAGGGTCTCGGCCTCGCGGGGGCGGCAGCGCGGCTGGTGGCGGTGCAGGCGGCGGGCTGCGCGCCCATCGTGCGCGCCTTCGAGGCGGGGGAGGCGGCGGTGACCGCCTGGGACATGCCGCGCACCATCGCATCCGGCATCAGCGACCCGCTGATCGGCTATGAGCGCGACGGCACCTACACGCTGCGGCTGGTGCGGAACAGCGGCGGGCTGGCCGTGGCGGTGGAGGATGACGCGCTGCGGCGGGCGATGCGCGACCTGGCGCGGCTGGAAGGCGTGTATGCCGAGCCCACGGGGGCCAGCCCGGTGGCGGCGCTGCGCCAGATGCTGGCCGCGGGGCAGCTCGCGCCGGAAGCGCGGGTGGTGTGCATGATCACCGGCCACGGCTTCAAGGATGGCGCGGCCTTCGCCGAGATGCCGGCCCGCACGCATCGCGTGGCCGATCCGGAAGACCTTGCCGCGGTGGCGCGTCTCTGCGACCACGCGCTGGCGGAGAAGGATTGAGGGTTTCCATGCGCATCACCGTTCTGGGCGCCGGCATCATCGGCGTCGCCTCGGCTTACTGGCTGCAACGGGCCGGCCATCAGGTCACGGTGCTGGAACGGCGGGAAGGCGCCGGGCTGGAAACCAGCTGGGGCAATGGCGCCATCATCCATGTGTCCTCGGTGCAGCCCTGGGCGGCGCCGGGCGTGCCGCTGAAGGTGCTGCGGTGGCTGGGGCAGGAGGACGCGCCGATGCTGCTGCGCGCGTCCGCCCTGCCGCGGATGTGGCGCTGGGGCCTGGGCTTCCTCGCCGCCTCGCGCGCCGCCGCGCACAATGAAGGGGCGCTGGCTAACCTGGAGCTGGCGCTCCTGTCGGCGCGCTGCATGGCGGAGATCCGCGCGGAGACCGGCGTGGAATATGATTACGTCGGCCACAGCGTCATCAAGACCTTCGCGACGGAGGCCGAGTGGCTGGCCGCCGCCGCCGCGCATGAGGCGCTGGTGCCGCATGGGCTGGAGGTGGAGCGGCTGACGCGCGAGCAATGCATCGCGCGCGAGCCCGCGCTGGCGGCGCGGGCGGAGAAGATCGCCGGCGGCCTGTTCTTTCCGCAGGACGAGGTGGGCGATTGCAGCAAGTTTAGCCAGGGCCTGGCGCAATGGTGCGCCGCCCGTGGCGCCGCCTTCCACTTCGGCACCGAGGTGCACGACATCATCCTGCGCCAGGGCCGCGTCGCGGCGGTGGCGAGCAGCGCCGGGGAGATCGAGAGCGATGCGGTGGTGGTGGCGCTGGGGTCGCATTCGCCCCGGCTGCTCGGCAAGCATGGCGTCCGGGTGCCGATCTATCCGGTGAAGGGGCTGTCGGTCACCGCGCCCCGGCATGTCTGGCCGGAGGGGCCGCGCCACGCGATCCTGGAGGATGGGCGGAAATTCGCCTTCACGCCGCTGGGCGAGCGCTACCGCATCGTGGGCAGCGCCGAGGTGGCCGATTACGACACCACCCCGTCCCCTTCGCGCATCGGCGCGCTGATGCGCGGCGTCTGCTCCCTGTTCCCCGAGATGGAAGGGGCGGAGAAGGCCGAGGGCGCCGTGCAATGGGCCGGGCTGCGGCCGATGGTGCCGGATGGGCGGCCCTGGATCGGGCCCACGCGGGTTCCCGGCCTGTACCTGAACACCGGGCATGGCCACACCGGCTGGACCATGGGCGCGGGCTCCGGCCGGCGGCTGGCCGACATCGTCGAGGCCCGCGGCAACGCGCCCGTCGCGGCGGTGGCATGAGGAATTGCTGCAACGCCGGGTGACAACCGGCCCGAATCTTGCTCCCCTTCGTTTCGGGGCCGCCATGGCGAGAAGGACAGGCGGCGAAGGGGAGCAAGGCGATGGATCAGAACGACAGGCCGAATGCGGAACGGCGGGGCTTGTTCGGCGCCGGGATGGCCGGCGCGGCGATCGGCGGCGTTTCGGCGCTGCTCGCGCCGAAGGCAGCCTCTGCGCAGGGCCTCGGCAAAAGCAAGCTGCAGGTGATCAAGGAGCGGGGCAAGCTGATCGTCGGCACCGGCTCCACCAACCCGCCCTGGCATTTCCAGGATGCCTCGGGTCAGCTGGTCGGCATGGACATCGACCTGGCGCGGCTGCTGGCCAAGTCGCTGTTCGACGACTTCAACAAGGTCGAGTTCGTGTTGCAGGGCTCCGACGCCCGCATCCCCTCCCTGGTCACCGACAAGGTGGACATCGTGGTGCAGTGGATGACCATCACGCCCGGCCGCGCGCAGCAGGTCGAGTTCACCATCCCCTATTACCGCGAGGGCGTGGGCCTGCTGCTGCTGGCGCGCGGCGGCAAGTACAAGAACTATGAGGAAATGAAGGCGGCGGGCTCCGCCGTCACCGTGGGCGGCATGCAGAACGTGTTCCTGGAGGAATGGATCCGCAAGGCGCTCCCCCAGGCCAAGGTGGATGCCTTCGAAAGCCCCGATGCCGCCATGCAGGCGCTGAACGCGCGGCGCATCGATGCCTCCATGCAGGACCAGTCGGCGATGCGCTGGCTGATGCAGCAGGCACCGGGCCGCTTCGTCGATGCGGGGTATGGCTGGATGCCCAATTCCTATGCCTCGGCCGTGAAGCCGGGCGATCCGGTTTGGCTGAACTGGGTCAACACCGTGTACAAGGAAGCGATGATGGGCGTCGATTTCGACTACTTCGCCGCGTCCTACAAGAAATGGTTCGGCATCGAGCTGCCGGTGCCGAAGGTGGGCTTCCCGACCGAGTTCGCCTGACCGTCGCGAAGGCCGCGGGGATTTCGTTCCCGCGGCCCTTTCCCAGAGGCCACGCGGAACGGGCTTTCCATGATCCAATATTATTTCGACTGGTCGGTCATCACCCGCAATGCCGGCGCGCTGGGGGAAGCATTGCTGCTTGGCCTCGGACTGGCGGTGGTGTCGCTGTTGATCGGCTCGGTGATCGGGCTGGCCGCCGCCTATGCGCGGCTGTCGGGGCGGAAATGGCTCGCCTGGCCGGTCTGGGCCTATGTTGAGTTCATCCGCTGCATGCCGTTGCTGCTGCTGATCTTCTTCGTTTATTTCGGGCTGCCGGAGTTCAACATCTCCTGGTTCGACAAGACAGAGAGCTTCGTTCTCACCCTGTCGCTCTATGCCGGCGCCTACATGTCGGAGGTGTTCCGCGCGGGCCTGGGCTCGATCCCGAAGCAATATGTGGAGGCGGCCAAGGCGATCGGGCTGCGGCCCTGGCAGCGGCAACGATACGTGGTGCTGCCGGTGATGTTCCGCATCACCCTGCCGGCGATCAGCAACAACCTGATCTCGCTGTTCAAGGACACCTCGCTCGCCGCCGCCATCGCCGTGCCGGAACTGACCTTCGTGGCGCGGCGCATCAATGCCGACACCTTCCGGGTGATGGAGGTCTGGCTTTCCGTGTCGGCGATGTATCTCGTCACCGCCTACACCATCGCGACGCTGCTGCGCCTGGTCGAGCGCCGCTACGCCTCGATCCGCTGAAGGGCCTGGATCATGCTGGATTTCTCCATGACTCCGGGCGCCTTCGGCTTCGAGGCGTGGCAGTCGCGCTGGTCGATCCTGAGCGGGGTGGGCGTCACCATGGCGTCCTCCGGGCTGACCATCGTCTTCGCCACCATCCTCGGCATCCTGTTCGGCGTGGCGCTGACCTATGGGTGGTGGTGGCTGCGCCTCGTCATCCGCCTTTATGTGGACGTGATGCGCGGCATTCCCGTGCTGGTGCTGATCCTGTTCACCTATTACGGGCTGGCGCTGTTCGGCATCAACGTGCCGGCCTTCTGGGCGGGCGTGATCGCGTTGTCGGGCTTCGCCACGGCGCATATCGCCGAGACGCTGCGTGGCGCCGTGCAGTCCGTGCCACAGGGGCAGATGGAGGCGGGCAAGGCGATCGGGCTGCGCTTCGCGCAGCGGCTGCGCTACGTGATCCTGCCGCAGGCGGTGCGGCGGATGCTGCCGCCCTGGGTCAACACCTGCCTTGAGATCGTCAAGGGCACCACGCTGCTGTCCGTGATCGGGGTGGTGGAGCTGTTGCTGGCTTCGCAGCAGATCATGGCGCGGAACTACCTGATCGTCGATTTCTACCTGCTGGCCACGGTGCTGTACCTCGTCATCAACTTCACCATCGCGCAGATCGGCGGCGTGCTGGAACGCCGCTTCTCCTATCTGCGCTATTGACCGGAGCCATTCACGGATGAGCGACCAAGCGCTGCTGCGCGCCACCGGCGTGCGCAAGAGTTTCGGCTCCATCGAGGTGCTGAAGGGGATCGACCTGACGGTGCGGCAGGGGCAGGTGGTGTCGCTGATCGGCGCCTCGGGCTCCGGCAAGACCACCTTCCTGCGCTGCGTCAACCTGCTGGAGGAGCATGATTCGGGCGAGATCCTGCTGGATGGCGACCCGATCGGCTACCGCGTCGAGGGCGGCAAGAGGCGCCGGCTGAGCGAGGCGCGGGTTTCCGCGCAGCGGGCGCGGATCGGCATGGTGTTCCAGCAGTTCAACCTGTTCCCGCACCTGACCGCGGAGGAGAACGTCATGCTCGGCCTGACCAAGGTGCTGGGCAGGACCCGGGCCGAGGCGCGCGACATCGCTGGGCAGTGGCTGGCCCGCGTCGGGCTGGAGGCGCGGCGGGAACATTATCCCTACCAGCTTTCCGGCGGGCAGCAGCAGCGCGTGGCGATCGCCCGGGCGGTGGCGATGGAGCCGCGCCTGCTGCTGTTCGACGAGGTGACCTCCGCCCTCGACCCCGAGTTGGTGGCCGAGGTGCTGGGGGTGATGCAGCAGCTCGCCGAAAGCGGCATGACCATGCTGGTGGTCAGCCATGAGATGCTGTTCGTGCGCGACGTTTCCCACCATGTGGTGTTCATGGATGGGGGACGCGTGGCGCAGGCGGGAACACCGGACCAGGTGTTTCACCACCCGGAAAGCGAGCGGCTGCGGAGCTTCCTCGGGCGGTTCCACGGGATGTTCGGCAACGCCTTGTAGCCGGCGGCGGGCAACGGGCCGCGGCAGGCCTCATCCGGCTTGCCTCCCGAGGGTGGATTCGACGTAGAATCAACCCCATGACCAACCCCAACACCTTCGAGAACCGCCCCGACAAGCAGGCCAAATGGGATGGCCGCTATATCGGCCTCGCGCACCACATCGCGCAGTGGTCGAAGGACCCGCGGGCCAAGGTGGGGGCGGTGCTGGTGAACCAGGCCTATGCGCGGATCGTCGCCACCGGCTTCAACGGCTTCCCCTCCAATGTGGAGGACAGCGCGGAGCGGCTGGAGAACAAGGCGCGCAAGCTGGAGATGATCCTGCATGCCGAGCAGAACGCGCTGCTGCATGCCGGGCGGGATGCGCGGCATTGCGACGTTTATGTGGTGGGCAAGCCGGTGTGCAATGTGTGCGCCACGCTGCTGATCCAGTCCGGCGTGCGGCGCGTGGTGGCAGCGGCGCCGCGCGCGGGGACGGAAAGCTACTGGGACAAGGTGGGCCTGCTGGCGATCGAGATGATGCGCGAAGCGGGGGTGGAGTTCGTGCCGATCTCCGGCGCGCAGCTCGATGCCATCGGCCTGAACCGGGACGATGCCCGCCGCGCCGAGGACCCCTTCGCCACCCACCAGGCGGAATTCGATTTCGGCGTGTTCGGCGGGAGCGCCGGCTGAGGCACCGCCCCCGGCCCACGGCAAGGGGCCGTTCCGCGCTTCCCGACGCCAGGATGCAAGCCGAGGCGCAGCCTTTGCCGTGACATGCGCGTTACACGGGGGACGGCCAGCCATCACCGGCCGGCCCCTGGAGAGGTTTTCGAGTCTCGTGTCACCCCGCCGCCACCTGGTTCTCATCACCTTTTTCACCGGCAACATCCAGGGCGGGCTGGGGCCCTTCCTGGCGACCTGGCTGGCGCAGACGCGAAGCTGGGGGCCGGAATCGATCGGCTGGCTCAACACGCTGGTTGGCCTCGGCGGGCTCGCGCTCAGCGGCCCGGCGGGCGCGCTGGTGGACAGGCTGAAGCTGCCGCGCCTGCTGCTGGCGCTGGCCTGCGGCGCCATCCTGGCGGGCACGATGCTGCTGCTGGTGGCGCATGGCTTCCTCGGCGTGCTGGCGGCGCATGGCATGGCGACGATCGGCGGCATCCTGGTGCTGCCGGCGGTCACCGCCTTCACCCTGGGCATCGTCGGCAAGAAGGACTTCCCGCGCCAGCATGGCCGCAACGAGGCCTTCAACCATGCCGGCATCCTGTTCTCGGCGCTGATGATCGTGGGCGGCGCAACGCTGATCGGGCCGGACATCGCGCTGTTCGTGATGGCCGCCATGGCGCTGGGCGCGATCGTGGCGGTCGCGGTCGCGCCCGGGAAGGCCTGGAGCGCGGCGCGCGCCAGCGGCGAGGAAGACGCGGATGACGAAGCGGAGACGGGCAAGGCCGGGGAAAAGCAGGAGGGCAGCGAGGATCAGGTTTCCCCCCTGAAGGCCGTGCTGACCGACCGCCGCCTGCTCACTCTGGCGGTGGTGCTGGCGCTGTTCTCGCTGGGCAACGGGGCGATGCTGTCGCTGGTCGGGCAGCGTGTGGCGGCGGCGGGCGGCAGCGCCACGGCCTGGACCGCCGGCTATGTCATGGCGGCACAGCTGACCATGATCCCGGTGGCGCTGTGGGGCGGCGCCTGGGCGGAGAAGCATGGCGGGCGGCCGCTGATGCTGGTGGCCTGCGCCGCGCTGGGCGCGCGGGCGCTGCTGGCGGCCTGGATCACCGACCCGCTCTGGCTGGTGCCGGTGCAGGTGCTGGACGGCATCGCTTCCGGCCTGATCGGGGTGGCGGTGCCGGTGGTGGTGGCCGATGCCTCCTGGGGCAGCGGCCGGACCCAGACGGCGCTGGGCGCGGTGTATTCGGTGCAGGGGCTGGGCGGGCAGCTTTCGCACGTGGTGGGCGGCACGCTGGTCGCCTGGGTGGGGTGGCACGCGGCATTCCTGGCGCTGGCCCTGCCGGTCGGGGGCGCGCTTCTGCTGTCCCTCGGCCTTGGCGGGCACGGGCGGCAAGGCGCCGAAGGGGAGGAAAGCACCGCCCAGCCGGCCTGATGGCGGCCGCCCGCGCCGCAGGGTCGAAACCCCGGCGCGTCCGCGCTATATCCCCGCCGCCCCCAGAGACAGCGCCCCCGGAGTGTGAGCCCTTGCAGAACCTTGATGCCCCCGCCTTGGGCCACAACCAGCCGCCCCTGAGCGAAACCGCGGCCGAGGCGGGGCGCCGGCGCACCTTCGCCATCATCGCCCACCCCGATGCCGGCAAGACGACGCTGACGGAGCAATTGCTGCTGCTGGGCGGCGCCATCCAGATCGCCGGCGCCGTGCGCGCCAAGGGCGAGCGGCGCCGCACGCGCTCGGATTGGATGAAGATCGAGCAGGACCGCGGCATTTCCGTCGCGACCTCGGTCATGACCTTCGAATATGCCGGGCAGATCTTCAACCTGCTCGACACGCCGGGCCATGAGGATTTCTCGGAGGACACCTATCGGACGCTGTCCGCCGTGGACGCGGCGGTGATGGTGATCGACGCCGCCAAGGGCATCGAGGCGCAGACCCGCAAGCTGTTCGAGGTCTGCCGACTGCGCGACATCCCCATCGTCACCTTCATCAACAAGATGGACCGCGAGGCGCGGGAGCCGCTGGAGCTGCTCGACGAGATCGAGAAGACCCTCGCCCTCGACGTGACGCCGGCCACCTGGCCGATCGGCTCCGGCCGGCAGTTCGCGGGCGTGTATGACCGCGCCCATGAGACGCTGCGGCTGCTGCGCGAAGGGGGGGAACAGGACGAGAAGGTGTCCGGCCCGGACGATGCGCGCATCGACACGCTGCTGCCGCATGGCCAGGGCGACGTGCTGCGCGAAGGGATCGAGCTGGCCTCGGTGTATCCGGAGTTCGAGCTGGCCTCCTTCCGCGAAGGCCATCTGACGCCGGTGTATTTCGGCTCCGCGCTGCGCGGCTTCGGGGTGAGGCACCTGCTGGACGGGCTGGCCGCCTATGCGCCGCCGCCCTCGGCGCGTGCCGCCGATGCGCGGGTGGTGGAGCCGGAGGAGGAGAAGCTCACCGGATTCGTCTTCAAGATCCAGGCCAATACCGACTTGAACCACCGCGACCGCGTGGCCTTTCTCCGCGTCTGCTCGGGGCGGCTGCGGAAAGGCGCGCGGCTGAAGCAGGTGCGCACCGGCAAGTCGATTCCGGTCAACGCGCCGCTGTTCTTCTTCGCCAAGGAGCGCCAGGTGGCCGAGGAAGCCTGGCCGGGCGACGTGGTCGGCATCGCCAACCATGGCGTGCTGCGCATCGGCGACACGCTGACCGACGGGGAGGAGCTGAACTTCCGCGGCGTGCCGAGCTTCGCGCCCGAGATCCTGCGCCGCGTGCGGCTCGATGATCCGATGCTGGCCAAGAAGCTGCGCAAGGCGCTGGACCAGCTGGCCGATGAGGGCGTGGTGCAGGTTTTCCGCCCGCTGGACGGTTCCCAGCCCGTGGTGGGCGTGGTCGGGCAATTGCAGCTCGACGTGCTGTCGAGCCGCATCCAGGCGGAATACGGCGTCCACATCACCTTCGAGGGCACGTCCTGGTCCACCATGCGCTGGGTGGCGCCGCGGGAGGACGGCCCGCAGGGCCGGGAAACGCTGGACCGTTTCCTGCGCTCGGCGCCCAGCCAGATGGCCGAGGACCATGACAACGAGCCGGTCGCCTTCTTCACTTCCGACTGGGGGCGGCGCCGGTCGGAGGAGGAATGGCCGGCGCTGCGCTTCCTGAGCCTGCGCGAGCAGCATGGGGTGGGCGAGGCCGCCTGATTTCCCTCGCTTGACGACGCGACTCGGGTCAACGCATTGTCTTGCCTCGAGTCGCAAGGGGTTTCGCGGGCGTGGGAACAGGGTTGGATCTGCCGCTGGATTGCATCCTCCAGGGGGATTGCATCGAGATGCTGCGGCGGCTGCCCCCGGCCTCGGTGCATGCCATCTTCGCCGACCCGCCCTACAACCTGCAGCTCCGGGGCGAGCTGCGGCGGCCGGATGAGAGCGTGGTGGATGGCGTCGACGATGCCTGGGACCGCTTCGCCGACCTCGCCACCTATGACGCCTTCACCCGCGCCTGGCTGACCGAGGCGCGGCGCGTGCTGCGCAAGGACGGCACGATCTGGGTGATCGGCTCCTACCACAATGTGTTCCGCCTCGGCGCCGCGTTGCAGGACCTCGACTTCTGGATCCTGAACGACGTGATCTGGCGCAAGGCCAACCCGATGCCGAACTTCCGCGGCCGTCGCTTCACCAACGCGCACGAGACCATGATCTGGGCGGCGCGGGGTCAGGAAAGCCGCTACAAGTTCAACTACACCGCCATGAAGTCGCTGAATGACGACGTGCAGATGCGCTCGGACTGGTTCATCCCGCTCTGCACTGGCAATGAGCGGCTGCGGGACGCCGAAGGCAAGAAGCTGCATCCGACGCAGAAGCCGGAAGCGCTGCTGCACCGCGTGATCCTGTCCTGCACCGCGCCGGGGGAGGTGGTGCTGGACCCGTTCCTCGGCTCCGGCACCACGGCCGCCGTCGCGAAGCGCCTCGGCCGCCGCTACATCGGCATCGAGCGCGACGCGGATTATGCCGCCGCTGCGCAGGCCCGCATCGACGCGGTGGAAGCCCTGTCGGAATCCGCAGCCCTGGTGATGCCGACGCGGCGGGAACAGCCGCGCATTCCCTTCGGCACGCTGGTGGAACGCGGGCTGGTGCCGCCGGGCGCGCGGCTGACCGACCGGCACCGGCGCTTCGCCGCCGATGTGGGCGCCGATGGCTCGATCCGCTGCGGGCAGGCGCAGGGCTCCATCCATCAGGTCGGCGCGGCGGTGCAGGAAGCGCCATCCTGCAATGGCTGGCTGTTCTGGCATGTGGAGCGGCGGGATGGCTCGCTGCGCCTTCTGGACGAGTTGCGGGCCGAAATCGCGCGGGAGCGGGGCTGAACCAAAGGCGAGATTTTAGCCGATTTCGTCCCGCCTAGGTGGCAAAATAAGGAACTATCGCGCCTTATGGGCGAATTGCTTCCAGCGAAATATTCTTCCGCTTCAATGGGAATTCACGAGGGCGGGAACTCGCTTTTTGGTCCCCTGACAGAATGGCCTTTTGCCGTCACCCACCCGGCGGCATGCCGGGCACCAGCCGCGTGACGCAGCCAGGGGGGCATGTGGCGCTGGTGGCATCCCGGCCATGCGACGGGAGAATCCTTGGTGACCAGCCAGCGCTACATCCTTGACGCCGGGATGCCCATAGCTGGGCGTTCCAGACCCTGATCCATGGCGATGACGGCCTGCTGCGGCAGCGCGATGTCCGCTATGACGACGGCACGCTGGCAATCCGCCTTTACGACCCCGCCAAACTGTCGGACGCCGATATTTCCGTGCGCTGGTATGATGCCGCGGGGCGCGAAACGCGGGGCGAGACGCGCTATGATGACGGCCAGCGCGAAACCTATGTGCTGGATGCCGGCAACACCGCCAGCTGGTCGCGGGTCGGGCATGATTACGATGCCTCCGGCGCGCTGCTGCGCAAATCCGTGCAGTATGATGACGGCCGCAGCGTCACCACCGATTACCAGCCGGGCAGCACGGCCTTCACCCGCACCACGCAGGGCACGGCGGACGGCGTCTACAAGATGGAGTTCGTCGCGGAGGATGGCTCCCGGGACGTGCTGCGCTACCGCGACGACAGCGATGGCGGCTGGAACACCGACAGCCGCCACTACAATGCGGATGGAGAGGTGACCCTCATCTACAACCGCTTCGGCCTGGACAGCTTCACCCAGCATTTCGATGCGGGCGACCATCTCGCCTGGTCGCGCTACGCCTTTAACGACACCTACCGCGATGACGGTGTGCAGACCACGACGCTGAGCTTCGATGAAGGCGGCCGGCTGGTTACCGGCATCGACCGCCCCGGCTGGGGCGCGCCGGAAGGCTTCCCGACCCCCAATCCCTGGGCGGCGCAGGGCCGCGTCACCGATGCGCGGGACGAGCTGGCCTGGCGCTATGTGGTGAATGACGATGGCACGGTGCGGGAGCAGCTCGGCCAGCTGGACTGGCAGGTGCGGCACGATGCCTGCGGCTGCGTGACGGAGCGCTCCGCCGATCTTGGCAATGGCGTGACGCTGCTGGTGGATTACGACACCGCCCGGACGGAAAACTGGTCCGCCCAGGTCACGCTGCGCGATGCCGCGAAGGGCGCCGATTTCTATGCCGCGGCCTTTACCGATGATGGCGGGTTGCAGGTGCTGCTGAGCCCGTCGCAGCCGGCCGACTGGATCGCCTGATCACGGAGGAGGAGGGGGCGGGGCCGGACGGCGGGCCTCGCCCCCGGCATGTCCCGCGATTGTCATCGATGATTGGTTTGGCACCCGAATGATCAACCGGTAGTATTACTGGCTGAAGCGTGGCCATGGCTCGCTTCTCCAATTCCGGTAGAATAATCGTGACTATAGCTCAACCTTTAGTGTTTTTACTTAACGCTTGATTTTCACCATGGTCTGCATCGCGTAACGGTTGAGACCTTCGGGTTTGCCGACGTCGGCGCGCGGCACCGGGCCGCGTCCGCCGTGCCATTCAAGCCCGCAGAAGCGGGCGGGAGCCGTTTGATGACGAAACGCGTGATCGTGGACCAGGCCGGCACGGAATACTGGGCCGCCCAGACCCTAACCTATGATGCCCAGGGGCGCCTTTCCATCCGCGACATTCTGAACGACGATGCCAGCCGCACCGTCACCTTCTACGACGCCGCCAATGCCGAGAGCTGG
The DNA here is from genome assembly GCF_008386565.1 of Teichococcus oryzae. Taxonomy (GTDB): domain Bacteria; phylum Pseudomonadota; class Alphaproteobacteria; order Acetobacterales; family Acetobacteraceae; genus Pseudoroseomonas; species Pseudoroseomonas oryzae. The sequence goes on along the minus strand of NZ_VUKA01000004.1, from coordinate 253,632 downwards.
GCGCGCGTGGTGGAGAACTACGACCAGTCCGGCCGGATGCTCAACCGCGCCACCACCTATGATGACGGCGGGCGCGGCGTGTCCCAGTACGACATCGCCGGCACGCAGAACTGGTCGGAGTTCCTGACGTCCTACAACGCTTCCGGCGCGCGCTACCGCACCGACATCACCTATGACGCGGGCGGCAAGCTGACCACCTATTACGACGCGGATTCGTCGAAGGACTGGACCAAGCAGGCCTTCACCTACAACATCTCGGGCGACATCGTTTCGCAGGCCACCAACTTCGACGATGGCTCGCGCTCGGTGATCTCCTATGACGTGGACGGCACGCAGCCCTGGACCTGGTATTCCGGGACCTATGACGCCACCGGCACGCTGATGGTGCAGGGCCAGCTCCTGGATGACGGCTCCACGCTGCAGGTGCTGCGCGACGGGCATGACATGGCGGGCTGGAGCAAGGTGTCGAGCCTGTTCAACACCTCGGGCGAGGTGGCGGCGCGCAGCATGTACACGGACAGCGGCGTCCATGCCGGCATCCAGTACGATGTCGCGAACACGGAAGCCTATGCCGTGCAGGCGCGCATCTACTTCGCCGACGGCACGCTGGCCTATGGCGCGCAGTTCAAGGATGACGGCAGCTATCTCGAGAACACCGATGCCGCGAACTGGCAGGTCCTCGAGGAGATCGGCGGCGTGGTCGCGCACCGCTCGGCCGATCTGGGCGATGGCCTGCGGCTGACCATCGACTACGACCTGGCCAATGCCCAGGACTGGATGGCCTATGCCAAGCTGGAGGATGGCAGCGGGGCGACGCTGTACAGCTTCACCCTGAGCGACGACGGCAGCTTCCAGGAGCAGACCGCCATCTCCGACTGGCTGGCCTGATCCACAACCGCCGGCCGGCCGGCCAGGGAAGGCAGCGCCTTCCCTGGCCCGTCATCAGTTGCGGCGCAGGGCGCGAAGCGCGGCCAGCGCCAGCCCGGTCTTGACCAGCGTGCCGGGGATGAAGGGCAGGAAGCCGGCGATCAGCGCGCCTTCCAGCCCGGTGAAGCGCGACAGCCACAGCACGCCGGGGACGAACAGCAGCAGGTGGGCCGCGGTCAGCACCCCGGCCTGGCGCAGCAGCCCGCCGCGCGCGAAGCCCGCCAGCCAGGCGGCCGCCACGAAGCCCAGCAGGAAGCCGCCGGTCGGCCCCATCAGCGCCATCGGGCCGGCGGCGCCATTGGCGAACACCGGCAGGCCCAGCGCCCCTTCAGCGAGATAAGCCAGCACCGAGGCGACGCCGAGGCGGGCGCCGCCCAGCGCGCCCAGCAGCAGCACCACCAGCGTCTGCATGGTGGCGGGCACCGGCCACATCGGCAGCGCGATCTGCGCCGAGGCGGCCAGCGCCGCCGAGCCCAGCAGCGTCAGGCCGGCGAAGGCCAGCGCCGGATGGGCGCGAAGGGCGGTGATCCGAGTCATGCGAGGTATGTCCCCATTCCGTGAGTCGTGCGCCATCAGGCGCCTCCGGCCGGGCTTGCCACGGCGCCGGCGGCCTCGGCAAGCGCCAGCAGCCGCAGCATGGCGCCGGGCAGGATGCGGGCGGCCTCCGCCGGCGCCCACCATTCGCCCTCGGCTGCCATGCCCGGCGGCAGGGTGGCGGCCAGCAGCGTCATGCGCAGCTCGAAATGGGTGAAGCCGTGCCGTGCCTCCCCGGGCAGGGCGTGCCAGTCGAGGCCGGGGGCCGGGGCATGCGCCAGGGCTTCCGCGTGGTCCCAGCCTTCGGCGCGCCAGGGCGTGCCGGGCAGGCCGGGCATGCCGCCCAGCAATCCCTTTGGCGGCCGGCGTTGCAGCAGCAGGCGGCCCTGCGCGTCGCGCAGCAGGAAATGCACGCCCATCCGGGTGGGCCGCGCCCGCTTTGGCGCCTTGCGCGGCAGGGTGTCGGCGATGCCGGCGCGGCGCCCGGCGCATTCCGCTTGCCATGGGCAAAGGGCGCAGGCCGGGTTGCGCGGCGTGCAGATCGTGGCGCCCAGGTCGAACAGCGCCTGCACGAAATCCGCCGGGCGCCCGGCGGCCTCGGGCTGCGCCATCCAGTGCTGCGCCAGGGCGGCGAGGCGGGGACGCGCGCCGGGCAGCGCTTCTTCGACCGCGTGGACCCGGCTGGTGACGCGCTCCACATTGCCGTCCAGCGGCACCACCGGGCGGTCGAAGGCGATGGCGGCGATGGCGGCGGCGGTGTAGGCGCCGATGCCGGGCAGGGCGCGCAATTCCTCCACCGTGTCGGGAAAGCCGTTGCGCGCCGCCACCGCCCGGGCGCAGGCATGCAGGTTGCGCGCCCGGGCGTAATAGCCGAGACCGGCCCATTCGGCGGCCACGTCCTCCCACGGCGCGGCGGCCAGCGCCTGCACGGAAGGGAAGCGGTCCAGGAAGCGGCGCCAGCGCGGCGCGACGGCGGCCACCGTGGTCTGTTGCAGCATGACCTCGGACAGCCAGATACGGTACGGGTCGCGCAGCGTTTCGCGCCAGGGCAGGGCGCGGCGGTGGCGGTCGTACCAGTGGAGCAGGGCGGAAGCCGGCGGAGCGGCCGCGGGAATGAAAGGCAGCACGGATGCAGCAAGAGGACGAAGCGCGGCGCCGCGCAAGCCCCGCCGGGGAAACAAAGGGCGGCGCGCCCAAGAAGGAGGAGGACCTGCCCGGCTGGCGCCCCGATCGCGGCCTGCGCCCGGTGGGCAGCCTGATCCCGCGGCTGACCAAGCCGGTGTTCCGCAAGCGCAGCCCCGCCGCCGCGCATCTGATGACCGACTGGCCGGAGATCGTGGGACCGGCCCTGGCGGCGCAAAGCATGCCGCAGAAGCTGGTCGCCGGCACGCTGGTGCTGCGTTGTTCCGGCCCGGTGGCGATGGAACTGCAACACCTGGCGCCGCTGCTGATCGGCAAGATCAACGCCATGCTGGGGCCGGGGCTGGTCCAGCGGCTGCGCTTCGTGCAGGGGGCGGTGACGCCGCCCGCCGCCGCGCCCAGGCGCCCGCCCCGCCCGGTGGTGCCGGAAACGGTGAAGGCCGCGCTGGAGGAGGTGCCGGACCCGGAGCTGCGCGCCGCCCTGGCCCGGCTGGCCCAGGGCGTCTACCGCCGGCGCGGCTGAGGCGCGGGCCGGCCACGGCATCGCGCGGTTCCGCGCGGGGTGACATGGCGTCGCGGTTTTCGCGCATGGCGAAATGCAACGCTGCCCCCCGCCGCATGGCCGGCTGGATGGACAGCCGGCTGGGGAGCGGCCATTCGCGGCGCTCCCCAGGGCGCTCCCCAGGGCGCTCCCCAGGGCGCTTCCACCTTTCCGGCAAGGCAGCGTTTCAGTTCAGGCCGGTTCTGCGATAAAGATCGCGCCGGCCGGATCACCCGGCTGTGTTCCGCCGGCTGCCGGTCCCCTGGGGCCTCGCCATTGCCAAGCCTGAAGGAGGCTGCCTTGCCGCTTTCCCGCCGTATCCTGATGCTGGCCCCGGCCGCCCTGTTGCCGTGGTCGGCCAACCGCCCCGCCGCCGCCCAGGGTGGCGACCCCCGGCTGACCGAGCGCAGCGCCGGCAAGCGGGACGCCCCGGTGACGGTGATCGAGTATTTCTCGCTCACCTGCTCGCATTGCGCCGCCTTCCACCGCGACACCTGGCCGCGCGTGAAGAAGGAGCTGGTGGACGCCGGCAAGATGCGGATGGTGTGGCGCGACTTCCCGCTGGACCAGCTCGCCCTGGCCGCCGCGCAGGTGGCCCGCACCCTGCCGCCCGCCGCCTATGAGGGCTTCATCGGCGCGCTGCTGTCCACCCAGGACCGCTGGGCCTTCAACCGCGGCGCCGATCCGGTGGCCGAGATCGCCCGCGTGGCCGCCCTGGCCGGGCTGAGCCGCCCGCAGGTCGATGCCGCCATCGGCGACGAGGCGCTGCGCAAGGCCCTGCTGGAATCCCGGCTCAAGGGAGAGCAGGAGCACAAGGTCAGCTCCACCCCCACCTTTGTCTTCGGCAGCAAGACGGTGCCGGGCGCCCTGAGCTTTGACCGCTTCGCCGAACTGGTCGGCGAAGCCGCCGGCGCTTGAGCGCGGAACTGAGGCAGGGCGGCTCCGCGATGGAGGATGCCGCCGCGGCGCCACAGGCCGGACCGGCCGTGGAATTGCCGCAGGCTGACGCGGCCGACGCGCCGGCGCGCGATCTGGCCGACGCGCCGCCGCGCGATGCGGCGGCGACGGAGGCCGCGCGTGCCGCGGCGCTGCGCGCGGTGCTGACGCGGCTGCGCATCGCGGGCTTCAAATCCTTCGCCGAGCCCACCACGGTGGAGGTGATGCCGGGCCTGACCGGCATTGTCGGCCCGAATGGCTGCGGCAAATCCAACGTGGTCGAGGCGCTGCGCTGGGCAATGGGCGAAACCAATGCCCGCGCCATGCGCGGTGGCGAGATGGATGATGTCATCTTCGCCGGCACCGCCACCCGGAGCGGGCGCAACCAGGCCGAGGTGACGCTGCTGCTGGAGGATGCCTCCGGCCTCGCCCCGCCGCCCAACCAGGAATCCGCCGAGCTGGAGATCACCCGCCGCATCGTGCGCGGGGAAGGCACCGGCTTCCGCATCAATGGCCGCGAGGCGCGCGGCCGGGACGTGCAGACGCTGTTCGCCGATATCGGCTCCGGCGCGCGCTCCTCCGCCATGGTCAGCCAGGGCAAGGTGGCGGCGCTGATCGCCGCCAAGCCCGAGGAACGCCGGCAGGTGCTGGAGGAGGCCGCCGGCATCGCCGGGCTGCGCGCCCGCCGGCACGAGGCGGAGCTCAAGCTGCGCCAGGCCGAAACCAACCTGACCCGCGCCGACGACCTGAAGGGCCAGCTCGACGTGCAGCGCATCGGGCTGCAGCGCCAGGCGCGGCAGGCGGCGCGCTACCGCAACCTGTCCGGCCTGACCCGGCAGGCCGAGGCGGAATATTTCGCCCTGCTGGTGGCGCGCGCCGAGAAGGCATTGGCCGGCGGCCGCGCCGCCCATGCCGCCGCCCGCGCCGCCACCCGCGCCGCCGAACAGGCCGCCGCCGACGCCGCCACCCGCGCCTTCACCGCCGAGCGCGCCCTGCCGGCCCCGCGCGAGGCCGAGGCCGAGGCCCGGACCGCGCTGGAGCGACGCCGGGTCGAGCAGGAAGGGCTGGAGGCCGCCGAACGCCGCGCCCGCGCCGCCTTCGAGGCCGCCGCCGCGCTGCTGGCGCAGATCCAGGACGATCTCGGCCACGCCGCGCGCACGGCCGAGGATGCCGAGGCCGCCGAAGCCCGCCTCGCCGCCGAGGCCGGGGCGCTGGAAGGGGTGCTGACCGCGCTGCCGGCGCGGCAGGGGGCCGCGCAGGCCGAGCAGGCGGAGGCCGAGGCCGCCGTCGCCGCCGCCGAGGCCGAGGCCGACCGGGCCGCGCAGCAGGCGGCCGAGGCCGCCGCCAGCCACGCCAAGGCGTCCGGGGATGCGGTGGCGGCGCAGCAGCGCGAACAACGCCTGCGGCAACAGCGCGATGCCCTGGCCGCCGAGGCGCGGGACGCCGAGGCCGCCCGCGTTTCCACCGCCGAGACCGAGGCCGCCGCGGCCGCCCGCGCCGCCGCCGAGGCCGCCCTGGCCGAGGCCCGCGCCGCTCTGGAACAGGCCGAAGCGCGCCGTATCGCCGCGCAGGAAGCGCATGCCGCCGCCCGCCGCGCCGCCAGCGAGGCCGAGGCCGCGCGCGGCCGCGCCACCGCCGAGCGGGACGGCGCCGCAGCCCGCGCCCGGCAGGTGGCCGAGCAGCGCGACCGGATGCGGCGCGAACATGCCGCCGCCGCCGCCGAGCGCCCCGCCGCCGAGGCGCTGGCCGCCGCCCATGCCGCCACCGCCGAGGCCGAGGCAGCGCTCGCCAAGGCCCGGGAGAGGTTGGCCAAGGCCGAGGCGGAACGCTCCGCCGCCGCCGGCGCTCACGCCCTGGCGCGTGGCCAGGCCGGCGCCGCCGAAGCCGCCCGCGCCCGCGCCGAGGCCGAGCGCCAGGGCCTGGCGGATTTGCTGCGGTCCCGCGAATCCGGCGGCGCCGCGCCGATCCTCGACAGCATCACCGTGCCGCCCGGGCTGGAAGCCGCGCTGGGCGCCGCGCTGGGGGAAGGGCTGGAAAGCCCGGCCGATGCCGCGGCGCCGCGCCATTGGCGCCGCCTGCCGCCGCTGGCCACTCCCGCCCCGCTGCCGCCCGGCGCCACGGCGCTCGATTCGCTGGTGCAGGCGCCGCCGGAACTGGCGCGCGCCCTGTCGCAGATCGGCCTGCTGGACGATGCCGGCCAGGGCGCGGCGTTGCAGCAGGACCTGGCGCCGGGCCAGAGCCTGGTGACGCGGGACGGCGCGTTGTGGCGCTGGGATGGCCATGGCGCGCGGGCCGGCGCGCCCAGCCCCGGCGCCGTCCGGCTGACCCAGCGCAACCGGCTGCGCACCGCGGAGGCGGCGCTGGAACAGGCGGCACGGGCCGCGCGGGAGGCGATGGCCGAGGCCGAGGCGGCCAAGGCGGCCGAAACCCGGGCCGCCGCCGCCGAAGCCGCGGCCCGCGCCGGCCGCGGCCAGGCCGAGGCCGCGCTGGGCCGCGCGCGGGACTCGGACGCCAAGCTCGCCGCCGCCGCCGCCCGCGCCGAAAGCCGCATCGCCGCGCTGGAACCGCAGCTTGAACGGCTCGATGCCGAGCTGGCATCGGCCGAGGCGCTGCGCGATGCCGCCGCCGCCACGCTGTCGGGCCTGCCCGACCTCGCGAGGGGGCGGGCCGCGCGCGACGAGGCGGCGCGGGCCGAGGCTGCCGCGCAATCCGCCGAGGCGGCCGCGCGCGAGGCGCGCCGCAAAACGGAAGCAGGACTGGAAGCGGCGCGGGCCGCCGAGGCGCGGCTGGCTTCCCGTGCCGCCAGCGCCGAAAGCCGGCTCGCCGCGCTGGCGCCGCAGCTTAGCCGGGTTTCCGGGGAACATGAGGAAGCCCAGGCCGCGCTGCGGGCGGCGCGGGAGGTCCTGGCGGGCCTGCCGGACCTGGACCGCCTGCGCGGCGCGGTTGAGGCGGCGCGCCAGCAACTGGCCGCCGCCCGCGCGCGGGCCGGGGCGGCGCGGGATGCCGCCGCCGCGCTGGCCGCGGAGGCGGACCGCGCACAGGCCCGGCTCGCCGCCATCGCCGAGGAGCGGGCGTCCTGGACCGGCCGGCGCGAGGCCGCCGCCGGGCGGCTGGCCGAGCTGACCCGCCGCGCCGCCGAGGCCGAGGCGGCGCGGGATGCCGCCGCCGCCGCGCCGGAGGAAGCCGCCGCCACCCGCGCCGCCGCCGGCCGGGTGCTGGCGGAGGCGGCAGCGCGCCATGCGGACGCCGCCGCCCGGCTGAAGGCCGCCGAAGCCGAGGACCGCGAGGCGGCGGAAAACCGCCGCGCCGCCGATGCCGCCTTCGCTTCGGCGCGTGAGGCGCAGCTTCGCGCCGAGGCCGCCGTCAGCCAGGCCGAGGCGCTGGCCGCCAGCGTCGCCGAGCGCCTGGGCGAGCGGCTGGGCGAGAATCCCGTCCTGCCGGAGCCGCCCGAGGATATCTCCGAGGCGGCCGAGGAGCGGGCGCGGCGCAAGGCCGAGCGGCTGGCGCGCGAGCGGGAGGAGATGGGGCCGGTCAACCTGCGCGCCGAGCAGGAGATGGCCGAGGTGGAGGAGCGCATCGGCGCCATCGACCGCGACCGCGACGAGATCGGCGCGGCCATCGCCAAGCTGCGTGGCTCCATCGGCCATCTGAACCGGGAAGGGCGGGAAAGGCTGCGCGCCGTGTTCCAGCGCGTCGATGGCGAGTTCCGGGCGCTGTTCGGGCGGCTGTTCGGCGGCGGGCGGGCGCATCTGGCGCTGGTCGGTTCCGATGACCCGCTGGAAGCCGGCCTCGAGATCTATGCCGAGCCGCCGGGCAAGAAGCTGGCCACCCTGTCGCTGTTGTCGGGCGGCGAGCAGGCGCTGACCGCGCTGTCGCTGATCTTCGCCGTGTTCCGCTGCCAGCCCGCCCCCGTTTGCGTGCTGGACGAGGTGGACGCGCCGTTGGATGATGCGAATGTTGAAAGGCTCTGCGGCCTGCTGGAAGCCATGGCGGCGGAGGCCGGCACACGTTTCCTCGTTGTCACGCACCATCCATTGACGATGGCCCGGATGCACCGGCTCTATGGCGTGACCATGCAGGAGCGGGGCGTGAGCCGGCTGCTGTCGGTTGATCTCGGCCTGGCGACCGAGATGGTGGAAGCGGGCCATTAACATTTTGGCCGCATTGCTGTGATAGGAGCCATGGCCCTGGTGTGCGAGGGAATGCGCGGGCGGATGCTGCGGCGGCGGGCGGCGATCGGGCTTGGCTGCGGGATGCTTGCGGCGCCGGCCGCGCGGGCCACTGAGGCGCCGCGCCCGACCCTGGTGGTCAGCGGCCGCATCGGCGCCCCGGACCCCGGCAGCACCGAGCGCCGTTTTTCCCTGGAGGCGCTGGAAGCCCTGGGCATGGCGGAGTTCACCACCGTGACGCCCTGGACGCCCAATCCGCGGCGCTTCAGCGGCGTGCCGCTGCGGAAGCTGCTGGAAGCGGTGCGGGCGCAGGGGCGGGAGTTGCACGTCACCGCGCTCAATGACTACCGCTCGGTCATCCCGGTGGCGGATGGGGTGGCGGCCGGCGCGCTGCTGGCCACCCGCATGGAAGGCAGCCCCATCCGCATCCGCGATTTTGGTCCGGTCTGGATCGTGTTCCCCTGGTCCGACAGGCCGGAGCTGGACCGGCCGGCGCTGCATCATTACGCCGTTTGGCAGCTCGCCCGGATCGAGGTTCGTTGAGGATGGGCCGGCTGCTCGGCTTCCGGCGCCCTGGCGCCCTGGGCCGGGCGCCGCGCCTGCCCCGCAAGCTGTGGCTGGGACTCGCGGCCCTGTTGTGCCTTGTTTCGGCGGTGGGATCGGCTGGCCTCATCGCCGCGCAATACCGGCGCGAGGTGGCGATCGAGCGCACCGGCATGTGGATGGCGGCCCAGGCCAGCATCGAGGGCGCCCGCTTCAACACCATCCTGGCGCAGTTCCAGGCCGGCCAGACGCCGGGCTGGCGGCTTTCGGAGCGCTTCGAGATCCTTTACAGCCGCGTCCGGCTGCTGGATTCGGTGCGGCCCGATGTTGAATCGCCGCAGATCCAGCTGCTGCGCGAGGTCCAGCCCCGGATGATGGCGCGGCTGGCCGTGCTGGAGGAGGACCTTTCCGCCCTGCTGGAGGGCGACGGCACCGCCGTTCCGCGCCTCAACGCGACCTTCGCCGCGCTGGAAACGCAGCTGAACGACACCGCGCGGCAGCTGCACAACCAGGCGCGTTATGGCCAGCGCCGCGCTTCCACGGAGATGCGCGCCCCGCAATGGGTGCTGCTGGCGTCCCTGCTGGGGTTGCTGTTGTCCACCATGTCGCTGGTGGCGCTGCTGTCGGCGCAGGAAAGGCGGGCGCGCCAGATGCTGCGGCGGGCCACGGCCGCGGCCGCCAGCCAGGCGGAGGCCGAGCGCATGTTGCGGGCGCTGGTTGGCGCCGTGCCGGCGATGATCTCCGCCTTTGATCGCGGCGGGCGCTTCCTGTTCCTGAACGACGCCCTGGCCCGCTTCCATGGCGTGCGGCCCGAGCAGGTGATCGGCCGCACCCCGGCCGAGCTGGGGCTGGACACTGGCGGGCGGGACCTGCTGGACTGGGCCCTGGGCAGCTCCGGCCCCACCCCCTATGCCGAGCGGCGGGCGCGCAACCATGAGGGCGCCCTGCGCACCCTGCTGATCACCGGCATGGCCGTGGAAGGGGAAGGCGAGAATCGCGGCCGGGTGGTGCTGGCGGCGCTCGACATCACCGACCGGAAGGAAGCGGAAGACCGCATCCGCCACCTGGCCGAGCATGACCCGCTGACCAACCTGCCCAACCGCCTGCTTTACGCCGCGCGGCTGCGGGCCCGGCTGCGCCAGGCGCGGGACGGGCAGGGGGGCGATTTCGCGCTGCACCTGATCGATCTCGACCACTTCAAGTCCATCAATGACAGCCTTGGCCATCCCACCGGCGACAAGCTGCTGCTGGCGGCTGTGGAGCGGATGCGGGCCTGCCTGCGGGCGGACGACCTGCTGGCGCGCATCGGCGGCGACGAGTTCGCGGTGATCCAGGCGGAGGCCCGCAGCGCGGCCGATGCCGTCCGCCTGGCCAACCGGCTGGCGCGGATCATGAACGAGCCCTTCCAGATCGATGGCTGCACCATCCGCTCCGGCGCCAGCATCGGCAGCGCGCTGGGCCTGCGGGACGGCACCACGGTGGAGGCGCTGCAGCAGCGCAGCGACATGGCGCTGTACCGCGCCAAGGCGGAGGGCCGGGGCCGCGCGGTGCTGTTCGAGCCGGCGATGGAGGAACTGCGCCGCAGCCAGCGCATGCTGGAGGAGGACCTCCGTGCCGCGGTGGAGCGCAACCAGCTCTACCTCGCCTACCAGCCGAAATACGGCTTGCTGGCCGACCGGGTGATCGGTTGTGAGGCGCTGCTGCGCTGGGACCACCCGGTGCATGGCGCCATGAACCCCGCCCGCTTCGTGCCGGCGGCGGAGGAGGCGGGCTTCGCCCCGCTGCTGACCCGCAACGTGCTGGACATGGTGTGCGCGCAGATCCGCGCCTGGATGGCGGAAGGCATGGAGATCCGCGTGGCGGTCAACATTTCCGCCACCCTGTTCGCCACCAACCAGGCGGTGCAGCTGGTGCGGGAGGCGCTGGCCGGCAGCGGCGTGCCGCCGAACCTGTTGCAGGTCGAGCTGACCGAGCAGGTGTTCATCGGCAACCCGGCCGCCGCGGGGGAAGCGCTGCGGGCGTTGCACGACCTCGGCGTCACCACGGCGCTGGACGATTTCGGCACCGGCTATTCCTCGCTCGGATATTTGCAGCACCTGTCCTTCGACGTGCTGAAGGTGGACCGCACCTTTGTGCAGAGCCTCAACCGCGCCGACGGCAACAACAGCTCCTGGATCATCGAGACCATTGTGCGGCTGGCGCATGGCCTCGGCGCCGAGGTGGTGGCGGAAGGCGTCGAAACCCCGGAACAGCTTTCCCTGCTACGGGACCTCGGCTGCGACGCCGCGCAGGGCTTCCTGCTGGGCCGGCCGATGACGGCGGCGGCGGTGGCGGCGGCCTTCCGCGCGCCCCCCGGCGATCCGGCCGCGCTGCCGATCGTGGATGCGGCCGCGCGTCCTTGACACCTCATGACCGACGCCTTACGAGCCGGACAGCCTTCCGGCGGGGGGACCGCGGGAGCAAGGGTTGACCGAACGCGACGAATTCGACGAGCGCCTGAAGCAGGCCCGGCAACGCCGTGGACTGGAGAAGGATGCCTCTGACCCGAAGGCGGGCCAGGATGGGCTGCCGGCCGGGGCGTTGCAGATCGGCCTGCGGGCGGGGATCGAGGTTGTCTCGGCCCTGATCGCGGGGGCGGGGCTCGGGTGGTTGCTTGACCACTGGCTCGGCAGCTTTCCCTGGCTCTTTCTGGTGTTCTTCGTGGTGGGCGGCGTTGCCGGGGTGATGAACGTTTATCGGCTGTTCAGCCCCCGCCGCGGCGCCGGGAAATAAGGGTTGGGGCGCCAATCGGCGCCGCCGGGCCATTGGCCCGGAGCGATCGGCGCCGCGCGCCGCTTCGCGCCAGCAAGAGGACCGGGCACGGTCGGCGGCGGCCAGGCATGGCCATCGCCGCGAACCGCGCCCGGGGGATGACCGGGAACACGGGAGAGCCGCAGTGGCCGCCGAAGGCAAGACGATCGACGCCCTGAGCCAGTTCGAGCTGACCCACGCCCTCGGGCCGATCGGCGCGGCGGTCAACTTCACCCAGTCCAACGCGCATATGCTGCTGGCCGTGGTGATCATCACGGCGATCATGATGTGGGGCATGGCGCCGCGCGCCATCGTGCCGGGCCGCTTCCAGGCGGTGGCCGAGACCTTCTATGAATTCGTCGAGAACCTCGTGGTCGGGCAGATCGGCCATGAGGGGAAGCGCTACTTCCCCTTCGTTTTCGCCCTGTTCATGTTCGTGCTGTTCGGCAACGTGCTGGGGCTGTTCCCCTTCGCCTTCACCTACACCAGCCACATCGCGGTCACCTTCGGGCTGGCCTTCCTGGTGTTCGTGGTGATCACCGCCGTGGCGCTGGCGCTGCACGGCAAGAAGTTCTTCGGTTATTTCTTCCCCGAGGGCGCGCCGCTCTGGCTCGCGCCCATCATCGTGCCGGTCGAGGTGGTGTCCTACCTTTCGCGGCCGATCAGCCTTTCCGTCCGTTTGTTCGCCAACATGGTCGCCGGCCACGTGCTGCTGAAGGTGTTCGCCACCTTCGTGGTGCTGCTGGGCGGCCTCGGCGTGGTCGGCCCGTTCCTCGCGGTGCTGCCGCTTTCGGTCAACGTGCTCCTGGTCGGGTTTGAGCTCCTGGTGGCCTTCCTGCAGGCCTATGTGTTCGCCATCCTCACCAGCATCTACCTGCATGACGCGGTGCACCTGCACTGACGGGGTCAGTCCTCACAAAGGGACCACGTCTTTTCAGGGCCGCGTCCGGCGGACCTAACATCAGATCAGCGAAGGGATACCTCTGATGGAAATCGTGCTTGCTGCGAAGGCGATCGGTGCCGGCATCGCCGTCCTCGCCCTGTTCGGCGTCGGTCTGGCGCTGGGCAACATCTTCTCGACGCTGATCGCGTCCGTCGCCCGCAACCCGGCCTCGCGCGACACCGTGTTCCCGATCGGCATCCTGGGCTTCGCCCTGACGGAAGCCGTGGCGCTGTTCGCGCTGCTGATCGCCTTCCTGATCCTGTTCACCTGATACCGGCCTGGGCGCGGCGGCATGTCGCCGCGCCCCTTCACTTCAGGGCGCGAATTGCAGGGATGCAGATGATGAAGCGGTTCACTCTCGCCGGCGCGACAGCCTGGCTGTTCACGGCCAGCGCCCAGGCGGCAACCACGGTGCTCGACGGGGTCGAGGCGCAGTCGGTCGCGAGCGCCGAGGCTTCCGGCGGCGGCATGCCACAGCTCGACTTCGGCAACCCGCTGATGCTGGCGCAGGTGGTCTGGCTGCTGATCATCTTCGGCGTCTTCTATTACATCCTGTCGCAGATCGCGCTGCCGCGCGTCGCCTCCGTGCTGGAGGAGCGCCGCAACCGCATCGACGGTGACCTGGAAGCCGCCCGTGCCGCAAAGGCCGAGGCCGATGCGGCGATGGCCGCGCACCAGGAGGCCACCGCCCGCGCCCGGCAGGAAAGCCACGCCGCCATCACCGCCGCGACCCAGTCGGCCCAGGCCGAGGCCGCCGAGCAGGCCGCCGCGCTGAACGCCCGGCTGAACCAGCAGATCGAGGCGGCCGAGAGCCGCATCAACACCGCCCGCGACGCCGCCATGGGCGCGCTGCGCGAGGTGGCCACCGACACCGCCAACGCGCTGGTGACGCGCCTGACCGGGCTGAAGAACGAGCCCGCCGTCGCCGCCGCCGTGCAGCGTGAGCTGGCCGTCCAGGGCCGGGCATAAGGAAGCGCCACGATGCACCATTACGAGCATTTCTGGCTCAACCCGACCTTCTGGGTCGCGGTCTCCTTTGTCATCTTCGTGGTGCTGCTGGGCCGCACCATGTGGAACAAGGGCACGGAAGCGCTGGACGCCCGCGCCGCCAAGATCCGCGCCGAGCTGGATGAGGCCGCGCGCCTGCGCGCCGAGGCCGAGGCGATGCGCCGCCAGGCCGATGCCGACCGCAAGGCCGCGCTGGCCGAGGCCGAGACGCTGATCGCCCGCGCCAAGCTGGAGGCCGAGCGCCTCGCGGCCGCCACCGCCGCCGAGGCGGAGGCCGCCGCCAAGCGCCGCGAGCGCATGGCGATGGACCGCATCCATGCGGCCGAGGCTTCCGCCCTGACCGAGGTGCGCCAGGCCGCGGCCAGCATCGCCACCGCCGCCGCGCGCGAGGTGATCGCCCAGAACCTGGACGCCGCCGCCGATGCCCGGCTGATCGACGCCGCCGTGGCCGACCTGCCCAAGGTTCTGCGCGCCGCCTGATCCCGGCGCAGCGTCCGAGACCATGCATGGGGGCCATACGGCCCCCATTTGCATTTGCGGCGTTTGCCATGCGGGTCCACCGGGTCTATCGAACGGCCTCCGCAACCGGCCAGGATCACCCGCCTTGCCCGATACACCGGCCCCGGTCCGCTACGTCGCCAAGAACATGCGGCTCGACCTGCGGCTGATCGCCGAGATGATCAAGCCGGGCGCCCGCGTGCTCGATATCGGCTGCGGCGATGGCGCGCTGCTGGAGCATCTGGAGCGCGAGAAGGACGCCGATGCCCGCGGCATCGAGATCGACATGGCGCAGGCCACCGCCGCCGTGGCGCAGGGCCTCGCCGTGATCCATGGCGATGCCGACAACGACCTCGCCTTCTATCCCGATGACGCCTTCGACTACGTGGTGCTGTCCCGCACCATCCATGCCGTTGAGAAGCCGCGCGAGGTGCTGCGGCAGATGCTGCGCATCGGCCGCCGCGCCGTGGTGTCCTTTCCCAATTTCGGCCATTGGGAAGTGCGCATGAAACTGCTGCTGACCGGCCGCATGCCCATGACCCAGACCTGGGGCCGGCCCTGGCACGAGACCCCCAACATCCATCCCTGCACCATTCTCGACTTCCTCGATTTGTGCGAGCAGGATGGCTACGCGGTGCAGGAATGGCTGGCGGTGGATGAGCACGGGCTGCGCGCGCCCTGGAAGCGCTCGGTGCGGCTGGCCAACCTGTTCGGCGAGCAGGCGCTGTTCCTGCTCTCCCGCAAGGGGTAGGCGGCCGCCGCGCCGATTTGACCGGGCAGCCGCTTCCGCCGCCGCGATCCGCGCTCCAGGATGATGCCGTTGTCGCGGAGTGAAGGGATGCGGGGCGTTTTCCCGGGGCGGGACCGGCGGGCGCTGGCCGCCCTGCTGATCCTGCTGATCCTGCTGGGGCTTGCGGGCGCCGGCATGATGCTGTGGTCACGCTCGATGCCGGCCTTCACCGATCCCGCCGCTGCGGAATGGATGCTGGCTGAGGAGCCGCCATCCCCCGGGTCGGGGGAGGCCGGCCGCCGCGCCCATGCGGAATTCAAGGCCGAATGGTTCCGGCGCTGGCATGCGCTGCAAGGCTGGCGATGGCCCTTGCTCGATGGCGGGCGCGCCCTGCTGCTGTTCTCCGTGTGCGGCCTTCTGGGCCTCGCCTGGCTCAGCGGCCGCTCATGGCGGGATCTGCGCACCCCGTCCAGCAGGCGGGCGTTGCTCCTGTTGGCGGCCTCTGTCTGGTGCCTCCAATTGCCGGCCGCCTTCTGGCATCACCTGGAACGGTTGTCGCGGCGCCTGATGCCGCGCTGGGCCGATGCGGCCGCGCTGGAAGTTCTTCTGGCCGTGGTGGTGGTGCTGGGCCTGCTGATCCTGCTGGGCATGGGCTGGCTGTTGCTGCGCCGCGCGGTGCTGCCGGTGGGGCTATGGGCCTGGGACGGCACCCGCCCATTGCGGAGCGGCCTGCTGACCGCCGGCTTCGCGATGCTTGGCCTTCTGGTGCTGCACGATCTTCTCGCGCAACTGGTGAGCGGCCTGTACCTGAAGGTGCCGCTGGGCATGGCGGGATTCTACCTGGTGCTGGCGGGCCGCGCGGTGCTGGTGGCACCGCGTCCCGCCAGCCTGGCCAGTCCGCCGCCCATGCGATGATCAGGGGCAGTTCCGCCGTGACGGGACGGCGGAGAAAGGACTGCCTTAATGCATCGCCCCGCGCGCCGCGATCGGCCACAGGCATTCCACCCGGCCGCCGCGCACGCCCACGAACCAGTCGAAGCGGTCGATGGTGGGATCGCAATGGCCGGGAACGAGGCGCAGCTTCTCCCCCAGCTTCGGCGCCGCGCCGCCTTCGACCCGCAGGTTGCCATGCTCGTCCGAGGCGCCGGCATAGGTGAGGCCCGGGCGCTGCCACGGCTTGGCGAAGCCGGAATCGGTGGGCAGCGCCTTGTGCCCGGCATCCACCACGGCGAGTCCCTGCTTCGGCACGCTCATCACCTGGGCCAGCACGAACAGCGCGTGGCGGAAGGGCGGCGCCGCCTCATTGGCCGCGTAATCGGCATCCATGAAGGCGTAGGAGCCGGCCTGCACCTCGTTGAACACGCCGCTCGCCGCTTCCAGCGGAAAGGTGCCGGTGCCGGCGCCGCCGACGATGCCGCATTCCAGCCCCTGCTGGCGCAGTTGCTCCACCGTGCGGCGGGTCTGGTCGATGGCCGCGCCGATGGCCTTGGCGCGCCCCTCCGGGCTGCGGATGTGCTGGGCGCTGCCGTGATAGGCCTGCAGCCCGCCGAAGCGCAGATGCGGGCTGCCGGCGATGCGCCGCGCCAGCACCACCGCTTCCGGCCCCGGCGTCACGCCGCAGCGGCCGGCGCCGACATCGATCTCCACCAGCACGGACAGGCGGATGCCGGCGGCCTCGGCGGCCTGCTCGGCCAGTGCCACGGCGTCGGCATCATCGGCGCACAGGGCGACGTTGCTGATGCGCGACAGCGCCGCCAGCCGGGCCAGCTTGCGCGGCGACACCACCTCGTTCGAGACCAGGATGTCCGGCACGCCGCCCCAGGCCAGGCATTCGGCTTCCGCCACCTTCTGCACGCATTGGCCCACGGCGCCGCGGCGGATCTGCTGCAGGGCCACCACCGGGGATTTGTGCGTCTTGGCATGGGCCCGCAGCTTCGCGCCGGTGGGCGCCAGATAGCCGGCCATGGCGTCCAGATTGGCTTCGAACGCATCGAGGTCGAGGATCAGGGCGGGGGTGTCCACCTCATCCTCGGGCATTCCGGGCTGGGCGGGGGGCGGTTGCAGCATGGGATGGGCACTCCGGCGGTGAAAAGCGGAGCCTAGGCGTGGCGCGGGCGCCGCAAAAGGCCGGGAGCGCCGGCGCGAGGCGAAATGTCACTTCAACCCGCGGCGCCGGACGCGCTTTAGATCACCTCCCGGCGCGCCGGGCGAATCGGCGCCGCCTTTCTGGACACCACAATGGACCGAACCGTGCTGAAGGGCGTGCTGCTCGCCTTTCTCGCCTATGCCGTCTTTGCCATCAGCGACGCCTCGGTGAAGCTGCTGAAGGGCGGGTTGAACGCCTATGAGATCATCTTCTGGGGCGCGCTGATGGGCTTCACCATCCTGCCCCTGGTGCGGCGACCGGGGGAGCGGTACCGGGACGTGTTCTCCGCCTCCGACTGGCGGCTCTGGATCATGCGGGCGGTGGCAGCGCTGGCCGGCAGCCTGGGCAGCGTCATGGCCTTCACCTGGCTGCCCATGGCCGAGGCCTTCGCGCTGCTGTTCCTGTTGCCGGCCTTTGTCACCATCCTGTCGGTGGTGCTCCTGAAGGAGCATGTCGGCTGGCGCCGCTGGGGCGCGGTGGCGATGGGCTTCATCGGCGTGCTGGTGGTGCTGCGGCCCGGCTTCCGCGAGCTCAATCCGGGCCATGCCGGCGCGCTGATGGGGGCGCTGGCCTCGGCCGTCACCATCGTGATGCTGCGGGCGCTGGGCGCGAGGGAGAAGCGCGTTTCCCTTTACGGCGCGGGTCTGGTCGGCCCGCTGCTGGGCGGCTTCATCATGATGCTGCCCGGCTTCCTCTGGCCCAGCCTGGAGCAATGGGTGTTCCTGCTGGGCTATGGGATGCTGGCGGCGGCGGGGAACGCGCTGCTGATGCTGGCTTCCGCCCTGGCGCCGGCCAGCCTGGTGGCGCCGCCGCAATACAGCCAGATGATCTGGGCGATCGGCTTCGGCCACTGGGTGTTCCATGACCGGCTGGACGCGCCGATGATCCTGGGCGTCGCCATCATCATCGGTGCCGGCGCCATCACCTTCCTGCGGGAAAAGAAGCGCGAGCCAAAAGGCTGGCGGCGCACACCGCTGATCCACCCGCAATAAGCGGGCGGTCTCCGCGGCGGCATGGCTCTCACCCGGCGGCCGAGGGGGACGGCGGCACCGGCGGGATCGCGGGCTGGCCCTCGCAATGCGGAACGGCCGGGTCCAGTTCCGCCCAGCCTGGGGCGGAGCCGGTCCAGATGATGCTGGCGGGCCGCCCCACCTCCCGGTCATCGAGGGTGCCGACGCGCACCACCACGGTTTCTGGGCGGGCTTCCGCCTCGCTGAACAGATGGGTGCCGCAATGGGGGCAGAAGCTGCGCCGCATGGTGTTGCCGCTGGCGGCGTGGCTGACATAAACGGCCGGCGCGCCTTCCATGGACAGCCCGGCGCGGCGGAAAAAGGCGTTCACCGAGGCATTGCCGCAGGCAAGGTACTGGCAATCCCGGCACCAGCAGCTGCGCACGGCCAGCGGCGCATGGTCGAAGCGGAAGCGCATGGCGCCGCAGAAGCAGCGCCCGGAAGCCTGTTCGGTCATTCAGAGTCTTCCCCCTGGAACATATTTTCCCAGGGGGAAGGCTACACAGCGGCGCGGCGGGCTGGCCAGGGCCAGCCACCGCAATCGATAAGGCTGGGATCAGTGCCCGGCGTTTTCCCCGGAAAAGTCCGGCGCGGCGAGGCCGGACGCTTCGAGCTGCTCGGCCAGCAGGGCCTTCAGGCGCTCCAGCCCTTCCTCCGTCTTGGCCTCGGCGCGGGCCACCAGCACCGCCTGGGTGTTGGAGGCGCGCAGCAGCCACCAGCCATCCTCGGTCAGCACGCGCACGCCATCCACGTCCTGCACATTGGCGCCGGAGGTGGCGAGGCGGCCCTTCACCTCCTGGATCACGCCGAACTTGCGCTCATCCGGGCAGTTGAAGCGCAGCTCGGGGGTGTTGATGACCTTGGGCAGCGCGTCCCGCATCTGCGCCAGGCTCTCGCCCGCGCGCGCCACGATGCCGAGCAGGCGCACGGCGGAATAGGGCGCGTCGTCGAAGCCGTACCACTTGTCGGCGAAGAAGATGTGGCCCGACATCTCGCCGGCCAGCGGCGCCTTGGTTTCGGCCATCTTGGCCTTGATCAGCGAGTGGCCGGTCTTCCACATCAGCGGCGTGCCGCCGGCCTTCGCCACCTCGTCGAACAGCACCTGGGATGCCTTGACGTCGGCGATGATGGTGCCGCCCGGATGCTGCTTCAGCACGTCCCGCGCCAGCACCACCAGGAGCTGGTCGCCGAACAGCATGTTGCCCTCGCCATCCACCGCGCCGATGCGGTCGGCGTCGCCATCGAAGGCGATGCCGAGATCGGCCTTCGTCTCGCGCACCCTGGCGATGATCTGCTCCAGGTTCTTCAGAACCGTGGGGTCGGGATGGTGGTTGGGGAAGTTGCCGTCGATCTCGCCATTGATGACGATGTGCTCGCCCGGCAGCTTGGCGGCCAGGCGCTTGGTGATCTCGGCGCCGGAGCCGTTGCCCGGGTCCCACACCACCTTCAGCGCGCGGTCGCCGCCATCGTAATCCTTCAGCAGGCGGGCGACATAGGCATCCGACACGTCGATCTGGGTGGAGGAGCCGGAAGCCTCCGGCACCACGTCGCCGGCGGCGGCCATCTGGCCGATCTGCTGGATCTGCGCGCCGAAGAACGGCTTCTTGCCCAGCATCATCTTGAAGCCGTTGTAGTTCGGCGGGTTGTGGCTGCCGGTGACCATGACGGCGCCATCGGCCTTCAGCTCGTAGGAGGCGAAATAGAGCATCGGCGTCGGGCCGCAGCCGATGCGCGCCACCTCCAGCCCGCAGGCGACGAGGCCGGCGACAAGCTGCTCCTCCAGCTCGGGGGAGGAGAGGCGGCCGTCATAGCCGACGGCGACCTTCTTGCCGCCCTCGCGCGCGACGATGCTGCCGAAGCAGCGGCCGATGGCGAAGGCGTCCTTGCCCGACAGGGTTTGGCCGATGATGCCGCGGATGTCGTATTCGCGCAGCGACGTGGGATGGAACTGGTGAGTGAAGGCAGTCATCGGAGGCTTCCCTTTTACGGACGGCCGATGGAGGAATAATCAAGCCCGGCCTCGCGCATGGCGACGGGGTCCCAGACATTGCGCAGGTCGCAGATGACGCGGCCGGCCAGGGCGGCCTTGAGCTTGCGGGGTGCGATGGCGCGGAACTCGTTCCATTCCGTCAGCACCACCAGCGCATCGGCGCCCCGCGCCGCGTCCATCGCCGAGGAGGCGAATTCCACGGCGGCTGGAAGGGCCTGCCGCGCATGCGCCGGCTGCGGGTCATAGGCGGTGACGGAGGCGCCGGCCGCCACCAGCGCCGGCAGGATCACCAGCGACGGCGCGTCGCGCATGTCGTCGGTTTCCGGCTTGAAGGTGACGCCCAGCACCGCGATGCGCTTGCCCTGCACGCTGCCGCCGCAGGCGGCGATCACGCGCTCGGCCATCTGCGCCTTGCGGGCCTCGTTGGCGGCGATGGTCTGCTCGACAATGGTGGCCGGCGCGCCCAGCTCCTGCGCGGTGCGGGCGAGCGCCAGCGTGTCCTTGGGGAAGCAGGAGCCGCCATAGCCCGGCCCGGCATGGAGGAACTTGCGGCCGATACGCCCGTCGAGGCCCATGCCGCGCGCCACGTCATGCACGTTGGCGCCGGCCTTCTCGCAGATATCGGCCATCTGGTTGATGAAGGTGATCTTCACCGCCAGGAAGGCGTTGGCGGCGTATTTGATCAGCTCGGCCGTTTCGATCGAGGTTTGCACTACCGGCGTCTCGATCAGGTAGAGCGGGCGGTAGAGCCGCTTCAGCACCTTGGCCGCGCGCTCGCTCTCGACGCCGATCACCACGCGGTCGGGCCGCATGAAGTCGCCGATGGCGTTGCCCTCGCGCAGGAATTCCGGGTTGGAGGCGACGTCGATCTCAAGGTCCGGCCGGGCGGCCTGGACGATCTCCCTGACCCGCCGCCCCGTGCCCACCGGCACGGTGGATTTGGTGACCAGCACCAGAGGGCCCTCGGCCGCCCTGGCCACCTGCTCTGCGGCGGCGAAGACATAGGTGAGGTCGGCATGGCCGTCGCCGCGGCGGGTCGGCGTGCCGACGGCCAGGAACACCGCCTCGGCGCCGTGCAGCGCTTCCCGCAGGTCGGTGGTGAAGCTCAGCCGGCCATCGGCGGCGTTGTCCGCCACCAGCCGGTCGAGGCCCGGCTCATAGATCGGGATGCGGCCCTGGCGCAGCGCCTCGACCTTGTCCGCGTCGGTGTCGACGATGCACACATCGACGCCGAACTCGGCAAAGCACGCACCCGAGACAAGGCCAACATAGCCCGCCCCGATCATGGCGATCCGCATGGCGCGGCCTCAGACGTATTTCGGCAGGAAGTCGTGCACGGCCTGGGCGATGTCGGGCCGCTGCAGGGCAAAGGCGATCTGCGCCTCCAGGTAGCCGACCTTGTCGCCGCAATCGAAGCGGCGGCCCTCATAGCGCAGGCCATGGAAGGGCTGGGTGCCGATCAGCTTGGCCATCGCGTCGGTCAGCTGCACCTCGCCGCCGGCACCCTTCTCCATCTTGGCGAGATAGGCCAGCACCTCGGGCATCAGCACATAGCGGCCGATCACGGTGAGGTTGGAGGGGGCGTCCTCCGGCTTCGGCTTCTCCACCAGGCCCTTGACGGAAACCAGCTTGCCCTTGTCCTCGGCCACGTCCAGCACGCCATACTTGTTGACGCGCTCCATCGGCACTTCCTCGATGGCCACGACGTTGCCGCCGGTCTCGTAATAGGCCTCGGCCAGCTGCTGCGTGCAGGC
This sequence comes from Teichococcus oryzae, assembly GCF_008386565.1. Taxonomy (GTDB): domain Bacteria; phylum Pseudomonadota; class Alphaproteobacteria; order Acetobacterales; family Acetobacteraceae; genus Pseudoroseomonas; species Pseudoroseomonas oryzae. Next base: position 231,973 of record NZ_VUKA01000004.1, on the reverse strand, counting down.
GGTCTTGCACAGCATCAGGTCGTCCGGCAGCAGGATGGCGAAGGGGTCGTCGCCGATAAAGGAGCGGGCGCACCAGATGGCGTGGCCAAGGCCCATCGGCACCTGCTGGCGCACGGTGGTGATCGAGCCGGGCAACTGCGACTGGGCGCGCAGCTCGGCCAGGATGTCTTCCTTGCCGCGCTCCTGCAGGGTGCGCTCCAGCTCATAGGCCACGTCGAAATGCTCGACGATGGCCGTCTTGCCGCGGCCGGTGACAAAGCAGAACTGGTCGATGCCGGCGGCCCGCGCTTCCTCCACCGCGTATTGGATCAGTGGCTTGTCAACCACCGGCAGCATCTCCTTGGCCAAAGCCTTGGTGGCCGGCAGGAAGCGCGTGCCCAGCCCGGCGACGGGAAGAACGGCTTTCTTCAGGGGTTTGGTCACGCGGCTAGTCCTCCGAAGACACGATGATCGGCAATACGCGCATGGGAACGCAGAGACGCGGCAGAAGTAAGGCCGGCCCTTTCAAGAATTGCCACGCACACCGGAAATCGGCAATTCGCCGGCGTCAGCGGGGCGGTTTCTTGCGCGCGAGGAGCATATCACGCGCCGCGTTCAACCGCGCGGCTTCATTGGGGCTGCCGCCACGATCGGGATGCGCCTGGCGCATCAACCTTCGGTGGGCGGCGCGGATCTCCTCCTCGCCCGCGCCTTCGCCCAGGCCCAGGACCGCGAGGGCGGCCCCGTGATCCATGGCCGGCCCCTCCGGCGGGGCCGCGGCGGCGCGCCAGTTGGGCCGGGCCCGGTCCAGCCAAGCCTCCAGCAGCGGCACGCTTTCGGCGTCATGGGCGGCGCAATCGGCCAGCAGCGCCAGGATGTCATGCAAGCTCAACTCGCCCAGTTCCCGCCCGGCGAAGCCGCCGCGCTTCACCCGGCCCGAGAACAGCCCCGTGCCATGGTCGAGCCGCATCGCCAGCGTCGCCGTTTCCACTTGGCTTTCCGTTGTGCCAGGGGCGGCGAAGCGCCCGGCATCCCGCCAATGGCGCCACAACCGCCAGCCGAGCGGCGCCACCGCCAGCAGCATCGGCAGGGCCTGCGCGATGCGGCCGGTCACCAGCAGCACAACAAAGGCCCCGGCGCCGATGCCGGCCAGCAGCCACACCCCGGCGCGCCGGATCTGCCCCGGGGAGGCCAGCAGGAAGCCGCGCAGCAGCAGCCCCAGAAGCAGCAACAGCCCCAACGCGCCGAGCAGCCATGGCATCGCGCTCAGCTCCTCCCGGGCGGGGGCAGCTGCGCCACCAGCCCGCGCGCCGCGGCGCCGGGCAGGCGGGACAGCGCCGCATGGCCGCCGGCCGCATACACCGCCACGGCCCGCAGCAGGTCGCGCAAGGTGCCGGCGCTGCCCTCATCCAGCGCGTGATGCGCGCCGCCCGACAGCTTCGCCACCTGCCGCAGAACCTCCCGCGCCGTTGCGTCATGGCCTTCCTGGAAGGCGAAGACCGGGGTGCCGCGCAGCCCCAGCTCGCCGGCGCTGTGGCAGAGCGGATCGGGCGGCTCCTCCACCGCGTCGCCCACGAACACCAGGGCGGCGACGCGATCCCGCGCGGTTTCGCGCAAGGCATGCGACAGCACCTTGCCGATCTGGGTCCGGCCGCCGAGGCAGGCGAGGCCGGTCATGCGCCGCTTCAGGTCGCCGCCATCGGTCAGGAAGGGGGTGGCCGCGAACTCGCCATGGCCGCGGTAATAGGCCAGCTGGATGGCCAGGCCGCCATGCGCGGCGGCGGCGGTGAACATCTCGGCCTGGAGGTGGCAGGCGCGGTCCCAGCTGGGCTGCCGGCTGGCGGTGGCGTCGATGGCGAAGACCAGCCGCGCCAGCCGCCGCGTGCCGGCATGCACGGCCGGCATCCTGCCGAGCTGGTCGAGAAAGGTTGCCACGGCGCCGGAGGCCGGGCGGGCGGGAAGCTGGGCCATGCGGGAAACATGGCGCCGCGCCGTGCCCGCCGCCAGGGGCTTTGCCCGCCACCAGGGCTTTGGCTGGCGTCAAGGCCTTCCGGCCGGCGGGGCAGGGCGCCGGCGCGGCCTCAGGCCTGGGTGGTGGCCACCGCCGTGAGGTTGGCGATGCCGCGCGCCGTGACGCTGGGTACCAGCACATGCACCGGCTTGCGCATGCCGAGCAGCATCGGGCCGATCTGCAGCCCGTCCGCCGCCGCCTTCACCAGGTTGTAGGCGATGTTGGCGGAATCGAGGTTGGGCAGCACCAGCAGGTTGGCGGCCTCGGTCAGCGGACTGTCGCTCACCGCCTTTTCGCGGATCGCCTGCACCAGGGCGGCATCGGCGTGCATCTCGCCATCCACCTCAAGGTCGGGGGCCTGGGCTTTGATCAGCGCCAGCGCCTCCCGCATCTTGCGGGCGGAAGGCGCGTTGCTGGCGCCGAAGGAGGAATGCGACAGCAGCGCCGCCTTGGGATGCAGGCCGAAGGCACGCACCTGCTCGGCGGCGAGCAGCGTCATCTCAGCCACCTGGGAGGCGGTGGGCTCCACCAGCAGGTGGGTGTCCACGAAGAACAGCGTACCGGCGGGCAGGATCACGCCGGTCATGGCGTAAACGCGGCTGACATCGTCGCGCTTGCCGATCACGTCGAAGGCCTGGTGCCATTGCCGCATCCATTCGCCCTGGCCGCCAACCAGCGCGGCATCCACCTGCCCGGTCTCCAGCAGCAGGGCGGTGGCGGTGGCGGGGCGGGTGCGGACCACGCGCTCGCAGCTATCGGCCGGCACGCCGCGGCGCGCGACCTTGGCGCGGTACACATCCACCAGCGGGCCGAACACCGCGTCGTCCTCCGCCGGGTCGAGCACCCGCACGCTTTCGTCGAGATCCATGCGCAGGCCCATGGCACGGACCTTGGCCTCGATCACGGCGCGGCGGCCCACCAGCACCGGCTCGGCGAGACCGTCATCCAGCACGGTCTGCACGGCGCGCAGCACGCGCTCATCCTCGCCCTCGGAATAGGCGATGCGCTTGGGCTGCTTGCGGGCGGCGAAGATCACCGGCCGCATCAGGTCGCCCGAGCGGTAGACGAAGCGCTCCAGCGTTTCCTTGTAGGCGGCGAAATCGGCGATCGGGCGCGTCGCCACGCCGCTGTCCATCGCCGCGCGGGCCACGGCGGGCGCGATCTCCAGGATCAGCCGGGGGTCGAAGGGCTTGGGGATGATGTATTGCGGGCCGAACACCGGCGCGTTGCCGCCATAGGCCGCCGCCACCACCTCCGACGCCTCGATCCGGGCGAGGCGGGCGATGGCCTCCACGGCGGCCACCTTCATCGCCTCGTTGATGGTGGTGGCCCCGGCATCCAGCGCGCCGCGGAAGATGAAGGGGAAGCAGAGGACGTTGTTGACCTGGTTCGGGTAGTCCGACCGGCCGGTCGCCACGATGGCGTCGGGGCGCGCGGCGCGCACCGCCTCGGGCAGGATTTCCGGTTCGGGGTTGGCCAGCGCCAGCACCAGCGGGCGGGGGGCCAGCTTGGGCAGCCATTCCGGCCGCAGCACACGCGGCGCCGACAGGCCCAGGAACACATCGGCGCCGGCCAGCGCCTGCTCCAGGGTCCGCTCATCGGTTTCGCGGGCGTAGCGGTCCTTGTAGGGGTCCATCAGCTCGTTGCGGCCGACATGAACCACGCCCTTGATGTCGGTGACGGTGATGTTGTCGCGGCTGGCGCCCATCGCCACCAGCAGGTCGAGGCAGGCCAGCGCCGCGGCGCCGCCGCCGGAGGTGACGATCTTCGCCTCGGCGAGGCTCTTGCCCTGCAGCAGCAGCCCGTTGCGCACGGCGGCGGCGACAATGATGGCGGTGCCGTGCTGGTCGTCGTGGAAAACCGGGATCTTCATCCGCTCCCGCAGCGCTCGCTCGATCTCGAAGCATTCGGGGGCTTTGATGTCCTCGAGGTTGATGGCGCCGAAGGAGGGCTCCAGCACCGCGACCGCCTCGATGAATTTCTGCGGGTCGAGCTCGTCCACCTCCAGGTCGATGGAGTCGATGCCGGCGAACTTCTTGAAAAGAACCGCCTTGCCTTCCATCACCGGCTTCGAGGCCAGGGCGCCGATGGCGCCGAGGCCGAGCACGGCGGTGCCGTTGGTGATCACCGCGACCATGTTGCCGCGGGCGGTCATCTCATGCGCGCAGGCCGGGTCGGCGGCGATGGCTTCGCAGGCGGCGGCGACGCCGGGGGAATAGGCCAGCGCGAGGTCACGCTGCGTCGCCATGCGCTTGGTCGGCTCGACGCTCAGTTTTCCCGGGCGGGGCAGCCGGTGGTAATCCAGCGCGGCCTTGCGAAAATCCTCGTCCATCGGCACCTCCGAGCCCCGGACGATGACGGAGCCGGCGACGGGCCGCAAGGGACCTGGGACCGGATGGCAAGCGGGGCGATTAGGGGATAAATGCGGCCAAGAAGATTCGAACTTCCACGGGGTTGCCCCCACCAGCACCTCAAGCTGGCGCGTCTACCATTCCGCCATGGCCGCATAGTTCAATAACAGGCAGGGCCGGGCGTATAACCGATGATCATGGAAACAACAACTCCCTCCACCGCAACCGTCGCGGATATTTCTCCATCCGCTTCCGCGCCAGCCTGCCCCCGGCCCGAATGGCGGGTCGCGGACGGCTTCACCGATTATCCCGTGGCGCTGGAGGCGATGCGCGCCCATGCCGCCGCCATCCGCAAGGAAGGCGCGGCCGAGCGGGTCTGGCTGGTGGAGCACCCGCCCACCTACACCGCCGGCACCTCCTCCACGCCCGAGGGGCTGCTGGACCCGCGCTTCCCGGTGTTCGAGGCCGGGCGCGGCGGGCAATGGACCTATCACGGCCCCGGCCAGCGCACCGCCTATGTGATGCTGGACCTCGAAAGGCCGCATGGCACCGTGCCGCCGCGCGACATCCGCGCCTATGTCCACGGGCTGGAGGAATGGATCATCCGGGCGCTGGACCGCTTCAACGTGAAGGGCGAGCGGCGCGAAGGGCGGGTCGGCATCTGGGTCGACGAGGGCGGCGGGCGGGAAAACAAGATCGCCGCCATCGGGGTGCGCGTGACGCGCTGGGTGAGCTGGCACGGCATCGCGATGAATGTGGAGCCGGACCTGACGCATTTCGGCGGCATCGTGCCCTGCGGCATCCGCCAGCATGGCGTCACCAGCCTGTGGGCGCTGGGCCTGACGCCCACCATGGAGGAGGTGGATTCGGCGCTGAAGGCGGCCTGGGCCGAGGTGTTCGGCTGAGGCTTCGGCCGGCGCCGCGACATCGGCGCCGGGCGGGATGGCATGAACCCCTGGCCGGAATGGGCCGCCGCCGCCGGCGTGGCTTATCATGCCAAGGCGCCTTCGCTGGGCGGAAAGCGTTGCCCGCCCGGGCCGGCCATGACGACGCAGGAGGGAAGGAACCATCCATGATCGCGGTGATCTTTGAACTGAAGCCGGCGCCGGGGCGGGAGGCGCGCTATCTCGACCTCGCCGCCGCCCTGCGGCCGGAGCTGGACGAGATGGACGGCTTCATCTCCATCGAGCGCTTCCGCAGCCTGTCCGATCCCGACAAGCTGCTTTCCGTGTCCTTCTGGCGGGACGAGGCGGCGGTGGCCGCCTGGCGCAACCGCATCCACCACCGGGAAGCGCAGGCGGAAGGGCGGGACGGGGTGCTGTCCTTCTACCGGCTACGGGTCGCCGCCGTGCTGCGCGACTACGGGCTGGAGGAGCGGGCGGAAGCGCCGGCCGACAGCCGCGCCCGGCATGACGGGAATCATGGCTGAACCCGCACCGCCCCGCGTTGCGGCCCCCCCGGTCCTCATGCGATCATCCGATGATTGGGATGAAACTGCGAAGGGTCCGGGAATGGACAAGGGATTGAACCGCGCCGCCGGCGTGGCCGGACAGGCGGCATGAGCGCCGCGCCGCGCTTCGAGGCCGCCGCGCTGGTGACGGCCACCGCCGGCATTTTTGCCGCCGCCGGCGTCGAGGCCGACAAGGCCCGCGTCATGGCCGAGGTGCTGGTCGAGTCCGACCTGATGGGCCATGTGACCCACGGCCTCGGGCTGATGCCGAAATACATGGAGGAGATCGCCGCTGGGAACATGCGCCTGTCGGGCGATCCGGAGGTGCTGTCCGACCATGGCGCCGCCCTCACCTGGGATGGGCGCGCCCTGCCGGGCGGCTGGCTGACGGTGAAGGCGCTGGACCTCGCCGCCGAGCGGGCGAAGCAATACGGCACCTGCTCGGTCGCCATCGCGCGGTCGCAGCATATCGGCTGCCTTGCCGTGTATCCGGCGCGTGCCGCCGAGCGCGGACTGGTCTGCCTGTTGTTCTCCTCCGCGCCCGGCACGGCCAGCGTGGCGCCGTTCGGCGCGAAGCAGGGGGTGTATTCCCCCAATCCCTTCGCCGCCGGCTACCCGACGGACGGGACGCCGGTGGTCACCGACATCAGCGCCTCCATCACCACCAACAACATGAGCCTGCGCCTGGCCGGGCGCGGCGAGCGCTTCCCCGAGAAGTGGCTGCTGGATGCCGAGGGCAACCCCACGGACGATCCCAACGCCATCAAGCAGGGTGGCACCATCCTGCCGGCGGGCGGGCTCGACCACGGCCAGAAGGGCTATGGCTGGGCGCTGGTGACCGAGGCGCTGACCCAGGGCCTGTCCGGTTATGGCCGCATCGACAAGCCGAGCGGCATGATGGCCAGCGTGTTCCTGCAGGTGATCGACCCCGCGGCGTTTTCCGGCCTCGATGCCTTTACCCGGCAGACCGGCCACACCGCCGCCGCCTGCCGCGCCGCGGCGCCGCGCCCCGGCATGCCGCCGGTGCGCCTGCCCGGCCAGAAGGGGCTGAAGCTGCGCGAGGCGGCGCTGGCGCAGGGTGTCGAGCTGGCGCCCGGCATCCTGGAGGCGCTGCGCCCGATCGCCGCGCAATATTCCGTGGAGCTGCCGGCCCCCCTGGCCGCCTGAGTCCATGACCGCCTGAGCCCGTGACCGGGGCCGGGACCCGCATCCCGGCCCGCCAGAAAACAAGATGAATAAGAGGGACGTCCCGCCCATGTCCGTGATCGATCTGTCCGCCAAGCGCCTGAACGGCCCGGTGATCCGCCTGCACCCGAACGACAATGTCGTGGTGGCGCGCATTCCGGTGGAAGCCGGCACCTCCATCCCCGGCGAGAACGTCCTGGCGCGCGAGCCGGTCCAGGCCGGCTACAAGATCGCCACGCGGCACCTGCGCAAGGGCGAGCCGATCCTGAAGTACAATGTCACCATCGGCTTCGCCGCCGAGGACATGCCGGCCGGCACCATGCTGCACGGCCACAACATCGCCTTCACCGAGTTTGACCGCGACTACGCCATCGGCGCCGACTACCAGCCGCTGGAGATGGTGCCGGAAGCCGAGCGCGCGACCTTCCAGGGCATCGTCCGGGAGGATGGGCGGGTCGGCACGCGCAACTATATCGGCATCGTGTCCACAGTGAACTGCTCCGCCACCGTGGTGCAGGCCATCTCCGACCATTTCACGGCGGAGCGGCTGGCGGAATTCCCGAACGTGGATGGCGTGGCCGCCTTCACCCACCAGACCGGCTGCGGCATGGAATTGTCGGGCGAGCCGATGCAGCTGCTGCGCCGGACGCTGGCCGGCTATATCCGCCACCCCAATGTCGCCGCCGTGCTGGTGATCGGCCTGGGCTGCGAGCGCAACCAGATCGACGGGCTGATGCGGGAACACGGGCTCTCGGCCGGGCCGAAGCTGCGCCACTTCACAATGCAGGACACCGGCGGCACCCGCAAAAGCATCGAAACCGGCATCGCCGCCGTGCGCGAGATGCTGGCCGAGGCCAACAACGTCCAGCGCCAGACCGTGCCGGCCAGCCACATCATGGTCGGGCTGCAATGCGGCGGGTCGGACGGGTTCTCCTCGATTACGGCGAACCCGGCGCTGGGGCACGCCATGGACATCCTGACCCGGCATGGCGGCACCGCCATCCTGTCGGAAACGCCCGAGATCTATGGCGTCGAGCACACGCTGACGCGCCGCGCCGCCAGCCGGGAGGTCGGTGAGAAGCTGATCGAGCGCATCCGCTGGTGGAAGGACGAATACGCCATCGGCCGCGACACGCAGATCAACGGCGTGGTCAGCCCCGGCAACCAGGCCGGCGGGCTGGCCAACATCTTCGAGAAGTCGCTCGGCTCCTCCATGAAGGGCGGCACCGGGCCGCTGGTGGAGGTGTACAAATACGCCGAGCCGGTGACGAAATCCGGCTTCGTGTTCATGGACAGCCCCGGCTTCGACCCAGTCTCGGCCACCGGTCAGGTGGCGGGCGGCGCCAACGTGATCTGCTTCACCACCGGGCGCGGCTCCATGTTCGGCTGCCGCCCGGCGCCCTCGGTGAAGCTGGCCACCAACACGCCGATGTTCCGCCGGCTGGAGGAGGACATGGACATCAATTGCGGCGAGGTGCTGGACGGCACGAAAAGCCTGCAGGAGATGGGCCAGGCGATCTTCGAGCACATCCTGCGCGTCGCGTCCGGCGAGCGGACCAAGAGCGAGGACCTGGGCGTCGGCAAGCACGAATTCGCGCCCTGGCAGATCGGCATCACGGGGTAACACTCCGGCGCGCGGCGGTGCATCCCGGAAGGGAGGGTCGCTGCCGGCCGCTTCAGTGGCAGATGGCGGCGGAGGAAACGGAGGCCTCCCCGTCAGGGGCGATGATTCTCGGCTGGTCGCTGCCGATCTCCCACGCGGTGACGATCCCGTGGCGCGTGCGGAGCATCCCAGTGCCTTCGCAGGACAGGGCGCGCAAGCGGGCGTTGCGGAAAAAGCCGCCCTGACTGAAGACGATCGATGGGCCGGAGCATTGCGCAGCTGCCTGTGCCATGGCGGGCGTGATCCGGGAAATGACCAGCTTGCGCTCCCTGTCACACAGGATCAGGCCTGGCTGCGGCGTGCCGCCATGCCCGGCGCGGCGGGTGTCGATTGTCACGGAGTGGATGGCGGAGCCCCATGCGATCTCGACATGAGCGCTTGGCGGCCGGAACTCGCGCAGGACGACAAGGCCGATCAAGATGGGCGCGATCACGTAAAAGGCCACGCCGCCCCACCCCAGCACACGGTCCAGCCGGGTTTCGCCAAAAAGGCTGGTAGGCTGGGCGATCGGGGCCTTCCGGCCAGCGGCCCCTTCGCCCTTATCCATCGCCGCCGGAAGGCGGGCCCGACACCTCCGCCACCGCCGCCTCGATCAAGGCCAGGTCCTGCGGGCGGGACAGGCGGTGGTCGCCATCCTTGACCAGGATGACCCGCACATCCTCCGAGGTCACGCGGGCGGCGATGTCGGGCGCGAAATGCCACGGCACCTCGGCATCCCGCATGCCCTGCAACAGCCGCACCGGCCGGTCGAGCGGGATGGGCGCGTCCAGCAGCAGGTGGTTGCGGCCTTCCTCGATCAGCCGGCGGGTCAGCGGCACGGGCGGGCCATAGGGGCTCGGCGCCATCAGCACGCCGTCGCGCTCCAGAATGGCCCGGTGCTCGGGCGTGAAGCCCGGCCACATCAGCTTCTCGGTGAAGTCCGGCGCGGCGGCGATGCCGACCAGGGCGTGGACGCGCTCCGGCATGCGGCGGGCCAGCAGCAGCGCGATCCAGCCGCCCATGGAGGAGCCGACCAGCACCTGCGGCCCCTCCGTCAGCCGCTCCACCAGGGCGGCGGCGTCCTCCGCCCAGTCGCCGATCGCGCCATCCTCGAAGCGGCCGCCGCTGGTGCCGTGGCCCGCATAATCGAAGCGCAGGAAGGCCTGGCCCTGCGCCGCGCACCAGTCGCGCAGCGCGATCGCCTTGGTGCCCTCCATGTCGGAGCGGAAGCCGCCCAGGAACACCACGCCGGGGCCGGTCCCGGGCAGCCGCGCCCAGGCCAGCCCGATGCCGTTGCCACGGTCGAGCCGCCCGGTCTCCTCGTTCATGCCCCCGGGGTTCATGCCTTGGGCAGCCCCCGCTTCGCCAGGTTCTGCATCAGCGCGCCGATGCCGAAGCGCCAGGGCGGGCAGGCATCGGTGCGGTCGGTCACGTTCTCCAGCACGCCGAGGCGCGGGCTGGCGATGCGCACCGTGTCGCCGACATGGTGGGTGAAGCCCATTCCCGCCGCGTCACGGTCCTTGGAGGGGGAGAAGGGCGTGCCCAGGAACAGCGCCGCGCCATCCGGGTATTGGTGGTGCGGGTTGATCATCTGCGCCACCAGATCCGTCGGATCGCGGGAGATGATGCCGACCGCGCCGGATTCCTCCAGGCTGAAGCCGTCCTTGCCGGTGATGGCGAGCGTGATCTCGGCCTGGCGGATGTCCTCCAGCGTGAAGCCTTCGTCGAACAGGCGGATGGCGGGGCCGAGGGCGCAGGCGGCGTTGTTGTCCTTGGCCTTGCCCAGAAGCAGCGCCGAGCGCCCCTCCACGTCGCGCAGGTTGACGTCATTGCCCAGCGTCGCGCCCAGGATGTCGCCGCGCGCATTCACCGCCAGCACCACCTCCGGCTCCGGATTGTTCCAGGCGGAGCCGGGATGGATGCCGATCTTCGCGCCGATGCCGACGGCGGACAGCGGCTGGCCCTTGGTGAACACCTCGGCATCGGGGCCGATGCCCACCTCGAGGTACTGGCTCCACCAGCCGCGCTCCACGAGGTTGCGCTTCAGCGCCATGGCCTCGGCGCTGCCGGGCACCAGGCTGGCCAGGTCCTCGCCGATGATGCCGCGGATCTCGGCGCGGATGCTTTCCGCCTGCCGGGCGTCGCCGCGGCAGCGTTCCTCGATCACGCGCTCCAGCATGGACCGGGCATAGGTGACGCCGCAGGCCTTCAGCGCCTGCAGGTCAAAGGGCGCCAGCGGCCGGGCGGCGCCGAGGTCCAGCGAAAGCCTGACGCCGCGCGCGGCGATGGCGCCGACCGGATCGGGCGCGTTCAGCCAGGCGCTGACGGTGCCGAAGGCCGGCGTCATGTCGAAGGCCTCCCCGCGCGACAGGGCGATGGCCTGCGGGCCTTCGGCGCCCTCGACGCGCAGCGCGAAATGGCCATCCCGCCAATCGGCGGGCAGGGCGGTGGCGAGGCTGGTCATGCGGCGTCCTCCGGTTGCTTCCTTCCCCATTTTCCTAGCCGCTTCCGTTGGGGCTTGCCATCCGGGGCGCGGCGATGAAAGCATGAGCCAAACAACCGGCGCAGCCGGGAAAACGGGAGGGTTTCAAGATGTCCGAGTTCACGCGCCGTGTCGCGCTGCGCGGGGCCGCCGGCCTGCTGGCCGCCCCCGCCCTGGTGGAATCCGTCGGCGCCCAGCAGGCCTTCGACTGGAAGCGCTTCAAGGGCCAGCGCGTCGAGGCCAGCCTGACCGCCAATCCGCGCTCCTCCCTGCTGATCCAGCACCAGAAGGAATTCGAGGAGCTGACCGGCATCCGCGTCGGCGCCGAGGCCATCCCGGAGCAGCAGCACCGGCAGAAATTCGCCATCGAGTTCGCTTCCGGCCGGCCTTCCTTCGACGTGGTCGGCATCAGCCTGCATGTCAGCAAGCGCCAGGTTGGCCGCGCCAAATGGACCACCGACATCCGGCCGCTGCTGCAGGACCCGACCATGACGGCGCCGGACTTCGACTTCGCCGATTATGGGTCGGGGCCGGTGGAATATTCCACCCAGGCCGATGGCCGCATGGACACGCTGCCGGAATTCACCGACTACTTCATCCTTTACTACAACAAGGAACTCCTGGCGGCGAAGAACATCGCCGTGCCGAAGACCTTCGACGAGCTGTACACCGCGGCCAAGGCGCTGACCGACCCGGCGAAGCAGCAATACGGCTTTGTCGGGCGCGGGCTGCGCAATGCCAATGTCACGCTCTGGGCGTCCTTCCTGCTCGGCACGCAGCAGCGGGATTCGGTCAGCCCGGACATGAAGCTGCTGACCGACACGCCCGACGCCATCGCCGCGACCGAGGCCTATGCGCGCATCATGCGCGAATGCGGCCCGCCGGGGAATGTCGGCTTCAACTGGAACGAATGCCAGACCACCTTCATGCAGGGCCGTGCCGCCTTCTGGATCGATGGCGTGGGCTTCGCCGCGCCGCTGGAGGACAAGGCGCGGTCCCGCGTCGCCGGCAAGGTGGGCTATGCCGTTTCGCCTGCGGGGCCGGCGCATCATCATTGCTGCCTGTTCGGCACCGCCTTCGGCATCAGCGAGCAGAGCAAGGTGCGCGGGGCCGCCTGGTATTACCTGCAATGGGCCTCGGGCAAGCAGAACCAGCTGCGCTACCTGACCTCGGGCGCCGGCGCGCCCGCCCGCACCAGCCCGTTCCGCAACGAGGAGGCGATCGCCTCCAGCCGCTTCCCGCGCGAGTTCTTCACCACCCTGGTGGAAAGCGGCCGCATCGCCCGGCCGGGCCTGCCGGAGATCGTTCCCGTCACGGAGTTCCGCGACACCATCGGCACGGCGCTCACCAACTGCATCGGCGGCGCCGACGCGGCCACCGAGCTGAAGCGCGCGACCGAGGCCTTCCGACCGGTGCTGGAGCAATCGGAAAAGGCCAGCTGATGTCCGGCGCCGCCACGCTTCCCGCGACGGCCGCCACGGCCAGGCCGCGCCGCAACTATGCCCGGCGCTATGTCTGGTTCGTGGTGCCGGCCGCCATCGTCGTGCTCAGCGTGATCCTGTTCCCATGGGTGTTCACGCTGTTCATGTCCGCGCATGACTGGAAGATCGGCGGCGGGCACAGCTATGTGGGCCTCGACAATTACCGCAAGCTGTTCACCGATGACCGCTTCCTGTGGTCCATGGCGCGCACCCTGTATTTCACCGCGCTGGCGGTGATTGGGCCGATGGTGCTGGGCACGATCGCGGCGCTGGTCTTCGCCCGCAACTTCCCGCTGCGGGGCCTGGCGCGCACCGTGTTCATCCTACCGATGATGGCGACGCCGGTGGCGGTGGCGCTGGTCTGGACCATGATGTTCCACCCTCAGCTCGGCGTGCTGAACTGGCTTCTGACGCAGTTCGGCCTGCCGCCCTCCATGTGGATCTACGACGCGAACACCGTGATCCCGACGCTGGTGATGGTGGAGGTGTGGCACTGGACGCCGCTGGTGATGCTGATCGTCCTCGGCGGCCTCGCTTCCCTGCCGGTGGACCCGTATGAGGCGGCGAAGATCGACGGCGCCAATGCCTGGCAGGCCTTCCGCCACATCACCTTTCCGTTGCTGATGCCCTTCCTGGTGGTGGCGCTGATCATCCGCACCATCGACGCGCTGAAGGCGTTCGACACCATCTACGTCATCACCCAGGGCGGGCCGGGCACCAGCTCCGAGACGATCAACATCTTCCTCTACCTGCAAGGCTTCGCCTACTACAACATGGGCTATGCCAGCGCGGTGGTGGTGGTGTTCTTCCTGATCATCGTTTCGCTCGCCGGGGTGCTGCTGTGGGCGCGCAACCGCGCCAAGGATCTCTGACCATGATGCGCGCCCTGGAGAAGATCGGCTTCGCCCTGACCGTGCTGGTGCTGGTTTCGCCGGCGGCGACCGTGTTCCTGTGGATGCTGTCGCTGTCGCTGAAGAACGAGCTGGACAACACCGCCTGGCCGCCCGTCTTCATCCCCAGCCCGCCGGTCTGGGACAATTTCATCGCGGTGTTCGAGCGCAACGACTTCCTGCTCTACACCTGGAACAGCGTGGTGGTGTCCTTCACCGCCACCGGGCTCGCCATCCTGATCGGCGTGCCGGCCGGCTACGGCATCGCCAAGATGCGGGCGACACGCGCGGCGATGCTGATCCTGATCGCCCGCATCACGCCAGGCCTGTCCTACCTGATCCCGCTGTTCCTGTTGTTCCAGTGGCTCGGCCTCACCGGCACGCTGACGCCGATCATCGTCACGCATCTCGTCATCACCGTGCCCATCGTGGTCTGGGTGATGATCGGCTTCTTCGAGGGGCTGCCGGCCGAGCTGGAGGAGGCGGCGCTGGTGGATGGCGCCAATATCTGGCAGGCCTTCCGCCATGTCGCCTTTCCGCTGGCGCGGCCCGGCATCACCGTGGCGGTGATCCTGTCCTTCATCTTTTCCTGGAACAACTTCATCTTCGCCATGGTGCTGGCGGGGCGCGAAACACGCACCCTGCCGGTCGCGGTCAACAACATGCTGACCTTCGAGCAGATCTCCTGGGGCCCGCTGGCCGCCGCCGCGCTGCTGGTGACGCTGCCGGTGCTGCTGCTGACGCTGCTGGCGCAGAAGCAGATCATCGCCGGGCTGACGGCGGGCGGCGTCAAGGGCGGCTGAGGCGGCGCGGCCTGTCGCCGGGGAAGCATTTGGCTGCCCCGGCGGCTTGTGCGGGGCGGCGCTTTGATGGACGCTGGCGGCAGAAACAGGAGGAACCGCCATGGCCATCTACGCCCTTGACGACATCTCGCCCACCCTGCCCGATGAAGGGCGCTACTGGATCGCGCCCGATGCGCATGTCATCGGCGATGTTACGCTGGGGGATGAGGTGGGGGTCTGGTTCGGCGCCGTGCTGCGCGGCGACACCACGCCGCTGCACATCGGCAATGGCACCAACATCCAGGAAGGCGCGATGCTGCATGCCGATCCTGGCGCGCCGCTGACGGTGGGCGCCAATGTCACGGTCGGGCATCATGCCATCCTGCATGGCTGCACGGTGGGCGACGGCACGCTGATCGGCATGGGCGCCACGGTGCTGAACCGCGCCCGCATCGGCCGGCATTGCATCGTCGGCGCCAATGCCCTTGTCACCGAGGACAAGGAATTCCCCGATTTCTCCCTGATCGTCGGCGCGCCGGCCAAGGTCGCGCGCACGCTGGACGCGGAAACGGCCGAGAAGCTGAAGGCGTCCGCGACGCATTACGTCGCCAATTGGCGCCGCTTCGCCGCCGGGCTGCGGCGGATCCGCTGACCGGATCTTCCCGGCCAGGCCATTCCGCCTGACCGGGAGCCGCCTCAGGCGAGCAGGGAGCGCCGCGCCTCGATGAAATCCTGCAGCGCGGCTTCCAGCGCGTCGAAGTCGTTGTCCGTCAATGGCAGGGACAGCGCCATGAAGCCGCGCTTCGGCATGGTGTAGATGCCGCGCTCCAGCAGGTCGTAGAACAGCAGCGAGCGCAGCACCGCATTGCCTTGCGCCGCATCGGCGGGGGAGCGGATCTCGCCGCGCCGCGCGTGGAAGGCCAGCATGGAGCCGATGCCCGTCACCTGCAGCGCCGCGCCGGCGCGGTGGCACAAGGCGTTCAGCCGTTCCCGCAGCGCATCGCCGCGCGCGTTCAGCGCCAGCGCCGCTTCCGGCGTGTAGACCTGACCCAGCCCGGCGATGCCGGCCGCCAGGGTAAAGACGTTGTTGTTGTAGGTGCCGGAATGCTGCAACGGCACGGATTGGCGCGGGTCGAAGCCTTCCATGAGGTCGGCGCGGCCGCCAAAGGCGCCGGCGGTGAAGCCGCCGCCGATATACTTGCCGAGCGTCGTCATGTCCGGCGTGATGCCGTGCTTCGCCTGCAAACCGCCCGGCGACAGGCGGGAGGTCATCACCTCGTCGAAGATCAGCACGATGCCATGATGCGCCGTGCGCTCGCGCAGCATCAGCAGGAAGTCGCGATCGGCGGGGATGCAGCCGCCGCCGCCGATCATGGGCTCCACGATCACCACGGCCAGCCGCCCGGCATGGGCGTCGATCAGGGCACGCGTGGCCTCGATGTCGTTGAAGGGCGCCACGACCGTCTCGAACGGAACGTTGAGCGGGTTGTCCTGGGCGGTGAAGGTCAGGAAGCCGCCATGGTAGCAGCCGGCGAAGCCCAGCACCGCCGGCCGCCCCGTCACCACTCGCGCCGTCTGCACCGCGAAGGTGTTGGCCTCGGAACCGGAATTGCACAGCCGCACCCGCTCCAGGCTGGGGAAGCGGGCGCAAAGCAGCCCGGCCAGTTCGCCCTCCATCGCCGTGTGGCCGCCGAAATTCCAGCCGCGTTCCAGCTGCGCCTCGATGGCGGCGCGGATCACCGGATGGCGATGGCCATAGATGCCGGCCGTCGCTTCGCCCAGGAAGTCGGTGCGGCGGTGCCCGTCCTCGTCCCACAGCGTGGCGCCGTCACCGCGGGCCCAGGCGACGGGGAAGGGGTCGAAGAAGATTCCGGTGCGGGTGTTGCCGCCCGGCATGGAGCCCAGCGCCGCCTCATGCACGCGGCGGCTCGTGGGATGGGCCGCGGCGTAGAGCGCCTTGGCTTCCTCCAGCGCCGCAGGGGCATCCGTGTTGGCGAGGGACTGGCGCATGGGCGGCGAACTCCGTTCCGGACCCGTGCAGGGTCCGGCCCGCATGGCGTCCTGTCAACCGCCCGGATCAGCGCAGGGCGGAGAGCTCCTGCAACAGGCTCTGGTGGAAGCGCTGCGGGGCCTGGATCTGCGGCGAATGGCCGAGATCGGCGAAGCGCACCAGCTTGGAGTTCGGGATCGCCTCGTGCGCGCGGGGCGCCAGCTCGGGATAATTGCCGAGTTTTGGCTGCAATTCGCGCGGGGCTGCGGCCTTGCCGATCGCCGTGTTGTCCTTGTCGCCGATCATCAGCAGCGTCGGCACGCGGATCTCGGGGAAGTGGTGGAGCACGGGCTGGGTGAACACCATGTCGCTGGCCTGGGCCTGGTTCCACAGCACCTGCTCGCGTCCTGGCCCGGCATACATCCCGGCCTGCATCTGCACCCAGCGCTCGTAGCGCGGCTCCCAGCTTCCGGCGTAATAGGTGCTGCGCTGATAGGCGCGGATGCTTTCCACGCTGGTGCGCTGCTCGGAAGCGAACCACTGGTCCACCGTCTGGTGCGGCACGCCGGCGGCTTCCCAGTCCTCCAGCCCGATCGGGTTGACCATCACCAGCCCTTCCGTCTGCTCCGGATACATCAGGGCGTAGCGCGCGGCGAGCATCCCGCCCATGGAGTGGCCCATCACCACGGCGCGGCGGATGCCCAGCTCGTTCAGCAGCGCGTGGGTGTTGGCGGCCAGCTGGTGCAGGGTGAACTGGTAGCCCTGCGGCTTGGAGGAGCGGCAGAAGCCGATCTGGTCCGGCACCACCACGCGCCAACCATTGTCGCGCAACGCCTCGATCGTCGTTTCCCAGGTGGCGCCGCAGAAATTCTTGCCGTGCAGCAGCACGATGCTGCGGCCATTCGGGCGCTCCGGCCGGATGTCCATGTAGCTCATGGCCAGGGGTTGACGCTGGGAGGTGAAGGCGAATTCGGCCGTGGGGAAGGGATAGGCGAAGCCTTCCAGGCGCGGGCCATAGGTCTGCCCCACGCCGCTGTCGGGCGCGGCCTGCTGCGCCTGTGCGGGGGCGGCGAGCGGTGCCAGCAGCAGCGCGGCGAACAGGGGGGCGAGGCGCATCGGCGTCAACTCCAGGGCAGGGGATATCGGGGGTTGATATGGGAGGCGTCATGCGCATGGCCGCTCACGATCCTGGCATCCCGAAGGCGGGCTCATGGGGCAGGCAGCCTTCCGCCCTGGAACGATCTGCCTTATTCCGGCGCGCCATGCCGCCCGTCGACTCGCCCGCCATCCTGCAGGTCCTGCCCGCGCTCAATGCGGGCGGGGTGGAGCGTGGCACGCTGGAAATCGCCGCCGCCATCGCCGAGGCCGGGTTCCGCCCGCTGGTGGCCTCGGCCGGCGGGCGGCTGGTACCGCGGCTGGAGGCGCTGGGCGCGCGCCATGTCACCTTGGCGCTGGATGGCAAGTCGCCCCTGGCGCTGTGGCGCAACGCCGCGGCGCTGCGCGGGCTGATCGCGGCGGAGGGGGTGCGGATCGTCCATGCCCGCTCCCGCTTTCCCGCCTGGCCGGCGCTGTGGGCGGCGCGGCGCGCGGGCGCGCGTTTCGTCACCACCTATCACGGCACCTACAACGAGAACTTCCCCGGCAAGCGCCGCTACAATTCCGTGATGGCGCGGGGGGAACGAGTGATCGCCATTTCCCGCTTCATCGCCGACCTGGTGCGGGAGCGGCACGGCGTGGAGCCCGCGCGCATCCGGCTGATCCCGCGTGGGGTGGATACCGCGCTGTTCGACCCGGCCGCCGTGGAGCCGTCGCGCCTCGCCGCCTTGCGCGCGGCCTGGGGCGTGCCGCGGGACCGGCCCGTGCTGCTGCTGCCGGCGCGGATCAGCCGCTGGAAGGGGCAGGGCGTGCTGCTGGAGGCGCTGGCCCGGCTGCCATCCCCGCGCCCCTTCGCGCTGCTGCTGGGCGATGTCGGGCGCGGCGCCTATGCCGCCGAGCTGCGCGCCAGGGCGGCGGCGCTCGGCCTCGGCGCCGACATCGCCATGCCGGGCCACACCGATGACCTGCCGGCCGCCTTCCTGCTGGCCGACCTGGCGCTGCACTGCTCCACCGATGCCGAGGCCTTCGGGCGCGGCGTGATCGAGGCGCAGGCCATGGCGCGGCCGGTGATCGCGGCCGATCTGGGCGGGCCACGCGAAACCGTGCGGCATGGCGAAACCGGCTGGCTGGTGCCCCCGGGCGATGCCGATGCCCTGGCCGGCGCCATCGCCAGGGCCCTGGCCCTGCCGGCGGCGGAGCGCGCCGCCATCGGCGCCCGCGCCCAGGCCGAGGTGCGCGCCCACTACACCACCCAGGCCATGCAGCGCGCCACGCTGGCGGTGTACCGGGAGCTTCTTCCGTGACCATGAATGCCGGGGCTGGACGCATCCTGGTGATCAAGCTGGCGGCGCTGGGCGACTTCATCCAGGCCTTCGGCCCCTTCGCCGCCATCCGGGAACACCATCCGGGGGCGGAGATCACCCTGCTGACCACGCCGCCCTTCGCCGGGCTGGCGCGGCGCTCGCCCTGGTTCGACCGGGTCTGGACGGATGGGCGGCCGGAATGGCGCGACCTCGGTGCCGTGGCGCGGCTGGCGCTGAAGCTGCGGCGCGGGCGCTTCACGCGGGTTTATGACCTGCAAACCTCCGGCCGCTCCTCGCGCTATCGCTGGTTCACCGGCGCGCGCCCCGACTGGTCCGGCATTGCCCGCGGCGCCAGCCATCCCCATGACAATCCGGCGCGCGACCAGATGCACACGCTGGACCGGCAGCAGGACCAGCTTCGGCGCGCCGGCATCGCCCATTTCCCGCAGCCCGACATGCGCTGGCTGGAGGGGGATCTGTCCGGCCTCGGCCTGCCCGGGCGCTTCGGCCTGCTGATCCCCGGCGCGTCCCCGCACCGGCCCGGCAAGCGCTGGCCGGTGGAGCATTTCGCCGCCCTGGCCGCCGCCCTGCCGGTGCCCGTGGCGGTGCTGGGCGGACCGGGGGAGCGCGCGCTGGCCGAGGCGATCCGCCGCGCGGCCCCCGCCACGATCGACCTGACCGGCCGGACCGATCTGTTGCAGATCGGCGCCCTGGCCCGGCGCGCCGATTTCGCGGTCGGCAACGACACCGGCCCGACGCATCTGGTGGCGGCGGCCGGATGTCCCACCGTGGCGCTGTTCGGCGCCGAAAGCGACCCGGCATTGTCCGCCCCGCGCGGGCCCGCCGTGGCCGTGCTGCGGCACCGCCCACTGGCCGGGCTGGACCGCGCCGCCGTGCGCGCGGCCCTGGCCGACCTGGCCATGCGCGCGCCGCGGGATGCCGGGCCCGCTGCCTGAACGGCCGCGCCGGAGCGGCTTCCGTTCGCACCGGCTCGCGAAAGCCACCCTGACCTTGCTTTCACGGGCATCTTCATCCGGCCGGGACCTGCTTCAGGGCAGGGCGGACACGCTGCGCTTCAGGCAGCGCAGCGCGAAGGCGGTGCGGGTGTGGCGCACCCCGGGCAGCCGGTAGAGCTTTTCCCGCAGCAGCGCCTCATAGCCGGCGGTGCCGCCCACCGCGGCCTTGAGCAGGTAGTCATAGCCGCCGGTCATCAGGTGGCATTCCAGCACCTCGGGCATGTCCTGCACCGCCTGCTCGAAGCGGGCCAGCGCGGCTTCGTCATGCTTGTCCATGACCACCTCGATATAGACGGTGTCCGGCACGCCGAGGGCGGCGTGGTTCAGCAGCGCCACATAGCCCTCGATGACCCGCGCCTGTTCCAGCCGCCGCACCCTTGTCCAGCAGGGGGAAGGGGAAAGGCCCACCTGCTCGGCCAGCTCGGCATTGGTCAGGCGCGCATTGCGGGCCAGTGCCCGCAGGATGCGACGATCGATCTCGTCCATGATCCTCCTCCGAACACAGGGCCGAGGCCCGTCTGACAAGCGAAGTGTGGCGGCGGGATGGCCGGGCCGGCCGAGTGATGCCGCATTCTGCGCCCACGCTTCAGACGATGAGGCCATCCCGAAAGGAGTACATCCATTTCGCTATCGAGATTGACAGATGGGCCGCATCATCACAGTATCGCGATCGGAGGCCAGCCTATGCGCCTGTATGGATATTCCCAGTCGCCGGCGACCCAGCGGATCCAGATCGCGCTGGCGCTGAAGGGCCTCGATGCTCCCGCGACCTTGTCCAAGATGCCATGCGGCATGCCGGGTGGCGGGGCGGTGCTGCAGCTTGGTGGAAGCGGCGCCCTGCCGGCGCTGGAACTGGCCGATGGCGTCAGGCTGACCCAATCCCTGGCCATCCTGGAATGGCTGGAGGAAATCTGGCCAACCCCGCCTCTGTTGCCGCCGGACCCGCTGACCCGCGCCCGGGTCCGGGGCTTCGCCCAGACCATCGCCAGCGACGTGCATCCGCTGCAAAGCCTTCGCCTGGTGTCCCGCTCGCGGGAAGGCGGCCTGGTGGAAGGGGAAGCGCAGGCCTGCGCCCGCCGTGGCATCAGCGAGGGGCTGGAAATCTGCGAATCCCTGCTGGTCGACAATGCCGGGCCGTTCTGCTTCGGCGAAACGCCGGGGCTGGCCGATCTGTGCCTGGTGCCGCAGCTGCGCATGGCGCGGCATTTCGGCGTGCATCTGGCCTTTCCGCATCTTCTGGCGGCGGAAGCCGCCTGCCTGACCTTGCCGGCCTTCCGGCAGCCCAGCCTGGAGTCGGTACATGCCGGATGATCGAAACAGGCGGCGGCGGTGCCGCGTGGCGCTGGGGCTGGGGGTGCTGGCCCTGCTCACGCCTGGTCTGGCGCAGGCGCAGCTGCGCAGCCTGATCGTGCCGGCGGATGCGGGTGTCGCGGTGGCGGCGCGGGGGCAGGCGCAGCCAAGGCTGGTGGCGCCGCCGGCCGCCTTGCAGCTTCCCGCGGATGAAGGCCCGGCGCCGCTTCAGCTTCCCGCGGGGGGGCAGGGTCTGGCGGCGCCGCTGGGTCTGGTCCTGCCGCTGGCGGCAGGTGCCCTGCTGGGGGCGGGGTTGTCACAGGGCGGTGGCTCAGGCGGGGGCAGCCCGGTCCGGACCCGTTGATCGGGTCTGTCCTGTTTCCCGAAAGGCTCAGGCTTCCGGCTGGCGTGACAAGGTCACGCGGTAACGCCCGGCGCTGATTTCCAGCGCGCCCGGGTCGCGCTGCCAGTACCAGCCGCTTTCATCGTCCCAGCGTGCATAGCTTTCGAGCTTGCCCAGCCGCAGAAAGCCGCAGAAGGGGCCATCGATCTCGGCTTCGAAGCCGCCCCACCGCAGGATCAGCAGCGGCCAGCGGCCGCTGGTGCGCGGCGCGTGCAGGAAGGCGGTTTCCTCCAGCGGGGCCGCCCGGAGGGGCGAGGCGGCCAAGGCAGGTTCGCGGGCCAAAATGTCCACTGGCATCTCCCTTTGAAGGGCTGGGGGGCGGGGATTGGAATGTCGCGAAGAATGAATGTTGTGCCGGTTAAATCAACTCACAGTGGCGGGAGTTGTAGCTTGGCCATTTCGCACAACCTGGAATTACATCTGCGCCCGCAACAAATCCTCGGAAAGCACTGAGAAGAACAAGGATTGGTTGAGCCGGCGCGCATGGTCGTTATTTCTATGAAATGAACGCGGCAACCGTAGGCAAGGGTAAAGGCTTGGTCCAAGCAACTGAGCGTGTGGTAGGCGCCGCCGCCCCACCCGGGAAGCGGCGGCCGTGGCGGCGGCGCCCGCCTCAGGCGGCGAATTCGTTGGTGGCGAAATGCCGCAGCAGGTGGCGGATCAGCGGCATGCCGATGCGCGCCGGGTCGGTCATCAGGGATTCAGGGTGGAACTGCACCGCGCCCAGCTTCAGCGAGCGGTGCTCGATCGCCATGATGACGCCGTCCTCGGTTTCAGCGGTGGCGACCAGCTCGGCCGGCAGCGCCACCTTGCGCGCATGCAGGGAATGGTAGCGGCCGACGGTGAAGCGCTCCGGCAGGCCTGCCAGCAACTGCCCGCCCAGGTTGCGGATCTCGGAAGGCTTGCCATGCATGGGCTCGGCCAGCTGGTCCAGCGCGCCGCCGAAATGCTCCACCATCCCTTGCAACCCCAGGCAGACGCCGAAGGCTGGCAGGTTGCGCTGGATCACCAGCTCCAGCGTTTCCGACATGGCGAAGTCCGATGGGCGGCCGGGGCCGGGGGAGAGCAGCACCAGGTCCACCGGCGCGTTGCCGCGCAGCTCGGCGCGGGCCGCCTCGGGCCGCAGCGTGCGCACCTCGGCCCCGGCGGCGCGGACATAGCTGGCGAGGGTGTGGACGAAGCTGTCCTCGTGATCGACCAGCAGCACGCGCAGGCCGGACGCGACCGGCGCCTCGGCCACGGCCTCGGCGGCGGGCTTCACCTCGCCGCGGATGGCGGCGAACATTGCGGAGGCCTTCAGGCGGCATTCCGCCTCCTCCGCCGCCGGCTCGCTGTCATGCAGCAGGGTGGCGCCGGCCCGCACCTCGGCCACGCCGTCCTTCATGCGGATGGTGCGCAGCGTCAGGCCGGTGTTCATGTTGCCGTCAAAGGTGATCCGCCCGATGGCGCCGCCATACCAGCGGCGGGCGGAACGCTCCTCCGCCTCCACATGGCGGATCGCCCAGGTCTTGGGCGCGCCGGTCACGGTGACGGCCCAGGCATGGGACAGGAAGCCGTCCAGCGCGTCCATCTGCGGCAGCAGCGTGCCCTCCACATGGTCCACCGTGTGGATCAGGCGGGAATACATCTCGATCTGCCGCCGCCCGATGACCTTCACCGTGCCTGGCACGCAGACCCGCGCCTTGTCGTTGCGGTCCACGTCGGTGCACATGGTCAGCTCGCTCTCCTCCTTGGCGGAGTTGAGCAGGGCGCGGATGTTGGCCGCGTCCTCCAGCGCGTCGCGGCCGCGCTTGATGGTGCCGGAGATCGGGCAGGTCTCGATGCGCTTGCCTTCCACGCGCACGAACATCTCGGGGGAGGCGGCGACCAGGAACTCGCCCTCGCCCAGATTCATCAGCGCGCCATAGGGGGAAGGGTTCACCTGCCGCAGGCGGCGGAACACCTCGCTCGGCGCGTCGTTGCAGGCGGTGGCGAAGGTCTGGCCCAGCACCACCTCGAACAGGTCGCCGCGGGCGAAGGCCTGCCGCGCGCGCTCCACCATGGCGGCGTATTCGCCGGGGCCGTAATCGCTTTCCGGCGGGCTGGCGCCCTCGCTGGTGCGGAAGCCATCGGCGGGGGTTTCGCGCGGCAGACCCTCGGTGGAGCGGCCGGCGACCTCGAAATCGTAGCGGTAGAGCGAGGCCTGCTCATGCATGTGGTCGACGACGAGGATCTCGTCGGCCAGGTACAGCACCAGGTCGCGCTGGTCGTCGGCGCGGGGCAGGCGGAGCTTCACCGGCTCGAACTGGAACACCAGGTCGTAGCCGAAGGCGCCATAGAAGCCGAGATGCGCGTCCTCCGGGCTGCCGAACAGGTCGCGCAGGGCGCGCAGCACGGAGAACACGGAAGGCTGGCGGGACCGCTCCTCCTCCGGGAAGCTGCCTTCCGGCGTGCGCACGGTGAGGTCGATGCGCCCGGCCGTGGCGGACAGCGCCGCCAGCTCCGGCAGGGCGCGCAGCGCGGGCGCGACGGCGCCGAGCAGCACCTCCCCGCGCGCGTTCAGCGCCTTGATCGCCATCTCCCGCCCGCGCGCCTGGATCATCAGCGGCGGGTCGGAAAAGCCCAGATCCCAGCGGGTGTAGCGGCCCGGGAACTCGAAGGAGGAGGACAGCAGCACGCCGCGCTGCCGGTCCAGCCTGCCGGCGAGGGCTGCCAGCGCCTCGGCCGCCCCGGTTTCCAGGGTTTCGCGGCGGACGGCGATGCCGCCTTCGGTTCGGTAGGTGATCTGCATCGGGACACTCCGGGCTGCGGGGGCCACGGGGTCCGGCGATCGGCTTGTTCGGATACGAAAAAGGCCGCCCGGAACTCCGTGGCGGCCATGTAGGGTTACGCGGGCCGCCTCAGGAGAGGGGCCACCACCAGCGCTGCTGAGGCATTCGCGTGTTCATGCGCGAAACCGTAATGGCCCGCGCCCCCGGTTGCAAGCGCCAGTTTGGCCTTGCTGGCGGCCATGGTCATGGCATCCTCGGAACCGCGTGAAGCCCGGCCCTGAGCGGGGCAGCGCACAGGGAAGGCGACAGGTTGCACGGCATCCACGTCATGAGGGGGGCGGTCATGCGGCGTAGGGCATTGCTGGGATCGGGGCTGTCGGCGGCGGCCCTGCTGGGGGGCGGGGGAGCTTACGGCCCGCTGGCGCGGCCGGCGCTGGCCCAGGGCGCGGCGGCGCGCACGCTGCGCTTCGTGCCGCATGCGGACCTCGCCAATTTCGATCCGGTCTGGGGCACGCAATACGTGGTGCGCAACGCCGCCGTGCTGGTCTGGGACATGCTCTATGGCGTGGACGAGACGGTGACGCCGCGGCGGCAGATGGTGGAGCAGGAGGAGGTCTCGGCCGACGGGCTGACCTGGACCTTCCGGCTGCGCCCCGGCCTCACCTTCCATGACGGAACGCCGGTGCTGGCGCGCGACGCGGTGGCGAGCCTCGCCCGCTGGTCGGCGCGCGACGCCATGGGGCTGATGATCAGGGCCATCCAGCAGGAGCTGGTGGCGGTGGACGACCGCACCTTCCGCTGGGTGCTGCGCAAGCCATACCCGAAGATGCTGCTGGCGCTGGGCAAGACCAACGCCCCTTGCGCCTTCATCATGCCCGAGCGGATCGCGCAGACCGACCCGTTCGGGCAGATCAAGGAATATGTCGGCTCCGGCCCGATGCGCTTCGTGCGGGAGGAATGGGTGCCCGGCGCCCGCGCCGTTTTCGCGCGCTTCGACGGCTACCGCCCGCGCGAGGAAGCCGCCTCCTGGCTGGCCGGCGGCAAGCGCATCCTGGTGGACCGCGTCGAATGGTCCATCATGCCGGACCCGGCCACTGCCGCCGGCGCCCTGCAGAATGGCGAGATCGACTGGTGGGAAACGCCGATCCCCGACCTGATCCCGGTGCTGAAGCGGGCGCGCGGCGTGTCGGTGGACATCGCCGACCCGCTGGGCAACATCGCGGCGCTTCGCATGAACCACCTGCAGCCGCCCTTCAACGATGTGCGGGCGCGGCGCGCGGTGCTGATGGCGCTGAGCCAGGAAGATTACATGCGGGCCATCGTCGGCAGCGATGACAGCCTTTGGCGGCCGCTGCCCGGCTTCTTCACCCCGGGCACGCCGGGCTATACCGAGGCGGGCGGCGACATCCTGAAGGGAAAGCGCGACCTCGACGCGGCGAAGCGCCTGCTGGCCGAGAGCGGCTACAACAACCAGCCCGTGTTCTGCATGTTCTCGCAGGACCTGCCGCCCCACAAGGCCATGGGCGACGTCACCGCCGACCTGTTCGCGCGCATGGGCTTCAACGTGGATGCCGTCGCCACCGACTGGGGCACGGTGGTCGGCCGCCGCGCCTCCAAGGCGCCGCCGGCGCAGGGCGGCTGGAACGTGTTCCACACCTGGCATTCCGGCGCCGATTGCGTCACCCCCGCCGGCTACGCGGCGATCCGCGGCAATGGCGAGAAGGCCTGGTTCGGCTGGCCCGACAGCCCGAAAACCGAGGAAGGCGTGGAGGCCTGGTACGCCGCCCCTGGCCCGGACGAGGAAAAGGCCGCGCTGGCCGCGATCAACCGGGCAGCGATGGAGGACGTGATCTACGCTCCGCTGGGCCAGTTCATGGCCTACCAGGCCTGGCGGTCCAACGTGTCGGGTGTGCTCAAGGCGCCGCTGCCGCTGTTCTGGGGCGTCAGCAAGGCATAAGGCCGGCGCCGCGCCAGGCGCCCTGCCGGGGCGGCGGGCAAGGGGGAGGGGCGGGCATCCACCCGCCCTCCGCGCCGGCAATGGCCGTCCGCGCCGCAGGATGGTAGAGAAGGGGCGGCTTTGTTGTTCTGTCTCCCCGCCCGCGCGGACAGGCCAAGGTGCCGCCGCCCTCCTGCCTCCCGCATCGCAGTTCGAGATGACCAGCAACACCGATTTCGAGATCTTCCTGGCCACCCTGCCGGGGCTGGAGCCGGTGCTCTGGGCCGAGGTGAAGTCCAAGGGCTTCCGGCGGCCGAAGGAGGTTCCCGGCGGCGTGGTGATCACGGGCGGCTGGCCGGAGGTCTGGCGCGCCAATCTGTGGGTCCGTGGCGCCGGGCGGGTGCTGGCGCGGGTCGACGCGTTCCACGTTCTCCACCTGGCGCAGCTCGAAGGCCGCGCCCGCCGCGTGCCCTGGGCCAGCGTCCTGCGCCCGGACGTGCCGTTCCGCGTCGAGGCATCCTGCGCCAAGTCCCGCATCTATCACAGCGGCGCCGCGGCCGAGCGGATCGCCGCCGCCATCGCCGAGACGCTGGGCGCGCCGCCGGCGGAAGGCGCGGCCCCTGGGGAGGCCGTCACGGTGCGGGCGCGCATCGAGCACGATCTTTGCACGATCAGCGTCGATACCTCGGGCGAGCTGCTGCACAAGCGCGGCTACAAGGAGGCCGTGAACCGCGCGCCGATGCGGGAAACCATGGCGTCCCTGTTCCTGCGCCAATGCGGCTACGAGGGCGCCGAGCCGGTGCTGGACCCGATGTGCGGCTCCGGCACCTTCGTGATCGAGGCGGCGGAGATCGCCGCCCGGCTCAATCCCGGCCGCGCTCGCTCCTTCGCCTTCGAGAAGCTGGCCAGCTTCGACGCGGCGGCGTGGCAGCAGATGCGCGCGGTGAAGAGCCAGCGCGTCCCGGCGGCGCGCTTCTACGGCAGCGACCGCGATGCCGGGGCGGTGGCCATGAGCCGCGCGAACGCCGCGCGCGCCGGGGTTTCCGATTGCACCGAGTTCCGGCAGAACACCATCAGCGACCTCCTTCCCCCCGCCGGGCCGCCGGGGCTGGTGATCGCCAACCCGCCCTATGGCGCCCGCATCGGGGAACGGAAGGCGCTGGCGCCGCTGTACCGCGCGCTGGGGCAGGTGCTGATGGGCCGCTTCGGCGGCTGGCGCGTCGGCATCATCACCAGCGAGCCGGGCCTCGCGGCCGCGACCGGGCTGCCATTCCTGCCGGCCACCGCGCCGGTGCCGCATGGCGGGCTGCGCGTGTCCCTGTTCCGGACCGCGCCACTGGCCTGAGGCCGGCCCTTCCGCTTGGCCGCGCCATCGCGGCAGGGAACGCTTGACCCTCCTGGCCCTGATGACCTAAACCCCACCGGCCTGGGTCGGACCCGGGACCTTTTTGGTCGGCGCCTCCCGGAGAGGCCCGGCTCCGTCGCTCCGCGAAGGCTCGCGCAGCGGCGCGTTTTGTTTTGGGCGCTCGTCAGGGCGCGGCAGTGAGGGCGGATGTTCGAGGCGCTTTCGGGCAAGCTGAACGGGGTTTTCGACCGGCTGCGCCGCCGTGGCGCGCTGACCGAGGCCGACGTGGCCGAAGCCTCGCGCGAGGTCCGCATCGCGCTGCTGGAAGCCGATGTCGCCCTGCCGGTGGTCAAGGACATCGTCGCCAAGGTGCGCGAGCGCGCCGTGGGGCAGGAAGTGCTGCGCTCCGTGTCCCCGGCGCAGCAGGTCATCAAGATCGTCAATGACTGCCTGGTCGAGGCGCTGGGCGGCGGGGAGGGCGTGGAGCACGTCCCCGGAATCAGCCTGAACGCGGCCTCGCCGGTGCCGATCCTGATGGTCGGCCTGCAGGGCTCGGGCAAGACCACCACCTCCGGCAAGATCGCGCTGCGGCTGCGCACGCGCGAGAAGAAGAAGGTGCTGCTGGCCAGCCTGGACGTGCATCGCCCGGCCGCGCAGCTCCAGCTCGAGACGCTGGCGAAGCAGGCGGGCGTCACCTCCCTGCCGATCATCCAGGGCCAGTCGCCGCTGGAGATCGCGCAGCGCGCCATGCAGGTGGCGCGCGGCGAGCTGTATGACGTCGTCATCCTCGACACCGCCGGCCGCCTCTCGATTGACGAGGCGCTGATGGAGGAGGTGGCGCAGGTCAAGGCCGCCACCCGCCCGCATGAAAGCCTGCTGGTGGTCGATGCCATGACCGGCCAGGACGCGGTGCAGACGGCGCGCGCTTTCAACGAGCGCGTCGGCATCACCGGCATCGTCATGACGCGCATCGACGGCGATGCGCGCGGCGGCGCCGCGCTGTCCATGCGGGCCGTCACCGGCGCGCCGATCAAGCTGCTCGGCGCCGGCGAGAAGCTGGAGGCGCTGGAGGATTTCCACCCCGACCGCATCGCCGGCCGCATCCTCGGCATGGGCGACATCGTCTCGCTCGTCGAGAAGGCCGCCGAGACGATCGACAAGGCGGAGGCCGAGAAGCTCGCCGCGAAGATGCAGAAGGGTCAGTTCGACCTGGAGGATTATGCTTCGCAGCTCAAGCAGATCAACAAGATGGGCTCGCTTTCGGGCATCCTGAACATGCTGCCGGGCCTCGGCAAGCTGAAGGGGCAGATCGACGAGTCGAAGCTCGACGGCTCCATCCTCAAGCGGCAGGCCGCCATCATCGGCTCCATGACGCTGAAGGAGCGCCGCAACCCCGCGATCCTGAAGGCGAGCCGCAAGAAGCGCATCGCCGCGGGCTCGGGGACCTCCGTTCAGGAGGTCAACAAGCTGCTGAAGCAGTTCGACGACATGTCCGCGATGATGAAGCGGATGAGCAAGCTCGGCCAGAAGGGAATGATGCGCGGCGGCCTCGGCGCGCTCCTGCCTGGCATGGGGGGCGGCAAGCGCCCCTTCTGACACCACGACCAAAACACTGATAGGAACCTGATATGGGCCTGAAGATCCGCCTCGCGCGCGCCGGTGCCAAGAAGCGCCCCTACTACCACATCGTGGTGGCCGACAGCCGCTCCCCGCGCGATGGCCGCTTCATCGAGAAGGTCGGCAGCTACAACCCGATGCTGCCCTCCGACCATGCCGAGCGCGTGCGCCTGTTCGACGAGCGCATCAAGCACTGGCTGAGCAACGGCGCCGTGGCGACCGACCGCGTGGCGAAGTTCCTCGGCAAGGCCGAGCTGGCGCCGATGCCGGTGTTCCGCGAGCAGCCGAAGCAGTCCGCGCCGAAGAAGAAGGCGCAGGAACGCGCCGCCGCCGCGGCCGGCTGAACCGGACGCGCA
Organism: Teichococcus oryzae; assembly: GCF_008386565.1. Taxonomy (GTDB): domain Bacteria; phylum Pseudomonadota; class Alphaproteobacteria; order Acetobacterales; family Acetobacteraceae; genus Pseudoroseomonas; species Pseudoroseomonas oryzae. The sequence continues at coordinate 202,618 of NZ_VUKA01000004.1, read as the reverse complement.
AGGTAGCGGCCACGCGACATGGGCAAGGATCGCATCCTGGTGGGGGAGATCGGACGGCCGCACGGCGTGCGCGGCCTGGTCCGCGTCCAGTCCTTCACCGCCGATCCGGCGGCTTTGGCCGCCTATGGCCCGCTTTCGGATGAAAGCGGCAGCCGCAGGCTCGTGCTGCAATGGCTGCCTGGCGGGCTGGCCCGCATCGACGGCGTCACCGACCGCGATGCCGCGGCGAAGCTGACCGGCACCCGCCTTTACGTGCCCCGCGGCACCCTGCCCGAGCCGGAGGAGGATGAGTTCTACCTCGCCGACCTGGTCGGGCTGGCGGTGCGGGACGCGCAGGGCGGGGCGCTGGGCGTGGTGCGCAGCGTCGATGACTACGGCGCCGGCGCCTTCCTGACGGTGGTGGACGAGGCGGGGCGCGAAACCCTGCTGCCCTTCACCCGCGCCGTGGTGCCGGTGGTGGACATCGCCGCGGGCCATCTGGTGGCGCAGCCGCCGGAGGATGTCGTGGTGCCGCCGGAAGCGGAAGGCGGGCAGGAGCCGGCGGTGCTGGCCGAGCCGGTCCGCCCCCTGCCGCGCCGCCAGGACGATCCGAAGCGCACCGGCCCGCGCGGCGTGCGCGGAGGTGGCGCGTGAGCTGGCATGCCACCGCCCTGACGCTGTTCCCGGACATGTTTCCGGGCACGCTCGGCCATTCCCTGGCCGGGCGGGCGCTGCGTGAGGAGACGTGGCGGCTGGACACGCTGCAGATCCGCGACTTCGCGGCCGACAAGCACCGCACGGTGGACGACACCCCCTGCGGCGGCGGCGCCGGCATGGTGCTGCGGCCGGATGTGGTGGATGCCGCCTGCGACGCCGCCCTGGCCGACAACGTGGCGCGGCCGCTGCTCTACCTCACCCCGCGCGGGCGCCTGATGGACCAGGCGCTGGTGCGGGAACTGGCCGCCGGCCCGGGCGTCGTCCTGGTCTGCGGGCGGTATGAGGGGCTGGACCAGCGGGTGATCGAGGCGCGCGGCATGCGCGAGGTTTCGGCCGGCGACTTCGTGCTTTCGGGCGGGGAGCCGGCGGCGCTGCTGCTGCTCGATGCCTGCGTGCGGCTGCTGCCGGGCGTCATGGGCGGGGCGGAAAGCGCGGCGGAGGAAAGCTTCGCCGAGGCCGATGCGCCGCTGCTGGAATACCCGCACTACACCCGCCCGGCCGAATGGCGGGGCAGGGCGGTGCCGGAGGTGCTGCTGTCCGGCCACCACGCCGCGGTGGCGCGCTGGCGGCGGGAACAGGCGGAGGCGGCGACGCGCGAGCGGCGGCCGGATCTCTGGGCCAGGCATATGTCCCGGCGGGCAAGCTGAGCCGCCATGCCGGAAGAACGGATTGAACGGGCGGCCCGCGCCGCCTAAACGATTGATCGAGAGGACCAAACCCATGAACCTGCTGCAGCAGTTCGACGCCGAGCAGCTTTCCCGCCTGGCCAGCGCCCGTGAGGTGCCGGAATTCGCCGCCGGCGACACCGTCCGCGTGATGGTGAAGGTGGTCGAGGGCGAGCGCACCCGCACCCAGGCCTATGAGGGCGTCGTGATCGCGCGCTCCAACAAGGGCCTGCACAGCAACTTCACCGTGCGCAAGCTGTCCTATGGCGAGGGTGTGGAGCGCGTTTTCCCGCTTTATTCCCCGAACGTGGCGGAGATCGCCGTGCTGCGCCGGGGCAAGGTGCGCCGCGCCAAGCTGTATTACCTGCGTGGCCGCACGGGTAAGTCCGCGCGCATCGCCGAGAAGGTCGCGCCGCGCGCCGCCAAGGCCTGAACCGGCCCGCGGACGGAATGGGGGCCCCTGCGCCCCCGCAAGCATGGCTCCGGGCTTTTCGCGGCCCGGGGCGACTGGTTTCGGGGGCCGCAGCGGCCCCCGCGACGCCTGAAACCGGATGTGCTTCCGGGGGATGCCTCCCCCCGGCCACAGGCCGGACGGGGTTCCGGGGGATGCCTCCCCTCGCGACGCCATCGCGACCTCCGGGTGGCGCTGGGAAGCTCGCTTCGAGCGCTCGATCGCCACGCGGATGAGTAATGAACCATCTGCCATGGGGATACGCCGATGTCGGGCACCAAGCCGCGCACGCTGTACGACAAGATTTTCGATGCCCATCTGGTCGAGACGCTCCCGGATGGCACGGCGCTGCTCTACATCGACCGCCACCTCGTGCATGAAGTGACCAGCCCGCAGGCCTTCGAGGGGCTGCGCATGGCGAAGCGCCCGGTGCGCCGCCTGGAAGGCACGGTCGCGGTGGTGGACCACAACATCGCCACCGACGCCTCCCGCTACACCGGCATCGACGACCCCGAAAGCCGCGTGCAGGTCGAGACGCTGGAGCGGAACGTGAAGGAATTCAACGTTCCCTACATCCCGCTGACCGACGCCCGCCAGGGCATCGTCCATGTCATCGGGCCGGAGCAGGGCCTCTCCCTGCCGGGCATGACCATTGTCTGCGGCGACAGCCACACCTCGACCCATGGCGCCCTCGGCGCGCTGGCCTTCGGCATCGGCACCTCCGAGGTGGAGCATGTGCTGGCCACCCAGACGCTGTTGCAGAAGCGCGCCAAGAACATGCGCGTGACGGTGGAGGGCGCGCTGCCCGCCGGCTGCACCGCCAAGGACATCGTGCTGGCCATCATCGGCAAGATCGGCACGGCGGGCGGCAATGGCCATGTCATCGAATATGCCGGCTCGACCATCCGGGCGCTGGACATGGCCGGGCGCTTCTCGGTCTGCAACATGTCGATCGAGGCGGGCGCGCGCGCCGGCATGATCGCGCCGGACCAGACCACCTTCGACTACGTCAAGGGCCGCCCGCACGCCCCCAAGGGCGAGTATTTCGACCGCGCCGTGGAATGGTGGAAGACCCTGCCCACCGATGAGGGCGCGGTGTTCGACAAGGAGGTGTTCCTCGACGCCGCCGAGATCGTGCCCATGGTGTCCTGGGGCACCAGCCCGGAGGACGTGCTGCCGATCACCGGCACGGTGCCGAACCCCGAGGAAGGCGCCGACGAGGCGCGCCGCGCCCAGCTCCGCCGCATGGTGGACTACATGGGCCTGACGCCGGGCCAGAAGCTGACCGACCTCAAGGTGGATGTCGTCTTCATCGGCTCCTGCACCAATTCCCGCATCGAGGACATGCGCGCCGCCGCCGCCATCGCGCGCGGCCGCCGCGTGGCCGAGGGGGTACGCGCCATGGTGGTGCCCGGCTCCGGCCTGGTGAAGCTGCAGGCCGAGCAGGAAGGGCTGGACGCCGTCTTCAAGGAAGCCGGCTTCGAGTGGCGCGAGGCGGGGTGCTCCATGTGCCTCGGCATGAACCCGGACAAGCTGACGCCGGGGCAGCGCTGCGCCTCCACCTCCAACCGCAACTTCGAGGGGCGCCAGGGACCGGGCGGGCGGACGCATCTCTGCTCCCCCGCCATGGCCGCCGCCGCGGCCGTCACCGGCCGCCTGACCGATGTGCGCGAGATCGCCGAAGGGAAGCACTGAGCCATGGACGCCTTCACCACCCTGACCGGCATCGCCGCGCCGCTGCCGATGGCGAATGTCGACACCGACAAGATCATCCCGGCGCGCTTCCTCAAGACCATCGCGCGTACCGGGCTCGGCAAGTCGCTTTTCGCCAATCTCCGCTACCGCGAGGATGGCTCGGAGAACCCGGATTTCGTGCTGAACCAGGAGCCCTACCGCCACGCGGAGATCCTGGTCACGCATGAGAATTTCGGCTGCGGCTCCTCCCGCGAGCACGCGCCCTGGGCGCTGCTGGATTTCGGCATACGCTGCGTCATCGCCCCTGATTTCGCCGACATCTTCCACAACAACAGCTTCAAGAACGGCATCCTGCCGGTACGGCTGCCGCGCGAGGTGTGCGACCAGCTGATGGAGGATGCGCGGCTGGGCGGCAATGCGCGCCTCACCGTGGACCTGGAGCGGCAGGTGGTGGTGCGGCCGAATGGCGAGGAGATTTCCTTCGAGATCGACCCGCTGCGGCGCCACCTGCTGCTGAACGGCCTCGACGACATCGGCCAGACCATGCAGAAGTCCGCCTCCATCGACGGCTTCGAGACAAAGCAGCGCGCCGCGCAGCCCTGGCTGTACGGCGCCGCGCAGCAGGAGGAACGCACCGCGTCATGACGGCCAACAAGAAGATCCTGGTTCTCCCCGGGGACGGCATCGGACCCGAGGTGATGCGCGAGGTTCGCCGCATCATCGAGTGGATGGACCGCCGCCGCCATGTCAGCTTCGCGATGGAGGAAGGCCAGGTCGGTGGCGCCGCGCTGGAAGCCACCGGCTCTCCCTGCCCGGATGAGACGGTGGAGCGCGCGCTGGGCGCCGATGCCGTGCTGTTCGGCTCGGTCGGCGGCCCGCGCTGGGACAGCCTGCCCTTCGAGAAGCGCCCGGAACTCGGCATCCTGCGCCTGCGCAAGGAGCTGGGGCTGTTCGCCAATCTGCGCCCCGCGCTGGTGATGGAGCCGCTGGTCGATGCGTCGAGCCTGAAGCCCGACGTGGTGCGCGGGCTGGACCTGATGATCGTCCGCGAATCCACCGGCGGCATCTATTTCGGCGAGCCGCGCGGCATCGAGACCCTGCCCAACGGCAAGCGCCGCGGCGTCGACACCGAGGTCTACACCGAGGAGGAGATCGCCCGCGTCGCCCGCGTCGCCTTCGACCTCGCGAAGAAGCGCAGCGGCCGCCTGACCAGCGTCGAGAAGGCCAATGTGATGCAGACCGGCCGCCTCTGGCGCGCCGTGGTCTCGGAGATCGGCAAGGCCGAGTACCCCGAGGTCGAGCTGTCGCACATGTATGCCGACAACTGCGCCATGCAGCTTTGCGCGCGGCCGAAGCAGTTCGACGTGGTGCTGGCCGGCAACCTGTTCGGCGATCTTCTGTCGGATCTGGCGGCGGCGCTGACGGGCTCGCTCGGCATGCTGCCTTCCGCCACGCTGGGGGCGCCGGATGCCTCCGGCCGCCGCCATGCGCTGTATGAGCCGATCCATGGCTCGGCGCCCGACATCGCCGGCAAGGGCATCGCCAATCCCTGCGCGCAGATGCTGTCCTTCGCCATGCTGCTGCGCTGGTCCTTCGGGATGGAGGAAGACGCTGCGATGATCGAGACGGCGGTGGAGAAGGTGCTGGCCGGCGGGCTGCGCACCGCCGACATCATGGGCCCCGGCACGGCCCGCGTCGGCACCAGCGTGATGGGTGACGCCGTGCTGCGCGAATTGGACAAGCTGGCGGCGTAACGGCTGAAAAAGCCCTCTTGCGCGGGGGAATGGCCTCGGTTATTCCCCCGCCACAGGCCAGCGCCCGTAGCTCAACTGGATAGAGCGCTAGACTACGGATCTGGAGGTTTGGGGTTCGAATCCTCACGGGCGCGCCACGGTGCTCCCGGGAGATCAGCCCGGTACAATTTGGTATGCGCCCGTAGCTCAGCTGGATAGAGCACCAGACTACGAATCTGGGGGTCAGAGGTTCGAATCCTTTCGGGCGCGCCATACCTTCTCAATTGAGATCAAGCAGTTATCGAAAAAGCCTGGCCTCAGCGCCGGGCTTTTCGCTTTGGGCGTCCCACGGAGGCCCCACGAAATCGCTTCTTCGCACCGGCACCTCTGGCGCCGTGAGCGGCGTCAGGGGCCGGTGTTCGGGCTGCGGTTCTGGCGCAGGGGCGCCCGGTTACGAAAGCCTCCGCGTCGTCCATCCTGCGTCACATGGCCGCCCGCGAATTCATCAATCCCCGCGGGCGGAGGCCTGAATCAGGAACGGATGCTCCTGAGCAGGTCGTTGTGCCACGCGATGCACGCGTCGCGCTGCCCGAACGCCGTAGCCTCGACCCCTTCGACGCACAGGGCAGCCTGGCCCGTCCAGATCTCAGGCACATGAAGCGCCGCATCCAGTGCGCAGGACCATGACGCACTCGCCAACTCCGGATACAGTTCCACGGCAGGGCTTTGGCTAATCCGTGGGGCGAGCGCGTCCAGAAAGGTGTAGACGCGCTCCCATTCGAACTCCTGGCGCTTGCTCTCGTGCGATCCCACCGCAAGGTGGACTGCGAACTCCGTGTCGTCGGCCGAGACAAGACTGCCCGTGCGCAAGTCCACCTCGATCCCGAGGAACGAGGCCGCGACCGAATTGGCCTGCTCCGCATCAGCCTCGAGCATCTCAGCCCTTCGCTTTCTCCACGGAATCAGCGTCTCCAGACGCTTCGACAAATTGGGGAAGCCGGCGGCGAAGGCACGAACGTGATCTCGTGTCACGCAGCCGCTGACTCGGGGCAGGTCGTAGGCTTTCGGTGCGTACGGGGGCACAAGCACACGGTTGTGAGTCCGAGTGTACCAGGAAGGATCGCACCGCATCATGGACAGAACGCGCAGCAGATCCTCGCGATGGACCCAGTAGTCGATCGTTGAGGGGACGTTGAGGATCGGCAGAACCTGCCAGAAGGCGTAACTCTGACCAACCATCATCGCCTCGCAGGCGACCTTTTCGCCAAACGCCTCGGTGATCCTCTCGTAGGTGTCGCCACCCATCAGAATGGGATCGATGTCATCCGAGAGAGCCGAGAACGGGACGCCCAGATCAAGCTGGGCAGGCCGTGCGAGGGCCCTCAAGGCCGCAGCGTACGCTGTCTTCGGGATGCCATTCCTCTTGGCCTCTGCGAGCGGCAGACCCACGCCTCCGAGAGGGATGGTTTCGCTCCATGGGTCCAGCTGGGCATGTTCCTGAGGCGGGTGCTTCGGCGCCGCCTGCTCTGCCATCCTCCTGGGCTTCCGCCGCGACGGGGAAGGAGGTGCCGCCAGCTTGGTGGCGCAGGAAAGCTTATTCTTTGGGTCCACAATCATCTCCTGCTGTGGAAGGCCGAGGGGGGCATGGAAGAGGAAGAAGAGCAGCAACGCCGCCCATGCTGAGATGCCGTCGATGTCACGCAAGCATCACGACGGTGACCTCGAGCCGCTGGCCGGCGGCTTCCTCCGGTAGAGCAGGAACCCCCGGTGCTGTTGGCATGGTGCCTCCAGGTATCCTGCTTTCTCGATGCGACGCGGAGTGCGCTGCCGCCCGTTTCGGCAGGTCGCTCGTCAGTGGCCAAGGCAGAACAGGGCCGAACTCCGCGAGGCGGATTCGAGACTCAGCTCATCGCGGTGCTGGCAACGATCCGGGCACTGATGAATGTCTCGATATCTTGGTGGCGGTAGCGGACAGTCTTGTGGCCGAGGCGCACGAAGCGCGGCCCGTCGCCCGTACAGCGCCAGCGCTCCAGCGCCTTGCGGCTGACGCCAAGCCGGGCGGCCACATCCTCGGGTGTCAGCAGGGGAGGGTGATGCGGCGTGGGCGCGGCTGCACGAATGGCCAGCTTCGGCTGTTCCATGGGGTGTCCTTTCGGCGTGGTCAGAAAAAAGGCGCAGGCGCTGAGGAGAGGGCGGCGCGGCCGCCCTCCGGTCAGGCTGTCTCCGGGGATGCGTCGTCGGTCCGCGGCGCCGGCTGGCCGATGCGGCCGACAGCGTTCGCGGCCTCGACCAGGCGCTCCTGGCTGAGGTGCGCATAGCGGCTGGTGGTGGCGACCTGCTTGTGCCCGAGGATGCGGCCGACCTCGAAGAGTGAGTGGCCGCGGTTGGCGAGCGCGCTGGCGAAGCTGTGGCGCAGGTCGTGGAGGCGCAGGGTGGGCGAAAGCCCTGCCGCGGCCTTGGCCCGCCCCCAGGCGCCACGGACGCTCTCCATCGGCTGGCCCCGCCGCCGGGCTGAGGGAAAGACGAAGGGGTTGCCCGGCACCCGCCGAAGGCTGCTGAGCAGCGCCAGCGCTGCGTCGGAGAGCGGGATGTGCCGCCGCTCGCCGTGCTTGGCCAGCGGCACCGTCAGGACGCGCCGCCCGAGGTCGACATGCTCCCAGCGGGCGCGTAGCACCTCACTCTTGCGCGCGCCGGTCAGGGCCAGCAGGTGGATGGCCTCGGCGGCGACGCGGTCCGGCTCTTCGGCCAGCACGGCCAGCAGCCGGATGTGCTCGGCGTCGGAGAGGAATTCCTCGCGGTGCCGCTCCGGCAGCATGCCGGGACGCTCAGCCGGGTTGCGGCCCTCGTAGGCACCCCAGCGCAGGGCCAGGGTAAAGATCCGGCGCAGCACGGCGAGGTGGCGGTTCACCCGCGGGTTCGACAGCCCCTCGGCGAGGAGCCTACGGCGGAACTCCGCCACCTCACCCGGCTCCACCCGGTCCAGCGGTTTGCGCCCGAGCGCGGGCAGGATCCGCTTGCGGCACATCGCCTCGTAGTCCCAGGCGGCGCGCAGCGTGTCGCGGATCTGCGGCAGGTACTTCTGCTCGACGAACTCGGCGAGGGTCGGGACGGCGCGCCGCCGGTCGCGCTCGCCGCCCGGATCGCCGCCGAGGGTGACGGCGGCGCGGAGCTGCTCTCCCTTCTGGCGCGCCTGGTCGAGGGTGATGTCGCCGAGGCGGCCGAGGCGCACCTCCCGGGCGCGGCCGCGGTCGTCGGCGTAGCGCAGCCAGAAGGTGATCTGTCCGCTGGCTCTGACCTCCATGATGAAGCCGCGGAGACGGGTGTCGAAGATGCGGAGTTTCCGTGCCCCCGGCGGCACCGGCGGGGGAGCCTTGGTGAGGGCGCGTGTGATCAGCTCGGTGGCCATGCCAAGCCGCCTTTCATCCGGTCGCGAGGAGTGGGAATGGGTCCCGGCCGCACCGAATGGCGGGCACCGGGGCTCAAGAGTGTGTTCGCGGGGCGACTTTGGCGCGCAAAGGGGAAATTGCGGGCGAGCGGCGAAAATGCCGCCCGCGCGCGCCGTGACCGTCCTCCGGCAAGCTGCCTTGGCGTTGCTTGGCGCGCCTCAGTCAGCGGTCAGGCTTGGTGCTGCCGGCGCGCCACCTCGCAGCGCAGGGCAGTGGTGGCGTGCGAGCTGGCAAGGGCAATCAGGCTGTCGGCTGGCCGCGCCAGGGCAGCATCGATCAGCATCTGATCGAGCACCAGAAGCAGCAGGCTGGCGATGATGCCCTGGCTTCGGCCGGTCGGGTCTGAGCTCAGGATGATGGGACTGCGCGTGGCGCCGCCGCGCTGGACGATGTCCCAGGGGTAGGGGGAGGGGCCATCGCCCGGGCGGAAGCTCAGCGGGGCCGCCATGCCCTGACCGGGGCGGGCGCCGAGGGCCTCGACCACCTTCCCGAGATGGTCGGAGGACTGCAGGGCCATGAGGCTCGGCTTGCGCTGCGCCTCGGCCATCTGCCGCTGTTGGGCCACGCCCGCGATGTCGCGAGCGCTCCAGGCACCACCCGGCCCGGAGTTCTCGTCCAGGCCGAGGCGTAGCGTGGCCTGGGCGCCTTCGCCGGCGTCGAGCACCGCGAGGTGCCAGGGCAGCAGGCAGCCCGCAGGCATGTTGGTGCGGGTGAAGAGGGCGTAACGCCCGGCGAGGTCGCGGCGCAGGGCCACGACGTCCGGGTGCGGAGCGTCGGTCATGGGATCGTCCGTGAAGTTGGATGACATCCGCCTGCGGGCCCGTGGGGCTCAGCAACCTAGCGGACGCGATGCCATGACATATGACCGGGAGCGGAGGTTGCTTCTCTCGGCGGGGCTCAGGGCCTCAGATCCGGTGCGCGTCGCCAAGCCGGATGAGGCCCAGAAGATGATCAGGTCTCCAGCTGCTCGTCGAGGCGGTCGTCACGGCGGCGCGCCGCCCGGAGTGCCTGCCGCGCCTGCTCGAACTCCGGCCGCAGGCCGAACACGGTGGGCCTGTTGTGGAGCCGTCGCAGCAGGCCGGCCCGTTCCATCTCGACCAGGGCGTCGCGCAGCTTCTCCGGCGTTTCCCGGGTGGTGGTGGCGCAGCGGCCGGACCAGAGGAGCGTCTCCAGCGCGCGGCGCGCCTGCTGCGGTGTCGCCTCTCCAATGGGGCGGCCTGCGGCTCCGGCAGGTCGGGGTTCGGGCGCAGCCAGACGCAGGAGCGGCATGAGGCCGAGCAGGAACTCGGTGCCGCACCGTGGGTAGACCTCGTAGAGCTCGTTGACCGTCTGCCACATCTCGTCGAGCAGCGGAACGGCCGCTTCGGCGAGCGCCGCGACGACCGCGGCAGCCGTCTGACCTGAGAGGTTGTCCTCCTCGGGCATCGGAGACGGTGCGGTCGCCAGTAGGGCGCGGACAGTCTCGCGGCTGGGCAGCTCAATCTCCGTCCGCAGCAGGTCGGGCCGCTTGGCGTAAGCCTTCCGGACGGGCGCGGTGCGAGTGCCCAGGTGCCAGCGGACCACCAAGCGGTCGCCCTCGTGGTCTCGGATCGGCCGGATGGTCTGCTGCGCGCCGCCCGTGAGTGAGCGCTGCGCCAGATCCTGGACGATCGTCTCGGCCGCCTGGGCCGGATCAGGGAGGTCCCGGTAGATCTCGCATTGCTGAACCCACAGCCGACCCCGCAGCTGCGCGGACGGAAGTTCGGCCGCCTCGGCCAATTCGGCAACGAGGGCATCAATGCCATTCTGGAGGTTCGCGAGCTCGTGGCCGAGGAGATATGTCCAGTCGTTCCCATGAGCGCCCACCAGGTTGGTGGCACCGCCTGTGGCCGGCTCGCCAGGATCCTCGAGCTGCGACCGCAGCGCACGTATCAGATCGGGGCGAAGCCGGCTTCGGTTGGTGATGCGGAGGCGCCCAGCCTCGTCTGCGCGGAGGACGAGCTCGCCGAAGATGGTCATCTTTCCGCCTTCCGGCAGGTCAGGGACGGTAAACCGGACGGGGAGGTTGGTCTTCAGGCACTGGCCCGGCTTGGGCGCAGCCTCGATGATCCCGGCCTGGTACAGGCGGACGCAAAAGCCTTCTGCCTCCTCGGCTGGCAGATGAGCCAGAGCAACATCAAGGCCGAACTGGATCCGATCGATCAGGACATCAGCCTGCGGAGCACAGGACAGCAGGGGATCGGAAGCGGTCGCATCAAGGGCTGGCAGTTCGCGCACGGTTCCCGTTCCTGAGCAGAGAGGCCTGGAGATGTCTGGGAAGCGGGCATGAGGTCAAGGGTGATGGCATTTCCCCACATTGCCGGGCCTTGTCAGAGGGGAGGCGGAATGGCGCCGCAGCGTGGGGACTGCCTCTGATGACCTGCCCTCTTAGCTCAACTTTGGGTCATGTCCCCTCGCGTGGTGTAGGAGCTATGGTTCCGGCGGGTCGGGTGGCCGGGATCAGGCTGGCACGGCGGAGAGCCTGATGGGACCAGTATCGCTGACTGCGGCGACGGTCTCCAGCGTCATGTAGCGCGACCGCTGGATGGCCCATTCGTCGGACTGTTCGAGGAGGATGGCGCCGATGAGCCGCACGACGGCGGCCTCGTTCGGGAATATGCCGACCACATCGGTGCGGCGCTTGATCTCGCCGTTGAGGTGCTCGATGGGTTGGTGCTGTGGAGCTTGACGCGGTGCGCGGCCGGGAATGTCATGCAGGCGAGGACATCCTCCTCGGCGCCATCCATGAGGGCACCGAGCTTCGGGACCTTCGGCCACAACTGGTCGGCTACCGCTCTCCACTGCCGCTTGGCACCCTCTGCATCGGGCTCCGCGTAGGCGGTGCCGATCCAGGCCGAGACGATGCGGCGCTGCGCCTTTCCGGCATGCGCCAGCGGAGTGCGGGCAAAATGAACGCGGCACCTTTGCCAAGTGCCCCTGAGCACCTTCGTCACGGCGGCCTTGAGGCCCTCGTAGGCATCAGAGACGACGAGCTTCACGTCCCTGAGGCCGCGGCGGGCGAGGCCGCGCAGGAAGTCGAGCCAGAACGGCTCCGCCTCGGAGCTGCCCACCACCATGCCGAGCACCTCGTGCCGCCCGTCGGTGTTGACGCCCACGGCAACGGAGACGATGCGCCCTGCCTCGCGCACCTTCATGTAGGTCGCGTCCAGCCAGAGATAGGGCCAGTCGCCCTCGATGGGGCGGGCCAGGAAGTCGCCCATCCGCTCGTCGATTTCAGCGCAGAGGCGGCTGGGCTCTTGGAGACCCCCTCCAGGTCCATGGCGCGAACCAGATCGTCGACCGAGCGCGTCGAGATGTCCTAGAGATAGGCCTCCTGGATCACCGCTATCAGCGCTTTCTCGGCGGTCCACCGGGGCTCCAGGAAGGCAGGGAATTAGGAGCCGCGCCGTCAGTGGGATCCCGTTGAGACGCTGATCACCTTTCCAACAGGGTTCCTATTCCACGCCGATCCACAGCTGAAAGCCTGCAAGTCGAGCCGTACTGGTGAATTAGCTAAGAATTTCTCGCGGCACCCGTTCCCCTCCCCAATATTTCTCCATAAGCTCAGGCTAGCCAACTGAACCTCGGGCGCTGTTGCGGTGCGGCTTCTACCCACGACTGTCTTGAACCCGAATACGCCGGATGGCGAACGGTATGTGCGATCGCTGCTGGCTGCAGCACCTGCATCCCCCGGCGCCTTCGTTGCTCACTCGGTGAACCTGCCCGAGCATGCCTATAAGCGGTACGGAGAGGCCGACTTCGTCCTCGTTGACCGGCGAGGGCTCCTGGTCATCGAAGTAAAGGGGGGAATTGTCCGGCACTCGGGGGGCGTCTGGAGCTTCGAGAACGGACGAGGGCAGGCGAGGCGGCGCTCCGAGGGCCCGCATAGGCAGGCCGAGTCAGGCATGCAGGCACTCCTCCGGACGCTCGCGCGCGCCGGCGCCCCACCGATCGGCATCTTCGGCTGGGTGGTGGTGACACCCTTCACTTTTTGGGCCGCGCCCCACCCCGAGATCCCAGTCCCGCTACTTCTCGACCGTTCGGCCTGCACCTCGCCTTTTAGTTTCACTGAGGCTCTGGACGGCGCCTTCCAGTGGTGGCGCGATAGGGCGGTCGCGTCAGGCCGTGCCACCCATCCGCTGGACTCTGCCGCCCTGGAGCGCCACCTGCTCCCGGAGTTCCAGTATGCCCCAGCCCCTGCGCGGTGCGCGGAGGCGATCGAGGAGGACGTCGTCCGCCTGACTGAACGGCAAGCGGAAATACTTGAGGGGCTCTCGGGTAACGCGCGGCTGCTTGTCGAGGGGGGAGCCGGGACAGGCAAGACGCTCCTGGCGGCGGCGTCCGCAAGGCAGGCCGCGGCCTCAGGGAGCAGCGTAGGCCTGATCGTCGCCGCGCCGGTCCTGGCGGCTCACCTCGCCGCCGCGATGCCCAGGGTGACAGTGGCCGATCCCGCGACGATGCGGTACCTGCCCGCACGATCCCTCGATGTCCTCGTCGTGGACGAAGGGCAGGAACTGGCTAATCCTGAGGGGCTGCACCAAGCCGGACGCCTGCTCAGGGAAGGGCTGGACGCCGGGTGCTGGCGCTGGTTCATGGACCCTGCCAACCAAGCGCTCCACTCGACCATTGAGCAGGGCAGCCTTGCGCGTCTACGCGCGATGTCGGCCTGCTACCGCTTGACCCGGAACGTCAGGTCGACGCGCAACATCGTCAATCTCGTCCGCGGCACCGTCGGCGCCGACGTGGGCATCTCTGACATCGACCCCAGAGGCGTCCTCCCGCACATTGAGCACGTGCTCGGCCCCGCAGCCGCCGCCCTCGAGGCGGCGGTTAGACGGGCACGCGAATGGATCGACACCGGCGTCGCACCGGGCGACATCGCAATACTCGCTGCGGAGCAGGACGTGACTTCCCTCCTCGAACTGGCGCGCCGGAACCTCGGCGACGACGTAGCCCTGCTGGCCGCTCCCGCTGCACTCGACGCGGCCCGCACGCGCGCCGTAGTGAGCGATCCCTCGACCTTCCGGGGGATGGAGCGGGCGTGGGTGGCGGTTGCGTGCACACCTGGCTTCGCGGAGCAGCCGAGAAGCGAGCGGTTTCTGTACGTTGCCATGACCCGCCCGAGGGCTGGGCTTGCGGTGTTCTTGGCCGATGGTGCGGACGCTTGGTTTAGGGGCCTCCAGGCCGAACAGGAATCACGGGCACAGGAAACGACCCAATGACCCACAGGACCGAGTCCTTGCCCGCTCCCAGGTCTGCCAGTCCGCCGCTCACCACCCGGGAGAAGCGCACAGCCCGCGACCGGCTGGTTGCCACCCTCCGCGGTGACCTCATCGGCCCGTCGCATGGCGACGCTGAGGAACTGCCGGAGCGACCGGACAAGCGCTATCTCATGAGCATGCTCTTCCCGCGGAACGCCACGGCCGCGCCCGTCGTGGAGGAGGAGGAGACATCGGCGCCAGACGCCGGTGCAGGAGGCAGCAACGAGGACGAAGCCACAGACGGCTTCGAGGCGCCGACCGACCTGCTGTTCCAGCGCCTGCCCGCCTCCGTCGGCTTCTCCTTCGCAGTGCCGGCCGGGCACCCATTCTCCGTGGAGATACGGGCCGGAGCCGGCACCTACCGGAAGCGGGTCCCGGTGCAGGAGGGAGCGGCTTCCGGAGTCCCGCCACAGCGAGGCGGAAGCCAGCGAAAGAGGGCATCCTGGGTCCGCTCCGGCCTCTTCCATCCGGCATCCGGCCAAGAGGAACGGGTCGACATATTGTCTACAGGGGCGGTACGGCGTGGTGCGTTCGGCGGCTGGGCGCAGATCCACGTCTCTACGCGCAGCGGACCGGAGGGTTCCTGGATTGTGACGGTTAGCCTCGTAAACGAGAGGACCGTCACGGACGAGAACGGCCGCTACGATCCGGAGGACTGCCTCTACCAAGTCTCGCTTGAGGCCGTGCCCTCCGTGGCCGTCCTGCCGTGGCCGTCCCCCGAGCGGCTCACGGTCGATCCCGAGGAGGACGAACTTGCGCTCCAGTACCGCGACCGGCCCGCGCTCGCCGTCGGGCACGGCTGCGCCGCCGACTGGAGCCCGGCCGCCGACGGTAGGACGCGGATACGAGTTGAGTTCCTGCCGTCCGTCGAGGTCGCCCCGGTCACGACGCGGATCGGTGACCTGGACGGGCGCGCAAGCCGGGCGCTCAGCCTCCAGCGCCTGCAGTCGGAGGCCGTGGCCGTGGGCGACCTCCTGTGCGATCTGCACGCCCTCGTGGAGGCGTATGCCGCTTGGCGCCGGGGCCTCGACGCAGTTCCCACGGATGACCACCCACCCGAGGCGCGCTCACGAATCCTTGGCAGGATTGACGAGGCCCTCCGCCGCATGCGGGACGGCTGCGACCTGCTGGCGCGGGATGCCGACGCGCTCCAGTGCTTCCGCCTCGCGAACCGGGCGATGCTCGTCCAGATGGCCTACTCGGGGAGGGTCAAGTCGGCCGAGAGGAGCGGGCGCCCGGCCGCCGAGCGCGTCAACCCCGACGACGCGATGCACGCGTCCTACGAGTGGCGCCCCTTCCAGCTGGCCTTCCTGCTGCTTGTCCTCCGGAGCATGTGGGAGGAGGGCGACCCGTTTCGCGACGTCGTCGACCTGATCTGGTTCCCGACGGGTGGCGGCAAGACGGAGGCATACCTCGCCGCCGCGGCGTTCGACATGCTGCGGCGCAGGCTGCGGGACCCCGGTCGCGGTGGCGGCACCGCCGTCATTATGCGCTACACCCTGCGCCTGCTCACGCAGCAGCAGTTCCAGCGCGCCGGTCACCTCATCTGCGCGCTCGAGAGCCTGCGGATGCGGGATGCGGGCAGGCTCGGGGACGAGCCGTTCTCTTTGGGCCTATGGATCGGCTCCGGCAACGCCCCGAACGCGCTCTCCGAAGCCGCGGAGAAGTTCGACCGCCTCATCCGGCAGCGGCCGGGCCCAGTGCGGAACCCATTTATCCTCCTGCGCTGCCCGGCCTGCGGCAGCCCCGTCATCTCCCCCACCCGGCAAACCGACGGGGACGAGGGTGTGGGTATCCGCTGCACGCACGCGGCCTTCGAGTTCTTCTGCCTGGAGCCGCGGTGCGAGTTCCACCGGAGCATCCCGGTTCAGATCGTGGACGAGGCGCTCTACCGCGCGCCGCCGACGATGCTGCTGGCGACGCTCGACAAGTTCGCCATGATGGCGTGGAAGGAGAACGCTGGGCGGTTCTTCGGGGCAGGCACGCGCAACGCGCCGCCGTCCCTCGTCATCCAGGACGAACTACACCTTATCTCGGGCCCCCTTGGAACGGTCGCCGGGGGCTACGAGGCTGCCCTCGACGCGGTGATCGCCCACCGCGGCGGGCGCCCGAAGGTCATCGCCTCGACCGCCACCATCCGGCGCTCAGCCGACCAAGCGCTAGGCCTCTTCGCCAAGGAGGCGGCGGTGTTCCCGCCCGCCGGGCTGACGGCCGGCGAGACCTTCTTCTCCCGCCCGGACCCCGACGTGCCCGGGCGCCTCTACCTTGGCGCCATGGCGCAGGGCCACACGCCGACCTTCAGCAACGTGCTCGCCTCAGCCTCCCTACTGACCGCCGTGCCGAGGCTCGGGCTCTCCGATGCAGTGGACGACTCTTGGTGGACACTCGTCGTGTACCATAACAGCCGGCGCGAACTCGGGCGAAGCCTCACCTTGGCGCGCGATGACATTCCCTCCCGCATTGCGGCGCTCCACCCGCCGGGCACGTCCGGCGCCAGGGCGCTGCGCCGGGTCCAGGAGCTCTCGGCCAACGTGAAGGGCGAGGACATCCCTAACGTGATCGAGGAGGTTTCCGCTGGGAAGGGTACCCCCCGCGCCATCGACTACCTCGGCTGTACGAACATGCTGTCCGTCGGGGTGGACATCGACCGGCTCGGCTTGATGATGGTGCTCGGGCAGCCTAAGACGGCGTCGGAGTACATCCAGGCGACGTCGCGCGTCGGCCGCGACGGGACGCGCCTTCCGGGCGTCGTGCTCGCTCTGTATTCCCCCACGAAGCCCCGGGACCGCTCACACTACGAGAACTTCCGGCCCTTCCATGATGCCCTCTACAGGTTCGTGGAGCCGACGAGCGTCACCCCCTTCGCGCTCCCGGCGCGGGAGCGGGTGTTCCACGCCGCCATGATCAGCGCGGTCAGGATGGGGACCGCCCTGTCCGGCAACGCCGATGCGGCACGCTTCTCGACGGCGGACCCGCAGGTCCGGGCGCTGGTGGACCGCCTCTACGAAAGGATGAGGCGGGCCGACCCGACCGAGCGCCGGGGCATCGACTCGAAGGCGGTGGAGGTGGAGCGGTGGTGGGAGACGCGGCTAGCGCAGAACCTCAAATACGCGATGCCGCCGCAGGCCATGAATTTCCCCGTGCTCATCAAGCAGTTCGGTGAGCAGGCCCATCCGGAGGCCCGCGAGACCCTTCAGTCCATGCGCCACGTGGACGTCGGCGTCCGAGTCTGGATCAGGGGCGCAAGGCCGTCCGATGCGCCTTCGGGCGGCAACCCGCCCACCCTGAGACCACGGGGCGGGGCCGCCCGGCGGAGGAACGGTACGTGAGCACAGGCAAGAACTACGAACTCCGCCGCACCCAGCTCGTCGGCGCCGGGGGCATCGGCGCTGTCATTGACATCGGGGACGAGTCCTTCGTTGTCTGCGACGCGGTGGATTGGGGCTCGCCCTCGGAGTACGTCCGCCTACAGCGGATGGAGCAGCGGCTCCGCCGCGACCTCAGGAAGCCGCCTGCGGACCGCCCGGGGTCGCCGGGGCGCGTGCTCCTGCACCGCTTCCCGGAGGCCATGTTCTGCAACAACCCCCGGTGCCGCCGCATCATCCGATGGCAGGAGGCCCGGCACGGGCGCCCTGGACTGCCGATGAGGTGCCCTCAGTGCCAGCAGGAGGGCACGCTGGTACCGATGCGGTTCGTGGTCGCCTGTGAGGACGGCCACCTGGACGACGTGCCGTGGCACCTGTGGGTCCACAAGTCGAACCGGGGCGGCTGCCGCTCCCATGAGCGGTTGAAGCTGTTGGTAGACGAGACCGGGACGGGCGGCCTCGAAACGCTGAAGATCCTCTGCGAGGACTGCGGGTCATCCGAGTCGCTCGACGGCATCACGTCAAAGGGGTCCATGAAGGCTATAGGGGCGCGCTGCCCATCGTGCCATCCCTGGCAGGCCCGGACGGGCGGGTTCACCTGCACGAGGGAGCCTTCGGTCCTCCAACGCGGCGCCACGAACCTGTACTACCCCGTCACCGCGTCCGCCCTCTCGCTGGGGGATGGCGGCGGGGCCTTGGCGCATGACGCGGCGGTGGCCAGGATGCTGGCCTCGACCACCTTCGAGATGGCGAAGGAGGTTGCGGCCGACCTCGCGTCGACGGGCAACGTACCCCACCCGAGGATCGCCCGGTTCGCCCAGATGCTCGCCGACGAGTTCGCGCTGCCCCTCGAACTCGTCCTGGAGCACCTCCGTGCATCCGCGCCCGTCGGTGGGGCAGCATCTAGCGCCGCGGACGACGGCGATCCGGATTGGGATGCCGAGGACATTCTGGCCGAGGAGTGGCGTTTCCTGACATCCGCCGAGGCTGCGGACTTTGCGTCGGACGATCTCGTCTGCCGGGAGACACCTCCTCCGAAGGTCGGTGGGGGGGCGCCGTTCGCGCGCGTCCTGCTCGCGGATCGCCTCCGGGAGGTCCGGGCCTTTTTGGGCTTCAGGCGCATCAAGCCAGACGGGGCACTGGTGCGGCCCGAGGCCGGCCGCGCCTTTCCCCCGGGGGTCCGCCCATGGCTGCCCTCGGTCGAGGTGTTCGGCGAAGGCATATTCATCGCCTTCGACCTCGACTTCGTCTCCCGGTGGGAGGCGGCGGTCCGGGCGGACCGCGACGAGTCCGCGCGGCTCGCCGAACTCGAGCGCCACTGGCAGGACCAGGGATACTGGTTCCTGCCGAGGCCGACGCCGAGGTTGATCGCCATCCACACCCTCTCCCACCTGCTGATGAGGCAGCTCGTGTTCGAGTCCGGCTACTCCTCCTCTGCCCTGCGCGAGAGAATCTATGCGGGCCCCGACATGGCCGGGCTGCTCATCTACACGGCGGACGGCGACTCCGAGGGCTCCCTTGGCGGCCTTGTACGGCAGGGGCGGCCAGACAGGCTCGGCGACCTAATCAGGGTGGCCCTGGACCGCGGGGTGTGGTGCTCCGCGGACCCGGTGTGCCGGGAGACCCAGGGGCAGGGACTCGGCGGCTTCAACCGGGCCGCCTGCCATGCCTGCTCCCTCGTCCCCGAGACCTCCTGCGTGCTCGCCAACACGCTGCTCGACAGGAGCCTCCTCCTTGGACGTGGGTCGTCCCTCCCGGGGCTGCTCGAGGGCGTGCTGGCGGGCTCGCCATGAGGCTGCCAAACGCGCGCGATCTGAACGAAGAGCAAGAACGGGTCTACCTGTACGCGCCCGAGGACGGCCGCGTCCTCGTCTCGGGACCGCCCGGCACGGGAAAGACCGTACTCGCGGTGCTGAGGGCTATGGAGGCGGCGAAGAAGGGCCGACGGACTGCCGTGGCGATGTTCAACAGGATGCTCGAGGCATACGCGTGCCGCCTCCCGGACGGTATAGGGTCGCTCGAGGCTCAGGGAATCCAGGTGCGGACCGTGCGCCAGCTCTTCAAGGAGCTGTGGTTCGGCTTGCGGGTTCCACCGGCCGCGAACGCAGCGTTGATTCTCCTCGATACTTCTTTCGACGAACGTGAGAAGGTCAAGGAGCTTGGTGCTAAGTGGAAGCCCGCGATCTGGGCACCCTGGAGCCCGAAGAGTGGTAAATCTCGCGGCTACAGTTGGACGGTGGAACCCGACGAGTACTGGCGGAATCCCGGCGCGTTCAGTAGATGGTCTCCCACGTCTGATCTTCCTGCCTCGGAGGAAAGTGAGTTCGCTGTCGACTGGGACACTGTTACCCGGCACCTCCTGAAGCACCAGTCCGTCGCCCGCTGGGACGCTCTGTCCATTGACAAGCTGATCATCGACGAGGGCCAGGACTTCCCACCGGAGTTCTTTAGGCTGCTGCGGTTGATGTCCGAGGGAGTGATTGGACCGGAGGGGCGGCCACTAGCGGTGATGGTGCTGGCCGACGAGAACCAGCGCCTCAGCGCCAAGCAGCACTCGACCATATCGGACATTGAGACGGCCCTGGCGATCCCGGCTTCGCGCCATTACCATCTGCGTACCAACTTCCGGAACACAAGGCAGGTCGCGCTCGTCGCGCAGCACTTCTTCGCCGGAGCGAACACGGGCATCCCGTTGCTTCCTGAGCGAAGGGGACCGACTCCGGAAATGCGGCGCTGTGAGAGCGTGCAGACGGCTGTGGAGCAGATCGTTACGTACCAGCGCAACAACCCGAAGCATGAGATCGGGGTGCTCATACCCGACGACGACACTGCCCGCCGGGCCTACTTCGACGCGCTGCGTACGGCGGCCGCTCCTTCGAGCGTGCGCGTCCAGACCTATGCCTTTCGAGACCCGGAATTCAATCAGCCGAAGCGGCACCTCGTCTTCGACGAGCCTGCCGTGACGGTGCTGAATCGTGCCAGCTGCAAGGGACTGGAGTTCGATGCAGTCTTTGTCGTCAACATCCATGCAGCCCGGATCGAGGAGGGCCAGGAGGACTTCTTCAAGATGGGCATGTACGTCATGTCGGCGCGGGCCCGTCGAAGCCTTGCTCTCCTGTGGGTCGGCAGGCCCTCGGATAGGCCCCAAGTGCTCGGGTTGATGCCGCGAGCACCTGCCATCAGGATCCTGGCATGAGTTCGGACAGTCCTGTTCCCCATCTTGTCTCCAATTTCCGAGAGTCCCTGTCGATTCTGGAAAGCCTTCGTGCCTCTGCCCGACCCGGCAGGGGAATGCGGCACCTTGCGAGTCGGCCGGTGGTGGACGCGTTGCGGGCAGCGGAGCTGACGGCAGTGACGGGGGGCCTGGACGGTGAGTTCCCGGTGCTATGCCGCCTCGAGGTGTCCGCCGGCCCCATCGGCGACACCCAGGCCAACTGCGTTCCGCTCGGGCGAATCGCGGCGTTCGTCTTCCGCACGGGGGACGAACGCGACCAGGTCGCGGGAAAGATGTTCGAGAACATCAGCACCGACGGGTTGAGCATGGAGGTCGCGCCCGCACTCTTCAGTCGGGAGGGGCCATCCCGTTTCAACGCGGAGCCCACCGATGGAGCGGCAGGCGAGGCGCAGGACTGGATTCGGGCAGATGCCCTGGCAGGCGCTGTCGGCACTGTCCTATCACTCGCACACCGACGCCTCGAGGCCGCGGCTGAGGCGGGCGCCTTCTTCGACGGCGCCGGGCGCCTCCCTGTCGACCTGCCCGCCTTCGTCAACTCCCTGCTCTCGCCAGACGGCCCATGGGAGACGCCGGGCACCGCGGTCGCCGCAGTCACGTCCAGCCTGCGCGGGCTGCCGGGGCAGGATCCCCTTGAACTGGTTGACCTTTACGCAGAGGCGCTCGGGGCCTGCGGTTATTCCTCGGACAACCTCGACAGGTTTAGGAACTTTGTTTCTGACGTCATCACATCCCGCAGGGCGAGGCGCCCACAGGATCTCGCCGACGAGGGAGACCTGCTGCTCCGGGCGCTCCTTCTCGTCCTGCAGAGGGATCGGATAGACGATATTCTGGACGATTCGGCCGATGGCATGCTTCCGGGGCCGGCCGTCCACCTCACGGCCGCGGCACTCGCTGGTTTCCGCGAGGGCCTCGCGAGGATGCCCTCGGCGATCAAGCAGCCCTTCCGCGACGTCCTCGGCGAGTTTGCCTCTGCTGTCGAGGCCAACCCATCGGTTCGGCTGGAGGATCTCGCCGCGCCCTTGAGGGCGCGACTGCCGGCGGCTCCCGCCACCGCGCCGCTGACCTCGACACTCCAAGACGGCGCGGTCCCGCCAGGCATCGCTGCCAGCGGTGATCTTGAGCCCGCACTGGTCCGGGAACTGCAACTCGTAGCCGAGTCCCTTGGACTCTCGCAGGCACGGCCCGAGGAGGGCATGCTAGGAAGCTGCCCCCAAACCCGCGTGGCGGTCCTGGTTTCCCCTTTGACTAACGATGCAGCCCAAGCCCCAACGCTCTGTCTTCGTGTTGTTATCGGCAGCATTGCGGGCGGGGCGCTTGTTCGCGGGGCGCTCTCGGACGCCCTGAAGGCGGAGCCCGGTTCGGTGCTTTGGCTCGCTCCGGGCTCGAACGAACTGGAGTTGGTGCTTCCGATCGGCGCTGCCACGGAGCAGAACCTGCCGCGTGTGCTCAGCCACCACGTCAAATTGGCCCGGCGCTGGCATGCCGCTGCCGCATCCACAGAGCGGCCCGCCAGCGGCGACGCACCGGCAGAGACCGCGAAGGCCCCGCGGAAGCCGAGGGGCGGGGGTGGCCGCAAGCGACCGGGGCCGTCCTCCACAGGTCAGGGCGCTGGGTCTCCCGATGCCGATAGGGCATCAGAAGCTCCGCAGGACGGCATGGGGACGACCGGAGGCGGGGAGACGAAGCCAGCCCCGCGGCGCCGGTTGAGGAAGGGCGGTGCCGAAGCGGTCGAGGGCGAGGCAGCAAAGCCATCTCCGAAACGTCGCTTGCGGAAGGAAGGCGTCGGCCGGGATCGACCCGCCACGAACCAAGTCAGCTTCCTCGGGCCGGTGTCGGGCCCGGTGCGGGGCGCCGAACCCGAGGCGGACGCCGAGAAGGCAAGTGCCGATCCACCGCCGGAGGACGGCGCTGCCTGATCGGGCCGGGCGCCGCCATTCGCGTCAGTCGAAGAGTTCGGGCAGCCTGGACGACGGTTCCGGCAGGTCGACCACGCGGACCTGCTCCCAAGCGTCGTCGCGCTTGCACCATTCGGTGACATTGCGCGTCCCGGCGCCGGAGAGGAGCGCTTCGTGGAGCGGGCGAGCCCACGACGCGAAGAGCGCCTGGATCTCGCTGGAGGCGTGCTGCGCCCGCCAGACAGCGTCGAGGTCGAATTGGCCCCCGAAGTCGGCGGCGAGGCGGGCAACCATGAACGCCACAACGTTGGCCCCGTACGACCCGAGTTCCGCCGCCCTGACGGCGGACTGGGCCGACCTGAACAGAATCGCGAGCGACACCGCTTCGCGGTAGAACGCGGGGTCCGGCTTCCATCCCCGCTGGAACTTGTCCGGAAGCTCGGACATGAAGATGGAGAAGTTCTTCTGCGCGCCCCGACTGACCGTCTGCGGACGCTCCCACCAGCACATGAGGAACTTCGCGAGGTCGGTCTTGCTGAAAACGTTGCCCTTTGGACATACCGCATCGAACTCGCGGCGCTTCGCCGCCGTCGAGCCGAACCGCGCGCGGGCTACTTGGTAGGCACCCCGGGTT
Organism: Teichococcus oryzae; assembly: GCF_008386565.1. Classification (GTDB taxonomy): domain Bacteria; phylum Pseudomonadota; class Alphaproteobacteria; order Acetobacterales; family Acetobacteraceae; genus Pseudoroseomonas; species Pseudoroseomonas oryzae. Next base: position 179,524 of record NZ_VUKA01000004.1, on the reverse strand, counting down.
CTCTCGTAGAACCAGCGCGTCCGCTCCCCAGGGCACCACAGCTGCTCGGAGAGCCGCTCGAGTTCGATGTGGAAATCACTGTTGGCAGATAGGTCAGCCACCTGGATCACGTTCTGCGTGTTGGCGTATCGCGAGATCAAGGGCACGAACTCGGAGAGGCGACCGGCCTCCACCCGGGTCAGCTTCATGGCCACGGCGACTTGGCTGACATCCATCCGGTCGACCTTCTTTGCGCGATGGATGGAGGCGGTGGTCTGGGCGCCATTTACGATCTGGAGACCCCTGACGCGGCGGATGACCGTCTCGCCGTGCCAGGAGCCGGCGTCAATCTCGTCGGCCGTGGCGGTGATGCCGTTGTTGTATGCCAGGAAGCGACCTGACTCCTCGGCAATGGTCCTCCGGATGCCCTTGTTCACGCCCCCCTTCGCCTGCAGGAAAGATCGGACGTTGAACTCGAACAGCCTTGCTCCGTACCGCTCGTAGAGGGCGAAAACTAGGTCACCGGGAAGGATTGCGAGGAACGTCTGGTACTCGCGGGGAGGCGGCCTCATCTCCAGGCATGCCAGCGGTCTACCAAGCATCTCCACGAAGTCGATCTCGATGCGCTCCCGCGTGACCCCCTCGGCGGCCGCACGCTTCAACCGCTCCGCGTCCCAGACTTCAAACTCCACTCGGCGCCCGTGGACCTCCATCGGCGGGATGTCTGCCCCCCTGACCACAGCATCGGTCAGCACGTGGACGCGCACATCCTCAATGCGCGGCAGCTCGGCCGCGATGCGGCGTGCCGCGGCATCGGCGAGGGCGCTTCCGGCGAAGCGGGTCAGGTCGCCCCTCGCCGCGTGCTCGAAGAAGCGCGCCGCCGCCGCCCCTATGCGGACGGTCTCGCTCCGCGGCAGCGTGGCCTCGCGGTCGTCCGGCCTGCGGTAAGCGGTAAAGATCTCCAGCCGAGAAGACTCATCGGGGAGGGAGTAGGCAGCCACGCGACAGCGCGAGCGGCCCGAGGCGTCCTCGTGAGGGCAGAGGTCGTGGGACGCGACGGAACCTGCCTCCTCAAGGTAACCGAGCATGACCTCGGCGAGCGCCACATGCTCCGCGAGTGGCGTCCCCGGCTCGATCTCACCGAGCCGGTCATCAGTCTCCGTACGCAGGTTCGAAAGGAATTCTGCGAGCAGTTGGTCCTCAAACAAATGCCTTCTCCGGCTTCTTCGCGGCCTGCCTTGCCGGTACTGCTCCGGCCTGGAGGCGAGTTCCACAGCGTTAGGCTCTGGAATACGCCCGCCGCCCTTTCCGAACCCGGGCACCGTCGGACTTTCCGGGTGAAGGTGGAGCGGTCACTCCTATCGAACTCCGGAGATGTCCGGCGCCGCGGTGCTAATCCGGCGCCCGTCTCTCCGCCGATCTCCACGCCGCAGAGATGCTCAGGGCCGTCGCGGTCGGAACCATTTCTCCTTTCGGGCGCTAATCCGTTCGACGGTCGCGTCAGAACCCGGCAGAAGGGAAGTGACCCAGCTTGACCCCACGTACGACACAATAGATCCTTGGTGGAACGGTGCAAGACGAAGATCTACCTCGAAAGGGCCCTGGCGGGACGCCGCCGCCGGCGCGACGGCATCGGGGGGACATCATGTCCCCCGAGAAGCGCAGCGCCGTAATGGCCCGCATCAAGGGAAGGGACACTGGTCCCGAACGCGCCGTCGCCGAGGCGCTCCGCGCCAGAGGCTGGGATTTCGAGACCCACGCGCGCGACCTGCCAGGACGCCCAGACATGCTGTTCAGGGAGGCCGGGGTGGCCGTTTTCGTGGATGGCGACTTTTGGCACGGGTGGAGGTTTCCGCAGTGGAAGGACAAGCTCTCCGAGAAGTGGGAGGCCAAGATCGAGGCGAACCGGCGGCGGGACGCTAGGAACTTCCGTCGGCTCCGCCGCGCGGGATGGCGCGTGGTAAGGATTTGGGAGCACCAAATTGGCCGGGATCTTCTCGCCTGTATCGCGCGGATCGAGTCCTTGCTGCCACCATGCGACGGTGCCCGCATCGGCAGCGTCACTGCACGCGGGTGAGGATTAAGCCTGGCCAAACGCCTCGAACCCGTTAGTCTCGCGCATCGTGCGAATCCGAACTCTAGATCTCTTCTGCGGCGGCGGCGGCAGCAGCTGGGGCGCCCAGGCTGCTGGTGCAGAGATCGTCTGCGGCGTTGACGCCTGGGACCTCGCGGTTCGGGCGTACGCGAGCAACTTCTCGACGGCCAAGGCGGTCCACCTGCGGATGACGCCAGAGAGTGGCCCCGCTGACCTCGGCGACATCGGCGAAATCGACCTGCTGCTCGGCTCCCCGGAATGCACTCACCATACCTGCGCGCGCGGGAGTAGGCCGCGGGACGAGGACAGCAAGCGTACTGCCTTCTACGTCACCAACTTCGCCCGGGACCTCAGCCCGCGGCCGCGCTGGGTGGTCATCGAGAACGTCGTCCACATGCGTGGCTGGCACGGCTACGAGCCGCTTCTCACCGAATTGCGGCGCCTTGGGTACAGGACCGAGGTCTACATCCTCGACGCTTCCCGTTTTGGGGTTCCGCAGAGCCGGCGGAGAGTCTTCATCGTCGGCGACCTCGCTGCCCAGCCGCCGTCGGAGGTGCGGGGGCAGCGGGGGCGCGCCCCCTGGGTGAAGGGCATTATTGCCGCAGAGGACGAGGGCCATCGCTCCCGTCCGCTCCGGTCGGAGGGTCGCGCCCCCGCCACGCTGGAGCGCGCCAAGCGGGGCATCGCCGCGCTCGGCGAGGGCACGCCCTTCCTCATCGTCTACTACGGCTCGGACGGCGCCGGCGGATGGCAGCCGCTCGACCGGCCGCTCCGCACCATCACGACGCTGGACCGCTTCGGGCTGGTGACTTGGCGCGGCAGCACACCGATGCTGCGCATGCTCCAGGTGGACGAACTCATGGCCGCCATGGGATTCTGGGGTGGCTACAGCCTCGATGGGATCGGCCAGCGGCGGGACCGCATTCGATTACTCGGCAACGGTGTCTGCCCGCCGGTAATGGCCGCCATTGTCGGGTCTCTGACGCGCGGGGCGGCGCAGACAGCTTCCTGGGCAGAGGACGAGGAAGCTCCGCACGACCCGCCTGGTCCCCTGTTCCTGGCGGCTGCCGAGTAGAAGGAGGCCGGGGCGCACCGTTTGCCTCTGTGAGCGTCATGTGCGAATCTTTTTCCATGACGGACCGCAGCCGTGAACGGCGGTGGCTCATCCTCAGCGAGGACGGCCGCCATGTCTGGCTTGGGCGCTACTCTGACCCGAGCGAGGAAGAGATCGCTTCGGCCGAGGCGTCCCTCGCCGCGCAATCACTTGGGGGCTACGTGGCCGTGGCCGAAGGGGACTATTGGTCGCGGAAAGCCCGCATGACCCTTCTGCCAGTTCGTCCTCTGGGGGGGCCAAGGATTCCTTTCGAGCAGGCGTCGGACGCCTTCGAGGCGATTAGAGCGAGGAGGCTGTCGGAACTGGCCTGACCTGACCCGCCTCCGGTTATGGGGGCGCCCGGTCCAGGAGGGGTCAACCGGCCTATTGTTGCCCCCAATGCTCGGATAGGGGTCTGCGTGGAGAAGGCGAAGGCATCTCCAGATGCTCGGTCGCGTCCGGCGACACGCGTATGACAATCTGTTGCCCGAAGGTGAGCCAGATCGCGGCACGGGCAGAGTTGCTGCTCGAGATGTCCTCCGTCCTACGCTTGTCCCACGGGGAAATGAGGGGGGCGGAGGGAGATTGTGGGCCGGGAAGGCACCATCGGCTGCGCCGAAAACCCCGGGAAGCCAACGGAATACCTCTGATCTCCGCCTTCAGATCAGCACTGCCGTAATCTACGAATCTGGGGGTCAGAGGTTCGAATCCTTTCGGGCGCGCCATACCTTCTCAAGCAGCAAATCGCAGATGATACTGCTTCCGGCACGGGTTTCCGGAGGGGTCCGCTTCACCCCATTCACCCGATCCATTCTTGCTTCCGATTTTTTGGCCGGCTTTTCTGGCCTGGGCATGTCGAGATGGGCCGCCAGCCCGTTCGGCCGCGGGCAGCCCGTGTGTTTCCAGGCTTCACAGCCTCTCTGGAGGCAGCCTGGGTGGTGCTGATGCGGCAGGGCAGGGGGATGGCCCGGGGGCTCCACATTCTGCCTCCTGAGGGCCGCCGCAGCGCTTCCTGAATCGCGATGCAGCGCGGAAAGAAGAATTGCCGGCAGGCTCCGCGATCTGGGGGCGAAGGATTGTTGAACATCTTTCGGCCGCCTGAAGCAGAACCTTAGCGGGAAGGATATCCCCCAGAAGGCTCTCTAGGTTGTGAAAAATTCATATTACACGCATGAGTTGTCTATGCGTTACCCTGCTTAACTAGTGAAAGAGTTTCGCTGAAAAAGAAGGGGGACGTTCAGTGGCTCAGAGTGCTGTGCTGATGTTGCCGGAAGAAGGCGTGGATCTGAAGCTGCTGGGCTCGGATATCGGCGAGATCGACCATCTCGATGCCTATCAGGTGCGGATCGTTTGTCCCGACCGGCTTGCCCTGCGAACGGCGGTGAGCGTCATGAGGGCCCTGGGCTGCGGCATCATCTCCAGCGATCTCCCGCTTCAGCCAACCCGCTACTGAAAGGCGAGGCCGTCCTGGCTTCCCTTGGGAAACGGTACGAAAGAGCATTTTAAGCCGAAACTGCAACCTCCAATTGTCATTATAATAAATGCGCCACCCAGGGTGGCGCGCCTCGCATCGAACCCTCCTCCTCACTTCCCGCCCGGCACGGCAGAGCCGGGCGGGCTTTTGTTTGGGGCGGGTGCGGCCATTGTTTACCGGCCGCGAGCCTCGGCCCAGCCTGGCTGACGATGCCTTGGCTCCCTCACTGGAGCTTACTGCGATCGGGGCGCAACGGCGACCTGCTGCCAGACAGATGGCATGCATGGCCTGGCCCCGCTTTTCATGTTGTCCTTCGTGGCGCGCCGCTTACCGGAAGCGAAGGCAAGCTTGCCCCAATGGAGTCTGGCTGTCCTGCAATGCCTCAGCCGCCGGAAGCCAGCGGCCCCGCCGGCGTCTTGCAGGCCTGGCGTTGCGGGCCCGGAGTGGTGCCGGGGCGGGCGCCGCCTTTCTGCTGCAACTCCTGCGCCACGGCGGTCAGGATCTCGACGAATTTGTCGATATGCGAACGGCCATTCTCGAAGGCCGAGCGGACAAGGCTGGGGGTGAGCTTCATTTCCTCCTGCAGCGGCAGCACCCGCAACTCCGGCCAGAAGGCGGCGGTGTATTGATCAACAAGGGCGACGCCCGCGCCCTGGCAGACCAGGGCGCAGGCCATGTCGGTCTGGTAGGTGTCGATCCGCGCGGCCTGCTGGATGTTGCAATGGCGCAGCGCGGAATGCACCAGCTGCCCGAAGGGAAGCGTCGGGTGGTGGACAATGAGGGGATAGGCGGCCAGCGCTTGCAGCGACACAGCCGCGAGTCGCGCCAGGGCGTGGCCTTGCGGCACCACGGCCACCATCCGCCCTTCCATGATCGGCGTGACGAGCAGATTGGGATGGTCGAGCGGCAGCACCGAGACGGCCAGGTTCACCTTGTTGCCGAGAAGCTCCTGCGCCATGTCGTTGAGCAGCGTCGTCCGGAAGTTCACGCGGATGCCCGGATAGCGCGCCGCGAAGCGCGCGATGGTAGTGGCCATCAATCCGCGCCCGAGGCAGGGGCTGGACGAAACGTTCAGGGTGCCTGAAGGGCCCTCGGCCAGGCTGCCGGCGAATTCGTCGACGCGCAGGGCGCGCTGGTAGAAGTCATCCACCTCCTGGAACAGGATCTCGCCCTCCGGCGTCGGCACGAGCTTGCCGCGCACCCGGTTGAAGAGCTTGAGGCGCAGGGTGGCTTCCGTGTGGGCGACGATGCGGCTGGCCGCCGGCTGCGAGATGAAAAGAAGCTTCGCCGCGCCCTTGATCGAGCCGGTCAGCATCACCGCCCGGAACACCTCCATCTGTCGCAGCTTGAACTTCATCGGGCCGGCCTCGGGCGGATGCCGCCGGAAGGGCGGCGCGTTGCGGTGTTCCTCTGATCCGGAAAGGGAAGCAGGCGGCCGGCATCCCGCCGCGTGGCGCGGTCGGGGAAGGAACCGGCGGGCGGGTGGCTGGCCGCCAGGTTATACCCTGTGCAGATTCTGAAATCGCCACCCCCCTGCGGCGCAACTACCCTTCCGGGCAATACAGGACAGGCCGCGCCGCCCGGTCAGCCGGAAGCGCGGAACAAGAATGGGAGGGAAGGCACAGCATGGACTCACCCCGGCTGCAGCGGCGTGTGGTGATCGCAGCGGGCCTTTTGGCCGGACTGGGCGCGGGCCCCGGCCCGGCTTTTGCCCGGCAATCCTATCCGAGCCGGATGGTGCGGATCTTCTCGCCGGTGGCCGCGGGCAGTGGGTCGGACCTGTTCGCGCGCTTCTTCGCCGCGAAGCTGTCGGACGCGCTGGGCCAGTCCTTTGTTGTGGAGAACCGGCCCGGCGGCGACGGCGTGATCGCCGCCAACGCCGCCCGCGCGGAAGCGCCCGACGGCTACACCCTGCTGGTCGGCAGCAACAGCCCGATGGCCGTCAACGTCGCCACCTTCAGGAACCTTCCCTATGATCCGCGGCAGGATTTCCGCCCGGTTTCCGGCATGACCAGGACCATGGCCATCCTGGTGGTGCCGGGCGACTCGCCATTCCGCACCGTGGCGGATGTCGTCAGGGCCGGGCGCGAAGGCCAGCCGGTGCTTTGCGCCACCTACACGGCCGGATACCAGCTGGCCGCGGCGCAGTTCGCCTCGAAAGCCGGCTTCGCCTTCGAGAACGTCATGTATCGCGGCCTCGGCCAGATCATGACCGACGTGATCGGCGGCCGCCTCGAACTCGCCTGCATCGACACGGCCGGCCCGATCGACACGGTCAAGGCCGGCAAGGTCCGCGCCCTCGCCGTGACGGGAGAGGCCCGCCACCCGGACCTGCCCGACGTGCCGACGCTCAAGGAAAGCGGCTTCGACGCCGTGCATTACAGCTGGACCGCCCTGTTCGCCGATGCGCGGGTGCCCGATCACTGCGTGGAGCGGATCGCCGGGGTGATGCAGGCGGCCTTCGCGCAGCCGGAGGTCAGGGCCTTCATCGCCAACAATGGCGGGGAGATGCTGCCCCTTGCCCCGGACGCGCTGCACCGCTTCCAGATCAACGAGATCGAGCGTTTCCAGAAAGCGGCCCGGGACAGCGGGTTCGAGCCGAAATAACAGCCGTTTTCCATTCCTCCAGCCGGCGCCGCGCGGCCGCCGGACCCTCGCGAGAAGGCGTGCCAGACATGAAGATCGGACTCATCGGGCTGGGCAATATCGGCCAGCATTTCGCCAACCGCCTGCTGGCCGGGGGCCACGAGCTTCTTGTCTATGACCGCGCGGAAGCGGCGATGGAGCGCGCCGTGGCGCGCGGCGCGCTGCGCACGGATAGCGCGCGCGATCTCGCCTCGCGCGCCGGGATCGTCCTGCTCTGCCTGCCGATGCCCGACATCGTGGCCGAGGTGGCCGCCGGCCCCGGCGGCGTGATCGAGGGCACAATGGTGGAGATCGTGGTGGACCTGTCCACCACCGGCCCCAGCGTCACCCGGGAGGTGGCGGACAAGCTCCGCGCCCGTGGCCTGGCATTCCTGGGCGCGCCGGTCAGCGGCGGAACCGCCGCGGCGGAAAAGGGCACATTGTCGGTGATGGCGGCGGGACCGGAGGCGACGTTCAAGGCGGTCGAGCCCTGCCTCCGCATCCTTGGCAGCAACATCTTCTATCTCGGCGAGGATCCGACCCTTGGCCAGACCATGAAGATCATCAACAACACCCTCTACGCCACCAGCATGATCGCCAGTTGCGAGGCGCTGGTTTACGGCGTGAAGGCCGGGCTCGACGCGCAAACGATGCTGGACGTGCTCAACGTGTCCAGCGGCCGCTCCTACGCGACGCTGGAGCGGATTCCGCAATGCGTTCTCGACCGCAGCTTCCCGGTCCGCTTCACCACCGCGCTGCTGCACAAGGACATCAAGATGTGCCTTGAGGAAGCGGAGCGCATCGGCGTGCCGATGATGGTGAACCCCGTCGCGCGGCAATTCCTCGCCTTCGCCATTTCGCAGGGCGATGGCGACAAGGACAATGTTTATCCCATTCGGCATTTCGAGCAGTGGGCCGGCGTGCAGTTCGGCCGCAGGCCCGACGCCGCGGGCTGATCCGGCTTTCCCCTGTTCATCACCGCGATGCCGGCATTGCGCACGACGGATGCCGTCGCGGTGGACACGCCGCGTCCGAAAGGATTGTTCTGCGGGCCGGTGGCCGCGACAGGCGGACGGATGCATGAGCGGCTGAGCGGCCTGCGCCGAGCGCCGCCCGCCAGCAGACATGCCATCCGGCGCCGATGCGGCTCGCGGCCGCGCGGCATTCACGTGGGAGATCCCGGCGGATGGCGATTTCGCATCGTTCCGCCCCTGGTCAGATGCCGGCTTCGTCGCGCACACTGCCGCAAAAGAAACAACAGGGGAGGAAGGCCATGACTCGGACTCCGCGACGCATACCGCGTTTCACGACGACCCGGCGCGGCTGGCTCGCCGGCATGGCGGCGGCCCTGGCCGCGCCCGGCGCGCGCGCCGCGGCAACCGGCTGGCCGCAGCGCCCGATCCGGATGATCTGCCCGTTTCCCGCCGGCGGCACCACCGACATCCTGGCGCGCATCGCCGCCGACATCCTGGCCGAAGCGCTGGGCCAGCCGGTGGTGGTGGACAACCGCTCCGGGGCGGGCGGCAATATCGGCGCCGCGCAGGCCGCGCGCGCGGAGCCCGACGGCTATACCCTGCTGCTGAGCTCGCCCGGGCCGCTGGCCATCAACGGCTTTCTTTACAACGATCCCGGCTTCGACGGGCTGCGCGACTTCGCGCCTGTCAGCCAGGTCGCGGAAGTGCCCAACCTCATTGCCGCGCATCCCGCCCTCGGCGTGAAAACGGCGGCGGAGCTGATCGCCCTCGCGAAGCGGCAGCGGATCGCCTATGGCGAAACCAGCCTCGGCGGCACCACGCATCTGGCGGCGGAGCTGTTCCGCCTCCAGGCCGGGATCGAGGCCGAGCATGTGTCCTATCGCGGCTCCGCGGCCATGATGCCGGACCTCCTCGCGGGGAGGCTCGCCTACGGGGTGGACAACCTGCCTTCCATCCTGCCGCATGTGCGCTCCGGCGCGCTGGTCGGCATCGGCATGACCGGCGCCAGGCGCTGGAGCGGTGCGCCGGACATTCCCGCCATCGCCGAAACCCTGCCCGGCTACGAGGTGACCGCCTGGTTCGGCGTGGTGGCGCCCAGGAACACGCCCGATGCGATGATCCGCCGGATGCAGGCGGCGCTCGCGGCCGGCCTCGCGCGGCCCGCCACCATGCAGAGGCTGGCTGACCTTGGCGCCTCGCCGATCGGGGACGCGCCCGAGGCCTTCGCCGCCCGGATCGCGGCCGAGCACGCGAAATGGGGCGCGGTGATCCGGGACGCCGACATCAAGCTCCAGTGACGCCGCGCCGCCGCGCCCTTCTGGTTCCTCTCCCCGCAACAGCCCCTCAACAGCATGGATGGCTTGCCTGATGTCGGATGCCTACACGGTCAGTGACCTGATCGCCGAGTTCCTCGACGCCTGCGGCGTTTCCACGGCCTTCGGCATCGTCTCGGTGCACAACATCCCCATGCTGGACGCGATCTCGCGGCGCAACGCGGTGCGCTTCGTGACGGCGCGGGGCGAGGCGGGGGCGGGGCACATGGCCGATGGGCATGCGCGCGCCTCGGGCGGCCTTGGCTGCGTGTTCACCAGCACCGGGCCGGGCGCCGCCAATGTGGTGGCCGGGCTGGTGGAGGCGCGCTTCGCCGGCACGCCGCTGCTGCACATCACCGGGCAAACGGCGACCCGCTTCGTCGATCGCGGCATGGGCACGGTGCATGACGTGCCGGACCAGCTCGGCATGCTGCAAGCCTCGGGAAAATCCGCCTACCGAATCCGCTCCGCCGGCGAGGCCCTGGGCGTGCTGACCCGTGCCGCCACCGACGCGCTGACGCCGCCCATGGGGCCCGTGAGCGTCGAGGTGCCGACGGATATCCAGCGCGCCACGCTGCCGCGTCCGGCCACGCTCGACGGCTTCGCGCTGCCGCTGCCGCCGCCCTTGCCGCCGGGGGAGGCGGCGCTGGAGCAGCTTGCCGCGCGCGTGATGCGGGCCAGGCGGCCGATGCTGTGGCTCGGCCGCGGCGCGGCGGGCACGGGGCGGGCGGCGCGGGCCCTGCTGGGCATGGGCTTCGGCATGGTGACAAGCTGGGCCGGGCGCGGCGTGGTGCCGGAAGACCATCCGATGAACCTTGGCGCGCTGAACGGCCAGGGGCTGGCCGGCGTCGAGGCCTTCTATGACAGCGTGGACCTGATGATCGTCGCCGGCTCCCGCCTGCGCGGCCACGAAACCGGCGAGTTCTCCGTGCCGCTGCCGCGCGAACTGGTGCAGATCGATGTGGACCCCCTGGCGGATGGCCGCACCTATCCCAACACGCTGTTCCTGCGCGGCGACGCGGCGCTGACGCTGGAGGCGCTCGTGGCGCGGCTCGACGGCCGCTTCAGCGCCGAGCCCGCCTTTGTGGAGGATTTCCAGGCGCTGAGGCGCGATACCCGCGCCGCCTTCAAGGCGTCGCTTGGTCCCTATGGCGGCTTCGCCGAACAGCTTCGCGCCGTGGTGCCGCGCGACGCGGTCTGGGCGCGCGACATCACCATCAACAACAGCACCTGGGGCAATAAGCTTTTCGCGCTGGATGACACCAGGGCGAACATCTACCCCGTCGGCGCCGGCATCGGGCAGGGGCTGTGCCTGGGCATCGGCGCCGCCCTGGCGCCCGGCCATGGCAGGACCGTGGTGATGACCGGCGATGGCGGCTTCTTCCTCAACATGAGCGAGCTGTGGACGGCCGTGCAGGAGCGGCTCGACATGGTGATCCTGGTGATGAACGACCGCGGCTATGGCGTCATCCGCCACATCCAGGACGCGGTGGCGGATGGCCGGCGGCGCTTCGACACCCTGGCGGCGCCGGAGCTGGAGGGTGTCGCGGCGCTGGCCGGGCTGCCCTTCTGGCGTGTCAGCGATCCCGCGCGGTTCGGCGCCACGGTGGCCGAGGCGCTGGCGGTGCGCGGCCCCACCCTGGTTGAGGTGGACATGACCGCCATCGGCGACCATCCGCCCTATTTCCCCTACGGGCCCAAGGTCGGCGCGAAGCCGGCGTAAGCAGGCGGGGAGCCGTAAACCCTGGCATCGGGCGGAAGCGCGGGCTTGAATTGCCCGCCAACAAGAAATCAACGGGGAGGCAGGAATGACAACACGGCGAATGGCCCTCGGAGCCATGGGCGGCCTTCTGGCGCCCGGGCTGCTCAGGGCGCAGTCCAGCGGCGCCGCATGGAAGCCGAGCCGCCCGGTGAGGATGATCGTCACCTATCCGCCCGGTGGCGTGAACGACATTGTGGGCCGCATCGTCGCCGAGCCGCTGGGCGCCGAGCTGGGCCAGCCGGTGGTCGTGGAGAACCGCGCCGGCGCGGGCGGCAATATCGGCACCCTCGCAGCCGCCCAGGCCGAGCCGGATGGCCACACCATCCTGTTCGGCACCACCGCCATGTTCGGCGTCAATCCTGTTTTGTACCAGGATTCAGGGGTGAACGCCGCGGAGGACTTCCTGTGCCTCGGCACCATCGGCGAGGTCGCCAATGTGCTGTCCGCCGTTCCGAAGCGGAACCAGGCGCGCACGGTGCAGGAATTGATCGCCGAGGCGCGGCGCCGCCCGCTTGTTTATGGCTCCGTCGGCAATGGCAGCTCGTCGCACCTGTCCGCCGTTGTGTTCCTGAAGGCCGCCGGGATCGAGGCGACGCATGTTCCCTATCGCGGCTCCTCGCCGCTGGTGGCCGCCATGCTGGCCGGCGATGTGGATTTCGGCTTCGACACCACCGCGACCTCGACCGGCCATATCCGCTCCGGCGGGTTGCGGCCGCTGGGCGTGACCACCGCGCGCCGGGCCTCGGCCCTGCCGGACGTGCCCACTTTGCGGGAAGCCGGGATCAAGGATTACGATCTGGGCATCTGGTTCGGCCTTCATGTGCCGGTCCGCACCCCGGCGCCCATCTTCGCCAGCCTGCAGAACGCGCTGCTCCGCACTAGAACGGCGCAAACGACCGAGCGCCTGCAAAGGGCCTTTGTTGATCCGCTCGCCGTTCCGGGTGACCAGCTTCAGGAATGGGTGAAGAAGGACAGCCTGCGCTGGCAGGCCATCGCGCGGGAGGCCGGCATCCGCGCGGATTGAGGGCCGCGCCAGGCGGGATGGCCAGAGCATTTTGTTCTGTCGAGCATCTTCACCCGATCAGGCGGTCCCGCCCGATCGGGGTCCGCTCTAGCTTCGCCGGCGGAAGGCGGACGGCGCCTGGCGCGACGCGGGGGTGGCATTTCCCTCGCGGCCGGTCGGGCCGGCGGCCGCGACGCTCCTCAACCCGTCCAGCGCGGTTTGGATGAGGCCGGGATCGCCGGTTCCGGCATGCACGGCATAGGCGGGATGCAGGAATTCGGGCGCGCCGGGCACCAGCGCCAGCCGCCCGCTTTCCAGATGCGGCCTGACAGCGCCCATGCGGAAATAGCCGGACCCGCCCGCTTCCAGGATGTAGCCGAGCCCCAGCGGGCCGAAGCGCGTGTGAAGGGCGAGGTCGCCCTGCGCGGCCAGTCCCGCACCCTGCCGCAGCGCGAATTCCGGCCCCCAATCCACCTGCACATAGTCCGGCGGCCTGCCGGTGCCATCCGGCGGCGTGGCCACCATCACCAGCCTTTCTTCCGCAAGCAATTCCACCTTGAGGCCGGCCCGGTAGCGCGGCGCATACATCACCGCGATGTCGAGGACCCCTTCGGCGACCTGGTCCATCAGCTCCTCCTGCAGCCCGACATGCGCGTGGAGCGCGAGGTCGGGGGCCTCGCGGCGCATCCACAACAGCCAATGGATGAGCAGGGGGTCCCAGAGGCTGAACTCGGCCCCGATGGCGAGCACCGCTCGGCGCCCTGGCGGCACGGCCACCTCGTGCCGGGCGCGCTCCCAGAGTTGCACCAGGGCCGGCGCGTGGCGGAGGAACTGTTCGCCCGCCGGCGTCAGCGAGGCGCCGGTCTTGTTGCGCACGAAAAGCGGCCGGTGCAGCTGGTCCTCCAGCGACCGCATCCGCGCGCTGACCGTGGTTTGGCTGATGTTCAGCCGTTCGGCGGCGCGGATGAAGCTGCCGGCCTCGACAATGGCCAGGAAGGTGCGCGCCAATGCGATGTCCATGGGGCCTCCTGCCGCTCATCGTGCAGGATTCCTGCTGACATCGGGCAATAAGATTCATTTGCATGCTGGGTCCCCCCCGCCAAGATCCATGAGGGCCATCCCTGGCGCTGCCGGGGCGCGGCCAACACGGATGGGGGCCCCGCCATGGCCGAGAGCGAGCCGTCTGACCTGCTGGACCTCATGCTGGCGCTGCGCAACAGGCGCGAAGCCCATGTCCTGGCCACGGTGATCGAGACCGAGGGCTCCGCTTCCGCCCGGCCCGGTGCCAAGGCGCTGATCGGCCGGGATGGCGCGCTGATCGCCGGCTGGGTGGGGGGCGGCTGCGCGGAATCCGCCGTTCGACAGGCCGCGCTGGAAGCCCTGCGGAACCAGTGCCCCAGGATCGTCGCGCTGGACCTCGATGACGAGGTGCTGGGCACCGGGATGCCCTGCGGCGGCAGCATGCGCGTTTATGTGGAGCCCGTCCTGCCGCCGCCGGCGCTCTGGATCCTCGGGCATGGACGGGTGGCGGAATGCCTGTGCCGCTTCGGCGCCACGCTCGGCTTCCGCGCCATCGTCAACGACACGCCGGCGCCGGACCCGGCGCGCTATCCGGACGCGGCCGAGATCATCGGCGATGATTATGGCTATGAACAGCTCACGCCGCTTGCTGGGGATGCTGTGGTGATCGCCACGCAGCACAAGGGCGACCATGTTTCCGCCGTGCGCGCGCTGCGGTCCCCGGCCGCCTGCATCGCGGTGATCGCCAGCCGCAAGCGGTCGCGGCTGGTGCTGGAGTTCCTTCGCGGCGAAGGCTTCACGGAGGAGGAATTGCTGCGGCTCCATGCCCCGGCGGGGCTCGACCTCGGCGCCCGGACGCCCGAGGAGATCGCTTTGTCGGTCATGGGGGAGATCGTCATGCTGCGGCGCGGCGGCTCGGGGCGCCCCATGCGGGACAACGCCGCGCGCCACGGGGCGGAGGCGCCGCAAAGGCGCGCCCGGGCGCCGGCCATCGCGCTGGAAACGCCATGACGGGCTTCCCGCGCCAGGCAGAACACATGGTTCAGGGAGTGATGGGCATGCCAGCGAAGACAAGGTTGAGGATCGCTTCTCCGGAGGAGGACCCGAACACAACCATTGTCTGCAACTCGCCGCCCTGCTTCATGCACGAGCTTGATCCGTCCTGGCTCGGCTATCTCCGGCGGGAGGAGGTGGCCGGCCTGCTGACGGAACTGCTGGAAGCGGAACCGCCCGGCACCGTGCTGGAAACAACGTGGCTGCGGGTCATGCTGCGCCAGCATCTCGCGCGGCTCGGTGATGCGGCGCGGATGGGGGGCGGCCATGCCAATCCCGGCGCGGATGGCGCCGGCGATGCCGCGCAGGCGCCGCTGGCGCAGCGGCTTCGCGCCGCCTTGCCCCGCATCCATGATGATGCGCTGCGCCGCGACCTGGCCGATGTTCTGCTGACCCTGGAACACGGCCTCCAGCGCGTGCATCGCCGGGCCATGCCGGGCTGAGGCGCCAAGGCAGCGGAAGCTGCGCGGGCCGAGAGGCCGCAGCGGAAAAGGAAAGCTCCATGACGGACATGATGTACCCGCCGGCCACGCGGGAAACGGCACAGAAGCGGCGCGACCTCGCGCCCGAAACCCAGGCCGCCTTCGATGCCTTCAGCCGGCAGGTCTTCGCCGAGGGCGCGCTTTCGGCGCGGATGAAGCAGATCATCGCCGTTGCCGTGGCCCATGCGACGCAATGCCCGTATTGCATCCAGGGGCACAGCAAGGCGGCCCTGCGGGCGGGCGCGACGCAGGCGGAGCTGATGGAGGCGATCTGGGTCGCCACCGAGATGCGGGCGGGCGGCGCCTATGCCCATTCGACCCTGGCGCTGTCCGTGTTCGAGCGGGAGGAAGCCAGGCGGCAGGCGCCCGCCGGAGAATAGGCGGCATCCGCCTGTTCGCCCGCGCGGCCATGGCCGTTCCGGATGCTCCCGGCCCTTTCGCCGCCGGGATGCGCGAAGCTTGGCCTTAAGGCCATGGGCCGGCCGCGCGACCTGTTGCACACTGCGCCCCGCCTGACGATCGGGCGAAACGCGCAATGATCCGGCGAAGCCGGGCAACAGGAGGACCAAGATGCCAGGAAACAGGATGGGCGATGGCGAATGGGTGTTCGAGCCGGTCGAGAACTGGCCGAAGCTGCCGGCCGAGATCGGAATTGGGGATCTGGGCGATGTCGCCGGGCTGGCGGTGGATGCGCAGGACCGCGTCTACATGTTCAATCGCGGAAAGCATCCTGTTCTGGTTCTCGACCGCGAAGGCAATGTGCTGCGGAGCTGGGGCCATGGCCTGTTCTCCAATCCGCACGCCGCCAGCATCGGCCCGGATGATTCGATCTACCTGACCGACAATGGCGACCACACCGTCCGCAAGTTCAGCCTGGACGGAAAGCTGCTGCTGCAGATCGGCGAGCCGGGCAAGCCTTCCGGCTTCATGAGCGGCAAGCCCTTCTGCCGCTGCACCCACACCGCCCTGTCGCCGGAAGGCGACATCTATGTGTCGGATGGCTACGGCAATGCCTGCGTGCACAAATACGCGCCCGATGGGCGGCACCTGTTCAGCTGGGGGCGGCCCGGCACCGGCCCGGGCGAGTTCAACCTGCCGCACAACATCTGCTGCGACGCGGAAGGCCTGGTTTATGTCGCCGACCGGGAGAACCACCGGATCCAGGTGTTCGACGGGCAGGGGCGCTACATCCGGCAGGTGAACAACCTGCACCGCCCCTGCGGCCTGGCCTTGTTCGGCGGGCGCTGCCCGTGCTTCCTGGTGGGCGAGCTGGGGCCATACCAGCCCGTCAACCGCGCCACCCCCAATCTCGGGCCGCGCCTTTCCATCATGGGCAATGACGGCACGCTGCTGGCCCGCCTCGGCGGGTTGAAGGCGGGGCTGGCGCCCGGGGAGTTCGTCGCGCCGCACAGCGTCGTTCTCGATTCCCGGGGCGACCTGTATGTGGGCGAGGTCGCGGCCACCGACTGGGCGTCGCTGTTTCCGGAGCAGCCGCGCCCCGACCGGCTGCGCCGCGTCCAGAAATTCACGCGCGTCCGGGCGGCCTGAACAAGCGGCCCGCAAAGGGGGCGGGGAAGGGCCGTTCCTCCCCGTCACCCTTCATCGAGGGCCGCGCGGGCTGTGCCCGCCATCAGCCGCGCCGCACCATGGTGGCCGCCGTGTAGCCGCTCATGTTGGGCTCGAAGCGGTAGCCCGGGCGGACACCCCAGACCAGCGACAGGTGGAAAAGCGGGATCATCGGCAGATCGTCCGCGACCACCTGAACCGCCTCTTGCAGCACCTTCTCCCGCGCCTCGGGGTCCAGGATGGTGAAGGACTTTTCCGTCAGCGCGTCGAGTTCCGGGTTGGAATAACGGCTCCAGTTGTTGGCGCCGGCGCGCTTGGCGCGGTCCACGGTGCTCACCACATTGCTCAGGAAATAGGATGCCTCCCCGGTGGAGCTGGCCCAGCTGTGCAGCCACATGCCGTATTCCTGCTTGCTGGCGCGGGCGCTGAAGGCGGAATAGGGCAGCGCGTCCACCACGCTCTGCACGCCGATCCGCGTCCACATCTGCGCCACCGCCTGGGCGATGCGGCTGTCATTGGCGAAGCGGTCGGTCGGCGTGTGCAGCACCAGCCTGAAGCCCTGCGGATAGCCGGCTTCCGCCAGCAGCCTGCGCGCCCGCTCCGGATCATAGGGCGGCACGCCCACGGCGGGATTGGCGGAATAGAAGCCTTCCGGCAGCCATTGGCCGCTGGGCGTGCCGCGGCCTTCCATCACCCGCTCCACCAGCGCCTTGCGGTCGATGGCAAGCGACAAGGCCTGCCGCACCCGCAGATCCAGGAAGGGATTCCGCGGCAGGGGCCTGCCATCGATGCCGGTCACGTCCGGCAACCCGCCCGCGGTGGCGTGGCTGGGCTGCATGAAGGTCAGGCGCGTGCTTTGCGTCTCGACAATGGCGACGCGGCCATCGCGCTGCAGCGCCAGGGCGTCGTTGGAGGAAACCTCGTCGATCAGGTCCACATCGCCCGACAGCAAGGCGGCGCTGCGCGCGCCGGCCTGCGGGATGATGCGGAAATGCACCTTCTCCCATGGTTCGGGGCCGCCGAAATAGCTGTCATTGCGCAGCAGCTCGATCCTGGCGCCGGGCTGGAAGACGGAAAGCCTGTAGGGGCCGGTGCCGATGGCGGCCTTGCCGCTGTTGTAATCCTCGGTTGTCGCGCCTTCCCCGGCATGGCGGGACACGATGGCGATGAAGGTCAGGTCGTTGGGCAGGGAAGGATGCGGGCCGGCGGTGTGCAGGCGCACCGTCAGCGGGTCCACCACCTCCACCTGCGTCACGGGCCGCACATAGCCGGCGAGGCTGCCGGGGCTGTTCGGCACGGTCGGCACGCGGCCGATGGTGAAGGCGACGTCATCGGCGGTGAAGTCGCGCCCATCATGCCATTTCACGCCCGGCCGCAGCTTGAACTCCCAGATCCGCTCCCCGACCGGTGTCCAGCTCAGCGCCAGGCCAGGAATGGGCCGCAGCCGCGCATCGCGCTCCACCAGGCGGCTGAACACATGCAGCGCCAGATTGAAGTTGGGCTGGAAGGCGTAGAAATGCGGATCGGCCGAGCTTGGCGTCGTCGCCGTGCCGATGGTCAGCACGCCGCCGCCCTGCGCGGCTAGGGGCCTGGGCAGCAGCCCGAGCCCGAGAAGCGCCGCGAGGCCGCGGCGTGGCAGGGCGGTGTTCAGCATGGGGGTCTTCCTCGGCATAGTTTGCACGATTGAAATTCGTTAGAAACGTATCATCACGATCCATGACAACACAATCCGCCCCGGAGGTTCCGTTCCCGCCTGCCCCAGGCCATCGTCGCGCAGGCCTGGCTGGACCGGGAGGATGCGGCGGAGCTGCTGGCGGCGCAGGCGCCTGCGGATTGGTGCGCAGCGTCCGCCACAAGCCGGGCGGGCCGGTCTCCCCGGATGAGGTGGGGGGGCGGCGCACGCTGATGTCGGCGGAGCGGTGGCGGCGCGGTTATGCGTTGCTGTCTCGCCACGGCCTGCATTTCGACCTGCAGACGCCGTGGTGGAACCTGCACGAGGCCGCTGTCCTGGCGCGGGACTTTCCGGACACGCTGATCGTGCTGAACCACGCGGGCCTTCCGGCGCGGCGTGACGAGGCGGCGCTGGGCCGCTGGCGCGAGGCCATGGCGGGTTTCGCGGAATGCCCGAACGCGCGTGCAAAGATTTCCGGCCTTGGCCTGCGGGGCCGCCCCTGGCGGGCGGAGGAGAATCGCTGGATCGTGCGGGAAACCATCGCCCTGTTCAGTGCCGAGCGCTGCATGTTCGCCAGCAACTTCCCGGTGGACAGCCTGTGCGGCAGCTTCGACACCATCTTCTCTGGCTTCAGGTCCATCGTCATGGACCCGCCGCGGGCGGAACAGGCGCGGCTGTTCCGTGACACCGCGCGGGAGGTGTACCGCACCAGCCCGGCCGGGCAGGCGTGATCCGCATGTCCAGCCCCCGCATCGGCTTTGTCGGGATCGGCCTGATGGGCACCGCCATGGTGCTGCGCCTGCGGGAACAGGGCTTCCCCGTCACCGTCTGGAACCGCGAGCCGGAGCGGCTGCCGGCCGTGGTGGAGCAGGGGGCGGTGGCGGCCGCGTCCCCGGCGGCGGTGGCCGCGGCGAGCGACATGGTGCTGCTCTGCGTGCTGCACGCCGATGCGGTGCGGGACGTGGTGTTCGGCCCCGACGGCATCGCGGCGGCGGCCCCGGCCGGCGGGCTGCTGGTGGACCTGTCCACAGCCGATCCGGCGGCGACGCGGGAGATGGTGGAAAGGCTGGCCCGCGAGGCCGGTCCGGACTGGGTCGATGCTCCCGTTTCCGGCGGGCCGCCGGCGGCGCGGGAAGGCCGGCTGACGATCATGGCGGGGGGCGCCGCCGCGGCCTTCGCCCGCGCCGAGCCGGCGCTGCGCGCGATCGGCGGCAACATCACGCATCTGGGCCCGGTGGGCGCAGGGCAGGTTGCCAAGGTGCTGAACCAGGCGACCGTCGGCACCGGCTATGTGCTGATGGCCGAGGCCCTTGCCCTGGCGGAGGCGGCGGGCATCGACGCCGCGATGCTGCCCGATGCCCTGGCGGGCGGCCATGCCGACAGCGCCCTGCTGCGGCGCATCTACCCGCAGATGCAGCGGCGTGCCTTTGATCCGCCCGGCGGCTATGCGCGGCAATTGCTGAAGGACCTGGAGGCGGTGCGCCGCTTCGCGGAGGAGCATGGCCTTTCCCTGCCGGTGGTGGAGGCGGCGCGGCGGCGCTTCGCCGACCATGTGGCGGAAGGTCAGGGCATGAGCGACAGCGCATCGGTGATCCGCCTTTACCGGCCCGATCCGCCGCGCTGAACGGCAGGCGCTTGACCCCGCCATTGTCAGGTCATCACACTGCCGCAACCGGCGAACCAAGGCGCCGAAAGAACAAGCAGCGAATGGCGGCCCCATTCGACTGTCCATGGGCGGAAGGAAGAAAGACATTGCAGTTGTCGGACAGGATCACCGGGTCATGCCTGGTCGCGCTGGGGGGCGTCACCGTGTACGGCGCCCTGCAGCAGCCCGGCGTGCCTGGGCAGGATGTGGGGCCCAGCGTCTTCCCCATGGTCATCGGCCTGGGATTGATGGGCTGCGGGTCCCTGGTGGCGCTGCGCATCGGGCACAGCTTCGAGGCGCCGGACGACGTCGTGCCCCCCGAACCGGGGGAGGTGGTGGCGCGGCCGCCCCGCTTCGCGGAATGGCGGGCCTTCCTGCCGCCATTGCTGCTGTTGTTCTACATGCTGGCTGTTGAAAGCCTGGGCTTCCTGCTCACCGCCGCGGCGATCAGCCTGGCGGTGAGCTTCACGATGGGCGCGCGGGCGCGCCTGGCGCTGCCATTGGCGGTGCTGGCGCCGCTGGGCATCCATGCCATTTTCGTCCGGTTGCTGCGGGTGCCGCTGCCGGACGGCCTGCTGACCCTGCCCTGGTGACGCCATGACCGATCTTTTCGAAGGGCTCCGCCTGGTTCTGCAAACCGATGTGCTGATCGCCATCGCGGCCTCCGCCGTCTATGGGCTGGTGATCGGCTCGCTACCCGGGCTGTCCGCCACCATGGCGACCGCGCTGCTGGTGCCCGTCACCTTCTACCTGTCGCCGATCGCGGCGGTGGCGACGATCATCACCGCCTCGGCCATGGCGATCTTCTCGGGCGACATTCCGGGCTGCCTGCTGCGCATCCCCGGAACGCCCGCCTCCGCCGCCTATACCGACGAAGCCTACGCCATGACCCGCAAGGGGCAGGCGGAGCTGGCGCTGGGCACCGGGCTGTGGTTCAGCGCCATTGGCGGCATCGCGGGCACGCTGTCCCTGCTGATCATGGCGCCGGCGCTGGCCGAGGTGGCGCTGAACTTTTCCTCCTTCGAGTATTTCTGGCTCGCCGTGCTGGGGCTGATGTGCGCGACGCTGGTGGCGCGCTCCTCCCCGGTGAAGGCGATCGCGTCGATGCTGCTCGGGCTGTTGTTCTCCTGCATCGGCATGGAGAACCCGGCGGGCACGCCCCGCTTCACCTTCGGCATGACCGACCTGCTGGGCGGGATCGAGCCGCTGCCCGCGCTGGTCGGCGTTTTCGCGGTGTCGCAGGTGATGCGGGCGCTGTCCGAGGCCGAGCCGCCGCCGCTGCCGCGCCGCCGCTTCGGCTCCATCATGGCCGGCCAATGGGCGCTGACCAAGAAGTACCCGAAGCCCATGATGCGCGGCAACATCGTCGGCATCATCATTGGCGTGCTGCCCGGCGCGGGCGCCGACATGGCCGCCTGGGTGTCCTATGCGCTGAGCAAGCGCTTTTCCAAGGAGCCGCAAAAATTCGGCACCGGCCACCCGGAAGGGCTGGTCGAATCGGGCGCCAGCAACAATGCCTCCCTGGCCAGCGGCTGGGTGCCGGCGCTGCTGTTCGGCATCCCGGGGGACACCATCACCGCCATCGCCATCGGCGTGCTCTACATGAAGGGGCTGAACCCGGGGCCGACGCTGTTCACCGAGCGCGCTTCCAGCATGTACGCGCTCTACATCATCTTCATCCTCGCCAACATCATCATGATCCCGCTCGGCATCATCATGATCCGCGTCGCGGCGACGGTGCTGCGGGCGCCGCGCGCCTCGATCATGCCGATCATCCTGCTGCTTTGCGCGGTGGGCGCCTTCGCCACCGGCAACAACCTGTTCGCGGTGCTGCTGGTCGCCTTCTTCGGCACGCTGGGCTACGTGATGGAGCGCAATGGCTATCCGGTGGCGGCGCTGGTGCTCGGCATCGTCATGGGCTCCATGGTGGAGCAAAGCTTCGTCACCTCGCTGATCAAGTCGGACAACAGCATCATGCCGTTCTTCGACCGGCCGATCTCGGCCGTGCTGGCGGCGATCACGCTGGGCGCGCTGTTGTGGCCGGTGGCGGCGTGGCTGATCCGCCGCATGAAGGCGCGCGCCCCTGCCGTCGCCGGGGCGAGTGGGGGGCATGCGAATGGCTGACACGCAATTCATGGCTGGCCGCTGAAAAACCATTCATGATCCGCCTGAACCGGCCTCACGCCGGACCAAGACAACAACAGGAGAATTGTCCATGAGCATGATGTCCCGCCGCGGGGTGCTGGGCGCCACAGCCGGGCTGGCCGCGGCCGGCGCCCTGGGCCACCCGCTGGCACGGCCCGCCCTGGCGCAGCCCCGCTTTCCGAACCGCCCGTTGCAGATGATCGTGCCCTGGGGTGCCGGTGGCGGCACCGACGCCACCGCGCGCATCATCGCCGCGCTGCTGGAAAAGGAGCTCGGCCAGCCCGTCAACGTCGTGAACCGCACCGGCGGCTCCGGCGTGGTGGGCCACAGCGCCATCGCCATGGCGAATCCGGATGGCTACACCATCGGCATCATCACGGTGGAAATCGCCATGATGCACTGGCAGGGCCTCACCGAGCTGACCCATGCCAACTACACCCCGCTCGGCCTGATGAACCGCGACGCGCCCGGCGTGCAGGTCAGCGCCTCCTCCCCCTACAAGGACATCAAGGCGCTGGCGGAAGGCATCAAGAACAGCCCGCCGGGCAAGCTGAAGGCCTCCGGCACCGGCCAGGGCGGCATCTGGCACCTGGCGCTGGTGGGCTGGTTGCAGGCGATGGGCCTGAAGCCCGATCATGTGCGCTGGGTGCCCTCCAACGGCGCCGCGCCGGGCATGCAGGATCTGGTCGCGGGCGGCATCGACATCGTGCCCTGCTCGATCCCCGAGGCGCGGGCCATGCTGGATGCCGGGCGCGCCCGCAGCCTCGCCATCATGGCGCCGGAGCGCGATCCCCAGTTCCCCGACATTCCGACGCTCAAGGAAAGCCTGGGCGTCGATTTCCAGACGGCGGTGTGGCGCGGCATCGGCGGACCGCTGAAGATGCCGGCGGAACAGGTCGCCATCCTCACCGCCGCGCTGGAGCGGGTGTACAAGTCGAAGGAATATTCCGATTTCATGAAGTCGCGCGGCTTCGGCATGGACTGGGCCGATGGGCCGGGCTTCGGAAAGGTCATGGCCGAGACCGATGCGGCGATGGGCGTCGCGATGAAGGCCGCGGGGCTGACCAAGGCCTGACATGCCCGGCGCGGAATTCGCGCCGGCCCGCCCGGCGGGTCAGGGGGAGGACCATGCCCCCTGGAGCCGCCGGGCTTTCCTGTTCCGCGTTTCCTATTCCGCTCCGGCCGCCGGGCCGCCTGGCCGCGAAAAGGCCGAAACCCGTGTCAGGGTCAGGAAGGCAGCCGTGCAGAACAGCAGGATCACGGCGAGGAAGCCGATGGCCGCGCCGACGCCATAGGTTCCCGCGACGGTGCCGGACAGCGATTGCAGCACGGCGCCCCCCAGGAAGAAGGACAGGTTGACGGCGGAAAGGGCCTTGCCGGCGTCCTCGGGCCGCACCGCGGCGCGCGTCATTGCGAACAGCAGGGGCTGGATCGAGATCGACAGGCCGAAGGCGAACAGCAGCGCCGTGTCGGCCGCCGGCGGCATCATCGCCATCCCCGCGAGGCGCGAAACCCATCCCTCCGGCCCGCCTCCCGCCAGCATCAGCAGAAACAATGCCGCCAGCGCATGGCCGGCGGCGAGCAATTCGCGACGCCTGCCGATGTGCCGGTCCAGCACGCCGGCCAGGAGTGGCCCGGCGATCAGCGCCGTGGTGCCGAGCAGCAGAACCGCCCCGGCATCGATGCGCGACAGGCCCTTCACCTCCATCAGCCAGGGGCCGCCCCACAGGCCGCGCACGCCGATGATCGCGGCGAAGGATGCGAAGGCCAGCACCACCACGGGCCAGACCACCGGCCGCGCGCCGATGCGCAGCACGTCCAGCGCTTCATGCAGGAAGCCGGGGCGCGGCTGGGCCGCGGGTTGCGGGAACGGCGCGGGCACGAGCCGCGCGACCAGCAGCGCGATGGCCACGGCCAGCAAGGCCGATACCCAGAACCCGGCGCGCCATCCCTGTTGTTCCACCAGCCAGGCGAGGGGGCTTGCCGACAGAAGCATGCCGACATTGCCGACGCCCTGGATCAATCCGGACCACAGGCCGAACTTCGCCGGACTGAGCAGCTTGGCAGCCATTGTCATCGGGCACAGCAGCATGCCGCAGCAACCGAGGCCGAGCACGATCTGCGCCAGCAGGAAGCCCGGCACCCCGCCTGCCAGCGCCGCGATGCAGCCGCCGATCGCCACCGTGGCCAGCAGCACCAGCGAAACCGGCCGCACGCCGAAGCGGTCCAGCGCCACTCCCAACGGGATCTGCCCGGCCGCGAAGGCGAAATGATACGCCCCTGTCAGGCTGGCCAGCCCTTCCGCGCTGACGCCCAGATCCCGCCCCAGCACATCGGCCGCGATGGCGGGCAGGGTGCGCACCATGTTGGACAGCATATGCCCGAAGGCGAGCGCCAGAAGCGGCGCCACGAAGGCCGCGGAGGCCTCGCGAGTGTTCATCGATGTTCAGTCCGTTCCATCCCCGGGGATGGTGTGCCCTGGCCGGAGCGGCGGGCCAAGGGGCGCTGGCGCATGGCTCCCCGTCGCGCGGCCGGAATGGCCCGGTGACATACGCTCCCCGGATGGACAGCGACGCCGCCGGGACGCGAAGCTGAGGCAAGGGAAGGGCGGCCCGCGCCGCATCCGCAACGAAAGAAGGAAAGCCATGCGCTTCAACATCGGCGATGCCGTGGTGGATGTGGTGCCCGATCTGGAATGCTTCCCCATTCCCGCCGCGAGGCTGCTGCCGACCGCCGACCTTTCCAGCCTGGCGGAGCATCGTGAATGGCTGGAGCCGGACCATGTGGATTTCGGCCGCGACGCGATCCTGCTCGGCATGCACGCCTTGCTGCTGCGGCTGCCGGGGCTCACCATCCTGGTCGATGCCTGCATCGGGGAAGACAAGCAGCGCCCGGTGCATCCGGCCTGGCACCAGCGCCACGCCAGCGGCTTCCTCGACAGGCTGGCGGCGCTGGGCGTGGCGCCGGAGGATGTGGATGTTGTGTTCTGCACGCATCTCCATGCCGATCATGTCGGCTGGAACACCCGGCTTCTGGATGGGCGCTGGGTGCCGACCTTTCCGCGCGCCCGCTATCTCATCGGCCGCCGCGAGCTGGCCTTCTGGCAGGCGCGGGCCGAGCCCGGGCTGGGATATGGCTCCTTCGTCGACAGCGTGCAGCCGCTTCTGGAGGCGGATCGCGTGACGCTTGTGGATGACGGGGAGGAGATCGCCCCTGGCGTGACGCTGTTGCCCTTGCCGGGGCATACGGAGGGCCAGATGGGCCTGCGGGTGCGGCGCGGCGCCGCCTGCGCCGTGTTCTGCGGCGATGCGGTGCATTCCCCGGTCCAGGTGCTGCGGCCGGAATGGTCGAGCGGCCCCTGCACCCATCCCCTGGAGGCGGCGGCCACCCGGCGGCGGCTGCTGGAATGCGCGGCGGAGGAGGACATCCTGCTGGTGCCCGCGCATTTCCGCCGCTGCGGCTGCACTCGCATCCGCCGCCGCGGCGATGGCTTCCGGCCTGTTCTCGGCGCCGGCTGAGCGGGCCGTCCGCTTGACGGAAGGGCGCGCGGCGCGGCACTCCGGCGGTCCAGCCACGCGGAGCCGCGACGATGCGCAACAGTGAAGACATCTGGAACCTGGTGGAAGGCCGGAAGCAGGACTTCATCGGCCTCAGCGACCGCATCTGGGACATGCCGGAACTGCTCTACAACGAGCACCGTTCCTGCGCGGAGCATTCGGCGATGCTGGAGCGGCACGGCTTCCGCGTCACGCGCGAGGTTGCCGGCATCCCGACCGCGGTGATGGGCGAGGCGGGTGATGAGGGGCCGGTGATCGCCTTTCTGGGCGAATATGACGCGCTGCCCGGGTTGAGCCAGGAATCGGGCGTGGCCGAGCGCCGGCCGGTCGAGGCGGGCGGCCATGGCCATGGCTGCGGCCACAACCTGCTGGGCGCGGGCGCGCTGCTGGCGGCGACGGCGGTGAAGGACTGGCTGGAGAAGAACGGCATCAAGGGCCGCGTCCGCTATTACGGCTGCCCGGCCGAGGAAGGCGGCGCCGCCAAGACCTTCATGGTGCGCGCCGGCGCCTTCGCCGATGTCGATGCCGCCATCACCTGGCATCCCTTCGCCTGGGCCGGGGTGCAGGAGGCCGATTCGCTCGCCATGACGCGCATCGACTTCTCCTTCACCGGCCGTTCCTCCCACGCCGCCGCGGCGCCGCATCTGGGGCGCTCGGCGCTGGATGCGGTCGAACTGATGAATGTCGGCGTCAACTACATGCGCGAGCACATGCCCAGCGATGCGCGCATCCATTATGCCTATCTGAACGCCGGCGGCATCGCGCCGAACGTGGTGCAGGGGGAGGCCAAGGTGCGCTACGCCGTGCGCGCCCATACCCTGCATGAGATGTTCGCGCTGATCGAGCGGGTGCGGAAGATCGCCCAGGGCGCCGCGCTGATGACGGAAACCACCGTCGAGGCCCGCATCCTGTCCGCCACGGCCAACCTGCTCGGCAACGCGCCGCTGGAGCGGGTGATGCAGGACAACTTCATGCGCCTCGGCCCCGTGCCGTTCGACGAGGCCGATCGTGAGTTCGCCCGGAAGATCCAGGCGACACTCTCCCCGCAGGACATCGCCAGCAACTACAACCGCTCCGGCTTCCAGCCACGCCCCGACCTGCCGCTGACCGATGCCATCCAGCC
This sequence comes from Teichococcus oryzae, assembly GCF_008386565.1. Taxonomy (GTDB): domain Bacteria; phylum Pseudomonadota; class Alphaproteobacteria; order Acetobacterales; family Acetobacteraceae; genus Pseudoroseomonas; species Pseudoroseomonas oryzae. The sequence goes on along the minus strand of NZ_VUKA01000004.1, from coordinate 152,943 downwards.
GCCGGTGGCGGAGCGGAGCGGCCCGAGCCTGATCGGCTCCACCGATGTGGGCGACGTGTCCTGGGTGGTGCCGACGGTGCAGGCCAGCGGCGCCACCCTGGCGATCGGCACCCCGGCCCATTCCTGGCAATGGACGGCGCAGGGCAAGATGCCGGCGGCGCACAAGGGCATGGTGCATGTCGCCAAGGCGATGGCCGGCACGGCGGTGGACCTGCTGAGCGACCCGTCGCTGATCCCGGCCGCCAGGGCCGACCTGGCCGCCCGCACCGGGGCGACGCCCTATGTCTGCCCGATCCCCGCCGATGTGGCGCCGCCCCTGAGGATGGCCACAGGCGGCTGAGGCCGCCGCTCCGGGGGAAACCCGGCCGCGGCGGGGGGGGGGGGCGGGCTTTCCTGCCTCCGCCCGGCGGTTTATGAACCGGCCATGCAGCGCGCCATCCGGTTCCTGGTCCTGATCCTGATCCTTGTTCTTGGGGGGCTTTGGAGCACCGCCTGGTTCACCCGCCAGCCCAACGAGGCGCTGGGCGATGCCTTCCTGCGCAACCTGGCGCAGCTGACCGGCCGCCCCGCGCCGTCGCCGATCAACGGCACCCAGTTGCCGGCGGGCGTGAGCATGGGCGGCGCCTTCACCCTGGTGAACCAGGATGGCCGCACCGTCACCGAGGCGGACTTCGGCGACACGCTCATGGTGGCCTATTTCGGCTACACCTTCTGCCCGGATATCTGCCCGACGGAGCTGGGCAGCATCGCCGCCGCCATGGACCTGCTGACGCCCGAGCAGGAGGCGCGCGTCACGCCCGCGCTGTTCAGCATCGACCCCGAGCGGGACACGCCGGAGCAGCTCAAGCTGTATGTGGAGAACTTCCATCCGCGCATGGTCGGCCTGACGGGCTCCACCCAGCAGGTGGCCGAGATGGCCCGGCGGTTCCGTGTGTTCTATGGCCGCGTCGAAAGGCCGGAGATGAGCGCCTACCTGATGGACCACACTTCCTACATCTACCTGGTGGAGAAGGGCGGGGCGGTGCGGACCCTTTTGCGTCCGCAATCCTCACCCGAGGCCATCGCGGAGGCAATCAGGCGCCAACTCTCGCAATCTTGACGACAGGCCTTGGCAAGATTGCAAACTTTTGAGATTAAACCATTAACGTTCGTTTTAATTTCGGCAAGAATGTGGCGCCAGGCCCAGCTGGGTCCGGCGAATCGTGGTGTGCGGAAAAAGCCCGGCCGGTTCCCGTTCCGGGGCCCCGCCGCCGCCGTCCAACCTGGGGAGCGAGTGCCTTATGGCGGAAGACTGGTCAGACAACCCGGCTGGGCGTGAACCGGCCCGGAGCGGAGCGGCGACGCCGCGGCATACGCGTCGCTTGTCGGATAAGATCCTGATCGCCTTCCACCAAGCCTGTGACCAGAACGACTTCGAGATCGCCGAGGAGTTGCTTCGGATCCTGGAGAAGATGGTGACGCGGCGGCCGGTCCAGCCCGACAACAACCGGCGCAAGAACATGGAAAGCCTGGTGGCGGCACATGAGCGTTTGTGGCTGCTGCGCCACCCCGAGACACAAAATGCCGATTTCTGATCGTTGAAACAGGATGCCGGCGCCACCACGCCGGCTTCTGCCTTTCATGGTCAATCATGGCCAAGGCTCCGCTTCCGCTTGGATTGACCACGTTCGCGTTGCGTGATTTCCTTCCCGTTCAGATAAGGAGGGTGGCGCATGAGCATCCAGCTGGGGCAGATTGCACCGGATTTCACGGCGGAAACCACAGCCGGCACCATCCGGTTCCATGACTGGGCCGGATCATCCTGGGTGGTGTTCTTCAGCCACCCCAAGGACTTCACCCCCGTCTGCACCACCGAACTAGGCGAGGCGGCACGGCTGAAGCCGGAATTCGACAAGCGCGGCACCAAGATCATCGGCCTGTCCGTCGACTCGCTCGACAATCATGGCGCCTGGAATGCCGACATCGCGGAAACCCAGGGCTCGGCCGTGAACTTCCCGATGATCGCGGATTCCGACCGCAAGGTGTCGGAGCTCTACGGCATGATCCATCCGGAGGCCGATCCCTCGGTCACGGTGCGCACCGTTTATGTCATCGACCCGCAGAAGAAGGTGCGGCTGACGCTGACTTATCCGCCCGCCACCGGCCGCAACTTCCAGGAAGTGCTGCGGGTGCTGGACAGCCTGCAACTGACCGACCGGCACAAGGTGGCGACGCCGGTGAACTGGCAGCCGGGCGACCGCGCCATCATCGTGCCTTCCGTGTCCGACGAGCAGGCCAGGGAACGCTTCCCGCAGGGCTGGGACGCCCAGAAGCCCTATCTGCGCTGGGTGGATGTGAAGGGCTCCTGATGACCGTTTCCGGCATCGCGCAGGGCTTCTGGGGGGCGGTGGGCGACACGCCGCTGATCCGGCTCCGCCGCGCCTCCGAGCTCACCGGCTGCGAGATCCTGGGCAAGGCCGAGTTCATGAACCCGGGCGGCTCGGTGAAGGACCGCGCCGCGCTGGGCATCCTGCAGGACGCGGTGGACCGCGGCCTGCTGGTGCCCGGCAAGCCGGGTGTTGTGGTGGAGGGCACGGCCGGCAACACCGGGATCGGCCTCGCGCTCGCCGCCAATGCCATGGGCTGGCAGAGCGTCATCGTGGTGCCGGAAACCCAGAGCCGGGAGAAGCTCGACTTCCTGCGCATGATCGGCGCCGATCTGCGGCTGGTGCCGGCCAAGCCCTATGCCGATCCGGGCAATTACGTGCATGTGTCCCGCCGGCTGGCGGAGGAAACCGGCGCGGTCTGGGCCAACCAGTTCGACAACCTGGCCAATGCCCGCGCGCATGAGCAGACCACCGGCCCCGAGATCTGGGCGCAGACCGGGGGCCGGATCGACGCCTTCACCTGTTCCTGCGGCACCGGCGGCACGCTGGCCGGGGTGGCCCGCGCGCTGAAGGCGCGGAACAACAAGGTCCGCATCATCCTGGCCGACCCGGAGGGCAGCGCGCTCGCGCCCTGGGCCAATGGCGGGGAGGTCAGGGCGACCCCAGGCAGTTCGGTCACCGAGGGCATCGGCCAGGCGGCCCGCGTTCCCGGCAACCTGGAAGGCGCGCCGATCGACGGCGCCGAGGTCATCCCCGATGCCGAGGCGCTGGAGCAGGTTTACTCGCTGCTGATCGAGGAAGGCATCTCCGTCGGCGGCAGCGCGGGCCTGAACGTCGCCGCGGCCATCCGCGTGGCGAAGGCGCTGGGGCCGGGGCATACCGTGGCCACCATCCTTTGCGATGGCGGCGCGCGCTACCAGTCGAAGCTGTTCAACCCCGACTTCCTGCGGGAAAAGGGGCTGCCTCTGCCCCACTGGCTCAGCTAGATCCTGTCGGTTCCTGGCGCCGTGCCCTTGGCGGCGCGGCGCTTTCGTTCCAGGCTCCTCCCCACCACGACTCATGGGGAGAGACGGCATGAACGGCGCCGAAAGCCTGGTGCATACTCTAGTCAAGTCCGGCCTGAAGACCTGTTTCGCCAATCCTGGCACCAGCGAGATGCATTTCGTCGCCGCGCTGGACCGCATTCCGGGCCTGCGCTGCGTGCTGGGACTGCAGGAAAACATCGTCACCGGCATGGCCGACGGCTATTGGCGCATGTCCGGCCGGCCCGCTGCGACGCTGCTGCATTGCGGGCCCGGCCTGGCGAACGGCCTGGCCAACCTGCACAATGCGCGGCGCGCCCGCAGCGGCATCGTCAACATCGTCGGTGACCAGGCGACCTATCACCGCCCCTATGACGCGCAGCTCACCGCCGACACGGAAGGCTGGGCCCGGCCGGTTTCGGCCTGGGTGCGCACCGCCACCGATTCCCGCCGCGTCGGCCAGGATGCCGCCGTGGCGGTGCAGGCGGCCCGCACCGCGCCGGGCGGCATCGCCACCCTGATCCTGCCCGCCGACACCGCCTGGAACGAGGGTGGCGAGCCGGCGGAGGCCCTGCCTGTTCCCGCCATCCAGCCGCCCGACCCCCATGCCGTCCGCGGCGCCGCGCGGCTGCTGCGGGAAAAGCGCAACGTGCTGATCCTGCTCGGCGGCCCGGCGCTGCGCGCCGAGGCGCAGGCCCTGGCGCACCGCATCGCCACGGCGACCGGCGCGCGCGTCCTGGCGGAGATGTCCAACGCCCGCGTCGAGCGTGGCCGCGGGCGCCTGCAGCTGGAGCGCGTGCCCTATCCGGTGGATGCGGCCGTCGAGGCGCTGAAGGATGTCGAGCACCTGATCCTGGTGAACAGCAAGGCGCCGGTCGGCTTCTTCGCCTATCCCGGCAAGCCCAGCCTGCATTACCCGGAAGGCGCCACCGTCCATCCGCTGACGCGCTACGAGGAGGATTGCATCGCCGGGCTGCGCGCCCTGGCAGAGGAGCTGGGCGCGCCGGAGGTGGCGGTTCCCGATCCCGGTCCGCGCCCCGAGGTGGCGCGCGGCGCGCCGACGCCGGAAGGCCTGGCGCGCACCTTGGCGGCGGTGATGCCGGAGGGGGCGATCATCACGGATGAAAGCGTCTCCTTCGGACGCGGCTTCTATCCGCACACCCACGCTGCGCCGCCGCATGACTGGCTGCAGATCACCGGCGGCGCCATTGGCTGCGGCATGCCGCTGGCCACCGGCGCCGCGATCGGGGCGGGCGGCGACCGCCGGGTGATCAACCTGCAGGCCGATGGCTCGGGCATGTACACCTTGCAGGCCCTGTGGACCCAGGCGCGCGAGAAGCTGCCGGTGACCACCATCATCCTGTCGAATCGCAAGTACCAGATCCTGATCGGCGAATACCAGAATGTCGGCGCCAATCCCGGGCCCACGGCGATGAGCATGCTGGACCTGGGCAACCCGGATCTGGACTGGCTGCAACTGGCCCAGGGCATGGGGGTGGAGGCGGCGCGCGCCACCACGCTGGAACAGTGCGGCGACCTGTTGGCGCAGTCCTGCGCCAGCAACGCGCCGTTCCTGATCGAGCTGATGATCTGAGGCGCGGCAGGGCCGGGGATCTTCCCCGGCCCGAAGTTTTTGCGAAGGACTCGCAAAAGACGCTTGACCAAGGACCAATATGGCCGTTAATTGCGAATAACTCGCAGTTGCAGCGAGGGCTTGGCGGACGCGGTTCTACTACCGTCCCGCCGCGACACCGGATCCCGCACTCTCCCCCGGGTTCCGCCAGGCCCTTGCAGCGCTGCGGGATCCGGCCGGTGACCTGCAGGGGAGGTCGCCAGCCGGGAGCGGACCGGGGTGGTCGGGCGCACTATGCGAACCGTCCGACCCAGCCGAGCGGCGCCTGAAGGGGGAAGCCGCCGGTGAGACTGGATTTGCACGCGGGCAGGGCGTGCAACCCCCGGTCCGCGTCCCCCCTTCCTTCGGCCTCTTTCCTCCGCCGTGGCAGGCGATAGGCTGCGTTCTTCCAACAAGGAGGAATCGCGGCATGCCCTACATGATCGAGGCGACCGACAAGCCCGGCGCCCTGGCGCTGCGCACATCGACGCGCCCCGCCCACCTGAAGTTCCTGGCCGACAACGCCGCCAAGCTGCTGGCCTGCGGCGCCCTGCTCGACGAGCAAACGGGGGAGGGGATCGGCAGCCTCTACATCGTGGACACCGAGGACCGCGCCGAGGCCGAGGCCTTCATCGCCGCCGACCCGTTCAGCAGCGCGGGCGTATTCGGCGAAACCCGCATCCTGCGCTGGCGCAAGGCTTATCTGGACGGCCGCAGCTACCTGCCGCCGGGCTGAAGCAACCCGTCCCACAGGGGCAGGCCCAGCAGCGCGGATAAAGCGATCAAGGCCAGGCAGGCGCGGCGGAACTGCGCCTCGCTCGCCAGGCCGAACATCCGGCTGCCGAGCCACAGCCCAAAGGCATAGGCCGGCGCCACGGCCAGGGCCAGCCACAGCAGGGCCGCGTCCAGCAGCCCCGCCGCCAGATAGGTGACGAAGCTGATCAGCCCGCTGGCGGCGAAGAACAGCACGATGTTGGCGCGCAGCCTCGCCGCCGGAATGGCGCCGCCGAGCCAGTAGGCGACCACCGGCGGCCCGCCCATCTGCGCCGCGCCGGAACAGAAGCCCGACAGCGCTCCCACCGCGATGGAAAGCCGCAGCCGCACGGGTCCATGGTAGCGCCAGCCGGAGGTGAGCAGCGCCAGCATCGCCGCCACAAGGGCGCACATGGCCCAGCGCAGCGTCACCGGATCGGCAGCCACCAGCAGCCAGGCTCCGAGCGGCGCGCCCACCAGGGCCCCGATCACCAGCGTGCCGATCTCGCGCCGCCCGGCCCGCTCCGCCACCTGCGCCCAGGCGCGGGGCACCAGGGGCAGGGCGGTGGGGTTGTCCATCAGCATCAGCAGCGGCGCCGCCGCCTGCGGCCCCAGCGCCGCGCTGGCCAGCGGAACAAAGATCAGCGCCGCGCCGAAGCCCGAGAAGCCGCGCGCCAGCCCCGCCGCCAGCGCCGCCAGCAGCGTCGCCGCCAGCGCGGCGGCTTCCGGCATCAGCCGTGCTGCGGGCGGACGGGCGCCGGGTTGTCGCCCGAGGCCGCGTCAAGCGCCGCGGCGATGTCCTCCACCAGGTCCTCGACATCCTCGAGGCCCACGGAAAGGCGCACGGCGCCGTCGGAAATGCCGAGCCGCGCCCGCTCCTCCGGCCCCACCTTGGAATGGGTGGTGGTGGCGGGATGGGTGATCAGGCTCTTGGCGTCGCCCAGATTGTTGGAAATGTCGATCACCCGCAGCGCGTCGAGGAAGCGGAATGCCTCCGCCTTGCCCTTCAGCGAGAAGGACACCAGCGTGCCGCCGCCCGACATCTGCTTCTTGGCCAGCTCATATTGCGGATGGCTGGCGAGGTAGGGGTAGCAGACCTGCACAACCTCGCTCCGCTCCTCCAGCATCTGCGCGATGGCGGCGGCGGAGCGGCTCATCGCCGGCACGCGCAGATGCAGGGTTTCCAGCCCCTTCAGGATCACCCAAGCATTGAAGGGGGAGATCGCCGTGCCGGTGTTGCGGGTGAAGGGTTGCAGCACCTCCTCGATCCACTTCCTGGAGCCCAGAACGGCGCCGCCCATCACCCGGCCCTGGCCGTCGAAATGCTTGGTGGCGGAATACACCACCACATCGGCGCCGAACTTCATGGGCTTCTGCAGCAGTGGCGTGGCGAACACATTGTCCACCACCACGATGGCGCCCGCCTTGTGGGCGAGGTCGCACACCGCCTTCAGGTCCACAAGCTCCAGCATCGGGTTGGAGGGGGTTTCCAGCAGCACCAGCTGGCAGGGGCGGCGGAAGGCGGCTTCCCACTGGTTCAGGTCGCCGCCATCGACGAACTCGGTCTGGATGCCGTAGCGCGGCAGCAGGGTCGAGACGATCCAGTGGCAGGAGCCGAACAGCGCGCGGGAGGCCACCACCCGGTCCCCCGCCTTCAGGTGCGACAGCATGGCGGAGGACACCGCCGCCATGCCGGTGCCGGTGGCGCGGCAGGCCTCGGCGCCTTCCAGCATCGCCAGGCGCGCTTCCAGCATCTGCACCGTCGGGTTGCCGAAGCGGGAATACTGGAAGTGCTCGGCCTCTCCGGTGAAGGTCTGCTCCGCCTGCAGGGCGCTGTCATAAACGAAGCCGGAGGTCAGAAAGAGCGCCTCGCTGGTTTCGTCCAGGTTGGTGCGCATCTGGCCGCTGCGCACCAGCTGGGTGGCGGGGCGCAACGGGTGGGGGGCAGCGGGCTTGGCCATCGGTCGGGCAAACTCTCGGGCTGGCAGTTCATACAACCCGGCCCGGTCGGGCGGCCCCAAAGCGCGCGGAACCGCCGCGGCCGTTTAGCGCGATTGTTTAAGCTCGCCGCAAGCTGGCCGGACAAATCGCGAGCACCCCGATGACGGGGTGCGCGGACCTTACGCCCCGCTTGCCCCCCGCACAAGGCCGGGCTAGAACGCCTTCAGATGCGGGCGTAGTTCAGAGGTAGAACGTCAGCTTCCCAAGCTGAATGTCGTGGGTTCAATTCCCATCGCCCGCTCCACATTCCCCTCATGATACAGCATTGGTCACGTGCACGCCGGGCAGGCGGCCGTCATTCCATTGGCCGTCCAGCGCCCGCTCGATCTGCGCCGCCAGTTGCAGCAGCAGCCCGTCCCCTGCCTGCTTCGTTTGCGCCTGGATGCCAAGCGGCAGGCCATGGGCCTGCCGGCCCAGCGGCATGGAAAGCCCCGGAATGCCGCACAGGTTGGACAGCGGCGTGTAGGCGAAGAACTTCCACAGGTTGTTGAACCAGTCCCGCACATCGGGATTGTTGCTGAGGGTCAGGTATTCGGTGGTGCCCAGCGGCGGCGTCGGCAAGGCGGTGATCGGCGTCAGCAGGATGTCCCATTGCTCGAAAAAGGCGCCGAAGGCGCGGGAGGCGGTGTTGAACACCGCCTGCATCGCCGCCCGCTCGGAATAGCTGGCATTGATGCCGGCTTCCCAGATGCGGATGTTCATCGGCTCCACCAGATCGGCGGGCGGGCGCTCCAGTCCCTTCTGGCGCAGCAGGCCGGCGATGGTTTGCGCGAAATTGGTGATGTAGCAGGTGGTCTGGGCGGCATAGGCGGCGCGGAAATCGACCTCCGGCACCACCCATTCGACATGGTGGCCAAGCCCTTCCAGCAGCCGCCCCACGCGCTCCAGCTCGGCCACGAATTCCGGCACGGCGCGGTAGTCGCCCCATTCATGCGACAGGGCGATGCGCAGCGGCTTCGGGTCGCGCCGGATCAGTTCGGAATAAGGCTCGGGCGGCGTCCAGTAGGGCATGAACTCGCCCGGCGCGCCGCCGCGGCAGCTGTCGATGAACAGCGCCGTGTCGCGCACCGTGCGGCTCTGGCACCCTTGGGTGGACACCAGGCCCGACAGGTCCGACAGCCCCGGCGCGACCGACAGCACCCCGCGCGATGGCTTCAGCCCCAGATTGCCGTTCACCCCGGCGGGAATGCGGATCGAGCCGCCGCCATCCGTCGCATGCGACAGCGGCACCGCGCCCGCCGCCACCATTGCCGCCGTGCCGGCCGAGGAGCCGCAGGTGGTGAAACCCGTGTTCCAGGGATTGCGGGTGACGCAGACCGCCGGGTTCTCGGCCGAGGAGCAGCAGCCAAATTCCGGCGTGGTGGTGCGGCCGATGATGTTGAGCCCCGCCTGGCGGATCCGGCCGGTGAGGAAGCTGTCCCCGGCCGCCACATGGCCGCGCATCAGCAGCGAGCCCATCTCCTGCCGCCGCCCGCGCAGCGTCGGGCCCAGATCCTTCATTAGATAGGGCACGCCGGCGAAGGCGCCGGCCGGGTCCATGCCGTCCTTCAGCGGGTCGGCCACAACATCCTCGAACACCTCCAGCACGGCGTCGAGGGCGGGGTTGGTGCGGGCGATGGCGGCGGCGGCCTGGGCGGCCAGCTCGGCGGGCGTGACCTCGCCGCGCCGGACACGCCCCGCCAGGGCCACGCCGTCATGCCGGTGCCATTCATCCCAGCTCATCGCCAATGTCATCGTCGCCATTCCTCCGCTTGCCACTGCCAGCCTAGGCGGGGCCAAAGGACGGTCAAGCGGGCGGGCCGAGTTGGGGCCGGGGTCAGCGCAGCGGCGCGGCGGCTTCCAGTGCGTGCACCAGCGCGCCTTCGGTGAGGATCTGCGGCAGCACCTCCGCCTCCCCCCCGCCCGCCGGGTAGAGCAGGTAGAGCGGCACGCCTTCCCGGCCGAAGGCACGCAGCACGGCGGCGATCGCCGGCCCGCCATCGGTCCAGTCGCCTTCCAGGATGGCGATGTTGCGGCGGGCAAAGGCATCCAGCACCGCCTCGCGCCGCAGCGCCACACGCTCATTCACCTTGCAGGTGATGCACCAGGCGGCGGTCATGTTGACGAAGACCGGCCGCCCTTCGGCGCGCAGCTCGGCCAGGCGCTGTTCCGACCACGCCTCGGCCCCGGTCATGGAAGGGTCACCGGCGCGGGCCGGCGGCGTGGCCGACAGGATGGGCAGCGCCGCCAGCGCCAGGGCGGCGCCCAGAACCGCGCCGGCCCAGCCGAGGCGGCGCCCGAGCGGGCGGCGCGCCGCCTGCGCCAGGCCGAGCGCCCAGGCCGCGAAGCCGATGGCCAGCGCGCCGGCCAGCGCCACGGCCAGGCCGGCCGGCGCCACCTGCTGCGCCAGCACCCACACCAGCCACAGCGCGGCGCCATACATGGGGAAGGCGAGGACCTGCCGCAGCACTTCCATCCAGGCGCCGGGACGCGGCAGGTGGCGCGCCAGCCCGGGCCACAACCCGAGCAGCGCATAGGGCGCCGCCATGCCGAGGCCGAGGGCGATGAAGATGCCCAGGCCCTCCAGATAGGGCAGCACCATGGCGGTGCCGATGGCCGCCGCCATGAAGGGCGCGGTGCAGGGGGTGGCGACCAGCACCGCCAGCGCGCCGGTGGCCAGGCTGCCGAGATGCCCGCCCTGCGACGCCAGGGTGTTGCCGGCGCCGACCGGGCCGCCGACGCGGAACACGCCCGAAAGGTTCAGCCCGACCGCCAGCATCAGCCAGGCCATGACCGCGACAAAGCCCGGCGCGGTGAACTGGAAGCCCCAGCCCACCGCCATCCCCGCCATGCGCAGCCCCACCATGATGCCGCCCAGCGCCAGGAAGGACAGCACCACCCCCAGCGTGTAGGAGGCGGCGTGGCCGCGCACCACGCCGCGCGCCGCGCCCGACAGGCGCGCCAGCGCCATGGCCTTCATGGCCAGGATCGGGAACACGCAGGGCATCAGGTTCAGCACCAGCCCGCCCAGGGCCGACAGCAGCAGCGCCTTCCACAGCGGCATCGCCTCGGTGTCGCCGATCAGGGGGGGCGGCACCTCGGCGGGGATGGGGGCGATGTCATAGGCGCTGCGCGTGCCGGCGCCATCGATCAGCACCAGCACGCCGGCAGCGGGGCCGGGCGGCAGCGGCGCCATGCCACGCTTCAGGCTCAGCCGCACCGAGCCTTCCTGGATCTGCGGCATCTGCGGCGCCGCATGGTCGATCAGGCTGGGATCGACGGGAAAGAAATGCGCGTCCTGCAGGGTCGCGGGGGAGAAATCGGGGCTGTCCAATCGCAGGGCGCCGGCTTCCCCGTCGAAGCCGATGCGGGCTTCCCACGGCGCCTGGCGTGGCCGGGCGAGATCCGCCGCACGGAAGGAGGGGGCGATGGCCGGGTCGGCGCGGGGGGCGGCTTCCACCGGCAGGTCGAGCCGGAAGCGGCCTTCCTCGGGAACGCAGATCTCCTTGCAGATCAGCCAAGTGGCATGGGCTTCCAGAACCAGCGTGTCGCCCGGCCGCAGCCCTTCCGGGGCGGTGGCGCTGAACGGCAGCAGCACCGCGTTCTCGTAGCCGTAATTCACCAGCGGGCCGAAGGGCAGGGCATGCGGCGCCGGCCACTCGAACTCGGTGACCGCCAGCCCGGCGGGCGCGGTGAAGCTGATCTCGGGCGCCGCGCCGGCATCGCCGGGATTGCGCCAATAGGTGTGCCAGCCCGGCTCCAGCTCCTGCCGGAGGCCGAGGCGGAAGCTTCCGCCGGGGGCGATGGCCGCGGCGTCGGAAACCAGGGTCATGCGCGCCCGCTCCGTGCGCACGGGCGGGCTTTCCAGCGCGGGGGCAGGCAACGCCGGCATCAGGGTGGCCAGCATGGCCAGAACGGCAGGAAGCAGACGCGGCATGACAGGGTGAAAGCCGATTCCGGTCTCAAGGGAAAGGGTTGGCTGGTGAAGAAGCGTTGCAACGGAGCCGGCGTTTCCTTCCGGCCCGGTTCTGCCCTATGCCGGCGCCCCATGTCCCTGCCCGAATTGCCCGTCACCGAAGCCCTGCCGCGCCTGGCCGAGGTGCTCCGCGCCGGCTCCAACGCCGTGCTGGTGGCGCCCCCTGGCGCCGGCAAGACCACGCTGGTGCCGCTGATGCTCAAGGACGAGCCCTGGGCCGCCGGCCAGAAGATCCTGGTGCTGGAGCCGCGCCGGGTCGCCGCCCGCGCCGCCGCCCGCCGCATGTCCGAATTGCTGGGGGAGTCGCTGGGCGGCACGGTGGGCGTCGTCACCCGGCTCGACCGCGCCGTGTCGGAGGCGACGCGGGTGGAGGTGGTGACCGAGGGGCTGCTGGTCCGCCGGCTGCAATCCGACCCCGGCCTCGACGGCGTGGCGGCGGTGCTGTTCGACGAGGCGCATGAGCGCAACCTGGACACCGACCTGGCGCTGGCGCTCTGCCTCGACCTGCAACGGGCGCTGCGGCCGGAGCTGCGCCTTCTGGCCATGTCGGCGACGCTGGAGGCGGAAGGCTTCGCCCGCCTGCTGGACGCCCCCGTCATCGAGAGCCTGGGCCGGGCCTTTCCGGTGGCGGTGGAATACCGCCCGCGCGACCTGCGCGACGGGCGGGACCTGCCGGACGCCATGGCCTCGGCCATCCGTGGCGCGCTGGCCGAGCATCCAGGCGACGTGCTGGCCTTTCTGCCGGGCTGGGGCGAGATCCGCCGCACCGCCGAGCGGCTGGGCGGCGTCGCCGCCGAGGTGTTGCCCTTGCATGGGGAGCTGCCGCCGGCGGAACAGGATCGCGCGCTGAACCCGTCCCCGCGCCGGAAGGTGGTGCTGGCCACCTCCATCGCCGAAACCTCGCTCACCGTGCCCGGCGTGCGGATCGTGGTGGATGGCGGCTTCCGCCGTGCCCCGCGTCTGGACCCGGCCACCGGCCTCGCGCGGCTCGCGACGCTGCGCATCTCCCGCGCCGCCGCCGAGCAGCGTGCCGGCCGCGCCGGCCGCACCGAGCCGGGCGTCGCCATCCGCCTCTGGACCGAGGCGCTGCATCGCGGCCTGCCATTGTCCGACCGGCCGGAGATCCTGGAATCGGAGCTTTCCGGCCTGGCGCTGGATTGCGCCGCCTGGGGCGCCGACCCGGCCGCCATGGCCTTTCTGGACCAGCCGCCCGCCGGGGCGCTCGCCGCCGCCCGGGCCCTGCTGCGCGACCTCGACGCGCTGGACGCGGAAGGGCGGATCACTGCGATGGGCCGGCGCATGGCGCGGCTCGGCACCCATCCCCGCTTGGCCCGCATGATGGCCGAGGCGGCGGAGCCCGGCGAGGCCGCGCTGGCCGCCGAGCTGGCGGCGCTGCTGGAGGAGCGCGACCCGATCCGGGGAAAGGAGGCGCCGTCGGACATCCAGCTTCGGCTGGACCTGCTGGCCGGCGCCGACGACCCGAACGCCGACCGCGCCGCCCTGGGGCGCATCCGGCGCGCCGTGGCGCTGCACCGGCGCCGCCTGGGCATCCATGGCAATGTCGCGGCGCATGGCGATCCGGGCCTGCTGCTGGCCGCCGGCTTTCCGGACCGCATCGCGGCGAAGCGCGGCACGATGGACGGCGCCTTCCGCCTGAGCTCGGGGCAGGGCGCGCGGCTGCCCGCCACCGACCGGCTGGGCAAGGCGCCGCTGCTGGCGGTGGCGGACCTGGAACTTGCCGGCACCGAGGCGCGCATCCGCATGGCCGCGCCGCTCACCCGCGCCGCCCTGGAGGCGAAGTTCCCGGAGCGGCTGGTGCGGGAGGAAGGCGCCGCCTTCGACCCGCGCAGCAACAGCGTCGTGGCGCGCCGCCGCCTGCGCCTCGGCCCGCTGGTGCTGGAGGAGGCGACCCTGCCGCATGCCGACCCGCATGCCGTGGCGGTGGCGCTGGCCGAGGCCGCTGCTTCCCGCGCCTTCCGCGACCTCGACTGGAGCAAGGCGGCGGAGCAGTGCCGCGCCCGGCTCGGCTGGATGCACCGGCTGGAAGGCGGGGACTGGCCGGACGTGTCCGATGCTGGGCTGGCGGCCGGGGGCAGCGCCTGGCTGGTGCCCTGGCTGGCGGGGATGACCAAGCTGTCGCAGCTGAGGGGGCTGGACGTGGTGGCGATGCTGCGGGCGCTGCCGCCGCATCCGCTGTTGCGCCGGCTGGATGCCGAATTGCCGCCGCGGGTGGAACTGCCCGGCGGCCGCTCAGCCGCCATCGACTACTCCGGGGAGGTGCCCCGGCTGGAGGCGCGGGCGCAATGGCTGTTCGGGCTGGCGGATCTGCCGAAGCTGGCGGGCGGGCGGATTCCGCTGCAGGTGGCGCTGTTGTCGCCCGCCGGCCGCCCCATCGCCGTCACCGCCGACCTTCCGGGCTTCTGGCGCGGCAGCTGGGCCGAAGTGCGCAAGGAGATGCGCGGCCGCTACCCGAAGCATGACTGGCCGGAAGATCCGCCACGGGCCGCGGCCGGCTGAGAATCAGCCCCTTTCCGGATCATGCGCCGCCGCGCCATGGTGTCGTCTCCGCTTTTGCGCCGCGCCGCCTATATGGTGCCCAGGATGTTGAACCGGCCGATGGACAAGGAAGCCTTTCTGATGCCCGCACCCCGCCGCTCCGTTCTGCTGGGCCTCGCCGGCCTGTCCATGCTCCCGGCCTGCGCCGGCCCGGCTCAGGCACAGTGGCCATCTGGCCGCGGCACCGTGCCGGATTTCGCGGATCTGGCGGAACGGGTGCTGCCGGCGGTGGTGAACATCGCCGTGCTGTCCGAGCAGACCACCACCCAGATCCCGCCGGAGCTGCGCGGCACCCCCTTCGAGCGGTATTTCCGCGAGCGCCGCGGCCGCCAGCAGGTGCAGGGCGCCGGCTCCGGCTTCATCGTCGATCCGGCCGGCCTCGTCGTCACCAACAACCATGTGGTGGGCAATGCCGCCCGCGTCGTGGTGGCGCTGCAGGATGGCACGGAGCTGCCGGCCCGCGTGGTCGGCACCGACGAGCTGACCGACCTGGCCCTGCTGCGGGTCGAGGCGCGGGCGGGGCTGGCCTCGGTGCCCTGGGGTGCCTCGGGCGCGGTGCGCGTCGGGCAATGGGTGCTGGCGGCGGGCAACCCGTTCGGCCTGGGCGGCACCGTGACGTCCGGCATCGTCTCGGCGCGCGGGCGGGAAATCGGCGCCGGGCCGTTCGACGATTTCATCCAGACCGACGCGGCCATCAACCCGGGCAATTCCGGCGGCCCGCTGTTCAACGCGGCGGGCGAGGTGATCGGCATCAACACGGCGATCTATTCGCCCTCCGGCGCCTCGGCCGGCATCGGCTTCGCCACCCCCTCGGACCTGGCGCGCGGCGTGATCGACCAGCTGCGCCGCGATGGGCGGGTGGAGCGTGGCTGGCTGGGCGTCGCCGTGCAGGATATCGGGGAGGAGGCGGTGCTGGGCGGCCGCAATCGCGGCGTGCAGATCCAGAGCATCGAGCGCAACAGCCCCGCCGCCCGCGCCGGGCTGCGCCCCGGCGACATCGTCACCGCGCTGAATGGCGAGCGGATCGAGACCGCCCGCGCGCTGATCCGCTCCGTGGCCGGCACGCCACCAGGGCAGACGGTGCGGATGACCCTGACGCGCGACGGGCGCTCCCGCGAGCTAGCGGTGCAGGTGGGGCGGCGGCCCGGCACGGCGGGCTGAGGCCCGCCGTCACCCGCCGCCTGCATGGCGGCTGACGAAGATCAAGGCTTGTTCTCCAGTTGCGAATGATTATCCATTGGCAGCACCTCATTCGCCGGAAGATCTGCCTGTGACGCTTCGAAGCCTGTTCTGTGCCGTTGCGCTGACATTGTTCGCCTGGACGCCGGGGGGTGCCGAAGCGGAAACCATCCGCCTGCGCGACCTCGCGGGCCAGGACGTCGTGCTGCAGGCCCCGGCCAAGCGCGTGCTGCTGGGGGAGGGCCGCTTCATCCACGCCCTCGCCCTGCTGGAGCGGAACAACCCCGTCGCCCTGGTGGCGGGCTGGATGGGCGAGTTCAAGCGCCTCGACCCGGCCGGCTACGCGCAATATGTCGCCCGCTTCCCGGAGACCGAGCAGATCCCGGTGGTGGGCGCTTCCTCGGCCGAGACCTTCTCGGTGGAAAGCGCGCTGGCGCTGCGCCCGGACCTCGTGGTGCTGGGCGCCGAGGGCGGCCATGCCCCGAGCAAGGGCAGCGACGTGGTGGAACAGTTCGCCCGCGCCGGCGTGCCGGTGCTGTTCATCGATTTCCGCGCCCATCCGCTGAAGAACACCGCGCCCAGCCTGCGCCTGCTCGGCCAGGCGATCGGGCGGGAAAAGCAGGCGGAGGAGTTCCTTGCCTGGCAGCAGGAGCGCATCGACCGGATCGCCCGCACGCTGGAAACCGCGAAGCCCGCCGCGCCGACCATCCTGATGGAGATGCGCGCCGGCGGCGGCCGGGAATGCTGCGGCTCCCCCGGCAACGGCAATCTGGGCGACTTCATCGACTTCGTGGGCGGCACCAATATCGGCAAGGCGGTGATCCCGGGCCCGCTCGGCCCGCTGAACCTGGAATACGTGCTGCAACAGGACCCGGCCGTTTACGTCGCCACCGGCGGCACCAGCGCCAAGGACGACACCGCGCCTTCCGTCGGCGCCGGCGTGACGCCGGAGAAGGCGATGGCCGGTCTGCGCGGCACCACCGCCCGCCCCGGCATCCGCGACCTGACGGCGGTGAAGGAAGGCCGGGCCCACGCGCTGTGGCACAATTTCTACAACAGCCCCTACAACATCCTGGCGCTTGAGGCGCTGGCGCGATGGGTCCATCCCGAGCTGTTCGCGGATGTCGATCCGGCCGCGACCCTGGCCGAGATGAACCGCCGCTTCCTGGCGGTGCCGCTGGAGGGAACCTACTGGACCAGCCTCAAGTGAGCGCTGCCCTGTCCGCTTCGCCTTCCGAGGCGGCCAGCGGCTATCGCAGCCTGTTGCTGCGGCGCACGCTGCTGCTCGCGGCGCTGGTGGTGATGCTGTGCGGCTCCCTGCTGCTGGACGTGGCGACGGGGCCCTCCCGCCTCGGCCTCGCCGACGTGGTCGGAGTGTTGCTGAACCCCTCGGCCGCCAGCGGGCCGGTTTCGGTGATCGTGCTCGATGTGCGGCTGCCCTATGCCATCATGGCGGTGCTGGTGGGCGGCGCGCTGGCGCTGGCGGGCGCCGAGATGCAGACGGTGCTGAACAACCCGCTGGCCAGCCCCTTTACCCTGGGCGTGTCCTCCGCCGCCTCCCTCGGCGCGGCGCTGGCCATCGTGCTCGGCGTCGGCATTCCCTGGGTGCCGCAGAGCTGGCTGCTCTCGGGCAATGCCTTCCTGTTCGCCTTCCTGTCGGTGCTGCTGCTGCGCTCCCTGTCCAAGCTGCGCGGCGCGGGGGTGGAGGCGCTGGTGCTGTTCGGCATCGCCCTGGTGTTCGCCTTCAACGCCGCCGTGGCCCTGCTGCAATTCGTCGCCACCGAGCAGGCGCTGCAGCAGCTGGTGTTCTGGTCGATGGGCAGCCTGGCGCGCGCCACCTGGCCCAAGATCGGCATCATGGCGCTGGCCTTCGCAGTCTGCATCCCGTTCTGCGCCCGCGCCGCCTGGAAGCTGACGGCGCTGCGGCTCGGCGAGGAACGCGCGCTGTCCTTTGGCGTTGATGCCGAGAAGCTGCGCAACGGCGCGCTTCTGCGCGTGTCGCTGTTGTCCGGCGTGTCGGTGGCCTTTGTCGGCACCATCGGCTTTGTCGGCCTGGTCGGGCCGCATGCGGCGCGGCTGCTGGTGGGGGAGGATCACCGCTTCTTCCTGCCGGCGGCGGCGTTGTGCGGCGCGCTGCTGCTGTCGCTGTCCTCGGTGGCCAGCAAGATGATGGTGCCGGGGCTGCTGGTGCCGATCGGCATCGTCACCGCTCTGGTCGGCGTGCCCGTGTTCATCGCCCTGGTGTTCACCCGGGGCCGGCGCGCATGAGCGCCGCATTGCAGGAGGCTTGGCGCATGGGCGTGCAGCAGCGGCCGCTGGCCGGGACATGGCCGCTCGGCGCCCAGGCGACGGGGGCGGGGCTGCAACTGGAGATCGCCGGCCTGACGCTTGGCTATGGCCGGCGCACCATCCTGCGCGAGGTCAGCCTGGCGCCGCTGGCCGGCGGCCACATCACCGCGCTGCTGGGGCCGAACGGCGCCGGCAAGTCCACGCTGCTGCGCGGTCTGGCCGGGCTGCTGCCGGCGCGCGGCTCGGTGAAGCTGAACGGGCAGGAAATGATCGGGCGCTCGCTGGAAGCGCGGGCGCGGCACATCACCTACATGCCGCAAAGCCTGCCGCAGGGCGTCGCGCTGACCGTGATGGAGGCGCTGGTGGGGGCGCTCAAGGCCAGCCCGCCGGGGGCCGGCGGCATGGCGGTTTCCGGGCGGCAGGCGGCCGAGCAGGCGCTGGCCCTGCTGGAGCAGCTTGGCATCGCCCATCTGGCGCTGGTCGGGCTGGACCGCCTGTCGGGCGGGCAGCGGCAGATGGCCGGGCTGGCCCAGGCGCTGGTGCGCAAGCCGGAGGTGCTGCTGCTGGACGAGCCGACCAGCGCGCTCGACCTGCGTTACCAGTTGCAGGTGATGCGGCTGGTGCAGCAGCTGACGCGGGAGAAGGGGCTGGTCACCGTGGTGGTGCTGCACGATCTCGGCCTCGCGGCGCGCTTCGCCGACCATATCGTGGTGCTGGGCGAGGGCACGCTGCGCGCCGAGGGCGAGCCCGAGCGCACCCTGACGCCCGGGCTGCTGGCCGAGGTGTATGGCGTTTCGGGGCGGGTGGAGCGTTGCTCCCTCGGCCATCTGCAGGTGATGGCGGACGCGCCCCTGGCCGGCTGAAACGGAAGGGGGCGGCCGGGCGTCCGGCTCTGGCCTCAGGCGGCGCGGAAGGTGAGCACCAGCACGTCCCGGTGCCCATCCCGCGCCGGATCGAGTGGCAGGACGGGGGTGACCCCGTGCCAGACGCGGTGGTCATCCAGCAGCACGCTGTCCATCGGATCGGTCAGGGTGAAGCTCGCCGCGTCATCCGCCTGGCCATCGACGCGGATCGCCGTGGTGCCGCCGGCGACATTGTGCCGGCCGATCAGCGTCACCAGCACGAAATCCACGCCGTCCCGGTGCATGCCCTCGGGGGTCGGCTTGCCGGCTTCCCCGGTGCGGGCCTGGATGCGGAACTGGTGCGCCTCGACCTGCCAGGAGGTGCCGGGGCGCAGCGCGTCGAACACCGCGCGGGTGCCGCGCAGCAGGGTGCTGAAGGCGGGGCCGGTGGCGACGGATTCCTCCACCGGCTCGAACCAGCGCTCGATGCCGCCATTCAGGGGATTGTTGTCCAGGCTCTGGTAATGGGGCTGGTGCGGCGCCCGCGTCAGCGCGGCATCGCCGGCGGCCAGCCGCCACACGGCGTGGCGGCGCAGCCGGTAGCGGCCATGATCCGCCATGTGCCGGTCGGGGCGCAGATCGTCCCAGCTGGCGGCGAAGCTGTTCCAGGCGGCGCCTTGCAGCGCCGTGCCGGGTTCATCGAACAGATGCCGTGCCTCCGCGGCGGGCAGGGCGGCGAAGCCCTGCGCGCGGACGGCGTCGATGACGGGGGGCGGGATGGGCTCGGGCATCGGTGGCGGCCTGTGCAAGCGGGCAGGCAGCATGAAGCCGATGCCGCCGCCCTGGAAGGGCTTTAACGGTCGTCCGGGTTGCGGCCGCGGAAGGCCATGAAAACCGCGCCCACGGCCAGCAGGGCGAACATGATCACCGGCGGGGAGTCGAACTCCGCCATGCCGCCGAAGGTCAGCGCCGCCAGAAGCACCAGGGCGATGCCGGAAGCCAGAAGATAGCTCACTGCCGTTCAGCCGAGATGGCGGGCAAGAAAGGCCAAGGTCCGCTTCATCGCCTGCTCCGTCGCGGCGGCGTTGAAGGAATCGCGCTCCTCGCAGGCGAAGCCGTGGCCGGCGCCGGGATAAACGAACACCTCCACCCCCGGCTGGGCGGCACGGACCGCATCCACATCGGCCAGGGGAATGCCGTGATCCTCGGCGCCGAAATGCAGCTGCACGGGGCAGGAGGGCCTTTCCTCCTTCGCCGCCGCGATGCCGCCGCCGTAATAGCCGACCGAGGCCGCGAAGCACTGGCTGCGCGTGGCGCCGTGCCAGGCGACGGTGCCGCCCCAGCAATAGCCGACGATGCCCCGCTTCGCGCCCGCCGGCAGGGCGGCGGCGGCGGCCTCGATGTCCAGCAGCGTCGCCGCGGCGTCGATCCGGCCGCGCAGCGCCATGCCCTGCTTGCGGTCCTCGGGGCCGTAGCCCAGCTCGACGCCCGGCTCGGCGCGGTCGAACAGGGCCGGGCAGACCACGGCATAGCCCTCGGCCGCGAACTGGTCGCAGACATGGCGCATGTGGCGGTTCACGCCAAAGATTTCCTGCACCACCACCAGGGCGCGGGTGGCATCCTCCGGCCCGGCGCGCCAGGCGGAAAGGCGGTGGCCGTCGGCTGCGGCGAGTTCGATCTGCATCCGGATTCTCCAGGGGGGCCGCCAGGCTGGTTCCCGGCAGGGCGATCACGCGCTATCCTCCGCGCATGGCGGAGATCGTCAACCTCAACCGGCATCGCAAGCAGGCCGCGCGCCAGATGCGCGGGCAGGAGGCGGCGCTGAACCGCGAGAAGTTCGGCCGCAGCAAGGCGGAGAAGGCACGGGACGCGGAAGCCGAGGCGCGCCGCAACGCCCTGCTCGACGGTGCGCGCCAGGACCCGCCGAAGCGGGATTAGGAACCGGCATCCGGGAGCGGCAGCAACTCCGCCGCCTGCGCCGGCAGCGCTTCCAGGAGCGTCAGCAGGGTTTCCCGCCGCACCGGCTTCACCAGCACGCCATCCATGCCGGCGGCGAGGCAGGCCTCATGCGTGGCGATGCCGCATTCGCCGGTCAGCGCAAAGATGGTCAGGCGTGTCTGGCTGGGCGCCATCGCCTCGGCGGCGCGGATGCGGCGGGTGGTTTCCATTCCGTCCAGACCCGGCATCTGCACGTCGATCAGCATCAGGTCGGCGGATTGCTGGGCCAGCAGGGCCAGGGCCGCTTCGCCGCTTTCGGCCTGCAGAACGGCATGGCCGGCGCCGCGCAGCAGGCCCTGCACCACCAGCCGGTTCACCGTCACGTCATCCACCACCAGGACGCGGCGTGCCGGGCCGCGGCGGCGGGCGCTCGCCGGCAGGGGGGCGGGCAGCGCCACCGGGGAAAGGTGCAGCCTGACCCAGAAGCGGCTGCCGACGCCCATGGGGCCGGCTTCCACGCCGATCATGCCGCCCATCCCGGCCACCAGCTTCGCGGTGATGGCGAGGCCCAGGCCATGCCCCTCGGTTTCCGCCTCGCCGGGCAAGGTGGACAGGCGGGTGAAATCGCGGAACAGCAAGGCGCGCTGGGCGCCTGGAATGCCGCGGCCATTGTCGAGCACGTCCAGCAGCAGGCCGTCGTGGGCTTCCGCCCGCAGCCCCAGCCGCACATGGCCGCCGGGCGGGGTGAACTTCACCGCATTGCCCAGCAGGTTTAGCAGCACCTGCCGCAGCCGGCGCGCATCGCCCAGGACGGCCTCCGGGCAGGCCGGGTCCCAGTCCAGGTCCAGGGTCAGGTTCTTGCGCTCGGCCTCGGGCCGCAGAAGCGCCAGCGCGTCCTCCAGCAAGGGGCGCAGCGGCACTGTGTCCTGTTGCAGCGTCAGGCGCCCGGCCTCGACCAAGCCGATATCGAGCACGTCATTGACCAGCGCCAGAAGATGCCGGCCGGCCTGGCCGATGACCTCCACCTGGCCGCGCAGATGCGGCGGAAGGTCCGGATGCCTGGCCATCATGTCGGACAGGCCCAGCACGCCGTTCAGCGGCGTCCGCAGTTCATGGCTCATCCGCGCCAGGAATTGCGACTTGGCCCGGTTCGCGGCCTCCGCCTCATCCCGTGCGGTGGTGGTGACGGCCAGCGCCCGCCTTTCCTGCCGCGCCAGGAACAGCACCATCAGCGCGAAGCTGGTGATCACCCCGTGCAGGATCGATTCCAGCAGGATCGCCTGCACCACCAGCCCATCCGGCAGAGCCGAAACCGTGCTCCATTCCGGGCTGGCCAGCACCATCGGGATGCGCGCCAGGACCAGCCCGGCATGCAGCGCGAAGCTGGCCGCCAGCACCCGGCGGAAACCTGGCGCCTCGGCCTGGCTGCGCAGGAACTCGGCGGCGCAGGCCAGCATCAGGGGAGGGGCCAGCACCGAGGTCGCCAGGATGCGCGCTTCCTGGAATTGCAGCACGGGCAGCTGGCGCAGCAGCAGCCACAGCGTGGGCGCCGCCAGAAGCATCCAGGGCGCGACCGGCCGCCCGTCGAAGCGCCGGGCGCCAACCCAGGCATAGCCCAGGCAAAGCAGGATCAACGCATTGCCAAGGTCGATGGAAAGCCATTCCGGCAGCACCCCGCGCAGGCCGAGCAGCAGGCTGCCCACCCCCGCGCCGATAAGCGAAAGGCCCCATTCCCGCAGGCCGTCAACCTTGCGGCGGTCAAGGGAAAGGCCGAACCACAGCCCGCCGAGGACGATGCTGATCAGCGTGCTGACGATCAGCAGGGTAGCGCTGTCGAAAATCAAGGGCAGGGGACCGAGGCTGGGCCTGTTGCCGAGGCGGTGGCCGGCCCCCTGCGGCGCCGGGATGGGCGCTGCCCCATCCCCTCAACCTTAGCGGGAATTATTACGAAAAGACAGCGGATAAATGGTGAAGCTGCAGGTGCTACACGTTGAAGCGGAACAACAGGATGTCGCCATCCTTGACGACATATTCCTTGCCTTCCACGCGCATCTTGCCGGCTTCCTTGGCGCCCTGCTCGCCGCCCAGCGCCACGTAGTCGTCATAGGCGATGGTCTCGGCCGCGATGAAGCCCCGCTCGAAATCGCCATGGATGACGCCGGCGGCCTGCGGCGCCTTCATGCCGCGGGTGATGGTCCAGGCGCGCGCCTCCTTCGGCCCCACGGTGAAGTAGGTCAGCAGGCCGAGCAGCCCGTAGCCAGCGGCGATGACGCGGTCGAGGCCCGAATCGGACAGGCCGAGGCCTTCCAGGAACTCGCCCCGGTCGGCCTCGTCCATCTGGCTGATCTCGGCCTCGATGGCGGCGGACACCACCACCGCCTTGGCGCCCTCGGCGGCGGCGCGGGCGAACACCTTCTCGCTTTGCGCGTTGCCGGTGCCGGCCGAGGCTTCCTCGACATTGCAGACATACAGCACCGGCTTGGAGGTCAGCAGCTGCAGGCGCTTCACCGCCTCCTCCTCCCCGGGCGGGATGGAAGCGCGGGCGGGGCGGCCATCGCGCAGCCCGGCCAGGATCGGCTCGATCAGCGCGAGCTGGGCGGCGGCTTCCTTGTCGCCGCCGCGGGCCCGCTTCTGCAGGCCGATCTGGCGCTTCTCCAGGCTGTCCATGTCGGCCAGCATCAGCTCGGTCTCGATGGTGTCGGCGTCGCGGATCGGATCGACGCTGCCCTCGACATGGGTGACGTCGTCATCCTCGAAGCAGCGCAGCACGTGGACGATGGCATCGGTTTCGCGGATGTTGGCCAGGAACTGGTTGCCGAGGCCTTCCCCGCGGGAAGCGCCGCGCACCAGCCCGGCGATGTCCACGAATTCCAGGGAGGTCGGCACGATCTTGGCCGACTTGCCGATCTTCGCGATGGTGTTGAGCCGCGCATCCGGCACCGCGACGCGGCCGGTGTTCGGCTCGATGGTGCAGAAGGGGTAGTTGGCGGCCTGGGCGGCGGCTGTCTGGGTCAGCGCGTTGAACAGGGTCGACTTGCCGACATTCGGCAGCCCGACAATACCGCAATTGAAGCCCATGGGCCGGTCCTCGGAAACAACGGCGCCGGGGCATCAGGCGCCCCGGCGCGGAATGGAATGATCAGGCCACGCCGAGCGAGGCGGCGATTTCCTGCGCGATCTGCGCCGCGGCGATCCGCGCCGCCGCGTCATCGGTGGGCAGCGCCAGCGCCGCGGCGCGCAGCTGCGTCAGCGCGCCGGAGATCGACACATCCAGCGCCTGGGCCGCCGCGGCGATCAGCCCGGCGCGCGCCGGGCTCGGCGCCTCGGACACCACCTGGGCCATGGACAGCGCGAGGGAAGCGCGGGCCGCAGCCGCCTCGATGGCGCCGTTATGGCCGGTGTCGCTGCTTTCCAGGGCGGCGGCGGTGGTGGCGAGGCACTGGGCCTGGGCCAGCAGCCCGGCGGCCAGGGCGGCAGCGCCATTGGCCAGATCCTCGGGCCCGGGGCCGCCGAACTCAGCCTCCAGATCCGCCGCCGCGTCTTCGATCGCCATGGGTCAGTTCTCCTGAGTCAGCAGAGCCACGCGGGTCATGAAGGCTTCCCGCTCGCCACGGGCCAGCAAGGGTGCCGCATCCGCGACCGCATCCAGCATCGGTTCCAGCCAGGTGTCCACCTTGGCGAAGTTGCCGAGCACATGGCCCGTCACCTTCTCCTTCATGCCGGGATGGCCGATGCCGAGGCGCACCCGCCAGTAATCGGGGCTGCCCAGCCTCCGGTCCATGTCGCGCAGGCCGTTATGGCCGGCGGCGCCGCCGCCGCGCTTCACCCGGATCCTGCCGGGGGCGAGGTCCAGCTCGTCATGGAAGGCGGTGATGCCATCGGGCGGGATCTTGTGGAACGCCGCCGCCGGCTGCACCGAATCGCCGGACGCGTTCATGTAGGTCTGCGGCTTCAGCAGCAGCACCTTGCCGCCGCCGATGCTGCCTTCCGCCACCAGCCCCTTGTAGCGGCTGCGCCACGGCCCGAAGCCGTGGCGGCGCGCAATGGCGTCGAGCGCCATGAAGCCGATATTGTGCCGGTGCCGCGCCTGGCCCGGCTCCGGATTGCCGAGGCCGACCCAGAGCAGCACCGCCACGCCTCCTTACTTCTTGCCCTTGCCCTTGCCCTTGGCATCGGCGGCCGGGGCGGCGACGGGGGCCTGGATGACGACCTCCTCCTCGACCGTCGGCGGGGCGATGGTGGCCACCACGAAGTCGCGGTCGGTGATCACCGGCTTGGTGCCCTTCTGGTCCTGGACATTGGACCAGCGCAGGCTGGCGCCGATGGTGGCGGCGGCCAGGTCGATCTCGAACTGGTCCGGCACCTGGTCGGGATCGGACATCACTTCCAGGTCGCGCCGGACGACGTTCAGCACGCCGCCTTCCTTGAGGCCCGGCGCGGTGTCCTCGTTCAGGAACACCACCGGCACGCGGACGCGGATCATCTGGCCCGGCGCGAGGCGCTGGAAGTCCACATGCAGCGGGGTGTCCTTGACGGGATGGAACTGCACCTCCCGCATCAGGCAGCGCTCGGCGCGGCCGGCCACCGCCACCTCGTACAGGTGCGACTGCCAGCCGCCCTTCTGCAGTTCCTTCATCACGTCGCGCGGGTCGAGCGACAGCAGCGTCGCCTCCTGCTTCGCGCCGTAGATGACGGCAGGGACACGGCCCTGCTTACGAGTCGCGCGCGCCGCCCCCTTACCGGCCAACTCGCGCGCCTCGCCCTCGATCCGAATGGTCTGGACCATTGCTTGGCTCCAAATCTCTGAGACGCCGGATGGCGTCGTTCCATGCTGCCCCCGGGCGGGCGCCCGAAAACAGTTGCGCCGGCCTCCAGGGGTGCCAGCGCAGCGGCGGCGGCATACGCGATCCGGCGGCGCAAGGCAACACTTGCCGCTTCATCCGTTCCGGCGAATGGGCCGGAACGGGCATCATGCCAGGCGGCGCCGCCTCAGTCCGGAAGGCTGAGCGGCTCGAACCGCCAGGACTCCTCGCCCGGGGCCGGCGGCGTCACCCACATCGGCAGGGCGTTGGGGGTGCGGACATTGGCGGGCAGCCCGGCCTCGGCCCGGAAGGCGCGCCACAGCGCGCCATGGGCGACAACCAGCACCGGCCCCGGCTGCTCCAGGCAGAAATTGATGGCGCCGACGGTCCGTTCCCGCAGCGCGGCGAAGCTTTCGCCGCCTTCCGGGGTGAAGCCGTCCTCCACCCAGCTGTTGAACCAGTCGGACATTTCCTGCCCTTCCTGGACGCCGAAGGACACCTCGCGCAGCGCCTCGTGCACCAGCACCGGCCGGCCCAGCACGGCCGCCACGGTTTCCGCCGTGTCCCGCGCCCGCGACAGGGGGGAGGACACCACGGTGGCGATCTCCTTTCCTTCCAGCGCCCGCGCGGCGCGCGCCGCCTGGGCGATGCCGACGCTGTTCAGCGGGATGTCCACATTGCCCTGGCTCAGCCCGCGCGCGTTCCAGTCGGTTTCCCCGTGGCGCAGGAACCAGAAGGCCTTGCGGGTCAGGGCGGCGCCCATCAGCCGGCCAGCCCCTCGGCCGCCAGGGCGCGCTGCACGGCGGGGCGGGCCATCATCCGCTCGAAATGCGCGGCGATGCGCGGCGGCACGTCCATCCGCATCCGCTTCACCGCCCAGAAGGTGACGTAGAACAACGCCGCGTCAGCCACGGAATAGCCGGATGGCAGCAGCCATTCATCGCCCTTCCAGCCCTTTTCCAGCACGTCGAAGCCAGCCGCCACCATGGCGCGGCCCTGCTCGATCACCTTGGGATGGTCCGCCTCGCTCGGCGCGTACTTGGCCTGGTTGAACAGCCGGGAGAAGGCATGGCCGTGCAGCGTGCCGACGATGAAGTCCATCGCCTCCAGCGCCCGCGCCTGGTCCTCCAGCGCTTCCGGCCACAGCTTCGCGGCCGGCGCCCGCGCCGCCACCCAATAGGCGATGGCCGGCCACTCGGTCAGGACCGAGCCGTCGTCGCGCTCCAGCGTCGGCACCTTGCCCTTCGGGTTCAGCGCCTGGAACTCCGGCTTGCGCTGGTCGCCATCCTTCAGCGACATCCGCGCGCGCTCGAAGGGCAGGCCGGCTTCCTCCAGCAGGACGTGGATGCCGAGCGAGCAGGTGCCAGGGGCATAAAACAGCTTCATGGTGGTTCCTCGTGCGGGAGGGCGGAGCATCGGCGCCGCCCAGGCGGTTCGCAAGGGGGAAGGGCATCCGGCCGGAGGCTCAGGCCGTGGCGGCGACCAGAAGGAAGGCGGGCCGCTCGCGCTCCGCGGCCAGTTCGGGTTGTGCCGCCACCTGCGCCTCGGCGGGCCCCCATTCCTCGACATGGCGAAGCGTGAAGCCGGCCCGGATCAGCAGCGTCAGGAGGGTGCCGAGGGTGCGGTGCTGCTTCACCACGCCGGGCGCCAGCCAGTCGGTGACGCGCGGCCCTTCCCGCAGATAGCCATCGACCGGCCAGGTGTCGCGTCCTTCCGCGTCCCGGACCCAGCCCGGGCGGGAGGGCGCGGTGAAGACCGGATGCTCGGCGGTGAACACGAAATGGCCGCCCGGCCGCAGCGCCCGGCGGAGGGCCGCGAGCAGCGCCGGCAGATCCTCCAGGTAATGCAGCACCAGCGAGGAATAGGCGAGGTCGAACGCCGCTTCCGGCAGCGCCGGGCGGTTCAGGTCCGCCCGGCGATAGGCGATGGCCGGGTCGTCCGTGCCGGTGCGGGCGCGGTCCAGCATCCGCTCCGACAGGTCGAGCCCCAGCACGCTGGCCGCGCCCTGTTGGCGCGCCCAGCGGCAGAACCAGCCGAAGCCGCAGCCCAGATCCACCACGGCGCGGCCCGCCAGGGGCGGCAGCACCGCCTGGATGGCGGGCCATTCCGGGGCCGCCGCCAATCCTTTGCGCGAGCGGGCCAGCTGGCTGTAGCCCGCGAAGAAATCCGGATCATCATAGATGTTCTGCGGCATGCGGTGGTTCCGCGGGTCAGGCGCCTTGCGCGAAGCGGGCGAATTCCTCGGCGAGGCGGCGATAGATGGGGCGGCGGAAGGCCACCACGATCTCCGGCAACTCGGCCAGCTCCGCCCAGCGCCAGGCATTGAACTCGGGATGCGGGTCGAGGTCGAGGCGGATCTCGGAATCATCGCCCAGGAAGCGCAGCGCGAACCATTTCTGCGTCTGCCCCCGGTAGCGGCCGCGCAGCGCCTTGCCCAGCAATTCGGGCGGCAGGTCGTAGTTCAGCCATTCCCCGACCTCGCCGATGATCTCGGCGTGGTCGGTGCCGATTTCCTCCCGCAATTCGCGCAGCACGGCGATGCGCGGGTCCTCGCCCTCGTCCAGCCCGCCCTGCGGCAATTGCCAGGCATCCCGCGCCACATCGGCCCGGCGGGCGACCAGCACGCGGCCATCGGCGTTGAACAGGGCGGCGCCGACATTGCGGCGGTAAGGCAGGTCAGGCATCAGCGGCTATCCAGCAGAAGGATCAGGGTGCCTCGGCCAGGGCCGGAGGCGGGCGCGCCACGGCGCTGGCGGGAACCAGCGCCACGCCGCGTTGCGGCAGGCTGGCGGCCCAGGCGGCGATCCGGTCCACCAGGATGGGCGAAGGCTCGCCGGCCAGGCCCAGGGCGCTGCCCTTCCGCCGCGCGGCGGCTTCCAGCGCTTCCAGCCGGAACTGCACCTCGCCGCCGGTCAGCGGCTCGTCCAGCACCTGGTCGATCGCGGCGCCCCAGACGGCGGCGGGGGCGGCGGCGCCGGGGCGGGCATCGATGTAGAACAGGCCGCGCGCTTCCAGCGCCGCCTCCAGCGCCCGCAGTTGCGCGGCGTCGGCGGCGAAGCGCTCGCCCCGCTGTCCGCCCTGGGCCCCGATGACGCCGGGATAGCCGGCGAAGCTGCCCAGGGCGCGGGCCAGGCGGTCCGCATTGTCCTCCCAGCTCCGCGAGGCGCGCAGCAGGTGGTCGGCGGGCGCGGCGCCGGCGGAATCGAGGGGCAGCGCCAGCAGCACCTCCATGCCGCGCCGCCGTGCCTGATCCAGCAGCAGGTCGGCCCGCGCCGGCAGCGGCCCGAAGGCCAGGGTGGCGGCGGCGGGAAGGCGGCGGATCGCTTCTTCCGCGCGGGGCGCGGACAGGCCGAAGCCGCCAATGATCAGCGCGATGCGCGGCTTGCCGGCGGGGGCCGCCGCCGGCGCGGCGTAAACCTGCCGCGGCACGCGCCCATCCGGCGCGATGCGCGGCAAGGGCCCATGCTCCGATGGCTCCAGCAGCGCGGGGTCGGGGGCCGCGATGGCGGGCGCCATGGCCTCGGCTGGAGCCGGCGGCAGGGGCGGCGGCGGCGGCGCCTCGGGCGGGGCCTGCCAGGGTTCCGGCGCCGGGACGGGCGGCAGGGGCGCGGCAG
The DNA here is from genome assembly GCF_008386565.1 of Teichococcus oryzae. GTDB lineage: Bacteria > Pseudomonadota > Alphaproteobacteria > Acetobacterales > Acetobacteraceae > Pseudoroseomonas > Pseudoroseomonas oryzae. The sequence continues at coordinate 124,014 of NZ_VUKA01000004.1, read as the reverse complement.
CCAGAACATCAGGCGGCGGCTCGGCCAAAGGTGCTTCGGCCGGAGGTGCCGGGGCCGGCGGCGCCGGGTTGGAAGCGCCCGCGAGGCGGGGCGGCGCTGAGGACGCGGCAGGCGGGGCGGGTGGCGGGCCCAGCCGGTCCAGCATCACCGCCGTGCCGCCGGCTCCCACCAGCACCCCCATCCAGAACAGCGCCAGCGCGCGCCAGGCCCGGCGCGCGCTGTTGCTTCCGTTCATCCGCCCTGCGTCCCCGGCGCGGCCTTAGCGGGCGGCGCGGCGCTGCGGCTCGGCCGCCGCCCAGGCGCGCAGCAGCGTGGCCGCCTGCTGCAACTGGTGGTCCGTTTCCGGCTTGGTCGGATCAAAGGAGGGCGCGCCCTCGGGCGGCAGGCGCGACACCTTGTCGCCGACGCCCGGCGGCAGGTTGACCGGCGGAACCGGCGCCGTTTCCTGGGCCCCGTTGTCGTTGCGCAGCGCCTTGCGCAGATCGGCCTCGCGGTCGCGCAGCGGGGCGTTGCCTTCCTCCCGCGTCGCCAGCACCTCGATGTCGGGCGAGATGCCGAGCGCCTGGATGGAACGGCCCGAAGGCGTGTAGTAGCGCGCGGTGGTCAGCCGGATGGCGCCGTTGCCGGGGATCGGCATCACTGTCTGCACGCTGCCCTTGCCGAAGGACTTGGTGCCCAGCACCACGGCGCGGCGGTGGTCCTGCAAGGCGCCGGCCACGATCTCGCTGGCCGAGGCGGAGCCGCCATTCACCAGCACCACGATGCGCAGCCCGTCGGCGATGTCGCCCGGCTTGGCGTTCCAGCGCTGCGCGTCGTCCGGGCGGCGGGCGCGGGTGGAAACGATCTCGCCCTGTTCCAGGAAGTCGTCCGAAACCTGCACCGCCTGGTCGAGCAGCCCGCCCGGATTGTTGCGCAGGTCGAGCACCACGCCCTTCAGGTTGCTGCCGGCCTGCCGGCGCATGGTGGAGATGGCGTTGCGCAGGGCGGTGTCGGTCTGCTCGTTGAAGGAGGACAGCCGCACATAGGCGATGTCGTTGCCTTCCAGCCGGAAGCGGGCCACCTGCGGACGGATCACGTCGCGGATCAGGGACAGCTCGATCGGCGTTTCAGCGCCGGGGCGGCGAATGGTCAGCTTGATGGCGGAGCCGCGCTCACCGCGCATCTTCTCCACCGCTTCCTGCAGGCTCAGGCCCTGCACGGATTCGCCGTTCAGGTGGGTGATCAGGTCGCCCGGCTTGACCCCGGCCTTGGCCGCCGGCGTGTCGTCGATGGGCGAGATCACCTTCACATAGCCGCCTTCCTGGCTGACCTCGATGCCGAGGCCGCCGAACTCGCCGCGGGTCTGCACCTGCATGTCGCGGAAGGAGCGGGCGTTCATGTAGGAGGAATGCGGGTCGAGGCCCTGGAGCATGCCGTTGATGGCGCCCTCGATCACGTCACGGTCATTGACCGGCTCGACATATTCGGCCCGCACCCGCTCGAACACGTCGCCGAACAGGTTCAGCAGCCGGTAGGTTTCGGCGCGGCTGCCGCTTTCCTGCGCAAGCGCGGAAACAACCGGCGGCAGCACCACCGGACCCAGCACCGCGCCGGCCAGGAAGGCAGCGCCCACCACGCCTGCGGTACGCATTCCAGGCTTCATCGAACAAACCCTTTACTTCGGCTCAGTGCATTCATTGCCGCAGCCAGCGCACGGCTTCGCGCTACCCTAGAGCGGTTTGGGGGGGCTCGGTCAAATTGAAACCCTTTTCCACAATGAACCCTCTGTCATCCGGCCGGCCGGTCATCCCGGCGCTGCCTAGCCCCTGGCGCGGAGCCAGGGCTTCGGGTCCACCGGCCGGCCGTTGCGCCGAAGCTCCACATACAGCGTGGCCTGCCCCCCCGCGTTGAGCTGCCCGACCGGCTCCCCCGCCAGCACCCGCGCGCCCGGCTCGGTGTCGAGCTTGTCCAGCCCCGCCAGCACCACATGGTAGCCGCCGCCGCAATTGACGATGATCAGCTGGCCATAGGAGCGGAAAGGGGCGGCGAAGGCGACGCTGCCGCCGCAGGGGCTGACCACCCTGGCGCCGCCCGGCGCCGAGTAGGTCAGGCCCTGCGCCGGGCCGCCATCGCCATCTTCCCCGAAATCGCGCGACAGCCGGCCCGCCACGGGAACGGCGCGGCCGCCGCGCGGCACCGGCAGGGCGGCCTGGCGCTGTTGTTCCCGCTGGGCCTGCCGCGCCGCCTGCTCGGCACGGCGCTCCGCTTCCTGCCGCCGCGCCAGGGCCGCCTGTTCCCGCGCCAGCGCCGCCTGCTCGGCGGCGTCGCGGGCGGCCTTCCGGCGCGCGGCCAGCGCCTCGGCTTCCCGCTCCGCCCGCAGCCGGGCGGCGCGTTCGGCGGCTTCCTGCTCGCGCTGCGCTTGGGCGCGGGCGGCGGCTTCCCGCTCGGTGCGGGCCTTTTCCAGCCTTTCCAGCATGTCGCGGAGGTTGCCGGCGCGGGACGCGCTGGCGGCGGCCTCCCGCGCCGCCTCGGCTTCCTCCCGCTCGGCGGCGGAACGGCGGGTGCGGGCCTCGGCCAGCGCCGCCTCCACCGCGGCGGCGGCGGCGCGCACCTCGGCGCGGGCGGCGGCCAGCTGCCCGGCCTCGGCCTCGGCCTTGCGGGTGGCCTCGGCGGCGACGGCCTGGGCCTGGCGCAGGGCCTCGGCCTCGGCGGAAAGGTGGCGGGTCAGGCTGCGCAGCACCAGCGCGCCCCGCAGCGCGGTTTCCGGGTCCCCCGGCACCGCCAGCAGCGTTTCGGAGGGCCATTGGCCGAGCCGGCGCATCAACGGCACCAGCGGCGCCAGCGCCTCCGCGCGGCGCCCGAGATCCACCAGCGCGGCGTCGCGGATGGCGGCCGCTTCCCGGGCCGCTTCCTCGGCGGCGGCGGCGGCTTCATCGGCGGCAACGGCGCGGCGGCCGGCAGCGGCGCGCTGTTCCGCCAGGCGCTGCTCGGCCTCGGCGGCCTGCCGGGCGGCCTCGGCGGCGGCGGCGGCGGCTTCCCGCGCGGCGTGGGCCGCGGCCTCGGCTTCCTGCACCGACTGCGCCGTGGGCTCGGTGGCCCGGCCGGAAAAGGGACCGGCCAGCCCCGCCAGCAGCACCGCCGGCAGCAGCAGCCCGGCGGGACGCAGCGCCCGCCGGCGCGGCATCAATCGGCCATCCGCATCAGGAACCGGGCCGCAGCAGGCTGCGGCCGGTCATGGCGGCGGGTTGCGGCAGTTGCAACAGGGCCAGCAGGGTAGGCGCCACATCGGCCAGCCGCCCATCGGACAGCGCGACACCCGCCGGGCCACCCACCATCACCACCGGCACCGGGTTGGTGGTGTGGGCGGTGTGCGGGCCGCCCGTTGCCGGGTCCCTCATCATTTCCGCGTTGCCGTGGTCGGCGGTGACCAGCAGCGTGCCGCCCTGGGCGCGCACCGCCCCGACAATGCGGGCAAGGCTGGCATCCACCGCCTCGCAGGCGCGGGTGGCGGCGTCGAGGCTGCCAGTATGGCCCACCATGTCGGCATTGGCGAAGTTCAGCACGATCAGGTCGAACCGGCCGCCGCCAATGGCCTGCACCGCCTTGTCCGCCAGCTCCGGCGCCGACATCTCGGGCTGGAGGTCATAGGTCGCGACCTTGGGGGAGGGAACCATGATCCGCTCCTCCCCGGGGAAAGGCGTTTCCTCGCCGCCATTCAGGAAATAGGTGACGTGCGGGTATTTTTCCGTCTCGGCCATGCGCAGCTGCGTCAGCCCGGCGCGCGACACCACCTCGCCCAGGATGTCCTTCAGCGTCTGCGGGCCGAACAGCGTGTCCAGGAAGGGGTTCAGCGCCTCGGAATACTCGGTCATGCCGGCGGCGCCCGCGAGCTTCGGCCGGCGCGGCGGCTGAAAGTCGGCAAAGGCGGGATCGAGCAGCGCGGTCAGGATCTGCCGCACCCGGTCGGCGCGGAAGTTGAAGCACAACAGCCCGTCGCCATCCTTCATGCCGGCGTAGTCGCCGATCGCGGTGGCGGGAATGAACTCGTCGGTCTTGCCGGCGCGGTGCGCCGCGGCGATCGCCTCGGCGGCGCTGGAAGCCCTGCTGAGGCCCTGACCCTCGACCATCGCGTCATAGGCCTGCCGCACCCGCTCCCAGCGCCGGTCGCGGTCCATGGCGAAGTAGCGGCCGGTGACCGAGGCGATGCGGGCGCCGGGCGGCAAGGCGGGCTCGAACTGCGCGAGATAGCCGGGGCTGGCCTCGGGCGGGGTGTCGCGCCCATCGGTCCAAAGGTGCAGTGCCACGGGGATGCCCGCCGCCGCGAAGGCGCGGGCCAGCGCCAGCCCATGGTCCTGGTGGCTGTGCACGCCGCCCGGGGACAGCAGCCCCATCAGGTGCAGCGTGCCGCCGGAGGCCTTCAGCTTCCCGATCAGGCCGGTGACGGCGGGCAGTCCGGCGATCGAGCCATCCCGCGCCGCCTTGGTGATGCGCGGCAATTCCTGCAGCACCACGCGGCCGGCGCCGAGATTGAGGTGCCCCACCTCCGAATTGCCCATCTGGCCATGCGGCAGGCCGACATCCTCGCCGCAGGTGTGCAGGAAGGCGCGCGGGCCTGCGGCCCAGAGCGCGTCGAAGCAGGGTGTCCGGGCCTGACGCACGGCATTGTCGGCCTTGTCGTCCCGCCAGCCCCAGCCATCCAGGATGACCAGCATCACGGGCTTCGGACGGGGCATGGCGATCTCTCCGGGCGCGGTTTCAGGCTGAGGCGAGGGGATAGCGCCGGAGGGGGGCATTTGCACAGGGGGGGAGGGGCAGGGGGTGAGCGGGGGGGGGCAAGGCGGCTGCGGCGAGCCTGGTGGCCTCCCGAAGAATGGCGGCGGATTGGGGCCGTGCGGGGATATTGTTACCTCCGGTTGTGATGATGGCATTCTGTTCGCGGCTGCGGTGGTGCTACCCTCCGGCTCATGGATACGCGCCCCTTGCAGGCTGCCATCCGCTTCGGGCTCGGGTCCCGGCCGGATCAGGCGCTGCCGAGCGACCCACTGGCCTGGCTCGACGCCCAGATCGCAGGGCCCGACCCGGAGCCCCCGCTTCCCGCCGGCTGGCCGGCGCCCCCCACCGTGCCGGATGGCTACCGGGTGCTGAACGCATCGGAACGGAACAAGCGCCGGCCCGGCCAGCGGCACCCCGCCGACCTCCATTTCGAGGCCGAGGTCATCGCGGCGCAGGCGGTGCGGATCGACACGGCAGCGCCCTACCGGGAAAGGCTGGTCGCGTTCTGGGCCAATCATTTCACCGTGGCGCGACGCGCCGGCTATGGCGCGGCGGTCGCCATCGGGCCCTATCTGCGGGAAGCCATCCGGCCGCATGTGAATGGCCGCTTCACCGACATGCTGCGGGCGGTCGCCACCCATCCGGCGATGCTGAGCTACCTGAACCAGTCCGCTTCCGTCGGTCCCAACAGCGCCCAGGGCAAGCGGACCGGCCGAGGGCTCAACGAGAACCTGGCGCGCGAGATCCTGGAGTTGCACACGGTCACGCCCGCCGCCGGCTACAGCCAGGCGGATGTGGTGGAGTTCGCCCGCCTGCTCACCGGCTGGGGCAATGAGCGCCGCAAGCCGCCGCTGGGCGTGGTGTTCCGCGCCAGCCACCACGAGCCCGGCGCCAAGACGGTGATGGGCCGCCGCTTCGAGGAAGGGCGGGAAGCGACCGACGCGGCGCTGCGCTTCCTGGCGGAGCACCCGGCCACCCACCGGTTCCTGGCCACCAAGCTGGTGCGCCACTTCGTCGCCGACGATCCGCCGCCCGCCGCCGTGGCCCGCATCGAGGCGGTGCTGCGCGACACCGGCGGCGACCTGGCCGCCGTGGCCGCCGCCCTGCCGCGCCTGCCGCAGGCCTGGAACCCGCCGCTCGGCAAGCTGCGCAGCCCGGCGGATTACACGATCGCGGCGCTGCGCGCCTGCGGTGCCCGGGGCATCGCCTCAGGGCGGTTCGCCTGGGGCTCCACGGTGCGGATGAACCAGTCGGCCTGGGATGCGCGGCAGCCCAATGGCTGGCCAGATCATGCCGGCGCGTGGCTGGGGCCGGAGCCGATGATGCAGCGCCTCGACTGGTGCTACGAGGTGGCGGGCCATTTCGCGCGGCTGGACCCGATGGCGGTGCTGGACACCGCGCTTGGCCCGCTGGCGCGGGATGAAACCCGCCAGGCCCTGCGCGGGGCCGGCTCGCCGCGTGACGCCCTTGCCTTGTTGTTCGCCAGTTCGGAGTTCCAGCGCCGATGAGCCATCTTCCACGGATCGGCCGGCGCGGCCTGCTGCTTGGCCTGACCGCCCTGGCGGCAACCCGCCAGGCCCGCCTCGCGGTGGCGGCGCCACCCGCCCTGGCCATGCCGGATGACCGCCGGCTGGTTGTGGTCATCCAGCGCGGCGCCATGGATGGCCTGGCGGCGCTGGCCCCTTATGGCGACGCAAATTACCGCAGCCTTCGCGGCCCCCTCGCCCTGGCCGAGCCGGGGCGGGAAAACGGGCTGCTGGATTGCGGCGGCTTTTTCGGGCTCGCGCCGGAACTGAGGAATTTCCATCGTTTCTTCCAGGAAGGCAGCCTGCTGCCGGTCCACGCCATCGCCGGCCCCTATCGCAACCGGTCGCATTTCGAGGCGCAGGACATGCTGGAAAGCGGCGCGCCGGAGCGGCTGTCATCCGGCTGGCTGAACCGCGCCCTGGAAGGCACGCCCCCCGTGCCGAAGGGCGCGCCGGAGCGCGGCCTGGCCGTGGGCAACGACCTGCCCCTGCTGATGCGCGGCGCGCAGCCGGTCGGCATGTGGGCGCCGCCGCGCCCGGTCCGGCCGCCTCCGGAGCTTTACGCCCGCATGGCCGACCTGCTGCATGCCGACCCGCTGATTGGCGATGCGGTGCGGGAAGGGCTGCGGGCCCGCGGCTTCGCCGCCGATGCGCTGAGGGGGGAGCCGCCGGCCAGGAGCGGCTTCGTGTCCCTCGCCACTTCCGCCGGCAGGCTGCTGGCGGCGCCGCAGGGACCGCGCGTCGCGGCGCTGGAGATCGGCGGCTGGGATACCCATGCCAACCAGAACTATGCGCTGGGGCGGGCGCTGAAGCAGCTGGATGAGGGCATGGCGGCGCTGCGCGGGCAACTCGGCCCCGCCTGGCGGCACACGGCGGTCCTGGTGATGACCGAGTTCGGCCGCACCGCCCGGGCCAATGGCAGCCTTGGCACCGATCACGGCACCGGCGGCGTGGCCTTTCTGATAGGTGGCGCGGTGCAGGGTGGCCGGGTGGTGGCGGACTGGCCCGGCCTGGCGGAAGGCCAGCTTTTCGAGAAGCGCGACCTGGCGCCGACCCGCGACCTGCGCGCGATCGCCAAGGCGCTGCTGCGCGACCATCTGGGCCTGCCCGAGGCCGCCATCGCCACGGCCTTTCCGGGCGCCGAGGGCGTGGCGGCGGAAAATGGCCTGATCCGCGAAGGCTGATCGGCGCCTGAGCCGGCCCGGGGGCGCGAGCGCCCGTCGCTCCCATAAGCCGGTTCAAAGCGGGCGCGACATGTTACATCATGTGGCATGCCCATCACCGGCGTCCATGATCAAGCGCTTGTCGCCCTGTCCGTCCTGATCGCGATCACGGCATCCTACACCGCGCTCGATCTGGCCAGCCGGGTGCGCGCCGCGGCCGGCCTGCTCCGCTATGCCTGGCTCGCCACGGCTGCGCTGGCCATGGGCGGCGGCATCTGGGCGATGCATTTCGTGGCGATGCTGGCCTTCAGCATGCCGGGCATGGAGGTCACCTACGGGACGGGGCTGACGCTTCTTTCGCTGCTGATCCCGGTTGCGGCCACCGGCATCAGCTTCCTCGCGGTGTGCCGGCCGCATCCCGGCCCCGCGCTGCTGCTGGCCAGCGGCCTGTTCATGGGGCTCGGCATCGCCGCGATGCACTACACGGGCATGGCGGCCATGAACATGGCGGCCGATCTCCGCTACGAGCGCGCCTGGGTCGCCGCATCCATCCTGATCGCGATCGGGGCGGCCACCATTGCCCTGTGGCTGTCCGTGCGGACCAGCCGCGTGGCCGTGCGGCTCGTTTCCGCCGTGGCCATGGGCGTGGCCGTTTCCGGCATGCATTACGCAGCCATGCAGGGTGCCGTGTTCACGGCACAGCCGCAGGTGGACCTGGCGCAGGGCACGGCGAGCCTGACCCAGGTGACGCTGGCGCTCGCCGTGGCCGCCGCGACCTTCCTGATCCTGTTCCTGGCGCTTCTGGCCGCCTTGTACGACCGGCGCTTCGCCGCGATGGCGGAACGCGAAACCCAGGCGTTGCGGCAAAGCGAGGAACGCTTCCGGGCGCTGTACACCCGCACGCCTCTGCCGCTGCATTCCCTGGATGCGGCCGGCCGCATCGAGCACGTCACCGATGCCTGGCTGAGCCTGCTCGGCTATGAGCGGGAGGAGGTGATCGGGCGCCCGCTGATCGGCTTCATGACCGAGCCTTCAGCGCGCCAGGCCATCCAGGAGGACTGGCCCCGCCTGCTGCGCGGGGGCGAATTGATCGATGTCGAATACCGGTTCGTCACCAGGGATGGCAGGTTCCTCGACATGCTGGCCTCCGCCCGCGTCGAGCAGGACGGGCAGGGGGGCTTCCTGCGCGTCCTGGGCGGGCTCACGGATGTCACGGAACGCCGGCGCGCCGAGGAGGCGCTGCGCCAGTCGCAGAAGCTGGAAGCCGTCGGCCAGCTCACGGGTGGGGTGGCGCATGACTTCAACAACCTGCTCACGGTGGTGCTGAGCAGCCTGGAGTTGCTGGGCAGGCGCCTGCCGGCCGGGGATGAGCGCGCCTCGCGGCTGCTGGAGAACGCGGCGCAGGCCGCGCGGCGCGGCGCCTCGCTGACCCAGCGCCTGCTGGCCTTCAGCCGCGGGCAGGCCCTACAGCCGAGCGCGGTCGAGCTGCCGGAGCTTGTGCGCGGGATGTCGGAGCTTCTGCGGAGTTCCCTGGGCACCGGCATCAGGGTGGAAACGCTGTTCCCGCTCGGCCTGCCGCCGGCCTATGCCGACGCCAACCAGCTGGAGCTGGCGCTGCTGAACCTGGCGGTCAATGCCCGCGACGCGATGGCGGGCGGCGGCCGGCTCACCATCTCCGCGCGGGAGGCGCGTGTCGGCACCGGGCAGGAGAACGAGCTGAAGGCCGGCGACTACGTCGTTCTCGGCGTCACCGACACGGGTGCCGGCATGGACGAGGCGACGCTGGCCCGCTGCATGGAGCCGTTCTTCACCACCAAGGGCGTCGGCAAGGGAACCGGGCTCGGCCTTTCGATGGTGTATGGCCTCGCCGCGCAATCCGGCGGGCGGCTCCTGCTGCGCAGCCGCCTGGGGGAGGGCACCACGGCCGAGCTTTGGCTGCCGCGCGCCGCGCCGCAATCCGGGACTGCGGCCCGGCCCGCCGCCGCGCCGGCCGCGACGTCCGTGGAGGCGCCGGTCCGCCGCACCGTGCTGGTCGTGGATGACGATCCCCTGGTGCTGGCGACCACCGCCTCCATGCTGGAGGATCTCGGCCATGTTGTTCTGCAGGCGGATTCCGCTCCCCGCGCCCTGGAGCTGCTCCGCCAGGGCGGCCGGCCTGATCTGGTGATGACCGATCAGGCGATGCCGGGGATGACCGGGCTGGAACTGGCCACTGCCCTGCAATCGGCGCGTCCCGGCCTGCCGGTGCTCCTGGCCACGGGCTATGCCGAGCGGGCGGAGCTGGCGGCGGCCGGGCTGCCTCTCTTGCACAAGCCCTTCGACCGGAATGCCCTGCTGGCCGCGATCGAAGGCTGCCTGGCACCGCGCCCGCAGCCCGCCGGGCAGGTGCTGCCGTTCCGCAAGGCCTGAGGGCGGGGCGCCGCCGGAGCCGGGGTTCCCGGATCAGGCCTTCCGTGCGTCCCAGAACAGCGGAAAGGGCGCGTGGTGGATGTTTCGCACCGATTTGCGGGACGCGGTGTAGCCCAGGAAGAAGCCGGTCGGGATATAGGTGACGAGGTCCATGCCGGCGCGGTTCACCGCTTCCAGTGCCCTGTTCTCGCCCGCGGCATCGGGCGCCTCGTACCATTCGGCGATGTGCCGCTCGACCTCCGCCGATGACGGCCAGCCGAACCATGCCTTGTCGCCGCTGGCGGAGACGCCCTTGTAGGGTGCCGGGTTGATGCAATCGACGCCGGAATGCCAGGAAAAGAAGATGTTCCAGCCGCCCTCGGACGCCGGCTTCTTGCTGGTGCGGCGGGAACCCACCGTGCCCCAGTCCAGCGCCTGGTAATCGACGTTCATGCCGATGCGGGACAGCATGTCGGCGGTGACGTCGCCCTGCGCCTTGGCGACGGGAACATCGGCGGCGACCAGCATCACCACCTTCTCGCCGTTGTAGCCGGCCTGCTTCAGCAACTCCCTGGCCTTGTCGTAGCGGCGCCCGCCCTTCAGGCGCTCGGCGCCCGCCTCGGTGTAGCCCGGCGTGCCGGGCGTGAAGAAGGACGGCATCGGCTTCCACAGCGCCTCATCGTCACCGACGATGGCGCGCATGTAATCCTCCTGGCTGACAGCATATTGCAGCGCCTGGCGGATCAGCTTGTTGTTGAAGGGCGGCACCAGGTGGTTCAGCCGCATGGCGCCGATATTGCCGAGGGGATCGGCGACCTCGACGTTGATGTCACGATGGCCCTGCATCACCGGCACCAGATCGGCGATCGGGCTTTCCCACCAGTCGATCTCGCCACTCTGGATGGCGGCCAGGGCAGTTCCGGGGTCGGGCATGGTCAGCCATTCCACCCGGTCCATCAGCACCCGCTTGCCGCCGGCCAGCCAGTCGGATTTTTCCTCGCGCGGCTGGTAGGCAGCGAATTTCTCGAACACGGCGCGGGAGCCGGCCATCCATTCGTCTCGCCTGAAGCGCATCGGGCCGGAGCCGACATAGTCCTTGACCTGCGTGTAGGGATCGGTGGCGGCGATGCGCTCCGGCATGATCACCAGCAGCGGCGTGTTGCTCTTGCCGAAGGCGTAGAGCAGCTTGGGGAAGGGCTGCTTCAGGCGCAGGCGGAAGGTTTGGTCATCCACCGCTTCCAGCGCGTCGAGCCGGGCCTGGATCATCTGGCCCATGCCGTCGCGCGGCATCCAGCGCCGGATGCTGGCCACCACGTCCCTGGCCAGCACCGCCTCGCCATCATGGAAGGTGAGGCCGCCGCGCAGTCTGAAGCGCCAGTCCTTTCCGTCGGCGCTGACCTCATGGCTTTCCACCATCTGCGGCTTCGGCTGCAGATCCGCGCCGATGCCATAGAGCATGTCGTAGACCATCAGGCTGGCATTGCGCACAACGAGCTGCGTGCCGGCCACGGGGTCCAGGTTGGGCAGGTCGGCCTGCGGCACGAAGCGCAGCGTGCCGCCGCCTTGCGCCCTTGCCAGACGCGGCATGGCGAGCCGCGATGCCGCCATGGCGGCTCCGGAGGCGAGAAGGAAGTGGCGGCGCTGCATGTGGGAAATCCCTTCGGCTAAGTCGCGGCTGGTCTACGCGCATTCCCGGAAGGCGCCTATGCCTTATGCTCAATATAAAGGCAAAAAGTAAGAAAATGAATAAATATTGCCCGTATAGCCCAATTAATGGGCTTTATCTGCACTGTTGCTGCGCAAACAAAAAGGGCGCCGCGAACGGCGCCCTTTTCAATTCTCCGGCCGATGCGGCCTTCAGCGGGTCTGCTGGATGGCCGACAGCTTCCAGGCGCCGGCTGGCTGCCGGACAAAGGTCCACAATTCCGCCGCGGTGTCGCGCCGCTGCGGATCGCCCTCAACCACGTTGCCCTGCGCGTCATAGGTGACATCCACCAGGCTGAAGCGCATCGCGACGGTGGCGAACTCGGCATTGCCCTCGCGCCAGGCTTCCGCGAGGTCACCCTGTTCCAGCTTCAGGTCGCGGGTTTCGTTGCGCCAGCCACGGGCATCGAGGTCGCGCATGTCCTGGGCGAAGTAGTTGTTCATCTCCGGCGTCGCCAGCCGGCCGAGGCCGGCCAGGTCACGCCGCGACCAGGCGGCGTTGACGTCGCGCAGCAGCGCCTCGAAGGCCTGGAAGTCGGACTGGTTCAACTGCACCGGAGCGGCCGCCGGGCCGGTGCCGGAGCTACCCCGGGGCGCCGCATGGCCGCCCGCGCCCATGTCCCGCCGCATGGCGTGCGGGTTTGGCCCGCCCGCCATGGCGGGGCGCTGCATGCCACGCGCCGCTGCGCCCTGGCTTTGCCGGTTGCGGAAGAAGCGCAGCGCCATCCGCACCAGGAACACGATCAGCACGATCTGCAACAACAGGCCCAGGATGCTGCCGAAGCCGCCGAAGCCGCCGAACAGCCCGTTGCCGAACAGCAAGCCGCCGATGCCCATGCCGATCAGGCCGCCCATCAGCGCGCCGCCGAAGCCGCCGCCGAACATGCCACGCGACTGCTGCGCCGGGGCCATGCCAGGCGCCGCCGTGCCGGGGCGGGCAGGCTGCTGGAGGGTGCGGTCCATCGGCCGCGCGGCGTCAGGCGCCGTGCGCGTTACCGGCGGAGGCGTGAAGGTGCGGCTGCCGCGGCTGCCCATGCTGCTGCGGCCGCCGGGCCGGGCTTCCGCCAGGGCTGGACCAAGCACCAGGGCAAAGGCCGCGAATGCCGCCAGGATGCTGGCCTTGCGACGCATGCGTGGATTCCTCCAAGGATCGTTCATCCGAATAGCATATAGGCATTACCGGCACGTAATCCAGAACGACCGCGTGCCGGGTGTGGCCAAAACGGGCCAGATGCCGCAGAACGCCGCCCCCGGGTGGAGGTTGCCCGGCGAAACCCCGCGGCGTCCCCGCCCGGAACAGTGGAGAGCCGGCTTGGCGGCGAAGAACAGGCAATGGCGCTGGCGTTTCGAGGCCGCGCTGGCGCGGGGCTTGGTGGCCCTGTCGCGGCGCATGGGAATGGTGCGGGCCTCGGCCCTGGGCGGGGCCATTTGCCGCCATGTCGGCCCGCTTCTGCCGGTTTCCCGGATCGGCCGCCGCAACCTCGAGATCGCCTTTCCCGACCGGACGCCGCAATGGCGGGAAGAAACGCTGCGCGATGCCTGGGAGAATCTGGGCCGCGTCATGCTGGAATGGCCGCATGTGGCGGATCTGCGGCGAACCGAATCGGGGCCTGGCTGGGAAGCGGCGGGGGAGGAAAACATCCCGCCGCCCGAGACGCCTTGCATCTTCATTTCCGCCCATCTGAGCAACTGGGAATTGATGCAGCGGCCAGCAGGGGGATCGGGCCGCCGGATGGCCGGCTTCTATCGCGCGCCCGACAATCCGCTGGTGGATGAGCTGGTGCAAAGCCTGCGCGGCGGGGGCGACATATCCGCGTTGTTCCCCAAAGGGTCCCGGGGCGCGCGCATGGCGATGAAGCACCTGGGGGCGGGCCACTCCATGGGCATCCTGGTGGACCAGAAGATGAATGAAGGGCTCGCCCTTCCCTTCTTTGGCCAGCCCGCCATGACCCCGACCGGGCCGGCCGAGCTGGCCCTGCGCTTCGGCTGCGTCGTGGTGCCGTGCCGCACGCAGCGCATCGGGCCCTGCCGCTACCGCGTGCTGTTCGAGCCGCCGCTGCCTTTGCCGGATACCGGGGACCGGGCGGCCGATGTGCGGTCGCTGGCCCTGATGATGAACCAGACCCTGGAGCGCTGGCTGCGTGAGCAGCCGGGCGAATGGCTGTGGCTGCACCGCCGCTTCCCGCGGGAGGTTTACCGGCGCTGAGATCGGCCGCTTCAGCGCGCCGGCCGTGCCATGAAGCGTTAGCCCACCACTAGCAGGGCGCCGGCGGCATAAAGCCTGTCGCGCAGGCCGCAAAGCGGCGGCATCGCCACCACGCCGGAAGATATTTCCCGCCATTGCGTCACGCCGGCGCGCACAAGGGCGGCGGCCGCTCCATCGCGGCTTTCGAACAGGGCGACCACAGGGGCGTCGAAGCTGCCGGAGGCGGGCAGGGGCTCGGTGGAAGGAACGGGACGGGGGGCGAGGTGCGACATGGGCGTGGCTATGCGTTCCGGTCGCTTACCGAATCATGAACGTCAGGCGGCATTTCGGGGAAATTCTTCTCGATCTAGCCGGGAAAACACGAAAATCGTTCTCAGGCCGCCGGGAGCAGGGGCTGCGGGTCCAGCGGCGTGGCCAGCCAGTGCAGCCCGAGATGCAGATGCGGCCCCGTTGCCCGCCCGGTGGCGCCGATCGCCCCCAGCACCTGGCCCCGCGCAACCGCCTCGTCGCTTTGCACATCCATGCGCGACAGATGGGCATACAGGCTGACGACGCCGCGGCCGTGATCCACCATCACCGTGTTGCCGGTGAAGTAGAGGTCATCGGCCAGCACCACCCGGCCGCCGCCCATGGCCTTCACCGGAGTGCCGGTGGGGGCGGCGATGTCGAGGCCGAAATGCGGCGTCCGCGGCTCGCCATTCAGGATGCGCTGGCTGCCGAATACGCCGCTGATGCGGCCCTGGGCTGGCCAGATGAAGCCTTCGGCGAAATGCGGCATGTCGCTGTCCAGCTTGCGGATCTCGGCGATCCGGGCGCGCTCGCGGTTGATGCGGGCCAGTTGCCGCGCATCCGGGCTGACCATGGCCTGCGGCAGGCCGTTGATCCGCTGCACCTGCCATTCGCGCTTCAGCACGGCCAGGGCGCGGATTTCCGAACGCCCGTCGGGCGCGGTCACGGCCAGCCGCGCATCGGCATCCGCGTCCCGCCCGAAGCCGATGGCGAAGCGGCCATCCGGCCCGACCCGCACCGGGCGCCCATCCAGCGTGACACGGCTGCCCGGCGGCACCCGGCCCAGGGCCAGCCCGCCCTGGCTGAAGCCGCCGGCGGCGGTGGCGGCGGCCGGCGCGATCTCCAGCAGCGGCCCGGCGGCGGAGGGGGCCGCCGTGACCCCCTCGCGGCCGGCGCAGGCGGCGAGCAGGCCAATGGGCAGGGCCAGGGCGGTGCGGCGGGTCAGGCGGGGCATGGCGGGTGCTCGCGAAAGGCGGTTCACAGCAGGGAGCCCTGCTCGGGGGCCGCGGCGGAGGCATCCGGGCGGCGGCGGGGCGGGGTGCGGGGCGGCGCCTCGCCCTCGGCCACGAGGTCGCGGCTGCCGTCATGCAGCGTGGCCGTGACGCGGGCGCCGGGCGCGATGGCGGCGGCGCTGGTGAGCGGCTCGCCCTCAGCGTCGCGCAGCAGTGCGAAGCCGCGCGCCAGCACGCCCTGGTAGGATGCCCCTTCCAGCCGGGCAGAAAGCCCATCCAGCCGCAGCCGGCCTTCGCGCAGGCGGGCGGCGACGCGCGGCGCCGGGTCGGGCAGGCGGTGCAGCACGGTCTGCCGGCGCTCCAGCAGGCGTTGCAGGGCGGCGCCGGCGGCGGGGATGCGGGCCAGCCGGGCATGGGCCTGGGCGGTGAGGCGATGCAGCCCGGCGGTGGCGCGGTGTTGCAGCAGGCCCAGGCCGTGGCGGTGCCGCGCCAGGGTTTCCCGTGGATGCGGCAGGCGGTGGCCCACCGCGTCCAGCGCGCCGCGCTTGCGGGCGATCAGCGCGGCCGGCGCCAGGGCCAGGCGCTCCGTCCGGTCATCCAGGCGCTGGCGGGCGGCGCCCACCAGGCCGGGCAGGTCGGGCATCCGCGCCTCGACCCGGGACAGGCGCAGCCGGGCACGGTCCATCGAGGCCTGGCCGCATTGCACCAGCCGCGCCGCCGTTTGCGCGATGGCGGCCATGAGGTCGGTGCGGGAAGGCACCGCCAGCTCGGCGGCGGCGGTCGGGGTGGGGGCGCGGCGGTCGGAGGCGAAGTCGATCAGCGTGGTGTCCGTCTCGTGGCCCACCGCCGAGATCAGCGGGATCGGGCAATCGGCGACTGCGCGGATCACCACCTCCTCGTTGAAGGCCATCAGGTCCTCCAGGCTGCCGCCGCCGCGCGCCACGATCAGCACGTCCGGGCGCGGCAGGTGGCGGGG
Source organism: Teichococcus oryzae (assembly GCF_008386565.1). GTDB lineage: Bacteria > Pseudomonadota > Alphaproteobacteria > Acetobacterales > Acetobacteraceae > Pseudoroseomonas > Pseudoroseomonas oryzae. Next base: position 108,058 of record NZ_VUKA01000004.1, on the reverse strand, counting down.
TAGGCGGGAAAAGCCGCGGATCGCCTCGGCGATGCGCTCGGCCGCGCCCTGGCCCTGCACCGGCACCGGCCACAGGATGACATGGCGGGGAAAGCGCCGCGCGATCGTGGTGCGGATGTCCTGGATCACCGCGCCCTTCTCGGAGGACACCACGCCCACCACCCTCGGCAGCAGCGGCAGCGGCTTCTTGGCGGCCTCGTCGAACAGGCCCTCGGCGCCGAGCTTCTTGCGCAGCGCCTCGACGCGGGCGAGCAGCGCGCCTTCGCCGGCGAATTCCAGCCGGTCGATGATCAGCTGGTAGTCGGAGCGCTCGCCATAGGAGGACACCTTGCCGGTGGCGATGACCTCTATGCCGTTCTCCGGGCGCAGCGACAGGCGCGGCACGGCGAAGCGCCAGATGATGGCGCGGATCTTCGCCCCCTCATCCTTCAGCGCCAGGTAGATGTGGCCGGACGGGTAGGCCTTCAGCTCGGTGATCTCGCCGCGGATGCGCACCCGGCCGAACGTGCCCTCCAGCGTGCGCTTGATCGCGCCGCTGATCTCGCTGACGGTGAATTCGGGGGCGTTGGTGCGGGGGCGCGCGCCCTCGGGAGAGTCGGTGTCCATGCCGGCCCATTATGCGCCAGCGGCGGAGCGGCGGCCAGCCGCCCCCTTTCCCCGGCCCGGCGGCGCCCCGGCAACCGGCCTCAATCCCGCTTTTCCGGCATCAGCGCCTCGTCCATGGCGAGTGCCCGCCGCGCCGCCGGGCGCCCGGACAGCTTGCTCCAGTAGCGCTCCAGCGCCGGCCGCTTTTCCAGCGTGCCGAAATGCATGCCCCAGCCGATCTGCGAGCCGAGATACAGATCGGCGGCGCTGAACCGGTCCCCCGCCAGGAAGCCGCCATCCTGCACGGCGTATTCCAGCATGTTCATCACATCCGCCATGCAGCCATAGCCCACCAGGGCGCGCTGCTCCTCGCCGGGGGCAACGCCCATCGCGGCATCGGCCACCGCGGCCTCCACCGGGCCGGCGCCGAAGAACAGCCAGCGGTAATAGGCGCCGCGCGCCGGATCGCCCGGCGGCGGCGCGAGGCCGGCTTCGGGAAAGGCATCGGCCAGATAGGCGCAGATGGCCGCACTCTCGGTGACCACCACCTTGCCGTGGCGGATCATCGGAACCTTGCCCATCGGGTTCAGCGCCGTGAAGGCCGGCGCCTTCATCGCCGGCCCGTAGCCGATGATCTCGGTCCGGTAGGGAACGCCGAGCTCCTCCAGCATCCAGCGCACGATGCGCCCGCGCGACATGGGGTTGGTGTAGAAGACGAGGTCCTGGGCCATCGCTTTTTTCTCCCTTACAGCCGGCCGGGCCGGCCCGAGGCATGACGGCGAAGCCGCCATGGGCTGACGCGGCGGCCGTGCCATGCTAGCGCGGCGCCGTTGCGGAGAGGGATGAAGGATGAAGGTTCTCCTGGTGGGCGGCGGCGGTCGCGAGCATGCGCTGGCCTGGGCGCTGTCCGGCTCTCCGCTGCTGGGCAAGCTGTGGTGCGCCCCAGGCAATGCCGGCATCGCCGAGATCGCCGAATGCGTCGCCATCGGCGCCGAGGATGTCACGGGGCTTCTCGCCTTCGCGCGCGAACAGGGCGTGGACCTGGTGGTGGTGGGGCCGGAGGCGCCGCTGACGCTGGGCCTCGCCGATGCCTGCGCCGAGGCCGGCATCCGCTGCTTCGGCCCCAGCGCGGCGGCGGCGAAGCTGGAAGGCAGCAAGGCCTTCACGCGGGAGGTGGCGACCGCCGCCGGCGTGCCGGGCGCCGAATGGGCGCAGTTCACCGACCCCAACGCCGCCCGCGCCTATGTCCGGCAGAAGGGCGCGCCCATCGTGGTCAAGGCCGATGGCCTCGCCGCCGGCAAGGGCGTGGTGGTGGCCGAGACCGTGGAGCAGGCCGAGGCCGCCATCGCCGCCATCATGGAGGACCGGGTGCATGGCGCCGCCGGCGCCACGGTGCTGATCGAGGAATGCCTGCTGGGGCAGGAAGTGTCCTTCTTCGCCCTGTGCGACGGGGAGGTGGCGCTGCCCATGGCGGCGGCGCAGGACCACAAGCGGGTGGGGGATGGCGACACCGGCCCGAACACCGGCGGCATGGGCGCCTATTCGCCGCCCCCCGCCTTCACCGCCGACATCGAGACCCAGGTGATGGAGCGCATCATCCGCCCCACCCTGGCGGAGATGGCGCGGCGCGGCGCCCCGTTCCGCGGCGTGCTGTTCGCCGGGCTGATGCTGACGGAGCAGGGGCCGAAGCTGATCGAGTTCAATGTCCGCTTCGGCGACCCGGAATGCCAGGTGCTGATGCTGCGGCTGCAATCGGATCTGCTGGCTGCCCTGGCGGCGGCCTGCGACGGCACGCTGGACCAGGCCGAGCTGCGCTGGTCGCGGGAAGCGGCCATGGTGGTGGTGATGGCGGCGCAAGGCTATCCCGGCGCCTACCGCAAGGGCAGCGTGATCGAGGGGCTGGAACAGGCGGCGCAGGTTCCGGGCGCCCAGGTCTTCCACGCCGGCACGGCGCGGGGTGATGACGGCGCGCTGGTCGCCACGGGCGGGCGGGTGCTGGGCATCGCCGCGAGCGGCGCCACGCTGGGCGCGGCGCGCGACGCCGCCTATGCGGCGGTGGACGCCGTGCGCTGGCCCGACGGCTTCTGCCGCCGCGACATCGGCTGGCGCGCCCTTTGAGTTGAGGGAGGGGGGCGCCGCGCCCCTCAGCTTCCTTCGGCCAGCCGCTTTTCCAGAGCCCGCCGCATCTCGGCGGCGGTGTAGGGCTTGCTGATCACGCCCGACGTCTTGAACCGCTCGGGGAAGGCGTCGGCCTCGCCATAGCCGGTGGCGAAGACGAAGGGCACCCCGTGGGCCCGCAGCGCATCGGCCACCGGGAAGCTGTTTTCCCGCCCCAGATTGACGTCGAGCAGGGCGATGCGCGGCGGCGCATGCTCCAGCAGCCGCAGCGCCGCCTGGACCGAGCTGGCGACATCCACCGCCTCGGCCCCCATGCGCCGGAGCTGGTCCTCGGCATCCATGGCAATCAGCAGGTTGTCCTCCACCAGCAGCACGCGGCCGGACAGGGAAAAGGCATCCGGGCGCGCCTCGCCACGGGGCGGTGGCTGCGGCTGGGCCGGCGCGGGGGTGGCGGGCGCGCTGCCACGTCGCACGCAATCCGCCGGCAGGAGGAAGCGCGCCTCCAGCCCCGCCAGGTTGTAGTGCAGCTCGGCCTCGCCATTCAGGTCATGGGGCAGGGCGCGCTCCACGATGGTGGTGCCGAAGCCCTTGCGCAGCGGCGGCTTGACCGGCGGGCCGTTCTCCTCGGTCCAGAAGATCTCCAGCGCTTCCTCCGGGGTGAACCGCCAGCGCAGCAGCACCCGGCCTTGCCTGTCGCACAACGCGCCGTATTTGGCGGCATTGGTCATCAGCTCATGCACCACCAGCGCCATGGTGGTGTAGGCGGCGGGCTCCAGCAGGGCCGGGGGGCCGGACAGGATGACGCGGTCTTGGTTTCCGTTGAGATAGGCCTCGGCCTCGGCCACCACCAGGTCGCGCAGCGGGGCGGGCTGCCAGCGATCGGTGTTGATCTGGTCATGCGCGCGGGCCAGGGCCTGGATGCGGCCGCCCACCATGTCGCCGAATTCCTCCACCGTGGCGGCGTGGCTGCGGCTTTGCGTCACCAGGCCGCGGATCAGGCCCAGGATGTTGCGCACGCGGTGGTTCAGCTCGGCGATCAGGATTTCCTGCCGTTCCTGCGCCACGCGCCGCTCGCGCTCAGCCATGTCGGTGAGCTGGAGGACCACCTCCAGCAGCGTGACGCGCAGCCGCTCGGCCATCACCAGGTCGCTCTGGCTCCAGAGGCGGCTTTGCCCTTCCACGGTCTGCTGCCATGCCGCGAAGCTTTTGCGCGGCGTCAGCCGGGCGCCGTTGGGGCCCAGCGTCACCGGCTTCTGGGGGTCGCCGGCCCAGGTCACGGAATGGGTCACGGCGCGGCGGAAGAACACCAGGTAGTCGCGCGGGCTGCGCGACAGCGGGATGGCCAGCACCCCGGCGGCGCGGTCGGCGAAATCGGCGGCCTCCGGGTACATCTCCCCCAGCCTGTGGGTGGCATAAACCCGGCCCGAGGCGGCGCGGTTCAGGTAGCGGATGATGCCGGCGAATTCCTCCGCCGTGGGCGAATGGCCGCGCAGCGCGGTGCCGCCCTTGCTCCACAGCCCGATGCCGTCGCAGGGGATCACCTCCGACAGCATTTCCAGGAACTCGGCCAGAGAGCGGTTGCCGGGGCGCATGGCGCCCAGCGCGGCCATCAGCTGCTGGTGGACGCGGTTGGCCTCGGCGTCGCGCGCCTGTTCCTGTTCCCGTTCCCGCGATTCCAGCACCAGGGAGAAGATCTGCCCGAACAACTCGGCCGCCGTGCGCCGCTCGAACGGCACGCGCAGCGCCTCGTTGTGGTGGCAGGCGATCAGGCCCCACAGCCGCCCCTTGCGCAGCACCGAGATCGACATGGAGGAGCGCACGCCCATGTTGCGCAGGTATTCGACATGGATCGGCGACACCGAGCGCAGCACCGACAGCGACAGGTCGAGCGGCTGCCCGTGGCTGTCCAGCAGGGGCAGCACCGGCACCGGCGGCACCTCGGTGTCGGCGATCAGGCGGAGCAGGTTGCGCTCATACAGGATGCGCGCCTGGCGCGGGATGTCGGAGGCCGGAAAGCGGTGGCTCATGAAGGAAGCCTGGAAGGAGGCGGCCGATTCCGCGATCACCTCCCCCGCGCCGTCATGGTCGAAGCGGTAGAGCATGACGCGGCTGAAGCCGGTCAGGCCGCGGATCTGCCGCACCGCCTCGCGGCAGATGTTCTCGAAGCCGTCGGCCTGGTGGAGGCGCGCGATCATGCCGCGCACGGTGGTGCCGGCTTCCAGCCCGTCCTCGAGGTCGGAAGGTTCGCCCTCCAGGACAATGCTTTCCCCCACCATGTGGATGGCGAGGTCATAGGCGATGCCGCCTTCCTGCAGCACGACGCCAAAGACGCGCTCCACCGTGTCGGGGCCGCGCAGCAGGTGCAGCAGGCCGCCGATCCGGTGCATCGCCCCGGGCAGCAGCAGGGCGTTCAGCGGCTCGCCCAGCAGGGCTTCCGGAGCCTGGCCGAGATGCTCCGCGACATTGGCGGAAGCGCGCCGCACCACCCAGTCATTGCCGACCGCCACCAGGAAGCCGATGGGCTGGATGCCGCCCAGCAGGTGGATCGGCTCGCGGTCGCAATTGGTGAGGTCCACGCCGCGGGGCAGGTCGACCTGGCTGAACGGATCATTCATGAAACGGCAACTCTGGGGATGTCCTGGGGATGGGGCGCGGCGGGGGTCACGCCGGTCCTGAGGGCGTCAAGAAAGACCTGGAAGGCCAGCCGCGCGCCGTCGGCGGCGGCGGCCCAGCTGCCCGGATCGGGCAGTTCCTGGTCCAACAGGGCCAGGAACCCGGCCCAGCCGGCAGGACCGGGCTGGTGGGACAGATAGGCAAAGGCACCGCATTCCGCCAGGGCTGGCCCCGCCTGCGCCTGCCGCAGCAGCATCGTGTTGCCGAGCCGGGAGCCCTCCAGCACATAGGCCGCGCCCAGCGCCGCCGCGCCCGGCGCGATGGGCGGCACCGGCAATGGCGCGGGCACCGGCTCGCCGAGCCGCGTCAGGTCCGCCTGCAACGCCGCCGCCCGCCGCCGGCGGGGCCAGTCCGGCAGCATCGCCGCCAGCCCGGCGGCGTCCAGCGCCGCTTCCAGCCCCGGCAGGGCACGCGCATGCACGCCGAGGAAGCGGGCATAGCCGGGCAGGGTGGAAAGATCATGCGCGCCGCCCAGGCGGTCGGCCTCGGCATGAAGCGCCGCCGTGGCTTCCCGCAGGTGCCATCGCGGGCCGGACCGGCGGCTTCCGGGCACGGCCGTCATGCCGGCCATCCCGAAGGGAGCGGGCGGGAAGCCAGGGCTGGAATGCCCGGGGAAGGGTGGATCATCCGGTGCGGCAGGAAAGGCATGCCGTGACCAATCCGCCCGGTTGTGGCAGGAGGCAAGGGAAAATGGCGCTTCCGCGCATCCTGCCCCCACCCATCCACCTTCCGGACGGCCAGCAGCATGGATCTCCCGAGTCACCGCCCCGCCACGCCGCAGAATGCCCATTGGCGCCCCGAGGGCTGCCGCCGCGTGGCGCTGGTGCTGCAGGGCGGCGGCGCGCTCGGCGCCTATCAGGGCGGGGTGCATGAGGCGCTGGTCGAGGCGGGCATGGAGCTGGACTGGATCGCCGGCGTGTCGATCGGCGCCATCAACGGCGCGCTGATCGCCGGCAACCCGCCCGGGCGCCGGGCCGAGGCGCTGCGCCTGTTCTGGGAGCGCATCACCCGCGACCGCATCCACGACCTGCTGCCCGATGGCGACCTGACACGGCAATGGCGGCATGAGCTTTCGGCGCTGATGACCATGGCGCAGGGCCAGCCGGGCTTCTTTGCGCCGAATGTGCCAAATCCCTGGTTTTCCCTGCCGGGCGCCAGGACGGCCACAGCCTTCTACAACAACGCGCCGCTGCGCGAGACCTTGCGGGAACTGGTGGATTTCGACCGGCTGAACGATGGAAGCATCCGCTTCTCGGTTGGCGCGGTCAACGTGGCCACGGGCAATTTCGCCTTCTTCGACAGTGCCCGCACCAGGATCACGCTGGATCACGTGGTGGCCTCCGGCGCCTTGCCCCCAGCCCTGCCTATGGTGCGGATCGGCACCGAATATTTCTGGGATGGCGGGCTGGTGTCGAACACGCCGTTGCAGCACCTCCTGGAGAACCTGGAAGGCCGCAACACCCTGGCCTTCCAGGTGGACCTGTTCAGCGCCAGCGGCCGCGTGCCGCGCTCCATGCCGGGCGTGCTCTCGCGCGAGAAGGACATCCGCTATTCCAGCAGGACCCGCGCCGTGACGAATTTCTACCGCCGCATCCGCTCGCTGGAGATCGCCCTGAAGCAGGCGCTGGAGCAGATCCCCGACGAACAGCTGGACGAGGCGCAGCGGCGCGAAAAGGAGCGGCTGCGGCGGCTGCCCGAGGTGGTGATCCTGCAGCTGATCTATCAGCAGCAGGCCTATGAGGGGCAGGCGAAGGATTACGAATTCTCCGCCACCGCGATGCGCGAGCACTGGGCCCTGGGGCTGGAGGACACCCGCGCCACGCTGCGGCACGGGCAATGGCTGGCCATGCCGCCGGAAGGCAGCGGAATCCAGGTGCATGACGTCCATCGCGGTGAATAAGGGCGCCGCGCCGGCGGCCCTGGCCGACCTTCAGGGCGCGGGCCGGGGCGCGCCGAAAAAGATCACCCACACCTTGAAGCCTTCCGTGAAGCTTTCGAAGCGGTGGGGAACATGGGCGGGCACGTAAAGCAGGTCGCCCGGGCCGAACTCCACCACCTCCTCGTCGCGGCGGAAGCGTCCGCTGCCGGCCGCCACGATGTACAGCTCGTCCCGGTCATGCGGCAGCTGGCCGTCGGCGCCGATGGGGGCGTACAGCTCCACCGTGATCGCATCGCCACGCTCGAACAGGGTGGCGAACGGATTATTGGCCGAAAGGCGCCGCGCCGCATTGGCCAGCGTGACCTGAAGGTCGCTCGCGGAATGGCAGGACATGACGGCGTGGCCTCCCGTTGACGAGGGCCAGCCTAGGGAGGAGTGGGCGGAAAAACCAACAGGATTGAACCTTTCCGCCCCCTTCGCGTCACCTGGCCCTGTTCAGCCGCCCGGCGGGTCCCAGGCGCGCACCGGCGGAAGGTTGCCGGTGAACTTCTCCACCTCCAGCGTGGTGAGCTGCCCGGTGCAGCCCTGCGCCAGGCGCGAGGTGCCGACATCACGCGTCAGCACGTTCGGGTTGCCATGGACGCAGAGCGGATTGTCCTCCGCCGGGTCCTCGGGGTCATACCATGCGCCTGTCGCGAGCTGCACCACCCCCGGCATCAGCGCCTCCGACAGGGAAGCGGAGGCGAGACAGGCGCCGCGCTCGTTGAACAGCCGCACGATGTCACCCTCGGCGATGCCGCGCGCGGCGGCGTCCCGCGGGTGGATGCGCATCACCTCGCGCCCGCGCCGCTTGGCGTTCTCGCTGGTGCCGCCGAAATCGAGCTGGCTGTGCAGCCGCGTCGCCGGCTGGTTGGCCACCAGCCAGAGCGGCTGGCGGGCATCGGGCACATCGCCATAGGGGATGAAGGCCGGGTGGCCCGGGCAGTCCGGATAGCCGAAGCCATAGATGGTCTCGGAAAAGATCTCGATCCTGCCGGACGGGGTCGGCAGGGGGTGCCCGGCCGGGTCGTCGCGGAAGGCGCGGACGATGCCGCCATCATCCTCCTCCATCGGCAGCTTCAGCTCGCCCGCTTCCCAGAATTCCTCGAAGGACGGGGCGGGCTCGCCGCGCGCGGCGATGGCGGCGCGGGTCTTCTCGTACAGGTGGCGCAGCCAGCCCTGGGCGTCCCGGCCCTCGGTGAAGGCGTCCTCCTTGCCGAGCCGCGCGGCGAGGTCGGCGAAGATGCTGTAATCGTCGCGCGACAGGCCAAAGGGCTCGGCCAGCCGGTGCATGGCGATCAGCAGGTCGTCCTGCGGGGAGCCGCCGATATCCTCGCGCTCCAGCGTCATGGTGCAGGGCAGGACGATGTCGGCATGGCGCGCCGTGGCGGTCCAGGCGGTTTCATGCACCACCAGCGTGTCCACCGCGGCGAAGGCGCGGCGCAGGCGGTTCAGGTCCTGGTGGTGGTGGAAGGGGTTGCCGCCGGCCCAGTAGACCAGCCGGATATCGGCGTAGCGGCGCTGCTGCCCGTTGTAGTCATAGGTGCCGCCGGGGTTCAGCAGCAGGTCGGAGATGCGCGCCACGGGAATGAAGTCGGCCACCGTGTTGCGGCCCTGCGGCAGCGCCCCGATCGGCACCGCCGCGTTGCGCTTGCCGTAATGCGCAATAGAGCCAAGCGCGTAGTTGAAGCCGCCGCCCGGCAGGCCGTGCTGGCCCAGCATGGCGGCCAGCACCACCGCCATCCACACCGGCTGCTCGCCATGCTCGGCGCGCTGCAGGGAATGCGCCATGGTGATCAGCGTGCGCGTCGCCGCCGCGTCCCGCGCCAGCTGCGCGATGGTCGCGGCCGGGATGCCGCAGATGGCGGCGGCCCAGGCGGCGTCCTTGGGCTGGCCATCCGTGCGGCCCAGCAGATAGGGCTCGAACCGGTCATAGCCGGTGCAGAACTTCGCCAGGAAGGCGGTGTCGTGCAGCCCCTCGGCCACCAGGGTATGCGCCATGCCCAGCATCAGCGCGGTGTCGGTGCCGGGATGGATCTGCAGCCATTCGGCGCGCGCCTCCTCCGGCAGGTCATCCTTCAGCGGCCCGATCAGCACGAAGCGGCAGCCGCGCTCGGCGGCCGCCTTCATGGAGGGGCGCTCGATATGCTTCGACACGCCGCCGGAGGCGACCGCGCTGTTCTTCACCGCCATGCCGCCAAAGGCGAGGCACAGCCCGGTGTGCTCGACGATCTGCCCCCATGTGACGTTGCGCTTGGCCACCGGGTCCATCGGCCCGATGACATGCGGCAGGATCACCGCCGAGGCCCCGGCGCTGTAGGAATTGACCGAGCGGACATAGCCGCCCATCACCGTGTTCAGGAAGCGGTGCACCTGGCTTTGCGCATGGTGGAACCGCCCCGCCGAGGCCCAGCCATAGGAGCCGCCGAAGATCGACCCCGGCCCATGCGCCTCGCCCACCCGCTTCAGCTCGCCAGCCAGCAGGTCCAGCGCCTTGTCCCAGGACACCGCGACGAACTCGTCCCGGCCGCGCATGCGGTCCGGCCCGGGGCCGCGCTCCAGCCAGCCCTTGCGCACCATGGGGGTGGCGATGCGGGCGCGGTGGCGCAGCGCCTTGGGGAAGTTCTGCAGGATGGGGGAGGGATCGGGGTCGGCGGGATGCGGCTCCACCACCAGCTCATCGCCCCGCCAGCCGGCGCGGAACGCGCCCCAGTGCGAGGAGTGCGGCTTCATGGCCACATCGTTCCGCTCTTTCACCTCCGACATCCGGCCCCTCCATCCCTTATGCTGCCGCAGAATGGGGCCATTGGGGCGGGCTGTCACCCTGTCACGCGCGCAGCTCATCTCTCGCCTTTCGCGCGCAAGGGTTGTATCCGCGCCGGAAGGGCGCATCTGCGCATTCCGCGAAGATCCAGCCTGAGGAGCGAATGGCGTGGCGCTGCTGCTGAACATCCTGTGGAACGTTCCGGGGCTGGGCTTCATCCCCGCCCTGTTCTGGCTGCTGGCGGCGGTGATCATGGCGCTGACGGTGATCGGGCTGCCCTGGGCGCGCGCCTGCCTGATGCTGGCCGGCTACAGCTTCATGCCCTTCGGCCGCCGCCTCGTCTCGCGGGAGGAGCTGACCGGCGCGCCTTCCTTCGGCACCGGGCCGCTCGGCGTCATCGCCAATGTGCTGTGGTTCCTGCTGGCGGGGATCTGGCTCTGCATCTCCCACCTGACGCTGGCGGCGGCGGCGGCGGTGACCATTATCGGCCTGCCCTTCGCCTGGGCGCATCTGAAGCTGGCCGCCGCCTCGCTGTTCCCGGTGGGCAAGCGGGTGGTGCCGAACGAGGTCGCGGACGCGGTTGAGTTCGGCCAGGGCCGCGTCGCCCTCGACCGGCTGCGGGAGGGTTCTGGGGAGCGTCCGTGGAAGCAGCGGTGACCGACGCCGACATCCTGGTGGTGGGGGCCGGCGCCGCCGGCATCGCCGCCGCCCGCGCCGTGCGCGAAGCGGGAAGCAGCGTGCGGGTGCTGGAAGCGCGCCGCCGCCCTGGCGGCCGCGCCTGGACCGACCCCGGCACGCTGGGTGCTCCGTTCGATTATGGCGCGACCTGGCTGCACCAGGCCGAGGAGAACGGCCTGGCCCGGCTGGCGGAAGGGGGCTTCGACCATGATTCGGTGCGCAGCCACCGCTGCCATATCGATGGCCGCCCCGCCGGCGCCACGGAAATCGCGCAATATGATGCCGCCTATGCCGCCTTCCATCCGCGCCTGAGGTCGGCGCGGGACGCCGCGCCGCCGGATGCCTCCGCCGCGGATTTCGCCCCGCGCGGCGGCTATTGGGACGCCACGGTGGCGCATTGGGAAGGGCCGGTGATCTGCGCGGCGCCGTTGGCCGCGATGGATCTGCGGGATTTCCTCGATACCCAGCTGAGCGGACCGAACCTGTTGCTGCCGGAGGGCATCGGCGCGCTGCTGGAAGGGCTGGCGGCGGAGCTGCCGGTCACCTACGGGGCGCCGGTGCGCCGCCTGCGCTGGCAGGATGCGGGCGGCGTGGTGGCGGAAGGCGATTTCGGCCGGCTTGTCGCCCGCGCCGCCATCGTGACCGCGCCCACCGCCGTGCTGGCCGCCGGCACCATCCGCTTCGATCCCGACCTGCCGCCGGAAACCGGGCAGGCGATCCATGACCTGCCGCTGGGCCTGCTGAACAAGGTCGGGCTGCGCGCCGCCGGGGCGGACCGCCTGGGCCTCGCCCCCTTTGCCGGGCTGGAGCGCCGGGTGGAGCGGGAGGACGAGGCGGCGATGACCTTTATCGCCTGGCCCTTCGCGCGGGACCACATGATGGGCTTCATCGGCGGGGAGGCGGCCTGGGCGCTTTCCCGCCAGGGGCCGGAAAAGGGCCCCGCCGCCCTGCTGGACCACGCCTTCGCCGAACTGGCCCTGTCCCTCGGCCCGCGTGCCGCGCGCGCCCTGCGGCGGGAGCCGGCGCTGGCCAGCGACTGGGGCAACGATCCCTGGTCGCTCGGCGCCTATTCCCACGCCAGGCCGGGCCGCGCCGATGCCCGCCGCATCCTGGGGCAGCCCCTGGCCGGAGGGCGGCTGTGCTTCGCGGGGGAAGCGTGCCATCCGCGCCTCGCCGCCACGGTCGGTGGCGCCTGGGCCAGCGGCGAGCAGGCCGCCGCCCTGGCGCTGGCCGCCCGATGAGCGAGGCGGCGGTCCGCGAGGCCACGCCCCTCGCCACGGCGGAGGCCCGGTTCGAGCGGGAAGGCGACCTGCTGCGCTTCGGCGGCGCGCTGACCACGCGGCAGGCGCCGCGCATCTGGGCCGCCGCGCTGCGCGCCGCCAAGGGCGCGCGCCGGATCGACCTCGCCTCCGTGACCGTGCTCGACACCACCGGCGCCACCCTGGTGCTGCATGCCGCGGCGCCGGAGGACGCGGTGGTGGAGGGCGCCAGCGCGCCGGTGGCGGCAGTGCTGGAGCGCGCCCGCGCCGCCCTGTCCGCGCCGCGTCCGCGCGCCGCACCGCCGCCGTTGCCGGTGGTCGGAAGGGTGGGGGCCTGGGGCGTGGCCGGGCTGCGTCGCGCGCGCGCCGGCATCGGCTTCCTGGGCGAGACGGCCGCCATGGCCGCCGCCGTGCTGGGGCATCCGCGCCGGCTGCGCTTCGCCGACCTGCTGCGCCACCTGGATGAGGCGGGGTTGCGCGCCTTTCCGCTGACCGTGCTGCTCGGCACGCTGATCGGCGTGATCCTGGCCTTCCAGTCCTCCATCCCGATGCGGATGTTCGGCGCCGAGATCTACATCCCGCCTCTGGTCGGCATCTCGCTGATCCGCGAACTGGGGCCGCTGATCGCCGCGGTGATCCTGTCGGGCCGCACCGGCTCCGCCTTCGCCGCCGAGCTGGGCACCATGACGGTGAACGAGGAGGTGGATGCGCTGCGCATCATGGGCGTCGAGCCGGTGGCCATGCTGGTGTTGCCGCGCCTGCTGGCGGCGGCGCTGGTGATGCCGGTGCTGACGCTGCTGATGAACCTGTCGGGACTGCTGGGCATGACCGCCGTGATGTACGGGCTGGGCTTCCCGACGCCGCTGGTGGTCACGCAGCTTGAGCAATGGCTGACCCTGGGCAGCCTGCTCGGCGGGCTGGGCAAGTCGGTGTTCTTCGGCATCGTGATCGCCGGGATCGGCTGCCGCGCCGGGCTGCTGGCCGGGCGTGGGCCGCGCGCGGTGGGCGATGCGGCGACCTCCGCCGTGGTGGGGGGCATCGTGTCCACCGTGGTGCTGGACGGCCTGTTCGCCATCCTGTTCTTCCGGCTGAACTGGTGAGCATGGAAACGCCCGACATCCACCGCACGGCGGTGGCCGATCCGGTGGTGGAGGCCGAGGGCCTCGCCATGGCCTTTCCCGGCAACACGCTGTTCCGCGACGTGTCCTTCCAGGTCGGCCGGGGCGAGGTGTTCGTGATCCTGGGCGGCTCCGGCTGCGGCAAGTCCACCTTGCTGAAGCTGCTGATCGGGCTGCACCAGCCGACCGCCGGCCAGATCCGCATCCTGGGCGAGGACCTGCTGGGGGCCGGCGGCCGGACCCGGCGGGATCTGCTGTCCCGCTTTGGCGTGATGTGGCAATCCGGCGCGCTGTTCGGCTCCATGACCCTGCTGGAGAACGTGATGCTGCCGCTGGAGGAGCATACCCGCCTGCCGCCCGCCGCGCGGGAGGAGGTGGCGCGGCTGAAGCTCGGCCTGGTCGGGCTGTCCGAGGCCGCCGACCGGCTGCCGGCGGAAATCTCCGGCGGCATGGCCAAGCGTGCCGGCATCGCCCGCGCCATGGCCCTCGACCCGCCGCTGTTGTTCCTGGACGAGCCCTCGGCCGGGCTGGACCCGATCACCTCGGCCGGCCTGGACCGGCTGATCCAGGACCTGGCGCGCGACCTCGGCACCACCTTCGTGGTGGTGACGCATGAGCTGCAAAGCATCCTGGCGATCGGCGACCGCTGCATCATGCTGGACAAGCAGGCCCAGGGCATGATCGCCGAGGGCGACCCCCGCGAACTGCGCGACCACGGAACCCATCCGACGGTGCGCGCCTTCTTCCGCCGGGAGGCGGCCTGAGCCATGTCCCCGAACCGCAGCCTCTATATCCGCGTCGGCGCGCTGATCCTGGCCGGGGCCGCGCTGTCGCTCGGCTTCCTGTTGTTCCTGACCGGCGGGGGCCTGCGCAGCCAGAGCCTGATCTTCGAGACCTACCTGGCGGAAAGCGTCACCGGCCTGGAGGTGGGCGCCCCGGTGCGCTACCGCGGCGTGCAGATCGGCCAGGTCAGCGAGATCGGGCTGGTCAACGCGGAATACCCACCCGATTCCCGCAGCGTCGCGCTGGAAGCCTTCCAGCTGGTGCTGGTGCGCCTGGCCATCGACCCCGAGCGCGCCACGCTGCGCGACGAGGAGGCCGGCCGGCGCGCGGTGCAGCGCGGCCTGCGCGCCAAGCTGTCGAGCCAGGGCATCACCGGCCTGGCCTATATCGAGCTGGATTTCGTCAACGTCACCCGCTTTCCCGGCGGCGGCGAATATCCCTGGACGCCCAGCTATGCCGTGATCCCTTCCATCCCCTCCACCGTGGCGCAGGTGCAGAACGCCGCCGAGGCGATCCTGAACCGCATCCAGCAGGTGCCGCTGGAGGAATTGCTGCATGGCGTCACTGATGTGGTCGGGCTGGTCAAGGCGCAGGTCGAGGATGGCGATTTCGCCCGGACCCTGGCGGAAGCCGCGGCCACGCTGACGGCGCTGCGCCGCATCCTGGAAGGCTCCGACCTGCCGGCCCTGGTGACGGAGCTGCGCGGCGTCACCGCCGATCTCCGCACCCTGGTGGGCGGGCCGGACACCAAGGCCGCGCTGGCCTCGGCCGCCGGCGCCGCCAATGAACTGCGGCAAAGCCTGCAGCGCCTGCCAGCGGTGATCAACGCGCTGGAGCAGACGGCGCGTTCCGCCCGCAACACCACCCAGGACACCAGCGCCGAGCTGGGCCCGCTGCTGCGCGATCTGCGCGCCACGGTGGGCAATCTGCGCGACACCACCGAAACCTTGCGGCGCGCGCCCGGGCAGGTGCTGTTCGGCGCCCCGCCGCCGCCCCGCTGAAGCCGCCCCTGACCCTGCTCCGAGCCGGAGGAATGATGCGACGCCGATCCCTGCTGCTGGCCTTGCCCGCCTTGCCCGCCTGCTCGGTCCTGCCGTCCTATGATTACGTGGAGCCGAAACGCTTTCCGCTTGTCGCCACGCGGCCCGGAGCGCCGGCGCCGGGGCCGGCGAAGCGGGTCCTGCTGATCCGGCTGATGCGCGCGGCGCCCGGCATGGACAGCCGCGGCCTGCGCAGCCTGCGCTCCGACGGCACGGTGGCGCTGACCTTCTACGCCGAATGGACCGCGCCGCCCGCCGAACTGGCGGAGGAAGCGCTGCATCGCTGGCTCGGCGCCTCCGGCCGGTTTTCCGCCGTGACCTCTCCGGGCAGCCGCGCGCGGCCCGACCTGGTGCTGGAAAGCGAGCTGACCACGCTGGTTGCCGATCTGGGGCGGCGCGAAGCGCGGGCGGGATTCTCGGTGCTGCTGCTGCGGCAGCAGGCGGACGAGCCGAGGCCCCTGCGGCAATTCGCCATCCAGGGCCGCGCGCCCCTTCCGGCGGGGGACGAGCTGCCGCCGGAAGCGCTGGCCGAGGCCATGAACGCCGCCTTCGCCGATGCGCTGGCGGCGCTGGAGCGAAGCCTCGCCCGCTACGCCTGACATCTGTCCCATGCGGTGGCACGTCGCTTAACGCCCTGGCAAGCATCGTCCCAATAGTCTCAGAAAAGAGAATTTCGGGATCGAGATGTCATGTTTCTGAGCCATGGCCGGGGGCGGGGGAATGGCGCCGAATAGCCCCCCCGCCGATTCCTGGGACGAGGTTTGGGCCGATTACGATCAGCGCGCCATGCTGTCGCGGACCAGCCCCGGCAATGCGGCACCACCACCACGGCGGAGGCGCCGCATGCGCCTGGCCCTGCTGCTGGGGCTGGCGGCCCTGGGCGGGGCGGGGCTGGCCGGGCCGTCGCGGCCCCTGCTGGGCATGCTTCATCTTGCCTGGCGGCCGGAAGCGATGGAGCGGCTGGACTGGCCGGCCAGCATGCCGGCCCTGCCGCCCGCGCGCCCGCGCCGGCAGGACGGTTCCGCCGCACCTTACCTGAGGCAGCTGGATGCCATGCTGGCGGAAGGCTGGAACGACCCGGTGGCGCTGCGGCGCGTGGTGGAACTCCGCCATGCCTTGCCGATGCAGCGCGATCCCGCCCTGCGACCGCCGCGCACCACCTGGAGCTGGCGCCGCTGGGGCAGGGCCGAGATGACGCTGGGCGCGGCCACGGCGCCGGAACTGCGGCTGGAACTCGGATGGGTGGATGGCGGATGGCGGGTCCTGCGCGTCCTGTCGGAGTCGGTGCGCGGCGGCGCGCCGCGCGGGCCGGGCTGAACCCGCCCCGCATCCCGCCACCCGTCAGAAGCGGTAGCGGATGGCGGCGCCGATGATCCAGGGGTCGAGCTCCGCCCGTGCCCCGATGGCGCCGCCATTCACCGACACATCCGGGCGCAGGAACAGCTTCTTGGCATCCACGTTGATCAGCCAGTTCGGCGCCACCTCGTAGTCGATGCCGGCATTCAGCGCCCAGCCCCAGCTGTTCTCCACATCGACCTTGCTGACCGGCGGGGTGCGGCCGCCGCCCTCGCCATAGAACACCGTGTAGTTGACGCCGGCGCCGACATAGGGGCTCACCCGTGATTGGGGAAGCGGGTGGAACTGCACGGTCAGGGTGGGCGGCAGCGCCCAGACCCGGCCCAGATCCACCTCGCCAAGCGCCGAGCCCCCCACCTTCACGTCGTGCCGGGAGGTGGCGGCGATCAGGTTCAGCGAAAGCCGCGGCGTCACGAAATAGGTGAGGTCGAGTTGCGGTGTCACGGTGTCCGAGGCCTCGGGCTTGCCGCCGATCGCATCCACCCGGCCGCCCTTTTCCGGCAGCACGCCGATCAGGCCGAAGCCCAGCAGCAGGTCGCCCGCCTGCTTGCCCCGCACGGGCTGGCTTTGCGCCAGGGCGGCGGGCGCACCCCAAAGGGTGGCTGCCGCCAGGCCGGCGAGCAGCACCCGGTTCATCATCTTCGTCACGGCGTACCTCGTTCACTTCGGGCGGATCAAATGCCCAGGTGAAGCTAGGAGCGCCGTGAATCCCCGGCCCTGATCTGCATCAGGTGCCGGCCGCCCTTATTCCGGCTTGATGCCGGCGCGCTGGATCACCTCCCGCCAGCGGGCGATCTCGGCCAGCTGGAAGGCGCGGTATTCCTCCGGGCTGTTGGCCACGACGTCGAAGCCGATCTGCTCCAGCCGCGGCTTCACATCCGGGTGCCGCAGCGCCTCGGTCACGGCGCCGCTCAGCTTGGCCAGCAGGGGCTGCGGCAGGCCGGCGGGCGCCATCACCGCCTGCCAGGAGGTGACCACGAAATCCTCCAGCCCCGCCTCGGCGGAGGTGGGAACGTCGGGCAGGGTGGGATGCCGCTTCGAGCCGGTCACCATCAGCGCCCGCAGCCGCCCACCCTGGATGTGGCCGGACACGGTGGGCAGGTTCTGGAACGACATCTGGACATTGCCGGCGATCAGGTCGGTCGCCGCCGCCGCGCCGCCGCGATAGGGCACATGCGCCACATCCGTGCCGGTGCGCTGCTTGAACAGTTCCGTGGTCATCTGGTCGGAGGAGCCGACGCCGCTGGTCGAGTAGGACGCCTTGCCCGGGTTCTTCTTCAGCCATTCCACCAGCTCGGCGGTGGTTTTGACGGGCACCCGCTCCGGGTTCACCACCAGCACGTTGGGGGTGCTGACGGCCAGCGTCACCGGGCTGAACTCCTTCACCGGGTCATAGCCCAGGTCGGGCCGCAGCGCGGCGTTGATGGCGAAGACGCCGATCGAGCCGACCATCAGCGTGTGCCCGTCCGCCTCTGCGCGGGCGAGGGAGCGGCCCGCCACCTCGCCATTGGCGCCGGCCCGGTTCTCGGCCACCACGGGCTGGCCGATCACCTGGCTCATGCGGTTGGCGATGGCGCGGGCCACGATGTCGGAAGGGCCGCCGGCGACAAAGGGCACCAGGATGGTGACGGGGCGGCTGGGCCACCCGCCCTGGGCACGGGCGGCAGTGGTGACGAAGGGCAGGGCGAGCGGCGCGGCGGCCAGTCCCGTCAGCAGGGCGCGGCGATGCATGGGGCGGATCTCCCGGATGGGTTCTTGTTGTCCGACAACATTGGCGGGAAACACGGCCGCCGGCTACAGCCCTGCTGTTCAGAAGGCCGGGATCGGCCCCTGGGGGAGGGCTGGGCTTTCCGGCCCGCATGCCGGTGCCGTCTTGCCGTGCGATACCGCCTTGTTTAAGCCCTGCGGCTCCGCCCCCTTTGCGCAAGGCCCATCCATGGCGACCGACCTCGACATTGCCCGTGCCGCCACGCTGCTGCCGATCGCCGAGGTGGCGGCGCGCATCGGCATCCCCGATGAGGCGCTGGAGCCTTATGGCCGCCACAAGGCCAAGCTCGGCCTCGATTTCGTGGACAGCCAGCGGAGCAGGCCGGATGGCGCGCTGGTGCTGGTCACCGGCATCAGCCCGACGGCGGCGGGGGAAGGCAAGACCACCACCACCATCGGCCTGGGCGACGCGCTGAACAGCCTCGGCACGAAGACGATGATCGCGCTGCGCGAGCCCTCGCTCGGGCCGTGCTTCGGGGTGAAGGGCGGCGCCACCGGCGGCGGCCACGCGCAGGTGGTGCCGATGGAGGAGATCAACCTCCACTTCACCGGCGACTTCCACGCCATCACCTCGGCCAACAACCTGCTGGCGGCGATGGTGGACAACCACCTCTACTGGGGCAACGAGCTGGGGCTCGATGCGCGCCGCATCGCCTGGCGGCGGGCGGTGGACATGAACGACCGCGCGCTGCGCTCCATCAACGCGGCGCTGGGCGGCGTGCCGAACGGCTTCCCGCGGGAGGACGGCTTCGACATCACCGTGGCGTCCGAGGTGATGGCGGTGTTCTGCCTGGCGCGCGACCTGGACGACCTGCGGGCGCGGCTCGGCCGCATCATCGTCGGCCAGACGCGCGACGGCCGCAACGTCACCGCGCATGACCTGAAGGCGGACGGCGCCATGGCGGCGCTGCTGCGCGATGCCTTCGCGCCCAACCTGGTGCAGACGCTCGCCGGCTTCCCCGCCCTGGTGCATGGCGGCCCCTTCGCGAACATCGCGCATGGCTGCAACAGCGTGATGGCGACGCGGCTGGCGATGAAGCTGGCCGATGTTGTGGTGACGGAAGCCGGCTTCGGCGCCGATCTGGGCGCCGAGAAATTCCTCGACATCAAGTGCCGCGCGGCCGGCATCGCGCCCTCCGCCTGCGTCGTGGTGGCCACGGTGCGGGCGCTGAAGATGCATGGCGGCGTCGCCAAATCCGCGCTCGGCGCCGAGGATGTGGCGGCGGTGCGGCGCGGCATCGCCAACCTCGCGCGGCATGTGCAGAACATGCAGAAATTTGGCCTTCCGGTGGTGGTGGCGCTGAACCACTTCACCAGCGACACCGAGGCCGAGATCGCCGTTGTGCGGGAAGCGATGGCGAAGCTCGGCACCGAGGCCATCCTGTGCACCCACTGGGCCGATGGCGCGGCCGGCGCGGCCGACCTCGCCCGCGCCGTGCAGGGGCTGATCGCGGGCGGCACCGCCGCCTTCGAGCCGCTCTACAACGACCACATGTCGCTGGCCGGCAAGATCGAGACGGTGGCGCGCGAGATCTACCACGCTTCCGCCGTTGCCATTCCGCCGCCTGTGGCCGCCAGGCTGCGCCGCTTCGAGGAACAGGGCTTCGGCCATGTCCCGGTCTGCATCGCCAAGACGCAATATTCCTTCTCGGCCGACCCTTCCCTGATGGGCGCGCCGGAAGGGCATGTGCTGCCGCTACGCGAGGTCCGGCTCTCGGCGGGGGCGGGCTTCGTGGTGGCGATCGCCGGTGACATCATGACCATGCCCGGCCTGCCGCGCCGCCCGGCCGCCGAGGGCATCGGTCTGGACGCCAGGGGCCGGATCGAAGGCCTGTTCTGAGCCGGGACCGGGCGCCGGCGCCGCCGCCGATCAGGAGGATGCATGCCCAGGCCGCCCACCCCGCAGGACCCGTCAGCCCTCCTGTTGCAGGAAGCGGTCGCGCTGCACCGGGCGGGCGACCTCGCCGGGGCCGCGGAACGCTACCGCCGCCTGCTCGCCCGCCAGCCCCGCCATGCCGACGCGCTGAACCTGCTGGGGCTGGTGCACCGCCAGCAGGGCGACCTGCCGCAGGCGCTGCGGCTGATCCGCCGAGCCGTCGCGCTGGCGCCGGACGCGCCGGTTTTCCTGGCCTCGCTGGGCGGCACCCTGGCCGAGGCCGGCCAGTTGCCCGAGGCGGCGCGCACGCTGCGCGCCGCCCTGGCCCACCGCCCGCAGGACGCGGTGTCGCAGCGCAATCTGGGCCAGGTCCTGTGCGCCATGGGCCAGCCCTCGGCGGCGCTGGAGCCGCTGCGCCGGGCCACGGCCCTGGACCCTGCTTCGGCGGAAGCGTGGCTGGCGCTGGCCCATGCCGCGCGGGAACTGGGCCTTGTCGCGGAAGCGGCGGAAGCGGCGGCCACCGCGTTGCGCCAGCCGGAACTGGCCGCCGGGCTGGCCGCGCAGGCGCGCTTCCTGCTGGCGGCGCTGGGGGAAGGGCCGGCGCCCGATCGCGCGCCAGCCGCCTATGTCCGCGAATTGTTCGATCAATACGCCCCCCGCTTCGACGCGGAGCTTGAGGGCCGACTCGGCTACCGCACGCCCGCTTTGCTGGCCGACCTGCTGCGGGAAAATGGAATCCCGGCGGAGAACCGTTTGGCGGTGCTGGACCTCGGCTGCGGCACCGGCCTGTCCGGCCGGGCGCTGCGCCCCTTCGCGGCACGGCTGGAAGGGCTCGACCTGTCGCCGCGCATGCTGGCCGAGGCCGGGCGCACCGGCCTCTATGACGCGCTGCATGAGGCCGACCTGCTGGATTTCCTGCCGCGCCATCCGGCCTGCTGGGAGCTGCTGGCGGCGGCCGACGTGCTGAACTACCTGGGCGACCTTTCGCCCGCCCTGGCCGGGATGGCCGCGGCCCTGCGCCCCGGCGGGCTGGCCGCCTTCAGCGTGGAGCGTGGAGTCGCGGGGGCTTACGCGCTGGGGCCGGGCCTGCGCTACCGCCACGACCCGGCCCTGCTGCGGTCCCTGGCGGCTCGGCACGGCTTCATCGTGCTGGCGGAAGCGGAGGTGGCGCTGCGCCAGGAGCGTGACGCGCCGGTGCCCGGCCAATTGCTGCTGCTGCGCAAGGGCTGAGCCACGCCCGGTTGAGCAATCATTAGGGATTGCCGCCGCAGATTGCCTTCCGCGCCGTCGTGGCGCAGCCCGGATGCACCGCTTCCCCGCCGGGGGGAGGCTGCCCCGGCGCTGCGGCCAGGATGCGCGGGAGCATGTCAGGACATGAACTGAGCGGCTGAACCTTGCCACGCGGCGCCGGTGCCCCCGCATCGCCGCCCCGCCACCCTTTGCCCCAACCGACCGGCAGAACCGCCGTCTCGTCCCGAGAGCGCCAGACCATGTCCACGCTCGTGCTTGAGCTTCGCCAGGGCGACCTGCTGGTCGTCAACGGTGCGCCACTCCGCTTCCGCAACCGCGCCCGCGTGGAACTGACCAGCCACGCCCGCTTCCTGTTCGGCAAGCAGATCATGCAGGCGGCCGCCGCCACCACCCCGGCCCGCCGCCTCTATTTCGCGCTGCAGACCGCCTATATCGGCACTGAGGAGGAGCGGGAGCGCGGCCTCGACATCGCCCGCCAGCTGGCTGCGGCCTTTCGTGGCGCGACCAGCTCCGCACAGGTCCAGGAATGGCTGGATGCGGCCATCATCGCGGCCGAGCGCGACGAATGCTACCAGGCGCTGAAGCTGGCCCGCCGGCTGATGCAGCATGAGGAGGCGGTGCTTGGCGCCGCCGCTCCACCGGAAGCGGAGGGGGAAGCGGAGGCAGGGGGTTGACCGCCGCGCCGGCGCGGGCGGCCCCGGCCATCCGCGCGGCCGAGGCCGCGGCGTTCCGCCACGCCTTGGCGCTGCTGGAAAATGCGCGCGCGGGCAGCGGGAGGATGCGGGCCGAGGCGATCCTGGCCACAGGGCTTCTGTGGGATGCCGTGCTGCTGGCCAGCGCCGGTCCGGCATCCGGATTGCCCGCGCCCCTGCGCCGCGAGCTGACGCGGCTCGCCCGCAGCGTGTTGCGCGAAATCGACCGGCCGGTGCCGGACCTCGACTTCCTGATCACCGTGAACGGGCAGATGCTGCGCGGGCTGGCCACCCTGCACTGAAAGCCGGAAGGGTCGTCAGGCCGGCTGCCAGGACAGCCGCCGCAACAGCCATTCGCGGTAGGCCAGCATCGCCGGCGGCGGCGGGAACAGGGGGGCGATGGTGGCGCGGGCCTCGGCTCCCACCAGGGCGGCCGCGGGTTCGGTGGATTGGCGCGCCTCCTCCTCCTGCCAGCGCAGCGCCGCGTGCCGCCAGGCGGCGACGGTGTCGGCCGGGGTGAGTTCAGGCAGCATCAGCGCGGCGCGCAGCCGCAGCGCGGCGAAGCCGGCCTGCATCGCCTCCAGCCTCGCGGCCGCGCCGGGCACGGCGGCGGTGGAGGGCAATTGCGGATGGTCGCGCCGTCCGGGCGTTTCCAGTTCCAGCCAGGGAGACAGGCCCAGCGCATCGGCGACGCGCAGCGGGGCGGGGGCACCGATCACCAGGGCATCGGCATGGCCGCGCGCCACCAGATCCTCGGGGGGCTGGAGGGCGGTGGCGAAAACCGGCTGCGCCTCGACCCCCATCAGGTCCAGCGCCAGCAGGGCGGCGGTTTCCGGTGCCTCGGGGGCCGGCAGCGCCAGGCGCAGCATCGCTGTCCGCGGGCGCGGCCAGGAACCCTTGCCGGCCAGCACGGCGCCCTGCCAGGAAACGCAGATCGGCAGCCAGCCATCCGGCGTGAACTGCGCCCGGCTTTCGCCAACCAGCCGCAGATGCGCCGCCACGCCCGGCAACACCAGCAGCGTGCGGCCATTGCCGGCTTCCAGGGTGGCGAAGCGGTTGGCGGCGGTGATGCCATCGGGACCGCCCAGCGCCGTGGCGCGGAGCGAGACGGCATGCGGCAGGCCGCGCAGCAGGCCAGCGGCCAGGGTCTCGGCCCAGCGCGCGGCGGGGCTGCCTTCCGGCCCCGGCATCAGCAGGATGGCGCTGTCCGGCACCGCCGGCCGGGGTGTCGCGGCGGGGGGCGGCTGTGCCCCCCTGGCGCGGCTGGCCGTGAGCGCCAGGACGGCACCCAGTTGCAGCAGGCCGCGCCGGTGCGGCCCTAGCATGCCGCTCCCGCAGATGGCGCGGGGCGCTCAGCTGTCATAGGCCACCAGGGTCTCGACCGGCACGTCCAGGCGCTGGCGGCCGTTCAGGAAGGTCAGCTCCACCATGGCGCCGGCCGCCGGCACGGTGGCGCCCGCCTTGCGCAGCAGCTGGATGGACGCGGCCATGGTGCCGCCGGTGGCCAGCAGGTCGTCCAGCACCACGACGCGATCGGCCGCGGTCACCGCATCGGCCTGCATCTCCAGGCGGTCGGTGCCGTATTCCAGCTCATAGTCATAGCCGATCGTCTCGCCCGGCAGCTTGCGCGGCTTGCGCAGCATGACGAAGCCGAGCCCCAGCTCCAGCGCCAGCGGCGCCGCCAGCAGGAAGCCACGGCTCTCGATCCCGGCCAGCATGGTGGGACGATAGGGGCGGATCTTGCCGGCCATCCGGCTCATCGCCGCCTTCCAGGCCGGCCCGTTCCGCAACAGGGTGGAAATGTCGTAGAACAGGATGCCGGGCTTCGGAAAATCAGGAATGCCGCGGATATGCGCCTTCAGGTCGAATTCGGCGGCAGGGGGCAGACCTTGCTCGGGCATCGGGTTCTTTCGGGTCGGACAGCAGGCGGGATCATGGCCCCTGAGGGGCAGCGGCCGGAGACTAGGCGCCCGGACCCGCCGCTGCAAACACTGAGCGGGGGAAATCTCCGGCCGGAAAGCGCGGTCCGGGCGGGCGGGCGGAAGGCGCGGGGGGCTTGGCGGATGGCGGCCCAACTGCCATCAGGGGGCCAGTCACGGGGAAGCTTGTCATTGCGCATTCTGTTCGCCTGCGTGGCCGGGCTGTCCGGCATGCTGATCTACCTGTTCGCGGTGTTGTGGGCCGGGGATTACGTCCAGCTTTGGCATTGGGCGTTGCAGGTGCCATTCTACGTGCTGGCCGGCTTCCTGTGGGTGTTCCCCGTGCTGCGGCTGATCTACTGGGCGGCGCGGGTGACGCCGCCCCGCCGCGGGGCGAAGGACCGCGCCGTCAGAACACGCGGCTGAGCATCACCAGGGCACGGGCGCCGCAAAGCTTGGTGCCGGCGAAGCATTCGCCTTTCGAAAGGTCGGTGTCGTAGTAGCCGACGCCCAGGGTGAAGCCGGCATACAGCTCGCGGGATAGCGTCAGCGACCAGTTGGCGTAGTCCGGCGCGCCATAGCGGCCATTGCGGTCGATGAACTGGTAGCCGTAGCGGCCGCTCCCGGTGAAGCCGAGCGGCAATGCCACATCCGCCCCCGCTTCCAGATAGGTGGCGGCGCCGCTCTCGAAATAGAAATCCGGCGACCACGCGACCGTGCCGAGGAACTTCACCGGGTCCAGCGTATAGGCGGCCTTCGCCACCACCTCGAAGTAGTTGTAGTCGAAGCTGCCGCTGGGCGCGTCATAGCCGGGATAGCTGTAATACACGCCGCCCAGATCCAGCGTCGCATTGCCGGTGCTGAAGCGGTAGCCGGCCAGGAAATCGACTTCCTGCCGCGCATTGCTGCCGGGGAAGGCGACATTGGTGCCGAAGGCGCCGACATAGAATCCGCTGTCATGCTGCAGATCCAGCAGAAGCTGGATGGCCGGCCGGTTGCGGGTCTGTGAGATGCCGCGGAACAGGTAGTCCGAGGCCAGGGCGGGTGTCGCCGTCAGGGTCAGCCCGGTTCCCTCGAAGGCGGTCTGCGCCCCCGACGGGCGCGGCGCCGCGGCGCAGGCCAGAACCGCCACCAGGACCAGCATGGCGCACGGCTTCAGGATGTTTGTCATCGCATCAGGGTTCCCCCACCGCGGGCACTGGCCGGCGGTGTCGGTCATTGCCCATGCAAAACGCATGCTAGCGCCGATGGAACCTTGCGCGGAGCCGGTGGGGAGAAGGGAGGGAAGCGTCCTGGCCCTGAAAGCGGCAAGCCCGCCTGTTCGCGGCTCTAGGAGCCGAAACAGGCGGGCTTGTGCCCGGCCGGATATTGGTCGGAGCGAGAGGATTCGAACCTCCGGCCCCTGCGTCCCGAACACAGTGCTCTACCAGGCTGAGCTACGCTCCGTCATTCCGGCCGGGCGTCGCATCGGGTGCGGCGCGGCGTATAGCCGCCCCGGCGAGGCTCGGCAAGAGGGCGTGTTGAAGCGTTTGCGGGGCTTGCCTCGAAAGCAGGTTTCGCGCTTCCACTATGGCCTGCCCCGAGCGCAAGCGTGGCCTGCCGCCACGCAACGGCCGATTCGTCGCAGAAAGGACCCCGCATGCCCTTGTCGCGTTTCCCCTTGATCCTTGGCGCGGCCGGGCTGGCCATCGCCACGATGCTGCCCCTTCAGCCGGGCCCCGTGCTGGCGCAGGGCGCGGACCCGGTTGCCGAGCGGCAGGCCGGCCTGAAGCGCATGGGCGCCCATGGCCGCGCCATCAAGGAGGCGCTGGACAACACGGGCGACCTGTCCGACGTCGCCAGCCGCGCGCGGGAGATGGAAAGCTTCTTCAGGACCCTGCCGGCGCTGTTCCCGCCCGGCAGCGACAAGGGCGACACCAAGGCGTTGCCGGTGGTCTGGTCGGAGCGGGCCGGGTTCGAGACGGGCGCGGCCCGCACCGCCGGCTTCGCCGGGCGGCTCGCCACGGCGGCGGCGGCGGGGGATGCTTCCGCCTCGGACAGCGCTTTCCGGGAGCTGGCCGGAAGCTGCGGCGCCTGCCACCGCACCTATCGCGCCCGCTGAACGGTTGCTCCCGCCTCAGCCGAGGCGGGAGATCCCCCAGGCGGCGGCGCCGGCCATGGCCAGCAGCAGCACCGCCAGCAGCGGCGACCCGAGGCGCGGGGCATGGCCGGCCAGCCTGGCCGGCAGCCGCTTCACCCCTGTCACCATCGGCCGCACCAGATCCTGCCCGCGCCCAAGCGCGTAAAGCAGCACCGCCAGCACATGCAGCGCTGCCAGAACCAGGATCAGGTTGAAGTTGCGGATATGGATAAAGGTCGCCCAGTCGCTGACGGCGCCGGGCACATGGGCGGCAAGCGGCCCGCGCGTGAAGATCAGGTCGTCCGCGAACAGCCCGGTGCCCGCCTGGGTCAGCAGCACCAGAAGCAGCAGCAGCACCATCCAGCCGCCGGCGGCGTTGTGGCCGATCTCGGTGTCCGGGGCGCGGTGGAACAGGTGCCGCAAATGGCCGATGGCGGCGAGGGGGGAGCGCAGGAAAGCGCGGAACCTCGCCGTTTCCGAGCCGATGAAGCCCCAGGCCAGCCGGAACAGCAGCAGCGCCAGCACGCAATGGCCCAGCGTCATGTGCAGGTCCATCCGGCCGGTTTCGGCGCTCCACCACAGCCCGCCGAGCAGCCCCACCAGCACCCAGTGGACGATGCGGATCCAGGGGTCCCAGACCTTGATGCGGATGGTGGCGTCGTTGTCTGGCATGGCCTTCCCCGGTCTGCGGCGCCCGCCGATGAGACGTCGTGCCGCGCCATGCCGCAAGACCCGGCGGCGAATGTCCGGCCAGGAACGCCCCGGGGGCCGAGAGGAAGGCTTGCCGTGCCCGGACCCCAGGGTCTACTGAACGGTTCCATGATGGCAACGACGCGGTTGTGGATGCTCGGGGTGCTGCTGGCCGGGTCGGGCGCCGCGGCCGGCTGGCTGGCCTGGCCCGAGCGCGCTCCGGCGCCGCTGCCCGCCCCGGCGGCCCGGCCGGCCGCCGCGCCGGCGATGCCTTCACCCACCGCACCTTCCTTTGACGTCACGCGGGTCGGCCAGAGCGGCGATGCCGTGGTGGCAGGCCGCGCCGCGCCAGGCGACGAGGTGACGCTGCGCGCGGGGGAGCGCGAGCTGGGGCGGGTGCGGGCCGATGCGCGGGGCGAATGGGTCATCCTGCCGCCCGAGCCGCTGCCGCCGGGCACCCACGCCCTGTCATTGTCCGCCCGCTCCGCCGCCGGCACGCCGCAGCCGGGAGGGGAGGCGGTTGTGGTGGTGGTGCCAGAACGCCCTGGAACCGCCGCTGGCCCGGCCGCCGCGGCGGAGCCGCCGGCGCAGCCCCTCGCCTTGCTGCTGCCGGGGCAGGGCGCGCCTTCCCGCCTGATGCAGGGCAGCGAGGCGGGGCGGGCCGCGCGCCTCGGCCTCGAAGTGGTGGAATATGATGAGGAAGGCGCGCTGCGCTTCGCCGGCACCGCGCCGCCTGGCAGCACGGTGCGCCTTTACGTCGACCAGGCGCATGCCGGCGACGTCACAGCCGACTCCGAAGGGCGCTGGGGCCTGCAGCCGGCGCCGCCCGGGCCGAAGCCCGGCCAGCACATGCTGCGGCTGGACCAGCTTTCGGCCGGCGGCGGCGTGGCGGCGCGGCGCGAGCTGCCCTTCATGCGCGAAGCCAATGGCGGCCCGATCCGCCCCGGCGAGGTGCTGGTGCGGCCGGGCAACAGCCTGTGGCGCATTGCCCGCGCCAATTATGGGCGCGGCACCCGCTACACGATCATCTACCGTGCCAACCGCAGCCAGATCCGGGACCCGGGACGCATCTATCCCGGCCAGATCCTGGCCTTGCCGCCCCGCTGAACAGGATCAGGCCCTGGGTTGTTTGCGGCAGCGCGACAGACCATAACCAGAAACATCATGGCGCTCATTCAAAGCCTCAAGCTGGTGCTTGCCCCGCCGCATCCGGCCGGCAAGCCCTTTATCATCGGCGGCGCGGCGGTTGCCGTGATCGGCGGGCTGATCCTCGGTCCCTGGCTGTTCTGGCTGGGTGCCGCCTTCACCGCCTTCTGCCTGTATTTCTTCCGCGATCCGGAGCGCGTCACGCCGACGCGGCCGGTGATCGTGGCGCCGGCCGATGGGCGGGTGGTCAGCGTCGCCCCGGCGGTGCCGCCATCCGAGCTGGGTCTCGGCGCCGAGCCGCGCTGGCGCGTCGCGATCTTTCTTTCGGTGGCCGATGTTCACGTGAACCGCGCCCCGGCCGACGGCACCATCACCCGCATCGCCTACCGCCCCGGCAAGTTCATCAATGCCAGCCTGGACAAGGCCAGCGAGGACAATGAGCGCAACGCCCTGGCGATGAAGCTGACCAATGGCCAGGACATCGCGGTGGTGCAGATCGCCGGGCTGATCGCGCGGCGCATCCTGTGCGACGTGCGGGAAGGCGACAGCATCGGCGCCGGCGAGCGCTTCGGCATCATCCGCTTCGGCAGCCGCACCGACCTTTACCTGCCGCATGGCGTGCAGCCGCTGGTGGCGGAGCATCAGCTGATGATCGGCGGCGAAACCGTTATCGCCGAGCTGCCGCCCCCCGCCGTGGTCCACGCAACCTCGGGCGCCGAGATGGGTTCCGCCCTCTGATGAACATTTCCTCCCGTTCTTCCGGCTCCAGGAGCCGGTTCCGGTTTGGCGCCCGGCAGCGGCCCAGGTTCCAGGGGCAGTCCTTCAACAGGCTGATCCCGAACATCCTGACGCTGCTCGGCCTTTGCGCCGGGCTGATGGCGATGCGCTTCGCGCTGGAAGGGCGGTGGGAACCGGCGGCGGGGCTGATCATCCTGGCGGGCGCGATTGACGGGCTCGACGGGCGGTTGGCGCGGCTGCTGAAGGCCACCAGCCGATTCGGCGCCGAGTTCGACAGCCTGGCCGATTTCCTGTCCTTCGGCGTCGCCCCGGCGATGATCCTGTATCTCTGGACCATGCATGATTATCGCGGCCTGGGCTTCGTGCCCTGCGTGATGTTCGCGGTGTGCATGGCGCTGCGCCTGGCGCGCTTCAACGCATCCATCGATGCCGGGCCGGTGCCGCTGCCCGGGCCGCCGCCGAAGCCCGCCTTCGCGCAAAGCTTCTTCACCGGCGTGCCGGCGCCGGCCGGCGCCGTGCTCGGCATGTTCCCGATCTTCGCGTCCCTGGCCTTCCAGGGCTGGGGCTGGGACGGGATGGCCGATGCGGTGCGCCACCCGCTGTTTGTCGGCCTGCTGCTGATTGGGGTGGCGCTGGCCCTGGTCAGCACCCTGCCGACCTGGAGCTTCAAGAACTTCAAGGTGCGGCGCGAATATGTGCTGCCGCTGCTGCTGTCGATCGGCGCCTATGCCGCGCTCCTGGTCAGCGAGCCCTGGGCGGCGCTGGCCGCGGCGGGGCTGATCTATTGCTGCATGCTGCCCTTCTCCTTTCGCTCCTACCTCCGGCTGAAGCGGGAAGCGGAGGAACTCATCCAGCCGATCGGGCCGCCGCCCGGAGCCTGAACCCGCTTTCTCATCGTGGCTGCTTGCCGCCGCCCGGCCCCGCCGGGCGGCGGCACGTGATTCAGGACCCCTTCATGCTTTTCCCGTAGGCCGTGGATTGTTGTCCACGAGCTTCTGCAAATCGAAGCTTTTGAGCAGTTTACAAAGGCAATCTAACTTATAAGTTGATAAAGACTGAAAGCGTGGGGCGGGATGGGCGGTTCGGGCATGGATCGGCGGGGCTTTCTGCGGCGGAGCATGGTGGGCATGCTGGCGGGATCGGCGGCGGCGCCCTTGTGGCTGTCCGGCTGCGCCGCGCCGGCGGCACGGGCCGCGCTCGGCACCCCGGCCGAACGCATCACCGCCACGAGCTTCGCCGTTCTGCGCAGCGGCGGCATGGCGCGCGGCGCCGTTGTCGGGTTTCGCGACGGCCATGTGCTGACCTGCGCGCATCTGCTGGATGGCAGCGACGCGGTGCCCGCCCTGCGCCGCGCCGACGGGGCTGAGGCCGAGGCCCGGCTGGTTGCGCGCAGCCCACGCATGGACCTGGCCGTGCTGCGCGTTCCGGCCGGCTTTCTGGCTCCTCCCGCCGCGGCACCGGCGCTGCCGGCCAGTGGCGACATGGTGTGGGCGGCTGGCGCGCCGGGGCTCGGCCATGCCGTTGCGCAGGGCCATGTGGAGGCGCCGGATGCCGAGATGCCGGGCTTCGGCCGTGGCTTCACTGCCCGCATGCCGGTGCTGATGGGCTATTCCGGCGGGCCGGTGGTGGATGAGGAAGGCCGGTTGCTCGGCCTCACCGCCGCCCTGCCGGAGCCGGGAGCGGCCGGAGCCATCGCCTTCCTGACCGGGGCGGATCTTGGCGGCCTGGCGGGCGGGCCGCGCCGCGTCTTCGTGCTGGCGATCCGCCGCGCGGGCGCGGAGGCGGAGCGGCTGCTGGCCTCGGCGGGCTGAGGGCGCGGCCTCAAAATTCTGGACTTTGCTTCATCCGCCGCCGCATCGTTGATGTCGGCAGGACAGAACGGGCAGAACAGGCGCCCTTCCATCGGGGGCCTGCCCCGCCTGGACGGAAGGGAGAAAAAGTCATGATCGTTGAGCGCATCCTGCGCAACAAGGGTAGCGATGTGGTGTCCGTCCGCCCTGAAGATGACGCCATGGCGATTGTCCGCACCCTGGCGGAGCACCGCATCGGCGCGGTTCTGGTGCGGGACGGCGCCGGGACGATCGAAGGCATCGTATCCGAGCGCGATCTGGTGCGCGCCATGGCCGATCATGGCGGCGCCGTCGCGCAGCTGCGCGCTGCCGAGCTGATGACGCGCGTGCTGCATACGGTGACCCCGCAGACCACCCTGGTGGAGGCCCTGTCCATGGTGACCGGGCGCCGCGTCCGCCACCTGCCCGTGCTGGGTCCGGATGGCGCGCTGGTCGGCATGGTCTCGATCGGGGACCTAGTGAAGGAACGCATCGCCGAGGCGGAGCAGGAAGCCCATGACCTGCGGGATTTCGTCGCCACGGCAGGGTGAAGCAAGCGACAGCACAACCTTTGCCGGGTTTTGGCGTTCATCAGCCACCTGCAAGGGAGAAATGCCAATGAAGCTTCACATGATGGGTGCCGCGGCTCTGGCTCTTGCTCTGGCCGCCTGCGGCACGAATGAACGGGACCGGGTGCAGGGCGGCGCGGCCGCCGGCGCCGCGACCGGCGCGGGCGTGGGCGCGCTGGGCGGGCCGGTCGGTGCCGCCGTCGGTGCCGTGGTCGGCGGTGGCGCGGGCGCCGTGACCGGCTACACCACCTCGCCCAGCGACGTGAACCTGGGCAAGCCGTTGTGGCGGGACCCGGAGGTGCGCACGCCGCTCGATGAGAACCGCCGCGGCAGCCGGTCCTCGACGCGCCGTGGCGCCAGAGGCAATGACGGCGCCTACATGGGCGGCGGCATGGTGGTCGAGCCGGGTGGCACCCCCTCCAACCCGCGCCCCGCTTCCTCCACCGCGCCGATGAACAATTCCACCGGCACGGGCGCTGGCATGGGCAGCGGCACGGGCATGGGCCCCGGAACGGGCGCCGCCACGCCGACGCCCACCAACCCGGCGCCGTGATCCGCGCGGGCGGCACCGGAACCGGTGCCGCCCGCTTCGCCTCCAGCGGAAGGCGATGATAGAAGGGCCGCATGCAGTTCAATCATCCGCCGTCCCTTGAAGACCTGCAGGCCATGGCCGAGGCGGCCTTCTCCGCCATGCCCGAGGCCCTGCGGGAAGCCGTGCGCGGCGCCGCCATCCTGGTCGAGGATGTGCCGGATGAGGAAACGCTGGAGGCGATGGAGCTCCAGCACCCCTGGGAACTCACCGGCCTGTATCGCGGCGTGCCGCTGACCGAGAAATCGCATCTTTCCGTTCCTTCGGAGCCGGACATCATCCTGCTCTACCGCGAGCCGATCCTGGTGGAATGGATCGAGACCGGGGAGGACCTGTTCCGCCTAGTCCGCAATGTGCTGATCCACGAGATCGGCCATCATTTCGGCTTCTCCGACGAGGAGATCGCCCGGCTGGAAGGCGAGGGCTGAACCCCGGCCTTTTCCTGTCCCTCGTCGCGCAGG
The DNA here is from genome assembly GCF_008386565.1 of Teichococcus oryzae. Taxonomy (GTDB): domain Bacteria; phylum Pseudomonadota; class Alphaproteobacteria; order Acetobacterales; family Acetobacteraceae; genus Pseudoroseomonas; species Pseudoroseomonas oryzae. The sequence goes on along the minus strand of NZ_VUKA01000004.1, from coordinate 76,120 downwards.
ACCCGTTCAACCGCGCCCTGTTGGCGCGGCTGCCTGCGCTCGGGCTGCGCCAGGGCTACCTCACCGCGGGCTGCATGTTCCAGGCGGTCTGGAACCACCGGGCAGGCCGGCCGCCGGGCTGGGGCGTCAATGACTATGACGTGTTCTACTTCGACGACCGCGACCTGTCCTGGGAGGCCGAGGACCGGGTGATCCGCCGCGCCGCCGCCCTGTTCCGCGACCTGCCGGCGCGGGTCGAGTTGCGCAACCAGGCGAGGGTGCATCTCTGGTACGAGCGGCGCTTCGGCGTGCCGGGGCCCGTGCTGCGCTCCAGCCGGGCGGGGATCGACCGCTATCCGGTGGCCTGCACCTGCGTCGGCATCGCGCTGGCGGACGGGGCGCTTTATGCGCCGCAGGGCCTCAATGAGATCTGGGAAGGCGTGTTGCGGATGAACCCGCGCAATCCCCATCGCGGCATGTTCCGCGCCAAGGCGGAGAATTACCGGCGCCGCTGGCCCTTTCTGCGCGTTTTGGGCTGAGGCCGGGCGGGATCAGCCCGCCGGCGGATCGGCCAGCGCGGCGGACACGCTGGCGCGCAGGGCCGGCAGCACCTCCGCCTCGAACCAGGGGCGCCGAGCGGCCCAGGCCTTGGTGCGCCAGGACGGATGCGGCAGCGGAAACAAGCCCCGCTCCAGGTGGCTGGCGAAGTCGCGCACCACATCCTCCAGCCGGGCCGCCGCCCTGGCGCCCAGCCGGCCGGCGATGGCGTGGCGGCCGACCAGCAGCGTCAGGCGCAGCGACCGCATCGGCGCCAGCAGGCGGGGGTGCCAGAGCGGTGCGCATTCCGGCCGGGGCGGGGCGTCGCCGCCGCGCGGCAGGCGGCCGGGATAGCACAGGCCGGTGGGCAGGATGGCGACGCGCGCCGCATCGTGGAACCGGGCCTTGTCCAGTCCCATCCAGTCGCGCAGCCGATCGCCGGAGGCATCTTCCCAGGGGATGCCGCTTTCATGGGCGCGCGTGCCGGGCGCCTGGCTCAGGATCAGCAGCCGGGCGCTGCGGCTGACCCGGAAGATCGGCTTCGGCCCGAGTGGCAGATGCGCGGCGCACAGGGTGCAGGCTCGAGCCGCCGCCGCGCTGTCCTCCAGCGTCACCCGAGATCGGCCAGCAGGTCCTCGACGAAGCGCGGCACCACCTCGGTGGCCGGGCCGTGATGCGCCTCGTCGAACAATCGCGTGCCGGCGCTGGGCTCCAGGTTCAGCTCCACCGTGCGGGCCTCCCCCTGCACGGCGGCGACGAAGCCGGCGGCCGGATACACGAGGCCGGACGTGCCGATCGAGAGGAACAGCCCGCATTCCGCCAGCGCCGCCTCGATCCGGTCCATCCCCATCGGCATCTCGCCGAACCAGACGATGTCCGGCCGCATGCCGCCGGCGGCGCCGCAGGCGGGGCAGGGGGTGTCGGTGGACAGATCCTCATCCCAGTCCCGCGCGGCGCCGCAGCGCAGGCAGCGGGCGCGGCGCAGCGAGCCATGCATGTGCAGCAGCGCCTCGCTGCCCTGCATCACCCGGTCATGCAGGTCATCGACGTTCTGCGTCACCAGCAGGGCGGGCGACGGCCAGGCCGCGCACAGCCGGGCCAGGGCCAGATGCGCCGCGTTGGGCCGCACCGCCGGGTCGCGCAGCCGGGCGCGGCGGGCATTGTAGAAGCGGTGGACGGTGGCCGGGTCGCGGGCGAAGGCCTCGGGCGTCGCCACGTCCTCGACGCGGTGGCCTTCCCACAGGCCATCCGCGCCGCGAAAGGTGGCGAGCCCGGATTCGGCCGAGACCCCCGCGCCGGTCAGGATGATGAGCGGCGGCGCGCTCAATGCGCGTGCCCTCCCGCCGGGGCGCCGGCGGCGGCCACGGCCAGCTCCACGGTGATGCTGCCGGCGCGCTCGAAGGTCAGGGTCACCGGCACGCGGTCGCCCTTGGCCATGGCGCGCTTCAGCCCGATCAGCATCAGGTGGTAGCCGCCGGGCGCCAGCAGGACCTCCTCGCCCGGCGGCAAGGGAATGCCGCCCTCGACGGCCCGCATGCGCATCACGTCGCCCTCGCGGATATGGGTGTGGATCTCGGTGCTGCCGGCGATCTCGGCGCTGGCGGACACCAGCCGGTCCGGCGTGCCGCCGGTGTTGCGGAGGGTCATGAAGCCCGCGCCGGTGATGCGGGCGGGCGCCGCCCGGCTCCAGGGATGGCCGATGGCGATGTCGCCCTGCCGGTAGTCATGCGCGTGGGCGCGGGCGGTGGCGGACAGGCCGAGCAGGGCCAGGGCGAGGGGCAGGCGGCGGCGGTGCAGCATGGAAAAGGCGGTCCTCCTGGCGGACGGCGAAGCCCCGGCCGCTTCCCCCCGCCCCATAGGCTGGATCGCGGTGGCGGGGAAGCCGCCGCCGCGGACGGGGATCAGACGCCTGCCTCGCGCGGCAGGGCGCCATCCGGCGGGGAGGCGTGCTCCAGCGGGTAGTCCACCTCCGCCTCGTAATGCGCCTGCTCCTTGCCGAGAAGCGAGGAATACAGGGAGAAATGCTCCACTGTGATCGGCGGCGGGCGGAACAGGTTGTGTGCCTGGACGAAGCTGATCAGCTTGTCCGGCGCCGCCTTGTCGGTGCGCGCCAGGGTGATGTGCGGGGCGAAGCGGCGGCGCTCCGGCGGCAGGCCGGCGCGCTGCAAGGCCTGCTCGACCTTGGATTGCAGGTGCAGCAGGCGCTCCTCGCGCTCCACCTTCACATGCAGGGAGGTCAGGCGGCCCGCCTTCTCGAACAGGTCGAGGCCGCTGGGCTGCACGGCGAAGGGGCGGGCGCGGATGCTGGCCAGCGCCTCATCCACCTCATCCGCCTGCCAGCCATCGACCTCCCCGATGAAGCGCAGAGTCAGGTGGTAATTCTCCGGCGGCACCCAGCGGGCGCCCGGAATGCCCCCGGCCAGATCGGCCAGCTGTCCGCGCAGCTCCTCGGGGATGGGCACGGCAACGAACAGGCGTGGCATGGTGGTTTCAACCTCCCTGCACCTTGGACAGCAGCTCCTGCACGGGGGGAAGCATGCGGCGTGCCACCTCCTCAACGCCGCGCGGGTTGGGGTGGATGCGGTCGGGCTGGTTCAGCGATTCCTCGCCCGCCACGCCTTCCAGCAGGAACGGATAGAACACCGCCTCCGGATGCTCCCGGCGCAGGCGCTCAAAGGTTTTGCGGAACTCGCGGCCGTAATCGGCGCCAAGGTTGGGCGGCGCCAGCATCCCCGCCAGCAGCACCGGCAGGCCACGCTGCTTCAGCCGCTCCAGGATGTTCTTCAGATTGGCGTAGGTTTCGGCGGGCGGGACGCCGCGCAGCCCGTCATTGCCGCCCAGCGCCACGATCACCGCCTGCGGCCTCTCGGCCAGCGCCCAGTCGAGGCGCGACTTGCCGCCCGCCGTGGTGTCCCCCGACACACCGGCGGCGATGACGCGGACATCCGCTCCCGCCTCGCGCAGCCGCGCTTCCAGCCGGGCCGGCAGGGCTTCGGCCTGGGCCAGTCCATATCCGGCGGTGATCGAATCGCCCAGCATCAGCACCCGCACCGGCTCTGCCGCCCGGGCGCCGAGCGGAAGCGCCGCCGGAAGAAATAATCCGATACCAAGCAAGGCCCTTCGCAGGACGGCGCGGCGGCCATATCTGCCAGGCATGCTGGACGCACCAAACGCCATCCGAACCCCCGCTGCTGCCTCCCCAAGCGGGGTGGATCGCGACGCGAACCTCATCGAGGCCCGCGGTCTCACCTTCAAGGTGGCGGCGGGGGGTGGGGAGGTCAACATCCTCCGCGGTGTCGATATGGCGGTGCGGCAGGGGGAGGCGGTGGGGCTGGTCGGCCCGTCCGGCTCCGGCAAGACCAGCCTGCTGATGCTGCTCGCCGGGCTGGAGCGGCCCTCGGGCGGCAGCCTGCGGGTCGCAGGGGAGGACATGGCGCGGCTGGACGAGGATGCGCTGGCCCGCTTCCGCCGCGACCAGCTCGGCATCGTGTTCCAGGCCTTCCACCTGGTGCCCACCATGACGGCGCTGGAGAATGTCGCCGTGCCGCTGGAATTCGCCGGCCGCGGCGATGCCTTCGAGCGCGCCCGGCTGTCGCTGGAGCGGGTCGGGCTTGGCCACCGGCTGGACCATTATCCGGGGCAGCTCTCGGGCGGCGAGCAGCAGCGCGTGGCCCTGGCCCGCGCCGTGGTGGCCGAGCCCCGCCTGCTGCTGGCCGACGAGCCGACCGGCAATCTCGACGGCGCCACCGGCCAGAAGGTGATGGACCTGCTGTTCGGGCTGCGCGACCAGCTCGGCATGACCCTGTTGCTGATCACCCATGACCCGGCCGTGGCGGCGCGCTGCGGCCGGCGCATCCGCATGGCGGACGGGCTGCTGGCGGAAGACCAGGGCGCATGAGCGGCCCCGCACCGGCCGTCGGCCCGGCCCCGGGTGGCTGGGCGCAAACCCTTGCCCTCGGCTTCCGCTTCGCCCGGCGCGAGCTGCGCGGCGGCATCAAGGGGCTGCGCATCGTGCTGGCTTGCCTGGCGCTGGGCGTCGCCGCCATCGCCGCCGTGGGCACGCTGCGCGCCGCCACCGAGGCCGGGCTGTCCGCCGACGGCGCGCGCATCCTGGGCGGCGACCTGTCGGTGCGCGTGTCCTACCGGCCCATGCCCCAGGCGGCGCGCGACTGGATCACCGGTCGCGGCGCCCGGCTTTCCGAGGTGGTGGAGATGCGCGCCATGGCCGTGGCCGCTTCCGGCGACCGCACCCTGGTCGAGCTGAAGGCGGTGGACGGCGCCTACCCCCTCTACGGGGACCTCGTGCTCGACCCGCCGGGGGAGCTGCTGCCCGGCACCGTGGCGCTCGACCCGCTGGTGGCCGACCGGCTGGGACTGGGCGCCGGCGACACCCTCCGCCTGGGAGAAGCGCGGCTGCGCGTCGCCGGCACGGTGCGGGAGGAGCCCGACAAGGTGGCGAGCCCCGCCATCCTCGGCCCGCGCGCCATGATCGACCTCCGGGACCTGCCGCAAACGCAGCTCATCCAGCCCGGCAGCCTGGTGCAGTATGAATACCGCATCGCCCTGCCGCCCGGGTTTTCCCCCGCCGCCTTCGCGCGGGATCTCCGCGCCGCGCATGACGATGGCGGCTGGCGCATCCGGGACGCGGCGGAAGCATCGCCTGGGGTGAGCCGCTTTCTCGGCCGCGCCGCCTCCTTCCTGACGCTGGCCGGGCTGACGGCGCTGCTGGTGGGCGGCATCGGCGTGGCCACCGGCGTGCGGGCCTGGCTGGACCAGCGGGCGCGCACCATCGCCATTCTCCGCTGCCTGGGCGCGCCGGCACGGGTGATCTTTGTCACCTACCTGATCCAGGTGATGGCCTTGTCCGCCCTTGGCATCGTGATCGGGCTGGCCGCCGGGCAGGGGCTGACGATGCTGGCGGCGAAGGCCCTGTCCGGCGCGCTGCCGGTGCCGCCACGCCTCGGCTTCTACCCGCTGCCGCTGGCGCAGGCGGCCCTGTATGGCGTGCTGACGGCGCTGGCCTTCGCGCTGTGGCCGCTCGGCCGCGCGCGGGAGATCCCCGGCGCCGCGCTGTTCCGGGACGCGGTCCAGCCCGGCGACGGCCGGCCCCGCCTGTCGCTGTTGCTGGCCAATGCGCTGGCGGTGCTGGCGCTGGTGGCGCTGGTGGTCGGCAGTGCCGAGCAGCCGGGCTTCGCGCTGGGCTTCTGCGCCGCCGCGGGGGGGACGCTGCTGTTGTTCCGGCTCGGCGCCGCCGCCCTGTCGGCCATGGCGCGCCGGCTGCGCAACATCCGCCGCCCGGCGCTGCGCCTGGGGCTGGCCAATCTGCACCGCCCCGGCGCGCCCACCGCGCTGATGCTGGTGAGCCTCGGCATCGGGCTGACCACGTTGTCGGCAGTTGCCATGATCGAGGGCAATCTGCGCCGGCAGATCCAGGGGCAACTGCCCGAGGCGGCGCCAAACTTCTATTTCATCGACATCCAGAACGACCAGGCGGCCCGGTTCGACGAGCTGGCGCGCGCCCAGCCCGGCGTGACGGAGCTGCGGCGCGTTCCCTCGCTCCGGGCCCGCATCGTGTCCATCAAGGGCGTGCCGGTAGAGCAGGTGCAGGCCACCGAGGACACGCGCTGGGCGCTGCGCGGCGACCGTGGCCTGACCTACGCCGCGGTGCCGCCGGAGAACACGCGGCTGGTGTCCGGCCAATGGTGGGCGCAGGACTATGACGGCCCGCCGCTGCTGTCCCTCGATGCGCGGCTGGCCGAGGGCTGGGGCGTCGGCCTCGGCGATGTGGTGGTGCTGGATGTGCTGGGCCGCGAGGTGCCGCTGACCATCGCCAGCACGCGGCAGATCGAATGGCAGGGGCTGGGGCTGAACTTCACCCTGATCGCCTCTCCCGGCCTGCTGGAAGCGGCGCCGCACACCCATATCGCGACGCTGCGCGGCGATGCGGCGCGGGATGCGCAGGTGCTGCGCGCCGTCACCGACGCCTTCCCCAATGTTTCCGGCATCCGCGTGCGGGACGCGGTGGAGGCCGTGGCCGGGTTGCTGGAGCGGCTGGGCACGGCGATCTCGGCAGTGGCGGCGGTGACGCTGCTGGCCGGCGCGCTGGTGCTGGCCGGCGCCATGGCGGCGGGGCAGCGGCGGCGGGTGCGGGATGCCGTGGTGCTGAAGGTGGTGGGCGCCACGCGGGCGCAGATCCGCCGGGCCTGGATGGTGGAGTTCGGCCTGCTGGGCCTGGCTGCCGGCGTGCTGGCCGCCATCTGCGGCACGGCGGCGAGCTGGGCGGTGGCCCGCTTCGTGATGCGCACCGAATGGGTGTTCCTGCCCGGCACGCTGGCGCTGACGGTGCTGGGCTGCACCGTGCTGACGCTGGCGCTCGGCTATGCGGGCACCGCGCTGGCGCTGGGTGCCCGGCCGGCGCCGCTGCTGCGCAACGAATAAGGCGGGAAGGCGGTGCCTCGCGGCGGGAAAACGTCCCGGCCGCCGGCAATCCGGGCAAGCGGCGCGGAAAAAATTGGGCGGTTCGCGGGAAAATAACGCCAGCCCGCGCTGGTGCCGGGATTCCCGTTGAATCAGGTTACGGATAGTCCATATTGGTGCTGACCCGCGGATTCTCCGCGAGAGTGGGAGTGTTTCATCCAATGGCCTCTGGTCCCGACTATCGCTACACGACGGGCGCGACGGGCTGGGGCCGCACGGCAACCGCCGATGCGGCCGCCGTCGATGCCGGGCTGCGGTCCTACATGCTCCGCGTTTACAACTGGATGGCGTCCGGTCTGCTGCTGACCGCGATTGTCGCCTATGTGATCGCGAACACCGGGGCCGCGGATCTGTTCTTCACGCGGGTGATGACGCCGCGCGGCGCCGCCACGCAGCCGACCATCCTCGGCTTCATCGCCATGCTGGCCCCGCTGGGCTTCGTGCTGGCCCTCTCCTTCGGCATCAACCGGATGAGCAAGGGCGCGGTGCAGGGCCTGTTCTGGCTGTTCTGCGCTACGATGGGCGCCTCCATGGCGAACATTTTCGCCGTGTATGTCGGCACCTCGATCGCGACCACCTTCGTGATCACCTCCGGCATGTTCGCCGCCGTGAGTCTGTATGGCTACACCACCAAGGCGGACCTGACGAAGCTTGGCACCTTCATGATGATGGGCCTGATCGGCATCATCATCGCCGGGCTGGTGAACATGTTCGTGGGCTCCTCCGCGCTGCAGTTCGCCATCAGCGTGATCGGCGTCGTCGTGTTCGTGGGCCTCACCGCCTATGACACCCAGCGCATCAAGGCGGACTACATCGAGTACGCCTATGCCGAGGGCACGGACCTTGCCGCCAAGCGCAGCGTGTTCGACGCGCTGGGCCTGTACCTGAACTTCATCAACCTGTTCCAGCTGTTGCTGCAGTTCATGGGCGTCCGCCAGCAGGACTGATCCTGCCAACCGGCGAAGCCAAACAAAAAGAGCCCCGGAGGCAGCTGCCTCCGGGGCTTTTCGTTTGGGCGGGAACCATCGTCACCGGGCACCCGCCATCCCGCGCGGGCCTCAGCCCTTCAGGTGTTCCAGCAGCTTGTTCATCGCCGCGTTCTTGTCGGACCCGTCGATCGCCGCGACCTCGGCCGCCAGCCTGTCCATCGCCAGCTCATAGATCTGGCGCTCGGAAAAGGACTGGTCCGGCTGGCCGGCATTGCGGTGCAGGTCGCGCACCACCTCGGCGATCTGCACGGGGTCGCCGCTGTTGATCTTCTGCTCGTATTCCTGGGCGCGGCGCGACCACATGGTGCGCTTGATGCGGGCGCGCCCCTTCAGGGTTTCCAGCGCCTCGCCCATCATGTCGCGATTGGCCAGCTTGCGCAGCCCGGAGGAGGCCGCCTTGTTCAGCGGCACCCGCAGAGTCATACGGTTTTCCTCGAAGGTGACGATGATCACCTTGAGCTCCGCGCCGGCCACGGCCATGGATTCGATGCCTTGCACCTGGCCCACGCCATGGGTGGGATAGACCACATGGTCGCCCGTCTTGAACTCGTTGCCTTGGTTGCCGAGCGGCTTGGGCGGCGGGCCGGGCCGGACCGGGCCGGCGGCAACGGTTTCCGCCGGGGATGGCGCCTGGCTTTCGGCCATGCCGCGCCGGGCCGCCGGGCGGGAGGCCGCCGTGTCCGGCTCGGGGGGGGAAGATTTCGGGCCGGCGGGTGGCTTCATCCGCTCTCTACTCCTGGCAACCGGTGTCACGGGCGCGGTGGCGATTCTGCCGGCGGCCCCTCATGGACAGCCGGCCGGATTGCCGCGCCAGTGAATCAAGGAGGTGGTGTGGCTTCTGCAAGCCCACAACCTCACCAAGCCGCCGCATAGCACAAAGCGCGCCAAGCGTCACCTTGGCGCCGATGCCTCCGCGGTCCCGATGCCTCGGCCGCGCTCAGGGCTTGCCCGGGTTGGGGCTCAGCAGGGGCCGCTTGTTGGGCTTGCCGTTCCATTCCTCGGCGTCGGGCGGGGCCTCGCCCTTGCGGGTGATGTTGGGCCATTGCTGGGAATATTCGCGATTGACCTCGGCCCATTCGGCGGCGCGGTCGTCGCTGTCGGGCAGGATCGCCTCGGCCGGGCATTCCGGCTCGCAGACACCGCAATCGATGCACTCATCCGGGTGAATGACCAGGAAGTTCTCGCCAACATAGAAGCAGTCCACCGGACAGACTTCGACGCAGTCCATGTACTTGCAACGGATGCAATTTTCAGTGACGACGTAGGTCACGGCCGGGTTCCTCGGTCAATCCAGTGCAGAGCGTGGGGCAGAGATGGACCGGGCAGCGGCGGGACGCAACCGCCATTCGCGCGGTGCAGCACCGCCCGGATGCCGGATCAGCCGCCGCCCGCCGCGGGATCGGACGCGGCATCGAGATCGTCATACAGCAGGCGCGCTTCCGGTGCCGGGCCGCGCCGCTCGGCCAGGGCGCGGATCCGCCAGATCCGCACCACGCCGCGTTCCGGCCCACCGAGCGCCAGGGTGATCACGTCGCCCACGCGCAGCCGGGCGCCTGGCTTGCCCACCGGCTGCCGGTTCAGCCGCAGCGCACCCTTCTGCACCAGCCTTGCGCAATCCGCCCGGGTCTTGGCCACCCGGGCGCACCAGAGCCACTTGTCCAGCCGCTGCCAGTCGCGGTCCTCGGCGTCAGCCATGGGACCGGGGGAAGGGGCGGGCCGGCAGCCGCGGCATCAGCCCTTGTCGAGCTTCAGCCGCGCCAGCACGGCGAAGGGGCTGTCGGGGTCCGGCCCCTTCTCCTTCGGGCCGGAGAAGCTGTAGGAGCGGCCTTCGTTGCGGTCGTCGCGCGGCGGGCGGCGGTCGCGGCGCGGGCCGTCATCCCGATCGGGGCGCGGCGGGCGGGGGCCGCCCTTGCCGGTGAAGCGCGGCGCGCCGTCCTTGCCGGTGAAGCGGGGCGGCCTCGGGCCACGCTCGGGGCGCGGGCCGGCGGCCTCGGCGGCCACGGCCTCGCCTTCCGCCGGGGCGGGGGCGTCGTCGCGCGGGCGCTGCGGCCGGTCGGGGCGCGGGCCACGCTCGGGCCGCGGGCCGCGATGCTGGTCGCGCTGGCCATCCGGGCGCCCGCCGGGGCGGCGGAAGCGCGGGCCGCGATCCTCGCGCCGGGCCGACACCATGGCCGGGCCGGGCGGGCCGAAAACATCCTCGGCCAGCGGCTCGGCCGGCAGGAGGCGGAAGCCCAGCACCTGCAGCACGGCGGGCAGGATGTCGGCCTTGACGCCCAGGCGGCTGGCGACATCTGGTGGCAGCATGGCGGGCGCGCGGCGGGTCAGGTGGCCCAGCTCGCCGGCCACGCGCTCCGCGACGTCGAGGCGCAGCAGCACGGGTCCGGCCTGCACCCAGCCCATGGTTTCCGCGAAGCCTTCCGGCCAGCCTTCCGGCGGCGGCACCGAAACCAGGCCGCCCCCCGGCACCGCCGGCACGTCGCAATCGGCCTTCAGCGCCCAGAGCTGCGCGCGCAGCGCCATCGGCTTCGGCTTCAGCACCTCGGGGATGTAGAGGGCGAAGCGGCCGGCGCGGATGCCGATCGCCTTCAGCTTCTGCCGCAGCTCCGGATTGACCTCGGCCTCGGTGCCGCCCGGCACCAGGCCCAGATATTCACGCAGCCGGAACGCCGGGCCGCGCAGCGTGTTGTCCTCGGCCGCCTTGGCCTCCACCACGTCGAGCGAGGCGAAGTCCCGCTTGATCATGGCCTCGATCCAGGCGGCGAGCCGGGCACGGATCCGCTCCCGCTGCGCCCCGTCGATGAACTCGGAGGCAAGCGGCTCGATCAGCGGCTTGTCCGGCGTGGGGCCGGGGCGCAGCCGTGCAACCTCGTCACCATTCCAGGTGATGTGGTGGTTGGGCAACAGGGCGAAGGCGTCGTCGGACGCTGTTTCCAGATCAGTCACGCGCTTTGGCATCTCACTTTGCAAGGCCCTACGGGCGGCACGCAGCACGAGCTTGCGCTCATCCTCATTACCCGCAGCAGCATCGGGTTCAAACATGAAACCCGTCACGTGGCCAACCCTGTGGCCTTCCACCACGACCTGGCCTTCCCGGGTGACAGCGGAAAGCAACTCCTCGGCGGTGTCGTCAAGGCGGCGGATCAGGTGCGCGGCCCGGCGGTCCACGAAGCGCGCGGTCAGCCGCTCATGCAGGGCGTCGCTGACCATGTCCTCCGCCTGGCGGGCCTCGTTCTGGTAGCGTTGGGCATCCCGCAGCCAGTCGCCGCGCGCCGCGATGAAGGCCCAGACGCGGATCGCGGCCAGCCGCGTCATCAGCGTGTCGATGTCGCCCTCGATGCGGGCGCAGCCGGCGATCTGCTGCCCGACCCAGTCGGGCGGCAGGTGCCCCTCCTTCACGAGGTGGCCGAAGATGCGGCCGCACAGGCGGGTGTGGCTGTCATCGGCCAGCTTGCGGAAATCCGGGATCTGGCAGGTTTCCCACAGCAGCCGCACCCGGGCGCGGCCCTGGGCCAGCTTGCGGATCTCCTGCTCGCGCGAGAGATGGGCGAGGGTGATGTGGTCGGTCGCGTCGTTGCCGCGCGCCAGGCCCGGCACCGGCGGCGGCATGGACAGGCTGTCCAGCAGTGAGTCCACGCTGGTCATGTCGAGCGCGGAGTTGCGCCAGGCCAGGGTGGTCAGGGTCTCGAATTGGTGGCCCTCGATCTTCTCCACCATTTCGGGCGGCAGGGGAGGGGATTCGGCGGTGGAGCCGAAGGTGCCGTCCCGCATGCCGCGCCCCGCGCGGCCGGCGATCTGCGCCGCTTCCTGCGCGGTCAGCGGACGCGGCCGGTGCCCGTCGAATTTCTGCAGGCTGGCGAAGGCGACATGGTCCACATCCATGTTCAGCCCCATGCCGATGGCATCCGTCGCCACCAGGAAATCGACCTCGCGGTTCTGGTACAGCGCCACCTGGGCGTTGCGGGTGCGGGGGGAAAGGCGCCCCATCACCACCGCGCAGCCGCCCCGGCGGCGGCGGATCGCCTCCGCGATGGCGTAAACCTCGCCGGCGGAGAAGGCGACCACGGCGGAGCGCGGCGGCAACCGCGTCAGCTTGGCCGGGCCGGCATAGGAAAGCTGCGACAGGCGCGGCCGGGTTTCCACCTCCGCCTGCGGCACGAGGCGCTGCAGCAGCGGACGGACGGTCTCGGCGCCGAGAAACATGGTTTCCACCAGCCCGCGGGCGTTCAGCAGCCGGTCCGTGAAGACATGGCCCCGATCGGCATCGGCGCAAAGCTGGATCTCGTCCACCGCCACGAACTCGACCCGGCGGTCGAGCGGCATGGCCTCCACCGTGCAGGCGAACCACTTCGCCTCGGGCGGGACGATCTTTTCCTCCCCCGTGATGAGGGCGACGTATCGCGCCCCCTTGGCGGCCACCATGCGGTCATAGTTCTCGCGCGCCAGCAGGCGCAGCGGGAAGCCGATGATGCCGGAGGCATGCGCCAGCATCCGGGTGATCGCCAGATGCGTCTTGCCGGTGTTGGTGGGTCCCAGAACGGCCTTGACCCGCGCGGGGAACATGGAACCGGAAGCGAACGTCGGGGCGGGATCACGCATTATGGTCCTGTGTGGCGTTTCCGGCCCCCGCTTGCAACGGGCGGGAGGGACATGGCTGGCGGCGAAGGACCGCGCGTTGCATCGTTGTCACCTGCCATGCCGCGCGACTCCGCCCCGCCCCCGCCTGCCCATCCGGGGCGCCACATGGCGTTGCTCGGGGCGGTTTTCGCCGCGATCGGCGCGGTGCAACCCTTTCTGCCCGCGTATCTGGCGGAACGCGGCCTGAGCGCCGCCCAGGTGTCGCTGGTGCTGGCGCTGGGCGCCGGCATCCGCATCCTGGCCGGCCCGCTGGGCGGGCGGCTGGCGGACGCCCTGGGCAATCCCCGGCTGCTGATGGTGCTGTTCAGCCTCGCGGGGGCGCTGGCGGCGGCTGGCTTCGTGCCGGCCGCCGGGCTTGCGGGATTTCTGCTGGCGCAGCTGGCGCTGAATGCCGCCATGGCGCCGCTGACCCCGCTGGCCGATGCGGTCTGCCTGGCGGCGGCGCGGCGCGGCGGGCTGGAATATGGCCGGCTGCGCGCCGCGGGCTCGGTGACCTACATGGCCATGGCGGTGCTGGCCGGCTGGATGGCGGGCCATTTCGGGCTCGGCCTGCTGCCCGGGCTCATGGCGGCGGCGCTGCTGGCGGTGACGGCGGCCGCCCTGGCCCTGCCGCGCCCGCCGCCGCCCGCCACGCGGCCCGGCTTCCAGGGCGGGGTGGGGGCGGTGCTGCGCCTGCCCGGCTTCGCCCGCCTGCTGCTGCTGTCGGGCCTGATCCAGAGCAGCCACGCCACCTATTACGGCTTCAGCACCATCCACTGGAGCGCGGCGGGCCATGCCCCCTCCGTTATCGGCCTGCTTTGGGCCGAGGCGGTGGTGGGGGAGGTGGCGCTGTTCGTGATGGGCCATCGCCTGGCGCGGCGGCTCGGGCCGGCGGGGATGGCGATGCTGGCGGCCTCGGCAGGGCTGCTTCGCTGGAGCCTGATGGCGGCCACGACCTGGCTGCCGGCGCTGCTGCTGATCCAGTTGCTGCATGCGCTGAGCTTCGGCGCCCAGCATCTGGCGGCGATGCAGCTGATCCTGCGCCTGGTGCCGCCGCCCCTGGCAGGCACGGCGCAGGCGCTGCACTCCGCCCTGGGAGTCGGGTTGCTGATGGGGCTGATGACCCTGGTTTCCGGCCCCGCTTACGCGGCCTGGGGCGGCGGCGTCTTCCTGGTGATGGCCGGGCTCTGCGCCTTGGCGCTGCCCCTGGCGCTGCGGCTGCGGCAGGATTGATGCCTCAGGGGTCGGCCCGGTCCCGCCATGCAGCAGCAGGGATCAGGGCATCGCCTCGGCGGTCAGCACCTGTTGCGGCCACGCCGGTTCCTCGGCCCCCAGCCAGTTGCGGCCATCCCAGCGATGCGGCTCGATGCGCACCTCGCGCCCTTCCACATAGATGCGGTTATAGGCGTTGGGCTCGCCGCGCAGGCGGGTGGAGATGGCGGAACCGGCCTGCACCACCAGCAGCTCCTCCTGGTGGACGCTGGAAGCGGGGGCGCCACGATGCAGCCGCACATAGCCGCGGTGCAGGTGCCCGGACAGGATCAGCCGGACCCCGGCCTTCTGCAGCCGCTCCAGCGCAGGGGCGGCACGGGCCGCCAGGGGCGTGTCGGGCGCGTCTTCCGGCGCCAGGAACGGGTGATGCGCCACCACGATGCGGAACAGGCCCGGCGGCAATTCCTCCAGCCGCCGCAGCAGGCGCTTGAGCCGGTGGCGCTTGACCCGGCCTTCCTCCCAGGAGAAGTGCCAGCCGCCCCGCACCACGGTGTTCAGGCCGATCACGGCCAGATGCTCGTCGCGCCAGATCGGCTCCGTCTTGCCGCCGATGAAGCGCCGCCACCGGCCGAAGGGGTCCAGGAAGCGTTCCCAGGGCCAGTAATTGGTGATGTCGTGATTGCCGGGCACCACGATATGCGGCGCCTTCAGCGCATCCAGGAAGCGCCGCGCCGCCCGGTATTCCCGCGACCGGGCGCGCATGGTGAGGTCGCCGCTGACCACCACCAGGTCGGCCGGGTCGGCGTTGAGCGTCCCGAGCAAGGCCTCGGCGGCCGTTTCGTCCACCCGTCCGTAATGCAGGTCGGAGATGTGGTCGATGCGGCGGTTGAAGGTCATGCGGCAGCGGCTCCGCTTTCTGGAGGCGGGAAGAACACGCCCCGTCAACGCTGCGCCGGCCCGGAAGGATGCGGCGCCGGCGCGCTTTCGCCCGAAGCGCCCCGCCGGATGGCGAAGCCTCCGCACGGTCCCGGCGCCGGATGACACGCAATTTTTGCGCGCTTCAGGACTCCTTCATCAACAGGCCCGATCCTATGTCCATCCATGATGAAAGGAGACAGGTGCCATGCCCTGGACCATGCGCCCTCAGCCCATCACCCCCCGCAGCCTTTTCCGTGGACTTGTGGACCTTCCCTGGGATGCTCCCCTGTTCGGCCCGGTCCGCCTGAAAAGGCCGGTTGACTGACCCTGGCTCGAAGCGCCTGGGGCCCGAAACGCCCCAGGCCTGAAATGCCGGGAGCCCTGAGCCGGGAGTCCTGAAGCGCCAAAGCAAAAAGCCGGCCCTGAGGCCGGCTTGATCGCCCGCCGCGCGGGCGGCCATTCGAAATGGCCCGGGAGAACATCCCGGGCCGTTCCTGTTTCAGGCGGCCTTCGCCATGTTGCGCAGCACGTAGTGCAGGATGCCGCCATTCTTGTAGTACTCGACCTCGTCGGCCGTATCGACGCGGCACTGCACCTGGGTGGTGGTGGTGGTGCCGTCAGGGCGGTGGATGACCAGGTCCAGCAGCATGCGCGGCTTCAGGTCTTCCAGGCCCTGGATGTCGATGATCTCCTCGCCCGTCAGGTTGAGGGAGTTGCGGTCCTCGCCCGGCTTGAACACCAGCGGCAGCACGCCCATGCCCACGAGGTTGGAGCGGTGGATGCGCTCGAAGCTTTCGCAGATCACCGCCTTCACGCCGAGCAGGAAGGTGCCCTTGGCCGCCCAGTCGCGGGACGAGCCGGTGCCGTATTCCTTGCCGCCGAAGATCACCAGCGGCGTGCCCTCGGCCTTGTACTTCATGGCCGCGTCATAGATCGGCATGACCTCGCCCGAGGGCTGGTGCTTGGTGATGCCGCCCTCGATGCCCGGAACCATCTCGTTCTTGATGCGGATGTTGGCGAAGGTGCCGCGCATCATGACCTGGTGGTTGCCGCGGCGGGCGCCGTAGCTGTTGAAGTCGGCCTGACGGACCTGGTGTTCGCCGAGATACTCGCCGGCGGGCGAGGTCTTCTTGATGTTGCCGGCCGGCGAGATGTGGTCGGTGGTGATCGAGTCACCGAGCTTGGCCAGCACCCGCGCGCCCTTGACCGAGGCGATCGGCTTCGGCTCGGCGTCCATGCCCTCGAAATAGGGCGGGTTCTGCACGTAGGTGGAGCCGGAGTTCCAGCGATAGGTGTCCGAGCCGGCATCGACGCGGATCGCCTGCCACTGCTCCGGGCCCTTGAAGACGTCGGAATAGCGGCTCTGGAACATCTCGCGCGTGACCACGGCGGCCACGGTGTCGTTGACCTCCTTCTGGGTCGGCCAGATGTCCTTCAGGTAGACCGGCTGGCCGTTCGAGCCGGTGCCGATGGCTTCCTTGGTGACGTCGAGCGTGATGGTGCCGGCGAGCGCGTAGAGCACCACCAGCGGCGGCGAGGCCAGGTAGTTGGCGCGCACGTTCTGGTGCACGCGGCCCTCGAAGTTGCGGTTGCCCGACAGCACGGACACGGCGACCAGCTTGTTGTCCTCGATCGCGTCAACGATCGGGTCGGGCAGGGGGCCGGAATTGCCGATGCAGGTGGTGCAGCCATAGCCGACGGTCTGGAAGCCCAGCGCGTCGAGATGCTGCGTCAGGCCGGACTTGTCCAGGTAGTCGGTCACGACCTGCGAACCCGGCGCCAGCGAGGTCTTGACCCAGGGCTTCGGCTTCAGGCCCAGCGCGTTGGCCTTCTTCGCCACCAGGCCCGCGGCCACCAGCACATAGGGGTTGGAGGTGTTGGTGCAGGAGGTGATGGCGGCGATCACCACGTCGCCATGGCCGAGGTCGTAATTGGCGCCGGCCACCGGCACGCGCAGGTCGGCCTTGTCGCCGGGCACGCCGAGATTGCCGGAAGCCAGTTCCTTGGCGAAGGCGGGGGCGGCGCCGGACAGCGCCACGCGGTCCTGCGGACGCTTCGGGCCGGCCAGGGACGGCTCCACCGTCGACATGTCCAGTTCCAGCGTGTCGGTGAAAACCGGGTCGGGCTGGCCTTCCTCGCGGAACATGCCCTGGGCCTTGTAGTATTCGCGCACGAGGTTGATGCGGTGCTCGTCGCGGCCGGACAGGCGCAGATAGTCCAGCGTCACCTCATCGACCGGGAAGATGCCGCAGGTGGCGCCGTATTCCGGGGCCATGTTGCCGATGGTGGCGCGGTCCGCCAGCGCCATGTCGGCGAGGCCCGGGCCGTAGAACTCGACGAACTTGCCGACCACGCCCTTCTTGCGCAGCATCTGCGTCACCGTCAGCACCAGGTCGGTGGCGGTCACGCCCTCGCGCAGGCGGCCATGCAGCTTGAAGCCGATGACGTCGGGGATCAGCATGGCGATGGGCTGGCCGAGCATGGCGGCCTCCGCCTCGATGCCGCCCACGCCCCAGCCCAGCACGCCCAGGCCGTTCACCATGGTGGTGTGGCTGTCGGTGCCGTAGCAGCTATCCGGGTAGGCGAAGGTCTCGCCCGCGTCGGTCGCGGTCCAGACGCCCTGGGCCAGGTATTCCAGGTTCACCTGGTGGCAGATGCCGGTGCCGGGGGGCACGACGCGGAAATTGTTGAACGCCTCCTGGCCCCAGCGCAGGAACTCGTATCGCTCGCCATTGCGCTCGAACTCGATGTCGACGTTCTTCTGCAGCGAGGAGGCGCTGCCGGAAACGTCCACCATCACCGAGTGGTCGATCACGAGGTCGACGGGAACCAGGGGGTTCACGCGCTTCGGGTCGCCGCCGAGCTTGGTGATGCCGTCGCGCATCGCGGCAAGATCCACCACGGCGGGGACGCCGGTGAAATCCTGCATCAGGATGCGGGCGGGGCGGAAGGGCACTTCCTTCTCGCTCCGGCCTTCCTTCACCCATTCGGCGACGGCCTCGGCGTCCTTCACCGTGTAGGCGCGGCCATCCTCGTGCCGCAGGACGTTTTCCAGCAGGACCTTGAGGCTGAAGGGCAGGCGGCTGACGTCGCCGATGCTCTTCGCCGCTTCGGGCAGGCTGAAGTAATGGTAGGTCTTGCCGTCAACCGTCAGGGAGCGACGCGCCTTCAGGCTATCCTGCCCGATCATCCGCATGGTCCGGGGTCCCTCGATATTTGCTGCGAACGCCGCAGCTTATTACACGCTGCGCTCGCCCGGTCCATCGGGCCAAGGGGGATCCTGTGCCGTGCTGGAAGCCAGTGATGTTGCTGTTTTGCGCGGGGAGCGGGTGATCTTCTCGGGACTGCGCCTCACGGTCTCGCCCGGGGAGGCGGTGGTGCTGACCGGCGCCAACGGGGCTGGCAAATCGACCCTGCTGCGGGTCCTCGCGGGGCTCGTCGGGCTGGCGGAGGGGCGGGTCCTCTGGAACGGGGAGGACGCGCTGGCCGACCGTGCCGCGCATGCCGCCCGGCTGCGCTACCTCGCGCATGCGGATGCCCTGAAGCCTGGCCTGTCGGTGGCGGAGAACCTGCAATTCTGGGCGCGGCAATGGGGCGGCGACATTCCGGCGGCGCTGGAGGCGGTCGGCCTCGCGCCGCTGGCCGAGCTGCCGGCGCGCATGCTGTCGGCCGGGCAGAAGCGGCGGCTGGCCCTGGCGCGGCTGGCCCTGGCGCCCTGCCCGATCTGGCTGCTGGACGAGCCGAGCGTCGGGCTGGATGCCGCCTCCATCGCCCGGCTCGGCGCGCTGCTGCGGCGACACCGCGCGGCGGGCGGTCTAGTGGTGGCGGCGACCCATGTGCCGCTGCCGCTCGACGGCGCGCGCGAACACCGCCTGGACGGGCTTCCTGCCGGGGTGCCCGCGTGATCGCCCTGCTGCGGCGGGAGATGCTGCTGGCGGCGCGGCATCCGGCGGACACGCTGGCGGCGGTGCTGTTCTTCCTGCTGGTCACCGCGCTGTTTCCCTTCGGCGTCGGCCCGGCGCCCGACACGCTGGCGCGGCTGGCCCCCGGCGCGCTGATCGCCGCCGCCCTGCTGGCCGCGCTGCTGCCGCTCGACCGGCTGTTCGGCGCCGAGGCGGAGGATGGCTCGCTGGACCAGCTACTGTTGTCGGGCCTGTCGGGCGCGCAGATCGCCGGCGCCAAGGCGGTGGCGCACTGGCTGACCACCGGCGGGCCGCTGCTGCTGGCGGCGCCGGTGGCGGGCGCCATGCTGAACCTGCCGGTGGAGGCCTGGCCCGTCGCCATGCTGGCGCTGGGGCTGGCGACGCTGTTCCTGTCGCTGCTGGGCACCGCGGGGGCGGCGCTCACTTTGGGGGCGCGGCGGGGCGGGGTGCTGCTGCCGCTGCTGGTGCTGCCGCTGGCCATTCCGGCGGTGATCTTTGGCGCGGCGGCGATCGAGGCGGCGGCCGGCGCCGGCACGCCGCGGCCCTTCCTGCTGCTGCTGGGCGCCCTGGTGGCGGCAGCCCTGCCCTTGGCGCCGTTGGCGGCGGGCGCGGCGCTGCGGGCCGACTGACCGCCGCCCCAATTCTTCAGGCCGCGCCGGCCAATTCCGTGGCAGCCGGGGGATCGGCCAGGATCACGCGGTTGCGGCCCAGCGACTTGGCCTCGTAGAGCGCGGCATCGGCCTGCCGCAACGCCGCCGCCAGGGGCTGGTTGCTGTGCCACCAGGCGACGCCGGCGCTGATGGTGACCTCGCCGGCGACCGGATGCGGCTCGGCGGACACGGCCTGCCGCAGGCGCTCGGCGATGGCCGGGACATCCGCGCCGCCTTCCGGCACCACCACCAGGAATTCCTCGCCGCCCCAGCGGCCGATCCTGGCATGGTCGGGCAGGGCTCGCCGCATGCGGCGCGCGGCGCCGGCCAGCAACTCGTCGCCCACCAGATGGCCGAAGCTGTCATTCACCGACTTGAAGCGGTCGATATCCAGCAGCACCAGGCCGACATCGTGGCCGGGCCGGGCGGCCAGCCGGCGCAGCATCTGCTCCATCCCGCGCCGGTTGGCGAGGCCGGTCAGCGCATCGGTGGCGGCGACGCCTTCGAGCCGCCGTGCGCGCTGCGCGGCATCCTCGTAGCGCGCGTTGAGCGTGGTGATGAAGGACAAGGCCGCCAGGATCAGGAAATGCACCGCATGGGCATTCAGCAGCAGCATCAGGAGCGCGCTGTCCGCCGGCCGGCCGCCCAGCAGCAGCACGGCCAGTGGCAGCATGGACAATCCGAACACCAGCCCCGCCGCCATCCGCGCGATGCGCCGGTCCAGCAGCACAAAGGCCGCCACATACAGCAGCGGCAGCCATTGCAACTGGCTGGCCGCCGCGTACTGCGCCGTGCCCGGGGCGCGCGTCACGATGTCGAGGAGGTTGATGATGACATAGGCCGCGACGGCGCCATAGGCCGCCAGTTCCAGAAGCGTCCGCCGGTGCGGCAGCCAGCGCAACAGGATCGGCATCACGGCACACAGCATCGCCAGGGCCGGATAAGCGAACCGGTCCACCCGGCCGATCAGCCCCAGCCGGGATTCCAGCAGCCATATCCCCAGGATGATGACCAGCCCGGACAGGAACAGCAGGGTCACCACCAGGCTACGGCGCCGTTGCAGCGTTCCGTCCAATCATGCCTCCTGCCCGCCGCGTCGTGGCGAACTAAAGCGTTGCGGGCGTCGCGCTGCATAGCGCGGAAGCGTTGCTGGGGATATGGCGATCGCGCTCAGTTCAGGTTTTCGGGCCGCAAGGGGCGGGCCAGCAAGCCATAGATTGCGTCGGTGACCTCCGCCTGCCCGTCCAGCACGGCGGTGACGGCGGCGGTGATTGGCATCTCCACCCCGGCCGCGGCGGCGCGGGCCAGCAGGGCAGGCGCGGTCGCGACCCCCTCGGTGACGCTGTTGCGGCCGCCGAGGATGGCGTCCAGCCGCTGGCCCTGGCCCAGGGCATGGCCGAGGGAGAAGTTGCGGCTGCCCGGCCCGGTGCAGGTCAGAAGCAAGTCGCCAAGGCCGGAAAGGCCGCTCACCGTATCGGCACGGCCGCCCAGCGCCACGGCCAGGCGGGCGATTTCCGACAATCCGCGCGTGACCAGGGCGGCGCGGGCATTCTCACCCAGGCCAGCCCCCGTCACGACCCCGGCGGCGATGGCGATGACGTTCTTGGCGGCACCGCCGACCTGCGCCCCCACCGGATCATCCTGGCCGTAAAGCCGGAAGGCGGGGGTGGCGAGGCAATCGGCGGCCTGCCGGCGCAGCGCCTGGTCGGTGCTGGCGATCACCGCGGCGGCGGGCAGGCCGGCGGCGACCTCGCCGGCGAAATTGGGGCCGGACAGCACGCCGGCGGGCAGTCCCGGCCGGGCCAGGGCCAGGGTTTCCAGCGGCAGGTGCAGCCCGTCCCGCGTCACGCCCTTGGCGGCGACCAGGGTGGCCGGCAGCGCGGGCAAGGTCCGCAGCACGGCGGCCATGTGCTGCGTGGGCACCACCAGCAGGGCGAGGTCGGCGCCATGCAGTGCCTCGGCCGCGTCGGCGGTGACCCGCAAGGGCTCGGGCAGGGCGTGGCCGGGCAGATGGGCCTCGTTGATCCGGCTGGTCTGCATGGCGGCGGCGCGCGCCGGATCGCGCGCCCAGAGCGACACCTCGGCGGCGCCCGCGCGCGTGGCCTGGATGGCCAGCGCCGTGCCCCAGGCGCCGGCGCCGATCACCGTGATCTTGCTCATGCGGCGCTTATTCCTCGGCGATGCGGGTCACGGCGAAACCCTGGCCGGGCTCGCCTTCGCCCAGATGGGTCAGCAGGGCGGCCAGGATGGCGCGGGCTTCTTCCTCGAACTTCCAGGGCGGGTTCACCACCACGAGGCCGCAGCCATTCAGGCGCTGCGGGTCGGTGGGCTCGCGCAGCCAGAATTCGCAGGCGACGATGTCGCGCACGCCGCCATCAGCCAGCGCCGTGTGGAAGGCGCGCACGGGCGCGCGGTGCTTCACCGGGTACCAATGCGCCTGCACCCCGGCGCGAAAGCGGTGGGCCACCACGGAGATGGCCTCGGCCATGCGCCCGAACTCGCCTTCCACCTCGAAGGGCGGGTCCACCAGCACCAGGCCGCGCTTCTCGGCGAAAGGGGTGAGGGCGGACAGCGCTTCCCAGGCATCGCGCTTGTGCACGGCCGTTTGCGGATCGCCGCGGAACAGGGTGCGCAGCGCGGCGCTGTCATCCTCGTGCAACTCGCACAGCACCAGACGGTCGCGCGGGCGCAGCATCATCCGCACCAGGGCAGGGCTGCCGGGATAATGCGGCGGAAAGCCGGCACGGCGGATCAGGTCCAGCCAGGGCGCCAACGGCCCTTCGGTGATGTCCAGCAGCCGGCCGACGCCGCGCTTCCATTCGCCGGTGCGCTCCGCCTCGGAGGCGGTGAGGTCATAGGTGCCGATCCCGGCATGGGTGTCCAGCACCCGGAACGGGGTGTCCTTGGCGCAAAGCCGGTGGATCAGCGCCACCAGCAGCGCGTGCTTCATGCAATCGGCGAAATTGCCGGCATGAAAGGCGTGGCGGTAGTTCATGCCGCCACCCCCGGGCCGGCCGGCTCCGCCAGTTCCGCCAGCGGCCAGCGCGGGCGCGGGGCATGATCCAGCGGGTCGGTCCAGCCGGCGCGCAGCCGCTCGATGCCCGCCCAGGCGATCATCACCGCATTGTCGGTGCAAAGCCGGATCGGCGGCGCGATCAGCGGCAGCCCCGCCGCTTCCGCCTCGGCGCGGAGGGCCGCGCGCACGCCCTGGTTCGCCGCGACGCCGCCGGCCACCACCATCGCCGTGGCGCCGGGCAGCATGGCCAGCGCGTTGCGCGCCCGGTCGGCCAGCACGGCGGCGACGACGCGCTGGAAGGCGGCGGCCAGGTCGGCCCGGTCCTGCTCGTTCTCCAGCTTCGGGATGCTTTGCGCCACCGCGGTCTTCAGCCCGCTGAAGGAAAAGTCGCAGCCGGGGCGCCCCAGCATCGGCCGGGGCAGGGGAAAGCGCTTCGGATCACCGGACGCGGCCAGCTTCTCCAGCGCCGGGCCGCCGGGCCAGGGCAGGCCCATCAGCTTGGCGGATTTGTCGAAGGCCTCCCCCACCGCGTCGTCCAGGGTGGAGCCAAGGCGGCGGTATTGGCCCAGCCCTTCCACCGCCACGCATTGGCAATGCCCGCCGGAGAGCAGCAGCAGGAGGTAGGGGAAAGCCACGCCATCCTCCACCAGGCCGGGGAGGCGCGCCGTCAGCGCATGCCCCTCCAGGTGGTTCACCGCCAGGAAGGGCAGGTTGTGGGCGATGGCCATGCCCTTGCCGAAGGAAGCGCCGACGATCAGCCCGCCGATCAGCCCCGGCCCCGCCGTGGCCGCCACCCCACCCAGATCGGCGGGCGACACCCCGGCTTCCCGCATCACCTGAGCCGCCAGGGCGGGAAGATGCGCCAGGTGGGCGCGCGCCGCGATCTCCGGCACCACGCCGCCAAAGGGGGTGTGCTCGGCCAGCTGGGAGCGCACCGCCTCGGCCAGGATGGTGCCATCCGGCGCCAGCAGGGCGGCGGCGGTTTCGTCGCAGCTCGCCTCCAAACCCAGAACCGGTCCCCTGATCGCCACCAAATGCATCCGTGATATGCCTTTCGCCTTCCGGGGCGTGGTTCTATGACGACCCCATGTCACTTGCCCACCCCGTCCTGCCATCTGCCATGGCGGGCATTTCCGCGCGGGACCGGTTCTGATGTCGCTATCTCCTGGGGCCACCCCCTCCGGCCCCGCTTCCTGCGCCCCTGCCGCCGGCCATCCGGTGCGGCGTCACGCGCATCGTTCGCTGCCGCTGCGCGTGGGCACCCGTGGCTCGCCCCTGGCGCTTTGGCAGACCCGCACCTTTCTCGACCGGGTGCTGCATGTCTGTCCGGTGCTGCGCAATGCCAAGGCCTTCGAGGAGCATGTTATCGCCACCTCGGGCGACCGCATCCAGGACAAGCGGCTGGCGGATATCGGCGGCAAGGGCCTGTTCGCCAAGGAGATCCACGAGGCGTTGCTGGACGGGCGGATCGATTTCGCTGTGCACAGCCTGAAGGATCTGGAAACCGAGCTGCCGCCCGGCATCGTGCTGGCTTGCACCATGAAGCGCGAGGATGCGCGCGACGCCATGGTGCTGGGGCCCCGCGCGGGGGACACCGACCCGGCCAACCCCTACGCCGCCATCCCTTCCGGCGCGCTGATCGGCACCGCCAGCCTGCGGCGGCAGGCGCAGTTGCTGCATGCCCGGCCGGATCTGCGGGTGGAGATGATCCGCGGCAATGTCGGCAGCCGCCTTTCCAAGCTGGAATCCGGCGCCTTCGACGGCACGCTGCTGGCGCTGGCCGGGCTGAAGCGCCTGGGGCTGGAGCGCCACGCCTCCCTGGTGCTGGATGCCGAGACCATGGTGCCGGCCGCCGGCCAGGGCATTGTGGGCATCACCGTGCGCGCCGCCGATCTTGAGCTGTGCGAGCTGCTTTCGGCGGTGGAGGACCGCGAGGCCCGCGCCGTGTCCCGTGCCGAGCGGGCGCTGCTGGCTGCGCTGGACGGTTCCTGCCGCACCCCGATCGGCGGCCATGCGCGGCTGCTGCCGGATGGCCGGCTGCACCTCACCGGGCTGGTGGCCCGCCCGGACGGCTCCTTCCTGTTGAAGCGCACGGTGGCGGGCGCCGCCACCGAGGCCGAGCGCCTGGGCCGCGAACTGGGTGACGGGCTGCGCGCCGACAGCCCCGTCGACATTTTCGCCGGCTGATCCCTTGTTGCCGCCCGGCGTGCTGATCACCCGGCCGGAGCCGGGCTGTACCGAAACGGCCGAGGCGGTGTCGGCGATGGGCTGGATGCCCGTGCTGGCGCCCGCGCTGGTGCTGCGCCCGCTGCCGCTGCGCATCCAGGCGGGCATGCGGCCCCAGGCGCTGGTGCTGCCCAGCCGCGCCGCCGCCCGGGCCCTGGCCGGCACCGCCGATCCTGGCTGGCCGGTGCTGGCGGTGGGGCCTGGCACCGCGGCCGAGGCGCGGCGCGCCGGCTTCACGGATGTCTCGGAAGCGGAGGGCGATGCCGCCTCCCTCGCCGTCATGGTTTCCGGGCGCCTTGATCCGGCGCGTGGCCCGCTGCTGCTGGCGGTGGGCCGTGGCTACAGCACCCTGCTGGCCCAGGCCCTGCGGGAGCGCGGCTTCACCGTGCAGCGGCGCGTCACCTATCTGGCGCAGCCGGCCGATGCGCTGCCCGATTCGGCCGGGGAAGCGCTTCGGGCGGGGAGGGTGCGTGCGGCGCTGTTTTTGTCCCCACGCTCGGCCAGCATCGCGCAAACCCTGCTGGATCGGGCGGGCCTGATCGAAAACTTGCGTGATATCGAGGCGTTGGCCCTGTCTCCCCGCATTGCGGCGGTTCTGGCGGGCATGCCTTGGAGAGGGATCCGTGCTACGGCGAAGCCCGATTTTCAGGCGTTGCTGGCTCTGCTGGGGCGGGCGCCGGTGACCGGACAGCGAGGGGCAGGAGCAGAAAATGAGTGATACGCCGAAAGACACCCCGAAGTCTGATCCGGGCCGCAAGAATGGCGGCAAGGGTCGCCCGCCCGAGGTGACGCCGGGCGCGCCGCCCGCGGGGGCCGGATCTTCCCCCGCTTCCGCCCCGGCGGCGCCCGAGGCGAAGGCGGCGCCCGCGAAGCCGGCCGACGCCGCCCGGCCCATGGAGGCAACCCCGCCCGCGGCGACGGTGCCGCCGAAGCCGCGCCCGGAATCGGGCACGCCTTCCGTGCCGCGTCCCGCTTCGGCGCCCCCTGCGCCGGAGCGGCATGACCGCCTCGCCCTGCCGGTGGCGGTGGTCAGCGGCATTGTTGCCCTCGCGGCGCTTGGCATCACCCTGGCGGATCGCGGCCGGGTGGATCTTGGCCGCATTGATCGCCTGGAGCAGGGCCAAGCCTCGCTGCCGGCCCTGACAGGTCAGGTGCAGGCGCTGGCCGGACAGACAGGCCAGGCTGGCCAGCGCTTCGCGGCGCTGGAAACCGCGCTGCGCGAAGGTGCCGCCGCCCAGAACAACCAGATCCAGGCCCTGCGCGACCAGGTGGCCGGCCAGCGCAGCGATCGCGAGGCGCTGCAGCGTGCCGCCGATGCGCGCATCGAGGCCGCCGAGCGTTCCCTGTCCCAGCGCATCAATGGCGCCGAGTCGCAGCTGGCGCAGCGCATCGCCTCGGCCGAAGCCGCGCTGGGGCCGCGTTTCGCCGCCGTGGAGAACGCCATGCAGCAGCGCGTGGCCGCGGTTGAACGTGAATCGGCCGAGCGCATGGCGGCCGCCGAGCGCGCATCGGCCGAGCGGCTTGCGGCGCGCGACCGGGAGCTGGATGCCCGCTTCGCCGTGCTTCAGCAGCGTGAATCCCGCCTGGACGTGGCCGAGCGCCGCCTCGCGGTGCTGGTCGCCACCACCGCCGCCGATAGCGCGCTGGCCGCCGGCCGCCCGCTGGGGCGGGCGCTCGCCAACCTGCCGGGGGAGGCGCCGGCGGCCCTGTCGCGCTACGCATCCGCCGCGCCGCCCACCGAGGCCTCGCTGCGCCTGTCCTTCGACGACGCGGCCCGCGCCGCCCGGGCACAGTCTCAGCCTTCCACGGAAGGGCAGACCGTGTGGGAATCCGCCGCGCAGCGCCTGGGCAACCTGGTGACGGTGCGCCGCGGGGAAGACGTGGTCTGGGGCGATGCCATCAGCGGCGAGCTGGAGGAGGCCCGCCGCGCGCTGGATGCGGGCGACCTGCCCGCCGCCGTGCAGAAGGTGGAGGCGCTGCCGGGGCCGGTGCGCTCGGCCATGAGCGGATGGCTGGGCGAGGCGCGCGGGCTGCTGGCCGCCCGTGCCGCGCTTGAAACGCTGCGCGCCGGGGGCCAGGGCTGATGCGCCGCGCCATCAAGCTCCTGCTGCTGTGTCTTGTTGTTGTCGGCATTGCCTGGGGGCTGATGCGCCTGGGCGGCGTGGTGGAGGTGCGCGTCGGCGACACCTTCATCGGCCTGTCCCTGCCGGTGCTGCTGATCCTGCTGGTGGTGCTGTTCACCGTTCTGCACCTGTTGCTGGTCGCCTGGCGCGCCCTGGTGAACTGGCCGGCGCGGGCGCGCGCCAAGCGCGAGGCCCGCAACCGGGAAAAGGGCGAGGCCGCGCTGACCAGGGCGCTGGTGTCCATGGCCGCGGGCGCGCCGGAAGCGGCGCGCGGCGAGGTGATGCGCGCCCGGCGCCTGATGGGCGACAACCCGCAATTGCTGCTGCTGACCGCCGAGGCCGAGCGCATGGCCGGCCAGGAAGCCGCCGCCACCGAAGCCTTCCAGGCCCTGGCCAAGCGGGAGGATGCCCGCTTCATCGGCCTGCGCGGCCTGTTGCGCCAGGCGATCCAGCGGCAGGACTGGCCGGCGGCGCAGCAACTGGCGCGGGAAGCCGAGGCCGCGCGCCCCGGCACCACCTGGCTGCGCGAGGAGCGCGCCATGCTGGCGCTGCGCACCCAGGACTGGCGGGAGGCCCTGACCCTGGCGCCGGCCGACACACCCAGGGCTTCCCTGGCCCTGGCCGCCGCCCAGCAGGAGCCGGAGCCGGCGCGGGCCGCCGATTACGAGAAGCAGGCCTTCCAGGCCGATCCGGCCTTCGCCCCGGCCACCGTGGCGCATGCCGCCCGGCTGGCTGCCGCCGGTTCCACCCGCAAGGCCCGCTCGGTGCTGGAGCAGGGCTGGCGCGCGGCACCGCATCCGGACATCGCCCAGGCTTATCTGGAAGGCGAGGCCGACCCGCTGGCCCGGGTGAAGCTGGCGGAAGCGCTGGTGGCGGAAAACCGCACCCATGCCGAAAGCCGGCTGCTTCTGGCACGGCTGGCCCTGCTGGCCGGGCTGACGGGCCGGGCGAGATCGGAACTGGAAGCGCTGGTCGAGAGCGGCGAGGCCGATGCCCGCGCCTATCTGCTGCTGGTCGACCTGGAACAGGCGGAACATGGCGAAGGGCCGGTGTTCCGGACCGCCGAGGCCAAGTGGCTGCGGGCCGCGACCAGCGCCAGGCCGGAGCCCCGCTGGCGCTGCGGCCATTGCGGAAAAACCCATGCCGCCTGGAAGCCGGTTTGCGACCAGTGCAACACGCCAGGCCGCATCGCCTGGGGCTGACCAGCGCGGGCTGAAACCGGCCGGGGAACCCACCTCCCCGGCATGGGCGGTCCCGCCCGACCGATCAGCGCAGCGGGTTGCGCAACAGCAGGCCCGCCCGCCGCAGGCATGACCCCGCCTGCAACAGGGCGGGCAGGGCCGCCGTGGCCTCCGGCGCGGGCATGAGGCGCAGCAGCGCCGCCAGCGCTTCCCGCCGGGGGGCGCGCTGGCCCAGGGCGAAAGCCAGGAGCAGCGCGGCTTCGTCATCCGTCAGGCCGGAATGAAAAGGCGGCGCGGGAGACACATGGCGCTGCGCCAGCCGCAGCACCATGTCCAGCGCCGGCGCTGCCGAGACC
This sequence comes from Teichococcus oryzae, assembly GCF_008386565.1. Lineage (GTDB taxonomy): Bacteria > Pseudomonadota > Alphaproteobacteria > Acetobacterales > Acetobacteraceae > Pseudoroseomonas > Pseudoroseomonas oryzae. The sequence continues at coordinate 47,919 of NZ_VUKA01000004.1, read as the reverse complement.
GCATCTTCCGTGACCAGCACCAGGCGCAGCGCCGGCAGAACAGGATGCCCTTTCGCCGCCGCCATCATTCCGCTGCGGAGGACATCCAGCAGAAGCCGCTCGGGCGGGGGCAGTTCGTCGGCCTCCGACTGCGTCCAGGGCCAGATGGGCAGGCCATGTGTTGCCACGGGCTGGAACTCCCCTGCTGTTCCATCCGAACGCTAGAGCGGATGAGAATGCCTCGCAAGAAATGCCGGCGGGTTTCTCTACCATCCAAGCAGATCGGGCTGGGCCGTTTCGGGATGGGCCATTCCCGGGAAGGTGGAGCCGAACAAGGCCGCCGCGAATCCGGCTTCCGTCGCGGCGGGGCTCCAGGAGCCGGCGCGCGGCGCCTCGCCCGGATGGAGGGCGGGTTCGACCAGCCGTGCCGCGCCGGACAAGCCCAGCGCGAAGCTCCGCTCCGTCTCGAAGCTGAAATGCGCACCGTTCAGGCTTTGATCCTCGCCAGGCTGCAACAGCAGCGCCACCACCTGCTGATCCGTCAGCGCGGCGCCGGAGGCCGGTTCCTGGTCCAGGATCAGGTGAAACAGGCCGATCAGGCTTGTGGGAGCATTCGGCAGCAGCGGCCATGAGCCGGCATGGCCGGAGGAAGCCAGCGCCACCAGCGCGTCGGCCAGTTGCAGCTCGGCCGGCAGGCCTTCGCGCGGGATCACCCACGTGGCGAGGTTGCGGAGCACGAGATCCGGCGGCTGCCATTGCTCCGCGCCGGACAGCAGGACCGGTTGCGGCTGGCCCCGGTCCTGTTCCGCCTGCCAAGTCACGACCATTCTTCCGGCCGGACCGACCGTGAGCTGCGCCTGGACATGCCATTCCGCCGGCGGGGGTGGGGGAGGGGGCGGAGGAGGATCGGGCGGCGGCTGGTTCGGCTCCGTTGGCTCCCCTGGGTCGGGGTCCGGGTTTCCAGGTGTCCCTGGGTCAGGTGTTCCTGGGCTGGGGGTTTCGGGGCCGGGATTGCCAGGGGTGGTGCCGCCACCATCCCCGGTTCCGGGATCGCCCGTGCCTGGATCATTCGTGCCGGGGTCGCCCGTGCCTGGACCGCCCGTGCCAGGGCCGTTACCGCCGGGATCGGTGCCGCCATCGCCGCCGGGCGGCTCCTGCGGAGGGTCCTGCGGCGGGATCACCGGCGGCGGCGCGGGCGTGGTGTCCTCGTCGGTGGTGTTCAGGACATCGATGGCGAGCAGGAAGGCGGCTTCGTGGAAGCCGTCGGACACCTCGATCATGATGTGCTTCACCGTGCCGCCGAGGCCCAGCAGATCGACGCCCTCGCGCAGCTTGAGGATGTTCTTGTCGACGATCTCGAAGAACCAGTCATCCTGGCCGACCAGCGCATAGGTGAGCTTGCTGGTGCCCGTGTCGGGATCGCCGCCCTGGACGCGGCCGATGATGCCGCCCACGTCGCTTTCCAGCACGAAGCCGCCCGCGGCGAAGAAGATGCGGCTTGGCGGCGCGTCCTCGATCCCCAGCAGCGTCACCGACCAGCTGCCGCTGACCTCCTGCCAGCCGCCGGCCAGCCTGACCCGCAGCCCGAAGGTGAACACCGGGTCGGCGCCCGCCGCATAGCCTTCCCGGTCAAAGGTCATGACCGGCAGGATGGTGATGGCGCCGCTGGGATGATCCACCGAGGCCTCGAAGAACCGGGCGCCGGCGCCGGTCAGCTCGGCTTCCAGCGGCAGCTCCGGCGTGCTCAGCGTCAGCCTGCCGATCCAGTCGCCGGACCGGTTGTTTTCCAGGATGGTGTTGGGCACGTCGCCATGGGCTGAGATCGGGGGCGGCACCTGGGATGATCCTCGGATTTCGTGTCCGGGCCTCCTGCCGCGATCCTTGGTTGATCCTTCGGGATGAACATGAAGAAACCCTGAGCGGGATGGGGCGGCCGGCCAGCATGGCCAGCGGCGATCAGGAACGCCTCCGAAAGGAATTTTTTCATTCTTCGGGCTCACACTGCCGCGAGGCGTCAACCGACTTGTCAGCCCCGCCCGGGAGGATCCCTGTGAGCCTTAAGACCCGAATCACCGCTTCGCTGGCCGTTATGCTGCTCAGCTTCGTGGCCCTGGGCGGCTTCGCGCTGCAGCGCATGGCCACCATGCAGACGGTTTCCGAGAACATCACCCGCAACTGGCTGCCGGGCCTGGAGGCAAGCAGCGGCATCGCGCGCCAGGGGCTGCATCTGCGCCAGCTGGTGATGCGCCACATCGTCATGACCGACCTGGCCACCCTGCAGGCGATCGACCGCGACATCGACGCCACACGGGCCCGCGCGGGCCGCGCCATCGCCGAATATGAGCGGCTGGCGACGAGCCCGCAGGCGCGCGCCCTCCATCAGGAGCTGCTGCGCAACTGGGCCGCCTATGTCGAGCTGCTGCCGCAAACCCAGGCGATGAGCCATGCCGGGGACAAGGGGGGCGCGGCGATCCGCACCGGCGGCGTCATCCGGGAAGCCTTCGAGGCCTTCGACAAGACGCTGGACCAGCTGACGGCCTACAACATCGATGGCGCCCATGCCGCCACGGACCTGGCCGGCCGCACTTATGACACGGCGTTCTGGATGATCATCGCCGCCTTGTGCGCCGGTGCGGTGCTGGTGGCGCTGATCGGCTTCAACCTCATCGCCCGCGTCAGCCTGCCGGTGCTGCGCCTGACGGGCAGCATGGAACGCATGACCGCCGGCGACCTGTCGGTCCCGGTGGCCGACCGGGACAATGCCGACGAGATCGGTGCCATGGCCCGCGCGCTGGAGGTGTTCCGCGCCAAGGTGCAGGAAGGCGAGCGCCTCGCCACGGCGCAGGCGGAGGTGGATCGCGCGCAGCAAGAGCGCGGCCGCCGGCTGGAAACGCTGGTCGGCCGCTTCGGCGAGGAAACCAGCCAGGCCCTGGCCACGCTGCAGGGCGCGGCGCAGCGGCTGAACGGCACTTCCGTTGAAATGACCCGCAGCGCCGATGAGGGCGCCCGTCTCACCCGCACCCTGTCCACCGCCTCGGAAGGCGCGTCGAGCAACGCGCAGACCGCGGCGGCGGCCACCGAGGAGCTGACCGCCTCCATCGGCGAGATCACCCGCCAGGTCAGCCGCTCCGCCGAGGTGTCGCGCCGCGCCGTCGAGGAAACCGAGCGGACCGACCGTGCGGTGCGCGAGCTCGCCGAAACCGCCAACAGGATCGGCGATGTGGTGAAGCTGATCTCCGACATCGCCGGCCAGACCAACCTGCTCGCCCTGAACGCCACCATCGAGGCGGCGCGGGCCGGCGAGGCGGGGAAGGGCTTCGCCGTGGTGGCGTCCGAGGTGAAGTCGCTCGCCTCCCAGACCGCGAAGGCCACGGAGGAGATCGGCCAGCAGGTCGGCGCGATCCAGGGCGCCACCGGGCTGGCGGTGGAGGCGATCCGCGCCATCGCGCATGTGGTGGCCGAGATCGACCAGACCGCCGCCGCCATCGCCGCGGCCGTCGAGGAGCAGGGCGCCGCCACCCAGGAGATCGCCCGCAACATCGCCGGCACGGCGGAAGCGGCCGGGGCCGTGTCGCGGGAAACGGCGGTGGTGCGCAGCGCGGCGGAAGACAATGGCCGCGCCGCCGATCAGGTGCGGGTCGCCGCCGGCGAGCTGTCCGGAACCAGCGACACGCTGCGCCAGCAGGTGGCCCGCTTCCTCAAGGAGGTGAAGGCCGCCTGAGCCGTGCCGCGAAACGCCGCGAAAGGCGGCCATCCAGCAAGGCGAAGCCGCCCGCGATCAGCACCATGCCGGCAAGGTGGCGGGGCAACAGCGCCTCGCCCAGCACGATGACGCCGAGCAGGATGGCCGTCACCGGCACAAGCTGCGTCACCAGCGCGGAGTTGGTGGCGCCGCCTTCCGCCAGGATGCGGAAGAACAGGGCATAGGCGAGGCCGGTGGACAGCAGCCCCAGTGCCAGGATGACCAGAAGGGTCGCCCCATCCGGCCAGAACAGGTTCCAGGGCGCGTCGAACCACAGCACCAGGGGCAGCACCAGCAGGATGGAGGTGCTGGTCTGCCCCGCCGCCGCCGGCAGCGGCGCCACACCCAGCCGCCGGAAGCGCCGCCCCCAGACCGCGGCCATCGCATAGCTCAGGCACGCGCCCAGCCCCGCCAGGATGCCCGGCAACTCAGCGCCGCTGCCGTCGTCGGGCGCGAAGGCGGCGGGCCCGGCCAGCACGGCGACCCCGGCGAGGCCCAGCAGCACGCCGCCCAGGCGCGGGCCGGTCAGCTTCTCATCCCGCGTCGCCACATGCGCGACCAGGGCGGTGAGCACGGGCGTCGCCGCATTCACCACCGAGGCCAGGCTGCTCGAGATGCTTTGCTGCGCCCAGGCGATCAGGATGAAGGGGATCAGGTTGTTGAGCAGCGACATGCCGAGGCAGGCGAGCAGCACCGGCCTGGTCAGGGGCAGGCGCTGCCGCTGCATCCCCGCCAGCAGCCACAGCAGCGCGGAAGCCAGGACCACGCGCGAAAGCACCACGGTCAAAGGCGGCCAGGCCTGAACGGCGATGTTGATGAACATGAAGCTGCCGCCCCAGAGCAGGGACAGCAGCAGCAACAATCCCCACAGGCGGGGCGTCATGGAGCGGGACTCGGCGTTATTGGCATGGCGGCACCCTAGCGGCACCGCCGGCGGCCGCCACCGCCGCTCCTTGCCCGGGAATCAGCGGCGCCGGTCGAACAGCACGCCTTCCGCCTTGAGGGCCGCGATCTCCTCCGCCGAATAGCCATGGCGGCCCAGCACCGCCTCGCCATGCTGGCCGAAGCGCGGCGGCGCGGCGCGGGTGCCGCCCGGCGTGCGGGACAGCTTCACCGGCGTGCCCAGGGCGCGGAATCCGCCCAGCTCCGTCACCATGGCGCGGTGCTCCGTGTGCGGCTCGGCCAGCGCCTCATCCACGTTCAGCACCGGCCCGGCGGGCAGGCCGGCGGCGAGCAACCGGTCGCAGAGGGAATGGCCGTCCTCCTCCGACAGCCGCTCTTCCAGGATAGCGGTCAGCGCGTCGCGGTTGGTGACGCGGTCGCCATTGGTGCGGAAGCGCGGGTCGTCCGGCAGGCTGTCGAGGCCCAGAAAGGCGCAAAGCTTGCGGAAGGCGGGGTCATTGCCGCAGGCGACGAAGATCTGGCAGGTGCTGGTGCGGAACGCCGAATAGGGCGAGATGTTCGGGTGCGGATTGCCGGTCGGCTTCGGCCGCTTGCCGTTGAGCAGGAAGTTGGCGGCGTGCGGGTGCAGCAGGGCCATGCCGCAATCATGCAGCGTCATGTCCACGAACTGACCCTGGCCGGAGCGCGACCGTTCCTGCAGCGCCATCAGGATGCCGATGGAGGAATAAAGGCCGGTCGCCAGGTCGACGATCGGCGTCGCCATGCGCACCGGCCCGCTGTCCGGCGTGCCGTTGATCGACATCAGCCCGACCATGGCCTGCACGATGGCGTCATAGCCCGGCAGCCCGCCGCGCGGCCCGGTGGCGCCGAAGCCCGACACGCGGCAATGCACCAGCTTAGGGAAACGCTCCCGCAGCACGGCCTCGTAGCCGAGGCCCCATTTCTCCATGGAGCCAGGCTTGAAGTTCTCCACCAGAACATCGGCGTCTTCCAGCAGGCGCAGCAGCACCTCCCGCCCCTGCGGCTTGGCGAGGTCGAGCGCCACGGATTGCTTGTTGCGGTTGACGCCGATGAAATAGCTGGCCGCGCCGCCCAGCTCCTCGGGGCCGAAGGGAGGGCCCCATTCGCGTACCTCGTCGCCCTGGGGCGGCTCGATCTTGATCACCTCGGCGCCATGGTCGGCGAGGATCATGGTGCAATAGGGGCCGCCGAGCACCCGCGTCAGGTCGATCACCTTCAGCCCGGCCAGGGCGCCGGCGGAAGCGGCCAGGCCCTTGCCTTCGGGGAGGGGGATGGCGTCGGTCATGCGGCTTGTCTCCTGTTGAACACGCGGGCACAGAATTCGGGATAGGTTTCCAGCATCTCGTCGCAGACCGGGCCGCGCAACAGCGCCAGCTCCTCCGGCGTCGGCTCCGGGGTCAGCGGAACCGGCTCGGGCGCGTCATAGTCGAAGCCGGTGGCATCGCGCAGGCTGGCGGCGTCCTCGCCTGCATGCACGCTGTCCAGGGTGAAGCGGGCGCGCGCCGGGTCGAAGCGGAACACACCCTTGCCGGTGACCAGCGCCTGCGCCGTGCCGCGCCGGAACACGCCGGGTGCGGACACGCCGGGGGCCGAGACATGCTCGACCCGCGGCACCAGCACGCGCGTGGAATGCTCCTCGCGGAACAGGATGGTGCGCGGCGTCATCATGTACATGAAGGCGCTGCCGAAGGAGCCGGGGAAGCGCACCCCCATTCCGGGCCATTCCCCGGTGCCGATCAGGTTGATGTTGGCCTGGCCGTCGATCTGCCCGCCGCCCAGGAAGAACAGGTCGATGCGCCCCTGGCCGGTCAGGTCGAACAATTCGCGCGTGCCCTCGGTGAAGGGATTGCCGCTGCGCTTGTGCAGCAGCGACAGGCGCACTGGATGCCCCGCCTTCTTCACCAGCCAGCAGGCGGCGGCCGGGATGGGGGAGGCGGCACCCACCGCGATGTGCCGGGCCGGCGGCGCGGCGGGGTCCAGGATCAGCCGCGCCAGCACGGCGGCCAGGCGCTCCTCGGGCCGGATCGTCGCGTCCGTCATGCCACGGCCTCCGGCGCCAGCACATGCTCGGCCAGCCAGGCCTGGAAGCCCTCGGCCGTCCGGGCCGCGCGGGCATAGGCGGCCACATGGCCGTTGTCGGCGCCATATTCGTCGAGCAGCGCCACCGGATGCGCGCCCCGCTCGGCCACCGCCAGGGCGGTGATGTAGGTGGCGTTGATGGTGCCGGGGGCGAGGCGCTCATCCTCCAGCAGATTGCCGGGATGCAGGCGCTCCACCGTCACCAACGCGTGGCGCGAGGCATGCGCCAGCGTGGCGCATTCGCGGCGCCGGCCCACCCAGACATTGCCTTCGCGATCCGCCAGCACGGCGTGGAACAGGGCGAAATCCGGCTGCAGGGCGGGCAGCAGCACGATCGGGTCGCCATCATGCCCGGCGAAGGGATTGTCGATCACCTTCCAGTCGGGCCGGTTGCGCAGGATGTCGCTGCCGATCAGGCCGCGCAGCGGCATGAAGGGCACGCCCTTCTCGGCGGCCTGCAGCATGGTGTGCATGGCGGGGCAGGTGGCGTCCCGCACCGTGATGCGGCCTTCCTTCAGCGCGGCGGAGAAGCGGGGGGCGAAGCCGGCCTCGCCCAGGCTCACGGCGCTGGTTTCCACTTCCACAACACAGCCGGCGCCGATCAGCATGTCGGTGGCGAGACCGGACACCGGGACGCCGATCAGCCGCAGCCCTCGCGCGCCCTTGCGGATCAGCGCCTTCGCCAGGGCCAGCGAGGGCAGGGAATTGTCCGGCGGCAAAGCCACGCGGGCGCCGTCCGGGATGCGGGCGGCAAGCGCCTCGACAGCCTCTGGTTTCATTGCGTTCCGATCCTCCGGGGCGGCAGCATAGACTCCCTCGCCGCGAAGGCAAAAACCGGCCGGTTGACGCCGCCCCGCCTTCCATCCGACGCTGCGCGGAATGAAATGGAGGAACCGTGATGTTGCCTGAGGATGCCCCGGCACGCGCGCATCATGACATGGGCGGCGTGTCCCGTTTCGCCTGCGAGCAGGTGGACAAGAGCCACCATGAGATGACCCCGTTCGACCGCGACGTGGATGCGCTGCGCCAGGTGCTGGGCGGCACCGGCCTGTTCCGCACGGACGAGCTCCGGCGCGGCATCGAGGGGCTGCCGCCGGATGTTTATGACCGCTCTTCCTATTACCAGCGCTGGCTGTACTCGATGGTGCGGATGATGCTGGAGAAGGGCGTCATCACCGAGGCGGAACTCCGCGCGAGGCTGTCCGCATGAGCCGCTTCGCGCCGGGCGACGCCGTCAGGGTGCGCGATTCCTGGCCCGAGGCCGAGGGCCCGGTCCATATCCGGACGCCGCATTACCTGCGCGGCCGCGAGGGCGTGGTGCTGCGCCCGCTGGGGCAGTTCCCGAACCCCGAGGACCTGGCCTTCGGCCGCCCCGCGCCGAGCATCCCGCTCTACCATGTCCGCTTCGCCCAGGATTCGATCTGGCCGGAGAACCAGCCGGGCGACGAGTTCCTGGTGGAAATCTACGAGCACTGGCTGGAGGCCGCATGAACCTCACCGAAATCCCGACCGACCGGCTGCTCGCCGGCTTCCGCGGCCTGCTGCTGGAGAAGGGCGTGGTGACCGAGGCGGCGCTGCGCCAGAGCGACGAGACCATGCAGGCCGCATCCCCCGCGCGCGGCGCGGAGGTGGTGGCGCGTGCCTGGACCGATGAGGGCTTCCGCGCCCGGCTGCTGGCCGATGGCACCCGCGCGGTGGAGGAGATGGGCATCTTCCTCATCGGCGCCCCGCCGCTGGGCGTGGTGGAGAATGACGCGGCGCTGCATCACCTGATCGTCTGCACCCTGTGCAGCTGTTATCCGCGCGCGCTGCTCGGCTATCCGCCCCACTGGTACAAATCCGCCGCCTTCCGCGCCCGCGCCGTGCGCGACCCGCGCGGGCTGCTGCGCGAGGAATGGGGCACCGAGCTGCCGGCCGGAACCCGGCTGCGCGTGGTGGATTCCACCGCCGATTACCGCTGGATGGTGCTGCCGCGCCGCCCTTCCGGCACGGAAGGCTGGGACGCTGCGCGTCTGGCGGGGCTGATCCGGGACACCGACCTGATCGGCGTCACCATTCCCACCGCCTGACCGCCCTCAGGGTGGCAGGAACAGCGCCTGTTCCGCCCGCACCTCGGCGCGGATGAAGTCCCGCATGGCGCGCAGGCGCCTTGTGCCGGCGGCCGCCGCTTCCGACACCAGCCAGTAGCTGCGGGTCAGGCGCAGCGTGTCCGGCAGCACGGGGCGCAGCTGTGGGCGCGTGCGGGCCATGAAGGCGGGCAGCACGCAAAGCCCGTGCCCGGCGCAGGCGGCCTCCATCTGCGCGTGTAGGCTGGAACTTTGCAGCCGGGCGCGCAGCCCGCGCCGGATCTCGTCTAGATAGTCGAGGCCGCGCATGAACACCAGATCGTCGATGTAGCTGATGAAGGGATGCGCCGCGAGGTCGTCCGCCGAGCGCAGGGCCGGGGCGCGGGCAAGATACCCGACCGAGCCATAGACCAGCAGCGCGTAATCGGTGAGCTTCTCGCGCAGGAAGCGGTCGCTGTCGGGCGGCTGCAGGGTGATGGCGAGGTCGGCTTCCCGCCGCGACAGCGCCAGGATCTGCTGGATGGTGATCAGCTCCACCGCCACATCGGGGTTGCGGGCGGCGAAGCGCGGCAGCCGCCCGGCCAGGAAGAAATTGCCGAAGCCTTCGAGGGAGGAGATGCGCACCAGCCCCGACAAGGGCGCGTCGCCCCCGGCCAGGGCGTGCTGCGCGCGCTCGGCTTCCTCCTCCATGCGGCGGGCCGAGGCCAGCAGCGCCTCGCCGCGCTGCGTCAGGTGGTAGCCGCGCGGATTGCGCTCCACCAGCTTGACGCCCAGCGCCTGTTCCAGCGCGTCGATGCGGCGGATCACCGTGGCGTGGTCGGCCCCCATGCGGCGGGCGGCCAGCGACACGGTGCCGGCGCGGGAGACGGCCAGCAGGTAGCGCAGGTCATTCCAATCGAAGCGGCGGGACATCGGGGCCTTCGGCATTTGCGCACAGGATAACGGCGGCATTTCCTGTTTTCCGCAAGGGAGGAGCGGCCTAGCCTCGGTTCTTGAAACAAGGCCATGGGGAGGAACCATTCATGATCGCGGCCATTGCGCTGCCCGGCATCCTGCGGATCGGCGGCGGCGCCTTCGCGGAAACGCGGGCTGTCCTGGAAAGCCTCGGCCTGTCGCGGCCCTTGATCGTCACCGACCCGATGATGGTGAAGTTCGGCCTGGCCGAGCGGCTGCAAGGCCTGCTGGGCGGGGCGGCGGTGTTTTCCGACACCGTGCCCGAACCCGACACCGACGCGGTGGACCGCGCCCGCGCCGCCGTGCTGGCGGGCGACTATGACTGCCTCGTCGCGCTGGGCGGCGGCTCCCCCATCGACACGGCCAAGGCCGTCGCGGTGCTGGCGAAGCAGGGCGGCCGGATGCGGGACTACAAGGCGCCGGCGCAGAACTCCGGCCCGGCCCTGCCGGTGATCGGCATCCCGACCACCGCCGGCACCGGCTCGGAGGCGACGCGCTTTACCGTCATCACCGACAGCGAAACGCATGAGAAGATGCTGTGCATCGGGCAATCCTTCCTGCCCGTCGCCGCCATCGTCGATTACGAGCTGACGCTGAGCAAGCCGCCGCGGTTGACCGCCGATACCGGCGTGGATGCGCTGACCCACGCGATCGAGGCCTATGTGTCGCGCCGCGCCAACCCGTTCTCCGATGGCTTCGCGCTGAACGCCATGCGCGCCATCGCCGGCCATCTGCGCCGCGCCTATCGCGACGGCCAGGACCGGGCGGCGCGCGAGGCGATGATGCTCGGCGCGACGCAGGCGGGGATCGCCTTCAGCAACGCCTCGGTGGCGCTGGTGCATGGCATGAGCCGCCCGATCGGCGCGCATTTCCATGTGCCGCACGGATTGTCCAACGCCATGCTGCTGCCGGCCGTGACGGCCTATTCCGCGCCCGCCGCCGAGCGCCGCTACGCCGATTGCGCCCGCGCCATGGGGCTGGCGGGCAGCGACCGGGATGATGCCTTCGCCGTCGCCGCCCTGCTGGACGAGTTGCGCGCGCTCAACAGGGATCTCGCCGTGCCGGGGCCACGCGCCTACGGCATCGAGGAGGCGGCGTGGTTCCGCCTGCTGCCGCTGATGGCGCAACAGGCCATCGCCTCCGGCTCGCCCGCCAACAATCCGATGGTGCCGGACGAGGCCGCCATCCAGGCCCTGTACCAGCAGGTCTGGGCCGAATGACGAGGAACGCGACCATGAAGATCATCCACCACCATATCGGCGGCATCGAGGTGCCGAGCCGCACCGGCGAGCGGTCCCCGGTCTACAACCCGGCGACCGGTGCGGTGACGGCGCAGCTCGGCCTGGCTGATGCCGCCGAGGTGGATCTGGCCGTCGCCGCCGCGCGCAAGGCCGCGCCGGACTGGGCCGCGACGCCGCCGCATCTGCGCGCCCGCGTGATGTTCCGCCTGCGCGACCTGATCGAGCGGCACACCGACCGGCTCGCCTCCATCATCACCGCCGAGCATGGCAAGGTGTTGTCGGACGCCAAGGGCGAGCTGGCGCGCGGGCTGGAGGTGGTGGAATTCGCCTGCGGCATTCCGCAATTGCTGAAGGGCGAGTTCAGCGAATCCGTGGGGCGCGGGATCGATTCCGTGGCGCTGCGCCAGCCCCTCGGCGTGGTGGCGGGCATCACGCCGTTCAACTTCCCCGCCATGGTGCCGATGTGGATGTTCCCCGTCGCGCTGGCCTGCGGCAACGCCTTCATCCTCAAGCCTTCCGAGCGCGACCCGAGCCTCGCCAATGAGTTGGCCCTGCTGCTGCGCGAAGCCGGCCTGCCGGATGGCGTGTTCAACGTGGTGCATGGCGGCAAGGCGGCGGTGGACGCGCTGCTGGATCATCCGGCCGTCGATGCCGTCAGCTTCGTCGGCTCCACGCCCATCGCCGAATATGTCCATCGCCGCGCGACGGAAGCGGGCAAGCGCGTGCAGGCGCTGGGCGGCGCCAAGAACCACATGATCGTCATGCCGGATGCCGATCTGGACCAGGCGACGGATGCGCTGATGGGCGCGGCCTTCGGTTCCGCCGGGGAACGCTGCATGGCGGTGTCGGTCGCCGTGCCGGTGGGGGAGCGCACCGCCGGCGCGCTGATCGAGCGCCTGTTGCCCAAGGTGCGCGCCCTGCGCGTCGGGCCGGGCACCGACCCGGAAGCGGAGATGGGGCCGCTGGTCACCGCCGCGCATCGCGACAAGGTCGCGGGCTACATCGAGGCCGGCGTGCGGGAAGGCGCCGAGTTGCTGGTGGATGGGCGGGGCCTGATGCTGCAGGGATATGAGGAAGGCTTCTTCCTGGGCGGCACGGTGCTGGACCGCGTGAAGCCGGGCATGGCCTGCTATGACGACGAAATCTTCGGCCCCGTCCTCGGCATCGCCCGCGCGGATGATTTCGAGGCGGCGCTGGGCTTGGTGAACGACCATGAATTCGGCAATGGCGCCGCCATCTTCACGCGCGACGGCGACACGGCGCAGGCCTTCCTGTCGCGCGTCAAGGCGGGCATGGTGGGGGTGAACGTGCCGATCCCGGTGCCGATGGCGTTCCATTCCTTCGGCGGCTGGAAACGCTCCCTGTTCGGCGACCACCACGTGCACGGGCCGGAAGGGGTGCGCTTCTACACCCGGCTGAAGACCGGCACGGTGCGCTGGCCGAAGGGCATCCGCGCCGGCGCCAGCTTCACCATGCCGGTGCATGGCTGAGGCGGTCAGGTCAGCCGCCATCCTTTGACAGCATGGCGGCGACCCGCTCGGCCAGCGCGGCGATGGAGAAGGGCTTGGTCATCAGCTGCAAGCCCGGCTCCAGCGGCGCCTGGCCGATCACCGCGTTCTCGGCATAGCCGGTGATGAACAGCACCGGCAGGCCGGGCCGGCGGAGCCGCGCCATATCCGCCAGCTGCCGGCCATTGGTGCCGCCCGGCAGGCCGATATCCGTGACCAGGAGGTCGAGCCGCTGTGCCGTGTCCAGCAGCGCAAGGCCGGAGGCGGCGTCCTCGGCCTCCAGCACGTTGTAGCCGCACTGCGCCAGCGCCTCGGTGACCAGCAGGCGGATGGTGGCCTCGTCATCCACCACCAGCACCACCTCGCCTCCCACGGGCGTCACGGGCATGTCCGAGGCCGAGGTGGCGGTTTCGGCTTCAGCCGTCCCGGCATGCACCGGCAGATGCAGCTGCACCGTGGTCCCGAGGCCCGGAATGCTGGCGATGTGCGCCTGCCCGCCGCTTTGCCGCGCGAAGCCATACACCATGGACAGTCCGAGCCCGGTGCCCTGGCCCATGGGCTTGGTGGTGAAGAACGGGTCGAAGGCACGCGCCGCGACATCGGGCGCCATGCCGCTGCCGGTGTCGGCGGCGCTGAGGCGGACATAGGCACCAGGCGCCAGGCCCAGCGCCGCAGCCGCTTCGCCTTCCAGCCGCACCGCCGCCGTGGTGATGCGCAGCGTGCCGCCCTCGGGCATCGCGTCCCGCGCATTGATGCACAGGTTCAGCAGCGCATTCTCCAGCTGGTGCGGGTCGCACAGCACCGGGGGCAGGGAGGGCGGGCCGATGACATCGACCCGGATATCCGGGCCGACGCTGCGGCAAATCATGTCCGCCATGCCGGCGACCAGCGCGTTCACCTCAACCGGGCTCGGGTCGAGCGTCTGGCGCCGCGCGAAGGCCAGCAGGCGGTGCGTCAGGGCGGCGGCCCGCGCGGTGGCGTCCTGCGCCGTGATGATGTAGCGCTCCAGCCCTTCCTGCCGCCCGGTGGCCATGCGCAGGGACAGGATCTCCAGACTGCCGCTGATGCCGGTCAGCAGGTTGTTGAAGTCATGCGCGATGCCGCCGGTGAGCTGGCCGATCGCCTCCATCTTCTGGCTTTGCCGCAGGGCCTCCTCGGCCTCGCGCAGGCTGCGGGTGCGCTCCTCGATGCGCTGTTCCAGCGTTTCGTTCAGCTCGCGCAGCTGCTGCTCCGCATGGCGGCGGGCGCTGACGTCATGCGCCATGCCGATCAGTCGCACCGGCTGACCATTCTCGAAGAAGCACTGCCCGGCGGCGGACACCCACCGTTCCACCCCGTCCGACAGCCCGATGGTGCGGTACTCGGTGACATAGGCGCCGGAACCGGACGGATCGAGCGCCCTGCGCACGGCGGCGTCGGCGGCGTCGCGGTCCTCCGGGTGCAGGCTGACCAGGAAGCTGCCGGCATAGCTGACCGGCGCGCCGGGCTTTATGCCGAACAGGGCACGGCAACGGTCATCCCACAACAGCGTGTTGCTGGGGATATGGTAGTCGAAGGTGCCGAGGCCGGCGGCGGCGGTGGCGAGGCGCAGCCTTTCCTGGCTTTCGCGCAGCGCCTGTTCCGCCTGACGCCTGCGGCTCAGATCGAGCATGGCGCCGATCATGCGGGTGGCGCGGCCGGCATCGTCGCGGATCACGAAGCCACGGTCCAGCACGTCGGCGTAGCTGCCATCGGCGCGGCGGAAGCGGTATTCCTCGGTCCACTGGCTGCCCTCGCCCCCGATCGCGGCCTGGATGCTGTGGTGGATGCGTGCCCGGTCCTGCGGGTGAATCTGCGACAGCCACCAGTCGCCGTCATGCGCGTGGCTGGCGGGGGCGTGGCCATAGGCGGCTTCCAGCGCCTCGTTCCACAGCACGCTGCGGGTTTCCAGGTCCCAGTCCCAGATTGCGTCGTTGGTGGCGCGGGCGGCCAGGCGGTAGCGTTCATTCGCCGCTTCCAGCGCCCGCTGGGCCAGGTGTTCCTCGGTGCGGTCCCGCATCACCTTCAGGAAGCCGGTGAGATGCCCGGCCGCGTCCCGCAGGGGCGCTACCTCGCCACGGCCCCAGAGCCGGCTGCCATTCTTGCGCATGTACCAGCGATTGCCGGTATCCTGCCCCTTGAGAAGGGCTCGCTGGCGCTCCGCCTGCGGATGGCCGGCCTCGCGGTCCCTGGCGGTGAAGACCCGCCCCACATCCCGGCCCAGCATCTCGGCCTCACCCCAGCCCAGGAGCCTGGCCGCGCCCGCGTTCCAGCTGGTGACGGCGCCTTCGGGGCTGGTGGTGATGATGGCGTAGTCGACGGCGCTTTCCAGGGCCTGGCGCCGCAGCGCCTCCGCCGTGTTCTTTCCGGCGGCGCCGCGAAGCGCGATCCGGTCGCAGGCCTGGCTCGCCAGGCTGCGCAGAAAGGCGCGCTGCTTCGCATCCAGCCCCATGGGCCGGGGCGCGGTGTCGATGATGCAGAACAGGCCGATGGGCTGGCCATCCACCAGCAGCCGCTGGCCGGCGAAGAAGCGGATGCCCGGCCTGCCGGTGACCAGGGGGCTGCCGGCGAAGCGCGGGTCACGCGCCGCATCCGCCACTTCCAGCCCGTCCGGCGCGAGCAGGGCGCGATCGCAGAAGGCATCGCGCGGCGTTTCGCGCCGGCCGAGGCCGATCTCCGCCATGCTCCATTGCCGCCCGGCATCCACCAGCTGGATGGCCGCCAGGGGCACGTCGAAAAGCTGCGTGGCGAGCCTGGCGAGTTCGTCGAAGGCCGGTTCCGGCGCGGTGTCCAGAAGGCCGGTCCGGTGCAGCGCCGCCAGCCGCGCCGCCTCCTCCGGTGGAAAAGGCCGCTCGCTCAGCGTGCTGCTCCGTGTGCGACATCAGGGCAAGGCATCCCCAAGGTATAGGGGCGGCGGTCCCTGCAATGAAACAGAATTGCCGCCGCCGCTGCTCAACCCAGTGTTGCCGTCAGCAACTCCGCGCTGCGGCCATTGGCGATGGTCGCCGCGCGCCCGTCCCAGGAATGGCCGCCCATGCGGGCGAAGGCGTGATCCACGCCGGGGTAGACATGCAATGCAACGCCGCCCATGCCGCCCAGGGCGGCCTGCATGGCGTCACGCGCCGCTTCCGGCACGAACCGGTCCTTTTCCGCCACATGCAGCAGCAGCGGCTTGTGGATCCGGTCCTTGCCGTCCAGCAGACCCTCGATGCCGACGCCATAATAGGAGATGTTGCAATCGGCATCCGATTCGGTGGCCATCATGAAGGCCAGCCTTCCGCCCAGGCAGAAGCCCATGGTGCCGGCCTTCCCGTTGCAGCCCGGCAGCACCCGCGCCGCAGCCAGCGTGGCCTTCAGGTCCTCGATGCCCTTCTTCTGGTCGAACCGGTTCATCAGATCGAAGGCGCGGTCCCATTCGGCCTTCGTGGCATCGGTGATGTCGACGCCGGGCTCGATGCGCCAGAACAGGTCGGGGCAGATGGCGATGAAGCCCATATCGGCCACCCAGTCGCACAGCGACCGCATGGCGTGGTTCACGCCGAAGATTTCCTGGATCATCACCACGGCGCCGGCGGGCACCTGTTTCGGCATCGCCAGATAGGCGCCGAAGCTGCCGCTGCCGTCGGAAGCCTGGATGGTGATTTCGGGCATGGCGCGTTTCCTTTGCCGGTGAGGCGGAAAGGATAGCGCCGGCCGCCGCCGGGGCGAAGCCGGTTGCCGGCGCTAGCCGCCGGCTTCCTCGAACAGGCCGCGCACCAGCGGATAAACCTCCCGCGTCCAGCGGCGGCCGCTGAACACGCCGTAATGGCCGGCGCCAGTCTGGACGTGATGCCGCTTCATGTGCGCCGGCAGTTCCGAGCAGAGATCCAGCGCGGCCGAGGTCTGCCCGATGCCGCAGATGTCGTCCCGCTCGCCTTCCACGGTCAGCAGATAGGTGCGCCGGATCATCTCGGGCCGCACCGGCTTGCCATGATGCGTCATGCGGCCGAGCGCCAGGTCGTGGTCCTGGAACACCGATTTCACCGTTTCCAGGTAGAATTCCGCCGGCAGGTCCATCACCGCCAGGTATTCGTCGTAGAAGCGCCGGTGCGCGTCAGCCAGGTCCGAATCGCCGCCGACGAGGTTGCGGTATTGCTCCAGATGGGCATCCACATGCCGCTGCATGTTCATCGAGATGAAGGCCGAGATCTGCACGGCGCCGGGATAAACCTTGCGCCCGCCGCCCTTGAGCCGCCAGGGCACGGTGTCCACCAGATTGTCGCGGAACCAGGA
This sequence comes from Teichococcus oryzae, assembly GCF_008386565.1. Classification (GTDB taxonomy): domain Bacteria; phylum Pseudomonadota; class Alphaproteobacteria; order Acetobacterales; family Acetobacteraceae; genus Pseudoroseomonas; species Pseudoroseomonas oryzae. The sequence continues at coordinate 31,136 of NZ_VUKA01000004.1, read as the reverse complement.
GATGGGATGCGAATTGGCCATCTCGTTGACCTTGGTGGGGCTTTGCCGCGTGTCGATCGGCCCGGCCATCAGCACCATGGAGCGCGGCGTCGCGGGATTCTTGTCTTCCGACATGCGCGCCACCGCCGCCAGCACGGGCACGGCGGGCTGGCACACCGCCAGCACATGGGCGCCGGGGCCGATCTCCTCCTGGAAGCGGATCACATGGTCGATGAACTCGTCCATGCCGAAGCGGCCGGCCGAGACGGGGACGTCCCGGGCATTGGTCCAGTCGGTGATGTAGACGTCGTTCTCCGGCAGCAGCACCTGCACCGTGCCGCGCAGCAGGGTGGCGAAATGGCCGGACATCGGCGCCACCACCAGCACCTTGGGCTGCTGGATGTCGGTGTCCTTGCGGAAATGCAGCAGCGTTCCGAAGGGGGTCGAGAAGACCGGGTCCTCCTCGACCTTCACTTCCTGGTTGCCGACCTGGACCGTGGTGAAGCCGAAGGGGGGGCGGGCATGGGTGATGCCGCTGCTGCCGAGGATTTCAAGCGCGGCCGTGAATTGCCGGAGCGGAAAGGTTTCGGGCCGTCCATTGTCGAACTGGCGCAGAACCGCGCCGGTTCCCTTGGCGAACAGCCGGATCGGAGTCAGCAGATCCTGCTGGGCCTGGTAGAGTTGGTACATCATCCGCCCGCCAATCTCCCGCGTCGCAGTTCATTTAATCATTGAAAGACGCCTGATGCGGAGCCTTTCAAGGTTATAACGCAGGCAACCGACATCCTGTTACTGCCCACGCCACCGGTCACGACAATCTTCCGCGTGCCGCGGCCCCAGGGTGGTGGTGCAGTGGTAAGCATTTCGTCAAGGCCATGGCCCCGATAAGGTGCCTTCTTCGGAAAGAAGGGGATGCCCATGGCCGAAGCCAAGCTCCTGATCAGCAGCCGGAATTATTCCTCCTGGTCCCTGCGCGGATACCTGCTGTGCCGGTTGTCCGGCCTAGCCTTCACCGTCGTACCGGTGGCCGCGGACGACCCGCAGGCACGTGCCGAACTGACCCTGAACAGCCCCACCATCCGGCTGCCCAGCCTGCTGCATGGCGAGGTGACCATCTGGGACACCCTCGCCATCGCCGAATACCTCAATGAAATCCATCCCGAGGCAGGGATGTGGCCGGAAACCCGCCAGATGCGCGCGCATGCCCGCGCCATCTCCGGTGAGATGCATTCCGGCTTCGTGGCGCTGCGCTCCTCCCTCCCGCTGAACATGCGGGCGCGGCGGCCGGGCCACCGGCCCTGGTCAGGGGCGCGTGCCGATATTGCGCTGATCCAGGAAATCTGGCGCGACTGCCTCGAGGCGCATGGCGGGCCCTGGCTGTTCGGCGGCCGCCCCACCATCGCAGATGCCATGTACGGCCCGGTGGCCAGCCGCTTCCTGACCTATGACGTGGCGCTGGAGCCGCCTTGTGCCGCGTATCGCGACCACATACTGGCCTGGGAGCCCATGGTCGACTGGATGCGGGAAGCGGCGATGGAGCCCGAGGCCATCGAGGAACTGGAGGTGGACTGAGCTTCCTGCCGGGGCGCGCTCCGCTGAACCGCGCCGGCCGCCGCCCCTCGCGGTCCGCCACAACCGGACGCGGCAGGGTGAGTTTGTACCAGCACAGAGACTGGGCAGGGAAGCGCATCAATGGCTGAGGCGGCGGGATGGAAGGCGGACCGGAACAATGCAAACCGGGACTATGCCCTCGGCCTGGCGCGCGGCTTCGCGGGGGCGCTGATCTTCGCCTTCCCGCTGATCATGACCATGGAGATGTGGTGGATCGGCTTCTATGTCGAGCCATACCGGCTGCTGCTGTTTCTGCTGACAGGCCTCGGGCTGCAGGTCGGGCTGGCCTATTTCAGCGGCTTCCAGCCCGCGCGGGACATGACGGATGCGTTGATCGGCGGCGTCACCGCCTTTGGCATCGGCTGCCTCGGCAGCGTGGCGGTGCTGTGGCTGCTCGGCGTGCTGGACCAGATGCAGGGCTGGCGCGGCGCCGCCGGCATGGTCGCGATCCAGGCGGTGCCGGCCGGCATCGGCGCGGTGGCGGCGCGGCAGCAGCTTGGCGGAGCGCCGGACGAACAAACCAAGGAGGACCGCGCCGGCTACCCCGCCCAGCTTTTCCTGATGGCGGCCGGCGCCGTCTTCCTGGCCTTCAACGTCGCCCCCACCGAGGAGATGGTCCTGATCACCTTCCGCATGGGCCCGTGGCAGATCCTGCTGCTGATGGCCGTCTCGCTGCTGCTGCTGCACGCGCTGGTCTACACGGTGGGCTTCGCGGGGCAGGAGGAGCCGGCGGATGAGGGCTTCTGGGCCACCTTCTTCACCTACACCCTGGCCGGCTACGGCTTGGCCCTGGCGATCAGCGCCTATGTGCTCTGGACCTTTGGCCGGACGGATGATGCCTCCATCCCCATGGTGGCGATGATGACGGTGGTGCTGGCCTTTCCCGGCGCGCTGGGCGCGGGGCTGGCCCGCCTGGTGGTGTGAGCATGGCCAGGCGGCCCTCCCTGGAATGGATCTGCGCCGCGCTGGGCGGCGCCGTGGTGGCGGGCACGCTCGGCATCGTCGCCGCGCAGATCCCCGGCGGCGATCCCGGGGCGACGCCGGAGCTGCGGCTGGAAGCCAGCCCTGGCCCCGCCTCCGGCACCGGCCACGTGGTGCGGCTCATGGTGCATAATGACGGCATGCGGACCGCCGCCGCCGTGGAGATCGAGGGGCGGCTCTATGATGGCGAGGCGACGGTCGAGACCAGCCGCGTGACGCTGGACTACGTGCCGCGCGGCTCCGCCACCCGCGCCGGGCTGTGGTTCGCCCGTGATCCCACAGGGTTGCGGCTGGAGCTGCGGGCCCTGGGCTACCAGGAACCCTGAGGCCCGGGGCTACAGCGCCCCCCCGGCGCACCAGCCGCTGGCCCAGGCCCATTGGAAATTGTAGCCGCCGAGCCAGCCGGTCACGTCCACCGCCTCGCCCACCACGTGCAGGCCGGGCACCGCCTTGGCGCCCAGTGTCTGGGAGGACAGCGCGGCCGTGTCCACGCCGCCCAGCATCACCTCGGCCTTGGCATAGCCTTCCGTGCCGGAGGGTGTGAGGCGCCAGTCGCCCAGCATGGCGCCCAGGCGTCGAAGATCCTTGTCGGTCTGCTCGGCCAGGATACGGTCGGGCAGCTGCGCGGCGGCCAGGGCCTGCGCCAGGCGCTGGGGCAGCAGCTCGGCCAGGGCGGTGCGCGGCTCGGCGCGCGGGCGCGCGCGCTTGGCGGCCAGCAGCGCGGCGTCGGCATCCCGCCCCGGCAGCAGGTCGAGCCGGATCTCGCCCCCTTCGCGCCAGGCGGAGGAGATCTGCAGCACCGCCGGACCCGACAGGCCGCGATGGGTGAACAGCACCGCCTCGGGGAAGGCCAGCTTGCCGATCCGCGCCACCGCCGGAAGGGCCACGCCGGAAAGCGGCCGCATCAGCGCCAGCATCTCCTCAGCGAAGGTCAGCGGCACCAGGGCCGGCCGCGTTTCCGTCAGCGGCAGGCCGAAGCGGCAGGCGATGTCCAGCGACAGGCCGGTGGCGCCCATCTTCGGAATGGACAGCCCGCCGGTCGCCAGCACCAGGGCGGGCGCGGCGAAGGCGCCGCGATCGGTGTCCACGCGGAAGCGGTCGGCGCGGGACACGTCGGTGACGCGGTGGCCGAGGCGGACCTCCACCCCGGCGGCGGCGCATTCCGCCAGCAGCATGGCGACGATCTGCCGCGCCGAGCCGTCGCAGAACAGCTGCCCGAGCGTCTTCTCGTGCCAGGCGATGCGGTGCTTCTCCACCAGCGCCAGGAAATCCGCCGGGGTGTAGCGGCGCAGTGCCGATTTGGCGAAATGCGGGTTGTTCGAGAAGAACCGCTCCGGCACCGTTCCGGTGTTGGTGAAGTTGCAGCGCCCGCCGCCGGAAATCAGGATCTTGGCGCCCGCTTCCCGCGCGTGGTCCAGCACCAGGACCCGCCGCCCGCGCTGCCCGGCGCGCAACGCGCACATCAGCCCGGCCGCGCCGGCGCCGAGGATCACCGCATCGAAATCTTGCATGGGGCGCGGCTTAACCGCCCCGGTGAGGGCAGGGCAAGCTACAGCGCCGCGAAGGCGCCGGCGATGGCGCCGTAGCGCGCCGCCTTGCCCAGCGTCACGAGAACCAGGAACACCCGCCAATCCTCGCGCAGGGCGCCCGCCACCAGTGTCAGCGGATCGCCCACCACCGGCACCCAGGAACACAGTAGCGACCAGCGGCCGAAGCGCCGGTACCAGCCCACAGCCTGTTCGTAGCGGCGCGGGGCGACCGGAAACCAGCTTCGGTCCCGGAACCGTTCCACCCCCCGGCCAATGCCGTAATTCACCACCGATCCCAGCACGTTGCCGGCGGTGGCGGCGGCAACGAGCCACCAGGGCGGCAGCGCCGTGCCGGCGAGCAGCGCGACCAGCGCCGCTTCCGAGGAGCCCGGCAGCAGGGTGGCGGACAGGAAGGCGCTGGCGAACAGCCCGAACAGCAGGCCCATCACGGCGCGCCCGGAGGAACAGGCGCCCCGATGACGGTCATGGCCGCAACCTAGCCTGGGCGGTGCCGGCAGCGGAAGGGCGGCGAAAGGCGCTGGCCTTGCCTGGCGGGCCTGCGCCAGCATGCGCCATGCTCCGCCCCCGCCGTTTGATCTTGTTCATGCGCCGCACAGAACTGTTGCCGCTGCTTGTTCTGCTGGTTCTGGCCGGCGGCTGCTCGCCGCAGGTGATCCCGGCCGGGCCGGTGGTCACCGCGCCGTCCATGGCGCCCGAATCCTTTGTCATGGCCGATGGGGCGGCCCTGCCGATGCGGGCCTGGCTGCCGCCGGAGCCGCCACGCGCCGTGATCCTGGCGCTGCATGGCTTCGGCGACACCGCCAGCAACGCCTTCCGCCGTTCCGCCGAGCCGCTGCTGGCGGCCGGCATCGCCTTCTACGCCTATGACCAGCGCGGCTTCGGCGGCGCGCCGCATCGCGGCGTCTGGCCTGGCGCGGCGGCCCTGGCCGGGGATGCCGCCCGCGCCGCGCGGCTGCTGCGGGCGCGGCATCCGGGCCTGCCCTTGTTCCTGCTGGGCGAAAGCATGGGCGGCGCCGTGGCGCTGGTGGCGCTCGCGTCGCCGGACCCGCCGCCGGTGGATGGAGTGGTGCTGGTGGCGCCCGCCGTGCAGGGCCGCGACAGCCTGGGATGGCTGGCGCGCAACGTGCTGGATTTCGCGGCGCATACCGTGCCGCTGCTGGAATTCCGCAATTCCGCCCCCGGCTTCGCGCCCACCGATGACGAGGAGGCGATGCGCGGCTGGAGCCGTGACCCGCTGACCTACAAGGAGGTGCGGGTGGACACGCTTTACGGCCTTGTCGGGCTGATGGACGAGGCCGCCCGCGCGGTGCCGCGCCGGACCGTGCCCATGCTGCTGCTCTACGGCGCGCAGGACCGCATCATCCGCGCCGGCCCGATCCGCGATTTCCTGCGCCGCGCGGCTGGTGACCCGGCCCTGCGCGCCGCCTACTACCCGGAGGGCTTCCACATGCTGCTGCGCGACAGGAACCGCGCCACAGTGGCCGGCGACATCCTGGCCTGGATGGCGGCACCGGCCACAACCTTGCCCTCGGGCGCGGACCGCGCGGCGGCGGCCTGGCTGGCCGCGCCGTAGCGGCCGGCCGCGCGCTCAGCGCAGGGCGGCGAAAGCGGCAAGGCGGCGCATGGACGCTCCTGGAGGCATGAGCTGGCGGTGGCGGATCACTCGGCGGCTGCGGGCGCCGGCCCGCGCGGCATGCGCCGCAGCCCGCCATCGCGCAGATGCCAGCCCATCCGGTGCAGCAGGCTCAGAATCCTGTAGGTTGTCTTGAATGCGATCACCGGCAGCTGGCGGCTGGTATCGGCATGCACGTCTCCGGCCAGCAGGCTGACCAGCCCGTCCCGCATGCGGAAGCGGTTGGAGGGCTGCATGAACATGTCCCGCAGCACCGGCCGGTTGATGCGGTAGACCAGCCAGGACATCGCATCGATGGCGCGGCGCACCTTGCCCTCGAAGGCGCGCAACAGCGGCGCGGCGCGCGCCGGGTCGTCCAGCCAGATGTCGGCCGCCTCGGCGCCCAGCTCGGCGCTGGCCATGGCCAGCATCACGCCGGAGGAGAACACCGGGTCCAGGAAGGCGAAGGCATCGCCGGCCATCAGCCATCCCTCGCCCTGCATCACCTTGGCGCGGTAGGAATAGTTGCCGGTGGTGGTGACCGGCGAGATCAGCTCGGCCTCCCGCATTCGCGCCCGCGCCGAGGGGCTGCGGTCCAGCTCCTGCATCAGCAACTGCTCGAAGCTGCCCTGGCGGCGCTTGAACAGGGCCGGGGTGCCGACCACGCCGACGCTGGTGACGCCACCCGGCAGCGGAATCATCCAGCACCATCCATCGTCGAGCAGGTGGATGGTGATGTTGCCTTCGGGGCAGTCCTCGCAGGGCGCGACGCCGTGGAAATGGCCGAACACGGCGGCGGAATTGTTGTGCGGGTCCCGCTGCTTGCCGCCCATCGCCTGCGCCAGCACGGTGTCGCGGCCGGAGGCGTCGATGACGAAGCGGGCCTGCCAGGCGCGCGTCCGGCCATCGGCGCCGCGCGCGGTGATGCAGTGGCCCTGGCGGCCGCCCAGCGCCACGGACAGGACGCGCGTGTTCTCATGGGTCTCGGCGCCTCGCGCGGCGGCGTGGCGGAACAGGAGCGCGTCGAAATCGGCGCGCTTCACCTGGTAGCTGTGCGTGTAGTCCTTGTTCAGCCCATTGATGAACAGGAACGACACCTTGCTGCCATGCTCGTCCGAGATGAAGGAGGCGCCCGGCTTGTGCACGCCGATGGCGCGCACCTCCTCGGCCACGCCGAGCTTCTCGAAGATGCGCAGGTTCAGCGGCAGCAGGGATTCGCCGATATGGAACCGGGGATGCGCATCCTTTTCCAGCAGCACGACGCGGCGGCCGCGCGCCGCGAGCAGGGCGGCGGCGGTGCTGCCCGCCGGCCCGCCGCCGATCACCAGAACGTCGCAGGGGGAAGGAGGCGCCCCGGCGGGGGACGGCATGGTGGCGGCTGCGGCTTCAGGCGGCATTGGCGGCTTCCGTGATTCTCGTGCCAGGGCGGCTTCGCGGCGCGCAACAAGCTGCGGCGGAAGCGTATGGCTTGTCCAGCCGGAATGCGGGCTAGTCCTGCCTCAGGCCAGTCCGCCATTGATCGAGATGGTCTGCCCGGTGATGTAGCCGGCCTTGTCGGACGCCAGGAAGCCGACCAGCTCCGCCACCTCCTCCGGGCGTCCGGCGCGGCGGGCGGGAACCATTTTCGCGATCTGCTCCCGGCTCATCACCGCCGCCGTGGCCGGACTGTCGATGATGCCGGGGGCGACCACGTTGGCGGTGACGCCGCGCGGCGCGCATTCCAGCGACAGGGAACGGATGGCGCCGCCCAGCCCGGCCTTGGCCGCGGCGTAATTGGCCTGGCCCCGGTTGCCCATGATGGCCGACACGGAGGAGATGGCGACGATCCGCCCCCAGCGCGTGCCGATCATCGGCAGCAGCAGCGGCTGCGCGAGGTGGAAGAAGCCGTTCAGCGACACGTCCATCACGGAATGCCATTGCGCCGCCGACATGCCCGCCATCGGCACATCGTGGTGGGTGCCGGCATTGTGCACCAGGATCTGGATTGGTCCGTCCCGCAGCAGGTTGTGCAGCGCCGCCTCGGTGGCCGCAGGGTCGGTCAGGTCGAACCCCGCCGCCTCGGCGCCGTGGCCGGCGGCGCGCAGGGCGGCGGCTTCCTCCTCGGCGCGGCGCAACCCCGCATGGGCGTGCAGGATGACGTGCTCCCCCTGCGCCGCCAGTTGCCGGGCGATGGCGAGGCCGATCGGGCTGGCCGCGCCGGACACCAGGGCGCGCCTCACCGGGACACCGCCGGCAGGATCACCGCCGCCTGGCCGGCCACCAGCACCCGCCCATCGGCGGCCAGGGTGAAGCCGTAGATGAAGGAGCGCGCTTCCCGCGCCAGGGCCACGGCCTCCACCTTCAGGGGGGATGGCTGGCCGTCCAGCCGGTCCGCGTGGAGGTCGACGCCGCGCAGGCTGGCGAGGAAGCCGGCCGGCTGCGGCCCGTCCCCGGTGAGGGCGCCATGCAGCGCCATGGCCTGGAGCGCGTATTCCACGCCGCAGATCGCCGGCAACAGGCCATCGCGGCGCAGCGGGTTCCGCGGATCGGCATGGGACAGGGCGGAACAGCTTATGCGATCGGCATCCCAAGCCTCGGCGCGATGGAGCAGGCACATGCTGCCGGCATGCGGCACCAGGGCGGCGATGGCCTCATGGTCCAGTGGCGCGCTCAGCATGGCGAAAGCGCGGCGCACACGGCGCCGCCATCCAGCAGCGGCCAGCACAGATCGGCCGGCCGGCCGGCCGCCAGGGCTTCCAGCATCGGCAAGGCGCGGGCTACGGGATTGCCATCCTCCAGCGCCTCGCCGAGGGCGCCGCGTGTGGCGGGGGCGGCGCAATCCTCCGCCTGGTGCCACAGCCGCAGCCCGGCGAGGCCGCCCTCGCGTCCCGGCCGCAGCACAAGGGCCATGGCGAAAGGAAAGGCGGCGGGGTGGCAGGCATCCAGCGGCGGCGGCAAGGGCGCGTCATAGGCGCAGAACAACACCGGCCGACCCCACGCCGCGCATTGGGCGGCCGCCTGCAACAGGCCCAGCGGCAGCACGTCGTCATGCCCGCCCAGGCTGACCGAGGGGCGCATGGAATGGGTGCCGATGCCCCAGTAGCCGGCCGCCGCGTTGTGCACCGAGTTGTGGAACTGCGTGGGCGAGACATCGCTCCCTTCGGCAGTCAACGCCTCCAGGATCGCGCCCAGCGTGGCGCCATCCCCGTTGGAGGAGGCGAACACCGTGTCCAGCGCGGCGGCGTCCAGCCCGGCGCTGGCTTCCGTGGCCGCGGCCAGGGCGAGGCGCGTCACGGCTCCCGCGCGCCGCCGCTCGGTGGGCGGCAGCAGGGGGGGCGGTGGCAGGACCGTCTCGGCCGGGACCCATGGCGCAGCGCCGGACAGGACCGGTATGGAAGCCGCCCAGCCCGGCAGGCCCGGCCCCAGCAGCCCGACGCCCGCGATGTGGCAGAAGGCGCCGCTCATGCGCGGCCCAGGATCAGGCTGCAATTGCTGCCTCCGAAGCCGAAGGAATTGCTCAGCACGCGGGCAAGCGGCGCGGCGCGGTTGCCGGTGGCGATGTCGGAGGTGAAATCCGGGTCCGCCGCTTCCACGCCCAGGCAGCCGGGGATCAGCCCATCCTCCAGGCACAGGGCCGCGATCACCGCCTCCAGCGCGCCGGAAGCGCCCAGCGTGTGCCCGGTCCAGCCCTTGGTGGAGGAACAGGGCACACCGGCGCCGAACAGCTGCGACACGGCGCGGTCCTCCATGGCGTCGTTGGCGCGGGTGCCGGTGCCATGCAGGTTGATGTAGCCGATCGCCTCCGGCGGCAGCCCGGCGGAATCGAGCGCCGCGCGCATCGCCAGCACCGCGCCGAGCCCTTCCGGGTGCGGCGAGGACATGTGGTGCCCGTCGCTGCTGGCGCCCGCGCCCAGCACCGCCAGCGCGCCCGGCGCCGGATCGCGCTCCAGCAACAGGAAGCCGGCGGCCTCGCCGATGCTGATGCCGTTGCGGTCGGCGGCGCAGGGGCGGCTTGGCCCCTCCGACAGCAGGGCGAGAGAAGCGAAGCCCCGCAGCGTCATGCGGCACAGCGTGTCCACGCCGCCAGCCACCACCGCGTCGCACAGCCCGGCGCGCAGCAGCGCCGCCGCCTCCAGCACGGTGCGTGCGCCGGAGGTGCAGGCGGTGGAAACGCACAAGGCCGGCCCGGCCAGCCCGAGGCGCCGCCGCACGAAGCGCGGCAGGGCGTGCAGGTCATGCGTTGTGGCGTAGTGGAAACCGGCCGGCAGCGCGGCCTCGCCCGGGGCGCGGCCGCGATAGGCCGCCTCCGTTTCGGCGATGCCGGCGGTGCTGGTGCCGAGCAGCACGGCGATGCGCGACGCGCCATGCCGTTCGCGCGCCGCCACCACGGCTCCGGCGAAACCGTCCGTGGCGAGGGCCATCTCGGCCAGGGCGTTGTTGCGGCACTGGAACGCGGCCAGCTCCGGCGGCAGGGCCACTGCTTCCAGCCCGGCCACGCGGCCGATCCAGGCGCCGGGCACGCCATCTTCCTTGGCCGCGGCGGAAAGCCCACTTTGGCGCTGGTGCAGCGCCGCGCGGGTGGCGGCGAGGCCGCGGCCAATGGCGCTGACGGCGGTGAAGGCGGTGACCGCCAGGGGCGGGAAGGGGGCGGAAGCAGTCAAGCGCCGGTCCGTCGGGTTGCTGATGGCGAAGCGCCGGAAGAAGGGATGGCCGGAGCCGCCGTTACCACGCCGCGCGGGGCCAGGGCGAGAGCCAGCACAAAGGCGGATGCCACGCCGATGCTGACGCACAGCCCGATCCCGCGCAGAACCGGGGTGGCGCAGAAGGACAGCAGGCCGAAGGTCAGCAGGGTGGTGGCGGCGCAGTTGAACACGGCGCCGAGATTGCGGTCCCCTTCCGCCGCATCCTCCGGCGCGGGCAGGCCGAGGAACAGGGCGTAATCCAGCCCCACCCCGGCGGCCAGCAGCAGGGCGGCCAGGTGGAAGGGGTTCAGCGCCTCGCCCAGCGCGGCCAGCACCGCCAGCGTCACCAGCACCGCGCCACCGATCGGCAGGGCGATGCGCAGCAGGGCCGCGAGGCCGGGGCGCCAGCCGCCGCGCTGGTGCCATTGGCCGAGCAGCAGCAAGGCCAGCACGCCGATGCCGCCCAGCGCCACCCAGCGCAGGGCCTGGGCGATGGCGGTGGCGACCAGGGCCTCGGTCTCGCCCTTGATGTGGATGAACAGGATGTCCGGGTCGCGCAGGGCCGCCACGGCAGCGCGCAGCGCGGGCAGGCCCCGCACGCCATCAGGGATCACGAAGCCCTGCCAGGCGCCGTCCCGTTCGGTCAGCAGCAGGCCAAGGCGGGCGGCCATGGTCGGCGCGGGGCCAAGTTCCGCCGGGGTGAGCGGCGCCAGCCCGCGGCTTTCCTGGACGCCTGCCAGGAAGCGATCAAAGGCTGTGGGTCGGAAGGGCAGGTCCCGCGCGGCCTCGGACAAGGCGGAGCGCAGGCGTTCCTCCGCCGGCAGGGCGGCCTGGCGGGCGCGCTGGGTGGCGGCGCTGGGCAGGTAGCGGGCCGGGCTGTCGAAGCCGGCGATGGCGCCCGCCTCCACCAGCGGGGCCAGCGCCGCGCCGGCACGTTCCGCCCGGCGCAGCACGGTTTCCGCATCGTCGCCGCGGAGCGCGATCAGCGTGCCGACATCGGGGGCCCCGAGCTGCCGCCGCAACTCGGCGTCCTCCTGCCGCAGCTGCTCCGGCACGGGGCTCAGGTGGTTGATGTCGTCGTTCCAGCGCGGCCCGCCCATGGCCCACAGGCCCAGCGCCGCCAGCGGCAGGATAAGCGCCGGCCAGGCCGAGCCCCGCAATCGCCGCAGCAGCCCGGGCAGGGGGCCGGGAAGAGGGCGGGGCCGGATCGCCCCGCCCGGCAGCAGCAGGGGCAGCAGCCAGCGCGTCGCGGCCGCCCCGGCCAGCAGCCCCGCCGCGCCGAACAGGCCAAGCTGCGCCAGCAGCGGAAAGCCGGACAGCAGCATCGCGGTCAGCCCCATCGCCGCCGCCAGCGCCGAAAGGGCGAGGGTGAAGCCGAGGCGCCGGGCGGTGCCGCGCAGGTCCTCGCCCGGGCGGCGCTGGCCGGCCAGCAGCATGGGATAATCGGCCACCACCCCCAGCATGGTCATGCCGAAGCCGAAGGCCGCGCCATGCACGGCGCCGAACACCAGGAAGACCAGCAGCGTGCCGGCCAGCATGCCCGCCAGCAGCGGCACCGCCACCGCCGCCAGCATCAGCAGCGACCGCGTGCGCCACAACAGGAAGCCGGCGATCAGCAGGCCCGACAGGATCGAGATCATCCGCACATCCGCCTCGATCGCGGCGGCGGCGGCGGCGCTGAACACGCCAGGGCCGCGCAGCATCAGCCGGGCGGGACCGGGATGGGCGGCGGCGAAGGCGCCCTCGAAGGCGCGCACCATGGCAGCCTGGGCTTCCAGATCGGTTCCCGGCGCCCGGCCGCGCGCCACGATCAGGGCGCGGGGCGGCGTGTCACCAGCGGCGAACCAGACGCCGCCGCGCATCGTCACCCGGCTTTCGCCGAGCCAGGAGCGCAGCAGGTCCAGGAACGCGCCCGGCGGGTCGGCGAAGCCGAACTGCGCCAGCACCGGCGCGGCGGCGGAGCGCAGCCCGTCGAGCAATCCCTGGAGGCGCGGGCGCAGCGCGTCGGCGGTGAAGCGCGCCGGGTCCTCCGCGATGGGCGACAGCAGGTAGCGGTAGCGGAACAGCAGGTCGCGCTCCTGCGGCGGCAGGTCCTGCGCGCCGTTGCCGACAAACACGAAATGGCCGGAAGCCCGTAAGGCATCGCCCACCTCCCGGCTGATGCGGGCGAGTTCCGGTTCCGGCGCGCCCTCGATGCCGGCCAGCAACAGGCTGGTGGCGGCGCCGCCGCGCAGCTCATCCAGCAGGAAGCGCGCGGCCGGCGTGCCGGCGGGGGGCAGCAGGTCGCCCAGCTCGGCGCGAAACGGAACCAGGCGGAACAGCGCGGCGGCCAGCAGCCCCAGCAGCAGCAGGGCGAGGCCCAGGCGCCGCCACGCCGTCGCGGCGGCGCTCACGGCTCCGGCTGGATGGTCATGCGGGTTTCGCCCTGGTTGCCGCGCGTCACCACCGACAACACGGCGTCGCCGCGCCCGCTTATCGCCACGGATTGCAGCGCCGCGTAAACCCGCATGGAGCGTGGCGTGAGGTCGATGCGCCAGCCCCCATCGGGCTGCGCGGCGAAGCGCACCTCGTAATGCCGTTGCAGCGTCGGCAGGTCCCCGGCCAGGGTGGCGCGGATCGATTCCACCAGGGGGCGCAGCTCGGGCTGCTCGTCCAGGCCCAGTTCGCGGCGGATGTTCTGCGCCGGGCGGGCGAAGACCAGCCGGTCGCCCTCGATGCGCAGGATTTCCTCGACCGGCTCGGTGGTGTGCTTCTCCAGCCGGTCGGGTGCGGCCCAGCTCAAGGTGCCACTACTGGGCAGCGGCATGCTCAGCTCGGGGAATTCCCGGGTTTCGGTGAAGCGGGCGTGGCCCTGGCGGCGGGCGGCGAGGGCGGCCATCACGGAATCCAGCGTCGGCGCCGGCTGCGCCAGCGCGGGCGGGGCCAGGCAGGCCAACGCAAGGGCGATAAGGGCGCGGCGATGGGTCATGATGCGTCCATCTCCTCCCAGAAATCGTGGAAGTTGAACCAGTTGTAAGGATAGGCGCGAGCCACCGCCTCGATCCTGAGGGCATAAGCGGCGGCGGCCTCGGCAATGGCCTCCTGCCGGCGGCGGCGGTCCAGCACGATGCGCTCCGCGAAAGGCTCGAACCGCACCTGATATCGGCGCGGACCGGTCCAGACGCCATAGGCCAGCATCACCGGGGCGCCCAGCACCCCGGCCAGGATGTGCGGTCCTTCCGGGAAGGCGGCGGGCCGGCCGAGGAAGGGCACATGGACGACGCGCATGCCGCCGGTGCGGCCGGGCATGGCGGGCGCGCGGTCCGCCAGGATGCCGACCAGCCCGCCGCGGTCCAGGCATTCCTTGGCGCGCAGCATGGCATCGGGCTGGCCCAGCGGGATGACCGTCGTGTGGCGGCTCGCCGCGTGCTGGGCGAAGAAATCGCGGCTGATGGCGGCGTGGTCGCCATGCATCAGCGCCACCACCTCCACCGGGCAGCCGGCATCGGCCACCGCCCGCAAGGCGTCGAAGGAGCCGATATGGGCGCCCAGCAGGATGCAGCCCCGGCCGGCGGCGATGCGGGCATCCAGCGCCTCCATCCCCTGCACCTCGATGCGGAAGCCGCGCCGCTGGCCATCCAGCAGGAAGACGCGGTCCAGCAGGGTGGCGGAAAAGGTGAAGAACAGGCGGAACAGGTCGCGCCAACCGGCCTCGCGGCCCAGGGCGCGGCCGAGGAACAGCCGGGCGGCGCGCCTTTGCCGGGGGGAGGAGAGCAGGAAATAGCCGGTGATCGGATACAACAGCAGCCAGGCCGCCCGGTAGCCGAGGCGGGTGATGACCCAGCCCATCAGCCGCAGGGCGCCGAGGCTGCCCCGCTCGCGCTGGCGCTGCCAGCTCATGCCGCCGGCCCAGCCTCCAGCGCCGCCTCGCCGCTGAAGGCCAGGGTGCCGCCGCAATGGCCCTCGAAGGCGACGCGGCCGGGGGCGGCGGCCTTCCAGCGCAGCTCCACCGCCTCCTCAGGCCCCACGGGGGCGGTGAACTTGGCGCGGGTCAGGCGCAGGGCGCGACCGAGGCCGCAGGCGGCGAGATGCGCCAGCGCGGCGTCCAGCAACATGACCCCCGGCACCAGCGGACGGCAGGGAAAGTGGCCGGCGAAGGCCGGATGGCCCGCGGGAATGGCGAAGCGGTGCGTGCCGCCTTCGGGCGCTGCCATGCTCAGGCGAGGCCCGCGACCTGCCGCCGCAGCCCTTCCAGCGCGGCGCGGGGCAGCTTGCCCACCGCGTCGCGTGGCAGGGCCGGCACCAGGGTCACGACGCGCGGCAGGAAGACCGGCTCGATTTCCCGCCGCAGCGCGGCCAGGATGGCTTCGGCGGTCAGGCCCGGCGCCACGGCGAACACCGCCAGGCGCGCGGACGGGTTCCGGTCGAGATCCTCCGGCACGGCGAAAACCCCATCCTCCACGCCTGGAATGCCCAGCAGGATGCGGTTCAGGCTGGCCAGGGAAGCGCGCTTGCCGCCCAGCTTGACGATGTCGGTGCGGCGGCCGAGCAGGCGGAACTGGCTGCCTTCCTTCAGTTCCACCGCATCGGCCAGCGGCACGGGCGCGGCCATGCCTTCCACCAGCGCCTCGGTGCCGTCCGGCATGTCCTTGGCCTGCCGCAGGGACACGTTGCGGTAAAGGGTCCAGCAATCGCCTTCCAGGGTGCGGCGGCTGGCGATGGAGCCCATTTCCGTGGCGCCGTAGATTTCCAGCATCCGCGTGTTCCAGCCGGCTTCGACGGCGGCGGCCAGCGCCGGGTCGAGCGGCGCCGTGGCGGAGATCACCGCCTCGATGGGCGGCATCGCGGTGCCGGCGCCGAGCAGGGCGCGCAATTGCAGCGGCGTGCTCACCAGCACGCGCGGGCCCGGCGCCGCGTGCAGCGCCTCGGCCACCTCCACCGGATAGAAGCAGGGGCCGGCATGGCTGGTGGTGGGCACGTGCAGCGGCAGCATGATGGTGGTCTCGAAGCCGTACATGTGCTGCGGCGGCACGGTGGCGACGATGTCGGCGCCGCCCTGCAGCCCGAAGCGCTCCCCGGCGGCGACCGTGGCGGCGACCAGGGTTTCCCAGGTTTTCGGGTGTGCCGCCGGGCGGCCGGTGCTGCCGGAGGTGAAGCCGATCACCGCCACCTGATCGAGGGGGATGCGCGGGTTGGGTCCGTCCGGCCGCGGGATGGCAAGCGGCGCGACGCGAATGGCGCCGGGCGGCGGCTCCCAGGGCGCCTCGCCGCGCACGGCCTCGATCTCGGCATCCACCAGCAGGGCGAGATCGGGATAGGCGGCGGAGATCTCGGCCAGGCGCCGCTCGGACCGGTCGCTCGACAACAGCACCACCTGGCCGCGGCTGAGGGCGGCGGCGAAGGCCAGCAGGGCGTTGTAGCGGTCGGCGCACAGGTTGAGCGCATGGGTGCGGGGCGGCAGGCGGGCGGCGAGCGCCGCCACATCGGCCAGGAACCGGCCGACCGCGATGCTTTCGCCATTGCGGCGGAACAGGATGCCGTTCCCGGGGCGGCTGGTGAGCGGAAGGGAACGGCGCAGGGGATCAGTCATGGTGCTGCGGCTGGGGTCTGGACGAATGGGCCGATCGGATGGCCCGCAGGGTGCGGGCCGGCGTTGCGATGCCATGTTGCGGAAAGCGCAGGCTGCGGATGACGTGTTCCCCCAGAAACATCAACAGGGTGAAGCCCAGCGTGGCGCCCAGCACAAGCCCGGAATCGCAGCGCGGCAATGGCGGAACGCCCAGCAGCAGGGCCGCGTGCAATGGTGCCAGGAGCAGGAACAAGGCCGCCCAGATCGCCGTCAGCCGGCGCGTATAGGACGCGCATTCGGGCGGCAGATAGCCGAAATCGTGGCGGGTATAGTGGCTGATCAGGGCTTCCCGGCCGGGCCGCAGCGTGGCGCCGAAATGCCAGCACATCAGCAGATCCCCCGCCGGCATCAGCAGGGCGGCGCCCAGCCCCGGCTCCGGCGCCAGAAACCACCAAAGCAGCGCGGCCAGCATGGCCAGGGCGGCGAAGAACATCTGGCGGCGCCAGTTCTGGCCCCGCGTCGCCGCCAGGGCCAGGGCCGGCAGGGCGATCAGCAGCGCCAGTTGCGGCAGGCCAGCCAGCCGCGCCGCGACAACGGCCAGGGCCATGCCGATCCAGGGCAGGCCGTTCAGCGTTGCCGGTGCTTCTCGATATGCGCGGCGAGGTTGCGCAGGGAAGCAAAGATCTGCCCGTTCCGCTCATCATCCGAGCGCAGCTGAAATCCGTAGCGGCGGGAGATGGCCAGGGCGATCTCCAGCGCGTCGATGGAGTCGAGCCCCAGCCCCTCACCAAACAGCGGTGCATCGGGGTCGATCTCCTCGGCGCGCGTTTCGAGATGCAGCGCTTCAACAATCAAGGATGCGACCTCGGATTCGATGGCCAATGCTGAACTCACGCTGAACCTCCATGCTGCCGCGCGAACCGGTCCGAGATGTTAGAGCAATGAAATGCGGCCCATTCATGAACATCTCTCATGTTCCGGGCGGCCGTGCCAGCATGGCATCAGCCGGGCTTTTCAAGTCCGGCGACAGCGGCCGGCGCGCGCGGCGCCAGGGCCAGCCTGGTCAGCGGCATCGTCACCACGGTGCACAGGATCGCCATCGCCACCAGGGCGGAAAAGGCCGGCGGCGCGATCAGTCCGGCATCCAGCAGCACCGCCAGGATCACCACCTCCATCAGCCCCTTGGTCTGCATCAGCGTGCCCAGCGCCAGGGCATGGCGCCAGCTTTCCCCCGCCAGCCGCGCCGGGATGGCGGTGCCGGCCACCTTGCCCGTCACGGTGGCGGCGGTGACCAGGACGAGCAGGCCGAGGAAGGCCACGGAATCGGGCGTGATGGTGGCACGCAGCCCGGTGGTGGCGAAAAAGAAGGGCAGCAGCGCCGCGGCCGTCAGCGGCTCCAGCCGGGCCAGCAGCGGCGCGCGCCAGGCGGGCGGCATCGCCACGCCGGCCGCGAAGGCGCCGATGATCAGGCCGAGCCCCGCCATCTCGGCCGTGGCGGCGGCGGCCAGCAGCACCGACAGGGCCACCACCAGCAGGGTGCCGGGCGCCTCGGCAAGGGCGGCGAAGCGCCGCAACAGCGGCCACAGCCCGAGCGCCAGCGCCGCCAGCCACAACAGGGACAATCCGCCGACCCGCAGGCTGTCCGCCATGTCGCCCTGCGCGAGCGCCAGCAGCAAGGCGATGGCCAGCCACAGCGCCAGGTCGTTCACCGCCGCCAGCGCCAGGGCCGACTGGCCCAGCCGCGTCCTGATCAGCCCCATCTCGCCCAGGATGGCGGCCAGCACCGGCAGGGCGGTGACGGCGACGCAGATGCCGATGGCGGTGGCGAAGCCGCCGGTCGAGGCACGCGGCCCCACCGCTTCCGGCCACCAGATGGCGATGCCGAGGCCGGCCGCGACCCCCAGCACCATCGGCAGGGCCATGCTGCCCACGGCGGGGGCGCCCAGCCGGGGGATGCTGTCGCGCAGCGCCGCGCCATCGAGATGCATGCCGCTGCAGAACACGTAGAAACAAACGCCGAGGGTCGAAAGCCCGCCCAGATTCCCCAGAAGCGACGGGCCGAACAGCGCCGCGTGGAATTCGGGCGCCAGCCGGCCCAGCGCCGTGGGGCCGAGCAGCACGCCCGCCAGGATCTGCACCACCGCCAGCGGCGCGACGCGCCGGACCGCCGGGATGCGCCAAACCAGCCATGGCCCGAGCACCAGCAGCAGCGCCACTGCCAGCAATGCGACCTTGTCGTGCATGGCGCGGCCTCAGTCGAAGGGGGAGGCGGTGGAGGCCACGCGGGCCTGCGACTGGAAGAAGGACCAGGCGAAGCCCAGCGCCACGGACGTGTTCCATTTGTCGCGGAACAGCGGGCTGCCCTCGTTGGTGGCGCCATGGAAGCTTTCGACCCGCCCGCCGGCCACCAGCGACAGCCGCTCCGTGATCGGCATCCGGTAGGAGAATTGCATGCGGGTGCCGAGATAGCCGGACTTGCCGTCATATTCCGGACGGCCGGGGCGCACATCCTCCGGCCCCACGCGGTAGAAGTAATCCATCAGCCGGCCAGTGGCGAAGATCGGGCCCACGCCGACGCGGAAGCGGCCGCCGGGGCGGAACAGGTCCAGCCGCTCATAGGCCAGCTCGGGCGAGGCGGTCAGGCCGCGATAGCGCACGGAGGCGAGGTCGGTGGAGAACACCGCGCGCACCGGCAGTTCCAGGTTCAGCCTTTGCCGCGTTTCCGTGTCGCGCCACAGGGTCAGGCGCAGGGCGGGCCCGACCTCCCCCTGCCAGTCCAGGTCGGCCATGCCCTCGCGGGCGCGGTTGTCGTCGGAACTGGACGGAAAGGCGCCGGAAAAGGAAAGGTCCAGCCCGATCGCGTCGCTGTTGTAGAAACGGCCGCGTATGCCCTGGTCGTCCGAGCGCAGGATCTCGCCGCGATAGATCAGGTATGGAAAGGCCAGGCCCTGGAGGTGGTTCTGCTCGGCCGCCGGGTAATCCGGCAGCCAGCCGCCGCCGCCAGCCAGCCCGGCCTCGATCTTCGGCCGGCCGCCCTCGGCCAGGGAGGTGGTGCCGGTCTGGGCGGCGGCCGGGGCGACCAGCGCCAGGACCATGGAAACGACCAGCCACCTCATGCCGCGCCACCCCGCTCGGCCACCAGCAGGACGTTGGGCAGGGGCGTCGCGCCCCAGCAGGGGCGGGTGGTGACGCGGAAGCCGGCTTCCTCCAGCGGGCGCGCCAGCTCCGGCAGCGGCAGCGGGCGGATGCTGGCGCCCCACGCGCCGCGCGCCGCCCGGTTCAGCCATTCCATGGCGAGCCCGGTGCGGCTGCGCCAGCCGAGATCGGGATCAAAGGCGCGGATCACCACGCGCTGCCGCGCGGCGCGGGCGATCCGTCCGAGCAGGGTGCGCTGCGCCGCCTCCGGCATCTGGTACAGAACATCGACCATCAGGATCGCATCGGCCTCCGGGATCGGGTTGGCGGTGAGGTCGGCGGCCTCGAAGCGGGCGAGCAGGCCGGCCGCCGCGGCATTGGCTTCCGCCACCTTGGCGGAATCGAAGTCGAGTCCGGTGACGGACCTCGCGCCGCCATCCAGCAGCAGGGCCAGGGCCAGTTGCCCGCGCCCGCAGCCCAGGTCGAGCACATGGCCAAGCGGCGCCGCCCTGGCCAGCGCCAGGATGGCGGCCGTGGCAGGGTCGTTCCGCAGCTTGGAACGCACATAGCCCTGGGCGAAGCGGGAAGCGCCGGCATAACGGCGGCCCACGGCGTCCAGCAGCGCGGCGTGGCGGGAAGCATGGGCGGCCACCGGCCCGGCGCGGTCCTGGCCAGGGGCGGCCGTCATGCGGCGGGCGCGCCGGCCCTGCCATTCCGCCGCGCGGAATAAGCGCGGAAGATGGCCGCCGAGGTTTCGCACCCCACCTCCGCGAAGCCGGCGCCGCGCAGATGCGCCTGAATGGTTTCGGCCGGGACGCAGGCCTCGATGGTGTCCCAGTAATAGCGCATCAACGTGCCGGAGCGGGCGCGGGGCGCCGACAGGCGGCACAGGGCCGGCACCACATGCCCGAGATAAAGGCGCGCCAGGGCATGGGCGGCGGCGCCGTCGGGGCGGCCGATCTCCAGCAGCAGCAGTTGCCCGCCCGGACGCAGCACGCGGTGGAACTCCGCGAAGGTGGCGGCAAGGTCGGCCACATGGCGCAGCGCGTAGCCCATGCTGATGAAGTCCACCGAGGCATCCGGCAGCGGGATGGCCTCGGCACGGCCTTGCAGCAGGGCGGCGGGCGTGCCCGCCAGGGCGCGGCGCGCCTCGGCCAGCATGCCGGAAGACGGGTCGAGGCCCCAGACGCGGCCCTCGGGCCCGGTCAGCCGCGCGGCTTCGCGCGCGACGAGGCCGGTGCCGGTGGCCACGTCCAGCACCGTCATGCCCGGCCGCAACCCGGCGCGCCGCAGCGCGTGCCGGCGGTACCAGGCGCCGGTGCCCAGGGAAAAGACGCGGTTGATGCGGTCATATTGCGCCGCGGTGTCGTCGAAAAGCTGTCGAACAAAGGCCGCCCGCCGCGCCGGCTCCGGATAATAGGCGGGAAGCACCGGATGCGGCACGGCATGAGGTGTTGGATTGGCCATCAATGATTCCTCTTGGCGCTTCCCCGGGCGCAATCCTGCGGCACGATCCGGCCGTGTCGGCGGCTGGTTCCCGCACAGCGATAAACCGGGCGCGGCGGAGTGACCAGAGGGATGACGGACGGGATGACGGAAGGGATGACAGAAGGGTGACCGGAGGGAGTGTTCAGGCGGGGCGCCGCCGGCGGAATGGCGGCCACCCTGCCTATGTGGCTGATCCGGCGGTATGTTGCCGAGGTTTCCATGGTTTCGGCGGGCGCTTGTCTGCTCTAGGGTCTGGGCAGCGGCGGGGAGGAGAAGGAACTGCTTCAGCATCCGGCCATGGCCGTGCCTGATCACCGGAGCTGGCTGCGCTGGCTGTTCGATGCCGCCCGATTCTATCCCCTGCTGTTGTTGTTCGCGGTGATCTGCCTGGCCTGGAGCCTGCCCGCCGGGCTGCTGTTCCGCCTGTTGCCGGCACGCATCGGCCAGCCGCTGGGGCGCTGGGGCATCTCGCGCGGCTTCCGGCTGTATCTTGGCGTGCTGCGCGCCTTTGGGATGCTGCGCTGCGACCTTTCGGCGCTGGACGCGCTCCGCCAGGAACGGGGCCTTGTTATCGCGCCGAACCACCCCTCGATGATGGATGCGGTGCTGATCGCCTCCCGCCTGCCACGCGTGGCCTGCATCACCAAGGCCTCGGTCTGGAACAACCCGCTGCTGGGCGGCGGGGTGCGGCTGGCCGGCTATGTGCGCAACGACGCCACGCTGCCGATGATCCGGAATGCTGCCGCCATGATGCGGCGGGGCGGGCAGCTGATGATCTTTCCCGAAGGCACGCGCAGCCCGCCCGACGCGCCGCTGGGGCCGGTCACCCGTTCCTTCGCGCTGATGGCCGAGGCGGCTGGGGCGCCTGTGCAGACGGTGCTGATCGAGCGTGGCAATCCGTTCCTGTGCAAGGGCTGGCCGGCCTGGCGCATGCCGCCCTTGCCACTGATCTACCGGGTGCGGCTCGGACGGCGCTTTCAGCCGGAAGGCTCCGCCGCGGATCTCAGCCGCCGGGTCGAGCATGCCCTGCGCGAGGCGCTGGCGCCGGAGGCGGAGGCGGAGCAGGGCGCCGCGGGATGCCCGCGCCGCAACGTTGCCTGAAGCCCGGCCATGACCATTGCCTCCCGCACCCATCTGGTGCTGATCCCTTCCTTCAACACCGGCCCGATCCTGGCCGACACGGTGCGCGCGGCGCGGGCCGCCTGGAACCCCGTCTGGGTGGTGGTGGATGGCAGCACGGACGGGTTCGACCGCGCGCTGGAAGCCATGGCGGCGGCCGATCCCGGATTGCGGCTGCTGCGGCTGCCGCGCAATGGTGGCAAGGGCGCCGCCCTGCTGCACGGGATGGAGGCGGCGCTGGCGGCGGGTTTCACGCACGCCCTGGCCATGGATGCCGACGGGCAGCATCCGGCCAATGAAATTCCCGCCATGATGGCAGCCTCCGCCGCCGCCCCACGGGCGCTGGTGCTGGGCGTGCCGGTGTTCGGGCCGGAAGCGCCGGCGATCCGCGTCCGCGGGCGGCGCGTCTCCAATTTCTGGGCCAATCTGGAAACGCTGTGGGCCGGCATCGGGGATTCGCTGTTCGGCTTCCGGGTTTATCCCCTGGCGCCGCTGGTGGCGGAGATGCGGCGCACACGATGGATGCGGCGCTACGATTTCGATGCGGAAGCGGCGGTGCGGTTGAGCTGGCGCGGCCTGCCAATGATCAACCGCCCCGTCCCGGTCCGGTACCTGGCGCGGGAGGAGGGGGGCGTGACCCATTTCCGCTATGGGCGGGACAACCTGCTGCTCACGGGGATGCATCTGCGGTTGTTGTCGGGCTTTCTGCTGCGGTTGCCGCTTCTGGCCATGCGGCGCCTGGCTCGCTCAAGGCCTGCGGCAATGACCGACAGCTGATGCCGGCGGCGCGCAGCCGCGCCAGCAGAACGGGAAGCACGTCCAGCACAACCGGGCGTCCATCCGCGCCGGGCCGGCTGTTGCCGTCATGCAGCAGCAGGATCTCGCCCGCGCGGGGAGGGCTCAGGCGGCGCAGGATGCGTCCCGCATCCCCGATGGCGCCATCCGCCCCGCGCCGCGACCAATTGGCCAGAAGCAGCCCGGCCCCGGCCAGCACCGGGTCGAGAAACGGGCTCCTCAGCCCGGCGGGCGGGCGGAAGAAGCGCGGTGCTCCGCCCGCATCGGTGATCGCCGCCTGGGCGGACATGACCTGCCGCCGCATGCCGGCCGGGCCGAGGGCGGCGAAATGCAGCGGATGGGTATGGGTGTGGTTTTCCACGCTGTGGCCCTGCCGCAGGATCTGCCGCACCAGGGCCGGATGCCGGGCGGCGCGGTTGCCGATCAGGAAAAAGGAGGCCCGCGCGCCGGCGGCGTCCAGCAGGTCCAGCACCCGCGGGGTCACCTCCGGGTCGGGGCCGTCATCGAAGGTGAGGGCGACCCGTGGTGGGCCAGGCGGCAGGCGCACCAAGTTGGGCCCGAGCAGGGAGGAGCGCGGCACCATGCCCGCCACCGTCAGAACCGCGTGGTTGGCGGCGAGCCCCCCGAGCCACCAGGGCCAGAGCTGCGGCGCCAGCGCCAGCCCGCAACCCGCCCCGCCATGCAGCCAGAAGGAAGCCCGGATCAAGGGGGAAGGGCGCCAGGGGCGAGGGGCTCCGCCGCGGCTCAACCGCGCCGGCCGCCGCCGATCATCTTGGCCAGCAGCATCAGCCCGAGCCCGGCCAGGATGATGCCGGCCGTCCAGGGTTGGTCGCGCAGGGCTTCCAACGCCATCTGCGGAATCCAGAGCAGCGTGTCCCAGCCCAGCAACCAGGCGGCGAGCCCGATCGCGACCAGCAGGCTGCCGAGGGACCAGAGCCTTGCGGCCATGCGGTGGAAACCTCCGGGTGTTGCGTGAGGGGGGAAACTGGCGCGGCGGGAACCGGAATGCCAGGGGAAGATGAGCCAGGGGGAGAGAGACCAGCCGGGAGAGGGGGAAGGAGATGGAGGGGAAAGATGGTAAAGGCGAGGCCGCAAGGAGGCTGCGATGCGACAGGCGGTTCACCGCGTGCAGGTCAGGACCCGCGGCCGGGGGTTGGTCGATGTTACCGGAAGGTTGCGCAACTGGCTCACGGAGCAGGGGATCGCCGACGGGCTGCTGACACTGTGGTGCCGCCACACCTCCGCCTCCCTCATTGTCGGGGAGAACGCCTCGCCGGAGGTGCTGCAGGATCTGGAGGATTTCATGTCGCGGCTGGCGCCCGATGGCGATCGTCAGCGATATCGCCATGCCGATGAAGGGCCGGACGACATGCCGGCGCATCTGCGGGCCGCTGTGACGCTGACGCAGCTTTCCATCCCCGTTCAGGCCGGGGAGATGGTGCTGGGCACCTGGCAGGGCGTGTTCCTGTGGGAACACCGCCACGCGCCGCATCAGCGGGAACTGGTTCTGCACCTTCTCGGGGAATGAAGCATAGGTGATTGAAACTTATGATCGCGTTCGCGTGAATAGTGGAACATAAGAAGAACATTGTTCTCGCCTTCCCCGCATGGCACATGCTCAGGGGAAGGGGAAAGACCGATGGAGAACCTCGCGCGCTGGATCCTGGCCCAGGCCTTCGGGCTGCTGGGGACGCTCGCGGTCGTGTTCCGCGACAATTACCGCATGCCGCTGCCGGTGGATTCCCTGGGCGAATGGATGGTGCATTTCGCGCCGCAAACCTCGGCGCTGGGCCTGACCCTGGCCCTGTGGCCCGTCTCCGACCTGCTGTTCCGGGCCTGTGACCGGGAGCGGCACTGGCAGTGCCTGGGCGATTCGAACCGCTGGCTGGGGGCGATGCTGCTGATGTTCCTTTGCGCCCATGCGGCGGTGCTGGGCCTGGCCGCCATGTCGGAGCCGGCGACCCTGGCCGGGGCGCTGCAGCCCAACGTGTTCCATGCCTATGGCGCCGCCCTCGCGGCCACCGCGCTGCTGTCCCTTGCCTATGTCGCGAGGCTGGAATTCGTGATCTGGAGGGGCCATAATCCAGGGATGGGGAACGGAGCATCGCCCTGATCATGGGATCGCAGGACATCCTTGCCGCCCTGCTCTGGGGGGCCAGCCTGCTTGGCATCGGCCTCGGCGGGTATGGGGTGGTCCGTTATGGCTATGGGCTGGTCCGGTTGCGCCGCAACGGTCACCGCCCCGTTCGCTGAGGCTGCCCGGCACCGGATTTCCTTCGGCCCTCGTTCCGCGCCTTTATTTCCGTCATGCGCGCCGGCACGCCGGGAAAGGCGATGGCCTTCCCGGCGCCGGGGCGCGCTTGCGTCAGGTGACCGCGCCGAGTTCCGGCAAGGCGGGGCTGCCCCATTCGGCGGTGATCTTCTCCACCGCCCGCCCGGCGCGCAGCAGCAACGCTTCCTCGAAGGGGCGCCCGACCAGCTGCGCCGACAAGGGGAGGCCCGATGCGGAGAAGCCCGCCGGCATCGACAGGGCCGGATTGCCCGTGACGTTGAAGGGCAGGGTCTGGATGTGCATGGGGCCTGCCCGGTCATGCGGGAACTCTGCGAAGGCGGGGGCGGGGCCAAGGGTGCAGGCCGTCAGCAGCAGGTCGCAGCGGCGCAGCGCCACCTGGTTCACCGCCACCGAGAGTTCGCGCCGCAGCCTTTGCGCCTGGATGTAGTCGGCGGCGCTCAGCGTGGCCCCCGCGGCGACCCGCATCAGGAACAACGCGCCATAATCCTGCGGTCTTTCGCGGATGTCCTTCTCATGGATGGTGAAGGCCTCGGACAGCATGATGACGCGGCCGCAGGCGTTGAACAGATCGTAATCCGGCAGCGTGATCTCCTCGACCACGGCGCCGGCCCTGGCGAGCGCCTCCGCGAGGCGGTCCAGCGCCGCGGCGGTTTCCGGCGCCAGCCCCTCGGCGTCGCGCCACAGGTTCCGCGGCAGGCCGATGCGCAGGCCGGCCACGCCATCCTCCAGCCCGCTGCACAGATCCGGCGCGGGGCGGTCGGCGCTGGCGGGGTCCCGCGGGTCATGGCCGGCGATGACCTGCGTGGTGATCGCGGCGTCTTCCACCGTGGCGGAAAGCGGGCCGCAATGGTCCAGCGTGTAGGACAGCGGGAACACGCCGCGCCGGCTGACCAGCCCGTAGGTCGGCTTCAATCCGACCGTTCCGCAATAAGCGGCCGGACCCCGGATGGAGCCGCCGGTATCCGAGCCCATCGCGGTGCGCACCAGCCTGGCCGCCACCGCCGCGCCGGAGCCAGAGGAGGAGCCACCGGTGACATGATCGGTGTTCCACGGGTTGCGGGCGGGCGGAAAGGGCAGATCGAAGCTCGGGCCGCCGATGGCGAATTCATGCGTCGCCAGCTTGCCCAGCAGGACGCCGCCCGCGGCGGCCAGCTTCGCCGCGACGACGCTGTCCTGCGCCGGAACGTGGTCCAGCAGCAATTTGGAATGGCAGGTCGTGCGGATGCCGGCCGTGTTGTAGATGTCCTTCAGCGCATAGGGCACGCCCTGCATCGGGCCATGGTCGCGGCCCGCCGCCAGCTCGCGGTCGGCGCGCTCCGCATCGGACAGGGCGCGATCGGCCGTGACCTCGATAAAGCTGTGCAGCGCGCCGTCCAACGCATTGATGCGGTCCAGCAGCGCCTGCGTCAGCCGCACCGAGGTGAGGGAGCCGTCGCGCAGCCGGCGGCCGGCTTCGGCGATGGAAAGATCGTGCAGCGCCACCCCGCTCATGCCGCGCCATCCCGGGTGATGGTGTCCAGCGAATAGGTGGCGGCTGGTTCGGCCGCGGCGTCGCGCGGCCCGCGCAGCAGGGCCAGCATCGCCTGCAATTCGGTGAAGCCCGTAAGCGTGCCGGGCAGGTGCTGCGGCGGAAGCGTTACGCCGGCGCGCCGCAATGCGTCCTGCAGCGCGCGCATGGGGTCGTCCTGTGATGGGGCCATGATGCGGGTCCTTCAATCATCAGCTTGGCAACGCTAAGGCGGGCGCGCCGGATTGTCGCGCGCAAAGAACGACCCCTAGCGATATGCGCAGCCTGCGCGGCGCCTGATCCGCGTCGCGCGGCGGCCCGGCTCCCCATCCCGCAGCGCCGGTTTCCAGACGGAAATGATGAAATCGGGCAATAACGGGAAAGTCGCCGATCCGGCAGGATCGCGGAGGGTGAAAACGGCGTCCGCCGGGACACCACTGCGGTTCCGGCCCTTCGTGGCGGGATCAGGCCGTGCAAGCACCGCCGCCATGCCGGAACCCGCGCGCATGAGCCCAGGCGCATCGCCCCGCAGCGCAAGCCGTTCGGCCGGCCTGCGCGAGAGGCTCCGCCCGTCAGAAGGGTGTCCGCCCGGCGGGCTTGGGGCAGGCATCTCCGCGATGCCCGGATCATCCAGGGCCATAGCCCTGCATCCGTATTTCAGGGTGCCGCCCCCGAAATTGGGACGGTGGGAGCGTTATCCGCTTCGAATTGCGATCACATCCCCGCGCTTATCGCGTTTTCAAACAATCCAGTCATCCACTGAGACTTTGGGGATGTTATGGCATTTGCCGATGCACGGAAAAGACGATGAACCTTTGTTCACGGCAACTCATCGATGGAAGAAGTGCCATGATCGTGAAGCCGGCCACCGAACGCATGGAATGGCTGATCGACGCCGGATGGAACATCGGGCAAAGGCACTACGCCCGCCACGCCGGGGTGCAGGGGGCCTTCATGGCCATCTCGCCTGACGGACGGTGGTGTGCCGTCGGCGATGATCTGGCAGGACTGGTGGAGCGCGCCTGGGCTCACCAATACCCGGAACCCTCAATGACGACGCCGGCATTTCCCTGGCTGACCTGGCTGTCGCCACGGAAGGCATGATGGCAGGCCGGGCGTTTTGCCCAGCCTGTTCGGATCAAACGGCCGCTGCCTCGAGCCCGGAAAGGGCGGGGGTCGCGATCACCGGGAATGGCGCGAAGGCGGCGGCGGCCAGCTCGAACAGGTGATGGTGCAACCTGTTGCGCGCCTGTTCGGCACCCCGCGTCAGCACGCCGCGTCCACCTTCCGCCGTCAGTTCCAGCCGGTGGCCGCTCAGGATGGTGCGGATCAAGCGCCCGGCCTCGCCGCCTTGCAGCGATTCCGAAAGCGCCGGCAGCGGGATGGCCTTGGGCAGCAGGCAGCGGATCACAAGGCCCTGTCGGACAAGGGAAGGCACATCCCCCGTGGCTTCGAGGGGTGCCTCGATCTCGACCGTGACGCCGTGCAGCGCACCGATCTTGAGATAAGCGCCGCTGGTCATGCGGCGGACATCATCCAGCTCGGACACGCTGTCGAGCATGGACTGGTCGATACCGCCCAGGGCATCCGAGAAATTCGCTACCGGTCGCGCCATTTTGGCTCCGCCTCCACACTCACGTTTTCGTGATGCCTTCTCGTATACAGGAATGGTGGCGGCCCGCAACAAAGATTCTCGGCTGCTCCGCATCCATGTGAAGCAAGGCAGCCATGCGGCCGGCGCTACCCTGGTGGACCCAACCAGAAGCGTGTCCGTGCAACGGGGAATGGCTGTTCAATGTAACGAATTCCGCTGGGCAGCGAGCATCCAGGAAAACAGGACCCTTGGCGGACGCCCAGGGCGCCGCCTCGTGGCAAGGAATTCGGCGTGGGAGAGATGCCGCCGGCCAGGCAGGGCAGGAAATTACTGCAAGCACAGGAGGAAATTTTTCTGTAGAATGGAACCATGCAAAGCCGTTCCAACAATTCGTACCAGAATGACCATTTCAACAATCGACTGAGTTCAGCCGCCCGGGCGAAAGAAGCCGCCCTGGCGAAGTTCCGTGCCCTGCCGGGCCCGAATGACCCGGCCGTCCTCGCCCGGCAGGAAGCCCAGATGGCCGTGGCCGCCGCCCGCGAGGCGCGCGCCGCCGAGCGCAAGGCGGCCCGTCAGCGTGAAGCGGAGGAGCTCGCGGCCGCTCAGCGGGCCCAGGCCGCCGAACAGGCCCGGCTGGAAGCCGAGGCCGCCGCCGCCGCCATCGAGCGTGCCGCCCAGGAAGCGGCCGAGGCTGCCCGCGCCGAAGCCATGAAGCTCGACGCCGAAGCCCGCGCCGCGCTGCTGGACAGCGAAGCGAAGGCCCGGGCCTTGGCCCTGGCGGCGGAACAGAAGGCGTTGCGGGATGCCCGCTACGCCGCCCGCAAGGCGCGCCGGTAAGCCAGCCCGGCCTTGCCGAATGGCCCCGGGGGAGGTGCGGTGACGCCGTGCCCCGGGGATCAGCCGAGGCGGAGATCAGTCGACGCGCAGGATCTCCACCATGGGGGGCGATAACAGGATCTCGCTGAAGGCGCGCATCCAGTCCCCCGTGTCGTCCTTGTCACCATTCCGGTGGCGGAGGCCTTCAAGCTGATCAAGGCTGGTCAGCTCGACCTCGAATTGCAGCGCGGCCCCACCCTGGCCCCGCGTCAGCGGCACCAGCAGGCGGGCCTTCAGGCCCTCCCGCCCGGCCGCCTCCGCTTCCCGCCGGATGAAGTCGATCGCCTTCTGTCGGTTGGCCGGCGACACGTCATAAGAAAACCGGGCGAGATACATCGTGCTCTCCTGCTTCGCGGCGACGGCCGGTTGGGGATGGGCCTCGCGGCTGCGGAACAGGGCGCCCGGCGCTCCATCCGGCAGCCCGTTCCGCGATCCGCCTCAGGGATTGAAGCGGGTCCATCCCGGCACCTGTGCCGTCAGGTTGACCTCGCGCCATTTCGGATGGCGGGGTGGCTGCAGCAATGCGGGGAATTTCTGGTTGAACCGCTCCAGGAAGCGCACAAGCTTGCCATGGCGTTCCGTCCCGGCCTTCCAGGCATAAACGGCGAGCACCGCGCCCACCGCCATGGTCTGCACCGAGCTGTTCTCGGCAATCAGGGCGGGATAGTCGGCATGCTCGATCGGCGCCGGAAGATAGGTTTCCAGCAATTGCGGAGCCAGGGGCAGGGACAGCAGATGCAGCCCTTCCTCCGCCCGCACCCCCGAGAACAGGCGGGCCGGCTTGCCGGCCACATAAACCAGCGCGGCGATCTCGCCCCGCCGCAGGCGTTCCAGCGCCAGGTCCTGCGGGGCGTGCACGGCCCTGATGTCGATCCCTAGGCTGCCGAAGATGAGGGAGGCCGTCATCGCGGTGCCGCTGCCGCGCAGGTCCACATTCACGGCCTGGCCCGCCAGATCCTCGACCCGCTCGATGTCGCGCCGGGCGAGGACATGGACTTCCTCGTCGTAAAGCTTGGCGACGTATTGCACGAGCTGCGTCATGCCCGGGAAAAGGCGGTCCCGTGTCGCCGCCGCCAGAACATCGGACTGAACAATGGCGAGGTCGATGCCCCGGAGATAAAGCAGGTCGGAGATGTTCTGCAGGGAGCCTTTGCCGATCACCGGCAGGACCCGGAGATATTCGCCTTCGTCGAGCACGGCGGCGAGGTCGGCGGCGATGCGGATATAGGTGCCATCGACGCCGCCGGTGATCATGCCGACCGTGCCCGCATTCACCTCCCGCGTGGTGTCCGCCAGGCCGCGCCGCGCCCCGGTTCCCTGCGCCCAGGCGGTGGGAGCCGCCAGCAGGGCCAGGGCGCCGGATGCCAAGGCGCCGGATGCCAGGGCGGCGCGCCGTCCGAAGGGATGTTGCGTCATGTGCCAGCCTTCCTTCCTTCGATGCGGCAACGTTCAGCGCTGCTCCAGGCGTGACAGGGCGGGGGCGACCTGCCCCTCTCCCAGCGACATGGCCCGCCGGTACCAGCGCGCGGCCAGGGCCTGATCCGGGCGGATGCCCTGGGCACCGATCTCGTCGAGGAAGGCGGGATCATAGGTCCGTCCCAGCGCGGCGGCCGCGCGGCCGCTCCCGGCCTCGGCCGCATAGGCGTAAAGGCGGCGGGCGGCCGAAATGTCGCGCAGCGCCAGCATCTCGTCGGCGCGCCGGATCACAGCCTCCAGCTGTTCCGGTAGGCGCGCCGGAACGGAACGGGACGGGCCGGGGCGGGGCGCCGGCGTTGCCGCGACCGGCTCCGGAGGCGCCTGCTCCGGCGTGGGCGGCGGTGCCGGGCTGGCTTCCAGGGCGGGTGGCGCCGCTGGTCGGGCCGGGGCGGGCAGAGCTGCCGGCCCTCCCGCCCGTGTGGCGCCTGATACGGTGGCCACGCTGGCGGGCGGCGGCGGGGGTGGCGGCGCTTCCGCGGCCGGCGGTTCGGCCGCGGCGAGAGCTTCCGCGCGGCGGGCCCAGATCAGCGCCAGCAAAGGATCGGGCGGGATGTTGCTGGCCCCGATGCCGCGCAGGAATTCCGGGTCATAGGTGCGGCTGAGGGCGGCGGCGCCCCGGCTGCTGCCCGAGAGTGCGGCCTGCTGGTAGAGCTGGCGGGCGGCGGCGATATCCCCAAGGGCGAGCTTTTCCTCGGCCCGTTGCAGCAGAGCCGTTTTTTCTTCCTGCGAAAGCGCCGGCGGGGTGGCGGCCGCCGCCGCCGTGCGGGCGGGCGCGGCGATGGGGGGCGGTGCGGGATCGGCCAGCGGCGAAGCCGTGGCCCCGGCACGGGCAGGCGGCTCACCCGCTGGTTCCGCGATGGTCGAGGGTGCCGCCGGGAGAGGCGTTTCCTCCGCCACGATGACCGGAGCGG
>NZ_VUKA01000039.1 GCF_008386565.1 Teichococcus oryzae | reverse complement strand
AGACCGCAGGACATATTCCTGGCCGGGTCACTTCTCGATGAAAACGCCGGGTCAGATCTCAGCAAAAATCAACACCCACTCACCGAAACCGCCTCGGTCCATCGCCACCGCCGCATCGGCGCCGCGCTGCGGTGCGCGGACCCGCTCCGGTACGCCCTGCTACGCCCCAGCGATGGCCAACGGACGCTGCAGAATGCACGGCGGGAAGAGCACTGGCCCCCGGACCCTAGAAGGGCTGGAGCGCCGGCGGCTGGCCACCTTCAAGCACGGCAAGCGCAGTGTTGAGGCACGAGCGGCGGCCCAGCTGCGCGGTGAAGCCCGACGACTGCTGACCAAGCTGCAGGCGCTGCTCGCCGAGGCAGACGAAGCGGAGCGAGCGCTTCATACTCCTGTCCCGCCATGTCTCCCCCAAAAGGCGCCCAAGCAGGGCTGATGCTGCTGGCGCCTAACAGCGATTTCCAGCCGCTCATCAGGCCAGGCGCCAAGTAATCTATGCGATGGAGGGGCGCCGCGAACCACCAAGCCAGTCTTCCAGCTTGAAGAAGATTAGGCGGCATGCCTCCTCATCGAGGCTCCGCGTAATGCCTGAGTTGAACACAACGAGCGCAAACGCCTGCGGACTGACGGTCTGCTTCGCGCCCATAGCGGGCAAACACCAACCTCACCCCGGTTCCTCAATAGCTGACACGGTGTTGCCTGACCTTGAGCAGCGTGGAGGCAGGACGAACAGGTGTGACCTGACCTCTAAGCTTCAGTTTGTCCTTGGCGCCGGAGTGCTGCAGAAAAGTGGCGTGCAACACCTGCTTCTCCTCACCTTCTCCATTGGCTGCGCCTCACCTCTCTATGCCACCGTTGCGAAGGCGG
Source organism: Teichococcus oryzae (assembly GCF_008386565.1). Lineage (GTDB taxonomy): Bacteria > Pseudomonadota > Alphaproteobacteria > Acetobacterales > Acetobacteraceae > Pseudoroseomonas > Pseudoroseomonas oryzae. The sequence goes on along the minus strand of NZ_VUKA01000039.1, from coordinate 11,090 downwards.
GCGGAACCGCTTTTCTCGCCGTCATGGCCGATGCCCTGTTCCCCGCGGCCGAGAGGCGCGCCACGGCCCTCCTGCTGCACATCGCTGCCGCTGGCTACCCCACTTGGCGCCTGCACCGCGGCGACGCCGTCGAATGGCGACTCATGGCCAGGATCACGGGGCCGTCCTTGGTGACGGCCTTTGTCGGCGGGCTGCTGGTGGTCGAGAGGCGGGGCTACTTCGTGCTGATCGGCGCCCTGTTGATCCTGGCCGCCGGTCTGATGGCACTGCGACGGACAGCGGACACGGCCGGTAACGCTGACGTCCGGCGGGCACCCGCGGCGGCCGCCGGGGCGGGTGCTGGTTTCGTTTCCGAGCTGACCGGGATCGGGGGCGCGATGTTCCTGACGCCGCTCTTGATCGGCCTCAGATGGGCGTCGCCCCGAAGGGCGGCCGCGCTGGCGCCTCCCTTTATCCTGCTCAACTCCGTCCTCGGTCTCGCAGGTGTCCTCCTGGCCGGGCAGCGCTCCGCCCGGGAGCGCCGTTTTATGCCCTGGGGACGCTCGCGGGGGCCGTCCTCGGCACCGCCGTCGGTCAGCCGCTGGATGTCGCAGCAGGCGACGCGTTGGGTCATGACGGGCATCCTGCTCGTCGCCGGGATCCGCCTGCTGCTCAGGTGATCGACCCCCTGTAGAGCGTCCCGACCCGTCTGCCGTCCAGCCAGTACCGTGGTTTGGAGTGATAACAGATGCTGCAACGCAGCATGAAATATCTTGTCACACTTGGGCAATCCTAGGTTCGTACTCGGCGGACATCCTCCTTCCAATCGACCAAGAGCGCGTAAGCGGACGCTCCGCTCACGCCCGCCGATATTGGGGAGCCTACACATGCGCTTTGTCACGTCTTTCGCGGTCGCTGTCATGGCTGTGGTGGCTTTTGCGGCCCAGACTGAGCCCGCCGCGGCAGATTCCGCCTATCAGGCTTTTGGCGCCCGCGGCCGCGCCCAGGACGTCAAGCGGACGGTTGAGATCGTCATGCGGGACAACAGCTACCAGCCGCAGCGCATCCAGGTTCGGGCTGGCGAGACCGTCCGCTTCCGCGTGCGCAACACGGGCGAGCTCCTGCACGAGTTCAACATCGGCACCGCCGCCATGCACCAGCAGCACCAGCGCGAGATGCGGGCGATGTTCGACAGCGGCATGATGTCGGCGACCAGCAAGGACGCCATGGTGGGCATGGACCACTCCAAGATGCCGGGGATGAACCACGGCACCGTGGGCCACGGCAGTATGAACCATAGCGCGGCGCCGATGCGCCACGACGACCCGAACGCCGTCCTGGTCGATCCCGGCAAGACTGAAGAGATGATCTTCAAGTTCACCAAGGCCACGACGCTAGAGTTCGCCTGCAACATCCCCGGCCACTATGAGTCCGGCATGGTGGGCAACGTCGTCTTCCAGCGCTGACCAGCCAGCAAACTACGCCGCCTCGATCGCGGCCGAGGATCGAACGATGACCAACAGCAAGCTGAGCAGGCGCCGCGCCCTGGGGTTGGGTGCCGCCGCCCTGGCGTTCCCGGCTGTGCCCGGCGCCCTGGCGCAGCCCGCCATCGGCCGCGCCATTCCGCGCGAGTTCAACCTGACCCTGTCGCACGTGACGGCCAACATCACCGGCCGCCGCCGCCCGGCCATGGCCATCAACGGGCAGATCCCGGGCCCCGTGCTGCACTTCCGCGAGGGCGAAGAAGTGGTGATCAACGTCACCAATCGTCTCCGCGAGCACACCTCCATCCACTGGCACGGTCTCATCCTGCCGAGCGGCCAGGACGGCGTGCCCGGCATCAGCGACGGCTTCCAAGGCATCGACGCGGGCGGGACGCACCAGTACCGCTTCCCGCTCGTCCAGGCTGGCACCTATTGGTACCACAGCCACTCGGGCCTGCAGGAGCAGTCCGGCATCTACGGCTCCATCGTCATCGACCCCGCGACGCCGGAACCCTTCGGCTACGACCGTGACTACATCATCCAGTTGTCGGACTGGACAGACGAGACGCCGAGCCACATCATCGCTAACCTCAAGCGGGATCCAGGCTACTACAACTACAACAAGCGCACCCTGGCAAGCTTGATCAGCGAGCTCCGCCGGGCACCGGATGGCGCCACGCGCTCGACCATCGTCTCCGACCGCATCATGTGGGGCGACATGCGGATGGACCCGACCGACATCGAGGATGTCGGCGGCTACACCTACCTGGTCAACGGGCACACCCCGGCGCAGAACTTCACGTCGCTGTTCCGGCCGGGCGAGACGGTGCGCCTGCGCTTCATCAACAGCGGCGCCATGACGCATTTCGACGTGCGCATCCCCGGGCTCGAGATGACCGTGGTTCAGGCACACGGCAACAACGTCCGCCCGGTCACGGTGGACGAGTTCCGGATCGCCCCGGCCGAGACCTTCGACGTGCTGGTCCGTCCGCGCGACGGGCGCCAGTACCAGGTGTTGGCTGAAACCATGGGGCGCCAGGGCTTCGCCCAGTTCAGCCTGGCCACACAGGAGGGACTGCCCGCCCTGCCGCTGCCGCCGCACCGCCCGCGGCCGGTGCTGACCATGGCCGACATGGGCATGAACTACGGGCCGAGCGGCCTCGACCGCGGCACGCCGATGCCGGAGGTGGACGCGCCCGGCCACGTGGCGCCGATGGACATGGGCGGCATGGACCACTCCGCCATGAAGGCGCCCGCCGGAAGCTCCCAAGACATGCAGCACGGCTCCACCGGCGGCATGAACCACGGCAGCATGGCCGGGATGGACCACTCCGCCATGGCGGGCATGGATCACTCGAGCATGGCCGGGATGAACCATGGCGCCATGGGCGGCATGGCAGGCATGAACCACGGCCCTGCGGGCGGTGCGGCAGCGGGCGGCATGGACCATGCGGCCATGGGCCACGGCAGCATGGCCATGCCGGATCCCCTGGTGAACAACGTCGGCGCGCCGCCGGGCGCCCGCGTGCTGTCCTACCGCGACCTGCGGGCCGCCAAGCCGCTCTACCCGGTGCGCGAGCCGACCCGCATCATCGAGATCCGGCTGACCGGCAACATGGAGCGGTACATCTGGTCCATCAACGGCAACAGCTTCAGCAAGGCGCAGCCCATCCAGCTCCACCTCGGCGAGCGGGCGCGCTTCCGCTTCGTCAACGAGACCATGATGAACCACCCCATGCACCTGCACGGCGTGTGGATGATGCCCCAGGTGGGCAACGGCGCCGAGAACCCGCTGCTCCACACCGTCAACATCAAGCCCGGAACGAGGCTCGACGTGGACATCGAGGCCGACGCGCCCGGTGGCTGGGCCTTCCACTGCCACATGCTCTACCACATGGAGACCGGGATGATGCGCAAGGTGGAGATCGTCGCGCCCCGTACGGCTGCGGCGCGGTGACGGCCATGAAGACCAGAAGCATCCTGACCGCCGCCGCCTCCCTGGCCCTCCTGGCATTGGGCGCCCTCCAGGCCGCTCCGGCGCACGCCCAGGCGATGCACCACAGCACCGAACCACCCTTCAGCCACGAGATCCTCACCGGCGCCGTGCTGTTCGAGAAGCTGGAGTACGGCTGGGGGCTGGACGGGCCCAATGTCGGCCGCTGGGACGGCCAAGCCTGGTACGGCAGCGACGTCAACCGCGTCTGGCTGAAGACCGAGGGCGAGACGGCGCGGAACGGCCGGGTCGAGAGCGCCGAGATCCAACTGCTCTACTCGCGCCTGCTCAGCTACTACTGGGACTTCCAGGCCGGTGTCCGCTACGACATCCGTCCGCAGCCGGACCGCTTCTACGGCGTCATCGGCCTGCAAGGGCTGGCCCCCGGCATGTTCGAGGTCGACGTCCAGGGCTTCGTCAGCGAGAGGGGCGACCTGTCGGCGCGCGCCGAGGTGTCGTACGACGCCTACATCACGCAGCGCCTGGTGCTCCAGCCCAATGTGGAGGTCAACTTCGCCCTCCAGAAGGTGCCCGAGCTCGATATCGGCAGCGGCATCAACGACGTCGAGGCCGGGCTGCGCCTGCGCTACGAGGTCACCCGCGAAATCTCGCCCTACATCGGCGTCAGCTACGAGCGGAAGCTTGGCGACACGGCCCGCTATGCCCGCAACGAGGGCGAGGATGTCGGTGGCTGGGCCTTCCTGACCGGCATCCGGCTGTTCTTCTGAGGCGAGGCGAACCATGACTATCCGCATGACCCTTGCCGCGTTGCTGGTCCTGACCGGTGTGGCCGCCGCAGCGGAGCCCGCCGCAACGGTCCGGGAATTGAACCGCGGCCCCGTCGCCGGGGGCACCTTCGCCTACGATCTCGCTCTTATCCGGGTTCCGGTCGGCGGCTCCGTTCGCTTCGAGCCCACCGACGAGGGCCACAACGTCACCCCGATCCGGTCGCTCTGGCCCGCCGGGGCACCGCCGCTGAACGTACCGTTCAACAGCGAGGCGACAGTGACCTTCGACCGCCCCGGCGTTTACCCCGTGCAGTGCACGCCGCACACTGGTCTGGGCATGGTGGCCCTGATTGTTGTGGGGGACGCTGACATGACCGAGTTTTCCGCGAAGGCTGCATCCATTCCGGGCCTGGCGCCGAAGGCCAGGGCGAAGCTTGGTGTTCTCGCCGGTGCCGCCGGTCAGTCCTGATACGGAGCGGGAGGGACGGGGCAGCCCGCTCCCCCTTGAGGCCCACATCCTCGTCGTCGAGGACGACGGGGAGATGCGCACGCTCATCGCCAAGTTCCTGCGCCTGAACGGCTTCCGGGTCACTGGGGCGCGGAACGGCGCGGAGATGTGGGACACCCTGTCGTTGTCCCCAGTGGACCTGGTGCTGCTGGACGTGATGCTGCCCGGCCAGTCGGGGCTCGACCTCTGCCGGACAATCCGCGCCAGGTCCGAGGTCCCGATCATCATGGTCACGGCCCGTGGCGAGGAGGCGGACCGCGTCGCGGGCCTGGAACTCGGTGCCGACGACTACCTCCCAAAGCCGTTCAGCCGCCCGGAGCTCCTGGCCCGGATCCGTGCCGTGCTACGGCGCGCCCAGGTTGGCGCGAACCGGACGGGAATGGTCAGCGGAGACCGCATGGTGTTCGCCGACTGGACGCTCGACACCCGACGGCGCGAGCTGGCGGCGCCGGATGGTTCGGCCGTCGACCTGTCCAGCGGTGAGTACGACCTGCTCCTGGCCTTCTGCGAGCATCCCCAGCGCGTCCTGTCGCGCGACCAGTTGCTGGACCTCGCCCGCAACCGGATCTCCGACAGCATCGACCGCTCGGTGGACGTCATGGTCAGCCGTCTCCGGCGCAAGCTGGAGCCGCTGCCGGACAGCCCCTCCATCATCAAGACCATCCGGGGTGCGGGCTACATGTTCGTGCCCGCGGTCGCGCGTCGATGAGTCGGCTGCTCCCCAGCACCCTGGCGGGGCGCATCATCCTTGTGCTGCTGGTTGGCCTCATGGCCTTCCACGTCGGCAGCCTGTGGCTGCACCAGACGGGCAGCGACATCTTTTTGGGCAGCACGCAACAGAAGGTCACCAGCGAGCGGGTCGCCGCCGTCGCCCGCGCCATCGGCATGGTTCCCCTGGATGCCCGCGAGGCCGTAGCGCAGGCCCTGTCCTCACCGGGCTTCCAGGTGCGCTGGCAGCCCGGCGCCGCGTCGGGCGCGGTCGACCCTCAGGACCTCGCCGCCAGCGGCCACCTGGAGGCCGAAGGTATGGTCAGCCTGCCGGATGACAGCCACCTCTGGTACCACGCAGACCCGCTCCAGGCGCAGCCGGAGCACGCCACACTCCTGTCTACAACCGCGATGGCACTCGGCATCCTGGTGCTCGGGCTGCTGGTGGTGCGCCTCATCGCGCGGCCGCTGCGGGAGCTCTCTAACGCGGCCGACCGCATCGGCAGGCCGGGGCAGACGGTCACCGTGCCCGAGGAGGGGCCGCGGGAGGTCCGGCAGGCGGCCCAGGCATTCAACCGCATGCAGGCGCGCATCGACCGCCTCATCGCCGACCGCACCCAGGCGCTGGCGGCCGTCAGCCACGACCTCCGGACCCCCCTGGCGCGCCTGCGCCTGCGCGCGGGCTTCCTGGACGACGCCGAGGCACAAAGGCAGATCGACGCCGATCTCGACGAGATGGACGCCATGATCGGCTCCACCTTGGCCTACCTCCGTGGCGACGAAGAGCAGGAGGAGGTCCGGTCCGCCGACATCGCGGCGATGCTCCAGACGCTCTGCGGCGACGCCGAGGACATGGGCAAGACGGCGGCCTACGAGGGGCCGCCGCAGGCGCGCCTGCCGTGCCGGGCCATTGCCCTGAAGCGGGCCTTCGCCAACATCATCGACAACGCTGTCAAATACGGTGCCTCAGCCCGCGTGACGCTGTCCGACCTGGGGCGGGACCTCGTGGTCTATGTCGACGACGCCGGACCCGGGATTCCCGAGGAGCAACTGGAGAGCGTGTTCCAGCCCTTTTATCGCCTCGAGGAGTCTCGCAATCGCAGCACGGGCGGTTCCGGCCTCGGCCTGGCCATCGCGCGCCAGGCGATCAGCAACCATGGCGGATCGGTGGCGCTCCAGAACCTTGCGGGTGGGGGTCTGCGGGCCAGCATCCGCCTGCCCCGGCGGACTTAGGAGCATGAGCATGCATTTTATCACTACCCGTCGGGGCTTCATGTACGGCTCGATGGCCGCCGCCCTCCTGCCAGCGGCCTGCGGTGGCTCACCCAAGGTGGAAGCCTGGCGGGACCGCACATGCGGCTGCTGCGGCGGCTGGATCGAGCACCTGCGGGCTGAGGGCTTCGAGGTGGATGACAAGGTCGTGGACGCCGTCGGCCCGCATCGGCAGGCGCTCGGCACGCCTCCGGACCTGATGTCCTGCCACGCGGGCAAAGTCGGCCGCTACGCGCTCGAGGGTCACGTTCCGGCCGCCGCTATCCGGCGGCTGCTCAACGAGAGGCCCGACGGCGTCGCCGGGCTTTCCGTGCCTGCCATGCCGGTCGGCGTGCCGGGCATGGAGGTGCCGGGATCGGAGCCCTCCACCTACGACGTCGTTGCCTTCGGCCATGACGGCGCCTGGCGGCCGTGGATGCGCTTCCGCGGACTGGAGGTCGCATGAGCGCACCTTCCGCCACCCCATGCCACGCAAGGATGGTCACCGGTCCCGCGGGCCGCCTTGCCGTGTCGTCGTCCCGGCCGGCCGCGGCGGGCCGGGGCACCTGCCGAACCCCTGTCACCTCAAGGAGGACACATGCCCCACATCACACGGAAGGCGATCGGCAAGGTCGCACTGGCTGCAACTCTGCTGCTGGGCCTTGCCGCCTGCGCGCAGCCTGGCGGCCCACCTGCGGCGACCCCGACCTCGTCGCAGATGTCCTTGCCCCCGACATCCACGACGCCCCCTGGTTCGTCCGCAAGCCAGGGCAACATGGGTTCCATGCCAGGTCACAACATGGGTGGCATGAACATGCAGCAGATGATGCAGCACTGTCAGCAGATGCGGACGCAGGCCCAGCAGGGTTCGCTGTCGCCGCAGATGCAGCAAATGATGCAGCACTGCCAGATGATGAACCACTGACGGGATGGAGGCGGGGCGTCCCCGGGGCGCCCCGCCCCCGTGCTGGGCTGCAGCCCGCTGACATCAAATGATAAGATGGCGCAAGCGCGCGGACACAGTCGCGGCCCATCCTCTTCAGGTGCCGGCCACGAAACGGCAAACCTGATTGAGGACCCCGCTATGACACCCCGCATCCAACCCGCGCTTTTCGCCCTCTCCCTGGTTGCGGCGATCGGCGCTTCCGCCGCGGCCGCGCACGCCAATGGACCCATCGAGGTTGTTGGGCAGGGCGAGAACTTCGCGGTCGTCTATCCACCGGGACATGACGAGAACGTTGTGGGCGGCGGGGGTGTCGAGGTGGCAGGGCGCGGGGAGAACCTGAGGATATGCTACCTCGATCCCGGCGCCGCGCACCCGGTTCCCGATGTTCCGGTTCCGACTAGCGGAGAGTCGGGCGGCGTTGCCTACATCCAGCCCGACCACCACTTCGGCCAGAGGACGGCCGAGGTGAGGAGCAATCCGCATGTCCGGCACCACATGTAGCCACCAACTGGCGCTGGCGTCACGGCGGCGTCCAGGCGCAGTTGCCGGGAAGCTCAGGCGGACACGGCCTGGTTGGCGTAGCCCGCCTCCTGGATGGCCGAGGCGAGTTCTGCCTGCGGCACCGAGGAGTTCACGGTCACCCGTCTGTTCTCCACGTCGGCGCTGAACTCGGCGGCGGCATCTTTGGCCTTGACGGCGCCCTCTACCTTCCTGGCGCAGCCGCTGCACTTCATGCCGGGAACGTCGAAGCGGTACATCATGCTCTCCTCCTCAATGACCGCCCGACAGGTAGGGCTTGCCGTCATGGGAAGGTCAAGACTAGCGCCGCGTTCCACCGGCGCCCTTGACCTTCCCACAGTGGAAAGCCCCACCTCCGGGAGCAGCCAAACGTCGAGCACAGCAGCTGCCGAGGAACGCCGCAGATGGACGAGCATCAACACCACCACCACCATGGCCATGACGCGCCACCGGCCGTGCACCCGGCCAACAACAACGCGCCTAAGGTCCGCGACCCAGTGTGCGGGATGGGCGTTGACCCGGCCAAGACGCCGCACCACGCGCATCATGGCGGCGCTGCCTTCCACTTCTGCTCGGCAGGCTGCAAGTCGAAATTCGAAGCCGATCCGGACAAGTACCTGAAGCCGGAGAAGGCGGCCGCGCCGACCGCGGCGCAGAAGGCCGCCACCTACACCTGTCCGATGCACCCGGAGGTGCGCCAGCAGGGTCCAGGCAACTGCCCCATCTGCGGCATGGCCCTGGAGCCGCTGGAGGTCACCGCCGAGGCCGCACCGAACGAGGAACTCGCCGACATGACGCGGCGGTTCTGGGTCGGCCTGGTACTGACCTTGCCGATCTTCGTCCTGGAGATGGGCGCCCACATCCCGGGTCTCGACATCCACCACCTGGTGCCACCCAGGGTCTCCGTGTGGCTTCAGTTCCTGCTCGGGACGCCGGTGGTGCTCTGGGCAGGCTGGCCGTTCTTCGTGCGCGGTTGGCAGTCGGTGGTGAACCGCAGCCTGAACATGTTCAGCCTGATCGCGCTCGGCACCGGCGCTGCCTACCTCTACAGCCTGGTTGCGACCTTCGCGCCCGGCATCTTCCCGGAAGGCTTCCGCGGTCCAGAGGGCACGGTCGCCGTCTACTTCGAGGCTGCCGCCGTCATCACGGTGCTCGTTCTGCTCGGCCAGGTGCTGGAACTGCGCGCCCGCGAGCAGACCGGCGGCGCCATCCGCGCCCTGCTGAACATGGCGCCCAAGACCGCGCGGCGCCTCAAGGAAAACGGCGAGGACGAGGAGGTCCCGCTGGCCGAGGTCCATGTCGGTGATCGACTGCGGGTGCGGCCGGGCGAGAGCGTGCCAGTGGACGGCGCGGTCCTGGAGGGGAGCGGCGCCGTGGACGAGTCCATGGTGACCGGCGAGTCTCTGCCGGTGGAGAAGGCGCCCGGCGCCAAGGTCATCGGCGGCACGGTGAACGGCACTGGCGCGCTGGTGATGCGGGCGGACAAGGTCGGCTCCGACACCATGCTGTCGCGCATCGTCGCCATGGTCGCCGAGGCGCAGCGCAGCCGGGCGCCGATCCAGCGCATGGCCGACACCGTGTCCGGCTACTTCGTCCCGGCGGTCATCGCCATCGCGGTCATTGCCTTCATCGCCTGGGCGGTCTGGGGGCCGTCGCCCGCGCTTTCCTATGGGCTGATCGCCGCCGTCTCGGTGCTCATTATCGCCTGCCCCTGCGCGCTCGGCCTGGCCACGCCCATGAGCATCATGGTCGGCGTCGGCAAGGGCGCCTCGGCGGGCGTGCTCATCAAGAACGCCGAGGCGCTCGAGCATCTAGAGAAGGTCGATACCCTGGTCGTGGACAAGACGGGTACCCTGACGGAGGGCAAGCCCAAGGTCGTGGCCGTGCTCCCGGCACCCGGCCTGACCGAGGCTGAGTTGCTGCCTCTAGCGGCCAGCCTGGAGCGGTCGAGCGAGCACCCGCTGGCGGCTGCCGTCGTGGCCGCGGCGCGTGAGCGTGGGGTCGAGATGAGCGAGCCCGCCGACTTCGCCTCCGTCACTGGTAAGGGCGTGACCGGCATGGTCGGCGGGCGCCGGGTCGCGCTGGGCAATGCGCGGCTGATGCAGGAACTCGGGGTGGATCTGGGGGGCCTCGCCGCCCAGGCCGACGAACTCCGGCGCGAGGGCGGCACGGCGCTGTTCCTGGCGGTGGACGGTGGGCCGGGCGGTGTCATCGCGGTCGCCGACCCCGTGAAGCAGAGCACGCCTGCGGCACTCGAGAGCCTGCGCGCCGAAGGCATCCACATCATCATGCTGACGGGCGATAACCGTACCACGGCGGAGGCGGTGGCCCGCAGGCTCGGCATCGACGAGTTCCAGGGCGACGTGCTGCCCGAGGACAAGCACCGCATCGTCCGAGAGCTCCGCGCTCAGGGGAAGGTTGTCGCCATGGCGGGCGACGGGGTGAACGACGCCCCGGCGCTGGCGGAGGCCGATGCCGGCATCGCCATGGGCACCGGCACGGATGTCGCCATGCAGAGCGCGGGTGTGACGCTGGTGAAGGGCGACCTCGCGGGCATCGCACGGGCGCGGATCCTGTCGCACGCGGTGATGCGCAACATCCGGCAGAACCTGTTCTTCGCCTTCGTCTACAACGCGGCCGGAGTGCCGCTGGCGGCGGGCGTGCTCTACCCTGTGCTGGGCCTGCTGCTCAGCCCCATCGTCGCGGCCCTGGCCATGGCGCTGAGCTCGGTCTCGGTGATCGGCAACGCGCTGCGCCTGCGAACCGTCCACCTGCAGAACCCAGCCCGCCCGGTCCCGTAAAGGTATCCGCCTCACGTCTGAAACCTTGAGCCACATCAGGGCCGGGGGGCGGGACGGCAGTCTATGATCCTCCATGTGGGAAGGAGATCCAGAATGTGTTGATTTTTGCTGAGATCTGACCCGGGAGGGGTCAGAGTTTTCGCTGAGAAATGACCCGTGTCTGTTCACCTCCT
>NZ_VUKA01000038.1 GCF_008386565.1 Teichococcus oryzae | reverse complement strand
ACAGACCGCAGGACATATTCCTGGCCGGGTCACTTCTCGATGAAAACGCCGGGTCAGATCTCAGCAAAAATCAACAGGATCTTGGCCCTTCACAGTATGTCATGAGCAGATTGTCACCCATCCAGGACTGAACCAAACTGCCGAGGCAAGCAGTGTCCGCGCCGCTGGATGATCTGTGGAGGCAGGGTGTATGTACGTGCTGATTGTTGCTGCCACGCTGTTCCTGTCACCTGTCGCAGTGAGTGAGGCTCGGGCCGTGGCGGCCGAAGCGCCGCGCTGCACGTTCCATTCGCTTTCTGCCACCGATCAGAAGCGCTACCAGTCGCGCTACAGGCGCCGGGTGCGCATGCATGGCCAAGCCTATGCGGATGCTTGGTTGCAGAAAGCGGCTTGCCCCACTCCGCAACAGAAAGCCGCTCAGCGGCAGCGCCTGGTGGACAAGCAGGGAAGACCCTGCAAGCGGACTAGGCTCGAAATGCGGGTAAGACCAAGCTTCAATGGGCCCATGACCATGTCGCCCGTTCCGGTCTGTGCCGATTAGAATGTGACTGACCCACGCGTCGCCCTCATGGTGGAGCTTGCCATGCCCTGCCAGTGCTTCCGGAGCAGCGGTGCTGTTCCGTAATGCTACTGGTATCAACACGGGCATTCCCATCCACCGTCTAGAGCGCTGCCAGGCAACTCCAGGCCGGTGGCTGCACGATGCCGCGATGTCAGCTCCGTTCCGCTTCGGCAAGGCGCTCCACGTCGCGCACATATCCCCCGGCATCGAACTTCTTCAGGGTGGCCGGACCCATGGAACGTACATTGCCGTAGACCGGGCGTGGACCCCAGGGCCGGTCATGCAGGCCGAACAGCCAGCCGATATTGGTGAAGGAGTTCGCATCCCGCCCGTCGATGAAGTAGCGGTTGTTCAGGCGCAGCGCCGTGCCCCAGGCTTCCTCCGGCGAGGCCGACCATTCCACGATCTTCTTGCCCCAGTACATGCGCATGTGGTTGTGCATGTAGCCGGTTTCGCGCATTTCGGTCATGGCGGCGTTCCAGAAGCGGTCATGGGTCAGGCCCTGCTCGAACTGCTCAGCCGTGTATAGAAAAGGCCGCGGATCGGAGCGGTGCGCATCCAGCGTCTTGCGCGCCCAGGCCGGTACGGCGGCATACTCGTCGTAGCGCGGCTCGTAGTGCAGGTGGTTCCAGGCGAGCTCCCGCCGCACGATCAACTCTTCCAGGTAGGCCGACCGATCCTCCGCCTGCCCGGCCTCGGCCTCCCGTACCGCCAGGGCTATGGCCACCGGGGAAATCTGGCCGAAATGCAGGTAGGGGCTCATATGCGAGGCAGCCCCGGCTTCAGGACGGCCGCGGTTCTCGGCATAGCCGTCGAAGGACTCCTTCAGATAATCTTGCAACCGGGCCTCGGCCTGTGCCTCGCCGCCGCGGAAGCGCCGCACCGGCCGAACGCTTTGATCCGTCTTCAGGCTGCCGACCAGGCGCGGCACGTCGCTCAGGTCCAGCGTGTTGTCATCGGGCAGGGGGCGGGCAGGGTGGTGAACCTCGCGCTCCTCCAGAGGCACGAGGTAATCAGGCAGCAGCCGGCTGATCTTTGGCCGGAAAGTACGGGCGGCAATTTCGTGCTTGGGCGAGGCGGTTTCGATCGGCACCACCACGTCTCCTTCCACCTGCACGACGCGGCAGGGGGCGCGCGCGGCGAAATCAGCCTGGAACTGCCGGGCTGGGCGCAGTTCGCTGCGGTCGCAGACCACCAGGGCCGCCTTCGCGGCATAGCGCAGCGCCGTCTCCACGGGCGGAGCGCGACGAGCGACAAAGCCGATGCCGCGCTTCTCCAGCGCTGGCCCGACCTCCGCCATGCCTTCCAGGAGGAAGCTCCAGTGACGGGCATTCACCTCCGGGAAGCCCTCGGCGATGCCGTAGCAGACCAGCACGGGCAGGCCGCGCGCATTTGCCTCATCGATCGCGTATTCGAGAGCGGGATTGCAGCGCGTCCGCTGCGACAGGCCCATCCAGTACAGGACGTATTCGGGCTTCTGGCCTTCCGGGGCCTGGTTGATGGTCTTGATGCGGGTCGACTGAATCATGCCGGCCGATGTGGTGCCAGATCGCAGAACCGCTAGGGTGACGACTCAATCACGGCAGCCAGAAACAAGCAGTTGCGACGAGTGCGACAGCGGAAAGGAAGTTCCGGGCGAGGCGGTCATAGCGGGTTGCGATACGCCCCCAGTCCTTCATGCGGCAGAACATGCGCTCGATGACGTTGCGGCCGCGATAAGCACGGCGGTTCAGCGGATATGGATGACGACGCGCGCGGGTCGAGGGAATGACAACGTCCGTGCCCTGGGCTTCAAGCAGCTTACGGAGATGGTCAGCGTCGTAAGCCTTGTCAGCGAGTAGGCGGCGTGGCGGTGCGATGTCATCGAGAAGAGTGTTTGCAACGCTGATGTCAGCGACGTTGCCTGTCGTCAGGATGAAGGCAACCGGTCGGCCTTGAGCATTGGCCAGAGCGTGGATCTTGCTGGTCCGTCCGCCACGTGAGCGGCCGATCGCCTGCGCCGTGTCGTCCCCTTTTTAGCGCCTGCCGCAGAGCGATGGGCTTTGACATAAGTGCTGTCGATGGAGATCTCGTCGGGGATGTTTCCGGCCGCGGCCAGCCGCCCGAAGAGCCGGTTCCAGACACCCTGCACGCTCCAGCGGTTGGAGCGATTGTAGATGGTGGTAGCCGGGCCATACTCGGGCGGGCAGTCGCTCCAGCGGCAACCGGAGCGGAGCACATGCAGAATGCCGCTGATAACCCGGCGATCGTCTACGCAAGGCGCACCGGGACGAGCCTTTGGCAGATGCGGCTCGATCACCGCCCAGGCCTCCTCGCTCAACCACTCCGATCCGCCATGCGGCCTTCTCTCCGGAAACAGCGGAGCGAATCAGAAGAGAACATCTAAATCAATATGCTGATTAGGGTGTCAGCCTAGGTTGCAACGCCGCCATTCACTTGCAGCATCTGTCCATTAATGAAGCCGCCCCCTTCCGAAGCTAGCATGCGCGCCAGAACGGCAACCTCCACTGGAGTCCCGCGCCTACCAGTAGGAATGCGCACAACCACCGGGTCTTGCGGCGCGCCGGCCGGATCCTGCCCGTCCTTGGCGATAGGGCCGGGGGAGATGGCATTCACCGTGATTCCCTGCCCGCCAAACTCCTTCGCCAGCGCCTTGGTCAGGCCCCAGACGGCGTGCTTGGCGACAGAGACGGCGGCATGGCCGTGATAGCCCTGGATGGCGTTCATGCCGGTGAAGTTGATGATGCGCCCCCAGCCACGTTCCAGCATTCCTGGCAGGCAGGCGCGGGTGAACCAGCGCGCCGCATCCATGTCGACAGCCATCACCCGGCGCCAGGTTTCCTCATCCGTCTCCAGGAAGGGGATGGCTGGGCGGATAGCGGCGTTGTTCACCATCACGTCGATGCTCCCGAAATGGCCGGTCGCCTCCTCCACGATCCGCGCGCATTCGCCGGCTTCGCCAACATCGCCCATGGTGACCAGCGCACACCGACCAAGCGCTCGCACTTCCCCCGCCACATTCTCGCAGGCCTCTCGGTCGGAGGAGCCGTTCACCACGATGTCGAACCCGTCCTCCGCGAGGCCGAGCGCCACGGCACGGCCGATATTGCGGCCGGATCCGGTAATGAGAGCGACTTTGCGTTCCACGGCCATCCAAGCTTTCTCCTGCGTCAAGGGCGGCTGCTGAACGGGCCGCACTTTGTTCTGGACCGATGCTGCGGAAGATCTGCCATCAGCCGGGTCGCGGCCGTCAAGCGGCGGAGGCCCTGCATCGGGCCGCATATTCCGCTGAGAGGAATTTGCGCCTTGTGCCGTGATGCCGAGGCGCGCCACCGTTTCGCGGACCATGCCAGCCCCTGATGGGCCGCATGAAAAGGGGCTGGCCAACGGCCACGCAAGGCTACGCGACAGCGCCGCAAAGGGAGGAATATTGCTGTGAAGGTTCGACACCGGCACATGCGCCGAAATTTGGCTTGGCTGACGGCTTCTTTCCTTCTGGCGATGGCGGCCGCTGGCCCAGCCGGGGCACAGGTCCTGCGCATCGGCCTCGGCGCACCGGCCACATCGCTGGACCCGCATTTCCACAATAACGGGCCAAACAACGCCCTGACGATGCACCTGTTCGACCGGCTGGTGGAGCGCGACGCCCTGGCCCGGCCGCAGCCCGCGCTGGCGGAGGCGTGGTCGCAGATCTCCCCCACGGAATGGGAGTTTCGTCTGCGCAAGGGCGTCTCCTGGCATGACGGCAAGGCTTTCACCGCCGATGACGTGGTGTTCAGCTTCGAGCGCGCGCCGCATGTCCCGAACAGCCCCGGCGGCTTCGGCGCCTTCCTCCGCGCGATCGAGCGCGTCGAGGTGGTGGATGCGCATACCCTGCGTCTGCACACCCGCCAGCCGCACCCGCTACTGCCCATCGATCTCGGCTCGGTCAGCATCATCCCCCGGCATGCCGCCGCGAATGCCGGCACGGAGGACTACAATTCCGGCAAGGCCGTCATCGGCACCGGGCCTTACCGGCTGGGCGAATACCGCGCCGGTACCAGTGTCACGCTGCTGCGCAACGACGGCTACTGGGGTGGGGCAGAGCCCTGGGAAAAAGTGGAATACCGCTTCCTGCCGAATGATGGCGGCCGCACCGCCGCCTTGCTCGCCGGTGATGTCGACCTGATCGACCAGATCCCCTTCACCGACCTGGCGCGCCTGAAGCAGGACCCGAAGCTCACCGTCACTGAGATCGCCAGCCTTCGCACCATGTTCCTGGCGCCGGTCTATACCATCGGCGGAGAGCATCCGCAGATCACCGACCATGCCGGGCGGCCCCTGCCGCAGAACCCCTTCCACGACCTGCGCGTGCGCAAGGCGCTCTCCATGGCCATCCAGCGCGATGCCCTGGCGGAGCGGGTGATGCAGGGGGCCGCGATGCCCACCGGGCAATGGCTGCCGGAAGGCGCCTTCGGCCACAATCCCGCCGTCCAGCCCACGCCCTATGACCCGGAGGCCGCGAAGGCCCTGCTGGCGGAAGCAGGCTATCCGGAAGGCTTCCGCGTCACCATCACCACGCCGAACGACCGCTGGCCGAATGACGCGCGGCTCTCGCAGGCCGTGGCGCAGATGTGGACGCGCATCGGCGTGCGCACGGCGGTGGATGCCATGCCCTATGCCGCCTTCGTGCCGCGCCGCACACGCCAGGAGTTCCCCTTGCAAATGGCGGCCTGGGGCAGCTCTACAGGCGAGGCCATCAACTACCTGACCTCGATCACCGGCACTTATGACCGGGCAAAGCTGACGGGCGCCGCCAATATGTGGCGCTATTCGGACCCCAAGCTGGACGCCATGACAGCCCGCGCCGCCGCGACGCTGGATGACGGCAAGCGCGAGGCCTTGCTGCGCGAGGCGGTGGCCTACTACGCCGAGACGATGCCCTATATTCAGCTTGTGCAATTGACCAATAGTTGGGCCATGCGCCGTGGCCTGCGCCACGACCCGCGCATGGACGAGCGCACCGTCGCGATGGGCATCCGCCCGGAATAGGCTTCCCACCCAAGGCAGGCGGGAGGGGCGGCGCAGCTGGCCCGCCCCTCCCCTTCCGCGCCGTCAGACGCTCACGGGCTGGAGATTCTCCAGAAGCCAGCGCGCCAGCCCGGTGGCGCGGGCATCCATGTGCTGCTGGCCGATAAGCTGGATGCCCATCGGCAGGCCCCGCACGGTGGTCAGCGGCACGGTCACGGCCGGCACGCCCAGGGCCGAGGTGGCCGCGTTGTAGGCGATGTCGCCCGTCGGCCGCGGGTTGAGCGGCTGGCCGGGAACATCGCCAGCCCAGGCGGGAGCGGGGCCGGGGGAGGCCGGCGCGATCAGCCCATCCGCCAGCGGCGCCAGGGCCGCCATGTGGTGGCGCGCCATTTCACGCTGCAAGAGCCGGCCGCGGTATTGTTCCAGCGACATCTCCTCCCCCACGGCATGGCGGCGCTTCATCCTTTCGCTGACACCGTCGGGGAATTGTTCCAGGAGGCTCCGCATGGCGCTGAGATTCTCGAAGGCGCAGATCTCGTTGGTCATCGCCTTGGCATCGGCGATGCTGCGCTCGAACGCCTCGATCAGCGGATGGTCGCCCCGCCGCAGGATCTCTACCCCCGCGTCGCGCAACTGCCGCAGGATGCCCTCAAAGGCGGCGAGGGAACCGTCATCGAGCATGGCGTATCCTTCGGATTCCATGACGATGAGCCGCGCGGGCCGGATGGCCGCCGGCACTGTCGGGGGGCCGAACAGGCCGGGCATGCCGGGATCGCCGCCCACGCGCCGCACGATCTCGGTGGCCACCTGCCACATGTCCTCGGGCGCATTGGCATGCACGCCCGCCGTGGCCTGTGAAAGCCCCTGCCGCTCGCCCCGGTTGATGGCGCCTTGCGTGGGCTTGAGCGCGACATTGCCGCAATAGCTGGCGGGGCGGATGATGGAGCCGCCCACCTGCGTGCCGATGGCCGCCGGCACCATGCCCGCCGCCACTGCCGCCGCCGAGCCGGAAGAGGAACCGCCCGGCGTATGCCCGGGATTGAGAGGATTGGTGGTGGGACCTGGCTCGGACATGCCAAGCTCGGTCGTGACCGTCTTGCCAAGGATGATGGCGCCCGCCGCGCGCAGGGCCTGGACCGGCGCCGCATCATGCTTCGGGAAATGGCCGCGATAGGCCGCGCAGCCCATCTGCGTCGGCATGTCCTTTGTGGCAATCAGGTCCTTGATGCCGATAGGCATGCCATCGATAGGCGAGAAAGGGCGCCCTGCTCTCCAGCGGGCTGCGCTCGCATCGGCGGCCTCGCGGGCGCCTTCCTCATTGAGGACCACCCAGGCCTGAACCACAGGCTCCCGCGCCGCGATGGTTTCAAGGCGGCGCTCCAGAAAGGCGCGGGGCGTGTCCTTCCCGTCCGGGAATGCGGCCGTGGCGGCCATGAAGCTTGCCGTCGCGGGGCGGCCGAAGGCGTTCATGCGCGGTTATCCTCCTGAAGGGGGTTTATAAGAGGTGGCGGCCTTTGGCCGTGTCATGGGGCGGCCGGCATGGGGCAGGGCAGGGTCACCTCCCGGCTCACCGCCTCCAGCCGGGTGAGATCCGGCAGGGGACGGCCGAAGCCGGGCAGATCCCGGAACAGCTTCTCCAGCGCCATGGCGGCATCGAGCATGAGGCTATTGGCGCTGCGAAGGCCGATTACCTGCAACCCAAAAGGCATGCCGTATTCATCCAGCCCGCAAGAGATGCAGATGGCGGGGTGGTGGCCCATGATGGAGATGGCGTAGGTCACGCCGGCAGTGTCGAAGAGCGGACATGATTCCTCCGGCGACATGGCCGGCGCTGGACGCCTGTAGGGCATTCGTCTGGGGCGCGGCCAATGATCTGCTGTCGAGGCTAGATCCCTCTCTCCCGCCCGATCAACGCGGGACTGGCGAGAAGTTCCGTTCTGCGGAATTCCGCCTTAGATTGGGTGCGCGTGACCGGGAAGATAGCCGTTCAGGCGAGACAGCGCGGCCGCACGCTGCATGAGGAGACTGGCCAGTCGAGCCTGATGGGCTTCGGAGAAACGCGATTGAGGCAAGGTGATGCAGAGATCGCCTACGATCATCTGGTCAGCGCCGAAAACCGGTGCTGCGATGCCAACCGCATTCTGCGTCTGCTCACCCCGTGTCAGTGCATAGCCTTGCGCGCGGATGCGGGCGAGGCGCTCTGCCAGTTCTATACTGCTTGGTGGGTCCCGGCCGTCCAACGGCGAAAGCTCGCCGCGCCGCAGGACGCGCTCCACAGCCTCCCGACCGAGCCAAGCGAGCAGGCACAGCCCGGTCGCGCCCCAGAGAAGGGAGCGAGAGTGATGCATGCGGATCTGATAGGGAACTGGCGCTGAAGCGGGCGCCTTCTCCACGAACATCATGGTCAGGGTTTGGGGCAGGAGCATGCCGAGCATGCACGTCTCAGTCGTTTCGCGCGCCACTTCCTGGACAACGGGCCGCGCGAGGCGGAGCACGCCGGCCTTGCGTGCCGCGAGAGCCCCGATCCGGCTGAACTCTCCGCTGACACGGTAGCGCCGTCTAGCTGACCGCTCGATCAGCCCTGCAGTGACGAGTTGGTCCAGCAGTCGATGCAACGTGCTTGGAGCAAGTGCGAGTTGCTTCGAGAGATCCTTGATGGAGACGCTGTCCCCCCCTTCTGCAAAGGCCCGTAGAATATCGGCTACACGCGAGACAACGCTGGCAGCGACCGCGCCGTCATCTGAATCGCCAGGTGCATAAACTAGGTTGTCTGTTCCAGCCATCTCTCAGCCTGTCGATTTTGTCAGGTTTGAATCTCGCAGCGCTGCATCGCTCAAAATCTAAAGCAAGTAAGAGGAAAGATACCAGCATACTTGTTGAGTCCCGTTTCAACGATGTTGGTGGTCGTGAATAGCTGCGACGGCAGCTAAATCACGTGCTGGGCTGGAACAGCTCGGTGATGAAGGTCGCCGGACCCGCATGTCTGGTCCGGTCAGCCTCGCTTCACCGGCACAGTTATGGCCAGATCATGCTGGGCTTGCTGGCGCAGTTGCCGGAAGGGAAGCGGATCGGGATTGGATCGCCCATACCGGTCGTAGGCAGCGTGCACCCGACCCTCCAGAAAGCAGACGAAGCGCACCTCGCCCTAGCAGACTGAGAAGGGTGGCCACCGTTAGTTCGGTTGGGCCGGACAAGGAATGCCGGACGGGCCGGTGCTGGGCATTGTGATGGCCCGGGCTACCCGACCGCCGCAGCGTCTGGCCCGGTCAGGGCGAGGTCCAGCAGCGTCTCCAGCGCCGGGCGCAACGCGGCTTCTGTCGGGGCGGCCAGGGCCAGGCGCACGGCATCCGGCGCATGGCCCGGGCCGGCCGCGAATTCCGCCGCCGGCGAGACCGCGATGCGGTGCCGCGCCGCCGCCGCCACGAATATTTCCGCCCGCCAGGGATCGGGCAGCTCCAGCCAGAGATGATACGCGCGGGGGTCACCGCGCAGCGTCAGGCCGCCGCCGCCCAGCACCTGCCGCGCCAGGGCGTTGCGCCGCTGCGCGTCCTGCCGCTTCCGCAGCACCAGGGCATCGACGCTGCCATCCTGCATCCAGCCCACGCTGGCCGCCAGTGCGAAGCCCTGCGCAGCCCAGCCACCAAGCCGGAGCGCCGCGGCCAGCCGTTGGCGCAATGCGGGCGGGGCCGAGAGGAAGCCGAGCGTCATACCCGGCGCCACGCGCTTGGACAGGCTGTCCACCAGCACCACCTGCTCCGGCGCATGGGCCGCCAGCGGCGGCGCCGCGTCCGCGGACAGGAAGCCATACACGGAGTCCTCAACCGCAATAATGCCCAGCACACGGCACAGCGCCGCCACCTCCTGCCGCCGCGTGGGCGGCATGGTGGTGCCGAGCGGGTTGTGCAGTTCCGGCTGCAGGTAGAGCAGCCTCAAGGGATGCGCCGCATGGGCCGCGGCGATGGCATCGGGCCGGACACCCTGCTCGTCCATGGCCAGCGGAACGGTCTGCAGCCCCAGGCGCGCGGCGATGCCCTTGCCCAGCGAGTAGGTCATGGCTTCCAGGCCGAGCCGCTCCCCCGGCGCGATCAGCGCCGTAAAGCAGGCGGACAGTGCCTGCTGCCCGCGTCCGGCGAAGAGCAGGCTGTCCGGTTCCGGCATCCAGCCGCCCCGCGCCATCAGGCGCGCGGTGGTTTCGCGCGCCGCGGCATCGCCCACCACGCTGGCGCGGGACAGCAGGGGCTGCAGCGCGTCCGGCGTTGCCAAGCGCGCCAGGGCCGGGGCCAGCAGGGTGCCCTGGTCCGGCAGCACGCAGAAATTCAGTTCCAGGTCAACGATGCCGCTGGGCGTGGCCTCGGCGGCCGGAACAGGCGGAAGGCCCTGGGCCGCGCGCAGGAAGGTGCCGCGCCCGACCTCCCCCACCGCCACGCCGCGCCGCACCAGCTCCGCATAAACCCGGCTGGCGGTGGAGGGCGCGATGCCCTGGCGATGTGCGTAGTCGCGGCTGGGGGGAAGCCGGTCGCCCAGCCTGCGCCGCCCGGCGGCGACGTCCTCGGCCAAGCTACGGGCCAGCGTGTCGGCCAGGATGCGGAAGTCAGTCATGGGAATATTGTACTCGGAACAATTGCAGTGTTGAAGAGCAATTACGGCGCATGGCAATCAACACGGGAGAGCAATTTGGAGCAATCTTGTGCAGGTCGGAGCAATTTTTGGGTTCAGGCGGATGGACGGCGCAGTGGCACAGCCGCTGCGGCGCATCCTGGAGCTGCTGGCGCTGTGGCATCGTCGGGCCTCAAGCCGTACCGCGCTCCGCGACCTGCCATCCGAGCGGCTGCGCGACATCGGCGTCATGGAAATGGATGCCGCGCGCGAGGCCGCGCGGCCCTTCTGGGAGGGTTGAGCATGACGGATCGGTCCTATCGCTACGTCACCCTGGACGTGTTCACGGCGCAGCGGTTCGGGGGAAATCCCCTGGCGGTGCTGCCGGAGGCGGAGGGGCTGAGCGACGCCGAGATGCAGGCCGTCGCGCGCGAGTTCAACTTCTCCGAAACCACCTTTGTCCTGCCGCCTGCCGATCCCGCGCATACGGCACGGGTACGCATCTTCACGCCGACCAAGGAAATGCCCTTCGCCGGGCACCCGAATATCGGCACCGCGACCGTGCTGGCCTGGGAAAGGCTGGCACGGGGCGAGGCGCTGCCGCAGCCCTTCCTGTTTGAGGAAGCCGCGGGGCTGGTGCCAGTTACCGTGCGGGTGGAAGGCGGCGCGGTGCTGGAGGCCGAGCTACGCGCGCCCCTGCCCCTGTCGCGCCTCGCCATGTTGGACCCCGCCGGCCTAGCGGCCTGCCTGTCGCTGGGGGCGGAGGATGTCGTCACCGCGGCGCACCGGCCGCAGGTCACCTCGGTGGGCGCGCCCTTCGTGGTGGTGGAACTCTCGGGACTGGAAGCGCTGGGGCGCATCAAGCCCAACCCCGTGGCCTGGGATGCCGTGCTGCCGCGCGACGGCGCGTCCTCCATCTACGCCTATGTGCGCGTGTCCGGCGACACGCTGCGGGCGCGGATGTTTACCCGCAGCCTCTACGAGGATCCTGCCACCGGCAGCGCCACGGCCGCCGCCACGGCGCTGCTGCTGGACCTGTCTGGTGAGGCACGGATTGCCCTGACCGTGCACCAGGGCGTCGAGATGGGCCGCCCCAGCCTGCTGCAAGCAACGGCCTGGCGGGATGGCAAGGGCGTCGCCGCAGGCGTGGCCGGCGGCTGCGTGCCGGTGATGCAAGGGCGCCTGCGGCTGTAGGGCGCATCCGAGCGGCCGGGCTACGCTGACGCACTACATTGGAAGCCGGGCTGCGTACGTGTCTGTCGACCTGATTCGGGAGGCCGTGCGTCAGCCGGAGAGCTATCGGGTCGCGCCGGCTTGGACGCTGTTGACAGCGTCGTCGGGGCCCGCGGACCGGGCCGGCGAGCGGCGAGCCAAACCAGGTCTCCCACCTGAATATCCGTCTCCTCTCGCTACAGCCCGAAAGCAGCCGTACCGCTCTCGGCCAAACTCTACCGTGTTCGGCGGTTGGCCCCCCCTATTAGAGAGATTAAGAAGCCCTCCTGCTCTGCCCCCGCCCGCTCCCATCGAGCCCGATAATCGCCGCGCGTCGGGCGGAACGGCTGGAAGTCACGCGAGCCAGGGAAGCGCGTCTTGAGGCCAGCCGCTTGGCCCAGGAGGCCGGGGCGGCACGCCAGCGCGCCGAGCAAGAGGCTGAAAGCGCGCGCCGGCGGGCCGAGGAGGAGGCGCGCGAAGTCGAGCGCAAGGCAAACCTGCGCAAGAAGCCAGGCTTGGCCGCGGTGCTGGCGAGCCACCAGGCCGCCAAGAAGGGTAGGAACTAAAGCTTCGCGGCTGGCCGCGTCCGCCTCGGCTCGCGCTGCCCTGGAGGAGGAAGCCCGGCAGGCCAAGCGCGGGCTGGGGGCGCTGCCGGTGGCGGAGCGGGTGCCGCCCTGGCAGTGGCGCCGGCAAGGGCAGTCCAGCCAGCCGGCGCCTGCGCCCACGCCCCGGGCTTCGGCAATCTCCGGATCAGCCGCCTTCAGCTTCGGCGGCAAGCGCTACTGCCGCGGGATGTCGAGCTATGCCGAGGCACGCTTTCACCTGCAGCAATGCGGGCTGAGCCGGCTGGATGGCGATCGCGATGGCGTGGCCTGCGAGAGCCTTTGCCGCTAGAACTGCGCCTCTCTCCGCCGGCTTGGCAGGCGCCACGGCCCGTGGCGATACGCGGCTGATGTCCTGGTATGACGCGCAGGCTGCGACCCTGGTGCCGTGCTACAAGGCGGTGCAGCCGGCGGCGCTGCACGCTTGGTGGCGTGACCTGCTGCCCGAAGCCCCTTTCGCCCTGCTCGACCTCGGCGCCGGCAGCGGCCGCGACGCGGCCTGGCTCGCCGCGCTCGGCCACGAAGTGGTGGCCG
>NZ_VUKA01000037.1 GCF_008386565.1 Teichococcus oryzae | reverse complement strand
AGGAGGTGAACAGACACGGGTCATTTCTCAGCGAAAACTCTGACCCCTCCCGGGTCAGATCTCAGCAAAAATCAACAACCTGCAGCAATGCGGGCTGAGCCGGCTGGATGGGGACCGCGACGGCGTGCCCTGCGAAAGCCTTTGCCGCTAGGGCTGCACCTCTCACCGCCGGCTTGGCAGGCGCCACGGCCAATGGCGATACTCGGCCGATGTCCTGGTATGACACACAGGCCGGCACCTTGAGCGCGCGCTACAGAGTGCAGCATACCCCTCGTCCATAGCGAAGAAGCCAAGCTGACCCGCCATAGCCACTGCCTTTGCTGAGCAAAACCAGTGAAGCAGTTCAGCCCACAGCAAGGCTCCAAAGTGTCCGCGTGGCCCCGGAACAAGTTCCTGAATGCCTCATGTTCCTGCTTTGGATAATGCCCGCGAGTGCATCGAGAACAGAGGTGCTACGACAATAACGAGCAACCCCTGCACCCTTGAGTAGCTTGGTCTCGATACCCCAGGCTTACCAAGTTCAATCAGCCAAGAATTTGCGTAGAGCCAGAGCTGGGTGCAGCCCACTTTCAACGCAGCACGGCGCCCAGCGCCTGTGCCAACGGATTCTCGACCGCCTCACCCGCTGCCGCACGGGCAACGGCGTGGTTCTGCCGAACCCGCTCCGGTACGCCTGGCCGGTCTAACACACTGAAGAGCGTGGCGGCAGCAGCAGCTCGTCCTTCAAGCAAGGTGGAAAGCGCCAAGTTGTTCGCCGCCGCCACATTCCCAGGCGAGACTGCCTGCGCCGCGCCGTAGCTCTGCTGCGCCTCGCTATGGCGGCCGAGGAGGTCAAGCGCCACGCCCTGCCCATTCAGCGCGGCAACGTTTTGGGGTGCCTTGCGCAACAGGGCCTGATAGGTGACCAGTGCCGCCTCAGCCTGACCAAGGGCCAGCTGGGCACGCCCGGCCTCTGCCAACAGACCCGGATCGCCGGCATTCCTCTGCAGGGCGTTCTGCAAGACTTCGATGGCCTGGTCAGGCTGACCGTGCCCAAGCAAAGCACCAGCATAGCGGCGCTGGACGTCAGGCCGATTCGGCGCCTGCTGAGCTGCTGCCTCGTAGAGCGACAAAGCGACGTCGCCCTGCCCAGACTGCTCTGCGACAGCTGCGACACGAAGCCGAGTTGCCACCTCGTCGCGCTCGCCCGAGAGGGAGCAGCCAGTTGTCAGCAGCAGGGAGACCAGCACGAGGCCGTGTGAAAGACGGGGCATGTGATTATCCCTCAGCTTCCCGAGAACTGGGCGATGAGGCGGATGGCCGAGGGGCCAATCAGCACGATGAACAGACAGGGCAGAATGAACAGGATCAACGGCAGCACCAGCAGGGCGGGCAGGCGAGCCGCGCGCTCCTCCAACCGGATCATGCGTTCCTGCCGCATCTCGCCGGCCAGCACGCGCAGTGCCTGTGCCAGCGGCGTACCATAGCGCAGGGTCTGCGATAAGGTAGCCGAAAGGCGCTGGAAACTTTCGATACCGGTTCGCTCGCCAAGCCGCATGAGCGCGGCGCTACGGTCGGGCAGCATGCGCAACTCCTGGGCCAGCAGCGAGAGTTCAAGGGCGATGGCAGGGTTGGAAAACTCCATCTCCCGAGCGACGCGCTCCACAGCGCTATCCAGGCCCAAGCCGGATTCCGCGCAGACGACCAACAGGTCCAGCGCATCTGGCAGACCGCTCGAAAGCGCCGCGACATAAGGCCGGCGTAACGCGGCCACCACCCAGCCGGGTGCCAGGATGCCGAGCACAAGCCCCCCGGCCGGCATCAGCCAGATGCGTTGTCCGCCCCCGCTGAACTCCGCCAGCAGCCAGCCGAGCAGCGGCAGCAGAATGACCGTGAGGAGCTTAGCACCCAGAAAGGTCGGAACGGCGCGATGCGGATTGAAGCCAGCCGCTGCCACCGCACGCTCCAGTTCCGCCAGATCCTTGGCAGAAAACAGGGCGGTGCGCCGCAGCACCTCGCCAAGCCGCTGGAGCAGGCGGCTCAACGGCTGCAAAGGCCTGGCTTGCCGCCGTGCCGCCGTGCCGGAGGGGCGCGTGACCTGTCGGATGCGCGCGGCAAGATCGCGCTGCTTTGCCTCTCCGTTCAGCAGCAGCGCGGCGGCGAGCGCCAGCAGCAGAGCGCCGCCTCCGGCCAGCACGGCGAGCATCAGAGGCGAGAGGGGGATGGCCCCCGTCATTCGCTGGTGTTCTTGCGGATCAGCCAGCGGATGGTCAGCAAGCCGGTGCCGAGCAGCATTGCGGCGATCATCAGCATCGTCTGGCCCAAGGGCGTATTGAAGAAGAGGTCGAGATAGCCGGGCTGCAAAAAAGACAGGCCAAGCCCCGCGAAAAAAGGTAGCACGGCCAGGATGGCCGCCGAGGTACGGGCCTCCGAGGCCAAGGCGCGGGCGCGGCTGCGCATCGCCACGCGCTTGCGCACCATGTCGGCCAGGGTGTCGAGGGCCGCGGTCGGGCTGCCGCCCGTCTGCGCCTGCAGGCCGATCATTACCGAGAAGAAGGCAAATTCGGCCAGCCGCGTGCGCTCATAAAGGTTCCACAGCGCTGCCTCGGCGGAGCGGCCGATGGCGATCTCGCCGACCACGCGGCCATAGGCTTCGCGCGTTGGGGATGGCATCTCTCGCGCGATGCTGCGCAGCGCCTCCGTCATCGGCAGACCGGCGCGCAGGCCGCGGACGATGACGCCGAGTGTGTCGGGGAACTGGCGGAACAGAGCGCCGGTGTAGCGGCGGTGCTGCCAAAGAAAGATGGTGCGGATCGTCAGGATGGCGGAAAGCGTTCCGAGCCCGATGCCGGGCAGCATCCCCACATAGCCCTTGGCGCGCCAGAACCCGAAGAGCCCAACCAGCACACCCACCCCTACTACCACTGGCCAGGGCACAACATGCTCGGCGGAGTTGTCGGGACTGTAGCAAACTAGGCGCAGGGTACGGCCGAGCAAGGCACTGTTGTGGCGCGGTGCGACCCGGATGTTGGGCAGGCTTCGGGTAGTGGTAACCGCCGGCGCTGCGGCCGCCCGTACGCCCTGCACGCGCGCCCGCAGCTTCGCCTCGCCACCGCTGCGCAGCACCAACATGGCAGCGAGGCAGAGCAGGGCTGCCATCCCTGACAGCAATGCGGGCATCATTCGGGCAGTTCCTGCAGGGCGTCCATCCAGACGCGTTCCAGACCGAAATAGCGCAGCTTCTCGGAGAAGGCCGGCCTTGTGCGCGGGCTGGTATAGCGGCCGACCAGCTGGCCGCTCGCATCTTCGCCCTCGAAGACATAGGTGAACACCTCGTTCATGGTGATCACCTCGCCCTCCAGTCCGCAGATCTCGGAGATCTGCGAGACGCGGCGCACGCCGTCGCGCATACGCTCCACCTGGATGATGAGGTCCACCGCGCTGGCGATCTGCGTGCGGATGGCGCGCGGCGGCAGGGACATGCTGCCCATCTGCACCATGTTCTCGATGCGGGTGACGGCATCGCGCGTGGTATTGGCGTGCACGGTGCAGAAGGAGCCATCATGGCCAGTGTTCATGGCCTGCAGCATGTCGAAGGCCTCGGCGCCTCGCACTTCGCCGACGATGATCCGGTCGGGGCGCATGCGTAGCGCGTTCTTCATCAGGTCACGTTGGTTGATCTCGCCCTTTCCTTCCAGGTTGGGCGGACGGGTTTCCAGCCGCACCACATGCGGCTGCTGCAGCTGCAACTCGGCCGCATCCTCGATGGTGACGATACGCTCGTCATGCTCGATCAGCCGGCTCAGCGCATTCATCATCGTTGTCTTGCCTGAGCCGGTGCCACCTGAGACAACGATGTTGAGCCGACAGCGCGCCGCGACCTCCAGCACCCGCGCCACCTGCGGAATCATGCTGCCATTCGCCACCATGGCGGAGAAGTCGATCTTTTTCTTCGAGAACTTACGGATGGAGAGGCAGGGCCCGTCCAGCGCCAGCGGCGGGAAGACGACGTTGACGCGGCTGCCATCTGCCAGACGACAATCCAGCAGCGGGCTTGATTCGTCCACGCGCCGGCCAACCGCCGCCGCCATCTTCTGTGCAATGTTAGCCACCTGAGCGGCATCGCGGAAGCGCACGTTGGAGAGGTGCATCTTGCCGCGTACCTCGATGAACACCCGATCAGGCCCGTTCACCATGATGTCGCTGATGCTGTCATCCTGCAGCAGCGGCTCCAGCGGGCCGTAGCCGACCATGTCATGAGTCAGTTCCTCGGCCAGCCGCGCCTGCTCGCGCGCCGAGAGTTCCAGCCGGTCGCGGTCGGCTACCTCGTGCACAATGGCCTCAAGCTGGCTGCGGAGCGCCGGCGCGGAAAGCTCGGCGGCGACCACGGGATCCACCCGGTCCATCACTTGGCTGCGCAGCCGGAGCAGCGGCGCCTCGCGCGGCACCTCGCGCGCCAGCACGGTCGCGGTGGGCTCTACCGCAATCTGTGAAGACGCCGCCTCGGTGCGGCGGCCAAAGGTCTTCATCGCCGCAACAATCGCGCCAGGCGACGCAGTCCGCTTTCGGTATGCTGAGAGCGAGTACCGGAGATCTCCCGCCCAAGCGGCGCAAGGGCACGACGGAAGCCCGCACTATCGTGCAGGGCAGGACGGCCGAGATTCAGGGCTTTCGGCAGTTGCGTGGGAAAATCGGGAATGGTGATATCCGGCGCGCTGCCAAGCCCCTCGGTGACGAGCGCCGTGCTTAGCGCGCCACGCATCCCGGCACGATTGAGCACCAGCAGCGGCACCGCTCCGCCAGCGACGGCACTCACCATACGCCGCGCCGCGCCAGCGTCGCGGATACTGGCAACATCCGGCCCCATCACCAGAATGCGGTGTCGCGCCATGGCGATGACGCGTCGCTCGATCGCAGTGGGAGGGATCGGGAGATCAGCGACGATAATATTGAAGCGTGAACGGAGCAATTCTAACAGGCGTGAGACGCCTTCCTCGGTGGGGGCTGGATTGGCATCAAAGGCCTCCTCGGCCGCAATCAGGCGCAGACGGTCGGAAATAGGAATTGAGACGCGATCAAGGAACAGCGCGTCCGCCCGATCCGGCTCCTCTAGCGCCACCCGCAGGCCGGCACCTGGGCGGACGCCAAGCGCGAGGGCCGTACTGCCGCCCCGCAGGTGGAGGTCAAGCAGTGCCACATGGCCGCGCGTTGTCTCGGAAAGGTGTAGGGCCAAGTTGGTTGCGATGGTGGTGGCTCCAATCCCGCCCCGCACCCCGCCCACCGCGATGATATGGCCACCGTGCGGTGCGGCGGAGCCATGCCCCCCCCCCGTCGCCACCAGCTCCGCCAGTGGCGGGCCGAACAACCGGCTCACATTGTCCCGGGTGAGCGGCTTATAGATATACTCCTCGACTCCAAGTTCGCGCGTGATCCCACGATAGAAGCTCAGCTCGGCGCGGTCGCCCACCACCAGCACGCGTACGTCGGGGCTACACACCGTGGCGAGCCGGTCTAGCTCGGCGGCGGCATCCTCCACTTGGGAGACATCGACGATCAGCAGGCGCGGCGTTGGTTCGCGCTCCAGCACCCGGAGGGCCGTACGGACATTGCCACGCCGCACAGGAAGAGCGTCCGTCCACTCGGCCAAGCCGCCCCGCAGCGCGCTCTCGCTTTCATCATCCGCCAGAAAAGCGAGCACGACTGGCCGCTCCGAGGTGCTGGCCGCCCGCGGGGTCTCACTGGCTGCCACTGGCTGTTGCTCCGGAGCCGCGTGGATCGATCAAAATGGGCGTCTTGCCCTCACGCAGCCGTTGCACTGCAGCGGCTGCGGTGTCCGCGCGGCTGCCGGTGGCGCCGACGCCATATTCCGCATGTGCTGGATCAGCCAGCATGGCACGCAGGTTGCGCTCGTTCAGCTCCTCCGCATGCCAAGTGCCAGAGCGCAGCATCGGGTCGGAGTTACAGCCAGCCAGCAGGAGGGCAAAGCCCAGGGCAAGGTGCTTAACCATGGCGCTACTCCACCATGAAGCCGGCATCCACCGGCTGCCGCAGCGTCGGCAGCGGCGGGGCGCCGCGCGAGAGCTGACGCTGTTGCAACACGCGCTCCAGATCCGTCGCCGGCCGGAAGCGGTCTGCCGGAGTGGCAAGGGCTGCGGGATCGGAAACCGGGCGTACAATATAAGGCGTGACGATGATCACCAGCTCGCTTTCGCTGCGCTGAAACAGATCGGAGCGGAACAGTGGACCCAGCACTGGCAGGTCCGCCAGTCCGGCTAGGCCCTGCTGGACTTGCGTGCTGTTTCGCTGCAGCAGGCCGGCGATGGCGAAGCTCTGTCCGCTGCCAAGCTCCACGGTTGTCTCCGCACGTCGCACAGTGAGGGCGGGAATCTGCACAGAACCGCCGCTGATCGGGACGCTGATGGCGCCATTCTGCGACAACTCGCTCACCTCCGGGCGCACCCGCAGGCTCATCCGGTCGACTGAGAGCACCGTCGGTACGAAGGAGAGGCTGACGCCGAAGGGCTTGAACTGGATGGTGATGGCATTGTTCTCAGAGCTCGCAGCCACCGGCACCGGGAACTCGCCACCGGCCAGGAAGCTGGCCGTCTCGCCGGACTGCGCCGTCAGGTTCGGCTCGGCCAGGATGGTGATGAGCTGGTCGGCGGCCAATGCGTCGATTACCGCGTTGAGGTCGAGGCGCGATGTGGATAGGCCGCCCGCAATGCGAGAGGCGGCGGCGCTGCCCAACGAGGACGCGCCATTGACCGCGGCAGCCGCCACGGTGCTGGCCGCCGGGCCGCTGCGCAGGCCGAAGGCAAAGCTGCCGATCGATCCCAACGCCTGCCAGTTCAGCCCGAGCTCCCGCGTGATCTGGCGGGAGATCTCGGCGATGCGCACGCGCACATTCACCTGGGTGCTGCTACGCACCGTCAGCTCATTGTCCACGGTGCGGCCGCTACCCCCGAAGGCCGCCGCCAGGACGGCGGCGCGGTGCGCCTCGGCCGGGCTGGCGACGCTGCCCTCCAGCACGATCGCCGAAGGCGTGACGCGCGCACGCAAACCCTGCCCGCCTGGCACCGCTTCACGCAATGCGGCTTCCAGCGCCGCAGTGTTCACAGGGACGGACGCCGCAGCGCCACCAGAGGGCAGGGCGGCCGCAGTGCCACCCTCGGGAGTCACTGTTCCTCGTACGGTGATCTCGTATTGCGCGACGAGTGAGCCATCCTCGGCGGTGGCGATCACGGTGGTGCGCCCTTCGGCCACGCCCATCACGAAGAGGCGGGTGGGCGAGGTCGGCTGCACCCGGGCGATGCGCGGGTCAGCAGCGATCACGGTGGCGGCGGGGCGCGGCAGTGTCAGCAGCTGCCCGGTTCCGGCCTCGATGCGGGCGCTGCCGGAGAGCGGCGCCACCGGCCCGGCCGGCGCCACAGTGGGCAGCCCCGGCTGGGCGCGTGCGGGGGCCAGGGGTAGCAGGACGATCAGACTGGCGCGGAAAAGGCAGCGCGCAGGGGAAAAACTCATCGAAAGGTCAGATCCTGCATCTCGCCACCCTGGATGACCCGCATACGGGTGGCCGCCGCCTGCTCGTTGCGCGAGAGGGCGGAGGACACGTCAGCGCTGAATACCGCCGCAGGTCGGCCGGTTGAATCGGCGATGGCCGTTTCTTCCATAGCGCGTACCGTAACGGAGAGACGGCCGAGCCGTCCAGCCACTGCAACCCGCTCCGCCTCCCGCGCAGAGACCTCCAGCGTCACGGTGCGGGCGACGTCGCGCGCGGCAGTGTCGCCGCTGGCGCCCTGAGTCATCTTCTGGTCCACGGCGATAACGCGGATATCCGTCAGCACCGTCTCGGCCACCACACGGCGACCGAGCGGCGTTTGCGCAGGGTCGAGCTCCTGGGTCAGGATCAGGTCCACCTGGTCGCCGGGCCAGATCAGGCCGGCGGCACCGGTCACAGCATCCACGCCGACCGAGATGGCCCGCATGCCGGGGCGCAGCACCGCGGCCAGGAAGCCACGGTCACGTGGCCGCAGAACATCGTCGCGTGAAAGCGGCACGCCGGCCTCAAGGTAGGTGCGCAGCATGGCGCCGCGCAACTCGGCGCGCTCCTCCGGGGTGTCGCGCAGCACCGTGGCATCGATGCCCTCGGGCGGCACCTCGCGCACGACCCAGTCCTCCTCCTTCAGCAGCGAGCCGGCCGGAAGGGGACGCGCGGCGGTGAGGATGCGGAGGCGGGCTGGCGCGGGCGGCGCGGCCTCGGCCGCCGCCACTGGCCTCGGCGCGGGCGGCTGGACCGCCTGCCAGGCGATCAGGCCCAAGCCACCAGCGGCCAGCAGCAGGACAAGAACAAGAAGCAAGCGCATTGTCGGGCCTCACGCACCACGCAGCAGGATCATCGCGCCGCCAAAGGCGATGGCGACGCCATAGGGCAGCGGTCCACGGCGGCGGATTCGCCAGGCCTCGACCCGGCCGATGCGCGCCAGCAGCCCCCCCGCCGTGGCAGGGCGCGCGGGATGCGCCGGGAGCAGCCGGGAGAGGGCGAGATAGGTCAGGCCGAGCACGCCGCCGGCAGCCGCGGTGAGGACCAGGAAATCCCAGATCGCGGCTGGGGCCATTCCGAGCGCCAGGGCGGACATGAGCTTCACGTCGCCGCCACCGAGGGCGCCACGGGCGAAGAAGAAGAGGAGAATGCCGAAAAGCAATGCTGCGGAGAGTAGGGACAGCAGCAGCGCCTGAGGGCCGATCCAGAGTCGAATGGCAATACCCACCAGCGCGAACACGACACTAGCAGCATCCGGAATGGTGCGCGTTGCAATGTCGCGCCAGGCGACGAGCGCCAGAAGAGGCAGAAGACATGCGAAGAAAGACATCGCGGGATTGTTCTTCCGCAGCCCCGAGTGGGCGTTCTTGGATGAAACTGGGCGGCATCGGCCGCCCAGGCCATAAAGTACTTAGGTAATCTTGCCGGCGGCCGTGATCTTGGCGATGATGCCGGTGAAGAATGTGCCGATCTCGGTACCGAAGGTGCTCATCGCTCCCGCGACCGCGACAACGATAACAGCAGCAATCACACCGTACTCCAGCGCGGTCACGCCCTTGCGATCCGCCTTGAGGCTGGCGAGGAGATAAAGCGCCTTACCCATCATGAAACTTGCTCCGATTTTGCTTTGCATACGGTTGGCGGACCACGCAATCGCGCGACTATCGCGAGATCATCTTCGGTAACCGCACGCCCTGGTAGCGGAAACGTGATAGCACCCCCCCTATAACCTTTGGAAGAAAAATTTTAGCTGTTTATCAACCTTAGATCGCGCTACTAGATAGACATACAGCCGGATCCTCGAACTTTGCGCACGTTCATTATGCGGAAGTACCGAAGGTTCTGGCCGTCTGCCCTGATTGGCCTTGTAATCGTGTCCGCTCGCGCACCTACCCTTCTGCCCCGCCTCTACCCTGCGGCACTGCTGCGGCTTCTAAGTCGCCTCCGCCAGGATCGGCGCGGTGCAACCGCCCTGTTGTTCGCCGTTAGCGCGACCGCCCTACTCGGAACTGTCGCGCTCGCGGCGGAGGGGGGGCTGCTCTACCTAGTTCAGCAACGCGCGCAGAGTGCTGCCGACCTTGCCGCCGTTGCTGCCGCCTCGGCCGCCGAGGCACGGACGCGCGGTGCGGCCCTCGCCGCGGGTATCGAGGTTGCGGGGCTGAATGGGTTCGGCACCTCGTCCGAGACCACCCTAGCAGTCCGCAACCCGCCAGCGAATGGTACCTTCAAGGGCAACAACCAAGCCTATGAGGTGGAGATCCGCCGCCGGCAGCCGCTAGCTCTGGCAGGCGCCCTCTTTGGTCAGCCTGAAGGTGAGGTCGGCGCGCGTGCCGTGGCCATGCTGAAAGGCTCGACGCAGGTCTGCCTACTGGCGCTTAACGGCACGGTCAGCGTGAGCAGCTTCAGCAAGTTCACCGCGCAGGGCTGCGCCCTGGGCGCCAATGGCACCGGCGCGGGCGCGGTGAAGATCGACAATTCGGGCAGCTTCTCGGCACAGGGCGTGGTGACCGCCGGCACTTGCAGCGGCTGCACCAACTCCAACGTGAAACTGACGGAAGGCTATCAGGACCGCGCGCCCGCCATCGCCGATCCCTACGCCAAGCTCAATAACCTAACGGTGCCGAACCCGCCCTGCACTGCCAGCACCACTATTCAGTTCACCTCCCGCGCGGAGATACCGCGCTATGAGCAGACCGGCACCGCGTTCTGCAACGCGTCCTACCGGATCGGAAAGGACAGCAAGATCGCGCTCGATCCCGGCACCTACATTTTCCGTGATGCATCGCTGACCATCAGCAGCCTTTCGGAGCTCACCTGCAATGGCTGCACCTTTATCCTGGTCGGCACCGGCAGCGGCACCACTGCCTCCTTTAGCGCGGAGAACCTCAGCAGCTTCGCCTGCGAGAATTGCACCATCGCCCTGCTCGGCAGCAAGCCAGGGCAGGTCAACTTCACCAGTCTCTCAACCGCCCGCCTTACCGCCCCCCTCACCAACAGCTACGATCCTGCTCTGAGCGGGATGATCATCGTCCGCTCGGACTCTGGCCCGGTCGGCAGCAGCAGCAGTCCGACCCTGCGGATGTCGAATCTCAGCTCCATTGACCTGCTCGGTGGCATCTATGTGCCCAACGGCTACACAAAGATCACCAGCATGTCGGCCCCCAATCCCAGCACCTGCCTGCCGATCGTTGTAGGCACACTGGAGATCGGGCAGCTCAGCAACTTCCCCTTCGATGTGAGCGGCTGCCCCGCCCGGAAGACGGCCATCCCGGAAATCCGGGTGCCAAGGCTGGTGGAGTGATGCGGATCCTGGCTCGGCTCCGGCGCTGCCGGCGCGGCGTCTCCGCGCTGGAATTCGCGCTGGTCGGTCCTGTCCTCGCACTCCTGGCACTTGGTGGCTTCGACTTAGGCAATGCCGCCCTGCAGAGCCTCCGGCTGGCGGCGGCAGCGCGGGCCGGTGCGCAATATGCCTTCACCCAGCCGACCGACAGCGCCGGAATTACCGCTGCCATTCGTGCGAACCTGCCGGGCTGGACAGACGTCACCGTGCCGGCGCCGGTCCTTGTCTGCCGTTGCGAGGACGGCACCAGCGTTAACTGTGCAGGCGGAGCTTGCGGGGGTATCCCACCGGCGCTGTATGTCACTCTTGCTGCCACCCGCCCCTTCACTGCCAGTACGCCGCTCACCGCCACTCTCTTCCCTGCTCTAGTCCTGCAAGGCCGTGCCGAGTTCCGCCTTCATTAGACGAGGTCGGCGCAGACTGGGCCAACGCGGCGCGTTGTCGCTGGAGTTCGGCCTGGTCATCCTGCCCTTCCTGCTGTTGCTGCTGGGCGGCATTGATCTGGCACGTTACGCCTACACGGCACAGGCCGTAGACAGCCACACTGAGGCCACATTACGAGCCGCTCTAATCTTTGTCGCTGGGGACACCTCGGCCCGATGCCTCACGGATCTGAACTCCACCATCGCGCCGCTTGATCCTCCAGCCGGCGTCGAGGTAGGGCGGATCGCGCAGCGGCATGCAGGCTGCGTTCGGAACAGCAGCAGCACCCTCGTGATCACTGTCACAGTCGCCTACCGTTTCACCTTCCTGACAACCTTGTTCGGCAGCCCAGAACAGCAGATCAGCCGCACGGTGCAACGCAGCCTCTAGAGCAGATGTTCGTCTGAGCAAAAAGGCCGCCCGGCTCCACCGAAATCGAGTGTTGGGGGAGGACATGAAGGAAAATCCAGAGTGGCTGGTGCTTTCGCCTTCGTAGCGTCCGGATTGCCTAGGCGGCGTGGACAAAGCTGATCCATAAGCGGATGGCGGCGAGTTGGACGAAGCCAAGGAAGCTGCTGCCGGTGTGGTCATAGCGGGTAGCAACGCGGCGACAGTTCTTTAAGTGGTTGATGCAACGCTCGATGCGGTTGCGGAGGGCGTAGAGAGGCCGCTGAACGCTGAGCTGGATGCGCCTGTTGCGCTTGGCCGGGATCTCCGGCTGCCCGCCGCGGTCGCGTACATCCTGTCGTATGGCATCATTGTCGTAGCCGCGATCCGCGAGCAAGATGCCAGGATCGCTGTCCCGTTCCCCCATCAGCACGTCATAAGCCGTGCTGTCATGCGCCTCACCCGGCGTCAGCGTTAGGCTGATCGGCAGGCCATGGGCATTGGTGCGGAGGTGGATCTTGGTCGAGAAGCCACCGCGCGAGCGTCCAAGATCCTGGCGATGAGTCCCCCTTTTACGCCACCCGCACAGTGATGCGCCCGGATGATGGTGCTGTCGATCATCTGGAGGGCGTCGGCATCGCCGCCCCCATCCGCCAGGGCCTGCAACAGCACATCCCAGGGGCCGGATGTGATCCAGCGCCGATACTGCCGGTGGACGGAGTTCCGGTTGCCCAGTTCGGGCGGCAGATCGCGCCAGGGAATACCCGTACGCGCCACCCAAAAGATGGCATCCAGAACCCGACGATGAATGCCAGGTGGGCGGCCGCGGAAAGGACCGGTCTCGATCACGAAGGGTTCGAAGAATGCCCACTCCTCATCCGTCAGCAACCTCGTAGCACCAGCGTCTCCTTCCAGGAGGCAGCCTTGAATCATTAGGACTTCGCCATGTGAAGCACCTTTGTCCACGCCACCTAGTCGTGCACCCCTCGCCCTGGCGCTTCCTTGGTCCGCCGGTAATTATCTTCTCGCTCGCGCTGCGCAACGGCGGCCAGGATGCGCAGGGCCCGGCGGTCAGCCGGGGTATTCCCAGCAGTACAAAATCGAACCCGCTTTCTAGAACGCTGCCAGTGAAAGCGACATCGCGTGTGAGGCCGGTCAGTTCAAGGATCGCAAGCGTCGCGCCAGTGCGGCGGCAAAGATCGAGCGCCCGTTCCAATTCTGGACAACCACGTGCACGCTCGCTCTCGATGAAATCATCCAGCAGTTCTCCTCCTCGGCCCGTGCCAGAATCGGCTACGGCTGTACGCTGCGCGTCTAGATCAGGCTGCTTCTTTCTGCGTCCCACACGCACAGGAAGATAGGCCACAAAGCTGCGGCTCATCCCGCTGCCTCCAGCGGGCCGCCACTTCGCGCCAATGCCCGCCTG
>NZ_VUKA01000036.1 GCF_008386565.1 Teichococcus oryzae | reverse complement strand
ACAGACCGCAGGACATATTCCTGGCCGGGTCACTTCTCGATGAAAACGCCGGGTCAGATCTCAGCAAAAATCAACACAGAATGCATGACCATGCGGAATCTTCTTGGTGGCGCAGCCGGACCGGCATCGCCGTCATCGGTCTCGGGCTTATCGCCGCGTTCTACGTTCTTCGGGAACACTACGCGCACGTCTTCGGCGTGCTGCCGTACCTCCTCCTACTGGCCTGTCCGCTGATGCACCTGTTCATGCATCATGGCCGGGTAGGGCATGAGGCTGGCGACGAGGCCAGATCCAGAGCACAGCGCGGCCGGAGCTAGTCGCCCGGCGCTGGTCGCGCCGCAGCCTGGTACAGGCGGCGGCACTGCCCATTCCCCCGGCAGCCATGCACGGCGTACCGAAGCGGGCAAGCGCTCAGGCGCGAGGGGCGCCCGGCACCGCTTCGAGAGATCTCGACGCTTTGGAGCGTCTTGAGGCTGCCTGCCCGTTGAAGAGCAGGGTCAAGGCGGATTGGCGGTCCACTATGCAGTGGAAGGCATAGGAAGCCGCCACTGCTACCACAGTGATCAGAAAAAACTCGGCTTCTGCGGGCCAATCCACTGACAGGAAGCCGACAGAAAGCCAGAGGACGATGGGGACGTGCACCAGGTACATGGTCATCGCCGCCTCCACCAAGGCTGCGGAGAGCCGCGTCCGGCGATCCAACCAAAGCCGGGCGGCCGACAACAGGAGGTGGGCGAACAGCACGCCCACCACAGGCATCAGGAAGTAGGTAATGGCCCGGCTTATGTCGCCCTCGCCGTCCTGGAACACGGCCATGATGACGGCCGTGACGAGGGCGAGTGCCCAGACCAACCAGCGGGGGCGTGTGAAGGCTTCGAACCATGCTGAGCGGGCAGCTACCAGGGCGCCCACAAGAAACATCAGACCGTCGGATACGAACTGGCCCGCCACGAAGATGCCGCCCATCAGGTAGGCAATCTCCAGCTTCGCAGCCACAACGGCAACGACAAGGACCACCAAACCCAACGCCGCCGGGCCGAGCCATCGCAGCCACGGATCCTGCTCCAGCCGGTCCTGGGCTTGAGCGATAAAGGCACCGAGACCGCATCTGCTGCCCAGAAGCCAAAGTCCCGCGAAGAGTACGCAGTAAATGAGCAGATATATGAGGAACCAGAGGTGGACGGTCCAGGCGGCGCTCGGGCTGCTCACCACTGCCAGCAGAGCAGGAATAGCGTTGCTCACGCCTCCAGCGGCCACGCTGCTAGCGAGCACCATAAGCGGGCTGACCAGGAGCAGGGACGTCAGCAATGGAATGCCGATGCGCCGCGCGCGCCCGGCCAGCCAGTGTCCCGCGCCGCGCCTCCGGATCATCAGTGAGGCGAAGAAGCCCGCGATGAGAAAGAACACGGGCATGCGGAAGGTGTGGCTGAACTGGAGCGCCCAGGTCACCGGATGTGATTTCTCCGGTGACTCTACAATCCAGACAGCATGCGCCGCATAGACGAGGCCAACATGGTACGGGATCCCGATCAGCATCAGAATGGCCCGAATTCGGTCCAGGAAGTCCCACCGCTGGCTGGGTGCGGACTCTGTCTGAGCGGCAACGGCGCTGCGTACGGCGGTAGGGTGCTTTTCGAGGTCCACGCTGACATGCTTCCGGCAAGTGGCTGCGCCTGATGCCAGGCACTCCGCGCAGATTTACCGGCTGGCGGCCGACACAGTTTTACAAGTTGTGTCTACGCCAATGACGGCACTTCACTGATCGGCGAGTGGCTCCATTCTGTTGGCTTGTTGACGAGGCCGACCTTCATGTACTGCCCCCAAGTAATGGTGTTGCCCTTGCGCGCCACCACCTGCAGCCAGAGCAGCGTCGCCAGGCTGCCGATGGGGGTGAACTCGGGGCCGAGATCGCAGCCGATAACGTTGGCGTAGCCCATGGCCTTGCGGATGGCGGGCGGGATGCCCGGGTCATGCTAGATGGCCCAGGCGCCGAGCAGCACGCCCTGAATGTTGTTCATCACCGAGGGCAGCAAGTGCCTGGACCTTTGCACAGAGCGGACTGGCGGCTATCGGCCGATAGCCGTCATAGCTGATTTAGTTTTCCCCACTGGAGCGGTTCTTTCATTCCACTCCCACTGTGCGCGCCAATCTTGCCGCGCTCCGTCAGGCGGTGGGCAAGGAGGAGGCGTACCAGCTTCTGGAGGACTATGCCGCCAGCCAAC
Source organism: Teichococcus oryzae (assembly GCF_008386565.1). Taxonomy (GTDB): domain Bacteria; phylum Pseudomonadota; class Alphaproteobacteria; order Acetobacterales; family Acetobacteraceae; genus Pseudoroseomonas; species Pseudoroseomonas oryzae. The sequence continues at coordinate 12,563 of NZ_VUKA01000036.1, read as the reverse complement.
TGCGCCAGGCGGCCGCCCCCTCCTGGGGGCGCCTGACGCAGCAGGTGGTGAACGCCTGGGTCTTCCGCCACCACCTTGCCCTGGGGGAGTTCCCAGCGCTGCATGATCGGCTGCGCACGGCCGCCCAGGCGGAGGACCTGGTGGCGCAGGTGGAGCAGCGGGCGCAGCAACAGCTGCGAAATACGATGCAGCAGCGCCTGCAGGAGATCCGGGCCGCCGAGGCGGCCAGCCGGGCGGCACGGCGGGATTTCGCCCGTAGCCTGCTCGAGCCCATCCTGCAGGTCGGCGCACCGGAGGAGGTGCCGCAGGCCCTCGGCCGCCTTCTCGCCTCGGACCAGCACATCACCGCCCTGCGGCAGCTGCGCCAGCAGCTCGCGGGCGACGAGCCGCCCTAGCGGGTGGGCGGCGCCGTCGGGGGGTGGGCGGCTCCTTCCTGGCGTGGCTGGCAGCGGTGGCGGCCGGCTGGGTTCCCGGGCTGAGCGGGGCCGAGTTCGCCCCGTCATGCGCGCCACTGGCATGACACGGGTCACCGACCTGCTGACCGTAGCCATGTTGGACCCCAGGCTTGCCCGGATGCCGATGCTCGAGGGGACGGCGGAGAACCAGCGCCGCGCCGCCAAGGGGCTCCGCACCTGGCAGTGCAAACGGACTGCGGCGCCGTCCATCGGTGCCGGCGGAACGGGATCGGGAGTGATAGCAAGCCGCTACAGGACCAGGAGGTGACCATGCAAAGGGGCCCTCGGGTACCCTCTTCGAGGCCGCCACCAGTTCCAGAGTCGCAGCCCAGATCAGGCTGACGCGAGCGGGATGTGGGGGAGATTGTGGGGGAAAGAGAAAGAGCAGGATTAAAAATCCTGCAAATACAATCTATTAATTAGAGAGAATGGTGTCCCCGGCGGGATTCGAACCCACGGCCCCCAGATTAGGAATGTTGGACAAACACTGAGGAATCAGTGGGTAGTTTCCGCCTGCTAGGCGCGCCGGACGTACAGCTTCTAGTTTGCGGCGGAGGCAGTTTCCGCCTCCGCCGCGTAGGCCTGTGACGGCCTTTACGGTAGCAAGCCAAGTCACCGCCCCTCCTCTGCCAGCGAGAACCTATGGCCGGTTGAAGGCAAGCTCCTGATTGGATTCCGGTCCTGACGGCAAGGCGGCCTCCGCCACGCCTCAGCAACTCTCTTGTTCTTCTTTCGTTCTCTGTTGTAGCTTCGCGCCGCCCCCTTGCGATGGAGTTCCGGACGATGAATCTCAACCCCCGCCTGCTCGACCCTGTGACCGAACACCGGGTGCGCCAGACCCTCCAGCTTGCCCTTCGCGAGGGCTGCACCGTCCGAGAGGCCAAGGGCGAGGCTCGTGGATATCTGCGCGCCCTGAGCCCGGCCATGCCGCAGGCGCACATTGTTGAGGCCGTGGACGGTATCCTGGCGGAGATCGATCCGATGCTGAACGACCTGGCGGACTGCGAGCCTGATGGCCGCCGCACGCCGCCGGGACAGTTGAACCTGGGGCTCTAGTTATGTCCGGCGAGGAGATGAAGGCCTGCCTGGAGACGCTCAGATGGGGACAAAGCGACCTTGCACGGCTCCTGGGAATCGACGAAGCCAAGGCCCGGCGGATGGCGCGGGGACAGGCCCGAATCCCTGATCGGCTGGCCTCCTGGCTGCGCGAACTCACCCGCGAGGTCGCGGCTGTCTATGCCCGTTACCCACCCCCGCGGGTCGGCTGATGCGTCACCGTGGCCGATGCTGACCGGACGCCTTCTCAAGCACGCGCTAAGTGGTAAACGAGCTATGCGCGCGTGAGGGGAGCTTCATCTTGGTAGATCGCCCTAGGAAAGATGGGTCATGGGGGCTCCCTGTCACGCTGTGGAGGGGCTTGAAGTACTCCCTTTTTGGGTGCCTGGCTGGGGTGTCAGTGCTGGCGCTTTGGATACTTCTGGCACTCGTAAATCCGGCAAACCGTTGGCTTTACGATGGAATTCTCGCGATTGGCGGCCGCATCACAGGCATCGCACTGCTGGGCCTTCTACTTTTCGGGGCCGGCAGTTTCATCTTCTGGATCTTCACGAGAAGGATCTAGGCATTCGGATTGCGGCCGGGCCCTTATCAGGTGCGGTATGCCGGCCTTACCTGACCAGCCCCAAACGCAAAAAGCCGCCCGCCCCAGATCGGGACGGGCGGGAGGACGGGATTCGGTACGACAATTGCCACCATCGCCAGTGGCAGGCTGAGCCTAGCACCTATTTCCGGTTGTGGTAGGGGCGAATTGAGGCCTTAAGCCAGCGCCGCCCGGCCGGAGCCCTGCCGGCCTTCTGACAAGCCTCAAACACAAAAAACCGCCCGTCCTAGATCGAGACGGGCGGTCAAGTGATCACGGTCGGCCTACAAGCGGCCGGTTGCTAACATAATCAGCAAGACGACCAGCACGACAAGGAGAATCGAGGAAGGGGCAACCCCCCAGCCCCTGGAATGCGGCCAAGCAGGGATTGCCCCCACGATCAGCACCACCAGGATGAGAAGCAGGACGAGGTTCATGCCAGCGCCGCCTGCAGGGCTTGGCTCGCCGCCTGGATTGCCGCGAGTCGCCCGTTCGCGGCGTCCAGCGCGGCGTTCCGCGCCGCCAGCTCCGCCTGCAGCGTGGTGACCTGCCGCTTCAACGCCGCCACCTCCTCGCTGTTGTCCGGCTGCTCCGGATCCGGATCAACCGGCTCCTCGGGATCAGACGGCACGGCGCCGGCTTCGGTCAAGATCGGCAGCGCCCGCTCCAGCCAGGCCGCCGCCAGGCGCGAGGCCTCGGCATCCCAGCCGCTTCCCTGCCGGACGGCGGCATAGATCCGCGCCAGCGCTGGGATGGGCGCCTCGGCATCAGCCGGCGCTGCTCCCGCCACGCTGCCGGCCTTCGCCCGCGCCGCCCAGGCCGTGTGCTCCACTTGGCGCAGGGTAGCGTTGGCCGGCTCGGGGTGCTTGTCGCGAGCCGCGAAGGCAGCCTCATGGATGACGGCCAGCAGATCCAGGGCCGGATCGGCCGGCGCTGTCGGCGTGGGCTGCGGGGTCGGCGTGGGAGTTGGCGATGGGGTCACGGGCGGAAGGGCGGGGGCGCTGCCCTGGCCCGAGTTAGCCTGGCGAACCCGCGCATCGAGCGCCTTGATGGCGGCGTTCAGCTTCGGGAAACCACCCTTGCCGATCGGCCCGATGTAGGCCTCGTTGCTGCCGCGCCCGTCCCACCAAAGCCAATGGATGCGGTGCTGGATGATCTTATCGCCAATGCCCTGCACAACTTTTGTGAGGTCGATGCGCTCACGCGGCGTTTCGTTCTTGCTGTAGGGCCGGACGCCCCATTCCGGAATCCAGAGCCCGGTGACGCCAAGCTGCTGCGCTTCGCGGAGCATCCGGTTGAGGCCCATCTTGCTGTTCAGCAGGTCGTCCAGCATCCCGCCCGGATCGCTGCCCTGATACTCGTCCTTACAGTACAAGTTAATCCCAAAATCGTTGCAGTATTCCTTGCCGGGGAACACGCCGACGAAGGAGGCGGACCGGTCGCTGTTCCACTCAGCGAAGTTGATGATCATGCGGAAGCGCGACGAAATGCGCTTCATCACCTTGCCGAACTCTTGGAATACGACCTTCGCCTGCGCCTCATAGGTCTTATTGAACGAGTGCGGGAACCAGTTGGCGTTGCCTTCGTACAATGGCGACAGATAGATCAGGTAATCGCCTGGCAGACCGCTGATCAGGTTCTTCAGCATCGTCTCCCAGTAGGCGTTGTACGCGCCACTGGCAGCCTGGGAGAATGCCGTGCCGGCCGCGATGGTCTTCGGCCACAGCACCAGGCACACCTGAAGCTCACGCGGGTATAGCGCCTTGCCGTTGTCCGCGATCCACTTCGTGGAAGTGACATCCTTCCAGTCAACGCTGCCATTCGCGCCTCGCACTAGTTCGACCCTTCGGCCCAGGAACTCCTCATAGTCGAAGACGCGCTGGCGGTTGTTCGCAAACCAGAGACCATGCTTGATCACGGGGGGATAACTCCGAATTGTGAAGGGTGGAATGGATCGGGCGGCGCCATTGCGCCATTTTTGAAGGCGACGGGCTGAAAGCGGCCGCCATCAGGCCGGAGACCGTGTGATGCAATTCCGTCTGAGCATCACCGAGGCCGGTTACGACTGGGCTCTGGCCGAGGTTGAGCCGCATTCTGACAATGAGCCCGGCTCCGGCACCGAGGCGGCCGCCCGCTTCAACGGGCTGTCTGACCCTGATCGAGCACTATGATGCCAAGCATTGGCAGATCGAGGCGGAGCCTCTGACCCCACCAAGCCGCAAGAGGTCATCGCATTGACGCGCGCATACGCTGCAGCGCCGATAGGCGACAGGAAAAGACAATCTCCGGCTACCGCTGCAATACAAGCGCGAGCCCAAAAGCGAAAATACAACCTTGCCGGGAAGTCATGCGATAGTTAAGCTGTGAACCAGATCGTGTTCTTGGGATGTCCACGGATCAGAGCGCCAGGGCTCGACTGCGGCGCCTGACTCAGCGTCGTAGGCCATCTGCCCTCTGAGCATAGGGTTTCAACTGTACGGTCGGTGTGGTCACGGGACTGGAGCCGCAAGTGGTCGAGACGATTCTGTTCGAGGATGAACACATCTACATCGTTCATCGCCCAGGCGCTTCACGCTTCAGCTTGGTCACCTTCAGCGAAATGATGTACCGGCGGGAGCCACCAGAGTTTTGGGGCGACAAGATCGCACAGAAGCATTCTATCGACACCGTCGGTATTGTCGCAAAGGCATCCAACTGGTTCCCCGCCAGCTCCGTGGTCCCTCAGATTCCTGAAATCAGGTCAAGGCTCAAACCGTCTGCCATCACCTACGGCTTCAGCATGGGTGGCTATGCCGCCTTGAAGTATGGGAGGGCGATCGGCGCACAGTCTGCTCTCGCGGTCTGCCCCCAAGTTTCGATCTCACCCGCGGATGTTCCGTGGGATGATCTCTATCGAAGCTACTTTCGACCCGATTTGCACCAGAACATGGCCCTCCAGGCAAGCGAACTCCCGGAGAATGTCTGGATTGCGTATGATCCCTACTACTGGCGCGATGCGCTGCACGTCGATGCGCTGGCCCTGATGTGCAGGCCCTCCGAGTTGCGTATTCGGTTCATGAGGCACGCTGCCATCTGGTTCATGTCCGAGAACTCGTTCGCTGTTAAGGTCATGGAAATGATCGATGGGGCGGCGCCGCAGTCAGGGCTCCGCATGGTACGCACGCAAACACGGTCGTCGCGGGCCTACCTGATGCACCTGGGCGTCGCCGCCTACGAGCGAGGCCACGGACAGTGGGCTGAAGCGGTATGGGCCAAGGCAGCTGAGCGGGGTGCGACACAAGAGTCCATCGATCGTCTTCGGACACAAGCGGAGCGCCACAGAAGGGACCGGATATCTCGGCGCCACAAGGACTTGGCCTTGGCGGCTTCGCTAGCCATGCAGTAACTTGGCGAGCGGTCCGAATGATATAGCCTGTACGGGGCGCCTCGCCGGCATTCACGCCCGAGAGGACGTCAAGCCTGCGCCCTGCCACCAGACGGGCCAGGTTTGCGGATGCGGCTTCCCCGGCCGCCACAGCCGCAGCGCGTAGCAGGCCCACGCGGCGTGCTGCTCGACCGGAATCGGATAAGGATCAGTCAGCAGCAGCAAGCGCGCGAAGCCGTAGGCCAGCCCGTCATGCCCCTCGATGGCGCGCCAGATGGCCGTGGCCTCGAAGCGCACTGAAGCGGCCTCGCACAGCGCACGGGCCTTGGCGGCGCTGGTGCGGTGGGTCATGACGCCGTGGACGCCGCCGCCTTTCTCGAATTGCCAGAATCCATGGGCATAATCGATGGGCACCTGAGCGCGGTGCGTACAGGCGCTCTCCTGCCCGGCCACGGCCAACAGGAAGCGGTGCGCTTCGATGCTGGACTGGATGCCGGCATGAACCAGCGCCCACTGCGCGGCCGGCCGCTGGATGCGCGCCAGGAACTCGGCTTGGTTCATCGCCGCACCTCCTGCAACTGCTGTGCATTGAGCCGGTCCGCCTCGCTCGCCGCGCCTGGCAGCGTCAGGAGAGGCGTGGCCCGCGCGGCGATCTGATCCATGCGGGCGTTCGCGCTATTGGCCGCCGTGGCGTTGCCGTAGAAAAAGCCGGCGATGATCGGGAGCAGCGTCGTCAGCACGCCGAGTGCCAGGGTGAAGATGCCGCTGCCGTCCGCAGGAACGCCTCGGAAGGCGAAGATCAGCAGGATGGCCGCGTAGAGCAGGAGCACGCCTGCCGCCCCGCACACCTGGGCCCAGGCGATCAGGTTGGACTTTTCTGACAGCGCCCGCGCATCGGCCACATCCGCCAGTTCCGCCTGCCGCTCCGCCAGCGCGATCCTTGCAAGCTCTGCGCGCAGTTCTGCCTGTTTGTCCGGCGGCAGGTTCTTGATCTCGGCTGGATCAGACGTGCCGACGATGGCCTCGGCCGCGGCCTTCGCCAAGCCGGACGCCTGGCCGAGCCCGAGCAGACGCAGCAGCTCAGGCGCTAGGCCGAGCGCCGCGCCGATGAGCGGTCCCATGTGGTGCTCCAGATTATGAGGATGCCGGCAGCCGGCCGGCGGCGGGGTTAGTTCGGCTTCGGCAGCGGCGGGATCGGGTCCTCCAGCCGCGGCAAATCGAGGTTCGTGGTGAAGGGCTGCAATTCGAATTTAGCGATGCGTGCCGCGCTGATCGCCGACTGCTGAGCGCCCGCTACCTCGCCGCGCATCTCGTGCGCCTTGGCATGCCACCACAGCGCCAGTTCGTACCAGCGCTGTCCACTCTGCCGCTCAAACTCACGCATCGTCCGCTCGTGTTTGAGTTCGGTCGTCAGACGCTTGATCGCGTCCTCATCCTCTTTGTCGCCTCGGTTCTTGAGGCCCAGGAACATGCCGCCGGCCGCTGTCAGGATCGCAGCAATGGACGCTCCAATCGCCGTGATGTGCTCCGGCCCCACTTCACGAGTACCCTTTCCACAGCCTCACCGTCAGCACGAAGGAGATCAGCGCCAAAAGAGCAGTCGCCACGGCAGTCATCGGAATCGGCAGGTCCCGAGCAAGCGCCTGCAAGCTGACACTGTAGGTGACATGCGACCAGAAGGCACAGGTCGCCGCGACCGTCCAAGCGCGCCCGCGCTGGTTCTCGGCCGCCAGCATATAGCCATGGATAGCGGCCATCAGGACGCCCACCATCTCCCAGAAGTAGGCAAAGGGCGTGAAGAAGACAGTCAGGTACATGCCTGGCCGCTCATCCAGCGTCACGCCGCTGAAAAACGCCAAGATGCTCCACAACACGCCGCCGCCCACACCGATGACGATTTCCAGCCAGCCGGGATATCTGGCGAAGGCAACCAGGTGCCGTAGCGGGTCGATGGCACGGCGGAAGCGCGCGACTACGGTGGGCATTCGGCGGCTCCTGACGCAGCGCCCGCCAGGAACGCGACGATGTTCCTGGCGACGGGCGGGGGGCTCATTCGAGCCCCCTATGCTGGAGGGGTACGATATAGCCGTTCACGATCCGGGGCATGGATCACTCCTGGGCGGCCCTCATAGATGCAGAGAGCGTAAGGTTGCAGAACATTTTTAGATAACCAAGAAGTTGTTTCTATCCTTCCAGGGGTGTATGGATGCACCCTATGGACACCCTTAGAAGGTCAGTGCACCTGACCTCCCAGCAAGCCGAGGCGCTTCAGAACGAGGCTTCGCGCCTCGGCATCACCTTCAACGAACTGCTGCGCCGCATCGTCGATGAGTGGCGCTTCAAGGATGCGCATGGGGGCGCCCGTGTCTGAGCCAGTGGATCTGCCAGGGGTCAACAGGGGGCAGAGCAAGAGGCCGGATGCCAAGCGTGTCCTGTTCTATGGGGCCTGCCACGCATCCATTTTTGCCTCGGTTTTTTCCCGCTGGGGCACCAGGGACGACTTTGTCTACGATTATGCGACCAACTGGCGAATGGTCCTGGATGGAACTCCGTTCCCCTATGATGCTGTTTCCCAATGGGACACCATTGTCTTTAGCCCAATCGAAAATAAGGAAGGCTATGAGACGTGGCGGGTGGTCGAGGCATGCAAGGCCAACGGCGTAAGGTCAATCTGCTACCCTCATCTGCACTGGCGGGGGTATTTCCCCAAGATCTCCAAGGGCCGGTTCTTCGCAGGAGATGAATGGCACTTTCCGGAGATTGCGGAGTCCGCGAGTGCATCAAGGTCCTACGAGGAGTTTGTCCGGCAGGTCAGCGAGCTCCACACAGATGCCGTCGCTATTCAGCTAAACGCAGAGGAATCGACGCGGCACCTCGAATTGCAGGAGAAGACAAACCAAACGGCGTTCCGCATATCCGATTACATCCGCTCGGAGTATCGGAACCAGCGACTGTTCATGACGCCAGGACACCCAACTCAGGTCCTGTACGCTGAGGCCATCAGACGGCTAAATGAGCATTTGGGGCACCCGTTGGATCCCTCCTATTACTATGTGGCGGAGGAACCACAGCGCGGGCTTAAGACCCCGATTCCTCCTAATGTTCACCGTGCTTTGGGCCTAAAATTTGCAGATGCAGACACTCAGTTTTCAAATCAGACACTTGGCGCACGCACCATAGCTTGGCCGGAATATCTGCGCCTGACCTATGGGTATGAAAAAGGTACTCCGTTCTTCAAGAGCAATACCGCGACATTCCTCAAAGCTCGGCCGGATCCGATTGCCGATCTAGAGGACATTGAAAAAGTTTCAGTCCCGCGCGGGGCAGTGCTGCAGGCTTCCCAGAATGGCGCCGCGCTGTCAGGCCATGCAGAGATGTCATTGTCCTGGCTCGATTCTGTGACGCAGAAGAAAGTGGCGAGATGGCAGAAGGTGTACTTATTCCGGGAGCATTGGCAGGAGATCGCGCCAGATAGGGCCTGATTCGCCAACGCGACACTCCCCACATCTTTCGACGCACGAGAGATTTCGCTTACTTCAATTAGGATAGCCTCATGAGCAACGACTGCAACGAGCCGCCCCGCGAAAATCCGATCTGCGAGGAGATGGCATTTTGGGACCGCCTCGTTGCCGACAGCAAAATGCGCGGTCTGCTGGAAGATGAGCCCGCGCCTGCGGATCAGCCTCGCCTCGCAGTTGACGCCTGTCTGGCTCAGTGGAAGCGCGACTAGGACTGCCGCGCACCCTCCAAGCTACAGGTCCAGAAAACTCCGCCCGCAAGGCCAGTGACCTGGATTGCCAGGCCGCCGCCCGTAGTGTCGGCCAGCGCCGTGACGGTTGCCGATGCGAAAGCCGCATCGCTGAACTCAGCCGTCACGGACGCCCCCACGAGTGTCGTGGCGCTCGCATCAGCGCCGCGCTTGATAAGCCCGCGCGCCGTCCAAGCGGCCGACGCCCCGCTACTGGTCCGGGCCACGATAGTTGCTCGGAACATCACCGCAGAATTGTTCGGCAATGTGTAAACCGGCCCAGTCCCAGCACCTATCGGGCCAAGCTGCGTCGGCTCAGCATTGGTGGTGCTCCCCCCCGCTACCACCGGCAGGATCGCCCGGCGGGAGGTCGTGCCGCCCGTTTGCACCTCGACCGCGCCAGTCACAATGCCTCCGACCCGTTGCAGGGCGCCGGAGGCAGTGTTGTTCGCAGTGGTGGCGGTCGTGTTCACGCCGTCTAGCTGCGTTTTTGTGACCGGCTGGTTCCCGGCCGTCCCTGGGCCAGAGAGGCTAAATAGACCGGTCATCGAGACGCCGCCGGCCAGCGGCAGCGCGGCATCGGCCTTGGTTTGTGCCGAAGCGGCGGCAGACGCTGCGCTGGCCGCCGCCGTTCCGACCGCGTCAAGCTGCTGCTTGGTCACGGGGTGAAGCGCAGCCGTTGCATCGCCCGAGAGCGTGAATGGCGCCGTCATAGTGACGTTGCCGGCGGTCGTCAAAAGGAAAGCCCAGGCCCCAGAGGCATAGACCTCCACGCGGCTGTTGTCTGTGTTGAAGCCAGTATCGCCACCCTGCGGAGAAGCGGGGCGATTAGCTGTGTTGCGGCGCGGCAGGCGCAGCGCCTTGCCCGCCACATCGAACCTATTACCGACCGTAGCCGTATAGTCACCGGGAACGGTGAAGCCCTGCACCGAAGTCGTGGCATTCTCCACCGTTGCCGCAGCGGTGAAAACTGTATTCGCGACGCGGTTTGCCCCAACATTGAGATTGCGGAAGCGGTTACGGGCTGAGGCCGCCCCTTCTTCGACCACGCCGTAGCTCTGCGCCGTCGTCGTCAAGTTGGCCGCCGCCGGACTGACTACATCGCAGTCGTAGCAATCGACCATGCGCAAGCCGGCGCTGACATTACTGTCTGTCTTGCCGTTGTCGTAGCCGCGGACTGCGTCAAAAACGACGTGTCGACAGCCGGTAGCGCGGATGCCGTCGTCATCGGCAAGGGTGCCGCAACCGCGAGCCGTCAGAGCAACGCGCCCATACCGCAGAGCAGTGAGTTCGGCTCCCACACCAGCGCAAGAAATGGCTTCGCCTGCGATGACCTGCGGAAACAGCAGATCGCTCAGGACGAAGCCGCGCCCCTTGACGCCGATGGCCTTGTTGCCAACGCCGAGGGAGTGGCCCTCGCCACCAATGATCCTGAAGCCGCTGGAGCCATTGCGGACAATATTGTCGTCCAGCCGGAGGCGGTCTGAGCTGTTGGAGAGGAAGCCGATGGTGAACCCATCCAACTCACATCCCACGATGACGGCATCGTCGCTCTTGTACGCCTGAATACCTTCGGGGCTGGCACCTCGCGGATCTGTCTGCGCATCACGAGCGGTAAAGCGCGCGCCGGAGATGAGGGCGCGGTGCGAGCCCTCGTCCAGCTTGATGCAGGAGGAGCCGGGCCGGATACCAGTTGGATTGATGATCCGCCGGCCGATGGCATGGCCCCCGCCCCAGGATGAGGCGCGGCAATCCTCCGCCCGGCAATCCACTGAGATGGCGTTGAGCGTTCCAAACCCCTTGTTGTCCGCGAACAGCGGTCCGCTGCCCTGGACAATGCCGCCGTACCACGACTGAGACACCAGCACGCCGCTGATGACTGTGTCACGCATTGGCTCAAGCGAGCCGTTCATGTAGATCGCGTGACGGTTCTCATAATCGGCGTCGAGGGTATAGCTGTTGAAATACCCCGTCTGCGTCATCTCGTCGTACGTCTGGCCCGTCACTTCGCGCCAGTGACCGGCGGCAAGATCCGGTAAGATGCTGACTGCATCGGCCGTGTGCGAAGCTACGAGAACAAACACGCGGTCTGCGGCGGTGCGCACGGCTGCAAAGGTGCCGTCTGGCGCCGTGGAAACAATGCGCTCGCTCGTGGAACTATAGGTGAAGATCTGCCCAGGGGTCCAGTTGGTCGTGTAGGGGATGACCGGCGCGGTGTCACCGTTGCCGATCACTGCCAAGTCAAAAAGCGCGTGCCCGTGTCCGAACAGGGCCTCGACGACAGACTTCCGCCGGCCGAGGGCTGTGGGGATGTCGTTGTGGGCGAATTTGCGGATGACGCTGCGCTTCATACCTTGGCCGCGGAGCCGAGTGCCGGACAGTTTATCCTGAAGGCTGCCGCACAGATCGATCCAGTCGACCCAGTACGAGACATCGTTCGCCGGAACGAGAATCTCCCACCCGTCGGGTGTTTCATCAATCGCAGCCATGAAGGCGGGGCGCCAGTTCTCGCCGTCACGCAGGGTAGCGAAGTCTGATACGGAGATCCGCTCCCGCAACTTATTGATGACAGGACGCGTAGGGGCATCAGGCGCCTCGGTCGGCCGATAGGTCGTCCGCTCGATAACAGACCCCTCGGCGTCTCCTGCCAGCCGGCCAGCCTCGTCCCGCGCCGCCTCCGCATCCCCCGCCCGCCGGTCCGCCGCCTCCGCGCTCCCCGCTGCCGTCCGCACCGCCTCGGCCACCTCCGTCAGCGGCTGTTCGATGGCTTCGCGGGCGGCGTCCGCGCCGGCTTCGCGAGCAATGGGCCGGGCTTCCTCGCGCGCCGCGTCCCTTGCCTGAGGCAGCACGTGATCGGCGGCCGCCTCGCTTGCCCGATCCTGGATGTCGCCGAGGGTGGTGCTCAGGGTGTCGAACGGCGCACCGTCATCGGGAGACGTCCGCCCTACCACCGGGAGCAAGGTGTCTCGATCCAGAGCTGGCGATCGCGGCAGCTCAGCGATGCGCAGGGCGGACACCAGCCCGCCATTACCGGTGGCCAGCGCCTGATCAGCCTGCGACAGCCAGATCGCGGCTTCCGGCGCAATGCCAGTCTGAGGCGCCGCCGCCACATCGAAAACCTGCCAGGCCGTCTGCCGCTGCGGCGACAGGCTCTTGAGCCGGACGGCCCAGGATCCCCGCAGGTCGGGCTCATAGGCGCAACGCCAGAGCGAGGCCGCAGCATCCCAGATGCCGGGGAGCTCGATCTGCACGCCATCCGGCTGGCGCCAGAGGAATGTGACTGTTGATTTTTGCTGAGATCTGACCCGGCGTTTTCATCGAGAAGTGACCCGGCCAGGAATATGTCCTGCGGTCTGT
>NZ_VUKA01000035.1 GCF_008386565.1 Teichococcus oryzae | reverse complement strand
CTCTATTCCGTCGGGCCATAGGAGGTCTCCTTCGCCTCTACTATGCCCCGCCAAACACAGAAATTCCGACACTCCCGGTGCAGGCCCACCAGCGTTTCGGGCAGCCGCTCGCAACCGTGTGCCAGGCGCCGGAAACGGGCGAACCAGCCGAAGGAACGCTCGACGACCCACCTCCTGGGCAGGAGCACGAAGCCGCGCTTGGCCTCGGATTATTTGGCCACTTCAAGGGTGATGCCGTGGTCGGCCGCAGCCTGGCGGGCCGCTCGCCGGTATAGCCCTGATCGACATCAGCCAGACCCACGCTCTCGCCGGTCGCGTCCTGGACGGCTTCGGCCAGGATGGAGACAGCCGAGCGATCATCGGCATTGGCGGGAGTGACGTGCGGCGCCAGAAGGTGGCCGAGCGTATCGACGGCCAGGTGCAATTTGGAGTCTCTGACGCGTTTGTGGCCGTCCCAGACTGCTCTGCCACCACTTTCAGGCGTTGAGCGCAGGGCGCGGCTGTCCAACACGGCGGCTGAGGGTTCCTCCGTGCGACCTTGGGCCAGCCGCAGCACCGCCCTGAGATTCTGGGTCAGCATCTCGAAGCAGCCTACCCGCAACCAGCGCCGCATTTGGTCGTAGACTGCGTGACAGGGCGAGGGGTCATTCGGCATTGCCCACCAAGTCATGCCGTAGCGCACCAGATATCGCAGGCCGTTGAATACCTCCCACAGCGGGTGTTCGCGCTGCCCAGCATCCTGGGCAGCAGCGTCAGCTAAGGCACGACCAGCGCCCATTCCTCATCAGACACATCGGACGGATACGGCTTGCGAGAGAACATTCACCCCAAACGATGGCACCCGCAGGCCCGCAACAACCTCTAATGGTCCTCAATAAGATTGATAATGTCAGATGCTAAACTACAAATAATCTGGTGTTCTTCAGATCTAGCTTCACCGCCAATTCCCCATTGGGTCAACGAGATCGCTACGCGGGCCTTCATTCGAAGGCCCGCTACTGTGAGAGAAGAATATTTCATAATGTTATCGACAAGATTTTGATAAACTGGAAAGCCGGCTTCTAACTGCGCCAAGAGGGCGTTCTCTGCCTGCGTATCTCCATGAGCACTTGCAGCGATTACCAACCCCATCAATCGATCCTGCTCCTCTTCCAGAACAAAGAAGCGGGAGCATGCAGCGATGAGATCAGCGTCAGATTTTGTCATCAGGACAGACCTTCCGCCTAATTTTAAGCGAAGGGGTGCAGTGCCTGCAGATGCTACCGACTCCTCCTTCAAGCGTATCTTCGTCAAGCTCCACCACGAGCCACGGCGGGATGGAGACAGAGACGCCCGGCGGGAAAATCTTCCAGTGGTGCGGCACTTGGCAAACCGCCACCTCAACCTCCAAGCCAAGAGCCAACATTGGAGAATCCTTGTGTCGAGCGCCTCGCCTGTCCCATTCAGGACAGGCGGCCACTACCTAAACGCTTCAAATTTACCCGAGGCCGAGGATCATATCTGCTGTCAGGATGTGCTTACCCAGGATCTCGATCTGGAAGTCTCGGGTGTTATCCGCATCCGTACCTGCGATCAGGTAAGTGTTATCCCCATACTGATAGGACCAAAGTTCCCCGGCTTTGGCAGCGAAAAAGTTCTTGGTAATGCCATGATATGTAAACTGCTGCATCCCTTCGAGGTCAGCATTGGCGTCGAAGGAGGTAAGGTCAATCCGGTCACCGGCACCCCAGTCGGCAATGACATCGCGCTCGTAGCTGCTCGCGCCAGATTCGACAGCACTGCTGAAGACAAAGCGGTCGGCTCCAGATCCACCCTCCAGCCGGTCCTTGCCCAAGCCACCCTCCAGAATATCATCCCCCGCCAAGCCTCGCAGGATATCGTTCCCTGCCAAACTCCGAAGAATGTCGTTCCCGGCACTGCCGATAAGAACATCCTGCGCTGCACTTCCACTCAACCGAACATTGGAAAGCCCGACCAGATCACCGGCCGTCAAGTCGTGGAGGCCCGTGAGCGCGATCTGGAAGTCCGCTTGGCGATCGCCGTCGGTATCGCCTACCAGGTAGGTGTTGCCATCCCAATGATAGTACTTGACCTCGCCCTGACCGATCGCACGATCAGCGCTCCCGCGGCCGAGGAAGGTGAAATCCTGATCACCAGGAAGAGCCGCATTGGCGTCGAGCAAGCTGAGGTCAATCTTGTCCCCTTCGACGCTGGAAAAATCCGCGATGATGTCGCGCTCGTCGCCTGGTCGTGAGTGCGCCGCGTCCGAGAGGATGAAGCGATCGGCCCCAGACCCACCCTCAAGCCGGTCCCTGCCCAGGCCACCTTCCAGAATATCATCCCCTTCCAAGCCTCGCAGAATATCGTTCCCGGCACCGCCGGAGAGGCGGTCGTCGCCCGCTGCCCCATAGAGCGTGTCCGCTCCACCCAGACCATTGATAATATCCGCGCCATCCGTCCCGTTGAGGGTGTCGGCGGCGGCAGTCCCGTTGATCAGGTTCGGGGTGCTGGACGTGTCATTGTCGGTGATCGTGCCAAGTCCGATTCCATTGGCGATCGTTGCTCCTGCTGGGTCCGTCAGATTGAAATTGAAGCTCTCCGTTACCTCCACCACCGTATCATTGATGGTTGCGATCGTGACCGTCTTGGAGGTCTCGCCAGCCGCAAAAGTCAGGATGCCTGAGGCGGCGGTGTAGTCAGAGCCGGAAAGAGCCGTTCCATTCGCTGTCGTGTAGCCCACGGTCACCGGCCCAGCGGCCGCGGCGGACAGGGTGATCGTGAACGTTGCCTGCTCGCCCTCCGTCACCGTAGCGTTTGAAACGCTCAGTGCTGGGAGGGGGGCTTGGTCGTCATTGACGATGGTGCCGACCGCCGATGTCTTCTCCCCAAGCGTGGCGCCCGAGGGAGCACTCAGGGTCACGTTGAAGGTTTCATCCGGCTCGACCGTGGTATCCTCGGTGGTCTGTACCGTTATGGTCTTGGACGTTTCGCCGGCCGTGAAGGTCAGGGTGCCGGTCCGTGCCGTGAAGTCGCTGGCCGCGGCTGTGCCGTTTGAGGTGGCGTAGTTCACCGTGACCGGACCCATCGCCGCCGATGACAGAGTGACGTTGAAGGTCGCAACATCGCCTTCATCGACTGTGGCATCGGAGATCGTCACGCTCGGAACGGGAGGTGGCGGCGGTTCATCGGACGCGCTGATGAACAACGTCGCGCCGTCACGATAGAACGAAGCGCCGCCATCATAGAAGGTTCCGTTCGGCCCCATCGTTGGGGTCTCAAGCCCATCGGGACGGAATATGATCCCCACGATCCCGCCGGCCGCCTTGGCGGCCTGCACGGTGCCGGCATTGAGCGTGATGTCGACCCAGGCCCGATCCTGTGGCCCGCTGGTGGTGAAATTGACCGTGCCGGCTTCCGTCCCCGCATTCCAATCCGCCATCGTCACCTGGCCGTCGCCGGTATAGACATAAGCTTTCAGTTGTTCCGGACTGTCCCACACATGCTCCATCTGCACCCGCAGGACTGCGGCGGTGACCGTGCCGCTGACGGAGGACAGGTTGAATTCAAGCGCGCCGCGATGTTCCTCATCCATGCCGTCGTAATCACGCTGCATGGTGGTCAGAACAGAGGTCAGGTTGTCCACGCTGTCCGGCCCGGTGCCGTTGGCGGTGTTGTCCAGGATCCTGCCCGTGGAAACCGGTGCAAAGGTCAGGTCGCCGGGAGGGGGCGGATTGTCCGCGTCGCTGGCGTTGATGGTGGCCGTGCCGCTTGCCTTTCCGATGGTTCCACCCACCGCGTCCGACAATTCGAGCCTGAATGTCTCGGCCCCTTCCTTGTCGGGGTCATCATTGATGGCCACGACCACCGAGGTCGTGGTCTGGCCGGCATTGAATGTGATCTTGCCGGACTTGCCGATGTAATCCGCGCCGCTCACCGCCGTGCCGTTCTCGGTGGCATAGTTGAGGGTCACCGTTTGCCCTGCCGCCGGCGCCTGGGACAGGGAGATGGTGAAGACGGCATTGCCGCCTTCGTTCACCGTCACGTCGTTGATGGAAATCGTCGGATCAACGGGGGTGCCGCTGTCATTGTCGGTGATGGTGCCCGTGGCGACCGCATCGCCAAGCGTCATCCCGACCGGGTTGATGAGGGTCATGGTGACCGTTTCATCGTCCTCGACGAGGATATCCTCTTTTGTCTGCAGGGTGATCGTCTTGCTGGTCTCGCCCGCCGCAAAATCCAACGTGCCGGCCGAGGAGATCCAGTCCGCCACATTGGGGCTGAGGGATGAGAAATACTCCACCGATGTGGGGCCTGCCGCAGGCGCGCTCAAGGTCACGGTGAAGGTCATCAGGCCGCCTTCGGTCACGCTGGTGTCGGCGATGCTGACCGATGGCTGCGGGGCGGGAGCGTCATTGTCGGTGATGCGCCCGACTGCGCCATCCTTGAATAGAATCGCGCCCATCGGATCGGAGAGCGTTACCGAAAAGGCTTCCGTATCGCGAGGATCGTCCACCGTGTCATCAATGGTGGCAACCGACAGCGTCACGCTGGTTTGCCCGGCCGGAATGGTTATGGTACCGGATTTGTCCTCGTAGTCCTGACCCGCTGTCGCAGAGTCTGGCACGATGACGTATTTGACGGTCACGTCCGTGTTGGTGGCGTGGTTGAGAGAGATGGTGAAAACCGCCTGCCCCCCCTCCACGACGGTGGGCGCGTCGGCAATCGAGATCGCTGGGAGATCGGTGTCGGCGTCGTTGTCGACGATGGTTCCTGTCGCCTCGCCATCCGCGATCGTCGCGCCTTCGGGATTGCTCAGGGTGACGCCAAAAGATTTATTCGGGTTCTGGACAATGTTGTGACCTGTCGGAACTTCGATCGTTTGCGTCGTTTCACCCACCGCGAAATTCAGTGTGCCGGAAGTCGGTCCGATGTCGCCTGCTGCCGTATCGCCAGGAGTGGTCGCGTATTGGACCGTGACAGGCTCAGTCGCTGCCTTCGAAAGGGTAACGGTGAAGGTCGCAGTATCACCTTCGGCAACAGACACATCGCCGATCGAGATGGTCGGCTGATCGGTTGGTTCTCCGCCAGTGGTGGTCTCGCTGACTATGTTCCAGTCGCTGTCGAAGACGCGGGTGGTGACCGTATCTCCGTCGGTGGTGACGGTGGTGGCGCCCGTCATCACATAGCCTGCATCGAAATCCATAGTCGTGACGACGTTGGGCGTCGTCTCGACGATCTTCGCGGAGGTCAGTTGCCAATCGGCGTTGAAGTTGTTGGTCGTGACCCGGATGCCATTGGTGATGGCTTCGGTAATGACCGACTTCGCCGAGATCAGCTGCTCACTGGCGTTGTATTCCTCGGTAGTAACGGTGCCGCCATTGGTGGTAACGACGCTTGCTCCTGTGAAAGTCCAGTCAGAAAGAAACTGGTTGGTCCGCACGACATTGCCATCAATGGTAACGACGGTCCATGTTCCGTCCGGGTTCTGTGTGACGATCGGGTCCACGTTGAAACCTCCCTGATTGAATTTTATGCTGGCTGTGGAAACTCGGCCGGTGAAGCTTCAGGGGTGCGGCGGGTGACGATCACTCTACCGTCACGCTTTTCGCCAAGTTGCGCGGCTGGTCCACATCGGTGCCTTTCAACACCGCAACGTGGTAGGCCAGGAGCTGCACCGGGATCGCATAGAGGATGGGCGCTGAAATCTCGCTGACCTTCGGCAACTCGATCACCCGCTCGGCGAAGCGCGACAGCCGCTCAACGCCATCGGCGTCCGTTAGAGCCATGATGCGGCCACCGCGAGCTGCCGCCTCCTGCAGGTTGCTGGCGGTCTTTTCGAAAAGCGGTCCGCTGGGGCAGAGTGCGATCACCGGAACGCTGCTGTCGATCAGCGCGATCGGACCATGTTTCATCTCGCCGGCGGCATAGCCCTCAGCGTGGATGTAGCTGATCTCCTTGAGCTTCAGCGCCCCCTCGAGAGCGATGGGATAAAGGCTCCCGCGGCCAAGAAACAGTACGTCCCGTGCCTTGGCGACCTCGGCTGCCAGCTCATGGATCTGCTCGTTCTTCTCCAGCACAAGAGCGGCGTTTCCGGGTACCTCCAGCAGGGCCTGGGTCAGCCGCCCCTCGTCAAGCGTGGAAAGCTCCCGCCGCGCCCGACCGAAGCCGATAGCAAGGCAGGCCATGACCGCAAGCTGCGCGGTGAAGGCTTTGGTGGAAGCAACGCCGATCTCCGGCCCCGCGGCCGTCAGCACCGCCCCGTCGCTTTCCCGCGCCATCGAGCTTTCGGGCACGTTGACAACGGAAAGCACCTTCTGCCCGCCTTCCTTCAGTAGGCGCAGCGCCGCCATGGTGTCCGCCGTTTCGCCGGACTGGCTGACGAGGATGGCGCCGCCCTCTTCCATCAGCGGAGGGTTGCGGTAGCGGAGCTCACTGGCGACATCCGCGTCCACCGGAAGACGGGCCAGTTGCTCGATCCAGTAGCGGCCAACCGAGCCGGCGAGGAAGGCGCTGCCGCAGGCGGAGATGGTGAGCCGCGGCACACGCGCCGGATCGAAGGGCAGGCGGGGCAGACGCACTTCCAACGTCTTCGGGTCCAGATACTGCCGCAGCGTGTCGCCCAGCACCGCCGGATGCTCGTGCAGTTCCTTTTCCATAAAGTGGCGGTAATTGCCCTTGCCGGTGGCTGCGCCGGAAACGGCGGTGACCACCACTTCGCGCTCCACGGGCCGGTGCCGTGCATCGAAGAATTGCGCGCCCTCAACGTCCAGCGCCGCCCAGTCGCCTTCCTCGAGATAGGCGATGCGGCGGGTGAGCGGCGCCAGCGCGAGCGCATCCGAACCCACGAACATTTCGCCCTCGCCAAAGCCAATGGCCAGTGGCGCACCCTGGCGGGCACACATCAACAGCTTCGGATGGCCCGAGAAGATGGCAGCGAGCGCGAAGGCGCCGTTCACGCGCTTCAGCGCCGCGGCAAAAGCCTCGCGCGGTGGCAGGCCACCGGAGAGGAGATGATCCACGAGGCGGACAAAGGTTTCGGTATCGGTTTCCGTCTCGAAGACCGCGCCTTTCGCCTCGAGTTCAGCGCGCAGTTCGGCATGATTCTCGATGATGCCGTTGTGCACCACGCTGACTTGGCTTGTGGAATGCGGATGTGCGTTGCTTTCGGTCGGTGCTCCATGCGTTGCCCAGCGGGTATGGCCGATGCCGATGGTTCCATCCAGCGGCTTGCGGTCCAGCACGGCGGCGAGGTTGGCGAGCTTCCCCTCCGCACGGCGGCGGTCGATATGGCCATTTACCAGCGTGGCGATGCCGGCGCTGTCATAGCCACGGTACTCCAGCCGCCGCAGCGCCTCCAGCAACAGCGGTGCCGCATCCGCCTTTCCAATCACGCCCACAATGCCGCACATTAGATGGCTTCCTTTATCCCGACCGACCGTTGCAGGCTTGGGGGATCCGTTAGATCCTGGCTGGCAGGCCGCTTTCCCTTGAAGCCACGACCTGGCTTGTTGACTTGATGGCCACGTGCAATGGCCAGCGCATCCTCCGACACGTCCTCGGTGATGACACTTCCCGCCGCGAGCAGGGCTCGGTCGCCAATCCGCACCGGGGCCACCAGGGCTGTGTTGCTGCCGACAAAGACACCGGCGCCGATCACGGTCTGGTGTTTGTTCATACCGTCATAGTTGCAAGTGATGGTCCCGGCGCCGATATTTGCCCGCGCGCCGACCGTCGCGTCGCCCAGGTAGCTCAGGTGATTGGCCTTGGCGCCCTCGCCCAGCATTGCCGCCTTCAGTTCGACGAAGTTGCCGACATGCGCATTGCGGCCGACTTCTGTGCCTGGCCGCAGCCGTGCGAAAGGACCGATGATAGCGCTACTTCGCACCGTACAGCCTTCCAGATGACTAAAGGCGCGGATTTCGGCACCACTTTCTACCACGACCCCTGGCCCGAAGACTACGTTGGGGCCGATCGTCACGTCTTGTCCAAGCCTCGTGTCCCAGGAAAGGAACACAGTCTCAGGCGCAGTCATCGTCGCACCGCTCGCCATCGCAGCCGCGCGCATCCGCGCCTGCATTCCGGCTTCGAGTTGCGCCAGCTCGGCGCGACTGTTGGCGCCGGCGAGCTCGGCTTCCGCTGCCTCCTCCGCCACCACGCGCTTCCCCTCCGCGACGGCTAGGGCGACAATGTCGGTGAGGTAGTATTCGCCCTTGGCGTTGTCGTTGGTGACGTCGCCGAGCCAGCGGAACAGGTCGGCGGCCGGCGCGCAGACCACCCCTGCATTGCAGAGGCCTATGGTCCGCTCCGTAGCGGTGGCATCCGCCCATTCCACGATGCGTGAGACATCGCCGGAGGAATCCTGCACGATCCGGCCATAGCGCCCTGGATCGGCCGGCCGCATGCCTAGCAGGGCCAGCCCCGCCTCGACACGCCTGCCGATCAGGCGGCGGATAGTCGGCACGGTGATCAGGGGGTTATCGGCATAAAGCACTGCAACATCGCCCGGGAAATCGCGCAACAGCCGCTCCGCTTGACGTGCCGCATGGCCGGTCCCGAGGCGCTCCACCTGCATCACCGTCACGTGTGGCGTTACGGCTCTTTCCAGCGCTGGCATGTCCGGTCCGACTACCACCACGATCCGCTCGAAGACCTGTTCGCAGGCGGTGAGCAGGTGGTTGACCATCGGCTTTCCGGCGAGCGGATGGAGGGCCTTTGGCAGCGCGCTCCGCATGCGGGTGCCAAGGCCGGCGGCAAGGATGATGGCAGCCGTGCGGGGGACGGGGATCATGCCGCGGTCACCAGCTGGCCGGTAGCATCCGACGCTCCCTTCTGGCGACCCTTCTTTCCATCAGTCACGGCGCCGGCCTCTGCGGCAGCGCAGGCCCGGATCCGCGCAGCAAGGCCCTCAACCGTTTCTACTACCAGAGCCTCATCCTCCGCTTCCGCCATCACGCGGATCAGCGGCTCCGTTCCACTTGCGCGGATCAGCACCCGGCCGCTACGGCCGAGCCGCGCCTCGGCCGCAACGATAGCCTCCTGCACCTGCACATGGGCGATCGGAGAAGCGGCGCCGTCAGGGACACGCACATTCACCAGACGTTGCGGCAGTGGCTGGAAGCAACGGCAAACCTCGCTCGCCAGCCGCTTTTCCTCCACCAGCACGGCGAGCACCTGCAACGTGCCAATCAGCCCATCACCAGTGGTCGCGAAGTCGCTCATGATCAGGTGCCCGGACTGCTCCCCGCCGAGATTGCAGCCGATTTCGCGCATTCGTTCCGCGACATAGCGGTCGCCGACCTTTGTTCGCTCGAGCCGGAGCCCTAGGTCCTGAAGGTGCCGCTCCAGCCCCAGATTGGACATGACGGTGGCCACCACGGTATCCCCCTGCAGCCGCCCCTGCCGCTTCCATGATCCCGCGACCACCGCCAGGATTTGGTCACCATCCACGATCCGTCCCTGTTCATCACACAGCACCAGACGGTCCGCATCGCCATCGAGCGCAATGCCGAGATCCGCGCGCCGCTCCTTTACAAGTTCGGCGAGGCGCGCCGGGGCGGTGCTGCCGCATTCCTTATTAATGTTGAAGCCATCTGGAGCATCCCCGACGCTCACCACGTCTGCGCCTAGTTCCCAAAGTACTGTGGGCGCGACATGGTAAGCAGCGCCGTTCGCGCAATCCACCACGATACGCAATCCCTCAAGGCTGCGGCCTTTCGGGAAGCTTGCCTTTGCCGCCTCCATGTAGCGGCCTGGTGCATCCTTCAGCCGGCTGGCGCGACCGAGCGTGGCGGGCCCCGCCAGACCTTGCGACAGGTCGGCAGCCATCAATGCCTCGATCCCCGCCTCCTGCGCGTCTGACAGCTTCAGCCCGTCAGGTCCGAAGAGCTTGATGCCGTTATCCTCGAACGGATTGTGGGACGCCGAAATCATCACGCCGAGATCGGCGCGCAGGCTGCGCGTCAGCAGGGCGATGGCGGGCGTCGGCAGTGGACCGACGAGCACAACGTCCATGCCCGCACCGATGAAGCCCGCGGTCAACGCTGGTTCCAACATATAGCCTGAGAGGCGCGTGTCCTTGCCAATCACCACGCGATGGCGGTGCTCGCCACGGCTGAAATAACGCCCGGCCGCTTGGCCAAGCCGCAGCGCTGTTGCCGCATCCATCGGGTCGCGGTTGGCGATGCCGCGGATACCGTCGGTCCCGAAGAGGCGCCGCTCGATCTTTGCTATGGACATGAGCCTGTTCTTCCTTCGTCTGACCTAGCTTAAAGGCGTGCCTAGACTTGTCTGCGAGAGGATCCCCCGCATTGATGCCTCTTGGTTGCGGCCAAATGCATGTTGCTGAATGGGCTGCTACGACCAGCGCATCCTGGTTCCCCGGGCCTCATCGATCCCTGCAATCACCCATGCGCTGTTCACCAGGATGCTCTGGTAAAGATCAAGAATTGGGATCAGCGGCGCCAAGGACACATCGTCGTCCTGCTCGAGGATGTAGATCATCGCTGTCATGATGTTGAGAAGCGCGACGGAGCCGATCCAGCCGATGACGAAGCCCATGGCCTCACCAAGGATCAGCGAGGTTGCGATCGCTCCCCAGAAGAAAAAGTTCAGCAGTGGGACGAGGTAGATATCCAGTGGATAAAGTACCGTCATCACAACGGGCAGAAGCATTGGTTTTTTTTCCGCTTTGACGAGCTTACGCAGTGTCCGCAGATAGATCCCGTAGACCTGCCAGGTTCCGCGCATCCACCGGTAGCGCTGGCTCATCAACGTGGCGATATCGTCTGGACACTTCGTGTAGGCGTAGGCGCGCGGCTCGTAGACAATGCGTCCGCCAAGAGCGAGGGCAGAGAGCGACAGTTGGAAGTCCTCAGCAAAAGTTTCCCCCGAGAGCGGTCCACGGACCGCCCCTGGTCCCTGGTGCGCTGTCGCGGTCGGCCCCGTATCTGGGATCTGGGCAATACGTTCCATGATTTCACGCCTGTAGAGGCCGATGGGGCCAGGCACCACGGTCACTACGCCCAGCGCGCTCAGGGCCATGCGCATGCCACCGTTGCCGAGGAGGTATTCAGCGGCCTGCAGGCGTGTCAGGAAGTTGTGGCGGTTCCGGATGGTCACTTGGCCGCAGACGGCGACCACGCCCGGCTCAAGAATCCTGGGCACCATCACCCGGAGGGCATCCCCTGCGAGGCCTGAATCGGCATCCACGCAAAGGAGCAGATCACCTTTCGCCTTGTGGTAGGCGAAGTTCAGGCTGCTCCACTTGCCGCCATTTGGCTTCGTGTAGACGCGGAGGATGCAGTTGGCGTACTGCCCCGCCATTGGAAACGCCTTCACGAAGGTATCGTCGGTCGAGCCGTCATCGACAAAAATGACCTCGTAGTTCGGGTAGTCGAGACCGACCAGCGATTTGAGGGCGCCAATCACTGTTTCGGATTCATTGAAGGCCGGAACGAGGATCGAGACGAACGGTGCGTCGATGAGATCCCGGGACGGGTTGCGGCGAAGCCGGTCATGCTCGTAGAAGGCCAGTGCCTGCACGGTGATCCAGCGGAGCAGGATCAGTGCTCCGATGACGATCAGGGCGCAGCCCCAGGCAATCGCCAGAGGCCCCCGGTTCGCGAGACCGCTTTCCTGGGAGAAGAGGGTTTCTTGAATGGTCCAAGGCAGCGTGAAGCTGAGGACGAGACCGTAGAGAAAAGTGGTGACCGCCAGGAAGTTGACGATCCAGCGGGGATAGCTCCGTGGCTTCGCCCGGAACTCTCCAACGGGTGCGATTGCTTGGGCCATCGGTGTTAAGCTGCTGCCGTGAGGGCAGAGGTGTTGCGGACCTGGTCAAGCACCGCGATCAGTGCCGGGTCGTAGCTGCGGCGGCTCCAATCGCGGAGCGCCTTCTCGAACTCGTCGTCGAAGACGATTGCCTCCCGGAGCGCGCTGAGCGCGGGCTCGCCCATGCGCTCCGCCAAGCGGATCACGGTCCGGACAAAGTCTGGATCCTCATCGGGTTTGCCCTGGCGAAGCAGGCTGTGGAAGCGCTGAGCGGTTTCGTGCAGCCGGGCTCCCAGAGCCTCATCCTCGAGCTGCGCGACGGATGGCAGGTTGTTTGCGGCACGACGACGTAGGCCGCTGGCGAACATGCCGACGCAGCCTACCGCGGCAAGGATCAGGCTGCCTCGGAAGGGGTAGCTCGCCATCAGGTCAGGGCGCCAGAGGAGATGAGCCTGCACTGGGTTTCCCGCGCTGGCGAGGAGCGTGATCGCCTCCAGCGGGAGTTTGACGTCGAAAACCGCGATGACGCGGTTCTTCTCATATGGCGCTTCCTCAAAGGTACGGAATTCACCTTCAAAGAACTTGTTCAGGATCGGCTGCTCAAGGGCGAACTGAACCTTGCCGGCGGCCTTGATCCCGTTGATGTCCTGGCTTGGCACCCAGATCCGTGCCACGAAGCCGCTGCCTGCGGAGAGAGCGAGGACAGGCGTGTTCTCGGGAGCAAAGCCGGGAGCGGGATGGCGATAAACCACCTCCCCTGCGAAGGGAGCCTTCACCTGCGTGACAGCCAACATGCTAGCACGCTCTGCCCGTAGGGCTTCGAGTTCGTGCTCGGCGGCCTCGCGCTCCCGCGCGGTTTCCATTGCAGCACGTCGCCGATCCTCGGCGACAGCCTTTTGGTTGGCGCCCAGCAGTTCCACCAACTTGGCCGCAATCTGCTGCTTTGCGGCTAGGTCGCTGTCGAGCTTTATGAGCTGGTTCGCGAGGGAATCCAAGGCGCGCCCATAGCTTTCATCCAACGCACGGCGGTAGTCGGCGAGTGACCTGAGATTGGCCTGCGCCCGGTTGCGGGCGAGGTTCTGCGTCAGGTGATTGCTGGCCTTTTCCTCCACAGCCACCACGGTGCCGATACCACCACGATTTCGCAGGTCCACCGCACGGTTCAGGGCGCTCTGTGCGATCTCGATCTGCTGGAGGGCCGTTGCCAGGGCCTCTCTCTCCGCTGCGACCTGAAGATCGTTCTGGCTCCGCTTCTCTGCATACTGCGTCGCCGCGTCGAGATGGGCACGCTCTGTTTCACGCCGCGATTTCTGGAGGTCGAGCGCCATCACCTGCATTTGATCAATCTGCTGGCGAAGTTGGGCCTGCTGCTGCAGTAGCAAGGCATCCACGGGCAACGCCCTTAGGTTGAAATATCCAATTTTGGCTTGTGCTTGCTTGATGTGGCTGTCGATCACCGCCAGCTGCTCTTCAAGCGAGGGAGGAAGAAAAATGGCGAGGCTGTCGCCCTTGTCGACGCGGCCCTCTGAAACCAGTCTTTCAACCGTCACGTTGCGCTTGGCGTGGATTACGAAAAGATCCTGCCCACCGACAATTCCGTTTCGGCTGCTGTATTCGTTATAAGCCCAGTTTCCGGCAACACCGAATATGCCGAGGACCAGCGCAAAGAAGCTCAGCCGCGTGAACGGATTTGGCTGCGACCTGTTGCGGCGGAACCAGACAGCCAAACTATAGGATGCACAGAAGACACCGAAGCCGATGAGGCCGCTGACCACGGCAATGCGCAGCACATCGCTTGCTTCGATCCCGTTCATTAATGAGACTTTCCTTATAATTTCGCTGCTCGACGCCTAGTCTCCTTAACTGTTACGAAATAATAACTAAAATAGGTTTCCGTTAATAATCTACACAAACCCGTTACCGCTGCATCGCAACATAACGGTCTCCCCTGGCCACCGCTGCCGCATAGGGGAATAGGTGCTCCGCTTTGCCGCCTCTGATAATGCTCAAGTACACAGGGAGCGGAGATGGCCCGCCAAGCCACTGTAATGAGGAGAGCACAATGCGAGGTGTGCCATGAAATGGGGACAAGCCCTTCCGCTGACCGTGGCTTTGGTCATGTCCGCTCCCGCGCAGCCTTCGCAGCCCGAAGATCCTGTTTCTGGGGGTTGGGTTGATCACTTCGATCTCCTTGATAATGACCGCTGGTGCATCAGCAGCAGTTCATATGTCCCGTTTTGGGCCAAGGATGGGCTGAGCGGCAGTTGGAACCCGGCAGCCGTGTCCGTCGAGAGCGGGCATCTCGTCCTGAGAACAACGGTGCAGAATTACAAAGTCGCTGCGGCAGAGACCTATACCTGCCAAAGTTTCGGGTTTGGTACTTATGAAGCCTTGGTGCTGATACCCGCGCTGAATGGGATGATCAGCGCGATGATGTCCTATGTGGACGGCTCGCAGACGGAGATCGATTTCGAGTTCGAAGGGCGTGATGTCAATGCTTTGCACGCTGTGACCTGGACATCTCCGGACACCAAGCAGCACAGCCTACATGTTCATGCCACCGCCTTCCCAGGTGTCTGGACCAGCCTCCGATATGAATGGGGCCCGACAGGAGTTGAGTTTTTCGTCAATGATGTGCTGGTGGCGCAGCATCGTGATGTTGTGCCATCCGCCGCCGCACGGGTGGTATTTAATGTTTGGCCGACCAACAATCCCGAATGGGGCGGTCCCTCAACCGATGGTGCTGCGGTGATGCGGGTGGATTGGGTCAGGTTCACGCCTCTAGGCAGCGTGGGCAAAGCTGATCCCTAGAGGTTGTCGCGGGCCTGCGGGTGGCATCGTTTGGGGTGAATGTCCTCTCGCAAGCCGTACCCGTCCGATGCCTCTGATGAGGAATGGGCGCCGGTCGTGCCTTACCTGACGCTGCTGCCCGAGGATGTCAGACAGCACGAACACCCGCTGCGGGAGACGTTCAACGGTATGTGGTATCTGGTGCGCTACGGCGTGGCCTAGCGGGCAATGCCGAACGACCTCCCGCCCTGGCACGCGGTCTACGGCCAAGTGCGACCAGTCTTCGACGACCTGCCCGGTGCGAAGCACAGCAGCAGCACGCTGGCCATCAGGAAGCCAAGGACGGTGATCAGGTCACGAATGGCCATGTTGATAATAGCGAAGGCGACCCAGAGAGGATTGCCATGCACATGCGGCGGACAGCGAAAGATCACCGCACGCCAGTTCGGCAACAAGTAGCTACTGCTGCGAAAGGGGCGGCCGAGATGCTTCCAGAAATCCCAGTTGTCGATCAGCTTCTGCGGCAAGGCTCGGCATGATCCCGAGAATCACGCCACGGGAGTGTCGGAATTTCTGTGTTTGGCGGGGCATAGTAGAGGCGAAGGAGACCTCCTATGGCCCGACGGAATAGAG
>NZ_VUKA01000034.1 GCF_008386565.1 Teichococcus oryzae | reverse complement strand
CTCTCACAAAGGGTGGGCCAGTTTTCCGGTCTAGGGTCACGCACCGCCATGCCCGGCGAGTGGCTGGCCAAACAGCATCCTGATCCATCATCGGCGCGGCACTATCGAGAGAAGCATCTGCTTGGGAGTGTGCCGGACGACCTCACGGGCTTCGCGGCCTTCCACGCGGCGCGGCGGGACCGGTTGCGAACTGTGCTGACCGGGATGCTGGTAGGACCGGCGCAGATGTCGGATCAGGGATAAATGACTGTCTGGAAACTCTGAGCAGGCGGCGATTCGCCGGAACATGGTGCGCGACATCGCCGCGCAGATCATGCCCCGAACTTAAGGGTTCGCCAAGGCCACGACCCGATTGCCTGCACCGTCGCCTCGCACTTCCAAGGCCGGCGATGTCGACAGGAGGTAAGCGGCCGAGCCGCCCAGCGCGAACGGGAACATGACCGGGCTCGACGAGATGCCATCGACCGGGAGCGCGCGCCCCGCATACCGCAGGCACGCTTCGCTGAGCCACACCGCGACCGGCGAGCCGTGCAAATCGATGGCAGGGGCGCGGGTGATCCGCTTCCCGTTGTCCAACTTTTTGATCGCCCCCCAGCTTGCCTGCGACTGGAGCACCATGTTCGTCATGCGGCGCGTACCCTCGCGCTCCCCGTAGGTCTCAGCCATCCGCCGGTGGACTTCCGCCGACCTGCAGTCGCCGTGCAGCGCCGTCAGCCGGCCGACGATCTCAGCCACCCTTCCGAAGAAGCTGTAGGTCGCCAGGGCCATACCCCAGGTCAACGGGACGGCCGTCGTGGACGGCGCATCGCGATAAATCTGCGCCCCGCGCGCGGTGAAGTCGAGGAGGTCCGGGCGCGGCTCGAGCCACAGCCTGTTCAGAACCGTCCGGGTCTTCTTCTTGGCCGGTAGGCTAGGATGCGCGGCGTCCAGCAACGCCGTCAGCTCGCCGAGGCTCGCCAGCCCGGCGCTCACGCGAAGAGCCGCCTCGGCCAGCTCGAGCGGGACGAAACGGTCGAAGCCAATCTGTGCGGCGGCCGCGCTCATTGATCGGCGTCCGCAACCTGCACCCGCACGAACGGCACTATGAGCTCCTCGACCGATGGTCCGCCGTGAGCGACGATCCGCTCCCCCCGCGGCACGAACGCCTTCCGAGTGCCCGCGTACACCGGCAACACTTCTGGAGGTAGCCCGGGCACGCCGAGACGGAAGGTGTCGAGCTCCGGCGGGACAGACGCCGCTAACGCGTCGCTACGGTATGTCCGAACCCTCTCGCCCTTGACCTCGGACACTACGCCCTGGCTGAGCCGCCCCATTCCTTCGGCCTCCACGTTCCCGTGGTCGGCCGTCAGGTAGACCTGGTAGCCGTGCGCGGCGAGCAAGCGGACGAGGCCTTCGACAAACCCGGTGTCGCACCATGCGGCGATCTGGCCGCTGATGCCCCGCTTCCCGAGCATCGCCCCGTGCACCAGCTCGTCGACCATGTCGACGACGATCCCGGCCACCTTCATTCCCGGCTTGGATATTGCCACGGCCAAGTCGGCCAGTTGCTCCGTCCGCTTCAACCCCTTCGCGTAGCACACCTCCGAGCTGCGGAGGCCGTTCTCCTGCCAGAAGCGCGCCCACAGCTGCGGCTCCTGGGCCGTGGTGTCGATGGAGGTGGGGAACTCGCGCGGGCGGAGGCCGGAAAAGAGGGCCTGCCGGGAAACAGAGGTCAGGGTCGGGAGCCACGCGAAGCACGCGCCATCGTCCACGGCGAAGCCGCGGACCCGCGCGGCCAAGTGGTCGCGGACCTGTAGCCACTGGTCCATGGCCAGGCCGTCGAATACCACGAGCGCAACGCGCACCTCGCCGGCGGCGCGGCGCAGCGCGAGGTACCTCGGCACGTGGTGGACCATGACCGGGCCCCTCGCGGCCGGGAGGGACGGAAGGTCCGCGAAATGCGTCGTGAGCCAGAGCCTCAGGCGATCGTCGGCGTCACGCTGTAGTTGATTCACCTGCTGCTCCAGCGGCTTCGCGGCATCCGCGTTCAGGGAGTGGAAGCGGAAGATCAGCTCCCCGAGGCGACGCGCGAAGTCAGTCCAGTCGCGGTGGGACGACCCCGCCGAAGGTAGACTGGCGGCAAGGCGCCTAACCCCCTGGCCCACCAAGTCTGCCTGCGTGTGCGGGTCTTCGACCAACCCAACCCTCACCCATTCCGGCACGCCGGCGGGCGGCCTCCCGACACCGACCGGACGAAGCCCGCCATCGAGGAACAACGTGCCGACGATCGCCCGGACGTCGGGGTGCTCGAACGGCACCGCGATGGCAATCGGCTCCACGGCTTCCGCGTCCGGGCCG
This sequence comes from Teichococcus oryzae, assembly GCF_008386565.1. Taxonomy (GTDB): domain Bacteria; phylum Pseudomonadota; class Alphaproteobacteria; order Acetobacterales; family Acetobacteraceae; genus Pseudoroseomonas; species Pseudoroseomonas oryzae. The sequence continues at coordinate 12,940 of NZ_VUKA01000034.1, read as the reverse complement.
CTGCCAGCGTCGATGCCTTGCTGGAGCAGGAACCGGCGCCAGGCATCCTGCATGACGCGCAGTGTAAAGCTTCGGGATGAGAGCAGATCGGCGACCGGGAGACCTCCGATCGCGGTGTCCTTCAACAGCTGCGCGACGTGGTCGGCTAGCACCGTCGGCAGGCTCGCTCCGCGGTAGTGCAGGCGCAGCAGCTCGCGCCAGAAGTCATCCGGGCCGCCCAGCATGTAGGGACTGATCCGGAAGACGTGGGTGAGGATAAAATCTTTGGTCGCTGCCTCCCCCAGCGGCTGCGGCGCATGCCGGCTTTGCGCCTGGAACATCGCCTCGTGGTGCTCCGAGGGGATCTGCCTCACTACACCGTAGCTCAGTCTCGAGAAGAGATCGGCCAAGCTGAGGCTCACTATGCGGGCTTGGCGGATGTAATCCCACGGCAGCGTGTGCACGTCGGTTCCGCGCAGCTGCAGCACCAGTGCCTTCTCCGATCCCGCCTCTCCTCGGTCCCACGCATCCCGGTAGCGTTCCTCGTACTCCGTGCGGAAGACGACGGAGTCGTCGAACGGCAAGACCTCGAAGCCCCTCTCCCGGAGGCTGTGCAGCACGCCCTCGTCCAGCAGCACGTCGTCAGGATCGCAGGCGATCCAGAACCGGGCCAGCTCGGTAGGGAACTCCTGAAGGATCCGGTCGGTCCACGCGCTCACGACGCGTCCCCCGCCGGGCTGCCGACGCGCAGCATTAAGACGGAGTGGAGGTCGGGCACGCGGATCTCGGCGGCGTCGAGCCGCGCCATGCGGGTCTCGTGCTCCGCGCGCAGGCGCCTGCGGCGATACTCGCGCACACTCGGGAGCCCGATGCGGCCGATGGCCTGATACCTGACTTCGTAGGCGTGGCAGGCGCGGTCGCGCTCCTCGCGGATGCGGGCCGCGTGCTCTTCCGCCAGCTCGGCGAAGACCTGCTCACCGTTGGCGGCGGCCGCCCGCTTGGAGTCTTGGAACCGCCGGCCGGGGACCTTCTCCGAGGAAAGCCCGACCAGCCTGATGCGCTCGGTGACGAGGAGGTCCCAGATCCGCCTCGCGGTTGGCATGAATGTGCGTCCCTCATCGGTCACGAAGACCGCCAGGAAGCGCCGCCTGCCGAAGCCCTCGGCCGACAGACCGATCTGCCAAAGGGACCACACGCCCCTGACGGTATCAGGCAGCCCGCCGACCTCGACCACCGGGAGCGGCTGACCGTCCACGCAGCGGGGCAGCTCAGCGACGACCGCCCGGGCCCGCGCGTCCTCGAGCGTGACCCACTCCACGTCTGGCCGGCTCGCCGCGGTGCGCGCGTCGAAACACGCACCGACAGTTTCGCTGCCATCGACCCAGCGGAGACGCCACGTATCGCCGTCCTTGGTCGCAGCGCCGCCCTTGCCCGGCAGGCCGGTCGTGATCGCCCGCTCGAGCCAGAACTGCGCGGGGTGGTCCCGCCACTTGCGTGCGCCTTCCGCGTCGAGCTCCTGGTTGCCGGCGAGGAGGTCGACATTCCTGCGGCTCTCGGCGACCGCCGACCGGAGGTGCGACGCCACCGCATTGCACTCGGCTTCGATCGCGTCGGGGTTCTGAAGGCCATGCACAAACAGCTCGTCGAACAGCCCGTCCGCCTCAACCGAATCCATCACGTCCGCCGCCTTGTCGACGCCGAACTCCTCGGCGATGACGGCGAGCTTCGCCTCGAGAACCTCGCGGACCCGGTGCTCGACGGTGTCCTCCAGGACCAAGTTGATCGCGCGCACCACATGCGGCTGGCCGATGCGATCGACGCGACCGATGCGCTGCTCGACCCGCATGGGGTTCCACGGCATGTCGAAGTTGACGATCACGTGGCAGAACTGGAGGTTGAGCCCCTCGCCGCCGGCGTCGGTGGAGACAAGAATCCTGACGTCGCGGGCGAACGCCTGCTGCGCCCGCGTGCGGGCCTCAAGATCCATGCCGCCGTTGAGCGTCGCGACCGAAAAGCCGCGCGTCTCCAGGAGCGCAGCAAGCATGGTCTGCGTCGGAACAAACTCCGTGAAGACGAGGACCTTCAGCTGCGGGTCCGCGTCCTCCTGCTGGAGCTTGTAGATGAGATCCAGCAGCGTCTCGGCCTTCGCGTCGGTCCCCTGGGCCTCAGTCGAGCGGGCGAGCTCGAGGAGCACCTCGACCTCCGCCTTCTCCGTTTGCCAACCCCTCGCCTCGACAGCCAAATCGACCTGCGCTTGGCCGTCCAGCTCCGCCCACTCGTCGACGTCGGCGGTCTCAAACAGGGACGGCTGGAGCTGCGGCTGGTTCAGCAGCGCCAGGCGCTTTTCGAGAGTCGCTCGGATGGCCCCGGTGCTCGACGTCACCAGCCTCTGCATGAGGATCATGAGGAATCCAACGTGCCGCTGCTTCGCGGCTAGAGCCTGGTTGTAGCCGTGGCGGACGTATTCGGTGATCGCCTCGTAGAGTCTCCTCTGGGCCGCATGGCGGCCCTGCCAAGCTACGGGGTGGAGCCTCGTCATCCGCGGCTTGAAGAGGGGCCTGCCCTCCCCATCGATCGCGGCGCGCTTCTCCGTCCGGATCACAAACGGCCGAACTCGGTCCCTTGTCACGCTGCTCTCGTCGGGAAAGGAGTCGCGGTCGAGCAGCTGCATGAGTCGATGAAACTGGTCGGTCTTGCCCTGGTGGGGCGTCGCCGACAGGAGGAGCAGGTAGGGTGCGGCCTCGGCTAGCGCCGCTCCGAGCTTATACCGCGCGACCTGGTCCGTGCTGCCACCCATGCGATGTGCTTCGTCGATGATGACCAGGTCCCACGACGCCGAGATCAAGTTCTCGAAGCGCTCTCGGTTGTACGTGCTGAGCTGCTCGAGGGTCCAGCCGCGGCGCCCGTCCAGGGGCTTTACGGAATCGAGCGAGCAGATCACTTGGTCATGGAGCCGCCAGAGGTTCTCCTCGTCGCTGCGCCACTGGCGGAAGGCGGAGAGCTCGGCCGGTTCGACGAATTGGAAACTCTCGCCGAAGTGCAGCCGCATCTCTGCCTGCCACTGGCGCACGAGCCCCTTGGGCGCGACGACGAGGATCCGCTTCGCCATTCCGCGGAGCTTCAGCTCGCGTAGGATCAGCCCGGCCTCGATCGTCTTCCCGAGGCCCACCTCATCCGCCAGGAGATAGCGGATCCGGTGGCGCGCCATCGCACGATTCAGCGCATAGAGCTGGTGTGGCAGCGGCACCACGCTGGACTGGACTGGCGCGAGCAGGAGGTTGTCCTCCAGCGCGTCGAGCAGCCGCGCCGCCGCGGCGGTGTGCAGGACGTGCTCGACGGTGGGCTGGACGGAGCCGAGGGACACGAGATCCTTTTCACGGGCTCGGACGACGGCGTCTCGACCGGGCAGCCAGACCCGGTAAGCGACATCGCCCCAGATCTCCTCCCGCTCAATCACTCGGCAAGGTGCGGCATGTCGATCATGCCAGCACCAGTCGCCGAGTGCGTATCCGCCCCCTGGCTTGGTCACCCACCGACCTCAGCGCGGGTGAGCGCTTGGTCGTACCAGAGGAGGAGCTTCTCGTCCTCCTGCAGTGCCTCTTCAGGGATCTTCTGCGCGACGCCGATGATGGTCTTGTAATCCTTGGCCGACCACGCCGCCTTGAAGCCCGTGCGCAGGACCTCGAGCCGGAACTCCCTGAGCCTGCGTCCGGCGGCGGCGCGATACGCCTCGAACTCCTTCAGCAGAGCCTTCTCACGCTTCTGTTCGAGATCCTTCGCCTTGCCGGGGTCTGGCACGTACCAGCGGTCCTTCGCCTTGGCCTTCAGACGCGGATCGGACTTCTCCAGGCCACGCATCTCCCTGAAGCTGTGCGACAGGTAGCTGTGGATCTGGCTCGGCACGTCGTCGCGCCCTTCGTAGCGTAGAAAGTTATTGTCGAGCAGCAGCGAGAGCTCCGGTTTCTCCTCGTGCTTGCGCCACCCCGCGCCCAGCTGGACAGTGAAGTCGGGGTGGATCTCCTGGTAGGTGGACGGTCGCTTGCGCAGCAAGTCGGTCAGCCAATCGATGGCCGAGCGCTCGTCGGACACAAAGAGCTCGACCTGCGGCGCCTGCGCCGCTTGCGCCCGCCTACGGTCGTACTCGGTCACTTGCTCCGGCAGGAACGCCATGCCGTCCCGGTCTGGATAGCGCCGCCGCAGTCCGTCCAGGAACTCCTCGGTCGAGAGCGGGACGGGAAGGTCGTGTCGGACGAACCAGGCCACCATGCGGTCGTAGATTCGGCGTGGATCGCGTTCGACGACGAATTCCAGGACACTGTCCTTTGTCTTGGCGACAGGAAGTTGGCGCAGATGCGCCGCAACAAAGTCCCAAGCCGATTCCGGGGCTGCTCCGCGTTCGGTGAGCCGCTGCTCAAGCGCGCGATCGGGCTTGTACGCGGAGATCACAAGGTCCTGCTTCACGGCGGTGGTCGAGGTGACCTGGCGGTAACTACCTTGCACCTTGTCGAGCGCGGTGACCTCGGCGACGACAAAGCCGGCTTGCTGCAGCGCGACCTGTATTGCGTTCCATACCGAGGCTTTGCTGTTTGAGAAGACCACAGTCATCCAGCGGCCAGGCTTTAGAACGCGGTGATACTCGGCGAAGCAGCGCTGCATCAGATGCTGGTACTCTGGGAGCGCCTTATTCTTGAACCGGTCAATGATGGCCTCAGGCTTTGCGTCTGTCGTGACGCCATGCCAAGCTTCGACGAGCAAATTCAAATCTGCATAGTAGATATTCTCGCCGAAAGGTGGGTCTGTGAAGACATAATCTACGCAGCTGTCAGGCATTGGGAGCGCAGCAGCCGTCCCCGAACTGACAGCCGCGTTCCCGACGCGACAACGAAAGGCCTCGAAAGTTTTCGAAAGCCGCCCAAGCTTCCCGTTCAAGATATACCATGGACTGCATTCTGCATGCTGCGATGCGACGTAGTAGACACCCGTGAGATACTGATTCACCTGTGAGAAGCCTGTTGGCCGAAAACGGTTCAGGATCGACGCCGTCCAGAGAGCCTGCTCCACCATGAAAATCAATGATGCCCGGATACGCAGGTCTGGATATGTATTCGCTTTCTCCCACAGCATGCCCATAGCTTGCGCTGCACGGGGCAAGAAGAGGTGGTGGACGTGCGTGAACCCTTTCGGAGCAAGCCGCGATCCGTGGTACATTTCGGCAACTGGAAAAGCTGCGGTCGGGACGGAAGCGGGAAGTGGTAACGCGTTGATACGATCAATAGTCGCCAAGTCGGCAGCATCGGGCTGCTTCTCGTAGCGAGACTTGCCCACCGAGTACGCGACCAGTGCAGGCCGAAATTTTACGCGCTTCCATGGTTTGCCCGTAGCTGGGTCAGTACGTGTCTCGAACACACGCTCTAGCCGATCCTTGTTCAGTTCGGCGCTGCAGTGCGGGCAGGGGAAGGTGTCTCGCGTTCGCTTGCTATCCTCCTCGAGCGCCTCTTCAAGGAAATTCACCTCGCCCGCGCACTCTGGGCAGCTGAAGATCTCGCTCCAGACCGTGTACTCGATCCGCCCCTTAGTCTTCCGGTCGGTATGGAGCGTCTCGTACATCCAACCGATCTCACGTTCGACCTCAGCAAGGAGCTTCTTGCCGGCCTTTGCGAAGGCTTCCACGTCGAACGGGAGATTGTAGTTGGCGGCGATAAAGGTGGCCGCAGGAGATAGGTCGTTTAGTACGACCTTCCTTGGACCCCATTGGGGCGCTGGTTGGCCGGCCTTCTTCCACTCCATCTCGAGCCGCTGGCGATAGATGGCGGGCGCAGTGCCGCACCACTGCGCCGCCACGCCGGTCATGCCGGATCCAGCGAAGCCGTCAAGCACGATGTCACCCGGTTCCGTGAAATGCAGGATTGACGGTACGATGGCGAGGTGCGGCACTTTGGTGTGGTATGAGTGCGCCTTGTAGATCGGGTCCGTCTTGCCGACAGACACGTCGATCGCCATCGGCTCACGCGCGTACGGCTGGGAGGGATTGAAGGGCTTTCCGTGGTGCTGTACGAACTCGGCCAGCCAGGGGTTGGGACATGCCGTGTAGTAGGGCGGATCCGACATGGCGAGGATTGCCTCGTCAGTCCCCTTCGGAAAGCCTTCCTGCCGGCGGAACCCCGGATCCTTGAGCTTCTCAGACAGTAGCTTCCGGAAGTGCTCGCGGCGGGCGGCATCGCTCGGGAACGTCAACCCAAGACATGTCACCGCACTTGTGGCACCAGGGTGAGCGATCAGGATCTCATTCATTATCAGCCTCGTCTGTGGGGCGCGCCATGGGCTGGCGGTCTGCGCGCATCGCTCGGAGCTTGATTCCGGCTGCCGTCAGCACATACTGCTGGTTCGGCGATCGGGGTCTGTCAGGTACGGTCATTCGCAGCACGCGTGCTTGGAGAAGCGGCTCAAGGTATTGCGCCACGAAGTGCGGACGCTGCTTGTAGCCTACCCGCGCCATGAGGTCGGCAAGGCTCCGGGGCACGTCGGCATGCTCGACGACGCGCCACTGACCCTCAGTCAACCGATCAAGTGACCGAACAAGATGGGGCTGGCTTCTGTCAGCTTGTTCGGTGCCTTGTTCGGTCGCCGACCGCCCCGCCGTGTCCCCACCCGCGCCCCCTTGGTTCTCCGGCTCCACGTCGGCCGGCGCGGGCCCGTAGCGCGAGCGGAGATGGACGGGCAACGTGAAATGGGTTCCACCGGTATCGAGGGGCTCCACCAGAACCTGGGCGACCAAGCGTTCGACTACCCCCCTAGCCACAGCAGTGGTCAGGCCCGTGAGCGCCTTGACGTCAGTAAGATCGATTTGGCCGCGATGGGTGAGGTACGCGAAGACCGCCGCCTCGTGCTCGGAGAGGATGGCACCGAGGCTCGCTTGGGCCAGGAGTTGCTCCTCGGTGATCAGCTTCTCCTTCCGCATCGTAAGCCGGAAGGTCTTGTCCGCTTTGTCGTTGTCGATCTCCGGCGGAAGATAGCCGAGGCTCCGCCAACCGCTGAAGATCGCGCCGATCCCGGTGCCGCCCTGGTCGGATAGGCCGATGCGCCGGAAGGCGTTCACGACGCTCGGGTTGCGGACTTCCTTGTCGCCGGGGTCCAACAGCTTTTCCTTCGGAGAGAACGCGTCGCCCGGATTAAAGAACTCTGTCTGATTGCGAAATAATCTGATCACCGGGAGCCGCGTGTGGTCGGAGAAGTCCTGGTGGATGAGCAGGTTGATGGCCGCCTCACGGAAGGACACGTAATCCGCGGGGTCGTCGTCGCGTCGAAGGGTCGCCGCGTCGACCGAGAACGGGCGCTCGCTGTGCCTGAAGTAGAAGCCGACGATGCTCTGCCAGGTCTGGATCAGGTTCTCTTCGCAGGTCACGCGGTCCGCCCAGCGGACGCTCGGGGAGTAGTCGTCGACGCGGCTCCGATACAGCTGCAGGTCCACCGCCATGCGAGGAAGGATCTGACGGAAGTAGCCGTCCGCGCCCAACGTAAGGATCGCCGCTCGGGTTGGCAGCAGGGCGCCGGCGCGTTCGACCAAGAAGCCCCACCTGCGCAGGAAGGCCACGTCGTCGTCGGCCTCGCCCTTCCCTGGGTTGCTTGCGCTGAAGCGCGCCCGGTACCAGCGCAGCGAGGCTGCGTCGAAGCACTGCGCGATATCCAGATCCAGCGGCTCGGCGTCGAAGCGCTCGGCGGCGCCATCCCGGATGAAGCGGAGCAGCTCGTCGCCGTTGCATGTGTCATCGCGGCTGCCACGACGGATGAATGCTTTGCGCGGGTCTCGATCAATGTAGACCGGCTTCGCACGGCGTTCGGCTTCTGGGATCCAGAAGGCCAGCACTGTGCCTTCCGGCAGGTTGTGCAGGTAAGGACGGACCGGCAGTCGTACGCTGACCTTGTTCAGATCGTGCATCTGACCGAGGAAATCGTTCTGGACCTTGTCCGCCTCAATGACGCCGGTGACCGAGAAGGAACCTCGCGTTTCTTTCACGCCGAACACGAGGTAGCCGCCCGATGTGTTCGCGAACGCGCTCACGGTCGAAAAGGCATCCTTCGGCACTGCGAAGGCGGCTTCCTTGAACTCTACGTCGCCCCATTCGATTGACTGGAGCTTCTCTAGCAACTCGTCACGGGTCATGGCTATTCCACCACGAATCGCAGCTTGCTGGCGTCCTTGCCCTTGCACCGGTCGCTCAGGAACGCTTCGAAGCGCTTGCGCAGGTCCTCAGGCGTGGCGGGCGATCCGCCCTGGAGCAGTACCTGCTTGATCTCCTCGCCGGTTACGGGGATCTTTTCGAGACCCGATAGCGCTTCCTGGGCCGCCGCGATGAAGTCTGGGTCCACCGGATCGGGAAGCGCCTTCGAAGCGATGAACCCGTCGATCAGCTTCCGCGTCGCGGGCTTGAGCAGGTCGAAGTTCGCCTGGATGATCGGGTCTTCCAGGTTGTCCAGCAGCGTCTGCTGCCACCCGTCGAGCAACCGGTCGAGTTCGCTGTCCAGCTGCTTCAGCGTGGTCGTAACCGGGAGCATATCGGCCTGCTCGTTTGCCGGGCGGAAGTTGCAGTGTGGGCAAACGGGGCTGGCTGCGAGGTCCGCGTCCACCAGCGAAGCGCAGCTCTTGAGCTTGTCGAGCTTCTCCTCAAAGCCAATGAGCTGACTGGTCGGCATCAGTGAGATGCCCGCGAGCGCCCGCATGGCGATCAACCGGGGACCCTTGCGCAGGGCGGACTTGGTTTTGTCCTCCGTGACCCCGAGCCGCGCCTTGCTGTGCTGCCCGACGTAGGCAGCGATGTAGTCCTTCTTCAGCCGAGCCAGGGTCTGACGATACTCGCCCGCGTGCTGTGCCGTTCGGTCGACCGCGAGCCGCTCGAACACCTGCTTCCGCGCGGCCTGCGCCACCTGCACCCACGGGTGATCGCCCGCCAGCACCATCTCCGCCTGCGAGAGGTAGCCGGCCGCGGTGCCCAGTTCCGCGACGAGCTCCAGCATGCGCTCGACGGCGTCCAGCGCCTCCAGGTTCTTCTTTTGCGCTGCCACGTCGTCGGACCCGACGCGCAGGTTCTTGAGCTTGCCTACCGTGTTGTACGGCGACAGGCTTTCCGCGAAGGCCTTCAGCGCGTCCAGCTTCGCCCGCCAGTCGGCGAGCTCGTTCTCGCGCAGGAGCGGCTGCCCCCAGAAGCTCAGCCGCCCGGCCATGTCAGTGGTCGCGGCGAGCACGCGCCGCGTTAGCTTGGTGACCTCCTCCTGCAGCCGCTTGACCGGCTCGTCGGACCCCTGCGCAGCCTGCTGCGCGAGACCCGGCGGGAGGCCGAGCATTTCGAACAGCGCACGAAGGACGGCAACGTTGATCTCCCGGGGGGACTCGACATGCTTGAACTGCCGGAGCTCGTCGAGCGGCCGCTCGACGAGCAGCGCGATCTTACCGGAATCGATCTTATCGCCGGTTACCGCCAGCACGACGTCGCCCGAGTAGACCAGTGCGCCCAGCACCGCGACGAGCAGATCGGGCTCGAGCCGAAACCTGAGCGGCGCGAAGTACTCGACGTCGGCGCCACCGCTCAGCAGCTCGCCGCGGTTCAGCACCTGCCCGTGCCCCTTCACCTTCAGACGCGAGAGAACCTCCTGCGCGTAGCGGGACCGTCCTGGGTCGAGACGATCGCCGTCTAGCATTTCGAGGCCGTCCAGGATGACCGCCGCGTCCTTGGTGCGGGGCCCGCCAGCGAGGGTGCGCAGTGCGTTCCCGACGAGCTGTTTCCGGTTCGCCTCGGTCAGCAGCGCAGCGAACGTCGGATATTCGGGGGCAACCTCGGCGAACCGGTTGCCCAGCGCCACGCCGGCGATCACGTTCACCACGTCGCGGAAGTTGATGCGTTCGTCGGGCCGCAGCCGCGCCTTGTCTCGCAGCGAGATTCCCTTGGTCCACTCCTGCAGGGTCCGGGTCTTACCCTGGTAGGTGACTTCGTAGGCCACCATCTGCTTTTCTTGCAGCCACTTGCCCATCTCGCGCAGGGCGTTGTTCGCCTTGTCGAGGTAGACGCTCTTGGCGGCACCGCTGGCGGTCGACGCGAGATCCTGCGCGGCGGCGTAGCAGGACAGGTGCCGCCTGATCGCGTCGTCGAGGCCCTTTAGCCGGAAGAACACCTCGTCGGCTTTGTGCTCGTCGCGGAAGCGCGGCGGCTCGAATGGTTGGATGAAGTAGATGTAGAAGTCGCGCTCAGGCTGCGCCGTCGGCCGGTCGTTCGGCGCGCCGAAGAAGAGGTAGCCGATGCGCTCGACGCGGCGCTCCTGCCACTCGATCTGGTACTGCCAGATCTGATGGCCAGCGACGTAGGTGGTCTCGTCCGTGCGCTCCATGAGCTGGCGGACCGCGCTGAAGTAGGCGCGGTCGAGCGCGTCGTCCGAAAGCGCTTCGGCCCGCTTCTCGACCTGGGCGTCGTAATCGACGTCCTTCTTTAGGTCGAGGAAGTACTGGTCGGTGTCGGGCGCCCTGGAGATGAATTGGCCGTTGACGGTCTTCAGCGTCTCGCGGAGGACGGTCTGCACCAGGGAAAGTAGGTCGGCATCAGGGTCTCCGCCCATCGCTTCGATGCTTGGCTGGAACAGGCAGAGCGTGTCCCGCAGCTCGGCGGCAGTTGGCCCCAAGGGCACGTAGATGTCCCCCCCGGTGGTCAGCCGGTGCACCGAGAGGCCGTTGATGATCCGCAGCGCCATGGGCCGGTAGGCGGGGCGGGTGAAGGTCTTCCTCACCCGTTCGGACAGGACCTCGGAAACCTTCAGTACCGGCCCGATGCTGGGGTCGGCGCGGAGGACCGAGTTGGCCGTGATTGTGTCCCAGAAGCGATCGTAGCCGATCAGCCCCGGCCGGTCGCCCGGCACCTCGTCGTCCAGGATGTCCTGGATCTGGTCGCGGAGGGTGACCAGCGCGCCCCGCTTCTCGGCGAAGACCAGGCGCTCGAACGTCCCGATGTAGTCGGGATGCACCGGGAACAGCCGCACGTAGTCGTCCATGCGTTCGTTCATGGACCCATAGAACTTGGAGAACGGCGTCAGGTAGGCCCGGATCCGCTCCTGCTGGTCCGCGGACTTCTTCAGAAGACGCTCCGCTACGACGAAGCTGACGTCCTGCCGGGCGAGCAGGATCTGCGTAAAGCGGTCCTTCACGCGGCGCAGGCTGTCGGCCACGTGCTGGAAGCGGCTGCTGTCGAAGACCGCCTCCTGGACGCCGGCAACGAAACGGAACCTCAGATGCTTTGTCACCTCGCCGATTTCCCGCAGGAAAGACAGATCGAGGACGAGGTCGTGGTCTCTCCGGGACCGCAGATACTCGAGAAATTCGTCGACGACGAGGAGGACGCCCTGCCCGGGGTGGTGCTCGGCGAAAGCCGCCATCATCTCCTCGAAGGCAGCCTTGTTGTTGATCACCTTGTCGGCCGGCGGGAAGACGTAGCTTACTCCGTGCTTCTCCAGGAAGATCTCGAGTTGCTGCGTGACAATGTCCCGCAGCGACATCTGACTCGAGATCTCGATGCGGTGCACCTTGAACTTTCCGGCGATCGCGGAGGCAGCCTCGGCGACCTTAGGATGGCGGATCATCGGGACGTACGTAGCGTCTTCGGCCACCAGCGAGAGTACCGACATGAGATGCGACTTGCCGGTGCCGTAGTTCCCGACGACAAGCACCCCCTTGTGGTCCACCGCCTCGTCGAACGAGAGCTGCGGAACGATGAGCTTCGCGATCCGCTCAGCCATGTCGTCCGAGATCACGTAGGTCGATACCAGCTTCTGCGCCTCGTCCGGGCGGTTGGCGTCCAGAAGCTGGATGACCGACTCGATCGGCTCGAACTGGATCAGGTCGCCATAGCGCATCGACATCCGGTCTTTCCTACTAACCAACATTAAACGGCACCCACCCTTCCGTGCCGTGGTTCTGGTGCTCGGGGTGACCCGGCACTGCGTAGACCAGACGCCCGTCCCGCAGCTCTCCCGGCCAAGCGGCGACGACACGGCGCCCGTGGGAGTGCCGCCTCATCAGGTCCAGGGGACTGAGCCGCAGGGTCCGGTCGAAGAGGAGCTCTATGTTGTCCCAGAGCAGCAGGTCACGGCCGACCGCCTCACCGGCCAGTTCCTTCAGCAGGTCGGGAGCCATGAGGTGCCGTTGGGACGCGGGCAGTGGGACGAGGAGGCGGCCGAGATCCTCGCCCAGCCGCACGATGGGAGCATTCCGGCGCGCGGAAAGCTGCCCCAGCAGCTTGCTCTTGCCGGATCCCGGAGGACCGACGAGGAGCACGAGCTTGCTGTTCAAGCGCGCGATATCGTCGACTAGGCGCTCAAGGCCGTCGATCACAGTTCGCATCTTGAAAACAGCTGACAATCCCAACCACGTGCGACCTCGGTCGCCGGCACAAGCCTCTTCGGAAAGTAGGACGGCACGAATCGATCGAGAGGCATCATCTTCAGGATTTGGGCTGGGCTGGCGCAGGTACGCAACCCACTTCGATTGCTTTGAGCCGATCAAACTCCTCAAAGGCCATCACCACGACGACTGGTCGTCCGTGTTTGGCAACGATCAGTGGCTCGGTCCGGGCGAGGTCGATCAGCCGGCCAAACCCGTACTTCGCCTCCTTGGCAGTCAGTGTCTTCATGGACCACTCCGGATATAAAATGATTATAGGCCAAAATGGCCAAAATTTCAATTGTTCTGGGATGAGCAGACCGGACATCGGGCGCATAGGGTGACTTGCAGGCACGCGGCAGCAGCTGGTTGGCAGGTACTGGTTCGCTCATGAAGAGCGCAACGACGGCTAGCAGAATTGCCTGCTGGTGCCGAGGCAAGAGGACAGTCTCACAGATTTCGGTGCCTCTGACCCTAGACCGGAAAACTGGCCCACCCTTTGTGAGAGTTTTCGGGCAGGCTTGTTGACCTAAGGGGAGACCTGTC
>NZ_VUKA01000033.1 GCF_008386565.1 Teichococcus oryzae | reverse complement strand
CCTGCGCTTCGCCATCCGCGAAGGCGGCCGCACCGTCGGCGCCGGCGTCGTCGCCTCCATCTCCGCTTAAGCCGGACCGCATCCTCCGGGATGGTGTGGCGGGCCGCCTTCGGGTGGCCCGCTTTTTTTTGTCCTGCAACCGGCGGAGCCCGGCGGCGTCTCCCCCTGCGGAATGGCGGGGAGAACATGGCATGGCGGAAGGCATCACGCGCCGGGCAGCGGCCGGGCTGGCCATGGCCGCCGCCGGGTTGCCGGCGGGCGCCGCGGCGCTGGCCCCCTTCACCTGGAAAAACCGCGTGCTGGTGGTGTTCGCCCCGGCGGAAGGCGCCGAATTGCGGGAACAGCGGCGGCTGCTGGCGGCGGACCGGCCGGATTTCGAGGCGCGCGACATGGTGGTGCTGGCGGTGATCGGCGCCGACCGGCTGGAGGTGCTGCTCAGCGCCGCCCAGGGGGCCGGTGCCCCGGTCAGCCCCCAGGTGCTGCGCGAGCGCTTCGGCGTGCCGCCGGAGCAGCCCTTCGCCGCCGTGCTGGTCGGAAAAGATGGCGGCGAGAAATGGCGCGCCGCCCACCCGGCCGGGCCGGACGCGCTCTGGCCGCTGATCGATGCCATGCCGATGCGCCGCAATGAGGCGGAGCGGGGCGGCTGAAGCGCGCGCCCTCTCGACATGGAGCACAGGCTGACTTATAGACGCGGCCTCGCGCAGCGATGGCGCCGCGCAGGGGCGTAGCTCAATTGGCTAGAGCGCCGGTCTCCAAAACCGGAGGTTGGGGGTTCGAGACCCTCCGCCCCTGCCAGCGCGTCAATCTTCCGCCGCGTGAACGCCGGGTCTTGCGGGGTGGCTCCGGTTCGGATGCCGCCCGCGAAGCGTGTTCCCAGGAACCAGTTTTAAGGTAGCGACTTTGGCGAAGCTCGATCCCGCGGGGTTCATCCGCGATGTGCGGCAGGAGGTGGCCAGGGTCACCTGGCCGACGCGCAAGGAGACGCTGATCACCACCGGCCTGGTTCTGGCGCTTTCGGCGCTGGCGGCAGTGTTCTTCCTGTTGACCGACAAGCTCATCCAGTTCGCGGTGGGCCTGTTGTTCGGCATCGGCGCGTAACGGACGGAGCGGGCATCCATGGCCGACATGAAGTGGTACGTCGTTCACGTCTATTCGGGCTTCGAGAAGAAGATTGCGCAGCAGCTCCGGGAGCAGGCGGCGCAGAAGGGCCTGTCGGACCAGATCGGTGACATCCTGGTTCCCTCCGAGGAGGTGACGGAAGTCCGCCGTGGCCAGAAGGTCGCCTCCGAGCGCAAGTTCTTCCCCGGCTACGTGCTGGTGAAGATGGTGATGACCGATGAAGCGTGGCACCTGGTCAAGGACACGCCCAAGGTCACCGGCTTCCTGGGCGCCCGCAACCGCCCCAGCCCGATCTCCGAGGCCGAGGCGCTGCGCATCGTGCAGCAGGTCCAGGAAGGCGCCGACAAGCCGAAGCGCCCCGCCATCGTGTTCGAGGTGGGCGAGCAGGTGCGCGTGGCTGACGGCCCCTTCACCTCCTTCAACGGCACGGTCGAGGAGGTGGACGAGGAAAAGGGCCGCGTGAAGGTATCCGTTTCCATCTTCGGCCGCGCCACGCCGGTCGAGCTGGAATACGCGCAGGTCGAAAAAGTCTGATCCGGAACGGAGCCCCCGCTTGATGCTGACGCAGCTGCGGGAAGGCTGGATCACGCTGCTGGTATCCCCCGGCGGCCCCGAGCGCGTGGCGCGCGGCGTCGCCGCTGGCGCCGGGGCGGCCATGCTGCCGGCCATCGGCCTGCACCTGGTGCTCGCCGCCGCGCTGGCCCTGCTGCTGCGCGGCAGCCTCCGCGTTGCCGCCGCGGCCTGCCTGTTGTTCGGCAATCCCCTGACCCATGCCGTGCTGCTGCCCCTGGAATTCGCCCTCGGCCGGCTGCTGCTGCCGACCGGGGCGGAGTTCCTGCCGGACCAGGGGCCGGCCTGGCTGCTGGCCCTGCTGCCGGCGGCGGAGGAAACCCTGCTGGGTGGACTGATCCTGGCGGTGCTGGCCGGGGCGCTGGGCTGGTTTCTGGCGCATCGCGCCCTGGGGCTCGGCGGCACCGCGCAGCCCCTGCGCGTCATCCACCTGAACGGTCCGATCAACAGCGGCAAGTCCAGCACCGGCCAGGCCCTGGCGGCGCGGATCGCCGATGCCGATTTCATTGATGGCGACGCCGACGGCCTGCCCGCCCACCTGCCGGAGGAGCAGCGCTGGGCCGGGGCGCTGGGCCGCATCCTGCGGCAGGTCGCCGGCACCGCCGCGCCCTGCCTGATCGTTGCCTATCCACTGGACGACACCGGCTACCGGCGGCTGCGGGCGGCCTGCGTGGCGCGCGGCGCGGCCTTGTCGGTGGTGACGCTGGCGCCGCCGCTCGATGTGGCGCTGGGTGCCCGTGGCGGCCGCGGGCCGGACGCGGAGGAGCAGGCGCGCATCCGCGCCATGTATGCCGAGGGCTATCACAGCCGGGCCTTCAGCGACGTCACGCTGGACAATGCCGGAATGACCCCGGACGAGGCGGCGCTGCGCATCCTGGCGGCGCTGGACCATGCGCGCGGCGCGGCCCACCACGCCCGCCACTGACCTTCCGGCCCGCCTGACCCTTCTTCCGCGCAAGGGAGCCATGCCGGTTCATGCCTTGGCAAGGTGCTGGACTCCTGGAGCGGCGACGGGTATAGGCCCGCCTCCGCCGCTCCTCCCAGGACGCGCTTTCGCGTGGCCGGGCCGCAGCGGCGTTTTCATCAGGGACGCGGGAGGCCCGGCCCCAGGCAACTGGGGGCAGCCGCAAGCACCGCGCGCCTCTGAACCGACAGAGGACCGATCATGGCGAAGAAGATCGTCGGCTACATCAAGCTGCAGATCCCGGCCGGCAAGGCGAACCCGTCTCCGCCGGTGGGCCCGGCGCTGGGTCAGCGCGGCCTGAACATCATGCAGTTCGTGAAGGAATTCAACGCGGCGACGCAGGGCATGGAGCCCGGCACCCCGACCCCGGTGGTGATCACCGCGTTCTCCGACCGCACCTTCTCCTTCGTCACCAAGACCCCGCCCAACACCTACTTCCTTCTGAAGGCGGCCAAGCTCGAGAAGGGCAGCCAGACCCCGGGCAAGGGTGGCGTGGTCGGCCGCGTGACCAAGTCCCAGCTGCGCGAGATCGCCGCGACGAAGATGAAGGACATGAACGCCAACGACGTGGAGGCCGCCGTGCGCATGCTGGCCGGTTCCGCCCGCTCGATGGGCATGTCCGTGGTGGAGGGCTGAGATCATGGCCAAGCAGGGCAAGCGTCTGAAGGCGATCTACGCCGGTCTGGACCGTGACAAGCAGTACGCGCTGGCCGAGGCCATCGCGACGGTGAAGGCCAACGCCAAGGCGAAGTTCGACGAGACCGTCGAGATCTCGATGAACCTCGGCATCGACCCGCGCCATGCCGACCAGATGGTGCGCTCCATGGTGTCCCTGCCGCACGGCACGGGCAAGACCGTCCGCGTCGGTGTGTTCGCCCGCGGCGCGAAGGCCGAGGAGGCGCAGGCCGCCGGGGCCGACGTGGTGGGCGCCGAGGACCTGCTGGAGCTGGTGCAGGGCGGCACGATCGAGTTCGACCGCTGCATCGCGACGCCGGACATGATGGGCATCGTCGGCCGCCTGGGCAAGATCCTCGGCCCGCGCGGCCTGATGCCGAACCCGAAGCTCGGCACCGTGACGATGAACGTCAAGGACGCCGTGGCCGCCGCCAAGGCCGGCCAGGTGGAGTTCCGCGCCGAGAAGGCCGGCATCGTGCATGCCGGCATCGGCAAGGTGTCCTTCACCGAGGAGCAGCTGGTCGAGAATGCGCGCGCCTTCGCGGATGCCATTCAGCGCGCCAAGCCGACCGGCGCCAAGGGCACCTATGTGAAGAAGGTCGCCGTGTCCTCCTCCATGGGCCCCGGGCTCAAGGTGGATGTCGCCTCCCTGGCGGCCTCGGCCTGATTGTTTCCGGGCGGGGCTTCGGCCCTGCCCGGCGAGATTCGCGCCCCGCTTGCGGGGCGCGGGCAGGGGGCCCGGCCCAGGCCGTGTCCCCGATCCTGTCCGAGAGCGCGTGTGGCCCGCAATGGCGGGCCTTAAGGGGGCAACTGCCCCGCAAGCGTGAGATGGGGATGCCAAGAGCTGTGTTGCCCGGCGCCGTTGCGCGGTTCCGGCATGATGGGCTTGGTTTTCCGCAAACTCAGACAGGCGAACCGGGGTGCCTCCGCTTGGCGGTGGTGCCCCCGTGTGAACCGGCCGGGGCCCTTCCACAAGGCACCGGTCACCGTGTGGAGACGGGAGTTGGATCGTACGGAGAAGCGTGCGTTCGTGGCCTCCCTCGCGGAGGTGTTCGCGGACACGTCCTTCGTGCTCGTCGCCCAGAACAATGGGCTGACGGTCGCGGATGTGAGTGACCTGCGGCGCAAGATGCGGGCGGCGGGCGCGACGTATAAGGTCGCGAAGAACCGGCTGGCCACCCTCGCCCTCGACGGCACTCGCTTCCAGGGCATCGCGCCGCTGCTGAAGGGGCCGACCGCGCTTGCGTGGTCGACGGACCCGGTGGCTGTGGCGAAGACCGCCGTGGAGTTCGCCAAGGGTAACGACAAGTTCGTGATCCTGGGCGGGGCGATTGGTGAGCAGACCCTGAACGTCGATGGCGTCAAGGCTCTGGCCACCCTGCCCTCGCTCGAAACCCTGCGCGCGCAGCTGGTGGGTCTTATCCAGACCCCGGCGACGCGCATCGCTGGCGTGCTTCAGGCACCCGGCGGGCAGGTGGCGCGCGTGCTGGCGGCTTACGCCAAGAAGGACGAGGCGGCCTAAGGCCCCTTTGCGGAATACCCGCCCCGGGCGGTCGGACTTTGCCGGCCGGGGATTGCAATCATCATGCCTGGCTATTAGATCGAAGGATAGAGAACCATGGCCGATCTCGCGAAGCTGGTTGACGAGCTGTCCAGCCTGACCGTTCTGGAAGCCGCCGAGCTGTCGAAGCTGCTGGAGGAGAAGTGGGGCGTGTCCGCCGCTGCTCCGGTCGCGGTTGCCGCTGCTCCGGCCGCTGGCGCTGCCGCTCCGGCTGCTGAGGAGCAGACCGAGTTCACCGTTGTCCTGGCCGCGGCCGGTGACAAGAAGATCAACGTCATCAAGGAAATCCGCACCATCACCGGTCTGGGCCTGAAGGAGGCCAAGGATCTGGTCGAGGGCGCGCCGAAGACCGTGAAGGAAGGCGTTTCCAAGGACGAGGCCGAGAAGATCAAGAAGGTCCTCGAGGAGAACGGTGCGAAGGTTGAGGTCAAGTAAGAACCTTTCCGCCCCGCGTCAGCGCGGGGTGGGCCAGGGTTAAGCTTGGAACGGGCGGGAACCCCCATGGGTTCCTGCCCGCGACTGCGTTGCGGAGGGAGGTCTCTCCGGGGCGCCTGAATACGGGTGGGGTCTACCCGCCGGCCGGGCGGTTTTGGGCCGGAGCGAAGGGAAGCAGGACGGGCATGAACGCAATCACGAAGTCGTTCACCGGGCGGAAGCGCATCCGGAAGTCATTCGGGCGGCTGCCCGAGGTGGCGCCGATGCCGAACCTCATTGATGTGCAGCGGGCCTCCTATGAGGCGTTCCTGCAGATGGGGGTGAATCCGGATTCCCGCACGAACACCGGGTTGCAGGAAGTCTTCAAGTCGGTTTTTCCGATTGACGATTTCGCCGGGCGGGGCCGCCTGGAGTTCGTCCAGTACGAGCTCGAAGAGCCGAAATACGACGTCGAGGAATGCATCCAGCGCGGGCTGAACTTCGCCGCGCCGCTGAAGGTGCGGCTGCGCCTGATCGTCTGGGACGTGGACGAGGACACCGGTTCCCGCTCCGTCCGCGACATCAAGGAGCAGGATGTCTACATGGGCGACATGCCGCTCATGACGGACAACGGCACCTTCATCATCAACGGCACCGAGCGCGTCATCGTTTCCCAGATGCACCGCTCGCCGGGCGTGTTCTTTGACCACGACAAGGGCAAGACGCACTCCTCGGGCAAGTACCTGTTCGCGGCGCGGGTGATCCCGTATCGCGGCTCCTGGCTGGATTTCGAGTTCGACGCCAAGGACATCTGCTACGTTCGTGTTGACCGGAAGCGCAAGCTGCCCGCCACGACGCTGCTTTATGCCCTGGAGTCCGAGCGCACGGAGCAGCTTCGCGCCGAGCGCGGCGAGAGCCTGGAGCCGGGCGAGGTCCGCGGCATGGATGCCGAGGAGATCCTGAACACCTTCTACGAGCAGGTGGTGTTCAGCCGCGGCGCCAAAGGCTGGAGCCAGCCCTTTCAGCCGGACAGCTTCCGCGGCGTGAAGCTGATCGAGAATCTGGTGGATGCCGAGAGCGGCGAGGTGGTCGCCGAGCGCGACACCAAGCTGACCCCGCGCCTGGCCCGCAAGATCGCCGAGGCCGGCACCAAGGAAGTGCTGGTCGGCCGCGCCGACCTGCTGGGCCGCTTCGTGGCCGAGGACCTCGTCGACCACAACACCGGCGAGATCTGGGCCGAGGCCGGCGACGAGCTGACCGAGCCCAAGCTGGCGGCCATCGAGCAGGCCGGCCTCGACAAGCTGCCGACCCTGGCCATCGGCCAGAATGTCGGCCCCTGGCTGCGCAACACGCTGGCGGTGGACAAGAACGCCACCCGCGACGATGCCCTGATGGACATCTACCGCGTGATGCGCCCGGGCGAGCCGCCGACGCCCGAGACGGCCGAGGCGCTGTTCCGTGGCCTGTTCTTCGACCCCGAGCGCTACGACCTGTCCACGGTCGGCCGCGTCAAGATGAACATGCGCCTGGGCTTCAGCCTGGAGGACGTGCCGGACACGGTGCGCACCCTGCGCAAGCAGGACATCCTGGCCACCGTGCGCACCCTGCTGGAGCTGAAGGACGGCAAGGGCCAGATCGACGACATCGACAACCTCGGCAACCGCCGGGTGCGTTCGGTCGGCGAGCTGATGGAAAACCAGTACCGCGTCGGCCTGCTGCGCATGGAGCGCGCGATCAAGGAGCGCATGGGGTCGGTCGATATCGACACCGTCATGCCGCATGACCTGATCAACGCGAAGCCCGCCGCCGCCGCGGTGCGCGAGTTCTTCGGCTCCTCGCAGCTGTCGCAGTTCATGGACCAGACCAATCCGCTGTCCGAGGTGACGCATAAGCGCCGCCTTTCGGCGCTTGGCCCGGGCGGTCTGACGCGCGAGCGCGCCGGCTTCGAGGTGCGCGACGTGCACCCGACGCATTACGGCCGCATCTGCCCGATCGAGACGCCGGAAGGCCCGAACATCGGCCTGATCAACTCCCTCGCCACCTTCGCCAAGGTGAACAAGTACGGCTTCATCGAGACGCCGTACCGCCTGGTGCAGGATGGCAAGATCACCGGCCAGCCCCGCTACCTTTCCGCCATGGAGGAGGAGAAGCTGGTGGTCGCCCAGGCCGATGCCGAGGTGGATGCCGATACGGGCGAGTTCCGCTCGGACCTCGTTTCCGTCCGCCAGGGCGGCGACTTCCGGCTGGTGAAGCCGGAAGAGGTGACGGCCATCGACGTCTCGCCGAAGCAGCTGGTTTCCGTCGCCGCGGCGCTGATCCCGTTCCTGGAGAACGACGACGCCAACCGCGCGCTGATGGGCTCCAACATGATGCGCCAGGCGGTGCCGCTGGTCCGCTCCGACGCGCCGCTGGTGGGCACGGGCATGGAGGCCGCGGTCGCCCGCGACTCCGGCGCGACCATCGTGGCGCGGCGCGGCGGCGTGGTGGACAGCATCGACGGCGCCCGCATCGTGGTGCGCGCCACGAATGAGGAGGACGGCACCACCCGCGGTGTCGACATCTACCGCCTGCGCAAGTTCCAGCGCTCCAACCAGTCGACCTGCATCAACCAGCGCCCGCTGGTGAAGGTGGGCGACCAGGTGGCGGGTGGCGACATCATCGCCGACGGCCCCTCCACGGAGCTGGGCGAGCTGGCGCTGGGCCGCAACGTGCTCGTCGCCTTCATGCCCTGGAACGGGTACAACTTCGAGGACTCCATCCTGATCAGCGAGCGCATCGCCAAGGATGACGTCTTCACCTCGATCCATATCGAGGAATTCGAGGTGATGGCCCGCGACACCAAGCTGGGCCAGGAGGAGATCACCCGCGACATCCCGAACGTGGGTGAGGAGGCGCTGCGCAACCTCGACGAGGCCGGCATCGTCTATGTCGGCGCCGAGGTGAACCCGGGCGACATCCTGGTGGGCAAGGTGACGCCGAAGGGCGAGAGCCCGATGACGCCGGAGGAGAAGCTGCTCCGCGCCATCTTCGGCGAAAAGGCGTCCGACGTGCGCGACACCTCGCTGCGCCTGCCGCCCGGCACCACCGGCACCATCGTGGATGTGCGCGTGTTCAACCGCCGCGGCGTCGACAAGGACGAACGCGCCATGGCGATCGACCGCGCCGAGATCGAGCGCCTGGCCAAGGACCGCGACGACGAGAAGGCCATCCAGGAGCGCAGCTTCCATTCCCGCCTGCGGGAGAAGCTGCTGAACCAGAAGGCCTCGGGCGGCTTCAAGGGCGTGAAGTCCGGCACCGTCATCGACGATGAGGTGCTGAACCAGTTCGCCCGCGCCACCTGGCGCCAGATCGGCGTGCAGGACGACGCTGTGATGGTCGAGATCGAGGCGCTGAAGCGCGAGTTCGACGCCGCCGTCGACAAGCTGCAGAAGCGCTTCGAGTCCAAGGTCGAGAAGCTGCAGCGCGGCGACGAGCTGCCGCCCGGCGTGATGAAGATGGTCAAGGTCTTCATCGCGGTGAAGCGCAAGCTGCAGCCGGGCGACAAGATGGCCGGCCGCCACGGCAACAAGGGCGTGGTGTCCCGCGTCGTGCCGGTGGAGGACATGCCGTTCCTGCCGGACGGCACCTCGGTCGATCTCGTGCTGAACCCGCTGGGCGTGCCGTCGCGCATGAATATCGGGCAGATCCTGGAGACGCATCTGGGCTGGGCCTGCGCCAATATCGGCAAGTCGATCGGCGAGCTGGTGGAGGATTACCGCCGCGCCGGCGCCGCCCGCGAGGCGCTGCTGGACAAGCTGCGGGAGGTCTATGGCGACGAGATCTATGGCCGCGACATCGAGGACATGAGCGAGGACCAGCTGATCGAGCTGGGCGAGAACCTCCGCAAGGGCGTTCCCATCGCGACCCCGGTGTTCGACGGCGCGCGGATCTCCGACATCGAGACCATGCTGGACAAGGCGGGCCTCGACACCTCGGGCCAGACCACGCTGATCGATGGCCGCTCCGGCGAGCCCTTCGAGCGCAAGGTCACGGTCGGCTACATCTACATGCTGAAGCTGCACCACCTGGTCGACGACAAGATCCACGCGCGGTCGATCGGTCCATACTCGCTCGTCACCCAGCAGCCGCTGGGCGGCAAGGCGCAGTTCGGCGGCCAGCGCTTCGGCGAGATGGAGGTGTGGGCGCTGGAAGCCTATGGCGCCGCCTATACCCTGCAGGAGATGCTGACGGTGAAGTCGGACGACGTGTCCGGCCGCACCAAGGTGTATGAGGCCATTGTCCGCGACCAGGACAGCTTCGAGGCTGGCATTCCGGAATCCTTCAACGTTCTGGTGAAGGAGCTGAAGTCGCTGGGCCTGAATGTCGACCTGGAGAACCGCCCGTCTTGATCGGTTCCGCTCCGACCACGACGTGCTTGATGAACCTTTTGCTCAGCCGCGCCGGGGACACCCCGGCGCGGCGGCCTCACCTTGAGAGGACGGGCGCATGAACGAACTGATGAAGATCCTGGGCCAGACTGGCCAGGCGATGACGTTTGATCAGATCAAGATCACCATCGCCTCGCCGGAGCAGATCCGCTCCTGGTCCTATGGCGAGATCAAGAAGCCCGAGACGATCAACTACCGCACCTTCAAGCCGGAGCGGGACGGGCTGTTCTGCGCGCGCATCTTCGGTCCGATCAAGGACTATGAGTGCCTGTGCGGCAAGTACAAGCGGATGAAGTTCCGCGGCATCATCTGCGAGAAGTGCGGCGTCGAGGTCACGCTGGCCAAGGTGCGCCGCGAGCGCATGGGCCATATCGAGCTGGCCTCCCCGGTCGCCCATATCTGGTTCATGAAGAGCCTGCCTTCGCGCGTCGGCCTGATGGTCGACATGTCGCTGAAGGACCTGGAGAAGGTGCTGTACTTCGAAAGCTATGTGGTGCTGGAGCCGGGTCTGACCGACCTGAAGCTGCACCAGTTGCTGACCGAGGAGCAGTACGTCTCCAAGCAGGACGAGTTCGGCGAGGATGCCTTCTCCGTCGGCATCGGCGCCGAGGCGGTGAAGCAGATGCTGGCCGGCATCGAGCTGGACCGCGAAAGCACCGAGCTGCGCGCTGAGCTGAAGGAGACCACCTCCGAGGCCAAGCGCAAGAAGCTGGTCAAGCGCCTCAAGATGATCGAGAGCTTCGCCGAGGGCGGCGCCCGCCCGGAGTGGATGATCCTCGACGTCGTGCCGGTGATTCCGCCCGAGCTGCGCCCGCTGGTGCCGCTGGATGGCGGCCGCTTCGCGACCTCCGACCTGAACGACCTGTACCGCCGCGTCATCAACCGCAACAACCGCCTGAAGCGGCTGATCGAGCTGCGCGCGCCGGACATCATCGTGCGCAACGAGAAGCGCATGCTGCAGGAATCGGTGGACGCGCTGTTCGACAATGGCCGCCGCGGCCGCGCCATCACGGGCGCCAACAAGCGCCCGCTGAAGTCGCTCTCCGACATGCTGAAGGGCAAGCAGGGCCGTTTCCGGCAGAACCTGCTTGGCAAGCGCGTCGACTATTCGGGCCGTTCCGTCATCGTCGTCGGGCCGGAGATGAAGCTGCACCAGTGCGGCCTGCCCAAGAAGATGGCGCTGGAGCTGTTCAAGCCCTTCATCTACTCGAAGCTCGAGAAGTATGGCCACGCCACCACCATCAAGGCCGCCAAGCGGATGGTGGAGAAGGAGCGTCCCGAGGTGTGGGACATCCTGGAAGAGGTCATCCGCGAGCATCCGGTGATGCTGAACCGCGCGCCGACGCTGCACCGCCTGGGCATCCAGGCCTTCGAGCCGGTGCTGGTCGAAGGCAAGGCGATCCAGCTTCACCCGCTGGTCTGCACCGCCTTCAACGCGGATTTCGACGGCGACCAGATGGCCGTGCACGTGCCGCTGAGCCTTGAGGCCCAGCTGGAAGCGCGCGTGCTGATGATGTCCACCAACAACATCCTCAGCCCCGCCAACGGCAAGCCGATCATCGTGCCGTCCCAGGACATCGTGCTGGGCCTCTACTATCTCTCCCTGGAGACGCCGGAGTTCCGCGTCGCCCAGAAGGAGCTGGAGGAGATCCAGGCGGCGATCCGTGGCGCCAATGGCAAGTCGGTGGATGCGCTGTCCGAGGCCGAGCGCAAGGCCCTGCAGCACCGCCCGCATGTGTTCGGCGATTTGGGCGAGGTGGAGCAGGCGCTGGCCGCCGGCTCGATCACCCTGCACACCGCCGTCATGGCGCGGGTGCCGGCGCCGACCGACGACCTGCCGAACCGCCGCGAAACGGTGCTGACCACGGCCGGGCGCATGATGATGGGCGCGCTGCTGCCGCGTGACCCGCGCACGCCCTATTCCCTGGTCAACCGCCAGCTCACCAAGAAGTCCATCTCGGACGTGATGGACGCGGTTTACCGTCATTGCGGCCAGAAGGAGTCGGTGATCTTCGCCGACCGGTTGATGGCGCTGGGCTTCCGCCAGGCGGCCAAGGCCGGCATCTCCTTCGGCAAGGACGACATGATGATCCCCGCCGAGAAGGAAGGGCTCATCGCGCGCACCAAGGCCGAGGTGAAGGAGTTCGAGCAGCAATACCTCGACGGCCTGATCACGGCGGGCGAGCGCTACAACAAGGTGGTCGATGCCTGGTCCCGTTGCACGGACGAGGTGGCGACCGCGATGATGAAGGAGATCTCCAAGCAGGAGGTCGGCCGCGTCACCAATTCCGTCTGGATGATGTCGCATTCCGGCGCCCGCGGCTCGCCGGCGCAGATGCGCCAGCTGGCCGGCATGCGCGGCCTGATGGCCAAGCCCTCGGGCGAGATCATCGAGCAGCCGATCATCGCGAACTTCAAGGAAGGCCTGTCCGTCCTGGAGTACTTCAACTCGACCCACGGCGCCCGCAAGGGCCTCGCGGACACCGCGCTGAAGACCGCGAACTCCGGCTACTTGACCCGCCGCCTGGTGGACGTGGCGCAGGACTGCATCATCGTCGAGAATGATTGCGGCACCGAGCGCGGCATCACCGTGCGCGCCGTGATGGATGGCGGCGAGGTGGTCTCCTCGCTGTCCGAGCGGATCCTGGGCCGGACGGTGCAGCGCGAGGTGGTGGACCCCTCCACCGGCGAGGTGCTGCTGCCCCGCAACGCGCTGATCGAGGAGCCGGACGCCGAGCGCATCGAGAAGGCGGGGGTGGAGGAAGTCTATATCCGCTCCGTGCTGACCTGCGACGCGCGGTCGGGCGTTTGCGGCAACTGCTATGGCCGCGACCTGGCGCGCGGCACCCCGGTGAACATCGGCGAGGCCGTGGGCGTCATCGCCGCCCAGTCCATCGGCGAGCCGGGCACGCAGCTCACCATGCGCACCTTCCACATCGGCGGTGCCGCGACCCGCGGGGCCGAGCAGTCGGCGGTGGAGGCCACGGGCGAGGGCACGGTGTCCGTGCTGAACCGCAACGTCGTCGCCAACTCCGCCGGCGTGCCGATCGTGATGTCGCGCAACTGCGAGATCGTGCTGACGGACGCCAATGGCCGTGAGCGCGCCCGCTACCGCGTCCCCTATGGCGCGCGGCTGCTGGTGCTGGAGGACGGGCTGGAGGTCACGCGCGGCCAGAAGCTGGCCGAGTGGGACCCGTTCACCCTGCCGATCATCACCGAGCGTTCGGGCTCCATCGAATATGCCGACCTGATCGAGGGCATCACCCTGGTCGAGCGGCAGGACGAGGTGACCGGCCTCTCCTCCAAGGTGGTGGTGGACTACAAGCAGGCCGCCAAGGGCGTCGATCTGCGCCCGCGCATCATCCTGAAGGATGAGCGGGGCAATATCGTGAAGCTGCCCAACGGCGCCGAGGCCCGCTACTTCCTGTCGCCCGACTCGATCCTTTCAGTCGAGAACGGCGCCACGGTGCAGGCCGGCGACGTCATTGCCCGCCTGCCGCGCGAGTCCTCCAAGACCCGCGACATCACCGGCGGTCTGCCCCGCGTGGCCGAGCTGTTCGAGGCCCGCCGCCCGAAGGACCACGCGATCATCAGCGAGATCGACGGGCGCGTGGAGTTCGGCAAGGACTACAAGGCCAAGCGCCGCATCCTGGTGGTGCCGGAGCAGGTGGGCGACGAGCCGCCCGTGCCGCGCGAATACCTGGTGCCGAAGGGCAAGCACGTTTCGGTGCAGGAAGGCGACTATGTGAAGGCCGGCGACCCGCTCGTCGACGGCCCGCGCGTCCCGCATGACATCCTGCGCGTGCTGGGCGTCGAGGCGCTGGCGAACTACCTGGTGAATGAGATCCAGGACGTCTATCGACTGCAGGGCGTGAAGATCAATGACAAGCACATCGAGGTCATTGTTCGTCAGATGCTGCAGAAGGTGGAGATCCTGGAGCCGGGCGACACCACCTACCTGACCGGCGAGACGGTGGAGCGGATCGAGTTCGAGATCGAGAACGAGAAGCTGCTCGCCCGCAAGGAGCGGCCCGCCCGGGCCGAGCCGGTGCTGCAGGGCATCACCAAGGCGTCGCTGCAGACCACCTCCTTCATCTCGGCCGCCTCCTTCCAGGAGACGACGCGGGTGCTGACCGAGGCGGCGGTGGCCGGCAAGGTCGACTACCTGGCGGGCCTGAAGGAGAACGTCATCGTGGGCCGCCTGATCCCGGCGGGCACGGGCTCGGTGATGAACCGCCTGCGCGCGCTGGCCGCCCAGCGCGACGGGCAGCGGCTGCCGCAGGGGCAGGGCGCCTTGCCCAAGCCCGGGCAGCAGGCCGCCGAATAACAGCGAAGCTGCCGCCATTTCCGGGAAACCGGAATGGCGGCCAGGCTGCAGCTTGCCGGCGCGGTCTGCGCTGGCTGCATGGAAGCCGGGCCCCCACGGGGCCCGGATTCAGTGTTTACGGGGTGCGGCGTGCTTGACTCATGGGGGGTCGGCACGTAGTTTCCGCCCCCTCGACGGGGTCGATCCTTCCAAGGTTCGGCCTGCGGAGTTCTGGACGACAGGTTCTGAGCAACCGGCACTGCCATCCCTGGATGGCCAAGACCGGAGGCGGGAATAGAGCCCGGGGAGTTGGCGCGAAGCGCCGCTCGATCGGGTGTTCCTGCTTGGCGAGGGATCTGGGCGTCAGTAGAAGCACAAGGGGCGTCATGCCGACGATCAACCAGCTCATCGCCAGCGGGCGTGAGCCCAAGCCGGTCCGGAACAAGGTTCCGGCCTTGCAGAACTGCCCGCAGAAGCGTGGCGTCTGCACCCGCGTCTACACGACCACGCCGAAGAAGCCGAACTCGGCTCTGCGTAAGGTCGCCAAGGTGCGTCTCGTGAACGGCCACGAGGTGGTGAGCTACATCCCGGGCGAAGGTCACAACCTCCAGGAGCACTCCGTGGTGCTGATCCGTGGCGGTCGCGTGAAGGATCTTCCGGGCGTGCGCTACCACATCCTGCGCGGCGTGCTGGACACGCAGGGCATCGCCAAGCGGCGCAAGCGGCGCTCGCTCTATGGCGCGAAGCGGCCGAAGTAAGGAAATCAAGCGATGTCGCGTCGCCACAGCGCCGAG
The DNA here is from genome assembly GCF_008386565.1 of Teichococcus oryzae. Lineage (GTDB taxonomy): Bacteria > Pseudomonadota > Alphaproteobacteria > Acetobacterales > Acetobacteraceae > Pseudoroseomonas > Pseudoroseomonas oryzae. The sequence goes on along the minus strand of NZ_VUKA01000033.1, from coordinate 554 downwards.
AAGCGCGAAGTTCTGCCCGATCCGAAGTTCGGTGACATCGTGCTCAGCCGTTTCATGAACGTGCTGATGTATGACGGCAAGAAGAGCACGGCCGAGCGTATCGTCTACGCCGCCATGGACACCCTGAAGAAGCGTGGTGGTGCGAACAGCGACCCGCTGCGGCTGTTCCATGAGGCGATGGACAACGTGAAGCCGGCCGTCGAGGTCCGCTCCCGCCGCGTCGGTGGTGCCACCTACCAGGTGCCCGTCGAGGTCCGTCCGGAGCGCCGCCAGGCCCTGGCCATCCGCTGGCTGATCGAGTCTGCGCGCAAGCGTGGTGAGCACACCATGGAAGAGCGCCTCTCGGCCGAGCTGATGGATGCCGCGAACAATCGCGGTACCGCCGTGAAGAAGCGTGAAGACACGCACCGGATGGCTGAAGCCAACAAGGCTTTCAGTCACTACCGCTGGTAACAGACCCGATCGGGGAATAAGACGATGGCGAAAGCTAAGTTTGAGCGGAACAAGCCGCACTGCAACATTGGCACGATCGGGCATGTGGACCATGGCAAGAC
>NZ_VUKA01000032.1 GCF_008386565.1 Teichococcus oryzae | reverse complement strand
TCCCCTGCTGCCGACCTGGCCCCCCTCATCAAGCTCCTGCAAGCGGGCGTCCCGCCCGCCCGCGCTGCCACCGAAATCTCTCGCATCCTGGCAATCTGGGCAGCCGAACTGAAGGACGACAGCGAGCAGCTCCAGGAGCGGCTATCCGGCTTGGCCGAGCTGCTGATGACGGGGATCGAGGAAATGCACGAGGGCATCGCCGAGGCGAGCGACAAGGGGAAACCCACGCTGCGGCGGATTCTGGCGACGCATGAGGCGGTGCTGCAGGAGGTGCGAAAGGCCCAGGGGGCAGGGTAGGCCTCGGACCACCCTGCCAGAGAGCCTACGGGTGCTGAGCGGCCTCAGGGCTCCCCCTGCCCCGCCTCCTCCACCAGCTCCGCCGACCTCGCCAACAGGGCCCGCAGATGCCGCCTGAGGCTCCGTGCCTCCGCCCCGCGCCCACCATGCACCGTATGGGCCTCCCGCAGCCTCTCCAGACCCTCAGCGGTCCTCGGGCCCGTGCTGGACCCGCCATGCATCCGGCAGCGCCCATTGGCCATGGCAGGGCCCGCACAGGGCTTGCCCGTGCGGCGGGACCGGGCGCCGCAGCGGGGTGCCGCCTGGGCTAGCCGCAAGGGGTCATGCGCCGGGTATGTCATTCTGCCCCTCCCCTGCCCGGCTGCACATTGCCGACGATCGCTTGCCCGCCTTCCTGCACCACCACGCGTTCCACCCGCATCACCTGCGGGCCCTTGCCTCGCCGGCGGTCCAGCACATCCACCATGTCGGTCATGGCACGGGCCAGGTTGGCGCCGTCCTTGCGCAGCTTGGCCGCGGTGTCCTGCGGCTGGTTGGGCACCATGGCGCGGCGCAGGCACTCCATGGCGCCGAAATGCAGGGCCACGGCCTGGGCCGCCAGCATGCCCTCGATCTCGTCCCGGGGCCGAAAGGCGGCCATGGCCTGGGAGACGGCGCGGATTTTCTTGAGCCGCTCTTCCTCCGTCTCGCCGGGCGGCAACCACACGGCGGCATAGGCCTCGCTGAACAGCACCTCGTTGCTGCTGGGGCAGCGGCTGCCGCCGATGTCGCGCAGCGGGTTGTCGGGCTCGTCGGCAGGCGGGCGGACAAGCCGACTGCGTGATGCCGGCTTGTTGTCGGGAGCCTTTTGCCTGGTGGTAACCTTCATGTTCAGGCTCCAGCATTCAGCGCGAAAGCAAGTGGATGGGCCACAAGTCGCCAACAGCAGCGATCAAAGGCTTTAAGCATCCACTTCCCTTTTGTAGCAGATGCGATGCGCGGTCGACATCAGCGTTTGTGCGATCGGGCGCCTCCAAAATCCACATCGTATCCACGGGTGGCCAGTCTCCGCCGCATTTTGTCGTCAATGTCGGTACGCGCGCGTGAGACGTCAGGGCTTCAAACAATTTTTCTTATTCTGTTCCCCATCTTGCCTCGCGCGCGCGTAGCGACATTGACGACATCGGATCCTATCTCTGCTTCGCCTCACGATACCGGCGGGCCGCTTCACGGATCTCCATGCTCTTGCGTTCACGGCGCTCCTTCTCGGCCGCCGCCTCCTTGGCAAAGGTTTCGTAGAGGGCCGGGTTCACCAGGTAAGCGGCCGGATGTCGGGCCTGGTTGGCTGGCGGAAGGGCACGGATCCACCCCATCACCTCCAGCGTTTCCAGGACGTCCAATAACTCCTTCCGGCACTCAGGCGCACGGAGTGGGCGATAAGCACGCATGATGGACCGGAGCGTGATCCTGCCTTCCTTGCGCGCCTGGTCGTTGGCCAGGATGTATCCGGCGATCCAGTGGGCATGCCCGGTCTGTGGCGTCAGGAACAAGATCTCCTCGGCACGGCGTTGGTGGGGCAGCAGCACGTTGTGCATGTAGCTGGCTGCCTGGCGTGCCGTGTCCTCCGTCAGCACCGTCAGATCCGGAACCTGCTCACCGCGAGCCCGCGCGTCGGCAATCGTCACGACGTGAAAGGTCAGGGCCAAGCGAGCAAAGATGCCCGGCCACTTGGCCAGGGCCGCCTTCATCCTGGGCGACGTGTCCGGCCGGGCGCTGAACACCTTGACCAGTTGGTTGATGCTCTCCCGATGCGCGTGAGCCAGCTCGTGCAGCACCACCGTTCGCATCTCCGGCGGATCCAGGCGCAGGTCCTGCGGCGCCTCCAGGCTGCTCAGGATGGGGAAGAGAGCATGATAGCGCCCGAGAGCAGCCTGATCCGGCACGCGGTCCTCACCGTCGTCCTGGGAGGCCGGAACGCAGTACAGGAAGCGCTGCAACAGGCCATCGTCAGCTGCTTCCTTGGCAATGCGCTGGATCGGCTCGGGTTGGATGCCGCCTAGCACGCAGGCCGACCAGCTGGAGATCGAGATCGCGCCGCGGCCGACTCGGTCCATGGTAAACCGGCCCCCGTTGAAGAGCCGCAGATAGGCGGCGCGATCGCTGCCGCCCTTGCCGCCCGACTTGTAGCGATCCATGTCGCCGAGCCAGCCGGACATCTCGTCTTGCCGGCTCATGACCTTCCGGGCCGGTGCCTGCTGCTTGCTGTTGGCATCGTCGCGCAGAACCTCGGACAAGGCTTCCGTCGTGGTGCCTTCGACCAGCCAGCGCTCCAGTTTCGGTATCGGAGGCTCCGCCAAGCCATTCGCCTTGGCCTGCGCCGCGTCGACCTTCCAGAGCCGCATGGCCGTCGCGTGCGCCTCGCGGGCACGCTCGTCGAGCTTGTCGATCGGCGAGGTGGCGGCGCGCAGGACCGGCGACTTCATGATGCTGGGGTCGCCGACCAGCGCGCCCCAGAGCCGCGGGCTTTCTGTCCAGGTGTTGTCGTGCACCCGAGGCTGCACCACCCAATCATCCGAGATGACGCTGGCGCAGGAGACCACCGCGCACAGGGCCACTGCGGCCGGATCGACGCCCATGCGCGCCGCGGTGTCGAGCACGAAGGGCGCCAGCGCGTCCGGCAAGTGCTCAGGGCGCAGTTTCGGCGCGCCGGTCAACTCCGTGTCGGCCAGGAAATTCACCGGATTGGGCCATTCAGTGTCCTCATCCGCGGGCTTGCCCAGCTTGGCCCGGGCGGTGCTCACGGCGCGGGCGATATCATGGAACCGGGCTTCCCAGCGGCCCGGCTGCAGAACACCCTCCTTGCTGTCCCGCTCCGCGATGGGCACCGCCAGCATCATGCCCTTCAGGGTCAGCACGGTCTGAGCGTCGGGCATTCCGCCCTTCAGGAAGCGCATGGCCAAGGTGATCAGGGGCCGGTGATAGTCTTCGGCGGTCAAGATGGCGCGTACCAGTTCGGATGTTTTTCGGGCTTCCCCGACTTCTCCGGCCTCCTGGGAGGCCGGTACGCCGCCTCGCGGCTCGTGGGTGACGCCGGAGACGCTGGCGGCCTCCTCGAGCTTCTCCAGAGCGTCCAGAAGGTGGATTTCGCAGGCCTCGTTGAGCCCCACGATCCGCGCCAGACGCGGGGTCGATTTGAGGTGCCAGCTGCCGGGCCAGCGGATCGGATGGACGAGCGGGGTGTTGGAGGGATCGCCACCCACCAGCCGCTGGGCGAGGTAACGAGCCCGCTTCAGATCGGCGTGGTCCGCTGGCTCGCGAGAGGGTTCGGACAAGCGCCAGTAGAGGTGCAGCTTGGGCTGCACCTCGCCGGTCGCGGGGTCGGTCCATTCTCCGCCGCTGGCAACCACCACGGTGGCCGATCCGAGCAGGGCTTCCAGCCGGTCCCGGGCAGCATTGGGCGTCGCATCGCACTCCACCGCCAGCACCAAGCCATTGGCCAAGCTGGCCTCGTTCGCGCTGCCGGGGTTGCTGAAGGTCGCCACGGGCGGGCAGAACACCACCGGATAATCGGCGTTGCCGGCCGCCCGGGCCTCGGAGGTGGCAACCTCCACCAGGCTGGTCAGCGTGCTGCCCAGCTGATGCGGCGTGATGCAGAACACGCCTTCCGAACCTTCCCCGAAGGAACGGAGCGAAACATAGGTGTCCGGCTCGGCGTAGCGGAAGAGCGCGGAGACGAACTTCTCGATCTCCGCGGCGTTTGGCTGGCGCAACAGGGACCCGATCATCCCTCCATCTCCAGCGCGGCCTCGAGGTAGACGGGCGGCAAAGCTTTCGGCAGTGGCCCCACCGGCAGCCCCTGCCGCAGCTGGTCGAAGGTGGCGCTGAGATCGATGGGCCAGATACCGTGCAGGAGCGCGCTGGTCTGGTGCGTCGTCAGATGGCCGCGCTGCTGGAGCTGGGTGGCGATCTTCGTGATCCGTGCCGTCTCGGCCTGCAACATGGCCTGCAGGTGCAGTTCCAAACGCTGCATCAGCGCCATGTGCACACCGGAGACCATCGCCAGCTCCTCATCCGTCGTCGGCTGGTGGTCAGGGAACATCGCCATGACGATGGCGATCCACAGCGCTTCGAACACACCGATGAGCTCGGGCAGATCGACAGCCAAATTGGCGGGGCCGACACCCCTGCCCTGCTGGCGTTCCGCCAACGGGCCGGCGAGGCCGAAATAGGCGCGCGCCAGGCATCCGATCGGCGTGTAGACGCGCTGCTTGGCGTTCGGCAGGAGGATGAACCAGCTCGCCGGCTCATCTGGCTCGGTGTAGCCACCCCAAACGCCGTGCTCCTGCTTGATCCAGCAGCAGCGGAGCTTGACGCCCAGCAAGACGGCGATGACGGCATGGCCGGCTTCGTGCCGGGCAACATCCTTCCGCGAGGCCGGCTTCGTGTCGCCCAGCCGCACCGCTTTGCGGAGCAGGAGCGTCTGCAACGCGGCCACCTGATCGACCAGGTCAGGGGGCAAGTTGAGAGTGTTCACGCCACACGGGATGTGGGTGATCATTGGACAATTCCTTCGTGGGAATGCCCCGCGGAAAAGCCTTGGAACTGTTTCAGGAACCGCGTAAATCGAGCTTGCGAGACAGACTTGACGCGGTTCCTGCGCCCTCGGCTTTAACCGCCGGGGGCGTTGCTTATTCGGGGATGCGCGATCCGTGGCGCCAGGACCAGCCGGGCGGCGGGCGGTTCGAGGAGGAGGAGGTCAGCTCATCCTCCTTGGGCGGGTCGAGCTGGCCGTCCACGTCGGCACGGTCGCACCAGTAGCAGCTGAGCTGCTTATCCGGCGTGACGTAGGCGTGGAAGGACTCGCCGCAGCGGCGGCAGGACCAGTCCGTCGACTCGTCGTATTCATCATCCGCCGAGATGCGGACCAGCTTCGCGGGGGTGCCGGGCAGCTTCATCACACCGCCCCCTTGGCGCGCGGCAGGTTGGCCGCGAGGGCGCGGATGCTCTCCATGGTGATGAGGGTCTTCTCGCCCAGTTTGCGAGCGTCGAGCAGGCCGGCGTTGATCAGGTCGTGGCCCTTGGTCGTGCCGCAGCCGAGCATGGCGAACGCAGCCTTCCGGGGAACAAGGATGGGCTTGATGTGGTGATCGTCGAGCATAGACCGGCTCCTTTCATAAGTGACCGCACGAATGGTGGCGGTCTCCGGTGAGCAGGAGCCTGGAGACTTATTTACCTGAATGCATCCGCGCTATTCGCGCCGTCAAAAATTCCCGGTACGAATAGAGAGCGAGATAAGCCGCATAAATTTCTTTCCCATGCGAGATGAGGTGACCACACGTCGAAGGAGTCCGGTCTATCAAACATCGGTATCGGTAAGTGGATCAAAGAGGTCGCGTACCTTTTGGTCCTTGGGAATAGGGCCTGATTGACTCCACTCAGGCAGGCGGTGCTTGGCAAGTGCGGCTCGCATCATTTGTCTCGAGGGACACCGTGGGCCGAAGCGGCGTCGGATCGCATCCATATCCTGTCCTATGGAAGGTCGCTTGCCGATCTTGTGGAATGCCTGAACGCGCTGCTTGCAGTACTTGTTCAGTTCAGCCTTTGACACGATCTCTCGCTTTGCTGATGACGGCTGAACGGCCACCGAATTTGAAGGCGGCCGCGCTGCGGAACCAGCCGGAGTTTCATCTGAAGCTGCTGTGCCGACTTGCACCAATCCGCAGACACGAAAAAGCCGAACAGCATTCTTTTCAATCAGCGCCTCGAGCCCAAATTTCGCAATCTGCCGCACATCATACCAGCGCACCCAGATGCTGCGATAATCTCCATGCGAATACCGAATGGTCCCGGCCTCCAGATCGGGTTCGGAGGCATGGAAATCATGCACCCGGATGCTGCCGTCCTTGGTTTCCTCCATCCAAGGAAGGGGCTGGCACCCGTCGCAACCGCGCGGAAGTGAGGCTCCTGTAAGTCGAGGGCGGGCGGGGCCGCTGCTTCTCGCGTCGCCAACCCGATTGTCGATGAGGCCTCGTGCTAGAGCTTCACAAACATTCTCGGAGATTTCTCGTGCGTCTTGGCCATAGCGGCGCTTAATCTCGACATGGGCTCGAGCCAGCGGAATCCAGGTTCCGCCGATGATCTGATGCGCCTCATCCGTTGCCATGGCAATGCGGGTCCTCACTCGAATCCTGCTCATTATAAACGCTCCCTAACATCGGGTAGCCGCAATTTTGGTGCCGCCTATGCAATGCTGCGCCTGGCGGGATCGGCCGGGAGGGCTGGCGTAGCCGGCTGAACGCCATCGCCGATGGCGTAGAGCGTGCCATCCAGCCCACAGGTGAAGGGCAGCATAGTCCATTCGAGGATCTCGTCCGCCGCCGGGTCCAGCGCGGTGGTCTCGAGGTCGATCAGCAGGCCGGTGCGGATGGGCGTGCCGGGTGGCGGCTCCACCGCAGCGCAGGGCTCCACCTGGCGCAGGACGCGATAGCGGCCGCTCGCCTCCAGGGCAGCGGCCATCGCCTCGAGATCCTCGGGGCCAAGTGGAGGGGCAGAGGGAACGGACATGCGCCTGCTCTGCAGCAGGCTGGGCTGCTGGTCCAGGGCAGGACCACACCGCGCCACCCCAGGGGAGCTGGAGGTCAGACGCGGCCCACCTGTCGGACGGCTATAGTTGGCTGGGGGCGACAAACCGATTTCAGGCACGCTAGCCTGGAACAGCAGACACCCAGCTTCTCCGGAGTAAAGTGGTCTGCTTCCCGCTATGTTAATCAAAGAAGCAGGCACGAACAGGCAGCAGCGACCAGAGCCCTCGACCGGCGACGGTTTTTCGGCAATCCTGTCGGAACGGCAACGACGCCGCTTCCATGTTGGCGGACAGCTTTCCTACCCCGCCCGTAGCGGCATCAGGGGGAGGCCATGACACGCGGCGCGACCATGACGATCGTCGATCTGAAAGCCCGGGCGCGCAGGTACCGTCGGCACGCCCTGCTCGTGCTCGGTGCCTCCCTGCTCCTCGGGTTCTTTGCCGTTTTGGACCCCTTCGCCCTCACCCACGCCGTCCGCGCACTGCTTGCCGGTCTGGGCATCGTCGCCCTTCTCGCCTGCCTGCCTCCAGCCCTTGCCTACTGGAAGCACCATCGGCAGATCCGCGGATACGGGCATACGGAGGACCAGATCGCTGCAATCATGGCCTCCGAGAGCTCGCATGACATCAGGCTGCGCCTGGAAGCGGCGGTCGCATCCTCAGGCCGCTACCCGGTGGCCAGGGAACTGGTCGAGCAGGCTAGGCCGGGCATCGCCTCCCATCTCGAAGCGGTGCTCCTGAAGGAAGAGGAGGAGCGAGACAAGGCCGCAAGGGACGCTCGCTTGCGAAGGCTGGATGCCGCGTTTGGCACGGCGCAGACGCTGAGCACCGCGTCCATCGAGCACCAGCGGCAGAACTCACCGGCTGTCCGGGCCGATAGGCTCATCGCGGATGGAGCCGCCAAACTCCGGAAGCTGAAAGCCGACCTGCAGGCCCGGTGGGAAGAGAAGGACAGGCAACTGTCCTGGTGGGGAAAGCTCAACCACGAGCCACTAGACACCTCCACCCTGGACAGGAAGCTGGAGGAACTCGAGAAGGCAGGCCGACGCCTCAAGTCCTCCGGGGATCTCGAAAGGACGCGCGGGTTCTTCGACCAGAAGGGGGCCCGCACCCAGCGTCGGCTGGACGCATCGAGGCTCGCGGCGTTGAGGACCGTGCCGATGTCGCACCGGGAGGCATATGACGAGGAGCGGATCGCCAGGAACTCGCTTTTCCTCGCCGCGATGTCCGTGCCTGTGTCCGCGTGGAACGACGTCACGCAGGCCGGGGAGGTCTACGACGCACTGCGTGAGGTGAACAAGACCTACGCGCACATGAGCGACTTCGAAATATGGCTGCACACGCTGATGTTGCCGGGTGAAAGCCTCGCAGGCCTGGCCTCTCTCGCCAAGGGCTCGTATTTTGAGAGGCTGGTCGAGGCAGACTCCGGCGGCGAGCGGTTCGAGCACTTCAACCACCCCGACACGGATATCGTCATCGACGGCGTCGCCTATCAACTCAAGGCGACGGACAGCGCCAGCTACATCGAAACCGTCGATGCGGACATCCTGGTGATCGCCACCTCGGAGGTTGCCCTGGCAACCGGGGCGATCGACTCTGGCTACAGCGACGCGGAGCTCGAGGCTTCGGTCGACCTCGCCCTGGGAGGAAGCATCGCGGATGCCAGCGACACGGCCGTTGACGCCGTCCTGACCAGCATCGGGGGTGTCGGCCTGCTGTCGATCCTGAAGGGGATCCAGCGCGGCTCTGCCAGCTACCAGGCAGACGGCGACCTGGAAGGCGCGGTGATCAATGGGGTCGAGGCCGCGGCCGTCGGCACCGCCAAGGCGTTCGTTGACACGGCAGAACTCGGCTACAAGGTCGCCACCTCGGGCCCAAGCCGGTTCATCGGACGGCTGGTCCTCAAGGGGCTCACTGGCGCCGTGAATGCAATCGATCGACAGATCGAACAGAAGTAACGCTTTCGTGCCCGCTTTCGGAAAGGTGGTTTTATTCCACGTCTGCGAGGAACGCGAAGCGGCCATGCCGGCTGCCTTCACAGCGTGGCGGCTTCGCTCAAAACATAACTGGCGCCTTTGACCGGTGCAGGCCACGGCGTCAGCCGCGGAAGGTCTTCCTGAAGTAGATCAGCCACATGGAGAGCGTTCCGCGACGGCAGTACCGCGCCGAGCGGCGAGAAGTGATCATCAACTCATGGTTGCAACGCTGCAATCACCAATATCACGGATGCGTGATTCTGCTGCGGCCTGCGGCTCGGCCGTCGCTATAGGCGGCGGCCATGCGCCCCCTCTCCCGCTTCCTGCTCCTCCTCGTCCCGCTCCTCGTCACCCAACCCGCACTTGCCGCCGAGCTGCTCGGTCGGGTGGTCGCGATCCAGGACGGCGACACGCTGACCCTGCTGACACCCGAGCGGCGGCAGGTGCGGGTGCGGCTCTACGGCATCGACGCGCCCGAGAGCCGGCAGCCCTATGGCACGCGAGCGCGGCAAGAGCTCTCCGACCTCGCCTTCAACCGGCAGGCCCGGGTGCTGGTCGAGGACACCGACCGCTACGGCCGCACGGTGGGGCGGGTCTGGGTGGGGTCCACCGATGTCAACGCGGCGCTGGTCTGCCGCGGCGCTGCCTGGGTCTACCGGCAGTACAACCGCGATCCTGGCCTGCCGCCGCTGGAGGCGGAGGCGCGGACCACCCGGCGGGGGCTCTGAGCCCTGCCGGAGCGCGAGCAGGTGCCGCCCTGGGCCTGGCGGCAGCAGCAGGCCCAGGGCGGCACCTCCCGGGCGGCGGCGCCCTCGAGCAGCGGGACGGCCACCGGTGTCGCTGGGGCAGCCCGGTTCAGCTGCGGAGCCAAGCGGACCTGCGGCGAGATGGCGAGCTGCGCTGAGGCACGCTTCCATCTGGCGCAATGCGGGCTGACGCGGCTGGACGACGACCGCGACGGCGTGCCCTGCGAGCGGCTGTGCCGCTAGGGCTGCGTGGCTCTTGCCGACCGGGCGGGTTGGTTGCTGGCCATGATCACCAGCAACCATCTCCTTGATAGATTCACGCGAACCTTGTCACACCACAGATCATCCACGCGGAAGGCGAATGTTCCCTGCTTCTCCGCGGTCCAGGAAACGGCCGGGTAGCGCCTGCTCTAGCTTCTGCCGGTGCGGCCTCCACGCCTCTCCACGCCTCTGATCATCGTCGAAGCTGAACACGAGCAATCCGACCTCTGGACAGGGTGCCATGACAAGGCATTCCGGCTGGTCTGCGATCTTCTGGACCAACGGGTCCGCGGCTCGCTTACCGCCGCGCATCGTAGCAATCTGCACAAGATTGGCCGCGACCTGACGGTAGCTGCAGAGGATCGATGCACGGTGAACATCCAGAACGCGCCGATACCGGGCGATCTGGTCAAGAACTTCTGGGGTTCCCTCGCCTGCGGCTCGCAAGGAGCCACGGTTCTCGAACAGCTTGGCTTCCCAGAACACGAGGCGGACGGAATCTCCGTTTGCTTCAAGTGCCGCAATGTCGATTTGTGACGCCTCCTGGGGCACTGCAATCTCAACATCGAGCGCATGCGGGTTCCGTCCCCGACCAACAATCTCCTGGACGCCCTGCTTCTCCCGCGGGGCAAAGCGCTCTGCAGCCCTTTTGAGCTTCGCGAGTGTCTTTCCCGGCTCGAATTCGTGAATGATCATGCGTTCAAGGGCTGCCGGAGACCAACGGCGACCGTCAAAAGAAACAAGATTCTTGAGATCGGGATCGAGCAGGTACTTGGGGTGAGTTTGCGCCGTGACTCGGCGGTTGCCGGCATGCCCTATCTTGAACAGCGACTGCCCTTTCCAGTAGACGTTCAGGTACTCCCTGCGGATCGCGATGATCAGTCCCGGGTCGTCGAGAACGTCCCGCCACCAGCTCGGCTGACCAGCGAGCTCCGTGAGCCCATCCATGAACTCGGGGCTGGTGATGCCGCGCGCGAACATCTCGCCATCGGGTTGGCGCATCGCATTGTCTCCTCGGATGTGATGTGTTGGCCGGGTTTTCGGTCGCCGGCTTACAGAAAACTGCGCTCGGGCTGTTCTCCCAGCCCAAGGGCCCGCAAGCGCGACCAGGTGCTGCAGCGTTCCGCCGCCTCTGGCCAGCGCAGGAGCATGAGATCCCGGAAGAGTTCGACCCATGCTTGCCGGTGTGCCGCTCCGCACTCCTGCAGGCGCCGCCTGTGCCGCAGCTGCACTTCAGCCTCTCCCGGTCTGGAAGCGTACTCCAGGAAGCTGCTGTAGGGGCCAGCCAGATCCGCGAAGCGCCGGGCCATGGATGGCAGCACCATCGGCACCCCTGCGGACCTCATCTGGCGCGGGGTCCAATCGTCGCGCCAGATGATGTCAAACTCGACGGTGAGAAGGTCGAGCAACTGCCTGTTATAGGCTCGGGTATCTGGCCTTGCGCCGGCCTGGCGCAGCTTCCACCCCTCAAGGATGATACGGCAGCACTCCTCGAAGGTGATCCGGTCATCAGGCTCGGGCGCTTCGCTGCTGGATGCGCTGCTGGCCTCGAAGGCCTGAAGGAACTCATCGATCTCCCGCGCCAGCTTCTGATCTTCCTCATCATCGCTCATGACCAAGATCCCCCGATGCTGTTGCGAACAAGGCCGCCAGCCCGGTTGCACGGGCCAGATCTGGAATGCGGCGGCTCTAGAGCCGCCGCAGGCTGACGTAATGTGGGTCCCCGCGGAGATCGAAGCTGCCCTCCGACAGCCCGAAGCGCCCGGCGATCAAGGCCAACCATGGCGCCTGCTGCAGCTGTCGGTCGGCATAAACGGTGAAGCGCTGGCCCGGGACGAGGTAGACGACGCGGCCGCGGGGCCACTCCTCATACTCGGACCAAGTGGGCGCGGTCGGCAGGCCGCGCTGGCGCAACACGCCGGCCCCCAGCCGCTCCAGCGACAGCCAGTGATCATAGTGGCCGCCATGCGTCAGGAAGTCGCCATAAGGTTCGGCCTGATCCAGGGGCACGAGGTCGGCGAGCAGCGTGGCCGGCCGGCCGCCGCCGCCAACTCCCCAGAAGATCCCGACGGCGGGTGTGGCAGCCTCGGCGGCGCCGAGCGTCATGCGCGGCTCCCACGCCGGCGTTCCTCGATCCGGAAGTATGTCCGGCTGCCGATCGGCTTGCCGTTCTTCTCGTAGCGGCCGGAGGCCCAGCACTCCGGACGTTCGGCGAAAACCTCCCAGACAAGAGCGCCAAAGCACAGGCCCGAGGCCTCACGATCGCCCCGGGCGGCCTTGGTGTGCAGCGGCTCGAAGGGCGTGCCGGCCCATTGCTTGCCGGGCATCCACCCAGCCGTGTGGATCTCGCCGCGCTCGATCATGGCGTTGATCGCGGCCTTCGCCGTCGCGATCTCCGCCGAGGACAGGCGTGACATCCAGGCGCGGTACTGGGCCTGGCGCGGCATCCTCATGATCGGACGGCCAGTCTCAAGATCAATCAGCATGTCAGGAACCTCCGAGTGGCCCGAACAAGAACCGAGCCTCGTTTGTGACGGATCAAGACAACAGTGACGTGGGGCCTAACGGATCAAGGCCGCCGTTCGCCCAGGGCAGCTTCGGTGGACGCCTCAGGATACCGCCTGCATGCATCGACAATTGGCCAGTACGACAGCCCTTGCCTTTACGGCGACGGTCAAGGCACTAAATTACACGGTTGGGGGACGGCACAGCCGCCAGTGAGCCTCTTGATCTTCAAGCTCACCAGCCTCTAGCGAACCCAGGGCGGTTCGAATGGCCCGAGCGTCTGATCGTGAACCTTATTCGTTTACATAGTCGGCCGCACGTAGCTGAGGAGATAGATTCGCTGGGTTGAAGGCTTTGATATGGCATAGCGGACGGTGGCAGCGGCTCACTGGAAGTCTGACAGAGCCATCCGCTGTCTCAGACTGAGCATTGGGCATCTCCCCGCGGCCTGTAAGGCCCAAACGAAAATGCGAGTACCCTGCTTTTAGGCACTCCGCTGACTTTTCTCGCAGCGTTTCAAGGGAGAAGTCGTCGGGAAACTTAGCCATGCGCGATGTCTCCAAATCCAGGACTGAGTGTCCTAGGGAATACCTATTCGCGCGAGGCCTCGAGAAGTTCAGAGTCGCACAGGTCAGGAGCGGAAAAATTTGCCTTAAGCGCTTGATCCGCATTCATATAACTATTTTGTTACCTTCGTAATGATGCGCCCTTGCTTGAGGGAGGCCTGCTGCCCGCAGGATGCATCATCATTTCTGTTGCCGGTTGCGCTTGTGGTATTGCGGCTCTTCCCTCGCGTGCACTGCGAGACCCGTCATCCTCCTACCTGATAACGCCGGCATCTCATGCGGCGTCGAGTAGTGGGGCTTCGCCGGCAGGATGCTTTCCCGCGGCAGGCGGGATTGCTGATGAGGACAGGGATCTTGCGCAGTGTTGTCACCGGGCGGGGCGGCGCTGGCGGGCGAGCCAGGCCCGGAGGTCAGCCTCGGCGATGCGCAGCATGCTGCCGAAGCGGAGCACGGCCAGGCGCCGCAGGCGGATCTGCCGGCGCAGCGTGCTGGGCGAGAGGGCGGTGATCTCGCAGACCTGGGCCAGGGTGAGCAGGCGCGGCAGCGCGGACGCGGATGCGTTCGGCGCCGCGCCGGGGGACGGGTCGGTCATGGTGGGGATTTCCGGAACCGGAAGGGGCCGCGAGGGGCCGGGCGGACATGAAAAAAGGCGGCTGCCGGGGGCAGTCGCCTTGGGAAGCCGGCCAGGGGCCGGAGGCGGACGCAGATCGCGCCGCACCGGAAGTCAATACCTTACAGGTTGATCGGCCCGCAATATAAATCGCGCTCCTGATCCTTGTTCCGGTCTTCGCGTGGCCTCACACCCGCTCCGAGTAACGGTCCCGGGCGGTGATCCGCCGCATCGGCGGTTCCATCGCGCGGCCGTAGATCTCCTCCCGCAGGAAGGCGAGTTCCGCCTCCCGCTCAGCCTCGGTCACGTCGCGGTACCAGGCGCGCGGCTGCTGTTCTGTCGCCTCGCCATTCCAGCGATAGCCGCGCGCCTTGAGCCGGTCCTTTTGCTCGAAGGGCGCGTCGGCCGCCCAGATCCGCCAGGAGGCCTGCCGGGCGCTGTCCAGCAACCTGGCGAGCGCGGTCTGTCCGCAGCGCGGCAGCGGCCGCGCCAGGATGGCCAGCGTTGCCCGGCAGTCATGCACCGCCCGGTGGCCGCCAAAGAACAAGCCGCAGCGCATGGCCAGGTAGCCGAGCCGCCTGCCCTCGAAGCCCTCCGCCGCCCAGTCCACCCCGTCCATGGAGCAGGCCCAGGGCTTGTCGGCGAAGCCGGCCCAGAACCGCTCGGCGAAGCGCCGGTCGAAGCCGGCATTGTGCGCGATCACCAGCGCCGCCGGCGCGGCGAAGGCCGCCACCTCCTCCGGGTCGATCCGCTGCCCGGCCACCATGGCATCGGTGATGCCGGTCAGTTCGGTGACCGCCGGCGGGATCGGCCGGGAGGGCTGGCGCAGCCGGCTGAACGCCTCGCCAACACCATAGAGCGTGCCGTCCAGCCCATAGGTGAAGGGCAGCATGGCCCATTCGATGATCTCGTCCTGCTTCGGGTCGAGCCCGGTGGTTTCCAGGTCCAGCAGCAGGCCCAGGCGGGTGGGCGTGCCGGGTGGCGGCTCCACGGAGGAGCACGGCTCGACCCGCCGCAGTACCCGGTAGCGGCCGCTGGCCTCCAGGGTCGCGGCCAGGGCTTCCAGATCGGCGTCTGCGGCATGGTGGGACAGCATGCCGCCCCTCATGCCCTGTACCGGGCTGCCGATCTAGGGCTGAGCGGATCCTGAGCGCGGTTCCGCGTTCACCGGCGCCTGGCCTCAGGATCGCACCGCGGCGTGGCGGACGCTCCAGGCGGGAACGGACCCTCATTGGATCGCCACTGGCCCTCCGCCCGGTGTAGAGGGAGGCCAGCAGGACCCATTCGCCCGGCCGGAGACATCCGCCGAGCGGCTCGCGTTCTGGTGCTGTCACTTGTGGATCCTGTCTTCCGCCATGTCTGTTTTGCGTCTGTTGCTCGCCCCTGTTCTCTTTCTCCTGCTGCTCTCCTTCCCGGCTCTGGCCGCGGATCTGCGCGGCGAGGTGGTCGGCATCAGCGATGGCGACACGCTCACCCTGCTGACGCCCGACAAGCGGCAGCTGCGGGTGCGGCTGGCGGAGATCGACGCGCCGGAAAGCCGCCAGCCCTGGGGCAGCCGAGCGCAGCAGGCGCTGTCCGCGCTGGTGTTCCGCCAGGCGGTGGTGGTGACGGTGCGGGAAACCGACCGCTATGGCCGCAGCGTGGGCACGGTGTGGGTCGATGGCCGCAGCGCCAATGCCGAGATGGTCCGTCAGGGGCAGGCCTGGGTGTACCGCCAGTACCTGCGCGACCGCTCCCTGCTGGCGCTGGAGGAGGAAGCCCGGCAGGCCAAACGCGGCCTCTGGGCGCTGCCGGAGGCGGAGCGGGTGCCGCCCTGGCAGTGGCGCCGGCAGGGGCCGACCAGCCAGCCGGCGCCCGCGCCGCTACCCCTGGCTTCGGCGGCCGCCGGATCAGCGGCCTTCAGCTGCGGCGGCAAGCGCTACTGCCGCGAGATGTCGAGCTGTGCCGAGGCACGCTTTCACCTGCAGCAATGCGGGCTGAGCCGTTTGGACGGAGATCGCGACGGCGTCCCCTGCGAGAGCCTCTGCCGCTAGGGCTGCGGCCCTCACCGCCGGCTTGGCAGCAGTGGCGGCCAATGGCGATACTCGGCCGATGTCCTGGTATGACGCGCAGGCCGCGACCCTGGTGCCGCGCTACGAGGCGGTGGAGCCCGGGGCGCTGCACGCCTGGTGGCGCGACCTGCTGCCCGAAGCCTCCGCCGCCCTGCTCGACCTCGGCGCCGGCAGCGGCCGCGACGCGGCCTGGCTCGCCGCGCTCGGCCACGAAGTGGTGGCCG
>NZ_VUKA01000031.1 GCF_008386565.1 Teichococcus oryzae | reverse complement strand
CTGAAGAACACCCCGGGTGACGGCCCCATCATGGTGCGCACCGGCTGGGAAGCGAATGGCGACTGGTTCTTCTGGAATGCCATCGGCAAGGAGGAAGCCTTCAAGGGCGCCTTCCGCCAGATGTCGAGCACCTTCAAGGAAGTGTCGGACCGCTTCCAGTTCGAGTGGAACGTCAACCACGCCAATGGCGGCCTCGATCCCGCGAAGATCTATCCGGGCGACGAGTATGTCGACGTCATCGGCATGGACTTCTACTACAAGCCAGAATTCCAGGGCAGCGATCCGGTCAAGGCCTTCGAGCGCATCCGCGACGAGAAGTACGGCCTGAAGTGGCTGGAAGAGTTCGCCAAGGCGCATGGCAAGCCCACCGCCTATTCCGAATGGGGCGTGAAGGGCGATGGCGCGGCGCCCTTTGTGCAGGCCGCGAAGGCATGGTTCGAACAACACGATCCGATCCTCCAGAGCTACTGGGATTCGGATGCGGCCTTCCCCGGCAAACTGTCTGATGGTTCCGACCCAAAGACGGGCGCCGCCTTCAAGGCCGCCTTCAAGAACTGGGGCACGGGCGACATGACCTGGACGGAGTTCGGCGGCCGTGACGGCAGCGTGCCCCCCTCCGCTCCGGCCATGCCCGACAAGCCGACGCAGAATGGCGGCGACGAAACCGCCGGCAAGCCGCCTGGCGCCGACGATCCCGTGGTGGTCGCGCCGTCCAACCCCGCCCCCTCCAATCCGCTGCCAGTTCCTGCTCCGGCGCAGCCCGGCACGGGCGGCTCGACCATTAAGGAAATCAGCGGCACTGCCGCCAAGGAGACGCTGTCCGGCACGGCCGGCAATGACCTGATCAACGGCGGCGGCGGCGATACCCTGAAGGGCGGCGCAGGCGACGACACCTACGTCATCTCCACCGGGGACATCGTGGTGGAACTGGGCGGCCAGGGCACCGACACGGTGAAGACCTGGATCAACAACTACGTCCTGCCGGACAATGTGGAGAACCTGGTGCTCACCGGCACGGGCTGGAACACGCTGTTCGGCAACGGCCTGGCGAACCGGATAGAGGGCAACCTCAGCGCCAACACGCTGAACGGCAAGGGCGGCCACGACGTGCTGACCGGCGGCGGCGGCAACGACACCTTTGTCATCGCCAAGGGCGAGGGCAGCGACATCGTCACCGACTTCCGCGGCGCCGACGTGATCAAGCTGGACGGCTTCGCCTTCAAGGATTTCGCCGCCGTGAAGGCGGCGGCCGTGCAATCCGGCGCGGACACGCTCATCAGGCTGGGCGATGGCCAGACATTGACGCTACAGGGCGTGCAGGCGGCCTCGCTCGCGGCGGACGACTTCTCGCTGGTCAACATCAAGGCGCCGGTGCTGCCGCCGGCCGCCGAAACGCCGGTTGCGCTGCCGGACAGCGGCGCGCCGACGAAGTGGCTTTATGGCACGGCCAAGGCCGAGACGCTCACCGGCAGCGCCGGCCGGGACGGCTTCAAGGGCAATGGCGGCGGCGACACCCTGAAGGGTGGCGCCGGCGACGACACCTATGTGGTCTATGCGGCCAATGACAAGGTGGTCGAGTTTGCCGTCCAGGGCATCGACACGGTGGAAACCTGGCTGTCCAGCTATGTCCTGCCGGACAACGTCGAGAACCTGTTCATCGGCGGGACGTCCTGGACGGAGGCGACCGGCAACAGCTTGGCCAATCGTATGGTCGGCAACGTTTCCCAGAACGTGCTGGACGGCAAGGATGGCCATGACGTGCTGACCGGCGGCGGCGGCAACGACACCTTTGTCATCACCAAGGGCCTGGGCCACGATGTCATCACCGACTTCCAGGACGCCGGCCGCGCCGGCGGCGACACGCTGCTGCTGAAGGGCTTCGGCCAGGGCGCCACAATGACCCATCAGGGCGATGAATGGTCGATCCGCGCCGCCGATGGCAGCGTCACCCACCTCACCATCGACAACGTCACCAGCCTCGCCGCCAGCGACTATGCCTGGGGGTAAGGCCGGCGGATGGGTCATCCTGGACGGCTACGGCACCGGCGACCTGCAGGGCGATGCCGATAGCTAAAATGCCGCCGCCTCGGGCGCGAATGGCGGCCACGACGTCATCCGCGATCTTCCAGTTCGCCACCGATAAGATCGATCTCACTGGCCGACCTGACTCACGCAAACCGCCACGGGTGTGTCGAGCTTTCCAGTCAGACGGTTTGCCAATACCCCTCAGCGGCGTCCCTCATCACGAGGCCCCCGAGGAGGCGATGAACTCTCAGGCTGGGGTCCACGATCGGCGGACAATGCTTATCGGTCACTCGAGCCTCCGCTCGCGAACACCTCGGAACGACGCCGCAGCGGGTCAGGGCTGGTGGCCCATCGCGCGACGGCCACCGCGATCTTGCCGCCACCCTGAACCGAGGGCCCTGTCGGACTGGCGAAGTCAGCATCCTGGTCGCAGACCAAGCGGAGGTCGATCACCGCCAAACCGCGCGCGAAGGCCTCGCGCGTGATGACGTCATTGAAGGCGGCAAGAGCCACAAGCGTTACCTGCCGACGCGCCGGATTGGAAAAGCGCGGATCGTAGATGGTGCAGACTGCGAGCGGCAGATCCAATCCGGCGGCCTTGTCGAGCATGGCCCGGTACTCCCGCGCGAAGCTCTCGCGAATGGCGGCGATCCTCCCGAGCCCCTCCGCGACGCTGCGCACGGCCTCGCCGAGCACCCCTTCCTGACGGCCCGCGTCGTTCCCCCCGGCGCTGATGACGAGGGTGGGTGGTCTCGGGCGGTAGCCGGTCAAGTTGGATGGGCACATCAGCCGCGACAGCACCGCCTTTGGCCCCGAGCGTCGCCCGCCAACCGATTGGCAGGCGCTCGCGGAGTTGCGCCACCACATCGGGACCGCCACTCCGAAGGTATCCGACATTATCAAGAACAGAGTCACCGAGAAGGAGGACATGCCCCGGCGTCCGTGCCCGGGCGGGCTGCGTGCTGGCGGGAGCTACGCAAGCGGCCAGTCCTGCCGCGGCCGACGAACCGAGTGCGGCGCGGCGGGATGCGAGGAGGCTTCCTGGAGTGGTCATGATGCGCCTCCGGACGCTGGACGATCAGGGGATCGGCACCCTACGAGCCGATAAGAACGTCCGGCCGCTGCTGCGGTTCCTTTGCCTCCTGAGGCAGGATGATCTCTACGGGGCGATGTCGGGAGATCTCAAGACGCACTCCGGCGATGCATAAGGCACTTACGCGAAGGCTCACCAGAGGTGGATGGTGAAATTAGAGAAGCATTGCGAAGAGCAGGAGAGTTCCTGTCTTTCAATATGAAGACATTCTCCAGGCACTAGGATTATTGCTGGAGTAACTCGTCAGCACCTTGTCCTGCCTGACGCTGTTCAAAGTCGGGGCTATCGCAGTTTCTGATATATGCAAGATCTGCGGCGGCAAGTCGGTAGGCCGACCCGTGAGTTTCTGTAAGCCGCGCAGTTCCTTCCCAAACAAAACTCAGTGGTTGAAATATATTTATCAAATGCCTCTTAATGGTGATATATTGCTATGTCGTTTCAGGCCGGAGATACTCAGTGCTGTCCTCTGCTCGCCTCGCCTGCTATTTGGGAGCATCCGTTCTCCTAGGTACGGTCTCCGTGCCAACTCATGGCTTCGCTCAGGCGGATTTAGGCGAGGACAAAGCGTTTTTTGTGCGAGCCGGCTACGGCATGGCGTCCTATCGCACGACGGGCCGTGCCTCCATCGCCGGCCATCCGGTCGAGGCTGCGCGTGTAGCACTCAGCGACGTTTCCTTCGCAGCCCTGGAACTTGGCTGGCGGGTTACGCCTGAATGGAGCGTGTCTTTCGTTGGCGGTCTGCCCCCTACCGTCGCATTACATGGGCGCGGCGATTTCGCGCCTCAGGCGGTGCTGCGCAAGGTGACTTATGGTTCGGTGATGCTGGGGGCGCAGTATCACCCCTTTTCCTTCGGGCGGTTCGAGCCCTTCGTGGGCGGCGGTCTCGGCTATACCTTCATCCTGAGGACCCGCGGAGGCTCGATGTCGGAACTCAACATTGCCGACAACGCCGGGCCTTTTCTGCAGGTTGGCACCCAGTTTCACATCACCGACCGCCTGTCAGCCTTCGTGGATGCACGCAAGAACTGGCTCTCATTCGATGCCAAGGGAAAGGTCGGTCCATCACCCGTCAGGGTCAGCGTCGATCCGGACCCAGTCTCTGTGACGCTGGGCCTGTCTTATCGTTTCTAAAGTTGCCGGAGCGTCACGTGAGGTACTCGACCCGGCTAGCCGGTGGGGAAGGCGAGGGCCGTCCCAGGAGATAGCCTTGAGCGAAGCGGATGCCGTTCCGGTTCAACCATTCCACTTGGCCGGCATCCTCCACGCCCTCGGCGACGACGTAGATGTTCAGGTCCATGGCAAGGCGCGCGATCATACGGTAGATCGCGGCCACCTTCGGTTCCGGCAACTGACGCGTGAAGGAGGCGTCGATCTTGATGCCGCGAACCTCCACCTTGTGGAGGTAGGTGAGCGACGAGTAGCCGGTGCCGAAATCGTCAAGGATGAGGCTCACGCCCATTTCACGCATGCTGTCGAGCTGCTGCAAGGTCCTATTATCCTGATCCAGCAGCACGTTCTCGGTGATCTCGATGGCCAGCCGTTCCGCAGGCAAGCCGGTGTCCGCTAGCGTCTCCGCCAGGATCTGCGGAAACTGGCCTGAGCGCAGCTGACGAGGCGATAGATTGACATTGACCTGGATCGGCTCCGGCCAAGTGGCGGCGTCCCTGCAGGCGATCTGCAGCACTAGCTTGCCGAGCGCCTCCATCAGGCCAGCGCGCTCGGCCGTCTCGATGAAAGCGCTAGGCTCCACCGATCCGCGAACCGGATGGTTCCAGCGGACCAGGGCTTCGGCCGAGACGATCTGGCTGGACGTCAAATCGACGATGGGCTGGTAAAGGACGCTGATCTGGCCCTTTTCGATGGCTTCTCGAAGCTCCGATTCGCGGCTGATCTGCTGATGGTGTTCGTCTTCGATCCAGCGGTCAAAAACGAACGCTTTGCCCTTGCCCTGGCCCTTGGCCTTATAGAGAGCAAGGTCAGCGAGCAGCAGGAGCCTCTGCGGATCCTGAGCATCTTGAGGGCACGCGCTGACGCCGATGCTGGCACCCGACACGATGGTCATGCCGTCGATCTCGACCCGCTCATTCAGGCGCTGAGCTAGCCGATCAGCGACGACCCGGCCTTCCTCGTTATCGGCCCCGACGATGACGGTCGCAAATTCATCGCCACCTAGCCGGGCGGCGAAATCCTGCGGTCGCATAGATTGCTGGATGCGACCCGCCACGCATTGCAGAAGCCTGTCGCCGATGTGGTGCCCAAAGGTATCGTTGGTCTTCTTGAAACTGTCGAGGTCGATCAGAGCAAGCGCAAAGGACCGCTTCTCCTCGCACAGAGTCTCAATTGCCTCGACAAAGGAGCGGCGGTTCAAAAGGCCAGTCAGGGTGTCATGCTTGGCCAGGAAATTGACTTTCTCGCTGGCTTCGTAGCCCGAGGTGACGTCGCGTCCGATGCCTCGAAAGCCTGTGAGCGCGCCGTTCTCGTTGAACACGGGATGACCAGTAAGACGGAACCAGCGCGTTCCCCTGCTGCCGTCATGGCGCACCATCAGGTCGCGAAAGGCTTGTCGCTCCTGAAAGCAGGTCGCCAAATCATGGTGGGCACGATCATCTAGCCGGTTGCCCTTGCGCGCGCTGGACAGCAGTTGCGCCATCGGCATGCCCTCGATCTCGGCGGGCGTCAGTCCGGCCGCCTGTCCCATCTGGGCGGAGGCTTTGCAGATTCTGCCTTCCTGGTCGGTCTGCCACAGCCAGTCGGGAGATCCTTCCTCATACTCGCGCAGGAAAACATTAACTGTCGCGATCTCCCGCTGGAGGGCGGCGCGTGCCTCGGAGCGGCCGCTGAAGGTAAGATTCGTGAAGATGATGCCAGTGGCAGCGTAGCCAGTGAAAGAGATGAAGGACGCTGCTGAGAAGAAATCCGCGTTCGGCATGGCGACGCTGACCGCGTAGATCGAGAGGATCGCGTCCGGAATAAAGAAGGCAAAGGCGATGCCGAGAGGGACGCTGATAATCGGGGTTGAAACCACGCCGGAGGCGAGGCCCAGCAGTAGGACGGTTTGGTCTGGCCGCCCATTGAACGCGAAAAGGATGATGGTCATCCCCCAGGACAGGCCTAGGCCAGCATAAAGCAGCTGTGCCTGCCGGAGGAACCGAAAATCATTCTTGTCTCGCTTCCAGCGCATGGCGACCCAGATGATCCCCGCATAATGCAGGACCACCGCGGTGACCATGACCATCATGAACGGCTTGCCGGTCACGCCGAATGCGAAGGAGTTCACAACCACATTCAGGCCGCCAGCGGCCGAGAACAACAGGCAGAGCAGGAAAAGCAGGTTGCACTGGTCTCGCATAACTGCCGCTTCCTGCTCATTCGCAGCCGGCCGGATGCTCAAGGCGCGGCGGATCCGCTCCGCCACACTCCGAATAGCTACAACAACCCGGCGCATGTTCAGGGACTCCGCTGCAGCACCCGAGGCAAAATCAATCCAGTTCTTGCCCGATATTGCGCGTAGTCGGCTGCCACTGCCGAGGTCGCGAAGTCTGTCTCTTCTTCGCGCGCAGTGACGTAGTACCAGGCTATGATGACAGCGGCCGGGATCCACTGGATCGGCCCGCCACCGATGGCGGTACCAAGCCAGGCTAGCGTGTAGGCTAGATAGAAGGGGTGCCGGACATAGGCATAGGGCCCGTCCGAATGGATCATCGTCGGAATATTGCCGGTATGAGCGACTGCAGGCGGGCGGCTCCTGGTCGTCCGGACTGCCCACCAGAATAAGGCGGCGCTTCCCAGAAACAGGACCATTGCGGCCAAGCCACTGCCGGGGGTTACGCCCCTCAGGCAAATCACTCCGATAAAAAGCAGAAAGGCTGCGGTGCTGACCCCAGACAGGCGGCGCATCCTCTTGGGCATTTCACCTTCGACCCGGAAATGGTACTTCAACCCCCAAGCGAATGATCCGAAGGCGGCAAAAGCCGCCGCGACTAGAAGGGTTATCCACATCGGGCGCGCGATCCTGCTGCGATAGTTTTATAGCGGAGCATAATATCCCGCGAGTTTCCCATTATAATACTTCTTTTTGTTGTGTTGACAGAAAAACTCAATCTAGGGTGGCTTGGTTGGCTCAGTGTTTGGCCTCGCTGCTGTAGCCGGCGTCTAAGAGCTATCTGGCCACAACGTCGCTGCGGGCCGCCCAAGAGAACGGACGGCCCTGTTCTAAGTCTAGCGGATCAGTTGAAGCTGTACGGGCTCGCCTGCGTAGAAGCCTTCGAGGTTGCGCGTGGTACTTGCCAGAGGGTCCATCATCGGCACCGTCGTGCGGATATGGTCGTAGCGCTCGCGACTGCTGGCCATGAGGAGCATGTTGCAGCTGAGCCCAGGGTAAGGACGTGGTCCAGATGCCGCTGAATAGCCAAGACGTCTATAGAAGGGGGCGTGGTTCGACCTAACGCAGGCCAGGAAGATCTGAGTGTGGTGACTGAGGGCAATGTAGCCGGCAATCCGGTATAGCAGGAAAACTAGGCCCTGATTATTCTCAACATGAGGGCTTCGGACCAAGCGAGTTACCTCAATTGCGCGGCCAGAGAAGGCATCATTCGGACGCGCATTTAGGAGCGCATTCACCTCGTGCGGGAACGTGTCCATGGCCGGCGAAGTATACTCTGTGCCTCGTGCCAGAAGACAAACGCGGACTGAGGCTACCGGAGTGGAATCATCGTAGATAACAACAGTATTCGCGTTGATCATGTTATCGTAATGATCATGAAAGAGACCCGAGGTGTTCTCCTCAATGAAGCCACCTGCCAGATAGCTGCGATACCGAAGCCGAAAGGCGTCTTCCTGGACTTTCGCCGAAATGGCCAAGCGTGCGCTATACGAAGCGCCGCGTGCCAAGATACCAGGAACGGTGCGGCGTTCCCGCAGAGTGACTGGCTGGATCGACGCTTTTCCAGATTGGGTAGCTTCTGCCGAAGTGGCGATCGGAATATGATTGTTTGTTGAGTTCTCGTTACCCAGCACGATTTTCTCCTCTGTAGAGTGGAATGGAGAGGATTGCTCCGCCACGACGCTACAGGTCGCGCATCGCTGAAGCACCCACTCACTTGTACTCAGGGGAGAATTATGCCTTGTCTTATGTATGATTTAAGATGCTGGATGCTTGGTGTGCTTCATGCGTGAGAACGAACATTCGCAGTCATGTCACACAGCCTTCTGGAGCATTACATGCGCTGGAGGTATCGTTCTGGTGCATTCATCTCAGATATCTGCCTCGCCGCAATTATCCTCTTCTGGATCAATAAGGCCTGAACGTAGAAAAATAGCTTTCCTGTGGGTATGAGGGAGCAGCTGTGCTCGAAGCGGTCAGAAGCGTGGCGGATTATCACACCCTCGACGAGGCAGAAGTCCTGATTGGCTACATGGATGGAGCGGCCGGTCTTACAGGCGCACGGAATATGACCCGGTCTTATTGGCATGGCTGGCGCAACGGCGCCGTAGATGCCGGCTTTGTAGATCCTGACGAAGCGCAGCTAGAGTTAGAGATAGATTTCGCAACCTTGGCCGAGTTGTAGGAACAGCCAAAGCTGCCTGAGGCGTTGAAAGGGCCGCTCGCTTGAACGGCGGCGGGTAGTCTTGCTTTCAGATAAGCAGACCCCACCAAAACCGTACGCAATGCTGGCATTATTAGACTTTGAAGTGCTGGATCTGAGGCAGGGAAATTTCCGAGCACTCTGGGATAAAGCACCCTGTCTATCAAGCTAGGCGGAGAAACCTTTTTTGGAAGCAGCGGACCAGTAGGACCGCTGTTCAAGGAATGTGATAGCGTGCTCGGCACATGACAGATCAGCGTGGGGTGTAGGAGGAAATCCATTGCAGCAGGTGACCATCCGCTTTACGGAAGGTCTTTGCAACCTCTACGCGAGTTCCGGTATTCCAACTCGGCGGAACGGACAGGGACGTTGGCCGGGAGCCGCCATGTCAGACCAGCGCAAATACCAGATCCCAATGGGCAAAGGCTTCCTCCTTTCCGTCCTGGAGGGCAGCACGGACTGTATTAAGGTGCTGGATACCGACGGGCGCATGCTCTTTATCAATGGTCCTGGCCTGCGGCTCTTCGAGGCCGCGGCCACGTCCGATCTGATCGGCTCAGACTGGGCAGGCTTCTGGCCAGAACCACTCCGTGACACCGCCCGCGAGGCGATCAGGGCGGCTGCGGGCGGGCGACCCGTCCGCTTCGACGGTGCATGCCCGACCCTGCGCGGAACGCTGAAGCGGTGGGACAACGCGCTGGCGCCAATTCCGGGAAGCGGCGGCCATATTGAGTGCATTGTCTGCATCTCACGCGACGTCAGCGAGCGACGTGAAGCCGAGGACAAGCTGCGCGTCACGCAGGCGTTCCTCGATCAGGTGCTCGAACACATCCCGGTGGGTGTTTTCATAAAGAACGCCGCGACAGGGATCTATGAGCGGGTGAATCGTACAGCCGAGCGGATTTTCGGCCTTGAGCGTGACGGCTGGATCGGCCGGACTGATGCCGACCTCTTTCCGGAGGAGCAGGCTCTGTTTTTCTGGCAATGCGATCTCCAGGCTGCCGAGAGCGGCAAGACGATGGTGATCGAGGAGGAGCCGCTGGACACGCCCCACCGCGGCAGGCGCCTGATGATGACGAAAAAGGTGCCGCTCTACCGCGAGGACGGGACGCCCCTGCATATCGTCGGGGTCACCGAGGACATCACCGAGGCCAAGCGTACGGAGACCGCCTTGCGCGAGAGTGAGGAGCGCCTGGCCCGCGCCATCACGGCGGCCAGGATGGCAGTCTGGGACTGGCATGTCGGGACGGGCGAGTTCCATGCCTCCAGCGGCCTGGAGATGCTCTACGGAATGCGGCCAGGGTCGATCCGCAGCCGCTCGGACGTGCACGCCGCCATTCATCCGGACGACCTGCCTGCCATCGGCAAGGCCATGGAACGGTGCCTGCGGGGCGAGGAGGGCGGAACCTTTGCCACCGAGTTCCGCACCGCGCCAGCCATTGGTCCTATGCGGTGGCTGCGGGTGACTGGAAAGGCCGAGATTGACAGCGCCGGCAGCCCCTTCCGGATCAGTGGGGTGACCCAGGACATCACCGAGCGGCGCGAGGCGGAGGCCCGGGTGGCCTACATGGCGCATCACGACGCGCTGACCGGCCTGCTCAACCGGGGGGCCTTGCGCGAGTGCCTCGCCGACGCTGTCGGCCGCAGCCAGCAAGGCAATTCCTGCGCGGTGCTGCACCTCGATCTGGATCGCTTCAAGGAGGTTAATGACAGCTTCGGCCATCTCACCGGGGACGAGCTGCTGCGCTCCGTGGCCAAGCGCCTCCTCTCCTGCGTGCGGGAGACGGACACGGTGGCCCGCCTCGGCGGTGATGAGTTCGTCATCCTCTGTCAGGGGGAGGAACAGCCTCATGAGGCGGCCCGCCTCGCGGCCCAGCTCATCGCGGAACTCTGCCGCCCGTACGAGGTTGATGGTCGCGTGGTTTCGGTGGGAGTGAGCATCGGTGTGGCCGTTGCACCGGAGGACGGCTGCGATCCCACCCTGGTGATGACGCGCGCGGATCTCGCACTGTACGGCGCGAAACGAGATGGTGGAGGGCGCTTCCGCTTCTTCGAACCCGAGATGCAGGCACGTGTCCAGGCCCGCCGCTGCCTAGAGGCCGACCTGCACCAGGCACTCCGGAAAGGCGAGTTCGAGCTGCACTACCAGCCGCTGGTCAACCTGGCGCAGGGCTGCATCAGCGGCTTCGAGGCCCTCATACGCTGGCGGCACCCGGAGCGCGGGCTCCTGTGCTCCGATACCTTCATCCCCGTCGCAGAGGCGATGGGCCTTATTGTGCCAATGGGGAAGTGGATCCTTTCACGCGCTTGCATGGACGCGGCCTCTTGGCCTGAGGGCCTGAAGGTCGCCGTGAACCTCTCAGCGGCGCAATTCTCCGATTCCGGCCTGACAGACGCGGTTACCGTGGCCCTGGCGACCTCAAGGCTGGCTCCGGGACGGCTGGAGCTGGAAATCACCGAATCCCTACTCCTTCGGGATACGGAGGACTCGGTCGCTGTCCTGCACCGTCTCCGGGCTTCCGGCGTTTCCATCTCGATGGATGATTTTGGGACAGGCTACTCATCCCTGAGCTACCTGCTTAAATTCCCCATCGATAAGGTCAAGATTGACCGGAGCTTTGTCCTCGCCATGGACGAAAGGCCGGAGGGAGCAGCTATCATCCGCGCCATCGCCGGCCTGTGCCAGACCCTCGGGCTCGCGACCACGGTCGAGGGAATCGAAACACCGGAGCAAATGCGGCAAGTGGCCAGCCAGGGCTGTACGGAAGGCCAGGGATACCTGTTCAGCCCGCCGCGCCCGGCCGCTGAAATCCCCGCCATGCTTGCGCAATGGAGATACAGGGAGTGCTTGGCGAGCTGATCCCGATCCCGGCACTTTCAAAGCGCCACCTGCATGACCAAGAAACCCTGGATCGGAACGACTAGCCCGTGGCCGAGCTCTACATGCCGCACACCCTCCGACAGAGTGACGCCTTGATTCGTGCGACCCTGTTTAGAACCTTTCAGTGGAAAGCAGTGTCAGGAGACCCTGTCGCAGGCAGATACCTTCTTTCTTTGGACGGCGACCTCCAGAGAAGAAATGCTGAAAGGCCGACGTTGAAGGCGAGGCCTGTTTGACAACTCCTACATGATCCTCCTGCAGGGGCTCCTGCCTGGAAAGCCCGGCATCCTCGGGATGCCGGAAACCTCTGCATCACCTGCAGGCTTAAAGCGTCTAACGAAACCGGCTGAGCGACGTTGTGGGGGCATGGCGAAGCCCCTTGTTCCCGATGATCTCTGGGCGGCGGTCGAGCCGCTGCTGCCGCCCAAGCGGCCCAAGCCACAGGGCGGGCGTCCCCGGCTGCCGGATCGCGCTGCCCTGACTGGCATCATGTTCGTGCTCACTACCGGGACGGCCTGGGAGCGGCTGCCGGTGGAGATGGGCTGCGGGTCGGGAATGACGTGCTGGCGCCGGTTGCGAGACTGGCAGGCGGCCGGTGTTTGGAGCCGCCTGCACCGGGTATTGCTGGAGCGCCTTCAGGCGGCGGAGGCTATCGGACACTTCGAAAAACCTCGCGAGTGACGCGCCGAGCTGATTCACTGGCTTCGGTCAACGGGGACAGTGGCAATGGCGGGTCAGCCTGGCTTCTTCGACGTCGAGGAGCGGTATGCCGCTCTCTCCGCGGCTGGCGATCCGCTGGGGCGCCTTGCAGCAGTGGTCGACTTCGAGATCTTCCGTCCCGTGCTGGAGGCGGCGCTGGCGCGGTCGGATCGCAGCCGCAGCGGTCGCCCGCCCTACGACGCGGTGCTGATGTTCCGCATCCTGGTGCTGCAGGCGCTCTACAGCCTCTCCGACGAGCAAGCGGAATTCCAATTGCGGGACCGGCTGTCCTTCATGCGCTTCGCAGGTCTCGGGCTGCACCAGGCGGTGCCGGATGCCAAGACGATCTGGCTCTACCGCGAGCAGCTCAAGCAGGCAGGTTCCATCGAGGGGCTGTTCCGCCGCTTTGATGAGGTCCTGGCAGCCAAGGGCTTCCTCGCCATGGGCGGGCAGATCATCGACGCAACCCTGATCGCCGCACCGCGCCAGAAGCTCACCATCGAGGAGAAGGCTATCATCCGCGACGGCGGCACGCCCGAGGGATGGTCCCACCGTAAGCGAGCGCAGAAGGACCGGGATGCGCGGTGGACGCTGAAGCGCGGCAGGGCCAAGCCCAAATCAGAAGGCCATCAGCGCCAGGCCATCCAGATCGCGGTGCCCCTCTTTGGCTATAAGAACCATATCGGCATCGACCGGCGGCACGGGCTGATCCGCCGCTGGACGGTCACCGATGCCGCTCAGCATGACAGCCGCAGCTTTCCGGCCCTGCTCGATCCCGAGAACACCGCCAGCCGCGTCTGGGCGGACACCGCTTACCGCACAAAGCGTAACCTGGAGGTGCTGGAGCGACGGGGACTGGCCGAGTGCATTCAGTTCCGCAGGCCACCGCAGCGGCCACTTCCCGAACAACAGGCCAAAGCCAACGCCACACGTGCCCGGATCCGTTCCAGCATCGAGCATGTCTTTGCCGCCCAGAAACACCGCATGGCGCTGTTCGTGCGCACCATCGGCCTGGCGCGGGCCCAGGTGAAAATCGGCATCGCCAATCTGACTTATAACTTTACCCGCCTGGCTTGGCTCAGCACCCGAATTGCGCCCGCATAGGCCTGCGGTTCGCGGCAGATAGCGGTCCCAGCCGCGCCAAGCCGGTCATCCAACCTCATCAGAAGGGGAAATCACGTCCCACGTCCCAGATTGCCTCCCCGACCGGGTACAGCGACGAGTTCTTCGAAGTGTCCCCGCCGCACCCGCTCGCATGCGAACCTCGCGAACATGCCGCATGGCCGCCAGGAAGGCGCTAAGGTCGCTGGGGTCAACCTGGTAGCGAACTACTTCCAACACACGCCCGGAGTTGTCGTGTAGCAACTCCTTCAGTGCGGACGCCGGATCCTCCGCCCTGGGCGGGGTCGTGGCCGTCCTGCCCCGCCGCGCCTTGACCCGATGCGCCAGATCCTGGGCGAAGTTCACCAAGCGCCAGGGCCGCACGGCCACTGCGGCCATGGCGCCGATTGTGGCGCAAATGACCAGGGCGGTCGGCACGCCCACCCTGGTCCCCACCCATCCCCACAGCAGTGATCCCACGGCCAGGGCACCAAAGAAGCAGACATCCAGTCCGGCTGGTTTCTGACCTCGCCTCCTCCGCCGTTCAGATCGTCAGCCGCTCATCCGCAACGATCGCTGCGGCCTGCTGGAATGCCTGCACAGCCTGCTCGACGTCCCGTTCGTCATGCGCGGTGGAAATGTAGATCTTGCCGTCCGATTTCAGGATGCCCCGCTCGCGCACCAGGCCATTGAAACGCCGTGCCATGGCTTGGTTCTGATCGAGCGTATCGCGGTAGTTGTTGATCGTCGTGCGATTGGAGAAGAAGGCATCGAACATAACGGCCTCGCCCTTGGCCACCGCGGGGATGCCCGCGTCGCCAAGGCTCTTCTCCAGCCCGGCGCGGACCGCGTTCCCGGTAGCGTGCAGCTTCTGATAAGTGCCAGGACGTTTCAAAATCTTCAAGGTCGCAAGTCCTGCCGCAGCAGCCACCGGATTGCCGCTCAACGTACCGATATGCGGTAGGAACCCCTCAGCACCGACCTTGCTGCGGTCGAAATGCGCCATGATGTCCTCGCGTCCGGCGATCGCCGAGAGTGGAAAGCCTCCACCGATCACTTTCCCCAAGGTGCAGATATCGGGCGTCACTCCATAATATTCCTGGCCACCGCCATAGGCGAGGCGGAAGCCGGTGACAATCTCGTCGAATATCAGCGGGATGCCGAACTCGGCCGTGATGTCGCGGAGGCCCTGTAGGAAGCCCGGGATCGGAGGCAGCAGGCGCTGCATCGGCTCGACGATGACGCCGGCGAGTTCGTCCTTGTACTTATGGATAACCTGGCGTGCTGTCTCAATGTCGTTGTAAGGCGCAACCACCATCTCGTTGCGAATGGAATCGGGTATTCCAGCGGAGTCCGGGATCGGCTGCTCCGAGTTCCCCGCATAGGGTGGCGCGAGGCTCATCAGGGCATAGTCGCTCATCCCATGATAGCCGCCCTCAAACTTGAGGATCTTGCTACGTTTGCGGTAGGCGCGGACCAAGCGCATGGCAACGGCGTCAGCCTCGGTGCCGCTGCTGGCGAACCTGACCTGCTCAGCGCAGGGCAGTGCATCGACAATCTCGGCAGCCAGCAGGATCCCGTGCTCGTTGTTGGTGAAGAAGGTCGAGCCCCGGGCCAGCTGCTCGGCGACAACAGCGTTGACCTCGGGATGAGCGTGGCCGACAAGCATTGGGCCAGAGCCAATCAGGAAATCGACATACTCATTACCGCTGACATCCCAGACGCGGCCGGCGCGCCCTTCCCGGATGATGATTTCTGTCAGCAGATTGCCGAATAGTCCCCCGGGCAAGACGCGACGCGCCGTCTCGACCAGTCGCTGCTCTTCGGCATTGATGCTCATCTCGTTCCCTCTTCGCGATAGATGCACAGGGCAGCAAGCGCCTCAGCACGACATGATCGAAAGCAAAGCCAGCCTCTGCCACCGAATCTGGGTTGCCACTATGCGCGCCTAGAATCTTAGTAGCTCGACGTAACGGTATTGCCTTGAGATGAGGCCTTCAAGGCGGGATTGATACAGAAAATTCGCGTGGTCGATGGCGTCCTGGATAAGGAGTTCATAGACACTGGTGGCTCAGCCTTGGATGTGGATGCAGTGTGTCATCGCAGCGTGCTCCTGCAACATACGGTCCATGGCGGACGCGGGGCGGACGCCCGGAGCCTCCGGCGACACCTGCGGGCGCTGTTGGCACGGTCGGCTGAGTTGGTGGAGGAGGCGGGCAAGCACAGGGCCTGAGACCGCCAAGTACCAGTAGGCTCTCTGGCAGGGTGATATAATGCCTACCCTGCCCCTTGGGCCTTTCGCACCTCGCCCAGCACCGCCTCATGCGCCGCCAGGATTCGCCGCAGCGTGGGTTTCCCTTTGTCGCTCGCCTCGGCGATGCCCTCATGCATCTCTTCGATCCCCGTCGTCAGCTGCTCGGCCAAGCCGGATAGCCGCTCCTGGAGTTGCTCGCCGTCGTCCTTCAGTTCGGCGGTCCAAATCGCCAGGATGCGGGAGATTTCGGCGGCAGCGCGGGCGGGCGGGACGCCTGCTTGCAGGAGCTTAATGAGGGGGGCGAGGTCGGCAGCAGGGGAGCGGGGCATGCGTGGGAAGGTAGGTCGGCGGGCCCCAGGTGGCTAGGCGATAGGGGGGCAGCGGTAGCAGACACTCTCCGAGTGTCGCA
>NZ_VUKA01000030.1 GCF_008386565.1 Teichococcus oryzae | reverse complement strand
CGAAAGCGGCCTCGTAAACCAGGGCCAGCCGGGTCTTGGGCGTGCCGTCGGCATAATGCTCTCCGCTGGCCTCGGCCGCCATGGGCGAATCCGGGCCAAGCCCGAGCAGATGCGCCGCCTGCGCCGTCAGCCCCGCGGCATGCATGGTCTCCACCAGCAGCCGCGCCTCGGCCAGGCCCAGCAGGCGCTCCAGCTCCGCGTTGCGGCCACGCTGCTCGGCCAGTTCGGCCTGGAGGCCGGCGATCCGCTCGGCCGTGCTGTCGGCCAGCCGTTCCAGCGCCGCCAGGGGCGAATCGGGCGCTTCCAGGAGCTGAAGCAGCGCATCGGCGGAGGCAGGGGCGGGATGGGCGTTCACCTCGGACATGCGGAACCTCGCGGCGGGAAAGGCCCCGCCATAGCGCCGCCGCCGCAACAGGAAAACCCTGGCGCCCCTGGTCATCCCGCTCCGATCCGGCAAGGCTGGCGGCCACCGCCCGCCCCGGAGACCGTCCATGCCCCGCCGCGACACCCTGGCCACCGCATTCGCCGCCTTTGCCGCAGGCTGGAGCGTCATGGCGCTGGAGATGCTGGACGGACGGCTGATGGCGCCGGTGTTCGGCCAGACGATCTTCCAATGGGGCGCCATCATCGGGACCGCATTGTTCTTCATGTCGCTGGGCTACTGGGCCGGAGGGCGGCTGGGCGGCAGCCGCCATGCCCGTGGCGCGCTGCCTCTGCTGCTGGCGCTGGCGGCGTCCTGCGCGGCGCTGACGCCATGGCTCGGCCGCCCCATCACCGCCGTGGCGGAAGCGGTGCTAGGGCCGATCGCGGGCGCCATCGGTGCGTCGGGCCTGCTGATCGGCCCGCCGGCCTTCTGCCTCGCCGCCGTGTCTCCGCTTTGTGTGGCGCGGCTGGCGGAACGCGGCGGCGTCGCGCCGGCAGCCGGCGCCATCTCCGCCTGTCAGGCCCTGGGCAGCATCGGGGGAACCTTCTTCGCCGCCTTTTTCGCGGTGCCGGTCATGGGGCTGGTGGCGGGCTATGCCTCGGCCGCCGCCCTGGCGGCCCTGGCGGCGATGGCCACCGGCCTGGCCCCCTGGCACGCCGCCGCGACGCTGCTGCCGCTGCTGCCCGGCATGCTGGCGGAGCAGCAGCGGACCGCCCGCTTCGCCGCCTATGCCGAAACCCCCTACAACACGATCATGGTGGTGGAGGACGCGTCCGCGCGCTACCTGATCCTGAACTCGCCCATGGCGGTGCAGTCGATGCAGCGGCGCGACGGCAGCCCGCCCGGCTCCTACTGGGAATTGCTGGCGGGCACGCCGGCCCTGGCGGAAGGGCGCTCCGCCCTGTTCCTGGGCGTGGCCGGCGGCACGGCGGTTGCGGCCATGCAAAGCGCCTTTCCCGAACTGCGCGCGGAAGGCGTCGAGATCGATGCCGGCGTCACCGCCGTGGCGCGGCGCGATTTCGGTCTGGCCATTCCCGTGCGGCATGGCGATGCCCGCCACGCCCTCGGCGAGGAAGGGCCCGCCTACGATATCATCGTCAGCGATCTTTACGCCACGGCGCAGATGCCGCCGCATGTGGCGACGGTGGAGTTCTTCGCCGCCGCCGCCCGCCGCCTCGCGCCCGGGGGTGTGCTGGCGCTGAACGTGTTCAACACCGGCGATGCCGGCGGCATCGCCGGGCCATTGGCGGCAACGCTGCGGGCCGTGTTCCCTTCGGTGCTGGCGGCGCGATCGGACAGCGGCAACATCCTGCTGTTCGCGACGCGGGAAGGGCTGACCCGGGACGCCGCCCTGGCGCGGCTGGAGGCCGTGCCGCCATCGGCCGCTTCCGCCGCGCGCCGGCTGGCCGCCCGCATCGCGGATGCCACGCCGTTGATGGCGGACGCCACGCCCTTGACGGACAACCGCTCGGACATCGAATGGCGCAGTGCCCGGATGCTGGCCGCCTGGCGCGAACGCTTCCGCTGATCTGCAACTTTGCCCGCTCCCATCCCATAATCCGGAAGCCGGAGGAGATTACGCACATGCCACCCCGCATCACGACCCTGACCCTGAACCCCACCATCGATCTGGCCAGCGAGGCGGAAACGGTGCATCCGGTGCGCAAGATCCGTACCCGGGCGGAGCGGCAGGACCCCGGCGGCGGCGGCGTCAACGTGGCCCGCGTGGTGCGCGAACTGGGCGGGGACACCCTGGCTGTCATCCTGGCCGGCGGCGTGACGGGGCGCTTCCTGGAGCAGCTTCTCGATGAGGCGGGCGTGCCGCGCCACACCGTGCCGATCCAGGGCCGCACCCGCATCAGCCAGACGGTGCTGGAGCGCTCCACCGGGCTGGAATATCGCTTCGTGGCCGAGGGGCCGGAGGTTTCCGCGTCGGAATGGGGCGCTGCCCTGGAGGCCGTGCGGCATCTGGAGGATGGCTGGCTGGTGGCCAGCGGCAGCCTGCCGCTGGGCGTTCCGGCGGATTTCTATGCCCGGCTCGCGGCCCAGGTCACGGCGCGTGGCGTGCGCGTGGTGCTGGACACGTCCGGCGACGCGCTGCGCCTGGCGCTGGAGCAGGGTGGCCTGGAGATGGTGAAGCCCAGCCTGGGCGAGTTCGAGAAGGCGCTTGGCCGCAAGCTGCCCGACCACGCCGCGCAGGAGGCGGCGGCGATGGAAGTGGTGCGGAGCGGCAAGGTCCGGCTGCTGGCGGTGACGCTGGGAAGCGAAGGCGCGCTGCTGGCGCGCGCCGAAGGGCCGCTGCGCCTGCCCGCCCTGCCCGTCGAGGTGCGCGGCGCGGTTGGCGCCGGAGACAGCTTCGTCGCGGCCATGACCATGGCGCTGGCCGATGGCCGCAGCCCGGATGACGCCTTCGCCTGGGGCGTCGCGGCCGGCGCGGCCGCCGTGTCGCAGGCTGGCACGGCCCACCCCGCGCGGGAGGATGTGGCGAAACTGCGCGGAAAGGTCGCCATTCCGATGGGGCAGGCCGCATGATCCGACTGCTTGGCGATCTCGGCGGCACCCATGCGCGCTTCGCCCTGAGCGTGGATGGCGGCCCGCCGCAGGAGGAACGCAAGCTGCGGGTGGCGGAGCATGCCGGCGTGGCGGAGGCCGCGCGGATCTATCTCGAAGGCCGCGGGGTGGATGAGGCGGTGTTCGCCGTGGCCACGCCGGTGCAAGGGGACCGCATCGCCTTCACCAACAACCCGTGGCACTTCTCGATCCGCGAGACGGAGGCGGCGCTCGGCCTGCGCAGGCTGACGGTCATTAATGATTTCGTCGCCCAGGCGGCGAGCATCCCGGTTCTGCGCGAACAGGATCTGCGCCTGCTGAAGCCCGGACAGGCGCAGCCCGACCAGCCCAGCCTGGTGATCGGTCCCGGCACGGGCCTTGGCGTCGCCTTCATCCAGCCGGAGCCGGGTGGCCCCCGCATCCTGCCCAGCGAGGGCGGGCACATGTCCTTCGCGCCGCAGGACGCGCTGCAGGCCGAGATCCTGGCCGAGTTGCGGGCGAGGCACGGCCATGTCTCCGCGGAGCGGCTGGTGTCGGGCCCCGGATTGCTGGCCCTGGGGCGCTTCCTGGCCGGGCGCCATGGCTCCTCCTGGCCCTGCAACCGGCCCGAGGATGTGTCGGAGGGTGCGCGTAACGGCGAACCCGCCTGCGTCGAGGCGGTGCGGCTGTTCTGTTCCCTTCTCGGCGCCGCCGCCGGCAATCTCGCCCTGGCGCTGCTGACCGGAGGCGGCGTGTACGTGATGGGCGGGCTTTGCCGCAATCTCGGCCCGCTGCTGGACGTGCCGGCGCTGACCGGTGCCTTCCAGGCCAAGGGTCGTTTCGAGGACGTGCTGCGGCCGATCCCCATCATCCAGGTGGTGCGTCCCCATGCCGGCCTGATCGGCGCCGCGGCCTTCCGGACCGGCCTGGCTTGACGCGCGGCCCCGCCAGGGGGGATCTGGCGGCAGGGCAGACGCAGTGGAGGCGAGGCATGGCGGATCCGGTTCTGGTCGAGGTGATGCGCGGCGGCCAGGTGGAATCCCGCCATGGTGGCGCTTTCGCGGTGGTGGACGCGGCCGGCGGCGTTGTGCTGTCCGCAGGCGACATCGACCGGCCGATCTTTCCCCGCTCCGCCGTCAAGGTCATCCAGGCGCTGCCGCTGGTGGAAAGCGGCGCGGCCGACCGCTTCGGCCTCGACGCCGAGGCGCTGGCCCTGGCCTGCGCCTCGCATGGCGGGGAGCCGCGCCATGTGGCGGTGGCCGGGCGCATGCTGCGCGCCGCCGGGCGCGACAGCGGCTGCCTGGAATGCGGCAGCCACTGGCCAAGCCATGCCGAAGCCGCCCGCGCCCTGGCCGCCGCCGGCTCGGAGCCATCGCCTTTGCACAACAACTGCTCCGGCAAGCATGCCGGATTTGTTTGCCTCGCCTGCGGCATGGATGCCGATCCGCGCGGCTATGTGCAGCCCGGCCACCTGGTGCAGCGCGAGGTGAAGGCGGCGCTGGAAAGCATCACCGGCCATGCGTTGGCGGATGGCAGCCATGGCATCGATGGCTGCTCCATCCCCACCTACGCCATTCCGTTGCGTGCGCTGGCCCTCGGCTTCTCCCGCATCGGCACCGGCCGCGGCCTGGCGCCCCTTCGCGCCTCGGCCGCCCGCCGCCTGCGTCAGGCCGTGGCGGCACATCCCTTTCTGGTGGCCGGCACCGGCCGCTTCGACACGGTGGTGATGCAGGCGCTGGGGGAGCGTGTCTTCGTCAAGGTCGGCGCCGAGGGCGTGTTCTGCGCCGCGCTGCCGGAACTGGGGTTCGGCATCGCCCTGAAGTGCGGGGACGGCGCCACGCGGGCGGCGGAGATCGCCATGGCCGCCCTGCTGCTGCGCCTGCTGCCGCCGGAGGAAGCGATCGCCACGGCCCTGGCGCCGCTGGCCGCGCCCGTGCTGCGCAACTGGAACAACCTGGAAGTTGGCGCGCTGCGGCCGGCGGGTCCGCTGGCGGCCTGACGCAAGCCCGGTCATCATGCGTGCGGCTCATGAGCGAGGCCGGAGGATCGCAGGGCTTCGGTCAAGATTTCCCGTGATTTTTCCGGACCCCACCCCTATATAGCGGGCACGACGCAATCGCACGTGCCCCAGGTCCGCTCAGCGGCAAGCAACGACGTAACGCGTCCTTTTTGGTCGAGCCGGCCCTCATGGGCCGGCGTCCTGAAGGGAGCCCGATATGTCCGCACCCAGCACCGTGGCGATGCACAGTTCCGCCAGCATCGCCTGAGCCTTTCCACCGCGCTTCCGCCGGCCGAAAGGCCCCACGCCGCGCCTCCAGGCGCTCCGTCCTCCTGCGATGTTGCGAGTTCAGCCCTTGTCCCAGTTCCGCTCCCGCGGCGCCGTGGCGCCGCTCCACCGCCGCCCTGCCGCCGATTCCGTCCTGCTGCCGCGGGTGGATGATGTTGTGGCGGCCGACCGCCCGGCCGAGCCGATGCATTGCCTTCGCCCTGCGACGCTGGCCGCCGCCGCGCGCCGCTTCGTGGGCAGCTTCCCCGGGGATGTGCTGTATGCCGTGAAGTGCAATCCGGAGCCGTCCGTGCTGCGCGCGCTCTGGGCCGGCGGGGTGCGCCATTTCGATTGCGCCTCGGCGGGCGAGGTGCGGCTGGTGCGGCAGATGTTCCCCGAGGCACAGATCCACTTCATGCACCCGGTGAAGTCGCGGGCCGCCATTGCCGAGGCCTATGGTCGCCATGGCGTGCGCGACTTCGTGCTCGACAGCGCCGAGGAGCTGGAAAAGATCCTCCAGGAAACGGGGCACGCCGCCGATCTTGGCCTGTTCGTCCGCCTCGCCATGCCGAAGGGGGCGGCGGTGTACGACCTGTCCGGCAAGTTCGGCGCCGACCCGGCGGAGGCCGCGGCCTTGCTGCGTGCCGCGCGGCGCCATGCGGCGCAGCTTGGCCTGTGCTTCCATGTCGGCTCGCAATGCCTGGATCCCGGCGCCTATTCCCGCGCCCTGGACCTGGCGGGCGAGACGATCCGGGCGGCCGGCGTGGCGGTCGATGTGGTCGATGTGGGCGGCGGCTTCCCCGTCTCCTACCCGGACGTGACGCCGCCGCCGCTGGGCGACTACTTCACGGCCATCCGGGAAGGCTTCGCGAAGCTGTGCCTGCCGGACACGCGGCTCTGGGCCGAGCCGGGCCGCGCCCTGGTCGCGGGCGGCGCCTCGGTGGTGGTGCAGGTGGAGATGCGGCGCGGCGACGCGCTGTATGTGAATGACGGCGTTTATGGCAGCCTGTCGGATGCCGGCGCGCCGGGCTTCCGCTTTCCCGTGCGGCTGATCCGGCCGGGCCGGCCGGCGCCCAGCGGCACCACCCTGCCCTTCCGCTTCTTCGGGCCGAGCTGCGACAGCGCCGACCACATGCAGGGCCCGTTCCTGCTGCCCGATGATGTGCGGGAAGGCGACTGGATCGAGATCGGCCAGCTCGGCGCCTATGGCGGCTGCCTGCGCACGGCGTTCAACGGCTTCGACCGCGTGCTGCTGGCCGAGGTGCGGGACGCCCCGCTGCTGGAAACCCCGGGTCACGCGGAGGAAGTGGCCGCCGCCTGACCGGCGGCCGGCCTTTTCTCCGTGCCGCGCGGAGGGTGGGGCCTGCCTCTTTCCTGGATGCCGTTTCCGATCGGGGCGGCACCTTTCGGAAGCAGGCAGGCTGCCCCCGCCGCGCGGAGGCCGGCGCGCCCGGTTGTTCCCGACCCCCTGTCAGGGAGCAGCCTCGCGTTTCAGCCGGCGGACCGCGCCGCGACCATCGCCAGGTATTCCCAGGCGATGGTCGCGGCGGCCAGGGCGGTAATCTCGGCCGTGTCGAAGGCCGGGGCCACCTCCACGATGTCCATGCCACGGAAATCAATCCCATCCAGGCGGCGCAGGATGGCCTGGGCCTGCCAGGAGGCCAGGCCGCCGATCTCGGGCGTGCCGGTGCCGGGGGCGAAGGCCGGGTCCAGCGCGTCGATGTCGAAGGACAGATAGGCGGGCCTGTCGCCGATCACGGCATGGATGCGCCGCGAGACGGCCTCGATGCCCATCGCCTGCACCTCCTGGCCGCTCAGCACCGTCACGCCCTGGGCGAGCGTCCAGTCCCAGACGTCCCGCTGCACGGGGGAGCGGATGCCGACCTGGATCATTCGCCGCGCATCCACCACGCCCTCGCGGATGGCGTGGAAGAACACCGAGCCATGACCATAGACCTGCCCGAAATTGTCGGCCCAGGTGTCCACATGCGCGTCGAAATGCACCAGGGCCAGCGGCGCGCCGAGCCGCTTCGAAAGGGCGCGCAGCAATGGCAGCGTGATGCCGTGCTCTCCCCCCAGGGCCACCAGATGCGGGATGGCGGCAGCCTGCCGCTCGATCAGCGCCAGACTGCCCTCGATGTCGCCAAGCGCGATGCGGAAATCCCCCGCATCGACGAGCGGCCAATCCTGCGGGTCGGTCCAGCGGGTCGGGTGGGCGCCATCCACCAGCATCCGGCTTGCCTGACGGATCGCCGTCGGGCCGGAGCGCGCCCCGGCGCGGTTGGTGGTTCCGATATCCAGCGGGATGCCCGCCACGGTGAAAGCGGCAGGCGCGGCATCCGGTGCCTGCCAGGGGGCGCCGAGAAAGGAAGGCGCGGTCGCGAAGGTGGGCACGAGGGACATGCCAGGACTCCGTCAGGCTGCGGGAGCCGACCTTGTCACGCCTCCGCGCGCCTTGCGCAACCGCGCCGCGGGATCAGGCCATGGTGCCGCGGCCGGGGCGGCCCGGCACGGGAACGGCCGCCGCCGCGGCCGGCGCCGCCAGCACCTTGTCGATGCGGCGGCCGTCGAGATCCATCACCTCGAACCGCCAGCCGAGGATATTGCGCGCCTCCCCCACCGAGGGGATGCGGCCGAAGGCCGCCAGCAGGAAGCCGGCCACCGTGTGGAAGGACCGGTTTTCCGGCAGCCGGATGCGCAGCCGGTCGGCCATCTCATCCGCCGGCAGCCAGCCGGGCAGCAGCCAGGTGCCGTCGTCGCGCTCCACGGCGCCGGGCTCATTGGCATCCTCATTGGCGCGGAAGCTGCCGGTGATCGCCTCCAGCAGATCCGCCGGGGTCACGATGCCCTCGAAATGGCCATATTCATCATGCACCAGCGCCACTGGAACCTCGGCCTGCCGCAGCACGTCCAGGGCATCCAGGGCGTCGGCGGCATCGGGAATCACCGGAGCCGGGCGCGTCGCGGCGCGCACATCGAAGGCCTGGCCCGCCAGATAGGCCGCCAGCAGTTCGCGCGTCTGCACCACGCCGATCAGCGCGTCCACCGTGCCCTCGCCCACCGCCAGGCGGGAATGCTGGGTGCGCATCAGCAGGGCGCGAGTTTCCTCCTCCGGCGCCAGGAGATCGATCCAGTGGACATCGCTGCGCGGCGTCATGATGCCGCGCACCGGCCGGTCGCCCAGGCGCAGCACGCCGGTGATCATCTCGCGCTCGGTTTCCTCGATAGCGCCGGACTGCTCGGCCTCGGCCACCAGGGAATGGACGTCATCCTCGGTCACCCGCTCCTCCGAGGCGCCGCCCTGCCCCAGCAGGCGGAAGATGGCGGTGGTGGAGGTGTCCAGCAGCCACACGGCCGGGGCCGCGATGCGCGACACCAGCCGCATCAGCGGCGCCATCAGGCATGCCAGCCCTTCGGGGTTGCGCAGCGCCAGCCGCTTCGGGACCAGCTCACCCACGACGATGGACAGATAGGTGACCACCGCCACAACGGCGCCGAAGCCCAGCGGGTTGGCGATGTTGGCCGGCATGCCGGCCTTCAGCAACGTGGCGGACAGCATGCCGCCCAGCGCCGAGCCGGAAAAGGCGCCTGCCAGCACACCGACCAGGGTGATGCCGATCTGCACCGTGGACAGGAAGCGGCCCGGGTCCTCGGCCAGCTTCAGCGCGGCGGCGGCACCGGGCCGGCCTTCGGCGGCCATGGCCCGCAGGCGGGGACGCCTGGCAGACACCACCGCCAGCTCGGACAAGGAAAACACTCCATTGATGACGACAAGGAGCAGAACGACCGCGATCTCGAACATGCGGCTGATGCTAAGGCATGTCCGTCCCGGGAAGAATGGGGGTTGCCGCAGAATCCTGTCCCCGCCGTGGTCACGGGATTGGCAGGGCGGTCACCTCGGCCGAGATGCCGGCCTCGGCCGTGCCCAGCACCGTCAATGCGTCAGCCTCTGGCACCACTTGCCGCAATTGCAGCCGCGGTTCCGTCAGCGTGACCCGCAGGCCCCCGGTGAATTCAGGATCGGACAGGCGGCGTCCCAGCTCCGCCAATCCGTTCTGCATCACGTCCCGCAGGTCATAGACTGCGAGGTCCGACAGGGCAGCGCGGATCTGCGGCTCCAGCACCAGGGTGGCCAGCGACCACAGGGCGCTGTCGAGGTCGCGCGTGAACCGCAGATCCTCCAGCCGGATGCGGGTTCCGCCCTGGTCCAGCGCCGGCCGGGCAGAGATCACCACCCTGCCCGTGGTGTCCGGCAGCAGGCCCGGCAGGTCGGCGCTGAAGGTGACGGCGAGGGCGATGGCGGGGTTGCTCGGGTAGATGAACAGGTCGCGCAGGCGCAGTGTCACCGTGCCGATCCGGGTTTCGAATGGCAGGTCCTTGTTGCCGAACTCGGCCATCAGCCAGTCCCGGATCATGTCATAGCCGGCGCGCACCGGCACCGACAGGCGCAGCCTGCCGCCCCGGTCGGCCCGGTCCGGCAATTGGCGAAGCGGCGGCAGAAAGCCCGGCTGCGCCTTCTTCGGGGGTTCGGAGGACACGGTGGTGCGCGCCCGCAGCGCCAGGACGATGCGGATCGCGTCTTGCTCCACCGCCATTTCGGACAGGCCGACGGCCTGCGGCTCGATCCCGATATGCAGGGGCGGCGCCGCCGGCAGCTGCACCTTGATCGATTGCGGTTGCCACAGCTCCAGCGCCGCTTCCCGCACCTTGCCGCAGGGGATGATGGTGCGCAGCTGGGCCGGCAGGGTAGCCAGCGCCTCGGAGATCGGCCCCCTCACCTGATCCTCGACATTCAGCCAGACGCCGCCCAGCAATTCGATGCGGGGGGAACGGGTCCAGCGATAGCTCACCGCCACTTCGACGGCGGGGCACCAGCCCTCATCCAGTGAAAGCCGGAGATCCGCCGAAACCTCGGCCGCGGCATCGATGTTCTTCTCGCCGAGCGACAGCATCCGCGCCAGCCCGCCGCTCAGCCCGGCGGTGCCGTTCACGGCCAGCGGCACCGTGGCCCGAAGGCGCCCGTCAACCTCGGAAAGAACGAAGCCGCCGGTACGCCGCGCCGTCAGCTCATAGCGGGTGCCGCCGCCCTCGCCCGCCTGGCGGATCTCGGCCGGCAGCGCCTGCTCCGCGGCGCGGCGCAACAGCTCGAAGGGCAGGCTGAAGCGCAGCGCGGCGAGGCTTTCCTGTGCCGGCAGCTCCAGCGTCGTGGAACGGCGCGGCGGGTCTCCCGTCAGCAGCAGGTCACGGTTCTGCAACCAGACGTAAGCCCCGGCCACCCCCGCCACAACAAGTGCCGGCAGCACCAGCAGGGTGAACCAGCGGCGGCGCGATCTGCCCATCCATCTCCTCATCCCGCCAGCATAACGCCGCAAAGGAGCCGCGAAATCACGCCCTTGTCCCGCGGGACCGCCCGCGCCGCCTACTTGGTGCCGTAGAGCCGGTCTCCGGCATCGCCAAGGCCGGGGCGGATATAGGCGTGGTCATCCAGCTCGCGGTCCACTGCGCAGGTGAACACCGGCACCTCGGGATGCGCCCGCGTCAGCACCGACACCCCTTCCGGCGCGGCGAGAAGGCAGGCAAAGCGGAGCTGCTCGGCGCCCGCCTGCTTCAGCCGGGACAGGGCGGCGGCCGCGGAATGGCCCGTGGCCAGCATCGGATCGACCACGATCACAAGGCGCTCGGCCACGTCTTCCGGCAGCTTCAGGTAGTATTCCACCGGCACCAGCGTTTCCGGATCGCGGTACAGGCCGATATGGCCGACGCGGGCGGAGGGCACGAGGTCCAGCATGCCTTCCAGGATGCCGTCCCCTGCGCGCAGGATGGAAACGATGCACAGCTTCTTGCCCGACAGGATCGGTGCCTGCATGGATTCCAGCGGCGTCTCGATCTCCGTCATCTGCAGCGGCAGGTCGCGCGTCAGCTCATAGGCCATCAACAGGCTGATCTCGCGCGCCAGGCGGCGGAACTCGCCGGTCGAGGTCGCCTTCTGCCGCAGCAATGTCAGCTTGTGCTGCACCAGGGGGTGGCGGATGAGGGTGACGCTGTCGGGCAACGGCATCTCGGTCATGGTCAAGGCTTCTCCATCAAAACACGGTGCCATCGCTGGCCACTTGCAGGGGCGGCCCGCCATCAGGCCGCATCTCACGCGCGACGCGCCGCCCGGCCGCCCAGCTGCCACCCTCCAGCACGCGGGCAAGCGGCAAGGCATCGGCATCCAGTTCCAGCCGCGCGCGCACGCCATCCGCCAGGCGGTCCAGCAAGGCAACGGTGAGGGCACGCCATTCCACAACCGCCGCATGCCCGACCGGCAGGGTTGTGGTGGCCAGGGCCCGATCGCGCAAGCGCAGCACGCCAAGATCCAGGAACAGGCCGCCATTGCGGTATTCCGGCAGGCCTGTCAGTTCGTCCAGCGCGAGCACGGGAATGCCCGCCTCCTCCAGCACCTCGGCCAGGGAATAGCTCAGCCACTGGGAAAGCTTGTGGAACGGCACCAGGCCAGGGGCTGGGCCTTCCGGCGCCGCCAGCGGATGGCGCCAGACATCACCCAGGTTTTCGCCATCCAGCATCAGCCGCGCGGGCCAGATCGGCGCCAGCCCGGTCAACACCGCGTCCAGGATCACCGCAGCCGGCAGGCCCCAAGGCGTGGCCTGCGCCCGCAAATGGCCAAACAGCCCGCCGGGCCGCGGTGGCTGGGTGCCAAACAGGGCGGGCGCGGACCGCAGGGCGGCGCCGAGGTTGCGCAACAGGGCGGCCCGCCCTTCCAGCCCGGTCAGCGGGTTCCCGGGGCCGACCTGGAAGGCCTCACCCAGGGCGGCGGCGGTCAGTGCTTCAAGCCCGTCGGCATCGACGCGCAGCGGATCGTCCGGGGCGGAGGAAAACAGCCCCGCCGCAAAGGCGTGCAGGCTGGCCACACCCAGCCCTTCCGAGCGGCCGAGGCGCGTGCCATCCGGCTCGTGGAAGAACCAATCCGGTCCGGCGCCGGCGTCAAGCAGCACGGACACCACGCACAGATCGATGCGCCGCCGCGCCAGCGCCGCCGCATCCTCCCCTTCGAGCCGCCGCGCCACGGCATTCCAGCGATCCACCCCGCCCACGGCGAAGTGCCGCCAGCGCGCGTGGTAGGGGATGCGCAGATCCGGATAGTTCCGCCGGATGGTGTCGGTGACGTAATCGGCGGCCGCCGGCATCCGCCCCGGATCGAAACGGAAGAAGGGCA
The DNA here is from genome assembly GCF_008386565.1 of Teichococcus oryzae. Taxonomy (GTDB): domain Bacteria; phylum Pseudomonadota; class Alphaproteobacteria; order Acetobacterales; family Acetobacteraceae; genus Pseudoroseomonas; species Pseudoroseomonas oryzae. Next base: position 4,054 of record NZ_VUKA01000030.1, on the reverse strand, counting down.
GGCGATCGGCTTCGGCGAGGCGCAGCAGGCCATGGCAGCGCGAGCGGATGGTGCCTGGCCGGCGCAGCAGCGCGACCGCCTCCGACGTCAAAGCCCCCGGCCCTTCGCAATGGCCAGCTCCGCCGCGTCGGGCACCGCATCGGTGAAGTAGCCGGCGGCCTTCTTCGCGTCCATCTCGACCCGGGCATCGGCCGGGATCAGCGCATCGGGGATCGGGATGCGCGACACCACGGCGATGCCGCTTTCGGTGATCGGCGCGAACTTCATGTTGCTCATCGACACCAGCCGGTCGATGCGGGTGATGCCAAGCCAGTGCAGCACATCCGGCATCAGCTCCTGGAAACGCATGTCCTGCACGCCGGCGACGCATTCGGTGCGCCGGAAATACTGCTCCGCGCGGTCGCCGCCTTCCTGCCGCTTGCGCGCATTGTAGACCAGGAACTTGGTCACCTCGCCCAGCGCGCGGCCTTCCTTGCGGTTGTAGACCACGACGCCGACGCCGCCTTCCTGTGCCATGCCGATGCAGGCCTCGATGCCATGGGCGAGATAAGGCCGGCAGGTGCAGATGTCGGAGCCGAACACGTCGGAGCCGTTGCATTCGTCATGGATGCGGCAGGCGATCCGCGTTTGCGGCACGCCCAGCTTCGCCGGATCACCGAACAGATACACCGTCATGCCGCCGATCGGCGGCAGGAACACGCGCAGATCGGGCCGCGTCACCAGCTCGGGAAACATGCCGCCGGTCTGCTCGAACAGGTCGCGGCGCAGCTCGGTCTCGCCGATGCCGAAGCGGGCGGCGACGCCGGGCAGGTACCAGACCGGCTCGATGGCGATCTTGGTGACGCAGGCATCGCCATTCTCCAGCAGGACCTCCCCGTCCGGCGCCAGCCGGCCCTCGCGCATGGCCTGCATCAGTTCCGGCATGTTGATATGCGCGCGGGTGACGGCGATGCTCGGGCGGATGTCCCGCCCGGCGGCGATGGCATCGGCGAACATCTCGGGCGCCAGATGGCCCCACGGGTCCATGGAAACGATCTTCGCCGGATCGCTCCAGGCGGGAAACGGGCCGATGGGCACGGCGGGCCGCGTGTTGCGGAAATCCGGCCGGTGGTCGGCCCGCAATTGCCCCGAGGCCACGGCGAGCGCCCGGTACAGCGCATAGGAACCGGCATGGGTGCCGATGGCGTTGCGGGCCGAGGGATCGCCCAGCGTGGCGACCACCGGGCCACGCTGGCGTGCATCGGCGGCGCCCCAATCGAGGGCCGGCATGTCGGCGGCGCGACGCCGCGGGTGGGAGGTCAGGATGATGGGCTTCGGCACAGGGCCCTTGCCGTCGCGCAATCGGTTCAAACCGGTCATTCGTCGCGGCTCCGCCTCGGATGGCCGTGCCTTGGAGGCGCGGCCAAGTCACGCTAGGAGAAGTCTGACCAAACGGTCAAGAATCATGTTCCGGGCTCGCAAGCCTGTGTGGAAGGCCGGTGGAGGGCTCATGCCACAGGAAAACGGAAAGCCGGCCGGGGCGCGTGCCCGGCAGCGGCAGCAGCGCATTGGCCAGATCCTGGCGGCCGCGGAGCAGGTCTTCGCTGAGGCCGGCTTCGGAGGCGCCAGCATGTCCGCGCTCGCCGCCGCGGCCGGATTGCCCAAGGCCAATCTCCATTATTACTTCGGCACCAAGGAAGCGCTGTACCGGGCCCTGCTGGACAGCATCCTCGATCTCTGGCTGTCGGCCACGGACAGCATCCAGCCGGATGCCGATCCGGCCGCCGCGCTGGAAAGCTACGTCCGGACCAAGATGCTGTGGTCCCGCACCCGGCCCCATGCCTCGAAGGTGTTCGCCAATGAGGTGCTGCACGGGGCCACGCATCTGCGCAGCTACATGGCCGGCCCGCTGCGCGCGCTGGTGCGGGAAAAATCGCGCGTGCTGGAGGGCTGGATCGCGGCGGGCCGCATGCAGCCGGTCGATCCGCCCCACCTGTTCTTCGCCATCTGGGCCATGACCCAGACCTATGCGGATTTCTCTGCGCAGATCGCCGCCGTGCTGGAGCGGCCGGAACTGACACCGGAGGATCATGCCACCGGAACGCAAACCGTTCTGCAACTGGTTCTGAGGGGTTGCGGCCTCGCTTGCCCGGCGGGGCCCCAGGCTGTTCCCGAAGCGTAGCCGCTCCCGAAGCGTAGCCGCGCGGCTCCGCGGCGACGGTGCTGGTGGCGCTAGGTCATGCCCCGCGCGGCGGGGAAGCGGAATGCCTGCCCAAATTGCGAGCCGGAGGATAGGCTGCCGCCTTGCTGCCCGTATCGGCTGGAACCCGCCGGACCGGCCCGCCGGCGCGGGCGCCATTCCCGAAGGCGTTGCAACTGTGGCGCTTTGGGTCGATTGCAGCAGGCAAGCCACGTTCTGGAGGATAGGCCATGCGCCTGGGAAATCGGGAAAGCCGCAATGTCGAGGATCGCCGCGGCATGGGGCGGATGGGCGGGCGTGGCGGCGGCATCGCCGTGGGCGGGCTGGGTGGCGTGGCCATCCTGCTGCTTTGCCTGTTCCTGGGTGTCGATCCCTCGCTGATCCTGGGCGATGGCAGCGGCCCGGCGCCGCAACAGCAGCAGCAAACCCAGCAGAATGGCGCCCCGCCGGCGCAGGATGCCGGGCGCCGCTTCGTGGCGCAGGTGCTGGGCGACACCGAGCAGGTCTGGAACGCCGAGTTCCAGAAGCTCGGCCGCCAGTACCAGGAACCGGCGCTGGTGCTGTTCACCGGGGCCACCTCCTCCGGCTGCGGCGCGGCGGAATCCCAGGTTGGGCCGTTCTATTGCCCGGCCGACCAGCGCGTCTATATCGATCTCGACTTCATGGCGCAGTTGCAGCAGCGCCTGGGCGCCAATGGCGACTTCGCCGCCGCCTACATCATCGCGCATGAGGTGGGACACCATGTGCAGAACCAGCTGGGCATCCTCGACCTGACGCGCCGGCTGCAGCAGCAGGCGCAGGACCAGGCGGAGGCCAACGGCATCCAGGTGCGCGTCGAGCTGCAGGCGGATTGCCTGGCCGGATTGTGGGCCCGCCAGGCGCAGGATGCGCGCAACATCCTGGAACGGGGCGATGTGGAGGAAGGGCTGAACGCCGCCGCCGCGGTTGGCGACGACCGGCTGCAGCGGCGCGCCCAGGGCCGGGTCCAGCCGGAAAGCTTCACCCATGGCTCCTCGGAGGATCGGATGCGCTGGTTCCGCACCGGCCTGGACCGGGGCGAGCTGGCGGCCTGCGACACCTTTGCCGGGCTGCGCTGAACAGCGTCCGGCGGCGCTGCCCACGCCGCCGGCATTGGCTATACTGCCGGCATGAACGTCGCCGCTTCATCGAAAGCGCTGCCCCTGGTCCTCAGCATGGGGGAACCCGCGGGCATTGGCGGGGAGATCGCGGCCAAGGCCTGGAAGCTGCTGCGGCAGGATGGCCCGGCCTTTCTGTTCCTCGGCGACCCGGCGCTGCTGGGCGGCCAGCCCTGGCGGGCTGTATCCGGTCCCGAACAGGCCGCGTCGGTGTTCCGGGATGCCGTGCCCGTGCTGCCGCTGATCCTGCCGGTGCCGGCGGAACCCGGCCGACCGGATGTGCGCAACGCACCGGCGGTGATCGCCGCCATCGAGCAGGGCGTGGCGCTGTGCCGCGACGGGCGGGCGGCCGCCCTTGTCACCAACCCTATCCAGAAGGCGACGCTGACGGCCGCCGGCTTCCGGCACCCCGGCCATACCGAATTCCTGGCCGAGCTGGCGCCCGGCGGCGGGCCGCCGGTGATGCTGCTGGCCGCTTCCGGGCTGCGCAGCGTGCCGGTGACCATCCATTGCTCGCTGCGCCAGGCGCTGGAACGGCTGAACACCGGGCTGATCCTGCGCATCGCCCGCGCCACGGCCGCGGGGCTGCGGCAGGATTTCGGCATCGACCGGCCGCGCCTCGCCCTGGCCGGGCTGAACCCGCATGCGGGGGAGAATGGCACCATGGGCACCGAGGAGCGTGACATCATTGCTCCGGCCATCGCCGCTCTCCGCCAGGAAGGCATCGATGCCCGCGGCC
>NZ_VUKA01000003.1 GCF_008386565.1 Teichococcus oryzae | reverse complement strand
AGGAGGTGAACAGACACGGGTCATTTCTCAGCGAAAACTCTGACCCCTCCCGGGTCAGATCTCAGCAAAAATCAACATTCTGAACGACGACCGGGCGGATTGGCGGGCGGCTTGGGCACTGTTCCCCGGCGCGGTGGCTTATGTCTGGCATGGCGCCCTGCACGCCACCACGGTGGCGGAGAGCCTCCTGGCCGTGGGCTTTGGGATCCGCGCCCAGATCATCTGGGCCAAGGACCGGCTGGTGATGAGCCGTGGCCACTATCACTGGCAGCACGAGCCCTGCTGGTACGCCGTGCGCGACGGCGCCAAGGGTCACTGGTCTGGCGACCGCAAGCAGACCACCCTGTGGTCCATTCCCTCGCGCGACCAGGATGCCGCCACAGTGCATGGCACCCAGAAGCCGGTCGAGTGTATGCGCCGGCCGATCGAGAACAACTCCTCGCCCGGCCAAGCCGTGTACGAGCCCTTCTCAGGCTCAGGCACCACGCTGATCGCGGCAGAGATGACCGGGCGCGCCTGCCATGCCCTGGAGCTCGACCCCGCCTATATCGATGTGGCGGTGCTGCGCTGGCAGGCCTTCACGGGACAGGCGGCGCGGCTGGAGGGCGATGGCCGCTGTTTCGCTGAGGTCAGCGCCATCCGTGCCCCGGCAGCCCAGAGCGCATCTGAGGAGGACGTGTGAGCATGCCGGGTGGACGTCCTCCTTATGCGCCGACGGAGAAGGAGCGGAACATGGTGCGCACCATGTCCGGCTTTGGCATCCCGGATTACGAGATCAGCCTAGTGCTGAAGATCGACGGCAAGACCATGCGCAAGCACTTTGCCGAGGAGCTGGCCACCGGCCACACGGAGGCCAATGCCAAGGTGGCCGCCTCATTGTTCAAGAAGGCTACCGGCGATGGGCAGGGCTCGGTGGTGGCTGCGATCTTCTGGCTGAAGTGTCGGGCGGGGTGGAAAGACAGAGCGGAGGGGGCGAGCAAGCGAGAAGAAGTGGTCCGGGCGGCGAGGAACGCGGCAGTCGGCACTACCTGGGAAGAAATTCTGGGAGACGGGCGACCGCAGTAGGCGGGAACGGCTGATTACCCTGCCTGCACGGCGAAGACATGTTCTAACACAACGCGGTGGCTCTCTTTGGCCGCCGCGAATAGCCTCCAGCTCCTCCGATAGCGTCGATCGTCCGGCTATTCTCCGGGTTGTGCAGTGAGCGATCCTCGTTAATGGTTAGGTCCTGGGCAACCACTGTTCCCCAACAGGCAGAGCATCGGATGGAAATGGAAATCGGCATCGACATCGGCGGCACATTCACCGATGCCGTATGCCGGCAGTCTAATGGACGCCTCCGTCTCCTGAAAGTGCCGAGCACACCCGACGATCCAGCGCGTGCGGTGGGCGTGGCGCTCTCCGAGCTGCTTGGAGATGGCGATGGTGCGGCGGTTCGGCGCTTCCTGCACGGCACCACGGTTGCCACCAATGCCATTCTGGAGGGAAACACCGCCCGTGTGGCGCTGATTACCACCACGGGTTTCGGCGATGTTATTGAAATCGGCCGCATGATCCGATCGGTCAATTATGATCTGATCCTAACGCCGCAAACACCCGTCGGACTCATTCCGCCGGAGCGCCGCTATGAGGTGCATGGGCGCATCGGCGCTGACGGCGCAGTGGTGGAGCCACTTGACGAGGAAGGAGTTGCTGAGGCGGCGCGCCAGCTGGCGGCAGAGGGCGTACAGGCCGTGGCCATCTGCTTCCTGTTTTCTTTCCTGAACCCGGCTCATGAGAGGCGGGCGCGGGAGATCATTGAGGCGGAGTGCCCCGGCGTTGCGGTGTCGCTTTCCAGTGACGTGGATCCTGCCATCCGTGAGTACGAGCGGACCTGCGCCACCGCTTTTGACGCAGCCCTGAAGCCTGTCATGGACAGCTACCTCGCCCGTATCGAAGGTATCATTGCCAAACGGGGGATCAGGGCGCCGTTGCAGGTCATGCACTCTCGCGGGGGGCTGCTGGGAAGTGGCGAAGCGCGCCGCCGCCCGGTGCGGCTGACACTCTCGGGCCCCTCCGCAGCTGCTATCGGCGCGGCCTCGGTCCTTCGCCAGGCGGGCTTCTCGGAAGGCATCTCGATCGACGTTGGAGGCACCAGCGCCGATGTTGCGCTGATCTCCGGCGGAGCCGCGGTGCTGCGAACAGACGGTCGCATCGGTAGCTTTCCCGTGCGCGTTCCCACGGCCGACGTGGTGGCCGTCGCTGCTGGCGGCGGCAGCATCGCCTGGATTGACGCCACTGGCGCGCTCCGGGTCGGTCCACGCTCGGCCGGGGCTGATCCCGGTCCCGCCTGCTACCGCCGGGGCGGCACCATGCCCACCGTCCTCGACGCCTCAGTGGTGCTGGGGTTGGTGGATCCGGTCAGCTTCGCGGGAGGCCATGTGCCCCTAGACTGCGCCGCCGCGGAGGAGGCGATCGAACGAGAGATAGCGGCCCCACTGGGAATAGGAGTGCAGGAAGCAGCCCTGGCCATCCACCGCGTCATCAACGCCATCATGGCGGAAGCAGTCCGCCAGGTGACTGTCGCGCGTGGCACGGATCCGCGGGACTGGCCGCTCCTGCCTGCAGGAGGCGGTGGCGGCCTGCATGCGGCCACGATTGCCGAGGACCTCGGGATGGGCTGCATCGTCGTGCCGTCCGCACCTGGCGTGCTGGCGGCGATGGGCCTGCTTGAGGCGCCGCTTGAGCATGATGCTTCGCGTGGCTACTACCGTCCGGTTCACCAACTGGCAGAAGATGTGCTGCGCGCCGATATCGAGGAGCTGGCAGGGCGCTGCGCTGCCGCGATGACGCGGGAGGGCGTTGAGCCTGCGATGACCGAGACAGAAGTCGTCGCAGCGGCCAGCTTCGTGGGGCAGGGACACACACTTGATGTGCCCGTTCCCGCGGAATGCTGGGAGCCGGGAGCGGCGATCCGCGATGGGTTCATCGCCGTGCACCGCCGCGCTTACGGTCACACCCGCGATGCGCCCGTCCGCCTAGTTGAGCTGCGGGTGGTGCAGAGAGCGCGCATCCCGGGGCCACCCAGTCTGCGCGCCGCCGGCGCCGCCGAGGCACGGGGAGGCCGTTGCGCGGTGATCGGTGGGGCGATGGTCAAGGCGGTCACAATTCCTCGTATCGGCATGGCGGATGGAGAAATGATCCGCGGCCCGGCCATCGTCGAGCAGGCGGATTCCACGCTGGTGGTCCCGGCCGGCTGGGAGGTCACGAGCCATCCCGCCCACCTCCTGATGCGGAAGGTAAGCTCATGAGCGCCGCAGCTATCGATCCCGCCCTGCTGGAAATCGTTCGCAGGCGGCTGGAGGGTATCGCCGAGGAGATGCAGGGCATCCTCCTGCGGAGCGCGGTGTCGCCCATCGTGCGGGAGGCGAATGACGCCTCTGCCAGCCTTTTTCTGCCCGACGGAACCGTAATGGCGCAGTCAGTCTCGCTGCCGCTGCTGTTGGGCTGCCTTGTGCCGGCAGTATCTCGTATGGTCGCCAACTTCCCTGTGTCCCGGATGCAGGAGGGCGACGTCTACCTGATGAACGACCCGTATGACGGCGGCACACACATCCCTGACGTTTCCCTCCTCGTGCCGGTGTTCGCGGAAGGCCGGGTTATCGCCCTGGCCGGAACCATCCTCCACCACCAGGACCTCGGTGGGCTGACGCCGGGCTCAGTGCCGACAAACGCTACCGAGATCTACCAGGAAGGCCTGCGCCTGCCGCCGCTACAGCTCTCGAGAGCTGGTAAGGCCGACCCACAAATTCTGCGTATCATTGCGTGCAACACTCGTACGCCGGATGCCTTCGAATGGGATCTGAACGCCCAGATCTCTGCCTGCCGAACTGGTGCCGCGCGGATGGCCGAGCTTGCAGAGCGCTACGGAGTGAGCCAGCTCACCACTCTGATGGAGGAACTGGTAGGGCGGGCAGAGGCAGCAACCCGGGCCGCCATTCGCGCCATTCCAGATGGAAGCTGGCGGTACTGCGACTTTCTGGACAACGATGGGGTTGACCTTGATCGCCCTGTTCGAGTCGAGGTGGAAGTGTCGATCCGGGGCGATGATGTAACCATCGATTTTACAGGTACTTCGCCGCAGGTCCGCGGTCCCATCAACGCCGTGCCCGCGGGCGTTATGGCCGGAGCCTTCTTCGCCATCTGTGCGGTTACCGGGCCTGACATCCCGAACAATGGTGGGTGCTTCCGGCCGCTGCGGCTAGTGCTTCCCGAGGGTTCCCTGGTGAACCCGAAGCCACCCGCCGCGGTGAATGCGCGAACCGCCACCGTCAAGATCCTGACTAACGCGATCCTTGGGGCGCTGGCTCAGGCTCTGCCAGATCGCATCCCGGCCGCCAATGCGGGGGTCAGCGTCGTGATGGCATTGAGCGGCCGGAATGCGGACGGCACCGCCTTCGTGGTCACCGAGGCGATGCAGGGTGGCAGCGGTGCATCCGCGAGAGGCCCCGGCGTCAACGTAATCTCGACCGATGTCGGCAACACCATGAACCAGCCTGTTGAAGCGATGGAGAGCGACGCGCCGGTACGGGTGCGGCATCTGGCAGTACGGCGCAACTCCGGCGGAGAAGGGCTCCACACTGGCGGCTGCGGCGCACTGCGAGAGTATGAAGTGCTGCATGGCCCGATGACGTTGACCTTTCGCGGGGAGCGCCACTTCAACCGGGCCAGAGGCGCGGCTGGCGGCGGCGATGGCGCGGTGGCGGAGGCTTACATCCTGCGTCAGAACGGGACCAGGGAGGTGATCCGGTCCAAGCTGAGCACAATTCTGCAATCGGGCGATCGGCTGGTGATGGCCACAGCAGGTGGCGGTGGATGGGGGAAGGGCGAATGAAGCGACGGGTCGTCACACTGCTGCTGGGCGCGATCGCCCTTCCGGCCGCCGCACAGGCGCCCGATACAACACGTCCGCTGCGCTTCGTCACAGGCTACACGCCGGGCGGCACCTTCGACACGGTGATCCGCGCCCTCGCGGATGGTATTCAGGCTCGGATCGGCCATACGGTGGTAGTGGACAATCGGCCTGGCGCGGGCGGCAGCGTCGGCAGCGATGTGGTCGCGAAGTCGGCTCCGGACGGGTACACTTTGCTGGTCGGCGGTGCCGGTACACATGGTGTGACGCCGGCGGTCCGCCGCAATCTGCCTTTCGATACGGAGCAGGACTTCACCGCAATAGCGCGGATCGCTGAATTCCCCAATGTGATGGTGGTGAGTGCAGACCTTCCGGTGCGCACGGTAGGAGAGTTTGTCCAATGGGCAGCTAAGCAGCCCGGGGGGATCAATTTCGGCTCACAGGGAGCCGGCACCTCCATTCACCTAACGGGCGAGCTGTTCCGCCTGCGCACAGGGTTGGAAATGGTCCATGTCCCCTACCGGGGCAGTGCCCAGGCGACGGCAGATCTTCGGGGCGGCCGAGTGCATGTTATGTTCGACAATCTTCCCTCTGTGATGGGCCAGATTGAAGGAGGCGCCCTGCGGGCCTTGGCAGTCACCTCCGCCACGCGGGTGGCTGGGCTTCCGGACGTACCCACCATGGGCGAGGCTGGAATCCCGGATTTTGTTGTCGCCAGTTGGGTCGGTGTCTTCGGACCTGCCGGGATGCAATCTGCCACCGTTGAGCGGATCTCCGCAGCCATCCAGGAAGCAACGGCTTCCCCTCCCGGGTCAGATCGCCTCCGGGCTATGGGCGCTCAGCTTTCGCCGGCAAACTCTGCTGCGTTCGATCGATCCTGGCGGGCAGACATGCGGCGCTGGCGTGAGGTGGTGGCCCTCGCCAACGTCAAAGTTGAAGAGTAGGAGCGGCGGATTGCTGGACTGAAATCCGATGCACTGACGCAGGACAGCCCGGTGCGCGTGCTTACGGGTGAGCTCCTACCCCTGCTTGCGCAGTGATCGAATGAATCGGGAGCCTGCCTCGGCGAAGCCTGTGGCTCGGCAGAATTCGCACAGAGCTGGCGTATCCGATCGAGTGATGATCTCCAGTTCGCCGCAACCCGCCACACGCGCAGCCTGTGCAGCCGCCTTGAGCAGCAGCCGGCCGATGCCCCGGCGGCGCTCGTCAGCGTTGACCAACAGCGTGCTGATCTGCGCCCTTGGGCGAGCTGCTTCGAGCGTCGGATACCAATGCATCACCACGAGGCCGCTGGGCGGCCCCCACTGCAGTGCCATCAATGCCGTCGCTGACGCCTGGCGCAACGCGACGAGCCGTTCCGCCAAGTCGTGCGCATCGATGGCGAAGCCGGCCGTCGCCAGCAGGTCGGCGAGCCCGGGTGCCTCAGTGGCGGTGGCAGCGCGGATCTCTAAGCCGTAACGTGACGTCACGAATGCGGTCCGTTGTGTTGAGGCAGGTTGCGGCCTGGTAACCATCGCTGCGTTCTGGGTAGGCTGCGGGCTAACAACGGCATGTTCAATAACACGCATGCTCAGCTGACGTGTGCCCGTACCCATGCCAACTGCGCCAGCTGCCGGGCTCGTTCAACCCGACACACCACGGACGCGGCCGGGCCAGCGAACCCCAGCCGGAGGGCAAACTCGCCGCCACCGCGCCGGACTGGATGAGCCCGGGCCAGCAGGAGAGCTGGGCCTATGCGATGGCGCATGCCCCGAAAGGACTGCTGAAGGCCATCGACCGCGGCGTGCCGCTGTGCCTGGCCGGCTTGCCAGAGCCTGCTTGGCAGCGGCCGTGGAGATCTCTAAGTAATACCTGCTATATGAAAGGTATTACCGGAGGCAGCCATGGCCACCACCGTGACCAGCAAGGGTCAGGTCACCATTCCGAAGCCCGTGCGCGATCTCCTGGGCCTCGCGGCCGGCAGCGCGGTCGAGTTCCGCCTGACGCCCGAGGGTCAGGTCCTGCTTGCCCGGGCCGATGCCGCAGCGCGCCCGCGGAGCCGTTTCGCGCGGCTGCGGGGGGCCGCAGGCCCCGGCATGAGCACAGACGAGATCATGGCCCTGACCCGCGGCGAGAACTGAGCAGTCCTTGGCCACTCTGGTCGACACCAACATCCTGCTGGACCTCGCAACGGACGACCCGCACTGGGCGGACTGGTCCTTGCGGCAACTGGAGGCGGCCGCGGTACAGGGGCCGCTGCTGATCAACGACGTCATCTACGCCGAGCTGTCGGTCCGCTTTCCAGGGGTCGAGCAGGTGAACGCCTTTGTGGCGGAGGCTGGTCTCCATCTGGAGCCGCTCACCCGCCCGGCCCTGTTCCTGGCCGGCAAGGTCTTCAAGGCCTACCGCGGGCGAGGGGGCTCCCGCAGCGGGGTCCTGCCCGACTTCCTGATCGGGGCCCAGGCCGCGGTGATGGGGCTGCCGCTGCTGACGCGGGATGCGGCGCGCTACCGCAGCGACTTCCCGACGGTCACGCTGATCGTGCCGGACCAGCCGTAGCACCCTCCATGGGCTACCGTGCGGACACGCGGCTCGGCCGTGAGGACCCGGCGAGCGGCACGTCCGAGCTGATGCTGCCTCCCGGTGACGCCTGACCCTTGTCACGGCTGCCGATCTGGTGCGTGAACAGGCACACACCCTCACCCAGCTGGCCCTTGCCGAGCGCGTCTAAAACGTCTCGGTAGATGAAATGGCTCGGATAGAGCTTGGTCGGCAGCGTTGCGAACCAACCGAGATCTCCGGCCTCGGGAGGGTCTCCCACCCCGATGACACGTTTGCCCGGGCTGCCGCGCAAGGTGGCCTGGTAGCACAGCGAGAGAGCATGGCCTCGATCATCGAAGATCTCGATCAGCGCCACTGGCCGGCGGGCGATCTCCACCTCACATCCGAACTCCTCACGCGCACAGGCCGCGATACGATGGACGACCTCTTCCCGGTGGCGAATGATGCTGCCTGGGACATGCCAGCCGATCCCGAACGCGTCGTCTCGCCAGGCCAGTAGGATGCCTTTCTCCTCGTCCTGGACCAGCAAATCCACGTTCGGGGTGGATGTCACCTCCGTGATGAAGCGGAACAACGGTGCGGGCAGATCACCACTCCGACCGCTCAGCTTCGCCAGTATATCTTCCAGAGTCCGCAGCTCCTCGTCCGTGAGCACTCGATTATCAGCTGACATCCTGGCGGTCTCCTGGAGCCATGAGGCGCGTGGCGCATCAACGCTGGCGGGGTAAGCGGGTTCACCGGCGAGCGGCCGGTGCTGACTTGGCCCGCTGTAGGCGTAGACTCGACCGTATTTTGTGATCCTTCTATGGAGAGACCTCAGTGTTCGACAAGCTGATCCATGCGGATTGGAGCGTGAGCCCCGGCAAGCGCTGGGTCACGCCCGCGGAGCGCCAAGCTGGCCGCTGGGTGGTCGGGGCACTGGCCCTGGTTGGACTCAGCGAGGCCTCCCTCGACCGCGCCTTTGCCGCCGCTGCGGGGCAGGGCGTGTTGCCTGAATGCGGGGAGCTCGGCATGGGACGCTTCCCCATGGGAGACGGCCGGCATGCTCCGAATGTGCTGCGCTAGTGGCAGCAACGCGCGTGCCGAGACGCGGGGTAGCGCCGCCTCCGGTACCCGGGGCTGCTCCGGGTCCGTCTCCGCCCGCCTCAGCAGCCGGCGGCGCCCATCCCCCAAGGCCAACGCCACGAAGGGCAGGACATTGGCCGCAGGTCAGCGACAGCACTCTCAGCCGCTGTCCAAACAGCGGATGGCGCGGGTCCGTGATCGTGACGTCAGACACTACGCGTTCGAGATCAGAGACAGCCCGGAATGTTCGGCGATGCCAAGATGACCACCGCGCTCCTCGACCGGCTCACCCACCACTGCCACATCCTGGAAACCGGCAACAATAGCTTCCGCTTCAGGAACAGCTCCGCCACCCAGGCCCCTTGTGAAAGGAACCGCGAATCCCGGAAGCGAGTGCCGCTTGCCTAAAAGAGGGCGGTAGATCCATAGCCACAGCAATTCATCGATAAAAACGCAACCGATGCGCGCAATCATTGATTGATCTACGCCTGGGAATGGGATCAGGGTGCCACTTAGTCTGCCCCCGCTGCCCAAGTGGTACTCTAAGTTCCGTTTCAGGTGCTTTGGCGTTCCGGATGATGCCCTTTTCCAGACCGCCTGCTGATCTCCGGGCGAGAATACAAGCCTAGAAATGGCCTCTAAGCCGCCACGGAGCTTCCGCGATCCAGGCGTTTCCTTCTCGAGGTGGGAAGAGCTTCGGGCTTCTTCCCAAAGGGGAGGATCGCGCCATGAAGCTCCGCCTGTTCGCTGCGGCCCTTGTCCTGCTGTCGCTGGGCGGCTGCGTTGTTGTGCCGCCGCCGGAGGACTACCGCCCCCATCACCGTCATGGCTATTACGGGCCACCGCGCGGCCATGGCTATGGCTACGGTCCGCCTCCCGGCTACTACCACCGAGGTTGGTAAGGCCTGCCCGTTCAGATCTCGGCGGGCGGCTTTCTGTCGTTTAGCCTCGCAGCAAGCAGTCCATCTGCGGCCGGCCTCCGCACTCCCGGCACCGCAGTCGCTCCTGCAGTTCGTGGTGCTTCATCGCGGACGGTAGGCTGTGCTGCCTTGCGAAGGCCTGAACCTGCTCACACACCACACGGCCGCATGGGCAGCGGATCTGCAGATGCCAGCCAAAGCGGTACCACAGCGGATCTACTGGCCTGGCGTGGTCATAGTTGGCGGCCAAGGTGAAGCATCAGCCGATACGTGGGGGCGGGCAACGGGCGTAGACCGCCGCGACCTCGCGTGTGAGTTCGCGCAGCCAGGACGCCAGCCGATCAGGGATCCGGGCCTGCCCTCGCGCCATCCGCCGGGCCATGGCTTCGTCGATTCCTAAGACCCGTGCGAGATCGCTTTGTCCCCACCTGAGCGTCTCTAGGCAGGCCTTCATTTCATCGCCGGACATGGCTCACAGCGCCAGGCTCAGCTGCCCCGGTGGTGTGCTGCGGCCATCAGGTTTACAGTCCACGAGGTCGGTCAGCATCGGATCGATCGCCGCCAGAATGCCATCCACGGCCTCAACAAGGTGCGTTGCGGCATGGCCGGGCTCAGGGCGCGCAGATATCCACGAGCTTCGCCCTTGGCCTCTCGGACGGTGCAGCCCTCGCGGAGGGCAAGCTGGAGAGCTTAGCGTAGGCGGTGTTCGGTCACAGGGTCGAGCAGGCGGGGATTGAGGTTCATCGTCCGAGACTCCAGTGGAGAGGGCGGCATGAAGCTATAATATAGAACAAAAAGAGAACAAGAGGTTTGCCGCAGCTTATGGTCAGTGCGGTTCACCCCGGCATGGTTCCGGCAGAAGCTTCTGCCTCGCTGTTTAACGGGCTCCATATAGTAGTAGAGAAATTGATCTATGCACTTAATGGTTGTCCTTGGTAACTGCGGAAGGTACCAAGCTTAAGGGACGATTAACGGCGGCCTCTATTGCTTCACATGGACAAGCTATGACTGAGCAAATCGCAAAAAGCGGCCCGACTCGAAGTGTCCTCGAAGCGGCCCATCGCCGGTTGTCGAGCTTGCCCAACCTCTATGACGCTGTGCCCGTCGGACTTTGCTTGATCGATGCGGATCTGCGCTTTGCTAGCATTAATAAGCAGATGGCCGAAATGATGGGGCGGCCTGCGCAGGAGGATATCGGCCGCGGCTTGGCCGAAGTTGCGCCTGGCGTCGCGGTGCAGCTCGAACCGTATCTGCGGCGGGCCTTGCGGGGCGAACGTGTGGCTGACCTCGAGCTACAGGGCTCGCAGACCAACGGCATGCATCAGGGGCGGACCTATCTGGTGTCCCTTGAGCCAGCGCGCAGCAAAAGTGAAGAGATCATCGGAGCACTGTGCTCCGTCCTCGATATCACTGCTCGCAAGCAAGCGGAGGAGGCCCTTTGGGAACACCAAGAGCGTCTTTCCAACCTGATCGCGCAGGTGGCAGTCGGCATTGCCCAGATAGATCTTAAGGCACGCTTCCTGCTGGTCAATGACCGCTACTGCGAGATCGTCGGACGGAGCCGAGAAACGCTCTTGCAGCAGCAGGTGCTGGATATCACCCATCCAGAGGACGCCACGGAGAGCCAGACCCTCCTGCAGCAATTGGTCGAGACCGGCGAGCCGTTCACCACTGAAAAGCGCTATACGAGACCTGACGGCTCGTCCGTATGGGTTAGCAATTATGTGTCCGCCACGCGCGACCCGTCTGGCCGACCGCAGTTTCTCGTGGCCATTGTTCAGGACATCACGGAGCGCAAACGGGCGGAGATGGCTCTTCGCGAGAGCGAGGAAAATTACCGCTATACAGTCGAACTGAGCCCTGAGATCCCCTGGGCCGCCGATGCCGATGGCCAGGTCACCAGAGTAAGTCCACGCTGGAGTCGCCTCTCGGGCATGGCGCCAGGGGATTCGCTTGGCACGGGTTGGCTAATGGCCGTCCATCCGGAGGATGCGCCTCGCATGCAGGCCCACTGGATGCAATCCGTAGCGTCGGGCGAACCCCTGGACGTGGATTTTCGGCTATGCCTCGCCGATGGAGGTTATCGCTGGTTCCGCTCCCGCGCGGCGGCACGGCGCGATGAGAATGGCCGAATCATCCGCTGGTACGGAACTGCCGAGGACATCCACGAACGCAAGCTGGCCGTGCAGCAGATTTCTTATATGGCGTACCACGATCCGCTGACGGATCTGGCCAACCGCCGGCTGTTCCACCAGGAGATGGGGCGAATGCTTACCGCCCTTCGTCCCGGCGAGCACCTGGCGCTCCATTTCATCGATCTGGACCAGTTCAAAGGCGTCAACGACACGCTCGGGCATGCTGCAGGCGATGCTTTGCTGCGGCAGGTCGCCGATCGGCTTCGCGGCTGCGTGCCTGAAGGCAGCTTGGTGGCCCGAATCGGGGGCGATGAGTTTGCGGTTGTTCAGACTGGCGTACGCGAGCCGGACGATGCGGCCGCTCTTGCGCGGCACATCGTCCAGATCCTGGATGAAGACTATCAAATCGATGAGCGGCACGCGGTCGTGGGTGCGAGCATCGGCATCGCCCTTGTTTCCCCTGAGGCGGCCGCACTGGAGGACGTCGTCCGGAAGGCGGATATTGCGCTCTTCCGTGCCAAAGCAGATGGACGCGGCACCTTCCGCTTTTTCGAGCCTGCCATGGACGAGGTGGTCCGGCGAAAGCAGGAGTTGAGGGTCGGCCTCCGCACAGCCCTTGATCGAGGTGAGCTGGAACTTCACTTCCAGCCGCTGGTTGGGATCTGGACGGGGGAGGTGACGTGCTTTGAGACCCTGCTGCGCTGGCAGCATCCTGGCCGAGGAATGATCTCGCCCGCCGAGTTCATCCCAGTGGCCGAAGAAACCGGACTGATCATGCGGATGGGTGAGTGGGCCCTTCGCACGGCTTGTAAGGAGGCAGCCCGGTGGCCCGATGCGATCCGCGTGGCGGTCAACCTCTCGCCGGTCCAGTTCCGCAATCCTGGCCTCGTACAGGCGGTGGCCAACGCCCTGGAGGAAGCGCGCCTTGACGCCGGGCGGCTCGAGCTGGAGATCACGGAATCGGTCTTGTTACAGGACGACCACACGAACTTCGCGGTCCTGCACGAGTTGAGCCGACTGGGCGTGCGGATCGCCCTCGATGATTTTGGCACGGGCTTCTCGTCCCTGGCCTACCTGCTCCGGTTCCCGATCGACAAGATCAAGATCGACCGCTCCTTCGTCACCGGCCTTCCGGACCGGAGAGAATCGAAAGCGGTCATCCGCGCTGTCGTCAGCATGAGCCGAAGTCTCGGCATTTCGGTCACCGCCGAGGGCGTGGAAACGGCCGGGCAACTCAAGGCCCTGCGTCAGCTGGGTTGCAATGATGCCCAAGGCTACCTGCTCAGCCGTCCGGTTCCTGCCGCGGAAGTGCTGGCTCTGATTGGTCAGCCCCCTTGGGCAGAAGGCTCGGCCGCTTAGTAGTTCAGCCGCATCCGAATCATTCGGGCGGGCCCCTCTCTGGGGCTTGGGAGAATGTTCGTTCGGGGTCAGCATGGCGCCGAGCACCGCGGCAGGCGCTCGGCGCTCCACAACCAGAGCTATCGGGCGTATCTGCGGATCGGTACCGGCGCACTCTGCTGCTAGGGACTGTTGACAATCCGGTGTCGTCTGGTCGAGTGTTTCTTGTCACCAGGGGGGTCCCGACAAGGGGCTGAGATACTGCTCGCCATTGGCAGCGCAGTGACCCGTTGAACCTGATCCAGTTCATGCTGGCGTAGGGACGGTGCGGCTGCCATGGCTCCCCCAAAAGGGGCTTTCCCCGCCATTCCTGCGTGGGTCGGGCATCCTCCATCATTCCATGTCAGCGCTGGATCTCCGTAGCGGATGCGAGGAGCTTCGGCGCATGTCGATCCAGACCACCAGCAGGCCCCCCGTTCCCGGTGCGCCAATCGTCACGACCGGCTCGCTGCCGGCCTCCACCAAGGTCTTCAAGCCAGGCATCCGGCATCCGGAACTTCGGGTTCCCATGCGCGAGATTGCCCTGCATCCCAGTGCCGGCGAACCGCCTGTGACGGTCTATGATGCCTCGGGCCCGTATACCGACCCTGCCACCGAGATCGTGATCGAGCGCGGCCTGCCCCGCCATCGCCAGGCCTGGGCCGAGGCGCGCGGCGACGTTGAGGTCTATGACGGGCGGGACGTGAAGCCCGAGGATAACGGCTTCGTCTCCCCTGACCGTCTGACTCCCACTTTCCCCGTCCGCCATCGCCCGCTGCGGGCGAAGGATGGCAAGGCGGTCACCCAGCTCGCCTATGCCCGCGCGGGCATCATCACGCCTGAAATGGAATACGTCGCCGTCCGCGAGAATCTCGGCCGTGCCCAGGCTCGCGCCGTGTTGGGACGCGACGGGGAGGATTTCGGCGCCGCCATTCCTGACCATGTCACCCCGGAATTCGTCCGCGACGAGGTGGCACGGGGCCGCGCCATCATCCCCGCCAATATCAACCACCCGGAGCTGGAACCGATGATCATCGGTCGCAACTTTCTGGTGAAGATCAACGCCAATATCGGCAATTCCGCCGTCACTTCCTCCATGGCGGAGGAGGTGGAGAAGATGGTCTGGGCGATCCGCTGGGGCGCGGACACCGTCATGGACCTTTCGACCGGCCGCAACATCCACAACATCCGCGACTGGATCCTGCGCAACGCTCCGATCCCCATCGGCACCGTCCCGCTCTACCAGGCGCTGGAGAAGGTCGGCGGCATTGCCGAGGACCTGACCTGGGAGGTCTTTCGCGACACGCTGATCGAGCAGGCCGAGCAGGGCGTGGACTACTTCACCATCCATGCCGGCGTGCGGCTGCGCCATGTTCCGCTGACGGCGGGGCGCGTGACGGGCATTGTCTCCCGCGGCGGCTCCATCATGGCGAAGTGGTGCCTGCACCATCACCGCGAGAGCTTCCTCTACGAGCATTTTGACGAGATCTGCGACATCTGCCGCGCCTATGACGTCTCCTTCTCACTCGGCGACGGGCTGCGCCCCGGCTCCATCGCCGATGCCAACGACGCTGCGCAGTTCGCGGAGCTGGAGACGCTGGGCGAGCTGACCCAGTTGGCCTGGGGGAAGGATTGCCAGGTGATGATCGAGGGCCCGGGCCATGTGCCCATGCACAAGATCAAGGCCAACATGGACAAGCAGCTCGCCACCTGCGGCGAGGCGCCCTTCTACACCCTCGGGCCGCTGACGACCGACATCGCCCCCGGCTATGACCACATCACCTCAGGCATAGGCGCAGCCATGATCGGCTGGTTCGGCTGCGCCATGCTCTGCTACGTCACGCCGAAGGAGCATCTCGGCTTGCCGGACCGCAGCGACGTGAAGACAGGCGTCATCACCTACCGGATCGCGGCCCATGCGGCGGACCTCGCCAAAGGCCATCCGGCCGCGAGGCTGCGCGACGATGCCTTGTCCCGCGCACGCTTCGAGTTCCGCTGGGAGGACCAGTTTAACCTTTCCCTCGACCCTGATACGGCGCGGTCCTTTCATGACGAAACGCTGCCAAAGGAGGCACACAAGACTGCGCATTTCTGCTCCATGTGCGGCCCCAAATTCTGCTCCATGCGCATCTCCCATGACATCCGCGCCGAGGCGCAGAAGGAGGGCATGGCCGCTATGGCGCAGAAGTTCCGAGAGGGCGGCAAGCTCTACGTGCCGCTGGGAGAGGCGCGGTAGGGGTCATCCGGACACCCGAAGAGTTCGAACGTCAACTGGTCCGGCACGTGTCTTAGTTCTGATCCAGGACGGTCCAGCCTCAGGGGTTCACTCCAATCAATAGCTGGAGTTCAAATTGAGCGAAAATCAAAGGAAATTGTGCAGCTTCCGGTAGTCGACATGATGTCTCGGAATGCATAGCATAGAGTCATTCTGACTCTGGCTACGGAGATCTAAAGATCACGGAAAGGAGAGTTCCGAAAATCACCTCATCGCCTCGTTAAAGTCGATTTCGCAACTGCATTTCTCGAGTGCAATTACAACCTTGTCAGCAAAGACAATTCGAGTGCCGATCAACCTCAGAGTCTTGGGACTTCACCTTGCACTTAGTGTCGGCGGACTGGCTAGCCTGTCCATAGGACCTTATCCTACAGCGCTGGCAAATAGCGGTGGCGGCGACAGCGGCGGGTCAGGCGGTGAGGGATTTGACAGGCGCAGCGATGGCCAAGCAGATCAGGTCCTACCGCAGCTTTTCGGCCGAGGCGGACTGTTTAACCGCATGTTCGGCGACAAGCCAGCGCCGCCCCCTGCGAGCAGCCCTGCGCCTCGACAGGCTACGAGCGCCGCGCCTCGGGAGATCGTCGTTTTTGGAATTACCCAGGCTCAACTAGGGCATTTGCCGTCAGGTGGCTTCACGGTGATAGAACAGGAGGATATTGCAGACGCCGGGGTGATGGCGCTGCTCCAAACGCCGCCTGGTCTCGGACAGAATGCCGCACTTGCATTCATATCTGCTCTGGCGCCTGCCGCGGTCGTTGCTCCAAACCATTATTATCGCAATCAAGCGACAGCCTCCGGCTGCACCGCAGAGATTTGCTCCAGCTGGACTCAGGTGGGCTGGCGCCAAAGCAGCATGTGTGGTGGTTCAGTCATCATTGGTGTCGTCGATGCGGCCATTGATACGAGGCATCCGGCTTTGGCCGGCGCACGCTTAACGCTGACCCGCTTCGCGACCCAGGATCATCCGCCTGCACCCGTCGATCACGGTACGGCAATCGTTGCCTTGTTAGTCGGGGCTCAGGAAAGTGTTGCGCCAGGCTTGTATCCAGATGCGGAAATCCTGGCGGCTGATCCTTTCACCCGTGATCCACACGGCGACGAGCGCGCAGACACTTTCGATCTAGTGCGTGCCATAGAGCATCTCGTGAGCGCCGGAGTGCAGGTGATCAATCTCAGCCTAGCTGGACCGGATAATCCCATCCTACATGCGGTGGTGGATCGGGCTCTTGCACAAGGTGTTGCGCTTGTGGCGGCCGTGGGCAATGCGGGCCCTAAAGCCAAGCCTCTCTACCCTGCCGCTTATCCAGGTGTGGTGGGCGTAACGGCACTCAGCAGCAACGGGAAGATCTACCGCCATGCTGTCCAGGGGGAGCAGGTTGATTTCGCAGCTCCGGGTGTGATGGTGCCAGTCGCCTCGTCGCTCGGCGGAGTGCGCCGGCTGTCCGGCACCTCGTTTGCCACTCCTTTCGTAACGGCTTCCATTGCCGCGTTGCTAGCCACAAACCATAGCATGACGCCATCAGAAGCAGAGAAACTTTTGGCCGACCAAGCGCGTGATCTCGGCCGCTTCGGAAAGGATCCGGCATTTGGCTGGGGGTTGGTCCAGGCCGTTCAGCATTGCGGCCTCAGCCAGTGATCCGCGGCGCATCCTGTCTATCGGGCAGCACCTCGGCTTGCACCGTACCTCTGTAAACCTCCTTCTTCATGCCAGGATAGGAGTGTAGCCTGGCGCCACGCGATCTCGGCTGCCGCTAATCGGTCAGCGGTGACCACCCTGATGGACCGCTGATCCATTTGCCTAATGGATTGGCAGACATCCAGTGGGGACCATGATCAAGGCCTGGTGTCGGCGCATTCACTCCCGAAGTAGGTCGCTACCTTGGCTGAAGTTATGCAGCAACCACTTCAGGCGGACCTGCGGCACCTATAAAGGAAATGCGGGCCTGCAGCCCCTCCGGCGCGAAGGTGAGACGGACATGGGTTCCCGCACCAAGATCGGAGGCTAGCGCTCGCTCCAGCAGGCGCGTTCCGAAGCCTCGCTTCTCGACCGGAGGCTCAATGACCGGAGGGCCACCCGTTTCGGTCCATTCCATCACCGCCAGCCCATTGGTATCGGTGTGCCACCGAAGGCTGATACAGCCTTCGTCCTGGGAAAGGGCGCCGTATTTTGTCGCATTGGTCGCCAGCTCGTGCAGCGCCAGGACGGTAGCCTGGGCTTGCTTGGGACGCAGAAGAATGCCGCGCGGCCCCTCTATGGAGACCCGCTCCTGCAAATCACTCAGCCAAGGCTTCAGTGCGGCCTGAGCGACATCAACGAGATCCGCCTCGGCCCACGCATGCTCCGTGAGCAGATCATGGGCACGAGCCAGTGTCGCCAACCGCCCATTCAGTTCGGCGCCAAGATGCTTGGGGTCCCCGCTCCCCCGCCGCAGCGTGATGCTGACGATGGACTGGACGGTTGCCAGCATGTTTTTAACCCGGTGATTCAGTTCTCGAACGAGCAGTTCACGTCCTGTCTCAGCACGGACCCGCTCAGTCACATCCTGGAGAACCATGCTGACACTCGAGATGCGGCCCTGGCTATCGCGAACAGGATGGCAGCTTGCCAGGAGATGTCGTGTATTGCGCACGGTGCCAGGAGCCTCCCCCGACAGCGGGACTTCCAGAACCGGGCGCCCACTGACGAGCACCCGGCTATGTGCGTTCTCAAGGGGTACGGCAATGCTGGGAGGAAGGACATCCGATGGGCGGCGCCCTATATGCTCGGCATCCGGAACACCCGAGACGCCAGCCAGCTTCGCGTTGACCGAAAGGAAGCAGAGATCGCGGTCCAGCAAGGCCAAGCCAACAGGAATGGTATCGTGCAGGCTCCTGAGTTCGGAAACATGGCGCAGGGCCTCTGCCTCACTCACCAGGGCGGTGAGGCGGGCTTTTTCTGCGGCGGACAGATCCGCCTCGCTGATCCGGCTTCGGCGATCGCTAAGCATGACCAGGCTGGCCGCCAGGAAGGTGGCCAGGGCGGCGAGGCTGGCTCCAACGAAGCTGGCTGTGGCCACGGGCCGGACTGAGCCCGATGCGGGCGCTATGGCAACGGCGCTCCACTCCGGGACTGTTCGCAAAGGGCGAGCCACATAATCAACCGAGGTGCCATCCGCTGCCGTTCGGCTGCCTGATTTCGCCGCATCGAATGCCATGCCGTCGAGGAACTGGCGGAGACTGAAACCAGTGCCCGGCGGCTGTGCGATAGAGCTGATGAAATGCCCGCTGCGGTCAACCAGAATCGCCACCATCCCTGCCTGGGCCACGCTGTCCAACACGTGCCTGAGGGCCAAAGCCTCAATCCGGGTGGTCACGACCCCGATCTTCTTGCCCTCCCGCTCCGCTGCCACAGCGATCGCGATGGTTGACAACTCCTCATCTGCGTCTGAGGGGCGCGTGGTGACGGCGACGCTATCATATTCAAGCGCGCGGAGGGCCGCAGAGGTCTCGTCAAGGGCGGGAAGAGGGATTCCAAACGGGACGGCCGTATTGACCAGTTGTGCAAGGGAGGTGTCGGCCACCACCAACGGATGTCCAAGAGCCAAGGCCGCTGCCCTGGCATAGCCATCCAGCGCCTGGAGATCCCATGCCGGCTGTTTCAGAACAGGCGAGGCTGCGAGGGCTGCCGCCACCGTCGCATGTCGCGTGATTTCAGCGTCGGCCGAGGCTGCCAGGGCGTGTGCAGAGGCCTCCAATGCCTGTAGACGTACGGGCCTTTCTCCGTCGTCCTGAAGCAATGCTTGTCCGGCGAGGAAGGATCCGGCGGTGCCCACCGCTGCCGCCAGCCCCAACAGGCCTGCAAGCCGCCGTCTCGCCTTACCCCCGGCTGGGGTAGGAAGCTTGCTTTCAGGCCGCTTGCCGCGCATAGCCAGTTGCACTCTAATGACCTCTTGCAATCATCGACTATGGGTACGCAATTTGCGCGGTCTTCTCAACCGAAGGGCTACAAGGCAGGCTGTGGTTCTGATGGCAGTTGCGACCTTGCTTTCTGCCTGTGCCTTAGGGCCGGCCCCGCTGAATGAAGAGCCGAAGTCCAAGCGAGGTTCCGTGGTAAGGCCGCAGAAGCCAAGCCGCAACCTATCGCCTGCGGGTCCTGATCAGGGCGCCGCGCCCTCAAGAGACGCGAACACCGCCAAGCTTGAAGAGGGTGTTGCCACTGGGGCAGGTATGATTACAAGCTCACCCACTCAAGTTTACCGCGTGAAGGCCGATGGGACAATCGGCTGCGAAAAGCCTGCCTCGCTTCACATTCTGCGTGGGCTGCGCGAGACGGGTGCGGCAAGTCCCCGGTTGCTGGCACAGGCGCACCGCGATGGCCGCTGTATGACGATCTTCCGTGTGAATGAGTGGTCCCTGGTGAGCGAGCAGGAAGAAGTCGCCAAGCTTCGCCTCCGACACGGCTCGGGTCAGCCGATCTCCCTGTATTTCTTCCGAAGCGAAATTACGCCCTGATACATGGCGCCGACGGAAGGCTTCTTCCCGCAAGCATGCGGGGAGCGATGCGTGCCGAGTGCGGTGCGCCCGAGACTCTCCGGGACTGCAGCGCGCTATGGTGCCTTCTGGCCGGCAGGCGGGTATTGCTTGCAGGCGCAAGATTGGCTTGCCTCCCCCTCCCACCGTCTTCCAGGCCAGTGGGATCCGGCCGGCCTCCATTGTCGTCGGGAGCGTTCACCATCCTGCCGCGATGCGCCCCTTGTGGCTGATGGTGATAAACGCTTGATGAAGGTAGCCATGGAAGCCGTTCATGCGGCTTTGTTGCAATCGGGTTGTCGGAGGGGAGCAGGTTCCGATGCAGGTTTCGACATCGCTGGAGGCAGGTGTCTTGCTGGACGAACTCACCGAGATCCAGCGTGAGCTCGGCAAACTCAAGGGCAAGCTGAAGCAGCAACATCGCGAGCGCCTGCGCGGCAGCATCGTGGAGGACGACGTGGAGGCCGTGACACGCGCCTTGGATCATCTTTCCAGTGCGATTGAGAGGCTGTCACGGAGGCGAGAGACGTTTATCGGCGAGATGGAAGCACGCGGCTCTGAGGCAGCCGGGAACAGGTAGCTGCCCAGCTATGCCATCGCTGTAGCCAAGCAGGGCAGGGGCGCTCCCTGAGGCACGAAAGCCTCGTGCTGAGGAGGCGAGTTTGGCTGAAGGGGGTGAACCGCTTCATTCCGGATCATGATCGAGGGCTCGTCTATAAGCTGGCCACCTTGTAGCGACTGGTCTGTGTGGCACCAGTCAGATCTGGAAGGCGCATGGGCCATGTGACGGACTCTCACCACTCAATATGGGCGCTTCGTTAATGTGACCATCTGCCACGCTGGCGCGCAGCGGCCGTAAGTCGTTCCTGTGAATGCAGAGGAGCGCTGCTTGCCACTGATGCGGCCATCCCATGCTGGGCCTGCTGCGAAGCCCGGACGCCACATGCCAGGCTCGCCTATGTAACCAAAGGCCCATTGAGAATAATGACAAGATAGAGCTGTATTAATCAGCTCAGCTTCAACTGAATTCCTTGGAAAAATTCTGCTTGACATAAGAGTTGCGGGACTTGTCTTTTTGTGGGCGGTTCGATGCTTGCTTTGCAGCTAATGGGAGGACGTTTATGTCCGGAATCAATTGGGGCGAGCCGTTCCAAATCGATCTGACTGCTCCTGGGCTCGGAACCATTCCGATTTCGGCTCCCACCTATGGCAACTTCGGTGGCCCGCTCTACTCGGCGGGTTTATTCGTCAATTCTCCCGATCCTGCGCAGCCCGATCCCGTGCCGGTAGACGCGCTCGACGCGGCGTTCCAGGAGCATGATGCGGCGTTTGACGCCGCAACGACTTCGTCAGAGCAGTCCGCTGCGGATCTCGCCCTTATTCAGCGCATCCAGGCAACCGATCTCGGTGGGATCGGTGCCGAAGCCAGTCTCTATGGTGGAGCAGCGGCTCTGGTCACGCTGGAGCAAATGGCTGTGCGTGGTGATCTTGCTCTCCTACCGCCTGAGGCACTTACCGCTGTTACTGGCGATGCACTGCAGAATATCGGAGACGGCCTGGCGGGATTGAGTGCGAATGACCTTATGGGCGCTTTTGACTGGATGGCCCAATTGAACACGGGCTGGCTGTTTTCCTGAACTGCTCCTAAGCCGCAGCATCTGGCGATACCTCCATGAACGGTCAGCCAGTGATGCGGAACTAATGGCCGCGGGCTGTGTCCCCACATGTCGGTCGGGTCGCTGGCCTCCTGGTCGATCGACCAACAGCTTGTTCTACCCCGTTCAACTGCAACAGGCGGAGGCGGATTGATGGCATCGTTCACGATCAATGGAGCACTCCATACCTTCGACGGTGACCTGGAGATGCCGCTGCTCTGGTATCTACGGGATGAACTGGGCCTCACCGGAACCAAATTCGGTTGTGGGATTGCCCAATGTGGCGCCTGTACAATCCATATTGACGGCGCCCCGTCACTGGCCTGCCAGACGCCGCTCGCGCTGGCCGAGGGCCGTGAGGTCATCACAATCGAGGGCCTCTCCCCCGAAGGGAACCACCCGCTGCAGGTGGCCTGGCGCGAGCTGAACGTGGCCCAATGCGGCTACTGCCAGACAGGCCAGATCATGCAGGCGGCCGCATTGCTGCAGGACACGCCCAATCCCACGGACGCCGACATTGACGGCGTGATGAACGGCAATCTCTGCCGCTGCGGCACCTATCCACGCATTCGCGCCGCCATCAAACAGGCCGCCAGCAAGGGAGGCCGGCTATGATCTTTCCCGACATGGGGGCCGGCGGCGGCGATCTCGCCAATGTCAGCCGCCGCGGCTTCGTCGCTGGCGCCGGTTTGGGCGCCCTGGTGCTCGCCCTGGGTCTGCCCCGCCGCTCCGTGGCACAAGGGCAGGGCGAGGCGAAATTCGGCGCCGATGGCATGCCGAATGGCTGGCGCGACGACCCAAGGATTTTCGTCGCCATCGCCGAGGACGGCACCGTCACCATCACGTGTCACCGGCAGGAGATGGGCCAGGGCGTGCGCACGTCCATCGCCATGGTGGTGGCGGAAGAATTGGGGGCAGACTGGGACAAGGTGCGCGTTGTCCAGGCGGATGGCGACGAAGCGCGTTACGGCAATCAGGACACTGACGGATCGCGCAGCCTCCGGCATTTCTTCATGCCCCTCCGCCGTGTCGGCGCCGGCGCGCGCATGATGCTGGAGCAGGCCGCCGCCACGCGCTGGGACGTGCCCGTTTCCGAGGTGCGCGCCGGGGAGCACGCCGTGATCCATGCTGCCTCTGGCCGCAGCCTCGGCTATGGCGAGTTGGCCCGGGCGGCTTCCGGTCTGCCGGTGCCGGAGCGCAGTTCGATCCGGCTGAAGGACTCCAGCCAGTTCCGCTACATCGGCCGCGAGGGCATCGGTCTGGTGGACAACCACGACATCACCACAGGCCGGGCGATCTACGGCATCGATGCCCGGGCTGAGGGGATGTTCTATGCCGTTGTTTCGCGCTCGCCAGTCTATGGCGGCAAGGTGGCCAGCCTCGACGAGGCCGAGGCGCTGAAGGTTCCCGGCGTCGTGAAGGTGTTGCGGATCGAGGCGCCCTCCATCCCCTCCGAGTTCCAGCCCGTGGGCGGCGTCGCGGTCATCGCCCGCAACACCTGGGCGGCCATGCGCGGCCGCGATGCGCTGAAGATCACCTGGGAGGATGGGCCGAACGCCGTCTATTCCTCCGACACCTACCGGCAAGGGCTGGAGGCCGCGGTCCGCCAGCCAGGCAAGGTGGTGCGCAACGAGGGCGACCTGGAGCGCGCCATGGCCGGCGCTGTGAGGCGGGTGGAGGCGGAATACTACATCCCGCATCTGGCGCAGACACCGATGGAGCCGCCGGCCGCGCTGGTGCGCATCCAGGACGGCCGCTGCGAGGCCTGGGCCTGCACCCAGGCGCCGCAGGTGACGCGCGCACGCCTGGCGCAGCGCCTCGGTCTTCCAGAGGAAGCGGTGACGGTGCATGTCACGCTGCTCGGCGGCGGCTTCGGGCGGAAATCGAAGCCCGATTTCGTGCTTGAGGCCGGGCTGTGCAGCCAGGCGATGGACGGCGCGCCGGTGAAGCTCACATGGACGCGCGAGGACGACCTGAGCCACGGCTACTATGGCACCGTCTCGGTGGAGCGGCTGGAAGCGGGGCTCGACAGCAATGGCAGGCCGGTAGCCTGGCTGCATCGCAGTGCCGCGCCCACCATTGCCGCGCTCTTCGCGCCCGACCCGAAGCACGAGATGCCGATCGAACTCGGCATGGGCTTCGTCAACATGCCCTTTGCGATCCCCAACATCCGCCTGGAGAACCCGGAGGCAGCGGCTCATGTGCGCGTGGGCTGGTACCGCTCCGTGTCCAACATTCCGCATGCCTTCGCCATTCAGTCCTTCGTGGCCGAACTTGCTCATGCCGCGGGGCGCGATCCGAAGGACTATCTGCTGGACTTGATCGGCCCCGCACGGGTGATCGACCCGACCGATCTCGGCGATGCCTGGAACCACGGTGAGGATCCGAAGCGTTACCCGATCGACACCGGCCGCCTGCGCCGGGTGGTGGAAACGGCGGCGGCGGGCATCGAATGGGGCCGGCCGCTGCCGCGTGGCCGGGGCCTGGGCATCGCCGGCCACTACAGCTTCGTCAGCTATGTCGCGGTCGCGGTGGAGGTGGAGGTGGGCGAGGGCGGCGCCTTCTCGGTTCCGCGGGTGGATATTGCGGTGGATTGCGGCCCGGTGGTGAACCCGGAGCGGGTGCGCGCGCAGATGGAAGGCGCGGTGGTGATGGGCCATGGCCTCGCCACCTCCGCCGAGATTTCCTTCAAGAACGGCCGGGCGGAGCAGCAGAACTTTGATCTCTACGAACTGACGCGTATCGCCACGGCGCCGCGGGAGATCCGGGTGCATATCCTGCCGGGTGGCAACTATGACCGGCCCCTTGGCGGAGTGGGCGAGCCGGGACTTCCACCGGTGGCGCCGGCCATTGCCAACGCGATCTTCGCCGCAACGGGCAAGCGCATTCGCCGACTGCCCGTGCGAGACCAGCTCAGCACCTGATCGAAAGGTGCGGGCTTGGCCGGGCCAGAGGTGTCCAGGCTCCGCAACCGAAGCTCATATGGGCGATCTCGAGAAAACCGTGATCACCTTTGACAGCCGGAGACCAGCGCCGATGACTTTCCGCCTCATTCTTGCCGCACTGGGCGGGCTCTGCGCCATCCTTCCCGCGGTTCCCGCCCTGGGCTCCCCCTGTGGCGAGCGAATTGCCGCCCTGGAGCGGCGCCTTGACGAAGGCACGGCCCGCGCGGCCGCAGCCTCCTCGGGCGGTCAGGCTGTGGCGGCGGCGCGGGAAGGACAGGCTTCCCAGCCTGGCACTCGTAATGAGCCCAGAATGCCTTTCCAGGATCCCGCACAGGAATCACATGCCACACGCCAGGCGGCCGAGGTGGGCGGAGGCGGGACCGGAATGGCAGAGGCCAGGGCCGCTTTGAACCAGGCGCGGACGCTCGACCAGCAGGGAAACGCCCCGGGCTGCATGGAGGCGGTGATGGAAGCCGAGCGTCGATCAGTATCCCGACCCTGACCCCTTGCTCATTCGGGACAGCCGCAGGGGGACATTTTGAAGAGGCCATTGCTTTACCCGCTGCGGCAATCTGGGAGGACGGGCAGTGATTTCCCCTGCTGATGAGGCTGGATGATCAGCTTGGTGCCGCTGGCGTCGTTATCTGCAGCAAGCCTATGGGCCATAGGAGCACAACTCTGGCGCTAGGCGAGCTAAAGCAGGCAAAGGTGTAGGCTAGGTGGGTGACGTCGATCTTTACCCGTGACTGGGCAAGCAAATGGTGCAGCTAGAGTGGCTGGCCAAGGCCGAGACTGTCATGCCAGTTGCATGGCCTTCCTGGCCAGCGGGTCAGAACCCAGAGACTGTTCGCTCCCGGTCCCGTTCCCTACACCATCAACTCAATACCTTAGCCGATTTTCGGGGCCGCTTCGGAACCACCTGTAAGCCTTGTGGACCTTTTACGGACCTGTTTTGGCCGGTGCTTCAGATCCTTGGAGCGGAGGCTCTTGTGCCTGAAGGCGGCATTCCGCTCCTTGCCCATCGTCACTGGCAGGCTGCTTGAGGGACATGTTCGCTTTCAGGGAGCAACGTACCGGCACCGATGGCTGAGACGGCGCGGAACTGTCGGTCACGGCAAAGGCTGGGTGAAGGTGTCCGGCAGCGGCAGGGTGTCCGCCAAGGGCACGCCCTTCCACGACGCATGGCCCTTCGCCCGGCAATCGATCGCAGCTGCGCCCGGCCATGTCGTTGGCGTCCCGTACTCGAATCCGCCCCACCTCGTGGAGGACAACACCGCGCTGCCCGACCTGCGACAGATGGATGGCAGATGAGACAGGGGCTGCACCACCTCCCCGTCACCAACCCCGAGCGGCTCTACGGCTTTTGATCCGGTAGGGTATTCTCGGTCCGCGCTTCGCGGACCAGCCAGTCCGCGAAGGTGCCGAGGGCCTCGCCGATGCGCCCTGTCGGCAGGAAGAGCCAGTAAAGGTCGCCCGTCGGAATGCTGATGTCGGAAAGCGCCACGAGCTTGCCCGTTTCCACCTCCTCGCGCACGAAGGAGGGAGAGCAGATGACGATGCCGAGGCCTTCCATGGCCGCCTGGATGGCCAGCGTTGTGCTTTCGAACAGCAGGGGCGGCTGCATGGCATCCGTACTCGCCTGCCGCAGCCAAAGGTCCCAGTCCCCGGCGCGGACCTTGCTTCCCAGCAGCCTGGCCGAGGCGGGCCACGGACCTGGCACCCCCTTCAGAAGAGACGGCGCGGCGAAGGGCGAGATCATGACCGCCTGCAGGCGGCGTCCTCCGAACGGGGGCGCTGCATCTGCGTGCACCGTTTGAACGGCCGCGTCCACCCCCTCACGTGCCAGGTCGACGATCGCTGTGGAGGTGGAGACTTCCACGTCGATGCCCGGATGCGCCGCGTGGAAGCGGGGCAGGCGCGGGATGAGCCACCGCAACGCCCAGGTCGTGTAGGCGCGGATGCGCAAGGGCGCCGGCTGTGCCCGCAGATGGTCCACCGCAGCCTGGATCTGCGAGAAGCCTGACTGCAATTCCTCCGCGAAATGCGCCCCTGCCTTGGTCAGGCCGATGGCGTTGACACTCCGCCGGACCAGCGAACAGCCCAAGGTCAGCTCCAGATCCCGCAGCCGCTTGCTGACCGCTGGCTGCGTGACACCCAGCGCGGCCGCCGCAGCGGTGAGACTGCCGGTCTCCGCGACGATGCGGAAAGCCCACAGGCTCTCGAAGGGCAGTGGGGAACGGCTCATCGAAGCACCCTAACATCAGGTTGGGGTACAGCAAGAAATTCTAGGACTTTTTTGTTGGTCCGGGACGGGACGAGACTGCTGGAAACAAGGCGCCCGGCGGCATGGCCGCAAGGGCCAGCCACCGGAGGATGCCAGCCCATGAACCGTCGCACCGCCCTGATGATGTTGCCTGCCCTGGCCGGGCTCCGCGCCCCGGCCGTGTTGGCCCAGGGGCGCTATCCTGACCGGCCGATCCGCCTGATCATCCCTTTCGCGGCTGGCGGCAGCAACGACATCGTTGGCCGGGTCATCGCGGAAGGGATGGGTGCCCGGCTGGGACAAAGCTTCGTGGTGGAGAACCGTGGCGGCGCCGGTGGCGTGCTCGGCAACGAGGCCGTGGCCCAGTCGCCAAAGGATGGCTACACGCTGCTGCTGGGCGGCAGCGGCAGCTTCCTGATCAGCAGCCTGGTGCAGCCCAAGCTCTCCTACGACATCATCCGGGACTTCGCGCCGGTCGGCTTCATCGGCAACGCGCCGAACGTCATCACGGTGAACCCCAAGGTCGAGGCCCGCGGCATGGGCGAACTGCGCGACCTGGCGCGCCGCGCCAAGCCGCCGCTCTCCTATGCCAGCCCGGGGGTGGGCACCACGGGCCATGTCCTGGGGGCGCTGCTGGCACTCGAGTTCGGTGCCGAGATGGAGCACATCCCTTATCGTGGCACGGGGCCCGCCATCACCGATGTCCTGGCCGGACGTGTGCAGATCCTGACCAATGCCGCGGCGCCCCTGCGGCCCCACATCGCCTCGGGCGGGCTGCGCGCCCTGGCGGTGGCCGCCCCGCGCCGCCTGGACTTCCTCCCGGAGGTGCCGACCACCGTCGAGCAAGGCTTCCCCAAGGTCCTGTCGTCGACCTGGTACGGCATCCTGGGCCCGGCAGGCATGCCGGAGGACCGTGTGGCGGCGCTCCACGCCGCGCTGAACGCCACCCTGGCGGATGCTGCCGCCAAGCAGCGCCTGGCCGAGGAAGGCGTCGAGATCGAGGCGAGCCCGAGCCCCGCCGACTATGCGCGCTTCATCGAGGCGGACCGCACGCGCTGGCAGGAAGTCGTGACCCGCGCCAACATCCGGGCCGAGTGATGCCGCGTGCCCCGCTCCGCCGCATCCTGGTGCTGGACGATTTTGGCGACGCCGCGCCGGGCTCCGCCGACTGGTCCGGCCTGCCCGTCACCTTCCTCGACCGGAAGCTGGATGAGGAAGACCTCGTCGCACGCCTCACGGCCGAGGATGCCGATGCCGTGGTGCTGATCCGCGAGCGCAGCGCCTTTCCCGCCAGCCTGGTGCGGCGCCTGCCCGGGTTGCGGCTGGTGGTGACCACCGGCATGCGCAACCGGGTGCTCGACCTCGACGCCTGCGACGCTGCGGGCATCGCCGTCTGCGGCACGCCCTCCCTGGCCTCGCCCACGGTGGAGCTGACCTGGGGGCTGATCCTTTCCCTGGCGCGCGGCATCCCGCAGCAGGAGCTGCTTCTGCGGCAGGGCGCGTGGCAGCAGGGAACAGGGTTGGGGCTGGAAGGCGCGACCCTGTCCATCGCCGGGCTGGGGCGGATCGGCACCGGCGTCGCAGCCATCGGCCGCGCCTTCGGCATGCGGCTGCTGGCCTGGAGCCCCAACATGACGGCGGCCACCGCCGAGGCCGCGGGCGCCGAGCTGGTGGACAAGGAAACGCTGTTCCGCCAGGCCGACATCCTGACGCTGCATCTCGGCCTGGGGCCTGCCACGCGCGGCATCATCGGCGCGGCGGAACTGGCCCTGATGCGCCCCGGCGCGCTGCTGGTGAACACCGCGCGTGGCCCGCTCGTGGATCAGGCGGCGCTGATCGCGGCCCTGCGCAGCGGCCATCTGGGCGGCGCCGCCATCGACACGCACGAGCCCGAGCCCATGACTGCCGACGACCCCATCCGGCAGGCACCGAACACCCTTCTGACGCCGCATCTCGGCTACGTCACGCAGCAGAACTTCCGCCTGTACTTCGAGGGCGCGGTGGAATGCCTGCGGGCCTGGAACGAGGGCATCCCATTGCCGCGGCCGCTGAACGCTGCCGCCAAAGCCTGACGAGGATCGACACCATGACCCCCAACTCCGCCGAATCCGACGCCATCCTGCTCGAGGCCGACGGCCCGGTCGCGGTGCTCACCCTGAACCGCCCGGCGGCCCGCAACGCCATCGACGACGACATGCGGGCGGACTTGATGGCGGCCCTGGACCGCGTCGCCAGGACCGACAGCGTCAAGGCGCTGGTGATCACCGGTGCGGGCAAGGGCTTCTGCTCGGGCGGCGACGTGAAGTCGATGCAGGCGCGCCTGTCCGTGCCGCCGGGCGAGGTGGCGCTGAATGGCTGGCGCCGGCAGCAGCGCACGCACCACGCCATCTCCATGCTGCACGCGCTGCCGAAGCCGACCATCGCCGCCGTCAACGGCGCCGCCACGGGGCTGGGCTGCGATGTCGCGCTGTGCTGCGACTTCATCATCGCCTCCGACGCCGCGCGCTTCGCCATGACCTACATCCTGCGCGGGCTGATCCCGGATGGTGGCGGCATGTATTTCCTGCCGCGCCGTGTCGGCCTGTCGCGCGCCAAGGAACTGATCTTCTCCGGCCGCACGGTGGAGCCGGAGGAAGCCTTGCGGATCGGCATGATCGACCGCGTCACAGGTGCCGGGACGCTGCTGGACGACGCGCGCGCCTGGGCCGCCGAACTGAGCCACGGCGCCCCCGCCGCGCTGGCACTGAGCAAGAACATTCTTGATCAGACCTTCGAACTCTCGGTGGAACAGGTCTTCTCCATGGGCAGCCAGGCGCAGGCCATCTGCTACAGCTCCCGCGAGCACCAGGAGTCCGTCGCCGCCTTCCTGGAGGGCGTCGCCCAGCGCCGCGCGGCCAAGCAGAAGGGAGAGGTGGCATGAGTGCCATCGGCGCCCTGCTGCGTCCGCGCAGCGTCGCGGTGATCGGTGCCTCCGCCGATGCCGGCAAGATGACCGGCCGCCCGGTCGGCTATCTGCAGAAATACGGCTTCACCGGTGAGATCTGGCCGGTGAACCCGCGCGCCGACAGCATCGCGGGCCTGCGCTGCTACCCCGATGTGGCCGCGCTGCCTGGCGCTCCGGACGCCGCCATCGTGCTGCTGGGGCCGGAGCGGGCCGAGGCGGCGGTGCGCGACCTCGCGGCCAAGGGCTGCCAGGCCACCATCGTGCTGGCCAGCGGCTACGGCGAGGCAAACGAGGACGGCGCCCAGCGGCAACAGGCGCTGAAGGACGCGGCGGGCGGGATGCGGCTACTCGGCCCCAACACCATCGGGCTGGTGAACCTGACGGACGGCATGATGCTCTCCGCCACTGGCGCCCTGGAGGTCGGCAACTTCGCCACCGGCCGCATTTCGGTGGTGTCGCAGAGCGGCGGCATCCTGGGCTCGCTGCTGTCGCGCGCGGCGGACCGGGGCATCGGCTTCGCCAAGCTGGTCTCCACCGGCAACGAGGCGGATATCGACAGCAGCGAGATGATCGCACATCTGGTGGAGGACGAGGCCACCGACGTCATCGCCGTCTACATGGAGGGGCTGCGGCGGCCCGAGGTCTTCAAGCAGGCCGCGCGGCGGGCGGCCGAACTGGGCAAGCCCATTGTCGTGTACAAGGTCGGCCGTTCGGATTCCGGGGCAAGGGCGGCCACGTCCCATACCGGCGCGCTGGCCGGGGCGGACCGGGTCTACGATGCGCTGTTCCGGCAATACGGCGTCATCCGCGCCGAGAGCTTCACGGACCTGCTGGACATCCCCGCGGCCCTGGCCTCCGGGCGCCGCATGAAGGGGGACCGGGTCGCCATCCTGACCTCCACGGGGGGCGCCGGCACGCTGCTGGCCGACAATTGCGGCCTGGCGGGCATCGAGGTCCCCTCGCCGGACGAGGCGACGACCCAGCGCCTTGCCGCCTTGCTCAACGAGGACCCCGCCGCAATTGGTCGGAACCCCGTGGATGTCACGCTGGCCGGGCTGCGGCCGGACCTGTTCCGCGGCGCCATCGACGCGCTGCTGGAAAGCCCGAGCTACGATGTCGTGGTCGTCGTGATCGGTTCCTCCGCCCTGGCGACGCCGGACATCGTGGCGGGCGCCATCGTCGAGTGCCAGGCGCGCAGCGAGAAGCCCGTGCTGGCCTATGTCAGCCCGCACGCCCCGCATCTGGTCCGGCTGCTGAATGGCCAGGGCATACCCGCCTTCGCGACGCCGGAAAGCTGCGCCACCGTGCTGCGTGCCCTGCATCGCCGCGCGCTTCCGCCACTGCCGCATCCCGTGGCCAGCGATGCTTCCGTGCTGGCGGACCTGCCCGCCGGGAACCTCAACGAGGCCGAAAGCAAGGCCATCTTCGCACGGTTCGGGGTACCGATGACCCGCGAGCATGTGGCGGCCGACGCGGCAGGCGCTACGGCCGCCGCGCGGGAGCTTGGCGGCGAGGTGGTGCTGAAGGTGCTGTCCCGCGCCATTGCCCACAAGAGCGACATCGGCGGTGTTCGCGTCGGCCTCCGGGCCGAAGAGGTGCCGGATGCCTGCGCCACCATGCGGCAGCGGCTGAAGGACGCCGGGGCGCCGGATCCGGAAGGCTTCCTGGTGCAGGAGCGTATCCGCGGCGGGGTCGAGATGATCCTAGGCTTCCACCGGGACCCGCAACTGGGACCGGTCATCCTGCTCGGCTCCGGCGGCGTGGCAGCGGAACTGTTCCAGGACACCACCCTTCGCCTGCTGCCGATTTCCCGCACTGACGCGGAGGCCATGGTGGAGGAACTGAAGGCCGCCCGGCTGCTGCGCGGCTACCGTGGTGCTCCGGCGGCCGATGTCCCGGCCCTGGTGGACGCCGTCATGGCCTTTGCCGCCATGGCCGGCGCGGCGGGGGAGCGCCTCCTGGAAGCGGAGATCAACCCGCTCTTCGTGCTGCCGGGGGGTCAGGGCGCCCGGGCGGTGGATGGATTGGCGGTGCTTCGGTGACCACGGCTCCGCTGCCCATCCTGGCCGCCCATGCCGCAGGCTGGCGGCATGCCGCCTGGCCGGAGGGCCTGGAGCACCATGCGCGGCGGGCCCTGCTGGACTGGTTCGCCGCCACCCTGCCCGGCACGCGGCAGCCCCCGGCCACCTTGCTGGCGGCGGCGCTGGCGGATGAGCGGGGGGAAGGCACCGCCATCTGCTACGTGGACGGGCAGCGCGGCTCCGCCCGGCATGCTGCGTTGCTGAACGGCATCGCGAGCCACACGGTCGAGTTCGACGACATCCACCGGGATTCCGGGTTGCACCCTGGCAGCCCGACCGTAGCCGCGGCCCTGGCCGTGGCGCAGGCGCGCGGCACCGGCATGGACGCGCTGCTGCGTGCCATGGCGGCGGGCTACGAGGTCGGGGGCCGCATCGCCCTGGCGGTGCAGCCCAGCCATTACCGCATGTGGCACACCACCGCGACGGTCGGCACCATCGCGGCCGCCGTGGCCGCTGCGGTTCTGCTGGATTGCGATGCCGATCAGGTTGGCCATGCGGTCGCCCTGGCCGCCACCATGTCCGGCGGGTTGCAGCAGGCATTCCGTGGCAGCGGAATGAGCAAGCCGATGCACCCGGGCCACGCCGCCGAGGCGGGCGTGCTGGCGGCGCGGGCCGCGGCGGCTGGCGTGACCGGTGCGCCGGACGTGCTGGATGGTCCGGCTGGCTTCGCCGCCGCCACCAGTGATTCGACCGGGCGCTGGGACCTCGCGCTGGCCGACCTCGGCACCCGCTTCGTGATCGGCGAGATGACGTTCAAGAACCACGGCTGCTGCGGGCATATCTTCCCGGCGCTCGACGGCTTGCTGGCTCTGCGGGCGCGGCATCCTTTCCAGCCGGAGGACGTGTCCCGCATCCATGTCGCGGGATACCGGGCCACGGCGGAGATGTGTGACCGGCCATCCGTGCGAACCGAGCAGGAAGCCCGTTTCAGCATGCAGTTCTGCGTCGCGGCGCTGTTGCACCACGGGGCGGTCCGGCTGAATGCCTTCACGCCGGAGCGGCTGCGCGACCCGGTTCTGCAGGCTTTCATGCCCAAGGTGTCCGTCAGCCTGGCGCCGGAACTGGTCGACGCCTATCCGAGACGTCGCGCGGCCCGGCTGCTGCTGGAGCTCAGGAGCGGTCAGGTGTTCGAGCACGAGCAGCCTAACCGGAAGGGAGATCCGGAGGATCCGCTCACCGATGAGGAACTGGACGCCAAGTTCGGAGAACTGGTGGAGCCTCTCTTGGGAAAGCCGGGAGCGGTAAAGCTTCGAGAGCTGATCCGGCGGGGCGGGGAACTCCCGGGCTCGGTGGTGCCCATCTCAGTGCCGATCGCGCAGCCTCATGAAGCATGAAAGGTGCTTCATCATGGCTGTAGCAGGGCCCGCCATATCGTTCAGCCGCGAGGGCGCCGTCACCCGATGCGCCCCATCTGCGCGCCGGTTGACGCCCTTTCCCGTCCTTCGCGCCCGTAGCGTGAAGCGGAAGCTGAATGCGAGGGAGCGCATGCTTTAAAGCGGGCAGGCATCAGCTTTGTTGTCGCATTTGGGCGCGAAGCTGCCGATGCCTGGAGGACAAGGGCATCGCGAACCAGTGGGGCCATGCCGCGTCAACCCATCACCTCCCGCAGACAGCGCCGGAACTCCAGTGCCAGGCGCGAGGGAGGGCGGTGGCGGGACTCCACCAGATAGGCGCTGTTGCGCACCGGCAGGTCGAGCGGACGGGTTTCCAGGTCGGCCCCGCCGGCGGCAAGCAGGCCGAAGCCGTCCAGCACCGCCACCCCCGCCCCGCGCCGCACCAGCGCCCCGGCGACCGAGGCCAATGCGCTTTCGATCGCGATCCGGAAGGGCAGGCGGGCCTGTTCGAAGGCCACACTGAGCTGCGCGCCGGTTTGGTACTGCAGGCCCGGACAGATCAAGCGCTCGCATGCGAGGTCGGCGAGAGAGATGCTTTCCTGCGCGCACAGCCTGTGGCCGCGCGGCAGCAGGCAGCCGAGGCCACGCGACCCCAGCTCGATTGTCCGCACGCTGGCATCGCCGGTCGCGCCAATGATGGCGCCGAGGTCAACCTGGTGATCGGCCACCAGATTCACCACCTGCTGCGCCGGCGACACGTGCAGCAGCACCGCGACCTCCGGCCGGTCGGCGTGGAAGCGCTGAATCGAATCCGCCACCGCGCCGCTGGCCAGTGCCGCCACCGTCGCGACCTTCAGCGTGCCGGCCCGGCCCTCGCGCAGGTTCTCGGTCAGGCGGTGCACGGCATCGAGCGCGGCGAAGGCATTCGCCGTCTCGGCAAAGAGGGCGCGGGCCTCCGGCGTGGGGAGCAGGCGCTTGCGGACGCGAGTGAACAACGGAAAGCCGATCCGCGCCTCGGTCTGGCGCAGCATCCGGCTGACCGCGGGCTGGGAAACGCGCAGCCTTGCAGCCGCTGCCGTGACACTGCCCGCCTCCATGATGTGCCGGAACACTTCGAGTTCGCGGAATGGAAGGTTCATAACGCCACGTTATCATGAAGACGTGCACTTTGTATTGGCGGCCTCCGCTGGGCACGCTGCACCATCGCCGCATCCCGGCATTCAGGACCCGTGACAGCAATGAACTTCCTCGATCGCCGAGAACGGCGCCCGATCACAGATGCGCTGCGCGCCAGAGTGCTGGAGGACCTGCCCGAGCTGTCCAACGTCCAGAACAGGGAGCTGCGCCGGAAGACCATCGAAGCCTGGGCCCATGCCCTTTCCGAGAGCAGCTTCGAGCGGATCCGCGACATCCCCGGCGAGGCCAACCCGGGCATGTTCCGCCTCAGGCATGGCGACCAGGCGACGCATCTGCGCGGCGTCGCCCGAATAGCGCTGGCCATCGCCGATGACTTCCTCGGCACCTTTCCTGAGGCGGAGATCCATCGCGACATCATCCTCGCCGGTGGGCTGATGCACGATGTCGGCAAGGCGTTCGAGTTCGATCCTGCGAACCGCGCCCGCTGGGCTGCGGACGGCTCGCAGGCTGGCATGCCATCCCTCCGGCACCCGGTCTATGGCGCGCATGTCTGCATCGCCGCCGGCCTGCCCGAGGAGATCGTGCACATCGTCATGGGACATTCCTTCGAGGGCGAGCTGGTCAATCGCAGCCTGGAATGCCTGATCGTGCACAAGGCGGATCATCTCTGGTGGTCCATCGCCGGCGCCTGCGGCCTGCTGGAGCCCGAGACGGCAAAGGCGCTGGAAGCCCGGAAGATCACGCCGCGCGCGCCGCGCGGCTGACACGCCTGGCCCTCGGCCATAGATGGAGACGCCGATGACGCACTTCCCGCGCCGCGCATTGCTTGGCCTCCTGGCCGCGGGCAGCATGGTCAAGCCGTTCACGGTGTGGGCGGTGGATTATCCGAGCCGCGCGGTCCGCATCATCGTCCCCTATTCAGCCGGCGGCAGCAGCGATGTGGTGGCGCGCTTCGCCGCGGAGCTGCTGCGCCCGCGCATGGATGGGCAGCCGGTGGTGGTGGAGAACCGCCCGAGCGCCAATGCGGTGACCGGCATGCAGCATGTGGCGCGGGCCGAGCCGGATGGATACACGTTGCTGCTCGGCGGCGCTTCGACCAATGCGGTGAACCCGCATCTTTATCGCCGCAAGCCGTATGACGGGATCGCCGACTACACCGTGCTCGGGCTGGTGGGCACGGGGCCGCTGGTGGTTTCCGTGCATCCAGGGCTGCCGATCCATAGCCTCCAGGAACTGATCGCCTATGCCAGAGCCAATCCGGGCAAGCTCGCCTTTGGATCAAGCGTCGGGGTGACGTTGCATCTGGCGGGCGAACTGTTGAAGACGCTGGCCGGCATCGACATGCTGCACGTGCCCTACAACAGCAACACCCAGGCGCTGACCGACGTTGTCGCTGGGCGGCTGCAGGTGATGTTCGATCCCGTCAGCAACTCCGCATCCTTCATCGCCGATGGGCGGCTGCGCCCGATCGTGGTGCCGGCGCCTCGGCGCGCCGCCGCGCTGCCAGAGGTGCCGACCTCGGCCGAGGCCGGGCTGCCCGCCTTCGAGGTCCTGACCTGGTTCGGCCTGTTCGGCCCGGCCGGCATGCCGGCGGAGATCGTGACGACGCTCAACCGGCGGCTCAATGCCGGGCTCATGGAGCAGGCATCGGTGGATCAGCTGGCCCGGCTCGGGCTTAACCCGGCGCCGACCGATCCGGCAGGTGCGGCGGCTTATCTGAAGGCGGATTCCGAGAAATGGGCTGGGGTAATCCGGCGCATCGGACTGGTGGTGGATTGAAACGGTGCTGCGGGAGGGACAGGCTTCCCAGCATGGCACTCGCAATCAGCCCAGGATGCCTTTCCAGGATCCGGCACGGGAAGCACAGGCCACGCGCCAGGCGGCCGAGATGGACGGAGACGAGGCCGGGATGGCAGAGGCCAGAGCCGCCTTGAACCAGGCGCGGGCGCCCAACCGGCCGGGAAACGCGCCGGGCTGCATGGAGGCGGTGGTGGAAGCCGAGTGCCGGCCGGCATTCCGGCCCTGAAACCCTTGCACAATGCAGCGAGCGGCAGGCGCGGATCGAGGAAGCGAGCCAGAGCCGGTGGCTGAAGGAAGGAAGCTCCTACTCGACCGCGGGAGCGGTCCTGTCGCTGTCGCCCAGAGACAGCTGCATCAGCACGGTGTCCAGCCAGCGCCCATGCTTGCGGCCGACCGAACGCAGGGTGCCGGTCAACTCGAACCCGAGCGTCCGGTGCAGGCGGATGGATGCCTCATTCCCGCTATCGCCAATGACGGCCACCATCTGCCGGTAGCCAAGGGCCGTGCATTCCTGGATGAGGGCTTCAAGCAGGCGGCGTCCGATGCCCCGGCCACGGGCTTCCTCGCCGATATAGACCGAGTTCTCAAGGGTGTGGCGGTAGGCGATCCGGGGCCGGTAGGCACCCGCATAGGCGTAGCCCAGCACCGCGCCGCCTGCGGCTTCGGCCACCAGATAGGGCAGCCCGCGTTCGGTGATGGCCGCGCGGCGCTGCCGCATCTCCTCGGCCGTTGGCGGCTCCGTCTCGAAGGTGGCGGTGCCATGCAGGACGTGGTGGCGGTAGATGGCGGCGATGGCACCCATATCCGCCTCGCTGGAAGGGCGGATCCTCACCTCGACCTTTTGCGGATTTCCGGAAGTCTCGTTGGGAGGCGCCATCGTCAGGTCTCGTGCTTGAATGAAAATCGCGTGGCAGGTCAGGATGGTATCCGCGCAGTGAAGCCCGCTTCCGGGCCATGGGCAACGGCATTGCCCCCCGGAAGATGTTGTCTTTCCAGGCGCCGGTGGGCTGTCACGGCGCCGCATGGCGCGACGGCCGGTCAGCGGGGCGTGGCCGCGGTTACGGCGTTTCCCGCCGAAGCGGCAGGCCTCCCGGTCAGTCGCGGTAGGAGGGGTCGGTGTCGTCCAGCAGCCGGCGCAGGGATGGCCATGCTTTCTGGCCACGGTCCAGCGCGAAATCCTTCTTGCTGAGCAGGGCGCCGAACCAGGCGGCTGCCTGATCGGAAATCGGGTTCAGCTTCGCCCCGCCGGACAATGCGGCGATCTGGGCGGCGCAGGCGCGCTCCAGCGTGTGCATCAGCCAGAACGCTTCGCCCACCGTGCGGCCGCAGGTCAGCAGCCCGTGATTGCGCATGATCAGCGCCCAGCGTTCGCCCAGGTCCCGCGCCAGGAAGGCGCGGCCATCGACGCCAGATTCCATGTGCTCGATGTCGTGATAGGCCAGGATGTCATGGAAGAAGCAGGCATGCTGACTGGCCTGCAGCAGCCCGTGCGACTGCATGGAAACCGCCATGCCTGCCACAGTGTGCGTGTGCATGACGCAAACGGCATCCGGCCGCGCCATGTGGATGGCCGAATGGATCACGAAGCCGGCGGGATTGACGCCATGGGCGGATTCCATCACCGGCTTGCCCTCCCAGTCGATCTTGACCAGCGAGGAAGCCGTGACCCGCTCGAACAGCATGCCATGCGGGTTGATCAGGAAGTGCTGGTTGTCGCTGCCCGGCACCGCCAGCGATGTGTGCGTGCCGGTCAGGTCCGCCCAGCCATAGCGGGCGATCAGCCGGTAGCAGGCGGCGAGATCAAGCCGCGCTTCCCATTCCTCCGGCGAAACCCGACCTTGGACCGAGGCGGGTTTCAGGGCTGCGACCGATGTCATGTTCCTGTTCCTCATGCATCGTCACGCACGCCGTATGTTCCACGGCAAAGCGTTGGTTGAAGAAATCCGGCCGGTGAGATGAGCGCGATGCGCCGTGGCGGGATAATACTGGCCCAGCGGCACGATCGGCGCGGTCTGGAAGGCTTCCTTTTGGATCTCGTCAAAGGCGGCCTGCTTTTCCGCATCCGTGGTTGCTTGGGTCCAGGCATTGGTCACGCGCTCGATCCCGGCATTTTCATACCAGCCGAACCAGCCATCCTTGCCCTGGCCGCGGATGTAGTAGTTCAAAGCGGGATTGGAGATCGAGACGCTTGTGGTCCAGGTGTGGAAGATGTTCCACCCTCCCTCCTCGACCGGCGCCCTGGATGTCCGCCTTTGCCCCAGGGTGCCCCAGTCCATCTGCTGCAAATCGACATTGAAGCCGAGCTTCTTCAGCAGATCCGCGGTCACCTCGCCTAGCGGCGCGATCGAGGGGAAGTCGGCGGGGTTGATCACCACCACGCGCTCCCCCCCATACCCGGCGCGCCGCACCGCTTCCTTGGCGCGGTTCAGGTCGCGTGGCTGATTCATCAGGCCGGAGCCGAGTTCCTTCACGAAAGGAACGCCGCAGGGGAACATGGCCGCGCAGGGCCGCCAGCGGACATTGTCGCCGTTCACGGCGCGCATGTAATCCGACTGGTCCACGGCGGAAAGCACGGCGGCGCGCAATCCGGGGTTGTTGAAGGGCGGAACCAGGGAATTGAAGCGCAGGATGGACAGGAAGCCGAGCTCGTCGATCTGCGAGACCTTGATGTTCCTGTCCCGGGTCAGCAGGGGCAGCAGGTCCGGATGCGCGAACTCCCACCAATCAACCTCGCCATTGCGCAATGCGGATGCCGCGGTCGAGGGGTCGGGGATGATCTGCCATTCTATCCGGTCGAAAAACGCCTGTTTTCCGCCGGACATGAAATCCGCGGGTTCCGTCCGTGGCACATAATCCCCGAACCGCGCATAAACGACGCGGCTGCCCGACACGAATTCCTTGTCCAGGAAACGGAAGGGGCCTGATCCGACGACCTCCGTGACCTGCGTGTTGCCATCCGTTCTGGCCAGCCGCTCGGGCATCATGAACGCGACCATCGAGGCCGGCTTGGCGATGGCATCGAGCAGGGGGGCGAAGGGCGTTTTCAGGCGGATGCGGATGATCCGGTCATCCGCTGCCTCCCAGGCATCGACGGAGCGGGCGAGGGTCTGCCCGAAGCTGTCCCGCTGGCTCCATCGCCTCAGGCTTGCCACGCAATCTGCGGCACGGACGCGTTCGCCGTCGTGGAATTTGAGGCCTTCACGCAGCTTGATGCGCCAGGTCAGCCCATCAGGGGAAACCTCATGCCCCTCGGCCATCTGCGGCTGAGGCCTGAGCTGGCTGTCCAGGCCATAAAGGGTGTCAAACACCGCATATCCATGGCCCGTGGTGACCGAGGCCGTCGTCCAGATGGGATCAAGCGCTGTGAGGTTGGCCTGAGGCACCATGCGGAGCGTCCGGTCCCGCACCGGCTGCCCGATGGTCGGGGAGGCGAGCATCGCTGCCCCCGCGGCGGCTCCGGCCAGAAGCTTCCGTCGATGCATCCCTCAAACCTCCCTCCGGCCGGCTAGTTCTTGCCTGCTTCGAGAATTGCGTATGGATGTTTCCGGTACAAACGTTCGGTGCCGCGCGCGAAGACGCGGCGGACCATCGGCTCGAAGGCTTCAAGCGGAAGGTTGTCGTAACTCCCGTCGAAGCAGCTCTGGTCGAAGCGCTCGCAGAAATCCAGCGTCCGCTCAAAGGCGGGATGTCCCTGGTATTTGAGGCAGGCTGCCCTGTCATACTGGGAGTGGTCCCGGAAATGCAGTTGAAAGATCGGATGGTTCGCCACCATCCAGTGATTTTCCGCCGATACGAAGTTCCTGACCACCTCTCCGGCGATGTCGCCGTGATTGAAAGGGTCAAGAAACTCGCCGACATCATGAAGCAGGGCACAAACGACGTATTCCTCGTCCATGCCGGCCCGGAACGCCTTTGTGGCCGCCTGCAACGCATGCGTATAGGCATTCACCTGCCAGCCGCTGGTTTCAACCGTTTCCTGGCTTCGCAACAGGGCAAGAACATGAGCGCCGGCGCTGCTGATGTCCCGCTCGCGGGATCGGTGAAATACCTGCTCCCATTCCTCGGCGGAGGTGTCTCGAAAGCTGCCAGCGGCAATGAATGCGCTCATGCATCCCTCCATGCGGTTGTAGGTCCGGTCGGTAACCTCGTGCGACAATCGGGAATGGAGAACCGTTGCGTTCAGGGACCGAAAAAGTCAATCCTTTTCCAGCTTCATCTTCGCGGGCATCGCCAGGCCGGGATGCATGAGCGGGACGCTGGCGGCTGTGGCGGGGCCTTTGGCGGGCCGGACGATGGGCGCAGCGGTGATGCGGTGCCGGACAGCCCTCCTGCGCCCCCAGGGCAAGCGGCAGCGGGCGGCTTTTTCAACAACGCCGCAATCGTTTAGCAGGGTTCACGGGAAGGCGGCGGCGCCGCATGATCCCGCCGCGAGACCATGGATCTGGAGTGGATATGAGCAAGCAGCCAACAATCGGCATGATCGGCGTCGGCCTCATGGGGCATGGCATCGCCTGGAACATCGCGAA
The DNA here is from genome assembly GCF_008386565.1 of Teichococcus oryzae. Lineage (GTDB taxonomy): Bacteria > Pseudomonadota > Alphaproteobacteria > Acetobacterales > Acetobacteraceae > Pseudoroseomonas > Pseudoroseomonas oryzae. Next base: position 326,979 of record NZ_VUKA01000003.1, on the reverse strand, counting down.
GGCCGGCTATGGCCTGACCGTGCTGGACCATCCGGGAAATCAGCCGCTGGACGACCTGCGCGGGATGGGGGTGCAGGTGAAGCCGCAGATCGCCGATGTTGTCGAGGCCGCCGATATCATCGTGCTGTGCGTGACCGGCTCGCCCCAGGTCGAGGCCATCCTGACCGGGCCCGGCGGGGTCGTGGCCAATCTGCGGCCCGGCATGATCGTGGTGGACTGCTCCACCGCCCTGCCCGAGTCCAGCGCGCGCATGGCCGCCGCGATTGCCGCGGCGGGGGGGCATTTCCTGGATGCGGCCATGACCCGGCTGCCGCAACATGCCCGTGCCGGCACGCTGAACCTGCTGATCGGCAGCGAGCCGGCGCTGCTCGAACGCGTGCGGCCGCTGCTGGAAACCTTCAGCGAGAACATCACCCATATCGGCGGCGTCGGGTCCGGCCACCTGATGAAGCTGCTGCACAACTATGTCTCGCTGGGTTTCATGGCGCTGCTGGCCGAAGTGGCGGCGCATGGCCAGAAGGCCGGCGTGGAGATGGCAACGCTGATCGATGTGCTGGCGCAGGGCGGCGGCGGCGGCACGGCGCTGCAGCGCATCTCGCCCTTCCTGCTGGCAGGTGACCCATCCTCGGTGCCGTTCTTCATCAGCAACGCCGCCAAGGATCTGGGCTATTACCGTGAGGCGGCGGAAGCGGCCGGCGTGCATCGTGCCATCGCCGATGCGGTCGGAGCCACATTGGATGGGGTGGTCGCGAAAGGCCATGGGCAGGATTTCGTGCCGCAACTCGTGGAACTGCTGAAGCCAGGGAAGATCTGAGCCCGGGATTTGCCCCGGCGCAGCCTGGCTGGGCGCATGTCGGCCGCCGGCTCGCGGTCCCGTCAGGCGGCGGGGAGGGGAGGCGGCCGTTGACCCTTCCCGTCCCGGCATGGCAGGCAGGGTCCATGCCGAAGCTCCAAGCCGCCCAGATCCCCGTCACGCCCTTCCAGCAGAATTGCGCCCTGGTCTGGGATGCCGAAACCCGGCGCGGCACCGTGATCGACCCGGGCGGTGACGTGCCGCGCATCCTGGCGGCGCTGGACGAGGCGGGTTTCGAGGTGGACCGCATCCTTCTCACCCATGGCCATCTGGACCATGCCGGGGGCGCCGCCGCGTTGAAGCGCGAGCTGGAGGCGCGGCAAGGCAGCGTCGTGCCGGTCGAGGGGCCGGACCGCCGGGACGCCTTTCTGCTCGAAGGCCTCGTCGATCAGGGCGCGCGCTTCGGCATCGAGGGGCTGGAGAACGTGACCCCCGACCGCTGGCTGGCCGAGGGCGACACGGTCTCCATCGCCGGCCAGGACTTCGCGGTGCTGCATTGCCCCGGCCACACGCCCGGCCATGTGGCCTTTGTTTCCACGGCCCTGGGGGTCGCGCTGGTGGGGGACGTGGTCTTCCGCGGCTCGGTGGGGCGAACCGACTTTCCTTATGGCGACCATGCGGCGCTGATCGCGGCCATCAGGAACAAGCTGCTGCCGCTGGGCGACGCGATCCAGTTCCTGTGCGGCCACGGCCCCGGCTCGACCTTTGGCGAGGAGCGGCGGTCCAATCCCTTCCTCAAGGGCCCCGGCTGAAGAAGCCAGGGGGCTTAAAAAGCCAGGGAAATGAGGAAGTTGGGGCTGGGGCGCGATCGCGGCGGCGCCCGGCCCGGCCTATGCGCCGAGAAGCCGCCGCATCTTCCGAACCGCGCTGTCGGGTGTCGTCAGCACCGGCTTCCCGGTCGCCGCCACGATGGCCGGCGCCGCCGAGGCGAGGCTGAACTGCGCCAGGGCAATGATGTCGCAGCCCTCCAGGCCAGCGGCGGCCTGCGCCGCGAGCCGGTTATGGGCCGCGACGTCGCCGGCATTCAGCGCCTCCAGCGCGCCTTCGGCCAGTCGCGGATGCAGCCTGGTGCCGGCGGGGAACTCGGGCGGCATGGAGCGCAGGGTGGGCGCGAAGCTGGCCAGCAGCCCGATCGTGCCGCCAGCGGCCACGGCTTCCTCGATCATCGCCTCGTTGGGCTTCAGCACGGGAAGCGGCGCCAGCGCCTCGCGGCAGGCATCGATGCAGGGGCCGAAGGCGGAGCAGGTGAACAGGATTCCGTCTGCCCCGGTTCCCACCGCGTAGCGCGCCAGATCGAGAAAGCGCCCGGTCATCCTGTCCGTCAGCTCGCCTTCCCGCATCAGATCGGCCGACAGGCTGTCATCCAGGAGGTTCATCAGGCGCGCTTCGGGCCAAAGGCGGGAAAACGCCTCCTCCACCGGGGGCGGCGAATGGCGCAGGGCGTGGATCAGGGCGATCCGGGGCAGGCTTCCGGTCATGGAACATTTGTATCATGATCTAATCCTTGAGGGCAAAAAGGATATATGTGTTGCATGATGGCGGGGCGCGGTGCGACGCTGCCGCCATGGATGACGAGACGCCTCTTGCCGCCCTGCGCCGGGCGATGCCCGGCCTGCCGCCGCGGCTGCGGGAAGCGGCGCGCTATGTCGTCCGGCATGACTACGACGCCGCCACACGCTCCATGCGCGAGCTGGCGCAGGCCGCCGGCACCAACCCGGCCACCTTTACGCGGCTGGCCCAGGCCCTCGGCTATGCCGGCTGGGAACCGCTGCGGGACACGCTGATCGAAGCCCGCCGCAGCGGCCCGGAAACGCCCTTTTCCGGCCGGCTGCGCCAGGCGGCGGCCCGCCCGCCCGGCGCCGCGGCCCCGGCCGGCGAGCTTCCGGCCGAGATGCTGGGCAGCGACCTGGGGGCCCTGGCGCAGCTCGACCCCACGCCCATCCTGGCCGCCGCCACGGCGCTGCACGAGGCGCCACGCATCTGGGTGGCGGGGTTCCGGTCCTGCCGCGCGGTGGCGCAGCTGCTGCATTACCAGCTGCGCCTGTTCCGCCCCGACAGCGTGCGGCTGGTGGGCGGCGCCGGGCCGGAGGACCTCGACCTGGGGGATTTCCGCGGGGGGGACGCGGTGGTGCTGATCGGCTTCGTGCCTTATTCGCGCTCCATCGCCGTGGCCGCCCGGATGGCCCATGCCGCCGGCTGCACCATCCTGGCGCTGGCCGACCGCGCCGATGCCCGCATGGCGGCCGGTGCCCATCACCTGCTGCTTTTCGAGGCCGAAGGCACGCCGGGCTTTTTCCCGAGCCTCACCGGCGCGCTGTCCATCGCCCAGGCCCTCGCGGCCACCGCCTTTTCCCTGGGTGGGGAAGCGGCGCTGGCCCGCCTGCGGGAAACCGAGGCACGGCTCGCCGCCCTTTCCGCCTACATGCCCGACCAGGACCTCACGCCATGAACGATCTTCCCACGGCGCCGCGCCGCTCGCGCGTGCTGCACCGCTCCTCCCGCGCTACGCCGCCGGTGGCGGTGGGCGGGCATGGTGTCTGGCTGGTGGAGCAGGGGGGGCGGGAAATCCTGGATGCTTCCGGCGGCGCCGCCGTGTCCTGCCTGGGCCACCAGCACCCGCGCATCGTCGCCGCCATCCACCGGCAGGCCGACCGGCTCTGCTACGCCCATACCGGCTTCTTTTCCAACGAGCCCGCCGAGGCCCTGGCGGAGGAGCTGGTGGGGCACGAGCCGGGCGGGCTGACGCAGGCCTATTTCGTGTCCGGCGGGTCGGAAGCGGTGGAGGCGGCGCTGAAGCTGGCGCGGCAATACTTCCTGGAGATCGGCCAGCCGCAGCGCGGCCGCTTCATCGCCCGCCGGCAGAGCTATCATGGCAACACGCTGGGCGCGCTGGCGGCCGGCGGCAACGCCGCGCGCCGCGCGCCCTACGCGCCACTGCTGTCGGATGCCTTCAGCCATGTCTCGCCCGCCTTCGCCTATCGCGGGCAGGGGGAGGGCGAGGACGAGGCGGCCTTCACCACCCGCCTTGCCGCCGAGCTGGAGGCGGAGTTCCAGCGCCTCGGCCCGCAGAACGTCGCGGCCTTCGTGGCGGAAACGGTGGTGGGCGCCACGGCCGGCTGCGTGCCGGCGCCGGAAGGCTATTTCCGCGCGGTGCGCGAGATCTGCGACCGCCATGGCGCGCTGCTGATCCTGGACGAGGTGATGTCCGGCATGGGCCGCACCGGCACGCGGCACGCCTGGGAACAGGAAGGCATCGCGCCCGATATCCAGGCGGTCGCCAAGGGGCTGGGCGGCGGCTACCAGGCCATCGGCGCCGTGCTGCTGTCGGGCCGCGTGGCGGATGCCGTCGAGCAGGGCTCGGGCGCCTTCCAGCACGGGCACACCTATCTCGCGCATCCCATCGCCTGCGCCGCCGCGCTGGAAGTGCAGCGGGTGATCCGCGAGGACGGGCTGCTGGACAACGTCATGGCCATGGGCACGCTGCTGGACGCCAGGCTGCAGGAACGCTTCGGCAACCACGCCCATGTCGGCGACATCCGCGGCCGCGGCCTGTTCCGCGCCATCGAGCTGGTGGCGGACCGCGCCAGCCGCGCGCCCTTCGATCCCGCGCGGCAACTGAATGCGCGGGTGAAGAAAGAAGCCCTGGCACGCGGCCTGGCCTGCTATCCTGGCGGCGGCTCGGTGGATGGCGTGCGGGGGGACCACGTCCTGCTCGCGCCGCCCTACATCGTTTCCGCCGCCGAGATCGGGCTCATCGTCGAGCGGCTGGGCGAGGCGGTGGACGCCGCCCTCGCCGGCTGAGGCCAGGGCCGCCCGGCACCGGCCTGGTTCTTTCACATTTCCTCCGGGCATCCGCCAGGGCGCAGTGCCGTCACTTCCCATTGGTTGAAGGTTCAACATGAAAGTTCTGATGCTTGCCGGCGGCCTGCTGCTGGCCGCCACCGCCACCATCCAGGCCGCGACGCTGGACACCGTGAAGCAGCGCGGCACCCTGGCCTGCGGCGTCAGCACCGGCTTCGCCGGCTTTTCCACACCGGACAGCCAGGGCAATTACCGCGGCATCGATGCCGATTACTGCCGCGCCATCGCCGCCGCCGTGCTGGGCGACGCGGCCAAGGTGCGCTTCGTGGGCCTGACTGCGCAGAACCGTTTCACCGCGCTCCAATCGGGCGAGGTGGACGTGCTGCTGCGCAACTCCACCCAGACCTTTCTGCGCGATGCCACCATCGGCCTGCATGCCGGGCCGGTGAACTTCTATGATGGCCAGGGCTTCGCGGCGAAGCGCGAGGCCGGCGTCGCCAAGGTGGCCGAGCTGGACGGCGCCACGGTTTGCGTGGCGCAGGGCACGACGCATGAATCCACGCTGGGCGACTACGCCCGCGCCAACAGGATCACCCTGGAGCCGGTGGTGTTCGAGCGCCCGGACACCATGTACCAGGCCTTCTTCTCCGGCCGCTGCGACGCCATGACGCAGGACGCCTCCGCCCTGGCCGGCGCCATCAGCGTCGCGCCCAACCCGGCGGACTACATGGTGCTGCCCGAGACCATCTCGAAGGAGCCGCTCGGCCCCTTCACCCGCAATGGTGACGGCCAATGGTCCACCATCGTCGCCTGGGTGCATCACGGCCTGGTGGAAGCCGAGGAGGCCGGCGTGACGCAGGCCAATGCCGAGGAGCAGGCCAAGGGCGGCAGCCCCGTGGCGCAAAGGCTGCTGGGCACGTCGGGCGATTTCGGCAGCCGCATCGGCCTCGACAACCGCTGGATGCTGAACGCCATCAAGGCCGTCGGCAATTACGGCGAGGTGTTCGAGCGCAATGTGGGCGGCGGCAGCGCCCTGAAGCTGTCCCGTGGCCGCAACGCGCTCTGGTCCCAGGGCGGCATGATGTACGCCATTCCCTTCCGCTGAGGCGCCATGCGCCGGACCGCGGCCTCCGGGCCGCGGCCCGGCGCACCAGCCGCGGAAAGGTCCGCGGAAAGACAGGCTTCCTGCCCGGCATCCCCGCTGCCGGAGGGAGGGGCGGCTGGACATGGCCGGTCCTGGCGCGCCATCACAAGGCGGCGGGATGCGCGGGCGACAGGTGGCCGCGATTGTGCGCGGCGCGGAATGATGGGCGCCGGCGCATCGACATTCCGGCTGGCTAGGATCATCTTGCGCCTCAAGCGAAGCAATAAATCGAGGGGGAAATTTCCCATGACGCAGTCCCTGGAAACAGGTATGGCGATCAGCCGTCGCGCCTTGCTGGCCGCTCCGGCGATCCTGGGTTCCACAGGCGCCCTGGCGCAGTCGGGCAGTGGCGATTGGCCCCGGCGCACGGTTCGCGTCGTGGTGCCCTGGCCGCCAGGGGGTGGCGCCGACACGGTGGGCCGCATCCTGTTCACCCATCTTTCGGAAACCCTGCGGGCTTCCTTCGTGATCGAGAACCGGCCGGGTGCCGCGGGCGCGATCGGCGCCGCCGCGGCCGCGCGATCGGAGCCGGATGGCTACACCGTGCTCTATGATTCGACGCCGCAGACCATCAATCCGGCCTTGCATTCCGACATGCCCTTCGACCTGTGGCGCGACCTGCGGCCGGTCTTCCTGGCCGCGGTGGTGCCGAACCTGCTGATCGCCACGCCTTCCGCCCCGGCGCGAAGCGTGGCCGACCTCATCGCCCTGGCGAAGGAATCGCCGGGCAGCGTCAATATCGGCTCCTCGGGGAATGGTTCGGCGCAGCACATGGCCCTGGAACTGTTCCGGCAGGCGGCGGGCATCACGGTCAACCATGTGCCCTATCGCGGCGGCGGCCCGCTGACGAATGACGTGATCGGCGGCCAGATCCATTACGGCTTCGCCAATGGCTCCGGGGCGACAGGGCATGTGCGGGGCGGATCGGTCCGTGCGCTTTGCCACACCGGCACCGGGCGCCTCGCCTCGCTGCCCGATGTGCCGTCCATGGCGGAAACCCTGCCGGGCACGGAAGCCTATGAATGGAACGGCGTGTTTGTTCCCACCGGAACGCCGGACATCGTGGTTGAGCGGCTGAACACGGCGATGAACGCCGCCATCCGGGACCCGGCCATCGCCAACCGCCTGGCGCAGCTCAATGTCGGCACGCGCGCCAACACCCCGGCGGATTTCAACAGCTTCCTGCGGGCCGAATGGGACAAGTGGCACCGCGTCGTCAAGCAGGGCAACATCCGCATCGACTGAGGCCTCCCATGACCATACCCACACCCGGCCCCGACCCGCATCCGGAGCCGGTTTCCCCGCCGCCGCCCACCGGCGGCTGGGATTGCCACGCCCATATCTTCGGCCCCTCGGACCGCTTTCCCTATGCCGAGGGGCGCGGCTACACGCCGCCGGATGCGCCACCCGCGCATTTCCTGCGCCACCTCGACGCGCTGGGGCTGCGGCATGGCGTGGTGGTCCAGGCGAATGCGCATGGGCTGGACAACGGGGCCATGCTGGCCGCGCTGCGGGAAGCGCCGGAGCGGCTGCGGGGCGTCGCCATCATGCCGGCCGGAACCACGCCGGATGTGCTGCGTGAATGGCACCGGCTGGGCGTGCGCGGCCTGCGCTTCCACCTGTTCCACCCCGGGCACCGGCCGAACTACCGCCGGGGCGTGGGCTGGGACGCGGTGGACGCCTTGCTGCCGACCCTGCGCGAACTCGGTTGGCATGCGCAGTTCTGGGCGGATGCGCGCGTGCTGCCGGATGAGGAGGAGCGCCTCGCCAGGCTGGCGACGCAGCTTCCCGTGGTGCTGGACCATCTTGGCGAGGCCCCGGCGGCGGATGGCATGGAGACGCCCGGCTTCCAGGCGTTTCTCCGGCTGGTGCGCGACCATGGCGCCTGGGCGAAGCTGTCGGCGCCCTACCGCGTCTCGCTCCAGGGGCCGGATTATCCGGATGCCGTGCCGCTCTACCAGGCGGTGCAGCGCGCGGCGCCCGATCGCGTGGTCTGGGGCAGCGACTGGCCGCACCCCCAGATCCCGGAGGAGCGGATGCCCAATGACGGGCGCCTGCTCAACCTGCTTCTCGCCTGGATCACCGATCCTGGCGAGCGCGAGCAGGTTCTGGTCCGCAATCCGGGGCGGCTCTACGGCAACTGAAGCTCCGGCGGTTGGCGCGCGGGCCTTTGATGACGCGCGCCGCCCTTGGCTGCCCCTTGAGCGGCGTGGGCGGCCGGAGGGGTTTTCCTCCGGCCGCCTGACCGCCGCGCAAGGATGGTGTCGCCGCGGCGTTACTGGGCGATGGACGGGATCGGCGACGCCTCGACCGACGCCTTGGTCCGTTCATAGCCGGTGAGCGCCATGTCCCGGTATTGCGCGCCCGGGATGCCGGCGGGATCGACGCCGATGCGCTTGAAGGCCTGCACCATGGCCGGATTCCTGGAAGCGGCGATCATGGCGCCCTCCAGCCGGGCGACGACGTCCTGCGGCGTTCCCTTGGGCACAGCGAGGCCCAGCCAGGAATCGATCTCCACGTCGTAGCCGGCTTCCTTCATGGTCGGAACATCGGGGAATTCCGGCCAGCGCACCGGGCTGGCCGATGCCAGGATGCGCAGCTCGCCGGCTTCGATCTGCGCCATCACGTCGGAGGGGTTCTGGACGATGACCTCCACCTGGCCGCTGAGCAGAGCCACCACCGTGTCATTGCCGGATTTGTAGGACACCTGCTCGAACTTGGCGCCCGAAACCCGCGCCAGGTCGAACATCGCCAGATTGTTCGGCGCCGAGGGCGCGCCAAAGAAGACCGGCTTTCGCTTGCCCGCCTCAACCAGGTCCTGGAGCGTCCTGTAGGGCGAGGACGCCTTGACCACGACACCGTAGCGATAGCGGCCGAAGGCGCCGACATAGGTGAAGTCGTCCGTCTTGTAGGGCACCTTCATCAGCAATGGCGTGATGGCCACGGCCGAATAGGTGACCACGCCCAGCGTGTAGCCATCGGGCTGCTGGGAGGTCAGCCAGGCCGGGGCCAGCGTACCCAGAGCGCCGGGCCGGTTCGTCACCACCACCGGCTTGCCGAGCTCCGCCGCCATGGCGCGCGCCAGCTCGCGGCTGGCCACGTCGGTGTTGCCGCCCGCGCCGTAGTTCACCACCATCTGGACCTCGCGCTCCGGCCAGGCGGCCCATGCGCTTCCGCCCACCAGCGCCAGGGATGCGGCCAGCGCCACGCGGCGCCCGATCAGTGTCTTGTTCATTGTTTCACTCCCATTCATTTCATGCGGTCCGGACCGGAGCCGCGTCTCAGGGCATGTAGAAGCCGCCATTGACGTCGAGCACCGCGCCATTGACGAAGCCTGCTTCCTCGCTCGCGAGGTAGAGGATGGCGGACGCCACCTCGTCGGTGGTGCCAAGGCGGCGCACCGGGATCTGCTCGGCATATCGCCGGTTCACCTCGGGGCCGGCTTGGCTCGCCATCTCGGTCAGGATGCGGCCGGGCGCCACGGCGTTGGCGGTGATGCCGGACGGGCCCATCTCGGCCGCGATGGCGCGGGTCAGCCCGAGCAGGCCGGCCTTGGACGCCATGTAGCTGCCGCCCGCCACCAGTGATTTCGAGCGGCCGGCCAGGGAGGAGATGTTGACGATCCGGCCCCAGCCCATCTCCCGCATGCCGGGCAGGAAGGCCTGGCACATGCGCAGCACGGCGGTGAGGTTGACCCGGAGCACGAACTCCCATTCCTCCGGATCGATCTCCAGGATCCCGGCCGAGGCGCCATCGGGCTTCTTGGGCGACACGCCGGCATTGTTGACCAGGATGCCCACCGCCCCCCAGCGCCGCTCGATCTCGCTCCGCAGCGCCTGGATGCCCGCCATGTCGGTGACGTCGAGCTGTTCCGTCATCAGCGCCTCGGGCGCGGATGTTCCCAGCAGCGTGGCGGCATCGATCGGCGCGCGGTCGATGGCGACGACGCGGTGGCCCCGGCGCAGCATCTCGCGCGCCGTGGCGTGCCCGATGCCGCGCGAGGCGCCGGTGACGAGCGCGACCCGGCTCATGCCTCCGCCCCCGGCGTGTAGAAGGTGATGGGCGGATAGGCGTTCTGGTCGCAGATCACCTCGACCAGCGCCGTGGTGTCGGCCGCCATCGCGGCGCGCAGGGCGTCCGCCAGATCCCCCGGCGCCTCGACCCGCAGCCCCACGCATCCCGCGGCGCGGGCGATGGCGGCGTGATCGACGGGATGGAAATGCACGGCCGAGGTGTGCGCGCCGAACTTCACGTTCTCCGCATGCTTCTGGAAGCCCAGGATGCCGTTGTTGATGAGCAGCAGGACAACCTTGATGCCCATCCGCCGCGCCGTTTCCAGCTCCGACCAGACATGGCCGAAGCCACCATCGCCGGCGACGCAGAAGACCGTGGCCTCCGGCCGCGCCACCTTGGCGCCCAGTGCCATGGGGAAGCCCCAGCCCAGCCCGGCCAGGCCGCGCGGCGTCAGGAAGCGCTGCCCGGCCACGCGGGCCTTGAGGTAGTTGGTGATCCAGATCGAGGAATAGCTGGCATCCGCCACGACGATGCTGTCCGCCGTCATCACCCGCTCCAGCTCGGCCATCAGGCGCTCGGGGCGGATCGGCGCGGCGTCGGAGACGCGCACCGCCTCGGAATCCTGCCAGGAGCGCCGGCGGGCCTCGCCGATGCGCGCTTCCAGCGGCCCCCGCGCGGCGCGGCGGGCAGACAGGTCACGGTTCTGGAAAGCCTGCACCAGGGCGCGCAGGGTTTCCCGGGCATCGCCCAGCAGCCGGGTGGCCTCGTAGTTCCGGCCGATCTCGGCGCCGTCCACGTCGATGTGGATGTAGCGGGCGTCCGGCGGATAAAGCTGCCAGGAATCCGTGCCGTTCTGGTTGGTGCGGTTGCCGACCAGCAGCACGAGGTCGGCTTCCCGGATCAGCGCCCGCTGGTGCCGGCTGCTGGCATTGGGGCCCATCGAGGAACCCACCACGCCGAGCGACAACGGATGGTCCTCGCTGACCGCGCCCTTGCCCATGACGGTGGTGCCGACCGGCAGGTGGGCCACCTCCTGCAGCTCGGCCAGCTCCCGCGCGGCGCCGGAGATGTGCACGCCGCCCCCGGCGATCACCAGCGGGCAGCGGGCGGCGGCGATGGCCTCCGCCACCTCGGCCACTGTCTCGGCATTGGCGGTCGGCCGGTCCAGCGGGAAATGGCCCAGATTGGCGCGCCGGCTGGAAGCCGGGCCGGCTTCCGTCAGCAGGTCGGCCGGCAGCAGCAGGGCCACAGGGCCGGGCCGGCCGGAGCAGGCGATGGCGAAGGCCTGGTCGAGGTAATCCTCGATGCGGGAAGCCTCGGTCACCCGGCGGACCCATTTGGTGCAGGGCGCGAACAGGGCGAGGTGGTCGAATTCCTGGAAGGCGTTCCGGTCGGTCTGGTTCCGGGCCACGTCCTGCACCAGCGCGATCAGCGGCACCGAAACCTTCAGCGCCTCGGCCAGCGGCGGCACCAGCAGGGTGGCGGCCGGGCCGTTCTGGGCGGTGACCACCCCTGGTCGGCCGCTGATCCGGGCAAAGCCATCCGCCATGTAGCCGCCCGCATTCTCCGTCCGGTAGGCGACCTGGCGGATGCCCGCCTCCTCGCAGGCCAGGTGCAGCATGCTCGGAAGGCTTTGCCCGAAGACCTCGGTCACGCCATGGCGCAGCAGGCCCTGGGCGATGCTGTGCGCCACGGTCTGGCGATGCTGCAGCCCGGGGGCGGAGAGCGGTGACAAGGTGGCGTTCAAGGATTGTCCCTCCTGATGTTGGCCAGGAGGGTGCGCAGATTTTATAAAATGTAAAGAGCGGCTGACGAAAGCGGCGCAGGGGTGATAACCTCGTCCTCGCTGCCGGAAGGCGGCGCGTCGCGGTTTTCCAGGGGCTGCCAATCATGCCGATGCTGCTCGGGCAGGTGCCCCGCGAGAACATCGCCTCCCGCATCTATCGCTCGGTCAAGACCGAGCTGATGACGGGCCGCCTGCGCCCGGGCGAAACCATCACGCTGCGCTCCCTGACCGAGGAGCTTGGCGTCAGCCAGACGCCGGTCCGGGAAGCCCTGCTGCAACTGGCTTCCGAGAAGGTGCTGACGGTCAGTCCGGGCCGCTCCCTGTCGGTGCCGGTGCTGACGGAAGCGCAACTCACCGAGCTGCGCGACATCCGCCTGGAACTCGAATGCCTCGCCACCCGGCGGGCCGTGCCGGGGGTGGATGCCGCGGCGCGGCGCAGGCTGGCGGCGATCCATGAGGGCCTGGCGGCGGCACGGCGGGCCGAGGACCGCGAGGGCGTCCTGCGCGGCAATCTTGACTTCCACTTCACGCTCTACGCCGCTTCGGGGATGCCTCATCTGGTCGCCATGATCGAAAACCTTTGGGTGCAGACGGCGGCCTATCTGAGCTTTCTTTATGTGCCGCCCTTTCCATCCCTGCCGGGCCCGCATCCCCATAGCGGTGTCCTGGAGGCCCTGGAAAAGAACGATGCCGCCGCCGCCGTGCGCCATGTCCGGCGCGACATCCTCGATCATGGCGAATTGCTGATGGCGTCCTTGCGCCGGGGTGGGTTGATCTAGGCACGCGCGCGCCTGCCCGCGGGGTTCTGGCAACCTTTGGCATCCGGCAGCTTCCGGCCTGCGCCTCGCCTGCTCTCCCTCGGGTTCTCCCTTTGGCTCTCCCTCTGGTGCGCCCGGCTTCATGGCCGCACTATGGTCCGCACATGGCTGCCCTTTAGGCCCACCGGGAGCAAGCAATGCCCATCGAGACACGTCCCTTCGGTCCGGACGACCTGCCGGTTTCTTCCCTTGGCTTCGGATGCGGGGGCGTCGGCGGCCTGATGGTGCGCGGCGCGGCGGCGGACCAGGAACGCGCGATCGCCCGCGCCCTGGAAGCCGGCATCACCTATTTCGACACCGCCGTGCAATATGGCGACGGCGCTTCCGAGCGGAATCTGGGCAACGTCCTGCGCAAGCTCAGGCCGGCACAGGCCATGGTCGGCACCAAGGTCCGCCTGCGCTCGGACGAGTTCGGCAACATCGCGGCCGCGATCGCCGCTTCCCTCGATGGCAGCCTGAAGCGGCTGCAGCGGGAACAGGTCGAGATCTTCTACCTCCACAACGAGGTCACCCTGGATGGCGGCGGGGAGAACCTCAGCCTGCGCCAGGTGCTGGAGGAGGTGGTGCCCGCCTTCCAGGCGTTGCGGGCCGCCGGCAAGCTGCGGCTGCCGGCCTTCACCGCCGTCGGCGAAACCGCGGCGCTGCATCAGGTCATCGATGCCGGCTTCTTTGGCGGCGCCCAGGTCATCTACAACATGCTGAACCCCTCGGCCGGCGCGGCGCTGCCCGCGAACTATCCGGCGCAGGATTACGGAAGGCTGCTGGAGCGCATGCGGGCGGCGCGCATGGGTGCGGTCGGCATCCGCGTCCTGGCGGGGGGCGCCCTGAGCGGCTCCGGGCATCGCCATCCGGTGGCCAGTCCGGCGCCGGCCCCCATGGGATCGGGAGATTCCTACGAGGCCGATCTCCGCCGGGCGAGGCGGCTGATGCCATTGGTGGCCGAAGGCTTCGCGGACTCCCTGCCGGAAGCGGCCATCCGGTTCGCCATGAGCCATCCGGCCATGGGAACGATCCTGGTTGGCATGGCCAGCGTGGAGGAATTCGAAGGGGCGCTGGGGGCCGTGCTGAAGGGTCCGCTGCCGCCGGCGGCGCTGCAACGGCTGGCCGCGCTCACCGACGGCTTCTCGGGCGAAGGCGGCTAGAAGGGCCGCGATTCCTCCGCCGCGGCCGCTTGCATGGCTCGGCACCACCGGGCGGGACGAAAGCGTGGCGGCGAGTGACAGCACGTCCTGATCCCCTTACCGTCGTTGCAAAACTGCATCGAAGGCGGGGAGGGAGAACATGGCGGAGATACTGGTCGTCGGTGCGGGCCCGGTCGGCCTGACGCTCGCGAGCGAGCTGGCCCGGCACGGCGCGCGGTGCCGGATCATCGACCGGCTGGCGGCGCCATCCCCCTATTGCCGCGCGATCGGCGTGACGCCCCGCACCCTGGAAGTCTGGGATGACATGGGCATCGCGCGCGAAATGCTGGAAGCCGGCTTGTGGATCACCGGCCAGCGCGTGGCGATCCAGGGCCGCCCCGCCTTCGACGTCACCCGCGACACCGCCTCGATTCCCTATGGCAATCTCGGCCTGCCGCAGAATGTGACGGAACGCGTGCTGACGCGCCATCTCGGCCGGGCCGGCATCGCCGTGGAGCGCGGCACCAGCCTGGTGGCGCTGCGGCAGGAGGCAGGGAGCGTCACGGCGCGGCTGGACCGCCCGGACGGCACGGCGGAGGAAACCCCCTTCCGCTACGTGATCGGATGCGACGGCGCCCACAGCGCCGTTCGCCACCTGACGGGCATTCCGTTTGAAGGCGAGGCGATGCCGATGACCTTCATGCTGGGCGACGTCCATATCGATTGGAACCTTCCCCGCGGAATGTCCATGCGGGCGCTGCGCCTGAACGACGACGCGCCTCCCGACCTTTTTGTCGCCGTGCCGCTGCCGGAGCGGGGACGCTATCGCGTGACCATGGTGGCGCCGCCGCGGCTCGTTCTTCCGCGCGGCACCGCGCACGGATTGCAGGCCGAGATGCCGGGCCCCGCGCTAGATGACCTCCAGCAGGGCGCCGACGACCTGCTCACGGAACCCGCGCGGCTTTCCGACCTGCGCTGGTCCTCGGTGTTCCGCATCAGCATGCGCCTCGCCGCGCGCTACCGGGAAGGCCGCGTCTTCATCGCCGGCGACGCCGCGCATATCCATCCGCCAACCGGCGGGCAGGGGATGAACACCGGCATCCAGGATGCGTACAACCTGGCATGGAAGCTCGCCCTGGTGCTGGATGGCGCGGCGCCGGAAGCCCTGCTGGACAGCTATGAAGCGGAACGTCGCCCGGTCGGGGAGGAGGTGGTCGCCCGCACGCGTGCGGCCACGGAGAATTTCGGCCGGGAAACAAGGCGCCCGCACCCGCTGGAGGACACGCAGCTCCTTGTCTCCTATCGCGGCGGCGACTGGGTGCGGGACATGCCCGGCGAAGGCTGGGAAGGCCCCGTGGCGGGAGACCGTGCGCCCGATGCGGCGGGGCTGCGCCAGGCGGGCCTGGGATTTCCGCTGCGGCTGCACGACATCCTGCGCGGCACCGCGCATGTGCTGCTGGCATATTGCCCCGATGCGGATGCCGCCGCGTCATTCCCCGGCTTGTCCGCCTTCGCGCTGGACGCTCAGGCCCGCTTCGGCCCGCGCCTCCGCGTGGCGGCGGTGACGGCCCTGGCCGGTGCCGGCGAGCATCCCGGCCTCGCCGTGCTGCATGATGCGGAGGGCCGCTTCGCCGGGGCCTATGGCGGCACGGCGCGCAGCTTCCTGGTGCGGCCGGATGGCCATCTGGGCTGGCGTGGCCGGTGCTGGCGGGAAGATGGCTTGGCGCAACATCTCAGCCGGGTCCTGAACCAGGGGCGGCATTAGCCCGGCGGCGGCGCGATCATGGCCGCAACTCCGGCGGCCCGCATGGTCTTTTCAGGAACGGCCCTTCATCAGGCCGGCCGGATGCCCGTGCCGTCCGGTGGCGGGGCAGGCGGCATGACGGAGCAGATGGGCTGGAACCCCGCGCCGGTTCCGCCGGCCACCCCATCAGGATCGGAGGCTGGAATGGGCAACGGATCTTCCCCGAACTGCGGGGCGATCGGCGGATGGATTGCCCCGGCCGCCCGCCGCCGGCATTCCCGGCGGCGGCGCTGTTCATGACCGCCGTCCTGCCGGTTCCCGGAACGCATGGGCCGGCCCGCCTCCGCCTTGTGGCGGGTGCGGAACATGGCTGACCGATCATGGGGGCGGGCAGGGGGATGGAGAGGGAAGCGGGCAATGGCGGGGGCATGAGACTGGTGCTGCTGGCCATCGGCTATGTCAGCCTGGGGGTGGCCGCGCTTGGCGTCGTGCTGCCATTGCTGCCGACCACGCCTTTTCTGCTGCTGGCCTTCTGGGCCTTCACCCGCGCCTCGCCCGCCCTGGCGGAGCGATTGCTGCGGAGCCGCCGCCTCGGCCCGCCCCTGCGCGCCTGGCAGGAACGGGGCGAGATTTCGCGTGCCGCCAAGATCCGTGCCCTGCTGCTCCTGCTGGCGAGCTGGGTGTCCCTGGTCTTTCTGTTGAACAATTCCCTGGTGCTGGCCGGGGTGACGCTTTGCCTCCTTGGCTCCGGCGTTTTCATTGCCACCCGCCCCGGCGGCCCGCGCCCTGCCCGCGACCCGCGGGAACAGCCCTGAGCAAGGGTCCGGCAGGCGCCAGCCCCATGGCTCGCCCCTAAAGGCGGGAGGATCGGGGCTGACCCGCGCCGGCCTGGGCTTTGCAGCGCACTGCCATCTGGCTAGTGCTGCGGGGCGGCTCCCTCCATTCCGGGCAAGAAGGGCCGCGAAGGGTGGAATAGTCTCGTGTCCGCATTCCTGCGCCTGTGGGCCCTGCCGGCAGGCACCAGCGGCGGCATCGCCATGATGTTGCTGGGTGTGCTGCTTTTCGCCGTCAACGACACGCTCGGAAAATGGCTGGTTGGCGCCTATACGGTGGGCCAGTTGCTGCTGGTGCGCAGCATTTCCGGGCTTTGCGTCATGGCGCCGTTCATCCGGCGCGCCGGCCCTTACGCCTTTCTGCAGGCACCGCGCCGGGACCTGCAATTCCTGCGCATCATCTTCTCGACGCTCGAGACCTCGCTTTTCTTCTGGGCCCTGGTGGAACTGCCGCTGGCGGAAGTCATGACCTACTACATGGCCGCGCCGATCTACGTGACCGCGCTGTCCCCCTTTCTGCTCGGGGAACGGGTGGGCTGGCGCCGCTGGACGGCGGTGGCGGTGGGCTTCGCCGGCGTGGTCCTGGCGCTGCATCCCTCGCCCGGTTCCCTGTCGCTGGGCGCGGCCTGCGCCCTCGCGGGCAGCTTCAGCTATGCCTGCTTCATGATCGCCACGCGCAGGCTGGCCGGCACCTCCGGGACGGTGCTGATGACGGCGCAGCTTCTGGCCGCCCTGCTTTTCGGCGGCACGCTGGTGTTGTTCCAGGGCTGGACGCCGCCGGGGGCGCTGGACCTCCTGCTGATGCTGTTCCTCGGCATCGGCTCGCTTTGCGGCAATCTTTGCGTGAACCATTCCCTGCGGATCGCGCCGGCTTCCGTGGTCGTGCCCTATCAGTACACGCTGATCCTGTGGGGCATGATCTTCGGCTACCTGTTCTTCGACGAGGTGATCGGGCCACTCACCATGGCCGGGGCCGTCATCATCATTGGCGCGGGCCTTTTCATCTTCCTGCGCGAGCAGCAACTGCGTCGCAGGGATGGGTGAGCTGCCCCCGGCTGGGGCGGCGGCGTGCCGGACTCAGCCCGCCCCCCGGCCGCCATGCCGTTCCGACCAGCTCACGGGATCGGACAGGAAAAGCTCCAGGACCCGGCGCTGCGCCTTGTCGAGGCCTTCCATCGGCTCCATCCGCAGCAGGTCCCGCCAGCCGGCCAGGCTGTGCAGCCGCAGGCCCAGGGCCGCCAGCCGCTCCTGGCTGCCCGGGAACACCGCGTGGTGGAAGATGGTGAAGGCGTCCGTCACCACGCCCCCCGCCTGCCGCAGCCCCTGGGCGAAGGACGCCTTGCTGCCGCCATCCGTGATCAGGTCATCGACGAGCAGGACGTTGTGGCCTTCCACCTCGCCACCCTCGACCTGGGCGTTGCGGCCGATGCCGAGCGGCCGCTTGCGAACGTAGCGCAGCGGCAGGCCGAGCCTGTCGGCGATGAAGCCCGCCCAGGGGATGCCCGCCGTCTCGGCCCCGGCCACGATGCTGAACTGGGTGGAGGGGGAGCGGCGCAGCGCGGCGACGGCGAGGTCCGTCACCTTGCGCCGCCAGCGCGGCTCGCCGATCAGCAGGCGGCAATCGACGTAAACCGGGCTGGCCCATCCGGCCGCCAGGAAGAAGGGCTGCGCCGCGCTGACCCGGATGGCGCCCGCTTCCAGCAGAAGCCGGGCCGTGCTCTGCCCGGCAATGGCGGCGTGGTCGTCGAGGCTCATGCCGCCAGCTCCTGCAGGGCGCGGCGCAGCAACTCGGCGCCGACATGGAAATCGTCCATGGCCATGGCCTCCTTCGGATTGTGGGAGCCATGGGCGTTCCGCACAAAGATCATGCCGCTCGGCACGCCGGCATTGGCGAACACCGCGGCGTCATGGCCGGCCCCGCTGGGGATCGGCTCGTCCTGCTGGCCCATGGCCTGCAGATGCTTCCGCAGGATCTCGATCAGCCCCGCATCCATCCGGGCCGGCGCCGCCTCCACCCGCCGGCCGGGGATGAAGCGCACGCCGCGCTCCTGGGCGATGCCGGCGCATTCGGACAGGAAAAGGTCGTAGAAGGCTTCCAGCGTTTCCGGGCTCTGGGAGCGTATGTCGAGGGAAAAGGTCATCCGCCCAGGGATCCGCGCCAGGGCGTGCTCGGCCGGATCGGTGCCGATGATGCCCGAGGTCACGACCAGGTCCCGCCCGCGCTCCAGCAATGTGCGCCAATGGCGGTCCAGCCGGGTGATCAGCTCGGCCACCGCGAACACGGTGTCGCGCCGCAGCCAGCGCGGCACGGCGCCGGAATGGCCGGCCTCGCCCAGGCATTCCACCGCGCGGTGGCGGACATTGCCGCGGATGCCGGTGACCACGGCCGCCGGCATGTCGCGGGCCAGCAGCACCGGCCCCTGCTCGATATGCAGTTCCAGCCAGCAGGCGAGGGAGGCGGGGTCGATCAGCGCCTCGCCCCGCTCCACCCGCGCCACATCGACGCCGACGGAGGCCATGGCCTGGCGCAGCGTGCGGCCGCTGGCGACGTTGGTGGCCGCCAGATCCTCCGCCTTCAGCCGTCCGAACAGGGCGGAGGAGCCGAGATAGGCCTGGCCGTAGAAGGCGCTTTCCTCCCCCCGCAGCGCCAGCAGGCGGATGGAGCGGCGTGGCCGGAAGCCTGCCTCCCGCAGCCGGGACAGGGCCAGCAGGCCCGCCAGCACGCCCGCCGCCCCGTCGAAATTCCCGCCCTGCGGAACCGAATCGAGATGCGAGCCGCAGGCGATGGCGGGCAGGCCCGGTTCCTGCCCCGGCAGGGTGGCCCAGAGATTGGCGCCGGCATCGCGCATCGTTTCCAGCCCCAGGCGCCGTGCCTCGGCCTCCACGATGTCCAGCGCCCGCGTTTCGCCCTCGGCGTAGCATTCGCGGGTGATGCCGACGCCGTCGAAGCCCGCCTCCCGCAATTGCCCGAAGAGGCGTTCCGCGAGCCCCTCGCTCATGGCGCCGGCTCCCCGAAGGAAGCGCCGGCCCATTCGCGCCCCGGTCCGCCCGCGCCGCTGCGGCGATGCAGGCGGGAGGGGTGCGCCGGCCTGGGCGTCATGACAGCTCGCTGCCCCGGCGCTCGGGGATGAGGAGCCACATGACGAGGATGTCCAGCAAGTAAAGCAGGGCGAGCAGGGCGATGGCGGTGTCGAAGCCCAGGCTCATCGCGACGGCACCGACCACGACCGGCCCGAAGCCGCCGACGGCGCGGCCGATGTTGAACAGCACGTTCTGTGCCGTGGCCCGCGCGGCGGTGGGGTAAAGCTCGCTCATCAGCGCGCCATAGCCGCCCAGCATGCCGTTGACGAAGAAGCCCATCACGGCGCCGCCGACGAGCAGGGCGGCGGGATCGGTCAGCCGGGAATAAACCACCACCATCACGGCGGCGCCCAGCATGTAGCCGAAGAAGGCCGGCTTGCGCCCGACGCGGTCGGCGATGTGGCCAAAGGCGAAGATGCCGATGGCCATGCCGAGGATGGTCACCGCCGTCCAGGTCGCCGACTGGGTCAGGCCGAAGCCGAACCGCGTGGCCAGGTAGTTCGGCAGCCAGATCATCACGCCATAATAGCCGAAATTCTGCACCGAGCAGAGGATCACCAGGCCGAGGCTGTTGCGCGTCGTTTCCCGGTCGCTCACCAGCAGGCGGAGCGGGGAAGCCTTGGGCGCCCGCGCCGTCCGCCGCACGAAGACCTCCGGCTCATGCAGGCGCTGGCGGATGAAATAGGCGACAACGGCCGGGAAAAGCCCGATGGCAAACATCCCGCGCCAGCCGACGAAGGGCAGCAGCAGCGGCGTCAGCAACGCCGCGCCCAGCACGCCAAGCTGCCAGCCGAGCCCGACATAGGAGGAAGCGCGGGCCCGCTTGGAGGCGGGCCAGGCCTCGGCCACCAGCGCCATGCCGATGCCGAACTCCCCGCCCAGGCCGATGCCGGCGATGGTGCGGTAGATCAGCAGGTCCCAATAGCCCTGGGCCAGGGCGCAAAGGCCGGTGAACACCGCGAACAGCACGATGGTCCAGGTCAGCACCCGCACCCGGCCCAGCCGGTCGGACAGCATGCCGAAGCCGATGCCGCCGATCACCGCGCCCACCAGCGTGGCGGTGACCAGGGATGCGGCCTGTGCCTGGGACAGCCCCAGATCGGCCGAAATGGCGCGGAGCATGAAGCCCAGGATCAGCAGGTCGAAGCCATCCATGGCATAGCCCAGGGCCGAGCCCCAGAGCGCCTTCCAGGCCTGCGGGCTGACGTTGTCGCCATCCATCGTTCCGGAGTGCGGGGCGGGGCTTTCCCCCGGCGGTGCATCAAGGCTCATGTTCAGGGCAACTCCACGTCTTTCGGCTTTTCCCGGCATCCGCCGGACAGGCTTGGCGCGATGGCCAGGCTTCTCCGGCGGGCCGCTGTTCGTCGGTGCTGATGGCCCGGCCAGCGCAAGCCTTGCGGGATGGCTCTGGCCGGAAGGATGGCATGTCGGCCCCTTATACCCATCGGAACGCCGGTGGCGATCCAATCGGGCCGCATCGCGGACATGTCCATCCGACTATGAAGGGAAGTCCCCCGTTCGAGGCGTCCTGGCCCGCCTCCGCCGCGGCGCGGCATGCTTCTAATAGGGTTGGAAGCCGCGCCCGCCGAAGCCCTCTCCCCGGCGATAGGAATCCAGGCAGGAATTGCGCACACGGGCACCGATCACGGCGGCCCGCGGGTTGTTGGCGCCCAGCCAGGGCTGCTGCCGTTCCGCCATTTCCCCGCGCCGGATGCATTCCAGCTCGGCCGCGCGATCCCGCGCCGCCGCTTCCGAGGCTGGCGGGGGACGCCAGTTTTCGGCCTCGGGCGCCGGTGGCGGGGCCATGCAGCCTGAAAGCAGCAGGGGCAGCAGCATCAGGCGGCGCATTCGCCGTCTCCCTGTTTCTTGTTCCGGATTTCTTGTTCCGGGCGGGCGTCGCGGGCCCGCCCCGCCATCCTGCCATGCGGGAATGGTTGCGTCGTGCCGGAAAAAAGAATGCCGCGTTCCGCGCCTGCCGGGCCGGCGGCCATCGCCCGGGTTGATCCGGCGACGGGACGTGTTGCGGCGTTCCTGGCGGATCGGGCGAGGCACCCTCGGGCCCCTGGCTTTCGCCATCATCCTGGCGGCCTGCCCGGCAACACGATCCGGCCTCCGATGCGTTCCAGAAGGGTGCCTGGTTCGGCGTGATGTCCGCGTCCAGGCGCCATGGGCGGAAACCGGCCGGAAGCAGCGCATCCCATGAGGGAGGGAACACCATGACCAAACCGGAATCCAGGACCGGGCCAAGGCCAGCACCAGGGCCAGCGGCAACAGGGCCAGCGGCAACAGGGGCAGCGCCATCAGGGGCGGGGCACCATGCGGGGCCGGAGGGGAGCCGGCCTTCATCAGGCGCCCCGCCGCTGGCCGCGCCGGATGCCATGCTGGGCATCTGGTCCGCCTGGCTTGAGAGCGTATCGGCCATGGGCCAGTCCGGCACCCGCCCGGGCACCGATTGGTGGAAGGCACCCGACGAGTTCACCGGCTCACTCCTGGCCATGGGCGCCAGGCAACTCAGCGGCCAGTTGTCCAAGGACCCCTTGCTGCGTGCCATGGACCAGATGTGGAACGCCAATCCGCTGCGCGACGTGGTGCCGGTGGACTGGGCGGAAGTCGCGCGGGCCTTGCGCCTCGTCTGGCTGCGCTCGCTGGCCCGCCCCGGCACGGCCATGATGGCGGCCACGGAGTTCAACGCGGGCCTTTGGCGCGCCGCGCTGGAGGCATGGAACGATGCCGGGAAGCGCTGGTGGGGCAACGGGCCCAACCCCCCGGCGGAACGGACCGACAAGCGCTTCTCGGCCCCGGAATGGCAGACGAACCCCGCCTACCGCACCTTGAAGGAGGGCTACCTGCTGGCCTCGGACTGGCTGCTGCGCCAGGGCGATTCGGTGGCCAGCGGACTGGATGAGGCCGAGCAGCGCCGGCTCGCCTTCCATCTGCGCCAGTTCGTCGAGGCGATGAGCCCGACCCTGCTGCTGGCCAGCAACCCGGCGGCGCTGCGCCGCGCCATGGAAACGGGGGGCGCCAGCCTGGCGGCGGGGGCGCGCAACCTGATGGCGGACCTCAAGGCGGGCCGCCTCAGCATGGTGGACGCGACCGCCTTCGCGCCGGGGCGGAACCTGGCGCTGTCCCCCGGCAAGGTCGTCCATCGCAACAAGCTGATGGAGCTGATCCAGTACGCGCCATCCACCGAAACGGCGCACAAGGTGCCGCTGCTGATCCTGCCGCCCTGGATCAACAAGTACTACATCCTCGACCTGCAGCCGAAGAACAGCATGGTGCAGCACCTGGTGGCGCAGGGCTTCACCGTCTTCATGGTGTCGTGGAAGAACCCCGATGCCGCGATGGAGGATACCAGCTTCGAGGATTACATGGATCTGGGGCCCCTGGCGGCGAGCGAGGTGGCGCGGGAGATCACCGGCAGCGACACGCTGAACGTCATGGGCTACTGCATCGGCGGCACGCTGCTGGCGATGACGCTGGCCTGGCTTTCGGCCCGGGGCGACAGGCGCTTCGGCGCCGCCACCTTCATGGTGTCGATGCAGGATTTCGAGCGCGTCGGGGACACGGCCGTGTTCATGGACGAGCCGGCGCTCGACCTGATCGAGCAGCAGATGATGCAGCGCGGCTATCTCGACAGCCGCGAAATGTCCAACATGTTCAACCTGCTGCGGCCCACCGACCTGATCTGGTCCAATGTGGTCAACAACTACCTCCTGGGCGAGAAGCCCCCGGCCTTCGACCTGCTGTACTGGAACAGCGATGGCACGCGCATGGCCCGCGCCGCCCATAGCTGGTACCTGCGCAACACTTATTCCGAGAACAACCTGATCGTCCCCGGCAAGATAAGGCTGAAGGGCGAGCCGCTCGACCTCCGCCGCATCACGCTGGACCTTTACGCGGTGGGGGCGGAGAAGGACCACATCGTTCCCTGGGAATCCGCCTGGCGCGTCACCCGGCTGGCGGGCGGCAAGGTGCGCTATGTCCTGGCGTCAAGCGGGCATATCGCCGGGATCATCAATCCCCCTGGCGGCAAGGGCAATTACTGGACCAACGATGCCGCGCCCGCCCCGGCCACGGCCGAGGAATGGCGCCGAACCGCCACCCGGCATGACGGCAGCTGGTGGACCGACTGGACCGGATGGCTGGCGGCGCGCTCGGGGGCGCGGGAAGCGCCGCCCTCGCTGGGCAGCGCGGCGCATCCGCCGATCGCCGATGCGCCTGGCCTTTATGTGCTGGAGAAATAAGCACGGCTCGGGAACCCGGGGCGGCGGCTGATCGCGCCGCCCCGGATGGAGCCTTGAAGGGGCTCGGGAAGGCCCGTGCCTCAGGCAGCCGGGACGCCGGCCTCCTGCGCCATCCTGACCATGTCGTGCCGCGCCTTCTGCATGTCCTCCAACGTGCCGAAGGCGTTCATGTAGTGGCCCTTGAAGCCTTTCCGCTCCAGCAGGGCGAACATCGCGCCGAAGTCGAAATTGCCCTGCCCGGGCAGCAGGTGCTGCTCATGCCCGTTGCGGAAGCAATCGGCCAGCCGCACCTCGAACACGCGGTCGAGCGGGATGGCGTCCACGAAGCCTTCCACGCCCTCGGGCATCAAATGCGCGTGGTTGGCGGTGAAGGACAGCGCAAAGGCGGGCGAGTTGATGCGCTCGTAGTAGTAGCGCCATTCCTCGATCGTATGCGCGAGGTAGTGCACCTCGGCATCCGCCGGCTCCTTGTTCAGGTTTTCCAGCAGCAGCAGCGCGCCGCGCTTCTCGGCATGCTCGACCATGCGCTGCAGCCGCTCCAGCCCCGCCTCCATGCGGGGCTTCACATCGGCCGTGAAGTGGTAGCCCGCATGCACCACGATCCATTCGGCGCCAAGCTTCGGCGCCAGGTCGATATAGGCGCGCAGATAGGCATCCACCGCTTCCGAAAGGAAGGGAGAGTATTCCGCCACGTTCACGGCTGAAAGCGTGTGCAGGCCGAGCACCACGCCGCGCCGGCGGGCCTGCTCGCGGATCGCCCCGGCGCGGGCATCGTCGAAGCTGTCCACGCGGTTCGGGCCGGTGTCGAGCTGGATGTCGATGTAGCGGACCTGGTTTTCCGCCGCCCAGTCGATCGCATCCTCCAGCCGCAGGCGCCGCCCGACATCGATGCCGATCCTGTCAGTTCCCAACATGTCGTTTCTTCCCTTTGGGTGTTTTGTTGTCCTCCGCCGCCTCGCCATGCGCGATGGCGGCGAGGTAGCGGGCCCGCCCGGCGCGCGTATGCGCCTCGGCATGGCGTCGCGCCTGCTCCGCCTCGCCGGCCAGGATGGCGGCCAGCAGGCGGTGGTGCTCATCATTCGCGGCGCGCATGTTGCCCGCGGCGTCGAAGGAACGGCGGCGCAGCAACAGCAGCTTGCGCGTGTGCCCGAGATACACGTCGCAAAGCGGACGGTTGCCGCAGAACTCGACAATCTGTTGGTGGAACAGGGTGTTGCCGCTGAAGAACGCTTCGCGCTCGCCGGTGGCGACGGAGTCGTCCATGCCGGCCGCGGTGGCGCGAAGCTGCGCCGCCTGGGCGGGATCGAGCCTGGCCGCCAGCAGCGCCGCCGCATGCCCGAACAGCACGGCGTTCAGCTCGTAGGTCTGCATCACCTCGTCAAGGCCGATGCTGCGCACAAAGGCGCCGCGGTTGAGGATCACGGTGACCAGCCCGGTCCGCTCCAGCGCCCGGGCTGCTTCCCGCACCGGGCCACGGCTGACGCCAAGCTGCGCCGCCAGCTCCGCCTCGTTCAGCCGGGCTCCCGGCTGCAGCGCGCCTGTCTCGATCATGTGTTCCAGCGCCAGCTCGACGCCGCGGCCGAGGGACTCCCGCCCCGCCAGGCGTTGCCTGAACGCGGCCAGGGCCTCTGCCCCTGTTGCGGTGCCTTCGGCCGCGCCGGTGCTGGATGGGCGCCGCTGCTGCATAAGGAAAGCCGTCTCCGGATGACCGTGTTTATTGTTTACATTCCGCAGACCCGGTGACAAGCTTTCCGAACAGGGGAGAAACGAAGCTGCGTGGCACGGTCCGGAAAAGGACAGTCGCGCAGGGCTGGGCATATTGGCCGCATGGCAGAGCGGCCATTCGTGTCATGGCCTCTCCTGCTGCGCGTGGCTCAATCTCGCACTGCAACAGGATCCGGCGGACCATGGACACCAACCTTTCCCACCATGCCTCTGCGAAGATCCTCACGCGCAAGGAGGACGGTATCGGCTGGCTGACGATCAACCAGCCGGAAAAGCGCAACGCCATCTCGCTGGAGATGTGGGATGCGATCGCCGCCGCCGCGGATGATTTCGCCGCCGACGATTCCGTGCGTGCGGTGGTCATGCATGGCGCAGGTGGCAAGGCCTTCGCATCCGGCGCCGATATCAGCGAGTTCGACCGCGTTCGTGCCGATGCCGCCGCCCAGGCGGAATATGGCCGCCGCAGCGGCGCCGCGCGGCGCAAGCTGGAGAACCTGCGCAAGCCGTTGATCGCCATGATCCAGGGCTACTGCATCGGCGGCGGCTATGCCGTCGCGATGATGGCGGATCTGCGCATCGCCTCCACCGACAGCCGCTTCGGCATTCCCGCCGCGCGGCTCGGCATCGCCTATGGCCGGGAAAGCCTGGAGCGCCTGGTGGCGCTGGCCGGCCCTTCCATCGCCAAGGAAATCCTGTTCACCGGCCGGCAGCTCGATGCGGCGGAGGCGCTGGCCTGCCGCCTGGTGAACCGCGTCGTGCCGGCGGAGCAGTTGCGGGATACTGTCACCACCCTGGCGCGGGAGATCGCGCGCAACGCGCCGCTGTCGATCCAGGCCTCAAAGGTCGCGATCGACCAGATCGCCGGAAACCCCGCCGAGCGCGATCCTGAGCTGGTGGAAGAGCTGAACCGCGCCTGCTTCAACAGCGCCGACTACGCCGAGGGCCGCCGCGCCTTTCAGGAGAAACGCGCCCCGACCTTCGCCGGCCGCTGAGCCGGCGCAGCACGGCAGGGCAGGCCGGACGCCAGAGCCGCCGCCCGCATCGCAGAGGGAGGAAACCACCATGCTCACGATCAACAGGCGCCTGATGCTCGGCCTGGCCGCGGCAGGAGCGGCGACGCGCCTTGGCACCGCCCGCGCCGCGGAAATGCTGCCGCACGAGAAGGAACTCTACGAGGCCGCGCGCCGGGAAGGGCAGATCACCTGGTATACCGGCCAGTATCAGGCGGAACCGTCGCAGGCCATCGGGCGCGGCTTCACCGAACGCTTCCCCGGCATCACCGTCAATGTCGTGCGCAGCACCTCCCAGGTGGCCTTCCAGCGGCTGTCGCAGGACATGCGCGCCGGCGTCGCGCAATGCGACGTGTTCAGCTCCACCGACCACAGCCACGCCGCCTTCCTGAAGCAGCAGGGGCGGCTGATGGCCTACAAGCCGCGGAACGCAGCGGGGCTGATCCAGGCGGCCAAGGACGCCGCGGACCCGGATGGCTATTTCCAGGTCACCTATCTCGGGCTGTTCCTGATGGGGCGGCGCAGCGACGTGGTGTCGGACGCCGACGCGCCGAAAAGCTGGAAGGACCTGATCGACCCACGCTGGCGCGGCAAGATCGCGGTGGGCCATCCCGGCTACAGCGGCGCCATCACCTCCTGGTGCCTGGCGATGCGCCGCCTTTATGGCTGGGACTACTTCAAGGCGCTGGAAAAGAACCAGCCGCAGATCGGCCGTTCCAGCGCCGATCCGGTGACGATGCTGAATGCGGGGGAGCGCACCATCGGCGCCGCGCTTCCTTCCGCCACCAGCCTGTTGTCGATCTCCCGCGGCAATCCGATCAAGCTGATCTATCCGGAGGAAGGCACGCTGATGGTGCCGGCGCCGAGCGGCGCGCTGAAGGATGCGCCGCACCCGAACGCGGCGAAGCTGTTCATGGAGTTCATGACCAGCCCCACCTATTACGAGGTCACCCGCCCCTTCTTCAGTGAATCGCTGCGCCCCGAGGTGCCGCCCCCGCCGGGCTCGCGCCCGCTCGCCGAGGTCAAGATGATCTCCGCCGATCCGGATGAGCTGGAACGTGATGGTCAGGAAGTGAAGGAGCTCTGGCGCGACACCTTCGGCGTCTGATCTGATGATCCCCCCCGCGCAACGACGCGGGGGCGTGCAGGGAGGAAATGGATATGCGAGGGATGAGCCGGCGCGGCCTTCTGGCCAGCGCAGCCATAATCGGAAGCGGCGGCCCGGCGATGCGCGCCGCGGCCCAGGACCTGCCCGCCCATGAGCGCGAGCTGTACGAGGCCGCGCGGCGCGAGGGCGAGATCACCTGGTATTCCGGCCAGCAAAGCGCCGAAACCTCCGAGGCGGTGGGCCGCGCCTTTGGCGAGCGCTATCCGGGCGTGCATGTCAATGTCGTGCGCAGCACCTCCCAGGTGGCCTTCCAGCGGCTGTCGCAGGACATGCGCGCCGGCGTCGCGCAATGCGACGTGTTCAGCTCCACCGATTACAGCCATTCCACCTTCCTGAAGCAGCAGGGGCGGCTGATGCCCTACACCCCGCGGAACGCCGCAGGGTTGCTGGAATTCGTCCGCGCGGCTGGCGACCCGGACGGGCATTTCCACATCTTCTATATCGGCGTGCACCTGATCTCCCGCCACACGGGGCAAGTGCCGGAGGCCGAGGCGCCGCGAAGCTGGCAGGACCTGCTGGACCCGAAATGGCGGAACAAGCTGGCGGTCGGCCATCCGGGCTTCAGCGGCGCCATCGGGGCCTGGGCGGTGCTGATGCGCAAGCTTTACGGCTGGGATTATTTCACCAAGCTGGAGAAGAACCGGCCGCAGATTGGCCGCTCCAGCATCGACCCGGTGACGATGCTGAGCGCGGGGGAGCGGCAGGTCGGCGTCGCCGTGCCATCGGCCACCGCGCTGCTCGCCATTTCCCGCGGCAATCCGCAATCGCTGATCTACCCGACCGACGGCACGGTGGTGGTGCCCTCGCCCAGTTGCATCCAGAAGAACGCCCCGCACCCGAACGCGGCAAAGCTGTTCATGGAATACGCCACCGGTCCGGAATATTTCCGCGTCACCCGCCGGTATTTCTCGGAATCGCTGCGCCAGGACGTGCCGCCGCCGGACGGGGCCAAGCCGCTCGATTCCATCAAGCTCATCCTGCCCACGCCGCAGGACATCGAGGCGGGCGTGCCGGAGGTGAAGGAACAATGGCGCGACACCTTCGGCATCTGACACCGCCTCAGCATCACGGGGGAGTTCCGCCTGCATGACCGAGACCGCCGCGATCCTGCCGAAAGCCGCCGCGGAAGAAGCGCGGCGGCCGGCCTGGCTGCGCCGCCTGCGATACCTTGAACCATCGAACCTGCTCTGGATCCTGCTGGTCGCGGCGCTGCTGTTCCTGGTCGCGGTGCCGATCGGCAAGCTGCTGATCGTCAGCTTCGAGCAGCAGGGCACCGGCGCCTTCACCCTGTCCAACTACGCCACCGCCTATGGCCGCGCCCGCTACCTGGAGGCACTGGCCAATTCCCTGATGCTCGGCGCGCTGTCGTCGCTGCTGTCGGTGATCTTTGCCGTGCCGATGGCCTGGGCCGTTTCCCGCACGGACATGCCGGGCAAGGGCTTCACCTGGGCCATCGTGATGGGCGCCTTCATCATGCCGCCCTATCTGGGGGCCGTTGGCTGGATCCTGCTGGCGGGGCCGAATTCCGGCTTCCTCAACCAGGCCTGGACCTGGCTGACCGGGCTGCAGGCGCCGCTGGTGAACGTCTACACCTTCTTCGGGCTGGCGCTGGTGATCGCGCTGCATTCCTTTCCGTTGATCTTCATCTTCGTGAAATCCGCGCTCGACCTCGTATCCTCGGAAATGGAGGACGCGGCCAACATCCTCGGCGCCGGAACATCGACGGCGATGCGCAAGATCACGCTGCCGCTGGTGTGGCCGGCCATTCTGGGCGGCATCATCGTGGTGTTCCTGGAAACCGTCGCGCTGTTCGGCACGCCCGCCATCATCGGCATCCCCGCGCGGATCAACGTCGTCACGACGCAGCTCTGGCAGTTCTTCGAATATCCCGTGCGAGTCGAAGTGGCGGCGGCCTATGCCATGCCGCTGCTGCTGATCACCGTCGGCATGATCACCGTGCAGAAGCTGCTGCTGGCGCGGAAGGGCTTCGTGTCCCAGACCGGCAAGGGGGGCGAGCGGCGGCCGATCAAGCTCGGCCGCTGGCGCTGGGCGGTGCTGGGCTATTGCGGCTTCGTCGGCGCGCTGGCGGTGGTGATGCCGCTGATGGTGCTGCTGCAGGCTTCCTTCGCCAAGGCGTGGGGCCGCGGCCTCGCCTGGAGCAACCTGACCTTCGAGAACTACGCCTATCTGCTGTTCCGGCACGAGATGGCGCTGACCTCCATCTGGAACACGCTCTGGTTCTCCGCCGCCGCGGCCACGGCGGCGGTGTGCATTGCCGTCCTCGTCGCCTACATCGTCGCGCGGAAGCTGGTTCCCTTCGGCTCGGCCCTTGCCTTCCTGGCGATGGCGCCCTTCGTGATCCCCGGCATCGTCATGGCCATCGGCTTCTATGCCGCCTATGCGGCGCCGCCGATCGCGCTTTACGGCACGGCGCTGATCATCATCCTGGCCTTCACGGCGCGCTTCCTGCCCATCGCCTTCGCCAATTCCGCCGCCGCCGTGCGCGCGGTGCATCCGGAGATGGAGGAAGCGGCGCGCATCCTGGGCGGAGGGCGGCTGCGGACCATCGCCCGCATCACTGCGCCCTTGATCATCCGCAGCCTGATCGGCGGCTGGCTGATCGTCTTCATCGTCGCCTCGCGCGAGCTTTCGGCTGCGGTCTTCCTGGTCGGGCCGCGCACCCGCACCATGGCCGTCCTGCTTTACGACCTGAGCGAGGCCGGGAATTTCGAGGTGCTCGCCGCCTTTGGCGGGCTGCTGCTGGCGCTCACCCTGATCCTTGTCGCCATCGGCATGAAGCTGGCCGGGCGTGACTTCATGCTGCGGAGGAACTGATCCATGCCCCGTCTCACATTGAAGGGACTGAGCAAGTCCTATGGCCCGGTCAAGGTCGTGGACAATGTGGACCTGACCTTGCAGGAGGGCGAGTTCGTCTGCCTGCTCGGCCCGTCCGGTTGCGGCAAGACGACGACGCTGCGCATGATCGCCGGCTTCGTCGAGCCGACGGAAGGCAGCATCAGCATGGATGGCGAGGTGTTCTCCGCCCCCGGCGCGGTGCTGCCGCCGGAGCGCCGCCGCATGTCGATGATCTTCCAAAGCTACGCCATCTGGCCCAACATGACGGTGGCGGAGAATGTCGCCTTCGGGTTGAAGCTGCAGAAGCTGTCCTCCGCCGACGTCCGGGACCGCGTCGCGCAGATCCTGAAGGTCGTGCAGATGAGCCACCTGGCCGACCGCTACCCCGCCGAATTGTCGGGCGGGCAGCAGCAGCGCGTGGCGCTCGCGCGGGCCATCGTCGTCAAGCCCGCTGTGCTGCTGCTGGACGAGCCCTTGTCCAACCTCGACGCCAACCTGCGCGAGGAGATGCGGTTCGAGATCCGCCGGCTGCATGACGAGTTCCGCATCACCACCGTCTATGTCACGCATGACCAGTCGGAAGCGATGGCGACGGCCGACCGGATCGCGGTGATGAATGCCGGCCGCATCGAGCAGGTGGACGCGCCCCACCTGATCTATGCCCGGCCCCGCACCCGCTTCGTGGCGGCCTTCATCGGCCGGACGAATCTGCTGGCCGGCCATGTCGCGAATGGCGAGATCGGCCTTGACGGCTTCGCCCTGCCGACGGCGCAGCTGGGGGAGGCGGTGCCGGATTCCGCGCGCCCGATCCTGCTTTCGGTGCGGCCGCAAAGCATGGCGCTGCATCGCAGCCGGCCGCAGGCGCATGATGGCCGGCCGGTGCTGTCCGCCGTGGTGGCGCAGCGCACCTATCTCGGCGAATCATGGGATTATGTGGTCCATCCGCAGCAGAGCGGATTGCAGCTCCGCGTCACCGCCCCGCCCTTGCAGGTGCATGAGGTGGGCGAGGCGGTTTGGCTGGAGATCGATCCCCAGCAGATCGCCGTGGTGGCCTGAAGCCGGCCCCGCGCCGCCAGGATGCGGCCTGGGGCTGGCGGGATGCCGTGCATTTCCCCTGGGGATGGCGGCGTCCCGGAACAGGGCCCGCCGGCCGGAAATTGGGGACATCCTGGCCCGCCTCCGCCTTCCGCGGCGGCGGGCCTTTCCGGTTTCTTACCGGCCGATGGCGTAGGCCTGCATCAGCCGCGGCGTGGCCGCCGCGATGACGAAGCCATCCTCCCGCCCCACCGCGCAGACGCGGCCCAGCGACCAGGGCGCCTCGACCTTCACCCGGTGGCCACGGCGTTCCAGCGCCGCGATGGCGTCCGGACCGATGCGGTCCTCCACCAGCAAGCCGCCCGGCTCGAAGGTGCGCGGGTAGAAGGATTGCGGGAAATGCTTGCTGGTGAAGAGCGGCAGGTCGATGGCGGCCTGCAGGTCCAGCTTGTGGTGCAGGCGCCGCAGGAGGACGGCCAGCGTCCACTGGTCCTGCTGGTCGCCGCCCGGCGTTCCCATGGCCAGGTAGCCTTCGCCATCCCGCGTCACCAGGGTCGGGGTCAGGGTGGTGCGGGGGCGGGTGCCGGGGCGCAGGTCGCTGGGCAGCCCGGCCTCCAGCCAGCCCATCTGGCCGCGTGTGGAGATGGAGAAGCCCAGGCCCGGCACGGCGGGGGAGGATTGCAGCCAGCCGCCGGACGGCGTGGCGGAAATCATGTTCCCCCAGCGGTCCACCACGTCCAGATGCACGGTGTCGCCCCATTCCACGGGAAGGGGCGCGAAGGTCGGCTCGCCGGAGCCAAGTCCCACCGGCGTTTCCGCCCCCGCCCGGGCCAGGATGCGGCGCATGGCATCGGCGGCGCCGGGCAGGTCGCCCGGGATGAGGTCGAGGGAGGCCGTTTCGCCCACCAGCCGGCGGCGGCGATCAGCGTAGTCGCGGGACAACAGGGTATCGAGCGGGATGTCGGAGGCATCCGGGTCGCCGTAGAAGACCTCCCGGTCGGCATAGGACAGCTTCATGCACTCGACCACCAGGTGCACGAAGCGCTCCCCGGCGGGGTCCATGCCGGCGATGTCGTAGCCTTCCAGCAGGGCCAGCGTCTGCAGCAGGGCCGGGCCCTGGCCCCAGGGGCCGGTCTTGTGGACCGTCACGCCCGCATGGTCGCGGGACACGGTCGGCTCGACCCGCGCCTCGTAGCGGGCGAAATCCTCGGCGCGGAGCAGGCCGCCATGGCGGCGGCCGCTGGAATCCATCAGCTCCGCCGTGCGGTAGAACCGGTCCACCGCCTCGGCGACGAAGCCGCGGTAGAAGGCATCGCGCGCCGCCTGGATCTGGCGCCCGCGATCCGCGCCAGCGGCTTCCGCTTCCGCCAGGATGCGGCGATAGGTGGCGGCGATGCCGGGGGTGCGGAAGCGGGCGCGCGGGCGCGGCACCTCGCCGCCCGGCATCCACACCTCGGCCGAGCTGGGCCATTCGGCGGGAAAGAACTCGCGCGCCGGCAGGATGGAGGAGGATACGCGGGGCAGCACGGGAAAGCCGTCCTCGGCATAGCCGATGGCGGCTTCCAGCACCGCGCGCGGCGTCCAGGTGCCGTGGTCGCGCAGCAGCAGCATCCAGGCATCGAAGGCGCCGGGCACCACCGAGGGCAGCAGGCCGGTGCCCGGCACCTGCTTCAGCCCCAGCTCCGCGAAGCGCTGCGGCGTGGCGGCCATCGGGAAGGGGCCCTGGCCGCAGATCACCACGGGCTCCGGCGCGTCATGGCGCTTGAGGATGATGGGCACCTCGCCGCCCGGGCCGTTCAGGTGGGGCTCGACGATCTGCAGCACGAAGCCGGCGGCCACGGCGGCGTCGAAGGCGTTGCCGCCGCGCTCCAGCACGGACATGCCGACCGCGCTGGCGAGCCAGTGCGTGGTCGCCACCGCGCCGAAGGTGCCGCGGATCTCCGGGCGGGTGGTGAACATGGGCGCGCCTCCTTCTGGAACAGTTCCGGCGGGTCCGGCCTTTGGGCCCGCCCCCCTGGGCAGGGGCGGGGCTTATCATGCTCCCCGGCCGGGGCGAAAGCCGCGCGCCTTGCGCCGCCGGCGCGCCCATTCTAGCAAAGGCGCCATGCCCGACCGCTGGCCAGCGCGCGGACCGCCGCTGCGATGGGCACAACAGGTGGGCGGCCATGCCGGCACCGACGAACCCGCTGAACGAGCCGTCTTGCAGGACATCCAGACCATGAACCGATCGCACCTTCCGCGCCGTGCCGCGCTGTCCCTCCTCGCGGCGCCGGCCATCGCGGCGCTTCCGCAGGCGGCGCGGGCACAGGATGGCTATCCCGACCGGCCCGTCAGCGTGATCGTGCCCTGGGCGCCCGGCGGATCGACCGACATCCTGGCGCGCATCCTGGCCGAGCCGCTGCGCGCCTCCCTCGGCCAGCCCTTCGTGGTGGAGAACCGTTCCGGCGCCTCCGGCAATATCGGCTCGGCCGCCGTGGCGCGCTCGGCGCCGGATGGCTACACGCTGCTGTTCGGCTCCATGAGCACGCATGCGATGAACGATGCGCTGTTCAGCAACATGCCGTTCAACGGGGTGGATGATTTCACCCCCATCGCGCTGCTGGCCTATGTGCTGAACACGATGGTGGTGCATCCCTCGGTGCCCGCCAACACCGTCGCGGAGTTCATCGCCTACGCCAAGGCCAATCCGGGCAAGATCGCCTATGCCTCGGCCGGCTCGGGTTCCACCAACCATCTTTGCGCCGCGATGTTCGCGCAGGTGGCGGGGCTGGACATGGTGCATGTGCCCTATCGCGGCGGCGCGCCGGCGACGCTGGACACGGTGGCCGGGCAGACGCAGCTGTTCTTCTCCGCCGGCACCCAGACGCTGGACCATGTGCGAAACGGGCGCCTGAAGCTGCTGGCGGTGACGGAAGGGCGGCGCTCCGCCCTGCTGCCGGAGGTGCCGACGGTGAGCGAAACCCTGCCCGGCTTCGAGATGGCCGTGTGGTACGGCGCGCTGGGCCCGAAGGGCATGCGGCCTGCCCTGGTGGACCGCCTGAATGGCGAGATCAACAAGGCCCTCATGACACCGGTGGTGAAGGACAGGATGGCGGCGATCGGCGTCGAGGTGGTGAACGAATCCGCTGCCACCTTCACAGAAACGCTGCGGGCCGATGCCGTGAAGTGGAGCCGGATCATCCGGGACCTGGGCATCGACAAGACCGATGCCTGAGATGCTGCCCGACCTGATCGATGCCTTCGAGGCGGCCGGCCGCGATGCCGGCCCATTGCCACGCATCCGCATGGCCGACCGGCTGGGGCGGGAACTAGCCGGGCAGCAGCTCTGCACCGCCATGGTCTTCGATCCCGGAGCGATGACGGTGCAGCGCATCTACAGCTCGCGGCCGGACGAATACCCTGTCGGCGGCCGCAAGCCCAAGCGGGACACGGCCTGGGGGCGGCAGGTGCTGCTGGAAGGCCAGCGATTCGAGGGTGAGGGCGATGATGCGATCCGCGCGCATTTCTCCGATTCGGCCGTGATCCTCGGGCTCGGCCTGCGCTCCATCGTCAACCTGCCGATCCTGCGCAACGGCCGGTGCGCCGGCACCCTCAACATGCTGTGGCCCGAGCCGCTCCTGCGGCCGGACCGTGTCGCGGCGGCGCGGCTCCTGGCGCTTCTGGCCGCTCCTGACTGGGAATAACAGGCGCGCCCCCTCCGCGGGATTTCGGGCACCGCCACGCCGAATGGGGGGGGGGAGGGCATTGTTTTGCCCCGAGAACATGACCTACCCTTCCCCGGGATGGCGCAGCACGCGCCACCCCGGAGGAAATGATGACATCCCATCCTGCTTGGCGCGCGGCACTGGCCGGGGCGCTTTCCCTTTCCGTGGCACTTCCCGCGCTTGCTCAGCAGCCCGCGCCTCCCCCCGCCTGGGCGCAGGGCCGCTCGTCGGAGCAGGCGAACAGCCCGCTCGCCCCGCATGCCCCCCGCCTGACGGCGGTGCCGGCCGCCAGCATCCCGGTGGACGCCATCAAGCTGCCGGAAGGCTTCCGCGCCGAATTGTGGGCGTCGGGCATGCCAGGCGCGCGGATGATGGCGCGTGGGGAGGACGGCACGGTTTATGTCGGCACGCGCAGCATCGGGCGCGTCTACGCCGTCAAGGATGAGGGCGGCAGCCGCGCCACGCGCACCCTGGCGCAGCGGCTGGACCAGCCCAACGGCGTGGCCGTGAAGGACGGCGCGCTCTACGTCATCGCGATCAACCGCGTGCTGCGCTACGACAACATCGCGCAGAACCCGAATGCCGAGCCGGTTGACCTGACCCAGGCCTTCAACCTGCCGACCGAGGCGCATCACGGCTGGAAATTCGCCAATTTCGGCCCGGACGGCAAGCTGTACATGAATATCGGCGTGCCCTGCAACGTTTGCACCTTCGACGAGGACCGGCACGCGCTGATCGTGCGCTTCAACCCTGATGGCTCGGGCCGCGAAATCGTCGGGAAGGGCGTCCGCAACTCGGTGGGCTTCGACTGGCGGCCGGGCAGCAACGTGCTCTACGCCAGCAACAATGGCCGCGACTGGGCGGGCAATGACACGCCGGAAGACACGCTGCACCGGCTGGCCCGCCCCGGCGAGCATCACGGCTTCCCGTATTGCTCGGGCAATGCGTGGCAGGACCCCGGCCACACGGCGCGCAAATGCTCCGAATTCCCGGCGCCGGTTGCGCTGCTCGGGCCGCACACGGCGCCGCTCGGGATGCGCTTCTACACCGGCACCATGTTCCCCGAGGCTTATCGCGGCCGTGCCTTCATCGCGCGCCACGGCTCCTGGAACCGCGACGCCAAGAGCGGCTTCGACGTGGTGACGGTGGCGCTGAACGAGGATGGCTCGCAGGGCAAGGTCGAGCCCTTCCTGACCGGGCTGCTCGATGCGGGCGACAACAGCTTCAAGGGGCGGCCGACCGATGTGCTGGTCATGCCCGACGGATCGCTGCTGGTGTCCGATGAGCAGAATGGCGCGATCTACCGCATCACCTATCAGCGGTGACCGGCTTGCGTGCCATTATTCTTGGCCTGGCGCTGATGGCGCCAGTCCTTCCCGCCTCGGCCCGGGATGCCGCCGTGGAGCGCGGCGCGAAGCTGGTGGAGGAGCGCGGTTGCGGCGCCTGCCATGGCGAGCGGGGAATTTCCGAAATGCCCTCCACCCCGTCCCTGGCCGGGCAGCAGCGGGAGTTCATCACCCTGCAGCTTGTGCTGTTCCGCGAGGGGTTGCGGGACGTGCCGGCCATGCAGGCGCCGGTGGAGGGCCTGACGGACGAGCAATTGGAGGATCTGGGCGCGTATTTCGCCTCCCTGCCGCATGCGCCGCCGCCGGATCGCGGCCAGCGGGACAAGGCCGCCTTTGACAGCGGGGCCGCCCTGGCGGAACGGCTGCGCTGCGGCGTGTGCCACCTGCCGAGCCTGGCGGGGCAGAACCAAGTGCCGCACATCGCCGGGCAGCGGGAGGATTACCTGGCCGGCACGCTGAAGGCTTATCGCGACAGCACGCGGCACGGCACGGACACGCAGATGAACGCCGTGGTCCAGGGGCTGAGCGATGCGCAGATCGACCAGATCGCGCATTACGTGTCGCAGCATGAAGGATCTCCTTCGCAGCCGCGGTGATCTTCCCGCATGACCAGTGCCTGAAGGGTGCCGGGCCGCTGTCTGCCCCATGGCCGCGCCGACATCCCTCCCGACCGACACCGGAGCCCGCATGATCCGCATCGCCGTTCTTGACGATTACCAGCAGGTCGGGCGTGGCCTCGCCGACTGGAGCAGCCTCGGCCCGGATTGCGAGGTGGATTTCCTGGACCGGCCCCTGCCTGACCAGGAGGCGGCGGCCGCCGCCCTGGCCGGCTACGACGTGATCTGCCTGATGCGGGAAAGGCTGCCGGTGCCGGCGGAGCTGATCGGGCGATTGCCGCGCCTGAAGCTGATCGTCGCCACCGGCCCCCACAACCGCACACTGGACCTGGAGGCGGCGCGGGCACGGGGGGTGCGCGTCTGCCACACGCGCGGCGGGGAATCGCTGCATGCCACGACGGAACTGGCCTGGGCGCTGATCCTGGGCGCGCTGCGCCATCTTCCGCTGGAAGATCGCCGCATGCGCCAGGGCCTGTGGCAGAACACGGTGGGCCGGACCTTGCATGGCCGCACGCTGGGCCTGCTGGGGCTTGGCCGGCTGGGAGGGCGCATGGCCGAGGTCGCGCGCGCCTTCGGCGCCGAGGTCATCGCCTGGAGCCAGAACCTGACGGAAGCGCGCTGCGCCGAGGTCGGCGCGCGCCGGGTGGAGCGCGAGGCGCTGTTCCGCGAGGCCGACATCCTCAGCCTGCATCTGGTGCTGTCGGAGCGCACGCGCGGCATTGTCGGCGCGGCGGAAATCGGGCTGATGCGGCGGGACGCGATCCTGATCAACACCTCCCGCGGGCCGCTGGTCGACGAGGCGGCGCTGGTGGAGGCGCTGCGGACCAGGCGCATCGCCGCGGCCGGGCTGGACGTTTACGACATCGAGCCGCTGCCGGCGGAGCATCCCTTGCGCGGCCTCGACAATGTCGTGCTGAGCCCGCATCTGGGCTATGTGACCGAGGGCACCTACCGCATCTTCTTCACCGACATGGTGGAAGCCATCGCAGCCTGGCGGGGCGGGGCGCCGGTCCGCGTCCTGGCCTGAAGGGCGCGGCCGGCTCCATCCAGCTTACTCCTCCACCGCGCCGACATCGCAGGCGGTGTTGCGCGGGCGGGCGATGCCGCGCTGGTCCCGGGTCATGCAGGCGGGAAGGCTGGCATTGTTCGGCGCCCCGGGATGGCCGGCATCGATGGCCTGGGTGGACCCCGTCCGCAGCGGCCGGTGGGTCACCGTGGGCCCGCCATTGTTCTCGAGCGGCCCGAGCCGCAGATCCAGCATCGACGGATCGCCAAGCCGATCCGTCGCATCAGGCCGCCCGCCGATCGCGCCGGTCACCTCGCAGGGCGAGGTCGCCAGCCCGACGATGTTGTGGCCCCAGCTGCGCAGCCGCCCGACGCAGTCCCCACCCACGGCCGGAGCACGGTTGTTGGTGTTGCCCGCCAGGATCGTGTTGGCGATATGCACCTCGGAATCGCCGCTCTGGTAGATGCCGCCGCCACGCTCCGTCGAGGAGCCGCGCACGTCGTTCCGGGTAATGGTGGCGTTGCGGATCCTGAGCACCGGCGCTTCCCCCGGCAGGGGCGAGGCGTAGATCGCCCCTCCATAAACCTCCGACATGTTGCCGCTGAGCGTGCTGTTGACCAAATCCGTGCGGCCGCCCAGCACCGCGAGCCCGCCCGCGAGCCGGCTGGAGCGGTTGCCGCTGAAGGTGCTGCCCGCGATCAGCGCGGTTCCGCCGCCGATCGCCACGCCGCCTCCGGCGCCGCCCAGGAAATTCTCCGTTGAATTGTCCATGATCGTGCTGTCCCGCAGCTCCAGATGCCCGGCGGAATAGATCCCGGCGCCGCGCGCCGCGGCATTGCCGCTGATCGCCACGCGCTGAAGGAACAGCGCCCCCAGATTGTTGATGCCGCCGCCCGTGCCGCTGCCGGGGGCGGTGCCGCCACGGATCTCGATGTCGCGCAGCTCGATGTAGCTGCGCGGGTCCTCCGCGGGGGCGCCGGGCAGCGGCAGGATCTGCAGGACGCGCTGGCCGGGGGTCGCCTGCACAACCGGCCGGGTTCCTCCGCCCGGCTCCGGTTCGATGGTCATGATCGCCGCGGCGTTCAGCTGGCCGCGCGTCAGGGCATAGGTGCGGCCGCGCTCCAGCGTGATGCGGGTGAGGCCGGAAAGGCGCGCCGCCTCCGTCACGGCCGCGCGCAGGGTGCATTCGGCTGCCCCGCCGGCCACGCGCCGGCCGGTCCAGCAGATGCCGTCGCCGGGGCTGGAATCCGTTTCGTCCTGGATGGAGTTCACGCGGAAGGCCCGTTCGGCGGTGCCGCCGGGGCAATCCGCCGCCGAAGGGGGCGCCGCCCAGATCTGCCGGCTGCCAACCCGCGGCTCCGCCGTGCTGCCGCGGCCGAGCAGCAGGTCGTAGCTGGCCACGTAGCGCAGCGGGAAGCCGCGCGCGCAGGTCGCGTCATGCACGCCGTGCCAGAGGCGCGCATCCCCGGGATCGCGCGTCATCGGCACCGGCCTATCGCGCACGAAGGCCTGCAGCGTGACGTTGCGCACGCCGGTGGCATCCACGCTCGCCGTGATGGGATAGCCGGGGCCGGCGGGCTGTCCATGCGGCGTGGCGTCGGAGATCGCGACGCCGCAGCCCGCCGCCAGCAGCAGGCTGGCCACGGTTGCGGCGGCCATGGCGCCGCTTCGTGGGCGTCTGCCCGGGCAGGCTGATTTTCGCGACGAAGCCGCGTTCCGTGCCATCGCGTCGCCCTCCGGCAACCGGCGCGGACCGCCCCGGCTGCCCGGCCCCCAGGCTACGGGATTTCAGTCCCGGCCCGGAACACCCGAACGCGTGAGGAACCGGCGGCAGGCCGGGGATCGGCCGGTCAGGGCACCACCAGCCTTTCCGCTGGGGCGGCTCCGGGAGCGGAGCCGGTGCCCGCCCGCCCGTCGCTCCCCCGCTGTCACTCCGGCGCCGTTTCCGTGTCCCATCCGGCGGGCACGGGCAGGTTCAGCTCGGCCGCCGTTTTCGCCAGATCCGCCAGGGTCTTCCGGGGAAGCGGCAGGCCCTCCCGGTGATAGCGTTCCTCGTTCCGGGCCTCGATCTCGCCGGGATAGAAGACCTCGTCGCAGCCGGGCACGCGCGGCACCGCCTTGATCTGCCCGATCATCCGCTCCATCCGCTCGGCGAAGGCGGCCTCGGGGCCGAAGGCGGCGATGTTGAGCGCCAGGAACATGTGCCCGCATCGGCTGCGCTTCTCCGCCTGGTAGGGGCCGCTCACCTCATCGAGGATGCCGCTGCCCGACAGCACGCCCGACACCACGTCCATCATGACGGAGATGGCGTAGCCCTTGTGCTCGGCCATGGGCTGGATCACGCCGCCGAGCGCCGCCACGGGATCGGTGGTCGGCAGGCCAGCCTCGTCGATGGCCCAGTGCTGCGGGATCGGCTGCCCCTTCTGTCGGGCCAGGAAGATCTTGCCGCGCGCCACAACCGTGTTGGCGATGTCGAGCATCATAGGGGCATGCCGCCCGGCCGGTGCCGCGATCGACCACGGGTTGTTGCCGACCAGCTTGCGGCGCCCGCCCCAGGGCGCCATGGCCGGGCTGCCATTGGTGGTCAGCATGGCGACGCAGCCTTCCGCGGCCGCCATGCGGGTGTAGTAGCCGAGGGCGCCGTGATGGTTCGAGTTGCGGACCGAGACGACGCCGACGCCATGCAGCTTCGCGCGGCGCACCGCGTCCGACATGGCCTGCACGGCGATCACTTGGCCGACGCCGTCCTCCGCATCCACCACCGCGATGGCGCCGGCATCCACGATCTGGCGCGGCTGCGTCACGGGCCGCATGACGCCGCTGCGCAGGCGGTCGATGTACCAGGGGGCGCGCATCACGCCATGCGAGGAATGCCCCCACAGATCGGCGGTGACCAGGGTGTCGGCCACCAGCCGCGCATCCTCGGCCGGCACGCCGCTGGCGTGGTAGAGGCTGGCGACGAAATCGCGAAGCGTGTCAGGGCTGACGGGCTTCATGCGGCATGTCCTTCATGGATGGGCTGTCTCCTGGGGCGGGGATGAGCTTCCGCCGCCAATTCCGTGCGAGCCCGTGCGGGTGTACTCATGCGCCATGAGCATGAATTTCGAGGTGCTGGACCTTCAGGCGCTCATGACGGTGCTGGATCTTCGCAGTTTCGGCCTGGCGGCGGCCCGGCTGAACATGTCCCAGCCTGCGCTGAGCCGCCGCATCCAGCGGCTGGAGGCGAGGCTGGGAAGCCCGCTGCTGGAGCGCACCACGCGGCATGTCGCGCCATCTCCCTTCGGCCGGCAGGTGCTGCCACTGCTGCGGCGCGCGCTGAACGAGATGGAGAGCGCGCTGGAAGGCATCGAGGATCTGGGCGGGCCCGGCCGCGGCTGCGTGGTGGTGGCCTGCCTGCAGACGGCGGTGCCCTTCTTCATCCCGCCCGCCCTTCTCGCCTTCCGCGCCACGCATCCGCGCGTGCGCGTGCGCATCCTGGACATGACGGCGCAGGAGGCCCTGCAAAGCGTGGCACGGGGGGAGGCGGATTTCGCCATTACCGTCGCCGCCGCGATCCAGGACCCGGAGCTGGTGGCCGAGCCGCTGCTGGAAGATCCCTTCGTGCTGGCTTGCGACGAGGGGCATATCCTGGCCGGGCGCGAATGGCTGTCCTGGCGGGAATTGTCGGACTACCCCGTGATCGTCGCGGCCCGCACCAGCGTCCACCGGCCGCTGATCCAGGATGCG
This sequence comes from Teichococcus oryzae, assembly GCF_008386565.1. Taxonomy (GTDB): domain Bacteria; phylum Pseudomonadota; class Alphaproteobacteria; order Acetobacterales; family Acetobacteraceae; genus Pseudoroseomonas; species Pseudoroseomonas oryzae. Next base: position 285,347 of record NZ_VUKA01000003.1, on the reverse strand, counting down.
CTGGCCCGCGCCGGGCTGCGCCTGTCCTGGGCCTATGAGGTGCTGCACATGTCGAGCGCCTTTCACCTGGTCCGGGCCGGGCTTGGCGTCTCGGTCCTGCCGCGGATCGCCATGGCGGCGGCGCAGCCGGGCCTGCGGGCCATTCCGCTCCGCGATCCGCTGATCCACCGGCTGCTCTCGATCGTTCATCGCCGCTCCCGCCCCTTGCCGCCCGCGGCGGCGCAGCTTGCCGCCCTGGTGCGGAACCATGGCGGCGCCGCCTGAGCCACCGCGTGACGCGTGGATCAGGCCAGCCCGATCTCCTTCAGCACGGTTGTCGTGTCGGTCACTTCCCGCGCCAGGAAGCGGCCGAACTCCTCGCCCGGCAGCCAGGCGTCATCCAGGCCACGCTGCGCCAGGACCTCGCGCCACTCGGGCGTCGCGCGCATCCGCTCCATCAGCGTGATCAGGGCCGCCTTCTGCGGCGCGCTCAGGCTGGGGGCGCAGAAGACGCCGCGCCAGGTCGGCATCGCCACGTCCAGCCCGGCTTCCTTCAGGGTCGGGACATCGGGGCCGGCGCGGCGCTCGCCCGTGGTGGCCAGGGCCCGCAGCCGGCCGGCGCGAACCTGTTCGCCGAATTCGGAGATGCCGGAAATGGCCGCCGTCACCTGGCCGCCCAGCACAGCAGCCTGGGCCGGCCCGCCGCCGGAATAGGCGACGTAGGACGCTTCCCGCGCGGAGCGGCCCACGGCCTTCAGCATCAGGCCCAGGGTGATGTGCTCGGTGCCGCCGGCCGAGCCGCCGGCGACGGACACCGCCCCCGGATTCTCCTTCAGCCGGGCCAGCAGGCCCTGGATGTCCTTGATGGGCGAGTCCGGCGGCACCACGAGGACGCTGACCTCCTCGGTCAGCCGGGCGATGGGGGTGACATCCAGCACGCCGACGGGAGATTTGTTGGCGATCGACGCGCCCACCATGACGCTGCCGGCGACCATCAGCCCTTCCGGCCGGTTGCGGTATTGCGACAGGAAGCGCGGCAGGCCGACCGTGCCCCCGGCACCGCCGACATTCTCCACCTGCACGGTGTCCACCAGGCCGGCGCGGCGGACGACATGCTCGATGGCGCGGCCCAGCCCGTCCCAGCCGCCGCCCGGATTGGCCGGGATGAACAGGCGGAGCGAGGGGTACAGCACCTCGGCCCGCACTGGCAGGGCCGACAGGGCCAGAGCTGCGGAGGGCAGGGCCAGGGCGGCCTTCAACATATGCCTGCGGTTGGTCATGCGCGTTCCATCTCCATTTCAGCCGCCCTCGTGGCAGGGCCGGCCGCCACCCATGGCGCGGCCGGATGCCTCCGGGTTCTGGCGCAACGCATAGTCCGTTCCCGCCGGCTTGATAAATGCAGGGCCTTGGCTGTTCATGCATGGCGCGCATCAATCGCTGGGCTGGCAGGAGATGCCTTCGCCGAGCACCGGCAGAACCCGCGCATGATGGCGTGAAGGACCGCAGAATCTGCGTCCGCGCCTGCCATCATGACAAAACACCTGCTGCCCGAGCGAAGCCATGCTGGGGTCAGGGCAGGCCCGCCCTGACAGAAAGGCCGGGACGCAGCGATCAGCGCGGCCCGGCGGCGCCGCCCGGCGCCGCGTCGGGAAGCCAGACCGTGAAGAACGGGCAGGGGACAGGCGGCCTCTGTCCGCGACGCTGACAACCGCCCACGCAGATCGGCACAAGGAAGCCTTCCATCATGCTCGACACCCCGAACCCGACCGAACGCGCCCTGCGCCTGCGGGAGCGGCATGTTCCGCGCGGCATCGCCACCGCGCACCCGCTGGTGCTGGAACGCGCCCAGGGCGCCGAGGTGTGGGACATCGAGGGGCGTCGCTACCTGGATTTCGTGGGCGGCATCGGCGTGCTGAACCTTGGCCACAACCATCCCCGCGTGGTGGCGGCGGTGCAGGCGCAGCTCGGCCGGATCAGCCACGCCGCCTTCCAGGTCGCCGCCTACCCGCCCTATCTGGAACTGGCGGAGCGGCTTTCGGCGCTGGTGGGCGGCGGCGAGGCGTACAAGGCGCTGTTCCTCACCTCAGGAGCCGAGGCGGTGGAGAACGCGGTGAAGATCGCCCGCGCCCATACCGGCCGCGGCGGCATCATCGCCTTCCAGGGCGGCTTCCATGGCCGCACCCTGCTCGGCACGACGCTCACCGGCATGAGCGAGCCCTACAAGCAGAATTTCGGCCCCTTCGCGGGGGAGGTGTTCCACATCCCCTTTCCCAATGCCTATCGCGGCATCAGCGCGGCGGATTCACTGCAGGCGCTGGACAGCTTCTTCGCCACGGTCGCGGCGCCGGAGCGCATCGCAGCCATCCTGATCGAGCCGGTGCAGGGCGATGGCGGCTTCCTGGCGGCGCCGCCCGACTTCCTGCGCGCGCTGCGCGAGATCACGCGGCGGCACGGCATCGTGCTGATCGCCGACGAGATCCAGACCGGCTTCGGGCGGACCGGCCGCATGTTCGGCTTCGAGCATGCCGGCATCCGCCCCGATCTGGTCACCGTGGCCAAGAGCCTGGCGGGGGGCCTGCCGCTCTCCGCCGTGGTGGGCCGGGCCGAGATCATGGATGCGCCGGCGCCGGGTGGCCTGGGGGGCACCTATGGCGGCAATGCCCTGGCCTGCGCCGCCGCCCTGGCGGTGCTGGACGCCTTCGAGCAGGACGGATTGCTGGCCCGTGCCGAAAGCCTCGGCAACGCGCTGCGGAAGGGATTGCTGACCCTTCAGGCACGCCATGCCTGCATCGGCGAGGTGCGCGCCACCGGCTTCATGTGCGCCATCGAGATGGTGGCCGACCACGCCAGCCGGGAGCCCGACGCGGCGCTGGCGCAGCGGGTGATCGACGCGGCGCGGGAGCGTGGCCTGCTGGTCATCAAATGCGGCGTCCAGCGCAACGTCATCCGCTTCCTGGCGCCGCTGGTGACCACCGACGCGCAGCTGGACGAGGCCCTGGCCCTGCTGGACGGTGCCCTGGCCGCCGCCTAGCTGATCTGAGGCGCCCGGCCGCGTCGGGCGCCTCGCGGGCTGCTCAAAGGCGGCGGCCGGTTTCCGCGTCAAAGATGTGCAGCGGCTCGACCAGCGACACCGGCAGGGTGCCGCCATGGGCCGGGGCGGGGCCCTGCACCCGCACCGTCATGGCTTCCCCGCCGGGCAGCGTGCCGTGCAGCACGGTTTCCGAGCCCAGCGGCTCCACCAGCTCGACCGCCATGGGCAAGCTGCCGCCCAGCGTCACATGCTCCGGCCGGATGCCGACAACCAGCGCCCGGCCGGCCGGTCCGGGCCGCGGCCTGTCCAGCGGGATGCTGCCGCCGGCGGCCAGGGTAGCGGCGCCGCCCCCTTCCGCCAGGGTGGCGCGGAGGAGGTTCATGGTGGGGCTGCCGATGAAGCCCGCGACATAGGTGTCGGCGGGGTTGGCGAAGATCTCCATGGGCGTCGCGACCTGCGCGGCCCTTCCCTGGTTCATCACCACGAGCCGGTCGCCCAGCGTCATGGCCTCGACCTGGTCATGGGTGACGAACAGCGAGGTCACGCCGAGGCGACGTTGCAGGCGGCGGATCTCGGCCCGCATCTGCACGCGCAGCTTGGCGTCGAGGTTGGACAGCGGCTCGTCGAACAGGAACAGCTTGGGTTCCCGGACGATGGCCCGGCCCATCGCCACGCGCTGCCGCTGGCCGCCCGACAATTCGCGCGGCCGGCGATGCAGCAGGGGAGCGATGCCGAGCAGGGTCGCGGCCTCCTCCACGCGGCGGCGGATCTCCTCGCGCGGCATGCGGCGGATCTTCAGGCCATAGGCCATGTTGTCGAACACGGTCATGTGCGGGTAGAGCGCGTAGTTCTGGAACACCAGGGCAATGTCGCGATCCGCCGGCTCCAGCGGCGTGACGTCGCGGCCGCCGATGCGGACGGTGCCGGCGGTGGGCGTTTCCAGGCCGGCGGTGATGCGCAGCAGGGTCGACTTGCCGCAGCCCGAGGCACCCACGATGACCACCATCTCGCCTTCGGCGATGTCAAGGTCGATGCCGTGCAGCACCGTGGTGGCGCCGAAGGATTTGCGGATGCCGGAAAGCGTGAGGGTGGCCATTACTTCTCCGTCTCGGTCAGGCCCTTGACGAACCAGCGCTGCATCAGGATGACAACCGCCACGGGCGGCAGCAGGGCGAGGATGGCCGTGGCCATGATGGCGTTCCACTCGTTCTGCGCATCGCCGCGGCCGATCATCTTGGAAAGGCCGACAACAACCGTTTCCAGCGAGGTGTCGGTGATGATCAGCAGGGGCCAGAGATACTGGTTCCAGCCATAGATGAACAGGATGACGAACAGCGCCGCGATGTTGGTGCGCGACAGCGGCAGCACCACGTCCCAGAAGAAGCGCAGCGGCCCGGCGCCGTCGATCTTGGCGGCTTCCACATATTCGTCGGGGATGGTGAGGAAGAACTGGCGGAATAGCAGCGTCGCGGTGGCGCTGGCGATCACCGGGATGACCAGGCCCGCCATGCTGTCGGTCAGGTTCAGGTCCACCACCACCTGGAAGGTCGGGATGATGCGGACCTCCACCGGCAGCATCAGGGTGATGAAGATCATCCAGAAGAACGCCATGCGGCCGGGAAAGGAGAAGAACACCACCGCATAGGCGGACAGGATGGAGATGGCGATCTTGCCGGCCGCGATCAGCGTCGCCATCACCGCCGAGTTCCACAGCATGGTGCCCGCCGGAACCGCGCGGGTGTTGCGGACCGCCGAGCCGCCGCGCTCCCAGGCCGCGATGTAGTTGTCGATGGCATGGCTGCCGAACCACAGCGGCACCTCACCCCGGCCGATGGTGTTCACGTCGTGGCTTGAGCCGACCAGCGTGATCCAGATCGGCAGGGCGAAGATCAGCACGCCGAGCAGCAGGATGCCATGGGCCAGCCAGCGGCCGCGCCGCTGCCGCGCCCGGCTGGCGCGCAGCGCGGGGTCGTTTTCCGACGCCGCGCCCTCCAGGGGGCGTTCGGCCAGGACGCGGTTCATCAGTAATGCACCTTGCGCTCGATGAAGCGGAACTGCACGGCGGTCATGGCGATGACGATGGCCATCAGGATGACGCTTTGCGCCGCCGAGGCCCCTAGATTGAGGTTCTCCACCCCATCCACATAAACCTTGTAGATCAGGGTTTCCGTTGCCTTGGCGGGGCCGCCCTGGGTCAGGGCATGAATCACGCCGAAAGTGTCGAAGAAGGCGTAGACCAGGTTGACGGTCAGCAGGAAGAAGGTGGTGGGCGACAGCAGCGGGAACACCACGGTCCAGAAGCGGCGCATTGGCCGCGCGCCGTCGATGGCGGCGGCTTCCAGCACGGAACGCGGGATGGATTGCAGACCCGCCAGAAAGAAGATGAAGTTGTAGGACACCTGCTTCCAGGCGCTGGCGATGATCACCAGCAGCATCGCCTGGCCGCCATTGAGGCGGTAATCCCAGGCGATCTGCGCCGCGTTCAGCGCGCGGCCGATCAGCCCGATCTGTGGGTGGAACAGGAACAGCCACAGCACGGCGGCGATCGCCGGCGCCACCGCGTAGGGCCAGATCAGCAAGGTCTTGTAGGCGCCGCTGCCCCTGATCGACTTGTCCGCCTGCACCGCCAGCAGCAAGGCCGCCGAGATGGCGAGGATGGCGACCGAGAAGGCGAAGATCGCGGTGTTGCCGGCCGCCCCGCGCCATGTCGGATCGGCCAGCACCTCGGCGAAGTTCTCCAGCCCCACGAACTGGCGGCTCAGCCCGAAGGCGTCCTCGCGCAGCAGGGAGGACCAGATCGCCTGGCCCGCCGGCCAGAAGAAGAACACGATGGTGATGGCGAGCTGCGGCGACAGCAGCAGCAAGGGCAGCAGCTTGCCCCGGAAGATGACGTTCTTGCGCATGCCCTTGCCTGGGAGGGGTTTGTCGGTCGGCGGAGTTCAGCCGCGATTGGCGCGCTCGAAATTGCGCAGCACCACATTGCCGCGGCGCGTCGCGTTCTCCAGCAGGGTTTTCGCATCCTGCTGACCCTGGAAGGCGCGCTCCATCTCCTCCTGGATGATGTTGCGGATTTCGACGAAGCCGCCCAGCCGGATGCCGCGGGAATTCTCCGTCAGGGTGCCGCCGCCGCGCAGCATCTGCTCGATGGGGATGTCGGCGCCGACATTCTCCTTGTAGAAGCCGGTGGCCTTGACCCGCTCATAGCCCGAGCGGGTCAGGGGCAGGTAGCCGGTGTCGGTGTGCCACTTGGCAGCGACATCAGGCTTGGCCAGCCAGGCGAAGAATTCCGCCACCGCCTGCCACTCGGCCTCGCTGCGGCCGCCGGAAGGCCCCTTGTTCATCGCCCACAGCGACGCGCCGCCGATGATGGAGTTCAGCGGCGCCTTCGGCACGTCGTCGTAATAGGGCAGCATCGCCGTGCCCCAGTCGAAGCGCGCTTCGCGGAGGATGCGGGCGCGGGTGCCGGAGGAGGCGAAGGTCATGGCGACTTCCCCCGCCGGCAGGAGACCGTCGGCGGCGTTGTCGCGCCCGCCATAGCGGAACAGGCCTTCCTTGTGCCAGTCGATCAGGTTCTGCATGTGCCGCGCCATCACCGGGTTGTTGATGGCGAGCTCGGCATCCAGTCCGCCGAAGCCGTTCCCCTTGGTGGCCAGCGGGATGTCGTGGATGGCGCTGAACTGTTCCACCATCAGCCAGGTGGGCCAGGACGTCGTCATCGGATTCGCGATGCCGGCGGCCTTGAGCTTGCGGGCCGCCTCGGCCACGGCGGGCCAGGTGGTCGGGAACACCTCCGGGTCGAGCCCGGCCTTGCGGAACATGTCCTTGTTGTAGAAGGCGACGGAGGTCGAGCTGTTGAACGGCATCGAGGCCATGCGCCCGTCCGGCAGGCTGTAATAGCCGCGCACGCCCGCCAGCACGTCCTCGAAATCGATTCTGACGCCGGTCTGCTGCAGCAATTCCCAGACCGGCTTGGTGGCGCGGGACGCGGCCATCATGGTTGCCGTGCCGACCTCGAACATCTGCACCACATGCGGCGCGTTGTTGGCACGGAAGGCGGCGATGGCGGCGACCATGGTTTCCGCATAGCCGCCGCGATAGCTCGCATTGACGCGGAACCGCGACTGGCTGGCGTTGAAATCCGCGGCGATCTGCTCAAGCATGCCGCCCAGCGGCTGGGCGAGGCCGTGCCAGAACTGGATCTCGGCAGGCCCCTGCTGGGCCGCGGCCTGCCGGCCCCGCAGGGCCATGGCGGTGGTGAGGGCGGCAGCGCCCTTGGCCAGAGTGCGACGCAGCATGGCTGTGATCCTCCCACGGATGTGGCGCTTCCGATTCCGGATTGGCTGCCATTACCGCCACCCTAACGGTTCCCTGTCGGCGCTTCCAAGGGGGCTGTGAAGGATTTACCGCGGTTGCGCATCAACGGCCGCCGCCGGGAAGGCACCCGGGAGGGCGTGGCATCAGGCTGGCGCGCCCGCCGACTCCCCCGGCTTTCCGCCCGCTGCCTTGCCTCCGGGGCGGATGCGCACCGGCACCGATTTGGCCGCCGGCGTCCCGGATTGCTCGTCATGGTGCGCCACGGCGATGAGCGGGTTCATCTCCGGATAATAGGCCCCGAGGCAGCCATCGGGCAGCGCGAAGGGCGTCACGGTCAGGCCGGTCACCTCGCGCTCGATGCCGTCCTGCGCGTCGCTGACCAGGGAAACGACCTGGCCTTCCCGCAGCCCGTTCCGCCGCATCTCGCCCGGATTGATGAGCAGCACGTCGCGCCTGCCCTCGATGCCGCGCAGCCGGTCGCTGTAGCCATAGATGGTGGTGTTGAACTGGTCGTTGCTGCGCAGGGTGATCAGCCGGTAGCGCCCCGGCGCGTCCTCGAAGCCGGCGGCGGACAGGGTCTTGGGCACGGTGAAATCAGCCTTGCCGGACTGGGTCTTCCAGATCCGCTCCCGCGCGGAATTGCCGCGGTAGAAGCCGCCCGGCGTCCACATCCGCGCGTTGAAGTTGTGGAATTCCTCCGGATAGGTTTCGGCGATCAGGTCGCGGATCAGCGCGTAATCGGCCACCCACCTGTCCCAGGTGACCTTGTTGTTCATGGGCAGCGTGGCCTTGGCCATGCCCGCCACGATGGCCACTTCCGAGCGCAGATGCTCGCTGGCTGGCTTGCGGCGCCCTTTCGAGCCGAGGATGTTGCTGAAGGTGTCCTCCATGCTGACGGCCTGCGGGCCGCTGGCCTGCATGTCTTCCTCGGTGCGGCCGAGGCAGGGTAGCAGATAGGCGACCTCGCCATGCACCAGATGGCTGCGGTTCAGCTTAGTCGCCACCTGCACCGTCAGGCGCATGCCGCTCCAGGCTTTCTCCATGCGGCCATGATCGGGAATGGCGCGCACGAAATTGCCGCCCAGGCCGATAAAGGCCTTCACCCGCCCGGCGAGGATCCCTTCGCAGACTTCCACGGTGTTCATGCCCTTGTCGCGCGGCGGCTCGAAGTTGAACTGCTGAGCGAGCTTGTCGAGCGGCACGAGCTCCGGCTTCTCGGCGATGCCGACGGTGCGCTGCCCCTGCACGTTGGAATGGCCGCGGACGGGGGAGATGCCGGTGCCCTCCCGGCCGATATTGCCCTTCAGCAACAGCATGTTCACCAGCATGGCGACATTCTCGAAGCCATGCCGGTGCTGCGTCAGCCCCATGCCGTAAAAGGCGGTGACGCGATCGGCCTCGACATAAACCTGCGCCGCCGCCTCGATGACCTTGCGGCTGAGGCCGGATTCCCGCTCGATCGTTTCCCACGGCGTCGCGCGCACCATCTTCTCGAAGGCATCGAGGCCCCGGGTGTGCTGGGCGATGAAATCCACGTCGAGGACGCGCCGCCCCTTCTGCTTCGCGGCATCGTCGGCGGCGAACACATGCTTGCAGATGCCCAGCACGGCGGCGATGTCGCCGGCGGGACGAAGCTGGTGGTACTGGCTGCTGATGGCGGTTTCCCGGCCGGTGAGCATCTCGACCGGGTTTTGCGGATTGGTGAAGCTTTCCAGCCCCCTTTCCCGCACGGGATTGAAGGTGACGATCTTGACGCCGCGCTTGGCGGCCTCCTGCAAGGGGTGCAGGAAGCGCGGGCTGTTGGAGCCGGTGTTCTGCCCAAAGAAGAACATGGCGTCGCAATTGGACAGATCGTCGAACACCACCGTCCCGACGCTAGCGCCGATCACCTTCTTGAGCGCCACGGAGGTGGTTTCGTGGCACATGTTGGAGCTGTCGGGCAGGTTGTTGTGCCCGTAGAGGCGCGCGAACAGCTGGTAAAGATAGGCGGTCTCCAGGCTGGCGCGCCCGGAGGTGTAGAACACGGAAGATTTCGGATCGATCGCCCGCAGCTCGCGGCCGATGGCGCTGAAGGCTTCATCCCAGCCGCAGGGCACGTAGCGGTCGGTGGCGGGATCATAGCGCATCGGGTGGGTCAGCCGGCCCTGGTGCTCCAGGTCGTGATCCCGCCAGCGGCGCAGCTCAGTCAGGGAATGCCGGGCAAAGAAGTCCGGCGTGCAGCGGTGGCTCGTCAGTTCCCACAGCGTCGCCTTGGCCCCGTTCTCGCAGAACTCGAAGGGGTGGTGCGCCGCGGGCTTGGCCCAGGAACAGGACACGCACATGAAGCCGCCCGGCTTGTTCTGCCGCGCCAGGGTTTCCGTCGCCAGCGGGGTGGCCCATTCCTTCCCGAACACCGTGGCGATGCCGCGCAGGGAGCCCCAGCCCCCGGCGGGACCGTCGTAATGAACCGTTCGGTCTTTTGCCATGGCGCCGCGCCTCCCCTTCACATCGGGGCTGACGCCGGCCGGCGGAGGAAGTTGCACCCCGCCCGAAGAGGAAGGGCAGGGTGCGGCGGGCGCCAGGGAAGCCGGGGGAGGGCGAAGGCCTTCCATCCATGCCGGCATGGGCCGCATCGCCGTGCTGGCGGCCCCGCCGCCGGGATGGCGCTCGCATCCCGGCGACGCTTCAGCCGACTAGTCCGCGCATCCGCAGCAATGCCGCCGTGTCGGGCATGCGGCCGCGGAAGGCGGTGTAGAGCCGCATCGGGTCCTCGGTGTCCCCGGCGCTCAGCAGGTGGCGCAGCCGCGCCGCCATGGCCGGGTCGAACGGGTCGCCGGCCTCGGTGAAGCCGTCAAAGCCATCCGCGTCCAGAACTTCCGACCAGAGATAGGCGTAGTAGCTGGCGGCATAGCCGCCGCCGGCGAACAGGTGCTGGAAATGCGGCGGGCGGTGGCGCAGCCCGATCTCCGGAGGCATCCCGATGCGGCCGAGGAAATCCGCCTCGAACGCCTCGATGTCCAGCGCGGCGGGATCGTCCAGGCTGTGCAGCGCCAAGTCGATCATGGCCGAAGCGGTGTATTCCACCGTGGCGAAGCCCTGGTTGAAAGTCCGGGTGTCGAGCAGCTTCCGCAGCAGCGGCTCCGGCAGTGGCTCGCCGGTCTCGTGGTGGCGGGCATAGGCGCGCAGTGTCTCGGGCAAGGACAGCCAGTGCTCATAAACCTGGGAGGGGAATTCCACGAAGTCCCGGCGCACGGCGGTGCCGGATTGCGGCAGGTAGCGCACGCGGCTGAGCAGGCCGTGCAGCGCGTGGCCGAATTCGTGGAACAGCGTTTCCGCATCGTCGAAGGACAGCAGCGCCGGCTCGGCGCGGGCGAAGTTGTTGTTGTTCACCACGATCGGCGAAACCGCCGCGTCCAGGCTTTCCTGGTCGCGATAGCTGCTCATCCAGGCGCCGGAACGCTTGTCGCCCCGGGCGAATGGATCGGCCAGGAACAGGCCGACATGGCCTTCCGCGTCCCGCACCTCATACGCGCGCACGTCGGGATGATAGAGCGGCAGGTCGGGCAGCGGCACGAAGTCCAGGCCGAACAGGCGGGAAGCGGTGTCGAAGGCGGCCTGCTGGATGCGCTCGAAGGGAAAGAAGGGCTTCAGCGAGGCCTCGTCCAGCGCGTGGTCCGCCAGCCGCACCTTTTCCGCGTAGTAGCGCCAGTCCCAGGGCCGCAGCGGGCCTTCCAGCCCCTCGGCGCGGGCCATCTCCAGCAGGCGGTCGCGTTCCCGCGCGGCGCGGCGCTTCGCCGGCTCCCACACCTCCGCCAGCAGGGCCTGGGCCTCTTCCACGCTGCCCGCCATGCTGTCGGCCAGGCGGAACTCGGCGAAGTTGCGGTAGCCCAGCAGCCGGGCGCGCTCCGCCCGCAGCGCCAGGATCTCCGGGATCAGCCGGCGATTGTCATGCGGTCCCGGATGGGTGCCGCGCGCCACCCAGGCGGCATGCGCCCGCTGGCGCAGGTCCCGCCGCGCCGAATAGGCCAGGAAAGGCTCCACCAGGGAGCGCGACAGGGTGACGGCATGGCCCGGCAATCCGCGCTCCGCCGCCGCTTCCGCCATGCCGGCGCGCAGGAAGTCCGGCAGGCCGTCGAGGTCCTGTTCCTCCAGCGCCATGTGCCAGTTTTTCTCGTCATGCAGCACGTTCTGGCCGAAGGCGGTGTGCAGCGTGGCGAGCCTTTCGGAAATCTCCGCCATGCGGGCCCGCGCCCCGGGCGCCAGGGCGGCGCCGCTGCGCACGAAGCCCAGATGGGTGCGCTCCAGCAGCCGCGCCTGGTCGGGCTCCAGGTTCAGCGTGTCGCGCCGCGCATAAAGGTCGGCGACGCGGCGGAACACGTCCGGGTCCAGCGCGACGCGCATGCCGTGCTGCGCCAGACGGGGCGACAATTCCCGGTCCAGCGCCTCCAGCGCCGGCCCGCCCAGGCTGACCACGAGGTTGGAGAACAGGTTGCCGACCCGCGCCAGCGCCCGCCCGCTGCGCGCCAGCGCCTCGATCGTGTTGCCGAAGGCGGGCGGCGCCGGATCGGTGCCAATGGCGGCGATTTCCGTCAGATGCTCCTCCATCGCCGCCTCGAAGGCAGGGCGGATGTGCTCGGGGCGGATGCGGTCGAAGGGCGGGGCGCCGAAGGGTGTGTCCCAGGGCGCGAGCAACGGGTTGTCCTGCGTCATGGGGGGAGTTTGGCGCAGGAGGGGCCGCGCCGGTCAACCATTCCCCCGGCTTTACAGGCCCGCGCTGTTCCTGGACGCTGCCATCCGGCGCGTCGCGGCGCGGAAAGGGAGCGGGATCGATGCTGCAGCACCTGGCGGGGCTGGACCATGTGGTGATCGCGGTGGCTGATCTGGAAGCGGCGGCGGCGGCCTGGCGCGGCCTTGGCTTCACCGTTTCGCCGCGCGGCGAGCATGGCGCGGGGCTGGGCACCGCCAACCATACCATCATGTTCGACGACGCCTATGTGGAACTGATGGGGGTGGTGGCAGACACGCCCTTCAACGCCTCTACCCGCCGCCGCATCGCCGAGGGCGGCGGGCTGGAGCGGATCGCCCTGCGCCTCGGGGATGCCGCGGCTGCCGCCCAGGAACTGCGCGCGGCGGGGATCGCGGCGGCAGAGCCCCTGGCCTTCGGCCGTCCCGTGGTGCTGGAGGATGGCGGCAGCACTGAGGCGCGCTTCGACACCCTGCTCTGGGCCATGGACCCGGCGCCGGCGGGATTGTCCTATTTCGGCTGCCGGCACCTGACGCCGGAGGCTGTCTGGCTGCCCGGCCTGCTGCGCCACCGCAATGGCGCCCGGCAGTTCCGGCGCGTCGAAATCCAGGTCGATGACCCCGCCACCGAGGCGGCGGGCTATGCCGCCATGCTCGGCCTGCGCGCGGACAATCCCGCCGGAGGCGAATGGGTGGTGGCCGATCCCCGCCGCGGCCCGGCGGTGGCGTTTCTTGACCGGGCCCGCTTCACCGGGCGCTGGACGGCGGCGGAAGGCGCGCCGCGCGCCGGGCTGGTCTTCGCCGGGCCGGGGAAAGGCGCTGCGCCGCGCCCGCAGGCGGCGGGCGGCGTTCTGTTGGGATGGGATGACGCGCTGCCCGGCTGAACAGCGCCGGTCGCCGCTGACGCATCACAGGAGATCCTGCCCATGGAGATCGATATTTCCCCCATGGTGGAGCGCATCGAGGGCCGGCTGGAGCGCCTCGGCCTGGATTTCGCCGGGATCGCCCGAAGCGCCGGCCTGCCGGACGATCTGCTGGACCGCCTGCGCGAGGGCCGGGCGCCCGTGCCGCGCGGCCAGCGCCTGGTGCGGCTGGCGGAGGCGCTCAGCACCTCCGTATCCTATCTCGTGGGTCTCGATCCCGACACCCAGCCGCCACAGGAATTGCTGGAGGAGGAGCAGGGCAGCCTCGGCCTGCTGGCCGGCGACGAGGAAGCCCTGCTGCGTGCCTATCGCCGGCTGGACGTGCCGGGCCGCGCCGCCATCCTGCATGTGCTGCTGAAGATGGCGGGACCGGAGCCGGATGAGGCCCGGCCGGTCGAGCGGCGCCGCGCCAAGGGGAAGGGCATCGGCAAGGGCTGAGGCGTCAGCCCGCCATCGCCTTGGCGAAGGCGCCGCGGGCCTGCATCGCCTTGCGCGTCGGGTTGCGCGGACCGCGCCGGGCGGTGCCAGTGGCCGGCCCCTCCCGCAACATGCGCAGGAAGGCCTGCGTGATGTCCGCAAGGGCCTGCTGGCCGGCGGTGGTGAGGCGGTCGCCGCCGGGCTCGAAGCCCAGCTCGATCTCGCGGCAGGAAGGCTTGCGCGGGCCGAAGCCGTCGGAACGGCTGCAGCGCAGCAGCACCGGCATGGTGGCGGCATTGCTGAACGGCATGGAGGTGGTCACGTCCACCGCATGCCGACCAAGCCGCGCCCAGGCCGCCCAGCCATTGATCTCGCGGAACTCCGCGCCTTGTTCGGCCACCGTCGCGACGGCGTCGCGCAGCGCGGCCAGCAGCACGGCCCGGCGGGCATACCAGAGTTCGCGCAGGGCGGAGTTCGGGAAGTACTCAGACATGAGGCACCTCCTCGGCCTGCGGCGGAAGGGCGCGCGGACCGGTGAAACAGGTGATGGAAAGCTTGTGCCGGCGAGGGGAAGACCCGCTCCGCGCCATCGTTCCGGCTAGGGGTCAGATAGGGTTTGTTCTTGTTTCGTTCAAGTGTTCTACCGTCGAACCGACACCGGCGGAACGGAGCATCTCGTCACGGTCGCGGAATGTTGAAGCCCGCAGGTTGCGGTGCGCGGCTGCAAAAAGCTTGGCGCTGGGTGGCGGAGCCTATTGAAGTCAAAGCTGGTTCGCTTCCTGTTCCGATCCTGCCCGGAGGGTCTGCCCGACAGTGTCCGCGCCGCGCCAGCTTCGCACCCATCAGCGCCAATTGGCGGGGATCGTGGCGGCCATCGCTTCCGGCGCGACGGAACTGCGCGACATCCTGGCCGCCGTCACGCCCGGGGGCGGCAAGTCGCTGCTGCCGGTGATCGCCGCGGCCGGGCTGATGCAAGCGGGGCTGATCCGCCGGGTCTGCTGGGTGGTGCCGCGCGACAGCCTGCGGCAGCAGGCGGAGGAAGCCTTCGCCGATCCGGTCTGGCGCGCCGCGCTGGGCCACGCCATCTCCGTCCGCGCCGCCGAGAACGCGCCCGATCCCTGCCGTGGCCTTCAAGGCTATGTCACCACCTATCAGGGGATCGCGGCGGCGCCGGCGCTGCATCTGGCCGAGTTCCGCCGCGAGCCGACCCTGCTGGTGGTGGACGAGATGCACCACCTGCCCGCGCTGCCGGAGGTCGATCCGGTGGCGTCGCGCGGCCCGGCCGCCGACCCGGAGGAGGATTGCGCCGGCGCCTGGTCGCGGGCCCTGCTGCCGCTGCTGGAATGCGCCGCTGTCCGGCTGCTGCTGTCCGGCACGCTGGAGCGTGCCGATGGGCGCGGCATCCTGTGGCTGCCTTACCGCGGCGGCATCAAGGCGCGGACGCGGGAAGTGGACCTGGACGCATCCGGCTGGGCCGTGATCGGCTACAGCCGCGCCCAGGCCCTGGCGGAGCGGGCGGTGCTGCCGGTGACCTTTGGCGCCTTGGATGGCGAGGCCAGTTGGCGCAGCGAGGAAGGCCAGGAGCTCGGCCCGCACCGGCTGTCGGGCTTCTATCCGGATGAAACCACCCGTCCCGCCCTGTTCACCGCGCTGCGCACCGGCTTCGCCGAGGCGCTGCTGCGGGAGGCCTTCCTGGCGGCGCGCGCCCTGCGCTCCCGCCGCCGCCGACAGCGCGGCCTGGCGCCGGACGAGGAAGCGCCGGGCCTTGGCAAGCTGCTGGTGGTGGCGCCGGACCAGGCCACGGCGCGGCATTACCTGGAGGTGCTGCGCGGATGGGTGCCGGCGGAGCAGGCGGCGGTGGCGGTCGGCCTCGCCACCTCCGACAGCGCCGGCGCGCCGCACCTGCTGGCGGCGTTCCGGCTGCGGCCGCAGCCTTCCATCCTGGTCACGGTCGCCATGGCCTATGAGGGGCTGGACGCGCCCGAGGTGGCGGTGGTCGCGGCGCTGACGCATATCCGCTCCCGCCCCTGGCTGGAGCAGATGGTGGCCCGCGCCACCCGCGTTGATCCCGCCGCCGGCCCTTATGAGGCGCAGCGGGCGCTGGTCTTCCACCCGGACGACCCGCTGTTCGGCCGCTTCCGGCTGCGCATGGAAACCGAGCAGGGCACGCTGGCCCGGCAGCCCCGGCCGCGCCGCGCCCATGGCGTGCTGCCGCTCTGGCTGCGGGAGCAATTGCCGCCGCGCGAGGGCATCACCCCGCTGCAATCCAACGCCCTTGCGCTGCGCTTCCACACCCTGGCCCCCGGCCCCGACCTGGCCATGAAGCGGCCGGAGCTGGAGCAGGCCCAGGATGACCTGTTCGAGCCGCCTTCTGTTGCCGAGCGCCGGCTGCGCGGCCGCATCGGCGAGATGGTGGCGGCCCAGGCAGTGGAGGATGAGCCGATGCTGCAAGGCCCGCGCCCGCGCCTGTCGGGGCCAGGGCTGTACCACCGCTACAACGCCATCCTGAAGCGCGCCATGGGCAACAAGGCGCGGGCGCAGATGACGCTGATGGAGCTGGAGGCGGCCCTGGGCTGGCTGGAGCGCAACCGCCTGTCGGACCACCTGCATCTGGTGGCCGACGACCCGCGCTATGCCTGGACCGACCGCCAGCGGCGCGAATGGCGGCCGCCCCAGGGACGTGCCGGGGGACGTGCCGCGCCCAGGGGCGTCCAGGCCACGCCCGCGCCCGACAGGAAGCGCCGCACCTCCTGAACGGTGGCGGCGCGGAAGACTGCCGCCAACCGGTGACAGCTTCCACAGGCGAACCCATATCCGGGGAACCCTATGTCACGGTTCCGCATGTCCCAGCCGACAGCCAGCCTGTTCCCCGATCTTCTGCCCATGGCGATGGCGCGCCCGATCAAGCAGGCCATCATCGCGGAGGTGAGGGGGCTGTTCAACGACCGCGCCCAGGGCGAGGCGCCGGTGGTGCGCAAGCCGGACGGGCTGTTCGGGCCAGGCTCCGTTGCCTGGCGCGTGCATGGCGACGTCGCCTCCATGATGGTGGGCGGCATGGCCGGGCTGCTGCTGCAGATGCTGCACCCCGCCGTGCTGGCTGGCGTCTGGGACCATTCCCGCTTCCGGCAGGACATGCTGGGCCGGCTGCGCCGCACCGCCCGCTTCATCGCCCAGACCACCTATGGCGACCGCGCCGAGGCCGAGGCGGTGATCGCCCGCGTCCGGCGCATCCATGACCGGGTGCGCGGCACCCTGCCGGACGGCACGCCCTATTCCGCCAATGATCCCGCTTCCCTGGCCTGGGTGCATGTGACGGAGGCCACCAGCTTCCTGAATGGCTGGATCCGCTATGCCGAGCCGCGCATGACGGGCACCGACCAGGATCGCTACTTCGCCGAGATGGCGCAGGTGGCGGAAGCCCTGGGGGCCGACCCGGTGCCGCGCAGCCGGGCGGCGGCGGAGCGGCTGATCCGCGCCATGCGCCCCGCGCTGCGCCATGACGCCCGCGCGGCGGAAGTGGCGGGGCTGATTCTGCGGCAGCCCTCGGGCCATCCGGTGAAGGCGCGCATGCAGGCGCTGGCGGGGCAGGCGGCGATTGACCTTCTGCCGGGCTGGGCGCGGAGCATGCACGGGCTGGATGTGCCGCCGCTGCGGCAGCCCCTGGTGCGCGCCGGCACCCTCGGCATCGCCGAAACGCTGCGCTGGGCGTTCCGCTGACCTTGCGCGACGCCATCCCGCCCCTGCTCGACATCCGCTGCATCTACCTGGAGCCGGGGGTGGAGGCCCATGCGCGCGGGCGCGAGATCCTGGCGCGCTTTCCGGATGCGGAGCGCGTTCCCGTGGCGTCGCACTGGCGCATTCCGGAGCTGCGGGAAGGCGATGCCGGCGATTACCTGCGCAACAAGCGGGAAGTGCTGGTGCTCGGCGTGAAGAAGGGCATGGCGTGCCGGCCGAACGGGCGCTCGGCGGATTTCATCGCGCCTTCCAGCTCCAATGGCTGCGCCATGGCCTGCGCCTATTGCTACGTCGCGCGGCGCAAGGGGCATGCGAACCCGGTCAGCGTGTTCGTCAACATCGAGGAGATCTGCGCCGCCATTGCCCGCCACGCGGCGCGGCAGGGCGCCAAGCCAGCGCCCAATCAGGTCGATCCGCATGACTGGGTCTACGACCTTGGCGAGAATGGCGACCTGTCGCTGGATGCCGCCGTGTCCGACAATGTGCGCGACCTCGTTGCCCTGTTCCGCGGCCTGCCAGGGGCCAAGGGCAGCTTCGCCACCAAATGGGTGAACCCCGCGCTGCTGGACTACGACCCGCGCGGAAAGACGCGCATCCGCATGTCCCTGATGCCGCCGGCCCTGGCGAAGCTGCTGGATGTGCGCACCGCCCCCGTCGCCGAGCGCATCCGCTTCATGGCCGAGCTGCACCGCGCCGGCTACGAGGTGCAGGTGAATTTCTCGCCCGTGGTGCTGCGGGAGGGATGGGAAGCGGAGTGGGGCGCGCTGTTTGCGGAGCTTGACGCGGCGCTGCCGGACACGCTGAAGCCGCATCTGGCGGCCGAGATCATCATGCTGACCCACAACGCCGCCCTGCACGAGGTCAACCTGTCCTGGCACCCGAAGGCGGAAGCCTTGCTCTGGCGCCCCGACATCCAGGAAGAAAAGCGGTCGGAAGGCGGGCAGGTGAACCTGCGCTACCGCACGCCCTGGAAGGGGCGGTGGCTGGCGCGCTTCCAGGCCCTGCTGGCGCGGCACATGCCCTATTGCCGGGTGCGCTACGCCTTCTGAGGCGCGGCCCCCATCACCCGGTAGGTGAAGTCCCCTTCCGAGGCGGCGGCCTCCCGCACGGCCATGTCCAGCAGCGCGTGATCGGGCGACAGGCCGCAGGCCGGGTCGGTGGCGGCGGCATCGCCGGTCAGCGCGAAGGCCTGGCAGCGGCAGCCGCCCCAGTCGATCTCGGCGCGCGGGCAGTCGCGGCAGGGTCCCTTCATCCAGCCGGTGCCGCGGAAGCGGTTGAAGGCCTCGGAATTCTCCCAGGCGTCGCGCAGCGAAACTTCGCGCACATTGGGGAAGTCGAAGCCGGGCAGGCTTTCGGCGGCATGGCAGGGCAGCACCCGTCCGGCCGGCGACACCGCCAGGAACTGCCGCCCCCAGCCGCCCATGCAGGATTTCGGCCGCTTGGCGTAGTAATCGGGCACCACGTAGTCGATGACCAGCCGACCCTTCAGCGCCTCCCGCGCGCGCTGCACCTCGGCGGTGGCGGCTTCAAGCTGGGCGCGGGTCGGCAGCAGCGCGTCGCGATTGGCCAGGGCCCAGCCGTAATACTGCACATGCGCCACTTCCAGCCGCCCGGCGCCGATCTCCAGCGCCAGGGCGATCATCTCCGGCAGGCGGTCGAGGTTCTGCCGGTGCACCACGGCGTTCAGCGTCAGGGCCAGCCCCGCTTCCCGCACCAGCCGCGCCGCCCGCAGCTTCTTCGGCAGGGCATCGCGGTAGCCGCCGATGCGCTCGGCCGAGCCAGGCTCGGTGTCCTGCACCGAAAGCTGCACATGGTCGAGCCCGGCTTCCACCAGCCTCGCCATCATCGCCTCGTCGAGCAGGACGCCGGCGGTGATCAGGTTGGTGTACAGCCCGGCCGCGGCGGCGGCGCGCACCAGCTCCGCGATGTCGCGCCGCGCCGTCGGCTCGCCGCCGGACAGATGCACCTGCAGGCAGCCCAGCGCCGAGGCTTCCTGGAACACGCGGGCCCAGCTGGCCGTGTCCAGCTCGGCCGCGACGCGGGTCAGTTCCACGGGGTTGGAGCAATAGGGGCAGCGCAGAGGGCAGCGATGGGTCAGCTCGGCCAGCAGGGCCAGCGGCGGCGCCAGGGGAGGGGTGCCGGAAGGGGTGCCGGCAGGGGTGACCGCGTTCATGACTGCACCACGCCTTTCTCCGCCAGCTCCCGCAGCATCGCCAGCACGTCGGCGGCGATCTCCTCGCGCGGGGCGGCGTAGCGGGCGGCGAGGTCGTCGATCATGCCATCCACGCTGCGCGTGCCATCCAGCAGCCGCAGCACTTCCAGCGCCGTTTCGTCGGGCACGAACATGCGCTCCGGCCCCAGCACCACCCATTGCCCCCGCGCCTTGTCCTCGCGCAGCTTCATGCCGCGCGCCAGGCGGGGGACGCTGCCGGGGTGCAGGGGCGCCGTCATGGCCGGAACGCGCCGGGCGGCGGCAGGCCCGGGGCCACATAGGCGAAATGCAGCGCGTCGAGCTGCGCCCACAGCAGATCGCATTTGAAGCGCAGCGCGGCCAGCACCTGTTCCTGCCCGGCGCGCGTACGGGCCTCGCGCTTGACGTAGTCAAGGGCGAAGGCGACGTCCTGCGGCGCCTGGGTCAGGCGCGGCGTGAAATAGGCCAGCGTCGCCTCGTTGACGAAGTCGTAGTTGCGCAGCATGCCCGAAACACGCTCGGAGATGATGTTGGGCGAGAACATCTCGGTCAGGGAGGAGGCCACGGCCTCCAGCACCGAGCGCTCCCGCACGAAGCGGACATAGGCATCCACGGCGAAGCGCGTGGCCGGCAGCATGCCTTCCAGCGACACCACGTAATCGCGGTCCAGCCCCAGCCCCTCGCACAGCGCCAGCCAGCGATCGACGCCGCCGGGCTTCACCCCGTCCCCATCATGGTCCACCAGCCGGCGGCGCCATTCGCGGCGCAGTTCCGGCGTCGGCAGCCGAGCCAGCAGCGAGGCGTCCTTGGCCGGGATCGAGGCCTGGTAATAATAGCGGTTCAGCGCCCAGGCCTGCACCTGCCCCTTGTCCAGCCTGCCATCATGCAGCAGGCGGTGGAACGGGTGCAGGATGTGGTAGCGCTCGGCGCCGATGGCGCGCAGCCGGCTTTCCAGCTCCTCAGGGCTCAGCAGGGTGGTGTCGGCGCTCACAACGCGATCTCCATGCCGTCCTCCGCCACCTCCCAGCCGGCGGCGCGCAGGGCGGCGCGCTCGGGGCTGTCGGCCAGCAGGGTGGGGTTGGTGTTGTTGATGTGGATGAAGACGCGGCGTTGCAACGGCAACCCGGCCAGGGCGGCGACGCTGTCGCGCATCGCCATGTGGCCCATGCGCGCGGCGGTCTTGGGCCCGGCGCCGGCCAGGATCATCTCGTCATCGCGCCACAGCGTGCCGTCGAACAACAGGCAGCCGCCCTGCGCCAGACGTTCCCGCAGGGCCGGGGTGACCGCGGCGCAGCCAGGGATGAACAGCAGCGGCGCCGAGGCGCCCGGGGCGGTGATGCGCAGGCCCAGCGCTTCCCCTTCCTCGGCCCGGCCGGGATCGGCGCCGTCCTGTTCCTGGAACAGCGGCACCTTGCCGGGCACGGCGAAGGCTTCCACCGTCAGGCCCAGCGCCTCCCCCGCCGCGTCGCGCAGCAACAGCGGCGTGTCGAGCGGCAGGTCGCGGCGCGGCACGATGGCCGGGTCCACGGCGCGGAAGATCGGGTTGTCGCGCAGCACGGCCAGGGCCGGAGCGGCGCCATACAGGGCGAAGGGATGCCGCTCCCGCAGGGTCAGCAGGCCGGTGAGCGCATCCACCTCCGCCCCCGTCAGCACCACGGCGGCGATCGGCGAATGCCGGATGCCGCCCTGTTCCGGCGCGGGCGCCAGGGCGGGGGTGGCGAGGATCTGGGCGCGGAGATCAGGGGAGGCGTTCAACAGCACCCAGCGCCGGCCATCGGCGCTGACGGCCAGGCCGCACTGGCTGCGGGGCGGAGCCGCCGGATCGCCCGCGCGGGCCCGCAGGCAGCCAGGCCCGGCCGAGTTCCATTGCGGGAAGCCGCCGCCAGCAGCCGAGCCCAGGATGATCGCACGCAGCATGCTGGCCGCCTGTTGTCAAAAAGCCCCGCGGCCGGATCGCGGCGCGGGGCCTTGTGATCGCCGGATGCAGGGGGAAGCGGCAAGCCGGTTCCCGCCTGCGGCAATGTTCAGCCGAGTTCGGCGCAGGCGTAGGAGTTGATCTCGAGAGCCAGCGAAACCTCGGTCACGCGGGGCTTTTTCCAGGCCATGGGGTGTCCTCCCAGATGTTGCAGCTTTGGAACTTTGGTCCCGGCGGGCGCCGTTTTCAAGGGCTTTCCAGCGGCGGCGCCGGCATGGAATCGCGGCCGGCCAGGGGCCCGCGCCCCCGCCCGGTCATGCTTGTCAGGGCACCGCCACCCGGATCTCGCGGCGCAGGCGCTCCAGGTCGGAGCCATCCAGCTCAAGATCCGCCTCGCGCAGGATGCTGCCCTTCCGCACATCGTGCCGCAGCCTCTTATGCGCCGCAAGGTAGAAGGGGGCGAGCCCTTCCGCCTCCCGCGCCGGCAGCAGCAGCGCCGTGGCATCGGTCATGACATGGTGGTGGCCGCCCATCTCCAGGAACTCGCCGGCACGGAAGTCGCGGTCGGCCCGCGCCACCATCACCGCCTCCACCTGCTGCCAGTCGCTGCCGGAGGCGCGGCCATGGCCGCAGGCGGACAGCAGCGACAGCGGCGTTTCCAGCCCCATCAGATGGTAGGGCAGGAAGACGCAGGCATAGCGCCCGTTGCGCGACACCACATGCCCCTTTTCCCGCAGCAATTCCCAGGTGGCGCGGTCAGTGCAGCGCAGGATGACGAAGACGCCGCCGCCGAAGCTGACTTCCTCCGGGCGGCGCAGCACGTTGAACACGTCCACCACCCCGGTGCGGTCCAGGATGCCGCCCTCGTCGCGGGGAATGAAGATGTCGGCCAGTTCGGTGATGCGGCAGACGGGATAGCTCAGCTCGTCGCGCGAGGGCTGCAGGCCGGTGGAATTGGCCACCACGTTCATCTCGCAATAATCCGGGGTGGCCCGCTGCGGCAGCGCCGCGAGGGCCGCGGAGCGGCGGGACAGCGTGCCGGCCACGTCGTCGCCCAGATGCCACAGTGATGCGAGATCCGGCGCCTGGCAGCGCTGGTCGGTCCAGGCGACCTGTCCATCGGCATGGTCGAACACGAAGTCGTATTCGCTGGACTTCCCGGCGGCGACGACCTCGAAGCCGAGCAGCCGCGCCCAGGTGACCAGCCCGATCAGGTTGGCCGGCTGGTCGCCATCGGCGGTGGTGTAGACAACGCCGTTCTGCTTCGCCAGTTCGTTGAGGTGCGGCCCAACCACGGAATCCGCTTCCTTGGTGACCATCGCCACATGCACGCCGCGCCGGATGGCGCGCTCGGCGATGCGCGCGGCGATCTCGGGCTGGCCCGTGGCTTCCACCACGATGTCCATCGGCACCTCGTCGAGCAGCGCATGGTCGCGCAGCAGGACGGGGCGGCCGGGGGCGGCGACGTCGCGCACCGCCGCCGCGTCCTCGCACAGCCTGGCCGGGGCGTAGCCGAGATCGGCCAGCAGCGCCTCGACGCCATCCGTGTCGAGGTCGCAGAGCGCCGCGACCTCAAGCTGGGGCACGTTGCGCAGCGCCGCCAGCAGCGTGCGGCTGAAGCCGCCCTTCGCGCCGGCGATGCCGACGCGGAAGCGCTTGTCCCGCAGGTCGCGGAACAGGATCTCGTGGTTCATGCGCGCGTCTCCTCATGGCCGGCATCGGGGCTGATCGCCACCTCGGCGGCGTTGCGCCGGCCCAACAACAGGGCCAGGAACGGCCAAAGCAGGAACAGGATGGCCAGGGTGACCAGGGTGCCCGACAGCCAGTTGGACCACAGGATGCCGACCGATCCGCCGGAGGACAGCATGGATTGCCGGAACGCATCCTCCGCCTTGTCGCCGATCACCATGGCCAGGATCAGCGGCGCCATCGGATAGTCGAGCTTCTTCATCATGTAGCCGATCGCGCCGAAGGCCACCGCCAGCCACAGGTCGAAGGGCGCGCCCGCCACGGTGTAGGCGCCCACCATGCAGACGGTCACGATGATCGGCCCGATGATCGAGAACGACACCGACAGCATCGCGGCAAAGAGCGGCACGGTGGCCAGCACCAGCACCACGCCGATGACGTTGCCGAGATACATGGAGGCGATCATGCCCCAGACGAAGTCGCGCTGCTCGATGAACAGCATCGGCCCCGGGTTCAGCCCCCAGATCATCAGCCCGCCCAGCATCACCGCCGCGGTGGCGGAGCCGGGAATACCGAGGGAAAGCATCGGCAGCATCGCCGCCGTGCCGGCGGAATGGTCGGCGGTTTCCGGCGCGATCACCCCTTCCGGTTCGCCCTTGCCGAAATTCTCCCGGTTGCGGGAGGTGCGGCGTGCGATGCCGTAAGACATGAAGGAAGCGGCGGTCGGCCCGCCCGGCGTGATGCCCATCCAGACGCCGACGGCGCTGCCGCGCAGCATGGCGAACCAGTAGCGCGGCATCCGCGCCGCGGCACGCAGCATGGCGCGCGGATCGATGCGGCCGGAGGCGCCCTTGAATTCGGGGCCTTCCTCGATGGTCAGCAGCAGCTCGCCCAGGCCGAACAGCCCGATCACCACCACCAGGAAGGAGATGCCACGGATCAATTCATCCAGGCCGAAGGTCAGCCGCATGGAGCCGGACACGGTGTCGGTGCCGACCATGCCGAAGCCGAAGCCGAGGCAGAGCGCCACGATGGTCTTGACCGGCGCGCCGCCGCCAAAGGCGACAAAGGAAGCGAAGGCCAGGGCGTAGACGGCGAAATATTCCGGCGGCCCGAAGCGCAGCGCGAAGGAGGCGACGGCGGAGGACAGCAGGGTAATGACGATGATGCCGACCAGCGCGCCGAAGCCGGCGGACAGGAAGGCGAAGGTCAGCGCCTCCGTGGCGCGGCCCTGGCGCGCCATGGGGTAGCCGTCGAAGGTGGTGGCGACGGAGGAAGGCTCGCCCGGGATGTTGAACAGGATCGAGGTGGTGGAGCCGCCGAACAGCGCTCCCCAGTACAGGCTGGTCAGCAGGATGATGGCCGAGACCGGGTCCATGCTGAAGGTCAGCGGCAGCATCAGCGTGACGCCGTTCGGCGCCCCCAGGCCCGGCAGCACCCCCACCAGGATGCCGAGCAGAACACCGCCCACCATCAGCATGATGTGGTAGCCGGTCAGCGCCACGGTGAAGCCGTGCATCAGCGCGTCGAGATTGGCGAGCATGCGGCGTGCTCCTCAGCCCAGGCCAAGCATGATTTCGAGGGGGCCTTTCAGCAGGGGCACCTGGAACCACAGCTCGAACACCAGGAAGGTGACAATGGTGACGCCAAGCGCGACGCCGAGGGCGGTGTGCCAGGGCCGCCGGCCCTGCCAGCGGATCACCGCCAGCAGGTACAGCGCCATGGCGACATAAAGGCCGAGCCATTGCGCCACGATCACCAGGCCGATGATCGGCAGGCCGAAGCCGAGGACGCGCCTCAGCCCCTCAGGCTTGGCCACCACGACACGGCGCAGCGCGGCGCGGTTGGCGAAGGCCTGCACCCCCACCAGCGCCGCCGCCGCGATCATGATCAACGCCACGCGGAAGGGGAAATAGCCGGCCTGCGGCCCGTCCGCGCCCCATCCGAAATCCAGCCCCGAGGAGCCGATCAGCCCGACGGCGCCGATCAGCAGCACCAGCGCCGCGAAGCCCAGCTCCAGATGGAAGCGCGTCAGCATGGCCTTACTTCACCAGCCAGCCGGCCTCGGCGAAGATCGCCCGCGTTTCGGCCTCTTCCTTCTTGATGACCTGGCGCATCTCGTCGCCGGACACGAAGCGGCCATTCTGGTTGGTACGGGCGACGTAGTCCTTCCATTCCGGCGTTTCGCTGGCGCGGCGGAACACGTCGGCCCAGTAGGCCTGGGCGGCTGCGGGCACGCCGGGCGGCAGGAAGATCGTGCGCGGCATGTTGAACTCCTCGACCGGGATGCCCTGGCTGGCGCAGGTCGGGACGTCGGACCACCCCTGCGTCTCGGTCACCTTGGGGCCGGGCGGGAAGGGCTCCTTGCGGAACACGCAGACCGGCTTCACCTGTCCGCCGCGCCAGCCGCCGATGCTTTCGGACGGGTTGTTGGTGTTGGCTTCCACATGCCCGCCCGCCAGCTGCACGCCCACCTGGCCGCCGCCCTGGTAGGGGATGTATTTCAGCTGGATCTTGGCCGCCTTCTCGATCAGCACGGTCAGCGTCTGGTCGGTGTCATGCGTCTGGCTGCCGCCCATGCGCAGCGTGCCCGGCTTTTCCCGCGCGGCGGCGACGAATTCGGCGGCGGTCTTGTAGGGGCCGTCCGCCTTGGTCCACAGCATGAACTCGTCAAAGGCCATGATGGCGACGGGGGTGAAGTTGTCGGTGGTCCAGCTGGTCTTGGCCACCATGGGCAGGGTCCAGGCATTGTTGGTGCCGAAGATCACCTTGTGCGGGTCGCCCTTGGCGCCGGTGCCGTAGACGAAGCCCTCGACGCCGGAGCCGCCGCCCTTGTTGGTGACAACCACCGAGGTCGGCACCAGGTCATGCTTGTTGATCGCCGCCTGCACGGCGCGGGCGAACACGTCGGTCCCGCCGCCGGCGCCCGAGGTGACGACGAATTCGATCGGGCGGGTCGGCTTCCAGCTCTGCTGCGCGGCGGCGGGCAGGGTGGAGAGCAGCACGGCGCCCAGCGCCAGGGCGGCCTTCGGCAACAGCGTCATCGGACTTTGATCTCCCTATGGATCGTTGATTGGCGCGGGCCGCGTTCCGGGTCTCCGCGCGGAGGCACGTCAGGCCGGCGCGGCGCCGTGGCCGCGGCTCGCCATGCGCGCGGCCAGCAGCATGGCGTTGCGCATGGCGCCCGGATGGGCCTTGCCCTGGCCGGCGATGTCATAGGCCGTGCCATGCGCGGCGGTGCAGATCGGGAAGGGAAAGCCGCCCATCAGCGTCACCCCCGCCTCGAAGCCGATCAGCTTCATCGCGATCTGCCCCTGGTCGTGATACATGGTCAGCACCGCGTCGAAATCGCCGCGCCGGGCGCGCACAAACACCGTGTCCGAAGGGAAGGGGCCGTCGCAGCCGATCTGCTGCGCCTTGGCCGCTTCCACGGCGGGGGTAATGACGTCGATCTCCTCGCGGCCGAAATTGCCGCCTTCCCCGGCATGCGGGTTCAGCGCCGCGACCGCGATGCGCGGGTGCTCGATGCCGGAAGCGCGCAGCGCGTCCCGCGTCAGCTTCAGGTTGTCGAGGATGGTGTCCCGGGTGAGCAGGGAGGACACGTCCTTCAGCGGCACATGCGAGGTGACGCGGGCGTTCCACAGCCCTTCGAGGACGTTGAATTCCTTGGCCACGCCGTGGAAGCCGATGGCCTCGGCCGTGAAGCCGATCTCGTCCTCGTAGCCCGGCGTCACCAGGCGCATCGCCGCCTTGTTGAAGGGGGTGAAGCAGACCGCATCCACCTCTCCGGCCACGGCCATGGCGAGGGCGCGGCGGAAATTCTCGGTGGCGAAGCGGCCGCCGGCCTCGGACACCTCGCCCAGCTTCACCGTGGCGGGATCGCAATGGCCGAGGTCGATCAGCAACGGGCGGCCGGGCTGCGCCGGCAGCGGCGCCCCTCCGGCCACCATGTCGATGTCGAGATCGACGCCCGCGACCTTCGCGCCCTCGGCCAGCACCCGCGCATCGCCGATCACGAAGATGGCGGCGGCCGCGCGCACCGCGTCATCCGCCAGCATCCGTGCCGTCAACTCCGGCGAGATCCCGGCGGCATCCCCCATGGCGAGGGCGAGGCGCGGCCTCAATCCTGAAGCGTCCAGCATGCCCATCCGACGTTTCCTGTCCCGGTTCTTTCCGTGCAGCTTCATACTGCATACAGTATGGCGTCCTAGACAAGCCGGTCCCGGGCCGTCAAGACGGGCCCGCCGCATCAGAAGAACGAGAACCCAGCGTGCCGCCGCAATCCGCCGCCGCCGGCGATCCCGGCCCCATCATCCGCCAGTCCCTGCCCGCCGAGGTGGCGACCCGGCTGCGCGACCTGATCACGCAAGGCCACATCGCCCCCGGCACGCGGTTGAACGAAGTGGTGTTGTGCGCCCAGCTCGGCGTGTCCCGCACGCCGCTGCGCGAGGCGATCCGTCGCCTGGCCGGGGAAGGGCTGGTGGAACTGGTGCCGGCCCGCGGCGGCGTGGTGCGCCGCCTCACGCTGAAGGATGCGGCCGACAGCCTGGCGGTGCTGAAGGCGCTGGAAACCCTGGCCGGGCGGCTGGCCTGCGCCGCCGCGGACGAGGCCGGCATCGCCCAGGTGCAGGCATTGCACGCCGCCATGATGGATCGCTACGCGGCGCGGGACCGTCTGGCCTATTTCAAGCTGAACCAGGCGGTCCACACCGCCATCGTGGCGCTGTCCGGCAATGAAACGCTGGCCTGGGCGCATGAGGCGATCCAGGCGCGCATGAAGCATCTCCGCTTCATCGGCAATGCCGGCGAGCAGAAATGGGCCGACGCGGTGGCCGAGCATGAGGA
Organism: Teichococcus oryzae; assembly: GCF_008386565.1. Lineage (GTDB taxonomy): Bacteria > Pseudomonadota > Alphaproteobacteria > Acetobacterales > Acetobacteraceae > Pseudoroseomonas > Pseudoroseomonas oryzae. The sequence goes on along the minus strand of NZ_VUKA01000003.1, from coordinate 257,586 downwards.
GATGGTGCGGGCCCTGGCCGCGCGCGACGGGGACGCCCTGGCCGCCGTTCTGGCCGCGCATCTCGACCGCACGCTGGAGCGGGTCGCGCCGGTGCTGTAGCCGGCGCGGCCTCCGGAACGATCCGGGCGGCGGGGCAATTGGCCCCGCCGCCCGCTTTTGTCAGATCACCTGCTGTTCGCGCAGCGTGGCGATCTCCGCCGCGGAAAGGCCAAGCTCGCCCAGAATGGCGTCGGTGTGCTCGCCCAGCGCCGGGGGATGGCTGTGGATGGCGCTGGGGGTGCGGCTCAGCGTCATGGGCTGCGCCACATAGCCGACCGGGGCGTTGCTGCCGCCATTGAGATAGGTGGCGATGCCGAGATGCTGCACCTGCGGGTCCTCGAACACCTGGTCGATGGTGTTGATCGGGCCGCAGGGGACGCCGGCGGCGTTCAGCCGTTCCACCCAGTTGGCGCTGGTGTCGGTGCGCGTCACATCGGCGATGGCGGCGTTCAGCGCGTCCCGGTTCTGGCTGCGCGCGGCGCTGGTGGAGTAGCGCGGGTCCTCCAGCCATTCGCGGCGGTCCAGCACCTCGCAGAAGCGCTGCCAGATGCGCTTGCCGGTGGCGGCGATGTTCATGTGCCCGTCGGCGGTGGGGAACACGCCGGTCGGGATGGAGGTCGGGTGGTTGTTGCCGGCCTGCTGCGGCACGTCGCCAGCCTGCAGCCAGCGCGCGGCCTGGAAGTCCAGCATGAAGACCTGGGCCTGCAGCAGCGAGGTCTGCACCCACTGGCCGCGGCCGGAGGTTTCCCGCTCCAGCAGGGCCACCATGACGCCCTGGGCGGCGAAGATGCCGGCGCACAGATCGGCGATGGGGATGCCGACGCGGACCGGGCCCTGGCCGGGCAGGCCGGTGATGCTCATCAGCCCGCCCATGCCCTGGGCGATCTGGTCGAAGCCCGGGCGGGTGGCATAGGGGCCGTCCTGCCCGAAGCCGGAAATGGAGGCGTAGACCAGCCGCGGATTGATGGCCGACAGCGCCTCATAGCCGATTCCCAGGCGCTCCTTCACGTCGGGGCGGAAATTCTCCACCACCACATCCGCCTGCTCCACCAGGCGCTTGAGCAGGGCGACGCCGGCCGGCTGCTTCAGGTTCAGGGTCATGCCGCGCTTGTTGCGGTGCAGGTTCTGGAAATCCGGCCCCTGGCGCGGCCCGCCCATCGGGTCGCCGCCATCCAGGCCCTCGGGCATCTCGATCTTGATGACCTTGGCGCCCCAATCCGCCAATTGCCGCACGCAGGTGGGGCCGGCGCGGACGCGCGTCAGGTCGAGCACGGTGTAGCGGGAAAGGGCGGTGGAAGGCTGTGACATGGTTTTCCTCCGGTGCTGGCGTCAGGATAGGCCGGGTTCTTGTCGACTGTCGACAGTTTGCATCATTCAGTTGACACAAAACCGGTGCCCCGTGCAGGCTCCCGGAATGTCAGCCCCGCTCGTCACGCCACTGGAAATCGTTCGCACCCGCTCCCTGGCTTCGCTGGTTGCGCAGGAGATCGAGCAGCTGATCCTGTCGGGCCAGATCGAGCCGGGGGAGCGGCTGAACGAGCAGGCGCTGGCGGCGCGGCTCGGCGTCAGCCGCGGCCCGGTGCGGGAGGCGGTGCGTGGGCTGGAGCGCTCCGGCCTGGTGGTGGCGGTGGTGAACCAGGGTTCCTACGTCCGCAAGATCAGCGTCGAGGAAGCCCTGCAGGTCTTCGACATCCGCGTGGCGCTGACCGGCCATGCCGCCGCGAGCGTGGCGGCAAGGGCCACGCCCGAGCTGCTGATGCCGCTGGAGCGCATCATGCAGGACCTGAAAGCCGCCGAGCAGGCGGATGACGCCGCCGCCTATTACGCGCTGAACCTGGAATTCCACGCGGCGCTGTTCGAGGCCGCCGCCAATCCGCGCGCCGCGCAGCTTTATGGCGCCCTGGGCAAGGAACTGCACCTGTTCCGCCGCCGCGCCCTGCTGCAGCCGGAGAACATGCGCCAATCCAATGTCGAGCACGCCGCCATCCTGCAGGCGCTGCGCGATGGGGACAGCGCCGCCGCCCGCACCGCGGGCGAGCGGCACATCATTGGTGGCCGCACGCGCTTCGCGGCCAGCCACCCAGCTGACCACACAAGGCCGTAGCAAATGGCCATGGGAGGAAACAATGCAAGAAGGAAGTCTGGTTCACCGCCTGGTTGAGGGGGGGAGCCTGCGCCCCGGGCGCCGCGCGGTGCTGCTGGGTGCGGCCGGGCTGGGCATGCTGGCGGCGCCGTCCATCCTGCGCGCGCAGGCGGCGTTCGGCTCCCGCCCGATCGAGATCGTGACGCATGCCGGCGTCGGCGGCGGCACCGACATCACCGCCCGCATGACGGCGGTGGATGCGGCGGCCGCCCTCGGCACCGAGCTGATCGTGGTCAACAAGACCGGCGGCAGTGGCGCGGCGGCGCTGGCCTATGCGGCGCAGCGGCCGAAGGATGGCCACACCGTTCTGCTGCTGACGCAGACCCACCTGATCACGATGCTGCGCAGCCGCACCGCGGCGCAGATCGAGGATCTGGTCGCCGTGGCCCGCGCCACCGAGGACCCGCAGGTCGTCATGGTGCGCGCCGACAGCCCGCTCGCCAATATCGACGAGTTCCTGTCGGCCGGCAAAAGCAAGGGGCTGCGCTTCGGCATCACCCATGTGGGCAGCGTCGACCATGTGGCGACGGCGGGCTTCGCCAAGGCCGCCGGCATCCGCCCGCCCACCGCCGTGCCGTTCCGCGGCGGCGGCGACATCGTGGTCAACCTGGTTGGCGGCAACATCGATGTCGGGCTGCTGAACTTCGCCGAGGGCGAGGCGCAGATCCGCGCCGGCGAGGTGCGGCCGCTGATGGTGCTGTCGCGCGAGCGCATGTCCTCCCTGCCCGATGCGCCAACGGCGCGCGAGCTGAAGATCGACTTCGTCGCCGCCACGACGCGCGGCTACGCGGTGATGAAGGGCACGCCCGAGGACCGCATCGCCCGGCTTGAGGAAGGGATGCTCAAGGGTCTGCGTGGGCCGACCTTCACCAACTACCTGAAGACCTCGGGCCAGGCGCCGGACAGCGTCGCGGGCCGGGCGGAATGGCAGGCCCAGCTGGAAAGCTTCTCCCGTGAAAGCCAGCAGGCTTTGGCGGAGCTGGGCGTGACGCGATGAGCATGGCAACGCCACGCCGCCTTGGGCGCGACCGCTGGGCCGCGCTCTGCCTCGCCGCCTTCGCCATGACGGCTTTTGGCCTCACCTTCACCTTTGACAGCATGCCGGCCTCCCTCATGGAAGGACTGGGCGCGGCTGAATTCCCGCGCCTGGTGTGCCTGATCATCCTGGCGCTGTCGGTGTTCCTGTTCTTCGCCAGCCCCCCCTCCGAGGAGGAGGTGCTGCCGGAGGTGCATTCCTGCACCTGGTGGACGCTGGCGGCCTGCCTTGGATTCTTTCCGCTGCTGGGGCTGATCGGCATGCTGCCGGCGCTGTTCCTGTTTCCCGTGATCGTCGGGCGCCTGTGGGGCGAACGGCGGATCATGGTGCTGCTGGCCAGTTCCACGCTGGTGACGGTGACGATCTGGCTGCTGTTCGTGCGCGTCTTCCGTTTCACCCTGCCGGGCGGCCTGCTCGGCGACCTGTTGTTCGGCTGAGGGAAAACGGCGCATGGAAGCCTTTCTCGGCGGCATGGCGAGCCTGGGCGATCCCTTTGTCGTGTTCATGATCCTTGCCGGCACGCTGATCGGCATCACCGTGGGCGCGCTGCCCGGCATCAGCGGCAGCACCACCATCGCGCTGATGCTGCCGCTCACCCTCGGGCTGGATCCCGTGGTGTCGCTGGCCTTCCTGGGCTCGATCTATTGCGCGGCCAATTTCGGCGGCTCGATCACCGCGATCCTGGTGAACGCGCCCGGCGACCCGTCGGCCTCGGCCACCGCGCTGGAAGGCTACAAGATGGCCGAGCGCGGGGAAGCGGGCATGGCGCTCGGCATGTCCGCCGTGGCCAGCGCCATTGGCGGCATCTTCAGCGTGGTGGTGATGATCATCGCGGCACCCCTGCTGTCGCGTGCCGCCTATAATTTCGGCCCGCCGGAATACCTGGCGCTGGCGCTGTTCGGCCTGTCCATGTGCGCCGCGGTGGGCAGCGACAATCCGCTGAAGAACCTGATCGCCGCCGCCCTTGGCGTGCTGCTGGCGACGGTCGGCATCGACCTGACCACGGGGGTCGAGCGCTACACCTTCGGCTTCTACGACCTGACCGACGGCGTGTCCTTCGTCGCGGCCCTGATCGGGCTGTTCGCCGTGGGCGAGATGCTGGACCAGGCCACCCAGCAGATGGGCAAGCCGACCCTGCTGAAGATGGACGCGGTGCGGGTGCCCGGCCGTGCCGAGTTCCGCAAATGCAACCGCAGCATCTGGCTGGGCAGCGTGATCGGCACCCTGGTCGGCGTCCTGCCGGCGCTGGGCGCCACCGCGGCGGCGCTGATCGGCTACAACGAGACGCGGCGCTGGTCGAAGCACAAGCACGAATTCGGCCATGGCTCGATCGAGGGCGTGGCGGGACCGGAAGCGGCGAACAACGCCGCGGTCGGCGGCTGCATGGTGCCGACCCTGGCGCTCGGCATTCCCGGCAGTGCCACCACGGCGATCATCCTGGCGGGGCTGATCGTGCAGGGCGTCCGGCCGGGGCCGCACTTGTTCACCGAGCAGCCGACGCTGCTTTACGCCGTGTTCGCCTCCATGCTGGCGGCCAATATCCTGTATCTCGTGATCGGCCTCGGCGCCGCCAAGCTGTTCGCGCGGATCAGCCTGATCCCGGCCTCGCTGCTGTGGCCAGCGGTGTTCGTGTTGTCCGTGATCGGGGCCTATGGCGCCAACCAGTCCATGGGCGATGTGTGGCTGATGATGGGCTTCGGCATCCTGGGCTTCCTGTTCCGCCGCATCGGCTTCTCGCCGGCGCCGCTGATCATGGGCCTGGTGCTGGGGGCCATGGTCGAGGAAAGCCTGAAGCAGTCGCTGCTGATCTTCGGCGATGGCGTGGTCGCGGGCTTCGCCGGGCGTCCGATCGCGCTGGTGCTGTTTGCCATCACCGCGGTGGGCCTGCTGGCGCCGCCGGCCTACCGCCTCCTGTCCCGCATGCGGCAGCCGCAGGCGCGGGAGGTCTGAGCACGAGCCGGGGCGGCCCGATGGGCGCGCCCCGGATCATGCCCCCGGCCAGGGGGCCGAACCATGGGAGCGAAGGGGTAGGGCGCGCGCCGATCCGGGGCGTGGGGCAGCCGGCAAGTAGGGCCGGTGCCCCGCTCCAACCATTCCCTTCCCCTCCGGCACCCGGAAGGGCGTTTCGCCAAAGCGCGGCGGGGCCTGTGTCTTTTCCTGTGTGGGCGCGTTTGTCAGTGCTAGATGCTGACCATGTTGCCCCGCACCCCCGCGACCACCCATCCGGAGCCCGGCCGCCGCCGGCTTCCGCGCCTTTCCCGCTGATCCATGCCGCAGAAAGGATGGCTTCCGGCCGGGGGTGGCCAGATGGGCGCGGCGATCCGGACGCATGACTGGACGGCCACGCCAATGGGCGATCCGGCCGGCTGGCCGGTAGCGCTGCGCAACTCGCTCAGCCTGATGCTGAACTCGCCCGAAAGCATGTACCTGCTCTGGGGCCCCGAACTGGCCTTTTTCTTCAACGACGCCTACCGCCCCATCCTGGGGCCGCGGCTCGGCCACGCACTGGGCCGCCCCGTTCGGCAGCTTTGGGGCGATGTGTGGGAAGCCGTGCGGCCTTTCGCGGAAAAGGCGCTGGCCGGCGGCACCAGCCGCTTCGAGGACATGAAGATCGTCATGGAGCGCCATGGCGTGCCGGAGGAAACCTGGTGGTCCTTTTCCTTCTCCCCCCTGCATGACGATGCCGGGGCGGTGGCAGGGGTGCTGTGCTTCACCACCGAAACCACGGCGCGGGTGATCGCGGCGCGGGAACTGGCCTCAGCCAATGCCCTGCTGGCCGATCAGGTGCGCGAGCGCACCGCCGAGCGCGAGCGCTTCGCCCAGCTTTTCGAGCAGGCCCCGACCTTCATGGCGCTGCTGTCCGGGCCGCAGCATCGCATCGAGCTGGCCAATCCCGGCTTCCACCAGCTGATCGGGCACCGCCCGGTCCTGGGCCGCAGCGTGGCCGAGGCCCTGCCGGACGTGGTGGCGCAGGGCTACCTCACCCTGCTGGACGAGGTGTACCGCACCGGCCGCACCTATACCGCCCGCGGCGCCCGCTACGCCGTGCAGGCCGTGCCAGACGGGGAGCTTCAGGAACGCTACCTGGATTTCGTTTACCAGCCGATCCGCGATGCGGCGGGCCAGGTGGCGGGGATCTTCCTGGAAGGGGTGGATGTCACCGAGCGGACCTGGCAGACCGCCGCCCTGGAAGCCAGCGAAAGGCGGTTGCGCGCCCTGGTTGAGGCTTCCTCGGACGCCATCTATGTCATGAACGCCGACTGGTCCGTGCTGCAACGGCTCAGCGGCAAGCAGTTCCTGCCCGATGACGACAACGAGGCCTGCTGGCAGGAGGCGTATCTGCATCCGGAGGATCGCCCGGCTCTGCTGGCGGCGATCGGGGAGGCCATCCGCACCCGCTCGCCGCTGGAGGTGGAGCACCGGGTGCGCACCGCCGATGGCGGCGTCGGCTGGGTGCAGTCCCGCGCCGTGCCGGTGCTGGACGAGGCCGGCACGATCCGGGAATGGTTCGGCGCCGCCTCCGATGTCACGGCGCGCCGGCAGGCGGCGGAGGAGCTGGCTCGGCTGAACGAAAGCCTGGAACGCCAGGTCGCGGAGCGGACCCAGGCCCTGAAGGATTCGCTAGACTTCGCCCGGCTGGCCATGGGCGCGGTGAACGGCATCGGCGCCTGGACCTATGATCTTGTTTCCGACCGCATCTATTGCGACGAGGCGGTGTCTGACCTGTATGGCATCGACCCGGTCCAGGGTTCCGCCGGCGTGATGCGGGAGGTGTTCCTGTCGCATGTGCATCCCGACGACCTGCCGAGGCTGCGCGCGGTCCTGAAGAACGGCCGGGAGGCGAGCGGGGATCTGGAGCTGGAATACCGCATCCGCCACCCGGATGGCTCGGTGCGCTGGGTGCTGTCACGCGGCCACACCTATTTTGACATGCAAGGACGACCGCATCGCCGCCTGGGCGTCGCCGTCGAGACCACGTGCCAGCGCCAGCTGGAGGAACAGTTGCGCCAATCCCAGAAGATGGAGGCGGTGGGCCAGCTGACCGGTGGGCTGGCGCATGATTTCAACAACCTGCTGACCGGCATCACGGGCAGCCTGGAAATGCTGCGCACCCGCTTGGCGCAGGGCCGCCACGCCGAGGTCGGCCGCTACGTCAAGGCGGCCGAAGGGGCCTCCAGGCGGGCCGCGGCGCTGATCCACCGGCTGCTGGCCTTTTCCCGCCGGCAGACGCTGGATCCCCGCCCGACCGACATGAACCGGCTGATCGCGGGAATGGAGGAGCTGATCCAGCGCACCGTGGGGCCGGCCATCACCTTGCGGACGATCGCGGCGCCCGATCTCTGGCCTGTGCTGGCGGACCCGAACCAGCTGGAGAACGCGCTGCTGAACCTGTGCATCAATGCGCGCGACGCCATGCCGGATGGCGGGCGCCTCAGCATCGAGACAGGCCATCGCTGGCTGGACGAGGCGGCGGCGCAGGATCTGGAGCTGTCGCCGGGCTGGTATGTTTCCCTTTGCGTCGCCGACACGGGCGGCGGCATGACGGAGGACGTGATCGCCAAGGCCTTCGATCCCTTCTTCACCACCAAGCCGATGGGGGAGGGCACCGGCCTCGGCCTGTCCATGGTTTATGGCTTTGTGCGGCAATCGGGGGGGCAGGTGCGGATCGCGTCCGAGCCGGGCGGCGGTGCCACCGTCTGCTTCTACCTGCCGCGCCATCTGGGACAGGCCGACATGGCGGATCAGCCGGCCGGAACCATGGCGCCGCGCACGGGCTCGGGCGAGACGGTGCTGGTGGTGGATGACGAGCCCACCATCCGCATGCTCATCACCGAGATCCTGGAGGAGCTGGGCTATGCGGCGATCGAGGCGGCGGATGGCGCATCGGGGCTGCAGGTGCTGCGCTCCGCCGCGCGGATCGATCTGCTGGTCACCGATGTTGGCCTGCCCGGCGGCATGAATGGGCGGCAGATGGCCGATGCCGCGCGCCGGGCGCGCCCCGGGCTGAAGGTGCTGTTCATCACCGGCTATGCCGAGAACGCGGTGCTGGGAGAGGGCAGCCTGGCGCCCGGCATGCATGTGATGACCAAGCCCTTCTCGATGGATGTGCTGGCGGTCCGCATCCGGGAACTGATCGCCGGAGACTGAGCGCGGGGCAGGGCCGGCCGCCGGGCCGCCCCCCCCGCATGGCCCTGCATCCGGCGGCGGACGGCCATGCCGGTGCCATTGCGCCGCGCCATCAACGGCGCCAGGATCATGGGCGGAAACGGGCGCCCCGGCTCCGGCCGCACCGGGCCCCGGAATGGCCGTTGCCGGGAACGCCATCAGGGAGAATGGTTCATGCGCCGCATGGCTTTGTTGCCGGTGGCCGGGCCCGCCACGCCGCCGTCCAGGCGAAGCCGGCCTGCTCCTGGACGGATCGCCTTCCGGTCCGGAGGCGGCCATCCTCGCCAGGGTGGAACAGGGCGGATGGGTGCCGGCTTGTCGCGGAACCCGGTGACCCTCCGTGCCATTCATGCCGTCAAGGCTTCCTGACATGCGGGCTTCCCGCCGCCAGGCCCTGCTGGCCCTGTTGCCGGCGCCCTTCCTGATCTGCCGGGCCCAGGCTTCCCCGCCGGTGCTGCGCATCGGCACGCTGCGCTTCGGCACGGTGTCCTGGGAGCTGGACACCATCGCCCGGCACAAGCTGGCGGATGCCGAGGGGGTGCGGATCGAGGTGGTGGAATTCGCCTCGGCCGAGGCGACCCGCGTGGCGTTGCTGGCCGGCACGGTGGACATGATGGTCGGCGACTGGCTGTTCGTGTCGCGCCAGCGGGCCGAAGGGATGCCGCTGGCTTTTCTGCCCTTTTCCACCTCCATCGCCGCGCTGATGCTGGGGCCCGGCTCGCCGGTGGCGACGCTGGGGGAATTGCGCGGCAGGCGCATCGGCGTGTCGGGAGGGCCGCTGGACAAGGCCTGGCTGCTTTTGTTGTCGCATGGGCGCCGCCAGGGCATCGACCTCGCCGCCGAGGCGCAGCCGGTGTTCGGCGCGCCGCCCCTTCTGGGCGAGACGCTGCGCCGGGGCGGGCTGGACGCGGCCTTGCTGTACTGGAACTTCGCCGCCCGCGCCGAGGCGGAAGGCATGCGCGAATTCCTCGCCATGGAAGCGGTGGAGATGGCGCTCGGCGCCAGCGCGCCGGTTGCCATGATCGGCGCCGTCTTCAGCACGCAATGGGCGGAGGCCCATCCGGCGGCATTGGCCGGCTATCGCCGCGCCAGCGCCGCCGCCAAGACGATCCTGGCGGAATCCGATGCCGAGTGGGACGCGCTGCGGCCCCTGATGCGCGCCGAATCCGAGGCCGTGTTCCTGCGCCTGCGGGACCGCTTCCGCGCCGGCATCCCACGCCGCCCGGTGGCCGAGGAGGAGGCGGACGCGGCGCGGCTTTACGCCGTGTTGGCAAGGGAGGGCGGCGCCCGGCTGCTGGGCCCGGCCCCGGCCCTGGTGCCCGGCACCTTCTGGCGGGGCTTGGCGTGACGCTCCGCCGGCCGGGCGGACGCCTGGTTCCCCCCATCGCTTCAGGCGATCCGGCATGGTGTGGCGGCTTCCGGGCCGCTGCGGATCGGCGGCGCCCCCTGGCCCGCGTCCCATGAGCCGCGGCGCGATGTATGGCTGGCTGTCTTCCGCCCTGCTGCTGGCGCTCTGGTGGGGCCTGGCGGCGATGCTGCAGGACCGCGCCCTGCCGGCGCCCCCCGCCGTGCTGGCGGCGCTGCGGTCCGAGCTGGCCGCGGGCGCCCTGTTGCCGGCGCTGGCCGCCACATTGGGGCGCGTCGTCGCCGCCTTTCTTCTGGCGATGATCCTGGGCAGCGCGCTCGGCTATGCGATGGGCCGCTGGCGCGCCGCCGGCGCGGTGGCCGATCCCTGGGTGACGCTGCTGCTCAACATCCCGGCCCTGGTGGTGATCCTGCTGGCCTATATCTGGTTCGGGCAGACCGAGGCGGCGGCGATCGGCGCGGTGGCTCTGGCCAAGCTGCCCAATGTGGTGGTGGTGGTGCGCGAAGGCGCCCGTGCCCTCGATCCGGCGCTGGACGAGGTTGCGCGGCTGTACCGCTTCGGCCCGCTGATGCGGCTGCGGGAGGTGGTGCTGCCGCAGCTGGCGCCCTTTCTGGCGGCGGCGGCGCGGTCCGGCCTCGCCATTGTCTGGAAGGTGGTGCTGGTGGTGGAATTGCTGGGCCGCCCTTCCGGCGTCGGCTTCGAGCTGCATCTGCGCTTCCAGCTGTTCGACGTGGCGGGGCTGCTGGCCTATTCGCTGGCCTTTGCCGGGGTGATGCTGCTGGTGGAGGCCGTGGCGCTGCGGCCCGCCGAGAAGCGGGCAAGGGCCTGGCGCCATGCCGCCGCTTGAGCTGCGCATCCGCCGCAAGGCGCAGCCCCGCGCCGAAGGGCCGCCGCTTGAAGTGCTGCGCGATGTCGCGCTGGACTTCCCCACCGGCTCGGTGACGGCGGTGCTGGGCCCCTCGGGCTGCGGCAAGACCACCTTGCTGCGTATCCTGACCGGGCTCGACACCGCCTTCGAGGGCAGCGTGCATCACCGCCCGCGCCGCATCGGCATGGTGTTCCAGGAACCGCGCCTGCTGCCCTGGCGCAGCCTGGCCGACAATCTCCGCATGGTCGCCGCCGCCGCCGGCCTGCCGCCGCCACGCCCGGAAGCGCTGCTGGAACGGGTGGGGCTGGAGGGGTGGGCGACGCGCCTGCCGGGGGAATTGTCGCTGGGCATGGCGCGCCGCGCGGCGCTGGCGCGGGCCCTGGCCGTGCAGCCCGAGCTGCTGGTGCTGGACGAGCCCTTCGCATCCCTGGATTCCGAAAGCGCCGGCCGGATCCGCGCGCTGCTGGCGGAGTTGCTGGCGGAAGGCCGCACCACCACCGTGCTGGTGACGCATGCGCTGGAGGATGCGGCGGAGCTCGCCGGCCGCGTGGCAGTGCTGACGGCGCGGCCCGGAACGCTGTCGGCGTTGCTTGACGTGCCGCCCGCGGCGCGGCGGGAGCCGGCGGTGCTGCGCGCCGCCCTGGTGCAGGCATGAGGAGTGGCCGGCCGGCATGATCGACCGCCTGGAATTGCTGCTCGCCCTGGCGCGGGAGCAACATTTCGGCCGCGCCGCCGAAGCCTGCGGCGTGTCCCAGCAGACCCTGTCCGCCGCGCTGAAGCAGCTGGAGGAACGGATGGGCGTCCTGCTGGTGCGGCGCGGCTCCCGCTTCCAGGGCTTCACGCCGGAAGGCGAATGCGTTCTCGACTGGGCCCGCCGCATCGTCGGTGACGCCCGCGCCATGCAGCAGGAACTGCGCGGCTTCCGCGAAGGGCTGAGCGGCCATCTGCGCCTGGCCACGGTGCCCACCGCCCTGCCGCGGATCGGCACGCTGACCGGGCCGTTCATGGCGCGGCACCCGGCGGTGCGCTTCACCATCCATTCCGCCACCTCGGCCGAGATCCTGCTCCGCCTGCGCGACCTCGAGATCGATGCCGGCATCACCTATCTCGACAATGAGCCGCTGGGCCGGGTGGCCACCCTGCCATTGTATGACGAGCATTACTGCCTGCTGGTGGCGCCAGACGGCGCCCTGGCCGGGCGCGCCTCGGTCAGCTGGGCAGAGGCGGCGGCGCTGCCGCTGTGCCTGCTGACGCCCGACATGCAGAACCGGCGCATCATCGACCAGCATCTCGGCGCCGGCCGCCGGCCGCCGGCGGTGGAATCCAACTCCGTTCTGCTGCTGCTGCAACAGGTCCGCGCCGGGATCTGCGCCAGCATCATGCCCTCGGCCTTCGCCGATGCGGCGGGCCCTGGTTCCGTGCGCTGCATCCCGATCACGGAGCCCGCCGTGACGCACCGCATCGGCCTCGTGGTGCCGCAGCGCGACCCGATGTTGCCCAGCGTCGCGGCGCTGCTGCGGCTGGCCCAGGGACTGGCGGCCGAAGGCGCGTTCAACAAGGAATTTTTGTCAACTCACCCAAGCACTTGATTGATCCTGCCCCAGGGCGGTGCTTCGCTGCCGGAAAATGGCGGGAGGATGCCCATCATGCGGGCTGGGCAGGCGTGGGACAGCCACCGCGCCGAAGCTGTTATTCATGCGTTCCGCGAACTCGACGGCGCCATGTTGCCAATCCTGCACGCATTGCAGGCGGAGTTCGGCCATGTGCCCGATGCGGCGGTGCCGCTGGTGGCCGAGGCGCTGAACCTGTCCCGCGCCGAGGTGCATGGCTGCCTCACCTTTTATCATGATTTCCGTCGCCAGCCGCCGGGGCGGCATGTGGTGAAGCTTTGCCGCGCCGAGGCCTGCCAGGCGGTGGGCGCCGAGGCCCTGCATGCACGGCTGCGCCACCATTGGGGCGTGGACTGGCACGAAACCTCCGCCGATGGGCGCGTGACGCTGGAGCCGGTGTTCTGCCTCGGCCTCTGCGCCAATGGCCCGGCCGCGCTGGTGGATGACCGCCCGCTGGCGCGGGTGGACGAGCAGGCGCTGGAAGCCATGCTGGAAGGGACGGGGTCATGATCCGCCTTTACGTGCCGCGTGACAGCGTGGCCGAGGGGCTTGGTGCCGCCGCCGTGGCGCAGGCGCTCGAGGAAGGCGCGGCGCGGCGCGGCCAGGTGGTGCGGATCATCCGCACCGGCTCGCGCGGCATGTTGTGGCTGGAGCCGCTGGTGGAGGTGGAAACCCCCGAAGGGCGTATCGGCTACGGCCCGGTGCGGCCGGCCGATGTGGAGGGGCTGCTGGCCGCTGGCCTGCTGGATGGCGCCGCGCATCCGCTGCGGCTCGGCCCGCCGGAAGCCTTGCCCTGGATGGCGCGGCAAACGCGGCTGAGTTTCGCCCGCTGCGGCCTGATCGATCCGCTTTCGCTGGAGGATTACCGCGCGGCCGGCGGGCTGGCCGGGCTGGAGGCGGCGATCGCCGCCGGCCCCGAGGCCACGGTGGATGCGGTGAAGCTGTCCGGCCTGCGCGGCCGCGGTGGCGCCGGCTTCCCGGCCGGCATCAAGTGGAACACCGTTCGCCTGGCGGAGGCCGACCGCAAATACGTCGTCTGCAATGCCGATGAAGGGGATAGCGGCACCTTCGCCGACCGCATGCTGATGGAGGGCGATCCTTTCACGTTGATCGAGGGCATGGTGATCGCCGGCCTCGCCACCGGCGCCACCAAGGGCTTCATTTATCTGCGGTCCGAATATCCGCTGGCCGCCGGCATATTGGGCCAGGCGATCGGCATCGGCCGCGACGCCATGGTGCTGGGCCCCTCCGTGCTGGGCAGCGGGCAGGCCTTCGAGCTGGAACTGCGGATCGGCGCTGGCGCCTATATCTGCGGCGAGGAAACCTCGCTGCTGGAAAGCCTGGAAGGCAAGCGCGGCGTAGTCCGCGCCAAGCCGCCGCTGCCGGCGATCCAGGGCCTGTTCGGTCGCCCCACCCTGGTCAACAACGTGCTGACCTTCGCCGCCGTGCCCTGGATCATGGCGCGGGGCGGCGAGGCCTATGCGGCGTTGGGCATGGGCCGCTCCCTCGGCACGCTGCCGGTGCAGCTGGCCGGCAATGTGCGGCATGGCGGATTGCTCGAACTGCCCTTCGGCATCACCTTGCGCGAACTGGTGGAGGATCTGGGCGGCGGCACCCGCAGCGGACGCCCGGTGCGCGCGGTTCAGGTGGGCGGCCCGCTGGGCGCCTATTTTCCGGCCTCCATGCTGGACCTGCCGGTGGATTACGAGGCGCTGGCCGCCGCCAAGGGGCTGCTCGGCCATGGCGGCATCGTGGTGTTCGACGATGGCGTGGACATGGCGCGGCAGGCGCGTTTCGCCTTCGAGTTCTGCGCCGCCGAAAGCTGCGGCAAATGCACGCCCTGCCGCATCGGCGCCGTGCGCGGCATGGAAACCGTGGACAAGGTGATCGCCGGGCACCATCCGCAACAGGACCTCGCGCTGGTGCATGACCTTTGCGAGGTGATGACGGATGGCTCGCTTTGCGCGCTGGGCGGGCTGACGCCGCTGCCGGTGCTCAGCGCCATCCACCATTTCCCCGAGGATTTCACACCCCGTGCCCAGCAGCCGGTGGCCGCCGAATGAAAGGAGCCGGGACATGCCCCTGATCAAGGAAACCGATTACGGCACGCCGCTCCGCCACAACCCTGACCAGGTCACGCTGACCATCGACGGGCAGCCCGTCACCGTGCCCGCCGGCACCTCGGTGATGGCGGCGGCCATGCTGATGGGCACCAAGATCCCCAAGCTGTGCGCGACCGACATGCTGGAGCCCTTCGGCTCCTGCCGGCTTTGCCTGGTGGAGATCGAGGGGCGGCGCGGCACCGCCGCTTCCTGCACCACGTCCGCCGAGGCGGGAATGGTGGTGCACACCAGCAGCCAGCGCCTGTCCCGCCTGCGGCGCGGCGTGATGGAGCTGTATATCTCCGACCATCCGCTGGATTGCCTGACCTGTTCGGCCAATGGCGATTGCGAGTTGCAGGACATGGCGGGCGCAGTAGGGCTGCGGGATGTGCGCTACGGCATGGATGGCGCCAACCATGTGCATCCGGAATCCCCCCTGACGCTGCCGCAGGACACATCCAACCCGTATTTCACCTACGACCCGTCGAAATGCATCGTCTGCAACCGCTGCGTCCGCGCCTGCGAGGACATCCAGGGCACCTTCGCGCTGACCATCGAAGGACGCGGCTTCGACAGCCGCGTCTCGGCGGGGGGGGCGGATTTCTTCGGCTCGGAATGCGTGTCCTGCGGCGCCTGCGTGCAGGCCTGCCCCACCGCGACCCTGACCGAGAACAGCATCATCGAGCTGGGCCAGCCCGAGCACAGCGTTGTCACCACCTGCGCCTATTGCGGCGTCGGCTGTTCCTTCAAGGCGGAGATGCAAGGTTCCACCGTGGTGCGGATGGTGCCCTACAAGGGCGGGCACGCCAATGAAGGGCATTCCTGCGTCAAGGGCCGCTTCGCCTGGGGCTACGCCACGCATCGGGACCGCATCCGCAAGCCGATGATCCGCGCCCGCATCACCGATCCCTGGCGCGAGGTGAGCTGGGAAGAGGCGATCGGCCACGCCGCCGCCGAGTTCCGCCGCATCCAGGCCGATTACGGCCGGGACGCCGTGGGAGGCATCACCTCCTCGCGCTGCACCAATGAGGAAACCTATCTGGTCCAGAAGCTGGTGCGCGCCGCCTTCGGCAACAATAACGTCGATACCTGCGCCCGCGTCTGCCATTCCCCCACCGGCTATGGCCTGAAGGCGACCCTCGGCACCTCTGCCGGGACGCAGGATTTCCGCTCGGTCGAGCATGCCGATGTGGTGCTGGTGATCGGCGCCAACCCGACGGACGGGCACCCTGTCTTCGCCTCCCGCCTGAAGAAGCGGCTGCGGCAGGGGGCGCGGCTGATCGTCGCCGATCCGCGGCGGATCGACCTCGTGCAGGCGCCGCATGTGCGCGCCGAGCACCACCTGCAATTGCGGCCCGGCACCAATGTCGCCCTGATCAACGCCCTGGCGCATGTGGTGGTCACGGAAGGGCTGGTGAATGAGAGCTATGTCCGCGAGCGGTGCGAGCTGGAGGATTTCGCGAACTGGGCCCGCTTCATCGCCCAGGAGCGCAACTCGCCCGAGGCGGTGGAGGAGCTGACCGGCGTGCCGGCGGCGGAGATGCGGGCGGCGGCGCGGCTTTACGCCATGGGCGGCCGGGCCGCGATCTATTACGGCCTCGGCGTCACCGAGCACAGCCAGGGCTCCACCATGGTGATGGGCATGGCGAACCTGGCCATGGCCACCGGCAATATCGGCCGGGAGGGAACCGGGGTGAACCCGCTGCGCGGGCAGAACAACGTGCAGGGCTCCTGCGACATGGGTTCCTTCCCGCATGAACTGCCCGGCTACCGCCATGTCGCCGACGATGCCACGCGCCACAGCTTCGAGGCGCTGTGGGGCGTGACCCTGCGCGGCGCGCCAGGCTTGCGCATCCCCAACATGCTGGACGAGGCGGTGGGCGGCCACTTCAAGGGCCTCTACATCCAGGGCGAGGACATCGCGCAATCCGATCCCGACACGCAGCACGTCACCGCCGGGCTGGCGGCCATGGAATGCGTCGTGGTGCAGGACATCTTCCTGAACGAAACGGCGAAATACGCGCATGTGCTGCTGCCCGGCTCCTCCTTCCTGGAGAAGGACGGCACCTTCACCAATGCCGAGCGGCGCATCAGCCGCGTGCGCAAGGTGATGCCGCCGCTGGGCGGCATGGCGGATTGGGAGGTGACGATCGCGCTGTCGCGCGCGCTTGGCTACGAGATGAACTACAGCCACCCATCCGAGATCATGGACGAGATCGCGCAGCTGACGCCCAGTTTCGCCGGCGTCAGCTACGCCAAGCTGGAGGAGGCGGGCTCCCTGCAATGGCCCTGCAACGAGGCGGCCCCGCTCGGCACGCCGATGATGCATGTGGACCGCTTCGTGCGCGGCAAGGGCAAGTTCATGCTCACCGAATTCGTGCCGACGGAGGAACGCACCGGCCCGCGCTTCCCGCTGATCCTGACCACCGGCCGCATCCTGTCCCAGTACAATGTCGGCGCGCAAACGCGGCGGACCGCCAACAGCCGCTGGCACGAGGAGGATGTGCTGGAGATCCATCCCTTCGACGCCGAAACCCGCGGCATCGCCGAGGGCGACCTTGTTTCGGTGGAAAGCCGCTCGGGCGACATCGCTCTGCGCGCCACGATCACGGAGCGGGTGCAACCGGGCGTCGTCTACACCACCTTCCACCACGCCAAGACCGGCGCCAACGTCATCACCACCGACCATTCGGACTGGGCCACCAACTGCCCCGAATACAAGGTGACGGCGGTGCAGGTGCGGCGCACCAACCGCCCGTCGGACTGGCAGGCGCGCTTCTTCCTGGAGGACACGGCGCTGACGCGCATCGAAAGGTCGGCCGATGCGGCGGAATGAGGCCGGGGCCGGCTCGGTGGAGAGGGTGGCATGAGCGATGGCAAGCTGGCCCGCATGGCCAACCAGATCGCGGTCTTCTTTTCCGCCTATCCCGAGGCGGATGCCATCGCCGGCGTGCGGGACCATCTGCACGCCTTCTGGACACCGAAGATGATCGATGCGTTGCAGGTGCTGGCCGCGGAGGAGGAAGGCGAGGCGCTGCATCCGCTGGTCCGCAAGGCGATGGGTCCGGCGCCGGACGGGGATGATCCTGCCGCAAGGACCGTTGAGGGCCCCGACCAACTGGGCAGCCTGGCAAGCGACGCGGGATAAACGGCCGGGCCGGTGCCGGCACTTGAATGCCGGATCGGCATCCAGGCAGGATGATGGGCCGCGCTGAAGACGGCACATCATGACGGAGGAAAATGTCCATGGCCCAAGCCCAGAACCGGCGAAGCCTGCTGCTGTCCCTTGCCGTGGGGGGCGGCATCGCGCTGCTGTCCGGCAACGCCCTGGCGCGCGGCGACCTGGCGACCCGGGCGCAGCAACTGCCGCCCCTGATGATGGGGTCGGAAGGCGATGATTTCTCCATGTCCCAGCGTGAATACAAGCTGGAAACGGGCCGCTACTACCGCTGGCGCATTGGCGCGTTCGGTCGGCGTGAATACAACCTCGTCGCGCCGGAGTTCTGGCGCAATGTGTGGATCCGCCAGGTCGTCGTCGGCAAAACGGAAATCAAGACGCCGGTGCTGGAGGAACTGGATTTCGATGACGCGGGAGAGGTCGAGGTGTTCTTCGTGCCCATCCGCACCGGCAGCTATGCCTTTCGGGTGCGGGGACTGGAGGAACGCAACATGACAGGAAAGCTCATCGTCGAATAAAGGCGCTTCGGGGCAGGCGCCCCGGCGCCCACCCCGGGTTTACGTGCGGCGTCAGCGCGGCGTCACCCCCGCGGCCTTCGCCGTATGCGTGGCGATGGCATCCATCAGGGGAGGCGAAAGGCAATCATAGGGTTCCAGGTTCAGCTCCCTGAGGCGCGCCCGGATGCCGGACATGCGGTCAGGGCTGACGCCGGATTCGATCACGGAGGACACAAAGGCCGCGAATTCCGGCGGGGCCCAGCCATTCTCCTGGAAAAGCTCGGGGTGGACGAAATCCAGCCCGTAGAAGGGATGCTTCTGGTTCTCGATGCGGCCATACATATGGACGCCGCAGGCGGTGCAGGCATAGCGGCGGATCGCGGCGGTTGTGTCCACGACAGCCAGCTTGTCGCCATTCTCGGCAACTTCCAGCTTGTCCTGCGGAACCACGGCGACAAGGGAGAAGATGGCGCCATCCGGCTTCCAGCATTTGGTGCAGCCGCAGGCATGGTCATGCGCGACCTGGGTGGAAACGCGGACCTTCACCGGACGGTCCGAGCAGCGGCAAACCAGGGTTCCGCCGGAAAAGCTCGGGGAGGCTGCGGGCAATCCATGATCGACTGCAGGATGAAGCCTGATCGTATCAGACATTTCCTCACTCCTTTTGTTGGTTCCGGCTTGCCTTTGGCTGCGTTCCGGCGGTTCATGCGGCACGGGCGCAGACTGCAAGCGGCCGGCCAAGGATGAGACAGATGACGGCGGCAGGTAAAGCGCAATCGGCAACGACCGAGGTCCATGCCGAGTTGACTGCTGATCGGCGCTGGCCGATGCGCTAAGCTGAAGACCGGGTTTGTTGCAAGGGAGGGCGGTTCCCCATGAAGACGCGTGCGGCGATTGCGTGGGAGGCAGGCAAGCCTCTGGTGGTGGAAGAGGTGGATCTGGAAGGCCCGCGGGAAGGCGAGGTCCTTGTTGAGGTGAAGGCGACCGGCCTGTGCCACACCGACAAGTACACGCTGTCCGGCGCGGACCCGGAAGGCATCTTTCCAGCCATCCTGGGGCATGAGGGCGCGGGCGTGGTGCTGGAGGTCGGCGCCGGCGTGAAGACGCTGCGCCCCGGCGACCATGTCATTCCGCTCTACACGCCGGAATGCCGCGAATGCGATTACTGCCTGAGCCAGAAAACCAATCTCTGCCAGAAGATCCGCATCACGCAGGGGCGCGGCCAGATGCCGGACGGCACCAGCCGGTTCTCCTGCCGCGGCAAGCCGATTCATCACTACATGGGCACCTCGACCTTCGCGAACCACACCGTGGTGCCGGAGATCGCGCTGGCCAAGATCCGCCCGGACGCGCCCTTCGACAAGGTTTGCTACATCGGCTGCGGCGTCACCACGGGCATCGGCGCCGTGATCTACACCGCCAAGGTGGAGCCCGGCTCCAACGTGGTGGTGTTCGGCCTGGGCGGCATCGGCCTGAACGTGATCCAGGGCGCCAGGATGGTGGGCGCCGACAAGATCATCGGCGTCGACCTCAACCCCGCGCGCGAGGCCATGGCCCGCAAATTCGGCATGACGCATTTTGTCAACCCGAAGGACGTGCAGGGCGACCTGGTGGCGCATCTGGTGGAGCTGACCGGGGGCGGCGCCGATTATTCCTTTGAATGCGTGGGCAACACGACGCTGATGCGCCAGGCGCTGGAATGCTGCCACAAGGGCTGGGGCGTCTCCACCATCATCGGCGTGGCGGCGGCGGGGCAGGAGATCTCGACCCGGCCGTTCCAGCTTGTGACCGGACGGCGCTGGATCGGCTCGGCCTTCGGAGGGGCGCGCGGGCGCACCGACGTGCCGAAGATCGTCGACTGGTACATGGACGGCAAGATCAACATCGACGACCTGATCACCCACACCATGCCGCTGGAGAAGATCAACGAAGGCTTCGACCTCATGACCCGCGGCGAAAGCATCCGCGGCGTCGTCGTGTACTGAGAACGGAAGCCGCCTCCCGCCACATGCCGCCACGGAAACTCGGGCGGCACTGCCGGAAGGCGGCTTCATGCATGTGGCCGCCCGGACGTCCGGCGCCATGTTCGATCAAGTGAAGCCCAGCGGGAAAAGGACGAAAAGGGAATGCGCAAGCGGCATCTTTCTGTCGGCACGGTCATGGCGTCGTTGCTGCTCTACAGCCTGCCGGGACAGGCCCAGGACACGGCCGGAAGCGCGGAAGCAGGGCGGACCATCTTCAACCGCCAATGCCAGGTCTGCCATGCCGTGCAGGAAGGGCAGAACAAGGTCGGCCCAAGCCTGGCTGGCATTGTGGGGCGGAAATCGGCCGAGGCGCCGAAGTTCAACTATTCCCCCGCCATGAAGGGCGCCGACAAGACCTGGGACGCCGAAACGCTTGACGCCTATCTCGCCGATCCGCGCGGCTACATTCCCGGATCGCGCATGATCTATGCGGGCCTCAAGGACGCGAAGCAGCGGGCCGATGTGATCGCCTATCTGGGCACATTGAAATAGGCGGGGCGCGGGCCCCGGGAGGGTGCCCGCTTCAGAAGCAGCGCAGCGTCGCCTCGGCCTGGGCCTGGCGCAATGCCCCGATCGTTTGCCGCACTTCCGGAGGGTCACGGAAGATGGCCCCCCGCTCCCCCAATGTTCCGGCCTGCATCCTGAGCGCGGTCTCGGCGCCCTGATAGGTCGCGTAGGGCAGTTGCTCGGCGATGGCGTCGATGGCGCAGGAACATTTCTCCAGCGCCACCTGCGTGTTGCCGTTGGAGGCCATGCAGCCCAGCACGTAATCCGCCCGCGCGGCGGTGGGATAGTCGGAGGCCCGGGCCGCCGCGGCGCCGGCCGTCAGCACGGCCAGGGCGGCAAGCAGGGATCTTGTCTGGGTCACAATGCTTCACTCCCGGAATAGGTGATGGATTCGGCCATGGCGGGCCCGTCCTCCGCCGCCGGCACGGTGGTGAGCATCTGCAAGATTCCGCCAGGCACCGCGCCGGAAAGCACGAAGTCATAGCGCAGGCCCTGGAAGCGCCGCGCCCGCGGCTCGCCGCCATAGGGCATGACAATGATGCGCTGGGCGGCAACGGCGTGCGGCAGGGCGGCAAGCTTCACCTGTTCCTGCAGCGTTTCCGCTTCATCCACCAGGGCACGGCGGAAGCGCCCGCGGAACCAGTTCATGGAGCCGCCCGTCGCCGAGGCAAGCTCGCGGCTCTCCCGGTCCAGCGCGAACAACAACAGCGGATTTCCCTTGAAACCCAGCGCCGGCGGGTAGTTGATCCGGCGGTCGCCGGTCAGGAATTCGGCGTGAACATCGTGGCGCCCATCGTCCGAGACGCGCCGCACTTCCAGGACGATCCTGTCATCCACCGGCGCGCGTCCCGCTTCCTCGCGCCGGAAGGCATAGCTTAGCCGTGTCGGCTGCTTGATGGAGGCGAGGTGCGGCGTTTCGAACAAGGCGATCTGCGCCGGGCTGAGCGGCGGAACCTCGGCGGCGATGCTGCGGTATGCCGGGCATGCGGTGGCCAGCAACAAGGCCATGCGTCTGGTGATGGGCACCGTTTTCTGTTCCTCCCCGCAGGATACAAGGCCAGACTTGCGGCCAGCATCATCCATTCTGCCATCGATTCGGCCAGCTTGCATGTGCCACGGTCGGGATCGGAATCGCGGATGCCGGCCTGTTCCATCCTGTTGCCCCGAGCCCGAGCGGAAATGCCATGATCGACCTCATCCTGACCGTCTGCCTGTTGTCCGCGCCCGCGGCCTGCCGCGAGGAATGGCCGCAGGCCGCGGGAGAATCCCTGACCGGCTGCCTGACGCAGGGGCAGTTCCGGGCAGTGGAATGGGCCCTCCAGCATCCCGGCTACCGCGTCGCCGAATGGCGCTGCCAGCCGCGCGCGGCCCGCAAGACGCCGATCTGAAGGGTGCCGCCGCAAGCAACTCGCCACGAGCATGAAGCTCGTTTGCTGCGCTGCAATGTCGCAAAGCGGGCTATCCGTGGAAGGGGTTTCGGCCCTGACCGCGCGGCAGGTCGTTTTGGTTTCGCTTTAGTCTTGCTGCTTTCCGCAAAAGCACCATACCATTCCGGCGGGCGGCATCTTTCCTGTTCCGGGTGGCGGGTGGCTTGAGGACCCGCGGGGATCGTCGGACGCCCACAACACCAAGAAGCAACGTCGGGCGGCCGCGCGGCCGACCCTTGGCGGAAGGGATGGCAGCCATGTTCAGGAAAATCGCTGTGTCGGCAGCGGCCTTGGGCCTCTGCATCAGCGGCGCCAGCGCCAATGAGGAATTGCTGCGGCTGCAGCGGGACCCCAATCAGTGGGTCATGCCGACCGGCAACTATGCCAATCACCGCTACAGCGAGCTGAACCAGATCACCCGGGACAACGTGGCGCAGCTCCGGCCAAGCTGGAGCTTCTCCACCGGCGTCCTGCGCGGCCATGAAGGCGGCCCGCTGGTGCTGGGCGACATGATGTATATTCACACGCCCTTTCCCAACAAGGTCTTCGCGCTCGACCTGAAGGAGCCGGGCAAGATCGTCTGGCGCTATGAGCCGAGCCAGGACCCGAGCGTCATCGCCGTGATGTGCTGCGACACCGTCAACCGCGGCGTTTCCTATGGCGACGGCAAGATCATCCTGGCACAGGCGGATGCCAAGGTCGTCGCGCTGGACGCCAAGACCGGCAAGGTCGCCTGGTCCGTGACGAATGGCGACCCGGGGAAGGGCGAAACCATGACCGCCGCGCCGATGGTGTTCGGCGACAAGGTGCTGGTGGGCATCAGCGGCGGCGAGTTCGGCGTCCGCGGCCATGTCACCGCCTACAACCTGAAGGACGGCTCGATGGCCTGGCGGGCCTATTCGGTCGGGCCCGACAACGAGATCCTGTTCGATCCGCAGAAAACCACCAGCCTCGGCAAGCCGGTCGGCCCCAACAGCTCCCTGCAAAGCTGGGAAGGCGACCAGTGGAAGATCGGCGGCGGCACCACCTGGGGCTGGTTCTCCTACGATCCCGAGCTGAACCTGGTCTATTACGGCAGCGGCAACCCAGGCACCTGGAATCCGGCGCAGCGCCCCGGCGACAACAAATGGTCGATGACCATCTTCGCCCGCGATGCCACGACCGGGCAGGCGAAATGGGTCTATCAGATGACGCCGCATGACGAGTGGGATTATGACGGCGTCAACGAGATGATCCTGTCCGACATCAATGTGCGCGGGCGGCCGGTGAAGGCGCTGGTACATTTCGACCGCAACGGCTTCGGCTACACGCTGAACCGCGAAACGGGCGAGCTGCTGGTCGCCGAGAAGTTCGACCCGGTGGTGAACTGGGCCACCAAGGTGGACATGCAGACCGGGCGCCCGGAGGTGGTGAAGGAGTTCTCGACCCGCCAGGGCGGCGAGGACACCAACACCCAGAACATCTGCCCGGCGGCGCTCGGCACCAAGGACCAGCAGCCGGCTGCCTTCTCGCCGCGCACCAGCCACTTCTATGTGCCGACCAACCATGTGTGCATGGATTACGAGCCGTTCCGCGTGTCCTACACGGCCGGCCAGCCCTATGTCGGCGCCACCCTGTCGATGTTCCCGCCCAAGGGCGCGCAGCACATGGGCAATTTCATTGCCTGGGACGCCAGCGAGGGCAAGATCCTGTGGAGCAAGCCGGAACGCTTCTCCGTCTGGTCGGGCGCGCTGGCGACGGCGGGTGACATTGTCTTCTACGGCACGCTGGAAGGCTATCTGAAGGCGGTGGATGTGAGGGACGGCAAGGAACTGTTCAGCTACCGCACGCCTTCGGGCATCATCGGCAACGTCAACACCTATACCCATAACGGCAAGCAATACATCGCCGTGCTGTCCGGCGTCGGCGGCTGGGCCGGCATCGGCATGGCGGCCGGCCTGCAGGGCGACACAGAGGGCCTGGGCGCGGCCGGTGCCTACCGGTCGCTGGCCAACTACACCCAGCTGGGCGGTGTGCTGACCGTGTTCGCGCTGCCCAACTGAACCGTTCTTCGCAAGGGCCTCAGGATCTGCCGCGGGCCGGTTCCCCTCAGGGGCCGGCCCGCCTTGTTCTGGAATCGGATGGAGACGTGAATTGATGAGGTTTGCAGGGATGCTGGCCGCCGGGGCGATCACCCTGGCCTTGGGAATGGCCACGCAACAACCGGCCCATGCCGAGGACAAGCCTTACCAGGTCCAGGATGGAAAGGTCGATCGCGGCACTTACAATGGCTATCGGCGCTACGGCAATGCCTGCGAACGTTGCCATGGCCAGGACGGCGCCGGCAGCAGCTTCGCGCCGAACCTGACGGAATCGCTGAAGCGCCTGTCGCATGAGCAGTTCATGGAGGTGGTGATCAACGGCCGGCAGAACGTCACCTCCTCGCAGCAGAGCGTCATGCCGCCGTTCGGCCAAGTCGAGGATGTGGTTCTCTACATCGAGGACATCTACGCCTATCTGAAGGCCCGCTCGGATGGCGCCATCGGTCCCGGCCGGCCGCAACGGATGGCGAATTAGCCATGCGCGCATTCCTGGCCGCGGCGCTGGTGCTCGCCGGCTTCGCGCCGGCGGCGGTCCGGGCGCAAACGGCGGAGCTGGTGCCGCCGGACGAACTGCGCGTTTGCGCCGATCCCGCCAACCTGCCTTTCTCCAACGAACGCGGCGAAGGGTTCGAGAACCGCATCGCCCTGCTGCTGGGGGAGGCGCTGGGCCTGCCGGTCCGCACCGTCTTCTTTCCGCAGGTGCAGGGCTTCGTGCGCAACACGCTGGGCCTGCGCCGCTGCGACCTGGTGATGGGGACCGTCGCTTCCGACGAGCTCATGCAGAACACCAACCCTTATTACCACACCACCTATGTGGCGGTGTTCCGCAAGGATGCGGCGCCGCCGGAGGATTTCAGCGACCCCTCGCTGCGCAAGCTCCGCTTCGGCGTGGTGGCGCGGACGCCGCCGGTCGATCTGCTGCTGCGCAACGGGTTGCTGGACCGCACCCGCTCCTACGCCCTGGCCGTGGATACGCGGGTGGAGTCTCCGGCGTCCCAGATGCTGCGGGACGTGGCGGCGGGGGAACTGGACGTGGCGCTGGTCTGGGGGCCGATCGCCGGCTACCAGATCCATGTGCAGCGCCTGCCACTGGCGATGCGCGCCTTGCCGAGCGCGCCCGGGGCGGCGCGCATGGATTACCGCATCACCATGGGTGTGCGCGCCAACGAGCCGCAATGGCGGCGGCGCATCAACGCCGCCATCCGCGACAAGCAGACTGAGATCGGCGCGGTGCTGCGCGAATACGGGGTGCCGGTCCTGGATGCCAGCGGGCGGATCGCCCCCGGCACGCCATGATGCCTGGGCGGCGGCTGGCCTTGCTGCTGCTGCCGGCCTGGATGGCCATCGCCCGGGCCGAGCCTGTTCCTGTGCCGGATGGCTTCAGGATGGGGGAATATCGCGCGCCGACGCCGGCATGGGTGCCGGGCGCGGTGACCCTGGACACGCCGGAGGCCGAGGCGCTGTGGCGCCAGGGCATGGCCGTGTGGATCGACGTCCTGCCGGTGGCGCGGCGCCCTGAGGGCCTGCCTGACAACAGCCTGTGGCGGCCGGCGCCACGCCTCGGCATCCCCGGAAGCCTGTGGCTGCCGGAGGTGGGGCGCGGCACCATCACGCCTGCGCAGGAAGCCTGGCTGCGCGGGACGTTGATGACAATGGCCGGCGGCGGCCGTGACAGGCCGGTGGTGTTCTACTGCCTGTCGGATTGCTGGATGAGCTGGAATGCCGCGTTGCGCGCCGTGCAATGGGGCTGGACTGCGGTGCGGTGGTATCGTGACGGCACCGATGGCTGGGAAGCCGCCGGCCTGCCCACGGAGGAGCTGCGGCCGGCGCCGGGCATGCCCTGAGCCCCGGCGCCGGCCGGGGAAGGGCTTGTCACGGCGCTTCGGGCAGCGCCGCCTGGAAGGCGCGCGCATAGGCGCCGAAGCGGGCTTCCAGCCGCACAGGCGCCTCGCACATGTAGCGCATGGTCCGCTCGGCATCCTGGAAGGTCTTGGTGGCGAAAAACAGCCGCTGCTGCAGCTCCTCCCGCCGTGCCGCGGCTTCTCCCTTGGCCTCGGGGTCCATGGCGTCCAGCTGCTCGGACAACTGGCGCACCGTTTCGGCCAGGCCGCGCTGGCGGCGCGCGAAGCCGCGGATGGATTCGATCAGCCCGCTGCGCGTCCGGTTGGTTTCCGCCAGCGTGCCGGACACCGCCATGGGCAACAGGCGGCGCCGTGCCTCGGCATCCAGCGGCGCGGCGAAGCCCTCGATCGCCCGCACGCCTTCGGCATCCGGAACGGCGCGGGGGGCGATGGCGGACACCAGCGCCGCGACCTTCGGTTCCTGTCGCCAGGAGCCATCGGCCGGCAGGGCGGGGCCTGACCAGATGCTGCCGGCGCTCAGAACCGGCACCAGGCGCTGCACGCAGGGCCAGTCGGGGTCGTTGCCGGTGGCGCCCCGGGCCGCCGGGGCGCCAAGCAGGCCAAGCACCAGGCCAACCGTCAGCAGGCTTTGTCGCATGGTCCTCATGCCGGGTTTGGCGGCGCCCCGCGCCGTCCGATGCCACCGATCGCCGGATCATAGGCCAGCACGGCCAGCGCGCCAAACACCAGCATCGCGCCGCCCACGACCGCCGCGGAAACCGGCTCGATCCGGCCGTAAAGCGCGAAGCGGATCAGTTCCACCGCATGGGTGAAGGGATTGGCATGGCACAGGGCCCACAGGACGGGGCTGGCTTCCCGCACCCGCCACAGCGGATACAGCGCGGAAGACGCGAAGAACATCGGGAAGATCACGAAGTTCATCACCCCCGCGAAGTTCTCCAGCTGGCGGATGCGGGCCGAAAGCAGCAGGCCCAGCGCGCCGAGCATCAGCCCGGCCATCAGCAGCGCCGGCAGCACCAGAAGATAGCCGAGGGGCGGCGGCCGCACCTCCCAGAACCACGCCACCAGCAGGAATGCATAGACTTGCAGAACCGCCACCAGCACGGCGGCCAGAAGCTTGCAGCCGAGCAGCCACCAGCGCGGCAGCGGGCTGGTCAGCAGCATCCGCATGCTGCCCATCTCCCGGTCATACACCATGGAAAGGCTGCTCTGCATCGCCTGGAACAGCAGCACCATGGCGCACAGGCCGGGCACCACATATTCCTCGTACATGACATAGGTCTGGTAGGGCGGGATGATGGAAACGCCTAGCACGAAGCGGAAGCCGGAAGCGAAGATCAGCAGCCATACCAAGGGCCGGACCAACGCGGAGAAGAAGCGGCCCCGCTGTTGCAGGAAGCGCAGCGCTTCCCGCCGCGTGATGCCTTCCAGGCAGCGCAGATAACGCAGGCCGCTCATGCACCACCTTTCCATGCTTCATCGGTGAGGCGGGCGAAGGCTTCGCGCAGCGTGCCGCCGCCGCCTTCGGCCAGCACGTCCCGCAGGCCACCGCTGGCACGCACCCGCCCCTCCTGCAACACGATGAGGCGTGAATTCTCGTCCACCTCGTCGATCAGGTGGGTGGCCCACAGCACGGCAAGGCCTTCCTCGCGGCACAGCCTGCGCACATGGCCGAGCAGAAAGGAACGGCTGGCGGCATCCAGCCCAACCGTGGGCTCGTCCATCAGCAGGAGGCGGGGGCGCGTCAGCAGGGCGCGCGCCATCTCCACCCGCCGCCGCTGCCCGCCCGACAGCTTGCGCACCGCGTCCCCTGCGCGATCCAGCAGGCCGATCCGTGCCAGCTCCTGTTCGGCGCGCCGCCGTCCCTCGGCACGGCTCAGTCCATGCAGGGCGGCGCTGTAGGCGAGGTTCTGCCGCAGGCTGAGATCAGGATCGAGGGTCGGCTGCTGGAACACCACGCCGAGCTGCGCCAGCGCCTGGCCGGGATGCCGGCGAAGCTCGGCACCGAAGATGCGGATGCTGCCCTGGCGTGCGTCGAACAGCCGCGTCACCAGGGCGAACAGCGTGCTCTTGCCGGCGCCGTTGGGCCCGAGCAGCACCGTGAACTCGCCCGGCATGACGCGCAGCGACACATCATGCAGAGCGTGCTTCGGGCCATAGGCGTGGGAAAGGCCGCTGACCTCCAGCGCCGGCGGGGCCGCGCCGCTGGCGCCATGGCTGGCGGCCACCAGCGGATGCGGCGCCACCACGCTCACGGCTTCACCACCACTCCCCAGGGCGCGCGCCCCACCGGCACGGAATGCGTCACGCGCTGCGCCGCCGTGTCGATCACCGACATGTCGTTGCTGACGCCGTTGGTGGTGAAGACGCGCTTGCCGTCCGGCGACAGCGCCACGTTCCAGACCCTTTGCCCGACCAGCAGGTAGCGCTGGACCTCAAGGCTGCGCGTGTCCACCACGGCGACGCGGTTGGATGGGCCGAGCGCCACATAGGCCAGCCGGCCATCGGCGGAGAACACCAGCCCCACGGGCTGCACCGCTTCCCGCGGGACGCCGGGCACGTTGAACTCCACCGTGCCGGCGATGGAATGCCCGGCGGCATCGATCACGCTGACCGTGCCGCCGATCTCGGCGGAAACCCAGAACCGCTTGCCATCCGCTTCCCACACCGCTGCGCGGGGGCGGGCGCCGACCAGAACATTGGCGATGATCTCGCCCGTGTCCGTGTCGATCACATGCGCCATGTTGGTGGTTTCGGAGGTGTTCACCAGGAACTTGCCGTCCGGGCTCAGCCCCATGCCTTCCGGCTCGACGCCCACCGGGATCTCGGTGAGCACGGCGCGCTGCTCCACATCCACCACGGTGACGAGATTGTCATCCTCGTTGGCGACATAAAGGCGCTTGCCGTCCGGGTGCAGCGCCAGCAGCTCGGGGTCGGAGCCGCTCGGCAGGTGCTGCACCACCTTCCAGGATTCGAGGTCGAGCACATCGATGCGGTCACTGTCGCCGACGCAGACGTAAAGCTGCCGGCCATCCCGCGACAGCACGATGCCGCGCGGCCGCTCCCCCACCGCGACGGTGTGCGTGATCTTCAGCGTGGCGCCGTCGATCACGGAGATGGTGTTGTCCTTTTCGTTGGAAACAAGAATGGTTTCGGCGCGTGGCGCTTCCGTGACCAGCAGCGGAAGCAGTAGCGCGGCGGCGCTGAGGGCGCCTGCGATCAGCGGAACTGGCATTGTGTCTCCGGCTTGTCGGTTCCAAGGGTATCGAGCTCCGAGAACTGGTGCTGGAAGCCCTGCTGCGGCGAAACCGAGACAAGGCTCCGCTCATCGGCCAGCAGCACTGGCTGGCGC
This sequence comes from Teichococcus oryzae, assembly GCF_008386565.1. Taxonomy (GTDB): domain Bacteria; phylum Pseudomonadota; class Alphaproteobacteria; order Acetobacterales; family Acetobacteraceae; genus Pseudoroseomonas; species Pseudoroseomonas oryzae. The sequence continues at coordinate 228,327 of NZ_VUKA01000003.1, read as the reverse complement.
AGCTGCCCGTCCCATTCGCGGAAGGAAAGCGGCACGCCCTTGAAGCCCGCCAGCTCGAAGCGGGGCTCGCGGATCCGGGCGACGATCGTCGCGGGATCGGTGCTGCGGGTGCGTGTCGCGGCTTCGCCCACCGCGCGCAGCGCCAGCCACGCGGCATGGTCGCGCGGCAGCATCCAGCGCTTGGCGCGCGCCAGGAAGCGGCGCTGCAACTGCGTCGCGCCCCATTGCTCATGCGGGCGGGCCCAGCTTGTCGGCACCAGGCCATGCGTGCCGGCCACCGGCCTTGGCTCGGTGGTGCGGTAGGCAACGTCGAAGCCCCACTCGCCGGCCTCGTCCGCTACCACCACGATGTCATGCGCGGGAACGCCCTGGGTGAAGCGCGCCACCTCGGCGGCGATGCCGTAATGGCCGGTATCGACGCGCCGGGCGCCGGGATCGAAGGTCCAGGGCTTGTCGGCGACGATGCGCAGCTGGAACTTGCGCGCGGTATTGCGGATCGCCTGGGCATAGAGCTTGTCGCCCTCTGACGGGCCGCTGATCAGCAGGATGTTGCGCCAGCGGCGCGCCGCCAGGAACTGGCCCAGCGCATCGGCCTGCATGGCGCGGGAGGGTGGCAGGTGCAGCACGTTGCGGCGGCAGGATTCGTTGCGCAGCGCATCATCCGGCGCGCGCACATTGAACAGCGTCAGTTCGCGCGCTTCCGGCAGATCCGCCGCGTCCAGCAATTGTTGGGCCGGCAGGTCGGCCACCACCAGGCGGATGCCGGCGCTTGCCAGGTCGCGCAGGGCCGGCAGCACGGCCTCCGGATCGGAAAGGCGGCGCTCCTCCAGGATGAAGCGCTGGCCGGTGAAGCGGCCGGTGCTGTCATTGTCGGCGATGCCGAGGCGGGCGCCCTGCAGGCCCTCATCCTCCGGCGGCGGATCGAGAGCGGTGTTGGCCACCGGGCGGGGAACGGCCAGTCCCAGATAGCCCACCCGCAACGTTGCCTCGGCGGACAGTGCAGGCGCGGCGGCAAGCAGCAAGGAAGCCAGCGCCAATGCGCGGACTGCGATCAAGCCAGATCCTCCCTTGTCCTGGCCTGTCGGCACTGGCGCGCCGGCAGGCCTTTGCCCAGTGTTGCGCGCATCCATCCGTTTCAGCAATGATTAGATGACAAAAAGGAAAGCTGAGATGCGCAGAAGGCCTTTTCTGCTGGCTGGCCTTGTTGTTCTGCATGGCACCGCATCCGCCGCGGACCCGCCGCGTCTGGCGGTGTTTCCGCTGGAACTGTACGACACATCCGGACAGCCGCCGCGGCCCGAGCAGGCGGCGCGGCTGGAAAGGCTGACCGCCGAGCTGAGCGACGCCCTCGCTGCATCCGGCCGCTACACGGTGCTGGCGGCCAACTCCCCGGCCGGCGCCGCCATCCGCAACTGCAATGGCTGCGAATTGCCGGAGGCGGCGCGGCTCGGCGCCGAGCTGACCATGTCGGGGATGGTGCACAAGGTCAGCAACCTGATCCTGAACATGACGCTGACGCTGCGCGAGGCGCCATCCGGCGCGGTGCGCGGAAGCTGGACCGCCGACTTCCGCGGCAACACCGACGAAAGCTGGCAGCGCGCCCTGCGCTGGCTGCTGCGCCACCGTGTTCTCGCGCCGCCGGGCTGATGCATCAACCCGCCGGCTGCAAGGTCCAGCGCTGGGTGAAGCGGCGGTCGCGGTTGTCTTCCGCTTCCAGCACCAGTTCGCCGCCGGGTTCGCCAGACAGCAGGAAGCCGAAGGTGGGGTTCTCGGCGATGGAGATGTCGCTTTCCACCTCCAGCACCGGAACGCCCGCATAGGTGACGCGCAACTGGCGGACGAACTCGGCCGGGATGGACAGGCGCGTCAGCTGGTCGATCTGCAGGCCGGAGGTGTTGGGGTGGCTCAGCGCCACCTCCACCGGCACGGGGCGACCGGCCACCGGCGGCCCCTCGGGCAGGGAAAGCCGGGCACGGCCCATGCGCTCCCGCGCCGCGCGCAGGTCGCTGCCCATGGGCGCGGAACAGCCGCCCGATGCCTTGATGAAGCGTCGCGTCATCAGCAGGCGGCCATCGGCGGTTTCCGCCACGGCGTGCAGAAAGGTGTAGGCGTCGATGCGGACGCGCGTGCCGACCTGCCGCAGCCCGCCCGGCCCGGCCAGGAACACGGCGGCGAGGGGCGAAGGGTTCTCGTCGATCACCAGGCTCAGCCGGCGCACCGAGGGCGCAAGATCCGGGCCCGCCGCGATGGAAACCGGCACCGCGCCGGCATCCAGGGCGCGCGGCGGGGCGGTGATGGCGAGGGTCGCCTCGGCCACCTCCTCGACCAGCCGGTCGCCAAAGATCAGGCCGCGCAGGTCGGCCCAGCGCTCGGCGCGGCGCGGCTCCTCCTGCGCCAGGGCGGGCAAGGCGGAGGAAAGGGCGGTGGCGGCCCCTAGCGCCAGCAGCGGGCGGCGAAACATCATCGGCTTCACTCCCATTCCAGTTGCCGGTAGGCGGCCGTGACATTGCGGCCATGATGCAGTTCCGCCAGGCGCCATTGCGCCGCCTGGGCGGTGGCGACGCGCCCCGGCGCCTCTGCCAGGCCGATGCCGGCGCGCAGGGCGGCGCGGGTTTCGTCCCGCAGGGCGGTCAGGTAGTCGCGCTCCGCCCGCGCGGCGGCGGGCCAGGGCAGGGCGGCGGGACCATGCCCGGGCACGGCGCGCGGCGCCGGGATGCCGCTGAGCGTGTCGAGCACGCGCAGCCAGCCATGCAGGTCGCCATCCAGCGTCGGGATGTGGCCGGCGAACAGCAGGTCGGACAGCCACAGCGTGCCGGTGGCGTGGTCCAGCAGGCTGAGGTCATTGTCGGTATGGGCCGGCGGATGCGCCCGCAGCGCCAGCACGCGGCCGCCGAGGTCCAGCCTATCCTCTTCCATCACCAGCCGGGTCGGCGGCAAGGGGCCGCTGCCTTCCGCGGCGGCGCCCAGCTCCCGCCGCAGCAGATCGGCATAGAAGGCGCCGCGCTGCGCCAGGAATTCGGGCAGCCGTGCATGGCCGATCACCTCCGGCCGGAGATCCGCGAAGGCCGTGGCCCCCATCACATGGTCGGGATGGCCATGGGTGAGGATGACGTGGCGCACCGGCGGCACGCCGCGCGCCTCGATGGCCCGGCGCAGCTGCCGGCCATGCGCCAGGCTGCCGCCGGGATCGATCACCGCCGTGGCCGAGGCGCCCGCCACGAAGCCGGTATTGGCGATGGCGTTGAGATTGGCGGCCGAGGCTTCCTCGATCCGGCCCGGCAGCACCCAAAGGCCGGCCGCCACTTCCACGCAATCATCGGATGCGGCCGCCATGGCCGCCACGGGCGAAAGGCCAAGCCCCAGCAGCAATGCGCGCCGCGATGGGCGCGGCGCCACGTCGCAAAACGCGCCACGGCGCGGCCCGGCGATGGGCGGCGTGCTGCGGTGCATGCTGTTCCTTCCCGCCAGCACCGTTGGGCTGGCGGTACGAAGCTTGGTGCCGCGGGCGCGGAAGTCAATCCGTCCCGGCGGCCACAGGCGCAGCGGTGGTCCTCGCATCCTCCCCAATCAGCTCGGCGGCGCGCTCGGCCAGCATGATCACCGCCGGCTGGATGTTGCCGGACGGGATCAGCGGAAAGGCCGAGGCATCGGCGACCCGCAGCCCCTCCACCCCGCGCAGACGCAGCCGGGGGTCCAGCACCGCCGCATCGTCGCTGCCCATCCGGCAGGTGCCGCAGGGATGGTACACGGTGGTGCCGGCGGCGCGGATGTAGTTCATCAGCGCCTCGTCATCCTCCACCTCGCGCAGCGGCGCGGTTTCCAGCTCCACCAGGCTGGCGAAGGGAGCGGTGCGGCCGATGCGGCGGCCCAGCCGCGCCGCCGCCAGCATCACCTGCTGGTCGCCCGGCGCGTCGAGGTAGTTGGCGTGGATCACCGGCTTCTCGGCGGGGTCGGGCCCGCGCAGCCGGATCTCGCCGCGGCTGTCCGGGCGGCACTGGCCGAAATTCAGCATCATCCCCGGCTCCGGCGTCAGCACATAGCCGGCCGAGGCCAGGGCGAAATTGATGAACTGAAACTGCACCTCCGCTTCCTCCGCGCCCGGGGTGACGCGGGCGAACAGCGTCGCCTCGGTGGCGCCGACGGCGAGCGGGCCGGCGCGGTGCCAGGCATAGCCGCAAACGGCGCGGGCCAGGGCCCAGCGGCTGGCCATCATCTCGTTCACCGTGCCGGCGGCGCGGGTGCGGAAGGCGAGACGGGCGATCAGGTGGTCCTGCAGGTTGCGGCCGACCCCCGGAAGATGGCGGAACACCGCGACGCCCGCCGCCCGTAGGTCGTCGCCATCGCCGAGGCCGGACAGCATCAGCAGCTTCGGCGTGGCGATGGCGCCGGCGCACAGCACCACCTCGGCGGTGGCATGGAATTCCTCATCGGCGTCGCTGCCGGCGCGGCGCGCCACCACGCCCACGGCGCGGCCGTCCCGCAGCAGCAGGCGCCGCGCCTCGATCCCGGTCAGCACCCGCAGATTGGGCCGGCGCCGCGCCGGATGCAGATAGGCGCGCGCCGTGCTGAAGCGCCGGCCGCCGCGCACATTCATCTGGATCGGCATCACGCCGTCAATGGCGCCGTCATTCATGTCGCGGTTGCGGGGGAAGCCCAGCGCCTCGCAGGCGGCGATAAAGGCGGCGGCGCCCGGCGACAGGCGGCTCACGGAGGAAACCGGAAGGGGGCCGCCGCGCCCGCGCGTTTCGCCCGGCTCGCCGGCCCAGTCCTCCATCCGCCGGAAGAAGGGCAGCACCTCCTCATGCGACCAGCCCCGCGCGCCCGCCTGCGCCCAGCGGTCATAGTCGCGCGGCGAGCCGCGCAGGAACACCAGCCCGTTGACCGAGCCGGAGCCGCCCAGCACCTTGCCGCGCGGCCAGCGGATGCTGCGGTTGTCGAGGTTGGGCTCCGCTTCCGTGGCGAAGCCCCAGTCATAGCGGCCGCTGGCGAAAAGCCGCGCATAGCCGGCGGGCACATGGATCCAGATGTCGCGGTCGCCCGGGCCCGCTTCCAGCAGCAGCACCCGGTTGCGCGGGTCTTCCGACAGGCGCGCCGCCACCACGCAGCCGGCGCTGCCGCCGCCGACCACGATGTAATCCGCTGTCTCGCTCACACCCGGTTCCTCAGGTCATCATCATGCCGCCGGCGACATCCACGACCTGCCCGGTGACAAAGGACGCCTCCCCGGAGGTGAGGTAGAGCGCCAGGTCGGCCACTTCCTCCGGCCGGCCGAGGCGGCGCAGCGGCGTCGCCTCCACCTGGCCACGGTTCACTTCATCGGACACGGTGCGGATCATCGGCGTGTCGATGCGACCCGGCGCGATGGCGTTGACGCGGATGCCGTAAGGGCCAAGCTCGCCCGCCAGATGCTTGGTCAGCCCGATCAGCGCCGCCTTGGTGGCCGCGTAATGCGCGCCGACCACGGGGGAATAGGTGCGCCCGGCCACGGAGGCCATGTTGACGATGCTGCCGCCCGTCTCGCGCATGCGCGGGGACAGCAGGCGGATTGCGTTGAAGCAGCCATTGAGGTTGACGGCGACGACGCGGTTCCATTCCTCCGGCGTCATCTCGAACACAAGGTGGGCGCGGCCATCATGCTTGGGGGAGATGCCGGCATTGTTCACCAGCGTGTCGAAGGGCTGGCCCAGCGCCGTCTGCATCGCGCCCACCGCCGCCGAAAGGGAGGCATAGTCGGCCACGTCGGCGGTGGCGGCGGTGGCGTCGCCACCCTCCTGGCGGATCGCTGTGGCCACGGCCTCGGCGCGGCCCGGCACCGCGTCCAGCACGCCCACGGCGGCGCCGCGGCGGCCAAAGGCGGCGGCGATGGCGGCGCCGATGCCCTGGCCCGCGCCGGTGACAAGAACGAAGCGCCCGGCATGGCTGGGGCGGGCCGCAAGATCCTGCATCGGCATGGCTTCCTCAGATTCCAAGATAGGCCCGGCGCACATGGTCGTCGCGCAGCAGCGCGGCGCCGCTGTCATTCATGACGATGGCGCCATTCTCCAGCACATAGCCGCGATCGGCGATGGAAAGGGTGCGGAACACGTTCTGCTCCACCAGCAGGACAGTGACGCCGGTCTGCACGATGCGCTCCACCACGTCGAACACCTGGGAAACGATGATGGGCGCCAGGCCGAGCGAGGGCTCGTCGAACATCAGCAATTTCGGCCGCGCCATCATGCCGCGCGCGATCGCCACCATCTGCTGTTCCCCGCCCGAGAGCGACCCGGCATGCTGCTCCAGCTTCTCCCGCACGCGCGGGAACAGGTCCAGCACCTCGTCCATGGTCTGCCGCATGCGGTCGCGGGCATGCGGGGTGTAGGCGCCCATGCGGAGGTTGTCGCGCACGCTCATGAAGGGGAAAAGCTGACGCCCCTCGGGGATCAGGGTGATGCCGCGGGCCACCACCTCGTGCGGCGGCAAGTGGCCGATCTCCTCCCCCTCGAAGGTGATGCGGCCGGCGGTGGGGCGCACCAGCCCGGCGACCGTGCGCAGCGTGGTGGTCTTGCCCGCGCCATTGGCGCCGACGATGGTGACGACCTCCCCGGCCCGCACCTCGACATGGATGCCGTGCAGGATGGTGGTGCGGCCATAGCCCGCCTGGACGTCATGCAGGGTGAGCATGGGCGAAATCCTTCCCCAGATAGGCCTCGATCACGGTCGGGTCGCGCACCACGTCCTGCGGCAGGCCCTCGGCGATGACGCGGCCGGAGTTCAGCACGATCACCCGGTCGGACAGGGCCATGATGGCCTGCATCACATGCTCGATGGCGATGACGCTGACGCCGTCGTCGCGGATCTGCTCGATCAGCCTGATGGCGCGCTGCACGTCGGTCTGGTTGAGCCCGGCCATCACCTCGTCCAGCAGCAGGATGCGGGGCTCCATGGCCATGACGCGGGCGATCTCCAGCCGCTTCAGCCCGCCGATGGTGAGGGAGCGCGCTTCCACCTCGCGCTGCGCCCAGAGCCCCATCCGCGCCGCCGTTTCCAGCGCCTTCTCGCGCGCCTCGGCGCGGCCGGGATGGCGGTGGAAGGCGCCGATCATGATGTTCTCCAGCACCGTCATGGCGGCGAAGGGCTGCACGATTTGGAAGGTGCGGCCGACCCCGGCGCGGGCGAAGCCGTGCGGGGAGTGCGGCGTGACGAAGCCGCCTTCCGCCAGCCGCACCCGCACCACGCCGCTTTGCGGCGCCAGGAAGCCGGAGATCTGGTTGAACAGCGTGGTCTTGCCGGCGCCGTTCGGGCCGATGATGCCCAGCACCTCGCCCTGGCGCAGGCTGAAGCTGACATCGGTGGTGACGGCGAGGCCGCCGAAGCGCTTGTTGAGATGCTCGGCCACCAGGATCGGCTCGCCCATTTCCCGCCGCGCCGGGCGTGCCTCGGCCGGGGCGGTGGCGGCGGGCGCGCTGGCCTCCACATCCGAGGCTTCCGTCGTGGCCTTGCGGCGGAACAGACCCGCCAGCCCATCGGGCAGGAACAGCACGATCAGCACCAGCACCGTGCCATAGACGAAGCCGTGCAGCCCGAGCGCCGAGGCGCCGAGCCAGCCCCGCGCCAGCTCCGTCAGCGGCACCACCAGCAGCGTGCCGAAAAGCGGCCCGAACACCGTGCCGATGCCGCCGATCAGCGCGAACATCGCGATCTGCACCGAGAAGGCGAGGGAGAACATCGCTTCCGGCTCGATGAATGTCAGGTACATGCCGTGGAAGGTGCCGACCATGGAGGTCAGCGCGGCCGACACCGCGACGGCGGCGAGGCGGATGCGCAGCGTGTTGACGCCGGCCGCCGCCGCCGCCGGCTCGCGCTCCCGCGTGGCCACCAGGTAGTAGCCGAAGCGGGAGTGGCGGATATAGCCCGCAACGGCAAGGGTAAGGGCGAGCAGCCCGAAGGCGATCAGCAGGGAGGGCCAGCGCTCGAAGAAGATCATCCACTGCCAGCCGGTCTGCAACGGCACCATCAGCCCGACCGCGCCGCCGGTGAGGCCAGTGAAATGCAGCGCCAGCAGGCGGATCACCTGCAGGAAGGCGATGGTGGCGAGGGCGAAGAACGGCCCGCGCAGGCGGAAGCAGGGCAGGCCGATGCCGACGCCCACCAGCGCCGATACCGCCGCGCCGCCCAGCATGCCGATCCAGGGCGAGATGCCGAGCGGCACCAGCAGCGCGGCGGTGTAGGCGCCGATGCCGTAGAAGATGGCGTGGCCCAGCGAAAGCTGCCCGGCGAAGCCGCCGACGATGTTCCACGCCGTGGCCAGGGCGCCATACAGGCAGATGGTGATGAAGACGTGAAAGACGAAATCGTCGCCCACCAGCAGCGGCACCAGCAGGATCAGCGCCAGCAGCGCGGCGATGGCGATGGTGCCGCCGTCGATGCGGCGCGGGGCGGGGCGGGGCGTGGCCGGGATGGTCACGTCGCTCATGCGCGCCTCCTTATTCGGAACCACGGCCGAGGCCGAACAGGCCGGTCGGGCGCAGCAGCAGGATGGTGATGAACAGGCCGAAGATGACGACCTCCTTGAGGTCGGGGGCGATGTAGAAGCCGCTCAGGCTGTCCACCAGGCCGATGATCAGCGCGCCGATGAAGGCGCCATGCAGGCTGCCCATGCCGCCCAGCACCACCACCACGAAGGCGGTCAGCACGAAATAGGTGCCGACGGTGGGGGAGGCGGGATAGATCGGCGCTACCAGCACCGCCGCCAGCCCGACGCAGGCGGCGCCGATGCCGAAGGTGACCATGTAGATCCGCTTCACGTCCACGCCCATGAGCTGCGCCGCCGCGCGGTGCTGCGCCGTGGCGCGAATGGCGCGGCCGAGATAGCTGCGCTCCATGAACAGGTGCAGCGCCGCGACCACGGCGATGCCGCAAACGAACATCACCAGCTGCCCCACCAGGATGCGGTAGGGGCCGAGGGCGATGGAATCCCGCACGCCGCTGGAGGGCGTGGCGTAAAGATCGGCGCCGAACACCAGCAGCGCCAGGTTGATCAGCGCCGTGGACAGCCCGACGGTGGCGAAGATCTGCACATGCGCGTCCCGCGCATCCAGCAGCGGCTGGAGGATGAAGCGCTGGATCAGCAGCCCGACCACGAACAGCGCCAGCACCACCGGCGGCGCCAGCACATAGGGATGCAGCCCCAGCTGGGTGGTGCCCAGCCAGGTCAGGTACATGCCCACCATCAGCAACTCGCCATGCGCGAAGTTGACCAGGCGGATGATGCCGAAGATCAGCGTCAGCCCGACGCTGATGATGGCGAACAGCCCGCCCAGCATCAGGCCGTTGATGACGAGTTGCACAAAGGTGTCCATGCGGCGGGCGCTCCCCGGAGGTTGTTTCAGCGGGGCAGGCGGATCTCGGAGATGGCGGCCTCCGGCGGGAAGACGGTGACCAGCTTGCCGTCCTGCCATTGCAGGCCCATCATCTTGGCGCGCTCATTCTGCCCGTCGGCGCCGAACTTCACGCCCCAGCCTTCGGCCGTGCCGCCATCGGGGATGTCCACCGCGGCGACCGCGGCGCGGATGTCGTCGGCGGAAAAGGACTTGGCCGTGTTGATGGCCTGCAGGAACACCTTGGCGCCGACATAATTGCCGAGGCTGTGGCCCGAGCGCGGCTCCATGTTGTACTTGGCGCGATAGGCCTCGACAAATTTGTCGATGCCGGGCGCGGCCTTCGGGTTGGTGGCGATCTGCGTGAAATCGACGTTCAGCACGCCTTCCATGACGTCCTGCCCGACCGCCTGCATCGTTTCGCGCAGTGAATAGCCGCCGCCGCCGCCGATGATGGCGCGCGGCTTGAAGCCGGCTTCCCTGGCCTGGCGGAAGAACAGCACCGTGTCGTTCTGGTAGGAGGTCTGCAGCACCACATCGGCCTTGGCCGCCTGCAGACGCAGGATCAGCGAGGACATGTCCACCACATTGGCGGGATAGGGCATGGTCTCGACGATCTTCAGCCCGCGCTCCTTGGCGAGGCTGCTCTGGTAGCGGCCCACCGTGGTGCCGTAGAGGCTGTCCTCGTGGATGATGGCGACGTTGAGGCTGCCCGGCTCCACCGACAGGCCCTTGGCCACCGCGTTCACCACCATGTCGATGGAACGCTCGGCCATGTTGCGCGCGGTAGGGTTGGTGCGGAACAGGTAGCGGAACTTGCGCTCGGTGATGGCGTCCGACACCGCGCCCATCTCGAAATAGGGGATGCGCGCCAGCTCGGCCACCTGGCTCGCCACCTGGGCGCGGGCGGAGGAATAGGTGCCGAAGATCGCCTTGACGCCGCCCACCGAGATCAGCCGGCGCGCCTCGGCCACGGCCTGGTTGTTGTCCACGGCGTCGCCGCGCATCAGCGCGACCTTCTCGCCGCGCACGCCGCCGGCCGCGTTGATCTCCTCCACGGCCAACTCAAGGCCGCGCCAGCTTTCATCACCCAGCACGGCCAGTTCGCCGCTGAAGGGATACAGCGCGCCGAAGCGCACCTCGGCCCGCGCCGGCTGCGCCGCCGCGACGCCCGCCCCGAGCAGGAGGCCGAGCATCAGCCTCCGTGTCCACCGCACCTTGGTCATCTTGCTTGTTTCCTCCCTGTTGGCTGTGCCGGATGCGCGGTTCAGCCGTCTCCCGGCCGCAGCAGGATCTTCACGGCGCCCTTGGAGCGCGCGAGTTCGAAGGCCGCCAGCCCTTCCCGGAGCGGCAGGCGGTGCGTGACCATCGCCGACAAGGCCGCGCCATGCCGCGGATCGGCCAGCAGGCCGAGCACGCGCGGCCAGGCGGCGCGGGTGGTGTCGTGGGTGGCGCGAAGCTGGTGCTTGTTGCGCACCATGGTGGTCACCGGCAGGTCGAGGTTGCGCGAATGGATGCCGGCGATCACCAGGATGCCGCTGGAGCGCAGCACGGACAGCCCCTCGGTGATCGAGGCCACGGCGCCGGTCGCCTCGATCACGCGGTCCGCCTTGTCGCCGAAGCGACGCCGCACCGCCTCCTCCAGTGTCGCATCGTGCAGGTCCACGGTGGCCTCGATGCCCATGCGGCGGGCGCAGTCCAGGCGCGGCCCGTCCCGGTAGCCGGCCAGCAGCACGCGGCCGCCGCGATGCTGCGCCATCCAGGCGATGCCGAGGCCGATCGGCCCCGGCCCCAGCACCAGCACCGCGTCGCCCGGCCCGATCTCGGCGGTTTCCACCGCGCGGTCGGCGATGGCCAGCGGCTCGCTCAGCGCGGCCAGCTCCGGGTCCAGCCCGTCCGGCAGGCGGAAGCAGGCGGAGGCCGGGGCGATCACCACCGGCGCGAAGCCGCCATCGCAATGCAGCCCCAGGATGCGCCGTGCCTGGCAGTCCTGGCGCCGGTCCTCGCGGCAGGCGCGGCATTCGCCACAGCCGATCGTGGGCCAGGCGGTCACCGCGTCGCCGGGCATGAAGCCGGCAACGTCAGGGCCCACCGCCGTCACATGGCCGGCGAATTCATGGCCCAGCGTCACCGGCATGTGCGGCGCCATGAACTCGTAGCCCGGCGTCCATTCATAGGCATGCAGGTCGCTGCCGCAGATGCCGGCGGCGGCCACGCGGATCGCCACCTCGCCTGGGCCCGGCGGGGGCGGGGGCGGCACCTCCAGCAATTCCAGCCCCGGTGCCGCCCGGGTCTTGCGCAGGGCCAGCATGGCGTCAGAAGGGCGAGGCATAGGTGTTGTCGTAGAAGGTGACGGGTGGCCGCGCATCCGGGTCGGTGATGACATCCACCAGGCTTGGCCGGTCCTGCGCCCAGGCTTCCCGCAGGGCGTCGTCGAGGTCGGCCGCGCGCTCCACCCGGATGCCGTGGCAGCCGCAGGCGCGGGCGATGGCGGCATGGTCCACGGGGGCGAAGTCGCAGGCTTCGGTATGGGCGCCGAACAGCACGTCCTCGGCATGCTTCTGGTAGCCGAGGATCTGGTTGTTCAGCACGATCACCGGGATGTCGAGCTTCAGGCGGCGCGCGGTTTCCAGCTCCGCCCAGCTATGGGCGAAGCCGCCATCGCCGGCCAGGCACACCACCTTCCGCCCGGGCGCCGCCATCCTGGCCCCGATCGCCAGCGGCAGGCCCCAGCCCAGCCCCGCCAGGCCACGCGGCGTCAGGAAGCGCATGCCGGGCCGCCGCGCCGTCAGGTAGTTGGCGACCCAGATCGAGGAATAGCTGGCATCGGCGGCGACAATGGTGTCGTGGTCGATGATCTCCTCCAGCGCCTGCATCACGCGCTCGGGGCGGATCGGCTCCCGGTTCTCGGTCCGGATGCGCCGGGTGAAGCGGTGCCAGTCCTCGACCCCTTCGCGGATGCGCGCCTCGGTGGCGGGGCGGGCTTCGGCGCGGGCGGAAAGACCTTCCTCCAGCATCGCCGCGCGCAGCGCCTCCAGGGTCAGCTTCGCGTCGCCGGCGAGGCGGAGCGCTTCGTAGTTGCGGCCGATCTCGGTGCTGTCGATGTCGATCTGGATGTAGCGGGCGCCGCGCGGGTACAGCTTCCAACTGTCCGTGCCGTTCTGGTTGGCGCGATTGCCGACCAGCAGCACCACATCCGCCTGCTCCACCAGCGGCCGCAGCGCCCGGCCGCGCGCGCCATCGCCCATGAAGTAGCCCACCACGCCGAGCGACAGGGGATGCGTCTCGGCGACGCTGCCCTTGCCCATGGCGGTGGTGGCGACGGGCAGGTGCGCGTCTTCCTGCAAGGCGGCCAGCGCCTCGGCCGCGCCGGAGGAATGCACGCCGCCGCCGGCGATCACCAGCGGCGCGCGCGCATGGGCCAGCAGCTTCGCCGCTTCCCGCACCGCGGCCGGGTCGGCCACGCTGCGGTCCAGCGGGAAGCGGCCAAGATCGGCCTTGCGGGCCTCGGCGTGGCGCGCGGTTTCGGTCAGCAGGTCGGCCGGCACGATCAGCGCCACCGGGCCGGGCCGCCCGCCATTGGCGGTGGCGAAGGCGAGGTCCACCATCTCCTCAACGCGGGAAGCATGGTCGATGCGCCGCGCCCATTTGGTGCAGCCATCGAACAGCCGCAGGTGGTCGAGTTCCTGGAAGGCGTTCTTTTCCGTGGTGTCGCGCGCCACGTCCTGCACCAGGGCCACGATCGGGATGGAGGCCTTCAGCGCCTCCGCCAGGGGTGGCACCAGCAGCGTCGCGGCCGGGCCGTTCTGCGCCGCGACCACGCCGGTGCGCCCGCTGATGCGCGCATAGCCATCGGCCATGGTGCCGCCGGCATTCTCGGCGCGGTAGGTGGCCTGGCGGATGCCCGCCTGCGGCGCCGCGAGGAAGAAACTGGAAGGGATGCTCTGCCCGAAGACGATCTCGACGCCATGGCGGCGAAAGGCAGTGGCCAGGCGCATGGCGACGGATTCGTTCACGCCCGGCGCGTCGGCCGGCATGGCGGTGCCCATGACGATTTCCTTCCCAGTACCGACGCGCTTCTGTGCGTCATTTGTTATAACAGTGCGAGTGTGACGCAGGACTTGTCAATGACCCTGGCGAATGGCCGGCTGCGGCCAATCCCGCGCGAAAGCCTGAGCGAGCGCGCCTATCAGGCGCTGCGCTCCGCCCTGATGCTGAGCCACCTGAAGCCGGGCGAGAAGCTGCAATTGCGGCCGCTGGCGGCGCAGCTCGGCATCAGCGCGACGCCGGTGCGGGAAGCGCTGCTGCGGCTGGTCTCGGAACAGGCCCTTCAGATGGATGAGCGCGGCACGGTGGTGGTGCCGTCGATCGGCCGCGCCCGCTTCCTGGAAATCCGCCGGCTGCGTTGCAGGCTGGAAGGAGAGGCCGCCGCCGCCGCCGCCGCCCATGCCACGCCGGAGGCCATCGCCGCGCTGGAGGCGATCCATGACCGCATGGCCGCGGCGGAGGCCGCCGGGGATTTCGCCGCCGCCGTGCAGGCCAATGAGCAGTTCCATTTCGGCCTGTGCCGGCTGGCGCGGATGCCGGTGCTGCTGGGGCTGGTGGAGATCCTGTGGATGCAGTGCGGCCCGCTGCTTGGCCATCTTTACGCCGAGGCGCCGCCCTATAACGGCCACCGCGACGCCCTGGCGGCGCTGCGGCGCGGCGATGCGGAAGGGGTGCGCGCCGCCATGATCCGCGACATCGAGGAAGGCGGCCGGCCCCTTCTGGCCTTTCTGGACCAGGCCGCTAGCCGGCCGCTGATCCGGGAGTCCAGTTGAGGATCGCCAGCGTCAGTCCCATGACCATGGCGATCCCGATGGCGTAAAGCAGCAGGATCACCGCGAAGCCGCGGGGCCGGCGATCCAGCGACATGAGGCGCCGCCAAAGGCGCCTGAAAGGGGGAGAGCCCATCAACACTCGCTCGGATCGGGAAAGAACAACCCGTTTCGGCGATGGCCGGGAAAGGGTCGCTCCGACGGCAGCCTAGCAGCTTCGCCCCGGTAATGCATTACCTCATGAATGCGCCAGGGCCTGCCGCACCTGGCGCACCAGCCTTTGGCCGATTTCCGCCACCGGCCGGCGCGCCGACCAGAAGGCCGAGGCGACGCAGGGGATCGCCGGCTCGAAGCGGCGCACCGCCAGATGGGGGCGCCCGGCGAAGGCGGCGGAATAAGGGTCCACCACCGCGGCGCCCATGCCCGCCTCCACCAGCACGCAGGCGGTGTTGCAGTAGCGGACCTCGACCGAGAAGTTGAAGGGCTGCCGCACCGCCTGGAAGGCCTGGCGCACGGCGATCCCCATGCGCGCCTGCCCGTCGAGCGCAATGAAATCCCGGGCCGGCAGGTCGGCGGGCGTGACGACCTCCCGTTGCGCCAGGGCGTGATCGGTGCGGCAGACGCAGACCATGCGGGATTGCTGCAGCTCCGCCGCCTCCAGCGTCGCCTGCGGCCCGAGATTGAGGCCGAAGCCCAGATCCGCCTGGCCGTTCTCGACGCAACGGATGATCTCATCCAGTTCGCGCACGTCGAAGAAGATGCGCAGCCTCGGGTGGCGGCGGGTGAAGGAGGCCAGGACGCCGGGAATGACACCATGGCCGAGGGGGGGGGTGCTCAGGATGCGCAGCCGGCTGAGCTTGGATTCCCGCAGGTCCTGCACCCGCTCATTGAGGGCGGCATGCAGGGTGAAGAGCGGTTCGGATTCCTCATGGATGACGCGCGCCGCGTCGGTGGGATAAAGACGATTGTTGATCCGCTCGAACAACGGGAAGCCGAGCTGGATCTCGATCTGCCGGATGGCGTTGCTGACGGCCGGCTGCGACATGCCCAGCAGCCCGGCGGCCGCCATTGTGGTCTGGCCGCGGATCACCGCCCGAAGAATTTCCAGCTGCCGCAGCGTCATTGCCGGGCACATTATAACCGCAGTGATTGGAAAAGGGCAAATTCGTATAACCTACGCAGTTGTCGTGCCTGAGAAATGGGCGCTAACTGCGGCCCTCACATCCGTCCAAGGGATCAGCCATGCCCCGCCTGCTTCGCGTCGCCGCCGCCCAGATGGGCCCCACCCAGCGCGCCGAAAGCCGCCCCGCCACGCTGGCGCGGATGATCGGACTGCTGGAGCAGGCAGCGAAGCAGGGCGCCCAGCTGGTGGTGTTCCCCGAACTGGCCTTCACCACCTTCTTTCCGCGCTGGCTGCTCGAGGGCGCCGAACTGGACAGCTATTACGAGCGCTCCATGCCGAACCCGACGGTGCAGCCCCTGTTCGATCGCGCGCGAGAACTCGGCATCGGCTTCTATGTCGGCTATGCCGAGCTGACGCCCGAGGGACAGCACTTCAACAGCGCCATCACCGTGGGCCCGGATGGGGCCATCCTCGGCAAGTACCGCAAGGTTCACCTGCCGGGCAGCGTCGAGCCGCGCGAGGGTGCCCGCTTCCAGCAGCTGGAGAAGCGCTACTTCGAATATGGCGACCTGGGCTTCCCCGCCTTCCGTGGCGCGGAATCCTGGCACCGGCCGGTGATGGGCATGCTGGTCTGCAACGACCGTCGCTGGCCCGAGGCCTGGCGCGTCTATGGCCTGCAGGATGTCGAGCTGATGGTGATGGGCTACAACTCGGCGGCCTATGACCCGAATGGCGGCTCCACCGAGAACGAGGAGATCCGCACCTTCCATTCCAACATCGCCGTGCAGGCCAATGCCTATATGAACGCCACCTGGGCGGTCAGCGTGGCCAAGGCGGGCAACGAGGATGGCTCGGGGCTGATCGGCAGCTCGATCATCGTCGATCCGAACGGCGTCATCGTGGCGCAGGCGCGCAGCCTGGGCGACGAGGTGCTGGTGGCGGAGATCGACCTCGACGCCGTGCGCCAGGGCAAGGACAAGATGTTCCACTTCGCCAGCCACCGCCGGCCGGAGCATTATCGCCGCATCATCGACCAGGTCGGCGCCGAGGCGCCGCGCTGAACCGCCGCTTGCCGGAGAATTCCTTCATGACGCTAGCTTCCGCGAGGACGGCAGCCCTGCCGGACATTTCCGGCTACAGCATCGTGCCGCAGCGCCATTGGAAGCGCTGGCTGGCGGTGGCGGTGATCGGCCTGTTGCTGGCCGGCCTGGCGCGCGCCTTCGCCGTCGGGCAGATCGAATGGGATTATGTCGCGCGGTTCTTCACCGCGCAGACCATCCTGAGCGGGCTGTTCAACACGGTGGTGATGTCGATCGGCGCCATGGCGCTGGGCATCGCCCTCGGCATCACCGCCGCGGTGATGCGGATGTCGCCCAACCCCGTCTTGCAGGGCGTCGCCATCGGCTATGCCTGGTTGTTCCGCGGTACGCCGGTGATCCTGCAATTGCTGCTGTGGTTCAACCTGGCGTTGATTTTTCCCACCATCGGCTTCGGCGAGTGGTCCTGGCGCACGGTGGACGTGATGACGCCGGCCGTTGCCGCGCTGCTCGGCCTCGGCATCAACCAGGGCGCCTACACGTCCGAGGTCATGCGCGCCGGCATGCTGTCGGTGGACCAGGGGCAGTACGAGGCCGCCAAGGCGATCGGCATGACGCGCATGAAGTCGCTGCGCCGCATCGTGTTCCCGCAGGCCATGCGCGTGATCATCCCGCCCCTGGGCAACGAGTTCATCGGCATGATCAAGCTGACCTCCCTGGCCAGCGTGATCCAGTTCGCCGAGATCCTGCACAGCGCGCAGAACATCTACTACGCCAATTCCCGGGTGATCGAGCTGCTGATCGTGGCCGCCATCTGGTACCTGCTGATCGTCACGATCCTGACGCCCGGCCAGATGCTGCTGGAACGCCGCTTCGCGCGCGGCGCGGGAGGCAGCCGGTGAGCCAGCCCCCCATCCCCCCGCCGCTTGTCTCCATTGTCGATGTGCACAAGCATTTCGGCAGCTTCCATGCGCTGAAGGGCGTTTCCCTCGACGTCATGCCGGGGGAGGTGATGTGCATCATCGGCGCCTCCGGCTCCGGCAAGACCACGCTGCTGCGCTGCATCAACCAGCTGGTCGAGATCGACCGCGGCGCCATCTGGGTGGATGGCGAGCTGACCGGCTTCCGCATCGATGGCGGCAGGCTGCACCACCTGACGGAAGCCGAAATCGCGCGCCAGCGCCTTGCCACCGGCATGGTGTTCCAGCGCTTCAACCTGTTCCCGCACATGACCGCGCTGGAGAACATCATGGAAGGGCCGGTCCAGGTGCAGCGCCGCCGACGGGACGAGGTGGCGGGGGAAGCGCGCGCGCTGCTCGCCCGCGTCGGCCTGGCGGACAAGGAGAACGCCTA
The DNA here is from genome assembly GCF_008386565.1 of Teichococcus oryzae. Classification (GTDB taxonomy): domain Bacteria; phylum Pseudomonadota; class Alphaproteobacteria; order Acetobacterales; family Acetobacteraceae; genus Pseudoroseomonas; species Pseudoroseomonas oryzae. The sequence continues at coordinate 210,638 of NZ_VUKA01000003.1, read as the reverse complement.
TCCGGCCAACCTGTCGGGCGGCCAGCAGCAGCGCGTCGCCATTGCCCGCGCCCTGGCGATGAAGCCGAAGCTGATGCTGTTCGACGAGCCGACCAGCGCCCTCGATCCCGAGCTGGTGGGGGAGGTGCTGGCGGCGATGAAGGAGCTGGCCGCTTCCGGCATGACCATGATCGTCGTCACCCATGAGCTGGGCTTCGCGCGGGAGGTCGCCGACCGCGTGGTCTACATGGATGGCGGCCTGATCGTCGAGGCCGGCTCCGCCGCCGAACTGCTCAACACGCCTCGGGAAGCGCGCACCAAGGCCTTCCTGTCCGCCGTCCTGTCCTGAAGGAAGTCATGCCATGCTGAAGCAAGCTCTGCTGGGGGCCGTCCTCGCCGCCACGTCACTCGGTGCCATGGCGGCGGAGCTGCCTTCCCGCATCGCCTCGCGCGGCGCCATCATCGCCGCCATCGTGCCGAACTACCCGCCGCTCGACCTGCGGGACCCGGCCACCGGCAAGCTGACCGGCTTCGACGTGGAGCTGGGCGAGGCCCTGGCGGCCAAGCTCGGCACCAAGATGCAATGGCAGGAAACCAGCTTCGACCAGATGCTGGCCTCGGTGCGGACGGGGCGCGTCGACATCATCCTGTCCGGCATGTCGGACCTGAAGTCGCGCCAGGAGACCGCGACCTTCATCGACTATCTCCGTTCCGGCTCGCAATTCTTCGCCCAGGCCAGCCGCATCAAGGAATTCCCGGCGCCGGACGCGCTGTGCGGCAAGCGCGTCGGCGCCAGCCGCCGCACCGCGCTGCCCAACGACATCAAGGCGTTCAGCGACGCCGAATGCGTGGCCAAGGGCAAGCCGGCCATCGAATACGTGCCCACGGAAGGCTCCGCCGATGCGCGCACGCAGCTGCGCCAGGGCCGCATCGACGCGGCGATGCAGGGCGGGGAAACGCTGCCCTACATCATGGGGCTGGAGCCCAACACCTACGCCCTGGTGGGGGAGCCGGTGCGCTACACGCTGATGGGCATCGCCACCGGCAAGGACGAGGCGCAGCTGCAGCAGGCGCTGGCCGAGGGGCTGCGCGGCCTGATGGCCGACGGCACCTATGCGAAGCTGGCCGAGAAGTGGCAGCTGACCCCCAGCATGATCCCCGAGGTGCAGATCAATGGCGGCGAGTGATCCCGGCCTGAAGGCGGCGCTCGACGCGCTGCCCTTGCTGCCGGCCAACCGCGCGGCGCTGGCGCCGGTTCATCCCTGGCCGGCGGGCCACAAGGCGGCGATGTTCCTGTCCTTCGACGTGGATGCCGAGAGTGCCTGGACCGCCAAGGACCCGGCGCGCTATGGCGAGCTGGTCACCATGTCCTTCGGCGGCTACGAGGCGCGCATCGGCACCGCCAAGCTGCTGGAGCTGCTGCGCCAGCAGGAGCTGAAGGCCACCTTCTTCATCACCGGCTGGTCGGTCGAGGCGCATCCGGCGATGTGCGAGGCGATCCTGCGGGATGGCCACGAGATCGGCCATCACGGCTTCCACCATGTCATGCCGCAGCCCGGCGACCCGATGCTGGTGGAGGAGGTGGACCGCGGGCTGGAGGTGCTGAAGCGCCGCCTCGGCGTGGTGCCCAAGGGCTACCGCGCGCCTTCCGGCGAGTTCTGCGAGGCGCTGCGCGTGCTGCTGAAGCAGCGCGGCCTGCTCTACACCTCCTCCTTCCGCGACGACGTGCGCCCTTATCGCCACCTGCTGGCCGATGGCACGCCGGGCCTGATCGAGCTGCCGGTCACCGCCAGCTATGATGACTGGCTGCTGGGCCTGTCGCATCGCTACAGCCGCCACACCCTGCTAACGCGGGAACAGGTGCTGTCGATCTGGCAGGATGAGCTGGCCGAGATCCGCGACTGGGGCGGCCTGGCCACCACCGTGCTGCACCCGCAATGCAGCGGCCGGCCGATGCGCCTCAGGCTGCTGCGCGAATTCCTGCAGCATGCCCGCGGCTATGGCGATGTCTGGATCGCCACCGGCGAGCAGATCGCCGCGCATTTCGCCACCTGCGAGGCCGGCGGCTGAACCGCCGCGCGAAACAGAAAGGGTTGGGATCATGATGACGCGTTGCCGCAGTCTTCTGGCCGCCATGCTGATGCTGGCACCGGCCCTTTCGGTTGCGCAGGAGGTGCCGGAGGCCATCCGCCGCCAGGGCTTCCTGCGCGTCGGCATCGAGGCCACCTATCCGCCCATGGCCTACAAGGACCCCGCCACCAATGAGCGGCGCGGGCTGAACGTCGATCTGGTCACCGCCATCGGCGAGGAGCTGAAGCTGGACATCCGCTGGGAGGAGATGGCCTTCGCCCAGCTGATCCCGGCCATCACCACGGACCGCGTGGATTTCTCCGGCTCCTCCATGACCGACCTGCCGGCGCGGCGGGAAAGGCTGAGCTTCGTTGATTACGTTTCCACCGGCGCGCAGGTCTTCACCACCGTGACGCAGCGGAAGGGCGCGGCGCAGCCGGCGGATTTCTGCGGCCGTTCCCTGGCCACGCCCCGCACCACCAACTACTTCCCGCAGGCCCAGGCCTGGAGCGAGAAGAACTGCGTGGCCGCCGGCAAGCCGCCCATCCGGGTGATCGGCACGGAAGGTGCCGCCGCGTCCCGTACCGACCTGCAGCAGGGCCGCGCCGATGGCGCCATCCTCGGCGCCGAATATGTCGTGTACCTGCGGCAGCAGAACCCGGGCACCTTTGTTGCGGTGGGCGAGCCGATCTCGCGCAACCTGTCCGGCATGGCTTTCGCCAAGGACAAGGCGGAGTTGCGGGATGCGGTGGCCGGCGCCTTGTCGCGCATGATCGCCGATGGCCGCTACCTCGCCATCCTGAAGAAGCACGGGCTGGAAAAGCAGGCACTGCCCGCCATCACCATCGACGCCGGCGAATAGCGCCTGGTCCCTTCCGGGGCTGCCATGCCCCGGCTACTTTTTGCCAAGGAATACCGTTCATGCACCGCCGCACCTTGCTGCGCGCCGCCGCGGCCGCGCCCATGCTCGCCTCCGGGCTGGCCCTGCCGGGGGTCGCCCGCGCCGCTTCCGCCACCACGCTGCGCTTCATCCCGGTGATCGACCTTGCCTTCGCCGATCCGATCTATTCCACGGCGCAGGTGTCGCGGAACCATGGCTTCATGGTGTTCGACACGCTGTACGGCATGAACGGCAAGCTTGAAGTGTCGCCGCAGATGGTGGAAGGCCACCGCGTCGAGTATGACGGAAGGCGCTGGGACCTGGTGCTGCGCCCCGGCCTGACCTGGCATGACGGGGAGAAGGTGCTGGCGCGGGATTGCGTCGCTTCCATCCGCCGCTGGGCGAAGCGGGACGCTCTGGGCGGCGCGCTGATCGCCGCCACGGAGGAATTGTCGGCGCCGGATGACCGCACCATCCGCTTCCGCCTGAAGCGGCCCTTCCCGCTGCTGCCCATGGCGCTGGGCAAGGCCGCCGTGCCCGTTTGCTTCATGATGCCGGAACGGCTGGCCAACACCGATCCCTTCAAGCAGATCCCCGAGGTGATCGGCAGCGGCCCTTACTGCTTCATCGCCGATGAGCGCATCCCTGGCGCGCGCAACGTGTATCAGCGCTTCGAGGGCTACCGCCCGCGCGAGAACGGCGTGAGCGACTGGACCAGCGGCCCCAAGGTCGTGCATTACGACCGCGTCGAATGGACCACCATGCCGGATGCCGCGACCGGCGCCTCCGCCGTGCAGTCGGGCGAGCAGGACTGGCAGGAAACCACGCCGCACGACCTGCTGCCGCTCCTGAAGCGCAGCCGGGATGTGGTGGTGGACGTGCTCGATCCGCTGGGCTTCTGCTGCAACATGCGCGTCAACGCGCTGCAGCCGCCCTTCGACAATCCGGCCATCCGCCGGGCCCTGCTCGGTGCCATCGACCAGCGGGCGGTGATGACGGCGGTGGCCGGCGACGATCCGGCCTACCAGCATACGCCGATCGGCTTCTTCGCGCCCGGCACGCCGATGGCCAGCGAGGTCGGCCTCGACGTGTTCCGCGGTGAGCCTGACTACGACAAGGTGAAGCGCGACCTCGCCGCCGCCGGCTACAAGGGCGAGAAGGTGGTGATCCTGGTGCCGGCGGATTCCCTGGCGCAGAAGCCGCTGGGCGATGTCGCCGCCGCGCTGATGCAGCAGGCCGGCATGAATGTCGAATACCAGGCGCTGGATTTCGGCACGGTGCTGACCCGGCGCAACCGCAGGGTGCCGGTGTCGGAAGGTGGCTGGAGCGCCTTCGTGTCCAACTGGCAGGGCATCGACTGGCTGAACCCCGCCAGCCACATCACCCTGCGCGGCGATGCCTCCTATCCCGGCTGGTTCGAGAGCGACCGCATCGAGGCGCTGCGCCAGCAATGGCTGGAAGCGCCGGACCTGGCGGCGCAGCAGCGCATCAGCGCCGAGATCCAGCGCGTGGCCTTCGAGGAGGTGCCCTATTATCCACTGGGCCTGTACCGGCAGCCCACCGCCTACCGGAAGTCGGTGGCGGGGGTGAACCGCGGCACCGCGACCTTCTGGAACGTGCGGCCCGCCTGAGGAGAACGCAGCCATGACCACCACCGCCATCTTCGGCAGCCATGTGCTGGCCGAGCAGGACGGCCAGCCGGTTGTTCTGCGCGACCGCTGGGTGATCACCGAGGGCGACCGCATCGCCGCCATCGCCACCGGCAGGCCGAAGGCCGACATCGTGCTGGACGCGCCGGGGCGCTTCGTGCTGCCCGGCCTGCTCAACCTGCACAACCATTGCTTCTCCGAGGCGGTGGCGCGCACCCACACCGAGGACGGAGCCGGCCGCAAGAGCAATGGCAGCATCGTCTACACGGTGCTGCTGCCGCTCACCAAGACGGGCCTCGACATCTTCACCGCCGAGGAACGCATGGCGGTGGCCCGCATGGGCGTGCTGCAATTGCTGAAGGGCGGCGCCACCACCGTGATGGAGCCGTTCCGCAACGGCCTCGGTGAGATGTTCGACGCGGCGCTGGAGATGGGGCTGCGCTTCTATGGCGCCCCCTACCTGTTCTCCACCGCCGATGCCAAGGCGGATGCATCTGGCCAGGTGGTGTATCGCGGCGATGACGGCGCCGCCGATCTTGATGCCTGGAACGCCCTGCATGCGCGCTGGGAAGGGGCGGGGAATGGCCGCATCCGGCTGGCGATGAGCCCGCATGCCACCGACACCTGCGGACCCGACCTGCTGCGCGCCTGCGCCGCCCGCGCGCGGGAGCTCGGTGCGCCGATCACCACCCATCTGGCGCAAAGCCGGCAGGAAGTGGACACCATCGGCCAGCGCCATGGCGGCCGCACCCCGGCGGAGTATCTCGACTGGCTCGGCCTCATGGGGCCGGACCTGCTGGCGGCGCATTGCATCGCCAGCTCCGATTCCGACCTCGCGCTGATGGCGGCGCGCGGCGCGACGGTGCTGAACTGCCCGCGCGTCTTCGCCCGCGGCGGCACCACCGCCGCCTTTGGCCGCTTCGCGGAAGCCGGCGTGCGCACCGTGATCGGCACGGATGGCTACAACATGGATCTGCTGGGCGAGGTGAACGCCGCCGCCATGATCAGCAAGATCGCCGCCGGCCGGCCGGATGTGGCCGGTGCGCCGGAACTGATCGGCGCCGTCACCCGGCAGGCGGCGCGGGCGATCGGGCGGGAGGATCTGGGCGTCATCGCCGCCGGCGCCAAGGCCGACCTGACGGTGGTGGACCTGACGCATCCGCATCTGCAGCCCTTGCACGATCCGATGCGCGCGCTGGTCTGGCTGGCCAACCGCGCCAACATCGATGGCGTCATGGTGGATGGGCGCCTGCTGATCCAGAATGGGCACTTCCTGGCGGGGGATGAGCGGGCCATCACCCGCGCCGGCGCCGCCGCCATCGAGAAGCTGTGGGCGCTGCCGGAAGCGCAGGCGGCCTTCAACAGCTGAGCCGGCACTGATCTGCCGCAGCCGCCCGCCCGTTTCCGGCGGGCGGCTGCTTGCCCCTGCGGCGGTTCCGCGACAGTTTGCAGGCTGTTCCGCGCAACGCCGCCGAGGAGGGCCCCGATGGCCGACAACGCCGCCACGCCGCCGGTCCGGCTGGTCTTCGAGGGCCATGCCATCGGGGCGGAAGCCGGGTCTTCGTTGTTGCAGGCCTGGGCGGCGGCGGGCCTGCCGCTGACCGAGAATGTCGGCTGCATGGGCCAGGGCGTCTGCGGCGCCTGCCGGGTGCTGGTGCGGCGGCCGGGCGAGCGCCTCGCCGGCACCGCCTTGGCCTGCGAGACGCTGGCGGAGGAGGGGATGCAGGTTTCCTTTCTGGACCATTTCCCGGCCCGGCGCCCGCATGCCTATGACCTCCACGCGCTCACCGACAGCTGGACGGCGCTGGACCAGATCGACGCCGTCTTCCCCGAAGCCAGGAACTGCCGCCATTGCAGCGGCTGCGACCGCGCCTGCCCCAAGGGCATCGAGGTGCAGCGCATGGTGAACCTCGCCGCCGAGGGGCGGGCCTTTTCCGCCGCCGCCCTGTTCGACCATTGCGTGATGTGCAACCTTTGCGTCGCCGCCTGCCCGGAGCATATCGACCCGGCGCATCTGGGCCAGTTCGTCCGGCGCATGAGCGCCGCCCTCACCCTCCGCCCCGCCGACCTGATCAGCCGCCTGCGCGAGATCGAGCAGGGTGGGCAGCCGATCGACTTCGAGGCGCCCGGCGCCAACCCCCCTGAGGCCAAAGCCCCGGCGGCCAGTCCGCCTGCCGCCGGATCCCAGGGGCGGCCATGAGCGGCGGCATCCCCCATGCGGAGGCCCTGGCCGCCTGGCGCGCCCGGGCGCCCGCGCCGCCGCAGGCCCTGCCATTGCCGGTGCCGGACCTGCTGGAGCGCTTCCATCCGGACCGGCAGCCCGGCGCCATAGTGCCGCTCCGCATCGGCGCCAGCGCCGGCCTCTCCTGCCGGGCGGAGCTGGCGGCGCTGCTGCACTCCGACTCCCTGGTCGAGGATCTGGACATCGCCGGCGCGCCGCTGCTGGAAGCGGATGTGCTGGTGATCGGCGGCGGCGGCGCCGGCTGCGTCGCGGCGCTGACGGCGGCGCGGGCGGGGGCGCGGGTGCTGCTCGCCACCAAGCTGCGCCTCGGCGACAGCAACACGGTGATGGCCGAGGGCGGCATCCAGGCCGCCGTGGGGGCCGAGGACAGCCTCCAGCGCCATTTCGAGGACACGCTGCGCGCCGGCCATTTCGCCGCCGACAAGGCGCTGGTGGCGGCCCTGGTCTCGGACGGTCCGGCGGTGATCCGCTGGCTGATCCAGGAGGGCATGAGCTTCGACCTCGCCGAGGGCAGCGAGCGCATGGGCGGCACCTTGCTGCGCAAGAAGCCCGGCGGCGCCACGGCGGCGCGGCTGCTCTCCTATCGCGACTTCACCGGGCTCGAGATGATGCGGGCCTTGCGGGAGGCTGTGCTGCTCGCCCCCGGCATCACCCTGCTGGACCGCCACCCGGCGCTGGAACTGCTGACCGATGACCGCGGGCGCTGCGCCGGCGCCGCGCTGCACGATCTCGGGCAGGGCCGCACCGTGCTGGCCCGCGCCGGTGCCACGGTGCTGGCCACGGGCGGCGCCGGGCGGCTGCACATCGCGGGCTTTCCCACCTCCAACCATTATGGCGCCACGGCGGACGGGCTGGTGCTGGCCTATCGCCTCGGCGCCGCGCTGCGCGAGGTGGACAGCTTCCAGTATCACCCGACCGGCATCGCCTGGCCGCCTTCCATGGAGGGCCAGCTGGTCAGCGAGGCGGCCCGTGCCTCCGGCGCCACCCTGGTCAATGGCCTGGGCGAGCGCTTCGTGGACGAGCTGGAGACGCGCGACGTGGTGGCCGCCGCCATCCTGCGCGAGATCGCCGAGGGGCGGGGCATCGCCCATGGCAGCGGCCAAGGCGTCTTTCTCGACACGCCGGGGCTGGAGCGGGCCAAGCCCGGCATCCTTGGCAAGGGCCTTGTCACGCTCACCCATCTCGCGCGCCGCGCGGGCTTCGATGCGGCGGTGGAGCCCTTCCTGGTCCGCCCGACGCTGCATTACCAGAATGGCGGCATCGCCATCGACCCCGAGGGCTGGAGCGGCGTGCCCGGCCTGTTCTGTGCCGGCGAGGTGACGGGCGGGCTGCATGGCCGCAACCGCATGATGGGCAATGCCCTGCTGGAGCTGGTGGCCTTTGGCCGCCGCGCCGGGCGCGCCGCCGCCGCCGATGCGCGGGCCGAGCGCCCGCGCAACATCGGCCTGACGCATCTGGCCGACTGGCGCCGCGCCCTGATCGCGCAGGGCCTGCCGCTCACCCGCAAGGCGCCGCTGGTCTTTCCGCCCTATGGCAATTTCGACATGGCCACCGAGCGGGGGAGGGCGGCATGAAGGTCCTGACCGATGAGCGCCGCTGCGTCGGCGCCGATCTCGCCGCCTGGATGGCGGCCGGCGGCGGGGAGGGGCTGGAGCGCGCCCTGGCCGAGCCCGCCGGGATCATCCCGGCCATCGAGGCCGCCGGCCTGCGCGGCCTGGGCGGCGCGGGCTTCCCCACCCACCACAAATGGGCGGCTGTGGCGGCGCGGCCCGGCCCCGGCAAATGGGTGGTCTGCAACGGCAACGAGGACGAGCCGGGCACCTTCAAGGACCGCTTCCTGCTCTCCCGCACGCCGCACCAGGTGATCGAGGGGGCGCTGGTCGCGGCGCTGGCCGTCGGCGCCGCCACGGTCGTGCTCTACGTCAACCCGCGCGAGGAAGCGGCGGTGCGGGTGCTGCGCGAGGCCGTCATGCAATGGGAGGCGCATCCGCTCCTCGCGCGGCTTTCCGCCGCCATCGGGGAAAGCCTGCGCCTCCTCGTTGTCACCGGCTCCGGCCTCTATATCGGGGGCGAGGAAACGGCGGCCGTGGCCAGCGTCATGGGTGGCTTCCCCTTTCCCACGCTGAAGCCGCCCTTTCCGGCGGAGCGGGGCGTGGAGGGCGCGCCGACCCTGGTGAACAATGTCGAGACCCTGGCCCATGCCGGGCAGATCCTGCGCGGCGGGCCGGAATGGTACCGTGGCCTTGGCCTGGGCGGCGCGCCGGGCACCAAGCTCTTCTCGCTCTCGGGCGACGTGCTGCGCCCGGGGCTGCATGAGCTGCCCATGGGCACCCCGCTCCGCAGCCTCGTCTTCGAGCATGGCGGGGGCATGCTGGGCGGCAAGGCCTTCAAGGCGGTCTTCACCGGCGGCCCCTCCAACACCCTGCTGACCGCCGGTGACCTCGACGCGCCGCTGGATTTCGACAGTCTGCGGGCACGCGGCTCCCGCCTCGGCACAGGGGCGATGATCGTGGTGGGGGAGGGCACCAGCATCCTTCGCAAGACGGCGGAATATGTCGCTTTCTTCGCGGCCAATTCCTGCGGCCAGTGCCCGCCCTGCAAGATCGGCACGCACCAGGTGTCGCGCATCCTGGAGCGGATCGAGGGCGGCGCCGGGCGTCCGGGCGACCTGCAGGCGCTGGAGAACCTGGCGGAACTCCTGCCGGGCAGCGGCCGCTGCGGGCTGGTGGACGGGGCGGCCACGGTGCTGGCTTCCTCGCTCCGCACCTTCCGGGCGGAATACGAGGGGGCGCTGCGGCGCGGCTGACGGCGGCAAAGGGCAGGGACCGGGGGTATTACGGCGCGACCCGGCTGTCCAGTCATTGCTGCCCATCCACAATGCAGGGTTGTTCGGCGGGGCATCCCTGGATAGCTCAAGCCACCATCCTGCACAGGAGCCAGCCCTCGTCATGTACAACCACCGGATGCGCCGCCCTTCGCTGATCGACAAGGTCTGCACGGCCGAGCAGGCCGCGGCGCTGATCAAGGATGGCATGACCGTGGGCATGAGCGGCTTCACCCGCGCGGGGGAGGCGAAGGCGGTGCCGATCGCCATGGCCGAGCGCGCCGCGGCGGACCCCTTCCGGATCACGCTGATGACCGGCGCCTCGCTCGGCAACGACATCGACCGCCGCCTGACCGAAGCCGGCGTGCTGGCCCGCCGCCTGCCCTTCCAGGTGGACCCGGTGCTGCGCGCCGCCATCAACCGGGGCGAGGTGATGTTCGTGGACCAGCACCTGTCGGAAACGGTGGAGATGCTGCGCTCCCGCCAGATCGGGCCCATGGACTACGCCATCGTGGAAGCGGTGGCGATCCGGGAGGATGGCGGCGTGGTGCCCACCACCTCCGTCGGCAACACCGCGAGCTTCGCCATCCTGGCCGAGAAGGTGATCGTCGAGATCAACCTGACCCAGCCCCTGGCGCTGGAAGGGCTGCACGACATCTACATCCCGACCCGCCGCCCGCACCGGGAGCCGGTGCCCGTGCTGGCCTGCGACAGCCGCCCCGGCCTGCCCTACATCCCGATCGAGCCCACCAAGATCGCCGCCATCGTCTTCACCGAGCAGAGCGACAGCCCTTCCGCCAACGAGCCGCCCGATGCCGAGACGAACGCCATCGCCGCCCACCTGATCGAGTTCCTCAAGCAGGAGGTGAAGCAGGGCCGGCTCGGCATGGGCCTGGCGCCGTTGCAGGCTGGCATCGGCACCATCGCCAACGCGGTGATGCACGGGCTGATCGACAGCCCCTTCCGCGACCTGCGCATGTACAGCGAGGTGCTGCAGGACAGCACCATCGCCCTGTTCGATTCCGGCAAGCTCGCCTTCGCCTCCGGCTCATCCATCACGCTGGGGCCGGCCATGACCCGGCGCTTCAACGAGAACCTCGACGCCTACAAGAAGCGCATGGTGCTGCGCCCGCAGGAGATCAGCAACCATCCCGAGGTGATCCGCCGCCTCGGCATCATCGGCATCAACACGGCGCTGGAATTCGACATCTACGGCAACGTCAATTCCACCCATGTGGAGGGCACGCAGATGATGAACGGCATCGGCGGCTCGGGCGATTTCGCCCGCAACGCCTACATGTCGATCTTTGTCGGCCGCTCCACGGCGAAGGGCGGCGCCATCTCCACCGTGGTGCCGATGGCGACGCATGTGGACCACAACGAGCATGACGTGGACGTGCTGGTGACGGAGCACGGGCTGGCCGATCTGCGCGGCCTTTCGCCGCGCGAGCGACCGGGGCGGATCATCAACAACTGCGCCCATCCCGATTACCGCGACGCGCTGCGGGACTATGCCGAGCGCGCCGCGCGGGAGCGTGGCGGCCACACCCCGCACCTGCTGGAGGAAGCCTTCTCCTGGCATCTGCGACGCCAGCGCACCGGCAGCATGAAGCCGGAAGCGGGCGCCATCTAGGGCGTCCCCTGGTGGCTTCCGCCTTGGGCGATGCGCGGAACCCCAGGCGGGGCAGGAAGGGGCGCCGCCCTAGATCTCGCTGCGGCGAAGCAGGTAGTCCAGCCCGCCGACGCGGAACCAGCGATAGCCGTAAGGCTCCAGCAGCAGGCGGTGCTCACGCCCCTTCTCGGGGCGGCTGTGGTCCTCGGACAGCAGGTTGATCAGCAGGCCGTCATGCGAGCCGCTGGCGCCGGGCTCCAGCCGCACCTCGCAGGCCTCGGGCCGCAGATTGTGCACAACCAGAACGGAATTGTTGCGCCAGTCATAGCGCAGCGCCAGCACGCCCGGCGTGTCGGTGGGCAGCACGGCGAAATCGCCCCAGCCCACCTCCGGCACCTCCTTGCGCATGCGGATCATGCGTTCGGTCCAGTTCAGCAGGGAGGCGGGATCGCGCCGCTGCTGCGCCACGTTCACATGGGCGAAGCCGAACGGCCCCTCGGCGATCACCGGCCGTCCGGGCTCCGGGCTCTTGCTGAAGCCGGCATGGGGCTCGTCCGACCATTGCATGGCGGTGCGGGCGCATTCGCGCTCCGGCAGGCGGAGGTCGTCGCCCATGCCGATCTCGTCGCCATAGCGGAACACGGGGGTGCCGGGCAGGGTCAGCATCAGGCTGGTGGCCAGTTCCAGCCGGCGGCGGTCGCCCTGCAGCATCGGCGCCAGGCGGCGGCGGATGCCGCGGTCATAGAGCTGCATGTCCTTGTCCGGGCCGAAGGCATCGAACACCGCCTGGCGCTGTTCCGGTGCCAGGCGGCCGAGGTCCAGTTCGTCATGGTTGCGCAGGAACTGGCCCCACTGGCCGGTGGCGGGCCGGCCGCGGGTTTCCTCCAGCGCCTGCGTCAGCAGGGATGTGTCGGCGGTGGCCAGGGCATGGAACAGCGCCTGGTTGACGGTGAAGTTGAACACCATGTGCAGCCGGTCGCCGTCATGGCCGAAATACTCCATGCTGACCTCGGGCGGGATGTTCGCCTCGGCCAGGATGATGGCGTCGCCCTTCCGCCATTGCAGGAACTCGCGGAAGCTGCGGAGCATGTCATACTGCTCGACGGGCTTGCGGACCTGCGCGCCCTTCTCGGCGATCACGAAGGGCACCGCGTCCATGCGGAAGCCGCAAACGCCGAGCTGGAGCCAGAAGCCCATGATCTTCAGGATCTCGGCCTGCACATGCGGGTTGCCTGTGTTGAGGTCGGGCTGGAAATCCTGGAAGCGATGGAAGTAATAGGCGCGGGCCTGCTTGTCGCGCGTCCAGGTGGTGTGCTGCACGCCGGGGAACACCACGCCCTTGTCGGCTCCCGCCGGCTTCTTGTCCGCCCAGACATACCAGTCGCGGTAGGGTGACTTCGGGTCGCTGCGCGCCGCCTGGAACCAGGGATGCTGGTCGGAGGTGTGGTTCACCACCAGGTCCATGATGACGCGGATGCCGCGCTGCTTGCAGCCATGCGCGAACTCCACGAAATCGCCGAGGGAGCCGTAGCGCGGATCGACGCCGTAATAGTCGGTGATGTCATAGCCATTGTCGCGCCGCGGGGAAGGCTGGAAGGGCATCAGCCAGATGGTGGTGATGCCGAGGCCGTGAAGATAATCGAGGCGCCGCGTCAGCCCCTCGAAATCGCCGACGCCATCGCCGTTGGAATCCATGTAGCTGCCCACCGACACGCAGTAGACGATGGCGTTCTTGTACCAGAGGTCGTCGATCATGCGGAGGAGCTTCCCTTTCAGGCGAAATCCGCCCGGACGGAACCCGGGAAGGGCGTTGGCGTTGTAAGGCCGGCGGAACGGCAAAGGTTTTCGGCATGGATGAACTGCTCTGGTGGCAGCGCGGCGTGATCTACCAGGTGTATCCGCGCTCCTTCCAGGACAGCGACGGGGATGGCATCGGCGACCTGGCCGGCATCGCGCGGCGGCTCGACCACCTGGTGTCGCTGGGGGTGGACGCGCTGTGGCTGTCGCCGATCCAGCCCTCGCCCATGGCCGATTTCGGCTATGACGTGGCCGATTACTGCGGCGTGGACCCGATCTTCGGCACGCTGGCGCAGTTCGACGCGCTGGTGGCGGAGGCGCACCGGCGCGGCCTGCGCGTGATCCTCGATTTCGTGCCCAACCACAGCTCCGACCAGCATCCCTGGTTCCGGGAAAGCCGCTCCGGCCGAAGCAGCGCATGGCGCGACTGGTATGTCTGGCGCGACCCAGCGCCGGATGGCGGGCCGCCCAACAACTGGCTCAGCCATTTCGGCGGCAGCGCCTGGGAATGGGACGCGGCGAGCGGCCAGTATTACCTGCATTCCTTCCTGAAGCAGCAGCCCGACCTGAACTGGCGCAACCCGGCCGTGCGGGAGGCGATGAAGGCGGTGCTGCGCTTCTGGCTGGAGCGTGGCGTGGACGGCTTCCGCGTGGACGTGATCTGGCTGCTGATCAAGGACGCGCAGTTCCGCGACAATCCGGTGAACGAGGCATGGCGGCACGGCCATCCCCCCCGCGACCGGCTGCTCGACCTGTATGGCGCCGACCAGCCGGAGGTGCATGCGGTGATCGCCGAGCTGCGCCAGGTGATCGACGAATACCCGGACCGGCTGATGATCGGCGAGATCTACCTGCCCGTGCCCCGGCTGGTGGCCTATTACGGGGAAGGGCTGCGCGGCGCGCACCTGCCCTTCAACTTTCAGCTCATCACCGCGCCATGGCAGGCGGAGGGCATCGCCCGCATCATCCGCGAATACGAGGCGGCGCTGCCGCGAGGCGGCTGGCCGAACTGGGTGCTGGGCAATCATGACCAGCCCCGCATCGCCAGCCGTGTCGGCGGGGCGCAGGCGCGGGTGGCGGCGATGCTGCTGCTGACGCTGCGCGGCACGCCGACCCTGTATTACGGCGACGAGATCGGCATGCTGGACGTGCCGGTTCCGCCCGACCGCGTGCGCGACCCGGCGGAGCGGAACCAGCCCGGCCTCGGCCTCGGGCGCGATCCGCAGCGCTCGCCCATGTTGTGGGACGAGACGCCGGGTGCGGGCTTCACCAGCGGCGAGCCCTGGCTGCCGCTGGGCGCCACCCCGCCGGTGTCGGCGCTGGAGGGCGACGCGGATTCCATCCTCCACCTGTATCGCCGGCTGATCGCGCTGCGCGGCCAGGATGCCGTGCTGGTCAACGGCGCCATCGATGCGGTGGCGGCGGAAGGCGACGTGCTGCGCTTCCGCCGTTTCCTGGACGGGGAGGAGCGGTGGGTCCTGCTAAATCTCGGCGCCGCGCCGGCCAGGGTGGCATGGCCGCCGGGCGAGTTGCTGCTTTCCACCCTGCCGGACCGCGTGCCTGGCCGGATGGATGGCGGGGCCGAGCTGCGCGGCCATGAGGGCGTGATCCTGCGGGGCGCCGCGTGAAGGGGCCGGTACAGGCCCAGGCAAGGAACGGAACCGACGCGATGAGCAAGATGAATCCGGCGCGCCGCAAGGTGGTGGTGGTCACTGGCGGCACCATGGGCATTGGCCGCGCCACCGCCCAGGCCTTCGCCCACGATGGCTGGGCCGTGGCCGTTCTGGCGCGCGGCGAGGAACGGCTGCGTTCCACCGAGGCGGAATTGCGGACGCTGGGCGCGCCGGCGCTCGGCCTGTCGGTGGATGTGGCCGAGGCCGCCGCCATGGAGGACGCGGCGGAACGCATCGAGCGCGAACTGGGCCCGATCGAGGTCTGGGTCAACAACGCCATGGCGACGATGATCGCGCCGGTGATGGATCTCACGCCCGAGGAGCTGCGGCGCGTCACCGACGTCACCTATCACGGCCAGGTCTTCGGCACGCTGGCGGCGCTGCGGCGGATGAAGCCGCGCAACCGCGGCGCCATCATCCAGGTGTCCTCCGGGCTGGGGCTGCGGGCGGCGCCGCTGCAATCGGCCTATTGCGCGGCCAAGCAGGCGGTGCAGGGCTTCACGGATGCGCTGCGCTCCGAATTGCTGCATGACCGCTCGGCGGTGACGCTGACGGTGGTGTATCTGCCGGCGGTGAACACCCCGCAATTCCGCCGCACCCGCAACCACATGGGGCAGGCCCAGAACGCGCCCGACCCGGTGTTTGATCCGCGGCTTTGCGCCGCCGCCATCCTGGACGCCGCGCAGCGGCCGGCGCGGGAGGTCTGGGTCGGGCGTTCCACGGTGCAGATGGCGGCGGCGCAGGCGCTGGTGCCTGGCTTCGCCGATCGCAAGGCGGGGCAGATGTGGTCGGCGCAGCTGGACCCCTCGCAGCCGCCGCCCGATCCGGATGGCAACCTGTTCGAGCCGCGCCCGGGCGACCCCGGCATTGACGGCCCCTTCACCGACCGGGTGAAGCCGGCGCGGCAGGAATACTTCACCAGCCGTGCGCGCGATGCGGTGGTGGCGACGGCGGTGGGCCTCGGCCTGGTCGGGCTTGCCGCCCTGGCCGTGCCCGCCCTTGCCCTGCTGGCGCGGCAGCCCCGCCGCCATCCTGCCACCGTGTGGCGAGGCGCTGGCCGGCGCTGGCTCGGCTGAAACGGGCTGGCCGCGCGCCGGGGCCGGGCAACGGGCGCGAGGCTTCCCGTTCCTGCGGCCGAATCGGCGGCCCGCATATCGAATCCGGCATGTCTCCGGGCTGAGAACCTATTGGACCGTGATGGCGGTGCGGTCTACAGCTTGGGAAAAGGTGGGGCGCGCCTCCGCCCCGATGCCGGAGACGTCCCGATGAGCGAAAACAACAACAAGCCCCAGCCGGGCATGACCCATGCGGGCAAGCCCCTTCGCAGCCAGGCCTGGTTCGGCCGGCAGGACAAGATGGGCTTCTATTACCGCTCCTTCCTGAAGAACAGCGGCACGCCCCAGGACCAGTTCGAGGGCAAGCCGGTGATCGGCATCTGCAACACCTGGTCCGAGCTGAACCCCTGCAACGGTCATTTCCGCACCATCGCCGAGCATGTCCGCCGTGGCGTGCTGGAGGCGGGCGGCTTTCCGCTGGAATTCCCCGTCTCCTCCCTTGGCGAGGTGACGATGCGGCCCACCGCCATGCTGTACCGCAACCTCGCGGCCATGGATGTGGAGGAAGGCATCCGCGCCCATCCGCTGGATGGCGTGGTGCTGCTGATGGGCTGCGACAAGACCACGCCCGCCCTGCTGATGGGCGCGGCCTCGGCCGACCTGCCCACCATCGGCGTGTCCGGCGGGCCGCAGCTGCGCGGCGTGTATCGCGGCCAGATCATCGGCTCCGGCACCAACATCATCTCCATGAGCGAGCAGCTGCGCGCCGGCGAGATCACGCTGGAGGAGTTCCACGAGGCCGAGGCGGGGATGAACCGCTCCTCCGGCCATTGCATGACCATGGGCACGGCGTCCACCATGGCCTCGATGGTGGAGGCGCTGGGCGTAGGCCTGCCGGGCAATGCCGCGATCCCGGCGGTGGATGCGCGCCGCAACGAGATGGCCCGCCTCGCCGGCCGCCGCATCGTGGCCATGGTGCATGAGGATCTGGTGCTGTCGAAGATCCTGGTGCGCGAGGCGTTCGAGAACGCCATCCGCACGCTGGGCGCCATTGGCGGCTCCACCAACGCGGTGGTGCATCTGCTGGCCATCGCCCGCCGCGTCGGCATCGAGCTGACGCTGGAGGATTTCGACCGGCTTGGCCGGGGGCTCCATTGCGTGGTGGACCTGATGCCCTCGGGGCGCTTCCTGATGGAGGATTTCTATTACGCGGGCGGCCTGCCCGTGGTGCTGCGCCAGCTGGGCGAGGCCGGGCTGCTGCACAAGGACGCGCCCACCGTCAACGGCAAGCCGGTCTGGGAGAACGTCCGCGATGCGGAATGCTTCAACCCCGAGGTCATCACGCCGCTGGAGAAGCCGTTCAAGGAGGAAAGCGGCATGGCGATCCTGCGCGGCAACCTGGCGCCCGACGGCGCCGTGATCAAGCCTTCCGCCGCCTCACCCGAGCTGATGAAGCACACCGGCCGCGCCGTGGTGTTCGAGAACATCGAGGAGCTGCACGCGCTGAAGGACGATGACAGCCTCGACATCGACGCGTCCTGCATCATGGTGCTGAAGAATTGCGGCCCGAAGGGCTATCCCGGCATGGCGGAGGTCGGCAACATGCCGATCCCGAAGAAGCTGCTGCAACAGGGCGTGCGGGACATGATCCGCATCTCGGACGCGCGCATGTCGGGCACCGCCTACGGCACCGTGGTGCTGCATGTGGCACCGGAGGCCGCGGCCGGCGGGCCGCTCGCCCTGGTGCGCAACGGGGACATGATCACCCTCGACGTCGCCGCGCGCTCGCTGCACCTGCATGTGGACGAGGCGGAGCTGGCCGCGCGCCGCGCCGCCTGGGTGCCGCCGCCGCTGGCCGCCGATCGCGGCTACGTCAGGATGTATGTGGACCACGTGCAGCAGGCCAATCACGGCGTCGATCTCGACTTCCTGGTCGGGCGCAGCGGCTCGCCGGTGCCGCGCGACAACCATTGAGCGGTGGCCGGGGACGGAAGCGTCCCTGGCTCGGGGATCTTGCCGGCACTGGCCGGATGCGGGGACGCTGTGCCTCCCCGCCTTGCAGAGGAGGAAACAACCAATGGCATCATCACCCTATGGCGGCGTGTTCCCCGTCGTTCCCACCGTGTTCGACGAGAATGGCCGTCTCGACCCCGAAGGCCAGAAGCGCGCCATCGACTTCATGATCGATGCCGGCTCGCACGGCCTCTGCATCCTGGCCAATTTCTCCGAGCAGTTCGTGCTGACCGATGAGGAGCGCGACCAGGTGATGCAGGTCGCGCTGAAGCACGTCGCCGGTCGCGTGCCGGTCATCGTCACCACCACGCATTTCGCCACGCATATCTGCGCCGAGCGCAGCCGCCGCGCGCAGGATGCGGGCGCGGCGATGGTGATGATCATGCCGCCCTATCACGGCGCCACCATCCGCGTGCCGGAGCCCGGCATCTATGACTTCTTCCGCGCCGTGTCGGATGCCATCGACATCCCGATCATGATCCAGGACGCGCCGGTGGCCGGCACGCCGCTTTCCGCTTCCTTCCTGGCGCGCATGGCGAAGGAGATCCCGAATGTCTCCTACTTCAAGATCGAGGTGCCCTTCGCCGCCGCCAAGCTGCGCACGCTGCTGGAACTGGGCGGGGATGCCATTGTCGGCCCCTGGGACGGGGAGGAGGCGATCACGCTGATGGCCGACCTCGATGCCGGCGCCACGGGCGCGATGACCGGCGGCGGCTATCCGGACGGCATCCGGCAGATCATGGACCCCTGGGCCGCGGGCGACCGCGCCGGGGCGATGGCCGCCTATAACCGCTGGCTGCCCTTGATCAACTACGAGAACCGGCAGGGCTGGCTGGGGGCCGCTAAGGTGCTGATGCAGGAAGGCGGCGTGATCCGCTCCGACCATGTGCGGCGGCCGCTGGCGCCGATGCACCCGGAGACCCGCAAGGGGCTGATCGAGATCGCTTCCTCCCTGGATGCGATGGTGCTGCGCTGGGGGCGCTGAGGATCGCGGGCGTCAGGCCGGTCCCTCAGGCGGGACCGGCGGTTTCGCGGCGGAACAGCTCGGCGCAAAGCTGGTGGTGCAGCCGCGATGCCGCCGGGGAAAGCGGGCGCAGCCGGCTGCGGATCAGCCCGTAGGGCCGCACCACCAAAGGCGGCGCGTCCAGCAGCGGCGGCAGGCGGCGGTAGCGCCCGTCCGGCGCCAGCAGCGCGGCGACCGAGGCCGTCACCGCGCAGATGGACGGGCCCTGGGCCAGCGCCGCCATCGCCAGCAGGATGGATTCGGTGTCCAGCACCCGCGCCGGCCGCGGCAGGGCGGCGCGCAGGAACAGGGCATCGACCTCCTGCCGCAGCAGGGTGTGCGGCGGCGGCAGCACCCAGGGATAATCCAGCAGGGCGGCGAGGGCGGAAGGCGCGTCCCCCGGCAGAGGGTGATCGGCCGGCACCAGCAGGCACACCGCTTCCTCGCCCACCTCCAGGTAGTCGAGCAGGCCCGGCGCCACATCGGGCGGCATGCGGGCCAGCGCCATGTCGAGCCGTCCCGCCAGCAGCCGTTCCACCAGCGGCGCACTAGCATCCACCTCGACGCTGACGCGCAGATTGGGCTGGGCGCGCTGCACCGCCTCCACCGCGCGGGCGACGATGTCCACCGCCGGCGCCGTCACCGTGCCCAGCGCCACATGGCCGAAGGCGCCTTCCCGAAGGCTGTTCAGCTCGGCGGCGGCCTGTTCCAGCTCCACCAGCACGGAGCGGGCGCGGCGCAGCAGCACCTCCCCGGCCGCATTGGGGGACAGGCCGCGGGGGCGGCGCTCGAACACGGGCGTGCCCACCATCGCCTCGATCTCCGCCAGCAGCTTGGAGGCGGCGGGCTGGGTGATGCCCAGCCCCTGGGCGGCGCGGTTCAGGTTGCGCGTGTCATCCAGCGCCGCCAGCAATTGCAGATGCCGCAGCTTCAGCCGGGCACGGGCGAACCAGGTGGGGGGCAGGCGGGAGGCCATGCGGGGACATATCTCTTCCGGTATGAATCGCTCGGAATTTGGCATTAGACGGGCCTGCCGCGCTTTCCTACTGCTGGCGGCAAGCGGGGCCGCCTCCGGCCGCCCCTTCCTGGGAGAACGTTTGCCATGAAGCCTTGTTCCGACCCTGTCCGGTCGTTGTCCCGCCGTGCCCTGCTGGGCGCCGGCGCCGGCATTCTGGCCCTGCCGTCGCTGGCGCGCGCGCAATCCTGGCCGACCCGGCCGGTGACGCTGGTGGTGGGTTTCCCGCCCGGCGGCCAGACCGACTTCGCCGCCCGCATCGTGCAGCAGGGCATGGCGGCGGCGCTGGGCCAGCCCGTGGTGGTGGAGAACCGCGGCGGCGCCGGCGGCAATATCGGCACCGAATATGTCGTGCGCGCGCGGCCGGACGGCTACACGCTGCTGGCCGCCAATTCCAGCGCCATGGCGATCAACCCGCACACCTTCCCGAACATGACCGTCGATCCGATGGACCTGGTGTCCTGCGGGCTGGCGCTGAAAAGCTCCCTGATGCTGTGCGTGCATCCTTCCGTGCCGGCGAGGACGCTGCCCGAGTTCGTCGAATGGGTGAAAGCGCAGAAGGGCGGCATCGATTACGGCACACCCGCCGCCGGCAGCATGTCGCATTGCGCGATGGAGCTGTTCCGCTCCCGCATCGGCAAGCCGGACATGCAGGACGTGCCGTATCGCGGCAGCGGCCCGGCCATGCAGGATTTCATCGCCGGCCGGTTCAGCGCCATGTTCGACGCCGCCTCGGTGGTGGCGCCCTATGTCAAGGCCGGGCAGGTGCGCGCCATCCTGGTCACCGGCGAAAGCCGCGCCCCCGCCTTTCCGGATGTGCCGACGGCGGCCGAGCAGGGGCTGCAGGATTTCCTGATCACCTCCTGGATCGGCATCTCGGCGCCCAAGGGCACGCCGCCCGAGATCGTGTCGCGGATCAACGCGGCGCTGAATCAGGCGCTGAAGGACCCCGCCGTGACCGGCCGCATCACCGAGCAGGGCGACGAGCCGGGCGGCGGCACCATCGAGGACTATGACCGCCGCGTCCGCAACGACCACAAGCTGTGGGGCGAGGTGGTGCGGGCCAACAACATCACCGCCGGCTGATCCGCGCTTTTCCCCCCCGCTTCCGGGCTGTCGCGGCGGCGGCGGCATGGCTATGGATGGCGCAGGTCCAGAAGAGCCGGCGCCACCCACCCGGCCGCAGGGGAAAGCCGTTATGACGTCTTTGGTTCCGTTCCGCCTCCGCCGCCGCGCGCTGCTGGCCCTTGGAGGGTCCGTGGGAGGCGCGCTGGCCGCGCCCCGGCTGGTCGCCGCGCAGGGCGCCGCCTGGAGCCCGGCCCGGCCGATCCGCCTGGTCGTGCCCTTCGCCGCGGGCGGCGCCGCCGATTCCGCGGCCCGCAGCATCGCGCCCCGCCTGGGCGAGCGGCTGGGCCAGACCATCGTGGTGGAAAACCGCACCGGCGCCAGCGGCTCGGTCGGCGGCGCGGCGGTGGCGCAGGCGGCGCCGGACGGTACCACGCTGCTGTTCGATGCGTCCTCCCACATCGTCAACCCGTCGCTGCTGCGCGGCCTGCCCTTCGACTATGCCACCGCCTTCACGCCGGTTTCCCTGGCCGTGACCTTTCCGCAGGTGGTGGCGGTGAAAAGCGGCTTTCCGGCGCAAAGCCTGGCCGAGTTCATCGCCGCGGCGCGGGAACGGCCGGGGCAGATCAGCGTCGGCACCCAGGGCAACGCCACCGCCGGGCACCTGGCGCTGGTCGCCTTCCAGCAGCGCGCCGGGGTGGAGGTGACGCATGTGCCCTATCGCGGCGGCGCCGACGCGGCGCGGGATCTGGCGGCGGGAACACTGGACGCGGTGTTCATCACCGCCCTGTCCGCCGGCCCGACGGTGGACAGCGGCCGCGCCCGCTTCCTGGCCGTGGCCAGCGGCAAGCGCGTCGGCGTGCGGCCGGAGGTGCCGACCTTCGCCGAGGCCGGGTTGCCGGGCATCGAGTTCAGCGAATGGTCGGCGCTGTTCGGCCCCGCCGGATTGCCGGAGCCCATTGTCACCCGCCTGCATGCCGAACTGGCCGCGGTGCTGGCCGAGCCGGAGGTGAAGGCGCGGCTGGCGCAGCTCGCCGCCGAGCCGGTGGGCAGCGCCCCAGCCGATTTCGCCAATTACCTGCGCGACGGGCGGGAGCGCATGGCGCGGCTGGTGCGGGAAGCCAATATCCGACTGGATTGATGCCGCGCCGGATGTAGCATCCACCCCCGGCAGGCAAAAACAGCCCAACCGGGGGAGGATCGCTGCATGTCCGGCACCGTGGCGGCCGCGCGCATCGACGCGCACCAGCATTTCTGGCGCCTGTCGCGCGGCGATTACGGCTGGCTGACACCCGCCCTGGCGCCGATCCACCGCGATTTCGGCCCCGGGGATCTGCGGCCGCTCCTGGCGCCCCACAACATCACCGCCACCATCCTGGTGCAGGCTGCCCCGACCGAGGCGGAAACCGAGTTCCTGCTGCAACTGGCGCGCGGCGACGAGCTGGTGGCGGGGGTGGTCGGCTGGACCGACCTGGAGGACGCCGATGCGCCGCGCCGCATCGCCGAGCTGGCCGCCGATCCGTTGCTGGTCGGGCTGCGCCCCATGGTGCACGACATCCCCGACGATGACTGGCTGCTGCGCCCCGCCCTGGCGCCAGCCCTGGCGGCCATGGCGCGACACGGGCTGGTGTTCGACGCCCTGCTGCGGCCGCGCCACTTTCCGCACCTGTTGCCGCTGCTGGACCGCCATCCCGGCCTTTCGGTGGTGCTGGACCATGGCGGCAAGCCCGCTATCGCCGAGGGCGCCTCCGGCTGGGCGGAGGCGCTGGCCGAGCTGGCGCGCCACCCCAATCTTTGCTGCAAGCTGTCCGGCCTGGCCACCGAGGCTCCGGCGGACTGGGACATCGAAACGCTGCGCCCCTATGCGGCGGAAATCCTGCGCTGCTTCGGGCCGGAGCGCGTGATGTGGGGCAGCGACTGGCCGGTGGTGAACCTCGCCGGCGGCTACGCGAAATGGCGCGCGGCGGCGGAGGCGCTGGTGCCGGAGGCGGCACGGGGCGCCGTGTTCGGTGGCACCGCCGCCCGCATCTACCTGTCCGGGCGAGGCCGCCCGCCATGCTGAAATCGATCGACCCGCTGCTCTCGGCGGATTTGCTCTGGGTTCTGGCCGCCATGGGGCATGGCGACGACCTCGCCCTGGTGGACGCCAACCATCCGGCCGAGCGCATCGCCCGCGCCACCCCCTCCGGCCGCCTGATCCGGCTTCCCGGGATCCCTGTTGAACGGGCTGCGCGGGCCATCCTGTCCGTGCTGCCGGTCGATGATTTCGAGCCGCACCCGCTGCGCCGCATGGAGGTGGTGGGCGACCCCACCGCCATTCCGCCGCCGCAGCGGGCCGTGCAGGCGCTGCTCGGCCCGGGGGAGGCGCTGCATGGCATCGGGCGCTTCGCCTTCTACGAGGCGGCGCAGCGGGCCTTCGCGGTGGTGCAGGCGGGCGATCCGCGCCCTTATGGCTGCTTCCTGATCCGCAAGGGCGTCATCGCCGGCTGAAATCCGGGCGGCGCGGTCGTGGAAAAGCATGATTCATGGCCGTCCAACCTTGCAGCCGCTGCTTCGCCATCCATTTACCATCCACATGGATGGCGAGAGGATGGTTTTCGATGGCTGCCAAGCTGCATGAGCTGCGCCCCAGGCCGGGGGACAGCGAGAAGATCACCATCAATCTGGGCTATGTGGACCTGGGCCATATCGACCTGCTGGTGCAGGACGGCTTCTACGCCAACCGCACCGACTTCATCCGCACCGCGATCCGCAACCAGGTGGAGCGCCATGCCGAGGCGGCCCGGCAATCCGTGGCCCGCAAAAGCCTCGACCTGGGATTGCGGCATTACAGCCGCGAGGATCTGGAAGCCGCGCGGGCCGCGGGACAACCGCTCCATATCCGCGTGCTGGGCCTGGCCAGCATCGCCGCCGATGTGTCGCCGGAACTGGCCCGCGCCGCCATCGGCTCGCTGTCGGTGCTGGGCTCGCTGCAGGCCAGCGCGGCGGTGAAGGCCGCCCTGGCCGACCGGATCCGTTGACCCGCCGCGCCGCGCCTGAACCCTTTCACGGAAAAATACCCCGCATGAACATCGCATCGCCTACCGGCATGGCCCCCGCCGACATGGCTGAAGTGACCCGCCTGACCCGCGCGGGCCGGCTGCCGGAGGCCACCGCGATGCTGCGGCGCCTGCTGCATGGCGAGGCACCGCCGGCCGCCGCGCCGGCGCCACCGCATCGTGGCGCCCCCTTCCATGCCGGTTCCCGCGCCGCCCGCATCATCGATGTCGAGCCGGAAACGGGCGGTCCGGCGCCGCCCCGGGAAGACATGGCCAAGGGAGCCACCGCCA
Organism: Teichococcus oryzae; assembly: GCF_008386565.1. Classification (GTDB taxonomy): domain Bacteria; phylum Pseudomonadota; class Alphaproteobacteria; order Acetobacterales; family Acetobacteraceae; genus Pseudoroseomonas; species Pseudoroseomonas oryzae. The sequence goes on along the minus strand of NZ_VUKA01000003.1, from coordinate 186,432 downwards.
GGGGAGCTACCGCCAGGGGAGTCACCACCGGATCCGGCGCCTGGCCGCTGCCCGAGGCGGTGCGTGACCTGCTCGGCCGCCTGGGCGGGGACGGGATGGCGCAACCAGCCTGGCCGGGCCGGGCCACGCCCGCGGGCGGTGCGGAACCCGTGCCGGACGGCGGGCGCTTCCTGAGCCTGTCCTTCAGCGCCGAGGCGGGGAGCCGGTCCTACAAGCTTTACATCCCATCCACGCATCGCGGCGCGCCGGCGCCGCTGCTGGTCATGCTGCATGGCTGCACGCAATCGCCCGACGACTTCGCCGCCGGCACGCGCATGAACGCCCTGGCCGAGGAGGCCGGCTTCCTGGTCGCCTACCCGGCCCAGGCCGCTTCCGCCAACGCGCAGCGCTGCTGGAACTGGTTCAGCCCCGATGACCAGCGGCGCGGCCGGGGCGAGCCGGCGCTGATCGCCGGCATCACGCGCCAGGTCATGCGGGACCACGCCATCGACCCGCGCCGGGTTTATGTCGCCGGATTGTCGGCCGGCGGGGCGGCGGCCGCCATCATGGGCGCCACCTATCCCGATCTGTATGCCGCGGTGGGCGTGCATTCCGGGCTGGCCTGCGGCGCGGCGCGCGACATGCCCTCCGCCTTCGCGGCGATGCGGCAGGGCGCCGCCGCGCCATTCCCTTCCGGGGATGGGCGGCGCCTCGTGCCCGCCATCGTGTTCCACGCCGACCGCGACAGCACGGTGCATCCGCGCAATGGCGACCAGGTGATCGCCCAGTCGGCGGCGCATCCGGCGGCGGCGGGGCTGCGCGCCACGGTGCAGCGCGGGCAGGTGCCGGGCGGCCATGCCTATAGCCGCACCTGCCACCTGGACGCGGAGGAACGGGCGGTGCTGGAACAATGGCAGGTGCATGGCGGCGGCCATGCCTGGTCCGGCGGTAGCCCGGCCGGCTCCTACACCGATCCGCGCGGACCCGATGCCTCACGGGAAATGCTCCGCTTCTTTCTGGTCCATCGCTTGCCGCACCCCCAGGGGCCGGGTGGCGCCTGAGGCCGCCCTAGCCGCGCCGGACGTTCCAGAACAACGGAAAGGCGCGCAGCAGCCCGGACAGGTCATCGCGGAAAGCGGCCGGCACCTTGTACTGGCCAAGCGGGATATAGGGCACGTCCAGCAGCGCCTGCCGCTGCATCGCCATGGCGATCTGCTTCTGCTCGGCCTCGGTGCCAGCGGCAAGCCAACGCTCCCGCAGGGCTTCCAGCGCCGGGGCGTCGGGCCAGCCGCGCCCGGCATTGCGCCCATTGCCCCGCAGATAGGAATGCACCGCCGGGTTGAGTTGGTCGAGCCCGGCCCAGAAGGTGTGGAACACGTTCCAGCCGCCTTCTGAGGCCGGCCCCGTATTGGCCAGCTTCTGCACCACCGAGCCCCAGTCCATCGCCTGCACATCCACGGTGAAGCCGGCCCGCTGCAAGGCATCGGCGCCGACATCGGCCAGGGCCTTCAGCGGCGCGAGGTCGGTCGGGTTCAGCACCACGACCGGCCTGCCATCATAGCCCGCCTGTTGCAGCGCCTGCTTCACCGCGGCCGGGTCGCGCGGCGCCATTTTTTCCAGCCCCGTATCGCTGGCCAGCGGGGTGTCGGGGGCGAAGAAGCCGACGCCATCCTCCCACAGCGACGGATCGGTGCCCGCCACGGCCTGCATGAAATCGGCCTGCCGGATGGCGCCCAGCACCGCCTGCCGCACCGCCGGGTTGTTGAAGGGCGGCTGCAACTGGTTGAAGCGCATGCAGCCGATATAGCCGTAATCCTCCAGCAGCTCGACGCGCACGCCGCGGGCGCGGCGCAGCAGCGGCAGCAGGTCGGCGGCGGGGTTTTCCCACCAATCCGCCTCGCCTGCCTGCAAGGCCGCCGCCGCGGTGCCGCCATCGGGCATCACATGCCATTCCACCCGGTCCAGATGGGCCTGCTTCGGCCCGGCGGTGAATTCCGCCGCGCCACCGGGGCGGGGGCGATAGGCCGCATGCCGCGCATAGGCGACGCGGGCGCCCGCCACCCGCTCATCGGCAAGGAAGCGGAACGGGCCGCTGCCCACCATCTCCGTCACCTGCTTGAACGGATCGGTTTCCGCCAGGCGCTGCGGCATGATGGCGCAGATGCTGGAACCGGCCTTGCCCAGCGCCTGCGGCAGCAGCGGAAAGGGCTTCCGCAGGCGGATCAGGATGGTGCGGTCATCCGGCGCCGCGATCTCCTCCGTGGCGGCCATCAGCGTCTGGCCGAAGGCGTCGCGCGCGCCCCAGCGGCGGATGCTGGCGGCGCAGTCGCGGGCCAGCACGGGCTCCCCGTCATGGAACACCAGCCCTTCCCGCAGCACCAGCCGCCAGGCGAGGCCATCCCGTTCCACGGCGAAGCCTTCCAGCATCTGCGGCTGCGGGCGGTATTGCGCGTCCAGCCCGAACAGCGTGTCGAACACCAGCATGGCGTGGTTGCGCGTCACATAGGCGCTGGACCAGACCGGATCGAGCACGCCCAGATCGGATTGCGGGATGAACTTCAGCACGCGCGGCGCCTGGGCGGCGGCGAGGCGCGGCATGGCCAAGGGGGCGGCAAAGGGGGCAGCCAGTAGGGAGGCGGCCTGCAACAGGGTTCGACGGCGCGGCATGGCGGGGCTCCCGAGCGATTCGGCGGCGATTGAAGCCAGCTTGCGCCGCTTCGCCAAGCCCGGGCCGTGACAAGGCGGTTTGCCCGGGCCGGCGCTCTGCCGCATCATCGCCGCATGAGCATCGCCCTGCCAGACCCGCCGCTGAACCTGCTGACCGACATCGCCGGGCTGCGGGTCGGGCAGGCCACCGATCTTCCGCTCGGCTCCGGCGTTACCGCCGTGCTGTTCGACGCGCCGGCGGTGGCGGCGGTGACGATCCGCGGCGGCGCCCCGGGCGGGCGCGACACGGAATTGCTGCGCACCGGGGCGACGGTGCAGGCGGTGGACGCGCTGGTGCTGTCGGGCGGCTCCACCTTCGGGCTGGACGCGGCGGGCGGGGTGCAGGCGGCGCTGCGCGAGCAGGGCAGGGGCCAGCGCTTCGCCGGCATCACCATCCCCCTGGCGCCGCAGGCGATCCTGTTCGACCTGCGCAATGGCGGCAACAAGGATTGGGGCCGGTTCAGCCCGTATCGCGACCTCGGCTACGCGGCGGCGGTGGCGGCGCGGGAGGGGCATTTCGAGCTGGGCAGCGTCGGCGCCGGCACGGGCGCGACCACGGCCACGGTGAAGGGCGGGCTCGGCTCCGCCAGCGGGGTGACGGCGGAAGGGCACCGCGTCGCGGCGATCGTGGCGGTGAACGCCGTTGGCTCGCCCCTGGTGGGGGAGGGGCCGTGGTTCTGGGCCGCGCCCTTCGAGCGGGGAAATGAATTCGGCGGCCTCGGCTTCCCGCCGCGCTTCCTGCCGGAACACAGCCGCCTGCGGCTGAAGGGCGGCCCCGGCACCGCCACCACCATCGGCATGGTGGTGACCGACGCGGCGCTGACCAAGGCGCAGGCGGAGCGCCTGGCGATCATGGCGGATGACGGGCTGGTCCGCGCCATCCTGCCCAGCCACGCGCCGAGCGATGGCGACACGGTGTTCGCCGCCTCCACCGGCCTGCGGCCATTGGCCGACCCGATGGCGGAGCTGGCGGCGCTCGGCCACCTCGCCGGGCAGGTGATGGCGCGGGCCATCGCGCGCGGCGTGTTCGAGGCGGCGGCGCTGCCCTGTCCGGGGGCGCAGCCTTCCTGGCGCGACCGCTTCGGCTGAGGGCGCTTCAAGGGCGCGCCAGGACCTCCCGCAGGCTTATGCGGTGGTGCCCGCGAAAGCCCGTGGTGGTTTCCGCGGCGGCCAGCGCGTCCATCACCGCCTCCGCCGTGGCTTCGGCGGTGGCGCGGAACACCAGATCCATCCGTTCCTCCGCCAGGATGCGGCGCGGCAGGATGGTGGCCTGCGCCTCATGCGGCAATGTCTCGGCGGTGGAGAAGGCGAGGGCGATGTCGCCGCTGCCATGTCCCCAGAAGGAACCGGTCCAGGCGATGCCGGTGCCGGCCCGCGCCGCGACGCGGCGCAGTTGCCGGTGTTCCAGCGGGATATCGGTGGCCAGCACCACGATCACGGAACCCCGCTCGGGCATTGCTTCGGCCGCTGGCTCGACCCGGCGCCCATCCGGCAGGCGCAGGTCGCCCGGATTGCCGAAATTGGCCAGCACCAGCGCGCCCAGGCGGAATGGCGCCTGGTCGATCAGCAATTGCCGGGATGCCGTGCCGATGCCGCCCTTCAGGCCGAAGCAGCTCATGCCGGTGCCGGCGCCGACCGCGCCCGATGCCATTTCATCGCCAGCGGGGGCGGCGGCGGCGGCCAGGGCGGCGGCGGCGTCCTCCGCTGTCACCGCCATGGCCTGGATGTCGTTCAGGTAGCCATCATTGCATTCCAGCACCACCGGATTGACGGTGGACAGGTCCCGGCCGATGCGCGGCTCGCCCTGGATGGCATGGCGGATCAGGGCCTCGGCGCAGGCGGCGACGCCGAAGGTGTTGGTCAGCAGGATCGGGGTTTCCAGCTGGCCCAGCTCATCGACCTGCATCAGGCCGATGCTCTTGCCGAAGCCGTTCAGGACCTGGGTGGCCGCCGGCACCTTCTGGTGAAACAGGTTTCCGCCATGCGGCAGGATGGCGGTGACGCCGGTGCGGATGGCATCGCCCTGATGCAGCGTCCGGTGCCCCACGCGGACGCCGGAAACGTCGGTGATGGCGTTGCGGGGGCCGGGCGGCAGCGTGCCCCAGCCGAGGCCCAGGCCGCGCGCGCGCGGGCCATGTCCGGCGAATGGTTGGGCGGTCGTGTTCGAGGACAAGCGTTCCACCATGGTCTGACGATGGCGTTGTCCCAGGTCCCGGCCCGGCGGCCAACCCCTCCTGACGGGCCGGATGCGCGGCCGGGGCCTATCCCACCCCGCGCCGCATGCTGCGCAGACGCTGGGCATAGACATTGATCACCAGCGCCATCAGCAGCACCAGCCCGCGGATCAGGATCTTCAGGAAGCTGTCCATGCGGATGTGGTCCAGCCCGTTGTTCAGCACGCCCAGCACCAGCACGCCGACAATGGTGTTGCCGATGCCGCCCTGCCCGCCGAACAGGCTGGTGCCGCCCACCACCACGGCCGAGATGGCATCCAGCAGGTAGTTGTCGAACTGGTTCTGCTGCGCGCTGCCGAAATAGGCGACGCCCAGCATCCCGGCGATGCCGGAGCACAGGGCGGAGATCATCATCACCCCCGCCACCACCGCCTTGACGGCGACGCCGGAATGCTCCGCCGCCTCGCGATTGCCGCCCACCATGTAGACGTAGCGGCCGAAGCGCGTATAGGTCAGCACCAGGTGGCCCACCAGCAGCACCAGCGCCGCCACCAGCACGATCCAGGGGACCGGCCCGATCGAGCCGCTACCCAGCGCCACCACCAGGTCCGGCACGTTGTAGGCGATCTGCCCGCGCACCAGCAGGGCGCCGATGCCATTGCCGATCTGCAGCATGGCCAGCGTCATGATGAAGGAGGGGATGCCGATCCAGGTGACGCCAAAGGCGGTGACGGCGCCCAGCGCCAGCGCGCCGGCCAGGGCCAGCAGCATCGCCAAGGGCCCCGGCAGCGGGATGTTGGCGATGTTCACGCTGGCATCCTGCAAGGTGAAGAAGGCCAGCAGGATGCCGGCGGCATTCGCCACGCTGGCGACGCTGAGGTCGATCTCGGCGCACAGGATCACATAGGTCAGCCCAACCGCGATGATGGCGGTGATCGAGACCTGCTGCAGGATGTTGCTGACATTGCCGACCGTCGCGAAGGACGGGCTGAGCAGGCTGAACAGCACCACCAGCGCGATCAGCGTGACAAAGGGCGCCAGGTTGCGCAGCTGCCCGCCGAGGCGGAGCCAGAGCGGCTCGCGCAGCGCGGCGGGATCGGTGAGCGGTGCGGACATCCGGTGTTCTTCCTTCACGCTGCTTCCAGCAGGCGGTCCTTGCCCACCGCTTCCCCGGCGAATTCCCGCGCCAGCACGCCGCGCCGCATCACCAGGATGCGGTCGGCAAGGGACAGCACGGTTTCCGGCTCGGAGGAGACGACGACGATGCCGATGCCCTCGGCGCGCAGCGCGCGCACGATGCGCACCACGTCGTCCTTGGCGCCCACATCCATGCCCCGCGTCGGCTCGCTCAGCAGCAGCACGCGCGGCAGGTGGGTCAGCCAGCGGGCAAGGGCGACCTTCTGCTGGTTGCCGCCCGAAAGCTGCCCCACCGGCAGGTCCACCCGCGCTGGCCTGACGCCCAGGCGGCGCACATGCCCCCCGGCGATCTCGCGCTCCAGGCGTGGGCGCAGCAGCAGGCGGTTGATGCGCTCCAGGATGGAAATGCTGATGTTGCGGTAGACCGGCTGCGGCGCGAACAACATGGCGCGGCGGCTTTCCGGAACGAAGGCGATGCCGGCCCGCTTGGCTCCCGGGGTGCCGCGCCGGAGCCGTGCCTCCCGGCCATCCACCCGCACCGTGCCGTGGTCCAGCTTCAGCTTGCCCGACAGGGCGCGAGCCAGCTCCAGCTGGCCCGAGCCCATGAAGCCGTAGATGCCCAGCACTTCCCCCGCATGGACGCGCAGCGAGGCGCCGTCGAACAGCCCGGCGACGCCAAGGCCTTCGGCTTCCAGCACCGCCGGCGTGGAAGGGCGTGGCGGCAGGGTGCGGGCATCGGTGTAGCTTTCCTCCAGCCGCTCATGGCCGCCGCCGATCATCCGCTCGATCAGCCAGGCCTTGCTGATCGAGCGCGCGGGGGAGGCGCCGACCCGGCGGCCATTGCGGAACACGGTGACGTTGTCCGAGATCCGCAGGACGTCGTCGAGGAAGTGGGAGATGAACACCACGCTGCGCCCGGAGGCGCGCAGCCGCTCCAGCAGCGCGAACAGCTTCTCCACCTCGGGCGGCGACAGGGCGGAGGTCGGCTCGTCCAGGATCAGGATGCGGGCGCCGGACAGCAGCACCCGCGCCAGCTCGATCATCTGCTGCAGGCCGAGCGGCAGCGATCCGGCCGGCGCCGCGGGGTCCACCTCGATGCCCAGCTCGCGCAGCTGCGCCCGCGCCTGGTCCCGCATCCGCCGCCAGGAGATGACGCCGAGGCGGTTCAAGGGCTGCCGGCCCAGCATGACGTTCTCGGCCACCGAAAGCGCCGGCACGATGGAGAGTTCCTGATGCACCATGCCGATGCCGGCATCGCGCGCGTCGCGCGGCGTGCGCAGCCGGACGGGGTGCCCGTCCAGCCGCATCTCGCCCTCATACTCGCTGTGCACGCCGGCGATGATCTTCATCAGCGTGCTCTTGCCGGCGCCGTTCTCGCCGACGAGGCCATGGATCTCGCCCCGGCCGAGGCTGAAATCCACATTGTCCAGCGCGGTGACGCCGGCGAAGCGCTTGGAAACGCCGCGCAGTTCCAGCAGCGGCGGATCGGTGGGCATGCGGCTCCGCCCCGGCTAGATCAGGTAGTGCTTCTGCATCCAGGCCATGCCGGCGGCATTGGCCTTGGTGACCACGGGCCCATCGGTGATGACGTGCTTCGGGATGCCCTCGGCGCCGGTTTTCTCGCCGGCCACCACGGCGGCGACGCCGGCCATGATGGCGCCGCCATGGATGCGGCAGGAGGGATTGCGGACCGTCGCGTGCATGCGCCCATCCGCCACGGCGGCAAGGGCGGGGGGCATGGCGTCGCAGCCGCCGATCTTGATGTCGGTGCGGCCCTTGGCGCGCATGACGTTGTAGGCGGCCAGCGCCATGTCGTCATTGTGGAAATAGGCGGCGCTGATCTTGGGATACTTGGTCAGGTGGGTGTCCCAGATGCGGGCCACCTTGGTCACGTCCCAGTCGCCCGGGGTGGTGTCCAGCACCTCCACCTTGGGGTAGCGCTTGACCACGGAATCGAAGCCGCGCGCGCGGCCCTGGGCGCCGGTATGGCCCAGCGCGCCCTGGGTCATGATGACCGTGCCTTCCCCGCCGATGGCCTGCATCAGCGCCTCGGTGACGGAGGCGCCCATGAACTCGTTGTCGGGCGCCAGGAAGGAATGGACATTGATGCTGTCCAGCGGCGCGATCAGCGTGTCCATGTCGATCACCGGGATGCCGGCATCGATCATCCGCCGCACCGGCGCCGTCAGCGTGCCGATGCCGAAGGCCTGAATGGCCACGAAGTCCCAGCGCTGGGAGGCCATGTTGTCGATGGCACCGCGCTGGCGGGTGGCGTTCAGCTCGCCATCGAACCAGGTGACATCCACATTGAACAGCTTGCCCCAATATTCGGCCGCCGCCTTGCCCTGGGCGCACCATGTCGCCTGCAGCCCGGCATTGGAGAAGGCGGCGCGCAGCGGCTTTTCGGACCGTCCCATCTCGGCGGCGAGGGCGGGGTCGAGGCCGAGCCCCCCCAGGAGCGGCGCCGCCGCGGCGGCAGTCAGCAGGGCACGACGGCCACCGCGCGGTGGGTCTTGCTGGTCCATGACGCTTCTCCCCTGCCCGGGGCGATCATGCGCGCCGCCGCTTCGGGCGCTTCAGCTTGCACCAGCGTGGCGGCGGATTGCAATCATTGGGATGGCGGAAGGAGGGGCGCCTGTCGCGCCGCGTGTGGCGGGCGGGGCGCCCCCGGCCCCACCGCTCACCCCTCCAGCTCGTGCGACAGGGCGATCAGGTCCTGGGTGTGGGAATGCCTCGCCTGTCCGGCGCGCAGCTCCGCTTCCGACAGGATCTCGACGATGCGGCCGCCCTGCATCACCGCCAGCCTTTCACAGAGATGCGCGACCACCGCCAGGTTGTGCGACACCAGGATGCAGGTGAGCTGCCGCGCTTCCCGCAGGTCCGACAGCAGGTTCAGCACCTCCGCCTGCACCGACACGTCCAGCGCGCTGGTGGGCTCGTCCAGCAGCAGCACGGACGGGTCGGCGATCAGCGCGCGGGCAATGGCGACGCGCTGGCGCTGCCCGCCGGACAGCTGGTGCGGATAGCGGAAGCGCGCCGTGCGGGGCAGGGCAACCTCCTCCAGCGCGCGGGTGATGCGGCTCTCGGCATCGGGGATGCCATGCACCTCCAGCGGCTCGGCCAGGATGCGGTCCACCGTCTGGCGCGGGTGCAGGGAGCCATAAGGGTCCTGGAACACCATCTGCACGCGCTGAAAGAAGGCGCGGTCCCGCCTGGGGCCCAACGCCTGCCCGGCCACGGCCATGCGGCCATCCCAGCCCGCGTTCAGCCCCGCGATGGTGCGCAGCACGGTGGACTTGCCGGAGCCGCTTTCCCCCACCAGCCCGAAGGTCTCCCCCGCCGCGACGCGGAAGCTGACGTCGCGCACCACATGGTTGGAGCCGAAATGGACGTTGAGATGCTCGACCTCGATCATGCATGCGGCTCCAGCCAGGCGGCGTCACGGTTCAGGGTCGGCAGCCGCGCGCGCTTCCGCGACAGGGAAGGCATGCAGTCGAGCAAACCGCGCGTGTAGGCGTGGCTCGCGCGGTGCAGGTCGCGCGCCGGCAGCTCCTCCATCACCTGGCCGGCATACATCACCACCACGCGGTCGCAGAAGCGGGCCACCAGCGGCAGGTCGTGGCTGATCAGCATCAGCCCCATGCCGCGCTCCGACACCAGATCCTCGATCAGCTTCAGAATCTCCGCCTGGACGGAGGCATCGAGGGCGCTGGTCGGCTCGTCGGCGATCAGCAGGTCGGGGTTGGGGGCCAGCATCATGGCGATCATGATGCGCTGGCCCATGCCGCCCGACACCTCGTGCGGATAGGAATCCAGCACGCGCCTCGGGTCGCGGATCTTCACCTGCTCCAGCAGGGACAGCGCCGCGTCGCGCGCTTCCCGCCGGCCGCCCTTGTTGTGCGCCAGCCAGGCCTCGGCGATCTGCCGGCCCACCGACATCACCGGGTTCAGCGAGTATTTCGGATCCTGCATGATCAGGCCGATCCGGCCGCCGCGCAGGGAGCGCATCTGCTGTTCGGAAGCCGCCAGCACATCGACCCCGTCGAAGCGCAGTGCCTCCGCCCGGACGCGGGCGGCCTGCGGCAGCAGCCGCATCAGAGCCCGCCCCGTGACCGACTTGCCCGATCCGCTTTCGCCGACGATGCCGAGCTTCTCCCGCCCAAGGCTGAAGGAGATGCCGCGCACCGCCTGTGTGAAGCCGGAAGGGTTGGGGAAATCCACGCGCAGGTCGCGGATCTCCACCAGCTTGCCGTTGTTCATGCCGCTCATCGCTGCTTCGGGTCCAGCACGTCGCGCAGGCCGTCGCCCAGCAGGTTGAAGGCGAGGGAGGCGGTGAAGATGGCGATGCCCGGGATCACCGGCACCCACCATTGCTCCAGGATGAAGCGCCGCGCCGTCGCGATCATGGTGCCCCATTCCGGGATCGGCGGCTGCGCGCCGAGGCCGAGGAAGCCCAGGCCCGCCGCCGTCAGGATGATGGAGGACATGTCGAGCGTGACGCGCACCGTCAGCGACGGCATGCACATCGGCGTCACATGCTTCCAGATGACGCGCCAGGGGGAGGCGCCGGTCATCCGCACGGCGGCGATGTAGTCGGTGTTGCGGATGGTCAGCGTCTCGGCCCGCGCGAGGCGCGCATAGGGCGGCCAGGCGGTGAGCGCGATGGCGATCACGGCGCTTTCCACGCCGGGCCGCATGGCGGCGACGAAAGCCAGCGCCAGGATCAGCCGCGGAAAGGCCAGGAACACGTCGGTGACGCGCATCAGGACCTTGTCCACCATGCCGCCGGCATAGCCCGCGACGCAGCCGATGATCAGCCCGAGCGGCGCCACCAGCGCCACCACGGCGACCACCATGCCGAGGGTGACGCGGCCGCCATACAACAGGCGGGACCAGGAATCGCGCCCCAGCTCATCCGTGCCCAGCCAGTGCTCGGCCGAAGGCGGCTGCAAACGGTTGGCGAGTTGCTGCGCGCCGGGATCATGCGTCGCCAGCAGCGGCGCGAAGATCGCCAGCAGCAGCATCAGCACCACCACGGCGAGGCCGGCGACCGCCAGCCAGTTGCGCCGGAAGGCCAGCCAGAGCTGGTAGCGCCGCCCCCAGCGCGCCTGGGAGCGGGAGGAGGGGGTGTCGGAGAGCAGCCATTCGCGGCGCGTTGTTGCGGACATTCTACCTCACCCCTTCACTTCACGCGGGGATCGAGCAGCCGGTACAGCAGGTCCGACAGCAGGTTCAGCATCACATAGATCAGCCCGACCACCAGCGTGGCGCCCAGCACCGCGTTCATGTCGGCGTTCAGCAGCGACACGGTGAGGTACTGGCCTAGGCCGGGCCAGGAGAAGATCGTCTCGGTCAGCACGGCGCCTTCCAGCAGGCCGGCATAGGTCATGGCCAGCACCGTCACCAGCGGCACTGCGGTGTTGCGGAAGGCGTGGCCCCAGACGATCCGGCCGCGCGACAGGCCCTTGGCCCGCGCGGTGGTGACGTATTCGCTCTTCAGCTCGTTCAGCATGAAGGCTCGCGTCATGCGGGCGATATAGGCGAGGGAGAACATCGCCAGCACGCCGGCCGGCTGCGCCAGGTGCAGCAGCGCGTCCTGGAAGGCGCCCCAGTCCCCGGCCAGCAGCGCGTCCAGCGTCAGGATGCCGGTGCGGGTGTCCACCATGCCTTCATAGAAGATGCTTTGCCGCCCGGGGCCCGGCAGCACGCCCCAATGGGCGTAGAACAGCAGAAGCGAGATCAGGCCCAGCACGAATACCGGCAGCGAATGCCCGGCGAGGCAGAACAGCCGCACACCCTGATCCACCCAGGAACCCTGCCGCGTGGCCGCCCAGACACCCAGCGGGATGCCGATCAGCACCGCGACGATCAGGGCGAGCGTGGCCAGCTCGAAGGTCGCCGGAAAGAAGCGGATGATGTCGTCGGTGACCGGGTTCGATGTCATCACCGAACGCCCGAGGTCGCCCGACGCGATCTGCCCCAGATAGCGCCAGAACTGCACATAGAGCGGCTGGTCGAGGCCAAGCTGCAGCCGGGCGGCTTCCACCACGTCCTGGGGGGCTCGGTCGCCCACGATGGCCAGCACCGGGTCGATCGGCACCACGCGGCCGATGAAGAAGGTGACGAGAACAAGGCCGAACAGCGTGATCGGGATGCTGGCCAGCGTGCCCGAGACGGCCTGAAAGCGGAGACGCATGGCGGAGGGGCGCTGGCGCCCTCCCGCGGGCTGGCCTCCCGGCGGCGGCGCCGCCGGGGAAGTTGCCGTATCGCTCATGCCTTGGTGATGTTGGTGTAGGAATGGCGGTCGTTCATCGGCCCCATGTCGAAGCCCTTCACCGCGGCGCGGGACACGGCGACCTCGATCTCCTGCAGCATGATCACGAAGGGCGACACCTGCTGGTGCTCCTTCTGGATGTCGGCATACATGGCCGCGCGCTTCTCGGAATCGGTTTCCTTCAGCGCCGCCAGCGTCTTCCGCGACAGCTCGGGGATGTCCCAGCTCGCGCGCCACGCGATGGTGCGGTTCTTGGCGTTCTCGCTGTTGTCGAGGTTGATCGAGAAGGCCTCGGCGTTGCTGTGCGGATCGAAGTAGTCGGAGCCCCAGCGCACCATGGCGATGTCATGCTGGCGGGCGCGGGTCTTGGTGATCACCGCGCGCTGCTCGCCGGGCAGCATCTGCAGGCGGATGCCGATCTCGGCCAGATTGGCCTGGATCGCCTGGGCAATGTCGGAGGTCGGCGCGCCGGAGAAATAGTCGAGCGCGACCTCGAAGCCGTCGGCGTGGCCGGCCTTGGCCAGCAGCGCCTTGGCCTCGGCGGTCTTCTTGGAGAAGGGATGCTCGGTCAGCGCGCCGGGCAGGCCAGCGGGCAGGAAGGATTGGTGCACCGCATAGGTCGTGGGCACGATGTTCTTCTGGATGGCGTCATAGTCGAGCGCCAGCTTGATCGCCTGACGCACCTCGGGCTTCGACAGGATCGGGTGCTTCTGGTTCAGGCTGAGATACATCAGGCTCGCCTTGCGGGCGTATTGCACCGAGAATTTCGGGTCCTTCTCCACCTGCTTCACCTGATCGGCCACCAGGTTGCGGGCGATGTCCACATCGCCGCGCTGCAGCCCGAGAAGCTGCGCCGAGGGGTCGGCCATGTGGCGCATGATGATGCGGCGGATCTTGGGTGGCGTGTCACTGTTCGGGTTGGCGTCGAGCATGACGCTCTCGCTCGCCTTCCATTGCCGCACCGCGTAAGGGCCGGAGCCGGCGGAATTCTGCTTCAGCCACGCATTGCCGAGGTCGTCACCTCCCTTGTCGTCCTTCTGCGCATTGGCCATCACCGTGGCCTTTTCCACAACCGAGCCGACCGCGGCTGACAGGCAGTAGAGCAGGAAGGAAGGCGACGTCGGCTCGGCCGTTTCCAGCACCACCGTGCGCGCATCGGTGGCGCGGATGCGGCTCGCCACATTGTCGCGGTTGAAGCCGAACTGGTTGATGATGAAGGCGGGCGACTTGTTGAGGATCACCGCGCGGGACAGGGAAAAGGCCACGTCCTCGGCCGTCACCGGCTTGCCGGAAGCGAATTTGGGCCCCTGCTTCAGCGTGAAGGTGAAGGTCTTGTTGTCGGCCGACACTTCCCACTTTTCCGCCAGCTCGCCTTCCAGCCGGGCGGGATCGGAATTCGGGGTGGTGACCAGCTTCTGGTACACGTTGCCGGCGATTTCCGAGGCGGTGTACTCGAACGCCTCATGCGGATCGAGGCTGATGATGTCATCGATCTGCTTGGCGAAGACCAGCACATTGGCGGGTGTCTGGGCCCCGGCGGAGCGCGGCATGCCCATGGCGGCAAGGGCCGGCACCGAGGCCGCGGCCGCGGATGCGAGCAGGACGGAACGGCGGGTAAGCATGGTTGGGACCTCCTGAACCCCGCTTCTGTAGCGCGCGGCAATGGCCTTCGCCACGGCCCGCCGATCGCGCAAAGGCGTGAACGCTGCGCGCGGCGCTGTGTACGGGCTGGCTCTGGCGCGGCATTTCCGGTCATGCGATGGGGCCATCATGGAATACTGGCAAGTCTTCCGGCCCCGCCCCGAACGAGCTGCCTTCGCCGACAGCTACCCGGCGCCGATGCCGAACGGCCTCAGCCTGTGCATGCCGCTGCGCGGCCACGGGCAGATCGGTGTCGCCTGGCTGATCGTCAACCAGGCGAGCTTCGCCGTGCATGCCGCGATCACCGGCTGGATGGCGGCGGCGGCGCAGCCGCTCGGCGCCGAGCTGGTGGTCGGCATGCCGACGCTGGGCCACAGCCTGGCCGCCCCGGTGGCGGAGGCGCTGGGCCATCCGAACTGGGTGGCGCCCGGCTATTCCCGCAAGCCGTGGTACGACCCGGCGCTGTCGGTGCCCACCGCATCCTCCATCACGCCCGATGCGCGCCGCGTCTGGCTCGACCCGCACCTGCTGCCGCGCCTGTCGGGCAAGCGGGTGCTGCTGGTGGATGACGTGATCAGCACCGGCTCCTCCGCCCTGGCCGGGCTGGCGCTGCTGGCCTCGGCCGGGGTGCAGCCGGTCGGGCTGTGCGTCGCCATGGCGCAGGGCCATCGCTGGCGCGAAGCCTGGCCGCGCAACATCCCGGTCGCCGCCGCCTTCGCCACGCCGCTGTTCCGCCCCGCCCCCGATGGCGGCTGGGTGCCCGATGCCGGCACCCTGCCCACCGGCCTGATGCTGCCCGGCTGAAGGGGGCGCCCTTCTGCGTCCCCTGGCCCCCGTCCTTTGCCCACGCCCTTTCCCCCATACCCTTTCCCCAGGGGGCGATCCGCATTAATCCGGCGCCATGTCCGCATCTCCCTTGTCCCGCTTCTGGCTGTTCATCGGTGCCTTGTCCGGCTTGTCGGCGGTGGCGCTGTCGGCCTGGGCCGCGCATGGGCTGGCGCCACGGCTGGACGAGGCCGGGTACCGCATGGCGCAAAGCGCGCTGACCATGCAGGGCTGGCACGCCCTGGCGCTGCTGGCCACCGGCCTGCTGGCCGAGCGCCGCGCCGGCCGCCTCGCGCATTACGCCGGCGGCTGCTTCCTGCTGGGCAGCCTGGGCTTCTGCGGCGCCGTGTGGTGGCTGGTGCTGACCGGCGCGTCGCTTGGCATCGCGCCGCTGGGGGGCACGCTGCTGATGCTGGGCTGGCTGCTGCTGGCCCTGGCCGGGCTGGGCCGCGCGGCATGACCATCCGCTCGGCCTACCGCGCCGCCGAAGGCTTCGAGCGCGAGCTGGAGGAGGAGCTGCGCCGCGCCGGCGTCGCCATCGCCTCCTGGCACGGGCCGCTGGCGCTGAGCGAGGCGTTGCCCGTTGCGTCCGCCTGGGCGCTGGATGTCTGGACCGATGTGCGCGAGGCGGAGGTGCCCTCGATCAAGGGCGCCGCCGGCGCGCTGCGCGCCATCCAGCGCAACTGGGCGCTGGAGCCGGTGCTGCACCACCGCCGCGCCGCGCTGATCGAGGCGGCGCTGCCGCCGGTCAAGGCGCGCGCCCTGCGTTTCCCGGAGCCGGCGCCCACCGGCCATCTCGGTGGCTGGACGCTGCTGGCGCCGGACCGGATGCTGCTTTCCCCCACCAAGACCAGCCCCTTCGTGCAAGGGCAGGTGCGCTTCGAGGAGGATCGCGAGGGCCCCCCCTCCCGCGCCTACCTCAAGCTGTGGGAAGCGCTGACCCGCATCGGCCGCTGGCCCGGGCCGGGGGAGGTGGCGCTCGACCTCGGCGCCGCGCCGGGCGGCTGGACCTGGGCGCTGGCGCAGCTCGGCGGCCAGGTGGTGGCGGTGGACAAGGCGGCGATGGACCCCGCCATCGCGGCGCTGCCCAATGTCACGGTGCGCACCGAAAGCGCCTTCGGCCTGGAGCCAGAGTGGGAAGCGCCGGTGGACTGGCTGTTCAGCGACATCATCTGCTACCCGGCGCGGCTGCTCGGGCTGGTGCGGCGCTGGATGGCGGCGGGGCGGGCGCGGAACTTCGTCTGCACCATCAAGTTCCAGGGCGAAACGGACCATGACACCGCGGCGGCCTTCGCCGCCATTCCCGGCGCGCGGCTGTTTCACGGCGCGCACAACAAGCACGAGCTGATGTTCTGCCTGCTGGATCACCGGGCATCATGAATCGGAAAGGCATCTTGTCGAAAGTCTGGCTGGCCCTGGCGGCCATCGTGATCGGCCTGATCGGCACGGGGGAGGTGTCGCAGGGCGACCTGACGCGGCTGTTCCGCAGCCTGAACCAGGCCCTGCAATCCGAGGCGCCGCGTGACACGGGACGCGGCGGCCGCCCGGGCGAGGTGCTGGCCGGCCGGCCGCGCATCATCGATGGCGACACCTTGGATGTGGATGGCGTCCGGGTGCGGATGCAAGGCATCGACGCCCTGGAGCACGACCAGGAATGCCGCGGCGGCAATGGCCGCTTCGAATGCGGCGCGGCCGCCCGGCAGGCCCTGGTCGAGCTGATCGGCGGCCGCAGCGTCACCTGCGTGCCGGACGGTTCCACCACCCATGGCCGCAGCGTGGCCCATTGTTCCGTGCCGCGCCCCGGCGGCGGCACGCTGGACCTGAACGAGGCCATGGTGCGCTCGGGCTACGCCTTCGACTGCCCGCGCTTCTCCGATGGCCGCTATGCCGCGGCCGAGGCGGCGGCGAAGCGCGAGAAGGCCGGCGCCTGGGCCGGGCGGTTCGACTATCCCTGGTCGCACCGCAAGCGCTCCGGGGCCTGCGACCGCTGATGCGCTGGCGCGCCTGGCTGCGGCGGGCCGTGCTGCTGCTGCTGGCCGGGCCGCCGCTGCTGATCCTGTTGTTCCGCTTCGTGCCCGTGCCGATGACGCCGCTGATGCTGATCCGCGCCGCGCAGGGCCATGGCTTCTCCAAGGACTGGGTGGCTTATTCCGAGATGGCGCCGGCACTGGCCCATTCGGTGATCGCCGCCGAGGACAACACCTTCTGCGGCCAGTGGCTCGGCTTCGACATGCCGGCCCTGCAGGGGCAGATCGCCGCGGCGCTGCAGGGGGAACGGCCGCGCGGCGCTTCCACCATCACCATGCAGGTGGCGAAGAACCTGTTTCTGTGGCCGGGGCGCGACCCGCTGCGCAAGGTGCTGGAAGCCTGGCTGACGCCGCAGGTGGCGCTGCTGTGGCCCAAGCGGCGCGTGCTGGAAGTGTATCTCAACATCGTCGAGTTCGGCCCCGGCACCTATGGCGCCGAGGCGGCCTCGCGCGATTTCTTCAACCGGCCGGCGGCGCGGCTTTCCTCGGCCCAGGCGGCGCAGCTGGCGGCCGTGCTGCCCAGCCCGCTGAACTGGTCCGCCGCCGCGCCCGGCCCTTATGTGCGGGAGCGCGCCGGCACCATCCGCCGGCGCGTCGGCCAGCTCGGGCCCTTGCTGGATTGCGCCGGCTGAGGCGGCTCAGGCGCGCTCGACCCGCGCCAGCAGGCAGCCCGGCCGGGCGGTGTGGATGTTGACGAAGCGGGTGCGCGGATCGTCCAGGGCGCGGGCCAGCGGCGCCTCGGCCTCCCGCCCGGAACAAACCTGCCCCAGATCGTAGAGGCATTGGTCCTCGGCATCATAGGCGCGCACGGACACCAGCGGGTTGGCGCGGATGATCGGCGCCACCTCGTCCGCCATGTCGTAGCGCGGGCAGGGATCGGCATGCAGGAAGACCGGGCTGGGCGTCCAGTAGATGCCGCGCGGCGCCGGCAGGTCATAGGAGCCGAGCAGCATGGCCTCCCCGGCTTTGGCGAGTTGCAGGCAATGGCGGCAGGGGAAGCCGCCATTGCCGTCCGCGGTGCGGCGGCGCAGCGTGTTGCCGCGGTCATCCTGGCCGGTGCGGCGGAAGCGTTCGGCGGTGGCGGTGTCCACGGGGATGCAGCGGAAGCGGGGCATCGGGTTCTCCTTTGCCGCCATGCTGCCGGGGGGAGGGGCAGTTCCGCACTCCGCCGCTTGCTCGGCAATCCCAGCGGGGCCTTCAGGCGCGGCGCAGCGCCCGTCGCACGGCCCACAGCCCGGTCAGCAGCAGCACCGCCAGGATGCCGCCATAGAAGGCGCCGCCGGCTTTTCCGTCAGGTCGCAGCATCTCGCCCAGGGTGGTGGTGAGCAGGGCCAGCATCAGCGCCGAGAAGCCGCCCCAGGCGCCGGCCAACAGGGCAGGGCTCGGGCGCAGCGCGGCGAGGCCGAGGCACAGCGCCACCGCCACCTCGTCCAGCGCCTCGATGGCGCCGCCGGTCATGGCGCGGCGGGCGATCTCGCTCCCCGCCAGCAGCACCGCCATGCCGGCGGTGAACAGCCGGAACGCGCGCACTCAGACGCGCATCGGCATCAGCACGTAGAGCGCCTCGGGCTTCGCCGCGTCCACCACCACGGTGGGCGCCGAGCCGTCGGCGAAGCGGAACTCCACCTTGTCGGCGATCTGGTCGGTGATGTCGGCGAGGTAGCGGGCCTGGAAGCCGATCTCGATCGGGCTGGAGCCATAGGTCACGGCGCCGCCATCCAGCTCCTCCTCCGCCTGCCCCTGGTCGGGGGATGAGGCGGTCAGCGTCAGGCTGTCCGGCTTGATCGACAGCTTCACCGGGCGCGAGCGCTCGGAGGAGATGGCGGCGACGCGCGCCACCGCCTCGGCGAAGGCGCGCTTGTCCACCGTCATGATCTTGTCGTTGCCGCGCGGGATGACGCGCTCATATTCGGGGAAGGTGCCGTCGATCAGCTTGCTGGTCAGGTGGACGGAACCGAAGGCGAAGCGGATCTTGGTGTCGGACAGGCGCACCTGCACCGGCTCGCTGGTTTCATCGGCCAGCTTGCGGATCTCGTTCACCGTCTTGCGCGGGATGATGACGCCGGGCATCCCGGCGGCGCCTTCCGGCAGCGGCTCCTCGATGCGGGCGAGGCGGTGGCCGTCGGTGGCGACGGCGCGCAGCACGGGCTGGCCCTCGGCCTCCGTCGCATGGACGTAGATGCCGTTCAGGTAGTAGCGCGTTTCCTCGGTGGAGATGGCGAACTTCGTCCGGTCCACCAGCTCGCGCAGCATGGTGGGCGTGATGTCGAAGCCGTGCGGCAGCTTGCCCTCGGTCATGGAGGGGAAGTCCTCGACGGGCAGCACCATCAGGGAGGTGGCGAAGCGGCCGGCGCGCAGCGCCAGCGGCGCATCGCCGCCGGGATGGTCCAGCTCCACGCGGGCGCCGTCCGGCAGCTTGCGGACGATCTCGTACAGCGTCGCCGCCGGGGCGGTGGTGCGGCCGGCGCGCGCCACCGTCACCTCCGGCACCGCCTCGACAATGGCGATCTCCATGTCGGTGGCGGTCATGGTCAGGGTATTCTCCTGGGCCGCCAGCATGACATTGGCCAGGATGGGGATGGTGTTGCGCCGCTCCACCACGCTTTGCACATGCGCCAGCGCCTTGAGCAGCACCGCCCGGTCCACCGTGAATTTCATGGCTTCAACACCCCCGCGCGGAAAAGGGCGCGGCCCGCACCGGCCAAGCGCCCCGAATCGGAAAAACAGTTGCCCTGTCTACCAGCGCGGCGAAGGCCAGGAAAGGCCGCGCCCCTCAGAAAGGCCAGCAGGCGCAAGGCTTTCGCGGAACTCTCCGCCGCCTGCGGGGTTTTTCCAGCGCCATGCAAGAGCAATCCCGCCTGCCCCTCGATCTTCCCCGCACCGCGAAGCGCCGGCCGGCCGCGACCGATGGCGCGCAGCGGAAGCGAAGCAAAGGCGCCGACGCGCAACCGCAGGACGAGCTTCCCACGGCCCAGGCGGAGCCCGCGGAGGCCGCCCGCGCCCGCCTGTCGGACGAAACGCCGGCCGAGGCGCGGGGCGATGCCGGGCATGACCGCCGCCCGGCCGATCATGCCGCCCTGCCGCCGGTGATCCCCGCCCCCTGGGCGGAAGGCCGCGCCCCGGTGCTGGGCGAGGGGCCGCTCGACGCGCCGCTGATGCTGGTGGGCGAGCAGCCGGGCGACGAGGAGGACCGGGGCGGCCGCCCCTTCATCGGCCCGGCCGGGCGGTTGCTGGACCGGGCGCTGGTGGAGGCCGGCATCGACCGTTCGGCCTGCTACGTCACCAACGCGGTGAAGCATTTCAAATACGTGCAGCGCGGCGCGCGCCGGTTGCACCAGACGCCCGATGCCGGCGACATCGCGCATTACCGCCCTTTCCTGATGCGGGAGATCGTGCATGTCGCGCCCGGCCTGCTGGTGGCGATGGGGGCCACGGCGGCGCAGGCCCTGCTGGGTCGCAAGGTCGGCATCATGAAGCTGCGCGGCCAGGTGCTGTCCGGCCCCGGCGGCATGCCGATCCTGCTGACCGTGCACCCCAGCTTCCTGCTGCGCCTGCCGGACCCGGACGCCAAGCGCGCCGAATACGGGCATTTCGTGCATGATCTCGGCGTGGCGCTGCAACGCGTGCCCGAGATCCGGGCGGGCTGACAGGCGGTGTTCGCGCAGGGCCGCTGGCTGAACCCGCCGCGGCAATGGTCCCTGGCGGCGCGAGGCCTGTCGGTCACCACCGACCACGGCACGGATTTCTGGCGGGAAACGCATTACGGCTTCATCCGCGACAACGGCCATTTCCTGGGCTGCGACACGCCGGGCGACTTCACCGCCAGCCTCCGCATCCGCGCCCGGTACGAGGCGCTGTACGACCAGGCCGGCATCATGCTGCGGCTCGGCCACGATCGGTGGATCAAGGCCGGCCTCGAATGGTCGGATGGCGTGGCGATGCTGGGCAGCGTGCTGACGCTGGATCGGTCGGACTGGGCCACCGGACCCTTTGCCGGCGATCCGGGGGATTTCTGGCTGCGGGTGACGGTGGCGCGGGGCGTGCTGCGGTTGCAGGCCTCCGCCGACGGGCGGCATTGGCCGCTGGTGCGGCTTTGCCCCTTTCCGCAGGCGGAGCGGTATCAGGTCGGGCCGATGTGCTGCACGCCGGAACGCGCCGGGCTCCGGGTGCTGTTCTCGGACTTCGCCCTGTCGGCGCCGCTGGGGCGCGACCTGCACGACCTGTCCTGAGGGCGTTCAGCGCGGGGCGTGGCGGTCCAGCACCGCGTCGGGCAGTTCCATCACCCGCCCGGCCCAGGTCCAGAGCAGCCAGCATTCCACCCGACGCTCCGGGAACACCTGCCGCAACAACCCGCGATAGGCCGCCATCTGCCGCAGGTAGAGCGGATCGACCTGCGCCACATCCTCCGGCGGCGGGCGGTTGGTCTTGTAGTCCAGCACCACCACGCGGTCCGGCTGGATCAGCATGCGGTCCACCTGCCCGGCCAGCGGGTGCCCGGCCAGCCGGCCGGCGATCGGCGCCTCCGCCAGGGAGTCCGGGCCGAAGGCGTCCGCGAGGCTGGGATGGCGCATCAGCGACAGCACCTCGCGCGCCGTGGCCTCCTGTTCGGCGCGCGGCAGGCCATGGCCCGGGCGCGACAGGAAGCGCAGCGCCACCGCTTCCCGCTCGGCATCGGGCGTGTCGGGCAGGTGCTGCAACAGGGCGTGGATCAGCCGGCCACGGCGGAACCGCTCACCGGTCGGGTCGTTGCGGCCATGTGGCGCGGCGGTGGGCGTCTGCTCCTCGCCCGGCAGGGCGGAAGGGGAAAGCATCAGCGCCTCGCTTTCCGGCGGCGCGGGGCGGCCGATCCATTCCGGCAAGGGCCCATGGACATCCCCCGCCACATGCGGGGCATCGGAGCGCGGCGCGGCGGATTGCGGGCTGTCCAGCCAGCGCAGGGGGCCGCTGAAGCTGGCGAGCGGCGGGGCGTTGAACGAGGCCGGCTCGAACGGCGCTTCCCGGGCGCCCTCCAGGCGGGTGAAGCCCTGCGCCACCAGGTCGTACCAGGAGCCCGGCTTCGGCTCGCCCCAGGCGCAAACCAGCAGCCGGTCCTCGGCGCGGGTCAGGGCGACGTAGAGCAGCCGGTTCTCCTCCGCGTCGCGCGCCGCGCCGTCGCGCTCCATCAGCGTGTTCCAGGCGGGGGCGAAGAAATCCTTGCGCGAGCGCGGCGCCCAGAGCGGCAGGGCGGGCGACACCGCCTCGTCCCAGCGCAACGGCTTCTCGCCGCGGCCGCTGCCCACATCGGGCAGGATCACCACCGGCGCCTGGAGGCCCTTGGCGCCATGGGCGGTCATCAGCCGCACCGCGTCGACGCCGGATTCCGCTTCCCGCTTCACCTCGGCGCCGCCGCGCCGCAGCCAATGGACGAAGCCCTGCAGCGAGGGCGGGTAGCGCGCCTCGAAGGTCAGCGCGGCGTTCAGCACCTCGTCCAACGGGTCGGCGGCGTCGGGGCCGAGCCGTTCCAGCATGCGCGCCCGCCCGCCATGCTCGCCCAGCACCTCGGCCAGGATGGTGTGCGGCGTGGCGAGGTCGGCACGGTCGGACAGGTCGGCCAGCCATTCGGCGGCGCGGCCCGCGGCGGTGTCGCTGCCGCGCTGGGCCATCACCCGCCACCACAGCGGCTTGGCGCCGCGCGTGGTGGAAAGGGTGAACAGCTCCGCCTCATCGACGCCGCAAAGCGGGCTTTTCAGCACGGCGGCGAGTTGCAAATCGTCCTCCGGCAGCAGCAGCACGTCGCACAATGCCAGCAGGTCCTGCACCGCGATCTGCTCGATCAGCCGCAGCCGGTCGAGCCCACCCACCGGCACGCCGCGCGCCTTCAGGGCGCGCACCAGCAACGCCGAGAACGCCGTGCGGCGGCGCAGCAGCACCAGGATGTCACCCGGGCGGATCGGCCGGTCGCCGCGCGCGGGGAGGCGTTCCTCGCGGATCATGCGGGCAATGCGGGCGGCCAGCGATTCGGCCAGCAGCGCCATGGCGTTGGCCTCGGCCACCGGCTCGTCCGGCACCTGCCAGGGTTCCAGCTCCGCCTTGTCGGGCGGGGCGAGGGGCGGCCAGATCTCCACCAGGCCGGCCTCGCCCTCGCGGTCGGCGCGGTGCGCCAGGATGCCGTCCCCGCCGATCACGCCGCGCCGCGCCGCGCCGTCGGAGAACACCGCGTCCACCAGCGCCAGCACGGGCGCGGTGGAGCGGAAGGACACGTTCAGCGGCACCGAGGTGAACTGCGCCTCCGCCTCGGCCACGGCCTGGGCGAAATGCTGTTCCCAGCGCGCGAAGCCGGCGGCGTCGGCGCCCTGGAAGCTGTAGATCGACTGCTTCTCGTCCCCCACGGCGAAGATGGTGCGCTGCGTGCCGTCCTCGCGCGTGCCCTGGCCGGCGAAGAACTCCTCCGCCAGCCGCGCGGCGATGTCCCATTGCGCGGAATTGCTGTCCTGCGCCTCGTCGAGCAGCAGGTGGTCGAGCCCGCCATCCAGCTTGTACAGCACCCAGGCGCTGCCGGGATCCTGCAGCAGGCGGCGCGCAGCCTGGATCAGGTCGTCGAAATCCACCGCGCCGATGCGGCTCTTGCGCGCCGTGTAGCCATCCAGCACCGGCTGGGCGAGGGCCAGCAGCGCCAGCGTCGCGCGGTGCAGCCGCCAGGCCTTGCGCGCTTCCTCCACCTCGCGGACGCGCTCGGCTTCCTCGGCCAGCAGGGACTGGCATTCGGGATGGTTCCGGCCGAGGCCGCCCTTGGTGGCGAGCGATTTGCGGCAGGTGCCCTCGGCGGTCAGGAAGATCGCCGACCAGTCCTCCCACCGCGCCACGCGGGATTCCACCGGCAGCGCCACCCAGGCGCGGATCAGCGCGCCGCGCCGCTGGTCGTTCTCGTTGGAGCTGCCGGCCAGCATCCCGGCGGCGCGCACCATGGCGGTGTCCACCCGGGCGCAGGCGGAATGCAGGGCTTCCTCCTCCTGCCCGTCGCGCGGCAGGCCAAGGCGGCGGCGCAGCGCGGCGTCGCAGCCGGCCAGCCCGCCGGAAGCGCGGATCGCCTCGGCCAGCTTCTCGCGCTCGGCCACCAGGGTGCGCAGCGTGTCGGCGAAATCCTCCGGGGAGCCGAGGCCGGCCATGGCCTCGATGGCATCGAGCGGCAGTCGGCCGGAGGACAGCGCCGCCTCGCGCGCCTCGGCCAGCATGGCGTTGGCATCGCTTTCCTCCACCAGCCGGAATTGCGGCGGCAGGCCCGCTTCCAGCGGAAAGCCGCGCAGCAGCGATTGGCAGAAGGCGTGGATGGTGTTGATGCGCATGCCGCCCGGCAGGTCCAGTACGGCGGCGAACAGGCCGCGGGCGCGGCGGCGCAGCTCGGCATCCGGCGCCTGGCCGGTGAGCGCGAGCAGGCTGCGGTCGAGATCCATTTCCTCCGCCACCGCCCATTCGCCGAGGCGGCGGGCGAGGCGCGTCGCCATCTCGGCGGCGGCGGCCTTGGTGAAGGTGAGGCACAGCAGGCGGTTGGGCCGCGCGCCGGGGCGCAGCAGCAGGCGCAGCACCCGGTCGGTCAGCACCTTGGTCTTGCCCGAGCCGGCCGAGGCACCCACCCAGGCGGAGAACAGCGGATCGGATGCGCGGCGCTGCGCGTCCTGCGCGGCGGCTCGCGGGGAAAGGGTGGTGCTCATTCGTCGCCCGCCGTGCCCCATTCGGCGACGCGCGCCAGATGGTCGTGGTCGGAGCGTTGCGGGGTGCGGCGCGGATGCGGCCGCGCCACGAAGCGCCTGCGCTCCAGCAGGAAGCCGCGCACCAGCGCTTCGGTGTTGTCCAGCGCATCGGCGGCCAGCGCGCCAGGGTCGCCCTTCACCGGCTTCACCTCGCCCGGCGTGGCGCCGCCGGTCAGGCGCCAATAGGTCAGGGCGGAAACCGGGCGCGCGGGCACGGCGCGGCCGGGCCGCTGGAAGCCGCCGGCCGCCGCGATGGCCGCTTCCAGCGGCATCTGCGGCGCGCGGCCTTCCTCCACATCCTTGTTCCCGGGCGGCGTCCCGGTCTTGTAGTCGATGATGGCGAGCGTGCCGTCGGCCAGCTCGTCGATGCGGTCGGCGCGCACCTTGAGGTCCACCGCGCCGCCGGCGATCGACAGGCGGCCGGGCATCTCGGCATGGCGGCGGCGGATGCGCTCGCCGGATTGCGCGGCGTCCTCCTCCGCCACCACGAAGCCGCCGATGCGGCGCAGGCGCGGGCGCCAGAAGGCCAGCAGGCCGGGGCGGGCGGCGGCCTCGGCCAGGGCTTCCTCGGCCGCCTCGTCGAACCATTCGCGGGCGAGCGCGGTGCCGGGCCAGCCGCCGGGCGTTCCGTCCAGCCGCTGCGTCCAGCGCGCCATGGCGTCATGCACCAGCTGGCCGTAATCGGCGGCGCCGACCTCGGCGTCGAGCGGGTCGAAGGGGCTCAGCTTCAGCACGCGGCGGGCGTAGAAGCCGTAAGGGTCGGCCATCAGCTCGGCGACCTCGGTGACGCTGATCTCGCGCGGGCGGGCCTCGGGCGGCGGGGCGGGGGCGGGGCGGGGGCAGGGGCGCACCGCGTCCGGCATGTCGAGCCGCGAGGCCCAGAGGGTCGCCGGGCTGCGCGGCAGGGACAGGCCGCTGCCCGGCGTGTTGCGGCGCGGGTCCCATTGCCCGGCCAGAAAGGTTTCCAGCCGCGTCAGCCAGCGCGAAGGAACGGTGGGCGCGCCCGCCCGCTTGCGCGCGCGGGACAGCACCACGCACGGGGCGGAGGAAGCGGCCAGCATGAAATCGGCGGCGACGCGGCCAATGCGCGCCTCGGGCTCCGGCAGGCCGAAATCCTTGCGCATCGGCCGGCTCATCCAGGGCCCCGGATCGGTGGCCTGCGGCCAGACGCCTTCCTCCAGGCTGCCCAGCACGGCGAGGTCGAAATCCTGCAGCCGCGCTTCCAGCAGGCCGAGGATGGCGATGCGCGGATGCCGACCGCCTTCCTTGCCGCGGCTCATGCGCACGCTGGGCGCGGCGGGGCCGGCCAGCAGCGCGTCAAACAGCGCGGGCCAGCCGGCGCCGCCCATGGGCGGCAATTCGCGCAGCGCCGGCGGCAGGTTGGCGAGGTGCACGGCCAGCGGCTCGCCTTCCTCCCCGGCGTAAAGGCGCATGCCGCCGGGGCGGCTGTCGGTGGACGCCAGGCGCTCGGCGGCGGCCAGGTGGCAGGCGAGCAGGTCGGCGGGCGGCCGCGCCGGGCTGTCCGGCAGCTCGGCGAAGCCGTCCAGCGCCGTGTCCAGCGCATCAAGCAGGGCGTTGACGCGGGCCAGCAGGGCGGCGTCGCGCTCGCGGCGGAAGGCCTCGGCGGCGCGGGCGCGCAGGCCGGGCAGGCCGGGGGCGGGGCGGGGGCCGCGCAGGGCGCGCCGCTCCAGCAGGCGCACCGCCTCCATCCAGTCCTGCCGGGCCATGCCGCCGGCGGCCAGAGGATGCTTCAACAGGGCCAGCAGCGGCACGGGCGCGAAGCCCTCGGCCACCGCCTGGGCCATCAGGCGCAGAAAGGCGCCGGTCGGCGTTTCGCCCAGCGGCTGGCCGGCGGAATCATCGGCCAGCACACCATGCCGGGTCAGCTCGGCGGCGACGCGGCGGCCCAGCTCGCGGTCGGGGGTGATCAGTGCGGCGCGGGCGCCGGGGGTTTCCAGCGCCTCCCGCAGCAGCAGGGCGATGGCCACGGCCTCGGCCTGCACATCCGGCGCCTCGATCAGCGATAGGCCCTGAAGCGCCGGCTGCCAGAATTCCGGGCGGCGCTTCAGCCAGGCCTCGATGCCATGCGCCGGGCGCAGCGAGCAGCACAGCAGCTCGGCCCGGCGGTGCAGCGCCGGGTCCTCGGCGCCGAGGCCGGGCCACAGGACCAGGTCGTCCGGCGTCGCGTCCATGGCGGACAACAGCCGCACCTGCCCGGCCAGCGGATGGGTCGGGCTTTCCTCGATGGCTTCCCAGAGCTGCGAGGAGGTGACCTCCCCCGCGCCATGCATCACCACCGCGCCATTCGGCATGTGGGCGACCACGCGCAGCAGCTCGGCGGCGGCGGGAATGGTGCCGCCGGCGCCGATGCCGGCGGCGATCACCGGATGCTCGGGCGGCGTCTCGCGCCACAACGCGGCCTGCGCCTTCAACGCGGCGACGCGGCGCGGGCCGATATCCATCAGCCCCTGTTCCCGCAGCCACGCTTCCCAGGCATCCAGCACGCCGCGCAGAAAGGTCAGCGTCACCTGCCAGTGGGTGGCGAATTCCTCCGGCACCAGCTCGGACAGCTTGCCGTCGTCGCAGCCTTCCAGCGCGGTTTCATCCATCAGCTCGGCCAGGGCGGCGGCGAGGCCCCAGGCCTGTTCCGGCGTGTTGGGGCCGCCGAAGCGCGCCGGCAGGCGCAGCACCATCGCGGTCAGCGCCGCCTGCCGCCGCGCCGCGTCCACGGCCGGCGGCAGGTCGAGCAGGATGGGGAGGGAAAGCTCGTCGGCTTCCTCGGTGGACAGGCCGGACAGGGCCCGCATCCGCGGCAGCAACAGGGTCTGGCCGTTGGCCTGTTCCAGGAAGGCCTCGCGCAGTGCCAGGGCGGCGCGGCGCGTCGGCAGCAGGATGGTGGTGCGGGAGAGGGCCAGCGGGTCATCCGTGCCGACCATTCCCAGCACGCCGCGCGCCAGACAGGGCAGAAAGGGCTGGTGCGCCGGAATCTCGTAAAGCCGCATGGGCGCGCAGCATAGCGGGGCCGCCCGGCCCGTGCCAGCGTTTCCGCTTCGTTCCCACCTTCTTCGTTGCCTATGAGAATGAATTGCATTAATCGGACGGCCTCGCCGTTCCCAGGATGCCCAGCCATGCCCCATGCTTCCCGCGCCCTCCGGCGCGCTTCGCTGCTGCTGTGCGCCACCGCGCTCTGCGCGCCCGCATGGACCCGGGCGCATGCCCAGGGGATCGGCAGCATGCCCGAGGCGGGCGGCGCGCTGGTGCTGCCGGAGATCAGCGTGGAGGCGCAGGGCGAGCGCGCCCTGGACCCGATCCGCGGCTATGTCGCCAGCCAGCAGATCACCGGCACCAAGACCGACACGCCGCTGATCGAGAACCCGCAATCCATCTCCGTCATCCCGCGCGACCAGATCGACGCGCGGCAATCCCAGACGCTGGGCGAGGCGCTGCGCTACACCGCGGGTGTGCGCGGCGAGAATTACGGCACCGACAGCCGCACCGACTGGTTCCAGCTGCGCGGCTTCAACGCGCAGGACAACGGCATCTTCCTGAACGGCCTGCGCTACAACACCGGCTATGCCGGCTCGATGTTCGAGACCTATGGGCTGGAGCGCTACGAGGTGCTGCGCGGCCCGACTTCCGTGTTGTACGGCCAGATCGCGCCGGGCGGCCTGGTGAACATGGTGCAGCGCCGGCCGACCGATTTCGAGCAGGGCGAGGTGCGCCTGATGGCCGGCAGCAACAATCGCTGGCAGGGCCAGGGCTTCGCCAGCGGCAAGCTGACCGAGGATGGCTCGCTGCTCTACGGCTTCACCGGCCTTTTGCGCGATTCCGACACCACCGTGGACAATGTCGAGGATGACCGCATCTTCGTGGCGCCCACGGTGACGTGGCGGCCAACCGACAACACCTCGCTCACCGTGCTCGGCTACTACCAGCGCGACCGCACATCGGGGAACCAGTTCCTGCCCTATGAGGGCACGGTGACGCGCACGCCGTTCGGCCGCATCTCCCGCAACCGCTTCACCGGCGAGGAGGATTTCGACCGCTTCAACCGCACCCAGTGGGGTGTCGGCTACGAGCTGTCGCACCGCTTCAACAATGTCTGGTCGGTGCAGCAGAACCTGCGCTACGCCGAAACCGAGATCCGCTGGGACCAGGTGTATGGCGGCGGGCTGGCGGCCGACCAGCGCTCGCTGAACCGCTTCGCCTACCGCGCCAACATCAATGTCGGCACCTTCCAGGTGGACAACCAGGTGAAGGCCGAGTTCACCACCGCCGGCATCCGCCACACCCTGCTGGGCGGCTTCGACTACAGCCAGGTGAACTACCGCAACGCGCAGTATTTCGCGAACGCTGCGCCGCTCGACCTGTTCGCGCCGGTCTATGGCAGCCCGATCCCGGCGCTGACCGCGCCCTATGACAATGTCCGCCAGGTCAACACGCAGTACGGCCTGTACCTGCAGGACCAGATCCGCTTCGACCGGCTGGTGGTCACCGCCGGTATCCGCCAGGATTGGGCTTATTCCGACATCGACGACCGCGACGCCGGCGGCGTGCGCAGCCGGCAGAACGACCAGGCCTTCACCTGGCGCGCCGGCATCCTGTACCTGACCGATGTGGGCCTCGCGCCCTATGCCAGCTATGCGCGCTCCTTCCAGCCGCAGATCGGCACGGACACCACCGGCGTCGCCAAGGGCTGGGAGCCGCTGGAAGGCGAGCAGTACGAGATCGGCGTGAAGTTCCAGCCGGAGGGCGTGCGCTCCTTCGTGCAACTGGCGGCCTTCCACCTGACGCAGCAGAACACGCTGACGCCGGACCCGAACAACCCCTTCGACCAGGTGGCGGTGGGCGAGATCCGCGTGCGCGGCGTCGAGCTGGAAGGCGTGGCGGAGCTGGGCAGCGGCGTCAGCCTGGTGGGCAGCGTGACGCTGCTGGACCCGGAGATCACCCGCAGCAACACCGCCGCCGAGGTGGGCGAGCGGCCGGCCGGGGTCGCCAAGACCAATGCCGGGCTGTATGGCGAATACAGCTTCGCCGCCTTCTCCGGCCCGCTTTCCGGCCTGACTCTGGGCTTCGGCACGCGCTATCTCGGCAACACCACGGCGACCGCGGGGGGCAATGTGGTGCCCTCCACCACGCTGTTCGACGCGGCGATGCGCTATGATTTCGGCAAGATCAGCGAGCGGGCGAAGGGGCTGAGCTTCAACCTCACCGCCTCCAACCTCGCCGACACGCGCTATGTGTCGCGCTGCTCCGGCGATAGCGGCTGCTTCTACGGCAACCGGCTGAACGTGCTGGGCAGCCTGGCCTATCGCTGGTGACCGG
Organism: Teichococcus oryzae; assembly: GCF_008386565.1. Lineage (GTDB taxonomy): Bacteria > Pseudomonadota > Alphaproteobacteria > Acetobacterales > Acetobacteraceae > Pseudoroseomonas > Pseudoroseomonas oryzae. The sequence continues at coordinate 156,617 of NZ_VUKA01000003.1, read as the reverse complement.
CGGGCGCCGCGGGGTTTCGCGGCGCTAACGCCCTCTTAAGAATTGCGCCCTAGGATCGTGGCTCCACCCCGGAGCCTGTCCGATGAGCGACGCTGCCCTGCCTTCCCTTCCGCGCGGCCTCGCCGCAGGCGGGCCCCGCCCGTCCTTCGCGAAGGGGCTGTTCATCGGCCTAGGATTGAGCGTGCCGCTCTGGGGCATGATCGGGCTGGCGGCGCGGCGCATCTTCTTCTGAGGCGGGGCGGCATCACCACATGGTCTGGCTGGCACGCTCCGGCCAGCTCCGGTCGTAATCGTCGCCGCCAACGCGGCCGGCGCTGAGATCGGCCAGGATCTGCCCCGGCGTCGGCAGGGCGGACGGCGCGACCTGCCGCGCCGCGTCCCACAATCCCGCGCGGATGATGGCGCGGGCGCATTGGAAGTAAACCTCGCGCACCGCCACCACCACCACGCTGCGCGGCGCCTTGCCTTCCACGGCGAGGCTTTCCCGCAGCGCCGGGTCGTCGTCGATCTCCGCCTCGCCATTGACGCGCAGGGCATTGCCGCTGCCGGGGATCAGGAACATCAGCGCCACGCGCGGGTCGCGGATGATGTTGCGCAGGCTGTCGATGCGGTTGTTGCCGCGCCGGTCCGGCAGCAGAAGGGTCCGTTCGTTCCGGATGAACGCCACCTGGCCACGGTCGCCGCGCGGCGAGCAATCCAGCCCTTCCGGTCCCACCGTGGCCAGGGCCAGGAAGGGCGCGGCCTCGATCATGCGGCGATAGGCCGGGGTGATGCGGTCGGCGACCTTGGCGGTGGATGCCTCGCCCACGCTGTTCAGCGGTCCGTAGATCGCCTCCAGCGCCGCGATGCTGCGGATGATGGCCATGGCGATGTCCTTGCCGCCGGTTCCCTGCCGGGAAGTATAGGCCGGCTTTCCGCGCCCCGGAAACAGGCGCGGACGTGACCGTTGCGTGTCAGCTCCCGTCCCGCAGCAAGGCCGCCAGGGAATGCATGATGGCGGCCGTGGCGCCCCAGATGTAATGCCGCGCATGCGGCCACACGGCGAAGGAGCGGCGCTCCCCCTTCCAGATGGCGGTGCGGGTTTCCGGCAGGGCCGGGTCGAGCAGCGAGGCCAGCTCGTATTCGAAGGCCAGCTCCACCTCGTCCGGGGCGGGCGTCAGGTTCAGCGGCGGCTCCAGCAGGGCCAGGACCGGCGTGATGTGGTAGCCCGTGCCGGTCACCAGTTCGGGCAGCCGCCCTGTCACCCGTGGCAGGCGCGGGTCGAGACCGATTTCCTCCGCCGCCTCGCGCAGCGCCGTCTGCTCGGGGGTTTCCCCCGGGTCCATGCGCCCGCCCGGAAAGGCGACCTGGCCGGCATGGCTGGACAGGGCAGCGGCGCGCAGGGTCAGCAGCAGCGTCGGCACGGGGTGAAGCACCACCGGCACCAGCACGGCGCTGGCCTTGCCGGCCGGGGCCGTGTTGCCGGCCGGCAGGCGCGCCGGATTGGCGAGGCGCCGGGCCACCTCCGCCGCATCCAGCGTGACGGCGAGGGAGATGGAGGCCCCGCTCACTCCGCCGCCGCGCCGATCGACGACTCGTCCGGCATCTCGTCGATCGGAAAGAACACGCCCTCGCTCCAGACGCCCAGGGTTTCCCGGCCGCCCAGCACCTCCGTCTCCGCCAGGGCCACCAGCTCATAGAAGACGGCGCGGTTGATGCGCGCCTCCAGCCCTGGCCGCACCATGATGTAGGGGCTGGGCTGCCGGGTGCGGTGGTCGATGCTGACGCGGATCGGATGGTCGGCGTCGGCCGTGACCATTTCATCCAGGTTGGTGCGGAAGGTCAGGCATTGCCGGCCCTCGCAGCGGCGCCAGAACACCTCGACGGCGACAAAGGGGGCATCCTCCACCGTGATGCGGCCACGCTCCACCGGGGTTTCCAGCCAGTAGGAGCCGTCCGGCTCGCGCCGCAGCACGGAGGAGAACAGGCAGACCAGCTCCTTCCGGCCGATCGGGCTGCCCTTGTAGTGCCAGGTGCCGTCGCGGGCGATCCGCATGTCGAAATCGCCGCAATCATGCTTGGGGCGCCCATTGGGCGCCGTCCCTCGGGGCGGCGCCTTTGGGGTCAGGCAGCCTGCGCGGCCGGGGCCATGGCTGCTGCCGGATTGTTTCAATGCTTCGTCCACACGCCCGACGGGCATAGGCTTCCCCTTGCAGGCTATACGCGAGGCCCTGGCGGACTGGCCAGATCGGCCCGCCCCCCAATGTATCGGCATGTATATAAGGAGGCCTAGGGGCATGGTTGAAGTGGTGGACCACAGCGAACCCAACATCCTTCCCAATGTCCTGCTGGCCGAGGTGGAGGCGCTGGGCGCCCGCCTGGCCCGGGTGCGGGAAGCAGTGGGCCGCGTGATCTTCGGCCAACCCGCCGTGGTGGAGCAGGTTCTCATCTCCATCCTGTCCGGCGGCCATGTGCTGCTGGTGGGCGTCCCCGGCCTCGGCAAGACCAAGCTGGTGGAAACGCTGGGCACCGTGCTGGGCCTGGATGAAAGCCGCGTCCAGTTCACCCCGGACCTGATGCCGGCCGACATCCTGGGCTCCGAGGTGCTGGAGGAGGGAGCCGATGGCCGCCGCGCCTTCCGCTTCATCAAGGGGCCGGTGTTCTGCCAACTGCTGATGGCGGACGAGATCAACCGCGCCTCGCCCCGCACCCAGTCGGCGCTGTTGCAGGCCATGCAGGAGAAGAAGGTGGCGATCGCCGGCCAGGCGCACCCGCTGCCCAGCCCCTTCCATGTCCTGGCGACGCAGAACCCGATCGAGCAGGAAGGCACCTATCCGCTGCCCGAGGCGCAGCTCGACCGCTTCCTGCTGGAGGTCGAGGTCACCTATCCGGATGAGGAGGCCGAGCGCGCCATGCTGCTGGCCACCACCGGCGCGGCCGAGGCGCGGGCGGTGAACGCCATGAGCGCGGCCGAGCTGGTGGCGGCGCAGGCCTTGATCCGCCGCATCCCGGTTTCCGCCCAGGTGCTGGACGCCATCCTGAAGCTGGTGCGCGGCGCCCGCCCCGAAACCGCCGGGCTGCCGATGATCCGCCAGCACCTGGCCTGGGGGCCTGGGCCGCGCGCGGCCCAGGCGCTGATGCTGGCGGCGCGGGCGCGGGCGGTGCTGGATGGCCGCCTCGCCCCCTCGGTGGAGGATGTGATCGCCCTGGCCGATCCGGTGCTGCGCCACCGCATGGCGCTGAACTTCGCCGCGCGCGCGGATGGGATCAGGCTGCAGGACGTGATCGGCGCGCTGAAGACCAGCCTTGGCTGAGCCGCGCGCCGTGAAATCCTCCCCAGGGGCCTCCCCGCATGGGGCGGCGCTGCGCGCAGAGGCCCTGGCCGGGCGGCTGCCACCCCTGGTGGTCGCCGCCGAGCGCGTCGCCGCCACGGTGATGCAGGGCGTGCATGGCCGCCGCCGCGCCGGGCAGGGCGATGCCTTCTGGCAGTTCCGCCCCTATGCGCCGGGCGATTCGGTGAACCGCATCGATTGGCGGCAAAGCGCCAAGTCGGACCGGCTGTTTCTGCGCGAAACCGAATGGGAGGCGGCGCAAAGCGTGGCGCTGTGGCGCGACGCCGGCCCCACCATGCACTGGCGCGGCGATGCCGGCCGGCCGGAGAAGGGCGAGCGGGCGGAGCTTCTGCTGCTGGCGCTTGCCTCGCTGCTGCTGCGGGGCGGCGAGCGGGTGCGGCTGCTTGGCGACCGGCGCGCCTATGCCGGGCGCGGCGCCATGGCCGCCCTGGCCGAGGCGCTGGGCCGCCACACCGCCGCCGCGGCGGATGACAGCCTGCCGCGCCATGCCCGCGCCGTGCTGTTCGGCGATTTCCTGCAGCCGCTGGAGGAAACCCGCGCCGTTGTCGCCGCCCTGGCGGCGCGCGGCGTGCGCGGGCACCTGCTGCAGGTGCTCGACCCGGCGGAGGAAACCCTGCCCTATGCCGGCCGCGTCCGCTTCGAGGGCCTCGCCGCCGAGCAGCCCCTGCTGCTGCCCCGCGTCGAGGGCGTGCGGGAGCTTTATGCCGAACGCCTGGCCGCGCATCGTGCCGGGCTGGGGGCGATCGCCGCCGCCGCCGGATGGCGCTTCGCCACCCACCGGACGGACATCCCGCCCGAGGCGGCGCTGCTGGCGCTGTGGACGGCCCTGGCGCCGGGCAAGGGATAGCACCATGTCCCGCAGGATGAGCGCATGAGGATCTCCAGGGCATGATGGCCTCCGCATGATGACCTTCGGCCCGGTCGGCTTCGTGGTGCCCTGGCTGTTGCTGGCCCTGCCGGCCCTGCCGCTGATCTGGTGGCTGCTGCGGGTGACGCCGCCGGCGCCGCGGCGCCAGTCCTTTCCGGCGCTGCGCCTGCTGCGCGACCTGCCGGCGCCCGAGGAAACCCCGGCCCGCACGCCCTGGTGGCTGCTGGTCCTGCGCGTCCTGGCGGCGGCGCTGATCGTGCTGGGGCTGGCCCGCCCGGTCTGGGGGCCGGGGGCCGGGGCGGCGGGGGATGGCCCGCTGCTCGTGGTGGTGGATGATGGCTGGCCGGCGGGCGCCGACTGGCCCGCCCGCATCGCCGCCGCCCAGGCCGCGCTCGACGCGGCGGCGCGCGAAGGCCGCCGCGCCGCGCTGCTCGCCACCGCCCCGCCCGAGAATGCCGAGCCGATCCGCCCCACCGCTCTGATGCCGGCGGAGGAGCTGCGCCCCCGCCTCGCGGCGCTGCGGCCGAAGCCATGGGCACCCGACCGCGCCGCCGCGCTGGCCGCGCTGGAGGCCTGGCGACAGAACAATGCCGGTGGCTTCTCGGCGCTCTACCTCGCCGATGGCGTGGAGCATGCGGCGGAAGGCGATGGCTTCACCCCGCTGGCCCAGGCGCTGGCCGCTGCCGGCCCGCTCACCGTGGCGCGGGCCGAGGGGCGCCCCGCCCGCCTGCTGCTGCCGCCGCGCGCCGAGCCGGACCGGCTGCACCTCGCCCTGCGCCAGACCCCCGCCCCGGCGGCGGGGGAGGTGGCGGTGCTGGCCCGCACCGGCGATGGCCGCGCCCTGGCCCGCGCCGCCATCCCCCTGGCCGCCGGCGCGACGCAGGGCGAGGCTTCGCTGGACCTGCCGCTGGAGATCCGCAACCAGGTGACCCGGCTGGAGATCGAGGGCGAGGACACGGCCGGCGCCGCCGTGCTGCTGGACGAGCGTTTCCGCCGCCGCCCGGTGGGATTGATCGGCCCGTCCGAGCAGGGCGCCGTGACGCCGCTGATCGGGCCGCTCTTCTACCTGGACCGCGCCCTGGCCCCCTATGCCGAGCTGCGCCAGGGCAGCATCGAGCAGCTCCTGTCCCGCCAGCTGGCGGTGATGGTGTTGGCCGACCGCCCGGTGGCGGACGGGGCCGAGCGCGACGCCCTGGCCCGCTGGGTGGAGGGCGGAGGCACGCTGGTCCGCTTCGCCGGCCCCCGGCTGGCCGAGAACCCCGACCCGCTGCTGCCCGTCCGCCTGCGCGCCGGGGAGCGGCAGCTGGGTGGCGCCCTGTCCTGGGAACAGCCGCAGACCCTGGCCCCCTTCGCCGAGAACTCGCCCTTCGCCGGCCTCGTCCCCCCGGAGGAAGTCACGGTCGTGACCCAGGTGCTGGCGGAGCCGGGGCCGCTGCTCTCCGGCCGCAGCTGGGCGCGGCTGGCGGACGGCACGCCGCTGGTCACCGCCGAGGCACGCGGCGCCGGGCGGATCGTGCTGTTCCACGTCACCGCCAATGCCGAATGGTCGAACCTCCCCTTGTCCGGGCTGTTCATCGACATGTTGCGCCGCGTCGTGGCGCTGTCCTCCGGCGTGGCCGGAGCGGAAGGGGAGGCGCCGCTGGCACCGATCGAGACGATGGACGGCTTCGGGCGGCTCGGTCCCGCCCCGGGCGGCGCCGCCGCGATCCCCGCCAGCCGCCTGGCCGAGACCCGGCCCGGCCCGCGCCACCCGCCCGGCTGGTATGGCGTGCCGGGCGAAGGCGGGGAAAGGCGGGCGCTGAACCTGTCCGCCAGCCTGCCGCCGCCCCGCGCCGCCGCCGCCCCACCGCCGGGCAGCGCCCTGCTGGCCATCGGCGGCGTGCCGCAGGAGCGGGACCTCGGGCCCTGGCTGCTCGGCGCGGCGCTGCTGCTGCTGGCGGTGGACCTGCTGTTGTCCCTGATGCAGCGCGGGCTGCTCGGGCGCGGCGCGCGGGTGGCGGCGCTGCTGCCGCTGCTCTGGCTGGCGGCGCCGGCCGAAGCGCAGATCGCCGACCCGGCCGCCATGCCGCTGGCCACCCGCATCGGCTATGTCGCCAGCGGCGACCCGGCGGTGGACGACGCCGTCCGCATGGGGCTTCAAGGCCTGTCGGACTACGTCAACCGCCGCACCGCGGCCGCCCTGGCCGAGCCGGTGGCCGTGCGCCCCGGCCAGGACGACCTGTCCGTGCTGCCGCTGCTCTACTGGGCGGTGACGGTGCAGGCTGCGGATCAGGGCGCCGCCGCGCTGGAGGCGCTGAACGTCTATATGCGCCAGGGCGGCATCATCCTGTTCGACACCCGCGACGAAGGCTCGGGCGAGGGCTATTCCCCGGGGGCGCGCGAAGCCTTGCAGCGCCTGACCCGCGGCCTGGACATCCCGCCCCTGGCGCCGGTCTCGCCTGAGCATGTGCTGACCCGCGCCTTCTACCTGCTGCCGCCCGAGCTGCCCGGCCGCTTCGCCGGCGGCCAGGTCTGGGTGTCGCGCAACGAGGACCGGGCGAATGACAGCGTCAGCCCTGTCATCATCGGCGGGCATGACTGGGCCGGCGCCTGGGCGGTGGATGGGCGCGGCGTCAATCCCTTCGCCGCCATTCCGGGCGGCACGCGGCAGCGGACGCTGGCCTACCGCTTCGGCGTCAACCTCGTGATGTACGCGCTGACCGGCAACTACAAGGGCGACCAGGTGCATGTTCCGGCCATCCTGGAAAGGCTGGGGAATTGAGCGCCATGCCCGCATCCGGCCCGCGGCCGTAAAGGAGCGAACCCATGCGCCAGGCGATCGCCGGCCTCGATTTCGCCCCCATCCTGCCGCCCTGGCTGCTGCTGGCGCTGGGTGCGGTGGCGCTGCTGGCGCTGGGCGTGGCGCTGTGGCGCCGGGCGCGCGGCACCGGCTGGCGGGCGCTGTCCTTCGTCGTGCTCCTTCTGGCCCTGGCCAATCCGCGGCTGGTGGAGGAAACGCGGGAAATCCGCCCGGACATCGCCCTGCTGGTGCAGGACCGCAGCGATTCGGCGCGCATCGGCCCGCGCGCCGCGCAGCTCGACGCGGCGCGGCAGGCGATCGAGGAAGCAGCCTCCCGCATCCCCGACCTGGAATTGCGGGTGGTGGACCTGCCGGAAGGCGGGCAGCAGGGCACGCGGCTGTTTTCCGCCATCGACCGCGCGCTGGCGGACATTCCGCGCGCGCGCCTCGCGGGCGTGATCGCGCTGACCGACGGGCAGGCGCATGACGTGCCGGCGCAGCCTTCCTTCGAGGCGCCGTTGCACCTGGTGCTGCCGGGCCGCGCCGGGGAGACCGACCGCCGCATCCGTGTCATCGAGGCGCCGGGCTACGGCATCGTCGGCCGTGACGTCGAGCTGCGCGTGGCGGTGGAGGATCTGGGCGCCACCCAGCCCGGTGGTGCGGTGCGGCTGACGCTGCGCCGCGACGGCGCGCCGCCTCGCGTGGAAAGCGTGCCCGTTGGGCGGGAACACCGCATCACCCTGCCGGTGGAGCGGGGCGGCCCCTCCGTCATCGAGCTGACCGCCGAGGAGCGGCAGGGCGAGGTGTCGCCGCTCAACAACCGCGCGGTGGTGACGGTGAACGGCGTGCGCGACCGGCTGCGGGTGCTGCTGGTGTCCGGCGAGCCGCATTCGGGCGAGCGCACTTGGCGGCGGCTGCTGAAGGCCGACCCGAATGTGGACCTTGTCCATTTCACCATTCTCCGCCCGCCGGAGAAGGACGACCTGACGCCGCTGAACGAGCTGGCGCTGATCGCCTTCCCGGTGCGGGAGCTGTTCCAGGTGAAGCTGCGCGAATTCGACCTGATCGTGTTCGACCGCTTCTCCAATCGCGGCATCCTGCCGCCGCTTTACCTGCGTAACATCGCCGATTACGTCCGATCGGGCGGCGCGCTGCTGATGTCGGCGGGGCCGGAATTCATCGGCGCCGGCAGCCTGGCCGCCACGCCGCTGGGGCAGGTCCTGCCGGCCCGCCCCTTGTCCGGCCAGGCGGCGGTGGCGGAAGGCGCCTTCCGCCCGCATGTCACCGCGGCCGGCGCCCGCCATCCCGTCACCGAGGGGCTGTCCGGCGCCAACCAGGGCAATGCCCAGGCCTCCTGGGGCCATTGGTACCGCCACCTGCGGGCCGAGCCGCAAAGCGGCGTCACGGTGATGGACAGCCCGGATGGTGCGCCGCTGCTGCAGCTCGACCGGGTGGGGGAAGGACGTGTCGCCCTGCTGCTGTCGGACCAGATCTGGCTTTGGTCGCGCGGCCATGATGGCGGCGGGCCGCAGGCCGAGCTGCTGCGCCGCGCCGCCCACTGGCTGATGAAGGAGCCGGAACTGGAGGAGGAGGACCTGACGGCCCGCATCGAAGGCGGTATGCTGCAGGTCACGCGCCGCTCCGTCGAGGCGGGGCCGCCACCCGAGATCACCATCACCGCGCCGGACGGCACCACGCGCCGCGCCCGTGCCGAGGCCGGGCCGGGTGGCCGCTCCGTCCTGGCGCTGCCCGCGGGCCAGCCGGGCGTGTGGCAGGCCAGCGATGGCCGCCGCAGCGCCTTCGCCGCCGCCGCAGCAGCCAACCCGCCCGAGATGGCGGATCTGCGCGCCGATGCCGGGCGGGCCGCCGCCGTGACCGGGGCCACCGGCGGCAGCGCGCACTGGCTCGGCACCACGGAGCGTCCGGCGGTGCCGGAACTGCGCCGGGTCGCGGCCGGCCGCGACGCCGCCGGGGCGAGCTGGATCGGGCTGCGCCGCAACGAGGACCATCTGGTGACCGGCATCGCCGCCCTGCCGCTGCTGCCGCCCTGGCTGGCGCTGCCGCTGGTGCTGGGGCTGGCGCTGGTGGCCTGGCGCCGGGAAGGGCGCTGAGGCCGCGCCATGCCGGCGCGACCGCCACTTGGCCGCCATGTTCCGGCGCTTATCTGAGTGTTCCTGGAGGAATCTGATGATGCGCCGCCTGATGCTCGCCTTGCCTGTGGTGCTGGTCGCCGCCTGCGCCACCGGCCCGACCCTCGATCAGCAGCTTGCCACCTTTATCGGCCAAAGCGAGGGGGATGTGGTGGCGCGCCTGGGCGTGCCGGTGCGCACCTATGAGGTCGAGGGGCGGCGTTTCCTGCAGTTCGAGCAGCACCGCACCATCCTGCTTCCCGGCGATCCCTGGGGCTATGGCGGATGGTATCGCCGGCCATGGATGACGCCTTCCACCTATGCCGTGGAGCGCTGCGACCTGACCTTCACCCTGCGCGCCGGACGGGTCGAAAGCTATGCCGCGCGCGGCGAGGGCTGCCGCTGAGCACCTCGCCACGGTTCCCTTTCCGCCGGGTTCTGCTTTAAGAAGTCGCCATGCGCTCCTCCAGCACCGTTCCGCTCCTTGTTGCCGGCCTTCTGGGCCTGACCTCGCCCGTCCTGGCGCAATCGCCACTGGATGGCGGGCTGCGCGGGCCGATCACGCCGGATGCCCCGGCGGCGGCGGCCCGGCGGGATGCTCCGGCGCTGCCGGGCCTGGCCGCGCGCAGGACGCCGGCGCCGATCCCGGCCGAGCCCGGCCAGAACCTCGGGCCCAATGACGCGCTGTTCGACGCCATCGACCGGGGCGACCTGGGGGCCGCGCGGGACGCCATGGCGCGCGGCGCCGACCTCAACGCGCGCAATGCCCTGGGCCTGACGCCGCTGGAATCCTCGGTGGACCAGAGCCGCAGCGAGATCACCTTCTTCCTGTTGTCGAACCGGCCCATGGTGGTCGGGGCGCCGCCGCCGGCCCCGGCCAGCTCGGCGGCCGCGCGCAACGTGCCGCTGGCCGCGCCATCGCCGCAGATGATGCCCGGCCGCGCCGCCGCCGCGCCGCGCCCGGCGCCGCAGGCGGTGGCCCCTGCCCGGGCCGCCGATGGTGGAACGCCGCGCCCCGACAAGGGCTTCCTTGGCTTCGACGCGGGCCGCCCCAGCGGCGGGTGAACCCGCCGGGCCGCAACCAATGCGGCCGCCCCGGCCTTTCTTTCTGATGGCCGGCCCCCGCTCAGGGCGTCCTCGGTCGGCCGTAGCGGGAGAAGGAGCCGGATCATGGCCTCGCCACGGCTGCGTCGCGTCATGCTCTGGACCGGAGTGCCAGTGCTGGCCCTGGTGGTGCTGGTCGCGGTCTGGTCCTGGGCTTGGTTCATCCCGCTGGTCGAGCGGCAGGCCAGCGCGGCGCTGGGCCGGCCGGTCACCATCGGGGATCTCGATGTCGATCTGGGCCGGGTGACCGAGCTGGTGGTGGGCGATCTGCGGATCGCCAGCCCCGAAGGCTATCCGGACGACCAGCCCCTGGCCATCGTGCCGCGGCTCGCGGTGCGGATCGATGTGGCGGAGTTCATCCGCAGCCGCCGCATCGTGATCCCCGACATCACGGTTGACCAGCCGATGGTGAACCTAATCGCCCGGGCGGAGCGCGACAACAACTACACCTTCGGCAGCGGCCGCGCCGATGCGGACGGTCAGCCCCCCGCGGACGGCGCCCCGTCCGCCTTGCCGGAGATCGGCGCATTGCGCGTGCGGGACGGGCGGGTGCATGCGCAGCTGGCGCCGCTGCGCTCCGACATGCAGCTGCGGGTGGAAACGCGGGAGCCGGAAGGGCAGCCCGCCAGCCTCCACGTCACGGCGGAAGGCCGCTATGCCGACCAGCCGATCACGGGCGAGCTGGTGGGCGGCGCGGTGCTGTCCCTGCGGGACGAGAACAGCCCCTGGCCGATCCGGCTGAATCTCGCCAACGGGCCGACCGAGGTGGCGCTGGATGGCACGGTGAAGGACCCGCTGCGCTTCGGCGGCGCCAATATCCGGCTGGATTTCGCCGGCCCCGACGCCGCCCTGCTGACGCCGCTGACCGGGGTGCCGATCCCGGCCACGCCGCCCTATCGCCTCGCCGGAAAGCTCGACTACGCCGATGGCGCCATCCGTTTCAGCGACATCGACGGCAAGCTCGGCAACACCGATATCAACGGCACCATCGCCGTGGTGCCACGCGATCCGCGCCCGGTGGTGAATGCAACCCTGAAATCCCGCCGGGTGGATCTGGAGGATCTGGCGGGCTTCATCGGCGGCGCGCCGAAAGGCAAGCCGGAACCCGCGCCCAACCGTGGCCGGGTGCTGCCGGATACCAAAGTTAGCGTGCCGCGGCTGCAATTCGCCGATGTCCACCTGACCTATGACGCCGGTCAGATCCGCGGCCAGGCCATGCCGCTCGACAACATGCATGTGAAGCTCGACATCGTGGATGGCGCCATCGCCGTGCATCCGCTGCGCTTCGGCGTCGGCCAGGGCCGCATCGACAGCCAGTTCGACCTGTCCCCGGCGGGCGAGGCGCTGGCGCTGAAAGGCAAGGTGGATTTCCAGCGCGTCGACCTGTCGCGGCTGATGGGCGTGACGCCGATGGGCGAGGGGCAGGGCGCCATCGGCGGCAGCGCCCGGATCGAGACGCGGGGCCGCAGCCTCGCGGAAATGCTGGGGCAGGGCGATGGCGGGCTGACCCTCGCCATGGCGGGGGGCAACCTGTCCGCCCTGCTGGTGGACCTGTCGGGGCTGCAGATCGGCAACGCCATCCTTTCGGCGCTGGGCCTGCCGAGCCGCACCCGGGTGCAATGCTTCATCGCCGACATGGCGCTGCGCCGCGGCACGGTGTCCACCAGGACGATGCTGATCGACACCGAGGATTCGCTGATCTCCGGCCGCGGCGAGATCGACCTGAAGGCGGAGAAGCTCGACTACGCGCTGCGCACCGAGGCCAAGCATTTCACCGTGGGCTCCCTGCCCACCGACATCCTGCTGCGCGGCACCTTCAGCAACCCGGTGGTGCGGCCGGAGGTGCTGGAGCTGGGCGCCCGCGCCGGCGCCGCGGTGGGGCTCGGCATCATCGCCCTGCCGCTGGCCATCCTGCCCACCATCCAGCTTGGCATCGGCGAGGACAACCGGTGCGAGGGGCTGGTGCGCCGGGCCAAGTGAGGCCCGCCTTCCGAACCCCGCCGCCCGGTCATTGCGGGGCGCGCAGATGCTCCTGCAGCCGCGGCATCAGCTCCACCAGGTTGCAGGGCTTGTGCCGGGCATCGAGCTGGAAGCGCAGGATGTCGTCCCAGCCATCCTTCACCGCGCCGGAGGAGCCGGGCAGGGCGAACAGGTAGGTGCCGCCCGCCACGCCGCCGATGGCGCGGGACTGGATCGTCGAGGTGCCGATCTTCGCGTAGCTGAGCATGCGGAACAGCTCGCCGAAGCCCTCGATCCGCTTTTCCAGAACCCGGTCGAAGGCCTCAGGGGTCACGTCGCGGCCGGTGATGCCGGTGCCGCCGGTGGTGATGCCGACATCCACCGCCGGATCGGTGATCCAGCCGCGCAGCACCGCCTCGATCTCGCCCGCGTCATCGCGCACCAGGGCGCGGGAATGCAGCCGGTGGCCGGCGGCGGCGACCCGCTCGGCCAGGATCTGCCCGGATTTGTCGGTGTCCAGGTCGCGTGTGTCGGAAACCGTCAGCACCGCGATCGACACCGGGATGAAGGGAAGGGCTTCGTCGATCGGCATGGCGTGTCCTTTCGCTGCGGAAGGAGGGCATCTTCACCCTTCCGCGCGATTCCGCCAGACCGGGTGGCCCTAATCTTCCCCGGCCAGCCGGGTACAGCCGCGCCCGGCCCGCTTGGCGGCGTAAAGCGCGGCATCCGCCGCCTCGATCAGCGTTTCGGCTTCCCGCGGCCCGTCCAGCCCGGCATTGCTGGCGATGCCGGCGCTGAAGGACACGGTGAAGCGGGAACTGTCGGTCTCGAAGGGCAGGGCGGTGAAGCGCCGCCGCACCTGGTCGATGGCCGCCCGCGCCGCCTCCGCCTCCGTGCCCAGCAGCAGCACCGCGAACTCCTCGCCGCCATAGCGGCCGATCACGTCCGTGCGGCGCAGCCGCTTCTGCAGGCTGCGCGCCAGGGAGCGGATCACGCGGTCCCCCATCAGGTGGCCGTGCTGGTCGTTGATCTGCTTGAAATGGTCGAGGTCGAGCAGCGTCAGGCTGACAATGCCGCCTTCCCGCCGGCATCGCTGCAATTCCAGGCTCAGCCTTTCCTTGAAGCGGCCATGGTTGAGCAGCCCGGTGAGGCTGTCGCTTTCCATGATGGCGCGCAGCGCCCGCGCCCGCTCGGCCCGCAGCCGGACCACGGTGGCGAGCCGCCCCAGATCCACCGGCTTGACGATGAAATCGTCGCCCCCCAGCCGCCGCGCCTGGATCTGCCGCGCCGCATCCTGCTCGGCCGAAAGAAACAGCAACGGCAGCGACATGTGGCGCCGGGTCTGGCGGATCACCCGCGCCAGCTCGATGCCATCGATGTCGGGCATCTGCAGATCCATCAGCACCAGGTCGGGCGTGACGCTGGCGATGGCGTCCAGCACGCGGGAGGGGTCGCTGATGGAGGTCGCCTCCATGCCCGCCTGCCGCAGCGCCATGGCATAGGTTTCCGCCAGCACCACGTCGTCATCCACCACCAGGATGCTCAGGCTGGCTTCGCGGCGATGGCCGGCGAACTGATCGAGCCAGTCGGCCAGCTCGTTGGTTTCCAGCGGCTTGGGGACGATGGCGTTCACCCCGGCGCGGGCGGCGGCCAGCCGGGCCTCGAAGCCGGTTTCCTCCGACAGCAGGATCACGGGGCAGCGCGTGGCGAGGCCACGGGCGATCCGCAGCGCATCCGGCAGCGCCGCGTCCAGCACGGCCGTGGCCATGCGCTGCTCCGGGGGAGGCAGCGCCTCGCCGCGCAGCACGGCATAGCCCAGATTGCTGATCAGCGCGGCGAGGCCGGGCTGCACGGCCTCGTCGGCGCAGACCAGCACCGGGTCGGCGGCCTCGCCGGGCGCGGTGAGGGCCGGCGGCGGCTCGTCGATCGCGCCGGTGCCGGCTTCCAGCGCGGCGGTCAGGGCGGCGACCAGCTTGTGCGCCTGGTTCACCCTTTCCCCATCCGGGACGGCGCTGTCGGCGAGGCCGGTCAGCACCAGCTCCAGCGGCGCCGCGGCGGCGGACAGGGCGGGGAAGCCGAAGGTGCCGCCGGCCCCGGCCAGGCGATGCGCGCCCGAGGCCAGCTCGCTGATGCCGGCGCGGGTGGCGGCGTCCCAGGGGCGGAGGGTCAGGGCCTTCCAGGCGGTGGTCAGGTCGGCGACGCGCTCGGCCAGGCGGCGCACGCCATCGGCCCGCATGCGCCGCAGCGCATCCCGGGCCTCGGCTTCCATGGAGGCCGAATCAATCATGGCGCCGCTCCCAGATGGCACGCACGCTGGCGGAAAGGGTCATCGGATCGAAGGGCTTCGAGATCACGTCCAGGCCACCCAGCGCCTTGTAGCGCTCCACCTCCTGCGGCTGCACCTTGGCGGTCATGAAGATCGCCGGCACGGCGCCGAGCCCGGGCAGGGCGCGCAGCCGTCCCAGCGTGGTCGGGCCATCCATGCCGGGCATCATCACATCCAGCAGGAAAAGCTGCGGCGCGAAGCCCGGCGCCTTGTTCAGCGCCTCCTGGCCGGAGGCGCAGGCTTCCAGGGTGAAGCGGCCCACCGCCTTCAGCGCGAAGCCGGCCAGGGTGCGGATATCGGCATCGTCCTCGACGTAAAGGACGCGCTCCAGCGTGATGCTCATTCCGCGGCCTCCGCCCGGCTCGGCCGCGCCTCGATCAGGTGGCGGATGGTGTGGTGCAGGGTTTCGTTCTCCGTGCGGCTTTTCACCAGGGCGGCCGCGACGCTGCTCGCGGTCTGCGCATCGGGGTCGCTGGCCGAGAAGATCAACACGGGTGGCGGCGGGTGCAAGGCGCGGATGTCCGGCAGCAGTTCCAGCCCGCTGCCATCGGGCAGGCCGAGATCGATCACCACAAGGGCGAAGCGGGCATCCCCGGCCAGCGCCGCCCGCGCCTCGGCCAGGTTGCGCGCCGGGACCATCCGGGCCTCGTCGCCCATCACGGCGGCCACCACACGCCGGATATCGTCGTCATCCTCCACATGCAGGATGTCGGCCGGGCCGCCGCTGGCGCACAGCGCCTGCCGCAGCGCGTCGCGCAGCCGGCCCTGGTCGATCGGCTTGTCCAGCCAGTCCGCGACACCCACGGCATCCCCGCTCAGGCTGCGGCGCCCGTCATCGGCGGTGGCGGAAATCACCACCACTGGCAGGGTGCGGCCATCGGGGCGCTGGCGCAGGCGGCGGAACAGGGAGATGCCGTCCTCGTCGGGCAGCATCAGGTCCAGCGTCAGGGCATCAAAGGATTCGCGGTCCAGCGCGGCGAAGGCCTCGGCCGCGTTGCCGGCGATGCAGCCATCCCAGCCATCCCGGTCGAGCAGCATGCACAGCAGCCGCGCCACATCGGCATCGTCCTCGATGATCAGCACGCGGCGGCGGCGGCCCGGCTCCCCGGACGGCACACGCGCGGGCTCCACCAGCCGGGGCAGGGTGAAGAAGAAGACGGTGCCGCCGCCTTCGGCCTCCCCGAAGCCGACCTGGCCGCCATGGTGCTCCACGATGGCGCGGCTGATCGACAGGCCGAGGCCGGTGCCGCCCTTCTGGCGCACATCGGAGGAATCCGCCTGGGCGAAGCGCTGGAAGATGCGGGGGCGGAACTCGGCCGGGATGCCCGGGCCATGGTCGCGCACCCGGAAGGTGGCGTTGCCGGAATCCACCTCCAGCGAAACCTCCACCACGCCGCCGGCCGGCGAGAACTTGGCGGCGTTGGACAGGAGGTTGGCCAGAACCTGCTGGATGCGCTGGACATCGGCATACACGGCCGTGTCGGTGGCCTGCCGGATCTCGAAGCGCACGCCGAATTCCTCGCCATAGGCGCGGTTGGCGGTGACCGCCTGCTCCAGCAGCTGGCGGGCGGAAACACGCTCGCGGCGGAATTCCAGCCGGCCGGCCTCGATCTTCTCGATGTCGAGGATGTCGTTGACCAGCAACGCCAGCCGCTCGGAATTCTTTTGCGCGATGTCGAGCATTTCGCGCGCCTGCTCCGGCAGGGGGCCGGTCGCGCCGCCGGTGACCAGCCCGAGCGCGGCGCGGATCGAGGTCAGCGGCGTGCGCAGCTCATGGCTGACGGTGGAGATGAACTCGTTTTTCATCTCGTTCAGGCGGCGCCGCTCGGAAATGTCCCGCAGCACGCACACGCAGCCCGCCTCGCCATCCTGCTCGTACCGGCCGACCGACAACTCGGCCGGGAAGCTGGAGCCATCCACGCGGCAGGCCTGGACCTCGCCCTGGCTCCGGCCGAAGACGGGGATCAGCGTTTGCACCGGGCAGCCCAGCAATTGCCCGAGCGGCTGGCGGAACTGCTCGGCGGCGGCGTTGTTGGCCAGGCGGATGCGGTTCGCGCCATCCACCAGCAGGATCGGGTCCCGCGCATGGTCCAGGATGGATTGCAGCCGGCTGCGGCTGGCAGACAGGGTGGCGTTGTCCGCTTCGGCGGCGCGTTTTGACGCTTCCAGGAAGGCATAGCGGGCGGCGTTGCTCTGCTGGTAGCGGTGCAGCAGCCAGAGCAAGCCGATACCCAGCAGCAGGGTGACGCCGAACAGCCCCGCCATGATCAGGCGCGCCTGCTCGGCCCGGCCGGAATAGGCCTGGTTGACCTGGGCGAGGTGGTTGCGCTCCCAGGTGGTCATGCGCTCGATCAGCTGAAGCAGCCCCTGCCGCTCGGCGGCGCTTTCGCGTACCAGCATGGGAAGGTCGAGGCCCACATCGCCGCGGCCGGCATAGCGCATGGTTTGTTCCAGCCGTGTCATCATGGCGGAGGAACGGCGGGCAAGCGTCTCGACCGTGGCGGCCTGCTCCGGCACTTCCCGGACTTCCTCCCGCAGGCGGACGAGCCCGGCCTGCAACTGGGCGCTTGTCTGGTAGTAGCGCTCGCGGGAAGGGCCGGGGTCGCCGTACAGCATCAGGTTCCGCGACACCACGGCCTGGAACAGCATGCCGCGCAGGTCGAGCAGCAACTCCACGACTTCCTGGCTTTGCGCCACGGCGAGGCGCTGCACCTTGGCGTCCTCCATGACGCGCAGCGCCAGCGTGCCGCCGCCGCCGAACAGGCCCAGCAGCAATGCCGCCACACCCAGGGTGAGAGGACCGAAGCGACCATGCGAAGTTGCCATTGTCCCCCCTGAGCTTTTCCCGAAGTGGAATTGGCGCGGGGCAATTCTCCCCTGCCGGCCATAAAGCCGGCCTGAGAGCAATTCACACTTCTATGATCTCAATGCAACCACGATCATTCGATTGCATTGAATCGCGCAGGAGTAGAGGGCGGCAATGCGCCCTCCCGTTCAGCGGGCGGCGGTTCGGGTGGCGCCACGCGGCGCCTCGGGGCGCAGAGTCGTGATGGCGGCGGCGCCCCGGAAGCGCGGGAACTCGCCCTGCGCCATGTCGTCCAGACTCGGCGAAGGCAGGCCGAGGCGGCTGGCATAGATCCAGGAATAGCTCAGCACGCGCTGCACGAAGTGGCGCGTCTCGGCCACCGGGATCGATTCGATGAACAGAAAGGGATCGTCCTGATGCCGCACATTGGGTGCCCAGCGGCCGACATTGCCGGGCCCGTTGTTGTAGGCGGCCAGCAGCCGGATCAGGTTGCCGTCCACCACCTCCCGCGCGGTCAGGTGGTGCAGGTAGCGCTGGGCCAGATCCAGCGACAGGGCGGGATCATGCAGTCGCCGCACGCCCGAGCCGTTCAGGCTGTTATCGCCGGAGATATAGGCGGCGGTGGCGGGCATGATCTGCATCAGCCCGCGCGCCCCGGCCGGCGACACCGCCTTGGGGTCGAACCGGGATTCCTGCAGCGCCAGGCCATAAAGCAGCGCCGGGTCCACCTGGAAGCCGCCCGCGGGTTTCAGCGGCGGCAGCGGGAAGCGGTCGTAATCACGCGGGCGGCCGTCATTGGTCTGCACCAGTCCGGCAACCTGGGCCGCGAGGTCGGTCAGCCCGGCCTGGCTGGCCACCGTCAGCACCGCGCGGAGCAGGGAAGGATTGCCCTTGGCGATCGGCCAAAGCCGGCGCAACTCGCGCTCGGCCCGCTCACCCTGGCCGATCTGCAGAAGGGCCAGCGCACGCCAGCCCGCGGCTGTTTCGGCCAGCACGGCGCCATCGGCGGCGCCGGCGGTGTCGCGCTCCCAGGCGAAGCCTGGGCTGAGGCCCAGCACGCGGCGGGCGATCAATCCGTAGAAGGTGCGCGGCTCCTGCGCCGCCTGCAGCATCCAGGGCACATAAAGCTGCGGCCGGCGGGTGCGGATGGCGGCACGCGCCGTCCAGAAGGCCGCGGCGGCGCGCAGGGCGGGCGTGGTGCCTTCGGCGCGCGCGGCGGCCTCGAACTGCCCCAGGGCCAGCTCGGGCCGGCCACTGCCCCAGGCCGCCAGGCCCGCCAGATAGGCCGGCTGCGCCAGATGCGGGTTGCGCCGGGCGAGCCTGGCGGCGAGGCGATAGGCTTCCTCGTCCTGCCCGGCCTGGAACCTGGCCCGCGCCGCCTCGACGCCGCTCACCGCGTCGCGGCTGGCACTGGCCGGGGTGGTGGCATTGTCTTCCGGCGCGAGCTCGATATCGGCCGGCAAGGATTCGTCGATCGGCGCTGGCGGCTGCGGCGCGTCCTTGGGCAGGCGGTGGCGCAGCATCTCATGCACCGCGCCGGCATCGGGCAGGTCGGAATGGCGCAGCAGCCAATCATGCAGCGCGGCCAGGTCCGGCGGCGGTGCGCCCGGGCGCTGCCACCGATCGGCCAGCACATGGCCGAGCAGCCGCCGGTCCTCCAGGCGCCGCGTCTCGGCCTCGGCGGCGGCGAAGTCGCCACGCTGTTGCAGCGCGAAGATCTGCGCCAGCCGCGCCGCGTCGGAGGGCGCGAGCGGTTGCGGCAGACCGGGCACGCCGCCGAGGGCGGGACGCGGAATGCTCATGGCCTGTTCCACAAGGCCTGACGAATCGGAAAGGGCCGTGGAATGGCTGGCCCGCTCCAGGGTGACGGTCTCTCCGGCCCGTTGCGCCATGGCCGGGACCTGAGCCCCGACGCACAGCGACGCCGCCCATCCCAGGCCAAAGGCCAGGGCGGGTGTGCGAAGGGCCATGGTGCAGATCGCTCTCATGGCAATTCAGGCGTTAACGAGCCATGCCGGATGGGGCAACTTCAAAGGGAGAGACGAATCCCGAATTTTTGGACGGCTTCATGGGATTCCAGGCGCTTATAGCCTTCGGTTGCATCACGAAACCGTTATGCCGGATGAGTTGATAGAGGATGGCCATCCAGTGCGCGGCGCAGCAACAGCAGGTCGGCCCAGGCATCCCGCTTGGCCGCCGGATTGCGGAGAAGATAGGCCGGGTGCCAGCTTGCCATCGCGGGCGTGGCCGGGATTTCCAGGGTGTCGTCGCCAGGCAACTCGTGCCAGCGGCCCCGCAGCCGGGTGATGCCTTCCCGCCGCCGCAGCAACGCCTTGGCCGAAACGCCTCCCAGCATCAGGACGTGCCGGGGGCGGACCAGGGCAATGTGGCGTATCACCATGGGGAGGAACAGGTTGACCTCGGCATCCGTCGGGTTGCGGTTGCCGGGGGGGCGCCAGGGCAGGATGTTGGTGATGTAGACCGCCTGCGCCGGGTTCTGCTGCGTCCGGTCCAGCCCGATGCTGGCCAGCATCCGGTCGAGCAACTGGCCCGATGCACCCACAAAGGGCCGCCCCAGGCGATCCTCCTCCGCCCCCGGGGCCTCGCCGATGAGCATCAGCGGCGAGGCGGGATTGCCATCGGCGAAAACCAGGTTGGTGGCGGTGTCCCGCAGCGGGGTTTCCAGGCCGCGCACCGCTTCCCGCAGCGCTTCCAGGCTGCCGGCGGCGGCGGCCAGGGCATGGGTGTCGCGCAGCGCGGGGATCAGGGCCGGCGCCATGGGCGGCGGGGCGCGCCGTGCCGCCGCCGCGCGGGCGGGAGCCGGCTGCGCGGGAGCGGCACCCGGCGCGGCTGCCGCTTCCGGGGCCTGGCGTTCCGGGGTGGCGGCCAGCCGGTCCAGCGGCGCGTCCAGCAGGGCTTCGTCGGCGCCCCATTCCAGTTGCAGCCGCAGCGCCGCCAGAAGGATGGCCGATGACGGCTCGGATTGCGGGAGGGGGGGCTGCGCGGCGATCATCTCGGCCCAGATATCAGGGCGGTGAAGGGTTCCGCGCAAGCACCGATCAGGCTAAGGCCGGATAGGGAAAGTGGTCTGCTGCTTCGCACAACCATGGGAGAGGAACAAAGCGTGAGTGAACGCGAGAGCATGGAATTCGATGTGCTGGTGGTCGGTGCCGGCCCATCCGGCCTGGCGGCGGCGATCCGGCTGAAGCAGCTCTCGCCGGAAACCTCCGTTTGCGTGGTGGAGAAGGGTTCCGAGGTCGGCGCGCACATCCTGTCCGGCGCGGTGATCGAGCCCCGCGCGCTGGACGAACTGATCCCCGACTGGCGGGACGATCCGCCGGAGCTGGCGACACCGGCCGCCGAGGACAGCTTCATGTTCCTCACGGAAGCCAAGGCCTACAAGCTGCCGACGCCGCCGCAGATGCACAACCACGGCAATTACGTGGTGAGCCTCGGCAATCTGTGCCGCTGGCTCGGCGCCCGGGCGGAAGCGCTGGGGGTGGAGATCTATCCGGGCTTCGCCGCGTCCGAGACCATTATCGACAATGGCGTGGTGAAGGGTGTCGTCGCCGGGGTGATGGGAATCACCCGGGAAGGCGAGCAGGGACCGAACTACCAGCCCGGCATGGAACTGCGCGCCCGCTACACCCTGTTCGGCGAAGGCTGCCGCGGCTCCCTCACCAAGAAGCTGGAAGCGCTCTACGGCCTGCGCGAGGGGGTGCAGCCGCAGACCTACGCGCTCGGCATCAAGGAGCTGTGGGAAATCCCCAAGGAGCACCATACGCCGGGCAAGATCTGGCACTCGGTGGGCTGGCCGCTGAGCAGCGACACCTATGGCGGCGCCTGGCTGTACATGCTGGGCGAGAACCTGGTGTCGGTGGGCTTCGTGGTGGGGCTCGACTACCCCAACACCTGGTTGTCCCCCTTCGAGGAGATGCAGCGCTTCAAGACCCATCCCGAGGTCCGGAAGATGCTGGAAGGGGGCAAGCGCATCGCCTATGGCGCCCGCGCCCTGAACGAGGGCGGGCTGCAATCCATTCCGCGCCTGGCCTTTCCGGGCGGCGCGTTGATCGGCGACGGGGCCGGCTTCCTCAACGTGCCCAAGATCAAGGGCACCCACACCGCCATGAAGTCCGGCATGCTGGCCGCCGAGGCCGCCGCCGCCGCCATGGCGCAGGACGCGCCGCCGCCGGTGCTGTCCGCCTATCCCGAGGCGCTGCGCCAGAGCTGGGTGTGGGAGGAGCTGACGGCGGTGCGCAACATCCGCCCCGGCTTCGCCAAGTGGGGGCTGTATGGCGGCATGGTGAACGCCGCGCTCGACACCTATGTGTTCCGCGGCAAGGCGCCCTGGACGCTGTCGCACCATGCCGACCACAGCGCCACCAAATCCGCCAACAACAGCCGCCGCATCCCCTACCCGAAGCCGGACGGCAAGCTGACCTTCGACCGGCTGTCCTCGGTGTTCCTGTCCAACACCAACCATGAGGAAGACCAGCCGCCGCATCTGGTGCTGAAGGACCCGTCCGCCTGGAAGGGCGTCAACTGGGACATCTATCGCGCGCCCGAAAGCCGCTACTGCCCCGCCGGGGTTTATGAGGCGGTGGGCGTCGAGGAAGGCCAGCCCAGGCTGGTGATCAACGCGCAGAACTGCGTCCACTGCAAGACCTGCGACATCAAGGACCCGTCGCAGAACATCGACTGGAAGACGCCGGAGGGAGCGGGCGGGCCGAACTATATCGGCGGGATGTGAAGGGCCCTTGCTGCCCCCGGTGGCATGAGGCGGCTGGCGGAAATGGCCCGCCGCCTCATCAAATGCTTTGGCGCATGGCGTGAGAAGCCACAAAAGCGGAAAAAATATGGCAAAGCCGGGTAGGAATGCTGCCCCCGGCGCCTGTATGTATCCTTTATTCATAACTAAATAAGATTCTGACGTCAGTCTGACGGCAGCCTAGTACCGTGCCCACGCCATGGCGGGGTCTGCCAGTCTTCGGCGGGCCGCTCTTCACCTCGATGAAGTCTGAGTCCTGTTTCGCATGAACATCTCCGTCTCGCCCGCCGATCTCATGCCCGGTGATCCCGCGCATACCGATCCCAATACCATCTGGCTGCACCCTGCCTTCTGCCGCCTGGGCCTGCCCCTGCTGCCTGCGCAGGGAAGCTGGCAGCGCGGGGCGGATGGCGTGGAGATCGCACTGGAAGCCGCGGAAGATCAGCCGGTTCCTTCCGGCTGGTGCCTGCGCCTGCTGCTGATGCATCTCTGCGACAGCGCCGTGCGCGGGGGTGATGCCGCGGTTGAGCTTGGCGCCGATCTGGAGGCCCTGGCCACCCGCCTCGGCGTGCCGGCCACGGCGCCGGTGCTGGAGGAGGTGCGCACCCAGCTGGAACGGCTGCTGCAGGCACGCCTCACCGTGGCCGAGGACGGGCAGGCGCCGATCGGCGTGCTGGACGCGCGCGGCCGTGGGCGGCAGGCCGCCTGGCGGCCCCGCCTCCGCCTCAATGCGCGCTTCCTGGCCAGCCTGCTGCGCCAGGCCATCCCGCTGGACCGCCGCGTCGTCGCCACCCTGGCGGCCGAGCCGCTGGCCCTGGACGCGCATGGCTGGATCCGCAGCCTGCGCCAGTCCCAGGCCGCCGGCACCACCACGACCACCAGCTGGGACGGCCTGTGGCAGCGCTTCGGTGCGCCCGGGCAGGACATGCCCGCCTTCCGCGCCGCCTTCGAGGATGCGCTGCGCATGGTCTTCGCGCTGGACTTCTCCATTTCCCTGGCGGCGGACGAGGAAGGCGTGACAGTCGGCGAGGCGGCGCCTTCAGCCACTGCCGAGGCCGCGCCAGCCGCCGAGGCGCCTGCTGCCCCGGCGGCCCCTCCCGCACCGTCCCCCTCGCTGTCTCCTGCGCCCACCCCTGCCGCCGCTCCGGCAGCCGCGCCGCCACCTCCGCCGCCCGCCGCCCCGGCCGGGCGGGCCACGCCGCCGGCCGCCGATGGCGCCGCGTCGCAGCCGCGCCGGCTGGGCGACAATGTCAGCCTTCGCCAGTCCTTGACCGGCCTGCCCGTGGTGGTGTGGCTGCGCCGCGGCACGGGCGCGGAGCCGCCGGTGATCGGCGTCACGCCCGGGCCCCGGATGGAGCAGGACCGCCTCACCGTGCTGTTGCTGGAGCCGATGCTGATGCAGGTCAGCGGCGGGCTCAACCAGCGCGAATTCGACCTGGTCTCCTCCTGGGTGGCCATCAACCGGGACCTGATCGACCAGTTCTGGGAAGGCGCGCTGGACAGCTTCGAGGCAGTCGCCAGCCGGGTGCGCAAGGCGCCGGCCACCAACTGGCGCCTGGCCTGAGGCCAGGGCCCCCGGGGCTGGAACTCCTGAAAGGCGGCGGCGCCCTGCCGCCCCGGCGTGAAGCGCGTGTCAGCCCGCCGGCCGGAGGGAGCGGCAAGGGCGTGACCCCGCCGCGCGGCCCTGGAAATGGCCGCGCGAATCCCCGGGCCGCCGCCCATGGGCGCGCGGAAGCGTTTCCCGCAAACGCGAAAAGGGCTTAGGCTCTCCCTCATGGTCACCTTCGTTCAACCGCGCCGTTTCGCCCTCTTGGCCGCCGCCATGCTGGCCGGTTGCGCGGCGGGAGGGGCACCCGGCGCCGGCACCGTAAGCGGCCCGGCTCCCCGTCCCACCGCGGCCGGCGCCTATCTGGCGGGCCGCCTCGCCGCCGCTGAAACCGACACCGCCGCCGCCGCCGACCAGATGCTGCAGGCCCTGAGGCTCGCGCCGGATGAGCCGGAAATCCTCACCCGGGCCTTTCTGGCCACGGTGATGGATGGCCGGCCCGATGCCGTGCGGCTGGCCCGCCGCCTGCCGCAAAGCGAACTGGCCAACATGCTGCTGGCGGGCTCCGACGCGATGGCCGGACGCTGGGACCGGGCCGAGGCAAGGCTGCGGGACATGCCGCGCACCGGGGCCGCGCAGGTGCTGCAGCCGCTCCTGCTGGCCTGGGCGCAGGCGGGCGCCGGCCGCACCGAGGCGGCGCTGGCCACGCTGAAGCCACAGGTCGAGGGCAGCCGGCTGCGCGGCCTCGCCGCCCTGCACGCCGCCATGATCGCCGATATCGGCGGCCGCCCGCGCGAGGCCGAGCGGCTGGCGCGGCTGGCCCTGGCCGAGAGCCCCGAGGGCAATCTGCGCATGTTGCAGGTCATCGCCGGCATCCTGGACCGCTCCGGCAAGCCGGAGGAGGCCGCCAAGCTGGTGGACACCATCACCCAGGGTGGTGACGACATGGCGCTGCTGAACACGCCCGCGACGCGGCGGCGCCTGCTGCGGGAACGCGCCGTGACCTCCGCCGTGGAAGGCATGGCCGAGGCCGAGCTGGCCCTGGCCGGGGCGCTGCGCGGCCAGGGGGCGCCGGAGCTGACCCTGCTGCTGGCCCGCCTGTCCCTGCGCCTGCGCCCCAACTTCACCCCCGCCCTGCTGATCGCCGCCGATTCCATGGCGGAGGAGAAGCACCCGGACAGCGCCCTGGCCCTGCTGCGCCAGGTGCCGGATGACGATGCGCTGGCGCCCATCGTGGCGCTGCGCCGGGCCACGCTGCTGGATCGGCTGGACCGCCCGGATGAAGCGATCGCCGCCCTGCGCAGCCTGGCGCGGGAGCGGCCCGATGCCATCCAGCCCGCTGCCCGGCTGGGCGACCTGATGCGCGGGCGCGGCCGCTTCGCCGAAGCGGCCGAAGCTTATTCGGATGCTCTGGCCCGGGTGGGCGAGCCAGCGCCGCAATACTGGCCGCTGTTCTATGCCCGCGGCATCGCGCTGGAGCGCAGCGGCCGCTGGGATGCGGCGGAAGCCGATTTCCGCCGCGCCCTGCAGCTCTCGCCCGAGCAGCCTTATGTGCTCAACTATCTCGGCTATAGCTGGGTGGAGCGCGGCACCAATTTGGTGGAAGCCCGCCGCATGCTGGAGCGCGCCGCCGAGCTGCGCCCGCAGGATGGCAACATCGCCGACAGCCTGGGATGGGCGCTGTTCAAGCTGAACGACCTGCCGGACGCGGTGCGCTGGCTGGAAAAGGCGGTGGAGCTGGAATCGCGCAACAGCGTCATCAACGACCATCTGGGCGATGCCTACTGGGCCATGGGCCGGCGCCGGGAAGCCGAGTTCCAGTGGCGCCGCGCCCTGGCGCTCGACCCCGAGCCGGATGAGGCGCCGCGCATTTCCGCCAAGCTGCGGGAACGGCAGGCCGGGTCGCCGCCGGCCGGAACCGCGCGGTGAGCGAACTGGCGGAAGCGGCCCCCGCCAAGGTCAACCTGTTCCTGCACATCACGGGCCGGCGCGACGATGGCTATCACGAGCTGGACAGCCTCGCGGTGTTCGCGGGGACGGGCGACGTGCTGCGCTTCGCCGCGGCGCCGGAGCTGACCCTGGCGGTGGAAGGGCCGGAGGCCGCGGCCCTGTCGGCCGAGCCGGACAATCTCGTGCTGAGGGCCGCGCGCCTGCTCGCGGAGGCGGCGGGGATGCGGCCGCATGGCGCGCTGCGGCTGGAAAAGCACCTGCCGGTGGCTTCGGGCATCGGCGGCGGGTCGGCCGATGCGGCGGCGGCGCTGCGGCTGCTGAACCGGGCCTGGGGTCTTCACTGGCCGGAAGAACGATTGAGGCCGATGGCGGCGCGGCTGGGGGCCGATGTGCCGGTCTGCCTGTCCTGCCACGCGGCCCGCATGGGTGGCATCGGGGAGGTGCTGAGGCCAGCGCCCGCTCTGCCCATGGCCGGGATGGTGCTGGCCAATCCGCGCCGGCCGCTTTCCACCCCGGCGGTGTTCCGGGCCCGCACCGCCGGCGACTTCTCGGCGCCGGCCATGCTGCCCGCCGGCTGGAGCGGGGCCGGTTCCATGGCCCGGGATCTGGCCGCCTGCCGCAACGACCTGGAGCCGCCCGCCCTGGTTCTCTGCCCCGAGGTGGAAACGGTGCTGGCCGCCCTGCGGGGCCTGCCGGGCTGCCTGCTGGCACGGATGAGCGGCTCCGGCGCCACCTGCTTCGGCCTGTTTCCCGACCCCGCCGCCGCCGCGGCGGCGGCCGCCCTGTTGCCCGAGGCATGGTGGAGGTGGGGAGGGGGCTTTACGGAAGGGGTGCGCTCGCCTTATTCAGCGGCAGAGCCTGCTGGGGCGTAGCCAAGCGGTAAGGCAGCGGTTTTTGGTACCGCCATTCCCAGGTTCGAATCCTGGCGCCCCAGCCAATTTCCATTGGCTTCGACTCCCTCCCTTTCGGCCTGATGAAAAAACGCCGCGCGGCTATCCGGCGTCCCGCGCCAGCCATGCGAGCGCCGCCTCTGCCAACGCGTCCGCATCGCCACCGGAATCGAAAACCCGCCAGCCGGGCGGCGGCCGGATCGCAGCGGCCAGCTGGGCCCGCACCACGGCCGGCGTGGCATCCGAGGCATCCCCGCGCCGCGCCGCCACACGCTCCACCAGCACGTCCGGGGGTGCTTCCAGCCAAAGGCCCTCGAAGCGGCGGCCGGCCTGGCGCGCTGTCGCCTCCATGGCGGCGCGTTCCTCCGCGCCAAGGAACGCCGCATCCGCCACCACGGTGCTGCCCGCTTCCAGGCACAGGCGGGCGGTGTCCGCCAGCGCGGCATATATGGCGGCCCGTGCCTCCGGGGTGTAGGCCGTGGCGGGCAGGGGCTGCTCCGGCGGGCATCGCGCCATCCGCTTGCGCAGCATGTCGCTCCGCAACAGCCGGGCGCCCGGGGGCGGCGCCAGCCGGGGTGCCAGCCGGGCGGCCAGCCGGCTCTTGCCGGTGCCGCTGAGGCCGCCAATCGCGACCAGGCGCGGCTCCCGCGGCCGCAGCAGGTCGAGCGCCAGCGAAAGATAGGCGCGCGCATCCTGCAGCAACGCATCCTGGCCGGTGCGCCGCGCTGTGGCGGCGGTCACCTGGGCACGGATGGCCGCCCGCAGCGACAGGAAAAGCGGAAGGGCGGCCAGCCCCCCATCATCCCTGGTCCGGTCGAGGTAGCGGTTGAAGATCTGGTTGCCTTCCGAATGCAGGCCGCGATCCGCCAGATCCATCAGCAGAAAGGCGAGATCGTAGAGGATGTCGGTGCTGGCGAGGTCCGGATCGAACTCGATCGCGTCGAACAGGGTGGGGACGCCGTCGAGGACGCAGATGTTGCGCAGGTGCAGATCGCCATGGCAGGCCCGCACCTTCCCGGCGTGGCGCCGTTGCTCCAGCAGCGCCGCGTGGTCGCGCAGGGCGGCGCAGGATTGTGCGATCCAGGCTTCCACCATCTCCGCCGCGAAGCCATGCCCGGCTTCGGGGCGAAGATTGTCCACGGTGATGGCGCGGGCCCGGGCGATGCCGGCATGGCCGCCCTGCGCGGGCCGTGTGGGCGCCTGCTCATGCGCCTCGACGATCCGGTCGGCCAGCATGTCCAGCAGGGCAGAGGACAGGCCCTGCCGTGCCGCCAGGTGGTCGAGCTGCGCATCGGCCGCGAAGCGCCGCATCACCAGAAGCCAGTCCACCGCCTCGCCCTCGCCATCCAGCCGCAGCGTTCCATCGGGGGCGCGGTGGATGGCCAGTACCTCCCGGTAAAGATCCGGCGCAAAACGGCGATTGATGAACAGTTCCGCCTCGCAGGCGGCGCGGCGCTTATCCGGCGTGCCGTAGTCGAGATAGCTGTAGCGGACCGCCCGCTTCAGCTTGAAGGCGCGATCGCCCGACAGGAACACGATGGAAGCATGGGTTTCCACCAGTTCCGGCGTTCCGGGGCCGAGGATGCCCGGCCGGCGCAGGAAGTCGATCACGGCATGCTGCGGTTCGGTGTCCGGCAAGGCGAGGTCTCCGGCTGAAGGGCCGGCGGGCCGGCGGCCCACCCCGGCGAGGATGAGGCCGGAGCGATGGCAAGGGCAAGCCGGCCAGGGCGGCCGGGCCGGCCAGTGCCGGGGCCGGCGCGACATCGCGGGAAACCGCTCGTTGCGGGCATGAGTTGCTGCCGAGGAACGCCGACACCGCGCCGGCCCGTCGCGTCGTGACCGTCCGGCGGGTTCCAGGAATCCGCCGCCCACAGAATCAGCGCCGCCTCGATTGCGGC
Source organism: Teichococcus oryzae (assembly GCF_008386565.1). Taxonomy (GTDB): domain Bacteria; phylum Pseudomonadota; class Alphaproteobacteria; order Acetobacterales; family Acetobacteraceae; genus Pseudoroseomonas; species Pseudoroseomonas oryzae. The sequence goes on along the minus strand of NZ_VUKA01000003.1, from coordinate 128,262 downwards.
CGGGGAGAAGCAGCATGGACCCATCCAACCGTAAGTTGGCCGGCCTCGCCGCCAGCGTCGGGCTGGCCGCGGCCGGCGTGAAGCCGCGCCGGCGCGGCACCGATGCAGGCGCCGCAGGCTCCGGCGCGGGCGGCCAGGCCGCTGATCCCCATGGCAACCACGCCCAGGCACCGCAGGAACTGCCGGCCCGCGGCTGGTGGGAGGTGGCGAAGCGCACCGCCCTCCAGGTGTCCGAGGATCGTGTTCTCACCGAAGCCGCGGGCATCACCTTCTATGGCCTGCTGGCCTTGTTTCCGGCGCTGACGGCCCTGGTGTCGCTTTACGGCCTGGTGGCCGATCCCAACACCATTACGCAGGAATTGCAGCAGGCATCCGGCATCCTGCCGGCGGGCGGCATGCAGATCATCGAGGAGCGCACGCGCAACCTGGCCTCGCAACAAACCGGCGCGCTCGGCTTCGGCGCGGTGGCGGGCATCCTGGCGGCGTTGTGGAGCGCCAATGCCGGCACCAAGGCTTTGTTCGATGCCTTGAACATCGTCTACGAGGAAAAGGAAAAGCGCAGCTTCCTGTGGCGCACGGTCGTCACCATGAGCTTCACCCTGGCGGGCATCCTGTTCCTGATGCTGGCGCTCGCTTCGGTTGTCGTGCTTCCGGTGGTGCTGAACTTCATCGGCGGCGGCGGCGTGCTGGAATGGGCGCTGCGCCTCGGGCGCTGGCCGCTGCTTCTGGTGATCGTCACGCTGGCGCTGTCCTGCATCTATCGCTACGGCCCGAGCCGGGAGCGCGCGAAATGGCGCTGGGTGAGCTGGGGCGGGGCATTTGCCGCGGTTTCCTGGGTGATCTTCTCGATCGCCTTTTCCTGGTACGCGGCGAATTTCGGCAGCTACGACGAAACCTATGGCTCGCTCGGCGCGGCGATCGGCTTCATGACCTGGCTCTGGCTTTCCGCCACCGTTGTGCTGGTGGGCGCCGAGCTGGATGCGGAGCTGGAGCGGCAAACCGCCGCCGACACCACCACGGGGCCGGAACGTCCGATCGGCCAGCGCGGCGCTACCATGGCCGACACCGTCGCGGATGGCCCGAAGTGAACAGAATCGAGTCTCGCGCCGTCAACTGCGCAACTAGGCCTATCCCTCAATCATTCCGGACAGGCACGACGGATGCGCGCCTCGCCTGGGTGCGCACGATATCCGTCATCCCGCGGCACTGACCGCCGCCCGACGACCATCAGGAGATGGACATGGAACCTTCCAATCCGGAAACGAACCGACCGCCGGGCCCGTCTTCGACCACGCCTGGAACATCCGCCCAGACCCCTCCCCTGGGTGGCACGCGCAGCATGAATGAAGGCTCCACCACTGCGACCGATGTGAAGCAAGCGGCGCGGGACCTTCAGGCGGAAGGCAGCCGCGTCGCGCAAGATGTGGCGGAGGAGGTCAAGACCGCGGGCCGCGACGTTGCGGATGCCGCGCGCAGCAAAGCCGAATCCATGGCGGAGCAGGGCAAGGAAGCGGGAGCGCAGCAGGGCGAGGGGCTGGCCCAGGCCGCGCGGCGCATTGCCGATGACCTGCAGGAACGCTCGCCAGAGATCGCGCAGCATGTGCGCAGCGCGGCGGACAGCATCGAAAGCATGGCGCAATCCCTGCGGCAACGCAGCGTTGGCGATCTGATCCAGGAAATGAACGGCTTCGCGCAACGGCAGCCGGCGGCGTTCTTCGGCGTCGCCATGCTGGCTGGCTTCGCCGCTGTGCGCTTCGCCAAAAGCTCCTCCAGCATGTCGGGTTATTCCGGCATGTCGCACGGCGCCACGGCCCGCACCGCGCCGGAACGGGCGCCGGGATGGACAGGCCAGCCGACGCAGGGCGAGTTCAAGCCGGCGACATTGCCGGCCGCCACGCTGGGCGGCGCCGCGGCGCACCGGCCGGGCACCGCGATGCCAGGCAGCATGCCTGGTCCCGACACAGGGAGGGTTTGATGTCGCTCGACACCCAGAAATCCGTTCCGGACCTGCTGGCCGACCTGGTGCAGCAATCCTCCAGCCTTGTGCGCAAGGAAGTGGAGCTGGCGCGCACCGAGGTGGGTGAGAAGGTGTCCCGCGTCGGTGCCGGCGCGGCCTCGATCGGCGTCGCCGCGGCGCTGCTGATGGCGGGCGTGGTGATCCTGTTGCAGGCGGCGGTCGCGCTGCTGGTCAGCTTCGGCCTGTCCACACCGCTGGCCGGGCTGATCGTCGGCGGCGTCGTCGCCATCGTGGCCTACATCCTGCTGCGGAGCGGGATCAACCGCATCAAGGCGGACAGCCTGATGCCGACGCGCGCCGCGGAGCAGATTTCCCGCGATGCAACGATGGCGAAGGAGGCCGTGCGATGAGTGACCGCCAGCATGACAACCGCTCCACCGCCGAGATCGAGGCCGATGTGGAGCGCACCCGCGCCGATGTTTCGCAGACCATCGAGCAACTGCGCGAAAGCCTTTCTCCCGGCCAGATCATGGATCAGCTGGTGGATTACGCGCGCTCCTCGGGCGGGGCGGAATTCACCCGCAACCTGGGCGCGTCGGTGCGCGACAACCCTCTGCCGCTGCTTCTTGTGGGTGCGGGCATCGGCTGGATGATGCTGTCCAACCAGAACCGTTCGCACGGCACGGTGCATCGCGAGGTTTATCCGGGCCGGACGCCTTTGCTGCCCTACGACAATGCGCCCCGGAGCCCCTATACCGATCTGCATTCCGGTCCTTCCACCACCGACCGGATTTCCGGCGCCGCCGGGCAGGCGGCGGAAACCGTGCGCGGCGCCGCGGACAGCGCCGGGTCGGCGGTGCGTTCGGCCGCGAATGCGGTGCGGGACGCGGTCACGGGTGCCGCTTCCGCGGTTTCGGCCCAGGCTTCGAGCCTGGGGCAGCAGGTGTCGGACCACACATCGGCTGCCGGCGACGCCATGCGGATGCGCAGCCATGATGCGCGAGATGCCGCGTCGCGTGGGCTGGACACGGCCTATGGGCAGGCGAACTATCTGAGCAGCCAGATGCGCGACAGCTGGAACCGCGCGGGGCCGGCGCAGCCGCTGATCATCGGCGGCGTCGGATTGCTGATGGGCGCCGCCCTGGCGGCGATGCTGCCGCGCACCCGCACCGAGGACCGCCTGATGGGCGAAACCAGCGATGCGGTGCGCCAGCAGGTCGCCGAGGTGGCGCAGCAGCAATATGAGGAAGCCAAGTCGGTCGTCACCGAGCGGGCGGGCGAGGCGGCGGACGCGCTGAAGCAGAACAAGGATGCGGCTTCCGGCCTGCCCGATGCGGCGCGGAACACCTTGCACGGCGTGGCCGACGCGGCCGTCAAGGCAACCCGGGACCTGAGCGATGTCGCCAAGTCCGGTGTCGAGGACAAGAAGGATTCGGATGCAGACCGGAAGCCCGTGCAGCACGCCGGCCTGGGCAGCACCGCGCCGGGCTCCCCGGGCGGCGCGCCGCTGAAGCCCTGAGCCAGACCAGAATAACGGAAACAGGAAATACTGATGGCACAGCTTGAAGAGATGATGGTGGACCAGCTGAAGGACGCCTTCAGCGCCGAGAAGCAGGCCATCCAGGCCATGCGCAAGATGCTGCGCAAAGCCTCCGACCCGAAGCTCAAGCAGGGGATCGAGGCGCATATCGAGCAGAGCGAGGAACAGCGCGAGCGGGTTCAGCAGGCGCTGGAGAAGCTGGGCGCCCGGCCGGGGCGCAAGGTGTGCGAGGCCATGCGCGGCCTGGTCGAGGAAGCGCAGCATGAAATGGAGGAATACGACAAGGGCCCGGTGCTGGATCTCGTGATGGTCGCCAGCCAGCAGCGCATGGAGCATTACGAGATCGCCGCCTATGGCACCATGGTCGAGCTGAGCAAGGCCCTGGGGCAAAAGGATGTCGCCACGCTGCTGGCCCAGACGCTGGCGGAAGAGAAGCGGCAGGATGAGCTGCTCACCGAGGTGACGCGCGCCGACATCCTCCCGGCCGCCCTGGCCGAGGCGAAGGCGGGCTGAGCGGAACGCCAGCCCGGGCATCTGAACAAAGCCAACAACAGGAAAGACATCTTATGGTCACCATGGTTGGAACCGAGAGCACCTTCGGGAAGCTGGTGCAGAACCTGCTGCTGCTGGAACACGATGCCATCGCCGCCTATGAATCCACCATCGAGCGGCTGGAGAATGCGGAAGCGAAGCGGCAGATCGCCTTGTTCAAGGGCGACCACGACCGGCATGTGCAGGAACTGGAGCGCATCGCCACCAGCCTTGGGCAGGCCGTGACGGAAGGCGGCGACATCAAGCAGCTGCTGACCACCGGCAAGGTAGCCATGGCCAGCATCCTGGGCGATGCCGCCATCCTCAAGGCCATGCGCACCAACGAGGAAGACACGGTCACCGCCTATGAGCGCGCGGCCAAGCATCCCGAGGCCACGGCGGAAGCGCGCCAGATCTTCGAGCGCGCCCATCAGGACGAGCTGCGGCACCGGCAGTGGATGGAGGAAGCCTCCAGCCGCCTCTGACATCCTTGCATCCGCAACCGACACCGAGCGGCCGTTCCGGAGCACCGGAGCGGCCGCTTCCTTCGGCGGGCATGTGCTCCCGCCATCCCGCCATGGAAGCCGAGCCGGATGCGCTTCTGGCCGCCCGCCTGGTGGAGCGGGCCACCGAACAGGGCGGCGCCGGCGTCATCCATCTCGCCCGTTCCGAAGCGCGGGCCGCGCGCCTGCACCGCGCCGCCCTGGCCCTCGCGCCGGAGGTGGAGGTGCTGCTGCTTCCCGCCTGGGACTGCCTTCCCTATGACCGGGCCTCGCCCTCGCGCGCGGTGATGGGCGCGCGGATGGCGGTTCTGGCGGCGCTGTCCACGCCGCCCGGCGGGCCGCGCCTGCTGATCGCCAGCCTGCCCGCGGCCCTGCAACGCCTGCCGCCGCCTTCGGCGCTGAACAGCCTGACGCTGCGGCGCGGCGATCCGCTCGATCCCGCCGTGCTGGAAGCGGAGCTGCTGCGCCTCGGCTTCCACATTGACGCGCGGGTGGATGAGCCGGGGGAGGCGGCTTTGCGCGGCGCGGTGCTGGACCTGTTCCCCGCCGCGCCCGATGCTTTGCCCTGCCGTATCGAGCATGAAGACGGCCGCATCACCGCCCTGCGCCACTACGACCCGCTCACCCAGCGCGGCACGCAGGAAATCGAGGCGGTGACGATCGGTCCCGCTTCCGAGATCGTGGCGCCGGCCGATGTCGGGCTGCCCTTGCCGATCGGGGCCGAGCACGGGCTCGCCGGCTTCCAGGGCGAACTGACCTCGGTGTTCGCCCTGATGCCGGAAGCCGTGCTGGTGCAGGAGGCCGAGGTGGAGGCGCAGCGCCGCGGCCATGCCAGGGAGGCCGCCGAAGCATTCCGGGCGCGGCTCGCCCTCGGCGTGGGGGATGCGGAGGATGCCGTCGCGCCGCCGCCCAGCGAACCCTCGGCCCTGTTCCTGGATGATGCCGCATGGCGTGAGGCCTGTGCCGGCCGCGCCGTGCTGGTGCTGGAGAAGGCACCGGAGGACCCGCCCGGCGAGTTGCCCGCCCTGGCCTCGGCCCCAGAGCCGGAGGAAGCTTTCCTCGACCTGCTGGAGGAAGCGCGGGAGGCCGGGCTGCGCATCGCTCTGAGCGGCCCACCGCGTGCCGCCCGCGCCCTGGCGCGGCTGGCCGCCGAAAGGCTGGGGGAGCCGGCGCGGCTTTCCGGCTGGCTGGCCCTGCGCGATGCCGCGCCAGGCAGCTTCGGCCTGCTGGACGGCACCCTGCCGGCCGGGTTCCGCACGGCGGAGGCGCTGGTGGTCGCGCCCGCCGATGTGCGGCCATCCCTGGCGCGGCCACAGGAAGCCCCGCTGCCGTCGCTTGCCCTGGAGGCCGGCGCGATGCAGCCCGGCGATGCGGTGGTGCATCTGGAGCACGGCCTCGGCGCCCTGCGCGGGGTGGAAACGCTGGAGGTGGATGGCGTCACCCGGGATTGCCTGCGCCTGGATTATGCCGGCGGCGCGACCGAGCTCGTGCCGGCGGACGAGATGGACCGGCTGTGGCGCTACGGCGCGGAAGCGGAAAGCGTTTCGCTGGACCGGCTCGGCGGGGAGGCTTGGCTGGCCCGCCGCGCCGAGGTGGAGGCGCAGATCGCCGAAACCGCGCAGGCGCTGCTGCGGCGGGCGCAACAGCGCGATGGCCGCGCCGCGCCCACCCTGCGCCCGCCGCGCGCCGCGATGGAGCGTTTCGCGCGTGGCTTCCCCCATGCCCTCACGCCCGACCAGCTTTCCGCCATCGCCGACACCCTGCGCGACTTGGCCTCCGGCCGGCCGATGGACCGGCTGGTCTGTGGCGATGTGGGCTTCGGCAAGACGGAGGTGGCGATGCGCGCCGCCGCCGCCGCCGTGCTGTGCGGCTACCAGGTGGCGGTGCTGGCGCCGACCACCGTGCTGGTGCGGCAGCACCTGGAGTCCTTTCGCCGCCGCTTCGCGGGGCTCGGCGCCCGGGTGGAGGCGCTGAGCCGGCTCAGCGCCCCGGCCGAGGCGCGCGAAACCCGCGCGGGCCTCGCCAGCGGCGCGATCGACATCGCCATCGGCACCCAGGCCCTGGCCGCCAGGGATGTGCGGTTCGCGAAGCTCGGCCTGGTGATCGTGGATGAGGAACAGCGCTTCGGCGCCCGGCAGAAGGCCATGCTGCGCCGCCTCGGCGAACGGGGCGGGAAGGGGGAGGCCGCGCACAGCCTGGCCATGACCGCGACGCCGATCCCGCGCACGCTGCAGGGCGCGCTGATCGGGTTGCAATCCTTGTCGGTGATCGCGACGCCCCCGGCCCGCCGCCAGCCGGTCCGCACCTTGCAGGTGCCGGCCGATGACGCCGTGATCCGGGAAGCGCTGCAGCGCGAGCAGCGGCGCGGCGGGCAAAGCTTCATCGTTTGCCCGCGCATCGCCGATATCGCGCCGCTGCGCCAGCGCATCCGCCGGCTGCTGCCGCGGCTGAAGCTCCTGGAAGCGCATGGCGACATGCCGGCGGAGGAGATCGACGCCGCCATGGTCCGTTTCGCCGATGGCGGGGCGGATGCGCTGCTGTCCACCAACATCGTCGAAACCGGGCTCGACGTGCCGCGCGCCAACACCATGCTGGTCTGGCACCCGGACCATTTCGGCCTGGCGCAGCTGCACCAGCTGCGGGGCCGCGTCGGGCGCGGGCGGCCACGCGGCACCATCCTGCTGCTGCGGGACCCGGAGGCACCGCCCGGCGCCGCCGCCGCGCGCCGGCTGAAAACGCTGGAAGCGTTCGACCGCGTCGGTGCCGGCTTCGCCATCAGCGCGCGCGACATGGATCTGCGCGGGGCCGGCGACCTGCTGGGGGAGGAACAGGCGGGCCACCTGAAGCTGATCGGCATCGGGCTGTACCAGCACCTGCTGGACCGGGCGCTGCGGCAGGCGCGGGGCGAGGCGGTGGAGGAGGCGGCACCGCCGGAGCTTGCGGTCGGCATCAGCACCGGCATCCCGCGGGACTACATCGGCGATGACGCCCTGCGTGTCGAGGCGCATGTGCGACTGGCCGAGATCCTGCGCGATGACGACCACGCGGCGCTGGAGGATCTGGCGGCCGAGATCGAGGACCGGTTCGGCCCGCCGCCCGAGCCGGTGCGGCACTGGCTGGCCCTGGCCGGGCTGCGGCTGCGCTGCCGCCGCCTGGGCGTGCGCCGCCTGGAAGCGGGGCCGCAGGGCGTGGCGGCACAGCTGGACGGGGAGCGGCTGATCCTGCGCGAGCCGAGCGGAACGCCCGCCGAAAGGCTGCGGCTGTTGTTGCGGCTGCTCGACAATGTGCGCCGGCACCGCCGCAAGGCGCGCCGGGAAGCGGAAGCTTCAGCGACCGATGCCCCCGCCGCGCGTTGAAGCTCTACGGAATGCCCGGCACCGCCGGGCCAGCGAAGGAGGAATGCCCATGGTGGACACCACGCTGCTGCGCGAGGGGATGCCCCTGCTGAGCCAGGAGGGCGAGCTGATCGGCCGGGTCGAGCGGTTCGAGACCGGCCATGTCAGCCTGCTGGGGGTGGATGGCCGGCGCGGCGTCCTGCCGCTGTCGGAGATTTCCAGGGTGGAGGAGGACAAGGCCACCTGCCAGCTCCGGCACGCGGACGCGCTGCGGCTCATGAACAGCCCGGCCGGTGGCCGCCACACCGAAGCCTGAAGAAAAAGAGGAACCGATTTCATGCTGATGCGCAATTCCGCCCTGGTGCTGCTGCTGTCCCTTCCCCTCGCCGCGCCGGCCTGGTCCCAGGGCACGCTGGGGCAGGAGGTCGCCCCGAACCAGACCCAGGGCGAAACCAGCAAGACGCGCCCCGACCAGTTCCGGGACGAGGCGCCGCAACAGGCCCTGGACAGCCTGCAGGAATATGCCCGCGTGCTGGGCGAGGCGCGGGGGCGACTGGAGGCGGCGCTGGGCCGCAGCGGCGAGCAGCCTCCGGCCAACCAGCAGAACGCGATGACGCCGGCCTGGATGGACCTCAAGACGGCGGCTCAGAATGCCTACCAGACCGTGCGGCGGGCGCCCGGCGGCTTCCGCGGCGAAGCCACCTACAGCGACGCGGAACGCCAGTTGCGGCAGGAGCTGAACGCCATCGACCAGGCGACCGGGCCGGCCAATATCAGCGGCCCGGTCCGCAACATGCTGTCGCAGCTGGAGCGCCTGCAACAGGAAGTCGGCCGCCGCGCGGGGTAAAGCCCTGGGGCGGCCGACCGTCCATTGGCGGTCAGGCCGCCGCCGGGTAGTCCGTGTAGCCACGCGCGTCACCACCATAGAAGGTGGCGTGGTCCGGCTCGGCCAGCGGCTTGCCGGCGCGCAGCCGCTCCACCAGGTCGGGATTGCTGATGAAGGCGCGGCCAAAGGCGATCAGGTCGGCGCGGTCCTCGCGCCGCGCCCGCACCGCCAGGTCGAGGTCATAGCCGTTATTGGCCATGTAAAGGCCCTTGAAGGCCCGCCGCAGCGCCAGGAAGTCAAAATCCGGCGCCACGTCGCGCGGGCCGCCGGTGGCGCCCTCCACCACATGCAGGAAGCCGAGGTTGAAGCGGTTCAGCGCCTCCACCGCCGGGCCGAACACCGCCATCGGGTTGCTGTCGGCGATGTCGTTGGCGGGGCTGACCGGAGAGATGCGGAGCCCGACGCGCGTGCTGTCGAACACGGAGGTCACGGCCTCCACCACCTCCATCAGGAAGCGGATGCGGTTCTCCACGCTGCCGCCATAGCGGTCGGTGCGCCGGTTGGTCTTGTCGCGCAGGAACTGGTCGATCAGGTAGCCATTGGCGCCATGGATCTCCACCGCGTCGAAGCCGGCGCGCTTCGCCACCTCGGCCGCATGGCGGTATTGCGCCACGACGCCCGCGATCTCGTCGGTTTCCAGGGCGCGGGGCGTGACCAGCGGCTTGAAGCCGGCTTCGGTGAAGGCCTGCCCCTCGGCTGCGATGGCGGAAGGCGCCACGGGCAGCGCGCCGCCTTCCTGCAGGTCGGGATGCGAGATGCGGCCGACATGCCAGAGCTGCGCCGCGATCCGGCCGCCCTTGCCATGCACGGCGTCGGTCACCAGCCGCCAACCGGCTTCCTGCTCGGGGGAATGGATGCCGGGGGTGAAGGCATAGCCCTTGCCCTGGCGCGAGATCTGCGTGCCCTCGCTGATCAGCAGCCCGGCCGAGGCGCGCTGCGCGTAATATTCCGCGTTCAGCGGGCCCGGCACGTCGCCCTTTCCGGCACGGCTGCGGGTCAGGGGCGCCATCACGACGCGGTTCGCCAGGGTGAGGGCGCCCAGGGAAACGGGCTGGAACAGGTCGGCGGTGTCGGCGGGTCGGCTCATGGAGGCGTTCTCCTTTCGGATGTCGCGATGCAACATGGGCTGCCCGGCCCGCTGCGCGAGGGCCCGGCCCGCATGGCCACCATGCGCAGGGCGCGGCGCGGGGCGCGAAACTCTGTGTAACGCCGCTCATCCGAAGCGGCTCCTGCCGCGTTGAAGCGGAGACATTGCCAGTAATTCATCCGGCCGGAGCCTGCATGACGCGACCCATCCTGCTTTCCCTGGGCAGCATCAACGCTGATTTCCAGTTGCGCACCGATGCGCCCCCGGAGGCGGGGCGCACCGTCATGGGATGCGATTTCGTCCGCCTCGGCGGCGGCAAGGCGGCCAATGTGGCGCTGCTGGCGCGCCGGCTGGGCCATCCGGCGGAGCTGATCGGGCGGGTCGGGGATGACGACCTGCGGGAACAGGCCCTGGCCCCGCTGCGCCGCGCCGGGGTCGGGCTTGGCGCGGTTTCGGTGGCGCCGGGCCAATCCACCGCCGTTTCCATGATCTGTGTGCTGCCGGATGGCGGCAAGACCATCGCCCTGGCGGGCAATGCCAATGATGCCTGGGATGCGCCCGCCCGCGAGGCGGGCGAAAGGGCGGTGGCCGCCGCGCCGGACGGCTCGGTGCTGGTGGCGGATTGGGAGGTGCCGCCGGACGTCGTGGCGGCGATCCTGGCCACGGCATGCCGGAAGGGCCTGCGCGTGGTGCTGGACCCGTCGCCATCCGAGCGGATGCGCCCCGAATTGTTGCGGGGCATCGCCGCCATGGCGCCCAATGCCTCCGAAGCCGGCAGCCTGGCAGGCCTCAAGGTGGAAGGGCCGGAAGATGCCGCCCGCGCGGCGCGGCACCTGGCCGGGCATGGCGTTCCCCTGGTTTGCGTCAAGCTGTCCGATGGCGGCTGCGTGCTGCTGGAGGGCGGGCGGCTGACCCATGTGCCGGCCGTGCCGGTGGAGGTGGTGGACAGCACCGGCGCCGGCGACGCCTTCAGCGGCGCCCTGGCCGTGGCCCTGCTGGAAGGAAAGGACGCGGTCGCGGCGGCGGCCTTCGCCGTGACGGCCTCGCATCTCGCCGTCACCGCCTATGGCTCGCAGGAAGCTTATCCGGACCGGGACCGCATCGGCGAATTGCTGCCGCGGGTGCAGGCGGGCATCCGCGCCATGGCGGCGTCCTGAGATGCCGTTCGAGCCGCCGGACGGCACCGCCTATACGGGCTTCGACCCCGCGGATGAGGGCCGGCGCGAGGTGCTGCTCGCCCTGGCCAATGGCTGGCTGAGCCTGCGCGGCGCCGCCTGCTGGGCGGAAGCCGATGATATCCATTATCCCGGCACCTATCTGGCCGGCCTGTATGACCGCCTGCCCGACATCATCGAGGGCGAGCGGATCGAGAACGAATCCCTGGTCAACCTGCCCAACGGCCTGCTGCTCACCTTCCGCCCCCTGGGCGAGCGGAACTGGTTCACGCCGGGGGAGGTGCGCATCCTGCGCTACCGCCATGCGCTGGATGGCGGCACCGGCGTGACGCGGCGCGAGCTTTTGTTTGAGGACCGCCAGGGCCGCCGCACCGCCCTGGCGGAGGAACGGCTGGTCAGCATGGCCGATCCGCATCTGGCCGCGCTGCGGCTGGAGATCGCGCCGCAGAACTGGTCGGGCGAGATGGAGATCCGCTCGGCGGTGGAAGGCGACGTGATCAACGGCAAGGTCGGGTGCCTGCGTCCCTTCGCCAGCCGCCACCTGGAGGCGGTGCGGCCGGAAGCGCGGGACGGCATCCTGCTGGTGGCGGCGCGCACCCGCCAGTCGCGGGTCGATGTCGCGGTGGCGGCGCGCACCGTGCTGGACGGCGCGGAGCCCCCGCGCCGCGTCGCCCATGGCGCCTGCCGCGTCAGCGAAACGCTGCGGGCCGCCACCGGGCCGGACCGGCCGCTGGTGGTGGAGAAAACCCTTTCGGTGCATTCGGGGAAGGGGGCCGTGGCGGCGGCGATGGCGGAGTTGCGGGGGGCGCCGCCTTTCGCGCTTCTCCGCGCCAGGCACGAGGCGGCCTGGGCGCCGTTGTGGTCGCGCATCGGCGTCATGGCGGAACCCGCCGAGCTGGGCTGTGCGCTGCGGCTGGCGGCCTTCCGCATCCTGCAAACCACCTCCGCGCACAGCGGCGGCCTGGATGTGGGCTTTCCGTCGCGCGGCTGGCAGGAAGCGTATCGCGGGCAGATCTTCTGGGACGAAACGCTGGTGCTGCCCTTCCTGTCCAGCCGCGCGCCGGAGCTGGCGCGGCAATTGATGGCGTATCGCCATGCGCGGCTGCCGGATGCGCGCGACAATGCCGCCGCCGCCGGCCTGCGCGGCGCCCTGTTCCCCTGGCGCAGCGCCAGCGATGGCGGCGAGCACACGCCGCGCTTTCAATGGAACCCGCTGTCGCGCCATTTCCTGCCCGATCACACGCGGCTGCAGCGCCATATCGGCGCCGCCATCGCCTTCAACGCGATGCACTACGCCATGACCACGGGCGATGACGGCTTCCTGTTCGGCGAGGGGGCGGAGATCATCCTGGAGGTGGCGCGGTGCTTCGCCAGCCTCGCGCGCCTGGATGAAGCCAGCGGCCGCTTCAGCATCGAGGGCGTGGTGGGTCCGGACGAGTTCCATGTGCAATATCCCGGCGCCGCCTCGCCGGGGCTGCGCGACAATGCCTACACCAATGTCATGGCCGCCTGGACCCTGGCCGCCGCCCTGGAATTGCTGGAACGCATGCCGCCTGGACGCGCCACGGCGCTGCGCCGCGGGCTGGGGCTTGAGGAGGCCGAGCTGCGGCACTGGGACCATGTCAGCCGGCGCCTGCGGCTGGTGTTCGATGCCAATGGCGTGCTGCTGCCCTTTGACGGCTTCGACCGGCTGGAGCCCTTCGATGCCGACGCCTTCGCCGAGGCGCATCCGGGCGAGCGCCCGGATCTCGGGCTGGAGAAGATCGGCGACGACATCAACCGCTACCAGCTGGCCAAGCAGGCGGATACGCTGATGCTGCCCTACCTGCTGTCCCATGGCGCGCTGGAAGGAGTGATGGAGCGCCTCGGCTACCGGATGGACCGGGCGCAATGGCTGCGCACGGCACGGCACGACCTGGACCGCATGTCCCATGATTCCAGCCTGTCGGAACTGGCCTGCGCCGGGGCGATGGCGAAGCTGGACCCCGCCCTGTCCTGGCGCGCCTTCACCCGCACCCTGCGCGCGGAGCACGACCCGTCCGGCCCCACCGCCTCCGGCGATGGCGCGCATCTGGGCGCCATGGGCGGGGCACTGGATGTGCTGCAGCGGCATTACCTGGGCTTCGGCCTGGACTGGGACGGCATCATCCTCGACCCCGCGCCGCCGCCGGAGCTGGAGCGGGCGCATCTGTCGCTGCGCTGCCGCTTCGGCGCCTTCACCCTGGACTGGCGGGACGGGCTGCTGTGCCTGCGGGCCGATGGGGGGAACGGGCAGGCCGTGAAGGTCGTGCATCCGGGCGGCACCCATTGGCTGCGGCCCGGGGAAACGATCCGGGTGCGGCGGCCGGAAGCCGGTCTGGCGGCGGCGGACTGAGCGCGGGCCGGCGGCAACAATGGGCGGGGCGCCGTGTTCCCGCAACAGGGCTGGGAGAGGCGGAATGGCGCAGGATGATGGCTTTGACCTGATTGTTCTCGGCTCCGGCACCGCCGGCACGGGCGTGGCGCGGCGCTGCCGCGCGGCGGGCTGGCGCGTGGCGCTGATCGAGAGCCGCGAATTCGGCGGCACCTGCGCCCTGCGCGGCTGCGAGCCGAAAAAGACCTTCTGGACCCTGACCGATGCCATGGAGCGCGCCCGCCGCCTGGCGCCGCACGGTGTCGTGGGCGGGGAAGCGGTGGCGATGGACTGGGCGGCGGCGCAGCGCTTCAAGCGCAGCTTCACCGATCCGGTGCCGCAGCGGCGGGAGGAGGACCTCGAACAGGCCGGCATCGTCGCCCTGCAGGGCCAGGCCCGCTTCACCGCGCCGGATGCGCTGGAGCTTGGCGGGCGCCGCCTGGTGGCGCGGCACGTGGTGATCGCGACTGGCGCCCACCCGGCCCGGCTGCCGATCGAGGGCGCCGAACTGATGGCCACCAGCGACGACTTCCTGGCGCTGGAGGCGCTGCCGCCGCGCCTGCTGCTGCTGGGCGGCGGCTACATCTCCTTCGAGATCGCCCATCTGGCGGCGCGCGGCGGCAGTCAGGTGCGCATCCTGCAGGCCGACCGCACACCACTGGCGCCCTTTGAGCAGAGCCTGGTGGAGCGGCTGGTGCGGCGCAGCCGCGACATGGGCATTGCCGTGGAGCTGGAAGCTGAGGTGTCCGCCCTGCGCCGCGTCGCCGACGGGCTGGAGGTGATCTGCCAGGATGGCCGCACTTTCCAGGCCGAGATGGTGGTGCACGGCCTGGGCCGCCGCCCGGCGCTGGAGGGGCTGGGGCTGGAAGCGGCCGGCGTGACGGTGGAGAAGGGCCGGCTGGTGCTGGACGCGCATCTGCGCAGCACCAATCCGCGCATCTTCGCCGCCGGCGATGCCGCCGCCCAGGGCCCGGCGCTGACGCCGGTGGCCAGCCACGATGCCCGCGTGGTGGCCTCCAACCTGCTGGAAGGATGCCGGCGGCGCACCGACTATTCCGTGGTGCCGAGCGTGGTGTTCACCATTCCTTCCCTGGCCAGCGTCGGCATGACGGAGAAGGTCGCGAAGGAAGCCGGCGTCGCTTATGAGCTGCGGGAAGGCGACATGGCGGATTTCATGTCCATCCGGCGCACCGGGGAGCCGGCGGCGGCCTACAAGATCGTGCTGGAGAAGGGTGGCGGACGCATCCTGGGGGCGCATCTGCTCGGGCCGGACGCGGCAGAGGTGATCACCTTGTTCGGCTTTGCCATGAAGGCCGGCATGGATGCGGCGGCGCTGTCGGAGCTGATGACCGCCTATCCCTCCGGCGCTTCCAACATTTCCTCCATGCTGGGCTGAGCATGTTCGACGCCATCATCGTCGGCGGCGGGCCGGCCGGGCTGAGTGCCGCGCTGCTGCTGGGGCGGGCCCGGCGCCGGGTGCTGCTGGTGGATGCGGGGGAAGGGCGCAATGCGCGCTCCCACGCCATCCATGGCTTCCTGACCCGTGAGGGCACACCCCCCGCCGAGTTCCGGCGCATGGCGCGGGAGGAGCTGGGCCGCTACCCCTCGATCGAGTTGCGCGAGGGCGTGGTGCGGGAAGCCAGGCGCGCGGAACACGGCTTCACCGTGACCATGGAGGGCGATGTGCTGGAAAGCCGCGCCCTGCTGCTGGCCACCGGCCTGGCTGATGAACTGCCCGGCTGGCCTGGGCTGGACGCGGTGTATGGCACGGATGTCTGGCACTGCCCTTACTGCGACGGCTATGAGCGGCAGGATGAGCCCATGGCGGTGCATGGCGCCGGGCATGACGCGGTGCGCCTGGCGCTGGAGGTGCGGAACTGGACCGGCGACCTGGTGGCCTGCACCGACGGCCCGCTCGGACGGGCCGACCGGCGGCGCCTCGCCGCCCTCGGCATCGGGCTGCGGGAGGAGCGCGTGGCCCGGTTGCGGGTGGAGGAAGGGCGGCTGCGGGCCCTGGTTTTCGCTGATGGCAGCGAGCTGCCGCGCCAGGGCCTGTTCCTGGCGATCGCGCAGAAGCCGCGCTCGGCGCTGGCGGAAAGCCTGGGCTGCCGCCTGACCGCGGCGGGGCAGGTGCGGACCGACCGGCATGGCGCCACTGGCATCCCCGGCCTGTTCGTGGCGGGGGACGCGGCGCCGGGGCTGCAGATGGCCATGGTGGCGGCGGCGCAGGGCAGCGTCGCGGCCTTCCACCTCAACGCCACCCTGCTGCGGCAGGAAACCCGGCCGGCTTAGCGATGGCTTGGCATTTTTATCGCAACTTTTCCCTTACCTTGTTCGTCTGTTTCCTGTGTCGTGCCGTTTCGTTGGCGGTCCGGTCCGCGCGCGGTCGCGCGGGCCGGGCCGGCCTCCGCTCGGGGAGCGGTTGGTGAGGCAGGGCGGGGAGGAGAGAGTTTATCATGACGACGCGACAGCCGATCCAGGCGCCCTTGGCGCGCCATGCCATGGCCTATGTTCTGGCAGGCGGCCGCGGCACCCGGCTGATGGAGCTGACCGAGCGCCGGGTGAAGCCCGCCGTGTTCTTCGGCGCCAAGGCCCGCATCATCGACTTCGCCCTGTCCAACGCGCTGAACTCCGGCATCCGCCGGATCGGTGTCGCCACCCAGTACAAGGCGCACAGCCTGATCCGGCACCTGCAGCGCGGCTGGAACTTCATGCGCGCCGAGCGCAACGAAAGCTTCGACATCCTGCCCGCCAGCCAGCGGGTGGAGGGCAGCGGCTGGTATTCCGGCACCGCCGACGCGGTGTACCAGAACCTCGACATCATCGAGGCGCATGGTTCGCGCTACATGGTCATCCTGGCCGGCGACCATGTGTACAAGATGGATTACGAGGTGATGCTGCAGCAGCACGAGGCCTCGGGCGCCGATGTCACCGTGGCCTGCGTCGAGGTGCCGCGCCTGGAGGCAAGCGCCTTCGGCGTCATGGCGGTGGATGATGCGGGCCGCATCCAGTCCTTCCTGGAAAAGCCGGCCGACCCGCCGGCCATGCCGGGCAAGCCCGACAAGGCGCTGGCCAGCATGGGCATCTATGTCTTCAACACCGACTTCCTGGCCGAGGCGCTGCGCCAGGACGCGGCCGATCCGGACTCCGAGCATGATTTCGGCAAGAACATCGTGCCCCGCATCGTGACCCATGGCCGCGCCGTGGCGCACCGCTTCACCGATTCCTGCGTCACCTCGGGGGAGGAGGCGGAGCATTACTGGCGCGATGTTGGCACGGTGGATGCCTATTGGCAGGCCAATATCGACCTGACCGACGTGGTGCCCTCCCTCGACCTGTATGACCGCGACTGGCCGATCTGGACCTATAGCGAGGTCACGCCCCCGGCCAAGTTCGTCTTCAACGATGAGGGGCGGCGCGGCACGGCGCTCGATTCCCTGGTGTCCGGCGGCTGCATCGTGTCCGGCTCGCGGGTGAACCGCTCGGTGCTGTGCAGCAATGTGCGGGTGAATTCCTTCTGCCAGGTGGAAGGCGCGGTGTTGCTGCCGGGCGTGGTGGTGCGGCGGCACAGCCGGCTGCGCGATGTGGTGGTGGATAGCGGGGTGGAATTGCCGGAAGGGCTGGTGGTCGGCGAGGATGCGGCGGAGGATGCGCGCCGCTTCCGCCGCACGGAGCGCGGCATCACCCTGATCACCCAGCCCATGGTGGAGGCCCTGAAGCAGGCTTCGCCGGGCGCCTGAGACTGGCCTTGCATGACCCTTTCCGTTTTGTCCGTAGCCTCGGAACTGTATCCGCTGATCAAGACGGGGGGGCTGGCCGATGTGGCGGGGGCGCTGCCCCGCGCGCTCGCGGCCGAGGGCGTTTCGGTCCGCAGCCTGCTGCCCGGCTACCCCGCCGTGCTGCGGCAGGTGCCGGGAGCGGAGGCCGTGCTCGACCTCGGCTGGATGTTCGGCGGCCCGGCGCGCCTGCTGGCGGCCGAGGCGGCGGGGCTTGCCTTGTTCGTGCTGGACGCGCCGCACCTGTTCGCGCGGGAAGGCGGCCCCTATGCCGGGCCGGAGGGCGACTGGCCCGACAACCCGCAGCGCTTCGCCGCCCTGGCGCAGGTGGCGGCGAGGCTGGGGCGCGGCGCGCTGGAGGGCTTCCGCCCGGCGGTGGTGCACGCGCATGACTGGCAGGCCGGGCTGGTGCCCGCCTATCTCCATTACGGGGAGGGGCCGCGCCCCGGCACGCTGATGACGGTGCACAACCTGGCCTTCCAGGGCCAGTGCGCGCCGGAATTGCTGGGCGAGCTGGGCCTGCCGCCGGAATCCTATTCCATCCACGGGGTCGAATATTACGGCGCCATCGGCTTCCTGAAGGCCGGGCTGCACCTGGCCGACCGGGTGACCACCGTTTCCCCCACCTATGCCGCCGAGATCCGCACGGAGGCCGGCGGCATGGGCCTCGCGGGCCTGCTGCGGGACCGTGGCACCAGCCTTTCCGGCATCCTGAACGGCATCGACATGGCGGTGTGGAACCCGGCATCCGACGCCGCGCTGGAGCAGCCCTTCTCCATCGACGACATGGCGCCGCGCGAGGCCAGCCGCGCCGCCCTGCGGCGGCATTTCCGGCTGGACGACGACCCGGCCGCGCCCGTGCTGGGCATCATCAGCCGGCTGTCCTGGCAGAAGGGCATGGACGCGGTGGTGGAGGCCTTGCCGGCGCTGCTCGGGCACAACATGCGGCTGGTGGTGCTGGGCACCGGGGACCGCGCCATCGAGGCGGGCCTCACCCGGGCGGCCGAGGCGCATCCGGGCCGGGTCGGCCTGCATCTCGGCTATGACGAGGCGCTGGCGCACCGCATCCAGGCCGGCTGCGACGCCCTGCTGGTGCCGTCCCGCTTCGAGCCCTGCGGCCTGACGCAGCTTTGCGCGTTGCGCTACGGCGCGCTGCCGGTGGTCGCGCGGGTGGGGGGCCTTGCGGATACGGTGATTGACGCCAATGAGATGGCACTGGCCACGGGCGTCGCCACCGGCGTGCAGTTCGCCAGCGCGGAGCGCGATTTTCTGGAAGCGGCACTCAACCGGCTTGCGCTGCTGTGGAGCGATCAGGCAGGCTGGCGCAGCATCCAGCGCAACGCCATGGCCTGCGATGTCAGCTGGGCCCGCCCGGCGGCGCAATACGCGGCGCTCTACAGGGCGATCGCATCGCGCTGACATGGCCAAGCCACGGCCCAGCGCGCCATACGGAACTGCAAGGAGCCGGCGCATGAATGATTCTGGCCAGACGGTGGCACCTGTTGACGATGCCGTGCTGCATGAACTGATTGTCAACAAGCTGATCTATTCCGTCATGGCGCGCGAGGAACGGGCCGGGCCGCGGGATTGGTTCCTGGCCACCACCCTCGCCGTGCGCGACCGCATCATCGACCGTTGGCGGCTGAGCAACGCCGCCATCGCGGAGCAAGGCCGCAAGCAGGTCTGCTACCTGTCGATGGAGTTCCTGATCGGCCGCCTGCTGGGCGACGCGCTGGGCAATCTCGGCATGACCGAGCAGGTGCGCCGTGTTCTGGCCGGGCTTGACGTCAATCTGGACGAGGTGCTGGGGCAGGAACCGGATGCGGCGCTGGGCAATGGCGGCCTCGGGCGGCTGGCGGCCTGCTTCATGGACAGCATGGCAAGCCTCGGCATTCCCGCCATCGGCTATGGCATCCGCTACGAGCACGGCCTGTTCCGCCAGCTGATCCGCGACGGCCAGCAGCAGGAGGTGCCGGAAGACTGGCTGTCCCTCGGCAATCCCTGGGAGTTCGAGCGCTCCGGCGTCACCTATGACATCGGCTTCGGCGGCCATGTGACGCAGGATGCGGAAGGGCGGCTGGAATGGGTGCCCGGGGAAACGGTGCGCGCCATCGCCTATGACACGCCCGTGGTGGGCTGGCGCGGCCGCTGGGTGAACACGCTTCGTCTGTGGTCGGCGCGCTCCACCGATCCGTTGCACCTGGATGCCTTCAACAGCGGCGACCATGTGGGCGCGCAGCTGGCGCGGGTGCGGGCGGAAGCGATCTCCCGCGTGCTATATCCCGGGGACGACACGGCATCGGGGCAGGAATTGCGGCTGCGGCAGGAATATTTCTTCGCCTCCGCCTCCCTGCAGGACATGATCCGCCGGCATCTGCGGCTGCATGGCGACCTGCTGACCCTGGCGGAAAAGACCTCCGTGCAGCTCAACGACACCCATCCGGCGGTGGGCGTGGCCGAGCTGATGCGGCTGCTGGTCGATGTGCATGGGCTGGACTGGGACCAGGCGTGGGAGATCAGCCGCGCCACCTTCTCCTACACCAACCACACGCTGATGCCCGAGGCGCTGGAAACCTGGGCGGTGTCGCTGATGGAGCGGCTGCTGCCGCGCAACATGCAGATCATCTATCTGATCAACGCCCGGCACCTGGAGGCGGCGCGCCTCGGCGGGGCGGGGGATGCGCTGCTGTCCGCCGTGTCGGTGATCGACGAGCATCATGGCCGCCGCGTCCGCATGGGGCACCTGGCCTTTGTGGGCTCGCACCATGTCAACGGCGTTTCGGCGCTGCACACGGCGCTGATGAAGACCACCGTCTTCACCGAGCTGAACCGCGTCCTTCCCGGCCGCATCACCAACAAGACCAACGGCATCACCTTCCGCCGCTGGCTGCTGCGGGCCAATCCCGGCCTGACGCAACTGATCGTGGACACCATTGGCCCGCGCGTGCTGGACGATCCGGAGCGGCTGGCGGATCTCGTGCCCCATGCGCGCGACGCCGGATTCCAGCAGGCCTTCGCGCAGCAGCGCCAGGTGGCGAAGCAGGCCCTGGCGCGGCTGGTGCAGGAACGCACCGGCGTACAGCTCGACCCGCAATCCCTGTTCGACGTGCAGATCAAGCGCATCCACGAATACAAGCGCCAGTTGCTGAACATCCTGCACACGGTGTGGCTGTACAACGCCATGCGCGCGCAGCCGACCTTCCCCTGGGTGCCGCGCGCCAAGATCTTCGCCGGCAAGGCGGCGCCGAGCTACCGCCAGGCCAAGCTGATCATCCAGCTGGCGAATGACGTGGCGCGGGTGGTCAACAGCGATCCCACGGTGCGCGGCCTGCTGAAGGTGGTGTTCCTGCCGAACTACAACGTCACCCTGGCGGAAAGCATCATCCCGGCCGCCGACCTGTCCGAGCAGATCTCCACCGCGGGGCTGGAGGCCTCGGGCACCGGCAACATGAAGTTCGCCCTCAACGGCGCGCTGACCATCGGCACGCTGGACGGCGCCAATGTGGAGATCGGCGAGCGCGTCGGCCCCGACAACATCTTCATCTTCGGGCTGGAAGCCGGGCCCGCCTCGCTGCTGCGCCGGGAGGGCTATGACGCGCGCGCCGCCATGTCCGACGATCTGGACGGCGTGCTGGAGGCGATCAGCTCCGGCGTCTTCTCACCCGGGGCGCCGGATCGCTACCGCGGCCTGGTGGAAGGACTGCTGGCGCATGACAGCTTCCTGGTCACCGCCGATTTCGACAGCTATGTGCGGGCGCAGCGCCATGTCGAGACGCGCTGGGCCAGCCCGTCCGACTGGTGGCGCAGCGCGGTGATGAACACGGCGAATGTGGCCTGGTTCTCCTCCGACCGCACCATCCTCGATTATGCGGAGGAGATCTGGCAGGTGAAGGCGGCACCGCTCGGCTGAGGGGAGGGGGCGGGCGCCGTTCCGCCCACCGCCTCAGGCCTCGGCTTCCTCCTCCAGCAGCGCATCCTCCTCCGCTTCCAGGGAAGGCGCCGCGGAAGGCTCCAGCCCGAAGCGGCGCGCCACGTCGGGCGCGTAGCGCAGCAGGTCGGGGCGCAGGCGGATCAGCGCCAGGTCCTTGACCTTGGCTTCCAGCATCACGTCGAATTCCAGCCCCTCGGCGATGCGCATGAAGGTGATGAACTCGAACGGGTTGCAGAAATCGGCGTGGCCCGTGTTGACCGGTGCGACCAGCACCGTTTTCAGCTTCCGCGTGCCCTTTTCCTTGCGCTTCAGTTCCCGCATCTCGGTGCGGGGGGAGGAGAAATGCACCTTGGGCCGCTGCCCTTCCGGCCAGCTCCGCAGCACCTTTTCCAGCGCCTGCCGCATGTCGAGCCGGTCGGGGTTCAGGCACCAGAAATGCTGGTGGTCGAAGATCAGCCGCACCCCGGTGTGCTCGTGGATCCACAGGATGTCGGACACCGAGAAGCGGAGGTCGTCATGCTCCAGCACCAGGCGGCGCTTCACATGCTCGGGCAGCTTGTTGTGCCAGGTTTCCACCCAGCGGGCATTGGCGGAAGGGCGGTCGCCATAGGTGCCGCCGACATGGATCACCATCACCGCCTCGGGGCCCAGCTCCATGCGGTCCAGCATCTCCGCCTGGGAGGACAGGTCCCAGATGCTTTTCTCCACCAGCACTGGGTCGGGGCTGTTCAGCACCACGAATTGCGAGGGATGGAAGGAAAGCCGGATGCCGAGCCGCCGCGCCTTGGCGCCGAAGGCCCGCAGTTCCGCATCGCTGTCGCGCACCATGGAATGGAATTGCGGCATGTCCGGATGGGTGGCGTAGGGCGCCAGGTCGGAGGACATGCGATACATGCGGATGTCGTGCCGGTCGAGATAGTCCAGCGCCCGGTCCATGTATTCCAGCGACACCTTGAGGTGCGGGTTCTGCTGCCAGCGCCGCGTGTCGTTGCTCTTGATCGTGGGGTCGCCCATCAGCTTCACGGGAAAGCCGAGGCGCAGCGGCATGGCGGTCATGCCATCCCCCGCGCCTCACGGCCGAAGCCGAGTCCGGACAGGAAGCGGTTCCAGGCCTCCGGCCGGAGCGCGCCGCCTGAGGCCGCGGCGTGGCCGTTGCCGTATTGCTCCGGATCGGCGCCCTCCGGACGGTGGTCGCGGAAGAACGCGATCAGGTCATGGTTCCGGTCCGAGCGCGCGGCGAAATGCACCCAGCCGGGGCGGTAGCCGGTGTTGGCTGCGATCACGATCTTGTCCTTCAACCGGCTTCTCCATTGCTGCGCCACCAGGGGATGGATCTGGCAGGGCGAGTGCAGCGCGATCAGCGCCACTTCGCCCTGGATGCGCGGGGCGGCGCGGCGGCCTTCGGCCAGGGCCTGCTGCACCTCCTCGCGCGCCGCCAGCAGCAGCGCCGTTTCCGGATGCGCGCCGGACAGGACGTCCTTGGGGCCATCGGCCTTCATCAGCAGCGCCAGGGCGGGGGTGGCGTCACCCGCGCTGGCGCGGCGCGGGGCGTTGACCAGGGCGGTGGCGTTGCGCAGCGCGGTGATGCCCCAGCGCCGCCGCGCGGCGTCCAGCTCGGCGAAGCCGGATTTCTCCGCCATGTCCCCGATCAGCCCGATGGCCGCCAGCCAGAGCAGGTCCTCCGCATCGGCCACGGCCCCGGCGCACCACCAGGCGAGCAGCGAGGTGGTCGGCACCGGCTCCAGCCCGTGGCCGCTGAGGAGCAGGGCGCCTTCGGGCCGGCCAGTGGGGACATGGTGATCCAGCACGATGGTCGGCGTCCCGGGGTGCGGCAGGCCGGCGCGGGTGCCGAGATCGGCCAGGATCAGCCCGCCCATCTCGCGGCCCGCCAACTCCGCCGCCATGTCGGGGGACCAGGGATTCTCGCCCCGCCCGAGGATGCGGCATTCCACGGCGCGCCCGGCGGATCGCAGCGCCCGCGCCAGAAGGGCGGTGGCGGACAGCCCGTCGGCGTCGTGGTGGCCCAGGATCAGCAGCGGGCGCGCGGCATCGAAGCCGCCCAGCGCCGCACGGAAGCTGTCCCGGCATCGGTCGATCCAGCCCTGGTCCGGATCGCTCATGCGTCCAGCGAGCAGAGCCGCTCCACCGCCTCCGCCCGCCCGAGGATGACGGGGTGGCGCCATTCGCCCGGATCGCCCTCGGCATCGAAGCGGGTGAAATCCTGCCAGCCCTTCTCGCCCAGGATGCGGATGATGCCGCCGGTCGCCCGCACCAGGGCGAAGCCGCCCGCGACATCCCAGACATTCGGCCGCTCGAACCGCGCCACCTCCATGAGGCCGGCGGCGATGAAGGCGCATTCGATGGCGGCCGAGCCGGTGCGCCGCGCTTCCCAGCCTTCCGGGGAGCGGGGGGAGGCATCGACGAAGCCGCCGATGCGGCGCCGCACATCGGGGTTGAAGACCGGCCGCACCGGCTCCCCATCGAAGAACAGGCCGCCGCCTTCCGCCGCGTGGTACACGCCGGCCCTCAGGGCGTGGCTGGAGGCGCACCATACCGCCCCCGCGACCGGCACGCCGTCCCGCAACAGGCCCACCGACCCGGAGAACAACGGAAAGCCATTGATGTAGTTGGCGGTGCCGTCCACCGGATCGACCGCCCAAAGATAGCGGCTGCCGCGTGCCGGGCGCCCGGCCAGTTCCTCGCCCAGAACGTCATGGTCCGGGAAGGCGCCGGACAGCCGCTCGCGGATCATCACCTCCACCGCCTGGTCCACCTCCGAGACGGGGTCGCGCAGGCTTTCGCCGCCGCCGGCGCCCGGCTTGTAGCTGACGGCGGGGTTGCGCCGCAGGCCTTCGGCCATTTCCCGCCCGGCCAGATCGGCCAGT
This sequence comes from Teichococcus oryzae, assembly GCF_008386565.1. Lineage (GTDB taxonomy): Bacteria > Pseudomonadota > Alphaproteobacteria > Acetobacterales > Acetobacteraceae > Pseudoroseomonas > Pseudoroseomonas oryzae. The sequence continues at coordinate 104,264 of NZ_VUKA01000003.1, read as the reverse complement.
TCGCGGGCCATGGCGGCGATGGCGGAAAGATCCTCGGTCATGCGTTCCACCTCCTGGAATGCGGGGGGGACAGAACCCGCACCCTGGCGCCATTGGCGCCGATGCGGACGGGGCCGCCGAGATCGGGTGACAAGGGTTCGTCATCCAGCCGGATGGGGCCGCCGGGCCAGTTGAACGCCACATGCTGCGCCGGGCGGCAATCGCAAGGGGGCGGGCCGGATTCCGGCTGTTCCAGCCAGTCCAGCATGGCGGCGCGGCAGGCCGGGGCCAGCGTCACCACGGCCAGCCGGCCATCGCCGGGCGCGATGCAGGGCGCCAGCCGCAATTGCGGTCCGAAGCCGGGCATGGTGCTGACTTCCAGCAACAGGGTTTCCACCTCCGTGGCGGCGCCATCCACCTGCAGGGAAAGGCGCAGCACCGGCGCGCTTGCGAGGCTTTCGCGGAAGGCGGCGCGGCCTTTATCCACGCCCTTGATCCCGATGCGGTCGGCGCGGCGCACCCCATGGGCGAAGGCGCCGAAGCCCGCCGCCTCGACGATCCGCTGTTTTCCCCATGGTCCATCGGCGTCGGCCAGGTCCAGCCCGCGATGCGAGCCTTCGCGCCAGCCTTCGGCCAGGGCGGCGGCATCGGCCCAGCCCCCGACCGCGCCGGCCAGGTTGTTGGCGGTGCCGAATGGCAGCACGGCGAGGGGCGGCGCGTCAGGCGGCAGCGTCAGCGCCACCTGCGCCACGGTGCCGTCGCCACCCGCGACCACCACAAGCTCGGTCGGCTCGCGCAGGGCATCGGACCAGTTCTCGGGCACGGTCAGGTGGGGCTCCACGATGAAGCCGCCCTGGCGCAATGCGTCCGCCACATGTTCGGGAGTGTGGTCGGCATCGCCGGATTTGGGATTCAGGATCAGGATCGCGCGCATGTCCGGTGATGAACACCCGAGCTGGCTTCCCGTTCCAACAGGCGGCGCCGGTCCGGCCGCCTTTCAGGCCCGGAAAGGTCCGTCCGGGTGGCGTCAGCGAACGCCCCGGGCGGCGAACCAGGCCGACACCGCCCCGACCTGATCGGGCGTCAGCCGGTCGGCCACGGTCTGCATCAGGATGTGGCGCGACCCGCCGCCCCGCGCCCCGGCCTGCCAAGCTTCGAGCTGGCGCCGCAGATAGCCGGCATGCTGGCCATCGAGGCGCGGCCAGGACGGGTTGCGGCGCAGCGCGTCGTCACCGTGGCAGGACAGGCAGGCTGGAACCTGCTGGGCCGGTATGCCCTCGCGCGCGATGCGCTCGCCCTGTGCCAGCAGCTCCGGATCGGCCGGGGCGGGGGCCGGGGCCCGCGGCTGCGCGGCGTAATGCGCCGCCACGGCGCGCAAGGCCTCGTCGCCCGCCCGCGCCGCGGGGGGCTGCATGATGCCGCTGTGCCGCCGGCCATCGGCGAAGGCACGGAGCGTGTCGAGCAGATAGGCCTCGGATTGCCCGGCGATGATGGGAAAAGCGTCCCCGTCGCGCCCCAGCCCGTCGCGGTTGTGGCAGCGCGCGCAATCCGCCAGCACCGGCCCCGCCGGATCGGACAGCCCGCCCAGGGCGGCGCTGCCGCCCGGCGCCGAACGGGCGGCTTCCTCGCCATGGGCCAGCCGGCGGTATTCCCCGGGCGAAAGGGAAGGCAGCGCCTCCAGAAGCGCGACAAGGCTCCACACCTCGTCCCGCCGCTCCGGCTTCGGCCAGGCGGGCATGCCGGAATAGCGCACGCCATGCTGCACGATCTGGAAGAATTGCTGCGGGCTCCAGTCATCCAGCCGCTCGGAGAAATCCGGCGGCGCCGGCAGGCTGTGCGCCACCACGGGGTTCTGCTTCTCGCCCGGGGCGCCATGGCAGGGGGCGCAGCCCGTGGCGTAATGCCCCGCGCCCCGCGCCAGCAGCGCCGGATCGCCAAGGTCCGGCGGCGCTTCCACCTGCAAAGCATAGGTGCGGACCGAGTTCTGCATCACCCAGTGCAGGAACCAGTTGGTGACGCCCCAATGGCCTCCTGTCGCGCCGATGTAGAACAACCCCGACCAGGCAAACAGCAGGCCGCCCAGGATCAGGGCCGCCACCGCGATCCCGATGCGGCGCCAGGTCAGGCGGATGGTCATGCGGCATCTCCCTGCCGGTTCATGAGGCGGGCGGCGAGCGCCACGCCGCCCGCCAGATAGGCGGTGCCGCCCACCAGCAGCATCACCACGCCGCCGAGCGCCTGATCATCCTGCGCGGACAGCCACAGGCCATGGCCATGGCCATGGTCGTAGAGCGGGCGGGGCGCCAGGGTCAGCAGCACGCCCAGCAGCGTCATGTGCATGGAGGTCAGCAGCAGCCCGATGATGCCGGCGGCCTGCCGCCCCGGCTGCAGGCAGGCGAGCCAGAGCAGCAGCCCGGCGACCAGGAAGCTGAACTGCTCCAGCACCGCGAAGCCGGCATGGTGCCTAGCGAGGTTGTGCGGCACCGGCAGGTGCCATCCCCAGACCGCCACGAATTCCAGCAACGAGGCGCCAAGTGGGCCGATCCAGATCAGGCGCCGCAGCGGATCGGCCGCCGTGCCGAGGATCGCCACCGCCAGGAGCGGCGCCGCCACCGCCACCACCGCCATATGAGTAGTCATGCCGGCGGTGAAGCCATGGCCGAACAGCATGTTCACAGGCCCGCCCCAGGCCAGCGCCAGCACCAGCACGCCCCCGCCGAGCATCATGCCGCGCATCAGCGGCAATCCAGGATCAGATAGGCCGGCAAGGCGATGAAGATGACGCTGACAAAGGACAGGGCGGACAGCAGCAGCGTGGCATAGCCCAGGAAGCGCTGCCGGTCCTCCGGCGTCGCGGCGTCATGCGGCGGATCTTCCAAACCGAAGCCCCAGTGGCGCCAGGCCTGCCGGGCGGAGATCGCGATCAGCAGCAGGGCGACGGCCGTGCCGCCCGTCACCCAGATCTGCAATCCTTCCAGCGTGGCGAAGCTGACGCCGGGATTGGGCTTGGTCAGGATCACGCCGCCCCGCTTGGCGCAGGTCACGGCGGCCACGAGGTAGCAGAACAGGAAATGCAGCGCCCAGATGGTGGGCGGCATCATCAGGGTCCAGAGATCGGCGCGCTTGCGCAGGCGGAGGACCATGGCGTTCCCTCAGGCCAGCAGCGGAACCAGGGTGACGACGGCGATGGTCGTCAGCCCGGTCAGCGCCGCGAAATGCCAGAACAGCACCACATTGTGGATGTCGATGTCCCAGCGCGTGGTCAGCTTGCCGGCGAAGGAACGCGCCAGGCAGTAGAACTGCATCAGCACGCCCAGCGCCAGGTGCAGCGCGGTCCAGATCAGCAGCACCCAGACGATGCCGTCATAGGCATGGTCGGTGGGTTGCAGCCCGGCCTGCCACGGCGCCCAAAGCATGCAGGCGCCGCTGCCCAGCGCCAGCAGCACCGAGGCCGCCAGCGAAAGCCGCAGGCCGGCGGCGCTGCCGGCGGCGTTGCGCGCCCGCGCCAGCAGCATGGCGCCCCAGGCCGCGGCCACCAGCAGAAGCGCGAGCGCCGGCCAGAGCAGGCCGGGGCCGCGCGGCAGGCCGTCCATGCCGAGTGGGGGAAACTGCTCGTGGATCGTCCAGTAGTAGAAATAGCTGAAGACCAGGCTGACAAAGGCCGTCATGTCGCCGAACATGGTGATGAACATGGCCCACCAGCCGACGGATTTCGTGCCCGACACGTAAAGCGGCAGCACGACGCCGCGGCCGATATCCTTGGCTTCGGCTTCCGGAATGACCGCCGTGCCGCGCCACAGCCACACCATGATGGCGAACACGCCAAGCAGGCCCAGAACCAGCGACGTCCAGTAAAGATGGAAGGCCGTGCCGATGAAGCTGGCGCCGATCAGGATCGCGCAGATCATCGGCATGAAGCTGTTGCCCGGCACCCGCAGGCATTGCAGCGGACGGGAATCGAGCACCGATGTCACCAGGGTCTCGCGCTTTCCTTCCTCCGCATCGGGGAGGTACCAGCGGCCTTCCGCCACTTCGCGCGCCAGATCGGGCTGGTCCCAGAGGGGATAGCGGGAGGCGACCTCTGGCACGGAGCGGATGCCGTAATTCTGCGCCGGCAGGGGTGAGATCCATTCCATGGTGCCGGCGTTCCAGGGATTGGTTTCGCAGGTCTTGCGGCGGCGCACGCCGAACAGGCAGTCCCAGGTGAACAGCAGCACGCCCGCGGCGAAGATGAACGCACCAACCGTGGAGACCAGGTTCAGCCAGTCCAGGCCGATGCCGCCCGGATAGGTGAAGACCCGGCGCGGCATGCCCCGCAGCCCGGTGAAATGCATGGGCAGGAAGCCGATGTTGAAGCCGGTGAACATCAGCCAGAAGACCCAGCGCCCGAGCCGCGCGGAAAGCGGCTTCGCCGTCACCAGCGGCATGTAGTAATATGCGCCGGCGAAAAGCGGCATCAGCATGCCGCCGATCAGCACGTAATGCAGGTGGGCCACCACGAAATGCGTGTCATGCGCCTGCCAGTCGAAAGGCGCGATCGCCACCATCACGCCGGTCAGCCCGCCGATCACGAAGATGGCGAGCGAGCCGGACGCGAACAGCATCGGCACGGAAAAGGTGACCCGGCCGGCCAGCATGGTGGCCAGGAACACGAAGATCTGCACCCCGGTGGGGATCGCCACCGCCTCCGACGCGGCGGAGAAGAAGCCGAGCGAGATCGCCGGCAGGCCGGTGGTAAACATGTGGTGGACCCAGAGCCCGAAGCTCAGGAAGCCGGTTCCCACCGCCGCCAGCACGATCCAGGAATAGCCGATGATGGGCCGCCGCGCGAAGGTCGGCACGATCATCGCCATCAGCGCGATGGAGGGCAGGAAGATGATGTAGACCTCCGGATGGCCGAAGATCCAGAACAGGTGCTGCCACAGCAGCGGGTCGCCGCCGCGCGCCGGATCAAAGAATGGCCAATCCGCGAGCCGCTCCAGCTCGAACAGGATGTCACCGGCGATGAGCGGCGGAAAGGCGAACAGGATCATCCCGCCCACGATCAGCACGTACCAGCAGTAGAGCGGGATGGTGTTGATGCGCATGCCCGGTGGGCGGCATTTCAGCACGCCGACGATAAGCTCCACCGCCGCGGCGATCGACGCCACCTCGATAAAGGACAGGCCAAGCAGCCAGATGTCGGCGCCGATGCCGGTCAGCTTCGGATCGGTGGTGAGCGGCGGGTACATGAACCAGCCGCCATCCGGCGCCGCGTTGAAGAAGATGGAGCCGCAAACGAACACGCCGCCGATCAGGAAGCACCAGTAGCCGAAGGCCGAAAGGCGCGGAAAAGGCAGGTCGCGCGCGCCGAGCATGGTGGGCAGCAGCAGGATCGCCACCGCCTCAAAGATCGGCACGGCGAACAGGAACATCATCGCCGTGCCATGCAGCGTGAAGGCCTGGTTGTAGAGGCTGGGGGAAAGCAGATCGTTGTCCGGCACGGCAAGCTGCGCGCGCACCATCAGCGCCAGCGCGCCGGCGAACAGGAAGAAGGCGAAGGAGGTGACCGTGTACCACACGCCCACCTCCGTGTTGTTCACGGCCGACCAGTAGCGCCATCCCTTGTCGCTGTCCCAGACCTTGTTGAGCCGCTCTTCCTGGGCCTCGCGGCGGGTCTGGCTGTCGGTCTGGCTCATGGCGTTTCCATCCGCGTCCCGGCGGGGGCACTCAGCCAGCGGGCGATGCTGGCGCTGTCCTCCGGCGACAGCATGGCGAAGGAGGGCATGCGGGCGCCAGGCTTGATGTCCCGCGTGTGGCGGATGAAGCGGGCGATGTTGTCCACGTCATTGGGCAGGATGCCCGCGGCGATCGAGGGCCGCTCCGACAGATGGGTGAGGTCCGGGCCGATGCGCCCGGCGGCGGGCGTCCCGGCCACGGTGTGGCAGGCGCCGCAGCCATTGGCCAGAAACAGCGTGGCCCCTTCCTGCGCCCCTGGTGGTGGTGGCGCCGGGTCGCGGCGGGACCGCAGCCACGCCTCGAAGGCGTCCGGCTCCATGACTTCCACATCCAGGGCCATCAGGGCATGGGAGGCGCCACAGAACTCGGCGCAGGCGCCACGGAAGCGGCCGGTGCGCTCCGGCTCCAGCACCAGGCGGTTGGTCATGCCGGGGATCATGTCCATCTTGCCGCCGAGCGGCGGCACCCAGAAGGAATGGATCACGTCCTGCGCGGTGAGCACGAATTCGGTGCGGCGGCCGCGCGGCAAGCGGACCTCGTTGGCGCTGCTGACGCGGCTGCCATCCGGCAGCTCATAGGTGACGCGCCACCAGAATTGCTGGCCTTCAACGGCGATGCGCAGGTCTTCGCCTGGCGCGCGCAGGACCGGCATCAGCCGCAGGCCGAACACCAGCAGCACGGCCAGGGCGATTGTAGGCAGGATGGCGCCGCAGATCAGGATCAGGCGGGCGGCGGCGCGGCCGCTCCAGGGCTCGCGGCGCCGCCGGGTGGCGTAAAGCGAGAGTGCCATCACCAGCACCCAGATCACCACCGAGGCTGCGAGCATCCACCAGAAAAGCTCGCCCACCACCCGGGCTTCGTAGCCCGCGGTATCGAGCGCGGATTGCCGGCCCGAGCAACCGGCGAGCGCAAGCGCGGACCCTGCCGCAGCCAGCCCGCCCCAGGGGCGGGAGGCACTGAAACCTGGCAAAACCGTCATGTCGCTCCCCGTCCTGCCGGGAACGTCAGGCTTCAGCCAGGGTTTCGCGAAAACATCCCTGGCCCAGGGATTAACACGGGCGTTATTCCTTGCCCTTCACCGGGATGTTCACCGGCCCGCCCGGGCCAGGGGAATCCTTGGTGCGGTTGTTGTTGTCGCCGGGGCGCAGATTGTATTCCGCAGGGTCGATGCCTGGATCATTGGGATCGATCTGCCCTTCCAGCGGATCATGCTGCCCGACGCTCTTGGGGCGCGCCGTGGGCGGGCCGCTGCCGACATCCTTCAGTTCCTCGTGCTTATCCGCCATGGCGGTTCTCCTTTTCCGGGTGTCAGAGCATCGGCCTTCCGCCGGTGACGGGGATCAACGCGCCGGTGATGTAACTGGCTTCATCCGAGGCCAGCATGACATAGGCCGCCGCCAGCTCGGCGGGCTGGCCGGCGCGCCCGATGGGCGTGTTCTCGCCAAAGGTCTTCACCGCCTCCTCCGGCATGGTGGAGGGGATCAGCGGCGTCCAGATCGGGCCGGGCGCGACGCAGTTCACGCGAATGCCTTTTTCCGCCACCATCTGCGCCAGCCCGGCGGTGAAATTGGCGATGGCGCCCTTGGTGGTGGCATAGGCCAGCAGGCTCGGGCTCGGGCTCTTGGCATTGATGGAGGTGGTGTTCACGATGGAGGCGCCCGCCTTCATCACCTTCAGCGCCGCCTTCGACAGGTAGAACTGCGAGTAGATGTTGGTGCGGAAGGTGAGGTCCCATTCCTCGGCGCTGATGTCCTGGATGTCCTCGTGGCTGCGCTGCATCGCCGCGTTGTTTACCAGGATGTCAAGCTTGCCGAACTGGTCCACAGCCTTCTGCACCAGGGACCGGCAATGCGCCTCGGAGGTGATGTCACCAGGCAGCACCACGGCCTTGCGGCCGGCCTCCTCCACCCAGCGGGCGGTTTCCCTGGCGTCCTCATGCTCCTCCGAATAGGAGATCAGCACATCGGCGCCTTCCCGCGCGAAGGCGATGGCCACGGCGCGGCCGATGCCGGAATCGCCGCCGGTGATCAGCGCGACCTTGTCCTTCAGCCGGCCGCTGCCCTTGTAGCTTTGTTCCCCGTGATCGGGGGTGGGAGACATGGCCCTGGTTTCGCCCGGCGGGTTTTGCTGTTGTTCGGGCTGGGGCGGCTTGGGGTAGCGGCTGGCGTCGTGATCCATGGCGAAAAGCCCTCCATTCTGGCGGAAGCTGGGGCGTAAGCTGCGGAAAATCCTCGGCTTCCCCTGCGCAGGGAAAGCGCGGCGCGGCCACGGGATGCCTTTCCTCCGATCACAAGGACCGTGAGCAGGAGCGCCAGGATGGCTGGCGGGGGTCAACGGAGGCATGGGCAGCGGCTATGCCCGATGATCCGTCCACCCGTGGAGGCGCCGCATGAACCCCACCGAGCTGTCCACCGCCCTGGCGATGCTGCGGGACGCGGCGCCACTGGTGCACAACATCACCAACCAGGTGGTGGCCAACCTCACCGCCAATGCCCTGCTGGCCATCGGTGCCTCGCCCGCCATGGTGCAGGCGGAGGAGGAGGTGGAGGAATTCGTCGTCCAGGCCGCCGCGCTGGTGGTGAATATCGGCACGCTGCTGGCGCCGCAGCGCCGCGCCATGCACCTGGCCGCGCGGCATGCGGGTCAGGCCGGCATTCCGTGGGTGCTGGACCCGGTTGCGGCGGGCGCCACCGCCTTCCGGCGCGAAACCGCGCAAGACCTGCTGGCGCTGCGCCCCGCCGTGCTGCGCGGCAACGGTTCCGAGATCCTGGCCCTGGCGGGGGAGGATGGCGGCGGCAAGGGCGTGGACAGTGGCGCCGCCACCGGTCGGGCGGTCGCCGCGGCGCGGGCGGTGGCGCGGCGGGAAGGGGTTGTGGTGGCCGTCACCGGCGCCATCGACCATGTCACCGATGGCACTCGCATGGTGACCGTGGGAAACGGCCACCCGCTGCTGACCCGCGTCACCGGAACCGGCTGCACCGCCACGGCCTTGATCGGCGCCTTTCTCGGGGCCGGGCTGCCGCCCCTGACGGCGGCGGTGGCGGGCCTCGCCACCCTCGGCGTCGCGGCGGAGCAGGCCGCCGGGGCCGCCGCCGGCCCGGCCAGCTTCCAGGTGGCCCTGCTCGACCGCCTGCACGGCCTGGACGGCGCCACCCTGGCGGCGCGCGCCCGCCTGGGCTGAACAGGCGCGCCTCGTTCAGCCGGCCGCTTCGGGAAGGGCGACCTCCAGGCCCAGCAACAGGAAGGACAGCGTCTTGCCATGCCCGTCTAGGTTGAGGGCCCCGTTGACGCCGCCTTGCAGAACATCCTCCACCACGAAGTTGAAGGCCCGCAGGCCGGGCAGATCGTAGCGGCGCACGGCGGTGGCGCCGCGATGCGCGAACAGCGCCAGCACCCGCGCCTCGGTCACCTGTTCGGCCAGCAGGGGCCAGTCCTCGGCCCGGTGGGCGATCAGCGCCAGGTTCAGCCGGTTGCCCTTGTCGCCGGCGCGGGCATGCGCCAGCCGGTGCAGCGGAACGGCGCTCATGCGGCATCCTCCAGCGACAGCAGCGTGACCCGCGGCGCCAGGCGGGCACGCGGCACCAGGAAGGACAGGGTGCGGATGCGGTCGGTGACGCGCGATCGCACCCCACCGCCGCCGGCCGGGCCGCAGCAATACAGCGACAGCACCTCGCGCGCCGCCCGCTCGGCGGCGGCGCGGCTTTCGCTGGCGAAGGCGAGGCGCAGCCGGACATCGCCGGGTGACGTGGCATTGGCCTCGCGCAGCGCGCCGCCATCGCCATCGAACACGCTGACCACGCCGATCAGGTCCAGCCGCGCCTGCCCTTCCAGGCCGAGATGCCGCAGCCGTTCCAGCAGGGTGCGGCCCGCCAGCTCGGCGCGCGCCCGGGCGTTCGGGCCGGCATAAGAGATCTCGCCTTCCCCGAGCCAGCCGCCGGGCAGGCTGACCGTCGCCTTCAGCCGTTCCGGCCGCGGATGACCGCGCGCGCCGGCAAGCCGCACCCGGTCGGGCGCTTCCTCGGTGATGGCGACCCCGGTGATGTCGAGCACCACATCAGGGGTGAGGTAGGCCGCCGGATCGTGCAGCTCATACAGCAGCTGTTCGGTGACGGAACGGCGGTCCACCCGGCCGCCCGTGTTCTCCGGCTTGGTGATCAGCACCGCGCCATCGGCGCCGATCTCGGCGATGGGGAAGCCCAGCGTCGCCATGCTGGGGATGTCCTTCACCCCCGGATCGGCGAAATAGCCGCCGGTGACCTGGGCGCCGCATTCCAGCAGGTGCCCGGCCATGGTGCCGGCGGCCAGCCGGTCCCAGTCGGTTTCGGACCAGCCGAAATGCGCCAGCATCGGCCCCAGCGCCAGAGCGGGATCGGAACAGCGGCCGGTGATCACCAGATCGGCGCCCCGGCGCAGCGCCTCGGTGATCGGGGCGGCGCCCAGATACACATTGGCGGCGATCACCCGTTCCGGCTCCAGCACCGCGCCGGCATCGCCTTCCCAGGGGTCGAGGTCGCTGAGCGCCCCGGTGCCCCGGATGTCATCCCCTTCCACCACAGCGACGCGGAGGGCGGGCAGGCCAAGCTCCCGCGCCAGGTGCAGCGCCGCCATCGCCGCACCGCGCGGATTGGCCGCGCCGCCATTGGTGACGATGGGAATGCCGGCCGCCGCGCAGCGGCCCAGGATCGGGCGCAGCAGGTCGAGCAGGGCGGGCTCGAACCCCGCCTCCGGCTTGTGCAGCCGCTCGCGCTGGGCCAGGGCCAGGGTGCGTTCCCCGAGCACCTCCAGCATCAGCGCGGCCGGGCCGCCGGAGGCGATCAGCGCGTCGGCCACCGGCCCCGGCGCGTCCAGCCGGTCGCCGGAAAAGCCGGAGCCGCAGCCGATGCGCAGCAGGGCGGAAGGATCGGAACCGAGGGGCACGGCCGCTCAATCCGCCGTGGCGCCGGAAACGCGCACCACCTCGCGCCACTTGGCGATGTCCTGCTCCAGCCAGGGGCGGAACGCATCGGGGGTCAGGCCCACCGGGATCAGGCCCTGATTGCGCAGCTGTTCCGCCAGCTCGGGCGCGAACAGCGCTTCACGCAGCGCCGCGTAGATCCGGTCCCGCACCGGCGCCGGCAGCTTCGCAGGGGCGAACAGGCCATGCCAGGCGGCGACGTCGAACTCGGCGACGCCCTGCTCGATGGCCGTTGGCACCTCGGGCGCGATCTCCAGCCGCTTGGCGGAGGTGGTGGCCAGCGCCTTCAGCTTGCCATCCCGCACGAAGGGCAGCACGGCGGTCACCTGATAGATGGTCATCGGCACGGTGCCGCCAATCACGTCCGTCACCGCCTGGGCGCCGCTCTTGTAGGGCACATGCACCAGCGGGGCCCCGGTCTTCATCTTCAGCAACTCGCCTGCCAGATGGGAGGAGGTGCCGTTGCCGGCCGAGGCATAGCTGACGCCGCCGCGCTGCTGCTTCGCCCATTCGACGAACTCGGGCAGGGTCTTTGCCGGCACGGAAGCCGAAACCACCAGCAGGTTCGGCGCCTCGGTCACCAGGGAAAGGGGGGTGAAGTCGCGCAGCACGTCGTAAGGCATCTGCGGCATCAGCGACATGTTCACCGAATGCGACGCGATGCTGCCGAGGCACAGCGTGTAGCCATCCGGGGGCGATTTGGCGACGGCATCGCTGCCCACCACCCCGCCGGCGCCCGGGCGGTTTTCCACCACGATGGGCTGGCCCAGGCTCTGCGACATGCGCGGCACCAGCAGCCGCGCCACGATGTCAGTGGAGGTGCCGGCGCCAAAGGGCACGATCAGGCGGATCGGCCGGCTGGGCCAGCCATCCTGCGCCCTGAGAGGAAGGGGCGACAGCGTGGCGGCGAACAGGCCGCCCAGCAAGGTCCGGCGTGACGGGGAGAGGGTCATGGATGTTCCTGCAGCGTTTCCGTTCGGGCCTTTCCGGCCCCTTGCCGCCATGGAGCCGCACCACAGGCCATCATGCAATTGATATGTTTCAGGGGCAGTCATAGGGTCCGGTTATGACCATCTCCCTGCGCCAGCTGCGCGCCCTGACCGCGGCCGTGGAAACCGGCAGCTTCGGCCGCGCGGCGGCCAGGCTCCATCTGTCGCAGCCGGCCCTGACGGTGCAGATCCGCAGCCTTGAGCAAAGGCTGGGGCTGACCCTTTTCGACCGCTCGGCCCGTGGCGCGCGGCCCACAGAGGCGGGGCGCAACCTGGCGCAATCCTTTGGCCGGGTGCTGGAGGAGGTGGACCAGCTTGTCGCCGGCGCCCGCGAGCAGGCGGCGCGGCGCTCCGGCACGGTGCATCTGGCGGTGCTGCCTTCGGTGGCATCCACGCTGCTGCCTGCCGCCCTGACGAGGCTGCGCCAGGCGCATCCGGCGATCCGCGTCCTGCTGCGGGACGCGGTGGCGCGCCATGTCGCGGACCAGGTGAAGGCGGGGGAGGTGGAACTCGGCATCGGCATCCTGCAAGGCGCCGATGCCGAGCTGGAGGCGGAATCGCTGTTCGAGGACAAGCTGGTGGCGGTGCTGCCGCCCGGCCACCGCTTCGGCGCCCTGCGCCGCCTGTCGCCCGAGGCCCTGGCCCGCGAGCCGCTGATCCTGACCGATCCCGGCAGCAGCGTGCGGGCCCTCGCGGAACGCGCCTTCGCGGAAGCCGGGCTGGTGCTGCGGCCCGCCTATGAGGCGACCTACATGAGCACGGCGGTGGCGCTGGTGCGCGCGGGCCTCGGCATCGGCGTGCTGCCCGCAACGGCGCTCGACCTGCGTCTGACGCCCCTGCTGGACACCAAGCCTATCGATGCCGCCGCGATGCGCCGCCGCATCCTGCTGCTGCGGCGGCGTGGCGCCAGCCTTTCGCCCGCGGCGGAGGCATTGGCCGAGGCGATCCATGTCGCGGTAGGCGGCGGCGCGCATATCCGGTGACGCGCGGCAAGGCGGGTTCGTGTGACCTTTCGCAACACAGCGCGGCGTCTTGTTCTGTGTCATATACAGAAACCTTGTGAAACACCCTCTCCGCATACAAGACGCGGGGAGATGCTTGTCCTGAGCGTCACAGCGGTGTAGTCATCCTGAAACCAGGGCATGGCCCGTCATGCGCCGGGAAAAGGCGTTCGCCAGTGGCTGCCGTCCGCAAAACGGCAATGCTGTGCAGGCAACTTTCCGTCCGGACGACGCGGCCCGCTAAAGCCCACCCAACGTCCATGATCGAAACAGCGGAATTTCGGGGCGCGGCCGCGTGCGGCCGGTGCAGCGATGCGCATGCGCGGCGTTGCGGCCCGTTTGGCGATGGGATCGTGGATGCGAAGCTGGTTCAAACATTCCAGGCATGCGCTGCTGCCATCTTGCCTGGCGCTGCTTCTGACAGGATGCGCGGGCGGCGTGCTGGACCCGAAAGGCCCGATCGGCCTGGCCGAGCGGTCGCTGATCTGGACGGCCACCTGGATGATGCTGCTGGTCGTGGTGCCGGTGATCGGCATGACGATCTGGTTCGCCTGGCGGTACCGCGCCTCCAACAAGGCCGCCCGCTACGAGCCCAACTGGGACCATTCCACCAGGATCGAGGCGGTGGTGTGGGCGATCCCCTGCGTGATCATCCTGTTCCTGGCGATCATCACCTGGAAAACGACGCACGAGCTCGACCCCTACAAGCCGATCGAGGCGGAGGTGCCGCCGGTGCAGGTGCAGGTGGTGTCGCTCGACTGGAAATGGCTGTTCATCTATCCCGAACTGGGCATCGCCACCGTCAACGAGATGGCGATGCCGACCAACGTGCCGGTGCAGTTCCACATCACCTCCGGCAGCGTGATGAACGCGTTCTTCATCCCGCGGCTCGGCAGCATGATCTATTCCATGGCCGGCATGACCACCAAGCTGGCCCTGCTGTCGAGCGAGGACGGCATCTATGACGGCATGTCGTCCCATTACAGCGGCGCCGGCTTCTCGGGCATGAAGTTCAAGGCCCATTCCACCGACCAGGCCGGCTTCGACGCCTGGGTGGAAAAGGTGCGGGCCAGCGGCGCCACGCTCGACATGGCCGCCTATGAGCGCCTGGCGGAGCCGAGCGAGAACAACCCGGTTGCCTATTACGGAAACGTCACGCCCTCGATCTTCGGCGCCATCCTGCATCACAGCGCCCCTGGCATGCTGATGCATCCCCCTGCCGCGGCGGACCCCGCCGCGCCGGCCAGCCCCCATGCCGGGGGACATGCCGAGGGCCATGAAGGCCATGAAGGCCACGCCATGCGGGCCGCCGATGCCGGCGCCCATGGCCATGTCGGGCACAAGGAGTAGGCCATGCTCGGTAAGCTCACCCTCGACGCCGTTCCCTTCCACGATCCCATCATCATGGTCGCGCTGGGCGTCACCGGGCTGGCCGGCCTGGCGCTCGCGGCATGGATCACCCGGGCCGGCCGTTGGACCTGGCTGTGGAAGGAGTGGCTGACCTCGGTCGACCACAAGAACATCGGCATCATGTACGTCATCCTCGCGGTGGTGATGCTGCTGCGCGGCTTTTCCGACGCGCTGATGATGCGCCTGCAGCAGGCGATGGCCACGGCCGGCGCCGCGGGGTACCTGCCGCCCGACCATTACGACCAGATCTTCACCGCGCATGGCGTGATCATGATCTTCTTCGTGGCCATGCCGTTCATCGTCGGGCTGATGAACCTGGTGGTGCCGTTGCAGATCGGCGCGCGCGACGTCGCCTTCCCGATGCTGAACAATCTCAGCTTCTGGCTGACGGCCGCCGGCGCCGCGCTGATCAACATCTCGCTCGGCGTCGGGGAATTCGCCAAGACCGGGTGGCTGGCCTTCCCGCCGCTGTCGGGCCTGCAATACAGCCCCGGCGTCGGCGTCGATTATTACATCTGGTCGCTGCAGATCTCGGGCGTCGGCACCACGCTGGCCGGCGTGAACATGATCGCCACCATCCTGCAGATGCGCGCGCCGGGCATGACCATGTTCCGCATGCCGATCTTCGCCTGGACCTCGCTCTGCTCCAACATGCTGATCGTGGCGGCCTTCCCGGTGCTGGCGGCGACGCTGGCGATGCTGACGGTGGACCGCTACCTGGGCTTCCACTTCTTCACCAATGACGCCGGCGGCAACGCCATGATGTACATCAACCTGATCTGGATCTGGGGCCATCCGGAGGTCTACATCCTGATCCTGCCGGTGTTCGGCGTATTCTCCGAGATCATCTCCACCTTCTCGACCAAGCGGCTGTTCGGCTACACCGCGCTGGTCTGGGCCACGGTGTGCATCACCGTGCTGTCCTTCATCGTCTGGCTGCACCACTTCTTCACCATGGGATCGGGCGCCAACGTGAATGCCTTCTTCGGCATCACGACCATGCTGATCTCGATCCCGACTGGGGTGAAGGTGTTCAACTGGCTGTTCACCATGTATCGCGGCCGCGTGCGGCTGGAGACGCCGGTGATGTGGACCATCGGATTCATCATCACCTTCGTCATCGGCGGCATGACCGGCGTGCTGCTGGCGGTGCCGGGCGCCAATTTCGTGCTGCACAACTCGCTGTTCCTGGTGGCGCATTTCCACAACGTCATCATCGGCGGCGTGCTGTTCGGCTGCTTCGCCGGCTTCGTCTACTGGTTCCCGAAGGCCACCGGCATCAAGCTCGACGAGAAATGGGGCAAGCGCTCCTTCTGGTGCTGGCTGGGCGGCTTCTACCTGGCGTTCATGCCGCTCTACGCGCTCGGCTTCCTGGGCATGACGCGGCGCATGAACCATTCGGACAATCCGCTCTGGACGCCCTATCTGTATGTCGCGCTGCTCGGCGTTCTGGTGATCATGGCGGGCATCGCCTGCCAGGCGATCCAGCTCTGGGTCAGCATCCGCGACCGCGAGAAG
Organism: Teichococcus oryzae; assembly: GCF_008386565.1. Lineage (GTDB taxonomy): Bacteria > Pseudomonadota > Alphaproteobacteria > Acetobacterales > Acetobacteraceae > Pseudoroseomonas > Pseudoroseomonas oryzae. The sequence continues at coordinate 88,695 of NZ_VUKA01000003.1, read as the reverse complement.
AACCGCGACCTGACGGGCGACCCCTGGGGCGGCCGCACGCTGGAATGGGCCATCGCTTCCCCGGCGCCGTTCTACAACTTCGCCGAAACCCCGCATGTGCGCGACATCGACGCCTACTGGGACATGAAGGAACAGGGCCTGTCGCCGAAGACGCATGACTTCAGGCCCATCCACATGCCGAGCAACACGGCGACCGGCGTGGTGGTCGGCGCCATCTCCACCGTGCTCGGCTTCGCCCTGGTGTGGCACATCTGGTGGCTGGCGGCGGTGAGCCTGCTCGGCATCATCGTCACGCCCATCATCCATTCCTTCACGGCCAGCGATGGCTATGAGGTTTCGCCCGAAACGATCGAGGCATTCGAGCGGGAGCACGCGGCGCGGCTGAGGCAGGCGCAGCGTTCCCCGGCGGAACTGGTGGGGGCCTGATCCGATGTCCGCACATGCCATGAACGCGCAGGCCCATGCCAGCCATTCGGCGCGGGAGGCGCATCACGACGCAGGCCCCACCACCGCGCTGGGGTTCTGGATCTACCTGATGAGCGACTGCATCCTGTTCGCGGCGCTTTTCGCGGCCTATGCGGTGCTCAGCCCCGCCACGGCCAACGGCCCGACCGGGGCGGAGCTGTTCGACCTGTCCTTCGTGCTGGCCGAAACCTTTCTGCTGCTGCTGTCCTCCGTCACCTTCGGCTTCGGGATGCTGGCGGCGGTGGGGCAGGACCGGCCGCGGGCGATGCGCTGGTTCATCGCCACCTTCCTGCTCGGCGCCGGCTTCCTGGCGATGGAGTTGTATGAGTTCAACCACCTGATCCAGATGGGCGCGGCGCCGGGCACCAGCGCCTTCCTGTCGGCCTTCTTCACCCTGGTCGGCACGCATGGCCTGCACGTCGCCTTCGGTATGATCTGGCTGGCGACGATGATGGCGCATGTGATGAAGGACGGGCTGACCGACACCAACCTGACGCGCCTGAACTGCCTCAGCATGTTCTGGCACTTCCTGGACATCATCTGGATCGGCGTCTTCACCATCGTCTACCTGATGGGAGCCCTTTGACCATGGCCACCGCTTCCCGACATCCCGCGCGCCCCGGGCCCGATCCCTCGGCGGCGCAGGCCGCGCAGGCGCATGGCAGCGCGGCGTCCTACCGCAAGGGCTTCATCCTGGCCCTGGTCCTGACGGTGATCCCCTTCGCCCTGGTGATGGGGGAGTTCCTGCCCAGGACCGCGACGGTGGCGATCGTCCTCGGCGCGGCCGTGGTGCAGATGGTGGTTCACCTGATCTACTTCCTGCACCTGAAGACCGGCGAAGGCGAGCGCTGGAACCTGGTCGCCCTGGTGTTCACCGCGATCGTGGTGGGCATCGTCATGGCCGGCTCGATCTGGGTCATGCACAACATGAACTATTACATGATGGTTCCCATGCCGATGCCGGCCCACTGAGGCCGCTGCGCCGGAAAGGAAGGGCCAGACCATGCCATGGGCGTGTTCCGGCCCTTTTCACGTCATCTGCGTGCCGCCCTTGTATTGCGATTGCGAGGAACTTGCATTAACCCGCGAAAAACCGTGCCGCGCTTCCTCATTGGGGGGAAAGCCGCGGTGTCCGAACAGGGAAACCCAGATGATCCGCTTCGCTTCTCGCCGTTCCGCCTTGCGCGGCGTGCTTGGCCTCGCGCTGATCCCCGCGGGGCTGGCCGCCTGCGCCCGGAACGGGGGCATGGTTGTTCCGCATGCCCAGGGCGAGGCCCGCCTGTCCGCTCCGCCGCGCCGCATCGTCAGCTATGACCTCGGCGCGCTCGACATGTTGCAGGCGCTGGGCGCCGGCGTCGCGGCGGTGCCCGCGGTTCGTATGCCGTCCTATCTTTCCGGCTTCGAGGCCGACACCTATCCGCGCGTCGGGACGCTGTTCGAGCCCGATCTCGATGCCCTGCGCGCCGCCCGGCCTGACCTGATCCTGGTGGGCGGCCGCTCCAGCCGCCAGTTCGAGGCCCTCAGCGCCATCGCGCCGACCCTCGACCTCAGCGCCCGGCCGACGCATTTCCTCGCGGATGTGGAGCGCAATCTCCGCTCGCTCGGCCAGGTGCTCGGGCGTGAGGCGGAGGCCGAGGGCCTTCTCGCCGCCTTTGCGGGGGAAAGGGCGGCGCTGCACGCCAGATCGGCCGGGGCCGGCACCGGGCTGATGCTGTTCGTCGCGGGGCAGGGCATGTCGGTGCAGCCGCCGGGCGGCCGCTTCGGCTATATGTACGACCTGTTCGGCATCCGCCCGGTTGTGGCGGCGGAGGAGGCACCGGCCGCGCCGGCCCAGGCCGCCGCCGAAGGAAGCCCAGAGGCCGCGGCGCAGGCGCAGGCGCGCCGCGAGGCCGGCGCCGCCCAGGCCAGCTTCCTGTTGTCGGCGCTGCGCCGCAATCCGGACTGGATCTTCGCGCTCGACCGTCCGGCCGCCACCGGAGGGGAGGCCGTGGCGAATACCCGCCTGGCGGCCAGCGAGGCCGTGCGCGGCACCACCGCCTGGCGGCGCCAGCAGTTGGTGATGCTCGATGCGCCGGCCTGGTACCTGGCCGGCAACGGCATCACCGCGCTGCGCTCCGCCGTGGCGCAGTTCTCCCGCGTGCTGGGCTGAGCGCGATCGGGCTCCGCCCGGCCCGGCGCATGCGCCGGGCCGGGTTCGGCCTCAGCCGGCCTTGGCGCCGGAGGTCCGCACCAGGTCCCGCCACATCGGCCGTTCCCGGTCGATGCGGGCCACCGCTTCCTCCGGCGTGCTGGACAGGGCCAGGGCGCCACCGTCCAGCAGGCGCTGCTGGAAGGCGGGATCGGCGGCGATCTGCCGCAGGGCGGCGTTCACCCGCTGCACCACCGCTGGCGGCGTGCCGGCGGGCGCGATCAGGGTGCCCCATACCGTGACCACGAAATCCAGCAGCCCCGCCTCGGCCATGGTGGGCACATCGGGCAAGGTGGGCCAGCGCGCGGCGCTGGTCACCGCCAGGGCGCGGATGCGGCCTTCCTTGATCAGCGGGATATAGGAGGCGAGGTTGTCGAGGGTGAAATCCACATCGCCCGCCAGCAGCGCCGGAATGGTCTGCGACGCGCCGCGATAGGGCACATGCGTGGCCTCCACCTTGGTGCGGCCGAACAGCAGCGCGCTCGACAGATGCGTCGTCTGGCCGATGCCGGTGGAGCCATAGGTGATCCCCTGCGGCCTTTCGCGCGCCCAGGCGATGAACTCGGCCAGGGTCCGCGCCGGGGACCGGCCCGCCGCCACCACCGCGACATTGGGCATCTCATAGACCATGCCGAGCGTGACGAGGTCGCGCGCCGGGTCGAAGGGCATGCTGTCGAACAGGAAGGGGTTGATGGCCAGTCCGCTGACATTGGCCACGCCGAGGGTGCTGCCATCCGGCGCCGCCTTGGCCACCGTGTCGGTGCCGATATTGCCGCTGGCGCCCGGCCTGTTCTCCACCACCACCGGCTGGCCGAGCAGCGTTCCCAGGCGCTCGGCGTAAAGCCGGGCGATCACGTCGGTGGAGCCGCCGGGCGGGTAGGGCACGATCAGCCGGACCGGGCGGTCTGGCCAGTTGCCTTGTGTGTTGCCCTGAGCCCGCAGCGGCAGGGGACTGGCAGCCAGCGCGGCGGCACCGAGCAGCCCACGGCGTCGGATCATGGAGGAACTCCCTTGGGATATCTGCTTGCTTGCATGGGAGCGCCGGAAGGCGCCCGGATGGATCATGCGTCAGCGTCGCCGTTCCGGCCAGGGGCCTCCGCCCGGAGCCTCAGCTTGAGGGGCGCAGCAGCGCGGCCAGCAGCAGGTCGCGATGCGCGGCCCGCATGGCACCGGCATCCGGCGCCTCGGCATCGCCCAGGATGATGCGCCACACCGCCAGCATCAGCACGGGGGCCAGCACCACCTCGGCGAAGCCAGGGGCGTTCACCTCGGGGCGGAACTCGCCGCTCGCCGCGCCGGCGGCCAGCAGGCGGCGGGCGATGCCGGTGCTGCGTTCCAGCATTTCCGCCCGGTAGAAGCGGGCCAGTTCCGGCACGTTCGCCGCCTCGGCGATAATCAGGCGGAACATCACCCGGTCCCGCGCATCCTGGCACACGGCGCGGTAGCCCAGCTCCAGCATGCCGGCGAGCAATTCGCTGAAGGGACCGGTGTGCTGGTTCAGCTGCCGCTCGGCCGCCTCGAAATCGGCACGGGTGCAATCGCGGACCACCGCCTCGAACAGCGCGGTCTTGGACAGAAAGTAGTGGTAGATCAGGCCCTTGGCGATGCCGGCGCGGCGCGCGACCTCGGCCATGCGGGCGCCGGCGAAGCCGCGGGCCGAGAACTCCTCCAGCGCGGCTTCGAGGATCTGCGGGCCACGCTCGGTGGGTGGCAGGCGGCGGCGGGAAGGCGGAGAGGGAAGCGCTTCGTCCAAGGTGATGCCTGTGTTGCCGGTCTCGGGAAGCGGCCTTGACCGCAGGGCCGCCACGCCCCAAGAATGATGCTCTATTGACTAAATGGTCAATAAGACAATCTTCCCCTTGATCCCTTCCAGGCCCCAGAGCATGCCGGACCAGGTCCAAGACCGAACCCTTCTCAGCCCCTCGGCACCCCCGCGCCGGCGGCGCAGGATCTGGCTGGCGGGGCTTGTGCTGTTCGGCCTGGCGGCGGCCGGTGGCGCGAACTGGCTGCGCGCGCCGTCCCAGCCGCCTTCCTCGGCCCTGGCGGATGTGCCCGCGCCCGAGGCGGCGCCCGCCCTGACCGTCACGCTGGCGCCCGTGCAGCGCCGGGAGCTGGCGCGGGTCATCATCGGCGATGGCTCCGTGGTGGCCTGGCAGGAGCTGGTGATCGGCGCCGAAACCAGCGGCCTGCGCGTTCTCGCCGTGCCGGTGGAGGAAGGTGACCAGGTGCGCCAGGGCCAGATGCTGGTCGAGTTCGACGCCGCGCTGCCCGCCGCGCAACTGGCCCAGGCCCGCGCCGCCCTGGCGGAGGCGGAGGCCGCCCTGTCCATCGCCGGCCGCGACCTGCGCCGCGCCAGCGAATTGGCGCGCACGGGCAATATGGCGCGGGAAATCCTGGAACAGCGGCAATCCGCCGTGCAACAGGCCGAGGCGAGGCTGCTCGCCGCCCGGGCCCGCCAGCAGGAGGCGGAAGCGCGGCTGGCCCAGGCCCGCATCGTGGCGCCGCATGACGGCATCGTGGCGCGCCGTTCCGTGCTGCCGGGCGCCGTGGCGCAGCCCGGGCAGGAGATGGTGCGGCTGATCCGCGACGGCCGGCTGGAACTGGATGCCCGCGTGCCGGAACTCGACCTCGCCCCGCTGCAGCCCGGCCAGCCGGTGCGCGTGCTGCATGGCGAGCGGGAGATCGCCGCCCGCATCCGCGCCGTGGCGCCCACGGTGGCGGGGGATACGCGGCTTGGCATTGTGCATGTGGAGTTGCCGGCGGATTCCGGGCTGCGCCCCGGTATGTTCGCCCGCGCCGAGTTCCGCCCCGGTGCCGCGCCCAGCCTGGCCGTGCCGCAGGAAGCGGTGGTGTATCGCGGCGGACAGGCCACTGCCTTCGTCGTGCCCGAGGGCGGGGACCGCGTGGCGGCGCGGGAGGTGGTGCCCGGCATCCGCCAGGACGGGCTGGTGGCGGTGACCGCCGGCCTGTCGGCGGGGGAGCGGGTGGTGGCCTCCGGCGCCGGCTTCCTGTCCGATGGCGACCGCGTCCGTGTCGCCGCGCCGCGCTGAAGAACCGGTGCCCCAGGGGAGGCCGATCATGGAACACCGCAACATCTCCGCCTGGGCGATCCGCAACCCGATCCCGACCTTTGTGCTGTTCCTGCTGCTGACGCTGGCCGGGCTGGTCGCCTTTCCGACGCTGCGCATCAACAACACGCCGGACATCGACCTGCCGGCCGTGGTGGTCACGGTGATGCAGCCCGGCGCGGCACCCTCAGAGCTCGAGACCCAGGTGACGCGGCGGGTGGAGGATGCCGTTTCCGGCCTCGGCGACGTCAAGCACATGACGTCCATCGTCAATGACGGCACCTCCACCACCGTGATCGAGTTCAACCTCGGCAAGGATGTGGACCGCGCCACCAATGACGTGCGCGACAAGGTGTCGCAGATCCGCGCCGACCTGCCGGCGGCGATCCGCGACCCCATTGTCAGCCGCATCGAGGTGACGGGGGGCGCCATCGTCACCTACACCGTCGCCAATCCGGCGATGAGCACGGAACAGCTTTCCTGGTTCATCACCGACACGGTGGCGAAGTCGCTGCTGGCCATTCCCGGCGTGGCCGAGGTCAACCTCGTGGGCGGCGTCGAGCGCGAGATCCGCGTGGCGCTGAAGCCCGACCGCCTGCTGGCGCTCGGCATCACCGCGCTTCAGGTGAACCAGCAGCTGCGCGACGCCAACATCAACCTGCCCGCCGGCCGCGGCATGCTGGGGCAGAGCGAGCAGAGCATCCGCACCCTGGGCTCGGCCCCCAGCGTCGAGGCGCTGCGGGCGCGGCCGATCATCCTGCCCGGCGGCCGCACCGCGCGGCTGGAGGAGATCGCCGAGGTATCCGACAGCACCGCCGAGATCCGCACCGCCGCGCGGCTGGACGGCCTGCCGGTGGTGGCGTTCGAGGTGATGCGCACCCGCGGCTCCTCTGAGGTCGCGGTGGCGGAGGCCGTGGCGAAGCGCGTCGAGGCGTTGCAGGCGGCGCATCCGGGCACCGAGATCCGCCGCGTCACCTCCACCGTCGCCTTTGTCGAGGCCGGCTACCATGGCGCGCTGGAGGCGCTGCTGGTCGGCACGCTGCTGGCCGTGCTGGTGGTGTGGCTGTTCCTGCGCGACTGGCGCGCCACCATGGTGGCGAGCGTCGCCATGCCGCTGTCGCTGATCCCGACCTTCCTTGTGCTGCACTGGCTCGGCTACGCGCTGAGCAACGTGACGCTGCTCGGGCTGACGCTGGTGGTCGGCGTGCTGGTCGACGATGCGATCGTCGAGATCGAGAACATCGTCCGCCACCTGCGCGCCCATCCGGAACGCGGCGCCTTCCGCGCGGCGCTGGATGCCTCGGCCGAGATCGGGCTGGCGGTGATGGCCACCACCGGCGCCATCCTGGCCGTGTTCGTGCCGGTCGCCTTCATGCCCGGCATTCCCGGCCAGTTCTTCCGCCAGTTCGGCCTGACCGTGGCGGCGGCGGTGTTCTTCTCGCTGGTGGTCGCGCGGCTGCTGACGCCGCTGATGGGCGCCTACCTGCTGAAGCCGCCGCAGGGCGCGCATGCCGATGAGGTGGGGGAAGGCGCGGTCGGCCGCCGCTATCTGTCGCTGCTCGGCTGGTGCCTGAAGCATCGCTGGGTGACGCTGGGCGCCGCCACAGGCTTCTTCGCGCTGTCCCTGGCGCTGGTGCCGCTGATCCCCTCCGACTTCATTCCCGCCGCCGACCGGGGCCGCTCCGCCGTGGCGCTGGAGCTGGAGCCGGGCGCGACCCTGGCCGACACCGACGCCGCCGTGCAGCGCGCCACCGCCATCCTGAAGGCGCGGCCGGAGGTGGAATCCGTCTTCGCCTCGCTCGGCACCTCCAGCGTGGTGGGCGGGCCCGGCATGGGTAGCTCCACGGCGCAGGGCGATCCGCGCAACGCCAACCTGATCGTCACGCTGAAGCCGCGCGGGGAACGGAACCTGAAGCAGCAGCAATTCGAGGCGGCGCTGCGCCCGCAGCTCGAAGCCATCCCCGGCGTTCGGGTGCGGTTCGGCGCCGACGGCATGAGCGGCTCCAAGGCTGAAATCACGCTGGTGGGCGACGATGCCGCCACCCTGGCCGGCGCGGCGCGGGAGCTGGAGCGGCAGATGCGCGGCATCCCGGCGCTGTCCGGCGCCCGCTCCACCGCCAGCCTGGAGCGGCCGGAACTGCAGATCGCGCCGCTGGAGGCGCGCGCCGCCGAGCTTGGCGTGTCGGCCGCTGCGATTGGCATGACGGCGCGCATCGCGACGATCGGCGACATCGACCAGAACCTGGCGCGCTTCAACCTGCCCGACCGGCAGATCCCGATCCGCGTCATGCTGGACGAGGCCGCGCGCGACGATCTGGCAGCCCTGCGCTCCCTGCGCGTCGCCGGCCGGGCCGATATGGCGGTGCCGCTGGAAGCGGTGGCCGAGATCCGCCACGGCGCTGGCCCCGCACAGATCGACCGGCTGGACCGTACCCGCAAGGCGACGGTGCAGGCCGAGCTGAACGGCATGCCGCTGGGCGAGGCGACGGCGCTGGTGGCGCAGCTTCCGATCATGCGCGACCTGCCGCCCGGCGTGCGGGAACAGCCGGTGGGGGATGTGGAGGTGATGGCCGAGCTGTTCTCCGGCTTCGTCCTCGCGCTCGGTTCCGGCGTGCTGCTGATCTACATCGTGCTGGTGCTGCTGTTCGGCGGCTTCCTGCAGCCCCTGACCATCATGTCGGCCTTGCCGCTGTCTCTTGGCGGCGCGCTGATGGCGCTGCTGCTGGCTGGCGGCGCGCTCAGCGTGTCGGCGGTGATCGGCGTGCTGATGCTGATGGGCATCGTTGCCAAGAACTCCATCCTGCTGGTGGAATACGCCATCGAATCCCGCCGCGCCGGCCATTCCCGGACCGAGGCGCTGTTCGAGGCGGCGCGCAAGCGGGCCCGCCCCATCATCATGACCACCATCGCCATGACCGCCGGCATGGTCCACATCGCCGCCGGCATCGGCGCGGATTCCGAGTTCCGGTCGCCGATGGCGCTGGTGGTGATCGGCGGGCTGATCACCTCGACCCTGCTGAGCCTGGTGGTGGTGCCGGTGGTTTATACGGTGGTGGACGATTTCGGGGGCTGGGCGCTGCGCCTGGTCCGCGGGCGCCGGGCGCGGGCGGCCTGATGGCAGGGGAAGGGGTCCGGCACGGCCCGGTGCCGGCCCCACTTGTTACGCGTCCATCCCGGCCCAATCTGCCGCTGCATGGATGCCATCACCGCCACTGAGCCGCGCTTCCGCTTCGACAATTCCTATGCCCGCCTGCCAGGGCGCTTCTATGCCCGGCTGGACCCGACGCCGGTGGCCGCGCCGAAGCTGGTGCGGGTGAACGCGGCGCTGGCGGAGCAACTCGGGCTGGACCCGGAGGCGCTGCGCTCGCCCGAGGGCGTCGCGGTGCTCGCCGGCAACCGCGTGCCGGAAGGGGGGATACCGCTGGCCATGGCCTATGCCGGCCACCAGTTCGGCGGCTTCGTGCCGCAGCTCGGCGATGGCCGGGCCATCCTGCTGGGTGAGCAGGTGGCGCCGGATGGCACCCGCCGCGACATCCAGCTGAAGGGTTCCGGCCCGACGCCGTTCTCGCGCCGCGGCGATGGCCGCGCCGCGCTGGGCCCGGTGCTGCGCGAATACCTTGTCAGCGAAGCCATGGCGGCGCTCGGCATTCCGGCGACCCGGGCCCTGGCCGCCGTGACCACGGGCGAGACGGTGCTGCGCGAGCGGGAATTGCCGGGCGGCGTGTTCACCCGCGTCGCCGCCAGCCATCTCCGCGTCGGCACCTTCCAGTATTTCGCCGCCCGGCGGGACGAGGAGGGGCTTCGCATCCTGCTGGACTACGCCATCGCCCGGCACGACCCGCTGGCGGCCGAGGCGGAGAACCCGGCGCAGGCCTTCTTCGCCGGCGTGGTGCGGCGGCAGGCGGCGCTTGTCGCGCAATGGCTGCTGGTCGGCTTCGTGCACGGCGTGATGAACACCGACAACACCAGCATTTCCGGCGAAACCATCGATTTCGGCCCCTGCGCCTTCATGGAGGCCTATGACCCGGCGACGGTGTTCAGCTCCATCGACAGCTTCGGCCGCTACGCCTACGGCAACCAGCCGCGCATCGTGCAATGGAACCTGGCGCGGCTGGCCGAATGCCTGCTGCCGCTGCTGGCGCTGGACGAGGAAGCGGCGGTGGAGCGGGCCCAGCAGGCCCTGTCCGGCTTCGCGCCGGCCTTCGAGGCCGCCTATCATGCCGGCCTGCGACGCAAGCTCGGCCTGCTGACGGAGGAGGAGGGCGACATCGCCCTGGTGCAGGACCTGCTCACCCGCATGGCGGAGAACGGCGCGGATTTCACCTTGGCCTTCCGCCACCTCGCCGATGCCGACCAGGCCCGCGCCCTGTTCCGCGATCCGGCCGCCTTTGATGGCTGGGCCGGGGATTGGCGGCGGCGGCTGGAGCGGGAAGGCGCTTCCCCGGAAACTCGCCGCGCCGCCATGAACGCGGTGAACCCGGCCTTCATCCCCCGCAACCACCGGGTCGAGGCCGCCATCGCCGCGGCGGTGGAGCGGGAAGACTTCACCCTGTTCCACGAAATGGCCGACCTCCTGGCCCGCCCCTATGACGACCAGCCCGGCTTCGAGCATTACGCCCTGCCCGCCGCGCCGGGCGAGGAAGTGCGGCAAACCTTCTGCGGCACCTGAGGCGGCGGCCAGCGTGGAATGATCGGCGCGGAACCGCTTCCGGCGCCGATTAACCGCGGGGGCGAAGTGCTCTAGGTTGGCGGCCCAGGGCGCGGCGCGGCGATTCCGCCGCCGCGCCGCGCGGTTCTGCCCTCCGGGGCAGCGCATCCTCGGAAGGCCAGGGCAATATGCGCAGATCGATCTTTCCCTCCCCCCGCCTGCTGCGGCAGGACGCGCCATGAAGGTTTGCGTCATCGGCGCCGGCATCGCCGGGCTGTGCGCCGCCTGGCACCTGGCGGATGATGGCCACGAGGTGGTGGTGCTGGACCGGGAGGACGGCCCCGGCCTCGGCACCAGCCGCGCCAATGGCGGGCAGCTCAGCTACAGCTATGTGGCGCCGCTGGCGGCGCCCGGCGTGCCGCGCAAGGGCCTGGGCTGGATGCTGGATGCCGAGGCGCCGCTCCGCCTCCGGCCGCAGATGGACCCGCGGCTGTGGCGCTGGCTGCTGGGCTTCCTGCGGGCCGCCCGCCCGGAGAATTTCGAGGCCGGCACCCGCGCCATGCTGCGCCTCGCCTATCACAGCCGCGACGTGCTGGCGGAGATGATGGCCGGGGAGCGGCTGGATTTCAGCTATCGCCGGAACGGCAAGCTGGTGGTGTTCCGCGACGCGGAGGAACTGCGGGGCGCGGCCGCCGTGGTGGCGCTGCAGGCGAAGGAAGGCGCGCGGCAGCAGGTGCTGGATGCGCGGGAATGCCTGGAGCTGGAGCCGGCCCTGGCGGCCATGGGCGGCGAACTGGCCGGCGGCGTGTTCACCCCGGAGGAGGCGGTGGGCGATTCCCTGGCCTTCTGCCTGGCGCTGAAGAATGCCCTGGCCCGGCGCAGCCGCGTGCAGTTCCTGTTCGGCCGCGAGGTCACCGGCCTGCGCCTGGCCGGCGGCGCGGTGGAGGCGGCGGAAACCACGGGCGGCCTGGTGGATGCGGATGCCTTCGTGCTGTCCTCCGGCATCGGCGCCATGAAGCTTGCGGAGCCGCTCGGCCTGCGCCTGCCGCTCTACCCGCTGAAGGGCTACAGCCTGACGGTGCCGACGCGCTCCTCCGACTGTCCGCCCGAGATCAGCATCACCGATGCCCACCACAAGACGGTCTATGCGCTGCTCGAAGGCGCCACGGCGGAGCGGGAAGGGCGGCTGCGGGTCGCCGGCATGGTGGACCTGGTGGGCTTCGGCACGCGGCTGTCGGAAGACCGCGTCGCCCTGCTGCAACGCCAGGCGGTGGAAGCCTTCCCGGCCGGCGGCGACTGGTCCCGCGCCGATCCCTGGGCCGGCCTGCGCCCGGCCACGCCGGACTGGAAGCCGATCCTGGGCGAAAGCGGCATTGGCCGGCTCTGGCTGCATCTGGGCCATGGCGGCCTCGGCTTCACCATCGGCTGCGGCACCGGCCACCTGCTGGCGGCGATGATCGCCGGGCGGGAGCCGGCCATCCCGGTGGGGCCGTACCGCCTGCCGCGCCGCGCCGCCTAGCCAGCCCGCGCGGCCGGGTTTATGCCGGTGGCTTCCCAGCACCGGATGGCCCCCATGGATCATGCCCCCGCTTCCGTTGAAACCCCCTGGCACCTGCAACCGCCCGGCTTCGACGAGATCGAGGCGGCGGCCGGCCGCATCGCCGGGGCGCTGGTGCGGACGCCGCTGCTGGAAAGCGAGCGGGTCAACCGCCTCCTCGGCGGCCGGCTGCTGCTGAAGGCGGAGGGGCTGCAGCGCACCGGCAGCTTCAAGGCGCGCGGCGCCTGGAACTTCATCGCGCAGATGGAGGATGCGGCGCGGGCGCGGGGGGTGATCGGCTTCTCCTCCGGCAACCACGCGCAGGCGGTGGCCTGGGCCGCGTCCCGCCACAACGCCCCGGCCGTGCTGGTGATGCCCGAGGACGCGCCCGCCACCAAGATCCGCCGCACCCGCGAATGGGGCGCGGAGGTGGTGCTGTATGACCGCCGCACCGAGGACCGCGAGGCGATCGGCCGCGACCTCGCCGCCAGCCGGGGCCTGACCCTGATCCCCCCCTTCGAGGATCGCCGCATCATCGCGGGCGCCGGCACGGTGGGGATGGAGATGGTGCGGCAGGCCCAGGAGATGGGCGCGGCGCCGGATGCGCTGCTGGTGAACTGCTCGGGCGGCGGGCTGGCGGCGGGCTGCGCCATCGCGGCCCATGCGCTGTCCCCCGCCACCGGGGTCTGGGCGGTGGAGCCGCAGGACTATGACGACTTGGCCCGCAGCCTCGCCAGCGGCGCGCGGCAAAGCAATGACGTGTCGAAGCCTTCCATCTGCGACGCGTTGCTGGCGGCGACGCCGGGCGTGATGACCTTCGAGGTGGCGCGGCGGCATCTTCGCGGCGCGCTCGGCGTCAGCGATGCCGAGGCGATGGCGGCGATGCGGCTGGCTTTCGAGGAATTCCGGCTGGTGGTGGAGCCGGGCGGCGCCGCCGCGCTGGCCGCCGTGCTGTCCGGCAAGATCGAGGCCAGGGGCCGGGTGCTCGCCGTGCTGACCTCCGGCGCCAATGTTGACGCGGCGCTGTTCCAGGAAGCGCTGTCCGGCACCTGACCACGATGGCGCCGCCGCGCGGGAGGGGGCCAGGAAGCCGGGACGCGGCGGCAAGGGCCTTTCGCGCGCGGCAGCGCCTGCGGCGGAACGGGCGGGAGCGGCGATGGGCTTCCGCCATCCTGACAGGCCATCCGGCGAAGCAACGGCTAATTTGAGCCGGGGCTTCTTGCGCGCATCTGCATTCTCCACAATAGTTATGTTATAACATTACGGATAACGCAGATGCGCGCACTGAGCTTCATCGCCGTGGCCCTGACGGTGCTGGCGGGGCCAGGATCCGTTCAGGCGGAAACGGTCTATGTCAACCGCGCCGTGATCACGGATCATGCCCGCGGTGGCGTCACCCTCGTGGACCTGCTGACCGGGCGCATTCTGCGCCGGCTGGACACCGCTTCACCCGGCAGCCTGCGCCGCGGCGCGGCGCCGGGGCAGGTCTCGCTAGCGCAGGGGCCGGCGGGGCGGGTGGATGTCATCGACCTCGGCATCACGGTGGAGAATCATGGCGACCACGCCGATCTCCGTTTGTCCGGGCCGCGCCTGATCCCTGGCGTGGCCCATGGTCCGAAGCCGTCGCATGTTCTCGCCGGCGACGGACGTCTCGCCAGTTTCTTCGACGGCGACGGGTCGGTGGTGGTGACGGGGGAGGGTGCGCCGGTCACGCTGCGTGCCAATGCCGCGCATCACGGCCTCGCCTATCCCTTCCACGCCGCGGCCGGGCCGATGCTGCTGGTGAGCCACGCCGCGGCGGCCGGGGCGCGTCCGGGCGGCGTCGTGCTGCTCGATGCCGGGGGGCGGGAAACCGCGCGCCGCGATGACTGCCCGATGCTGCATGGGGAAGCCGTCTCGAACCGGGTCATCGCCCTGGGCTGCGCGGATGGCGTGCTGTTGCTGGACACGCGCAGCCAGGTTTTCCGCAAGGTCGCCTATCCGGAGGGCACCGCCAGTGGCCGGATGGTGCGGAGCCTGGCCGGGGGCGCCGACTTCCACCTGTTTGCCGCTGATTTCGGCCCCGACGCCGTGACCATCCTGGACCCGGATGCAGGGCGCTTCATGGTGGTCGAACTGCCCGCGCGCCGCGTGGCCTATGCGCTGGATCCGGAGCGATCCGCATCGATGTTCGTGATAACCGAGGATGGCGGGCTCCACCGCATCGACACGTTGAAGGGCGAGATCCTGGCCAGCGTGCCGCTGCTCCGGCGCTATTCCATGGATGGCGGCTGGGCCCTGGCCCGTCCGCGCCTGTCAGCCGCCGGCGGGATGGTGGCGGTGACGGACCCCGCGCAATCCCGCCTGCTGGTGCTGGATGCCGGCAGCCTCGCGCTGCGGCACGAAATCGCCATCGAGGGCACCCCTTTCAACATCCTGGCCATCGCGGCATCCGGCGAGCGCCACTGACCCAACGCCGGAACGGGAACGCCAGGGGGCGGATCGCGCGGGGATTGCCAGCGCGCATCCGGCATGGATTGCTGGCCCGGCGGAAGATCCGTTGGGGGATGATCCATGCCGTTCGACAACTGGCTGGCCTTCACCGCCGCATCGCTGGTGATGCTGGCCATTCCGGGACCCACCGTGCTGCTGGTGGTGTCCTATGCGCTGGGTCATGGGCGGCGGCCCGCTGCCGCCATGGTGGCCGGGGTGGCGTTGGGTGACCTAACGGCGATGACGGCCTCCATGCTCGGCCTGGGCGCCGTGCTGGCGGCCTCGGCCACGCTGTTCACCGCCTTGCGCTGGATCGGCGGCGCTTATCTGATCTGGCTCGGCATCCGGCTCTGGCGGGCGCCGGTGCTGGATACGAGGTCCACGCAGGCGCCAGCTGCCAGCCTGCGCCGCATCTTCGCCCATGCCTATGCCGTGACGGCGCTGAACCCCAAGAGCATCGTCTTCTTTGTGGCCTTTGTGCCGCAATTCATCAGTGCGGGGGCGCCGTTCTGGCCGCAGGTCGCGGTGATGGAGGTGACCTTTGTCACCCTGGCCGCGCTGAATGCAGGGCTTTACGCGCTGCTGGCGGCCTCGGCCCGGCGCGGCTTGCGGCGGCCTTCCCTGCAGCGGGCGGTGAACCGCGCCGGGGGCGGGCTGCTGATGGGCGCGGGAGTGCTCGCTATGGGCTGGCGGCGGGCGGCGCCCTGACCGCACCAGCCTGCGGCGGCCTTGCCGCATGTCCCTGTCCGCACCCTCGACACACCACCCGCCGCGCCGCAAGCTGCGCCCCACGCATTGCGAGGACGCCGCCATGACCGAATACCCGACCCAGCCCCTGGCGCTGCCCGGCGGCAGCGCGCCCCGGCGCCGCGGCTTCGTGGACCGGCCCGATGCCCGGCTTTACTTCGAGGCGGTGGGGGAGGGGCCGGCGCTGGTGTTCGGCCATGGGCTGGGCGGCAACCACCTGTCCTGGTGGCGGCAGGTTGGTCATTTCGCGACGGGGCATTGCTGCATCACCTTCAGCCATCGTGGATTCTTTCCGTCCGAGGCGGCGGCCGCGCCCGATCCGGCCGCCTATGCCGATGATCTCGCCGCCCTTCTGGATGCGCTGCGGATCGAGGCGCCGGTTTTCGTGGGGCAATCCATGGGAGGATGGACGGGCATCGACTTCGCCCTGCGCCATCCAGGCCGGCTGCGCGGGCTGGTGCTGTCGGCCACGTCCGGCCCCATCGATCCGCGCAGCGCCGGGCCGGAGGCGGAAGCCCTGCTGGCGGAATGGGCATCGCGCGCCGAGGCGGCGAAGGCGGCCGGCGCGGCGCGCGGCGTGCATCCGGCGGCCGGCGCCCGCATGGCGGAGGAGCAGCCGGCGCTGCACCTATTGTACCGCGCCGTGGATGAGTTGAGCGCCGGCCTGGACAAGGAGGCGCTGCGCCGCCGCATGTTCGCCGCGCGCACCCGCCCCGCCAGCGACCTCGAAGGCCTGCGCCTGCCGACGCTGTGGATCACCGGCGCGGAGGACGTGGTGTTCCCCGCCCCCATGGCGCCGCTGCTGGCGGCACGGATGCCGGATGCCCGGCATGTGGAGATCCCCGATGCCGGCCATTCGCCTTATTTCGAGCGGCCGGAGGCCTTCAACGCCGCATTCGGGGAGTTCCTGAACCGGATCTAGCGCGCCGCCTTCGGGCCGGTGCTCAGGCGATGTCCGACAGGGTCCGCCGCACCGCGCGCTGCCAGCCGGAATAGGCGGCCTCGCGCGTTGCCTCCGGCATGGCGGGGAGGAAGCGCCGCTGCAACTGCCAGCTTCGCGCGAAGCCATCCGGGTCGGGGCACAGCCCCGCCTGCAATCCCGCCAGATAGGCGGCGCCCAGGGCGGTGGTTTCCTGCAGCACAGGGCGGTCCACCGGCGCGCCCAGGATGTCCGCCAGGAACTGCATCGTCCAGTCCGAGGCCACCATGCCGCCATCGACGCGCAGCACCGCCTCCTCCGTGCCGGCGGCCATGTCGGACTGCATGGCGCTGAGCAGGTCGCGGGTCTGGTAGCCCACGCATTCCAGGGCGGCGCGCGCGAAATCCGCCGGCCCGGAGGCGCGCGTCAGGCCGTGGATGGCGCCGCGTGCCGCGGCATCCCAGTATGGCACGCCAAGGCCAACAAAAGCCGGCACCAGGTAGAGCCGCGCCGCCGGATCGGATTGCGCCGCCAGCTGCCCGGTTTCCGAGGCATCGCGGATCAGCCGCAGCCCGTCCCGCAACCATTGCACGGCGGCGCCCGCGACAAAGATCGCGCCTTCCAGCGCATAGGTGCGGCGCCCGCCGAATTGATAAGCGATAGTGGTCAGCAGCCGGTGCCGGGAGACGACGGGCGTTTCGCCGGTGTTCAGCAGGGCGAAGCAGCCCGTGCCATAGGTCGCCTTGACCATGCCGGGCCGGAAGCAGGCCTGGCCCAGTGTTGCCGCCTGCTGGTCCCCCGCGATGCCCAGCACGGGAATGCGGCCGCCGAGTGCCGTGGTGACGCCGAATTCCGCGGCGCAGTCGCGCACCTCGGGCAGCATCGCGGAAGGCACGCGGAACAGGGCGCATAATTCCTTGTCCCAGGTGCCGCCATGGATGTTGAACAACAGCGTGCGCGCGGCGTTGGTAGCGTCGGTGGCGTGAACCCGCCCTTCCGTCAGGCGCCAGAGCAGGAAGCTGTCCACCGTGCCGAAGGCCAGCTCGCCGCGCTCGGCGGCCGCGCGCGCGCCGGGCACCGCGTCCAGCATCCAGGCGATCTTGGTGGCGGAGAAATAGGGGTCGATCAGCAGGCCGGTGGCAGCCGCGACGCGCCCGGCATGGCCGGCCTCGCGCAGCGCGGCGCAGGTTTCCGCCGTGCGGCGGTCCTGCCAGACAATGGCGCGATGGATCGGCTGGCCGCTGCGGCGGTCCCATACCAGCGCGGTTTCCCGCTGGTTGGCGATGCCGATGCCGGCGATGTCGGCTGGACCAAGGCCGGCTTTCGCCATCGCTTCCCGCATAACGGCCAGGGAGCTTTCCCAAAGATCCTCCGCCTCATGCTCCACCCAGCCGGAAGCGGGGAAATGCTGCGGAAACTCCCGTTGCGCCGAGGCCACCGGCATGAGGTCCGGCGTGCGGTAAAGAATGGCGCGGGTCGATGTGGTACCCTGGTCGAGGGCCAGGACATGGCCATTGGCCGGCATGCATCACTCCCCTGTCGGAAAAGGCGGCGGGGGCGGCTTGCCCGTCCCCGCCCGGCGGTCAGGCGCGCTTCGGCGGCGTTGCCGGCCAGGAGCGGATCAGCGTGTCGTAATCCACTGTTTCCCCCTGCGGCTTTTCATTCGCCAGCTTGCGCTGCGGGGCGATATTGCCGTCCTTCTCGGCGCGCGCATACCATTCCTCGGCGCTGCCGCGCGGATTGAGGCGCGGGCCGCAATCGCCCTGCACATTGGCGCGCTGCAGGCGCTCCATCACGCTGTCCTGCGCCGCGGCCAGGGAATCCATGGCGGCCTGCGGCGTCTTGGCGCCGGAGGAGGCATCGCCGATGTTCTGCCACCAGAGCTGCGCCAGACGCGGATAATCGGGGATGTTGTTGCCCGTCGGCGTCCACTGCACCCGCGCGGGGGAGCGGTAGAACTCGATCAGCCCGCCCAGCAGCGGCGCCCGCTCGCTGAAGGAACTGTGCCAGATGTCGCTTTCGCGGATGAAGGTCAGGCCGACATGGCTTTTCTTCAGGCTGGTCGATTTGGCGACGCAGAACTGGGCGTAAAGCCAGGCGGCGCGACGGCGGTCCACCGGCGTCGATTTCAGCAGCGTCCAGGAGCCGCAATCCTGGTAGCCGAGCTTCATGCCCTCCTTCCAGTAAGATCCCTTCGGGGAGGGGGCCATGCGCCATTTCGGCGTGTTGTCGGCGTTCACCACTGGCAGGCCGGGCTTCACCATGTCGGCGGTGAAGGCGGTGTACCAGAAGATCTGCTGCGCGATGTTGCCCTGCGCCGGCACCGGCCCTGATTCCGAGAAGGTCATGCCGGCGGCTTCCGGCGGCGCGTATTTCTTCAGCCATTCGACGTACTTGGTCACGGAATACACGGCGGCCGGGCCGTTGGTGTCGCCGCCGCGCTCGACCGAGGAGCCGGTGGGGCGGCAGCCTTCCATGCGCACGCCCCATTCATCCACCGGCTTGCCATTGGGGATGCCGCGATCGCCATTGCCGGCCATGGACAGCCAGGCATCGGTGAAGCGCCAGCCCAGGGACGGGTCCTTCTTGCCGTAATCCATGTGGCCATAAACCTTGACCCCATCGATCTCCTTCACCGTGTTGGTGAAGAACTCGGCAATGTCCTCATAGGCGGACCAGTTCACCGGCACGCCCAGATCGTAATTGAACTGCTTCCTGAAGGCGTCGCGGATGGCGGGGCGGGTGAACCAGTCGTAGCGGAACCAGTAAAGATTGGCGAATTGCTGGTCCGGCAGCTGGTACAGTTTGTTGTCCGGGCCGGTGCCGAAGGAACGGCCGATGAAATCCTCGATGTCGAGGCTGGGCAGCGTCTGGTCGCGCCCTTCGCCGGTCATCCAGTCGCTCAGCGGCACCGCCTGCTGGTAGCGGAAATGCGTGCCGATCAGGTCGCTGTCATTCACCCAGGCATCATAAACATTGCGCCCGGACTGCATCTGGGTCTGGATCTTCTCCACCACATCGCCTTCCTGCAACAGGTCGTGCCGCAGATTGATGCCGGTGATCTCGGAAAAGGCACGGGCCAGGGTGCGGGCCTCATATTCATGCGTGGTGATGGTTTCCGACACCACGTTGATCTCCTGCCCGCGCCAGGGCTGCGCGGCGCGGGCGAACCATTCCATTTCCTGCATCTGCTGGTCGCGGCTCAGGGTGGAAGGCTGGAATTCCTGTTCCACCCAGCGCCGCGCCGCATCGGTGCCCTGCGCCAGGCTGTGTACCGGGCGCAGAAGCGCAGGCGCGGCGAGAAGCGCGGCACTGCCGAGCAACACGTCACGGCGGCCGAAGACGACGTCTTTCACGTTCATTCCCTCCAACACGCTTGGCGCCCGGAACGCCGGCGGGCGCGGCCGGTTCAGGCCCAGCGGAACATCGCCGCGCCGAAAGCCAGGGACAGCAGGCTGGCGCCCCACAGCGGCGCATCCCCCGCCAGGGCCAGCCAGCCGAGATGGATGAAGGCGCTGCCCACCAGCGTCAGGAACAGCCGGTCCCCGCGCGTGGTGGGCAGGCGCAGCACGCCGATGCGCTCTGTTTCCGGGAAGCGGATCGCCAGCAGCGTCATCACCAGCAGTGCCAGGAACAACGCCGAGAAGAACAGCGCCGATTGCCAGGTCCAGGCCATCCAGGACAGGTCCATGGCGCTACACCCGCCCCAGCGCGAAGCCGCGCGCGATGTGGTTGCGGACAAACCAGATCACCACCGCGCCGGGGATGATGGTCAGCACGCCGGCCGCCGCCAGCAGCCCCCAATCCATGCCCGCGGCGGAAACCGTGCGTGTCATGGTGGCGACGATCGGCTTGGCGTTGACGGTGGTCAGGGTGCGCGCCAGCAGAAGCTCCACCCAGGAGAACATGAAGCAGAAGAAGGCGGCGACGCCGACGCCGCCCGCCACCAGCGGCAGGAACAGCCGGATGAAGAAGGCAGGAAAGGACCAGCCATCGATCGCCGCCGTTTCGTCGATCTCGCGAGGCACGCCGGACATGAAGCCTTCCAGGATCCACACGGCGAGTGGCACGTTGAACACGCAATGCGCCAGCGCCACCGCCCAGGGGGTGTCGAACAGGCCGACCGCGCCGTAGAGCTGGAAGAAGGGCAGGGCGAAGACGGCGGGCGGCGCCATGCGGTTGGACAACAGCCAGAAGAACAGGTGACGGTCGCCCAGGAAGCGGTAGCGGCTGAAGGCGTAGGCCGCCGGCAGCGCCACGGCGAGCGAGATCAGCGTGTTCAGCAACACGTATTTCAG
This sequence comes from Teichococcus oryzae, assembly GCF_008386565.1. Lineage (GTDB taxonomy): Bacteria > Pseudomonadota > Alphaproteobacteria > Acetobacterales > Acetobacteraceae > Pseudoroseomonas > Pseudoroseomonas oryzae. Next base: position 68,353 of record NZ_VUKA01000003.1, on the reverse strand, counting down.
GCTGTTGATGTAGCCGCCATACCAGGAAGCATCGGTGAAGATGCGCCGGTAGTTCTCCAGCGTCGGCTCGCGCGGCCACAGTGTCATGGCCGAGCTGATTTCCAGGTTGGTCTTGAAGCTCATATTGACCAGCCAGTAGATCGGCACCAGCAGGAACAGCAGGTACAGGCCGAGCACGAGGCGCGGCAGGGCGGCGCGCAGCGCGCCGCCGCGCGGCCGGGCCCAGGACGCGGGCAGGGCGGGCGCCGCCGACACGGTGCGGGGCTGCGCCTGGCTCATGGCCCTTTGCCCCCGGCATCCGTGACGGCGTCGTTCTGGTCCCGCGTGGTGGTGGCGAAGAACACCCAGCACACCGTCAGGATGATCAGGTTATAGACGATCGACATCGCCGCCGCCTTGCCGAGGTCGAACTGGCCCAGCGCGATCTTCACCAGGTCGATGGACAGGAAGGTGGTGGCGTTGCCCGGGCCGCCGCCGGTGACAACGAAGGGCTCGGTGTAGATCATGAAGCTGTCCATGAAGCGCAGCAGGATGGCGATGGTCAGCACGCGCTGCAGCTTGGGCAGCTGGATGGCGCGGAACACCGCCCAGCCATTGGCGCCATCGACCCGCGCCGCCTGGTAATACGCGTCGGGAATGGCGCGCAGCCCCGCATAGCAGAGCAGCACCACCAGCGAGGTCCAGTGCCACACATCCATCAGCACCACGGTGAACCAGGCGTCCAGCGGGTTCTGCGCGTAGTTGTATGACAGCCCCATGCCGTTCAGCGCGGCGCCCAGCAGCCCGATGTCGCGCCGCCCGAAAACCTGCCAGATGGTGCCCACCACGTTCCACGGGATCAGCAGCGGCAGCGCCAGCACCACCAGCGACGCCGCGACGCCCCAGCCCCGCCGCGGCAGCGTCAGGGCGACGCCGATGCCAAGCGGGATCTCGATCAGCAGGCAGAGCGCGCTGAACAGCAAGGTCCGCCACAGCGCATCCAGGAAGCGGCCGCCGAGATCCGTGGAAGGGTCCAGCAGCTCGCGGAACCAGCCGACGCCGTTCCAGAAGAATTCGTTGTTCCCGAACGTGTCCTGCAGCGAGTAGTTGACCACGGTCATCACCGGGATCAGCGCCGAGAAGGCAACCAGGACCACCACCGGCAGCACCAGCAGCCAGGCCCGCTCGTTGCGCGGCTTGCTCATGGCCCTGCCTCCCGCGCATCCCGTGCTGCTTCCCCGCGAGCCAGCCGCCCGTCGGCATAGACATGCAGCCGCGCCGGGTCGAAGGCGAGGCGCGGCTCGGCCGGCACCGGCATTCCCTCGGGCAGGGTCGCGGCGACCGGCACGCCATCCAGCTCCAGCCGGGCGATGCGGCGGCGGCCAAGATCCTCCACGCGCCGAAGCCGCGCGGCGAGGCCACCTTCCGCCACCATGGTCGCGAATTCGGGGCGGATGCCGAGCTCCACCGTGCCGGCCAGCGGGCCATAGGCGCGCGGCAGGGCCACGCGCTGGCCGCCGGGCAGCACCGCCTCCCGCCCGCTGATGGCGCAGGGCAGGAAGTTCATGCCCGGGCTGCCGATGAAATGGCCGACGAAGCGATGCGCCGGATGCTCGAACAACGCCTCAGGCGTGCCGATCTGCACCACCTCGCCATCCAACATCACCACGACACGATCGGCGAAGGTCAGCGCCTCGGTCTGGTCGTGGGTGACGTAGATCATGGTGGTGGGCACCTGCCGGTGCAGTTCCTTCAGCCGTGACCGCAGCTCCCATTTCAGATGCGGGTCGATCACGGTCAGCGGCTCATCGAACAGGATGGCGGCCACGTCATCGCGCACCAGCCCGCGGCCCAGCGAGATCTTCTGCTTCTCGTCGGCGCCGAGATTGCGGGCGCGCCGGTCCAGCCGTGCAGTCAGCCCGAGCAGCGCCGCCACCCGCTCCACCCGTGTCCGCGCCGCGGCGGCGGGCACGCCGCGGTTGCGCAGCGGAAAGGCCAGGTTCTCCCGCACCGTCATGGTGTCGTAGACCACCGGGAACTGGAACACCTGCGCCACGTTGCGCCGCTCGGTCGGCAGGGCGGTGACATCGGCGCCATCGAACAGCACCCGCCCCTCGCTCGGGCGCAGCAGGCCGGAGACGATGTTGAGCAAGGTCGTCTTGCCGCAGCCGGACGGGCCGAGCAGCGCATAGGCGCCGGCATGCTCCCACACCATGTCCATCGGCTTCAGCGCCGGGAGCGTGGCGCCGGCATAGCGGTGGCCAAGGGCCTCGAAGGCGATGCGGGCCATCAGGCAGCCTCCGCCAACTCGGCCACCGCCGCCAGCCGGCCATCGGCGCCGAACAGCAGCACGCGGCGCGGGTCGAAGTGAACCATGGCGCTGCTGCCCGGCTCCGGCCGCCGCACGCCGGGCACCAGCGCCACCCAGCGGAGATCGCCCATCACATCCAGATGCACATAGCTTTCGGAGCCGGTCACCTCGGCCAGCCGCACCTTCGCCGGCAGGGCCACCGCGCCCGGAAGGGGATCGAGGGAGATCTCATGGGCGCGGATGCCCAGGGTGCAACGCCCGGATTGCGGTGCGCCGGGCGGCGCGGGCAGGGTGATCTCTCCGCCCAGATGCAGCACGCCGCCGCGAAGCTCCGCCGGCGCCTCGTTCAGCGGCGGGTCGGAAAACACCCGCGCCGTGGCGAGATCCACCGGGCGGCGGAACACCGCCCCGGCCGGGCCGGATTGCGTCAGGCGGCCTTGCGAAAGCGTTGCCACCTGCCCGCCCAGCAGCAATGCCTCGGCCGGCTCGGTGGTGGCGTAGACGAAAACGCTGCCGGTGCCGGCGAACAGGCGGGGCAGTTCTTCCCGCAGTTCCTCGCGCAGCTTGTAGTCCAGATTGGCCAGGGGCTCGTCCATCAGCACCAGCGCCGCGCGCTTCACCAAGGCGCGGGCGATGGCGGTGCGCTGCTGCTGGCCGCCAGACAGTTCCAACGGCCGCCGGGCCAGATACGGCTCCAGCCGCAGCAGCCGCGCCGCTTCCCGCACCCGGCCCTCGATCTCGGCACGCGGCAGGCGGGCGACGCGCAAGGGCGAGGCGATGTTCTCGAACACCGTCAGCGTCGGGTAGTTGATGAATTGCTGGTACACCATGGCGACGCTGCGCCGCCGTGGCGGCAGGCCCGTCACGTCCTGTCCTTCGGCAAGCAGCCGGCCGGCGCTAGGCCGGTCCAGCCCCGCCAGCAGCCGCAGCAGGGTGGTCTTTCCGGCGCCGGTGGGGCCCAGCAGCACATGGGGCCGGCCCGGATGAAGCTCCAGCGTCACCGGATGCAGCGTTGTTCCGCCATTGGCCGAGGCGGCGATGCCATGGAGCGCCACGCTCATCCCGCGGCCCTCCCGGCCACGGCCAGGCTCTGGCAGAGGCCTGGATCAGGCGGGGCGTCCCGTGCCAGGGCAGGCCGGGCCAGCCGCCGGACGATGGTGATCCTGCCGCCAATGACCGACAACAATGGCGCCTCCCCCGTTCCGGCTGGTCCAGCATCGGGACGTCATCGCGGTTCGGCGCCGGGGCCGTGCCCGCGCCATCATCATAGGGCGGGCGGCGGCCGGCGTAACTCCAAACCGCATCCGGAACGGAATTGCGCCGGCGAAAACCGGCATCGGGGCAATGTGGCGCGGCCTCCGCCACCGGAATGGCGTCAATCAGGGCGAGGGGAAGGCCGGGGTTCGCCGCGTCCTGACGGAGCCTTGGCCGTTCAGTCCTCCGCCAATAGCGGGAAGATCCCTGGCCGCGCAACCTGACAGGCCCCGGCGAGGCGGGTGGGGCGGAAAAGCCCGGAAAGGAAAGGCGTCATGGCGGGCGGGACGATGTGCCGGCCGCCCAGGGGGAAGTCAGCCGGCGGCGCGGTGCGCCGCCGGATCGGGAAGCGGGCGCCGCGCCTTATTCCCAGCTCAGCGCGCCGCCATTCTGGTATTCGATGACGCGTGTCTCGAAGAAGTTCTTTTCCTTCTTCAGGTCCATCACCTCGGACATCCAGGGGAAGGGGTTGTCGCTGGGCGGGAACACCGGCTCCAGCCCTAGCTGGGCGCAGCGGCGGTTGGTGATGAAGTGCATGTACTGCTCGCACAGTCCGGCATTCAGGCCCAGGAAGCCGCGCGGCATGGTGTCGCGGCCATAGGCCACTTCCAGCTCGCAGGCCTCGTGCAGCATGGTGCGCACTTCCTCGGCGAACTCGGCCGTCCACAGGCCGGGATTCTCCGCGCGGATCTGGTTGATCACGTCGATGCCGAAGTTCAGGTGGATGCTCTCGTCGCGCAGGATGTACTGGTACTGCTCGGCGATGCCCACCATCTTGCCGCGCCGGCCGAGCGACAGGATCTGCGCGAAGCCGGTGTAGAACCACATCCCCTCAAACACGACATAGAAGGCGATGAGGTCGCGCAGGAAGGCGCGGTCCTTCTCGGGCGTGCCGGTGCCGAAAGCGGGATCGGACAGGTTCTGCGTGTATTTCAGCGCCCATTCCGCCTTGTCGGTGATGGACGGCACCTCGCGGTACATGTTGAACAGCTCGCCCTCATCAAGGCCGAGGCTTTCCACGATGTACTGGAAGGTGTGGGTATGCACCGCTTCCTCGAAGGCCTGGCGCAGCAGGTACTGGCGGCATTCGGGATTGGTCAGGTGGCGGTAGACGGCCAGCACGATGTTGTTGGCGACCAGGGATTCGCTGGTTGCGAAGAAGCCCAGGTTGCGCTTGACGGCGTGGCGCTCCTCCTCCGTCAGCCCGTCGCGCGACTTCCACAGCGCGATGTCGGCCTGCATGGACACCTCGGTCGGCATCCAGTGGTTGTTGCAGCCCGCCAGGTACTTTTCCCACGCCCAGCGATACTTCAGCGGCAGCAGCTGGTTCACGTCGGCGCGGCAATTGATCATCGCCTTGTCGTCAACCGAGATGCGCGCGGCGCCATGGTCGATCTGCCCGAGGCCGGTGGCGTCACCGGCCGGCAGCGCCGGGGCATCCGCCGCCTTGCCCTCGTTCCAGTCCAACATCGTGTTCTCCATGGTCGTGTGCTTCACGTCGAGTGCTTCACTGGCAGGCTTCGCAGCCGGGATCGTCGATCGAGCAGAATTGCGGCGTGGCGGCGGGGGCGGGGGGCGGCACCGGCACGGCCTGCGCCACGGGGGCGGGGGCCTGCACCTGCACCGCGTTCAGCTTGCCGTCCGACTTCTTCAGCGTGGACTTCTCCACATGCGTGGCGCTCTGGGTGCGCAGGTAATAGGTGGTCTTCAGCCCGCGCTGCCAGGCCAGACGGTAGATCGCGTCCAGCTTGCGGCCATTCGGATTGGCCAGGTACAGGTTCAGCGACTGCGCCTGGTCGATCCATTTCTGCCGCCGCGCCGCAGCCTCGACCAGCCATTGCGGCTCGATCTCGAAGGCGGTGGCGTAGAGCGCCTTCAGGTCCTCCGGCACGCGGTCGATGGCGCCGAGGCTGCCGTCGTAATATTTGAGGTCGCTCACCATGGCCTCGTCCCACAGCCCGCGTGCCTTCAGGTCGCGCACCAGGTAGGGGTTCACCACGGTGAAGTCGCCCGACATGTTGGCCTTCACGTAGAGGTTGCGGAAGGTCGGCTCGATCGACTGCGTGGCACCGACGATGTTGGAGATCGTGGCCGTGGGCGCAATCGCCATGGTGTTGGAGTTGCGCATGCCGACGGTCTTCACCCGTTCGCGCAGCGCGCCCCAGTCCAGCGTCTGCGAGCGGTCGAGGTCGAGGTTGCCGCGCGCCTCGGCGACGTATTCGATGCTGTCGACCGGCAGCACGCCCTGGCTCCACAGCGAGCCAGGGAAGGAGGCATAGGCGCCGCGCTCCGCCGCCAGCTCCACCGACGCCTCGATGGCGTGGTAGGAGATCACTTCCATGCTTTCATCGGCGAAGCGCACCGCTTCCTCCGAGGCGAAGGGGATGCGCAGCGCGTGCAGCGCGTCCTGGAAGCCCATCAGGCCCATGCCGATCGGCCGGTGCTTCAGGTTGGAGCGCCGCGCCTGCGGGATGGTGTAGAAATTGACGTCGATGACGTTGTCCAGCATCCGCATGGCGGTGCGGATGGTGCGCTGCAGGCGCTCCCGGTCGAGGCCCTTCCCGGTGACATGCCGGCCGAGATTGATGGAGCCGAGGTTGCATACCGCCACTTCGTCATCCGAGGTGTTCAGCGTGATCTCGGTGCACAGGTTCGAGGAATGCACCACCCCGGCATGGCGCTGCGGCGAGCGCAGGTTGCACGGGTCCTTGAAGGTCATCCAGGGATGGCCGGTCTCGAACAGCATGGTCAGCATGCGGCGCCACAGGTCCACGGCGCGCACCCGCTTGTGGACCTTGATCTCGCCGGCGGCGGCCAGCGCCTCGTAGCGGAGATAGGCGGCCTCGAAGGGCTTGCCATAGAGGTCGTGCAGGTCCGGCACCTCGTCCGGGGAGAACAGCGTCCAGTCGCCATTCGCCTCGACCCGCTGCATGAACAGGTCCGGCACCCAGTTGGCCGTGTTCATGTCATGCGTGCGGCGGCGGTCGTCGCCCGTGTTCTTGCGGAGGTCGAGGAACTCCTCGATGTCGATGTGCCAGCTTTCCAGATAGGCGCAGACCGCACCCTTGCGCTTGCCGCCCTGGTTCACCGCGATGGCGGTGTCGTTGGCCACCTTCAGGAACGGCACCAGCCCCTGCGACTGGCCATTGGTGCCCTTGATGTGGGCGCCCAGGCCGCGCACCCGCGTCCAGCTGTTGCCGATGCCGCCCGAGAACTTGGACAGCATGGCGTTGTCGCGGATGGCATTAAAGATGCCCTCCAGGTCGTCCGGCACGCTGGTCAGGAAGCAGGAGGAGAGCTGCGAATGCCGCGTGCCGCTGTTGAACAGCGTGGGCGTCGAGCACATGAAATCGAAGGAGGACAGCAGCTCGTAGAACTCGATCGCCCGCGCCTCGCGGTCGATCTCGCGCAGGGCCAGGCCCATGGCGATACGCATGAACAGCGCCTGCGGCATCTCGTAGCGCACGCCGTCCTGTTGCAGCAGGTAGCGGTCATACAGCGTCTGGAAGCCGAGATACTGGAACTGGAGGTCGCGTTCCGGCTTCAGCGCGGCGCCGAGCCGGGCGAGGTCGAACTGCGCCAGCTCCGGGTTCAGCATGCCGGCCTCGATGCCGCGCGCCACGAAGGCGGCGAAATAGGCGGGGTAGCGTTCCGCCATCTCCGCCTGGGTCACGGAATGCGCGGGCGCGCTGCCTTCCACATGTGCCAGCGCCTCGCGCCGCAGCTCGGCCAGCAGCAGCCGCGCGCTGACCTCGGAATAGTTCGGCTCCTGCTCGATCAGGGTGCGGGCGGCCAGGATCGGCGCCTGCGCCAGCTCGGCGGTGCTGATCCCATCGTAAAGGTTGCGGGCGGTTTCCGTCAGGACCGGCTCGGGCGAAACATCGGCCAGGCCCTCGCAGGCTTCCCGCACCACCCGCGCCAGCGCGGCGCGGTCCAGCGGGCGCAGCGTGCCGTCGGCGTCGCGCATCTGCAGCGCCGGCTCGGCCGGCTTGGCGGCGGCGTGCGCCGCGCGCTCCTTCGCGCGCTCCTCGCGGTACAGCACATAGGCGCGGGCGACCTTGTGATGGCCGCCGCGCATCAGCGCCAGCTCCACCCGGTCCTGGATGTCCTCGATATGCAGCGTCAGGCTGGGGCCGGAAAAGCGCGTCAGCCCTTCCACCACCTGCTGCGTCAGCTCATCGGCGATCTCGTGGATGCGCTGGGAGGCGGCGACGGAACGGCCTTCCACCGCCAGGAATGCCTTGGTCAGGGCGATGGTGATCTTGCCGGCGTCGAACGGGGTGGGGCGGCCGTCGCGACGGATGACCTGGATCTGCCGCTGCTCCGGCGGCGCGGCACGCTGGTCACGCCCGGAATGGTCGCGCAGGGCCTCCTCGGGCATCGGCAAAGTGGTCATGGGACGGGATTCTCCGGCTTCGTGGTGATGCGGCGCGCAGGGCGAGTCGAGGTGCCGGGCGCGCCGGCAAGATGCCTAAAGCGGATCGCAACGGTCAATACGCGGCGGTCAATATATAGCGTTAAAATGACAGTGGATAACTAGATGTGGTGTTTGTGGGTAAGTCTGGATTATCCCACGGAAACAGCGTGCTCGGGCCGGAAGTTGCTATTTGGTGTGCTCATAGCCTCGTGCGTCGGCTGGCTCAGCCAAAAAATTCATACGATGGTCAGATGTTTCAAGGATGCGGGGTTGCGCCCCGGCGCCAAACCCCGCTTACCTCCCCGCAAAAGGGCCGGGCGCCGCGCCCAGCCGGCAAGAGGAGACAAGGCGATGACCCTGACAGGCGAGATGCTGATCGGCGGCAGCGCGGTGCGGGGCGGCGATTCGCCCGTGCACGGCATCAATCCCGCCACCGGCGAAACCCTGCAGCCGGGCTATGGCGGCGGCGGCGCGGCGGAGGTCGAGCGCGCCTGCGCCCTGGCGGCCGCGGCCTTTGACACCTATCGCGAAACCGGGCCCGAGGACCGCGCGGCGTTTCTGGAAGCCTGCGCCCAGGGCATCCTCGACATCGGCGACGAGCTGATCGAGCGCGCCTGTGCCGAAAGCGGCCTGCCGCGCGGCCGCATCGAGGGCGAGCGTGGCCGCACCGTGGGCCAGTTCCGCATGTTCGCCCAGGTGGTGCGCGATGGCGGCTATCTGGACGCCCGCATCGACCCGGCGCAGCCGGAGCGCAAGCCGCTGCCGCGCTCCGACATCCGCCAGCGCCACGTGGCGGTGGGCCCCGTCGTGGTGTTCGGCGCCTCCAACTTCCCGCTGGCCTTCTCGGTGGGCGGCGGCGACACGGCCTCGGCCCTGGCGGCCGGCTGCCCGGTGATCGTCAAGGCGCATTCGGCGCATCCCGGCACCTCGGAACTGGTGGGCCGCGCCATCCAGGCCGCGGTGAAGAAATGCGGCCTGCCGGAAGGCGTGTTCTCCATGCTGTTCGGCTCCGGCGCCAAGGTGGGCTCGGCGCTGGTGGCCGATCCCCGCATCAAGGCGGTGGGCTTCACCGGCTCCCGCGCCGGCGGCACGGCGCTGATGAAGATCGCGCAGAACCGCCCCGAACCGATCCCGGTTTATGCCGAGATGAGCAGCATCAACCCGGTCTTCCTGCTGCCCGGCGCGCTGCGCAAGCGGGCGGAGGCGATCGGCAAGGGCTTTGTCGGCTCGCTCACCATGGGGGCGGGGCAGTTCTGCACCAATCCCGGCCTGGTGATGGGCGTCGAGGGCGAAGCGCTGGACAGCTTCCTGGCCTCCGCCAAGGCGGCGCTGGAAGGCGCGGCGGCGCAGACCATGCTGACCCCCGGCATCCACAAGGCCTATGCGGAGGGGGTCGCGAAGCTGTCCTCCAACAACCGGGTGCAGACCGTGGCGGAAGGCCTTCCCGGGGAAGGCGGCCCCTATATGGGCCGCGCCGCCCTGTTCTCCACCACCGCCGAGCATTTCGCCGCCGACGAGGCGCTGCTGGAGGAAGTGTTCGGCTCCTCCTCCCTGGTGATCCGCTGCCCGGACGAGGCCACCATGCTGCGGCTGGCGGAAGGGCTGGAAGGCCAGCTCACCGCCACCATCCAGATGGAGCCGGAGGATCTGGAGATGGCCCGGAAGCTGGTGCCGGTGCTGGAGCGCCGGGTCGGCCGCATCCTGGTCAATGGCTATCCCACGGGGGTCGAGGTCGGCCATGCCATGGTGCATGGCGGCCCCTATCCCTCCACCTCCGACAGCCGCACCACCTCGGTGGGCAGCCTGGCGATCGAGCGCTTCCTGCGTCCCGTCGCCTATCAGGACTTCCCGGCCGAGCTGCTGCCGCCGGCGCTGCGGGACGAGAACCCCCTGAAGCTGTGGCGCCGCAAGGACGGGGTGCTCGGGCAGAACTGAGCCCGGCCCCGGAAGCCGGAGCCATGCCCGGCGCGGCGACCCGCCGGGTTCTTCATGCTGCCGTTCCGGCGGCCCGGCATGGCCCGGGCCTCCGGCGGCGCGAACCAGGATCGGAACACCCTTGCCAGCGCAGCACGGACCGGACCGGCCTGATGGTCCTCTCCCCTCCGAATGGCTGATCCTGGCGGATGACCTGACGGGGGCGGCGGATTGCGCCATCGCCTTCGCGCGGCGCGGGCTGGGCGCGGCGGTCGGCTGGCACGCCGCGCCGGCAGGAGATGGCGCGATGGCGGCCTTCCCGGTGTTGGCCATCGACGCCGACAGCCGTCGCCTGTTGCCCGAAGCCGCCGCCGCCCGCCATGCCGCGCTGCTGCGCCGGCACCTGTCCGGCCGCGCCCACCCGGCCCTGATCAAGAAGATTGATTCCACCTTGCGGGGCCAGCCCGCGGCGGAGCTTGCCGCCACCCTGGCCGCGCTGCGGGAGATGGGGCGGGGGCGGCTTGCCCTGCTCGCGCCGGCCTTTCCCGCCACCGGCCGCACCACGGAAGGCGGCCATGTGCACCTGGAAGGCGTAAGGCTGGACAGCACGGCCCTTTGGGCGCGCGACCACAGCTATGACAGCGCCGACCTGTTGGTGGTGCTGGCCTCGGCGGGGCTGAAGGCGCGGCTCCTGCCGCTGGAACGGGTGCGGAAACAGCCTTCGGCCCTGGCCGCCGCGCTGCATGCCGCCCATGCCGAAAGGCTCGACGCGCTGGTGTGCGACGCGGTGGAGGTGGCGGATCTCGACAATCTGGCCCGGGCCAGCCTGCCTTTGGCGGAGAACGTCCTCTGGGTCGGCTCGGGCGGCATCGCGGCCGCCCTGGCCGCCGCCCTGCCGGCTGCCACCGGTGTGCCGCCGCCCGCCTTGCCGCGCCGCCCCGGCGGCGTGCTGGTGGTCGTGGGCTCGGTGGCCGAGGCGTCCCGCGCCGCGGCGGCGGCGCTGGCCGGAACCGGCGTGCCGCGCTTCGCCATCCCCGCCGAACTTCTGCGCGCCGGGGAGGGCGACCCGCGCTGGCGGCCGCTGGGGCGGGAGATCGCCGCCGCCATCGCCGCCGGACGCGACACGCTGGTGGAGATCGCCGCCGACCCCGCCGCCGAACTGCGCCAGGGCGCGGCGCTGGCCGAGGCGCTGGCCCTGCTGCTGGCCCCCGCCGCCAGCCGGATGGGCGGGCTTTTCGCCACGGGCGGCGAAACCGCCTGCGCGCTGTTGAGCCGCCTCGGCGTGCATGGCATCCACCTGCTGGAGGAGGTGGAGCCGGGCGTGCCGCTGGGCCTCACCCTTGGCGCGCTGCAGGTGCCGGTCATGACCAAGGCGGGCGCCTTCGGCCGGAACACCACCATCCTGCGCAGCCTGGCGCGGCTGCATCACCTGCTCGGAGCCCCATCATGACCCAGACGCCCACCGCCCGCCCCGAGGCACGCCCGGCCGAGACCTGGCCGGTCATCGCCATCACCATGGGCGACGCGTCCGGCATCGGCCCCGAGATCATCCTGAAGGCGCTGGCCCGCCCCGAGGTTTATGCCATCTGCCGCCCACTCGTGGTGGGCGACGCCGGGCGGCTGCGGGAGGTGGCGGGGCTGATCGGCGCCAGCCTCACTGTGCGGGCGGTGGAGGAGCCGGCGGATGGCGGCTTCGCCTGCGGCACGGTGGATGTGGTCGATCTGGGCCTGATCCCGCCCGGCCATCCCTTCGGCAAGGTGCTGCCGCTCTCGGGCGAGGCCGCCTTCCGCTACATCGAGCGCGCGACGCGGCTGGTCGAGGCGGGGGAGGCAGACGCCATCTGCACCGCGCCGCTGTCGAAGGAGGCGCTGCACGCCGCCGGCCACAAATATCCCGGCCACACCGAATTGCTGGCGACGCTGACCAACACGCCGGAAGTGTCGATGATGCTGGTGGCGCCGAAGCTGCGCGTCATCCACGTCACCACCCATATTGGCCTGGTCGATGCCATCCGGAAGATCGAGCCGGGCCTTGTTTTCCGCGTCATCGAGCGCGGGCGGGCGACGCTGGTGAAGGCCGGCATCGCCGATCCGCGCATCGGCGTCTGCGGCATCAACCCGCATGCGGGGGAGAACGGGCTGTTCGGCCATGGCGAGGAGGAGGAGAAGATCATCCCCGCCGTGGCGAAGTGCCGGGAGCAGGGCTGGGCGGTGGAAGGCCCGCTGCCCGCCGACACGCTGTTCTTCCGCGCCACCCGCGGGGATTTCGACCTGGTGGTGGCGATGTATCACGACCAGGGGCACGGCCCGGTCAAGGTGATGGGGCTGGAGGCCGGGGTGAACATCACCATTGGCCTGCCGGTGGTGCGCACCTCCGTCGATCACGGCACCGCCTTCGACATCGCAGGCAAGGGCATCGCCGATGATGGCAGCCTACTGGAGGCGCTGAAGCAGGCGGTGGAGCTGGCGCCCCGGCGCGGCTGACGGCCTGCAAGTCCGTCAGGCGCGGCCCTGGCGGGCGCCCGCCGCCTCAGCCGGCGGTGGCGTCGGCCTGCCGGTCGAGATGAGCCACCAGATCCGGCGCCAGCTTCAGCCGGTGCGCCAGGGCCTGCAGATAGGCGCGCTCGGCCGGATCATCGGGGTCCATCGCCAGGCGGGACACGAGGTAAAGCTCCGCCGCCTGTTCCGCCGTGGTGGCGGCCGCCGCCACCTCGCTGACGCCGATCGGCGCATCCAGCGTGTCGAAAACAAAGGCCTTGGCCTCGGCGTCCAGCCCGGCTTCCTCCACCTGGGCGAAGATCCGGCGCCGCTCCTCGGCGTCGATATGGCCATCGGCGCGCGCGGCGCCGATCATGGCGCGGATCAGCGCCAGCTCGAAAGGCTCGCCGCCCGCCGCGGGCCGGGCTTCCGGCAGGAAGCGCGCATCCACCTGCCGGGCGTCGCTCGCTGTCGCCGCCGGCGCCGAGGCCGGCTGCCGCCCCGCCTGCCAGTTCTGGAAGGCGCGGTCCGCCAGCGCCCCGAGCAGCGCCGCGCCGCCATGGCTGAGCATCCCGCCGCCGCGCTTCTTGCCCTTCTTGCCCATCAGCACGGACATCAGCCCGCCCGCCGCCGCGGCGCTGGCCAATCCGCCGATGCCGCCCTTGTTCTTCTTCTGACCGGCGCCCTGGCCCAGCACCTGACGGGCAGCCTCGGCCAGTCCGCTCATGTTGCCGCCGCTCCAGAACTCGGGCGGGGTGGGGGGCGTGGCTGCCCCAGGATGGGTCCAGGGCGAGACACCCTGGCCCTGCGGAGGCTGCCGTGCCTGGCCGGGCGCCCCCGCGGCACCGAGGAACTGGTTGAGCAGAGCCTTTGCGTCGATCATGCCGCAACAGATCGGGTGGCGGCCCGCTGGCCGCAAGATTGCGGCCGGTTCATCTTTTCCGGGAAAGCGGCCGCTCAGACGACCTGGTTCACCAGCTTCGTGCCATTCTCCAGCGCCGCCAGGTTCTGCATCAGCAGGCGGATGACGTTGCGCTCATAGAACTGCGTCTCGCCCGCCGAATGCGGCGTGATAATGGTGTTCGGCGCGTCCCAGAGCGGGGAGGCGGGGTCCAGCGGCTCCTCCACGAAGGTGTCGAGCCCGGCGCCCCGGATCTGGCCCGCACGCAGCGCCTCGGCCAGCGCCGCCTCATCGACCACCGGGCCGCGCGCCACGTTGATCAGCAAGGCGGAAGGCTTCATCGCCCGCAGCACCTCGGCCGAGACGATGCCGCGCGTTTCCGGCGTCAGTGGGCAGGTCAGCGCCAGCACGTCGGCCTCGGTGGCCAGGGCCTTCAACTCCTCCGGCCCGCGCAGCTCGATGCCGTCCGGATTGGCGCCGGCGCGGTTGCGCTTCAGCCCGATCACTCGCATGCCGAACGCCCTGGCCAGCCGCGCCAGGCGCCCGCCGATGCCGCCGAGGCCCAGGATCACCATGGTGGAGCCTTCCAGCTCCGCCTCGCGCTCGGCGGGATTGGAGATCATGCCGCGCCATTCATGCTTCCGCTGGTTCAGCACCGCCTCGTTGACGCGGCGGGTCAGGCTGAGCAGCAGCGCCATGGCATGGTCGGACACGGCGTTCACATTGACGCCCTGGCCGCTGCACAGATGCACGCCGCGCGCCTTCAGCGCTTCCAGGCCATAGCGCTCGGTGCCGGCGCTGATCGACTGCACCAGCTTCAGATTCGGCGCGTGGTCGAGGATGTCGTCGGTCCAGAAGCCGGAGATCACCAGCGCCTCGACATCGGCAAGGTTGGCCATCATCTCGGCCTTGCTGCCGTAGACCTTGGCCGGGCCGCTCCAGCCCTGGGCGCGCAGCGCGGCGCCGAGGTCATAGGCGCCATGGGCGAGGCAGAGCACGGGCGCGTCGCCCTTCCAGGTCTTGGCCATGGGATGGCCTCCCCGGGGTCAGGCGAAGTCGCGCGGGCGGATGCCGGCGTGGAAATAGCTGATCATAGAATAGATGTCATAGACTGGCAGGCCCAGCGCCCGCTGCAGCGCCGCCGCGTAGGGCGGCATGTTGGTGCATTCCAGCACGATGGCGCCGACCTCCGGATGCTTCGCCACCAGCTCGCGCCCGGCGGCGAGGATGTCCTGCTCGGCCAGGTCGACATCCATGTCGTCCTTTTCCGCCTTGATCAGCACGCGAAAGAATTCCTGGCCGTTTTCCGTGCCCACCACGGGGATGTCCTGCGGCACGCCGGCGGCTTCCAGGTGGCGCGGCGTCAGCGTGGCGCTGCTGACGGTGATCAGCCCGACCCGCTTGCCGGGCGGCAGCATCGCCTGCACCCAGGGCACCTGCATCAGCGAGGAGGTGGCCACCGGCACCCCGACATGCGCCGCGATCTCGCGCTGGAACAGCGACAGGAAGCCGCAATTGGTGGTGATGGCCTCAGCGCCGAGGCGGACCAGATCCTCCGCCGCGTCCAGGAAGTCCTGCAGCAGGCCGTTGGCGCCGTTCAGCACCACCCGCTCCGGGCTGGCGCCGCGCACCACGCGGAACAGCACGGGGAACGGCCAGGTGGCGCCATTGCCCATGTCGCCCAGGATGCGCGGGAAGCGGGCTTCCAGCATCAGGATGCCAAGAGGAGCGCCATAAACGGCCTTGCCGCCGCGGGCGATGCCGCGGCGCGCGGCGGGCAGGGGAAGCGTGGTCATGGAAAAAGGCCTGCTGGTAGGGATCGGCGGCAGTCTGGCGGTGCTTGCGAAGGGGCGTCAAGTCTGTGCGTTGACCTGTATACAGTTTTGTATCTACCGTGGTGACACAATGACCGATGCCGATGCCCATCCTGTTTCCGGCGACGCGCCGCTGCGTTCCGCCGACCGCGTCTACGCCCGGATCAAGGCGATGGCGATCTCTTATCGCCTGCGCCCGTCGGAGCGGATCAACGAGGTGGAGCTGGCGCGCCAGCTCGGCGTCAGCCGCACGCCCTTGCGCGAGGCGCTGAACCGGCTGGCCGCGGAGGGCTTCCTGGAGGCCACGGCCAATCGCGGCTATTCCGTGCTGCCGCTCGATCCCAAGCGGGTGCTGACCTTTTACGAATACCGCGCCATGCTGGAAATCGGCGCGCTGCGCCTGGCGGCCGCCCGCGCCACGGATGAGGCGCTGTGCGGCCTGGCCGGGCTGGCGCAGCGGACGCGGGAGATGGCGGCGCAGGATGCCTTCGCCCAGCTGACCGCGGACGAGGCCTTCCACACCCGGCTGGTGGCGCTGGCCGACAATGCCGAGATGCTGCGCTCCCTCCGCTCCCTGAACGAGCGCATGCGCTTCATCCGCTGGATCGACCTCGACAAGGGGCGCGGCGAGCATTGGACGGATGAGCACATGGCGATGGTGGAAATGCTGCGCGCCCGCGACGCCGAAGCGGCGGCGGCGCTGATGCAGGCGCATATCGCCCGGCGCCTGGACCGGATCACCGAGATGATCCGCGCCGGCTTCGCCGAGATCTACACCGGCAACACCCTGGCCGCCCGCATCCTGGGCGACGCCGCCTGACATTCCTCGCAGAGGTTCCGCATGACCGACCGTTCCGCCCGGACTTCCGCCAGCCGCCATGTGGTGGTGATCGGCGCCGGCATTGTCGGCGCCGCCAGCGCCCTTGAGCTGCTGCGGGACGGGCATCGCGTCACCCTGCTGGAGCCGGGCACCCCCGGCGGGGAGCAGGCGGCCAGCTATGGCAATGGCTGCTGGCTGTCGCCGCAATCGGTGATTCCGCCGGCCGGCCCCGGCGTGTGGAAGAAGGTGCCTGGCTATCTGCGCGACCCGCTGGGGCCGCTGGCGATCCGCTGGTCCTATTTCCCGCGCGTGCTGCCCTGGCTGGTGAAATACCTGCTGTCCGGCTGGACGGAGGCGCGGGTGCTGCGCGTCGCCCAGGCGATGCAGCCGCTGCTGCATGACGGGCCGGCACTGCACCGCCGCCTGGCCGCGGAGGCCGGCGTGCCGGAGCTGATCGAGCAGCGCGGCGACATGTACATCTATCCCGACCGCGCCGCCTTCGAGGCGGAGGCCATGTCCTGGCGCATCCGCAAGGCGGTGGGCATTCCCTGGCTGGAACTGTCCGGCGAGGAGCTGCGCCAGCGCGAGCCGGAGCTGGACCGCCGCTACACCTTCGCCGTGCTGATGGAGCAGGGCGGGCATTGCACCGATCCCGGCGCCTATGTGGCGGCGCTGGTGGCGCATGCGGCGGCGCAGGGCGCCGCGCTGCGGCGGGACAGGGCGACCGGCTTCCGCATCGAGGCCGGGCGGCTGAAGGCGGTGCGCACGGGAACGGGCGAGATCGCCTGCGACGCCGCCGTGATCTGCGCCGGCGCCCATTCCAAGGCCCTGGCTGCCGCCGCCGGGGATGACGTGCCGCTGGAAACCGAGCGCGGCTACCACGCCGTGCTGAGCGACCCGGAAGTGCGGCCGCGCACGCCGATGATGCCGTCCGACGGCAAGATGGCGATCACCCTGACCCGCGGCGGGCTGCGCTGCGCCGGGCAGGTGGAGATCGCCGGGCTGGAGGCAGCGCCGAACTGGAAGCGGGCCGAGATCCTGCGCGACAAGCTGCTCGGCTGCTTCCCCAACCTGCCGCGCGACCTGCCGGCCGACCGCGTCAAGGTGTGGATGGGGCACCGCCCCTCCATGCCGGACGGCATGCCCTGCATCGGTCCCGCCCGCGCCACGCCGGACATCCTGCATGCCTTCGGGCATGGCCATGTCGGCCTGGTGTCTGGGCCGCGCACGGGCCGGGTGGTGGCGCAGCTGCTGGCGGGGCGGGCGCCGGAAATCCCGGTGGAGGCCTTCTCCGCCCGCCGCTTCCGCGCCCGATAGCCCGGCCCGCGGCCAAACCCGCTTCATCCCGCACTGCAAGGATTGTTTTCATGACACGACGCCTCCGCATCCTGGCCCTTCTGGCGGGGCTGGCGGTGCCGGCCCTGCCGCCGCCCGCCGAAGCGCAGACCCGCGGCGGATCGCCCACCCTGGACGCCATCCGCGCCCGTGGCGCGCTGGTCTGCGGCACCTCGCCCGACCTGCCGGGCTTCGCCTTCCTGGGCGAGCGGGGCGAGTTCAGCGGCCTTTACATCGATTTCTGCAAGGCGGTGGCGGCCGCGGTGCTCGGCGACGCGGCCAAGGTCCGCTATGTGCCCACCACCTATGCCAACCGCCTGACGGCGCTGCAGGCGGGCGAGATCGACATCCTGTCCTCCAACACCACCTGGACCATGCCGCGGGAAGCGGCGCTGGGGCTGATGTTCACCGGCGTGCTGTTCTATGACGGGCAGGGCTTCCTGGTGTCGCGGAAGCTGGGCGTCGCCTCGGCGAAGCAGCTCGACGGCGCCAGCGTCTGCGTGCAGCCTGGCACCACCACGGAAAAGAACCTGGCTGATTATTTCCGCGCCAGCGGCATGCGGCTGAACCCGGTGGTCATCGAAAGCGTCGAGGAGATCCGCAACGCGCTGGTCGCCGGCCGCTGCGATGCCTTCACCGTCGGCACCTCCACCCTGGCCGCCTTCCGCGAGGGGCTGGGCGACCGCAAGGAGGATTACATCGTCCTGCCCGAGATCATCAGCAAGGAGCCGCTCGGCCCCGTGGTGCGCAAGGGCGATGAGCGGTTCTTCGACGTGGTGCGCTGGACCCAGAACGCCATGATCCTGGCGGAGGAATTCGGCATCACCAGCGGCAACCTGGCCAGCCGGATGGACGACGCCCAGCCGGATGTGCAGCGCCTGCTCGGCCGTTCGGACGATTTCGGGGCCATGCTGGGCCTCAACCGCCAATGGGCGGTGGATATCATCCGCCAGGTGGGCAATCTCGGGGAAGTGTGGAACCGGCATGTGGCGCCGATGGGCCTGCCGCGCGGCCGCAACGCCCTCTACACCGAGGGTGGCCTGCAATACGCCCCGCCGATCCGCTGAAGCCGCCAGGGCCATGGGCTTGTCGATATGGCTGAACCAAGGCTAGCGTTCGGCCAGGGAAGTTCATGGAGACGACAATGGCTGTTTCGCGTCGTGGCCTCATGGCCACTGCCGCCGCCCTGCCTTTTCTGATGCGCGCGGAGGATGCCCTGGCCCAGGGCATCCAGCCCAAGCGTGGCGGAACGCTCGCCAGCATCGTCAATCCCGAGCCGCCGATCCTGCATGTCGGCATCAACAACCAGGCGCCGACCCTGATCGTCGGCGGCAAGATCTTCCAGGGGCTGCTGCGCTACGACCCGCAGCTGAAGCCCATGCCGGAGCTGGCGAAAAGCTGGGAGATCAGCCCCGACGGGCTGGAATACACCTTCCACCTCCAGGAGAACGTCAAGTTCCACGACGGCAAGCCGATGACGGCCGACGACGTGGTGTTCTCCATCATGAAGTTCCACATGGAGGTCTCACCCCGCGCCCGCGGTGTCTTCGCCCGCATCAAGGACGGCGTGGCGGTGAACCCGACCACGGCGAAGTTCGTGCTGTCGGAGCCTTTCGAGCCTTTCATCCTGATGTTCGACAACACGGTCTCGGCCATTGTGCCGAAGCACCTGTTCGACGGGCAGGATTACCGGCAGGCGCCGGCGGTGCAGAAGCCGATCGGCACCGGGCCCTTCAAGTTCGCCGAATGGCAGCGGGGCAACTTCATCCGCCTTGAGCGCTTCGAGGAATACTGGAAGCCGGGCCAGCCCTATCTGGACGCCATCATCTACCGCGTGGTGCCGGACAGCCAGAGCCGCCGCCTGGCGCTGGAAAGCGGCCAGGTGCAGCTGACCCAGTCCAACGATATCGAGCCCTTCGACGTGCCGCAGATGCGCGCGCGCCCCAACCTGGAGGTGAAGACCACAGGCTGGGAGTATATGGGCCCGCTGATGTGGATGGATTTCAACCACCGCGTGAAGCCGCTGGACGATGTCCGGGTGCGGCGCGCCATGACCATGGCGGTCAACCGGGACTTCATCGCCCAGCGCCTCTGGTTCGGGATCGGCAAGCCCGCGACGGGGCCGTTCCACAGCGCCACGCGCTTCTACGATGCCTCCGCCAAGGCGCCGGCCTATAATGTCGAGGCCGCCAAGAAGCTGCTGGACGAGGCCGGGCTGAAGCCGAACGCCCAGGGCGTGCGCTTCACCATCAAGCATCTGAGCCTGCCCTATGGGGAGGTGTTCACGCGGCTCGGCGAGTTCCTGCGCCAATCCTTCCGCCAGGTGGGGGTGGACCTGCAGCTTGAAAGCGTCGATGTCGGCACTTGGTCCCAGCGCACGGCCAACTGGGAGTTCGACACCACCATCAACTATCTCTACCAGTATGGCGACCCGACGCTGGGGGTGGAGCGTTCCTATGTTTCCACCAACATCAAGAAGATCCTGTTCTCCAACGTCGCCGGCTACGAGAACCCGAAGGTGGACGAGCTGTTCAAGCAGGCCCGCGACGCCGCCGACCCCAAGGTGCGCCAGCAGGCCTTCAGCGAGGTGCAGAAGATCCTGGTGGAGGACGTGCCGCTGCTGTGGCTGATGGAGATGTCCTTCCCCACCATCTACGACAAGAAGCTGAACAACGTCATCACCTCGGGCTCCGGCGTGCATGCGAGCTTCGACGACGTGTTCATGGCCTGACGGATGGAGTTGTCGCGTTTCCCCGCCTATCTGGCGGGGCGCCTCGTGAAGGCGGCGATCGTGGTGCTGGCGATCGTCGTCTGCAATTTCTTCCTGATCCATGCCGCGCCGGGCGACCCGGCCAGCATCATCGCCGGGCAATCCGGCGCGGCGGACGCGAAGTTCCTGGAACAGCTCCGGGCGCAGTTCGGGCTGGACCAGCCGCTCTACGTGCAGCTCTGGGTGTATCTGAAGGGCGTGCTGACGCTGGATCTCGGCTTCAGCCACCGGCAGCAGGCCAGCGTCGCGGCGCTGCTGTGGGACCGGCTTCCGGCCACCCTGCTGCTGACCGGCGCCGCCTTCCTGTTCGCCATCGTCATCGGCGTCACCATGGGGGCGCTGGCGGCGCGGCGCGTCGGCAGCTGGTCGGATTCCGTGATCACGGTGCTGGCGCTGACCTTCTACGCCACGCCGCTGTTCTGGGTCGGGCTGATGCTGGTGCTGCTGTTCAGCGTGACGCTGGAATGGTTGCCCTCCTTCGGCATGATGTCGGTCGGGGTGGAGCTGTCCGGCTTCGCCTGGCTGCTGGACATCGGCAAGCACCTGCTGCTGCCGGCACTGACCCTGGGGTTGTTCTACGTCGCCGTTTACGCGCGCCTGACGCGCGCCACCATGCTGGAGGTGGCGGACCAGGACTTCGTCAAGACCGCGCGCGCCAAGGGCGTGCCCGAGGGCCGCATCCTGCGCCGCCACGTGCTGCGCAACGCCATGCTGCCGGTGATCACCTTCGCCGGCATCCAGGCGGGGCAGCTGATCGGCGGCTCGATCCTGGTGGAAACGGTGTTCGCCTGGCCAGGCATCGGGCGCCTGGCCTTCGAGGCGCTGCTGGCGCGCGACTACCAGGTGCTGATGGGCGTGTTCTTCTGCACCAGCGTCATGGTGGTGTTGTTCAACCTCATCACCGACCTGCTCTACGCCATCGTCGATCCGCGCGTGGAGGTGTCGTGATGCGCGGCTTTTGGCGCAATTTCTGCCGCAACCGCGGCGCCGTGGTCGGTCTGGTGATCCTGCTGCTGGTGATCGCCACCGCCATCGCCGCGCCCTGGCTGTATCCCGGCAGCCCGTGGGACATGGCCGGCATGCCCTTCGCCCCGCCGGGCGAGATGGGGATGATGCTGGGCACGGACAGCCTCGGGCGCGACGTGGCGGCGGGCATCGCCCATGGCGCCCGCGTTTCCCTGCTGGTGGGCGCGGTGTCCACCGTGGTGGCGCTGGTGATCGGCATCGGGCTCGGCGCCATCGCCGGCTATCTGGGCGGGCTGGCGGACGATCTCGTGATGCGCTTCACCGAGTTCTTCCAGACTATTCCCTCCTTCGTGCTGGCCATCCTGCTGGTGGCGATCTTCACGCCCACCATCGGCTCCATCGTCTTCGCCATCGCCGTGGTGTCCTGGCCGCCCGTGGCACGGGTGGTGCGGGCCGAGTTCCTGTCGCTGCGCTCGCGCGAGTTCGTCCAGGCCTCGGAAGTGCTGGGCAAGTCGCGCATCAGCATCGTGTTCGGCGACATCCTGCCCAACGCGCTGTCGCCGATCGTGGTGCTGTCCTCGCTGATGGTGGCCTCGGCCATCCTGCTGGAAAGCGCGCTGTCCTTCCTCGGCCTCGGCGACCCGAACATGATGAGCTGGGGCTTCCTGATCGGCTCCGGCCGCAGCGTCATCCGCATGGCCTGGTGGATGAGCGTGTTCCCCGGCATCGCCATCTTCCTCACCGTGCTGTCCCTCAACCTGGTGGGCGAGGGGTTGTCCGACGCGCTCAACCCGCGCCTGGCGCGCAACCGCGGGGGCAAGGCATGACCCGGCTTCTCACTGTCGAGAACCTGACCGTCGGCCTGCCCGCCGGCGCCGACCGCCCGCACGCGGTGGAGGATGTTTCGCTGCATCTCGATGCGGGCGAGATCCTGTGCGTGGTGGGCGAAAGCGGCTCGGGCAAGTCGATCACCGCCAACACGGTGATGGGGCTGCTGCCCAAGGGCCTGCCGGTGAAGGGCGGCGCCATCACCTTTGAGGGCGAGCCGCTGCTCGGCCTGTCGGCGGAGGCGATGCGCTCCCGCCGCGGCCGCCGCATGGCCATGGTGTTCCAGGAGCCGATGACGGCGCTGAACCCGCTGATGAAGGTGGGCGACCAGATCGCCGAGGCCCTGGCCGTGCATGGCAAGGGCGCGGAAGCGAAGGCGCGCGTGCCGGAATTGCTGGCGGCGGTGAACCTGCCCGACCCGGCGGCCATCGCGCGGATGCACCCGTTCCGCCTGTCCGGCGGGCAGCGGCAGCGCGTCATGATCGCCATGGCGCTGGCGCTGGAGCCGGCGCTGCTGATCGCCGACGAGCCGACCACCGCCCTCGACGTGACGACGCAGGCGCAGATCCTGCGGCTGATCCGCGAGATCCAGCAGCGGCGCGGCATGGGCGTGATGTTCATCACCCATGATTTCGGCGTGGTGGCGGAGATCGCCGATCGCGTCGCGGTGATGCAGCGCGGCCGCATCGTGGAGCAGGGCACGGCGTCCGAGGTGCTGAACGCGCCCCGCCATCCCTATACCCGCACCCTGATCAGCGCCGTGCCGCATGGCCGCGCCTCGGACCGCGCCGCGATCGGCCCGGAGCCGGTGCTAGCAATGAAGGGCGTCACCAAGACCTATCAGCGCGGCGGCTGGTTCGGCGCGCGCGCCGTGGTGAAGGCGGTGCACGATGCCGACTTCACCCTGAACAAGGGCGAGACGCTCGGCCTCGTCGGCGAAAGCGGCTCCGGCAAGTCCACCCTGGCGCGCTGCGTGGTCCGGCTGGTTGAGCCTGAACAGGGCGAGATCCTGTTCCACGGCGCCAATCTGCGGCCGCTGTCGCGCCAGGGCTGGCTGCCCTACCGCAAGCGCATCCAGATGGTGTTCCAGGACCCCTACGCCTCGCTCAATCCCCGGCGCAAGGTGGGTGACGCGATCACCGAGGGCCCCGTCACCCACGGCGTCAGCCCGGCCGAGGCGCGGCAGCGCGCGCTCGAATTGCTGAGGCTGGTGAAGCTCGATCCTTCGGCGATGGACCGCTACCCGCATGAGTTCAGCGGCGGGCAGCGGCAGCGCATCGGCCTGGCCCGCGCCCTGGCGATGCAGCCGGAACTGCTGATCGCCGACGAGCCGGTCTCCGCGCTGGACGTGTCCGTGCAGGCCCAGGTGCTCGACCTGCTGGCGGAGATCCGCCAGCGCCTCGGCCTCACCATGCTGTTCATCACCCATGACCTGCGCGTGGCGGCCCAGATCTGCGACCGCATCGCGGTGATGCAGCGCGGCGCCATCGTCGAGCTTGGCCCGACCGCCGAGGTGTTCGGCGCACCGAAGCATCCCTACACGCGCTCATTGCTCGACAGCATTCCCGGCCGGGGCTGGACTCCGCCCGAACTCGCCGAAATCAGCTGAAGGAGGACCGTCCATGTCCCTCGATCCCGGTGTTCGCCGCGCCATCCTCGATGCCGTCGCCGCCCTGGAGGCGGACTCCGTCGCGGCGCTGGAGCGGCTGGTGCGCTGCCCCTCCACCCTCGGCAACGAGGCCTCGGCGCTGGAGGAGATGGCGCGCAACTACGCGGCGCTCGGCCTGGAGCCGCGCCGCGTGCCGACCGTGCCGGAGGAGCTGGCCTCGCATCCCGGCTTCTCGCCGCCGCTGATCTCCTATGAAGGCCGCGACAACGTCGTGGCCGTGCACCAGCCGCGCGAGCGGAAGGGCCGCTCCCTGGTGCTGCAGGGCCATGTGGACGTGGTGCCGGAAGGCGCCGCCGACATCTGGGCCACGCCGCCCTACGAGCCCTCCATCCGCGGCGGCCGCATGTATGGCCGTGGCGCGGGCGACATGAAGGCCGGAGACATCTCCAACGTCATGGCGTTCCGCGCGCTGCAAATGGCCGGGCTGCAACCGGCGGCGGAAGTGCAGTTCCACTCGGTCATCGAGGAGGAATGCACCGGCAATGGCGCACTGGCCTGCATGGTGGCGCTGCCGAAATGCGATGCCGTCATCATCCCTGAGCCGGGCCCGGGTGTGGAAGGCCTCTACACCGCCGAGGTCGGCGTGATCTGGGCCTGGGTGACGGTGACGGGCCGGCCCGTCCACGTGCGCGACATGCAGGCCGGGGTGAACGCCATCGAGGCGGCCTATGTCATCTCCCAGCGCTTCAAGGCCTATGAGTCGGAGATGAACCGGGCGGAGAACATCCATTCCTCCTTCTTCGGCGTGAACCACCCGGTGAACGTCAATTTTGGCACGGTGCAGGGCGGCGAGTGGAACAGCTCCGTCCCCACCCGCGCCAAGATCGGCCTGCGCGTCGGCATCATGGTCGGCAACACGGCGAAGCAGGTGAAGGCCGACATTGAGCGGCTGGTGGCGGAGGCTTCGGCCGATGAGCGGCTGCGCGGCACCAAGGTGGCGCTGGAATTCGCCGGCTTCATGGCCGACCCTTGCGTGTTCAACAAGGAAGCGCCCATCGTGCAAATGGTGCAGCGCCATTTCGCGGAAGCGAATGGCCGCGAGCTGCGGGACTACCCGGCCTCCGGCCTCACCGATGGCCGCTTCTTCGAGCTGTACCAGAACACGCCGGTCGCCTGCTTCGGCCCGGATGCGGATTCCATCCATGGCATCGACGAAAGCGTCAGCCTGGAAAGCTTCCACGCCACGACGCGCACCATCGCGCTGACCATGGCGGAATGGTGCGGGGTGGAAAAGGCATGAGCAACCTTCCGGTATCCGGCGCCAGGCTGTGGGACAGCCTGATGGAGATGGCGAAGATCGACGCCACGCCGAAGGGCGGCAACAACCGCCAGACCCTGACCGATGGCGACGGCCAGGCACGCGCCCTGCTGCGGCGATGGGCCGAGGCGATCGGCTGCTCCGTCGCGGTGGACCGCGTCGGCAACATGGTGATCCGGCGGGAAGGGCGCGATCCGTCGCGCGCGCCCGTCGCCATGGGCAGCCATCTCGACACCCAGCCCTCGGGCGGCAGGTTCGATGGCGTGCTGGGCGTCCTCGCCGGGCTGGAGGTGCTGCGCGCGCTGCATGAATCCGGCACCGAGACCGAGGCGCCGATCGTGCTGGTCAACTGGACCAATGAGGAAGGCGCCCGCTTCTCGCCGCCGATGATGGGCAGCGGCGTCGCCATGGGATTGTTCGAGGAGGCGGAGATCCTGGCCAAGCAGGACCCGGCCGGCGCTGTGTTCGGCGAGGAACTGCGCCGCATCGGCTGGCAGGGAGATGCCGATCCCGCCGCGCTGCAATCGCTCGGCGCCTATTTCGAGCTGCATATCGAGCAGGGCCCGACGCTGGAGGCCGAGAACATCCCTGTCGGCATCGTCGACCGCGCCCTGGCGCAGCTTTGGCTCGACATCACCGTCACCGGGGAGGAAGCGCATGGCGGCTCCGCCATGGCGCCGCGGCGGGACGCGATGATGGGCGCGGCGCAGCTGGTGCAGGCGGTGGAGGAGATCGCGCTGGCCGAGGGCGGGCGCGGCACGGTGGGCCGCCTGACCGTGCAGCCGGACAGCCGCAACGTTGTGCCGTCCCGCGTCTGGTTCAGCGTCGATTTCCGCCATGGCGAGCCTGCCGCGCTGGCGCGCATGGACGCCGCGCTAAGGCAGCGCGCCGCGGACATCGCCGCGCGGCGCAGGATCGGCATCGATGTGGCGCATTTCTGGGATTTCCCGCTGACGCCCTTCAGCGAGGACCTGGTGGCCGCGCTGCAGCGCGCGGCCGAGGGGCGCAACCTGCGCAGCAAGCGGATGCCCACCGGCATCGGCCATGACGCCGTCTACCTCGCACGCCGCGTGCCGACGGCGATGATCTTCGTGCCCTGCGAAGGCGGCGTGAGCCACAACGAGGCCGAGAACATCACGCCCGAATGGGCCGAGGCCGGCCTTGTCGTGCTGGCCGACGCCGTGCTGGCCACCGCCAATTCCATCCGTGAAGGATAATCCCATGCGCATCGCCATTGGCGGCTTCCTGCACGAAAGCCATTCCTTCGCCCCACGCCCCACGGGCTGGCCGGAGTTCCGTAAGCCCGGCGGCTTTCCCGGCTATGTGCGCGGCGGCGCCCTGGTGGAGACGCTGCGCCCGACCTCCGTCGCCAGCGCCGGCGCCATCGCCGAGGCGGAGGCGCGCGGCTTCGAGCTGGTGCCGCTGTCCTGGTGCTTCGCCAACCCGGCCGGCCCCGTCAATGAGGAAGCCTTCGAGCGGATCTGCGCCTGCCTCGTCGCCGACCTTGTCCGGGTGCTGGACGAAGGGCCGCTGGATGGCGTGTATCTCGACCTGCACGGCGCCATGGTCGCGGAGAACTTCCCCGATGGAGAGGGCGAGGTGCTGCGCCGTGTCCGCGCCGTGATCGGCCCCGACATGCCGCTGACCATCAGCCTGGACCCGCATTGCAACCTGACGGCGCAGATGGTCCGGCTGTGCGACGCGGTGGCGCCCTATCGCACCTATCCGCATGTGGACATGAAGGCGGCCGGCGCCCGCGCCATGCGGCTGCTGGCGGAGCGCATCACGCGCGGCGCCCCCTTCGCCAAGGCGTTCCGCCAGGCCGAATACTGGATGCCGCTGACCACGCAATGCACCATGGTCGAGCCGATGGCGGGCGTGATGGATGCGCGGGAAGCGATCGCCGGGCAGGAAGGCGCGGCCGAGCTGGCCTTCTGCTTCGGCTTCCCCTACGCCGATTTCGCCGATTGCGGCGTCGCCCTGGCCGCCTTCGCGGACAGCCAGAACGCCGCCGATGCCGCCGCCGACGCGCTGGCCGGCGTGCTGGCCGAGCGGGAGCCGCTTTTCGCCGGCAGCGCGCTGCCGGCGGCGGAAGGCGTGGCCCGGGCGGTGGAGCTGGCCGCCACGGCCGGCAAGCCGGTGGTGATGGCCGACACCCAGGACAATCCCGGTGGCGGCGGCCATGGCGACACCACGGGGCTGCTGGCCGAGCTGGTGCGCCAGGGTGCGCCGGCGACGCTTGGCCTGATCAACGACGCGGAAAGCGCCGCCGCCTGCCACGCGGCGGGGGAGGGGGCGGAGCTGTCCCTGCGGCTGGGCGGCAAGTCGGATGGCGTGCCCTTCGAGACGCGCGCCAGGGTGCTGCGGCTGAGCGATGGCCGCTTCACCTGCACGGGACCGATGAATCGTGGCAACCCGGCCGATCTCGGCCCCACCGCGCTGGTCGCCATCGGGCCGGTGAAGGTGATCGTGGTCAGCCGCAAGATGCAGGCGCATGACCAGGCGCTGTTCCGCCATATCGGCGTCGATCCGGCGGCGGAGAAGATCCTGGCGCTGAAAAGCAGCGTGCATTTCCGCGCCGATTTCCAGCCCATCGCTTCCGAGGTGCTGGTGGTCGCGGCGCCCGGGCCGGTGGTGGCCGATCCTTCCTCGCTGCCCTTCCGCAACCTGCGCCCTGGATTGCGCACCCGGCCGCGGGCGGCATGAGCGGGCTGTTCAGCCACGTCACCGTGGGCGCGCGGGATTACGCCGCCGCCACGCGCTTCTATGACGCCGTGCTGCTGCCGCTCGGCCTGGAGCGCAGGACGGATGAGCCGGAGATCGGCTGGGCCTGCTGGCAAAGGCCCGGCGACCCGGCCGAGTTCTATGTGTGCCGCCCCTTCGATGGGCAGCCGGCCACCCCGGGCAATGGCGGCATGACGGCCTTCTTCGCCCCCGACCGCGCCGCGGTGGATGCCGCCCATGCCGCCGGGCTCAAGGCGGGTGGCAGCGACGAGGGGGCGCCGGGCCTGCGCCCCCACTACAGCGCGCAGTATTACGGCGCCTATCTGCGTGATCCGGACGGCAACAAGCTCTGCATCGTTCACCGCGCCCTTCCGGGTTGATGGCGCGCCCTCCCGGACCGGAAGCCCGGCGGCCGGGCAGGGCGGCTGCCGTCCCCCCTGGCCTTTGTCGCGGGATCAGACGCTCACGGCGCCCCTGGAACATGTCTGGCGGCCGCCTGCGGGAGGTCGCCGCCCCAACCTGGCCTTTCCGGCCTGAGGATGCGGAACCGTTCCAGGGCCGCACCGCGACCTTCAGGATTTTTTGCCGAATGCCATCCGGAGGGCCTTGCATGCGTCCAATCGGCGTGACATATGGCTGCCACGCCGAACGGAGCGCGGGCGTAGCTCAGGGGTAGAGCACAACCTTGCCAAGGTTGGGGTCGAGGGTTCGAATCCCTTCGCCCGCTCCAGTTTCTTCCAAAGGATGCCGCAACTTCGCGGATGGCTTCCACGGGAAGCCGGTTCATCTTCCATCAGCGATCAGCATCACCACCCTGCCATGCGGGCGTGGCGCAATGCGTTTGGTCCGTCGCCCTGCGATGCCGAAGCACGCGACGTCCTCAAGCCGGAAATGATCCTGCTCGCTGGGGCTGCGGCAACCGGTGGCCCATCCGCTTCCATCATGGTTGCCGCCCGCGAAGGGGCGGCCACCGGCATTCCGTTGCCGGTGGCTTTCCGGTGCGATGCCCGGTCAAGCGGCCTTCACGCCCCCCCCCAGGCCGGGCTTTAGGCCTCGATATCGACATCTTTGGTTTCCGAGCCCAGCAGCAGGGAAACCAAGGTCAGCACCGACATCACCGAAAGATAGATGCCCACCCAGAACGGGCTGCCCTCGCCCAGGCGCCACAGGGCCACGGCAATAAAGGGCGCCACCGCCGCGCCCAGGATCGACGACACGTTGTAGGAGATGCCGGAGCCGGTATAGCGCACATTGGCCGGGAAAAGCTCCGGCAGCAGCGCGCCCATCGGGCCGAAGGTCAGGCCCATCAGGGTGAAGCCGAGGATCAGCCAGGCCATCACGCCCACAAAGCCGGCCGACAGGAACGGCACCCAGACAAGGCCGAACACGGCGATCCCGACCGTGACCCAGATCAGGGTCCGGCGGCGGCCCCATCTATCGGCCCAGGGGCCGGACACCAGCGTGAAGATGCCGAAGAACACCACACCGACGATCATCATCAGCACGAAGCTGTTGTAGCTGTAGCCGAGGCCCGGCACCGCGCCCTCGGCCGCCGCGCGGCCATAGCTGAGGGAGAAGGTGGTCATCAGGTAGAAGAGCACATAGG
The DNA here is from genome assembly GCF_008386565.1 of Teichococcus oryzae. Classification (GTDB taxonomy): domain Bacteria; phylum Pseudomonadota; class Alphaproteobacteria; order Acetobacterales; family Acetobacteraceae; genus Pseudoroseomonas; species Pseudoroseomonas oryzae. Next base: position 39,309 of record NZ_VUKA01000003.1, on the reverse strand, counting down.
TGGCCAGCATGTAGAAGGTGCCGAGCACGAGCTCCTTTCCATGCGTCCGGAACACCTCGGCCAGGGGCAGCCGCGTCACGCGCCCACGCTTCACCGTCTTCTCGAAGGCCGTGCTTTCCACAAGGTTGAGCCGCACCCAGAGCCCGACCACCACCATCACGGCCGAGAACAGGAACGGGATGCGCCAGCCCCATTCCAGAAAGGCCTCCGATGGCCGGGAAGGATCGCTGGAAGGCAGCATCGCGGCGATGATCAGGAACAGGCCATTGGCGACAATGAAGCCGAGCGGGGCGCCAAGCTGCGGAAAGGTGCCGAAAACGGCGCGCTTGCCCGCGGGCGCGTTCTCGGTCGCCACCAGGGCGGCGCCGCTCCATTCGCCGCCCAGCGCGAAGCCCTGCGCGAGGCGCAGCACCACCAGCAGGGCAGGGGCAAGCCACCCCGCCATCGCATAGGTCGGCAGCAGGCCGATCAGAAAGGTCGCGATGCCCATGGTCAGCAGCGCGCCGACAAGGGTGGCCTTGCGGCCGCGCTTGTCGCCGAGATGGCCAAAGAACACCGCGCCCAGCGGCCGGGCCACCATGGCGGCCCCGAAAACGGCGAAGGAGGACAGCAGCGCCGTGGTTTCGTTGCCGGTGGGAAAGAACAGGTGCGGGAACACCAGCACCGCCGCCGTCGCATAAACGTAGAAGTCGTAGAACTCGATCGTGGTGCCGATCAGGCTGGCGAAGATCACGCGCGATCGCGAATTGGCGGGCGCTGCCGAAGCCTGCGGGTCGGTTGTTGTCGGTGGCATGGAATGCGTCCTTCACGGGGCCGGGCCCGAGTGGTGGGCCGGCGCGGAATATTTCTGGTGCCCAGGCCCTGCGCTGCCGCGCGCCCTGGGCTCAGTCCGGCGGCACGCCCAAGGCGCGTGGCCTTCCGAGCCACGCGGGCCAGCAGGCGCTCGCGCGGGCGGGACACTAGCCTGCATGGCCCCGGCCATCACGGCGCCATCATGCAGGCCAGCAATGCGCCACCCATCAACGCGGCGCCTGGGAACGCCCCGCCGGCGGCGCGGAACCATGGCATGAACGCGCGGGGCGCCTCACGGTCCCGGGGCGGTCAGCGCCGCCGGTCCACGGGCGCGTCGAAGTCGATGGCGGGGCCGAGGGGCACGATCCCCGTGGGATTGATCGTGGCGTGGCTCTGGTAATAATGCCCCTTGATGTGGGCGAAATCGACCGTCTCGCGAATGCCGGGCTGTTGGTAGAGCTCGCGCGTGTAGGCCCAAAGGTTCGGGTAATCGACCAGCCGGCGGATGTTGCACTTGAAGTGGCCGACATAAACCGGATCGAAGCGCAGCAGGGTGGTGAACAGGCGCCAATCGGCCTCGGTCTGCCGCTCGCCGCACAGGAAGCGGCGGTCCGACAGCTGCGCCTCCAGCCAGTCCAGCGTTTCGAACAGCGGTCCGATGGCTTCCTCATGGGCGGCCTGGGTGGTGGCGAAGCCCGCCTTGTAGACGCCGTTGTTCACCGTGTCGTAGATGCGGGCGTTCAGGGCGTCGATCTCGCCGCGCAGCTCCTCCGGATAATAATCGTCCTCCGTCGCGCCGGCTTCATTGAAGGCGCTGTTGAGCATGCGGATGATGTCGGCGGATTCGTTGCTGACAATGGTGCCCCGCTGCTTGTCCCACAGCACGGGCACGGTCACGCGGCCGGAATAGCGCGGATCGGCGCGGGTATAGACCTCGTGCAGGGCATGGGCCCCGGTGACCATGTCGGGCACCACGCCGGGGCCGGCCTCGAAAGTCCAGCCCTGCTCGGCCATGAGCCAATGCGTGACCGAGAAGGAGATCGCATCCTCCAGCCCCTTCAGGGCGCGGAAGATCATGGTCCGGTGCGCCCAGGGGCAGGCGCGGGCGATATAGAGATGGTAGCGGCCGGGCTCGGCGGCGAAGCCGCCCTCACCGGTGGGGCCGGGTGCGCCATCGGGCGTGACCCAGCTGCGGAACCGGCTTTCGCCGCGGACGAAGCGCCCGCCGCTTTTCCCGGTGTCGTACCACTGGTCCCGCCAGACGCCGTCCACAAGAAGGCCCATCCCGGAACTCCCGTTCAAGCTGAAGCTGTTTCAAAGCCCCGGCGCGGCGTGCCGGGATGGGAAGGCCGGCCTTCTGCGGCGCTGCGGAGCGGAACACCCGGCGACGCCGCCGGGTTGCGTGCCCGGCTCAGGGCGTGGCGCGCCGGACGCGGCCGGCCCCGGCCCGGCCGAGCAGGGTGGCCGGCTTCAAGGCATAGGCGCCATCGCCGAGCAGGGCCTGCACAACCAGGGTCACGCTCCAGAACAAAGGAAATTCCCAGCCGCCGCCCGGGGCGCTGAACAGCCAGCCGCTGCCGGCATGTTGCAGCGTGGCGCCGATCATGATCGGCAGCAGCGCCAGGGAAATGACCCGGGTCCAAAGGCCGAGAAGCAGCGCGGCACCGCCGCCCACCTCGCCCAGCATGACGAGATAGGCGAGGAAACCGGGATAGCCGAGGCTTTCGAAGAACTGCGCGGTCCCGGCTGGCGTGAACACAAAAACCTTCATCAGCCCATGCGCCAAGAACAGGATGCCGAGGCTGAGGCGAAGCAGGAGGGCCGCATGGGCGGTGTTGCGGTTGTCGGTCATGGGGGCTTTCTCGATGTCTGGGTGCGTGGTGGGGGAAGCGTTCAGGCGGCGGCGCGCGGCGCCATGGCGTCGATCTGCGCCTGCGCCCGTAGCAGCGCCTTGCCGCGGGCCGCATCGCCCAGGGCGAGGCCCTCGGCGCGCACCACGCTGATATCCGTGATGCCGAAGAAGTTCAGCACGGTGCGCAGATAGGCTTCCTGGTGGTCGAGCGCCTGCGACGCCGCATCCGCCGCATAGGCGCCGCCGCGCGAGGAGGCGATCACCACGCGCTTGCCGCCGGCCAGCCCGACCGGGCCGTTTTCCGTGTAGCGGAAGGTCTTTCCCGCCTGGGCGATGCGGTCGATCCAGGCCTTGAGCTGGGTCGGGATGGAGAAATTGTACATCGGCGCGCCGATCACCACGATGTCGGCCGCAAGGAACTCGGCCAGCAGCGCATCGGTGAGGTCGCGTTCCTGGCGCTGCGCCTCCGTCAGCGCCTCAGGCTGGCTGCTGGTCATGGCCTGCAGCACCTGCCCCGAGAGATGGGATGGCGGCGTGGCGGCGAGGTCGCGATAGGAAATCCCGGCCCCCGGCGCATCCTGGCGCAGGGCGCCGACAATCGAGGCCGTCAGCCGGCGGGAAATGGAAGCGTCGCCGAGCAGGCTGGAATCGATGTGCAGGATCTTCATGGTCATTGCCTCTCATCTGGCCGTTGGCCCCGCTGGGGAGCGGCCATCTGGTTGCGGAAGGAAACGGACCGGAGCCCTTCCTTGGTTGACCCGAAAGGTAGAGAGGTGGAATTTCTGGATAAACGCGCTTCTTCTTGACAGATTGTCTCGTCAGATTGACCAATCATGCACTGCCCGATCTGGGCGCTGCCGAGGGAACAGGGGCATGGATCGTCTGGCGGCGATGGAAGCCTTTGTCAGGGTGGCCGAGCGGGGCGGCTTCACCGCCGCCGCCGCCGAGCTGCGGCTTTCCCGGGCCATGGTGAGCAAGCATGTGCAGGACCTGGAGGAGCATCTGGGCGCGCGCCTGCTGAACCGCACGACCCGCAAGGTCAGCCTGACCGAGGCGGGCCGGGTGTATTACGAGCGCACGATCCAGCTTCTGGCCGACCTCGCTGAAACCGAGGGGGCGGTGGGGGAACTCCAGGCCAGGCCGCGCGGCCGGCTGCGGGTCAATGCGCCGGTTTCCTTCGGGGTGCTTCACCTGGCCACCGCGGTGGCCGACTACATGGCGGCCCATCCCGAAGTCACGGTGGAGCTGACGCTGAACGACCGTGTCGTCGACCTGGTGGAGGAGGGCTACGACCTCGCCATCCGCATCGCGCGGCTTCCGGACAGCAGCCTGATCGCCCGCCGCCTCGCGCCCTGCCGGATGGTGGCCTGCGCCGCGCCGGAATACCTGGAACGGCGCGGATGGCCGCGGCACCCGGCCGACCTCACCGGGCATGACTGCCTGGGCTACCGGTATCAGGCCCGCGCGGAATGGGTGTTCGAGGGCCCGCAGGGGCCGGTTCCGGTCCGCATCCGGGGCAGGCTGGATTCCAACAATGGCGATGTCCTGCGGGCCGCGGCGCTGCGCGGCGCCGGCATTGTCCTTCAGCCAAGCTTCATTGTCGGGGCGGACCTCGCGGCCGGGGGGCTGGTTCCGGTCCTGCCCGGCTACCGCCTGCCGGACCTCGCCATCCAGGCGGTTTATCCGCCGGGGCGACACCTGTCGGCCAAGATCCGCAGCTTCATCGATTTCCTGCTGCCCCGCTTCGGGGAGCACCCAGGCTGGGATGACTGGATGCCAGACACCACCGCGGCGGGAGAGGGGCGGCATCCGGGCTGATCCCTGCGCCGCCCAGGCCCAGGCGCGGTGGCGGCTGCAAGGCGGTCCTCCCGCCGAAGCGGCCATCATGGGGATGCTTCCGACGATCTATCAACGATTCATCTTCGTTCTTCATGCTTCCTGTTCGCCGTATCCGGCCTTCGCGCATTCCGCTGCCCGCGTTCGGAGCGGTTTCGTAGCAGCGGCTTCAAGGCCCTGGGTCCACCGCCCCCGAATAATTTGCCATTTGTATAAGTGGAAGTTGACGAATATCTAATACGGTGCGTGAATATGCTTCCGTCTTGGCGATGGTGAGCCGCATGAACCGACCCTGCTTGATACCGCAGCCGCCTGACCATGCCTCCCGGCTGTCCAGCTCGCCTTCCATCATGCCGTGCCGACCTGTCATCGCGGGCTGTCGCTGCGTCTGAATTGCCGACTCAGATCCCGATATCACTCTCTCCCGGCGGAGTATCCGGCATGTCCGTTTCAGTCGATCTCACCGCGCAACCAGCATCCGACCGGCCGGCCGCCCCGCCCGCCGCCACCCGGCATGGCTTCATCCGGCTACCGAAACCCAGCCATCTGCGCCGCTTCCTGGTGCCGGTTCTGCTGGTGCTCTCCTGGCAGGTGGCGGCACAGGCGGGATGGATCTCGACGCGCCTGATGGCGCCGCCGCTCGACATCGCCGCCGCCGCCTGGTCCCTGACCGTGACGGGCGAGTTGCCCTACCACCTGCTCGTTTCCTTGCAGCGCGTGGTGATCGGCCTCGCCATCGCGATCTTCGCCGGCGTTTCGCTGGGCCTGACGGCGGGGCTTTCGAAGCTGGGCGAGGATGCGGTGGATGCCAGCATGCAGATGCTGCGCGCATTGCCCTTCCTGGCGCTGGTGCCGCTGTTCATCCTCTGGTTCGGCATCGGGGAAACAACCAAGATCGCCCTGGTCGCGCTGGGCGCCACCTTCCCGATCTACCTCACCCTGTTCGGCGGCATTCGCGGCGTGGACCCGAAGCTGCTGGAGGCGGGCCGCATCCTCGGCCTCGACCGTGCCGGGCAGATCCGCCACATCATCCTGCCCGCCGCGCTGCCACAGGCACTGGTGGGGCTGCGCTACGGGCTCGGCACGGCCTGGCTCAGCCTTGTGGTCGGGGAACAGATCAACGCCACGGCCGGCATCGGCTTCCTGGTGATGGATGCGCGCGAATTCCTGCGCACCGATGTCATCCTGGTGGGCCTCCTGGTTTATGCGCTGCTCGGCCTCGGCGCCGACCAGCTGGTGCGGATGGTGGAACGCCGCGCCCTGGCCTGGCGCCCGTCCCTGGTGCGGGAGGGCTGAACGATGGGCGACGCCGTTGTCACCCTGCGCGCGCTCACCCGCCGCTTCCATGGCTCCGCGGTACCGCCGGTGCTGGACCGCATCGACCTCACCATCCGCAAGGGCGAGTTCGTCGCACTGCTGGGTCGCAGCGGTTCCGGCAAGACGACGCTGCTGCGCACCCTCGCCGGGCTCGATCCCGTCACGGAAGGCGAGGCCAGCCTTCCGGAACGGCGCGCCGTCGTGTTCCAGGAACCGCGGCTGATGCCGTGGAAACGCGTCTGGCACAATGTCGCGCTGGGCCTGAGGGGGGAGGCGGGAACCATCCGCGAGCGCGCCCTGAGCGCCCTGCGGGAAGTGGAGCTTTCGCACCGGGCAACGGCCTGGCCCCTGACGCTTTCGGGCGGGGAAGCGCAGCGCACCGGCCTGGCCCGCGCCCTGGTGCGGGAGCCGGAGCTTTTGCTGCTGGATGAACCCTTCGCCTCGCTGGACGCGCTGACGCGCCTGCGCATGCAATCCCTCGTGGCCGAGCTGTGGCAGGCCCACCGCCCCGCCGTGCTGCTGGTGACGCATGACGTGGAGGAAGCCCTGCTGCTGGCGGACCGGGTCCTGGTTCTCGCGCAGGGCCATCTGGTCGAGGACCTGTCCGTGAAGCTGCCGCGCCCCCGCCGCCGCTCGGCGGAAGGGTTCGATGCCTTGCGGGTGCGCCTGCTCGGCACGCTCGGCGTCGATGAGGATGGCCATGACGCCACCGCCAGGGCCGCCTGAGGTGAAGCGGCGCCTGCCCCTGATGGAGCGATGTCGGCGCGGGCCCCGCGCCTTGCCGCCGCCCGCCATCGCCATCCGCACGCAGCTGAATGAGAATCCCATGACCCTTGCCCTCCGCCGGCGCGCCCTTTTCGGTGCCGCCACCCTGCTCGCCGCCCCCGCCATCGCCCGCGGCGAGCTCCCGATCCTGCGCATCGGCAACCAGAAGGGCGGCCTGCGCTCGTTGATCGATGTTTCCGGCGAGGGGCGGGACCTGCCCTACCGCATCGAATGGAGCGAGTTCCCCGCCGCCGCCCCGTTGCTGGAAGCGCTCAATGCCGGCGCGATCGACCTCGGCTCGCAGGGCGACCTCGCCTTTCTGAGCGTTTACGCCAATGGCGCGCCCATCCGGGCGATCGGCGCCACCCGGCACAACCCCGCCTCCCAGGCCATCCTGGTGCGGGGCGACAGCCCGATCCGCACGATCGCCGATCTGCGCGGCAGGAAGGTCGTCGGCAACCGTGGCGGCTGGGGGCAGTACCTGGTCCGCGCCGCGCTGAAGCGGGACAACATCGCGCCCGGGGAGGTCACCATCGTTCCCCTCGGCCCGGCCGATGGCTCGCTGGCCTTCCGCTCCGGCGCCGTTGATGCCTGGGCCATCTGGGAACCCTACATCTCCATCGAGGTGGAGGGCTTCGGGGCGCGTGTTCTGGCCGACGGCACCGGGCTGACGCCGACGGTGAACTTCATCTCGGTGAATGAAAAGGTCATCCGCGAGAAGCGGCCCCTGTTGCAGGATTTCCTGCGGCGCAACCAGCGCGGCTGGAACTGGGCCCGCGGCAACATCCCCGCCTTTGCCCGCAGCACTTCGGAACTGACGCGCATCCCCGAGCCGATGCTGCGCCGCGCCTATGAGGTGCAGCAAAGCCGCGCCGTGCCGATCGACGCCGCGCTGGTGGCGGAATTGCAGCAGGCCAGCGACCAGGCGGTGGAGTTCGGCGTCTTCTCCCGCCCGATCCGCGTGGCCGAGGCCTTCGACACCAGCTTCGCCCTGCCCGAAGGCTGAAGGAAAAGCACCATGTCCCATCGCCCGGAAACCCAGGCCCTGCATGCCGGATGGCGCGCCGATGCCAGCAATGGCGCCGTCGCCGTGCCGATCTTCCAGACCACCTCCTACCAGTTCGCCGACAGCGAGCATGCCCGGAGCCTGTTCGGGCTGGAGCAGACCGGCTTCATCTATTCGCGCACCGGCAACCCCACCGTTGACGTGCTGGAACGCCGCCTCGCCGCGCTGGAAGGGGGCGCCGGCGCGCTGGCGCTCGGCTCCGGCCAGGCGGCCTCGGCCTTCTCGGTGCTGGCGCTGGCCCAGGCGGGGGACAACATCGTCTCCTCCACCGATCTTTACGGCGGCACCTGGAACCTGTTCGCCAACACGCTGAAGCGCCAGGGCATCGAGGTCCGCTTCGTGGACCCGGCCGACCCGGAGAACTTCCGGCGCGCCACCGACGGCCGCACCCGCGCTTATTACGGGGAAACGCTGCCCAACCCGAAGCTCGCGGTGTTTCCCATCGCCGAGGTCGCCGCCATCGGCCGCGGGGCCGGCATTCCGCTGATCCTGGACAACACCGCCGCGCCGCTGCTGGCCCGCCCCTTCGACCATGGCGCGGCGGTGGTGGTGTATTCGGCCACCAAATATCTGGGTGGCCACGGCACCTCCATCGCCGGCGCCATCATCGATGGCGGGAATTTTGACTGGGCGGCGCATCCGGAGCGCCAGCCCTCGCTCAACGCGCCGGACCCGAGCTACCACGGCACCGTCTGGACGGAGGCCGCGCCAAGGCTGGGCGTCGCTCCCTATATCGCGGCGGTGCGCAGCTCCGTGCAGCGCGACATCGGCGCGCCGCTTTCGCCCTTCAACGCCTTCCAGATCCTGCAAGGCATCGAGACGCTGCCGCTGCGCATCCGCCAGCATTCGGCCAATGCCACGGCGGTTGCCGCATGGCTGGCGAAGCGGCCCGGCGTGTCGCGGGTGATCCATCCCTCCCAGCAGCAGGGCGAGGCGCGGGCGCGGGCGGAACGCTATCTGCGCGGCGGCCATGGCGGGCTGGTGGGCTTCGAGCTGGAAGGCGGGGCGGCAGCCGGGGCCCGCTTCATCGACGCGCTCAGGCTGTTCTACCACGTCGCCAATATCGGCGATGCGCGCAGCCTCGCCATCCATCCCGCCAGCACCACGCACAGCCAGCTTTCGCCCGAGGACCAGCGCGCGACCGGTGTCACGCCTGGCTATGTGCGCCTGTCGGTCGGGCTGGAGCATATCGACGACATCCTTGAGGACCTGGACCAAGCCCTGGCCGCCACGGCCCTTCCGATCGCCGCAGAATAGGAACCGCAGACACCATGCCAGCCGATGCCGATTTCGCCCTTCCCCTGCTCGACCTTCGCCGCCTGGAGGGCGACCAGGTCTCGCGTGCCGCCTTTCTGGCCGATCTCCGGGCCGCGGCCCGCGATGTGGGCTTCTTCTACCTGACCGGCCATGGCGTCGATCCCGCCCTGGAAGCCGATCTGGTGGCCGAGGCGAACCGCTTCTTCGCCCTGCCGGAAGCGGACAAGCTGGCCGTGCAGATGATCCATTCGCCGCATTTCCGCGGCTACAACCGCGCCGGGCAGGAACTCACCCGCGGCAAGCAGGACTGGCGCGAGCAATTCGACATCCATGCCGAGCGCGAGCCCTGGCCGCAGACGGACGGCGCCCCGGCCTGGACGCGCCTGCAGGGCCCGAATCAGTGGCCGGCGGCGCAGCCCCGGCTGCGGGAGGTGCTGCTGGCCTGGCAGGCCGCGCTGACCGGGGTGGCGATCCGCCTGGTCCGCGCCTTCGCCGAGGCGCTGGAACAATCCCCCGACGCCCTGGCCCCGATCTATGAGGGCGCGCCGAACCAGACCATGAAGATCATCCGCTACCCGGCGCGCGACGACGCGGAAAGCGACCAGGGCGTCGGCGCCCACAAGGACAGCGGCCTGCTGACCCTGCTGCTGCAGGACGAGATCGGCGGGCTGCAGGTCCAGGGCAAGGATGGCTGGATCGACGCCGTGCCCGTCCCCGGCACCTTCATCGTGAACATCGGCGAGCTGCTGGAGCTGGCCTCCAACGGTTACCTGCGGGCCACGGTGCATCGCGTTGTCAGCCCCCGGGGCCGGGACCGCCTGTCCGTCGCCTTCTTCCTGGGCGCGCGGCTGGACTCCACCGTGCCCGTCCTGGCGCTGCCGCCGCATCTGGCGGCCGAGGCGACCGGCCCCACGGCGGACCCGGACAACCCGTTGTTCCGCAATGTGGGCGAGAACTACCTCAAGGGCCGCCTGCGCTCCCACCCGGACGTGGCGCAGCGGCACCATGCCGATCTGCTGGCGGTGGCCGGCTAGGGCGCGCCGCATCCGGCCGCCCTCCATAGGGGGAGGCGGCCGGATGCTTCTCCGATGCCATGGCCCTGCGAGGTGGGGCCATGGCGCTTCGCGCGGGCATCCCGGTGGGCGGTTGCCCGGTCAGTCGGCGCGGATGTTGTGCTCGCGGATGATGGCGCCCCACCGCGCGCGGTCGGTGGCGATGTGGCCCTGGAAATCGTCCCGCGAGCCGCCGATCCTTTGCAGGCCGTTCTCGGTGAAGCGGCGCTGGACCTCGGGCGTTTCCAGGGCGCGGTTCAGCTCCGTGTTCCAGCGGTCCACCACCGCCTGCGGCGTGCCGCGCGGCAGCGCGACGCCGAACCAGCTCGGGATCACGAATTTCGGCAGCCCGTCCTGCGAGATCACCGGCAGGTCCGGGATCAGCGGCGAGGCGGAGGGCGCGCCATAGGCAACCGCGCGCAGCCCGCCATCGCGGATCTGGCCCAGGAATTCCGGCATGTTGCCGAACATCACGTCGACCCGCCCGCTGGAAATGTCGAGAATGGCCGGCGCGCCGCCGCGATAGGGCACCTGGGTGATCTGCGCGCCTGTCAGGGCCGAGAACAGGATGCAGGAAAGCTGCTGGCTGGAGCCCGCGCCCACCGTGGCGCAGCTGACCGCGCGGTTCCCTGCCTTGGCGAGCCGCGCCAGATCCTGCCAGCTGCGGATCTCGGATCGCGGCCCGGTCACCAGGATGTTGTAGACCGAGGCGATGTTGGCGACCGGGATCAAGTCCTTCTCGACGTCATAGGGCACGGACTGCATCTGCGGCGTGATGGTCATGATACCCATCGAAACAAGCAGCAGCGTGTGGCCATCAGGCGCGCTGCGCACAAGCTCCTGCGTGGCGATGACGCCGCCGCCGCCGGTCTTGTTCTCCACCACCACGTTCTGGCCGACCTGCTTCGACAGCTGCTCCGCCAGGATGCGCCCGATCAGGTCGGAGGTGCCGCCCGGCGCGAAGGCGTTGAGGAACCGCACCTCGTGGTTCAGGAACGGGGCCGGCGCGGCGGCCCCGGCGGCCCGCGGCAGGCCGCCGGCCAGGACGGCCGCGGCGGCGGAATGGCGGAGCAGGCTCCGCCTCGTATGCTGTGTCATGAACGCCTCCTGTTGAGGCGGCGCCGCCCTCTGCCGGGGCGGTCACCGCGGGAATGGGTCAGACGTAGCCGGGGCCCTCCATGGCCGGATGGGCGCGCAGCCATGCCTCATCGACCTCGACGCCGATGCCCGGCGCCTCCAGCGGGCGGACGCAGCCATCCGCGCCGATCCGCCAGGGCTCGCTGACCAGCGCGTCGCGGAACAGGTTGCCGCGCGAGATGTCGGCCTCGAAATAGCCCGCATTGTCGATGGCGCAGAGGAAGTGGATGCTGGCCGCCTGGTTCAGCCCCGTCATCGAGCTGTGCGGATGCACCGCGATCTTGTGCGCCGAGGCGATGGCGGCGATCCGCAGCGCCTCGGTGATGCCGCCGCATTTGGACAGGTCGGGCTGCCAGATGCCGATGGCGTTGTCCTGCAGCAGCGGCATGAACTCGAAGCGGGTGAAATGGTTCTCGCCGGCCGCGAGCGGGGTGCGGCCATAGCCGCGCGCCACGGCGTAGTCGTGCCGGTCATGGGCGGGGAAGGGCTCCTCCAGCCAGCCCATCTGCAACGCGTCCATGGCCGGCATCACCCGCCGCGCATCGGCGAGGCTGTAGGCGGTGTTGGCATCGGCCAGGATGTCGATCTGCGACCCGAAGGCCTTGCGCACCGCTTCCATCCGCATGATGTCGTTCGGCACGGTGTCGCCGATGCGCAGCTTCAGCGCGCGGTAGCCGGCTTCCAGATGCGGCGCGGCTTCCGCGATCAGCTCCTCCGCCGGCTGGTAGCCGAGCGCGACGCCGCCCGCATAGGCGGGCACCGGCCTCGCCGCGCCGCCCATCAGCTTGTAGAGCGGCAATCCCGCCGCCTTGCCGCGGATGTCCCACAGCGCCATGTCGAGCCCCGACATGGCCAGCGCGCAGCCCGCGCCCATGCCGTGGCTGGCGAGCTGGCCGCGATAGATCTTCTGCCAGACGCCCACCGTGTCGGTGGCCTCCATGCCCAGCACCAGGCGCCTGAGCGTGGTTTGCAGCAGCGCCGCGACGGCGGTGTGGGCGCGGCCATGATGGCTTTCGCCCCAGCCGACGATGCCGTCATCCGTGGTCACCTTGACCACCACCGCGTCCCGCTTCACCGCGCGGCCGACGCCCAGCGCCACGCGGGCGCTTTCCGGGACCGGAAAGGAGGTCGGGAAGGCTTCGATGTCCGCGATCTTCATGCGGCGCTCCTTTGTCCGTATTCGCGCAGAAAGCTGTCCCGCACGGTGATGCCGAGGCCGGGCCGGTCGGGGATGGCGACATGGCCGTCCTCCACAGGAAAATCCTCCTCGATCAGGTCGTGCAGCATCGGGTTGTGGCCCAGCGAGTATTCCAGGATGAAGCCGGCGCTTTGCGTCGCCGCGAGGTGCAGCCCGGCGGCGAAGGCCGGCGCGCCGGACCACAGATGCGGCGCGAGGCGCAGGTTGAAGGCCGAGGCGATGGCGGAGATGCGCAGCCCCTCGGTGATGCCGCCGGCGATGGCGAGGTCGGGCTGCAGCACGTCGGCCGCGCGCAGCTCGGCCAGCTCCCGGAAGTCGTGCCGGGTGAACTCGCTTTCGCCCGCGCTGATCGGCACGGTGGAACAGCGCCGCACCTCGGCCATGCCGGCCTTGTCGTCGGCGCTGCACGGCTCCTCGAACCAGAACAGGTCGAGGTCTTCCACCATGCGGCAGAAGGCGCGGGCCTCGGCCACCGTCCAGGTGCCGTGCGCATCGGCCATCAGGCGGATGTCCGGCCCCAGCGCCTCCCGCGCCGCGCGCACCCGGGCGGCGGAACGGGCGGGCGAGCCATCCATCACGCCGACGCGCATCTTCACCGCGCGGAAGCCGGCCTTGTCGCAATAGCCCTTGAGCTGCGCGCCGATCTTGGTGACATCCGCCCAGCCGCCCGAGGCATAGGCCGGCATGCGCTCCGCCCGCCGCCCGCCCAGCAGCCGCCAGACCGGCGCGTCCAGCGACTTGCCGAGGATGTCCCACAGCGCGATGTCGACGCCGGCGATGGCCGAGATCGAAAGCCCGCGCCGCCCGAGCTGCGGCAGGCCATGGCCATCGGCGATGGCGTAGCCCTCGCGCGGGGTGTTGTACATCACGTCCCACAGGCGGGAAATGTCGCGCGGGTCCTGCCCGAGCAGCAGGGGCGCGTAATCCGCGTTGACGATGGCGGCGAGGCCGGCGCAGGCGGCGGCGCTGCCCACCCCCGCCTTGGCCTCGCCCCAGCCGGTGAGGCCGCATTCGGTGTCGATGCGGACAATGACGGAATCGAAGGTCGAGACCAGGCCGAAATCGCTGGTGAAGCGGCGTTCCTCGGGGATCGGCACGCGGCACCAGGTGGCCTGCACGCGGGAAATCTTCATGCCGTGGCAATCTCCGGATGGCCGAGGCTCTGGCGCCTTGCGCGCGAGGCCTCCCAGGCTTCGGGGTTGACGAGGTTGCGCGGCTGTTCGCCGCGCAGGATGCGCACCACCTCCTCCGCCGCGCCGGTGCTCATGCGCAGCACCGCTTCCCGGCTGAGGCCCGCCGCATGCGGCGTCAGCAGCACATTGGACAGGGCACGCAGCGGATGGTCCGGCGCAAGCGGCTGCGCGGCATAAACATCAAGCGCGGCGCCGCCGATGCGGCCCCCGCGCAGCGCCTCCAGCAGCGCGTCCTCCTGCACCACCGCGCCGCGCGCCAGGTTCAGCAGCCAGGCGCCGGGTTTCATCCGCCCCAATAGCGCGCTGGAAACCAGGCCGCGCGTCGCCTCCGTCAGCGGGCAGGCGAGCACGATGAAGTCGCTTTCGGCAAAAAGCGTTTCCAGCGATGCATAATCTACGCCCGGCGGCAGGGCGTCGCGGTCGCGGCGGTGGCCCAGCACGCGCATGCGGAAGCCGGTGCCGGCGATCTCCGCCAGCCGCCGCCCCACGGCGCCGACGCCGACAAGGCCCAGCGTGCGGCCGCGCAGCTCGAAGGCCGCCGCCGTGCGCGCCCGCGCGCGGTCCCAGCCATCGGCGAGCAGGGCGTTGTGCATCGCCTCCGCCCGGCGGGCGATGGCGAGCATCTGCGCGATGGCGAACTCGGCCACGGAATCCGCGTTGGCGCCGGGCACATTGGCCACCAGAACGCCATGCGCGGTGCAGTCGGGAATGGGGATCATGTCCACCCCCACCCCCTGGCGCACCGCCGCCAGCAGGCGCGGCGCGCGGGCGCAAAGGTCGTCGGGCAATTGGCGGCGCACCACCACGGCCTCGGCGCGGGCCAGCAGGGCATCGAGCCCGCCCGGCGCGGCGAGCTCGACCTCGTGCCCGGCTCCGCGCAGCACGGCCTCGCCGGCGGGGTCGATCGGATCGGTCAGGGCGACAAGCATCGCTCAGGCCACCTTGTATTGCGCCAGCACGGCGCGATCGACCTCGATGCCGAGCCCAGGCCCTTCCGGCACGCGGACGGTGCCGCGGTTCTGCACGATCGGCTCCTTGGCCAGATGGTCGCGCAGCGGGTTCGGCGTTTGCTCGAATTCCAGCATGGGCGGCATGGGGCGGAAGGCGGGCGGCGTATCGGGAAGCGCCGCCAGGAACTGCACCGTGGCGGCGAGGCCGATGGCGGAGCCCCAGGCATGCGGCACGCATTCCACGCCATGCGCCGAGGCCATGGCGGCGATCTTGCGGCATTCGCTGATGCCGCCAGCCGCGCAAACATCCGGCTGCACGATGTCCATCGCCTTGCGGGCGATAACGTCGCGGAAGCCCCATCGGGTGAAATCGTTTTCGCCGCCCGCCACGGCCATGTCGAGCGCCCGCGTCACCTCCACATAGCCGTCATGATCCTCGGGGGAGATCGGCTCCTCGAACCAGAGCAGGTCCAGCTCCTCCATGGCGCGGCCGAGGCGGATGGCCTGTGGCACGGTGAAGCAGTGATTGGCATCCACGGCGAGCTTCACATCCGGCCCGATCGCCTCCCGCACCGCCGCCACGCGCCGCAGATCGAGCTTCGGGTCGCCGAGGCCGATCTTCATCTTGATGGCGCGGAAGCCCTGCTCAACGTATTCCCGCGCCTCCTCGACCGCTTCCTCCACCAGCCGGTCCATGTCGATGAAGTAGAGGCCAGTGGCATAGGCCTGGATCTCGGTGCGGTGCGCGCCGCCGATCAGCTTGTGCGCCGGCTTGCCCACCGCGCGGCCGATGATGTCCCACAGCGCGATGTCGATGCCCGACAGCGCGGCGATGGTCATGCCGGTCAGGCCGTAATCCTTGATGCGGTTGTAGAGATCCTCCCACACCACCTCCACATCGAAGGGGTCGCGGCCGATCACACGCTGGCGGTACTGCGTCTCGATGATGGTCTTGTTCACCGCGGCGGGGCCGTAGCACTCGCCCCAGCCGGTGATGCCCGCATCGGTCGAGATCTCGACAATGCAGGAAGCGCGGGTGGTGTAGAGCCAGCCCCGCGCCGAGGTGAAGGGCTGCTCCACCTTGGATTGCAGCACATGGCAGGTGACGTCGGTGATCTTCATTCTTTTGCGTTTCCTCCCCGTGGCGCCGCGCGGCGCCGTCAATCGTCCCGCGTGCGCCGCTCCAGCAATTCCAGCCAATAGCTTTCGACGCCGCGCAAATGCCCGCCCATGGCCGCTTCGGCGCGGTCCGGATCGCCGGCCGCCACGGCGTCGCGCATTGCCACATGCTGGAGATGCGACAGGGGCGCCCGGTTGCCATCGGCGAAATAGGCGCGCCTGCGGCCGCGGGACATCAGGTAGAAGGCATGCACCACGCGCAGGAAGACGTGGTTGCCCGTGGCTTCCACCATGGCCAGGTGGAAGGCGGCGTCGTTGTCGGCCAGGTTCTCGCCCGCCGCCACGGCGGCGGCGCCTTGCGCCAGGATGGTGTCCAGCCGCTGCACGTCATCCTCGCTGCGGCGTTCGGCGGCGAGGCGCATGGCCTGCATCTCCAGGATGCGGCGCAGCTCCACCACCTCGCGCACCTCGGCGCCGGTCAGCGGGATGCCGAGCTCGGCCTGGAGCACGATTGCCTCGATCGAGCCCTGCTTCTCCACGGCGCGCAGATAGATGCCGGAATTCGGGCGCCGCTCCACGATGCGCAGCGTTTCCAGCACCACCAGCGCTTCCCGCACCGCGCCGCGGCCGACGCCGAAACGCTCGGCCAGGTCGCGTTCCGCCGGCAGGCGGTCGCCGGGCTGCAGCCGGTGATAGGCGATGAAGGTCAGCAGGCGGCCGAGCAGCCCGCTCCGTTCATCGGAAGCCGGGGCAGGAGCCGTAGGCAGGGTGCTTTTTTGACTTGAGTCAGTATTGGACATACCAAATTGGTAAGACCAAAGCGCGAAAGCCGCAAGGCCTTCCGCCAGAAGAAGGAAGCTCCGGTGATTGTCGAGGAACGCATCTACACGCTTCAGCCCGGCCAGGCCGCCGCCTATCTGGCGGCGTATGAGGCCGAGGGCCTTGCCATCCAGAAGCCGATCCTGGGGCGGTTGGTGGGGTATTATTCCACGGAGTTCGGGCCGCTGAACCAGGTCATCCATCTCTGGGCCTATGCGGATCTGGCGGAGCGGACGGAGCGCCGCGGCCGGCTGCTCGCTGATCCGGCGTGGAAGGCCTATGCCGCCAAGGTGCGGCCCATGGTGGTGACGCAGGAAAACAAGCTGCTGATGCCGGCGCCCTTCATGCGGCCGCTCTGGCAGGATTGAGGCGCGGCCTGAAGGGGGCGGTGCGGGCCATCGCCGGCGCCGGTCAGCGTGGCGGCCTGTTCCGTGCCGGGCGGCGGCGCATGCCGGCGGCATCCTGCTCGGCCAGCCTGGCGCGGACAAGGGTGGAGAAGGCGCGCGACGCCGCGCTCTGGTAGCGGCTGGAACACCACAGCAGGGCGGCGCTCCGGATCGGCGGCGGGTCGGTGAGGGGGCAGCATTCTAGCCCTTCTCCGACCACCGAGCGCGCGGACAGGATGGTGCCCACCGCGCCGCTGCGCACCAAAGCGAGGATGGAGCCGATGGCATCCACCTCGGCCACCACCCGCGGTGCCCAGCGCCCCTGCAGCGCGGCGTCGATCATGCGTCGGGTGGCGAAGCGGGCGGGCAGGAGGGCGAGGGGGATGGTCTCGGCCGGCGCGCCCGCCCAGGCGCTGTTCCGCGCCGTGACGAGCACGAGCGGCTCGTCGAAAAGCTTGGCGCAGCCCAGGCCGGGCCGCCCCGCCGGGGCGAAGGCGAGGCCGAGATCCAGCGCGCCGTCCAGCAGCCCCGCCTCGATGTCGCTGGCGATCATCTCCCGCGCCTCGACGCGGATCGCCGGATGGGTGGACAGGAACTCCGCCAGCAGCCGGGGCAGCAGGTTGGCGTGGAAGGAATGAATCACGCCGAGCCGCAGCGTGCCGCTTTCCGCCCGCTCCTGCTCGGCGATGGCGGCACGCGCCGCCTCGGCCTCGTTGTTGATGCGGCTGGCGAAGCCGCGCAGCAACTCGCCCGTTTCCGTCAGGCGCATCCCCCGCCCGACCCGGTCGAACAAGGTGGTGCCGAGGCTGCGCTCCAGCGCCGCCAGGTGATGCGACAGCGTGGCGGAAGACAGGTCCAGGTCCGCAGCGGCCCGGCCCAGATGCTGGGTTCGAGCAAGGGTCAGGAACAGCCGGAGATGGTTCAGGTTCATTCGAGAATTTCAAACGATCCATTCGACGGAGCATTATTGATCGAAGGCACGGAATTCACCAGCTTTCCTGCGGTTCGCTGCCCAGCCCGGCAGCAAGCCCAACAGGAGGACCCGCCCATGCCGCGCCTGCGCCTGCCGATCGAACGCATCGAGGCGATTCCGGCCCGGGTGCCGACCATCCGCCCGCACCACCTGTCCTTCGCCACGGTGGATGCCATGGATGTGGTGATCGTCCGCGTCACCGCCGGCGGCGTCGTGGGCTATGGGGAAGCCAGCACCATCGGCGGTCCCCGCTGGGGGGAGGAAAGCCCGGAAGGCATCGCCGCCATTGTCGGCACCTATCTCGCGGAAGCGATGCTGGGGCAGGACGCGGCGCAGCTGAACCTGGCCGAGGCCCGGATCGCCCGCGCCGTGCGCGGCAATTTCTTCGCCAAGGCCGCCCTTTCCATGGCGCTGCACGACGCGGTGGCGCGGGCCGGGGGCATCCGCCTGGCCGACCTGCTGGGTGGGCCGCAGGCCATCCATCTGCCGCTCGCCTGGACGCTGGCCAGCGGCGACACGGCGCGCGACATCGAGGAAGGCGAGCGGATGCTGGCGCTGCGCCGGCACCGCGACTTCAAGCTGAAGATCGGCGCCCATGCGCCGGAGGACGACGTGGCGCATGTCGCCGCCATCGCGCGCGCCTTCGAGGGCCGGGCTTCCGTCCGCGTGGACGTGAACCAGGCCTGGGACGAGCCCACCGCCGCCCGCTTCCTGCCCGCCCTGGCCGGAGCCGGCGTGGCGATGGCGGAACAGCCCGTCGCGGCCTGGAACGTGGCCGCCATGGCGCGGCTGCAACGCGCCAATCCGCGTCTCGCCATCATGGGCGATGAAGGTATCGCGACGCCGCAGGACGCGCTGCGCCACGTAACGGAGGCGGCCTGCCACGCGGTGGCGCTGAAGCCCGCCAAGCATGGCGGCGTGGCCGGCACGCGCGCCGTGGCCGCCATCGCGCGCAGCGCCGGGCTGGGCCTTTACGGCGGCACGATGCTGGAGGGGACGATCGGCACCCTGGCGGCGCTGCACCTCTACACCACGCTGGGCGACCACGCCTGGGGCACGGAGCTGTTCGGCCCGCTGCTGCTGCGCGACACGCTCGCCACCAGCGGGATCGAGTTCCGCGACTTCGCCATCCACCTGCCGGAAGGCCCCGGCATCGGCACGGAGCTGGACGAGGACAAGCTCGGCTTCTTCCGCACGGACCGGAGCCGCACGTCGCTGCCCGCCTGACCAGGCCAGTCACAAAGAAACCGAGGAAACAAGAACCATCATGCTGTTCCACGTCACCATGGAAGTGAACCTGCCGCCCGACATGCCGAAGGCCGAGGCCGACGACATCAAGGCGCGCGAGAAAACCTATGCGCAGGCGCTGATGCGCCAGGGCAAGTGGCCGCATATCTGGCGCGTGGCCGGGCGCTACGCCAACGTCTCGATCTTCGACGTGGCGGACAATGACGAGCTGCACGCGCTGCTTTCCGGCCTGCCGCTGTTTCCCTGGATGGACATCCAGGTGACCGCCCTCGCGCGGCATCCGTCGGCGCTGTGAGGGGGGATCGGGTCATGGATCGCCGCAGCCTCCTGCTCGGCCTTTGCGCCGTGCCGCTTTGCACCCCGGCCCTGGTCGGCACCGCCCGGGCGCAGTCCTGGCCGGCGCGGCCGGTCCGCATCATCGTGCCGTTCCCGCCCGGCGGCGCCATCGACGCGATGACGCGCCTGCTGGCCCCGTCGCTGAGCGAGGCGCTCGGCCAGCCCTTCGTGGTGGAGAACCGCGCCGGCGCCGGCGGCACCATCGGAACCGAGGCGGCGGCGCGCTCCGATGACCAGGCGACCCTGCTCATGGTGTCCATGGCGCATGCGGTGAACCCGGCCCTGTATCCGCGCCTGCCCTATGGCCCGGCGGATCTGGCGGCCGTCGCGCCGGTCGCGGTGGTGCCGAACATCCTGGTGGTGCCCGGCGCCTCGCCCATCCAGGACGTGCGGGGGCTGGTCGCGGCCGCGAAGCAGGACCCGGGACAGATCACCTATGCCTCGGCCGGCAACGGCACCTCTATCCACCTGGCCGCGGCGCTGTTCTGCGCCCTTGCCAAGGTGGAGATGACGCATGTGCCTTATCGCGGCTCCAGCCCGGCGATCGCGGACCTGCTGGCCAGCCGGGTGGATTGCATGTTCGACAGCATCACCTCCGCCGCGCCGCATATCGCGGAAGGGCGGCTGCGGGCGCTGGCGGCCACCACCACCCGGCGCGCCCAGGCCTATCCGGACCTGCCCACCGTGGCCGAGGCGGGGCTGGCGGATTACGCCGTCGATCCCTGGTTCGCCATGCTGGCCCCGAGGAACCTGCCGGAAGCCGCCCGCGGGCGCCTGGGGGAGGCCGTGCGCGCCGCCATCCAGCAGCCTGCCATCCGCGAGAAATTCGCCATCATCGGCGCCGAGCCGATGGAAGGCGACGGTGCCAGCCTGCAAGCCCTGATCGAGGCCGAAACGGCGAAATGGGGCAAGGTGGCGAAGGAGGCCGGCATCCAGGCCGATTGAGGCCGCCGGCCGCCCCGCCCCCATGGGTGGCGGCGACGCGGGGCGCGCGGGCCCCGCAATCGCCGCCGCTGCGGCTCAGGACTCGCCGGGCTTGATGTCCATGGCGCGCGTCCGCTCATCCATGCGCGGCTCGTGCTTCAGCCCCTTCTTCACCGCCCAGGTGTTGACAAGCTGGTGCAGCGGGAAGAGGGCGACGTCGTCCATGGCCAGCTTCACCGCCTGTTGCAGCAGCTTCTCGCGCTCGGCGTCATCCAGTGTGCTGGTGGCCTTCACCGTCAGCGCGTCCAGCTCCGGATTGCTGTAGCGGCCGGAGTTGTTGGCGCCGAAGCGGGTTTCCTGGCTGTAGGTGCCCATGATGTTGACCAGGGCATAGGAGCCCTCGCCCGTCAGGCTGCCCCAGCCCAGCAGCCGGATGCCGAACTCCTGGCGATTGGAGCGGACCGAGTAGGTGGACCAGGGCAGCGCCTCGACCGTGGTCTGCACGCCGGCGCGCGTCCACATCTGCGCCACGGCCTGGGCGGTCTTGGCGTCGTTGGGATAGCGGTCGTTCGGCGTGTGCAGGGTCAGCTTGAAGCCCTGCGGGAAGCCGGCCTCCGCCAGCAGCTTCTTGGCGCCATCGATATCGTAGGCCGGCACCTTCACGTCCGGGTTGTAGGAATAGGTGCCCGGCGGCAGCCATTGCCCGGCCGGCTTGGCGGTGCCTTCCATCACACGCTCGGCCAGCGCCTCGCGGTTGATGGCGATGGACAGCGCGCGGCGCACCCGCAGGTCGTTGAACGGGTTCTTCGGCAGCGGCTTGCCGTCATTGTCGGTGACGAAAACCGGGTTCTCGTCGCGCGAGCGGTCCGCCGCCAGGTAGATCAGGCGCAGGCCCTGCACCGATGTCACCTGCAGCTTCGGGTCCTGCTTCAGCTTGGGGATGTCGGAGGTGGGAACGGTGTCGATGATGTCCACATCGCCCGACAGCATCGCGGCCGTGCGAGCGCCGGGATTGGAGATGATGCGGAAATCGACGCTGGCCCAGTCCGGCTTGCCGCCCCAGTAATTGTCGTTGCGCGTCATCTGCACGCGGTTGCCCGGCGTGTAGGAGGAGAAGCGGTAGGGGCCGGTGCCGACCACCGCCTTGCCGCTGTTGTATTCGTCGGTGGAGGCACCCTCCCCGACATGGCGGGAGACGATGAACAGCGAGGCGAAGTCCACCGGCAGCAGGGGATAAGGGCCGGGGGTGTGGAAGCGGATGGTCAGCGGATCGACGATCTCGACCCGCTTCACCCCGCGCACGAAGGCGCCGAAGCCGCCGGGGCTGCCCGGCACATTGGGCGCGCGCTCGATGGTGAAGGCCACGTCGTCGGCGGTGAAGTCCCGCCCGTCATGCCACTTGACGCCCGGGCGCAGCTTGAACTCCCACACATCCGGCGCGACCGGCTTCCAGGATTCGGCCAGCGCGGGCCGCAGCTGGGCGTTGCTGTCGAAATCGGTCAGCCGCTCAAAGAAATGCGCGGCGGCGCTGTGGTTGGGGGAGGCGTTGTAGAAATGCGGGTCCAGCGAGGTGACGGAACCGCCGATGGCGATGGTGAGGTCCTGTGCGCCCGCCATTCGGGGGGGCAGAACCAGGGCGGCCAGGGCGAATGTGCCGGCCAGCAGGGCGGCCCGGGACTTCGGTATCAGGGAATTCATGGGAAATTGCCTCCTTGTGCGACGGTCCGAGTTTCGGCGGAAACGGGTCCCCTGTCGCCCCCCGGCCTGGCCGGGGGCTGAAACTCAGGGAGAGTTTTTTGCCCGGACAGCGCGTCACTGCTTCGGATCGGTTCCTGGGTCCAGTGTGTCAGAACCGGCCCCGTCGCGTGAAGGTCCCCTCTGCAAGCTTTCCGGCGCCGGCCGGGCCGCGGCCCGGCCGTTTCCCCTGTGGCCCCCGGACCGCCGCTCAGGGCCGCCAGAACGGCTTGCTCGCCTCGACCCCCGCCTCATAGGGCGTGACGCCGATGTCGCGCAGCATGTTCGCGTCGAGATCGGCCAGCATCTGGCGCTCGCGCCGGCGGGCGAGCATCAGTTGAGCTGCGCGAAGAACGGCGCCGAGCGATGCGGAGAGAGGATGGCGCCGGCAGGCGTCGCCATGGGTGGCGAAGGTCAGAACAGGCATGATCCCAAACCTTTCCTGGGCTTTGCGATGACGGAAGCCTGGACCTGTCACGGTTGGGGAACAAACCAATTCGCTTGCTGTTGAGGCTTAGCGGAACTAAGCCTTCCCTATGCGCAACAAGCTGCCCCCGCTTGCCTCGCTGCGGGCCTTCGAGGCCGCCGCGCGCCATCTCAGCTTCGCCAGGGCGGCGGAGGACCTGCTGGTCACGCCGGGCGCCGTCAGCCAGCAGGTGAAGCAGCTGGAAGACTGGCTGGGCGTCGCCCTGTTCCGCCGCCTGCCCAAGGGCGTGCTGCTGACCGATGCCGGGCAGCTTTATGGCGGTGAGCTGCGCGAGGTGTTCGCGCGGCTCGCCGCCGCCAGCGAGCGCGTGCGCCGCCATGCCACCGCGCCGGTGCTCACCATCAGCACCTCGCCCTCCCTGGCCGCGCGCTGGCTGATCCCGCGCCTCGGCGAGTTCCGCGCCCGGCATCCCGACATCGATGTCCGCATCGAGGTGAACCCGGCGCCCACCGACTTCGCACGGGAGAACGTGGATGTGGCGATCCGCCACGGGCCCGGCCCTTCCTGGCCGGGGCTGCATGCCGACCTGCTGTTCACCGACGTGCTGTTTCCCGTGTGCAGCCCCCGGCTGCTCGAGGCGGGGCCGCCGCTGCGCGCGCCGGCCGATCTGGCGCATTTCACCCTGCTGCACGAGGACCCCTGGATCGACAGCCTCGGGCGGTTGCAGGACCTGACCTGGGGCACATGGCTCGCCGCCATGGGCGCGGGGGATGTGGACGCCTCGCGCGGGCTGCATTTCTCGCAGACCCATATGAGCCTCCAGGCGGCGCTGGCGGGGCAGGGCGTCGCGCTCGGCAGCCAGCTCCTGGCGGGCGAGGATCTCCGCGCCGGCCGCCTGGTGCGGCCCTTGCCGCAGGAGGTGAGGGGGGAGAACAGCTACTGGTTCGTTTGCCCCGAGGATGCCGTGTCGCGACCCCGCCTCGCCGCCTTCCGCGCCTGGCTGCTCGAGGAGGCGGCGCGCGAGCGCCGCGCCACAGTCGCCCTGCGCCAGCGCCCGCGGCGCGGAGCGGCGGGCGGCGCGAAGGCCTGAGCCGGGAAAAGGCAGCCTCCGGCATTCCTGCCGGAGCCGCGCGGTCAGCCCGCGCCCCGTTCCTGGCCTTCAGGCATGGGCAGCCCGGCGCCAGGAGCGCTGCAACAGCCAGAAGGCGATGGACATGTTCAGCATGTTCCACAGGATGCCGTTGAGCAGCGCCACCTGATAGGAGCCGGTGGCGTCGAAGATCGCGCCCGACATCCAGCCGCCCAGCGCCATGCCGGCCAGGGTCGAGGACAGCACCAGCCCGACCCGCGCGCCCGCCTGCCGCGCGGGAAAGAATTGCCGCACGATCATGGCGTAGCTCGGCACGATGCCGCCCTGGAACAGGCCGAACACGGCGGAGATGACATAGAGCGACACAAGGCCGTCGAAGGGCAGGAACAGCGCCAGGGCGAAGGCCTGCAAGGCCGAGCCGAGCAGCAGCGTGGCAAGCCCGCCGATGCGGTCCATGATCAGGCCGAAGGCGAGGCGGCTGACCACGCCGCAACCCAGCATCAGCGACAGCATCTCGGCCCCGCGCGCGGCGCCGTATCCCAGGTCGATGCAATGAGCGATGATGTGCACCTGCGGCATCGCCATGGCGACGCAGCAGGAAACCCCGGCCACGATCAGCAGGGCCTGCAGGGCGTTCGGCGACATGCCGAGCGCCAGCCCCGCCGGCGCGGTGTCGGCGCCGCCATGCCGCGGGCCGGTCCCCGGCGAGGACCGGCGCAGCGCGAGGGCGAGCGGCAGCATGGTGGCCAGGCAGAAGACGCCGATGCCAAT
Source organism: Teichococcus oryzae (assembly GCF_008386565.1). Taxonomy (GTDB): domain Bacteria; phylum Pseudomonadota; class Alphaproteobacteria; order Acetobacterales; family Acetobacteraceae; genus Pseudoroseomonas; species Pseudoroseomonas oryzae. The sequence continues at coordinate 15,067 of NZ_VUKA01000003.1, read as the reverse complement.
ATGCGTTTCGCGCCACCCCGCCGTCGCGATGAAATGCTGCAGGATCGGCGGCCAGACCGCCCCGGCGAAGTAATTGCCGCTCGCGCACAGGGCCACGGCGATGCCGCGATGGCGGCTGAACCAGTGCGAGATGTCGGCAACCAGCGGGCCGAACACCACCGAGCTGCCGACCCCGATGGTGAGGCCATAGGCCAGGGTGAACAGCCACATGCTTTCGGCATGGGCGGTGACGATGTAGCCGAGGCCGAGCAGGGCCGAGCCGGCCGCCACGGGGCTGAAGACGCCGATGCGGTCGGCCAGCCGGCCCAGCCCGATGCCGCCCAGGGCGAAGCCGACCATGGCCAGGGTGTAGGGCAGGGAAGCGCCGGCCCGGGCCACGCCAAACTCGGCCTGCACCACCGGCAGGGCCACCACCACCGACCAAAGGCCGACGCCGCCGATCATGGCGAGCAGCAGGGATGCCGCAAGCCGCATCCAGGCATAGCGCGATTCCACGCCATCCCCCGCAGGCCCCCCATGCGGCGGGGCGCTCCCCAGGCCGCGCATTTCCGGACCTGCCATTCTCTATCTCCTCCCGGGCGCGGGCGCCGCCGGCCGGGCCAGCATGCGCCGGCCCTGCGCGGTCCTTTCCCCGCCCTTTTTCCTCACCGGGGCCGGAGCGCCCTCGCTCCCCATCCCCGGTGCTTTCAGGATGGCAGGCCGTTCCTGCCTTGGCGAGGGGGCGCACTTGCGGCACCGGGCCGACGGGACCTTGGCTGCCGCCGCGGGCAGGAGCGCCCCCGGGAAGCCACGGCCGGAAAGCTCCATGATGGCCTGCCATCCGGGAAACGGGCATGGCCCGGCGCAGCGGGCATGGCATAAGCGCCCCTGAATTCTTCCGCCCGGTTCAGGTATCCATGATTCGTCTAGACAATATCAGCAAGCAGAACGGCCAGCAGCTTCTCTTCATCGAGGCTTCGGCGGCACTCCAGAAGGGCGAGAAGATCGGCCTGGTCGGCCCCAACGGCGCCGGCAAGACCACGCTCTTCCGCATGATCACCGGGCAGGAGCCGCCGGATGAAGGGCTGGTGCTGGTCGAGCGCGGCGTCAGCATCGGCTTCTTCAGCCAGGATGTGGGGGAAATGTCCGGCCGCAGCGCCGTGTCCGAGGTGATGAACGGCGCCGGCGATGTCAGCACCGTGGCTGCCGAGCTGGCGGCGCTGGAGGCGGCGCTCGCCGACCCGGAGCAGATGGACGCGCTGGACGCCAATATCGAGCGCTTCGGCGAGGTGCAGGCGCGCTTCGAGAGCCTGGGCGGATACGCGCTGGAAAGCCAGGCGCGCGAGGTGCTGGCCGGCCTCAGCTTCAGCGACGCCATGATGGAAGGCGATGTCGGCGCCCTGTCGGGCGGCTGGAAGATGCGCGTGGCTTTGGCCCGCATCCTTCTCATGCGCCCCGATGTCATGCTGCTGGACGAGCCGAGCAACCACCTCGACCTCGAAAGCCTGATCTGGCTGGAACAGTTCCTGAGGAATTACGACGGCGCGCTGCTGATGACCTCGCACGACCGCGAATTCATGAACCGCATCGTCAACAAGGTCATCGAGATCGATGGCGGCACGCTGACCTCCTATGCCGGCGATTACGAGTTCTACGAGCAGCAGCGGGCGCTGAACGAGAAGCAGCAGCAGGCCCAGTTCGAGCGCCAGCAGGCGATGCTGGCGAAGGAGATCAAGTTCATCGAGCGCTTCAAGGCGCGCGCCTCGCACGCGGCCCAGGTGCAGAGCCGCGTCAAGAAGCTGGAGAAGATCGACCGCGTCGAGCCGCCGAAGCGCCGGCAGACCGTTGTGTTCGAGTTCCGGCCGGCGCCGCGCTCCGGCGAGGACGTGGTGAACCTGAAGGGCGTGCACAAGCGCTATGGCGACAGGGTCATCTATGACGGGCTGGACTTCCTGGTGCGCCGCAAGGAGCGCTGCTGCATCCTCGGCACCAATGGCGCCGGCAAGTCCACCCTGCTGAAGCTCGTCGCCGGCGTGACGGAGCCGGATCAGGGCACGGTTTCCGTCGGCGGCAGCGTGAAGATGGGCTATTTCGCGCAGCACGCCATGGAATTGCTGGATGGCGACCGCACCATCTTCCAGGCCCTTGAGGATTCATTCCCGCAGGCGGCGCAAAGCTCGCTGCGCGCCCTAGCCGGCTGCTTCGGCTTTTCCGGCGACGAGGTGGAGAAGAAGTGCCGCCTGCTGTCGGGCGGCGAGAAGGCGCGCCTCGTGATGGCCATGATGCTGTACGACCCGCCGAACTTCCTGGTGCTGGACGAGCCGACCAACCACCTGGACATGGCGACAAAGGAAATGCTGATCACGGCGCTTTCGCAATATGAGGGCACCATGCTGTTCGTTTCGCATGACCGGCACTTCCTGGCCGCCCTGTCCAACCGGGTGCTGGAGCTGACGCCGGAGGGCATCCATCAATATGGCGGCGGCTACACGGAATATGTGGCCCGCACCGGGCAGGAGGCGCCGGGCCTCCGCGGCTGACGCCACGGCCTGCGGGCCGGGCGTGGGCCAGGAACGCCGGGGCCTGAAAACGCGAAAGCCGGGGCGGACCGCCCCGGCTTTCCTTGATCGGGAAGCCCGTGCCTCAGACCTCGCCGTAGGAGCCGTTCTTCCAGACATAGAAGACATAGTCGGGCACGGTCACGTCGCCCTTCCTGTCGAAGCTGATCGGGCCCAGCACGCTGTTCCAGGGGCCACCGGATTTCAGCGTGTCCGACACCTTCTTGGGGTCGGTGCTGTTGGCCTTCTTGGCCGCATCCGCCCAGATCTGCACGGCGGCATAGGTGTAGAGCACATAGCCTTCCGGATCGATGTTCTTGGCCCGGAAGCGCTGAACCACCTCGGCCGCGCTGGGGCGCTTGCGCGGGTCGGAGGCGAAGGTCATCAGCGTGCCCTCGCCGGCGGCGCCGGCGATCTGCCAGAACTCGTTGGTCACCAGCGCGTCGCCGCCGATCAGCGTCACCGGCATGCCCTGTTCCTTGGCCTGCCGCAGGATCAGCCCGGCCTCGGTGTGGTAGCCGCCGACATAGATGATCTCGACGCCCGAGGATTTCAGGCGGGACACCAGGGCGGAATAATCGCGCTCGCCCGGCGTGTAGGCGGCATACATCGTTTCAGTCGTGCCGGCGGCGTTCAGCGACTTCTTGGTTTCGTCCGCCAGGCCTTTGCCATAGGCGGAGTTGTCATGGAGGATGGCGACCTTCTTGCCCGGATAGGTCTTGGCGATATAGGCGCCGGCCACCTGGCCCTGCTGGTCGTCGCGGCCGCAGGTGCGGAAGGTGTTCCAGCCGCCGGCATCGGTGTATTGCGGGTTGGTGGAAGCCGGGCTGATCTGCAGCACGCCTTCCTCCGCATAAACCTTGCTGGCGGGGATGGAGGAGCCGGAGCAGAAATGCCCGGCGATCAGCTTCACCTGCCGGCTGGCCATCTGGTTGGCCACCGAGACCGCCTGGCGCGGGTCGCAGGCATCGTCGCCGATCTCCAGCGCCAGTTGCTGGCCCAGTACGCCGCCCGCCGCGTTGATGTCGGCCACCGCCTGCTCGGCGCCGGCGCGGAGCTGCGCGCCGAAGGCCGCGTATTGCCCGGTCATGGGCCCGACCGAGGCGACGCGCAGGGTGCCGGACTGCGCCGCCGCCCCGGGGATGGTGCCCACCCCCGCCACACCGGCGGCCGTCAAGCCGGCCACGGTGCCAAGAAGCTGTCTGCGTCGCATCATCGGAGCCTCCGCTCTTCAGCCGCCGGCACCGATCGCCGGCCGGTGTTATTCATTGCAGCCTAGGAAGCTTCTCGCCGCTTCGCCAGTCCGTTTCGCGGCCTCAATGGCCACCCAGATAGGCGTCCCGCACCTCGGGCCGCGCCAGCAGCTCGCGCCCGGTGCCGGACATGGTGATCCGCCCGGTGACCAGGACGTAGCCGCGATGGGCCAGCCGCAGCGCCTGGTTGGCGTTCTGCTCCACCAGCAGCACGGTGAGCCCCGTCTCGGCGTTCAGCTTGCGGATGGCCTGGAAGATCTGCTTCGACACCAGCGGCGCGAGGCCGAGCGAGGGCTCGTCCAGCAGCAGCAGGCGCGGGCGCGACATCAGGGCGCGGGCGATGGCCAGCATCTGCTGCTCGCCGCCCGACAGCGTGCCGGCCCGCTGCGCCTGGCGCTCCTCCAGCCGGGGAAACAGGGTGAAGGCTTGTTCCAGGCCCGGCGCGGGGTCGATGCCCTGGCTTTGCGCGCCCAGCAGCAGGTTCTCATGCACGCTCATGCGCGGAAAGACGCGGCGGCCTTCGGGCGACTGCGCGATGCCGCCGCGCATGATATGGTGCGTCGGCCGTTCCGTGATGTCCTGGCCATCGAAGATGACGCGGCCGGAGCGCGCGCGCGGGTCGCCGCAGATGGTCATCAGCAGCGTTGACTTGCCCGCGCCATTGGCGCCGATCAGCGTGACGATCTCGCCCGGCGCCACGCTGATGGAAACGCCCTTCAGCGCCTCCACCGCGCCGTAGAAGGTGGAAACCTCGCGGATCTCCAGCAGGGGCGTGCTCATGCCGCGCCCTCCTCGTCCTCATCGCCCTCGCCCAGATAGGCGGCGATGACCTTGTCGTCGGCGCGGATGGCGGCCGGGGGTCCGTCAGCGATCTTGCTGCCATGGTCCAGCACCACGATGTGGTCGGAAATGCCCATCACCACGCCCATGTCGTGCTCGATCAGCAGGATGGAGCAGGGGGCCGCGCCTTCCGCCGCCTTTCCGTCGCGGATGGCGCGCAGCAATTCGCCCAGCGCCAGGGATTCACGCGGGTTGAGGCCCGCCGCGGGTTCATCGAGGCAGAGCAGCGCGGGTTCCGTGCACATGGCGCGCGCGATCTCCAGCCGCCGCTGCGCGCCATAGGGCAGGCTGCCCGCCGGGTCGTCGGCGCGGTCGATCAGCCCGCAGGCTTCCAGCCAGGCGGTGGCGCGGCCGATCGCCGCCTGTTCCGCCGCGTGGTAGCCGGACAGGCCCAGCACGGCGCCGATGCCGAAGCCGGTGGCCGCCATCAGCGTGCGGTGCTGCGCCACCAGCAGGTTCTCCAGCGCCGTCATGCCGGCGAACAGGCGGACATTCTGGAAGGTGCGCGCCACGCCGGCGCGCGCGATGCGGTGGCCGGCCAGGCGGTGCAGCGCGACCTCCCGCCCCTCATGGCGCAGCGTCAGGCTGCCGCTGGTGGGCCGGTAGAAGCCGGTGATGCAGTTGAACATCGTTGTCTTGCCGGCGCCATTCGGGCCGATCACGGCGGTGATGGCGCCGGGCGCGGCGGCAAAGGAAACATCGCGCACCGCCGTCAGGCCGCCGAAGCGCATAGTCAGGTTCTCGACCGTCAGGATCGGCGCCATCAGCCGCGCCCCTCGGCCACCATGGCGGCGCTGATGGTCCGCTTCTCGCCCAGGGCGACGGTGGGGTTGCGGCTGCCGACCAGTCCGCGCGGCTTCCAGATCATGATCAGCACCATGGCGGCGCCGAAGACCAGCATGCGCCATTCCTGCAGGTCCCGGAACACCTCGAAGCCGCCGATCAGCACCAGCGCCGCGATGGCGACGCCGAGCTGGCTGCCGAGGCCGCCCAGCACCACGATGGCCAGGATGATGGCGCTTTCGATGAAGGTGAAGGATTCCGGGCTGATAAAGGCCTGCCTTGTCGCGAAGAAGGCGCCGGCGAAGCCGCCAAACATGGCGCCCAGCGCGAAGGCCGTCAGCTTGGTGGTGGTGATGTTGATGCCGAGGGAGCGGCAGGCGATCTCATCCTCCCGCATCGCCTCCCAGGCGCGGCCGAGCGGCTGGCGGCGCAGGCGCAGCGTGACCCAGTTGGTCAGCAGGGCCAGGGCCAGGATGAGGTAGTAGAGGAAGACGACGCGGTGCGTCGGGCTCGGCTCCAGCCCGAAGAAATCGGCGAAGGAGCCCGGGCCGCCGCCCGCGGTGAAGGCCAGACCGAAAAAGGAGGGGCGGGGAATGCCGGAGATGCCGTTGGGCCCGCCGGTCAGCGAAACCCAGTTCAGCAGAACCAGCCGGATGATCTCGCCGAAGCCGAGCGTGACGATAGCGAGGTAGTCGCCCCGCAGCCGCAGCACGGGAAAGCCTAGCAGGATGCCCCAGAAGGCGGCCAGCAGCCCCGCCAGCGGCAGGCAGATCCAGAAGGAAAGGCCGAAATACTGCGCCAGCAGCGCGTAGGAATAGGCGCCCACCGCGTAGAAGGCGACATAGCCGAGGTCCAGCAGCCCGGCGAGGCCGACCACGATGTTCAGCCCCCAGCCCAGCATCACATAGGTCAGCACCAGGATGCCGAGGTCCAGCTCATAGCGCCCGATACCGGGAATGGCCGGCAGCAGCAGGGCGAAGAGCAACAGAACGGGGGCCACGAAGCGGCCGGAGCGGGACAGCGGCCCGGCCAGGCGCTTCTGCACGGAAGGGCCATGCCGTTCCGCCCGCCATTCCTGCCAGAACCGCAGCAGGAAGCGCCCGGCGAAGACGATGGCCATCAGCAACAGCACATCGGTCCATCGGGTGCGCAGGAACAGGGCGCCGGTGGGGCCGACATCGGTGCGCAGCCCGACCATGGGCAGGAACAGGCCGGCCGCGACCAGCGCCGCCAGTCCCGCATCCTTCAAAGCGGCGCCGAGCACGGGGCGCCGGGTCCGGGCCAGGCTCATACCTTCTCGACCTCGGCGCGGCCGAGCAGCCCGGTCGGCATGAAGACCAGCGTCAGGATCAGGATGGAGAAGGCGGCGACATCCTTGTACTGCACGCTGAAATAGGCGGACCAGAAGGTTTCGATCAGCCCGATCAGCAGCCCGCCCAGCACGGCGCCCGGCAGGCTGCCGATGCCGCCCAGCACGGCGGCGGTGAACGCCTTCACCCCCACCAGGAAGCCGATGTAGAAGTCGATCACGCCATAGCGCAGCAGGTACATGGTGCCGGCGACCGCGGCCAGCGACGCGCCGATGACAAAGGTGACGCTGATGGTCCGGTCGGTGTCGATGCCGAGCAGGCTGGCCATGCGGCGGTCCTGCTCGCAGGCGCGCATGGCGCGGCCGAGCGGTGTTCGCGTCACCAGCCAGGTGAAGATGGCCAGGATCGCCAGCGTCGTCGTGATGATCAGGATCTGCATGGTGGAAAGCTGCACGGCGAAGCTGCCGTCCCGCATCAGGGTGAAGCCGCCCTGCACCACCGGCTCGATGGGCTTCACCCGGGCGCCCTGCGCCACCTGCACGTAGTTCTGCAGCACGATGGACATGCCGATGGCCGAGATCAGCGGCGCCAGGCGGAAGGAGCCGCGCAGCGGCCGGTAGGCGACCCGCTCCACCGTCCAGCCATACAGGGCGGTGAAGACCATGGACAGGGCCAGGACCAGGATGATCGCCGCCGTCCCGTCCAGCATCCCGCCGGAGGTGATCAGCAACAGGCCGATCAGGGAAAGGAAGGCACCGACCATGAAGATGTCGCCATGGGCGAAATTGATCATGCCGATGATGCCGTAGACCATGGTGTAGCCGATGGCGATGAGCCCGTAGATCATTCCGAGCGAGACGCCATTGATGAGCTGCTGCAGCGCGTAGGCCAAGCGACACGTCCCTTCCTGATTCGAAACCTCCGGGGAAGCCTAGTCTCCGCCTCGATCGGTTGGAAAGGAAGATCGCGGCCCCGGGCCCCGGCAACGGGCGTCCCCCATGTTTCCCGGACCAGGGCGCGGGGCCGGTGCGGGGATCGGAGTTGGGCGTCAGCCTGGCTGGCGCATGCCCTTCCGGCCGGGAGGCAGGCCTTTCACGGGGCTGGCTGCCGCCGCAACGCGAGGGGCAGCAATGGCAGCACCAGCAGGATGTTCAGCACCGCGGCCGCGCATAGCACGGTCAGGGCCGGGCCGGCGCCGAAGGCGGCGAGCAGCCAGGCGCCGAGAAAGGGGGATGCGGCCTGCGCCACCAGCGTCGGCATGGCGATGCGGCCCATCAGGACGGCGTAGTTGTTCTTGCCGAACAGGGCGAGGGGCACCGTGCCGCGGGCGATGGAGCGGATGCCGGCGCCCATGCCGTAAAGGACGAGGCCCGCCGCCACGACGCCCGGCGCGCTGGCGAGCATGCCGAGCCCGATCGCCGCCAGGATGGTCGAGGCCAGCAGGCTCCACAGCGGATGGGCCTTGCGGCCGAAAACCATCTCCAGCACCCGGGCGCCGACCTGGGCGGGGCCGATCAGCGCACCCAGCGCCACCGCCGTCGCCAGGTCCAGGCCCTGCGACTGCAGCAGGGTCAGCAGGTGGACGGACACGACGGTCATGATCACCGCCGCCAGGGTGAAGCTTCCCGCCAGCAGGATGAAGATGCGGCACTGCCCGGCCTGCACCGGCGGGGATGGCGCCGCGGTGCCGGCCGCCGGCGCCGCCGGCACCGCCCGGCGCGCCTCGCGCGGGATGCCCAGCAGGTAGAGCGGCAGCACGATGGCGATGTGGATGGCGGCATAGGTCAGGCAGGCTCCGCGCCAGCCCAGCTGTTCCACCAGAAGGGCGCTGAGCGGCCAGCAGACGGTGCTGGCGAAGCCGCCGAACAGGGTGACATGGGTAATGGCCGGGCGCGCCGCCTCCCCATAAAGCCGCCCGAGGGTGGAGAAGGCCGGGTCGTAAAGCCCCGCGCCCATGCCGAGGCCCATGAGGACCCAGGCCAGCATGAAGACCGGAAGGCCGGGCGCCAGCCCCAGCAGCAGCAGCCCGGCCGCGAGCAGCACCGCGCTGGCCGCCAGCACAGGCCGCCCGCCATGCCGGTCGATGAAATGGCCGACGCGCGGCGAAACCAGGCCGGACACCAGCATGCCGACGGACAGGGCGCCCATGATCCAGGTGAGCGGCCAGCCCGTGTCGGCCACCATCGGCCCCGCCAGCACCGCCAGGAGATAATAGGACGAGCCCCAGGCCAGGATCTGGGCGACGCCGATGGCGGTGACGACAACCAGCCTAGGGCGGCTGGCGGAGCGGCCGGTGGGCGCCAGCCGGCTCATCCGGCGGAGCCGGCTGGCGGCATCCGGCAACAGGGATGAAACGGCACGGAAGCGGCGGTCAGCCTGGGCATGGCAAGACGCTATGCCGTGTTGTGCGGTGCATCAACCATAACCATCTTCGCCGATCCGCTGCCGGCCCGGATGGCCCCTAGCCCAGCGTCACCAGCTCCATGCCGTCCTCCACCAGATCCCCCGCCGCGCAGTGGATGGCGGACACGGTTCCGTCCGCCGGGGCGGTGATGCGCATCTGCACCTTCATGGCCTCCAGCACCAGCAGCACGGCGCCGCGCGCGACGACATCGCCGGGGGACACCAGCACCTCCAGCACCTTGCCCGGGATGGGGGCGAGGATGCGCCCCGCGGCGGGCCCCTCCGTGTTCGCCGCCGCGAGGGGATCAGCCAGGCGCAGCGCGTGGCTGGCGCCATCGACGAACACCGTCAGATGATCGTCCCGCCGCAGGACCCGCGCGGCGAAGGCGCGCCCGTCGAGCCGCAGGGCCAGCGCGCCATCCGCGCCAGGGTGCTGGACAACATCGGCGGCGCCATCCGGCAGGTCCAGCCGGAAGCCGCCGGGGCGAAGATGGGCCCGCAGCACGCGGACCCCCTCGCCATCCGCCAGGTGGAAATCCTGGTAGCCATCGCCATTCATCCGCCAGGCCGTGGCGGCCGCCCAGGGCGAATGGGGATCGGCGAGATCGGCGGCGGCCCGCGACGTGCGCTCCGCCAGCAGGAAGGCGGCGGCGGCGGCGAGGGCGGCGCGCGGCGCCGCGGCCGGAGGCGCCAGCAACTCCGCGCCGTGCCGCGCGATGAAGCCCGTATCCACCGCCCCGGCGCGGAACTCCGGCTGCGAGGCGATGGCGCGCAGCAGGGCGAGGTTGGTGGCGGTCCCGGCGATCTCCGTGCCGGCCAGGGCGCGCGAAAGGCGGGCGAGGGCGGCGGCGCGGTCCGGCCCATGGGCGATGATCTTGGCGATCATCGGGTCGTAATGGATGGTGACGGCATCGCCCTGGCGGATGCCGGTGTCCACCCGGATGCCGTGCTCCCCGGCGGGAAAGCGAAGATGCTCGACCCGGCCGGTGGAGGGCGCGAAGTCGCGCGCCGGGTCCTCGGCATAAAGCCGCACCTCGACGGCGTGGCCGGCGATCCGCAGGTCGTCCTGCGCCAGCGGCAGGGGCTGCCCGGCCGCGACGCGAAGCTGCCATTCCACCAAGTCCTGCCCGGTGATCGCCTCCGTGACGGGATGCTCCACCTGCAGGCGGGTGTTCATCTCCATGAAGTGGAAGGCATCGCCCTCGGCGATGAACTCCACCGTGCCGGCGCCGACATAGCCGATGGCGCGCGCCGCGTCGCAGGCGGCGCGGCCCATGGCGTCCCGCCGCGCCGGGTCCATGCCGGGGGCGGGGGCTTCCTCCACCACCTTCTGGTGGCGGCGCTGGATCGAGCAGTCGCGCTCGAACAGATGCACCATGTTGCCCTGGCTGTCGGCGAAGACCTGGATCTCGATATGCCGGGGCCGGGTGAGGTAGCGCTCCAGCAGCACGTGGTCGTCGCCGAAGGCCGAGCGCGCCTCGCCCTTGGCCAGCGCCAGCGCGCCGTCCAGATCCGCTGGCGATTCCACGATCTTCATGCCCTTGCCGCCGCCGCCGGCACTGGCCTTGATCAGCAGCGGGTAGCCGATGCGGTCCGCGGCTTCGCGCAGAATGGCGGCCGACTGGTCGGCGCCGTGATAGCCGGGCACCAGCGGCACGCCGGCCTGCTCCATCAGCGCCTTGGCGGCGGATTTCGAGCCCATGGCGCGGATTGCCGCCGGCGGCGGGCCGATGAAGACGATGCCGGCGGCGGCGCAGGCTTCGGCGAATTCGGCATTCTCCGACAGGAAGCCATAGCCGGGATGGATGGCCTCGGCGCCGGCGGCGAGGGCGGCGGCGATGATGGCGTCGATGCGCAGATAGCTGTCCCGCGCGGGCGCCGGGCCCAGCAGGCGCGATTCATCGGCCATGGCGACGTGCATTGCCCCGGCATCGGCCTCCGAATGCACGGCGACGGTTCGGATGCCGAGGCGCCGGGCGGTGCGGATGACGCGGCAGGCGATCTCGCCGCGATTGGCGATCAGGATGGTCCCGAACATCGGCGTCACATCCGGAACAGGCCGAAGCCGGGGCCGCGGCTGGCCCAGGATTCGACCGGCGCGTTGAGGGAGGCCGAGATGGCCAGGGCCAGCACCGTGCGGGTGTCGGCCGGGTCGATGATGCCGTCATCCCACAGCCGCGCGCTGCTGTAATAGGGATGGCCCTGCGTCTCGTATTGCGCGCGGAGCGGCGCCTTGAACTCCTCCTCCTCCTCCGCCGTCCAGCCTCCGCCCTTCGCCTCGATCGCGTCGCGCCGGATGGTGGACAGCACGGAGGCCGCCTGTTCCCCGCCCATCACGCCGATGCGGGCGTTGGGCCACATGAACAGGAAGCGCGGCGAATAGGCGCGGCCGCACATGCCGTAATTGCCGGCCCCGAAGGAGCCGCCGATCACCACGGTGAATTTGGGCACGGTGGCGGTGGCGACGGCGGTGACCATCTTGGCGCCGTCCTTCGCGATGCCGCCGCTCTCGTATTTCCGGCCGACCATGAAGCCGGTGATGTTCTGCAGGAACACCAACGGAATGCCGCGCTGGCAGCACAACTCGATGAAATGCGCGCCCTTCTGCGCGGATTCCGAGAACAGCACGCCATTATTGGCGATGATGCCGACCAGATAGCCATGCAGCCGCGCGAAGCCGGTCACCAGCGTCGCGCCGTAGAGCGGCTTGAACTCGTCGAACTCGGAAGCGTCCACCAGCCGCGCGATCACTTCCCGCACGTCATAGGGCTGGCGGAGGTCGGCCGGGATCAGCCCGTGGATTCCCCGCGGGTCATGCAGGGGCGGGCGGGGCGGCGCGATGTCGAGCGAGGCCGGCTTGCGCGTGTTGAGGCCGGCGACGATGCGGCGCGCGATGCCCAGCGCATGCGCGTCGCTTTCCGCCATGTGGTCGGTGACGCCGGAGATGCGGGAATGCACCTCGGCGCCGCCAAGCTCCTCGGCGCTCACCACCTCGCCCGTGGCGGCCTTCACCAAAGGCGGGCCGGCCAGGAAGATGGTGCCCTGGTTGCGCACGATGATGCTCTGGTCGGACATCGCCGGCACATAGGCGCCGCCCGCTGTGCAGGAGCCCATCACCACCGCGATCTGCGGGATGCCCTTGGCCGACATCTGCGCCTGGTTGAAGAAGATGCGGCCGAAATGGTCGCGGTCGGGAAAGACCTCGTCCTGGTTGGGCAGGTTGGCGCCGCCGGAATCAACGAGATACAAGCAGGGCAGGCGGTTCTGCTCGGCAATCTCCTGCGCGCGCAGATGCTTCTTCACCGTCAGCGGGAAGTAGGTGCCGCCCTTCACCGTGGCGTCGTTCGCCACGATCATGCATTCGCGGCCCGAAACGCGGCCGATGCCGGTGATGATCCCGGCGGAGGGCACTTCCCCCTTGTACATCCCATGCGCGGCGAGCTGCCCGATCTCCAGGAAAGGGGAGGCGGGGTCGATCAGCGCCCGCACCCGGTCGCGCGGCAGCAGCTTGTTGCGGGCCAGGTGCTTTTCCCGCGCCATGGGGCCGCCACCCTCGCGAATGCGGTCCGCCTGCGCCCGCAGATCCTCCACCAGCGCCCGCATCCGGGCGGCATTCGCCGCATATTCGGGGGAGCGCGCATCCAGCGCCGTCTGCAACACCGACATCAGCCTTTTCCCCGCCACGGGATGCACCCGTTCCACCTCGCCCGGCTCCCGGATGCCCCGGTCCCGCCGCATCGGCGCGGCGAGACGGGCCGGCATGTTGCGCCGGCCATGAGGCGCGTTCCAGGCTTCCAGCGTCACATCCGCGCCCGGATTCTTCAAGCTCGGCGTCTTTGGGCAGGGAATCCGCGCAATTGCCGGCGGAATGGCAAGGGCTCTGGCTTGCCCCTCGCGGCCCGGGTCAGGGGCGGCGGTGATCGCGCCGGTGGCGGGGCGGCGGCCCGCGGCGCCTTCGGCACCTCCAGCCGGGGGTGCGAAGGCGCGGCCATTCGCCGCCTGCGGATCGGGGCAGGCAGCGGAAGCGGGCGCTCAGCGCCGGGCGAGGCCCTTGCGGATCTCGCGTTCCACCGCCGAGCGCTCGCTGGAGCCGATGCGGCGGATGATCTCCCGCACAATGGCGGCCGATACGCGGTGGCGCTTCGAGAGGTATTCCACCTCCGCCTCGGCGGCCTGTGGGGGCGCCTCGGGCTTCGTCTTGCTCTCGGGCATGACGTGTTTTCCTGTTGTGTGTGCCCCGCCGGAGCGGGGCGTTGATTCCGGCCGCTATCCGCCGCCCTCGCGGCGGCGGTCCGGCCGCATCTTGGTCAAGGAACGCGCGGCCTCAGCGGAAGAAAGGAGCGGGGCCGCTGCGGAGCTGGCTTTCCCGCACGACGCGCTCATGCCCGTCCTGCTGGAACCGCACGCGGTATTCGCGGTCCGCGCCATCATTCGGCAGGAGGCGGAGAACCGTATAGGTTCCACGCGGAACATTGCTGTCATACTTGCCGGGAGAAAGCTCGACGCTCTGGCCGACGGCGAAACCGTGAGGTTGCATGTGCGAATCCTCGCGGGACGGGGTTGGCCTCCGTCAGGGGCCGGACAGCGGGACGGCCCGCGCGTCCCTGCCGCTTATTCGGACAACAAGGGAGCGAAAGCCGGCCTGACGAAACGGCTTGCATTCCGGGCCGCGAGGCCGGAGCAAGGGCGGCAGGCAACTGCGACACGGAGGCCGCGATCAGCCCGCCTGCGGCGTAAGGCGTCCCGCCATTCAGCGGCGGAATACCGGATCGCGGTCCTGGTGCTCGCGCCAGTGAAGATGCCCGCTCCCAGGCGTCTTTCATTCGCGACGGACCGCGAAGCGGTTTCGGGACGTGGCGGAAGGCGCAGGCCCTCCGCCACGTTTTCGTTCAGGCCTGCTTCAGATTGCCGGCCGAGGTCTTGCCCTGCTGGCCACGCTGCAGCTCGTATTCGAGCTTGTCGCCCTCGCGCGGCTCGGCCAGGCCGGAGCGCTGAACGTCGGAGATGTGCAGGAAAACGTCCTTGGAGCCGTCATCCGGCTGGATGAAGCCAAAGCCCTTGGTCGCGTTGAACCACTTGACGGTGCCGGTCGGCATGATGGTGTTCCGTTCATGACTGGAGTGCCGCCCGCGACAACCGCGGGACGGATCGGACTTCGAGGGAAACGGACACCGGGCTCGGCGCTCGATCGTGAGCAGGGAGAGCAGGCCGAACCAAACGAGACTGACGGGGCATAGATGGGCTTTCCCGGTGGTTCCCACAAGCCCTGAACGCGCCGCTCCTGCCATGCGATCCGCGGGCGGCATTCTCATGGCCCTACCGGCAGGCCGCTCCGCACAAGCTCGCGGCCGGATGAAGGCAGCAGCGGGCGCCTGTTCCGCGGAATTCTTGGAAAGCCTTCACACGCTGCTGCCGGAAACGCCGCGCGGCATCGCGAATCTTCTGTGGGCCGCAGGCATCCTGCCGTTGCCGAAGCATGCCGTGGCTTCGCTTTCCTTCGCAGGGGCGGGGACAGCAATCCCGAAATGCCAGCGCTGGAGCCCGACGGAACGGCTCTTCGCAGGCGGTTGGACCCCGAACCAGCGATACGAATTTACGGCTAAGCTTCAGCATCCCAGTCCCGCACCCAAGAAAATCACGAAAAAGTGAAAAAACGGGGTTTGGCTCCCCCAAAATTAACCTTTTCTTGGTCATTTCCGCTCACTTTCCCGTGAGCAGGCCCCTGGAGGCCAGCGCTTCCAGAAGGCAAAATGCAATGACCGCTCTTGGTGTTTACGTCGGCAACAATCCCTCGGACCTGGCGAAGTTCTCCTCCTGGCTCGGCGACAAGCCCGATTATGTTCATGGCGTGGTCGGCTATGCCAACTGGAAGGACTACACCGGCTCGGCCAGCTGGCAGGCCAATCTGTGGAAGTCCTCCGGCGTGGACGTGCAGTGGTCG
>NZ_VUKA01000029.1 GCF_008386565.1 Teichococcus oryzae | reverse complement strand
GGCTTCCAGTTGCTCAAGCGGCACCACCGGAAGGATCTCGACCTGGCGGGCGTGCCCAGGGATTGCCCCGAGACCTATGCCATGCTGCGCCGCGCCGACAGCCTCGGCGTGTTCCAGGTGGAAAGCCGGGCGCAGATGAACATGCTGCCCCGGCTGCGCCCCGAGACATTCTACGACCTGGTGATCCAGGTGGCGATCATCCGCCCCGGCCCGATCCAGGGCGACATGGTGCACCCCTATCTGCGCCGCCGCTGGGGGCTGGAGCAGCCGAACTACCCAGGCCCCTCACCCGAGCACGGCCAGCCCGACGAACTCCGCAAGGTGCTGGAGCGCACCCTCGGCGTGCCGCTGTTCCAGGAGCAGGCCATGCGGGTGGCCATGGTCGCCGCCAGGTTCACCCCTGAGGAGGCTGACAGGCTGCGCCGCGCCATGGCGACCTTCAAGCACACAAAGGGGGTCAGCGAGGTCCGGGACCGGCTGGTCGGCGGCATGGTCCGACGCGGCTACGATCCGGCGCTGGCCGAGCGGGTGTTCCAGCAGCTGGAGGGGTTTGGCTCCTACGGCTTTCCGGAAAGCCACGCCGCCTCCTTTGCGCAGCTGGCCTATGCCTCGGCCTGGCTGAAATACCACCACCCTTCGGTGTTCGCCGCCGCCCTGCTCAACGCCCAGCCGATGGGCTTCTACGCGCCGGCGCAGATCGTCCGGGATGCCAAAGAGCACGGCGTTGCCGTGCGGCCGGTGGACGTCAACCGCAGCCTCTGGGACTGCACGCTGGAGCCGGAGCCGGCGAGCCAGGAAAAGCTGGCGCTGCGGCTCGGGCTGCGCATGGCGGCGGGGCTGGCGCGGCAGGAAGCCGAGCGGATCATCGAGGCCAGACGGGCGGGCAATGGCTCGCCTTTTGCTGCGGTGGAGGAGGTGGTGCGGCGGGCAAGCCTCAGCCGCAAGGGCACCGAGGCGCTGGCCACCGCCAACGCCTTTGCCGGGATGGGGGTGGTGCGGCGCCAAGCGCTCTGGGCGGACCGGTTTCGGGGCTACGGTCAAATGCCCGAAAAACTTGCGCTCTCGCCGGATCAGTTCGAGGGTCAGGACCAACAGGATCCAAACAATGCTCCGATGCCAGAACAGTTAACCGGACAGAAGGTTCTATCAGAGTAGCCACAGGGTAGAGATCAGCTTCCGATCCGCAGCGCCAGAGGATCAGCCAGCGCCGCCTCTACCTCGGCCACAAAGCGGGACGCCTCCTTGCGCGCCAGTTCGCAGACTTGGCCCTGTGCGGCGGCCAGCCGGCGCTGCACCGCCTCGTCCTCCGCTACCTTGATTGCTGCTAGGGCGGATTCCACGGTCAGCGAATAGGGTGTGACCGACAGATCCTCGAGCCCAAGCTGAGTGCAGATCAGTTTGGTCTTACGCGTCAGGCCGATATTGACGAAGGGCACTCCTGCGGCGGCGGCGAAGACCAGGCCGTGGAACTTCATGCTGACCACCAAATCCATGTTGGCCAGCACGGCGCCTACCTCCAGCGGCTCCATTGGCTCGTCTAGGATGCGCACGGACTCCTGGCGGCTTACGTTGGTGACTACGTCGTACAGATAGCCGAGGTCAAAATCGTTACGGTCGGAGGAAAAGGGGATGCCGTAGACGTCGTAATACTTGGCCAGCTCACTGAACAGCTTCGCCAGATTCAGGCGCATGTACTGCGCGTAGAAAAACTCCGACAAGTTGCCTGTGCGGTAGGAATCCTGGGTCGCCGTATTTGAAACGATCAGCGCTACCGACTTGCGAATCTTGCCTAGCCGCGCCGCCTGCGCCGGTATGCGCCGGGCGATTTCAGGCGCTAGGTTGAAGACGATATCGGGGGTAAAATGCGCATCGATGCCCTCAGCGCGTAGCGCATCCACATCTTCCTGGTTGCGCAACCAGACACCAAGCAGGCGGTCGCGCTGCTCCACTACTGCCGCCCGCTGCTCGTCCGAGCCAAGCCCGACGCCATAGACGAAGAACTTCCGATTAGCGGGAATGCTGCGCAGGTAATAGGGTAGGAATACGTCGCCGCCGCCCAGCACATGGACGGAGCCGTCATCCTCCGCTGCCGAATCCGCCTCGAGATCCGTCACCCACTCGATGTCATGACCGGGAAACAGCAGGCGGTGCACATCACGGAACGCCTCGTCCCCGCAATTGCCGCGCCCATACCAGCCCACGAACTTGATGCGTGCCACTTTAAACCTCCCTAGTCACTCTTGATCCATGATGGCTAGCGGTCGCCTCTCCCCTGCCACGTCGTGCCTGGCGAGGAGCCGCATCAGGGCTTCACAACCGAAACACCGTAAAGGAACAGGCCCAGCTCGCGCTGGTCTCCATTCGGAAGGTGCTCGGCCAGACGAATGGTGCGCTCGATGATCAGCGTTAGCAGAACCTCTGAAAGATCCTGCTCCAACAGAGGCACGTCAAAGACGAAGCGCTCACCGCTGTTCACCACCTGACGCGCCACGTCCTCACCGTTGATGTTGGCCACCACTGTCTGAGGACCGCTCCATTCGATCGCCGCCAAGCGCATCTGCAGGCGGATCAGAAGAGCGGTCTCCTTATCCTCCAGCGTCGTGGCGAAGCTGATTACCGCGCGGCGGCTGCAAGACCAGATGCCCTCCACCTCTGCCTCATGCCAGCCATTGGTGAAAAGTCCGCTCGAAGCTAGATCGCCGAGTAGCACCTCCTTGTCTACGGGAAGTACTGCTCCTTCAGCGCTGCGACTGGGCTGCAAGGCATTAATACGCTCAGCCAATTCGCGCAGACCGTGCAGCATGTCGCGTTGCATACCACGCTGACGGCATTCCTCGCTGGCGGCGAACTCGGCCACGATGCTGCCTGCCTGGTCACGGGTGACACGTTGCAGATAACGATCCACCTCGCCCTCAAAGGGTAAGCGGCCGAGCACGGCACGATAGCAGATGTCGATGAACAGGTCCGGCCGCACGGCCTCGATCACAGCCAGTGCCAGCGCGTCATTCTCGAAGTCTATCTCGGCCGGCTGCAGCACGCGCTCACTCTGGCAAATCGACAGCAGAAAGCCGATACGCCCACAGCAAAGGCTGACCTTGTGCCGCGGCTGCCCAGCTAGGATCATACTAGCCCGCCGCATCCCGTGCTTCGGCAAGGAGCGCTGAAATACCGAAAGTGCTAGGTAGCGTAAGAGATCAAGGCCTTCGAGCCGCGCTAGGCTTGCGAAGCGAGGTGTGTTGCCACCGCGCGCGAACCAGGGCACTGGTAGCGGATCGACCAGCAAATTGCCCAGCGCCGGCTTCAACCATCCGAGCTCAGGATAGGGCGGGGCAGGAAGGGAGAGGCGCGAGCGCTCCTCAAAATTGGGCTCGCTGATGTAGTCGAGGAACTGGCGAGCATAGGCATCAGCCGTGCGATCCTGCCCATAGCGCAACGCCTTAAGGCCGTATTGCAGCCGCAGCGCCGGATCGGCGGCCAGCTCCTCCATCCGGTGCCGCAGTGGGTCGGAGGAGGACAGGTCGCGGATCTTCAGCACTGTTTCGTCCGGCAATTCGCGATAGCAGCCGCTGTCATAAACGATCACCGGTGCGCCGCAGGCCATCTGCTCGGCCAGTGAGCCTGAGGCGCTTTCAGTATTCGGATAGCGGATGTTGACGAACACGTCAGTTTCCGCCTTCACCTCGAAGAGCCGCTCCTCCGACACGTTAAATTCGAAGCGGACCCACTGCGCTAGATTTCCTTCACGCACCAGTTGCTGCAGGTAGGCAATGTAGTCGGAGTCATTAGCGCCGCCGACGATCAGCATCTGCGCCTTGTCGCGCAGTAGAGCAGAGTCTCGGAACGCCTCAATGCAGTAATGGATGTGCTTGGCGCTGCTGATATGGCCGAGCGCTGCAAAGGTGATGGGTGCACCTTCAGTGGGTTGGCGCTTCGGCGCTGCCTTCTTGTCGGACGGCAGGAACAGGCGCAGCTGCGGCCGATCGGTGATCTGCGCCACAATATCAGCCGCGAATTGCGAATGCACCACCACCGCGCGCGCTCGCTGCAGAAACGGTTCAATCAACGGAAAGGAAAAAGCGTGCGGCGTATCCCACGGGGCATAGCGTGTCGGCTGATCGCTGAAGGTGATGCCGGATACCTCAAGAACGTCGAGCGCACGCACACCATAATGCTCGGCCATGATGTCAACGTAACGGCCAGGACGTTTTGCCTTCTCGAAAATCGACCAGGCGAGATAGTGCTGCATCACTATGTCGTGCACGACGATGATGCCGCCCTGTTGCAGTGCGATCTGGTTAATGACCAGGTGGTTCTCCTGGTTGTTACCGATATTGAGTACCGGCACATCGAACAGCGACAGCATTGCTGGGTCAAAACTCTCGTCCAGCGGGAAGCGCGGCGTGGTGGAGCGGTAGATGGAGCCGTTCGGCTGCACGAATAATGCAACCTCGCAGTCGTAATCCGGGGCGCGGCGGTGCATTGCCTCGACAACGCACAGCGAATGCGCGCCGATATCGGAATGTGGCCCCAAGGGCGTCAGCCAGGCGATCTTCTTTGCCATCACAAAACCAACCCTGATTGGAAATCACGCGTCTGCATGCGCAGCAGAAAAGCGGCTTCAGACCTGCTGCCAGGCTGTCAGCTCACCGGTCAGCGGCGTGAGGAAGGTGTTCTGGAACTGCGCCTGGAAATCCTCCACTTCGCGCCCTGCATTGCGGATCAGGTTGCGCGACCAAGCGGGGTCCTGCAGCACCACCCGAACAGCAGTGCTGAAGGCGGCGAGTGAGGAGGTGCGGACGATGTTAACGTCATTAATATAGTTGGGCAGACGCCAGGGCACCGTGACGCCGAGATCGCGCCGACTGAAGGTATCATCGAATACGATGCACGGCGCCCGCATGTTCATGCTGTCGATCAGGCGCCCGGCGGAAACCGTGTCAGGTGGGTGGCCAATATGAATATGCGCAGCGGCGTTGACCAGGCGTGGGTTCAGCCAAGCGCTTTGCTGCGCTGGTGCGCGATAACCGTTGACGATCTCAATGATGTCGATCTCCGGTCTAACGGAGCGAATGGCGCCGACAATGCCGCTGTGGCAATACTCGCCAAGCGATAGGTCGTTGACGATTAGGGCGACACGCTGCTCCTTGTGCGGCGCGTAGCCGGCATAGGAAGGCAGTGGCGCAGGGATCAGCGGGATCTCGCGCCGGAAGATATCGCGGAAGAACAACCAGGCGCGAATATCGGCGGCCAGTACGCGGCTCAGGGTGCCGACCTGATCCAACTCGCTTTCGCGCCAATCGCGCTGATTAAGCCTCACAGCGTCGTCCAGCAGGAACACCATGCCTCCGCAGCCGGGCAGGGCGGCGAAATCAGTTTCGAGCACCACACCGTCAAACGAGGCTAGGGGCTCGGCGAGGGCCTGTTGAAGCGCCGCATGTGCCGCCTCGTCCTGCGGCGTCAGCGCAAAGCATTCAGAAATCGTTGCCGAACGCTCGAAGGCGTTCTTCAGACCCAGCACGGTGTAACTATGATCCGCCTTCTGCCCGTCGAAGAAAATGCCGACCTTCAAATCCCTCATTGCTTTCTCCGATGGCATTCTACGGAACGCTGGCAAGGTGCCGGATGAGGCCTGATCCGGCCAGCACACTCTGTCTATCAACAGGATGCGGAAGCGGGCGCGGTTTAATCCGCAAGTTGCGCACAATCCTGGCGCACGCCATCCATGGCTTGATGCATTGTCGTCACGGCCTGAGCGGTCCAGACCTCAGCAGTGCTAGCAATCTGCTCCTGCAGCGACGCCTCACCGGTGCGAGCCAGCAGGCTGATCAGCTTGTCGGAGGTATCCTTGTTCGGATTGAAGGTGAGATCTGACACCCCGAAATCGTCCATGAGGTCCAACGTCTTACGGGTTGAGCCGATATTAATACAGACGCGTCCGTTCCGCATGCCAAAAACCAGCCCGTGGTATTTCATGCTGATCACCGCACAATCTGTTTGTGCCAGAACGCTCAGCAGGTCCGCGGCGTCGATGTAGCGCTCCACTAGGCAGACGCGCTCAGGCTGCTTCATTCGCTTCAGCACCTCGCCCGCAAAGATGTAATCGCGGGCATTGTACCATACGCTCATGGACGGCATGATAATGTCATAGTCGTGCGCCGCCACATCGAGCGTCTTGGCAATGCGCTCCTTTAGAAGTTCAATGCTTTCATGACGCTTGCGGTCGCCCTGGAGGTAATTTATCCAGTAATCGCCGGACAGGAAGACGAAAAGTTTCTTGCGATCAGGATGGAAGCCGCGCGGAGGCAGGGCGGCCGCGGTCACCAACTGATCCAGCGTCATGCCTGCTGTCGGCGGCACGCTGAACACCATGTCCGGAATGAACTTGGCATCGTAACCCGCGGCCCGCGCTGCTTCGACGTCCCGGCGGCTGCGCAGATAGAGGCTGACGATCTGGTTCTTCACCGGCTCGAAGATCTGGATGTCCTTGGGGCCGTAAGGGAAGGAGCAACCGACGACATGAATGCGCTCCACCTTTGACAAATGGCGCACGAAATACTGGTTCAGCAAGGCGCCGCCGCCAAACAAGGCCAGCGGAATTTCCTTATCGACAGGCAAGGATTTGACGAACTGGTGGGGGGTGTTTCCCAAAGCCCCTGAGAAGGCCAACTTGAAAGCCTCATCGCCGGCATTGTTGTGGTCATAGTAGCCAAGAATGGGAACGCTGAATGCCATCGCTTTGTTCTCCGCGCGCAAGCGACATACAATATGTAGTTTAGATTGAACAGAGGTCTAATGAAGCTCCATGCTACCAAGAACTTTATGCTATTTAGACAATTTTATTATTTATACTTTGAATTTAGAAATCGCGGCTCTCGTTGGCCGGGATATATCTGAAAAAGACGACAAGAATTTCCGCCTTGCGTCGAACTTCCCGCTTTATGCATCATGCCGCTTGCTCCCTATCTTGCGCCACTGACATAGGTGGAAGTGTAATTGGCAACATAATGTCGGCACTGCGTCCATGCGCGGACGCCGGCTGCAAACTGCCCGTAAATGGAGAATCCATGCGCCACACTCCGTCCGCAGGTCCCCTCCACGCCTGCAGGAGTCGGCTTCGCCAAGCTCTGCTCGGCACGATCCTCGGCCTAGCCCTTGCTTCACAGGGTTTCGCTCAAATCATGCCCCAGTCGCCCGGAACGCAAGTCGGGGTTTATGTATGGGGCGGCCTGTTGCAGCAGGGCGAAGGCCTGGAACGTTTCCATGCGTCGCTGCGCTTCCTGCTGGACCGCGGCTTCAAGACCCTTCGCTTCACCATCAGTGCTAACAGCCTGAACGAGCTTGGGGTGAAGCAGACCGCTTGCGGCCAGCCGGCCAAAATCGGGTGCTACCTAGGGCACGTGCTGGACAACCCAATCTTCGACGATTCTCGGCTCAGCATACTGATGCTCACCTTGCACGAGAATGCTGCACGCGAGGTGCTGTCGGGAGGCATGACAGAACAACGCCGGCAGGCCGTGGCCGCCGAGCTGCGGCACGCCTTGGATGTGCTTCACCAACGCTTCGCACAGCGCCCCATCCGGCTGATCCTGTCCAATTGGGAAGGCGACAATCTGGTTTATTGCGGAGGGGTATTCCAGTACAGTCGCTCAGCCGAGAAAGCCCGAGCCTGCGACACCGAGGATGGCCATGGCGTCGATCGCCGGCTGGCGAACTTCGTGACCTGGATTCAATTGCGCGACAGGGTGGTTAACGAGTTTCGCGCTGTCCATCCCGGCTTCAACATTGCCCACGCGCCGGAATTCAACATCGCTCATCTGGACCCCGCGCGCTGCGTGGGCCGTTGCGACCGCGGAAAAACGGTCTTTGAAGCGCTGGCCCGACAGGGCAAGCGGCCGCTCTGCTCTTATTCTTCCTACAGCAGCACGAATCGTAACACCCTGAAGGAAGATCTACCGCGGCTCTTACAAAGCTGCGAGCAGGTGATCCTCGGAGAAATTGGCTTCGCGGAAGCGAGGCAGGGAAGCGACAAGGTCCGCCAAGGCTTCGCCAGAGTAGCCGAAGCGGTCGCTGCCTATCCCGGCAAGGTCCCGGCGATGATCGTCTGGAACGCCTTCAACCAGCCCGGCGCTACACGGGAAGACAGTTTTGGCCTATTTCGCGATGACGGCACCCCGGGCAATATCCGCAACATGCCACCTTCGATCCGTCTGGTACCCTGATCCCGCCGAAAAATCACAGAACCCGGCCGCCGGTCCAGCAGCCGGGTTCGCGCCTCCGACCTAGAAGTCGGATCAGCGGGCCGCGAGGGTGTCGCGGTCGCTCGGTAGGCCACTTGGCCTTCGCTGCATAGAAATGGCAAATCTGGCCTACAGCTTCAGCTGCCTGACGTGGCTCAGCACCCGAGCTGTGCCTGCGTAGACCTGCAGCCCGACGAAGAGCGGCCCCGGTCACCTTAAGCCGGTAACCCAGCCGTGTCAGCAGAGCGAGTCACAAGCTCAGGCGGCGATCCCGCTCGTGCACACCGCTCAGCAGCGGGTTCTTCGAGGCGTTCTGCTGCTTCCAACTACGCTTTGGTCAGCAGTTCTATGAGGGCTTATTTAAATGCAAGGCTTATTGTATTGCTCGCCCAACGCAAAACACGACAGCGAGAATTATCGATGAATCAAGAACGCTTAGCGGAAATTGTAAGAGAACTTTTGAAAGAAATTGGGCGCGCACGTAGCGAAGCTCTAGCTATTCGCATGGTGTGTGGTGTTCTATTAGGAGAACTCGTTCTTAAAGATTCAAATCCCAGACTCAAGATGGACCATATTTCCGCCTTGCTGAGCGGTTCTATTCATCCATCACAAGATGATACAAAGAAATCTTCTACCGGAATAATAAAAACTGAAGCTGTGAACGATATCATTGAATACGCAGAAAAGATTCTAGCGATCCGAGAAAAGTGACTCGCTAGATACGATAATCCCTGCACAACAAGTGCGCTTGCCTACGATTGGCCGTCCCTCGGAGAGCGAACTGATCTTACTCTCGATCCGGTCTCCGGGACCACTTTACAACGTTGCCACTAGCCTGATGAACACCGCTTCAGTCACCCGGTTGATGAAGAGCATCAACCATCAATGGATTCGGCACTGTTCGCAGCAGCCAGAAGGCCACTTATAGGCGGTTGCTGCCCACGAGCCACACTAGATGGCCTGCTTATTCACCCGGCTTTCAGCAATCTGAGTCAGCTTCGCGTCGGTTGCTTTCTCTTCCTCAAGCGTCTGCTGGAGCACGCTTGCGCAGTCTGCCCGACCTAATTCTTTGGCGAGTGCGATCAACGTACCGTATCGGGTGATCTCGTAATGCTCCACAGCCTGCGCTGCCGAAACCATGGCAGCATCCAATACCTGTGTGTCGTCGCAATCGCTGATAATCTCCTTTGCTTCAGAAAGGATCCCATCCATTGCAACACAGGTCACGCCCTTCACGGGCTGGCCGTGCATCTGGAACACCTGCTCTAGGCGCCGGACCTGATTTTCGGTTTCGGATAGATGTTGCTGGAAGGCGCTCTTGAGTTGAGGGTCCGAAGCCTTCTCGATCATCGTCGGCAGGTTCTTCGTGATCTGCTGTTCAGCATAGTAAATATCTTGCAACGTGTGAACGAACAGGTCGTCGAGTGTTTTGATTGGCTTAGAGAAAAGGCCCATGCTCTAGTTCCTCTCATGTCTGGTTTCAGCTGAGCTGCTGATGCCTGCGGCGCTCTCCCTCGCGGAGCCATCAGGTTGGGCTGTTGGCGCCGCCACCTAGTGGAACGGTTCAAGACGGCCCGCGTTGATGGTACAACGACCAGAAAAACTCTTTCACACGAGGAAGAGGCTAGCGCTCAATGCCTCTCGTGAAGGGCCGGCTGGGTGCCGGCGAATAGCACGGCTTCGCCGTCCGTATTGGTGAAGGCAGCGGATGAGTGACCTTCACGATTGTGGCGCGTTCCTCTTGCCATCCCAACTTAGCCATATGCTGCCCTTGCGGTGCCGCTTGAGCCTACGGTTCAAGAAGGAACGCTCCGAGGGCTTTGTGCTCCACGTCCTGGCTTCATCCATCTCATTGTGATGATGCAACTAAATTCTAGATTAGGGAGTTTGCAAGGCGCTCGAACCCCGGCTGAATCAAAGCAAGCTCGCGCTGCGGCCGCCGTGAACGACACCGGGCCGAGATGTCGTCGGTCGGCCTGCTACAACCCTTCACAGCCCAGGACGAAAGAAGAGCCATGCACCCGACCAGGCGCTCGATCTTCAAGACCTGCAGCTGTGTGGCGGTCTCCTCACTCCTTTGCGCGCACAGCAGTGAGTGAGGGAGGTGCGCAGCCCGCCTTCAACGGTCTGCATGGAGCCGGGCCGATGATCGGCCCCGCACGGACGGCGTGTCCAAATGATGAAGCTCCGTCCAAGCAGGCCTTTGAAGGCATGGTCCAGATCCACGGCGGCACCTTCCTGATGGGCTCTGACGCCTTCTATCCGGAAGAGCGGCCGGCGCATCACGTCCGGGTGGACGGCTTCTGGGTGGACGCGCACCCGGTCACCAATGCCGCGTTCCGCTGCTTCGTCGAGGCCACCAACCATATCACCCTGGCTGAGCGCCCGCCCTCCCCCGCCGATTATCCAGGCGTGGATCCGGCGCTGCTGGTGCCGGGGTCCCTTGTCTTCCGGCGTCCGTCGCACCCGGTTGGCCTGCACGACCCTCGCTTGTGGTGGGCCTATCTGGCGGGCGCATGCTGGCACCAGCCGGAGGGACCTGGGAGCACGCTTGATGGCCGCGACCGCCACCCTGTCGTGCATGTCGCTTATGAGGACGCCGCGGCCTATGCGGCCTGGGTGGGCAAGGCGTTGCCGACCGAGGCAGAGTGGGAATTCGCCGCGCGCGGCGGGCTGGAGGGCGCTGCCTATGTATGGGGCGACAACTTCGCTCCGGACGGCCGACTGCTCGCCAACACCTGGCAGGGCGAGTTCCCCTGGCAGAATCTGGCGAGCGATGGATACGAGGGCACCTCGCCGGTGGGCGCCTTCCCTGCCAATGGCTACGGGCTGTTCGACATGGCCGGCAATGTTTGGGAATGGACCTGCGACTTTTTCCGGCCCCGCCACGCAGCGGCGGCCACCCAGGCGTGCTGCATTCCGCGCAATCCGCGGGTGGAGGCGGCTGTTAGCAGCGAAGCATCCGACTACCCTGGCGCCGGCATCCCACGCATGGTGCTCAAGGGCGGGTCGCATCTCTGCGCACCCAATTACTGCCTGCGCTATCGCCCCGCGGCGCGCCAAGGCGAGGCGACTGACAGCTCGGCCTGCCACATCGGCTTCCGCTGTGTCATGCGGGCCTGAAGAGGGAGATGTTCAATGGACCGTCGCTCTATGCTCCTGGGAATGGCGAGTGCCGCTTCCGCCGCTGGAGCCGCGGCGCAGCCAGCCGCTTCGCCGCGCGAAACCGCTGCCACAGACACCGCCCCTGCGGAGCGCAAGCGACCGCCCAACATCCTCGTCCTCTGCATGGACCAGTGGCAGACCCATATGCAGGTGCCGGACGCAGTGCGGCTTCCGGCCCTGCGACGCCTCGAGGCGCAGGGGGTGAGCTTCGACCGGCAATACTGCACCGCACCGATGTGCACGCCCTCGCGCGCGACAATGTGGACCGGCGTGCATGCCAAGCAGACCGGGCTCTGGGACAACACCAACTTCGCCTGGATCGGCGAGCTGTCCCGCAACATTCCGACCATTGGACACATGCTGCGCGACCAGGGCTACTACACCGCCTTCAAGGGTAAGTGGCACCTCTCGTCGCTGGAGCGCCACGAGGATGCCCTTGAGCCCTACGGCTTCTCCGACTACCAGCAGTGGGGCGACATGTTCGGCGCTCCGCTGCAGGGATCGGAGCTCGACGACACCGCCGCCTTCGAGGCGATCGACTGGCTGGAGCACAAGGCGCCGGAGCTTGACCGGCCCTGGCTCCTGGTGTGCAGCCTGGTGAACCCGCACGACGTCATGTATCTGCAGACGGATCCGGTGCAGACGCTGCACCCGAATGGCATGGCAGCCGGGCACCAGAGCACTGTGCAGCGGCTGGGTTGGTTCCAGCAGCGGTGGGACGTCGCGCTGCCGGCCAACTTCGCGGATGACTTTGCACGCCAGCCTTATGGCGTGCGGGCCTATAAGGAGAACACCGACCTGAACTATGGGCGCATCCCGGATGCGCGCACCGATCTTTGGATCAAGTATCGCAACTACCTCATCAACTGTATGCGCCTTGCGGATGCGCAGTTCGAACGGGTGCTCGCCGCGCTGGACCGCCTGGATCTTTGGCAGAACACGGTGGTGATCCTGACGGAGGATCATGGCGAGATGAACGGCGCGCATCGCATGACCCAGAAGGGCGCCATCCCCTTCGACGAGGCCGCGATCGTCAACCTCACGGTCTGTGCACCAGGCGGCCCGAGCGGCCGTCGCACCGCCGCGGTGGGCTCGCACCTCGATCTCACGCCGACCTTGCTAGCCTTCGCAGGCCTGGATGAGCGGGAAATTCGGGAGCGGTACCCGCATCTCAAGGGGCGCAGCCTGATGGCCCCCATTCTTGACCCGGACCAGGACGGGCCGCGCGGCAGCGCGACGGCGCCTGGCGACGGTGCGCTTGTCTGCTGGGACGGGCTGCATTCGATGGACACCGAGTGGTCGGTCTCGGGTGCCCTCAAGGCACTCACCGGCTTGGAAAGCAATCCGTCCGGCAATCCCGATAAAGCCCAGGCAGAGGCTCGGGAGGATCTGCGGGAGGCGGGCCGGAAATACGGCGCTCCCGACTTCAGCAAGCGCACCTTCTTTCGCGCGGTGGTGGATGGGCAGCACAAGCTGGTGCGCTGGTTTAGCCCCGAGGAGTACGGCAATCCAGCCACGCTGGAAGACCTAAACGCGCGTAGTGATGTGGGCCTGTACGATCTCGTGAACGATCCTGGCGAACTGGAGAACCTGGCGCATCCGAACCATCCCCGTTACGACTTGGGGCTCGTGGAACGCATGCTGGGCAAGCTGCACGCGCTGGTGCAGCACGAGATCGGCGAGGACCGCGCCCCCTTTGACCTCAACATGTTCGGCACGCGCGAGGTGAAATACCGCAAGGGCACGAACGACGCGCCCCCACGATGAGGTGGCGCATCAATTGAAGTCGAGATCCGATAATCCACCCTTACCAGGTCTTATCATCTTGTGCCCCGCACTGCCTGTTTTCCTAGGGTAAGGTCTTATCGCAGTTAAGCAGGTTGAACGCGCACTGCGGACGATGCCTGGATAAGGCGGCCTCCATAGAGCTTCTGGTCTGAGGCATCCGTTCAGCAGCTCCGCAACTCACCTCCATCTCGTGCTTTGCGCCAGATGGTGACAAACCACTTATCTGCTGCTGACAAGGGTGATTTTGTGAGTCTTGGCCTGATCGCACTGCTGGACGACGTGGCCGCCCTGGCCAAGGTGGCTGCCGCGTCACTCGACGATGTCGTGGCCCAGTCCACCAAGGCCGGCACCAAGGCGCTCGGTGTTGTCATCGACGACGCTGCGGTGACACCCCGCTACGTGGTCGGCTTTGCCGCCAAGCGGGAGTTGCCGATCGTCGGCCGGATTGCTCTCGGCTCGCTGAAGAACAAGTTGCTCTACTTGCTGCCGAGTTCGCTGGCGCTGAGCTGGCTGGCGCCCTGGAGCATCACGCCGCTATTGATGCTCGGCGGAGCCTATCTCTGTTACGAGGGAGCCGAGAAGGTGCTCCACGCGCTGCGCCCCCAGGCCGCCGAGCACCACGAGGAGAAGATCGGTGCCACGCCGCAGGACCCGCAGGCGTTGGAGCAGCAACGCGTGCGCAGCGCTATCCAGACCGACTTCATTCTCTCGGCCGAGATCATGGCACTCACGCTGGCGGGGCTGCCGGGGGAATCCGCCGTCGCGCAAGCAGCCATCCTGGCAGTGGTTGGCATCGGAGTGACGCTGCTGGTCTATGGGACGGTGGCGCTGATTGTGAAGGCAGACGATGCCGGCGTCTCGCTGGCGGTCAACGAGCGCCCGGCCTCCAGCCTGCTGGGCTTGCGGAATGACGGGAGCATGGTGCCACAGGCGGCTGCCGCGGCGCCCGATGCGGTCAGCCGTCGCACGACTGTGCCCGCCGCCCTCCCAATGGTCGATGCGCCGACCAAGGCGCCCACTCCTACCGACCGGGCGCTCCGACCGATCACGCAGGCGCTGGGCCGCGGACTGGTGATAAGCATGCCGCATTTGCTGCGCATCCTGGCGATCATCGGCACCGCCGCGATGCTCTGGGTCGGGGGTGGCATCGTGTTGCACGGGCTAGAGGAATTCGGCTTCACTGCACTAGGCCACATCGTGCACGACTTGGCGCACGGGGCGGGCGAGTTGCTGCCGGAGCTGGCCGGCGCCGTATCCTGGCTGGTGACAGCCGCACTCTCTGGTATCTTAGGGTTGGCGATAGGCGTGCTGGCCATCCCGTTGGTGGAGTACGTGCTGGCGCCCATGGCAGGGACCATCATGAAGATGTTCAACCGGAGCAAGGCGGCCTGACGAAAGCGAGGCCTTAGCTCGACTTTGGCCATCAGGCGGCGTGACAGAGGGCGTAAGCCCAGGCGTGCTGGAGCGCTCGCCGAGGTTCTGCGCCGTAACTCTTTTACCGGGTGGCAGGAGAAGGTCTGCCGCGCTTGCCACAAGGCGCTCTCACCCGCTCAATTCACCGCCGGCACTGCTGGCGCCGATTCAGAAGAACAGGTGGATCTACCTGAGATAGAAAGTCTTCCTGGCATTGATCTTCTACAAACAGTTTGCTGTTGGAGATCCTATTCCTGCCAATCTGTGATTTGTCAGAACCTTCTTCTGCCTCGAGTTTTGGCTTTCTGACAGCAGGGTCAGAATGGAGAACCCAGTGGCCGCTATCTTTCTAACCTCCCCGCAGCACACAGACGTCGGCTTGGTTCAGGTCACTGAGGGCCAGGATCTGGAGCTGACCATCACCCGCGATGACTTCAGCCAAGCCCATCGGGTTGAGCTATTCTGGACAGAGCGTGCCGATCCCTTTGTCATCTCATTCGAGATAGGCGATACCGAGGCTAAGACTCTTCGCATCAGCACGCCGGATGACTTTATCTACAGCGGTCCGCAGGATCGTCCTTATGGTTGGCTAGAGATGAGCGCCGATGCAGAAGCCATCATCGTGCTCGGCCAATTTATTGGAACCCGGGACTTCACTAAGTTCGTCTTTGACATCGTGGAGAACGATCCCGTCTGGGCCAATGGCAGCACGCCGGTCTATCGTTTCCTCAACACCGAGAACGGTCAGCACTTCTTCACGGCCAGCCAAGCCGAGAAGGACCAGGTGCTGGCCTCTCTCCCCAGCTTCATGCTGGAAGGGGTTGGGTTTCAGGCCCTGGTCAACGTGACTGCGGAACAGCCGATGGTGTATCGGCTGCTGAACCAGAACACCGGCGTCCATCTCTACACAACCAGCCAGGAAGAACTGGCGCAGATCCAGAAAACCCTTGGTCACTGGTCCCTGGAAGGCGGTGCCTTCAAGGCCGCTGGCCAAGCCGAAGACGGACTGCAAGCGGTCCACCGCTTCTACCACACCGGCCTCGACACCCACTTCTTCACCACCGATGAGCAGGAGGTTGCCTCCATCCAGGCAGACCTTCCGCACTACAACTATGAGGGCATCGCATTCTACGTGCCGGATATCGTCATGGCCTGATCAGGGAACAGGCCGCCATTGATGCTGCTACCCCTGCAACCTGGAGCCAGGCATCGATGAAGCCGCCGCTACGGCTTCACGTCGACGGCCGTAGCGTGCCTGTCTGCATCAACCTGCCGCGTCGCTGAGGTCGCATGGATCCCGAAGAATGGCCTGATGGTGCGGCTTGGTCCTGGCCGTTCATGACAGCTCAGCCGCAGGGCCAACTGCGTGAGGTGTCAAGGCAGCCTAGCCGGCTGCTCCTTAATCCTCGTCCTCCCCATCATCCAGCGGGACCAGGAACACCACTTCCATCTCCTCCTCATCCTCCTCTGCCGGGGCGGCATCGTCCTCGTCGCCCGGATCCACGCCTTCCAGAATATCGTCACTGTCATCGAAGGCCGCCATCTCGTCCTCGGTCGCGGGCCGGAGGTTGAGAGGGGCTTGGCCGTCCCAGAGCGGCTTTCCGTCCGTTTGCAGGCGCTGGAGATCCGCGCGGAACCCCTCATTTTCGATGATGTGGCGTGCCTCCGCCTCCTCGGCATCGAGGACGGCGATGGCCTGGCCGCCGATTTCAAGCGTGAACATGGCCTTCGGCTTCTTCTCTGGGCTGCACCGCTTCAACGCTGCCGCGCCAGCTTTCGTTGGCGGCCCTGAGGGGGCCTTCCTGTTCCGTCAGGCCAGAAAGGCTGGCGATCGGTCACCTGGCTCCCTCGCCCTTCAGGGAAGCCCGCAGGGCCGATTGCAGCAGATGCTGCGCCAGGTCCTGCGTCCCCTGCCCCGGATGCCGCAGCATCCAGTCGAGCGGCCGGGTGCCCTGGAACGGTGCCACTTTAAGCGGCTGGCGGAGCCACTTCGCGGGATCCTGCGCCAAGCGGGCCAGGCTGGTGTCGAGGCCCTGGAGCAGCTGCAGCGTCTCCGCCTCGGCGGGGGTCAGCTTGAAGCGCGGCCGCGTTTTCTTCCGGGTCAGCCCGCCGTCATGACCCAGCAGCTCCAGTGCCGGGCCATCCGGCACCTGCCAGCGATCTATCAGCGTCCAGAAGGCGCTGGAGGTCAGGCCGGCCGGAACCGCGGGTGCCTTTGACACCGATGCGCCGCGCGCCGGCGGCGGAGAGGGTGCCGGCCGGGCCGCGGCTCTGCGCCCCCTCCCCTGGCCTTTTGCGGCAGGCGTCGACGTCGCGGCGACAACCCGCAGGGGCGGCGGACGCGGCGGCTCGGCCGGTGGAGGAGGCGCCGGAGCTTGCGGCCGCAGCGGTGCGACGGTGGCCGCGGGTTCCTCGCCGTCTCGGTCCACGCCAAAGGCGGCACAAAGCTGGTGCAGCACAGCGCCGGCCTGCAGCAGCAACTGGGGCGAGACGGCGCCCTCGGAGGCTGGCGCCAGGCTGCCATCCCGGCGCAGCGGCTCCCGCATCGGCAGAGCCGCTTCCAGTGCCTGCAGGCGGGGCCTCAGCGGGTGGCGCGGGGCGATGGCGGCGCTGTCCGCCTCGCCGCGCTCGCTGGCCAGCACCGCGGTGATCATCCGCCCGATCGCCGCGCGCAGCAGGCCGGCTGCGTTGCGTGAACCCGCCTTGGACAATTGTTGCGCATCCGCGAGGTCGCCGCCCGCCAGGCGCAGCAGGCTGGCCACACGGCGCCGCAGCGTCAGG
Organism: Teichococcus oryzae; assembly: GCF_008386565.1. Classification (GTDB taxonomy): domain Bacteria; phylum Pseudomonadota; class Alphaproteobacteria; order Acetobacterales; family Acetobacteraceae; genus Pseudoroseomonas; species Pseudoroseomonas oryzae. The sequence continues at coordinate 598 of NZ_VUKA01000029.1, read as the reverse complement.
CTTCCCTGCGCCGGACGCGAAGCTCGGCTCATGGCACCCCACTCAAGGCCGCAGCCCCGCTAGAACAGGTTTCGGCCGCCGCATCATTCTTCGCTCCCATGGTCCAGCCCTCCGGCGCACCCTACCTCCGGCACGAAATAGACATCGCAAGGCAGGCCATCGGCTCAGCCGGCGCCTGGAGCCAGGGCCCCCTCACCTTTCTGACCCGAAGTCAGCCAGGACAGCAGGTCCCCGGGGCTGCCGCCGCAGAGCCGCGCCAGCCGCTCAAGCGCCGCCCGGCCGCCAAGGGACAAATTGTCCCCGGAAGAATCACAGATTGATTCTTCTTTGTTTTCTGGCTCGGGAGACAGGAGGGCATAAAGGTTGGTGTCCTTCCGGCAGCGCCGGGTCTGGCGCGTCTGCCAGGCCAGGAGGCCCAGATCACGTAGGACGGCGTGCTGGCGGGTCACCGTTTTCTCGGAGATGCCGAGATCCAGCGCCAGGGTGCAGCGGGACGGCCAGAGCTGGCCCGTGCCTTTCCGAGCACGGCGCAGCATGGCCCGCGCCAGGAGATACCCCGTGGCCGTCAGGCGCTGGCCCCTGAGGGTCAGCTCACGGG
>NZ_VUKA01000028.1 GCF_008386565.1 Teichococcus oryzae | reverse complement strand
CCAAAGCAGCCCGGAAGGGCTGCTCGTGAAGCCTGGAAGCTCTCCCTTCGAGCGGACCGGTTTCGGGGCTACGGCCACCTCAAGAGGGAAGTTGTGTTCCAGTCGGACCAATTTGCCGGGTCAGGACCAGGCAAGTTGTTTGGCGGGAAGGCGAGTCCGGCCGCATGACTGAGGCTGCAACAGCATCAGGATGATGCTTGGGCGCAGGTCTCCTGCCGCCCAGTCCGGAAGGCCTTGATCTGAGCGCGCCGGTACTCGATAGCCGTCATCAGGTGCCGACGAGGACGGAAATGACCATAGATCATACTGTCTGCCGAGAGGAAATGCTGGGCCTGTCTGGCCGACTTAAACCGCTGCATCTGGCGTTCGCGTCGCCGGGTGGGCTGATGCGAGTTCTCCGCCCGGTTGTTCAGGTGCCGGCTGCTCGATGCGGGACCTCGGGCAGGAGTTCGCGCTGCGCCACGCCGTAGCTCTTCAGCCCATCAGTGATCAACCGGCGTGGCTTGTACTTCATGCCTGCGAGCAGGCGCTTGAAGAACCGCTTGGCGGTACTCCCGTTCCGCCGATCCTGAACCAGGATGTCCAGCACCATGCCGTGCTGGTCCACCGCGTGCCAGAGATAGTGGAGCACGCCATTGATGCGCAGAAACACCTCATCGAGGTGCCAGGTGCACCCGGCTTCGGGCGGCGGCGCCACAGCTTTCCGGCGAACTCCGAGCCGAACTTTCGGCACCAGCTCCGGATGCTCTCGTGGGTGACGGTGATGCCCCGCTCGGAAAGGATCAGTTCCACATCCCGCAGGCTCAGGCTGAACACGTGATACAGCCAGACCGCGTGGCTGATGATCTCGGCGTGGAAGCGGGATCCAGAATAGGTGGCAGGCTCTAATGTCATCCCGCTAGGCTACCCGGCTCAGTCATTCCGACCATTGCCTGTTAAATTGCCAATGCCGCCCGGGTGCCCCACCGACCGCATTCTCAAATAGGCCCGCACGCGAAGGCAGGAGCAGTGGTAACTTACACGCATTTTATTATGTATCTTATTCTACTTATTGGTTATTCCTGCTCGACCAGCTCGGCGGCCCCGGCTAGAAGCGCCCGCACCTGACGCCGCAACTCCCTGACCTCGCGGCTGTGGCCACCGTGAATCGTCTGAGTGGCTTTGATGCGGGCCAGCCCCTCCGCCGTGCGTGGCCCGGTGCTCTTGCCACCATGAAGCCGGCACCTTCCGTTTCGCATGGCAGGCTGCTGACACACACCGCCTGCTCGTGTCCGCGCTCCGCATCGGCAGGCTGCAAACAGGCGCGCGGCTGGTGACATGGGGTTCTGCGCAGGATCCAGGGTCATGCCCCGCCCCCTTCTCGGCTGGTCGACGTCACAGTGCCGACGATGGCCTGCGCACCTTCTTGCACGACAACCCGCTCCACGCGCACTACCTGTGGCCCTTTTCCGCGCTTTCGGTCCAGCGCATCGATCATGTCCGCCACCGCCCGCGACAGGTTGGCCGCATCCTTGCGCAGCTTCGTCGCGACCTCGAAGGGCTGCTCCGGAAGCATGGCCCGGCGCATGCACTCCATCGCGGCCTGATGCAGCGCCACGGCTTGGCCGACCAGCATGCCCTCGACCTCATCCTTGGGGTGGAAACCAGCCATCGCCGCGGCCACGGCACCGCTCTTTCGGAGCTCGGCTTTGGCCCGATCCTCACCTTTGCCGAACCAGGCCGTCGCGATCACGGAGCGCAGCAGATCGTTGTTGAACGTGTCGTTCGTCGATCCGCCCAGCCGCTGCAGATCCGCACTGGCCGGGGGGACGTCGTTGATCCGGCCGTTCGCTCTTTTAATGGATTTCACCGCCACCGGCTCACGGCGGGATAGCTTTGCCTGATCGGCCAGGGGCGCGGCGGGGACGGTATCAGACGACATGTGAAGGGATTCCTTCCTGCAGGCTCGAGCGTGGCTGTGCGGGCGGCTGGGGTCGCTGTGGCGGACCGATAGCGGGCCAAGGCCCGCCAGGCGGGCGCAGCGCCATGACGAGGTGGTGGCGACAGCCACCAGGGTCATCCGGGAGAGTGGCCGGTGCAGCATCCGGGTTGGCCCAGGCGCCGGAAGGGCCTCGTTCGGCCGGCTCAGGGCACAGCGCGGGCGCCAGGTCCGGCGGGTCGGATGGCGGTGGCGGGGCATCCAGCGCGAAAGCGGCCAGCGGACCGATCAGGGCTTCGAGGACAGCCTGTCCCTGCTCGAGCGGAACCAGCGCCCGGGACCAGCGCCCGCGCACCCCCTTCCGGTAACGGGCGGGGGCCAGCGTTTTGAAAGGATCATTCCCCTTATAAAAATTCCTTCTAAGGGAAATGAGCCTTTCAAAATCCGCCAGGTCCCGCTTGGCCGTGCTCTCGGCTGTCCAGAGGTCGCGCCGGGCTGTCACCATGTCGACCGGGGCCAGCGGCAGCGCCTGACCGAACACCGCCGCTTCGGCCGCAGCGGTCGTCACCCGATCCGGCAGGTAGTCCGCCCAGGTTAGGGCTTCCGCCACCGTCACCGGCAGGGCCAGGGCAGCGAGGACTACCACCCGCACCGGGTTCTCGGCCGTCCGCCGGACGCCACGCGCCCGCCCGATGGCCTGCAGGACGGCGGCCTCGCTCACGGACCAGCGGAGCGCCTCGACCAGCGGGTCGGGGTGGCTCGGCTGCCGCGGAATGGCGCGGCCGCTGCCGTCGGCCAGCCGCAGCGCACCGGGGGAGGTCGGCCACCAGCTATCCGGCGCATCGGGCACCACGCCCACGGCGTGGCCGGCGCTCACCTCGGCGCGGCGCTCGCCGTCGAGCCGGTCGGTGGCGGGGCGGCCGATCACCATCACGGTCGCGACCTCCTGCCACTGGTTGCTGCCGGTGACGGCGCCGTGGTGCGCGAGGTGCAGCACCGCGCCGGAGGGAAACCGCCAAGTCGAGGGATCATCCTCTCGGGCGCCTTCCGGCCGCGGATCCTGCACCGCGCCGCGCCGCGCCAGTTCGGGGCGGAGCAAGGCTTCCACACCCTTCTGCAAGATTGCCAACACGGCGCCGTCGGCGCGGGCTAGCTCCACCATTACCGCATCGCACAGGCTCCGGACACGCGCGGGCTGTTGCAGCCAGCGGCGGCCGAACTCCTGATCCCACACCTGCACCACGTGCTGATGCGGGGCGGCCACCTCGATATCGACCACCTTCAGATCCGGCGCCCAATGCCGCAGCACTTCGGGGCGGCCGGTGGCGTCGAGGAACAGCAGCGGCGCTGTCCAGGCCGGGTGAAAATCTTCGCGCCACGCGAAGCGGATGGCCGGGCCGGTGCCCTGACCGCGCCCGAGATCGGCCTCGGGGTCCAAGGTCAAGTTGACGCTGCGCGCGTCACTGCCGTCGAGGAAGTCGCCGATGCGCTCGGCCAGCATCGGGCGGAGCTTGGTGAAGCGCTGCCCGGCGGCCGCGGCGAAGGCGGCCAGGGCCGCCGCGCGGCCGGTCTCCCGGGCAATCCTCACCCTGGGCTTTGTCGCCCATTCTAGGGCGGCCCATTCCCGCGCCCAGCCCGCGCCGGCCGTAGCGGCGATGGCCTCCAAGGGCTTGCGGAACAGCCCGCCCGCCGGCTGGCCGCTCAGCGCGTCGGCCGCCTTGCGCCGGAGATGCAGCAGCAATTCCCGGTCTCCGCCAGCAAGGTTCGGAGTGTCGTCGGAGTGCAGCGCCGAGAGGGCCAATTGCACCGGCGCCAGCGGGTTCAGCCCCACCACCCCAGCGCTGGTGACGTCCTCGTCGATGATGATGGCGGAGGGCGGAACGGGGATCGTCCGGCCGTCGTCCACCGCCACGCGCGGCCAACCGGCGAACGGCGCGGCGAAGCCCGCCTGATGCGGCGCCACCCAAACATCGGCATCGCGGCCCGCCCTGCCTTGCAGCTGATAGGCGCAGCCTGGGCCCAGCGGGCAGGCAGCACACCCGGCTGTGGCGCTCTGCCCGGCGGCCCTGGCAGCGCGCGGCAGCTCCGGATCCTGACACATCGTCTGGCCCGGGCGCGCCGGGTCGGCGGCCTCCATGCCCCGCTGGATAGCCACATTCAGTCCGGGATGGCGCCGGCGAATATCGGCAGCGATCTGGTCGCCCAGGGCGTGGCGCGGGTGCAGGAACAGCACCGGCCCGAGCCCGGCGGCGCGACCAGCCGCACGGAGTTCGGGGAGGGCGCCGATGGCCTCGAAGGTCTTCCCGCCACCGACAGTCACCCGGAGCAGCAGTTCCGGCATCTCGCCGGCGCGGATCCACGCGCTGAAGTCGCGCAGGGCTTCGGCGGCCTGTTGGCGGGCGGTGGCGAGCGAAACGCCCCGGTCGGGGTAGGTCGGCGGGATCGGCTGCGCGGCCGCCGAGGCGGCCGCCTTGGCTTTGGCGTCGCGCTTCTCCTGCTCCCGCCCCGTTGTCCAGGCGATGCGCGCGTCCAAGTTGGCGTCGCTGGCATAGCGGTCGATCTCGCTCGGGCTGCGCCCGCCGGGGTCGGCGGCGAGGATCCGCTCGGTCAGGGCGGCCTTCAGCCACTCGGTGTCCGGATGTGGCCAGTTCGTCGCGACAAACGCTGCGATGGCCCGGTTGATCGGCTCGTGAAAGCCCTCCGGTCCGCCAATTGCCTCCATCCACCCCAGGAAGCCCCGGCCGGCCTCACGGGCGTCTCCGGACTTGTCGGGCTGGCGCGGCGCCACCGCCGGAATGCTGAGCCGCGCAGCGTCACTGTGGCCCTTCACCAGCAGCGTCCGGCGCCCGCTCAGGGGATCGCGCAGGTCGGTGTCGAACACAGGCCCGGCCGTGTAATGCGGCTGCACCGTACGCAGCGTCGCGGGGTCGATGAGCTTGTGCCCGACACGGGCATTGATGGCCTTGGCCCAGCGGTCCAGCGCGGGGCCGTCCACCGCCTGTTCCAGCCAGAACCAGAGATGCGCGCCAACGCCCGCGCCGGGCTTCACCACACCGCGCCAACGTGGCGCCAGGCCGGCGGCTTCCTCGGCTTCGGCTTGCTCCTCCAGACCGGCGCTGGAGCTGAACTGGACGATGGCCGTGACGCCGTCCAGTTCGGGCACGTGCATGGCCACCAGGTCCATGAGGTGCTGCGCCACCTCCTGAGGCGCGGCGATCACGCTCATCCCTGCTGGCAATTTGACCTTGTCGAGATCCAGCATCACCCATGGACGCGGCACGTCATCGAAGTGGCCGCCGTTCTTGCTCCCCCTTCTGTCGGTATCCGCGAGATTGGCAGCGGCGCCCGGCTGGCCACGGATAATGCAGGCGCGGGGGTCGCGCTCGATTCGCTGCAGACGATGATGCAGATCGTGGATGTGGCGGACAGGTGCTTGCTCAACGCGGAAACGCTTGGCGTTCGAATAGTCGCGCTTCACCACCAATCCGTTGGGTGCGATGCCATAGCGCTTGGCCATCAACTGCCGGCCAAGCGGGCGCAGGATCGTCACGGTATTCATCATGCGGCACCGCATTCCTGCAGCCTGCCAATGAGGGTGTGCAGGCCATTGTGCTGCTTCTGCGGCAGCCTCCAGCGCTTGCCGATGCGGTGCTGAAAGCGAACGTCCTGTGCAGTCATCCCATCGCTATGTCGCAGCGCCCGTTGCGCTCCGGCGACGTACGAGAAACACGGCGACGCAGAGGCAGCAGCATGCACCATTGGGCGGGGCGCAGGCGGCGGACTGAGGATCTGTGGCCATGATGGCAGGCCGTGATCCCGCAGCCGGCGCGTGGCATGCCAGGGCGCAGCAGCGCGCTCAGCATCCGGATCGCGGCCGAGCATGCCGCAGATCCAGGGCCGCTTGGTGGCGGGGGCCAGGCTGTTCATCAGGCAGCCTCCACCGGCCGCGTTGGCCATCGCTAGCCACCCCTTGCGGCCGCGCTTCTCCGCCAGCACGGCACGAGGGAGCCTTTCGGCGTCAAGCGCCTGGAGAAGGAATATCCGTGTGGCCGGCGCCGTGGCCGGAGCTAGACGTCGTGTCGTCATTGCTGCCTCCTTTCGGGAGCAGCGACCAAGCCTTTGAAGTGCGGACGAACAGCCTCATTCAGGCCTCGATCAGCCCTGAAGCTGCTCGTAGCCTGTTGTCCGGTCCGCTGACCGGTGGCGGGCTGCCGCGCTTCTCGGGCTAGGTCGCCACCGCGTTGGAGGACAGGGCAGCCCGCTGGGCGCGGGACGGCTTCACAGCCGATGGCAGCATCAGCCCCAGGGCGGCCGCAAGAGCCCGCAGCTTCGTCTCCTGCTCCAGGACGTACAGGCGGCCGCCGATCCGGACGACAAGGTCCGGGTTCTGGGCAACGACGGTGCGGACACGGCGCAGCCGCACGGTGGCTCGCGCCACCGGGTCGACCTCAGAACCAGCGAGTTTCAGGACAGCGGCCGGAACGTCCGGCAGCCCAATCAGACCCTCAAGGCGTCGCATGGACGGTGGTCCTTTCTCAATCGTATGGAAAGGGCCAGCCGCGCATCAGCGAAAGGGATTGCTGGAACGTCCCAATCTCCCTATTTTCCGGGGTGTTCAGTAGTGCCCGGTCGCTGGTTGGCGGCTGGTTAGTCAACGCAGAAGCCCCGGACCCGGCCAGGTCCGGGGCTTCGTCGTTCTGGCTTGCACTCGTAGGGCCTTCGGGCGGGGCGCCGGCCAGCGCTCCTCCCTCAGGCGGTGGTCCACTGCCGCCCTGCTTCGCCATCGTCTCGGCCAGCAGGTCGGCAGCGATGAAGACGATCTCGATCTCCATCTTCATCTCGATCCGGGCGGACAAGCGGGGGCGCTCGGGGGCGAGCGGGTCGCGAGACGGGGGGCCGTACTGGTCCGATCCCCATGTCTTGTCACTGATCAGAAAGGGGAGCAGGGCCGTCAGGCTTCCAGCGTCGAGGCGGATGAAGAGATTCTTCTCCTTCATCGCCTGGCGGAGAGCTTGCCGCGCGTCCGAGGTCTGCTCGGCCAAAAGATGAATTTGAGTTGCCAGAGCCACGCCCAGCGACACATCCGTGACGCGCTCCGGCATCAGCTGGAGGATTTCCATCTCCCCGTTCTCGTCTCGGTCACCAGTGTGAAGCACGCTCGAGGTTTGCTTGACCTCTGCCAGAGATTCCACCAGGGACGGGGCATCGATCGGCAGGATGGCCCCCAAGCCGATGATGGCGGCAGCATAGTGCCAGGCTCCCCAAGCCAAATCACTTTTGGGGTGCCGCCCACGGCCGCCGCGCGGGACCAGGCCGCTTTCGCCAAGATAACGGATGACGGCCTCCGCCCGCGCTGCCAGGAAACCGGCTTCGACCAGAGCGTTGCGGAATTCGGGGCCTCCGTTCATGGAAGCCAACTTAGGGGAGATCTGGACCATTCGTCCAGCAGTAATTGGGACGGGCCCGATTAAAAGTAATCTTGGAGGGGCTCTCGTGCATGATAATCCGCGCTTACCGGATGATTTATTATGTTGCCGGCTTTCACGATCTTGAACCTCGTTGCATCCATACAACCAGAGAATTTTCCAGAGCCATTCGGTCACGCTAAGATGTGCTGCGGTGCTCGTAGATTGTACAGCGTAGGCGGTTCCGGGTGCCGACAGTCCAGCAATCCCCCTGCCTGCCCTTCTTCAACTAACGACTGTGTCTTTACCACTCACTCATGCTGGCACCTGCCACAACGTGTCCAGCACCACCAGCGTGTCAGGTTGCGCCGGCATCAGACGCTTAGTGGATCTTTCCTGCTACTGATCGAAGACTGCATCTGCTTGCCGTGTCGGTAGAGTCCAAACGTTAGGAGAGTCCAAGCAGCTTAGGCACTGCGGGCCGGGAGGGATGCAGGATCAATCCTTCCCCTTCAGCCTCCACCTTCGCCTCTGGATAGACCGCCAGTGCCAGCGACAAGGCGTCAATGAAGGTCGGCTTCATCTGCCGCACATGCTTGAAGCCGGCGCCGAACTGCGTGTGAATGGATAGCCATGAGATCGGCGTAGGCTTGGCAAGAACATGCAGCCGATAGGCTAGCCAGATGTAGATGTCGATGGCCATGGATCGGGTGCCGATCACCCGAATGGCCTCTTCCCGGACCGGTACCGGATGCTCTCGGAGAGAGCGAAGGAAGCCATCGTCTAGGCGGACCTTCTCCTGCCAGTGGCTGGGTTGGTCGGGATCGGAGAGGCCCGCCATGGAAATGCCGCTAGCCACAAAGGCCCCGTTCTCGAACTGCCGTGCACCGGGCCGGTCGAAGTAGAAAGTCAGTCGGCAGGCGGAGATGCGTCGCGCTTGCTCTGCAACGATCTGGTAGGTACGCCCCCCGATCGGGATGGACATCCTCGATAGCCAAGCATTCATGGAGCGCCCTAGCTCAACTTCTGGGCTGCTTGTCCGAATAGCCTCCGTTTGAAGGTAGAGCAGAATCAGTCGTGCGATAGAGCCATAAGGAACGCCGATGGGGACCCCTTCCTCATCATGACCCGAGGCCACCAGCAGCGTGGTCTGTGGAGTGGCCCTGCGCCAGACAGGCTCTTCAATGCGTTTGTGTGGTAAGCTGGTCATGGCAAAGCCAGCGTGGGTAATCCCGAGGCGGGCTTCTTCTTCGGCAAGGATCGCCGCTGCAGCGTCCACGGCCTGGCGCTGCGCTTTCGAACCTGCTCGCGCTCGAGCTTCTTCAACTCCATGCTCTGCGATTAGGCTGTGAAGATCACCCATTCCGCATCATTGCCTGGATCGATCCACATGAGAGCCTTGGACTTTACTGACGCAGGCTATTTGAAGGTTATTAGATTCTAACTATTAGATTCGTCGGTAGAGTCCAGGGGATAAAGGCCTTTTTGTCAGGAGAGTCCAAGCTCCTGTCAGTAGAGTCCAAAGCCCTTACCCTGCCGCTTGTGAGCAAGTAGGATAGTGTCAGTAGAGTCCAAACCCTCCGAATCGGACAGAGCGTTTGAGCCAAGATAAAGTCCATGCACTTATAAGATCATAGGTGTATGCGTTCATACACCTATGATCTTACCCTTTCCCTTCTTCACAAATAGCAGGTTCAAGGCCTCTTCAAGAAGGGCTTGAGTGGTGGTGTCCTCCTCCACGGCTAGCAACTTCATCTGGCGAACCACAGCTGGGTCAAAGTGCCCGCCCAAGAAGCGTCGGCCGTCTCGAGAAGGGCGATAGAACTTCGTGGAAGCCTCCGCCTCCGGGGGTGTAGGCCCTTTCAGGGCAGGGTGAGACTTCGCTGGGGGCTTTGATCTCTCCTCAGTCTTTAACTCAGCGGGGGCGGCAGCCTCCCTGGCAAGGATGGCCTGGAGCGAGTTCGGGCGATTCATTCCGCAACCTCCTGTGCCGGCGCGTACAGGTTCATACACACATACACGTATAGACGTTGGAGTTCATCCGCGGCTTTTCCAGCCGGCTCCAGTTCCATGGCTGCTAAGCCTGTCTGCTGCGCGCGGGAGTAGGCGATGCGACTATGGATACGAACCGGTGCCAGAGTGGCGCCTAGCTTCAGGATGGCATCCTCAGTGTCGGGAACCTCGCGGCCCTGAACCGGGCAGAACGTTACCACCACGGCAGAAGGCTTTGGCGGCTCAGTCGCCCGCTTTACCAGCTTGAAGGTCTCCGTCGCGGCCATGACGTCCAGAACGGCAGGCTTAGTTGGAATCAGGATGAAGTCCGCATGTTCGGCCGCCTGGAAGGCCGTGTCTTTGGCGATCGGCGGGGTGTCGATTACCACTAGGTCGGTCCCAGCCTCAGCGGCAGCCTTCAGCATGTGAGCTAGCCGGACCGGCTGGACCGAGACCACAGCCGGCGCCTCCGCCTCTCGCATGTCGCGCCAGAAGGTTGCGCTCGCCTGGGGGTCAACATCAAAGACGGCAACCGACTTCCCGTCGTTCTGAGCTGCCACGGCTAGGGCCGTCGCCAGGGTGGTTTTACCAACACCACCCTTCTGGCTGATGATCGCGATGGTCTTCATGCCCGAGTCCATAGGTGCATAATAGCAAATGTGTATGCACCTATGATGGCATACACGCATACGGGTTTAAATCAGGAACACAGGGCGAGGCGTGGTCTCCTATACACGCAGGGTCACATGAATGTATTAGTGTATGCGTGCATACACATATGGTCGTATGTTGCCATAGGAGCTCCCGGAGGGAGGGACTACCTGCCCTTCCGCTCTTCTAAGCTCGACTTTGGCCATCTAAGGCGGGCGTAGGCGGCGAGGCAGGTGACTGGCTAGGCTGGCGTGTCCCCGTCAAGAGACGCCGCCATGCTTCACCTGCCATCCCGCTTCGCCGCGGTGATCCTGAGCTTTGCGCCGCTGTTTTTCCAGCGCAGCTGGCAGCACGCGGAGGTGCTGCTGATCGGGGCTATCCTGGCGCCCGGCAAACGTACGGTGACCAGCCTGTTGCAGATCAGCGGGCTCGCGCAGGAGCGGCGCTTCGTGAACTATCATCGGGTGCTCAACCGGGCGGTCTGGAGCCCCCGGGCAGCATCGCGTCTTCTGCTGGCGCAGCTGATCGCGACCTTCGCACCGGACGGGCCGGTCGTCCTGGGCATCGACGACACGATTGAGCGCCGCCGCGGCAAGCGGATTGCAGCGATGGGCATCTACCGTGACCCGGTGCGCTCCAGCCACGGCCACTTCGTGAAGGCTTCTGGCTTGCGTTGGATCAGCCTGATGCTCTTGGCACCTGTTCCCTGGGCCGGTCGGGTTTGGGCGCTGCCTTTCCTGTCCGCGCTGGCGCCCTCGGAGCGGTACTGCCGCGAACGGGGGCAGCGGCACAAGAAGCTCACCGACTGGGCCCGCCAACTCATTCTGCAGACACGCCGATGGCTTCCAGGGCGCGACATCGTGCTGGTCGGCGACAGCGGCTTTGCGGCCCTGGAACTGTTGGCTGTCCTGACCCGGCACAGGATCACCGGGATCACGCGCCCGCGGCTCGACGCGGCCCTCTATGACCCGGCGCCACCCCGGCTGCCCGGCACCAACGGCCGGCCCCGTACCAAAGGGACACGACGGCCCAACCTGTCGGAGGTGCTGGTCGAAACCGATACGCGCTGGCAGCGCGTGGTGGTCCCCGGCTGGTCCGGTGAGGGGGAGCGGAGCGTAGAGATCTGCTCGGCCACTGCCGTATGGCGTCATGGCGGAATGCCCATCGTGCCGATCCGCTGGGTCCTGGTCCGCGATCCTCATCGCCGGTTCCAGCCGCAGGCCCTGCTGTGCACTGATCCTGATCGGACGCCCGAGCAGATCCTGTGTTGGTTCATCCAGCGCTGGCAGCTGGAGGTGACCTTTCAGGAGACCAGGGTGCATCTCGGTGTCGAAACCCAGCGGCAGTGGTCGGACCTCGCCATCGCCCGCACAACACCATGCCTGCTTGGGCTATTCTCGCTCGTCACCCTCCTGGCCGCCCAGCTCAGAACCTCAGACCGCAAAGCCGCAGCGAGCAGCGCCTGGTACCGCAAGGAACGCCCGACCTTCAGCGACACCCTCGCCGCCGTGCGACGTCACATCTGGTGCGAGCAAGGTTTCCTCACATCTTGGCACGGAGGTCACGGCGCAAAACCTCGGCGAGCGCTCCAGCACGCCTGGGCTTACGCCCTCTGTCACGCCGCCTGATGGCCAAAGTCGAGCTAAGTGCTCAGCCAGAGGCTACCTGTGAGTGACCCGGCCGAGGAGCGCTAGAACGCTAGCAGTGACCTGTCCCCGCATGCGGTGCAAACCTCAGCGGCCAGGGGATCTGAAGGAGGAGCGCGCGCCCCCATTTCGACCGGACAGGTGGCATAACCGGACATCTAGGTGCAAGCCTAGACATCCGCCTATGTCCAATCCGATTGAGCGCGTCGAAATCATCACCGGCCGCGAACGTCGCAGGCGCTACAGTGCTGCGGAGAAGGTCCGGCTGGTCGAGGAAACCACGCAGCCCGGCATGACGGTCTCGGCCGTCGCCCGGCTGCACGGGGTCTCCCCCCAGCCTGTTGTTCGGGTGGAGGCGTCGCATGCCCGAGGGTGGCCTGGAGGCAGTCCGGGCGGACGACGACGTGGTCTCCGCCAGCCGCGTCCGTGAGCTTGAGGCCAAGATCCGGGACCTGGAGCGGCTGCTCGGACAAAAAACGATGGAGGCCGAGATCCTCTGGGAGGCGTTGGATGCCACCCGGGGAAAAAAGCCCGGTTGGCGGCTGCCGTTGCTGCCTCCGGTCGGTTCCCGGTGAAGGCTGTGGCCGACACTCTCGGGGTCGCAAGATCCAACCTGATCGAACAGCTGAAGGGTTCAGGACGCCGCCGCGGTCCTTATGAGACCTGTGTGCGGAAGGGCTGGAATCCGCTGATCTGCTGTGATTCGATGGGGCTCCAGGACGGCTGCGAGGAGTGCCTCGGATGTCACGTCGGCGGATTGGCCAGGAAGCGCTCATCCTCACGCCTGATCAGCAGGGCAGGCGATCTTCTTTGGACGATGTGGCGGGACTAATCGACTGGGCGCCGGTTGAGAGCCGCCTGGAGAGCGTTCATGCCGCGGCAAAAGGCAAGCCAGCCTGGCCGCCCTTGGCCTTGTTCAAGGCGATGCTGATCGCAGTCTGGTACGACCTCTCTGACGTGAAGCTCGCAGAGGCTCTCGATGACAGGGCTTCATTCCGGCGGTTCTGCGGCTTCTCCGCGCAGGAGCCGACGCCGGAGTGCACGGCCTTCGTGCGCCTTCGCCGCGAGTTGGTGAGCCAAGGCCTGGATCATGTGCTGTTCGAAGCAGTGACCGCTCAGCTCCGGGCCAAAGCCGTGAGCGTCAAAACAGGCACGCTGATCGATGCAACGATCATCGCCTCCGCGAGCCACGCAGATGGAGAGGCAGCCTGGGCAGGTCATCAGAAGCGCAAAGCCATTCACGGCTTCAAGGCCCATGTCAGCGCCGATGCGGAGACCGCGCTTGTCGAGGTGCTCGCGGTGACGCCAGGCAATGTCCATGACGGCCGCGCCGGAGGCGCGGCCCTGCCGGAGAACCCTGGTGAGGTTCATGCCGACAGCGCCTACCGAGGCGAGGTCTTCGGCGCGGCGCTGCGGGCCAGGGGCGGCACGCCCCGGATTGTCGCACGGGCATGTGGGGGCGCCCTGGTGACGATACCTTGCGCAAGCTCCGGCGCTGGAACTACGACATCCAGCGCGTCCGCTGCCGGATTGAGAAGATCTTCGGCACCTGGAAGCGCAGCTACGGGCTGCGTCGCATGCGATGGCGAGGCTTGGCCAAGGCCAGTCTCCAAGTCTGCCTCACTGCCATGGCCTACAATCTCAAGCGAACAGCAAGCATTCTTGGAACGGCTGCGGCCTGAGATGGCCATTCAAGGCTCATCATCAGGTCAGACAGCCACTCCTTTCCGGCGGAAAGAAGCAGCGGCCGTACATTCAACCACTCGAGGGTACAAAACCCTTCCGCGCACAGGTCTCATCAGTAGTCGCGTGCCGACAATATCCTTCTGCGGAGACAGCGCGGAGCTGTGTCTGAGCATCAAATTTATATGATTGCGAAACGGAAGCTACGTTATCGCTAGAAAAATAGTTTCTTTTATGTAATGATCGTCGAGACAAGCACGTGAGAGGCGGAAGTCACATGCATTCAGCCAGTCTTACTAATGCCGGTGAGTGGCTGAGCATAGTTCCAGGAATAGAGCGTATATGGTCTCTCACTAATGGTGAGGCTGACATCAAGATAGCAATTCTGGACGGGCCGGTTGACTCAACTGTAATCTCTTCCAACAAACTCGCTCCAGCCGGAGCGATTCACCACGGTACCCTTGTTGCCTCAGTTCTTGCTGGCTCGCTCGGCGGTGAGGTCGTAGGAATCGCTCCTGGCTGCACCATCATCCCTATCGAGATCTTTAGAGATGCGAAGGATGGAGTGACAGCCTGCACACAAGACGCGCTTGCGCAGGCCATTTTTAAAGCAACCTCCAGCGGCGCCAACATCATCAATATTAGCGCAGCTCAACAAGGAGACTCACTGGAGGTTTCTGCCTCTCTGAGCGGAGCAATCACAGACGCCCTTCGACAAGACGTGTTTGTTGTGGCGGCTGCAGGGAATCACGGGTGCGCTTGCGATGTGATACCCGCCTCAATGCCGGGTGTGCTCGCCGTGGGAGCGCATGATGGAGAAGGTGTGCCATTGCCAATGAGCAATTGGGGACCGAGTCTCCGGTCGGGCGGCCTCTTGGCGCCGGGATTCAATATCCCAGGCGCCTGTGTTGGAGGTGGGCTATGCAAGGCAACTGGAACAAGTTTCGCGTCTGCGCTCGTGGCAGGTGTCGCTGGTCTCCTCATGAGCGCCGACATGCGGCGGGGTGTTCGCCCAAGCGGTAGGCGAATCAAGCAAGTCCTTCTTGACTCGTGCGACCGCTGCTTGCCCGAGGCGGAAGAGCTATGCGGAAAATTTCTTGCAGGCACTCTGAATGTCGCCCGCGCAGCAGATGTTCTCCTCAATTCCCTAGAACTTAGCTTCAGATCGGAGGAACCGATGTCCAGCACTACCACGCCGCCGGCTCAAGAAGAGATTTACTCGCGCAAAAACGAGGAACTGCTCCAGAGAAACCGCGAGCTTGGCCTTTGCACAACTGAGCAGCGGTCGCACGTGGTGGCGACTACTGGACTACTCCCCGCAGATTGCGGATGTGGAGGAAAAAATAGCAGTAAATGCAGCTGCGATAGCAAGCCTACTAAGCCGCAGCTCGTTTATGCTATCGGTCGCCTCGGGATCAGCTTCACGACCCAAGCGCGCCGGGATTCAGTCTGGCGAACTGTAAATGGCAACCGACAAGGCGATTTGAAATCACTTACCGATGAAGCCTTGCTAGGTTTATTTCGGGAGCGCCCATTCGAAGCTCAAGCGGTTGCATGGACCCTGAGCCGCACAGAAGTTCCAATGTACGTAATAATGCCGTCCGGTCCGTTCGCTGCCGACACCTATAAATGGCTCGTAGATGAATGGGGAGATAAAGATGTCGAATTGGTATCAATTCCAGGTGTAATCGCAGGAAGAATATCTCTTTACGACGGCATGAACGTCGATGTGATCGTTCCTGACCTGCGCGGAATGTATAGCTGGGAGAATACTCGCTATACTGATCAGCTGATTAAGAGCCGGCAGGCGTTGATGCCAGACCTTAAAGAAGATCAAGCTCGGCAGGAAATTAATCGATTCCTTGGAAAAATTTTCTTCCGACTTCGAAATATGGGGCTTTCTCCGGGTGACAGGGCACTAAACGCGGCCGCAACGAACGCCTTCAATATTAGCGATGTTATTGTTGAAGCGGGACGAGAGGGGTTAACTCTTAGAGACGTTTCTGTTGAGAGGAGCCCTCTGAGTCGCCCCGGAAGCGACTACTACGATGTCCTGGTCACCTTTTTCGACCCGCGCCGTCGAATTGAAACTGCTCCCCTTCTGGCGCGCTTTACGATCGATGTCAGTGATACCGTTCCCGTAATGATTGGCGAACCGGTCAGCTGGTACGAATATTAACCTGAATCGATCCCATAGAAGGAGTGTTCTCCAATGAGAATGCCAAATGCGAGATCTGCGTGAATCTTCCTGTCATTGGGAGGCAATGTCACTGCGCTCTCGAGGCTCCATTCCGCTAGATAACCCTTAAGCCACATATACAAAACAGGAGAAGCTAAATGAAAATTCCTCAGGCTTTACCGACGAGGCCTCGCTTTTCTGACATGCCGGTTTACGCGTATAATTCGACGGCTGAAGGGGTTCGGCCTCAGTGGCCGGACTTCGGAGTTGGCGCGGCCATAATTGCCGCAAAGTGCTCGGCCGATTGCAGCAAGAAATCCGGATTTGGCGCTTGTTTCGCTCGCTGTGTAGCCACCGGAGGTATGGAGGTTTGTGACAGCGGAATCTGCCACTAGTTAAGCCGTGCTCAGGAACATGGTAGTAGGGAGGTGATTTCCGAGCACTCCCTACTACTCCTAATTTTCCTCCTGCTGCTGTGGCCTTGTAGAAGACGACAAATTAATGGGTTGGATAATAGGAGTCCTGAGACGTCTTCGTTATTTCCGAGACGGTAATGCTGTTGGGAGGTTTGGATGCAAATGCCGGTATTCTTACCCACTGTGCTTCACGGATCATCAGCTTCTCGCTCATTGTCAGAACGCTCTCTAGTCAACAGACCAGAGGCCCGGCTGACAATGCAGGGCTGTAGCGGCGAGAAGCTAAAGGAATGTGCTCCATGGCTGGCGGGTTATGCCGCATGCATAGCTCTACAAGGTGGTGGACCTTGGGCGCCAATCACCTGCCTGCCGCTCGTAGTCGCCGGCTGTAGAGAATGCCTAGGCTAGGTTCTTGCTCGCACAGGGGAGGCGTCGAGCTAATCGCCGCCCGCGGGTGCGGACGGAACTTCAAGCGGGAATGGACAACTGAGCCCATTCTTCCGGCTTGAACGGCGCCGCAATCTTGTCCTTGGAAGCTACGTAATTACAGAGACCAACATGCTTCAGGGCACGCGGCGACGCTACGTCGCCGAATGGGATGGAAGCTGATGCGCCTATTGGAGGCCATGTTCCTTCTATTCAAGCTTTGGAGGCCTCTTTTTATTGCGGCCGTTTTTGTGGCATTTGGCGGCTGCGCAGCAAATTTCTACACCGAGTTTGCCGCAGGAATCCCTGTCTTGAAAGCGCCACCGCCCGCTGCTCCGGTTCCACTTTCTGTCGCCTCGTCCTTGCAGTTCCAGGCACCCGAAGTTAAGCAGCTAAAATGGGCCAAGGGCGTTTGCAAAGCACACAGCTCCGGTCCAGAATACGTAGGGCCCTGTAGTGCGGCTGCTAAAGCAGGAGCACTGTACTTCGGCGTAAGTCTTTTACTGTTTGCTTTCTCGAGTGCGGCTGTATACATGTTCGGGACGGTCGTTTGCAGGTGCTGGCGCATTAGTAGAGCCGCAGCCATCATCCCCAGCATGGGATGGGCAGCAGTCGCTGTCATATTGGGTTTCTGGTTTTACTCGGGTGAGCATCTTTATGA
Source organism: Teichococcus oryzae (assembly GCF_008386565.1). GTDB lineage: Bacteria > Pseudomonadota > Alphaproteobacteria > Acetobacterales > Acetobacteraceae > Pseudoroseomonas > Pseudoroseomonas oryzae. Next base: position 1,922 of record NZ_VUKA01000028.1, on the reverse strand, counting down.
AGATCTTGCCCACGGTGTTCTGAACAAGACGCTCCTTCAGGTAGCACCAGAGTATGTTACAATTAGCGTCAATGCCGCATATTTTCTTATCGCTGTTGGAAGTGCTTCATTTGCCTTAGGCTGCATGCTCGCTTCGTTCTTTGCTCGAACTGGTATGGCATGGAACGGAAGGGATGCTAAATCTGAACATAATTTACCGGTTAGCCAAGCTGTTGCAGAGCTGGGCCGTGACATGGCAAGCCTTCGAAGCTTCGCTACAGTGGGCACATTGATCCTTGTAACCGGGGTAACAAATATCTCGCTGTATTTTGACTGGGCAGACCCTTTGATCGCTCTAGGGCGGGACTCCTACCAAGCTCTAACGGATGGGATCGTGGCTATCTACGGCGTGACCTTCTCGGCCGCCCTTTCCGTTATTTTCTATGGGAGTTTCAATGCAATTATCGGAGCCGCAGAGTGTTACGCCAGATCTCAAGAGGGAATGGACCGGGAGCAAATTGATAAGTTGCTGGCTAAAAACGGTATAACGAAGACAACGCCAGAAATTCTCGGCTATGCATTTGCCACTGCGGCCCCATTGGTTGCGGGCATTTTTACGGGCGGTTTGCCGAGGCTTCTCGGCCTGTGATTGCGTCGAAAATATTTAGTCCCAAAGCATAGTAGTACGCTTGGCCGCCATACTGCGACGGATGCGCTATGAGCGAGGTTTCTTATGGCTGCGCCCGTACGACAGAGCCAACTAGCTGTCCGGTTGTGAGACCTTCTTGGCGTCCTCAGCAATGAGGCGTGCGCAGGCGATGTCCTCTGGTCCGGTGTCCGGCGTCAGCACCCTTGAGACAGATAAGCGGAGTTGAGGATCGAAGGATTTCTGGCTCATCGTAATCCCCAGGAGAGTGCAGATGAGCCAGAAATCCTCCGCCCCCGCTACCAAGCCGCCCACAGAGAAGGTGGTGCGAGACATCCGCCGCGCGACCCGCAAGCACCATTCGGCCGAGGACAAGATCCGCATTGTGCTGGAAGGCCTGCGCGGCGAGGAGAGCATCGCCGCCTTGTGCCGCCGCGAAGCCATCGCCGAGAGCCTGTACTACGCCTGGTCGAAGGAATTCCTTGAAGCCGGCAAGCGCCGCCTGGCGGGCGATACGGCCCGTGCCGCCACCGCCGACGAGGTCAAGGAGCTCCGCCAGGAAGCCCGCACACTGAAAGAGGTCGTGGCCGAACAGGCACTCGAGCTGCGTTTGCTGAAAAAAAGCATGATCGCGGCTGGGGACGACCGCATATGAGGTATCCGGCCCACGAGAAGCTGGAGATCATCCGTCTGGTCGAGCAGTCGCACTTGCCGGTGCGGCGCACGCTGCGCCAGTTGGGCGTGCCGCCAGCTACCTTCTATCGCTGGTACGACCGCTTCCAGAGCGGCGGCCCGGAAGCCTTGGCCGACCGGTCACCACGGTCCGATCGGGTGTGGAATCGCATCCCGGATCCGACACGCGAGAAGATCGTCGATCTGGCGCTGGCTGAACCCGAGCTATCGCCGCGCCGTGCGCTTCACCGAGCGCGAGCGCTACTTTGTCTCGGAAGCCTCGGTCTACCGCCTGCTCAAAGCGCACGACCTGATCACCAGCCCGGCCTTCATCGTGGTCAAGGCGGCGGACGAGTTCCATAGCAAGACCACGGCGCCCAACCAACTCTGGCAGACCGACTTCACCTACCTGAAAGAAACCGGCTGGGGCTGGTTCTATCTCTCCACCGTGCTCGACGACTTCTCGCGCTACGTCATCGCCTGGAAGCTCTGCACCGGTGACCTTCCCCCGTGAACTCGGCCCACGTGGAGTGAGAGATGACCCTAGACTGGCCGTAGCCCCGAAACCGGTCCGCTCGAAGGGAGAGCTTCCAGGCTTCACGAGCAGCCCTTCCGGGCTGCTTTG
>NZ_VUKA01000027.1 GCF_008386565.1 Teichococcus oryzae | reverse complement strand
TCAGCCTCACCAGCGGCGTGAGCGGGCTTATACCCACCACCCCAACCACCGTCAAACAAAAATCTTCACCATTCCTCGTCCGGATCAATCGGCTCAGCCAAAGGTCCGGCAAGCGCCGCCGCCGCCTGGGCGCGGATCTCCGGCACCGCGGTGATTTCCCACAACATGCCGCGCGTGAGCGGGCCGATCGCCGCCAAGCCGGGAACAACGGAGCCGGCGGCATCGGCGATCTGGCCCGAGGGCGCGACCCGCAGCCCGAGCCCCAGCGGCTCCACCTCCACCACGCCGCGTTCCATAAGACCGGCGACCGGGGCGCCTTGCCGCCATGCCGATGCGCCATCCGGGCCGATGCACTGGATGATCCGGCCGACCTCCCGCCGCAACTCGCCGCCGCCACGGCGGCCGATCACCACCTCGGCCCCCGAAGCGGCGGTCCGCCAGGAAAGCAGCCGGCCGGCCACGACCTCCAGCCCGCCCGTCGCCCGCTGCTTGGCCAGGAAGGCGCCGATGGAGGGGGCGACGCGGTGCCGGTGCAGGTTCCACGCGCTGCGCCCGTGCCGCAGGAAACGGCGCCGCGCCGCGAGGTCCCAATCCTGCCACAGCCGCTGCACCTGCGGCCGCACCCCGTCCATCACCGCCTGCCAGGGCTGGCCCTGGCCCGCCGCCTCGCGCTGCGCCTGCCGGATCCGGCGCAGGGCCTCCAGCGGACCGCATCCTTGCGGCAGTTCCACGGCAACCGGCGGGGCGGCCCTGGGCAGGTGCGGCAATGGCAGCCAGCCATGCCGCGACAGGCCCAGAACCGGACCGCGATGCCCGCCCTCGCGCAGCGACACCAGCATGTCCACTGCCGTCAGCCCCAGCCCGAGCAGCAGCACCGGCGCGTCCGGATCGATCCCCCGCAGCGCAGCAGGGTCCCAAGGATTGCTGAACATCGGCGGCGGGGCACCGCCCGGCGCTGCGAAGCCGCCAACCGCCAGGGCGACCCGGCCGGCGCGCCAGGTTTCCTCGCCGGCCCGCAGGACGAAGCCTCCGCCCGTGCGCTCCAGGCGCGAAACCGGCAGCGCCACATGCCGCAGCATCGGGCCCTCCGCGGCGCGGAACTGTTCGGACAGGTAGCGGCCATAAAGGCGGCGGGGGGCGAAAACCGGCTCCCCCGGCGCCGCCCGTGGCGCGTCGGGCCGGGCGGCGAGCCATTCGGCGAAATGCGCCGGCCGGTCGGGAAACAGGCTCATCCCCGCCGCCGGCACGTTGAGCAGATGGCCAGGCTCCAGGGTGGAATAAGCCAGGCCCGGCCCGGGCTCGGCGGGCTCGAACAGGAGCACCCGCCAATCCGGCCGCGCCAGGCGGGCCTGCAAGGCAAGACTGGTGCCGGCGAAGCCGCCACCGATGATGGCCAGATCCGGAACGGGCGCCATCTGCTCAGCCGTCGAGACGGCGGGCCTCATCGGGCAGCATGATGGGGATGCCGTCGCGGATCGGATAGGCCAGCCCGGCCTTGTCGCTGATCAGCTCGCCACGCTCGCGGTCGTAACGCAGCGGGCCCTTGGTCACCGGGCAGACCAGGATCTCCAGCAGCCGGGGATCAACGGAACCGCCGGCGGGCGCGGCGGATGGAGGGGCGGTGTCGGTGGGGTTCGTCATCGTCGCGATTCCTGCGCCGTCACACGCCGCCCGTCAACAAAGGGCGAAGCCCCAGGGCGTCCGGCGAGGCGTCCAGAGGGGGGGCTTGCCGCAGCCGGACGATGCCGGCGGAGGCCTGTTCTAGAGAATTTTCCGTTCGCACTGGCTCACTTCGAATGCTCTGGCTCTTTGTGCTGTCGAGCATCTTCACCCGATCAGGCGATCCCGCCCGATCGGGACCCGCTCTAGCTTGGCGCCTTTCCGGCAACCGGCCCGGCGCTCTCGATGCGCAGCAGCGAAATCAGCAGCCCGGCCCGCGCCGCGTGGTCGGGGGCGGTCAGCAGCGCCTGCTTCTCGGCATCGCCAAAGGGGCACATCATGCAAAGCGAGGTCACCAGCTTCGCCGCGTCGGTGTTGCGGATCGCTTCCCAGTCCGCCTCGATGTTGAGCGCGCGGAAATAAGAGCGAAGCGCCGCCAGCAGGGCTTCGCGGTCCACCACCTCCCCCGCCGGCGCATCCTCCAGATCGGCATGGTAGGGGGCGTAATCGGCCTTGACCCGCCGCACGCCGCGCGGCGTTTCCGGCAGTTCCTCCAGCAGGTCGAAGCGGTTGAGGCCGCGCAGCGTGATCAGGTAGCGGCCATCCTCGGTTTCCGCGAAGGAGGCGATGCGGCCCAGGCAGCCTGTGCGATAGGGGGTGGAGCGCCCCTCCACCCGCGGATAGGCCGGATCGGGCAGCACCATGCCGATCAGCCTGCCCTGCCCCAGCGCCTCCTCCACCATGGCCAGGAAGCGCGGCTCGAAGATATTGAGCGGCAGCCGCGCCCCCGGCAGCAGCAAGCCCCCCTGCAAGGGAAAGATGGGGATCACGGCCGGCAGCGCCTCAGGCCGGGAACGGAAGGGATCCATGCCCGGCCCCGCACGGCTTCAACGGAACAACAGGGTGGACAGGCCGCGCCGCGCCTTCACGGTGGCCGGGTCCATCGGGCCCCAGGCCTCGAAGAACTTCAGCAGCTGCTTGCGGGCGGCTTCCTCGTTCCAGGCACGGTCGCGCCTGATGGCCTCCAGCAGCGCCGCAGCGGCCTCGTTCCGCTGCTCGGCCGCGTTCAGCGCCACCGCCAGGTCGATGCGCGCCTGATGGTCGTCCGGGTCGGCGGCCAGGCGCCGCTCGAACTCGGCGGTGCGCTCGCGCGCCTTGCGACCCTCGGCGGCCAGCTCCAGCGCCGAGCGGACGGAGGTGATCTCGGCATGGGCGCGGATCTTCTCCGGCACGCTGTCGAGCACCGCCAGCGCCTGCTCCTCCTCGCCCAGCGCCATCAGGCAGCGGGCCAGCCCGGCCATCGCCTCGGCATTCTCCGGCTCCTGCTGCGCCAGGGCGGCGTAAAGCTCCAGCGCCCCCTGGTGGTCCCCCGCCTCGATGGCGGCCTTGGCCTCACCCAGCAGATCAGCGGAGGGCATCTGGCCACCGGCCAGCTTCAGCAGGTTCTCGATGAACTTCTTCAGTTCGGATTCCGGCAGCGCGCCCTGGAACAGGTCGGCGATCTGGCCCTGCCAGAAGGCGACCACCGTGGGCACGGATTGCAGCGGCAGGCCCATCTGCGACAATTGCTGCACCAGGGCGCGGTTCTGGTCGATGTCGATCTTGACCAGCCGCACCCGGCCCTGCGCGGCGGTGACGACCTTTTCCAGCGCCGGGGTCAGCTGCTTGCAGGGGCCGCACCAGGTCGCCCAGAAATCAACGAGAACGGGGACCTGACGGCTGGCCTCCACCACATCCTTCATGAAGGATTTGGAGTCGCTGTCCTTGATGATGGCGGCATCGCCCGCGGGAGCGGCAGGCTGCGGGCGGTTCGGGTCGAAAATCGTGTCCATGGGATAGCACCGGTTCAGAATTCCTTCCCGCATAGATGCGCGGGAAAGCCCGGGGTGCAAGGCGGGAACCGCCCGGGCCGGTCACCCGGCCGCTTCGGGGTCGAAGATTTCCACCGCATGGCCCAGCTCGCGCAGGAAGCGCAGCAGATCCTCGGGCGCCAGGCCGGTGGTGGCGGTGTTGGCCAGAGGGTGGAAATACACCAGCTCCACCCCCTCCAGCAGCGCCCGGTCAATGGCCACCCGAACCCGCCCCGGCAAGGCATTGACCAGCCCGAAGGGCGTGACGGAGCCCGGCCACACGCCCAACTCGGCGAACAATTCCTCCGGCGCCGCGAACTGGCCGCGCCCGGCGCCGAGCAGCCGGCACAGCGCGTTCACGGAAACCTGCCGGTCCTGCTCCAGCACCAGCAGCAAATAAGGTGCCGGGTCGGGGCGGCGCAGCTTCAGGAACAGGTTCTTGGAATGGGCGCCGGGCAGGCTGGCTCGGAGCGCCTCGCCCCCCGCGACGGTGTGCTGCGGCGGGTGTTCGGTGGTGCGGGCGGCGATGCCGAGGGCGGCGAGCCGGTCCAGCAGGCCTGCCGGGGTTTCCGGTGGCCGGCCGGCGGTCAGCGCGGGCGCGGGGAGAGGCAGGGCGGTGTCCATGGCCCTCCCTTAAAACAGAACCCGGCCGGGCGGGAACCACCCGGCCAGGGCTTCGCCAGGTGCCTAGCGCATCGGCAGCGGGTAAAGCAGCCCACCCTTGGTCCACAGCTCGTTGGGCCCGCGCGCCAGGCCGACCGGCGTGGCCGGGCCCATGGTGCGGTCATAGATCTCGGCGTAGTTGCCCATCTTCTTGATCGCGTTGGCGGCCCAGGCCGGGTCGAGCTTCAGCGCCTGCCCCAGCTCCGGCGTCACGCCCAGCAGGCGGCGGGTGTTGGGATTGGTCGCCTTTTCCTTCATCTCGTCCACATTGGCCGAGGTGATGCCCTGCTCCTCCGCTTCCATCAGCGCGTTCACGTACCAGCGCACCAGGTCGAACCATTCATCGTCGCCGCGCCGCACATAGGGGCCATAGGGCTCCTTCGAGAAGCGCTCGGACAGGATGGTCCAGTCGGACGGGCTGGGCATGGAGGCGCGGGTCGCCGCCAGCTGCGAGGCATCGGTGCCGAAACTGTCGCAACGGTTGTTCTGCAGGGCGCCGGCGGCCTGGTCGGTGCGCTCGAACAGCACGGGCGTGAATTGCAGGTTGTTGCTGCGGAAGAAATCCGCCGTCACCTGCTCGTTGGTGGTGCCCTGGATCAGGCAGATGGTGGCGCCGGCCATCTCGGCGGCCTTGCTGATGCCGGAATTGGCCCGCACCATGAAGCCGTGCCCGTCATAGAAATAGGGCGTGACGGCGCGCAGCCCGAGCGTCACGTCCCGCAGCATGGTGTGGGTGGAGGTGCGGAACAGCACATCCACCTCCCCCGAGCCGAGCGCGGTGAAGCGGGTCGAGGAGGAAAGCGGCTGGAAGCGCACCTTGTTGGGATCGTTGAACAGCGCCACGGCCAGGCCGCGGCACAGATCCACATCCATCCCCTGCCACGTGCCCCGCGCATCCGGCAGGGCGAAGCCCGCGATGCCGGTGTGGATGCCGCAGACCAGCTGGCCACGCGCCTTGACGGCGTCCAGCGTCGGCCCCGCCTCCGCGGCGCGCTGGCCGGCGAACAACGCCGCCAGCAGCGCCGTGACGGCGAGAAAGCCTGATTTCATCATGGTGCCGAGCCTTCCTGGAAAGCAGAAACAGAAGGGTGCGGGAGCGCCATGCGCCGCGTCAATAACTGCCATGCACCAGACTGCCTTCTCCGGCGCATCGGCCATGGCGCGGCGGGCAGGCCTCATCCTTCCGGATGAAACATCAGGCCTGCCTCTCAACCGTTCTCATGCAGCCCGATCAGCCGCGCCGCTTCCAGCGCCGCCCGTCGCGAAGGCGGGATGATCGCCTCGGCCCGCGCGGTGAGCAGCACCACGCTCACCACCTCGGCGATCCATTCCACATGCAGTTCCCGCGCGAACCAGAAGGGCTCATCCGGCTGGCCGGCGGCGCGCGTGGAATCGGCGCGCGCTTCCGCCAGCAGCCGCTTCAGCCGGGCGCCCATGCGGTTCCCGGTCATGGCGGCGCGGCATTCCGCCACCGCCAGCTCGGCCCCAGCGAAGCCCAGGGCGGACACGGTGCCGGCGGCGTGGCGCAGCCGCGCCTCCTCCAGCGTGTCGTCGAGCAGGATGTTGAGGAAGTCGCGAATCAGCATGAGCCGCCTCCCTACCTGCCCCCAGGCTGGACCCTCGCGGCCGCTGACCGCAAGGGCGGGATGCGCCTCAGCCTTCCAGCTTGGCGTCCAGGGTGATCTCGGCCTTCAGCAGCTTGGAGACCGGGCAGCCGGCCTTGGCCTTGTTGGCCAGTTCCTGGAACTTCGCGTCATCGGCGCCGGGGATCGTGGCGCGCAGCGTCAGGTGCACGGCGGTGATGGCGAAGCCTTCCGCCTGCTTTTCCAGCGTGACATCGGCCGTGGTGTTCATCTGGCTGGCGGTGAGCCCGGCTTCCCCCAGGATCAGCGACAATGCCATGGTGAAGCAGCCGGCATGGGCGGCGCCGATCAGCTCCTCCGGATTGGTGCCGGGCTTGCCCTCGAAGCGGGAGGAAAAGCCATAGGGTTGGTCCTTCAGCGCCCCGCTCCTGGTGGAGATGGCGCCCTTGCCGTCCTTGATGCCGCCCTGCCAGACGGCGCTGCCCTGAGCCTTCATGGTGTGTTCCCCTTGTTGATGATCCGGTCCCGCCGCGGCGGCGCCACGGCCGGGACGCTGTCAGGGACAATGCCCGAGCTCCGTTCGGGTTGGCGCCGCCCTGACATCGCCGCGCCGATGGGCTAGTGGTGCCCCGGCGCCGGGGGCCCTCGGTCCTGGCGCCAATTCGCACCACCCGCCCTTCTGCGCCTCCGCGGCCTGGCGTCGCGGCACTGGGATCGAGAAACCATGGACCCGGCCATTCTTCGCGCGCATGCGCACCAGATCCTCCGCGATGCCACCATCCCGGAGCTGCCCAAGCACTACAGCGGCAAGGTCCGGGACAATTACGACCTGCCCGATGGCCGTCGCGTCATCATCGCCACCGACCGGCTCAGCGCCTTTGACCGCATCCTGTGCGCCGTGCCGTTCAAGGGCCAGGTGCTGACCCAGACGGCGCGCTTCTGGTTCGAGGCGACGCGCGACATCTGCCCCAGCCACGCCCTCGAATATCCCGACCCGAATGTGGTGATCGGCCAGCGGCTGGACATCCTGCCGGTGGAGGTGGTGGTGCGCGGCTATCTTGCCGGCACCACCGGCACCTCCCTCCTGACGCTGTACAAGGCGGGACGGCGCGAGATGTACGGGCTGACGCTGCCGGACGGGCTGCGCGACAACCAGCGCCTGCCCAGCCCGGTGATCACGCCGACCAGCAAGGCCTTCGATGGCGGCCATGACGAGCCGCTGTCGCCGCAGCAGATCCTGGACCAGGGCCTGCTGACCGAGGCGCAATGGGCGCAGCTCAGCGAATACGCCCTGGCCCTGTTCGCGCGCGGGCAGGCCATGGCGGCCGCGCGCGGCCTGATCCTGGCCGACACCAAATACGAGTTCGGCACCGATCCCGATGGCCGCATCGTGCTGGCCGATGAGATCCACACCCCCGACAGCAGCCGCTACTGGCTCGCCGACAGCTACGAGAAGCGGATCGCCGCCGGGGAAAAGCCGGAAAGCTTCGACAAGGATTTCGTGCGCAACTGGGTGGCCGCGCGCTGCGACCCCTACAAGGACCCGATCCCCGAGATCCCGGAGGAGCTGATCCTGGAAACCGCCGCCGTCTACATCCGCGCCTTTGAAACCATCACCGGCGCGCGCTTCGAGCCGGGCGCGGCCGACCAGCCCGTGCTGGAACGGGTGCGAGGAAACCTTGCCCCGCTGTTTTCCACGAACTGAACCGCCGGCCAGGTCCGTTCCGCCAGCACAAGGCGAAGCGATGGCCGGAGGGCCAGGACGGGTCAGCCCATGGCCAGGGGAGCAGTCGCACCCCTGGCACACGGAGACGTGAAAGTAATCACGCCAACGCGACAGCCTTGGTGCGGGCCTTCGTTTGCCTTGGCCCATGCTTTGCCTTACCGCATTGGCCGTGATCCAGATTGGTTATTCCCGGCATAGTGATGCGCGCCAAGCGGTATTGGACGGTATCCGGCCATTGCTGGACCACCGGCCGAGCCTGGTGCTCGCCTTTTGCGGCGGCAAGCTCGATCCCGACACGGTGCTGTCCACGCTGCGCCGGGAACTTGGCGAGGTGCCGGTGGTGGGCGGCGCCGCCGCCGGCGGGATCGCCCGGCGCGGCTTCGGCTATAGCGGCCTGGAACTGGTGCTGATCGGCTTCAGCGGTGACGTGACGCCCACCGCCCTGGTTCAGGACATGCTGTCCGGCGAAATCTCCGCCGGCGCCGCGCTCGGCGCGCAGGTGGCCGCCGTGGCGTCGGAGGGCGCCGCCGTGCTCCTGTTGTTCGACAGCGTGGCCAGCCGCATGCCGCTGCGGCTGCATCCCGCGAGCCACATCGCCGAGGGGTTCCATCGCGGCCTGGGCAGCCGCTCCGTCACCTTGTTCGGCGGCGGCCTGCTGACCGACATGAACCTGTCCGACAGCTGGGTGTTCGACGGCGCCGCGCTGCGCCGCCACACGGCCGTGGCGCTGGTGTTTCCCCCGGGGATCGCGGTGGAAACCGCCATCCTGCATGGCTGCCGCCCGATCAGCACCTTCATGGAGATCACCCGCATCGACGGGGCCGAGGTGTATGAACTGGACGGCCAGCCCGCCCTCGGCGTGATCGAGCGGATGCTCGGGCTGCGCCTGGGCGAGGCGCAGGGGCAGGAGCTTTCCCTGCTGGCCACGCTGGGGCAGAAGCAGGGCGATCCCTTCGCCCCCTATGACGAGAATTGCTACGTCAACCGGCTGATCCTGCGCGCCAGCCCGGACACCGGCTCGGTGACGCTGTTCGAGCCGGATTTCTTTCCCGGCGCCAAGGTGCAGATCATGGCCCGCGACAACGCGCTGATGCTGGATTCGGCGCGCAACGGCGTCGCCGCGATGAACCGCATGATGCAGGGCCGGGACAACCTGCTGGCGCTGTATATAGACTGCGCCGGCCGGGCCAGCGCGCGCAGCGGCGCATTGACGGAGGAGGCCGAGGTCGTGCTGAACGGGCTCACCGATTCGGTGCCCTTCGCGGGCTTCTATTCCGGCGTGGAGGTCGCCCCCTTCCAGGGCTACTCGCTGCCGCTCGACTGGACCGGCGTGCTGGCCGTGCTGCGGCGGCAGGACCGATGAACCACCGCTTCCCCATGCCCGGCGGCAACAGCGACGGCCAGATGGAGCGCGAGCTCGCCTATTACCGGCGCGAATGCAACACGCTCGGCGCGGGCCTGCTGCGGCTTCAGGAGGAGCAGAGCCAGGCCTTCCGCGAGGCCCGGCGCTCCCGCACCGTGGCCAAGCTGATCCGCGAGGCGTACCGGCTGATCGACCACAGCGACCAGCCGGAGGAATTGGGCCAGCCCATGCTGGCCACGGTGCTGGAGAACACGCTGTGCGACCGCGCCGCCCTGTTGCAGGAGCATCCGCGCGGCAGCGGCCAGTTCTCCGTCAGCCATTCCGTCGGCCTGCCCGGCCCGGTGCCGGGGCCGGTGCTGCTGCCCGTGGTGCCGGCCTTCTTCTTCACCACCTCCCGCTCCCGGATCGAGCCGCCGGCCTACCAGCTCACCGCCATCCTGCGGGTGCCCTACATCCTCTGGGCCTATGACGAGACCACCGGCATCGCGCTGATCCTCGGCAACCAGTCCGAAAGCAATGTCAGCCGCCCCTTCGAGGAGGCCGACCAGGAGATCGTGGAAGGCGCGCTCTCGGTTTACATCGACATCGCCCTGCGCAAGCGCGCCGAGGTGGAGATGCGCGAAGCGCGGATCATGGCGGAGGAAGCCAGCTCCACCCGCACCCGGTTCCTGGCCACGCTGACGCATGAGCTGCGCACGCCGCTCAACGCGATCATCGGCTTTTCCGAGATGATGGCGACCGGATCGCGCTACGCGCTGACGCCGGAGCAGATCGGCGAGTTCAACACCCATGTGTTCAACTCGGCCACCCATCTGCTGGCGCTGATCAACGAGATCCTGGATTATTCCGCCCTGGCCCGCGGCCGCACCCCGCTGACGCTGCGCTGGACCGATGTGGGGGAGCTGATCGCCGCCAGCCTCGGCGCCGCCAGCGCCGCCGCGGCCGAGCGGGGGGTGCGGCTGGCCACCGAGCTGCCGGCGCAGAAGCTGTGGATCCGGGTGGACCGCACCCGCTTCCGGCAGATCCTCGACAATCTGTTGAGCAACGCCATCCGCTTCACCGGAACGGGCGGGGTGGTCGCCGTGCATCTGCTGCTGCCGCAGGAGGGCGGCCTGCGCCTTGAGGTGCGCGACAACGGCATCGGCATGCGGCCGGAAGACATCCCGCGCGCCCTGGAACCCTTCGAGCAGATCGAGAACCCCTTCAGCCGCTCCGCTTCCGGCACCGGCCTCGGCCTGCCGATCACGCGCGGGCTGGTCCAGGCGCATGGCGGCAGCTTCTCGGTGCAAAGCGAATTCGGTGTCGGCACCACCGTGGCGGTGCTGCTGCCGGCCGAGGCGGTGCATCGCGGCGCCAGCCCGCCGGGCGGCCGCGCGCTTGGGGATGCGGAGCGCGGCCTGTCCGGCGAAAAGGCCGGAGCGGAGGAGTGAACGCCCCTCCCCTCCCCCGCCGTCACGCCACCACTCCGGGCGGGGTGGCGGCCAGCGTGGCCAGATTGGCATCCACGGCGCGGATCAGGCCCCAGTTCTCGGAATAATTCACCGGGAAGCCGGGCGAGCCCGCATCCTGGTCCTTCTGCCGGGCGCGGGCGTAATCCGTCCATTTGCGGGTCGCCGGGCGGCGGTGGTGGAAGTCATGGCAGGGCGCGTCGCCGACCAGCACAAAGACGCGGGCGAACAGCGCGCCGGTCAGCATGGTGGCCCACCACCCCGCCCAGGCCAGCACGCCGCCGAGGCTGCGCGCCGAGCGGGCCGGCGGCATGGCGCCGGGGAACACCCCGGTGGTGGAGGCGCACACGAAGGCCTTGCCGCGCGCCCGGATGATCTCGACATCGGGGAAGCGGTGCTCGCACAGGATGCGGAACACGGTCGCGACCTGCAGCAGCACGGTGAGCGGCAGGAACCAGGCCACCAGCACCGGCAGCCAGGCGCCGGTCAGCGCGGCCAGCGCCAGCGGCGCCGCGAGGCCGGCGCGCGCCATCCAGTCATGCCGCCGGTCGCCGCTGAACATCGACGCCTTGATGCGGCGCATCAGGAACCGGGCGTGAAAGGCCGGCGACACCAGGTTCAGCAGGATGCGGCGCCACAGCTCCCGCTTCGGCACGCCGGGCTCCAGCCGGCAGACGCCGAACACGAAGCCGGTGAACTCGTCTTCCTCGGTCAGCAGCTTGTTGGCGGAATGGTGCAGCATGTGGTCGTGCTGGTAGTTCTCGAAGCGGGTAAACATCAGGAAGGCGGACACCATCCGGCCGACCTGCCGGTTCCGCTCGCGGGAGCGGAACACCGTGCCGTGCGAGCAATGGTGAAAGATCACCACCTGGTACAAGCCAAGGCCCGAGCTGGTGGCCGTCAGGCCAATGAAAAGCAGCAGCGCCGAAAGCATCCAGGGCATGGTCACCATCAGGGCCAGGGCGCTCAGCGCGCAGCCGAGCGCCATGCTGGCGATGCCGCCGATCACATAGCGCCGGGCCGGAATGTCGCGTGGATCTTCCTCCGGCCCCGGCTTGGCGGTCAGCCAGGTGAGGAAGGGCTGCAGGACGCGGGGCAGCCGCAGCGCCATCTGCAAACGGGGATCCTGCTGCAGCGTCAGCAGGCCCTGGTCCCGATGTGCTTGAATCCGTGAGATTTCCATTGCGATCTCCTGTGCATGGCAAGTCGCCGCCAGTCCTATCTGGTCGGCGCACAGGACGGTTTTATCGTCTTATCGTAACTTTCCTCGCATGGACTTGAACGCCAGACCATTTAGTTTCGATTTCGGAATATCTTGACTTTCAGGGCCGTGCCTTTCCGAAGGATGACGCCGGCTTTGATCTTCCGATCCGTCATCCTTGGCCGCCGGAACTGGAAACGCGGAACATTTGTTCTTTGGGCGGTCATGAACAGCACCGGCACCTGACACGGGAAAGGCCCCGGCGCCGTTCATCCGCCTGATTCCATTGCTGGGGAACCGGGTTGCCGACAGGAGGCGCCCCCGAAAAAGCCGGCATCGTGCCGCATTGGGGGGCTGATCCGTTCGCGCCATGCCGGCGCCTGGCGCGGAACACGGCCGGGCGCACTGGCGCCCGGCCCCGGTGGGGGAGCTTCCGGCCCCTTCAGTTCAGGTGGAACACGACCTTGACGCAGCCATCCTTCTTGTCGCGGAAGGTCTTGTAGAGTTCCGGCCCTTCCTCCAGCGAGGTGCTGCGATGCGTGATCAGGAAGGTGGGGTCGATGCGGCCCTGCTGGATCAGGCCCGCCAGCTCCTCGAGATAGCGCTTCACATGGGTCTGGCCGCTGCGGATGGTCAGGCCCTTCTGCACCACCGCCCCCATATGCACCGGCACCGGGCCGCCATAAACGCCGGGCACGGAAACAATGCCGCCGCCGCGCACCGCCTGCAGCGCCTGGTTGAGCGCGTAAGGCCGCTGGGTGGAGGTGAGCGTTTCCTGGACCTTGCTCAGCACGCCCAGCACGCCATGGCCGCCGATGGCCTCCATGCCGACGCAGTCGATCACCGCATCCGGCCCCTCCCCATGGGTGATCTCCTTGATGCGCTCCAGCACTTCTTCCTGCTTCAGGTCGATGACATGCGTGGCACCCGCCTGGCGGGCCAGGGCAATGCGCTCCGGCACCGTTTCAATGACGATGATGCGCTCGGCGCCCATGATCTGGGCGGATTTGATGGCGAACAGCCCGACCGGGCCGGCGCCCCAGATGGCGACGGTCTCGCCGCCCTTCAGGTCGCAATACAGGGCGGCCTGCCAGCCCGTGGGCAGGATGTCGGTCAGGAACAGGGCCTGCTCGTCGGTCATGCCCTCGGGCACCTTCATCGGCGCCACATCGGCCATCGGCACGCGCACATATTCCGCCTGCCCGCCCCAGTAGCCGCCGGTGAGGTGGGAATATCCAAACATCCCGGCCGAGGGATATCCGAACATGGTTTCCGCTTCCGCGGCGTTGCGGTTGGAGCGGAGGCAGCACGCCCAGTTGCCGCGAAGGCATTGCGAGCATGAGCCGCAATTGATGTTGAAGGGCACCAGGATGCGGTCGCCCTTCTTCAGCCTGTGGTTCGGGGAGCCCGTTTCCACCACCTCCCCCATGAACTCATGGCCGAGCACGTCGCCGGACTTCATGGCCGGCATGTGCCCGTCCATGAGGTGCAGGTCGGAGCCGCAGATGGCGCAGGAGGTGACCTTGATGATGACGTCACGCGCATCCTCGATGCCTGGATCGGTGACGTTGTCGCAGCGGATGTCGTTCGTGCCGTGCCAGGCGAGCGCTTTCATGACGGACTTCCTTGCGTGGGTTCGTGGCGCGGCCGCCACCATGTCGGATGCAAGGGGGCCGCCGGGCTGAAACACGCGGCCGCGAAGGGGGGTTTCCACGCCGGGCGGCGGGCCTGGCCCCTCCCCGGCGCCTCAGGCAGCGCCGAACAGAACCTCCTCCTTCTTCCGGGCCGGGCGCAGCCGCAGGCGCAGTTCGCAGCGCATGGCGCCCGTTTCCCAGCGCTGGGTCAGCGTACCACCGAGCTGGTGCTGAACCGTGGCGTTGATCAGCCGGGTGCCGAAGCCCCGCCGCCGCGGCGCCACGTCGCGGAAATGCTCGCCCCGCTCGGTCCATTCCAGGCACAGCATGTCGTCGCCCCGTGCGGCGGGTGCAGGCTCCACCCGCCAGCGCAACTCCACCTGCCCGCCCACCTCGCGCAGCGCGCCATGCTTGGCGGCGTTGGCAATCAGCTCGTGCAGGATCATGGCGACGGGCTGCACGGCCTCGGCCGGCAACATCACCACCGGCCCTTCCGCCCTGATCTGCACGGCCGAGCCGTTGTTGCCGAGGCGGTAGGGCGCCAGTTCCCGCTCTGCCACCGCCCGCAGCTCGGCGCCGGCCCAGTTCTCCTCCGCCAGCAGCGACTGCACCCGGGCCAGGGCCATGACGCGCGCTTCCACCGACTGCGCGAAGGCCTCGGCGCTTTCACGGGGCGTCAGCCTGATCACTGACTGCACCACCGCCAGAAGGTTCTTGGCGCGGTGATCCACTTCCCGCGCCAGCAGCAGGCGCCGCTCCTCCTCCGCCTTCTTGGAGGAGATGTCGCGCATGATGCCGGTGAGGAAACGCTGCCCTTCGCCGTCGCGCCATTCAGCGATGGACAGGTCCAGCGGCACGGCGGAGCCGTCCCGCCGGTGCCCCTCCACCTCGCGGCCGATGCCGATGATCCTGCGCTCCCCCGTGGCCATGAAGCGGGCCAGATGGCCGTCATGCCGCGCCGCGTCCCCGGCCCCCATGATCACCGACACGTTGCGGCCGATCACCTCCTCCGCCGGATAGCGGAAGATGGTTTCCGCGGCGCCGTTGAAGGAATGCACCGTGCCCTTCTCGTCGATCACCACGATGGCGTCCACGGCCGTCTCGACAATGGCGCGCAGCCGCGCCTCGCTGGCGGCCAGATCCCTGTTGCGCCCGGCCAGGGTCTGCGCCGCGCGGGTAAGGGCGTCGCGCAGCGCCTTGAACTCGGTGACCCTGGCCGGCGGCTGCGCCGCGTCGGCCGCCTGGGCCAGCGCCTGCTGCCGCCCCTCGGCCACGGCATTGGCCGCGTCGGTCAGCACCTGCAAAGGCCGGAGGATGCGGTGGGCCAGGGCCAGGGCCAGCAGGGAAGCGAGGCCCAGAGCCACCGCGCCGCCCAGCAGGATGGCCGCCAGCGGCACGCCCCAGCTGGCGAGGTAGAGTTCCGACGGCGCCGCCACCGCCACCGTCCAGCCCGAGCCGGCGGTCAGGGCGCTGAACGCGGTGACCACGCCGCGGCCATCGACGCCGGGGCCGCTCATCCAGCCGGTGTTGCTCGCCACCCCCGCCATGTACCAGGAGGCCGCCCGGGTGCCCGGCACCAGATCGGCCAGCGAGCGGCCGACAATGCGGCCATTGCCGTCCACCAGGGCGGCGAAGCGGCCATTCTCGAATTTCTGCGCTTCCAGCAGCCGTTGCAGCCGATCCGGCGTGATGCGCGTGGAAAGCGTCGCCAGCGTCCTGCCATCGCGGCGGATGGGCACCAGCACGGCCACGATGGCGGCCTGGTCGCTGGCCGCCTGGAGCAGGTTGGTGACCGCTGGGCGTCCGGATTGCAGCGCGCCGGAATAGGGAACCGCCGTCTGCGTCAGCGGCAGGGGCGTGCCCGGCGGCAGGCTGGTGTTCAGCAATTGCCGGTTGTCGGGCCCGATGATGACGATCGGCGTGCCGAGGGCCGCCGCGGCCCGCTGGGCGTGCGGATGGAAGGCCGACAGATCCGCCAGCGGCGCGTCCAGCAGGGGCGACTCCGCCAGGGTGGTCAGTGCCGCGATGCGGGCCTCGAATTCCCGGTCGGCCGCGGTGGCGAGTGCCCGCGCCGTGTCGCGCAGCTGGACCTGGAAGGCTTCAAGATGCCCCGTCACCGCCTGCCATGAGGCGAGCCCGCCCACCGCCAGGGCGGGCAGGAAGGCAACCACCACCAGCCCCAGCAGATGGCTGCGCAGCCCCAGGATGACGCCACCGCGCTTGCCGGCCTTCTGACCTATCCCCATGCCCTGTTCACCCCGGATCAAGCGGAAGCGGGACAATGTGGTTTTTGGAAAAGCAATCAGTAAATCTTATTTTGTAGATAGTTTGTGTAATTATCCGGAACTGTATTCTGAGAATTGCGAACGTTCCCGTTAGAATCATTATCACGTTCGGATAATTCCAGTCGATCGCACGAGAACGAAGGTTTTCATTGCGAACCGGAACGAATCGCGCATCGGTGTACTGCCTCCCCGCAGCATTTTACTGATTTATATTTTTGCTTGTCGTTCTGTCCAATGCGAAGCGGAAGGCCGGATAAAAGGAGCCTCGCGGCAACGCTTCCCGCAGCCTATGGAGGCGGCGTCCGGCCCCGGGCCCGTCGCCATCCAAACCTTCGGGGCGGATGGATGGTTCCCGGCCGCGGGGCGTTCAGCCCGCTTTCGCAAGCGCCTCGCGCACCCGGTCGGCGGAGGGGATCGGCGCCACGGCGCCATAACCTTCAGTGGACAGGGCGGCGGCGCAGGCAGCGTAGCGCGCCGCGTCCTCCGGCGCGTCGCCGGCCAGGAGGCGAGCCAGGAAGCTGCCGCAGAACGTGTCGCCCGCGCCCGTGGCATCCACCGGCTCGCAAGGAAAGGGCGGGATCAGGACGCGCCGGTCGGCCATGCCCAGATAGGTGCCCTCCCCGCCCATCTTCAGCACCACGATCCTGGGGCCGAGCCGCAGGTAATGATCGAGAATGGCATCCGGGTCCCGCAGCCCGGTCAGGGTGCGGGTGTCGTCCAGGCCGGGCAGCGCGATGTCGGTCTGCGCCACGGCCGCCATGATGGTCGCCGCCGCCCGCGGCACCGGCCACAGGCTGCCGCGGTAATTGGTGTCGAAGGCCACCGTGACCCCGGCCTCGCGCGCCAGGCGGATCGCCTCGAACACGGAATCGGCGGCATCCGCCGAGATCGCCAGGCTGATGCCCGAAGCGTAGAACATCCGCGCCCGGCCGATCGCTTCCCGTGGCAGCAGGGCGGGCGTGTAGCGGCTGGCGGCCGAGCCCGCGCGGTAGAAATGGAATTCATGCCCATCCGGGCCATGGGTCACGAGGTAGAGGCCCGTTCTGGCGCCCTTGTCGCGGTGGACATGGGTGGCATCCACGCCTTCCCGCCGCCATAGCGCCATGAATTGCTCGCCCGGGCCGTCTTCCCCCAGCGCCGTGATGTAGCCGCTCCGCGCGCCCTGCCGCGCCGCGGCGATGGCGGCGTTGGAGGTGTCGCCGCCAAAGCCTTCCAGATAGAGCGGCGCCCCTTCGGGCGTCTCATGCCGGCGGTTCAGCTCCAGCATCGGCTCGCCCATGCACAACAGCTCGGCGCTCATGCGACGGCGCGCCCCAGCAGGCGGTAGGCCACGTCCTGGATGGCCGCCTTGTCGCCGGCCAGGATGCGCTTCTCATCCACCAGCGCGCCCCCCATGCCGACAAAGGCGGCGCCAGCGGCCAGGTAGTCCTGCATGTTGGATGGATCGACGCCACCAGTGGGGCAGAACCTCACGCCCGGAAAGACGCTGCGCAGCGCCTTCACATGGCCTGGGCCGCCGACGGAGGAGGCGGGGAACACTTTCACCACGTCGGCGCCGGCGGCGCGGGCGACACGCACCTCGGTGGGCGTGACGGCGCCCAGCATCAGCGCGGCCTCGGCGGCCCGGCAGGGTTCGGCCAGTTCCGGCGCCACCCAGGGCGTCACCAGGAAGCGGGCGCCCGCCTCCAGGCAGGCTTCCCCCGCCGCGCGGTCGGGAACGGTGCCGGCGCCCACGAGCAGATCGGGATCGGAGGCCAGGGCGCGGATCAGCGCCGGGGCGTCCGGCACGGTCATGGTGATCTCGAAGATGGTCAGCCCGGCTTCCTTCAGCCATTCCACCACTGTTTCGGCGGCGTGGGCGGTGCTGGTGCGGATCACCGGGATGGCACGGGCCTCGGCGCACCGCGTCAGGGCCGCCTCGATGATGGCTGATGGCATGGCTGTCTTCCTCCTGAGGCCGGGGGTCAGCGCTTCCGGCCGGCCCTTCAGGAGCAAGAATAGCCGAGATGCCCGGCCTGCCGACAGGGCAAGCCGGGCATCCCGGTGGCGGTGGCTTTCCCGGCCTGCCGGCCGGGATCTTGTCAGGCGAAGATGTAGTCGGACGCGATCAGGTTGGTGACATTGCTGATGACCACCTGGGTCACGCTGCCATCATTGGCGTGGATGGACCAGAGGTCGCCGTCATGGCTCAACCTGGCGCCGGCGCCGAAGCCCTGCAGCTTCAGCACATCGCCGCCGCTGCGGCCCGCACCCTCGAAGTCGGTGATGATGTCGCGGCCCTCGCCCTTGGCGATGACAAAGGTGTCGGTGCCCTTGCCGCCGGTCAGGATGTCGTTGCCGCCCCTGCCGTTCAGGATGTTGTTGCCGTCATTGCCGGTGATGATGTTGGCCAGCGCGTTGCCGGTGCCGTTCGACCAGCCATGGCCGAAGAAGCTCAGATTCTCAACATGCTCGGGCAGGGTGTAGCTGCCGATCCAGGTGGACACGGTGTCGGTGCCGCCGCCCGCGAGCTCGACCACCTTGTCATTGGCGTGCGTCACGACATAGGTGTCGTCGCCCTTGCCGCCGCGCATGGTGTCCTTGCCGCTGCCGCCCGACTGGTGCCAGTCATTGCCGTCGCTGCCGGTCCAGTTGGTGCCGCCCCAGGACTGCTTGCTCCAGGCGCCGCTGGCCTTGGCCGCGCCGCCTTCCGTCACCGGCGGCAGCACCGGCGCGGCCGGCGAGGCCGGGGTGGCGGGCTGCGAACCCAGAACAGCCTTGAACGACACGTCGGCCGCGCCGAGGCTGGCCAGCTTGACGTTCTCCAGCGTCAGCACCTGGCCGTTGCCGAGCTTGAACACGGTGTTGGCACCCGACTGCGTGCCCGCCGCCTTCAGCGCGCTGAAGCTGTTGATCCCGCCGAGATCCTCGAAGCGCAGGATGTCCTGTCCGGCCTTGAAGTCGGTGATGGTGTCGCTGCCTTCGCCGCGGGCGATGACAAAGGTGTCGCGGCCCTTGCCGCCGGTCAGGATGTCGTTGCCGCCCTTGCCGTTCAGGGTGTTGTTGCCGTCATTGCCGATGATGATGTTGGCCAGCGCGTTGCCGGTGCCGTTCGACCAGCCGGTGCCGGTGAAGGTCAGGTTCTCCACATGGTCGGGCAGGGTGTAGCTGCCGATCCAGGTGGACACGGTGTCGGTGCCACCGCCCGCGAGCTCGACCACCTTGTCATTGGCATGCATCACGACATAGGTGTCGTCGCCCTTGCCGCCGCGCATGGTGTCCTTGCCGCTGCCGCCCGACTGGTGCCAGTCATTGCCGTCGGTGCCGGTCCAGTTGGTGCCGCCCCAGGACTGCTTGCTCCAGGCGCCGCTGGCCTTGGCCGCGCCGCCTTCCGCCACCGGCGCGGCCGGCGTGGAAGGCTGGCTCGGCTGGGCCGGAGCCGGAGCGGGGGCAGGAGCCGGAGCGATCGGATCATCGGCACCGGGCGGCTTGCCGGCGGTTTCGTCGCCGCCATTCTCCGTCGGCTTGTCCGGCATGGCGGGCGCGCTGGGCGGCGCAGAGCCACCCTTGCCGCCGAAATCGGACCATTCCATCTCGCCCGAGCCCCAGTTCCTGAAGGCTTCCTTGAAGGCGGCGCCGGTGCGCGGATCGGAATTGTCGGACAGCTTGCCGGGATAGGCCGCGTTCGAATCCCAGTAGCTCTGCAGCACGACGTTGTGCTGCTCGAACCATTCCTTGGCGAGCTGCACGAACGGCCCCGCATTGTTGCCCTTCACGCCCCACTCGGAATAGGCGGTGGGCTTGCCATGCGCCTTGGCGAAATTCTCGAACCAGCTCAGGCCGTACTTCTCGTCGCGGATGCGCTCGAAGGCCTTGACCGGGTCGTTGCCCTGGAATTCCGGCTTGTAATAGAAATCCATGCCCATGACATCGACATACTCGTCGCCCGGATAGATCTTCGCGGGATCGAGGCCGCCATTGGCGTGGTTGATGTTCCACTCGAACTTGAAGCGGTCCGACACCTGCTTGAAGGTGCTCGACATCTGGCGGAAGGCGCCCTTGAAGGCTTCCTCCTTGCCGATGGCGTTCCAGAAGAACCAGTCGCCATTCGCTTCCCAGCCGGTGCGCACCATGATGGGGCCGTCACCCGGGGTGTTCTTCAG
>NZ_VUKA01000026.1 GCF_008386565.1 Teichococcus oryzae | reverse complement strand
GCCATGAAGAACCTGGCCCATAGTGCCTCCTTCCAGTCGCGGGAGAAGAGTGCACCATCAAATCCTGGGATCAAACAATTGGGCAGGGTGGGTCGCTGGACCAGGCAGTCGCCGCCACGGCGACTAAGGACCTCCGCGACGACGGGCCAAAGCGGGGCACCCTGCTGCTCTGCTCCAGCCCGGTTGGCGAGATCTCGATGGGCCCGCCGCAGGCCGCGCGGACACTGTTCACGGGGGCCGTGCTCGAGGTGTTGGGCACCGGTGTGCCGGGCAAGCCATCCACGCTGTCCTTCGCGGATCTGCGCGATGCCGCATATGAGCAGATGTTGGAGAACTTCGGCGCCAATGCGCCACGGCCGGTGCTGCACAAGGCGAACGCCGCGCAGGGCGATCTGACCCGAACTCCCGCCTTTCACAACCGGGCGGTGCCTGATCGGAAGCGGCGCCCAACTCGGGCCCCCGCGTCACCAGCCAGGAAGGACCCCGTCCCTGCTCCCTCACTGGCCGGAACTACCGCTCCGTCGAAGCCAGACGCTTTCCAGTCACCCGAGGCGGCGGTAAATTTCCAGATGGCCCAGCAGGCGACGGTGGAGGGCAAGGACGACGAGGCGGCGCGGCTCTACCGCCTCGCCGCCGACCAGGGACATGCCGCCGCGCAGTACAATCTTGCTCGGTTCTACGTGAATGGCCGGGGTGGCCTGCCCAAGGACGAGCGGGAGGCGGCCCGCCTCTACCGCCTCGCCGCCGATCAGGGGTATGCCTGGGCGCAGTACAATCTCGCTGCCTTCTACGAAACTGGCCGGGGCGGCCTGGCCAAGGACGAGCGTGAGGCGGCCCGCCTCTACGGCCTCTCGGCCAATCAAGAGAATAATCAAGCAAAGAGACAGCTACCCGGGCTGGGCCAGTAACTGTGACAAGAACGGCCGCTCATAATATCTGGCAAGCCAGGGTTACCGCAAATTATGGGAGGCGGAGCGCGACCGCATCCGGGAGCGGGTGGCGCAGGTGAAGCAGGCCAGAAGGGGTGTGGGCGCTATCTCGGCGACAAGGTGCCCTATGGCTACCGGATGGGGCAGGAGGGCACCCTGGAGCCCGTCCCGAAGCAACAGGAGGCTATCCGCCGGGCCGGCGAGTTGCGCGCCATCGGCGCTCCTCTGCGAACTATTCAGGCGACGCTGGCGGCGGAGCATGGTGCACGGGTCAGCCTGTATGTGCTGTCATGCCTGCTACAGGAGACCGCATGACCGTCGACGATCAGGCTATTGTCCAAGAGCAGTTACGGCAGGCGCTGGACGCTTTCCAAAAACTGCAAACTCTTGTCCTAGACGCGCACCGCCGGCTCAAGGGCCTGCCGCCAGCACAGGTGGAGGCGTTCTGGAATGGCCAGGGGCGTCGCATTGACGCCACACTGCGCAGCAGTGCGATGCAGGTGGAAGCGGCTTTCAAGGCGTTCTCCGCGACCGGACAGGTGGCCAGCGCCAAGGATCGGCATCTCGTGACAGAAGCCCGGCGCTACCTCGCGGAGGGCCCTTGAGCTGGCCGCCCTCTCCCGTGTGCTGAAGGAGGCCATATGACTGAGAAGCGCCCGTTTGACGCCCTGCGCCGGGACCTGCGCGTTTTGAGATGGCTCGTTGCCCTCAATTTTGTGCTGACGCTGGCCATTCTTACAGTCCTGGCGAGCGGGCTGGCGGTGGTGCCGTGACAGCGCAGGAGGGCGGCCTCCGCTCTTAAGCCCGTCCAAGAAAGCGCTGCCTTACCTGTTTGGACTTGCTTCGAAAAAGTGGAGGGTTCCTGATGAGGCAAGAGGAACTCCATGACGCAGCAGAGACGGTTCACGAAGGAATTTGAGGACGAGGCGGTCCGGCTGGTCCGAACGAGCGGGAGGAGCCAGCGTGAGATCGCCGAGGATCTCGGGACTGGTTTGTCGACGCTGGTCCGGTGGATCAGCCGGAGCTGGGATCGGCTGCTCGATGAGCCCGGACGGCCTGGGCAGGAAGAGGTCGCGGCCGAGCTGAAGCGGCTGCGGCGGGAGAACGAGATCCTCCGCCAGGAGCGGGACATCCTGAAGCGTGCAGCGGTGTCCGGCTAACTGGGTTGCGCAGGGAAGGACGCGGCGGCGCGAGACGACGGCCAATCAGACTCCGATGCGCGGGTTGGTGCCGCCGAAGTAGCTCAAGGATTGCCCTGAGCTACCGCTGCGTCCATTTCAAACAATACCTAGCCTTGGATGGAACCAGATTGTCTTCCTCAACTCATCGCGTTCTGTTTGGTCTTGCCTTAGCCCAAGGAGGACTCGGGATTCTCACCTGGGGTCTCGCAGCTTGGCCGGCTAGCGGCGGCCCATTGTGGCACGCGCATGAAATGGTTTTCGGCCACGCCTTGGCGGTCATCGCAGGATTCCTGCTGACGCGTCTTTCTGGTCCGGCACTGGCGGCGATCACCCTGGCTTGGTGTGCGTCGCGCTTGACCTATGTGGTGCCCGCAGTGCCGGATCTAGTGCGGGCTTTCCTTTCACTTCTGGCGACAGCGGCTATCGTGCTGCCTGCTGCATTTGCCTTTCTCCGTGCAGCTAAGCGGTGGGGCAGCTTGGTATTTCCGATCCTGCTTAGCGGCTTCCTCATTGCGGATGCGACGTTCCAATGCGGCGAGCTAGGACTGTTGCAGCACGGCGCCGATATCGGGAACTGGTTTGGTCTTGGTCTCGTCATCATGCTCATTGCCGCTATGGGTGGCCGTTTGGTCGGTGCCGCAGCGTCTGGGGCAGCGCAACGCGCAGGCAAGCCGCGCATCGCGCCACGCCCGGCATTAGACCAGGCGCTACTTGTTTGTTTAGCTGCAGGCTTCGCGACGGAGGCTATTGCTGTAGAACGGCCAATTGGCCCCGCCCTATTGGCAATAGGTGCAGTGTTGATTGGCGTTCGGTTAGTGCTTTGGGCACCGGGATTGCAACAAAGCGCCGGGGATGTGCTTGCGCTCGCAGCGGGGCAGGCTTGGCTGTGTGTCGGACTTCTCGCCTGGGCTGCCGCGGCTGGTGGGTTCTTGCAATGGCCAGAGACCGCAGCCCTGCATCTGGCAACGATCGGCGGCATCGGTGGCACTACTCTGGTGATGATCCTACGGGTCAGTGCGCAGCGGGAAGTCCGGCCGATGCCTGTTCGCAGCGCAATAGGGATCGCCATCCTCATAGGCTTGGCTGCGCTAGTGCGAGCCCTTGGTCCAGCTGGATCGGGCTGGGCTACTGCCGCAGTGCTCTGGACCATGGCGACGATTTTGACCGCCGTGACGGTCGTTCGCCGCCGGTGAGGCCGTTATGTGCCGTGCAGCAGCGCCGTAGAGCCGTCGGGGCGCAAAAGATGCGCCTCCACATCCGGCCTGCCACACAGCGCTGCCGCAATGGCGGGTTCAGGCATCAGAGCGAAGGCCGTGGAAAAGGCGTCGGCCATAGTGGCCTCCGGTGCCAGAACCGAAACCGTACGGTATCGGCGCGGGCTCTGGCCGCTGCACGGATCCAGCAGATGGGTAAAACGGCCGGCGCCGTCAAAGACGAAGCCGCTATCGGCAGAAGTGGCTAGCGCACGGTCCGTCAGGTCCAGTTCCGCCCAAGGGTGATCCGACGCCGCCGGGTTCTCCAGCGACGCCCGCCAGGGTCGGCCTGAGGGATGGCGCCCCACTCCCCTTGCCTCTCCCATATCCACCAATGTCTGGGCCACCCCGCCTCCACGCAGCAGGTCCACAATGCGGTCCGTCAGATAACCCTGGGCAATGCCGTTCAGCGTGACCGCCATGCCACGCCGGGTCAGCAGGATGCGATCCGACGACACCAGCAGCCGCCGGTGATCCACAAGTGATAGCGCCTCCGCAAGCGCGTGCGGGGAGGGTCCTTGGGGGTCCGCGCCCTCAGCCGCGAAGTGGTCGCGGTAAAGCAGCCAGAGGGGTTGGACGGTGGGGTCGAAGACCCCGTCGCTCCATGCCGCGACCTGCTTCGCCGTGGTCAGCAGATCCACCATCTCGGGCGCCGGCGCCACCAGCATACCGCGCCGGTTTAGGGCCGAAAGCTGGCTTTCCGCCTGCCAAAGGTTGAACAGCGCTTCCAGCCGCCGGATCTCGGCGACGCATCGGGCCACCAGCCGCTCAGCCGCGATGCGGTCCGGGTGATGCAGCATGATTGAACCTGTGGCGCCGAGAACAGGGCCCGTCCAGGTGAGGAGGGGAGCTTCGGCGCGCGTGGCGCCGATTCCCGGCAGGCCGAAACCGGCCGCTGCGGCGAAAATGCCAAGGACCCGGCGGCGAGAGGCAGCAGGCTGCATGGGGCCAATCCTCAATGCGTGTGGCGGTGTTCAGCACCGCCAGAAGGAGCGGGCCCGGCTTCCGGCCCCGCCTGGGGGGCGGCGCCATCGCCCAGAACCCAGTCGGGCGGCACTTCCGCGAAGCTTCGCACCGCGCCGCCATGCTCGGTCGCGAAGCGCTCGGCCGCCGCGCGGTCCGAGAAGGGCACCGCCTCCTCCGCGCCCATGCCGCCCCGGCGGTTGCTGCCGAGGACAAAGAAGGCGCCCCGGGCTTCCACCCAGTTGGCGGCACCCGGCTGCTCCCAGCTTTCCGCCTTGCCCATGTCCGAGACATAGATGGCTCGGATGCTCTTGGCCTCCTCGCCCAGTAGGGTGAAGGCGATCGTGTCCCGCGCGGAGGAGAACCAGACCGGGCGCTCATCGCCCCGCAACAGGATCTGGCCCTTGGGGCCCGGATGCTCCACCAGCGCCATGCCGCAGTAATGGCCCATGGCCTCCTGCGTGAGCGCGACGGGCGGCGGCGGCGCGGCGGCGCTTTCCTGGTCATCGCAGTTGGCCAGGGCGAGGCAGCCCGCAAGCGCCAGGGCGGACAGCAGGGCTTTCCCGCGGGCAAGGGCCGAAGCACGGTGCCGCGCGGGGACCGGTGCCGCCGGCAAGGAGCCTTGGCGGAGCACTGTGGAGGCTAGAGTCATAGTTCCCTCCTGGCGAAAACGGCGGCGGCGGCGAGCAGCGGGACTAGCGCCCAGCCGACGAGGGCTGCGAGCAGAACGGGGGCCGAGAGCGCGCTGTTTCCGGCCAGCGCCGCCATGCCGGACAGCATCCTGACATCGGCCAGGCCGGCGAGATTGAACAGGCGATAAGCATCTGTCGGGTTCAGCAGCAGCAGCAGGTCCAGCATCCCGGCGGTGACGCTCTCGCCCTGGTCCGCGACGAGGAGGCCGAGCAGCGCCATATCCCAGATCAGCACCATCAGGAGCCAGAGCCCGACCGCGATGCCGGCGGCGGTGCCGCGGTCCCGCACCAGGGCGCTGACCAGGTAGCCGAGCGCGACGAAGGCCGCGCCCAGCAGGACCGATGAGCCGATCATCAGCGCGAAGGCCTGCCAGCTTGCCGGCGCGATCGCCGGCCCCGTCAGGGCCAGGGCGAGGGCGGCGGCGCCGTAGCCCAGGATGGTCGCGACGGCGAGGATGGCGAGATGGCCCAGGAACTTGCCCAGCACCACCTGCCAGCGCGCCAGTGGGTAGCTCAACAGCAGCAGCATGGTGCCGCGCTCCATCTCCCCCACGATGGCGTCATGTGAGATCAGCAGGGCGATCAGCGGCAGCAGAAAGACCGAAAGGCTGGAAAGGCTGACCACCACCACGTCCAGCGCGCTGGCGCCGACCCGCCCCGCCGGCGCCGCGCCGAGAAAGGTCAGGGTGAGCGCCAGCGCCGCCAGAAGCAGCGTCGCGGCCAGCACCCAGCGGTTCCGCATCCCCTCACGGATCTCCTTGCCGGCGACCAGAAGCACGCCCCTCATCGCGCGGCCTCCTGCCGGAGACGGAGGAAATGGCTGTACAATTCGTCCAGCGTCGGCGGCAGCAGGTCGAGGTCGGCGATGCGCCGGTCCCCGGTGGCCTGGCGCAGCAGTTCCATCTTCGCCTCCGGCGTGCAGGAAACTTCGAAAAGGCCGGGGCCGGGCTGCCGCATGGCCCCGGCGGGGCCGAACCATTCCGGCGCTTCCTCGCCCGCGAGGGTAAGCCGCAGGCGGATCGGAAGGCGCGCCAGCCGGCGCAGCTCCGCCACGGTACCATCCGCCACCACGCTGCCATGGTCCAGGATGACGACGCGCTCCACCTGCCCCTCCAGCTCCTCCAGCGCGTGGGAGGACAGGAGCACTGTGGTGCCGCCCTCCGCCAGATCCGACAACATGCTGTAAAGGCCCTGGCGCACTTCCGGGTCGAGGCCCGTGGTCGGCTCGTCCAGCAGCAGCGCGCGCGGGCTGCCGAGCAGCGCCTGGGCCAGGCCGAGGCGCTGGCGCATGCCCTTGGAATAGCCGCCGACGCGCCGGCGCGAGGCGGCGCCGAGCCCCACGCGCTCCAGCAGCGCATCCGCGCCGCTGACCGGCTCGCCCTTCAGCCGAGCAAAGAAACACAGCAGCTCGCGCCCCGTCAACGCGGGGTTGAAGGTGACATTCTCGGGCAGCCAGCCGAGGCGGCGGCGCGTCTCGGCCGCGCCCTCGGCGGGGTCCTGGCCCAGCACATGCAGCCGGCCGGCGCTGGGGCGGATCAGCCCCAGCATCAGCTTCATCAGCGTGGTCTTGCCGGCGCCGTTATGGCCCACCAGCGCGACGCGGGCGCCGGCTGGCAGGGAGAAGGAGACATCGCGCACCGCCTCCACCGCGCCGTAACGCTTGGCCACGCCTTCCAGCCCGATCAGCGGCAGATCGGCCTTCACCGCGGCCATCCTGGCGCCGCTTCGGGCGGCGGGGGCGGCGTGACCAGGGGGCGGCTATCCACCACCCCGCCCGGCAGGATGGCGGGAAACTGGGACTGCGCCCAACGCAGCACCTGCACGGCCGGGCTGTTCAGCAGAATCTTGGCGCTCGGCGCCACCCACAGCACACGGTCCACCAGATCGTTCGGGCGATAGGCGGCATCGGCGATGCCATCACGGTCCAGATCAAAGGCCGCGTTGTCGGACCAGTAATTGCCGCGCCCCGCCCGCGACCAATCCAGGTGCCGCGTGCCGACATATTTCACCTGGGTGCGGTTGCCGATGAAAGCGTTTCCCGTGATCTCGTTGCCCTCCGAGCCGGCGGTGAAATGGACGCCGATGCCGCAGCCTTCGAAGCGGTTGCCGGTGAAGTGGTTGCGGTTGGCATTGTAGATGAAGACGCATTTCGTTGGTGCCACGCCGCCGACCTCGTCGCCGACGGCAACGGCATGCTCCTGGTCCACCTGGTCTTCCGCGCGGCGATCCGTGGCAGCGGTCTGGCCGATCACCCAATTGTTCGTGATGGTCGAACCATTGGCATAGTTGAACAGCAGCCCATGGTCGCGGTCGCCTTCCGAGATGTTATCGCGCACGGACAGCCGCTGCGAGAACATGATGGCGTAGCCGACATGATTGCCGCTGGAGATGTTGCCACTGACCTCGCTGTTGTTGGTGTACATGTAGTGGACACCAAAGCGCAGGTCGCGGAGACGGTTTCCGGTGAAGATGTTCTGCTTGCTGGTCTTGACGAAGATGCCGTCGCGCCCGAAACGGATGTCGTTGCGCTCGATCCGCGCAGCGGGCGCGTTCCAGACGGCGACGCCATCGCCATGCTCCGCCATCCGCCCGCCCGCGCGCCCGAGGATGGTGTTACCACGCACCACCGCCCCCTCCGCGCCGTGGACATAGACGCCGAAAAGATTGCCTTCCATCCGGTTGCCCTCGACCACCGCCCGCTTCGCGGATTGGCGCAGCAGCACAGCGCTGTCCATGCCTGGAACATCGGAGCCGGAGCCGCGCAGCAGCAGGCCGCGCACGGCGGCGCCCTCGGCCGTGACAGTGACGATGCTGCCCTGTCCTGGCCCTTCCAGCACCGCGCCTTCCCGCCCCGCCAGCGTGACGGGACGGTCGAGCAGCACCGGGCCGTGATGAAGGCCGGGCAGCAGCTCCAGCACCTCGCCCACGGCCGCAGTCTCCACCGCCGCCTGCACATCTTCTCCTGGCGCGAGAGGACGCGCCGCGGCGGGCAGAACCGCCGCGACAAAGAGGGCCGGAAGGAGACCGGCGCGCAGCATTACGTGCTCTGCGCCTCCACCAGCATGCGACCCTTCATCTCCATGTGCATGGCGTGGCAGAACCAGGTGCAGAAATACCAGTAGACGCCCGGCCGCTCCGCCCGGAAGGTCACAGAGGCCGTGGCCTGCGGCGGGACTTCCATGCTGATGCCGTAGTTGATGATGGCGAAGCCGTGAGTCAGGTCCTCGACGTCGTCGATGTTGGTGACATAGACCGTGACTTCCTCGCCCTGTCGGACGCGGAACTCCTCGAGCCCGAATTGCGGCGCCATCGAGGTCATGTAGACCCGGACCTTCTCGCCGTCACGAACCACCTTGCTGTCGGCCGTCAGGTCCACGCCATCCGCCTGGGCCTGCCGCACCGCATCCGCGAAAAAGGGATCGTCGCGGCTGAAGCGGTGGACCGGGTTGATCTTGGAACGGTGGACGATGGTGGCGTCGTGCGGCTCGGCATAGCTCGGGCCGTCATGCACAAGGCGCATGCGGTCGCCGGAGATGTCAATGAGCTGGTCGTTCTCCGGCTTCAGAGGCCCCACATTCAGGAAGCGGTCCTTGGAGAATTTGTTCAGGCTGATGAGCCACTTGCCATCCGCCTCCTTGGTCTGCCCCATGGAAGTGTGGTTGTGGCCGGGCTGGTAGTGGACATCCAGCTTCTGGATCAGATAGTTGGCCTTCTCGCCACGGAAGGCGCGCTTCGCCGCCTCGATGTTCCACTTACAGACCTGGCTGTCGATGAACAGCGTGGTATAGGCATTGCCCTTGTTGTCGAAGGCGGTGTGCAGCGGGCCGAGGCCCAGTTCCGGCTCCGCCACCACCGTTTCACGCGGCTGAATCTTGTCCTCGAACAGGTCGTCGAACTTGCGGACGTCGAAAACCGTGGCAGTGGGCGAAAGCTTGCCATTCGCCACCACATGGATGCCGTCCGGCGCCGTGTTGATGCCGTGCGGGCTGTTGGGCACCGGCACGTAGCGCGTGAAGGGCGAGCCCTTGCCGCCCTCCAACACCGGGACACCGCCGATCTCCTTGTAGTCGCCGCGCTTCACCGCCTCCTCGATGCGCTTCAGGTTGAAGATGACGACCCAGTCCTGCTCCGCTGCCATCATGTCGGCCAGCGTCACGCCGCCTTCCGAGTTGTAGCAGGTGGCGAAGGCGTATTTGCCCTGGTAGTCGGCATCCACGTTGTCGAGGTTGCCATCCACGATGATCTGCCAGGCGACCTTCATGGTGTCGCCATCCACCGCGGTGAAGATGGAGCGGTAATTTTCCGGCTTGTCGAGGTCGCGTCCATCATTCGGGACGGGAACCCGGTCCTCGCCATTGCAGAAGACATATCCGGTGCGTGGGTACTTCTGCACCCGCAGCCCATGCACCGTGTGCTGGTTCGGGAGTTGGATGATCTTGTCACAGCGCATCACGTCGAGGCGGATGCGGCAGACCCGCGTGTTCAGCTTGTCGTTGGCGAAAAGGTAGCGCCCGTCATAGGTCCCGTCCGTGAAGGAAAGGTGCGGGTGGTGAAGATCACCGCTGTCGTAGGTCACCTTGCCGATGCGGCGAAGATACTCTTTCGAATCCTCGGTCAGCCCCTCGGTCAGCACCTTCAGGCTCTCGTTGGTCTGGCCCCACCCCGTAGCGCTGTCGCGGTTGAACACGGGGACGCGGATCAGCTCGCGCATCGAGGGCAGGCCGTAGATCCGAATCTCCCCGGACTGACCCGAGGAGAAGAAGGTATAGTACTCGTCGAGTTCCCCGGGCTTCACCTCATAGCTCTGTTGCCCCGGACGCGCCTGTTGCCCTGGCTGCTGCCGGGTCTGCGCCTCTGCCGGAACAACCAGTTGCGAGACGCCGGCGCCCATGGCCGCGCCGGCCACGCCGACGGCCGCGGTGGTGCCAAGCAGCTTGCGCCGGTTGATGCCTTTGTCTTTCGTGTCGCCCGACATGTGCTTATCCTTCGTCATGGACCAGAAGTGGCGGACTTTCCCGCCACACCCTTCTCTGTCCGGATGATGCTAGTCTTCGGCCCCTTGCCAGCGCTGGGTAAGGGCACCGCGCTCAGCGCGATCTGCTTCTCACGCTTCAGCCGCTTCTGGATGTTGTGCGGACAGCGGTCTTCGGCGCGGTAGAGTTCCTGGCAGTGCATGCAGTAGATGCACTCGTTCGGGTTGATGTTGCCCTCGGGATGGATGCTCTGCACCGGACATTCGCGGGCGCAGCGCTGGCATGGGCTGCCGCATTCGGGCCACCGCTTCAGCCACTCAAAGGTGCGCAGGCGGCCCGGAATGGCCAGCGCGGCACCGAGCGGGCAGAGATAGCGGCAGAAGAAGCGCTCGATGAACAATCCGGCGGCCAGCAACCCGACAGCATAGAGGGTGAACGGCCAGTCGCGTACGAACTTCAGGATGATGGCGGTCTTGAAAGGCTCCACCTCCGCCGCCTGTTCCGCCAGCGTGACGGAATATAGCGAGAGGCCGAACAGCCCCAGGAAGATGACATACTTGACCGGCCACAGCCGCTCATGCAGCCCCCAGGGCATGACGATCTGCGGCACCTTCAGCTTCTGCGCCGCGGCCGACAGCAATTCCTGCAACGCGCCGAAGGGACAGAGCCATCCGCAGAAAACGCCCCGCCCCCAGAAGATCAGCGCCGCGGCCACGCCGCACCACAGGATGAAAATCAGCGGCGAGGTGAGAAAGTAGTTCCAGCTAAAGCCGGTCAGCAAGGAGCTGCTGAATGTCAGCACATTGACGACCGATAGCTGCGCATTCGCGTACCAGCCCAGCCATACAAGCGTCCATGACAGGAAGCCCAGCCTCACCCACCGGAACAAGACCGGCCGACGCACCAGTTGATCCTGGAAGAAGAAAATCCCGGTTAGGATCATCAATGCTACCGCGGTGATGCCGATATCCAGGGTCTTGGCACGCCAGATCCGCTGCCAAAGCGGCTCCTCCAGCGGATCATGCGGCGCTTCCTCGGCGGCCGGCGCCGCCGTCGCAGCAGCAGGGGGCGATGGTGCCGCCGCAGGCGCCGGCGCGGGCGGGCGGC
This sequence comes from Teichococcus oryzae, assembly GCF_008386565.1. Taxonomy (GTDB): domain Bacteria; phylum Pseudomonadota; class Alphaproteobacteria; order Acetobacterales; family Acetobacteraceae; genus Pseudoroseomonas; species Pseudoroseomonas oryzae. The sequence continues at coordinate 9,828 of NZ_VUKA01000026.1, read as the reverse complement.
TGATGTATTGCTCGGGCAGGCGGTATCCCAGCTCGAAGCTCAGAAATGCCTTGTCCCGCACGCCAATCGCGCGCTGCACCAGGAGCTGCAATTCCCAGGGCTCGGTGGGGTCGAGGCTGAAGTTCTCCGGCAGGATGAACAGCGCGATCTCGGGCAGGGACGGAGCGCCTGCCGCGGCAATGTCCCCCAGGCGCTGGTGGTCACGGTCCCGGAAGCGAAAGCTGCGCCCGTCCTGCAACAGCTCGATGCGATCGAAGATGCCGCCCCGCACATAGCCGGAGCCTTTGAAGGAGTAGATGCCTTCCCCGGCCACCAGGATGGCGTGCTGGCCGGGGCGCAGCCTTCTCAGCAATTGCTCGTGGCCGGCATCGCCCAGCAGGCTGCGACCGATCGTGGGAGTGGTGACCAGGGCCGCGTAAAGGTCGATAAACGTTTCGTCCGACGCGCCCGGCTCAGGGTTCTCCGCCGCTGCGGGATTGTCGTGGCGGGCAAAAGCTTCGTTCACATCGCCGACCGAGAGATGCAGCCGGCGAACAGAGCCATCGCCCAGCAGGCTTTCCCAGTCACGCACCTCGCCCGGCCCCGGGAGCAGCGTGGCCGGCGGCAATGCCGCAGGCGCTAGAGCCGAGGCCGCCGCGCCGCCCGCCGATGCGGCACCAAACCGCCCCGCACGATGCAGGCGGATCGCGGAGCGAACGACGCTGTCGGCCATGACCAAGACTGTCACGGTCGCGCCACTGACGATATCGGTTTGCGGCGGGCGCGTTTCTCCCCGAGCGACAGGGCCGGTTTCCAGGCTGATCAGGTGGTTCAGAGCCGCGAGAATCCGCTGCTCCGGAATGCCGATCAGCACGATCGGCTCCTTGTGATCGACCAGCCGAATGCCTCGGATCACACCCTGCGTATCGGCAGCTACCAGAATGTGGATCGGTTTGCCGGAATAACCCGTTGCGTCAGTGATGTCGGTGTTCAACCAGACATGGCCGAGCAACCTGTTTCCCGCGTAAGCGGGCACGAGCGGCGGCTCGCCTTGCGGGGTGCCGAGCCGGTCGGCGCCAGGAAAGATGTCGGCGGCTTCGAGATTGAGCAGAAAATCGGCCAGGCGCGCAGCGCTGGCAGGAACAGGCCATGCCGCCAGCAACAGGCACAGAACCACGAAAAAGCGCCGAATGGCGTGATGCCACTCAGACTCCCAATCGACGTAAGAACACCAAGTTCCACGCGACAAGCCGATCACCCGCGTTCTCCACCCTGGTGTTTATAGCAGCTATGGAAAGCCGCTTCTTTGCTCTAGTGCAAACTGTCAACAAGATAAGCCAACGGATGACACAGCCTAGAATTGCGTTCAACCTGTGGAATTCTCATTTTTTGCAGAATCTGAGAAGAAAGAGACAGATATGCTTCTCCTGAAGAGTGAACCTCCCGCAGCTGTACATTCGCTTGCGGAGCTTCTCGCAATCGCAGAAGCAATGGATAAAAATGTGGAACGCCGTTACGCTGATTTAGCGGATCACATGGCAGCGACCTCGCGGAAAAAACTGGCCGAGCTGTTCCATAATCTTGCCGCAGAGAAGCGCAATCACGCGAACCATGTTCGGAGATGGTCCTCCGATCTCATCGGCGCGGTGCCCGATTCGTCGAATCTACAGTGGAATCCATCTGAAGCCTTCGATGATGAGGAAGCGCGCAACGCCGCCTCATCGAGACTCGTTTCCCCATATAGTGTCTTCTCGATGGCTGTTCGCGATGAGGAGCGATTTTTCGCGTTCTGGAGCTATGTCGCGGCCCATACGGATGAGCCTGCCGTTCAAGCGGCGGCCGAGCATATGGCGCGGGAAGGGTTGCAGCGCACCGCATTGCTGCGCCAGGAGCGACGCCGTGCTTTTCATGCGGAAGGTCGCGGCGGCGCGGATACTCCTGCGCCGCAACGCCTGGCATCGAAGGCAGTAGAGGCTGAGCGACTCCTGGCCAAGCTTCTTCCGGCCCTTGCCAGGCAGCAGCGAAAGGCCTCTACGGAAATCAAACGCTTGGCCGAAGAGGCGCTTGAGATGGCACAGGATGCAAGTTCTCTGGCCGGGGCTGAAGGCATCATGGCCGTGGAGGCCGCTCCTGCCGAACATTCAACCGCATTGGGCGAGATGGTGCGCCTGTCCGAGCAGGCTGCCGAAGCTTATCTGGAGGCGGCCGATCTCGCGCAGGACGAGGCCATGGTTCGCCGCCTGCAGGCACTGGCCGGGCGTGCCATCTCGCGCCTTTCTCTGTTGCGCCAATTGCCCGAGGAACAATGAACGCAACCATCGGAGGGTGATACGGTTGGAGGATTGGGCAGAACCGCATAGATGGCCGTCAGCCCCCTTCCAATCTTTCCGGAGCACGAGCTATGAGAGTGGCCCCGGTCAGCCGGGCTCGCTGCAACCCGGCACCCGCCGGCAGGAACAAAGCACGCAGATGAGCGGCACGGCAGGGCACCGCGGCTCCGAAGTTCTTTCAGCACCGAAATTCGTAGAGCTTGCCGCTTCGCACGCGATGTTTCAGACAGAAGCGGCGAAATTGGCGCTGGAGCGGTCCCGGGACGACGCTCAGCGCAACTTCGCGCAGGCTGTGCCGGCAGCCCATGCGCAGGAAATGGGTGAACAACACCGCACCTGGATCACCCGGCTCCGCGATGCGCAGGGCGGCAACTTCCAGGCGCTTTACACGCAGCAGCAGTCACAGGCCCCGCTGATGGCGATCGATCTGTTCCGAAACTACGCGCAAGGCGGGGACAACGAGGAACTGAAGCGCTGGGCAGCAGCCCGCCTGCCTGTTTTGCAAGATCACCTGTCCAAGGCCCAGGCCCTCAAGGGCCAGGGGTTCTGAGCATCGGCGGGCGAGGACTCGCCCACCTTTCTTTCCTTCAGCTCTGCTGCTTGAGATAAGCGAGAAGATCCTGAAGGCGCTTCTCATCTCGCAGCCCAGGGAAGGACATCGTCGTCCCTGGCACCACCTCTCGTGGGCTGCGCAGATAGGGAGTGAGGCTCTCCTCATTCCAGGTCAAACCCTCTGCGCCCTTATCCTGCATTGCTTTAGAGTAGCGGAAGCCTTCAAGGGAGGCAGCCTTGCGCCCGATCACGCCGTGCAGGTTGGGGCCAACACCGCTGCGTGCACCCTCATTGATTGTATGGCAGGCGCGGCATTGATTGAACACGCGCTGACCAGCCTCGGCGTCTTGGGCAGCTACAGGCGCCGCCGCAAGAGCAAGGACCATAAGCGAGGCGAGTGGGGCAATATATCGAATCATCTATCTGAACTTCCTCTACCTACTTCCTTGGTCTGCAGCCTATTCGCGAAACGCTGCTGCGGTGCCATCGTTGATGTTAATACGTCCGACAAAAGGGGTATAGGCGCGGCGGCTAAGTATTCGGGGGATTCTGGCCAGCGGCCCGTGGTCACAGGTTCAGGCTGAATTGCTCGTGCGGGTTCGGCCTGGCATTGACCTCAATGGCCAACAGATCAGGAAGCCACGGATCAATTTCCGAAAGCAGGCTCTCCACGATGTGCTCGATTAGGACTGCAGGGCGCGCCATAGATGCAGCGGCACACGCAGCGTGCCGAAGGCGCGCAGAGAGGCGGCATCCAGCAGCAGCGCCTCCGGCGCGGCGCCGGCCCGGCCGCGGGTCACCGGCAGGATGGCGCCGCCCCGCGGATCGGTCATGAAGGTGGCCGGCATCCGGGTGATGGTCTGGGCCGCGTCGCCCAGCGCCGCGTGCAGGGCTTTGGCCGCCGCGCCGCTGAAGCGCTGGCCGATCCGCAGATCGGTCGCCGGAACCACGCCCTCGAGCAGCGCCCGGAAGCCCGCCCTGGCGAAGCCCAGCCCGTCCGGCCCGCTATTGCCCGGCGCCTGCGGCAGGTGGGCGCGAATCAGCGGCAAATAGAGCCGCAGCCAGAGCAGGGCGATCAGGCCGAGCGGCAGCTGGACGAAGTCGTCGCCCTCCGGCTCGGCCAGGCCCGCCGCGCCCTCCGCCGCCCGGCACAGCACGCGCAGCAGGCCGAGCTTGTAGGTCGAACTCTTGGTGTCATTGAGGATGACATGGCGCAGCAAGGGCAGGGCACCGGTGCCATCATCCGGCAGGCGCAGCGCCATGCCGGTCCAGGACACCTCCGGCCGGCCCTGCTGGTCCGGCATCGCTATCTGCCGCAGGAGCATCAGGCCATGGTCACGCGCCAGGGCCTCGACCTCACCGGCGCAGACCGGGTGCATCCCGCTGCCCTGCGGGGCAGGGCCGTGGCGCAGGGTCAGCACCAGCAGCCCGCCCGGCCTGAGCAGGGCGCCGAGCTTGCGAAAGGCGCGGGCACGCTGGCCGGGCGGCACATGCTGCCAGACGGCGCTCAGCAGCATTGCGTCGAAGCCAAGGCCGCTGCTCAGCAGGCCGGTCATCTCGGGCAAGGCGTCGTCGGTCCAGCGGATCCTTGGATCGGGATGCAGGCGCTGGCCCTGCTGGCGCATGGCGGCGGAGGGCTCGGCGGCCACCACTTCGTGGCCGAGCGAGGCGAGCCAGGCGGCGTCGCGGCCGCTGCCGGCGCCGAGGTCGAGCAGGGTGGCGGATGCTTCGGGCAGCAGGTCGCGCCACCAGGCATGCAGCGCCTCGGGCCGTACCGCCTCGTAGCGCGGCACCAGGGTCGCGGCCTGTGTGTCATACCAGGACATCGGCCGAGTATCGCCACTGGCCGTGGCGCCTGCCAAGCCGGCGGTGAGCCGCAGCCCTAGCGGCAGAGGCTTTCACAGGGGACGCCGTCGCGGTCGCCATCCAACCGGCTCAGCCCACATTGCTGCAGGTGAAAGCGGGCCTCGGCACAGCTGCTCATCTCGCGGCACAGGCGCTTGCCGCCACAGCTGAAATTGGCCGCTCCGGAGGTGGCCGAGGCCCGGGGCAGGGGCGCGGGCGCCGGCTGGCTGGATTGCCCCTGCCGGCGCCACTGCCAGGGCGGCACCCGCTCCGCCTCCGGCAGCGCCCACAGCCCGCGTTTGACCTGTTTGGCCTCCTCCTCCAGCGCCAGCAGGGAGCGGTCTCGGAGGTACTGGCGGTACACCCAGGCCTGGCCCTGGCGGATCATCTCGGCATTGGCGTTCAGCCGACCGACCCACACCGTGCCCACGCTGCGGCCATAGCGGTCGGTGTCCTGCACCGTCACCCGCACCGCCTGGCGGAACACCAGGGCGGAGAGCGCCTGCTGCGCCCGGCTGCCCCAGGGTTGGCGGCTTTCGGGGGCATCGATCTCCGCCAGCCGCACCCGCACCTGCCGCTTGTCGGGCGTCAGCAGGGTCAGGGTGTCGCCATCGCTGATGCCCACCACCTCGCCGCGCAGCTCCGCGGCCAGGGCGGGGAGGGAGAGCAGCAGGAGAAAGAGAACAGGGGCGAGCAGCAGGCGCGAAACAGGCATGGTGGCAGGAGCAATCCGGATCTGAAGCACCAGAACACAAACCGCCCGGCGGATGTCTCCGGCCGGGCGGATGGGTTCTGCTTGCCCCCCTCTACACCGGCCCGAGGAGCGTTCTAAGGATCTTCTGGCCGGGCATTAATTTTGATATCAAAGTAACCATGACAAAATCGGAAACTCTGATATCAAAGAAACGCGGCCCAAAGCCAAAAGGTGGCGTTGCGCTGATGGTGCGCATGCTCCCTGGCCAGGTCGCGGCTTTAGATGCTTGGATTGCTGCTCAGGCAGGACCAAAGATGTCTCGGCCGGAGGCGATCCGTCGCTTGGTGGACCTTGGCCAAACCCTGCCAAAGCGTCCGTTTGATGGCGATGGGGCAGAGCCTCAGGAGTGGCCAGGCCTGCTCGACCCTCAGGAACCTGAAGTTCCGGATTTGACTGCTTTGATGCATGCCCTCTTGCCTGTGAGCAAGCAGGGTCGGCGGCCCAGCAACGCCGTTGCTCCGCCTGACCTGAGTACCGAAAATTCACAATTCCGGATAAAGTTATCGGCCGATAGCCTTCGTTTTCTTGCCGCAGAAGCGCAGTTTCCGCTCAGGATTATTGACGAAAAAGAACTGACTGCGGAGGCGAAGTGTCTCTCCACAACCCTGGAGGTTGCGCTGCTCTGGCTGCGAGAGAACAGCCCCCCACTCCTGAAAAAGGACGTTGTAGAGTGGCAGGCTGCCCTGACCCGGTGGATCGCTGAAGGCACGACACTTCTAGGCGGAAGACTCGAATCTCGATCGGCGACACGGGCGCTCTCCGTCGGTCCAACAGCAGCCGTCGCAACGCTGCTGAGCAACAGCTGGCCGGTAGAAACACGGGCAGAAGGAAAACAACTTCCTCATGCCCAGCGCCGCCTCGCGCTGCTGGATGATCTCAAGAAGGCAGGTGCACTCACGTCATTCGCGGAGGAACTATCCACCACGCTTTCATCCACCGAACTCGGGGAGACGGACGATCAGGAACCGAGTGGCCCCAGCGAGTACAGCGTGACCCAAGCTCTGCTTGCGATAGCCCTTCCTACTCTTAGTGCGCTCCAGATCCTTGCGACGGAAATGGAAGCCCGTACTCATTCCCTTCAACGTCGAACTCGAAAAATCGATCGATGGGGCCTTCTGCGTAGATTGTCGTATCACTACGAGCATCAGTTTGGGCGTCCGTATTCGACAAGCCGGATATTCCAGGACGCAAAGAACGCCGGTGAACCCACAGGGCCTGCGATCCGCTGGACCCGCGCGCTGTTCAAGGTGGCAGCCGAAGAGTGCCGCCCACGCGGAAAGATCATCCCCGAGCTCAAGGACCTCATCGACTGGTCGTCAAAGCCATACTGGGGCCCAGAAGTCATCCTCCCCGTTGAGGAATGGGAGCGCGCGCGCTCCCAACGGTAACGGAGCTGAGTAGCTAATTCAGTGACGTTATTTCACATGTGTTCGCTGACGTAAGCAGACGCTTTTGTTGCTGCGGGATGCCCTGGGACGTCGGGACATCATTCCACAGACAAAGGATCTGCTGCCATGAAGATGCACCCCAAGCGCTTTCCGGGCTCCCAGCCCCCCTGCGGCGGCTTCACCATCAAGGGCGCTTGCGAGTGGTCGGGCCTCAGCCGCACGGCGCTCTACCGAGCGGCGAGCTCGGGCCAGCTGCTGCTCCGCAAGGCCGGCCGCACCACCATCGTGGATGGCGCCAGCCTGGCGGCGTTGATCGAAGGGCTGCCCTTCGCCTCCAAGGACCGGTCGTGAAGTCCGCCGCGCGCTGGCGCGTGACGGGCGAGGGGCCGCCCTTCGTGCGGGTTGGTCCGCGCCGCATCGTGTATCGCCTCGTCGATTGCGAAGAGTGGGCGGCGACGCACACCTATTCGCACCGCGCCGCCGAGGCGGTGAAGACCTCCACCCCGTAAACAAACCCCGCGCGGCACATGGCCGACACGGGGGGGCGTTGCATCTGACGATCTGAACACTCGCAGATGTAGCACCGCACTGTGTCTTGGGCCAACGGCCGCCAATATACAGGACATGGTTTATGAATAAGAATAACCCTGCACCCAGCGGGCTGCACGCTGAAGTTCATGCCTTGCTCGCGGCCCACCAAGGTGACGGGCCCGACGAACGGATCAGCCTGGTGAAGATCCTGGAAGCCGCCAAGGCTGCGGAAGCCGTCGGAACGACCACCAGTGGCCTGACGTCGTGGCTGGAAGTCCGCATTTCTTACCTGCACGACGAGGTGGAGGCTCTGACGCAGGCCTATCAGTGGGCGACCTTGTTCGCCAACCGGGTTGAGCGCCGTCGCCTCCTTGGCAGCACCGTCATGCTCCGCAGCGTCGCCGCGAACATCAACATTATCCTTTGCCTGATCGGGACGCCGAGCAAGCCTTCTGCGTTTGACGCCTCCGATGAGGATACCGACAGCATCTATTTGCACGCGCTCAAAGCCTGGGCGATGGCGAAGCAGGCCATTGGGCGTCCCAACAACACGTCGTTGGCCGAGCAGCATGCGCAGGCCATGCTGGGTTCGCCGTCGAGGCCTTCCTGCGGATCGGACAGCTGGCGCACCTCCACAGCAGCCGCATCTACCACAACCCGGAGCTGGCGAGCGAACTCCAGCGCGAGTTCGTTGGTACGCGTCACCGCCTCGAGGTTGCCGCCTATCAGAAGGTGCACACGCTCCTGAAGCGCTATGGGAAGAGCAAGCTCCGTCTCCCGGATCTGCTGCTGAGCGAGTCGATGGACTCCTGAGATCTGGACTAGCAGGTTCGTCAGGGCGGTTGTGGTGAGCAACCCCTTTAGCAGTGGCAGGGCGGCATGGGAGGCATCCTTTGGCGTCCTGGCCGTCTCGGCCCCGGCCGGGACGCGGGCAGCCTAGCCCGTGAAGTGGGATCCCAAGTATCAGCTCGAGGAGATCAAGCGGCGACTGACCGATCGCCTCGAGGAATTGGCGGAGGGCCTGCTTGGCCCTCCGGCCCCAGAGAGCCGCCGTAAGCGGGAATGGGAGTGGAACTCGACCGGCGGCGCCTCCCTGGTGGTGCGCGGCCCAAAGCGCGGTGCCTTCTACCATCACACCGACGGCAAAGGCGGCGGGCCGCTCGACCTGATCATGTACGCGCTCGGCTGCGGCATCGCCGACGCGATCAGATGGGCCAAGTCCTGGCTCGGCATGAGCGACGGCGGCACGCCCCCGCCGCCCCTCGACGCCGCGGCCCTGCAGGAGCGCCAACGCCAGCGCAAGGCAGAGGACGCCCGCGCGACCGCCTCTGAGCAGCAGCGCATCGGTCGGGCGCGCACCCTTTGGCGCTTCGCCAAGCCAGTCGACGGCGCCGTGGCAGAGATCTATCTGACGCGGACCCGTGCCATCCCTGCCCCTCAGCTTGGGTGGCCGCAGGAGGCGATACGCTTCCATCCTGATAGCTGCGCCCTCGTGGTGGCGATGACCAATGAGGAGGGCGAGCTTCGCGCCGTTCAGCGCGTTTATCTCACCCCGGACGGGACAAAGATCTCCAAGGAGACGGCGAAGCAGCGGCGCCTGCCCGGCGCCAAGCAGACCACCGGCGTCATGGCGAGCGCCAACGTGCGGCTGCCTGGCGCAGAAGATGGCCCCCTGCTGATCGCTGAGGGACCAGAGACCGCCCTGAGTGTTTGGCGCGCCACCGGCCACGAAACCTGGGCTGCCCTGGGCGGTGTGGCCAAAGTGGCGCCGCCTCTGGGCCGGCCGGTTGTGATCTGCGCCGATGACGACGCGCCGGGCGCGCCTGCCGCCCAGAAGCTGCGGGACGCCCTGGAAGGCTGGGCCGAGGAAGGCTGCGAGGTCGCGGTTGCAACGCCCTGGGCGGAGCCCCGCGGCGACAAAAGTGACTTCAACGATGTTATCCAGCAAGGCGGGGTGGAGGCAGTGCGGCAGCGCATCGCCGGCGCCCAGCCGGTGGTCTGCACCCCGGCCCTGCCGCATTATCCGCGGCCACGCCTGTCCGGCCAGCGGGCCGGCGGCAAGCTGCGGCGGACGGTGCGAGGGTTCTTTGATCGGGTCGAACGCCGGCTCGAAGCGCGCGACTGGATCAACGAGGAGGCGGAGCGCCTCGAGCCGGAGGTCAAGGCCGGGATCATCGAGCGACACAAGGCCAAGCTGCTGCTCGTCGGCACTCCTGCCGACGAGGCCGAGGAGGCTGCGACCGCCAAGGCCGAGAAGACCACCGCCAAGGCGGCCCGGCAGCGCGCCCGCCGCGCAGCGCGCGCCCGCTTTGGCCGGCAGGCTGTGGGCGCGCCGCCGCGCCTGCAAATCGCGGGCTCGGCCAGTCTGGGCAAGACCTCGGCGATCATCAACGAGATCCTGATGCGTCCTGCGCTGTGGACCCGCCACATCTGATCTTCCCCTGAATTG
>NZ_VUKA01000025.1 GCF_008386565.1 Teichococcus oryzae | reverse complement strand
ACACTCCGCAGGCGGCGTTCCCATGTCCAAAGCCAGCCAAAACCAACCAACAAACGTAACCCAAATCAGGCCGTCTTAATCAGTACTACGACTGGATGACCATCTAAGGCACAGCCGCTACAAACACTGTCTTCCAAGAACGTGGCAGTGGGATTCCCGATGGGTCTTATAATCGAAATCGCCATTATCCTGCTGCTGGTGCTGCTCAATGGCATTTTCGCGATGAGCGAACTGGCAATCGTATCTGCGCGCCGCACACGACTTTTGGCTATGCAGCGTGCCGGGCGAGGCGGAGCAAGCACCGCCCTGTCCTTAACCGAAGATCCTCAGCGCTTTCTGCCGACCGTTCAAGTTGGAATCACATTGGTTGGTGTCTTGGCTGGGGCTTTCGCTGGGCAAGGCGTCGCGCAGCGCCTTGCCGAAGTCCTGGCAGTCGTACCGGGCTTGCAAATTTACGCCGCTCAGATCTCCCTCGGCTTGGTTGTGCTGGGGATCACCTATCTTTCTCTGATCCTGGGTGAGCTTGTACCGAAGCAACTGGCCCTGCGCGACCCGGAAGCCGTTGCGGTACTGGTGGCGCCGCCCATGGCTCTACTGTCTCGTATCGCCGCGCCGATGATCTGGCTGCTTTCGCGATCATCAGCCCTGGTTCTGAATCTGCTCGGCGCAAGCCATCCCGTAGCCTCAACCATTACGGAAGAGGAAGTAAAGGCCGCCGTGGCCGAGGGCGCGGAAGCAGGCGCACTGGAAACCGAAGAACGGCAAATGATCGAACGCGTCCTGCGTTTGGCAGACAAGCCGATCCGCGCATTGATGACGCCACGGACGGAAGTCGATTGGATTGACCGCAGTGCCGATCAACAGGAACTTGCAACGCGTCTCCGCGCCAGCCGCGTCACCCGGTTTGTCGTGGCGGACGGTCGTATCGACAATGTCGTTGGCATTGTCGCTGCCAAGGATCTGCTGGATCAGACGTTGGAGGGACAGCCGATGAATCTGGCCGAAGCACTGCAGACACCGATCATCCTGCCTGAAAACTTGCCTGCGCTCGATGCACTGGCGCGCCTTCGTACCGATCCACTCGGTATCGCCATGGTCATGGATGAGTATGGCAGCTTTGAAGGCGTGGTCACCGCGTCCGACCTTCTGGAAGCCATTGTTGGAGAACTGGGACCCATTTCAGTGCCACAGGTCAGCGGGCTTGTTCATCGACACGATGGAAGCGTCCTGCTGGACGGTATGATGCCGAGTGATGAACTCAGGTCCCGCTTCGAACTTCCAGAACTGCCGGGCGATGGCAGCTATCACACGGTTGCTGGTCTGATGTTGCTGCTGTTGCAGCGGGTGCCGCGGGAAGGGGACCGCATCGTCTGGTCCGGCTGGCGCTTCGAGATCGTGGACATGGACGGACGTCGGATCGACAAGGTTCTCGTCAGCCGCGAAACAACCACCGAGCAATAACGGCCCCGGCTCATGCCGGGGCCGCAACTGACATCAGATGCCGGCCTGGGTCACGAACTTCGTGTTCAGGTAGGCCTCGATAGCCTCGGAACCACCTTCAGAGCCGTAGCCGCTATCCTTGATGCCGCCAAACGGCACCTCCGGCAGCGCCAAGCCCAGATGATTGATGGTCATCATGCCCGTCTCCACCTGGGAAGCGATGGCATTTGCGGTTTTCGCCGACTTGGTGAAAGCATAGGCGGCAAGGCCGAAAGGAAGGCGGTTGCTCTCCTCCACCACCTCATCGAAGTCCTTGAAGGGCACCATCAGCGCCAGCGGGCCAAACGGCTCCTCGTTCATGGCGCGCATCTCGCGCGTCAGGCCCGTGATGACGGTGGGCTCATAGAAATAGCCCTTGTTGCCGATGCGGTTGCCACCGGTGCGGATCTCCGCTCCCTTCTGTCGCGCATCGGCAACCAGGGTCTCCATGGCGGGGATGCGGCGGTCATTGGCCAGTGGCCCCATCTGCACGCCGTCCTCCAAGCCATTGCCGACGCGGACGGCCTTGGCATGGGCGACGAACTGATCAACGAACTGGTCGAACACCTTTTCCTGCACCAGGAAGCGCGTGGGCGAAACGCAGACCTGGCCGGCATTGCGGAACTTGCTGCCGGCGAGGGTCTTGCTGGCATGCTCCACATCGGCGTCGTCGAACACGATGGCGGGTGCATGGCCACCCAGTTCCATGGTGACGCGCTTCATGTACTTGCCCGCCATCTCGGCCAAGTGCTTGCCCACCGGCGTCGAGCCGGTGAAGGTCACCTTCCGGATGGTCGGGTGCGGGATGAGGTAGGAAGAAATTTCGGCGGGCACGCCATAGACGAGGCCAACCACGCCATCCGGCAGGCCGGCATCCAGGAAGCAGCGGATCAGCTCGGCCGGCGAGGCCGGGGTTTCCTCGGGCGCCTTGACAATGATCGAGCAACCCGTGGCCAGCGCGGCCGACAGCTTGCGGACAACCTGGTTGATCGGGAAGTTCCAGGGCGTGAAGGCGGCAACCGGACCGACAGGCTCCTTGACCACCAGCTGATACACACCCTCGGCCCTTGCGGGAATCACGCGGCCATAGGCGCGGCGCGCTTCCTCGGCGAACCAGTCGATCGTGTCGGCAGCGGCAAGGGTTTCCATCCGCGCCTCGGGCAACGGCTTGCCCTGCTCCATCGTCATAAGGCGGGCGATGTCGTCAGCGCGGTCGCGCAACAGATTGGCAGCCTTGCGCATCAGCTTGGAGCGGTCGAACGCCGAAACCTTCCGCCAGGTGTGGAAGCCGCGCTCGGCGGCAGCCAGCGCCTCATCGAGGTCGGCTTCGTTGGCATGGGGAACCGTGCCGATCTGCTCTTCGGTGGCCGGATTCAGAACAGGAATGGTGCGACCGCCGGTCGCCGCGCGCCACCGTCCGTTGATATGAAGCTGGACGTCTTTGTACATCGCGCATCTCCTTGCGAGTCATCGATGCGCGAAATGTGGCCTCTTGTGCGGCTTCCCGCTACCCCCAGGGGCCAGAAGAACAACGGCTCCGCCAAGATTGGAGGAGCCGTTGCTTGGAGTTCAGGCGGTTTCCAGAGCCGCCACGCCGGGAAGGGTCTTGCCTTCAAGCCATTCCAGGAACGCGCCGCCGGCGGAGGACACATAGGTCATCCTGTCGATCACGCCCGCATGACGCAAAGCCGAAACGGTGTCGCCGCCGCCGCCGATGCTCTTCAGCCCGGCCGAGGTGGTCAGTCCCGCGACCGTTTGCGCCACTTGAACCGTGGCCGTGTCGAAGGGCGCGATCTCGAAGGCCCCGAACGGGCCGTTCCAGACCAGGGTTGAAGCCTTCTTCAGCCGCGCTTCAACAGCGGCAACCGTGGCGGGCCCCACATCGAGCGCCATCATCTCCGCAGGCACAGCATCGGTCGGCACCGTGCGATGCGGCGCGTTGGCGGCGAAGGCTTCCGCAACAACCAGATCCTCAGGCAGCAGGATCTCGCAGCCACCGGCCTTCGCTTCGTCCAGGATGCGCAGCGCGGTCTCGTGCATCTCGCCTTCCTGCAGCGACTTGCCCATCGACTTGCCCTGCGCGGCCAGGAAGGTGTTGGCCATGGCGCCGCCGATCACCAGCACATCGACCTTTTTCGACAGATTGCCGAGCAGGTCGAGCTTGGTGGAAACCTTGGCGCCGCCGACAATGGCCACCACCGGCCGGGCGGGGCTGCCAAGCGCCGCATCCAGCGCTTCCAATTCCGCCTGCATCAGCCGGCCGGCATAGGCCGGCAGCCTGCGGGCCACGCCCTCGGTGCTGGCATGCGCGCGGTGCGCGGCGGAGAAGGCGTCGTTGACGAACACATCCGCCAGCTTCGCCAGCCCCTCCACCAGCGCCGGGTCGTTCTTCTCCTCCCCAGCGTGGTAGCGGGTGTTCTCCAGCACCAGCACCTCGCCATCCTTCAGCGCCGCGACAGCCTGCTCGGCCGCCGGACCCACGCAGTCATCGGCGAAGGCGACCGGCTTGCCGAGCACCCTGGACAACGCCTCGGCCATCGGCTTCAGCGACATCTCCGGCACGCGCTTGCCCTTGGGGCGGTCGAAGTGGCTGCACACGATCACCCTGGCGCCCTTGTCCGCCAGTTCACGGATGGTGGGCGCCAGACGCTCGATGCGCGTCAGGTCGGTGATCTTGCCGTCGCGCACCGGCAGGTTCAGGTCGGCGCGCAGCAGAACCCGCTTTCCGGCGGGTTCGAGCTGATCGAGGGTCCGGAAGCGAGCCATCTGCCGCGCCCCGCCTCAGAGCTTGCCGAGATAGGCGGCGGTGTCGCTCATGCGGTTGGAGAAGCCCCACTCATTGTCGTACCAGGACATGATGCGCACCAGCCCGCCATCGACCACCTGCGTCTGCGTGGCATCGAAGGTGGAGGAATGCGGATCATGGTTGAAGTCGATCGAGACGAGCTTCTCGGTGTTGTAGCCGAGAATGCCCTTCAACTCGCCTTCGGCCGCCGCCTTGATCGCCGCGTTGACCTCTTCCTTCGTCACGCCGGTCTTGGCCGGCACGAAGTCCAGCGACACCAGCGACACGTTCGGCGTCGGGATGCGGATGGCGGTGCCGTCCAGCTTGCCCTTCAGCTCCGGCAGCACCAGGCCCACGGCCTTCGCGGCGCCCGTCGAGGTCGGGATGGCGGAAACGGCCGCCGCGCGGGCGCGGTGCAGGTCCTTGTGCAGCGTGTCCACCGTGTTCTGGTCACCCGTATAGGCATGGATGGTGACCATGTAGCCGCGCTCGATGCCGAACTTCTCGTGCAGCACCTTGGCGACCGGCGCCAGGCAGTTGGTGGTGCAGGAGGCGTTGGACACGATCTTGTCCTCGGCCGTCAGCGTCTTGTGGTTGACGCCGAAGACGATGGTCTTGTCCGAGTTCTCGCCGGGGGCGGAGATCAGCACCTTGCGCGCGCCGGTGCCGAGCAGCACCTGCGCCTTCTCGCGCGCGGTGAAGATGCCGGTGCACTCGGCCGCGATGTCCACGCCGTCCCACTTCAGCTTGGTCGGGTCGCGCTCGGCCGTCACCTTGATCGGGCCCCAGGTCTTGCCATGGGCCTTGATGGTGATGCTGTCGCCCTCGACGATCACCTCGCCGGGAAAGCGGCCATGCACGCTGTCATAGCGGAACAGGTGGGCATTGGCCTCGACCGAGCCAAGGTCGTTGATGGCGACGAACTCGACGTCATCGCGGCCCGCTTCGCAGGCGGCGCGCAGCACCAGGCGCCCGATACGTCCAAACCCGTTGATCGCGACCTTAACAGTCATTGTATCGTTCCCTTCTCACTCTCTGTGGGGTGGGCAAGCCGTATCAGGCCAGCTTGCGGCGAACCGCGGCGACCACGGCCTCGGCAGTAATGCCGAAATGCCGGAAAAGATCCTCGGCCGGTGCCGATGCGCCAAAGCCTGTCATGCCGATGAACACCCCGTCCGCACCCAGCCAGCGATCCCAGCCGAAGCTGATCGCGGCCTCGATGCCGATGCGCGGCGCCGTGCCGAGCACGCTTTCACGATAGCCCTCATCCTGCAGGGCGAACAGTTCCCAGCACGGCAGGGAAACCACGGCGGCGGGCACCCCATCCGCCTCCAGCGCCTCGCGCGCGGCCATGGCGAGCTGCACCTCGGAGCCCGTGGCAATCAGGGTCGCCTTGCGGGGGCCCGAAGCCTCGGCCAGCACATAGCCGCCGCGGGCGGAGCGGTTCTCGCCCGCTTCCTGCCGCAGCGCCGGCAGGTTCTGGCGGGACAGCGCCAGGACGGAGGGGCCATCGGCCCGCTGCACAGCCAGTTCCCAGCATTCCGCGGTTTCCATCGCATCCGCCGGGCGGAACACCGCGACGTTCGGAATGGCGCGCAGGCTCGCCAGGGTTTCCACCGGCTGATGGGTCGGGCCGTCCTCGCCCAGGCCGATGCTGTCATGCGTCAGCACATGGATCGCCCGCGCCCGCATCAGGGCCGCCAGGCGGATCGAGGGCCGCATGTAGTCGGCAAAGGCCAGGAAGGTGCCGGAATAGGGGATGATGCCGCCATGCACCGCCATGCCGTTCATGGCGGCGGCCATGCCGTGCTCGCGGATGCCCCAATGGACGTAGCGGCCACCGAAATTGGCGGTCGAGAGCACGGGGATGCCCCGCACATTGGTGTTGTTGGAGCCCGTCAGGTCGGCGGAGCCGCCCACCAACTCTGGAATGGCCGGCACCAGCACTTCCAGCGCCTTCTGGCTGGAAACCCGCGTCGCAGCCTTGGGCTTCTCCTCGGCGACGCGCTGGCGATAGGCGGCGGCCGCCTCATGCCAGCCTTCCGGCAGCTTGCCGGCCATGGCGCGCTCGAACTCGGCCTTCTGCGGGTGGTTGGCCAGCCGCTTCAGCCAGGAACGCCGGGTGCCGGCCGAGCGCCGCCCGGCGGCCTCCCAATTGGCCTTGATGTCCTCGGGCACCTCGAAGGGGGCGGCGTTCCAGCCCAGCGCCTGCTTGGCCGCATCGGCCTCCTTGGCGCCGAGGGGGCTGCCATGGCTGCCGGCGGTTCCGGCCTTGGTCGGCGCCGCGAAGCCGATGATGGTGCGGCAGGCGATCAAGGTGGGCTTGCGGCTGCGCACGGCGCCTTCCAGCGCCTTTTCCACGGCCACCGGATCATGCCCGTCCACCCGCTTCACGGCCCAGCCATAGGACTGGAAGCGCTTCAGCACGTCATCGGAGGAGGTCATGCTGACCTCGCCGTCGATGCAGATGCCGTTGTCGTCCCACAGCACGCACAGCTTCGACAGGCCGAAATGGCCGGCGAGCGAGGCGGCCTCGTGGCTGATGCCTTCCATCAGGCAGCCATCGCCGGCGATCACCCAGGTCCGGTGATCCACCAGGCTCTTGCCGAAGCGGGCGGCCAGATGGCGCTCCGCCAGCGCCATGCCGACGGCATTGGCCAGGCCCTGGCCGAGCGGGCCGGTGGTGGTCTCGATGGCCGGGTGCTCGCCATATTCCGGATGGCCGGCAGCGACCGAGTGAAGCTGGCGGAAGCGCTTCAGGTCATCCATCGCCATGCCGGCATGGCCCGACAGGTGCAGCCAAGCATAAAGCAGCATCGAGCCATGGCCGGCCGACAGCACGAAGCGGTCCCGGTCGGCCCAGCGCGGGTCGGCGGCGTCGTATTTCAGGAACTTGCTGAACAACACCGTGGCGGCGTCCGCCATGCCCAGCGGCATGCCGGGATGGCCGGATTTAGCCTGTTCCACGGCATCGATCGCAAGAACCCGGATGGCGTCCGCCATCCGCCGGACCTCGGTCAGCGGCAGGGAAAGGATCTTTTCCTGCGCCGCGATGGCGGGGTTGTCGGCGGCGTCGGGGAGCGTGGCGATCGTGGCCAAGGTCAAGAACCTCTCGGGCGTCGGTGTGGGCTATAAGGGCGGCATTACGGCGCGGCAACCCAAGGTCCCATCACGCCCGCAACAGGCCGCCGCGGCAATTGACGCCGCTCTACCGCGCCTGGAGCGCAGTTTCCAGCCATCCGCATGTGAGTTCGTGTTGCGGTCAGGGCATGGCCGGGCCACACCCAGCCTCATGGAACTTCCGCTTGCCCTTCCACGCCGGCAATCCGGCTTCCGCGAGGCCGCCCTGTTCCGGCCAGGCAGCGTCGTGCTGGTGGCCGACCCGACCCTGCCGGAGGCGGCGCTGCTGGCCGCCAACCTGGCCGCCGGGGGTTTCCAGGGCAGCCTGCACAGCGTCGGGCTGGCCGCGGCAGGGCTGCAGCCAGCCCCCTGCATCGCGCAATTGCCGGAAGCGCCGGACCTTGCGGTGCTGTGCCTGCCGCCGGAGGCGCAGGAGCCAGCCATGATGGACCTGGCGGCGCGGGGCTGCTTCGCCGCCATCGTGCCGGTGGCCGCGCCCGATCTGGCCGCCATGTCCGAGCGGACGGGGGTCCGCGTGCTGGGGGCCCACAGCTTCGGCATCTGCCTGCCTGCCATCGGCCTGAACGCCAGCCTCAGCCACATCGCGCCAAGGCCGGGGCGGCTGGCCCTGCTGACCCAGTCGTCTTCCCTGGCGCGCACCATCATCGACTGGGCGGCCGGCGAGGAACTGGGTTTCAGCCACATCATTGGCCTCGGCACCAATCTTGGTCTCGGCTTCGCGCTTTCGCTCGACTGGCTGGCGCGCGATGCGCAGGCCGGCGCCGTGCTGCTGGACCTGCGGCGGATCAAGAACCGCCGCATGTTCATCTCGGCCGCACGGGCAACCGCGCGGACGCGGCCGGTCGTGGCGATCCGCCCAGGCGGCCGGCAGGCGGATCTGAGCGGCGCCGCCAACGCGGTCATGGAAGCAGCGTTGCGCCGCGCCGGCGTGCTGCGCGTCTCGGGGCTGGAGGACCTGCTGTCCGCCGCCGAAACGCTGGCCCGGCTGAAGCCGAGCCAGGGCCGTTTCCAAAGCACCCTGGCTGGTGACCGGCTGGCCATCGTGGCGAATGGCCAGGGGCCGGCACAGCTCGCGGCCGATGCGGCCCTGCAGGGCGGCGGCCATCTGGCGGAATGGGATGAAGGGGTGCGGGAGTCGCTGGCCTTGATGCTCGGCCAGCCTGCCGCCAGCCTCGGCAACCCCCTGGTCCTGCCTCCTCAGCGCAGCCACCGCCTGGCCGAGGCCGCCAGCCTGTTGGCCACGGTGCGGGGCGTCGATTCCGTCATCGTGGTCCATGCGCCCACCATCGGGCAGGACAGCGAGGCGACGGCTTCCGCCATGGCGGCCGCGACAAAGGCCAATCGCGGCGCGCCGATCCTGGTGGGGTGGCTGGGCGAGGCCGGTGCCGCTTCCGCGCAGCGGCGCCTGTCGGAGAATGGCATCGCGGTGTTCTCCACGCCGGAGGCAGCCATCCGCGGGGCACTGCACCTCGCGGCGGACCGCCGCAACCGTGCCGCCGCCGCCGAGCTTCCGGCCCGCGATGTCCTGGAGCTGGAGCCGGACCGCACCGAGGTGGGCCGCATCATCGACACGGCCCGCGCCGAGGGCCGCCGGGACCTGAACGAGTTAGAGGTCCTCCAGATCCTGCAGGCTTATGGGCAGGCCGTTGTTCCCGGCCTGCCCGCGCGCAGCCCCGCCGAGGCCGTGAAAGCCGCCATGCAGATCGGCTTTCCGGTGGTGCTGAAGATCCTGAGCCCGGACCTGCCACGCAAGACGGAGGTCGGCGGCGTGGTGCTCGGCATCAAGGATGTGAGCAGCCTCCGCGCCACCGCCACCCACATGCTGGCGCAGGTGAAGGCAGCCCGGCCCGATGCGAGGCTGGACGGCTTCCTGGTGCAAAGGCTGGCAGGCGGCACCCAGCGTGGGCATGAGCTGCGCTTCCACCTGGGGGACGATCCCATGTTCGGCCCCTGGATCAGCTATGGCAGGGGCGGCACCGCATCGGATTTCGAGCCCGATGTCGCTTATGACCTGCCGCCGCTGAACCGCACCCTGGCCCTGGCCATGATCCGGCGGACCCGGGGCGCCCGCCTGCTGGAAGGCTTCCGCGACCATCCGGCCATCGATACGGGGCTGATCGTCGACACGGCGGTGCGCCTGTCGCAGATCGCCATCGATTTCCCGGCGATCGAGGATCTGATCATCAACCCGCTCCTGGCTGATGCGCAGGGCGCGATGGTGCTGGACGCGTCCGCCCGGCTGCGGCCGGAGGGTAGCGTCTCGCTGCTCGCCATTCCGCCTTATCCGGCGGAACTGGCGCGGCCCTGGACCGCCCGCGATGGCCGGCAGTTGATGGTGCGGCCGATCAGGCCGGAAGATGCCGCGGCCCATGCCGAGGCATTCCGCAGCCTGGCGCCGGAGGATGTCCGCTGGCGCTTCTTCAACCAGTTGAAGGAAATGCCGCCCGCGCAGATCGCCCGCATGACCCAGATCGACTATGACCGCGAAATGGCGTTTGTGGCGATCGAGGCCCGTCCCGGTGAAACGTCACGGACAGCCGGCGTCGCGCGGCTGATCCGGGAGCCGGGGCGCAATGACGGCGAATTCGCCGTCGTGACCCTGCCCAGCTGGAAGGGGCAGGGGCTTGGACGCCACCTGATGGAACGCCTGATCGAATGGGCGAGGAGCCAGGGCCTGGAGTCGATCACCGGCCAGATCCTGGCGGATAACCGCCCGATGATCGGGTTCGTCCGTGCCCTGGGCTTCAGCATCACCCGCCCGGAAGCGGATGATGATGTTGTGGAAGCGCGGATGGCCCTCAACTAGCCGCCTCGCGCCCGGTCAGCGCGGCCCGATCTCGCGGATCAGGTCGCGAACGCGCGCCGCCGCGGCAGGCCCCTTCAATGCGTTACGCCAGGCTGCCTCGGCAACGCGCTGATGCACGCTGACGGCTTCATCCGCCGCCGTGATGGTGCCGACGCCCGTGATCTGGGAAGCCGTCATGTCGGCGGGGAAGGGGCTGGTGCAGACATGCGCGCGTTCGCGCCCGCGCATCACCATGAAGTTCCCCGCCGGCTCCACCGCCAGAAGGCCGACCTGAAGCCCGATGGGAACGCTTTCCATCAGGGTGGCGATGCTTTCCGCCTCGGCGCGGGCGGCCAGGCGGCAGCGCGTGCGCGTGCGTTCCGACAAAGCCAGGCCGCCGGCGACGCCTTCCGTCAGGAAGCGGCGCAGCGAAGCTTCCGAAAGCATGGCAATAATGTTGGCGCGGCGTGACTGGTGCAGCTTCTTGCGGGCGGTCAGCAAGCCCATCGCCTGATCGGCCGCGGCGCGGGCCGCGACGCGCTCGCCGGCATTGTCGGCGGCCTCCGCCCAGGCTTCGGCCAATGCGCCGTCAAAGGCATCGGTTGTGGTCTGGTAGCAGACCGCGTCACCGACCTGCAAAATTTGGTCGGATTGCTCCTCGACCTGCCGCAACCTTTCCTGGAACGCGATAGGCCGGGAAAAATATTCAACGCCAATGCCCAGAAGCGAAAGGGGCGAGATCTTCAGCAGCTCAGCCAGCCGCCGGATCGTGTCCAGCTTGATGACCTCGCCTTTCTCGTACCTGTAAAGTGCCGCGCGCGAGACGCCGAGGCGGGCGGCAATTTCCTCCGCCCGCAATCCTGACTCGAGACGGTAGGCCCGCAATTGCTGGCCGATATCGGCGAACCGCATGACACCTCTTTGTCGATATCAACCTAGGACAAGCCCGGCGGGATCAAGAATCTCGCCAACAGGCCTCTGTCTGAAAATGCGGTCAGCGCGCTTGGTTGGCAATCATAAATCCGCCTTACTCACCCTATGGCGTATCTTTCCTGCAAATCCTGCACGCTGCTCCTGTGGTGAGCCAGCTTTCAGCCCACGCTGCCCACTTCATGGGACGCCATGGCTTCCAGGGCCTTTACGAGTCCCGAATGATCCAGGCCGCCATGGCCAGCCGCGACGCAGGCGGAGAAGAGCTGCTGCGCCGAGGCGGTGTTCGGCAGCGCGACGCCGAGTTCACGCGCGGATTGCAGCGCCAGGTTCAAATCCTTCTGGTGAAGGTTGATGCGGAAGCCCGGATCGAAGGTGCGCTTGATCATGCGCTCACCGTGCAGTTCAAGGATGCGGGATGTGGCCAGGCCGCCCATCAGCGCCTGCCGGACCTTGGCGGGATCGGCACCAGCCTTGCTGGCGAAGACCAGCGCCTCGGCGACGGCTTCGATGGTCAGGGCGACAACGATCTGGTTGGCCACCTTGCAGGTCTGGCCGGCGCCATTCTCTTCCCCGATCAGCGTGATGTTCTTGCCCATCGCCTGGAACAGCGGCAGGGCGCGCTCGAAAGCCTTGGCAGGGCCGCCGACCATGATGGTCAGGCTTGCCTGCTTGGCGCCGACTTCGCCGCCGGATACCGGCGCATCAAGATATTCACAGCCTTTTTCGGAAATCTTGTCGGCAAAGCTTCGCGTTGCGGTTGGGCTGATCGAGCTCATGTCGATCACCAACTGCCCGGGACGCAGCGCTTCGGCAACGCCATCCTGGCCGAACAGCACCTGCTCGACATCCGGCGTGTCGGGCAGCATCAGGATCACCACCTCCGACTCCCGCGTCACCGCCGCGGCGTTCGGCTGAACCGAGAAGGCGCTGCGGATGTCCGGCGTGAGGCTGGCGCGGTCGGGGACGTTGATCTGGTGGCCCGCCGCCTGCAGATGGCCCGCCATGGGGCGCCCCATGATGCCAAGGCCGATAAAGCCGATCTTCATTGAAGGCTTTCCTTTCCCTTTTGCTGAACGTCCGGAGCGGAGCCGTTGCCGGCGATGCTTGTTCCTGGTGCGGCTACGCTAACCGCCGGGCGCGGGAGCGCAAGCCTCGCCGCCCATGTTCCTCCGCCGATCCGCTGGCGCGGCTGTGCCGGCTGGGGCAACAATGACGCCATGACCTCCTCATCCTCCGCGCGGGACCGCATGCTCCGGCCTGCACGCCTGTTGGGCTTGGCTGCCCTGGCCGCGCTGCTGGGCGGCTGCCTGCTGGTGCTGCAGCCATTCATCTCGGCCTTGCTGTGGGCGGCGATTCTCGCCTTCTGCACCTGGCCCGCCTTCCGCACCTTGCGTGATCACCTGGGCCTGACGCCGACGCTGGCGGCGCTGGCGATGGTGACGCTGGAGATGCTGCTGGTGGGATTGCCGATCCTGCTGGCGGCGCCGGTCAGCGCGGAAGATGTTCAGGGGTTGCGCGCCAGCGTCGAAGGCCTGGTCGCGGATGGCTTGCCCGGACTTGGCGACAAGCTGGGCGGCATTCCCTGGATCGGCACCTATCTGGAAGGGTGGTGGGCGTCGCTGCAACTGGATTTCAGTCCGGTGACCAGCTTCCTGCGCCCTTATGCCGGGGTGATCGCGCAGCAGGCCCTGGCTGTTCTGCTGGCGATCCTGTCCGGGCTGGCGGAGCTGGTGCTGGCCATCCTTCTGTCCTTCTTTTTCTACCGCGATGGCCCGCGAATGGCCGCCGGCGTGGAAGCCATCGTGGAGCGCATGGCGGGCCCCCAGGGCCGGCGCCTGATCCAGCTGACGGCCAATGTCACGCTGGGCGTCGTTTATGGCCTGCTGGGCACCGCCCTGGCGCAGGGCGTGCTGACCGGCCTTGGCCTGTGGATCGCCGGCGTGCCGCAGCCGGTGCTGCTGGCGGTGATCGCGGGAGCCATTTCCGTGCTTCCGGTTGGTGCCCCGCTGGTCTGGCTGCCGGCCGCATTGTGGCTGTTCGGCCAGGGTTCCGCCGGCTGGGGCGTCTTCCTTCTGTTGTATGGCGCATTCGGCATCAGCAGCGTGGACAACGTCATCCGCCCATGGCTCATCAGCCGTGGCGCCGATCTGCCGTTGCTGCTCACCATCCTTGGGGCGCTTGGCGGTGTTCTGGCCTTCGGCTTCCTGGGCCTGTTCCTCGGACCTGTTCTGCTGGCCGTCGGATTCACCCTGCTGAGGGACTGGGCGGAGGAGGAGCCGCAGACGCTGCGTTAAGCGAGCGCTTCATGAATCTGTTGTGAAGAATTATGCCCCTTCACCGGTGCCGGTTGCGTCAGGCGACCGGCGCGCCGAGAACCATCCGGCATGGCACGGAGGCATAGGCATGGCAGGCAGGCTGGTTGCGGTGGTTGGTCCCTCCGGCGCCGGAAAGGACACGCTGTTGTCGGCGGCGCGCCGCAACCTCGCGAAGGATGCCCGCTTTGTTTTCGCCCGGCGGCTGATCACCCGTCCGGCTGAAGCCGCTGTGCATGACGGCGCCGAGGACCATGAGCCGGTCAGTGAGGAAGCATTCGAGGCGCTGCGCCGGTCCGGCGGCCTGGCGCTGCACTGGCAGGCGCACGGGCTGCATTACGGCATTCCCGCTTCGGTCGAAGCGGCGCTGAGCGAAGGCTGCGTCGTGGTGGCCAACCTGTCCCGCACGGTGCTTGCCACCACGCCGGCTCGCTACCGGCTTCGTGTTCTGCAGGTCACCGCATCACCCGCCCTTCTGATGGAACGGCTGCGGCAGCGGGGGCGGGAGGATGCGGACAGCATCGCCCTGCGGCTGCAACGTCAGGCGGTGCTGCCGCAGGGTCTCGATGTCAGGGTCATCAACAATGATTCAACGCCGGAGCAGGGCGCTGCGGCCCTGGTCGACGCGTTGATGGACTGCCTGCCGCGATAGCGCATCAGGCGCCGCCACCGAGCGGCAGGCGCTCCGCGATCAGGAAGGGCGCGTCGGCCGTGGCCTGCGTGAAAAGGCAAAGCTCGCGCACGATGCGCGGCTGCGCCGCGACGGATGCGAAATACGCTTCCGCCTGCGGCTTCAGCAACGCCATCTCCGGGCCGGACAAGCGCCGCGACAGCGTCAGATGGAAGCGCCACTTCCCGAAGACATAAGGATAGCCCCAGCGTTCCAGATGCTGGCGCTCGGCCGCGCTGAGCCTCTCGGGCCTGCGCCGGCGGATCTCATCCGTTGTTGCCGGCGCGCGATGCGCATCCAGTTCCGTGACGCAGGAATCGGCGAAGGCCTGGAGAGCAGGGCAGGGCTCCGTTTCCCGCAAGGCCAGAAAGCCGTCCAGATCCGCGACGTAAAGGGACGGCAGGCGGAATGGCGCCGTGCCCGCCGCCAGCGCCCTTGCCGCATCCGCCGCCGCCGCATAACCGTTCGCCAGGCGAAAAGGGGGCTTCAACGTGGCGTGGAAGCCATAGCGCCGCGGATCGGCCGCAGCTTCCCGCAGGTCGAGCCCGGAAATCTCCGGCTGTTGCCGGTCGGCGCCGGTCTCGGCATCCCGGCCGAGCCAGGCGGAGGCAGCGTCATGCAGCGGATCGCTGAGTTCGGGTGCCCAGTAGAGCGCGAGGCGTGCCGTCATGCCACGCGCTCCCCGCCGCGCCATACTGCGCGGATCGCCGGCAGCGCTCCCAGGGGCCGGATGCGAACCAGGTCGGCGCGCAACCCCCGCTCCAGCCGTCCGCGATCGGTCATGGCCAGCATGCGGGCGGGCGCATCCGTGATCGTGGCGACGGCCCGCGGCAGCCCGATCCGGGCGGAGGCCTGCCACACCGCCTCGATCATGGCGGGCGGCACATAGTCACTGGCGAACACATCCACCAGGGACCGGTCCAGCAGATCCGAGGCCGCCACATTGCCGGAATGGCTGCCGCCGCGCACGATGTTGGGCGCGCCGGCGATGATGCTCATGCCATGCCGGCGCGCCGCCTGCGCGGCCATCATCGAGACAGGGAATTCGGAGATCAGGATGCCGTCCGCCGCGTTCTCGGCGATCTCGGCCTCCTGCCAATCATCATGACTGGCCAGGGGCAGGTGCCGGTACGCCAGCCTTTCCAGCAGGGCGCGCCGCTGCGGTCCGCGCAGCCTTTCACGCTGCGTCACCAGCTCGCCGATCCGGCGGTCGATCTCCGCGATGGACTTGCCGCCGCGCAGCCGCATCTGCCGGTAGCGCTCGATGTCCACATACTGGCCGACGCCCGGCGTGTGGTCCATCAGGCTGACCATGCGCACCGCCGGATGGTCAGCCACGGTTTCCAGCAGCGGCAGCAGATCCGGCGCCGGAAGCTCGCAGCGCAGATGCAGGAAGTGCTCGCTTTTCAGCAGGCCGGTCTGCTCTAGCGCGTCGAGGTCCTTCACGGCGTTCAGGAAGGTTTCGGTCCGCTCGGCATCGAAGCCGAGATCGCCGAGGCAGAGCGCGTCAAGCACGGTGGTGACGCCAGCCGCGGCGGTTTGCGCGTCATGCGACAGAAAGGCGGAGCGGGAAGGCCAGCGCGCCAGGCTGCGCGGCTGGACCTGCCGCTCCAGATTGTCGGTGTGCACATCGACAACGCCGGGGATGACATGATCCCCATCCAGGTCCAGCGCCGCGGCAAGCCGGCTGCGCCCTGGCTGCACCTCAGCGATCTGCCCGCCGCGCAGCACCAGCGTGCCGTCGAGGACTTCCTCCGGCAGCACAAGTCGCGCATTGGTCAGGATGGTCTCGGTGGTCATGCGGCTTCCCGGATCGGCTGGACGTGGAACAGGCGAGTGGCGACGCGGTCGCGCACATCGGTATCATGAAAAATGCCCACCAGCGCGGTGCCGGCGGCGCGGGCCTCCTGGACGAGTTGTATCACGGCCTCGCGGTTCGCGGCGTCGAGGCTGGCGGTCGGCTCGTCCAGCAGCATCACGCTGTACCGGGGCGCGAAGCCCCTGGCCAGGTTCACCCGCTGCTGCTCGCCGCCCGAGAAGGTGGCCGGCGGCAATCCGTGCAGGCGTTCCGGCAGGTTCAGGCGGATCAACAGCTCGCTTGCGCGCCGCAACGCCTCAGCGCGGGCGACGCCCTGGGCGATCACCGGCTCGGCCACGATGTCGAGGGCGGAAACGCGGGGAATGACGCGGAGGAACTGGGACACATAGCCGAGGCTCCGGCGGCGGACCTCCCGCACGGCGCGGGCATCGGCGGCGCTCAGCTCAAGATCGGCCCCCTCATGGCGGATCCAGATCCGGCCATGGTCAGCGCCGTAATTGCCGTACAGGCAGCGCATCAGGGTGGATTTTCCGGCACCGGACGGGCCGGAAAGGGCCAGGCATTCGCCGGCCTCGACCACCATCTGCACATTTTCCAGCACCGGCATGCGAAGACCGCCTTGCAGGTGCAGCTGGAAGGTCTTGCCCAGGCCTTCCGTCCAAAGCAAACGAGTCATGCCGCGAGCACCGATGAAACCAGAAGCTGCGTATAAGGGTGCTGCGGATCATCCAGCACCCGGTCGGTCAGGCCTTGCTCCACAACGCGGCCATGCCGCATCACCATCAGGCGGTGCGCCAGCAGCCGGGCCGCCGCGATGTCATGGGTGACCAGCAGCACGGCGATGTTCAACTCCGATGCGAGGCCGCGGATCAGGTCGAGCAGGCGCGCCTGCACCGACACGTCCAGGCCGCCGGTCGGCTCATCCATGAACACCAGGCGGGGCCGGGAAACCAGGGTCCGAGCGATCTGCAGGCGCTGCTGCATGCCGCCGGAAAAGGTGCGGGGCAGGTGGTCGATGCGCGCCTCGTCGATCTCGACGCGGCGCAGCCATTCCGTGGCCTGGGCGCGGATATCGCCATAATGGCGGGCGCCGATCGCCATCAGCCTTTCGCCGACATTGCCGCCGGCCGAAACCCCCATGCGCAGCCCGTCGCGCGCGTTCTGGTGAACAAAGCCCCAGTCGGTGCGCATCAGGCGGCGCAGCGCGGCTTCCCCCATCTCGTGCAGAAGATGCGGCTGGCCCTGCGCGTCGCGATAGGTCACCTGTCCGGCGGCAGGGACCAGCTGCCCCGACAGGACCCGCAGCAGGGTGGATTTGCCGGACCCGGATTCCCCGACAATGGCGACCACTTCCCCTGGATGCACAGCGATGCCGACATCATCGAGGGCGGTAGTGGTGCCGAAGCGCAAAATCAGGCCCTGCGCTTCCAGAAGTGGAAAGCTCATTGTTCCGGCTCCCAGCGTGATTCGCAGTAATCGGTGTCGGAGCAGATGAACATCCTGCTGCCCTGGTCGTCGCACACCACCTCGTCGAGATAGCTATCGCGGGCGCCGCAGAAGGCGCAGGTGCCGTCGGCGCGGTGTGGGCGGAACGGATGATCCTCGAAATCAAGGCTGCGCACGCTGGTATAGGGTGGCACCGCGTAGATCTTCTTCTCGCGACCCGCGCCGAACAGTTGAAGCGCCGGCATGTGGTCCATCTTCGGATTGTCGAAGGCCGGAATGGGCGAGGGGGACATCAGGTATCGCCCGCCCACCATCACCGGATAATTGTAGGCGGTGCTGACATGGCCGTGGCGCGCGATGTCCTCGTAAAGCTTCACATGCATCAGGCCGTAATCGGCCAGGGCATGCATCCGGCGCGTTTCGGCCAGGCGCGGCTCCAGGCGGAACAGCGGCTCCGGCATCGGCACCTGGTAGACGATCACCTGGCCTTCCCGCAGCGGCGCCTCGGGGATGCGATGGCGGGTCTGGATCACCGTCGCCTCCGCGGTGCGGGTGGTGGTCCGCACACCCGCGACGCGGGCGAAGAAACGGCGGATGGAAACGGCGTTGGTGGTGTCGTCCGCCCCCTGGTCGATCACCTTCAGCGTGTCGTCGCGACCCAGGATGCTGGCCGTGACCTGGATGCCGCCGGTGCCCCAGCCATAAGGGAGGGGCATCTCGCGCGCGCCGAACGGCACCTGATGGCCGGGGATCGCCACTGCCTTCAGCAGCGTCCGGCGGATCATCCGCTTGGTGCCTTCGTCCAGATAGGCAAAATTGTAGCCCGGATCGTGGCTCATGCCTCGCTTCCCGTTGCAGAGGTGCCGGCGGTGCTCCGCATGCGGCGGATCACTTCCAGCTCACTCTGGAAATCCACGTAATGCGGCAGCTTCAGGTGCTCGACGAAGCCCGTGGCCTCGATGTTGTCGGAATGCATGAGGACGAACTCCTCGTCCTGCGCAGGTGCCGTCCGGTCCTCGCCCAATTCGCCGGCCTTCAGGGCGCGGTCCACCAGCGCCATGGACATGGCCTTGCGCTCGCCGCGGCCGAGCACCAACCCGTAGCCGCTGGTGAACTGCGCCGGTTCCGATTTCGAGCCCTGGAACTGGTTCACCATCTCGCATTCCGTCACGGTGATGGCGCCGATCTCGATCTCGAAGCCAAGCTCCGGCGGGGTGAAGCGTACCGCCACCTTGCCCTGCCGGATCTCGCCGACAAAGGGATGGTTGTTGCCGTAGCCTCGCTGGGTGGAATAGCCGAGGGAAAGCAGGAAGCCCTCATCCCCCCGCGCAAGGTTCTGCAGCCGCGCGGCGCGGGAAGCCGGGAAGTCCGGCGGATCGCGCGTCAGGTCGGGCGGCTCCTGCCCGGAATCCGCCTCGCGGCGCATCAGGCCCTCGCGCACCAGGAAATCGGCCACGCGCGGCAACCGGCCCGCTGCATCACCGGGGATCTCGGCCGCGGGTTCGGGCGGCGCCTCCTTTTCCGCCGCCAGGGCGAAATCCAGCAGGCGGTGGGTATAATCGAGCGTCGGCCCCAGCAACTGGCCTCCCGGCAGGTCCTTGAACACCGCCGATATGCGGCGCTGCACGCGCATGGCGCCAGTATCGAGAGGCGCCGCATGGCCGAAGCGCGGCAATGTGGTCCGGTAGGCGCGCAGCAGAAAGGCCGCCTCGATCAGGTCGCCCTGGGCCTGCTTGATCGCCAGTGCCGCGAGGCCCCGGTCGTGGCAGGCGCCTTCCGCCATCACGCGATCCACCGCGAGGCCGAGCTGTTCCTCCACCTGCCGCGTCGACAGCGCCGGAACCTCCGGATCGCCGCGCCGCCGCTCCGCCATCCAGCCATGCGCGTTGGCGATGGCGGCCTCGCCCCCTTTGACCGCAACATAGGCCATCGCTCAGCCCTCCTCGATGGTGACGGTGCGGGGCAGGGCGGCCAGTTGGCGGCCGGCGCAGAGGATGATGTCCACCCCGCGCGGAAAGGCCGGACGCTGCGCCGCCCATTGCTGAAGGAAGTCCGCAGCCAGTCCTTCCACCCGCAGATGATGAAAGTCGCGGATGCCGGGACCGGCGAGGCGCCAGCCTTCCCCTTCGGTGAGGGAGCGCACCTGGCAGATCAGGGTGGCGCCCTGTTCGGGCGCTTCCTCGCTGCCCTGCCGCAATGCCGACAGCGGAGGGTGGATGCCCAGCGACAGCACGAAGCTGGCTTCCGGCAAGGAGGCCGGGGCGCTGCCGCAATGGAAGCGCACCCAATCGCCCGCGGCGGCGCCATCCGGCATCAGGTGCAGGCTTGTTTCAGCATCCGCCAGTGTCAGCAGCACGGCGGCCGTGGCCGGCGCGAGCGGCGGCGGCGCGTCCAGCGCCACATCCAGGGTGTGGACGCGGCCGGGCCGGCTCATCGCGTCCAGCATGGCACGGAAGCAGCCTTGCGCCTCCGGCACCGGATCATGGAAGCCGGGCCGCATCATCGGGTGGTCGCCATGGTCATGAATTGCACCTTGGTCGCGGCTGCCTTGCGGCGCTGCCGCGCTTCGTTCTCGGCCTGGATGGCGGCCAAGGGCTCGATCACGGCGGCCATCCAGGCCGGCTTGGTTGCATCGTCCTGCAGCAGCGCATCCAGAATGGCGGCCAGTTCGGCGCGGGCCGCGTCCCGCCCGCTCAGATAGGCATGGCCCACGGTGCCGCCTTCCAGGCTGACGGCGCAGCGCGTCACGGTGATCTCGGCCAGGTTGAAGCGGTCGCCAACGGCGGCGGCCTGGCCGCGCAGCATGATCAATCCCGTTTCCGGGCCGCGCAGCCGCCTATGCGGAGGCAGCGGCGATGCCGCATCGAGGCAGGTTCGCAGTTCGTCCAGGGATGCGCGGGCGAGGACGGCCATCCAGCGCTGCCGCTCGGAAACGGAAAATGACATGGCGTCGGGTACCTCAGGGCATTCAGCCGAAGATTTGTCTAGACGACTAGATGTCCGAACGCCTAAGCGTCAATCCGAAAGTGGCACGCTCCGGGATGCATGAGCTTGAAGTTTCGATGACAGCCAACTCCGACGCAGTGGCAAACCAACCGCCGGCGCTTTCGCGCCGGGAAGGCCTGGCCCTTTGGCGCCAGATCGCGCGGCACCTGGAGGCGGAGATTGCCGGCGGCGCCTTGTCACCGGGTGACCGCCTGCCGACCGAGGCAGTTCTCTCTGCCCGGCACGGCGTGAACCGGCACACCGTGCGGCGCGCCTTGGACTCGCTGGCCGCACGCGGCCTGCTCCGCATCGAGCAGGGGCGCGGCTCATTTGTGGCGGAGGACGTGCTGGATTATCCGCTCGGCCCCCGCACGCGCTTCTCGGAAGTCATCCGCGCGCAGAACCGCGAGCCGGAAGGCCGCGTCCTCAGTGCGCAGGAGGTGCGGGCCGACAGCGCCACGGCCGAGGCGCTTCGCATCCCGCCCGGCCAGCCGGTGCTGGCCGTGGAGCGGCTGGGCCTCGCCGACAATCGGCCGGTGGTGCTGGGGCGGCACCATTTCGCCCTGCCGCGCTTCGCCGCCTTGCCGGAGGCGCTGGCCGGCCATGGCTCCGTCACCCGCGCATTGGTGGCCCTCGGCGTGGCGGATTACCGCCGGGCCTGGACACGCCTCACCGCGCGGCTGCCGACGGCGGAGGAAGCCGGGCTTTTGCAGCAATCCGTCAACCGCCCGGTGATGATCGCCGAGGCGCTGAGCGAGGACATGGAAGGACGGCCGATCGACTACACCATGTCGCGCTACGCGGCGGGACGGGTGCAGATCCTCGTTGGCGGCCTGGGAGCGGAACCGGCATGAGCGCTTGGCACATCGGCGGCGGCATGGTGCTGCGAGAAGGCGTCCTCCGCCGTGACGACGTGTTCCTGCGGGAAGGGCTGATCGCTTTGGAGGCGGATCGTCCGCGGCGCTTTGATGCCACGGGCCTTCTGGTTCTTCCCGGCATCGTGGACCTTCATGGCGATGCGCAGGAACGGCAGTTCCAGCCCCGGCCCGGCGTCACGATGCCCGCCACGCTGGCCTTGCGCGATTCGCGTGCGCAGTTGCTGGCGGCCGGCATCACCACGGCCTTTCTCGGCATCACCCTGTCCTGGGAGCCGGGCCTGCGCTCCATCGATGCCTGGCACGCCGCGCTGGGTGCCCTGGGGGAGATCCGGGCTGAACGCGGTGCGGATCTGCGGGTGCATCTCCGGTTCGAGGCGGACAATCTGGAAGCGGTGGATGAAGCGGTCCGGCGCATCGCTGCGGGAGAAGTCCATCTTCTCGCCTTCAACGACCATACGCCCGCGATCCTGCGGAAGCTCGAAACGGAAGCCGGAAGCGCCAAATACGCCGAGCGTGCCGGAGTGGCGCCGGAGGTGGTGCGGCACCTCGCGCGGCAGGCGGCCTCGCGGCGGGACGAGATCCCGGCCGCTCGCGCCCGCCTGGTGGCCGCCGCCCTTTCGGCCGGCATTCCCATGGTCAGCCACGATGAATCCACGGTCGAGGAGCGGCGCGCCTTCCGTGCCCTGGGCGTGGGCATCTGCGAATTCCCCATGGCGGAGGCGGTGGCGGCCGAGGCGCGGGCCGCCGGTGAGGTGGTGGTGATGGGCGCGCCGAATGTTGTGCGGGGCGGAAGCCATCTCGGCTGGGCCAGCGCGGCGGATCTGGCGGAGCGCGGCCTGGTGAGCGTCCTGGCTTCCGACTATGTCTGGCCGGCGTTGCTGGAGGCCGCCTTTGTGCTGGAAGGCCGGGGAAGGCTCGATCTTCCCGCGGCCTGGGCCCTGGTGAGCGCCAATCCGGCACTGGCCGCGGGCCTCGCGGATCGCGGTGCCATCCGGAGCGGCTTGCGTGGCGATCTGGTGCTGGTTGACAGGATCGGGCGGGCGCCGGTGGCGACGTTTTGCGCCGGGCGCTTGTGCTGGGTTTCGCCTGAAGCAGCCGCGCGGCTCCGGCCATGAGGCCAACGAAAAAGGGGATGCCCAGAAGGCATCCCCTTTCCGAAGTGGCTCCCCGAGTTGGACTCGAACCAACGACCTAGCGATTAACAGTCGCGTGCTCTACCAGCTGAGCTATCGGGGATCAGCGTGTGGCGGGCGCTATAGCGGGGCGGGGAGGGGCCTGCAAGAGGCCTTCATCATCGTTCCGCTTTAACGTCCAAGTTGGAGGCCCGAGCCGGAATTGAACCGACGTACGCGGATTTGCAGTCCGCTGCATCACCACTCTGCCATCGGGCCCCGCGGCGGTGTATCGGGCGCCAGCCGTCCCCGGTCAAGAGTGCCTTGCGCTTGGCCGTGCTTATAGGCACGCCTATAAGCACGGCCAGGGGCGACGTGTCCGCCCGGTGAGACAGCAAGGACGGCAGGCGATGGACTTCGGGGCAGCGCGCAAGTGGATGGTGGATGGGCAGCTCCGGCCGAACAAGGTCACGGACCCGCGCATCATTTCCGCCATGCTGGACCTTCCCCGGCATCGTTTCGTGCCGGCGGACATGGTGCCCAGGGCCTATGCCGATGAGGATGTGCCGCTGGGCGAGGGCCGCGTTCTGCTGCAGCCGATGATGCTGGCGCGGCTTCTGCAACTGGCGGAGATTCGCAGCGGCGACTCGGTGCTGCTGATCGGCGCCGGAACCGGCTATGGCGCGGCCCTGCTGGCCCGGATGGGCGGCCGGGTGACGGCGCTTGAGGAAAGCGCCACGCTGGTGACGGTGGGGCGCGAGGTGATGGGCGAGGTCGCTCTGGCGCCTGGCCATGTTCAGTTCGTGGAAGGCCCGCTTGCCGCGGGCCACGCGGCCACGGCGCCCTACGACCTGATCGTGATTCAGGGCGAGGTGTCCGCCATTCCTCCCGCCCTGACGGAACAGCTGACCGAGGGCGGCCGCCTCGTGGCGATCCGGCGGCCGCCGGGGCAGATGGGCGTCGCGGTGATCGGCCGGCGCGTCGGCGGTGTGTTCAGCGTGGTGCCGGCCTTCGATTGCGCTACGGCGGCGCTTCCAGGCTTTGCTCAGAAAGCGACTTTCGCTCTTTAAATCCGGCAGTGTTCCCGGTTTTCTAAAGGGCCTGCGAACGCTTCCACCCGACCTGCTGGAGACTGACCCATGCCTCGTTCCTCCTACCCGCGCTGCGGTGCGCTGCTTCTTCTGGCGATGGGTGGCGGGTTGCTGTGGGGTGGCGGTGCGCGGGGGCAGACGCTGCAGGAGGCGCT
>NZ_VUKA01000024.1 GCF_008386565.1 Teichococcus oryzae | reverse complement strand
GCTGATCGCCGACAGGGCCACGGAGTTCGTGCCGCCGGTCGCTGCGGTGCCGAGGTTCTTCAGCGCCACCTCGCCACCCGCGCCGCCGCCGCCGCCGCTGCCGCCAAGGCCGGCGGTGACGGTGATGGAATCCGCCAGCGGCAGCTTGCCGACCCATTTCGACAGGGTCGGGTCCCAGGACACGCCGACCGAGGCCGCCGTGTCGCCGGTGCCGCCATGCCCGCCGCCGCCGCCCACGCTCATGGCCGAAAGCGCGGTGGAGAACTGGCCAAAGGTTTCCACGCTGCCGCTGCTGGTCACGCTGACCTTGCCGCCGGTTCCGCCGCCGCCGCCGGCCCCGCCGACGGCGCTGGAGGCGAGGATGTTGCGCGTCACGCTGATGGCGTCGCTGGTCGAATAGCCGCCGCCGCCGACACCGCCGCCGCCGCCGACGCTCATGGCCTGCACGCCGAAGGAACCGGCGCCGCGCGTGACAATGCCGCCCGTGTTGTTGACGGTGACGCCGCCGCCCGGGCCACCGCCGGTCCGGTCGCCGGGCGTGCCGCCCGCCCCGCCGCCAATGGCCTCGCTGGAGGAGATGGCCGGCATGCCGGGGCTTGAGGTGGCAAAGCTGTAGGCCGTGGCATCGCCGCCCGTGCCGCCGCCGCCGCCGATGCTGAGGGCCTGGATGCCGGCGGATTTCATGCCCTCGGTCAGGATGCCGCCGCGGTTGATGACTTCGACTTCGCCGCCATGCCCGCCGGCACCGAAGGAGCCGCCGATGGCGCGCGAGAAGGCCAGCGAGGGCAGGTCGACATAGGCCATGGGGACGCTGATCGCATAGGCGCCCGCGCTGCCGCCATTGCCACCGCCGCCGCCGATGCTCTGTGCCTGCAGCGCCGCAGCATTGGCACCGAGGGTGGTGAGGCCGGCGGCACTGTCCACCGTGACCTTGCCGCCATCCCCGGCAACGGCGCCCGCGCCGCCGATGGCCACCGATTTCGAGAGAACCGGGGAAAGGCTCGCCGCCATGGCGTTGCCGCCGGCGCCGCCACCCCCGCCGATGCTTTGCGCCAGGATCGCGGCCGCCGCCTCGCCGTCGGTGACGATGCTGGCCGAAGGGGCGTGGCTGTTCACGGTGACGCTGCCGCCATCGCCGCCGCCGCCGCCGCCGCCGCCCAGCGCATAGGAGATCAGCGGCGAAAGCGAGCGGGCCTCGCCGCCGCGCCCCCCGCCGCCGCCGACGCTTTGCGCCAGGATGCCATAGGCATCATCCCCCCCGGTGCGGATCTCGCCCTCATTCCCGACCGTGACAGCCCCCGCGCTCCCGCCCTTGCCGCCTTCGCCGCCCGAGACGAAGAAGAAGCCGAGGCCGCGCCCGCCATCGCCGCCGCCGCCCGTGAAGGTGCCGGAGGGGCGGAAGGCCTGAAAGGCGCCCGCCGCGTTGCCGCCGGAGATGCTTTGCGCCACGATGCCGGCCGAGCCCTGCCCGCCCGTCGCGATCCGGCCCGTATTGCCGATCTCGACCGCGCCGGCGGCGCCCGCGGCGCCGCCCTTGCCGCCGCCCATGAAGGAGCTGTCTCCGCCCTTGCCGCCGCCGCCGCCGATGGACTGGCCGATGATGCCGGAGGAATAGGCGCCGGTGGTGACGATCTGCCCCGACTGGTTAACGGAAACGAGGCCCGCATCGCCGCCGCGCGCCCCTGGCCTGCCGCCGGCATCGGGCTGGTTGCCGCCGCCGCCGCCCACGCTCTGCGCCAGGATGCCGGCCGCGCCCTCGCCGCCGGTGTTGAGCGTGCCGGCGCTGGTGACGGTGACCGTGCCGCCCTGGCCACCCGGGGTCGTGAAAGGCTGGGAATAGAAGGTGCCGGGGCCACGGTTGCCGCCCTGGCCGCCGCGCGATTCCGCGACAAGGGCGGGGGCACTCGCCCCGCTGGTCTGGATCCGGGCGGGGGCGCCAATGTCGAGGATCACCGTCCCACCCGCGCCGCCGCCCCGGCTTTCGGCGACGTCCTGCTCCGTGCCGCCGGTTCCGACCGCACCGCCATTGGCGCTGGCCATGATGCCGGCCAGGGCGGAACCGCCGGCGCCGACGAGGCCTTGCAGGTTCAGCCGGACTTCGCCCGCATCGCCGCCCTTGCCCACATTCCACAGCCCGCCGCCGCCGAGCCCGCCGGTCGAATAGAGCCGCACAACGGCCGAGCCGGATGGCTGATCGCCCTGGCCGAGCGTGGAGCCGCCGAGCCGCAGCGCGATGTCGCCACCCCGCCCGCCCGCGGCCCCGGATACATGGGCGAGGTCCATGACGAAATTGGTGACGTCGCCCGAGCCACCCTTGCCGCCCGTCGAACCGATCTCGATGGCCATTCCGGTGGACGGGATCAGGCCGGTGCCGTCGGGCAGCGCCGCGCCGATGCCATCGCCGGGGCCGCCTGGCTGGGCAGGGTCATTCGCGCCGATCCAATGGGACACGCCGTCATTGCCCTTCGTGCCGGTGCGCGTCTTCTGCCAGGCAGGCTGCGCCCAGGCGGCCTGCGCCAGCAGCAGCAAGGGGGTGCACGCCACAGAGCAGAGAAGCCGCGCCCGTGCCGCCCGGCGCGGCCTTTCGGAGCGGGGGAACGGGAAGCCA
This sequence comes from Teichococcus oryzae, assembly GCF_008386565.1. GTDB lineage: Bacteria > Pseudomonadota > Alphaproteobacteria > Acetobacterales > Acetobacteraceae > Pseudoroseomonas > Pseudoroseomonas oryzae. Next base: position 21,946 of record NZ_VUKA01000024.1, on the reverse strand, counting down.
ATCATGCCCGGGTTCATGAGATTATGCCTGCCCATCCTGTGCGAAACCCAGGCATATGGCGGGGCGGGTGCTACCGTTTTCTTAATGATCGCGCATTACGAGCGCTCGGCCCTCAAAAGAAACCAAGGGATTGCTTGGGCGCAGGAATTTCATCTACGCTTCGCCACCAGATCGCCCAATGCTGCCGTCCTGCGTGCCTGAGGCGGACAAGCCTGCTGTGCCAAGGCAGCAGGGGGTCGGCGACAAGCCGAAAGTAATCTGAAACGATCATGCGTAACGAAAGTCTTAAAACTTAAGGTTGATTACGGCTGCCCAACATATCACTAATCCTCGCGATCCTGCGAGGAAGGGCTGCCAATGACCATGAACGCCACGCCTGCCGACCCCTTGTTCCGACACCAGTGGGGCCTGCTGAACACGGGGCAGGCCTATGGCGGCCCGGGCATCGACATCAACGTCCTCCCGGTCTGGCGTGACTATACGGGCGCGGGCATCCGGGTCGGCGTCATCGATTCCGGGGTCCAGCTCGATCACCCCGACCTGGCCGGCCGGATCGACCCGGATGCCGTATGGGACGCGGCGCAGGACCGGCCCGGCGGCGGCCCGATCGACCCGGAGGAAAACCACGGCACTGCCGTGGCCGGCATCATCGCCGCGGAAGCCAACGCCATAGGCGGCGTCGGCGTGGCGCCCGGTGCCACGCTGGGGGCCTATCATGTCGGTTTCGGCGCGGATCTCTCCTTCGCCGTGCGCAACGACCAGTTCGAGATCGCGTTCCGCCACGCGCTGGCCGACCGCATGGACATCGTGAACAACAGCTGGGGCGCGACGGTGCCCTTTGCCGGCGGCATCTATGACGAGGTCGAGGATCTGGCGCGGCAGGGCCGCCACGGCCTCGGCAGCATCGTCATCTTCGCCAACGGCAACAGCCGCGCCGAGGGGGAGGATGGCGGGCTGGAACTGCAGCACAACGTCCCCTACGTCATCAATGTCGGCGCCGTGCAGAACAATGGCGTCATCACTGGTTACAGCACGCCAGGCGCGGACCTGCTGATCTCCGCGCCGGGCGGTGCCCAGACGAACCAGGCCGCCTCGCGGCCCGGCAACGGCATCGTCACCACGGACCGGACCGGTGCCGATGGCTACAACAAGGCATCCGGAGCCGCCGGTGACTATACCTTCAGCTTCAACGGCACCTCCGCCGCGACGCCCTTCGTTTCCGGCGTCGTGGCCCTGATGCTGGAAGCCAACCCCGGTCTCGGCTACCGCGACGTGCAGGAGATCCTGGCCAAGTCGGCCCGCGTGACCGATCCGGCGGCGACGAACTGGACAACCACCGCCTCCGGGGACTGGAATGGCGGCGGCAGCCGGTTCAGCCGGGATTACGGCTTCGGCATGGTGGATGCCCACGCGGCGGTGCGGCTTGCCGAAAGCTACCGCGGGCGGGAGGCCCGGACGGCGGCGGAGATGCTCGAGCTGGAAAGCGGGGAAGCGCTGCCGGGCCCGGTGCAGCTTGAACCCTTCTCCGCGACCTCGATCCCGTTCGTCATCGGCGAGGACGTGACCATTGAGCACGTTCAGCTGAAGGTCGATTTCGAGACGGTCGACTCCGCCAACCTGTTGATGGAGCTCATTTCGCCGGAAGGCAGCCGGATCCGGCTCCTGAACCTGGCCGAGCGGACGCGCGGCGAGCCATGGCCTGAAGGCGGCTTCGTTCTGGCCACCCCCGGCTTCTGGGGCGAGAAGGGCGGCGGCATCTGGGAACTCGCGGTGATGAGCGTCAACCGCGACAGCTCAGTGAATGAGAGCCTGCTGAGCGCCGAGCTTTCCGTCACCGGCGCCGCAGGCCATAGCCGCCGGGAGATCATCTACACCGACGATTTCCGCGAGATGGCGGAGGCAAGCAGCGCGCGGCAGACGCTCGCCGAGGCCTCCGGCGCCACCATCGTGAACGCCGCCGCCGTGACCGGCGCCGTGCAGCTGGACCTCGCGCAACGCATGCTGAACATCGGCGGCGTGGCCGTCACGATCGACGATGCGACCACGATCGGCACCATCCATGGCGGAGACGGCAACGACATCTTCCGCGGCGACGGTGCGGCGACGGTCTTCGCGCCGGGCCGGGGCACCAACATCACCGAAGGCGGCGGCGGGGCGGATAGGCTGAAGCTGCTGCATGGTATCGCCGACTATGTCGAGCTGGCCAGCGGCCCCAGCATCATCCTGCTCGGCGCTTCGAGCCGCGACACCATCACCGGCATCCCGACGCTGCAATTCCGCGACGGTACCGTGGTGGTGGGCGAGGATGTCCTGGTGCGCTCCGTCTTCTATGCGCAGCAGAACGGTGATGTCTTCGCCGCCGGGCTTGCGGCCGACGCCCATTACGACGCCCATGGCTGGCAGGAGGGGCGCGACCCCAATGCCTGGTTCAGCACGAAGGCCTATCTGGCCAATCACGCCTGGCTTCGCGAGGCCGGGATCAACCCGCTGAGCTATTACGATGCCGAGGGCTGGAAGCTGGGCCACGATCCATCGGCCGCTTTCGACAGCTCCCTTTACCTGCACTTCAACCCCGATGTCGCGGCGGCGGGCATGAACCCGTTGCGCCACTGGCTGTCAGTCGGCCAGGCCGAGGGCCGTGCCGCGACGCCCGTGGTGGACGGCGCGGCCCTGCGCGACGGCTTCGACCCGACATACTACCTGCTTGCCAATCCGGATGTCGTGGCAGCGGGAGCCGATCCCCTTTTGCACTGGCTGCAGTTCGGATGGCAGGAGCAACGTGATCCGAACGCCTATTTCGACTCCAGCCACTACCTCGACAATTATGCGGATGTGATGGCGGCCGGTATCAACCCGCTCATCCACTACGTCCTTTCAGGCTGGGCGGAAGGCCGCGATCCGTCGGCTGGATTCGACACGGAGGGCTACCTGGCCCGCTACTCGGATGTTGCGGAGGCCGGCGTCAATCCACTTCTGCACTTCCTCGGCCATGGCCTGATAGAAGGCCGCTCAGCGCTCGGTGAGCCCGTCTAAGGCGCACGGACCGCCTTGGGATGCCGGATGAGGGCTTGACAGGAGTTCCTCGTCCGGCGGCAAAGTCGGCTTCCTGCCAATGCCTGCGCGGCGGACGCCGGAGCGGCTGCGAGCCTTGAAGGGTCGCCGCAGGCCATTTGGATGTCCCGGATCATCAGGTTAGCCTCTGCTGCCAGGGTCAGCAGAGCGAGGTAATGCTTTTCCGGCATCTTGCTGCATGATGCGGGAGCCCACGCGTTCAACAGAAGCAAGAAGCAAGTCGGGAGGACGTCCGATGCCAGACCTGCCTGGCGATGTGCCCACACCCGCATCCCCCCGCTCCATCGCCCTCCTGGGCCCGCAGGGAAGCGGCAAGTCGGCCTTGTTCGAGGCGCTCCTCGCCGCTGCGGGCACCTCTCCGGTGCGCCGCAACGCGCCGCGCGGGCCGGGCACGGAACTGCGGATCGCGCATTGCCGGATGGCGGATGCCGCCTGGGCCATCCTGGATTGCCCCGGCGCGATCGAGTTCTCCCACGATGCCGAGCGTGCGCTCGCCGTTGCCGATCTGGCCGTGGTGGTCTGCGACACGACACCAGCGCGCCGCGGAAGCCTCATGCCGCTGTTCCGCCGGATCGAGGAATCAGGAACGCCCGCCATCGTCTTCATCAACAAGATCGACACGCTGGCCGGGCCGCTTCGGGAATGCCTCGCGGCCCTGCGGGAACAATCCCGGCGCAAGCTCGTCCTCCGGCAGATCCCGATCCAGGAGGGGGAGGCGGTCACCGGCTATGTCGACCTGGTGAGCCAGCGCGCCTATCGCTATCGCCGTGGCGAGCCGTCCGAGCGGGTCGAGCTGCCCGATCCCATGCGGGCCCCGAAGGACGAGGCGCGCGAGGAGCTCCTCGAGGTGCTGGCCGACCAGGACGACGCGCTGCTGGAGAAGGTGCTGGAGGATCTGGCGCCCGAGCCGGCCGAGATCTACCGGCCGCTGCATCAGGGCGAAGGCAGCGGCACCGTGGTCAGCGTGCTGCTCGGCGCGGCTGAGTGCGGCAACGGCATTCAGCGTCTCTGGAAGACGCTGCGGCACGACGTTCCGTCGGCGGCCGAGACCGCGGCACGGCGCGGGATACCGCAGGAGGGTGCGCCGCTTGCCCAGGTCTTCCGGACGCTTCAGGCCGGCCATGCCGGGCGGCTGTCCTTTGTGCGGCTCTGGCGCGGTCCACTGGAGGATGGCGCGACGCTGGATGGGCAACGCATTGGCGGGATCTATCGCTTTCCCGCCGGCGAGGCCGAGAAGGTGCGGCAGGCCGAGACCGGCGATCTCGTGGCCCTCGGGCGGCTGGAGGGCGTCCGTGCCGGGGCCGTGCTGGGCGGGCCTCCGCTCCCCTTCCCCGAGCCGCCGCCGCCAACCTTCGCCTTGAGCATCGCGCCGGAAGACCGCAATGACGAGGTGCGCCTGTCCACCGGCCTGCAGCGGCTGGCCGAGGAGGACCCAGCGCTGATTGTGGCCCAGGACCCCGAAAGCGGCACAACCCTCCTGAAGGGCCAGGGCGAGATTCATCTCCGCGCCGCCCTGGACCGACTGGCCGTCCTGTCGGGTGTCAAGCTGCGCACGGCCCGGCCTGCGGTGGCTTTTCGCGAGACCATCCGCCATTCCGTGGTGCAGCAATCCAGGCTGAAGCGGCAGACCGGCGGCCATGGCCAGTTCGCCGACGTGAAGCTGCAGATCGCGCCCCGTCCCCGAGGCGCCGGCTTCCACTTCGACGAGAAGGTGGTGGGCGGGGCTGTGCCCAAGCGCTTCATCCCGGCCATTGCCCAGGCGGCGGAAGACGCCACCCGAAAGGGGCCGCTGGGCCAGCCCGTGGTGGATATCGCGGTGGTGCTGCTGGATGGCGGCTTCCACTCAGTGGACAGCAGCGACATGGCCTTCGCGACGGCCACCCGCATGGCCATGCAGGAGGGTCTGGCGGCGGCTGGCCCGATCCTCCTGGAACCGGTGGACGAGGTCGCCGTCTCGGCACCGGCCGACTTCACCCCCACGGTGCAGCGCCTGCTGACAGGCCGGCGCGGACAGATCCTGGGTTTCGCCGCGAAGGACGACTGGGAGGGCTGGGACGAGGTTCAGGCGCTGGTGCCCGCTTCCGAACTCGGGGACTTCATCATCGAGTTGCGGTCGCAGACCCAGGGACTGGGGAACTACGTGCACCGCTTCGACCATCTGGCGGAGGTGCGAAGCCGTTAGATGTTTGATGGTGCAGCCCTCCAGCCCGAATGGAAGGACGCGTTCTGGGGGGGCACCATGGAAGCGCCACAACGACAGCGGCGGTCCGTCGAGCGATGCAGCATGGCAAGGGCGTCAAGCAGGCCCCGGACCTCGCCTTTTGTTCTATTCGATCATCTCCGCCTCCGATGTGGCTTGGGAAAGTGCCTGACTGGCGGTTCCGCGCCTGTTCCCGGCATTGACCGCTGGATCGAAGAAGCCTGCCACCGAAGCTTTCGGAAGCAACAACCCGGTACAAGGCTGTGGCCCGCTGTGACATTCGGCGGATCAGGTTAAAGACGGTCCTCCCCGTGAGAGAGGCTGCCGATGCTCCCCTTTATCTCCTTACGCGCAATGCACCGCCCATGAGCGCACCACGCCTGGAATGGACCGAAGGCGCCGCCAACCGTGAGGCCGCTTGGCTGTCTGGGTCGGGGACCCTTCCTCCCCGCCGCGTCCAAGCCGTCGATGACACCATGCGCGCTGACGATGCTTTCCGTCTGGCGTGCGAGGGCGTCGGATTGCTGTGGTGCGGCGATTTCCAGAATGCCCGGCAACTGCTCCAAGCGCTGGCGCGACGCCTCGACAAGCGCGCGGCACGCAGCCGCCTGCCCGATGACATGCCCATGCGCGAGCGCTTCAACCGCTATCGGCAAGGCCAGGCGCTCCGCGCGCGCATCCTGGGCATGGTGCTGATCCCGCTCGATGCCGGGCAGACGATCCCTTTGCGGCGCGCCCCGGATGTGCGTGCGGCCTTGCATCACGCGCTTGGCGTACCAGAAGGCGACGCCGTGATATCGCTGCGCGAGTTGCAGGGCATGGTGGGTGCCTATGAATGGCACCGCAAGGGCGTGCCCATCGCGGCTCTGGGTGGTGCGACAATCCATCCGGACTTCGGCGTGTTCTCGCCGATTCGGGGTGAATACCTCGACCTGGTTGCGCGTGCGCCATTGCCGGAGGGGGAGATCGCCTTCGACATTGGCACTGGCACTGGCGTGCTGGCAGCCGTGCTGGCCCGGCGCAGCCTATCGAAAATCCTGGCCTCTGACCTGTCGCCGAGAGCCCTGGCGTGTGCACGCGCCAATGTTGAGCGGCTGGGCCTGTCCGAACAGGTCGTTGTCCGAGAGGCCGACCTGTTCCCGCCGGGGCGCGCCGCCCTGGCGGTCTGCAATCCGCCCTGGTTGCCAGGCAAGGCTTCCTCAACGCTTGAACAGGCGGTGTATGATCCTGACAGCCGCATGCTGCGCGGCTTCCTGGGCGGATTGGCGGCGCATCTTTTGCCGGGCGGAGAAGGCTGGCTGATCCTTTCCGACCTTGCGGAACATCTCGGCCTGCGCAGCCGCGACCAACTATTGGGCATGATCGAGACAGCCGGGCTGACAGTCATCGGTCGGCTCGATGCCCGGCCACAACATGGCAAAGCCTTCGACACCAACGACCCGCTGCACGCCGCGCGGCTTCAGGAGACAACATCGCTTTGGCGCCTGCGCGAGCGCTGAGGCACCATGAAATCCGACGCGCAGCGATCGGAAGCTTGGCCGTGGATATGGATCTCAACCGGTAACTGTCCGGCGGCACAACCGGAGTTTCGGCGGCCGGCGGCAGCACCGGAGCCGCGGTGACCGGCGCCTTGATGTTGACCAGGGAAAAATCGTCCGCCGCGAGGTTGCCCGCCTGGACCAGAGGCAACGCGATCCCAAGTCGTGCGGTCAGGGCGGTGCGCCACATCGGCGGAGGCGCCTTATGGACAGGGCATGGGTGGACCACACCGTGGATGGCGCACAATATCTGGAATAGCCCGCAGAGCGCCAGATTCCGCCATCAGGCAGTGCCGTGCGGAAAGCAAGGTTGGCCGGGATGCGGGCGGTGAGGAGGATGTCCGGAGTTGCCATGCCAGAGCCGCGCCAGCGGTCTATGCCCGCAACGTCCCCGCGCCGAGGCCACCATGTGGCCAATGATCCTGGCCGCGCGGCTTTCCCACGCCGCTGGAGCACATGGGGATCGCGGAACCAGCACCCGCCACCCCATCGCCGGACCCTGCCGATCGGCATCGACAAGCCGGAAACGGGAGGCACGCTGCCTGCCGCCATGGTGCGCATTGGGATGTGGGGCACGCCGGCCATGGTCGTCATCGACCACGAAGCCCAGATGATCGAGCATCATTTCGGCCAGGTCGATGATCCTGCACCCGGGGTCCTCGCCGGCTCACTGCCCGTCCAGAAGGCAGCCGCCGCGGCAGGGCAGGCAGGTCAAACGGATGGCTGTGCCAGAGGCATCTGCGTGGCGCCGGCAGCAGGGGTGCCATGATCGGATCTGCGCAGCCCGTCGTGCTCACTGGCCAAGTCGCACCCCTTGGCCCCGGCGGGGTACCGAGTGGCATCGACAAGCATCCCGTTCCAGGTCCCTGGCGGATAAGTCGCGCGGGGATCGCTGGCGACGCGCAAGGCGACCTCAGGCATCATGGCGGTCCCGAGAAGGCGCTCCACCAGTATCCGTTCGAGCACTACGCCACCTGGGCCGCAGAGATCGGCGATCACCCGTTGCTGGCGAAGCCGGGCGCATTCGGTGAGAACCTTTCGGCTTCAGGCTGGACAGAAGGCAATATCTGCATCGGCGACATCGTCCGCTTCGGAACATCGCTCCTGCAGGTGAGCCAGGGACGCCAGCCCTGCTTCAAACTCGGCCTCCGCTTCGGGCACCGGGGAATGGCGCGCGCCTTGCAGCATAGCGGGAGAACCGGATGGTATTGGCGGGTTCTGGAGGAAGGAACAGCCGAGATGGGAAATGCATTGCTGCTCATCGAGCGCCCGCAGCCCGATTGGCCGCTCTCCCGCCTCAACCGGCTGCTCTACAAGGATACGGGAAATCGCGATGCCCTTGCCGCGATGGCTCGGTTGCCAGAGCTGGCGCAGGGTTGGCGCATGCTCGCCGAACGCCGGCTGGCCTCGGGAACCGTCGAGGATTGGTCAAAGCGCCTGAATGGCTGAATTTCAAAGGGTACTGCCAGTGCCCGCGCCAGATCTGACGGCACGATGCCATGGCCGGACTGCGCCTGCGCCATCAGTTCCGGCGCCCGCAATGGACGCTCGCAGACAAAGGGCGAGAAGCCCGCCATTGTTCTTCGCGGCGCTGGCCATCCTTATGGTCGTTGTGGCCGCCCCCGGCCGGCGCCGTTATTCGAAACAGCCGCGGCACGCGGCCGGTCACCGCTGGGCCAAGCCCGAAGCTTGTCCTGACCAGCGGCAACCATTGGGCAGGATAAAGGCAAAGCCCCCCCGCATCTTCGTTCTGCCGTGTTTTTATGCGGCCGGAGATGTCGCCTGTCTTTTCAATCCAGCCATCGGAACCGCTCCAGGTCGAAGCGATTCTTGTCATCGAACTCGACGCCTTCGCTTTCAAGCAGGCGACGCTGGAGGGCGTCGCTGCCGTTGCGGGACAGGCTGCACGACACCTCACCCTTCGCATTCACCACGCGATGCCACGGGATTGCCGCCGACGGATCGAGGCGCTGAAGCACCCGCCCCACCAGGCGCGCCCGCCGAGGAAGGCCCGCCATGGCGGCCACCTGCCCGTAGGTCGCGACCCATCCTTTGGGGATGCGCCGGACAACGGCACATATCGCAGTGACAGCCTCATCCCCGGTGGGGGCAGGAACATGGAGGAGCCTGCGCTTTACCGGCATGGGGGCATCCTGCCACCGGGATGTGGGAAGCCGCCCAATTCGACCCTTCAGGCAGGAAGGATCACGCCTCCGCCGGTGAGCAGCTTCGGAAGCGAGGACGCGAGCAGCATCACGCCTGAGGCGGTCAGCAGCCCTAGCACGACCTTCCGGAAGGTCAACTCGCTGATGCCTATATAGACGCGCGCCCCGATCAGTGACGGAACAAGCATCGCGGCGGCGGCGAGGGCGATCGCCGGCAGCATGTCCCGCGTGATGGAGCCCGACGCTGCATGCGCCGCCATCGCGCAACTCAGCATGGTCAGGTTGAAATTCTGGATGATGCTGCGCTGCGTGTCCTTGTTCATCCGCCGCAGGGTGCACCAGAGCGTTGGGAACATACCGGAGAAGCCTCCCAGGCCGCTGAGGATGCCGCCGAGCAGACCGGCGATGCCGTTGGCGGCCCTGCCGCCGAAGGTGACAGGGGGCAGGTTGGGGACGAGCAGCATGAACGGGCACCAGACAACCAGCAGGAAGCCGAGCAAGGCCCGGAACAGCTGAATATCGAGGAGGGGCAGGATGACAATGCCCAACGGGATACCGGCCAGCCCCCCGAAGACGAACGGGGCGAGCTGGACGAGATCGAAGCCCCGCCGGACCGTGAGGGCCGCGGCGACCTGCCCCGTCAGCGCGCCGGAAAGCGCCAGCATGGCGGCAAGCTGCGGCTCCAGTGTCCAGGCCCAGACCGACATCGCCACGAGCCCGAAGGCGAAGCCGGAAAGACCTTGCACGAAGCCGGCCAGAACGGCGCCGAGGACAATACTGAAGATCATCGATTCGTCCATGGTGGGCTTTCTGTGCTTTGCGGATTGGGTTCAGATGACGTGTGAAGCCTGGCCGCCACGACGCGGCAAGGTAGGACCGCATGTGCTGGATGGACCGGCAGCGCCAAGAAACGCCGCGCGCAGAAGGCTGCGTTGCGCCGGTTGGTCAATCAGTCCGATAATGATTATGGTCAGCTTGGCTCCGTGCTTCTGAGCATCCGCTTCCGGGCTGATGGGTGGCCAATGCCGCCATATCCCCACGGTTCGATGTGCTTTTTTAGTGGAAAAGTCGGTATTGCAGCGTTCACGATTCTCGCTTTTTGGACGCAGATCTATGCGGTTTTCGTAGGAGCCGCACTTTGCGGTGCATCAGATCAGCATAACCGGTGGCAGGAGCATTGAGCGGGTTCCTTCCGTCCGGGATGGGCCAGCCGATGGAATACCCGGCAAAGCTTCCCCTGGCGCTGAAAGCCACATCGGAGCGAGGCGGAGAAGCCATTGGAGCGCCGCTGCTTGGCCGTGGCAGAGTTGCAAGGCCGTTCCAGTTCCAGCGAAGGAGATTATGCAGCGTGACGCCTTTCGATCCTGCCTTGCTGCCCACTGGCATTCGCAGCCGCATCCTGCCCGGGATAAACGGGCTTTCTGTGCACCTGCTGGAAGCCGGTGAGGCCGGACAGCCTGCCGTGTTGCTGCTGCATGGCTTTCCCGAACTTGCCTTCTCGTGGCGCAAGGTGATGCCGGCCCTGGCTAGTGCCGGTTTCCACGTCATTGCCCCTGATCTCCGGGGATATGGGCGCACCACGGGATGGAGCGCAGGCTATGACGAGCCGCTGGCGCCGTTCCAGATGCTGAACATGGTGCGTGATCAACTGGCCCTGGTACAAACCTTGGGTTTGCGGGAGGTCCATGCGCTGGTGGGCCATGACTACGGCTCCCCGGTCGCGGCCTGGTGCGCGCTGATTCGCCCGGACGTCTTCCGGCGCCTGGCACTCATGAGCGCGCCCTTCGCCGGGCCTCCACGCTTCGGGGTGTCCTCCGTGCGGGACATAGGCCCCGACCTTGCCGGCCTCGCTGAGCCGCGCAAGCACTACCAGTGGTATTACGCCGAGCGCCGCGCAGCAGGGGATATGGATCGTCCCGAACAGGGGCTGCATGCCTTTCTGCGCGCCTATTACCACCACAAGAGTGCCGACTGGCCCGGCAACAAGCCATTCCCGCTGACCGGTTGGACGGCGGAGGAGCTGGCGAAGATGCCCGACTACTACATCATGCCCCTGCACGCGACGATGCCAGAGGCGGTGGCCCCATACATGCCCGCCACCGAGGCACCGTGGCTCACGGATGCCGAGTTGGCTGTTTATGTCGCCGAATATGCCCGCACCGGCTTTGCCGGCGGGCTGCAATCCTACCGTTGCGGCACAGGCGGAGCGAACGCTGCCGATCTCACCCTGTTCAGCGGCAGGCGAATCGAGGTTCCGACCGTCTTCATCGCCGGTGCCAGCGACTGGGGCATCCACCAGATCCCCTTTGCGCTGACGCGGATGCAGGAGGAGGCCTGCGCCGATTTTCGCGGCCTGCACCTGATCCCGGGCGCGGGGCACTGGGTGCAGCAGGAGCAGCCGGATGCTGTGGCGAAACAACTGGTTGACCTGACAGCCATCGCAACGGCGGCGTGAGCGATATGGCCTGAGGCCACGGTTCCCCTGTGGCCGTTCCTTCGGTAGAAGGCCGGCATGGACAACAGCATGGCGACCAAGCCCTACAGCAAGCTCAGGGGTGATCCCTACCGTGCCTATGAAGAACTGCCGGTCGAGGTGCGCCGGGCCTTGCAGGAAGCCTTGGTGGACTGGTGCCCCCTGCGTGCCCGCGAATGGCATCTCCAATTGCTGCGTCGGCAGCGAATGCGGCCGGCGCAGGCGGCGTCCATCCTTGTCCAGACCATCCGCAAGCATGACCATGCCGAAGTTGCCGCTTTCGCCAGGGCCTGGTCGGACGGCGCCCAGGCCTACCCGCACCTCGCTGCCGGCGCGACGCTCCAGCGTTATGCCGGGAAGGATGGGATCCCGGCCGCTAGGCCCATCGTTATCGCCTCAACGGAGCCGCTATCCAAGGCACGGAAAAAGTCCCGCGCGGGTCGCCTCCGGCGCTGAGGGCGGAGACCCGCGGCATCCAGATCCGGCAACCCTTCCGGCCCGGCATTTCGTATGCCAGCAATGTCCGCATTCAGCGTTCCTGACATGATCTGAGAAGCCAGGCTTCGGCCTGCGGATTGATCTTGCAGGCCGGAACGTGGAACCTCAGCCGTAGGGTAAACAGCCCCCATAACCCGGCGGCACAGCTGGTGGCACTTCCATGACCGAACGAGACTATGCCGATCTCCAGGCATTGCGATGCATCATCGAGCAGGGGAGCTTTGTCGCCGCCGCGCGCAAGCTGCGTATGTCCCGATCGGCGCTGAGTGAAGCCATTCGCAGGTTCGAAGCGCGTCTCGGCATCCAGCTCCTCCACAGAACCACGCGGAGCGTCAGTCCGACCCCTGCCGGCGAGCGCCTCGCGACCCGTTTCGGCGTCGCCTCGGCGGAGATCGAATCCGCGCTCCGCGAAGCCGTTGATGCGGGTGGCGAGGCGGCTGGTGCCGTCCGGGTTCACGCGCAGCGGCTGGGCTATGAGACGGTCCTGCGGACCATGTTGCCGGGGTTTGTTGAACGCCACCCCCGGATCAGCATCGAAGTCGAGATCGACGATGCGGGCGCCGACATTGTTTCGGGCCGGTTCGATGTCGGCATCCGGCTCGGCGAATTGCTGGACCAGGACGTCATCGCCGTCCCTTTGCAGCCGCCCATGCGCCAGATCGCCGTCGCTGCGCCCGCCTATCTTGAACACCATGGCGAGCCCAAGCATCCGCGTGACCTTCTGGGCCACCGCTGCATCTGCTTCCGCTGGCCTGGCCACGATGCGCTCTACAACTGGGAGTTCTACGAGGACGATGCATGGTTCTCGGTGCCGGTTTCCGGCCCGCTGATCTTCAACGACCAGCGCGCGACCATTGATGCCGCCATCGCCGGGGCCGGCATTGCGCTCTGGGTGGAAAGCGAGGTGCAGCCTCATATCGGCGCGGGCCGCCTCATTCCCCTTCTGCTGCCCTATACGGCCGAATTTCCAGGCTTCGCGCTTTATTACGCCCGGCACCGGCACCGTTCCCCGGCGGTCAATGCCTTTATCGCGGCCTTGCGCAGCGCGGCCAGGCGCTGAGGAATTATACCCTTCCAGGCGAACAGCCCATTCGTCGTTCGGGGCATTCTGGCAGCCTGAGGACCGACCTATCTGCGCTGGACCCAATGAAGGAGGTCAGCATGACCATGCAGAACAGCAAGACAGAGGAATTTTCCGGCAAGGTTGCCATTGTGACCGGCGCGGCCAGCGGCATCGGGCGCGCCACGGCCGAGCTCCTGCATGCCCGCGGCGCCTCGGTGATCGCGGAGGACCGGAATTCGCGAGTGAACGAACTGCGCCGACCCGGGATTGAGCCGCTTGTCGGCGATGTGACGCAGGAAGATGCCGCGCGGCGCGCCGTCGCGCTCGCCATTGAAGCTTTCGGCCGCTTGGACATCCTCGTGAACAATGCGGGGATCATCATCAACAAGCGTGTCCTGGACATGAGCCTGGAGGAATGGGAAAGCGTCTTCGCCGTCAATGCCACAGGCGCGTTTCTGCATGCCCGCGAGGCCATGCGGACCATGGTTCCGGCAGGCCGCGGCGCCATTGTCAATGTCGGCTCCTATGCATGCTTCCAGGCCTTCCCGACGATCGCCGCCTACGCGGCTTCCAAGGGCGCCCTGGCGCAGCTGACGCGGGTCCTCGCTCTTGAGGGCATCGAGCACGGTATCCGCGTCAACGCTGTTGGCTCCGGCGACGTCGTGACAAACATCCTGAACCACACGCTTGAGGATGGCCGCGCCTTCCTGGCGGAGCATGGCAAGAACGCTCCCATCCGGCGCGCGGCCGAGCCCGGCGAGATCGCCGAGGTCATCGCCTTCCTGGCCTCGAACCGGGCGAGCTACATGGTTGGCGCGATCGCCATGGCAGATGGGGGAATGAGCGTGGCCCTGCCCTGAGCCGCGATGGCCACCATGTCCCAGTCCATTGCCTGCTGCCCGGCATCCATGCCGCGCCGGCGCAGCAGGGCCGGGGTGATCCCGCCAACGGGCCGGACCATGGGATGGGGCGTCAGCCGCGCCGGGCCGCCTCGATTGCCGCGATGTCTATTTTCTTCATGGTCATCATGGCCTCGAAGGCGCGCCTGGCCTCGCCCCCGCCGGCCGCCAGTGCATCCGTCAGTGCGCGCGGAGTGATTTGCCAGGATATCCCCCACCGGTCCCTGCACCAGCCGCATGCGCTTTCCTGCCCGCCATTGCCGATAATGGCGTTCCAGTATCGATCAGTCTCCTCCTGATCGTCCGTGGCGATCTGGAACGAAAAGGCTTCATTGTGCTTGAACGCGGGCCCGCCGTTCAGGCCAAGGCAGGGAATGCCCATGACGGTGAACTCCACCGTCAACACGTCGCCTTCTTTTCCGGACGGGAAATCGCTGGGCGCATGGCGCACGGCACTGACCATGCTGTCGGGAAAGAGGCCTGAATAGAAGCGGGCAGCCGCCTCGGCGTCCTTGTCGTACCAGAGGCAGACCGTGTTCTTTGCCATGGCATGCTTCCTCGTCATTGCGGCCAGATCCTGGCCTTGTTCCTCTCGTGTCGTTCGCGGAGAGGAGACGGTTGGCTGCTTCTCCTTACACCCTGATGCAGTTGTTTTTCCAGGCTGCGCTTGCAGGACCGCTGGCCCTTGGCCTCACTCCCGCTTCAGGCCGCCAGCGGCCGGCGCCTTGCTCGCGCCCCGCCGCAACTGCACCAGATCGCCGCGCGCCGCGTTGGCGCCGGCCACGGATCAGGGTTCAATGGCCGGCAGCAGCAGCTGGAAAGGCCCGCATATGACCGACGCCCCCGCGAAACCCCGCATGGCCCCGGAGATGGCCGCCTTTCAGGCGATGATGGAGGCCCGCGCGCGGGACTTCCCGCCGATCCGCCTGGAACGCCCCTTCGACACCGCCCGGGCCACCAATGACGCGTTGAACCTCACCCTCGGGGGCGGGCCGGAAATGGCGGAAAGCCGCGACCTTTGGCTGCCGGTACGCGGCCGGCGGGTGGCCTGCCGCCTGCACCGGCCGACCGCCGCCGCTGGGCCGCTGCCGGTTCTGGTTTACCTGCATGGCGGCGGCTGGGTCTGGAACAGCATCGACACGCATGACCGGACCATGCGCGAATATGCGGTGGCCTCGGGCTGCGCCGTGCTTGGGCCGGACTATGCCCTGAGCCCCGAGGCGGTCTTCCCGCAGGCACTGGAGGAGTGCGCCGGCGTCGTGCGGCAGCTGGCCGCATGTGGGGCGGAATGGGGACTTGACCCGCAACGGGTGGTGTTGGGCGGGGATTCGGCGGGGGCGAACCTCGCGCTTGGCGCCGCGCTGCTGCTGCGCGAGCAGGCGCCGGAGATCGCATTGCGTGGATTGCTGCTGAATTACGGCGTTTACGATTGCCGGTTCGATACCCCCTCCTATGGCGAATTCGCCGAAGGATACGGCCTGACGCGGGAGCGGATGCGCTTCTACTGGGACTGCTACGCACCGCAGCAGGCAGATCGCTACGGCCCCTTCGCCGCCCCGTTGCGCGCGGATCTGCGTGGCCTGCCACCGGTGCACATGACCCTGACCGAGCTGGACGTGCTGGCGAGCGAGAACCACGCCATGGCGGCGCGGCTGCGTGAGGCCGGGGTGGCGGTGACGGAAGCATTCTTTGCCGGCACGGTGCATGGCTTCCTGCGCGCGGCCGGCCATGTGAGCGCGGCGGACCGCGCATTCGCGCAGGCCGGCGCCTGGTTGCGGCGCGTCATGCCATCCCACGACGGTTCAGCGGCCTGAGTTCCACCCCGATGTCAGAGTTCCACGGTCTCCATGCCGCAGGGAGGCGGTTGCCGCCGGACGGGGGGCCATGATGTTGTGTCCGCAGGCAGCCGTCCTTCAGCCGGCCAGCCAACCCCCATCGACGGGCAGTTCGATGCCGGTGGTGAAGCTGGCCGCGTCACTGGCAAGATAAAGGGCGGCCTCCGCCACCTCCTCCGCCCGGCCGAAGCGGGCCATCGGGTGCCGCATGCGGGAAGCCTCACGCGGCGTGGCGGGTTCGGGGTGGCGGGCGAAGCTGCGCGCCAGCAGCGGCGTGTCGATGGCGCCGGGCAGGATCGCATTCACCCGGATGCCATCGGCCACAAAGTCCAGTGCCATGGTCTTGGTGAGGCTGAGGATGGCGCCCTTGGCGGCGATATAGGCCGCGTTGTTGCGCCCGCCCGCCCGCGCAAGCTGCGAGGCCAGGGTGACGATCGCCCCGCCGCCCTGCTTCTGCATCGCCGGAATCGCGGCCCGCGCCCAAAGCCAGGTGCCGCCGAGATTGGCGTTGAGCACGGCTTCCCAGGTGTCGGGCGTGATGCTGAGCACGGTGCCGCCCGAGGAAAAGCCGGCGGCGCAGACCAGCACATCGATGCGGCCCCAGGCGGCCAGCACCGCGGCGGCGTCGGCCTCCGCCGTGCCCGGGGCGCCGACATCGGAAACACGCGCCATGGCGATGCCGCCGGCGGCGCCGATCTCCGCCACCAGGGCCTCGGCGGCATCAGCATCCCGGTCCACCACGCAGACCCTGGCGCCTTCGCGCGCGAAAAGCCGCGCCGTCGCGGCCCCGATGCCCGAGCCGCCGCCTGTGATGACCGCGATGCGTCCGTCCAGCTTCATGCTTCCTCCATCAGCGGTTGGTCCCACGCCAGCCATTATCCCATGAAACGCCGCCGCGACCGGTCCGGCAGCGCCGGCATCCCATCATTGCCCTCAACATCATGATCCTCGGCCAGAAAGGCAGAAGGTCACCGCTTTTCGACATTCCAGAAGACCGGCACGGGCGTTTCCAGGAAATTCGCGACATCGGTGCGGTAGGCGATGGGCGCGAAGAACTGGCCGACCGGAATGATGGGCACCAGCGCGGCCGCTTCCTGCTGCAGGTCGGCGATCAGCGCCCCGCGCTTGCTGGGGTCACTTTCGCGCGCCCATGCGTTCTTCAGCTCCTCGATGCGCGGCGAGCAGGCCCAGCCCGCATAGGAGGCATTCGTGCAGTTCGTGCTGAGCGCAACATTGGCGATCGGGTTGTCCAGCTCGAACCCGTAGGACCACATGGGGAAGATGTTCCAGCCGCCGGCCTGCGGCGCTTCCCGGCGGTTGCGGCGGGACATCATGGTGGCGAAGTCCATGTATTGCAGGTCAACGGTAAGCCCCGCGGCACGCATCCGCTCCGCCGCCAGGGTGCCGAAACCCTTGATGATCTCGTTGTCTCCCGGAGCGATGACGACGATGGGCTGGCCCGCATAGCCCGCCTGCCGGAACAGGCGCTTCGCTTCCTCGATCCTGGCGCCGCGCATCCACTCGCTGCCGGCCTGGTTTTCATTGAGCCCACCGCAGGCCAGGAAGCTGTAGCATTCCCGCCAGTACTGGCCTTCGCTACCTGCCGTTATGGCCATGAACTCACGCTGGTCGGTCAGCAGCGCCAGCGCCCGCCGGGCTTCCGGCTTGTCAAAGGGGGGCTGGGTGTGGTTGGGCCGCAGGAAGCCAAGCTGCCCTTGCTTTCCGTGCACGGCCACACGCACATTGCTGTTCCGTGCCAGCACCGGCAGCAGATCGAGCGGCGGTGTCTCGTAGATATCGAGCTCGCCACTTTGCAGCGCCGCAACAGCCGAGGCGGAATCCGGCAGCACCAGCCATTCCAGACGATCGATCTTCGCCACCTTGCCGCCGGCGAAGTTGCTGGGTGGCTCCTGGCGCGGCTGATAACTGGTGTTGCGGCGATAAACCATGCGGTCACCCGGCCGGTAGGCTGCCCGGTCGAAGCGGAACGGGCCGGAGCCGATGATTTCCTTGACGGGGGTCATCGGATCGGTGGCCGCATCCTCCGCGCGCATGATGAACAGGGCGGCGGCGGTGGGTTTCGCGAAGGATTCGATCAGAAGCGGCGTGTCGACCGGCAGCGAGACGGCGAACCGCTTCTCGTCCACCACCTCCAGGGCCATGCCCAGTTCGACCAGCTTCCGGCCGCTGACATCGCGTTTCGCCCAGCGCTGGATGGAGGCGATGACGTCATTGGCGGCAACCGGCCGGCCATCATGAAAGGCGAGGCCAGGGCGCAGCGTCATCAGCCAGCGCACGCCCGCGCCCGTCACGATCTTCTCGACATCGCCCACCATCTGCGGTTGTGGCTTGAGCGCGGCATCAAGCGAGAAGAGCGTGTCGTAGACCAGATAGCCGTGCTGGTGCGTGATCGACAGCCAGTTGACCACAGGGTCCAGCGTGCGGGGTTCGGCGGAGGCGGCGTAGCGCAGCACCCTTTCCCCTTGCGCGGCCGCCGGACTGGCCGTTGCGGCGGCCTGTAGCACCAGGGCGCAGGCCGCAGCCTGAAGCAGCAGGCGGGCGGCCTGGCGGCGAAGGGGCATGCCAAGGCGGGCAGGAAGCATGGAAGCCATCGATGCCGTCTCCTGTTGGGTAAGAAGCGGTTCTGGCGCGATCCTCGTCGTGCAGATGGGCGGTCCCGGATCTGGTGTCCGCGCCGGATTATTGCTCAGACTGGCCTGACCCGTGGCCGCTGCAAAGTTGTATTTTCGGCCCGCGAACAATCCGCCTTAGCCGGAAAGAACCGCCATTGGTCGATGTGGAACGTTGCCGATGCTGGCCGGAAGCCCTGTTGAATCCCTGCCGGCGTTCAGAACAGGCGGTAGGACAGGAACAGGCCGGCCTGGATCTGGTCTGGTGAGCCGCCGGGGCTTCTTACCAGCGGCGAGTCCGCGGACGAGCCCAACAGGCGGGCATATTCCACATAGCCCTGCAGATCCCACCGCGCGGACAGGCGCCATTGCATGGCGGCAAGCCCGCCGACGCGCTCCAGCCCGCCGCCTGCGCGATGCGCGGCGTAAGGGGTGCGCGCAGCCTCGGCTTCGGTGACGCCGTAGAAGGATTGCGCATATTGGCGCGTCACCACGCGCAATTCGGGGCCAGCGGTGAAGGCAACGCGGCCAACGGGAACGGAAAGAAGAAGCCGGGCCTCCATGGCTGCTCCGCCATGGCTTTGCGCCAGATCCTGCGTCAGGCTGACATCGGCATAGAGCGGGCCGGCCTCGTAGGCAAGAAAGACACCCCCCTCGACCGTCTCGGAAAAGCTGCGCAGCCCCGTCAGGTCACGACGGGCATCCGCGGCATCGCGCCCGTCGCGCAACCGCAGGATCGGCCCCAGGGACAGGCCGTGGGCCTGCAACGCCGCGATCCGGACACCATCCAGCACATCGAAGTCCAGCCACTCGCCATAACCGCCATTGATGTGGGGGAAAGGCTGGCCCCGCATGCTGCCACTGCCGGGATAGGCGGGCGAGAAGAACGGGCCGGCTCCGAGGTTCAACTCGAAGCCGGCCCTTTCCTGTCCGAAAAAGGCTTCCTCGGCCGCGGCCGGAGCCATCCCGGCGATCAGGAGGCCGCATGGCAGGAGGGCACGCAGCATTCGCGCCGGATTCCTCATGTTGCGCTGCCCCGGCGCTGCACCAGGCGGCGCCACACCGTTTCGGGCGGATGGATCACCGCGCTCATGGCGCGGGCATAGTCAAGCACCAGGCCGGGCGTCCAGGCCATGCTTTCGGCACGCTGGCGGATCAGCCCGGCCGCCCACAGCTCGGGATTGGTGATGGCGCCGAGGACCGAAAGCACCGGCCAGCGCTTGCCGTTGAACGCGCCCTCCAGTGCCGCATCCAGCGCATTGGCAACGGCGCTGGAGCAGTTCCGGCTGGTCAGGTTGTAGGTGGGGTCGCTCCGGTAGTTCGCCCAGAAGGCATGGAGCCGCTCGCGGTTGAAATGTTGAAACGCCACCTGCACGGTGGAAGGGCACCAGCCTGCCGCCTCCTCCTCATAGCTCGGCAGGAAGCGGCCCGGGACATCGTTGTCCCGCGTCGCCCGGAGCACCCGCGTGAAGTCGGAGCTGGAGCGGTCGATCTCCACGGCGGGGTAGTGGCTGATATAGATATCGGGCGCCACGGCCAATGCCGCATGGCCCGTCGAGATGGTGCCGTTCGCGTCCACGGCCGCGATGTAACGGTTGACGGCGCGCTGGCGCAGCGGCGTGTTGGTTGTGCCCGTCGGCGTCCAGACATGGACCACCAACTCGCCCGCGCGGCTTTGCCCGCGGGCTTCGGGCAACGGCATCAGCGCCTGGGCCAGCGCGTTGCGCAAGAACAGGGTGGAGATGGGCGCGCCGGGCGGCAGCCGCCGGATCCGCCAGGCGAGGTGGGCGATCCCCAGGCCCGTCACCGCCATGATCAGCCCGACATTGCATCCCACCGTGCCGGCATACCAGGTCGGCCAGGGCTGCAGCGTCGCGATGGCGAGCAGGATTTCCAGCACGCCCCCCGCCAGAGCGGCGCGCCAGCCCGGAAAGCGCACAACATGGGCGCTGGCGATACGCACGGCCCCGTCGATCGTGAACCCAAGCCCCAGGATCAGGGCGAGCATGAAATTGGCCCGCGAGGAGGAACTCAGGATCAGCAGGGCGGCGCCAAGCAGCGCGACCCCCTTCACCAGCCTGAGGCGGCGCGCGGTGCCCTGGCTGCCCAGCCCGGCCAGGATGCTCAACGCGGCCTCGGGCAGAATGAAATAGCCAAAGAAGCGCGGAGGAATGAGCGTCTGCCCGTCCAGGGCATCGATGAAGATGAAGAGGCCCATGGCGAGCCACAACACGCCGCTCGCCAGCACCACGAGCCAGCGGCGCTGGATCACCTCATGTCCCAGCAGAAGAAGCATGATGCGGATCATGGCACGTCCTCCTCGGAACGGGGCGTATCCTTCCAGCGCAGCAGAAAGAGGGTGAAGCCCGCGCAGGCCAGGGCCACCAGGAGCGGCAGGCCATGGGTCGTGAGATCAAGCGCCACCCCCACAAGGCTGGGGCCGAACAACGCGCCCGCCCCCCAGAACAGGCCCATCGCGGCATAAACCCCCACAAGGTCCGTGCCGCGGAACCGAGCGCCGATGATGGCCAGCATGGTGGTATAGATGCCAACGAACACGCCTCCCCAAAGAAACAGGGCGGGATAGGCGATCCAGGGCTCCCGCAGCAGCAGCGGCCAGGCCAGCGCCCCTGCCGTGGACAGCATGGCAAGCCCCAGCATCAGGCGGCGACGGTTCACCTTGTCGCACAGCCAGCCGATCGGCAGTTGCAGCAGGATGGCCCCCAGCATGAGGGTGGTGATGAGCTGCGTTCCAGCCTGCTCCTCCCATCCCAGCCGGACAGCGTAAAGCGCCAGAAAGGAAAGGCCCGCCGTTTCCACGGCGGCGTTCAGCGCCGTGGTGGACATGGCCACAGGCGCGAGCCGCATGAAGCGCAGCAGGTTGCCATGGCCATGAGCCTGCATGGCCGGCTGGATCACCCCCGGATGCACCATCAGCAACAGGGCCAGCAGCGCCACGCCGGCGCCCACCGCAAAGGGCAGCAGGCCGTCCGGCCCGGTGAAGGACAGAATAAGGGGCCCACCCGCGAAGCCGAGAGAAAGGAGCGCGGTATAGGCGGCCATGATGCGACCTCTCGTTTTGTCGTCGCTGAGTTCGCTCGCCCAGGTTTCGGTCAACACGAAAAGGATCTCCGCGCCGATGCCGAGGCCGATGCGCAGCACGAACCACATCCAGACCAACGGGAAGGCGGGAAAAAGCAGCAACAGCACGGCCGTCAGCAGCAGGGCGAACAGGATCAACGGTCGCGCGCCGAAGCGCCCTGCCAGGCGCGGCAGGATGGGGGCCACCAGCAGCACGCCCAGGGCGTGCATGGCGGCATTGAGGCCGATCATCGTCTCCCCTACGCCGCGTTCGGAAAGGTTGAGGGCGACCAGCGGGGCGGTAAGGCTGTAGGTGAGGCCGAAGATCATCGCGGCGCTGATCACCGCCACCAGGGAAAGGAGCCTGGCGCGGCTTAACCCGGCCCTGCCCTGCGCCGGGACATTTCCCGTGGCTTCTAGGTCACGTGGACAAACCTGATCCATAGGCGGATTGAGGACAGGGCGGCGAAGCCGAAGAAGCTGTCGGCGGTC
>NZ_VUKA01000023.1 GCF_008386565.1 Teichococcus oryzae | reverse complement strand
TCGGCGCGGTCGAAGTCGAAGAACACCAGGTAGGTGCGCGCCGGAGCCGGCGCCGCGGCCGGGGCCGGAGCAACCGGGGCCGGCACCGGCGGCGCGGGCTGGTTGAAGGCGTAGCGCACGCCCAGCATGGCGGAATGGTTGTGGGCCTGATCCACCTCGTAGGACCCGCGGGAAACCACGCCGCCCGCCGGATTGGTGACGGTGCCGTCGAACTTGGACTGCAGGGTGCCGGTGTAGCGGTATTCCGCCGTCACGGAGAGGCCCGGAACCGCGCTGATCGGGAAGGCGAGGCCGGCCATGCCCTGATAAGCGAACTGCCCCACCGTGTCGTCGATGCGCACGGAGTTGCCGCCCGGCGTGAGGCGCGTGCCGCTGGCCTCCAGATCCGTCCACATGTAGCCGACACCGCCGCCGATATACGGCACCACCGCCACCGGCATGTTGGGGAACCAGCGCGGCAGCTGGAAGTCGTAGTAGAGGTTGGCAAACACGCCGTATTGCTGCATGTCGCCGTCGATGCCCCGGAACGCCACGCCCGGCGGGCCGCCGGCGCGGTTCTGGAAGCCGCCCAGCCGGTCAACATTGTTGTAGCGGTAGCTGCCCTCGATCTCGGTCCTCAGGCCGTTGCCGAAGCCCCAGCCCAGGGCCAGGGCGCCCATGAAGCCTTCCTCGAAGCCGAGGTTGCCCTGGTTGTTGCCGGAGGTGCCATTGAAGTAGGCATCGTTGCCGCCCCGGGCGGTCAGGCCGCGTGAATCCGAATGGTTCCAACCCGCGCCGGCGCCGAGATACAGGCCCTGCACCGGCTCTGCGGCGGGGTTCGGGATCCAGGTGGTGGGCGAATACCAGGCATCCTGGGCCATGGCCATTCCGGGAGTGGCCAGGATCGTGGCGGCGAGGAGGATCTTGCGTAGCGACATTCTGCGTATTCCTTGGCAAACCGAGTGCGTCGGTTGCCCTCAGTGGGGGGGCGTGCCAGGAATGATGAAGGACGCCGCCCAGTTTCCGCCGCTGCAGGGGGTACGGGGAGAGTGTTGCGCCGGCACCACAGCAGGCCCACACCCAGGCAAGCCGCTCGCATGAGCGTGAGCGGATATTACAATTAAGCATATGAAAAATAATGGAAAAATATTCCATTCCCTGGGGATGGCGAAGAAGCCTTCCGCAGGGCCGTTTCATTGCGGGTGCTGTCAAGAAAAATCAGTGATGCGGGGAGGCGGAAGACCTTTCCTTCCCCGCTTCTTGTCAGAAGCCCGCGCCCGGCTCCCGCAGGTAAGCTTCTTCCTCGGCCGTGGAAGCGCGGCCCAGGATGGCATTGCGATGCGGGAAGCGTCCGAAGCGGCGGATCACGTCGCGATGCCGGAGGGCATAGTCGATGGAGCCGCCCTCCGCCCGATGCTCAGGGTAATCCCGCAGCCGCTCGAACAGCGAGACGGAGAGGTCCTGGTCCGCCAGCGCCTCCGAATGCTCGAAGGGAAGGTACAGGAACACGCGGGCGGCGGGCGGCAAGGCTTCGTCATGCCGGTGTGTCAGCACGGCTTCCCGCGCCGCCTCGCGTGCCTTGGGGTCATAGGCGAAGGCCCGTTCCTGCCCTCGGAACAGGTTGCGCGGGAACTGGTCCAGCACCAGCAGCAGCGCCAGACTGCCTTCCGGCGTGCCGAGCCAGTGGTCGAAGGCGCCATCCCGCGCCTGGTCCGGCAGCGTCCAGAAGCTTTTCCGGATCGCCTCGTCGAAAGCTTCGTCCCGCCGGAACCAGGCCGCGCGCTGCGTGTCCAGCCCATCCGCGAACCAGAAGTCGAGAATGGCTTTCTGTTGCCGATCCAGGCCGCTCATGCCGCGGCGCCCCTCGCCACCAGGTCACGGCAGATCCCGGCGCCGATCTCGAAGGAGCGTAGCCGGGCTTGGTGGTCATGGATCTGCGCCGTCAGCATCACCTCATCCACGCCTGTCTGTTCCAGGAAGCCTTGTAGCTGCTGCCGGACGGTTTCGGGCGAGCCGACGGCGGAACAGGACAGGCTATGGTCCACGCCCGCCAGCCGTGCCTCCTGGCGCAGCGCCTCCACATCCTCGGCCGGCGGCGGCAGCTTCCCGGGGCTGCCGCGGCGCAGGCTCAGGAATTGCTGCTGCACCGAGGTGAAAAGGCGCTGCGCCTCGGCGTCCGTCCCGGCGGCGAACAGGTTGAAGCCGGCCATGGCGTAGGGCCGCTCCAGGGTGGCCGAGGGACGGAAGCCTTCCCGGTACACTTCCAGCGCCTGCATCAGCATCTGCGGCGCGAAATGCGAGGCGAAGGCGAAGGGCAGGCCGAGGGCCGCCGCCAGTTGCGCGCTGAACAGGCTAGAGCCGAGCAGCCAGATGGGAATGTCCATGCCGCCGCCCGGCACGGCCTGCACGGGCTGGCCTGGCTCCACCTCAGCGAACCAGCGCTGCAGCTCCACCACATCCTGCGGGAAGCTGTCGCCATCGTTCTGCATGTTGCGGCGGAGGGCGCGAGCGGTCCGCATGTCGGTGCCGGGCGCCCGGCCCAGCCCCAGGTCGATGCGCCCCGGGAACAGGGCATTCAGCGTGCCGAACTGCTCGGCGATGACCAGGGGAGCATGGTTGGGCAGCATGATGCCGCCCGAACCCACCCGGATGCGGCTGGTGCCGGCGGCCACATGGCCGATCACCACCGCGGTCGCGGCGCTGGCGATGCCGGGCATGTTGTGGTGCTCGGCCAGCCAGAAACGGTGATAGCCCCATCGTTCCGCATGCTGCGCGAGATCGAGGGAATTGCGGAAAGCCTGGGCGGGCTCGGACCCTTGCGGCACGGGAGCGAGATCGAGAACCGAGAAACGGAGCATCGGGCAGTTCTTCTCCAGCGGGAAGCCATCGCCCCTCAGTCGGGGCGTCGTTGCACGGCATATGGGGCGCAGAGGGCGGCTTCGCAGGGGGATGGGGTTGGCAGGAGCCATGCCGGCATCCCACCTTGCAGGTCCAGACATTGTCCAGGAGCCCACCGATGAGCACGCCGATCGACCCGGAAACCCGCCTGCAGCTCGAAGCGGCCGCCTTCCGCCGCCTGGTGGAGCACCTGCGCGAGCGCAGCGACGTGCAGAACATCGACCTGATGAACCTGGCGGGCTTCTGCCGCAACTGCCTCAGCCGCTGGTACCGCGAGGCCGCCGAGGCCCAGGGGATTGCCCTTCCCGATGCCGAGGCGCGCGAGACGATCTACGGCATGCCCTACAAGGAGTGGCAGGCCAGGCACCAGAAGGAGGCCACGCCGGAGCAGCAGGCGCGCTTCGCCGCGCGCGACCCGCATCACTGATGGCGCGGGAAAAGCGCGCTTTGCCGGCCCCCGGAGCCGGGCTATACCGCGCCGCCCATGGACCGGTGGAACACTGCCAGCCGGTCACCAGTAGCTTGGAGTAGCGCGATGTCCGAGGCCGTCGAAACCCAGGATCAGGATGCCGAGGTCGGAGGCATTGCCGCGGACCGGCTGCGTTCGATCATCGAGCGCGTCGAGCGTCTGGAGGAGGAGCGCAAGGCGCTCGCCGACGACATCAAGGACATCTTCGCCGAGGCCAAGTCGGCCGGCTTCGAGGTGAAGGTCATCCGCCAGATCATCCGCATCCGCAAGCAGGAGCCGGCCGAGGTGGAGGAGCAGGAAACCCTGCTGGACCTGTACCGCCGCGCTCTCGGCATGTGAGGCAATGGGCGCGGGTTCGGTCTCCGCGCCCTTCCGGCCGGCCTCAACTGGCCGGCCACCGGAAAGCCCCTGGCCGCTGCCCGCGCACGGGGCCACAGGAACAGGGGCTGCCGTTGCGATCCTCTCTGCTGACCACGCTGGCGACGGTGTTCGCCCTGTTGCTGGGCTATGCCCTGCTGCAGATGGGCAACACGCTCCAGGGATCGCTACTGACCCTGCGCGGCGGGCGGGAGGGCTTCCCGGCGCTGGCCATCGGCCTGACTGGTTCGGGCTTCTATGTGGGCCTGATGGCGGGTTCGCTGCTGGGCGGCGGCCTGGTGCGCGCGGTGGGGCATACCCGGGCCTTTGCGGCGCTCGCGGCCATCGCGTCCACCGTGCCGCTGCTGCATGTGATGCTGGTTTATCCCTGGCTCTGGCCCCTGGGGCGGGTCATGACGGGCTTCTGCTTCGCTGGCCTGTTCATTGTGGTGGAAAGCTGGCTGAACGGGGCTTCCACCAGCGCAGTGCGCGGGCAGATCCTCAGCATCTATGGCATGACCGGCATGATCGCCGGTGTGGGCGGCCAGATGCTGCTGACGATCGCTCCTCCGACCAGCTTCGTGCCGTTCTGCCTGGTTTCCATCATCATCTCGCTGGCCCTGGTGCCGGTGGTGCTGTCCCGTGCACAGGCGCCGGTGCAGAATGACGGAGAGAGCGCGGGCGGCGCCACGCTGAACCTCCGGCGGCTCTACGGACAATCGCCCTTCGGCGTCGTGGCGGCCGCCCTGGTGGGCATCAGCACCGGCTCCTTTTATTCCCTCGGCCCGCTTTTCGCCCAGCGTTCCGGCCTGGATGCCGTGGAGGTCGCGACCTTCATGGCGATGGGCTCCCTGGGCGGCTTCCTGTTCACCTGGCCGATGGGCTGGCTGTCGGACCGGATCGACCGTCGGCGCCTGATCGTCGGGCTCGCCACAACGGCGGCGCTGGCCCTTCTGTGGATGCTGCTGGCGGTGCCCGAGCATCCCCCGCGCAGCCTGACCTATCTTCTTGTGGCCACGTTCGGTGCGCTGGTCATTCCGGCCTATAGCCTGATCCTGGCGCATGTGAACGACCACGTCCCGCCTGGCGAGTTCGCCGCGGCCTCGGGTGGCTTGCTGATCCTGTGGGGCGCCGGTGCCGCCGCTGGGCCGCTGATTGGCGGCGCGGCCATGTCGGCCATGGGGAACCAAGCGCTGGGCTGGCTGATCATGGGAGCGCAGACCGGCATCGCGGCCTGGGGCCTGTACCGCATGAGCCAGCGTGCCGCGCCCGATGCGAAGGAGGACTTCCTGGTGATGCCGGTGCAGCCCGTGGGAACCGAACTGGTGGCCGTGGCCGAGGAAGTGGCGGCGGAGCGCAGCGCCGCCTCTTGAAAGAGGCAGCCCTGCTGCCCAAGTAGAAAAAATCGGTGGTGCGTGGCCATGAGCCATGCATCGGCTTTTCAGCCAGATGCGGCTCGACCGAGCCGAGCTATCTCCGATGAAAGCCCTGAAACTTAACGCTTCTTACCACGTTTCTGGGCCGTTGCCTCAGGCAACGCTTCTTCAATCTCTTATTCTCAGGATGGGTTGGACCGCAACAGGCCCAGCCCCAATCAGGAAAAAATGCAAACTCACCACAAGACTACCTTGAACGCGCCGAGCACGGCGAACCATGATGCTGGCAAGCAGGCGCCGCCAATGCATCCCGTTGCCTGGTCGCAGGCTGAAATCCGCCGTCTCGTCATGGAAACCATCGGCTGATCGCCGTCCCTTACCCGTAGATTTCTTCCACCTTGTCCTGGTGCTGCTGCACGACCACGCGGCGGCGGACCTTCATTGTCGGCGTCAACTGACCGTTCTCGATGGAGAAAGCCGGCACCATCCGGTACCCGCGCACCCGGTGCGGTGGTGGAAGCTGCGCATTCACCCGCGCGATCGCCGCGGCCGCGGCCTCGGCCTTGCCTTCGGCGGGCACGATCAGGGCGGCCACGAAGGGCCGGCCTTCACCCACAAGGGCCGCCTGCGCGATTTCAGGCTCTGCCATCAGCAGGCTTTCCACGCGCGCCGGGCTGACCATTTCCCCGCCCTGGGTCTTGATGAAATCCCGCTTGCGGTCGGTGATGCGGAGCTGGCCGTTGGCCAACTCACCCATATCCCCGGTGTGCAGCCATGCTTCGCCGCCCGGTGCATCCGGCTTCAGCGCCTGGGCGGTGGCCTCAGGATTGTTCCAGTAGCCATCCATTACAAGCTCCCCCCGGACCAGCACCTCGCCATCCGGGGCGATGCGGAGGCTGACGCCCGGAAGCGGCCTTCCGACGCTGTGGCGGTCATTATCCCAGGGGAGGTTGACGCTGATGACCGGGCCGGCCTCTGTCTGGCCGTAGCCTTGCAGGACCGGAAGGCCCAGGGCCAGGAAGAAGCCGGACAATCCGGGGTCCAGCCTCGCCCCGCCGGACACCAGGGCCGTCAGCCGGCCGCCGAAGCGCGCCTGCACCCGCCGCCGCACAAGCCGGTCGAGCAGCTTGTCCTGCAGCTTCTCCCATGCCGTCAGGGCAGGGCCGTCCAGCCGCCGGAGGCCGAGGCGCAGGGCGGCGTCGAAAAGGCGGCGCTGGAATGCGGGCTGCTTTTCCAGCCCCGCCAGGATGCGGGCACGCAGCACCTCGAACAGCCGCGGCACGGCGGTCACGACATGGGGCCTGATTTCCGTGAACTCGGCCGCGAGGCGCTCGGCGCCCCGGCTGAAAACGATCTCCAGCCCGAAGGAGGACAGGAGATAGGCCACTGTGTGCTCATAGGCATGGGACAGCGGCAGGAAGGACAGGTAGCAGGCATCGCGCGGCAGGCCGAGGCGACGCACGAAGTCGGTGATGCCGCGGCGGTTGGCCAGCATGGCCCGGTGCGGCAGCATGACGCCCTTGGCGGGCCCGCCGGTGCCGGAGGTGTAGATCAGGCAGGCCAGTCTGCCGGCCGGGATCTGGTCCGCCTCCGCGGCCAGCATCGGCAGGTCGCCGGGCGTGGCGCAAAGCTCGGCCCATGACAGCGTGTCGGGCGCCGCTTCCATGCAGATCCGCAGGTCCAGCCCCGCCGCGCCCGCAGCGTCCTTCAGCTGGGCCGCCAGCCGCGCTGTCGAGGCAATGGCGCAACGCGCGCCGGAATCCCGCAGCAGATGGGCGTGGTCCTCAACCGTGTTGGTGACATAGGCCGGAACCGGGACGGCTCCGATCGCCATCAGCGCGAGATCCGCGATCAGGAATTCAGGTCGGTTCTCCGACACCAGAAGCACCCGGTCCCCGGGTCCGATCCCGCGCGCGCGCAAGCCGGCCGCCACGGCGGCCACCTGCAGGGCAAAGGCGCCCCGGTTCAGGCTGCGCCATTGGCCATCGCGCCAGAAGCGCAACATCGGCCGGTCCGGTGAGGCCCGTGCCAGGTCGAACATCATGGCGGGCAGGCTGGTCCAGTTTTCCTCGGCAGGCATCGTTTGGGGCGGTGTCCTTGCTGCGGGGAGGGCGAGCCGCGAGGGCCACCACGGCGGTGATCGCGGCCACAGGCGCTTGGCCTGTCCGATCAAGGGATTATATCGGTGGAAGCGAACCCACAACCGCAAGGTCCACCGTGCAGCTTTCCCATGCCCGCTCCGCCTCCCGCGATACCGCCGGCCGCCCGCAGGCGGCGGGCGTGCCCGGCACCCTGCCCGAATGGGATCTTTCCGACCTTTACGCCAGCTCCGCCGACCCCGCGCTGGAAACGGACCTGGCGCGGGCCGAGGCGGATGCGAAGGCGTTCCATGCGGCGCTCGCCGGCAGGCTGCCGGGCATTTCCGGCGACGACCTGGCCGAGGCGATCCGGCGTTATGAGGCGATCGAGGAAGTCCTCGGCCGCGTGATGTCCTTTGCCTCCCTGTCCTTCGCCACCGATGCCCAGGACCCGGCGAATGGGCGCTTCCTGCAAACCATGCAGGAGCGGGTGACGGCGATCTCGTCCAACCTGCTGTTCTTCACGCTGGAACTGAACAAGCTGGAGGAGGCGGACCTGGAAGCGAAGCTCCGTTCCCCTGCGCTCGAACGATTCCGGCCTTTCCTGCGCGATCTCCGCGTGTTCCGCCCGCACCAGCTGTCCGACGAGGTGGAGCGGCTGCTGCACGAAAAGGAGGTCACCGGCCGCGCAGCGTGGAACCGCCTGTTCGATGAAACCGTCGCCGCCATGGAGGTGAAGGTCGGCGGGGAGGTGCTGAACGTTTCCGGCGCGCTGAACAAATTGTCCGACCCCGACCGCGCGGTGCGTCAGGCGGCGGCGAAGGGGGTTTCCGCGGCCTTTGGCGAAAAGGCGCGGTTGTTCACCCTGATCACCAACACCCTGGCCAAGGACAAGGAAATCGTCGATGGCTGGCGGAAATATCCGCGCCCCGGCAGCAGCCGCAACCGCGCCAACATGGTCGAGGACGAGGTGGTGGACGCGCTGGTGACGGCCGTCATCGAAAGCTTTCCCAGCCTGTCCCACCGCTATTACGCGATGAAGGCGCGCTGGCTCGGCCTGCCCAAGCTGCAGCACTGGGACCGGAACGCGCCGCTGCCGGATGAGGATAGCAGCGATATCCCCTGGGATGCCGCCCGGGACCGCGTTCTGTCCGCCTATTCCGGCTTCAGCCCGGAACTGGGCCGGATCGGCCGTGAGTTCTTCGAGAAGCCCTGGATCGACGCGGTTCTGCGCCCCGGCAAGGCCTCGGGCGCCTTCGCCCATCCCACCGTGCCGTCGGCGCACCCCTATCTGCTGCTGAACTATCACGGCAAGGCGCGCGACGTGATGACCCTGGCGCATGAGCTGGGCCACGGAGTGCACCAGGTCCTGGCCTCCGGCCATGGCTACCTGATGTCCGGCACGCCCCTGACCCTGGCCGAAACGGCCAGCGTCTTCGGCGAGATGCTCACCTTCCGCGCGGTGCTGGATGCCGAGACGGACCCGAAGCGGCGCCGTGCCCTGTTGGCCGGCAAGGTGGAGGACATGCTGAACACGGTGGTGCGGCAGATCGCCTTCTACCGCTTCGAAACCTTGCTGCACGATGCGCGTCGCAAGGGCGAGCTGTCGCGGGAGGAGATCGGCGCCCTGTGGATGCAGGTGCAGACCGAGAGCCTCGGCCCGGCCTTCGAGTTCACGCCAGACTACGAGATCTACTGGTCCTACATCCCGCACTTCGTCCACACGCCTTTCTACGTGTACGCCTATGCCTTCGGTGATTGCCTGGTGAACGCGCTTTACGGGGTGTTCCAGGAGGGCAGCGTTCCGGATTTCCAGAACAAGTACATGGATCTCCTGCGGGCCGGTGGGACGCTTCGGCACAAGGAGCTCCTGGCGCCATTCGGGCTGGACGCTTCCGATCCGGCCTTCTGGCACAAGGGCCTGAATGTCATTTCCGGCTTCATTGACGAGTTGGAGCGCGCCGATGGCTGACGACCGCGAAGGCAGTACGCTGTTTGGCGAGATCCGCCGGATGGCCCGCACCTCGGGCGCGGTGGGTGGCATCGCCGCGCGCGTGGCCGGCGAGCGGTATTTGGGCATCAAGACCGACAAGGCGGTCCATGCCAATGACCTGAAGGCGCTGCTCGGCGGGTTGAAGGGGCCGCTGATGAAGGTGGCGCAGTTCCTGACCACGGTGCCGAACGCGCTGCCGCCGGAATACGCCAAGGAACTGGCGGCCTTGCAGGCCAATGCGCCGCCCATGGGCTGGGCCTTCGTGCGGCGCCGCATGTCGACCGAGCTGGGGCCAGACTGGCAATCCCGCTTCAAGACCTTCGGCCATGAGGCCGCCGCGGCGGCCAGCCTGGGCCAGGTTCACCGCGGAACCTTGCCGGATGGCCGGGACGTGGCCTGCAAGCTGCAATACCCGGATATGTCCAGCGTGGTGGAGGCCGACCTCCGGCAGCTGAAGATCGCCATGGGCCTGTTCGCCCGCATGGACGATGCCATCCAGCATGACGACGTTTACCTCGAGCTCTGCGACCGGCTGCGGGAAGAGCTGGATTATTCCCGCGAAGCGGCGCAGATGCGCCTTTACAACCTGATGCTGGCCAATGAGCCCACCATCCGCACGCCGGTGCCGGTTGAGGGTTATTGCACCCGCCGCCTGCTGACGATGAACTGGCTCGATGGGCGGCCCATCCTCGAGCGGCTGGCGGAAGATCCCCCGCAGGAGGAGCGGGACGCTTATGCGACTGCGCTGTTCCGGGCCTGGTACAAGCCTTTCTACCAGTATGGCGTGATCCATGGCGATCCGCATCTGGGCAACTATCAGGTGCGGCAGCCGCGGGACGGAGAGCCGGCGGGCATCAACCTGCTGGATTTCGGAGCGATTCGCGTCTTTCCGCCGAGCTTCCTGTCGGGCGTCATCATGCTTTACGAGGCGATCCGCGACAACGACCAGGACAAGGCGGCCGAGGCCTACCGGATCTGGGGCTTCACCAATCTTTCCAGGGAAAAGATGGAGGTCCTGGGCCTTTGGGCCAAGTTCCTCCATGAGCCGCTGCTGGACGACCGGGTGCGGCCCATCCAGGAAGTGGATGATCCCGATTTCGGGCGCAAGGTCGCCGCCCAGGTGCATGCCGGCCTGAAGCGCACCGGCGGCGTCAAGCCGCCACGGGAGTTCGTGCTGGTGGATCGCGGGGCGGTCGGCCTCGGCAGCGCCTTCATGCGCCTGGGCGCGAGGCTGAACTGGCACCGCATGTTCAACGAGCTGATCGCCGGCTACAATGAGGCGGAGGTTGCCCGCCGGCAGGCCGATGCCCTGCGCGACGCGGGCGTGCCGCCCGGCGCGGTCTGATGGAAAAGGGCCGGAAAACCTTTCCGGCCCTTTTTTTCAAGCTTGGTAGGGCGGCTTGTGCAGCCCGGCGGGGGAATAGGTGAAGACCTCGCACCCTGCCTCGGTGATGCCGATCATATGTTCGAACTGCGCCGACAGGCTGCGGTCGCGGGTCACGGCCGTCCAGCCATCATCCAGGATCTTCACGTCGTAGCGGCCGGTATTCACCATGGGCTCGATCGTGAACACCATGCCTGGCTTCAGCTCGGCCCCTTCGCCGGGGCGGCCGAAATGCAGCACATTGGGGGGTGCGTGGAAGGTGCGGCCGATCCCATGGCCGCAGAAATCGCGCACCACGCTGAAGCGGTGCTTCTCGACATAGCTCTGGATGGCATGGCCGATGTCGCCGAGCCGGGCGCCCGGCCGCGCGGCGGCGATGCCCCGCATCATGCTTTCATGCGTGACGTCGAGCAGCAGCTTGGCCTTGGTGTTCGGCTGGCCCGCCACATACATGCGGCTGGTGTCGCCATACCAGCCATCCAGGATCACGGTGACATCGATGTTCAGGATGTCGCCGTTCTGCAGCGCGCGGGCGCCC
The DNA here is from genome assembly GCF_008386565.1 of Teichococcus oryzae. GTDB lineage: Bacteria > Pseudomonadota > Alphaproteobacteria > Acetobacterales > Acetobacteraceae > Pseudoroseomonas > Pseudoroseomonas oryzae. The sequence goes on along the minus strand of NZ_VUKA01000023.1, from coordinate 16,056 downwards.
GGGATGCCGTGGCACACGACATGATTGATCGAGATGCAGACCGACTTCGGATAACCCCGATAGCCGAGGCAGGCCGAGACGGCGCCATTCGCCCGGATGAACTCGTCGCAAAGGCGATCCAGCTCATCGGTCGTGACACCCGGCTGCACATGCGGCGCGATCATGTCGAGCGTCGCGGCCGCAAGCTGCCCCGCGCGGCGCAGCCCTTCGAAATCTTGCGGCGCGTACAGGGTGATCCGCCGCGCCTCGGCACCAGAATGTTCCATGATGCTGCAAGATGCGCGGCCAGCCGAGGGGTTGCAAGCGCCCTGGCCGCAAGCCTCCACTGCGATCAGTGGCGGGTGGGGCCGCCGGCCTTGTGCTCGACCGTGCCCAGAGCATCGGCCAGCCGTGCCTGGGCACTCCCGCGCCGCGCCGGCTGAGGCTGGCCCTCGGCAGGTGCCCAGCCTGTCAGAATGACCATCTCCAGCGGCATGGCGACGCTGCCGTCCTGGGAGGGCAGGGTGCTGAAGGCCAGGGGAAACAATGCCCTGGGTGGAATCCGGGAATCGCGCGCCAGGACGGCGTTGCCTTCGCCAGCCGCGCGAAGATCGGCGATCAGCGCCATGGGGGTGCGGAAGCGGAGGTCCAGCCGGTCCCGGTCGGCCACCGGCATGGCGAAGCCGGCGCGTTGCAGCAATGCCGCTCCGTCCCGCAATTCCGGAAAAGGCGAGATGCGGGGGCTGATGCCGCCCCGCAGGGTGGCTTCCGCCTCGGCCAGGGTCGTCCGCAAGGATTGCAGCGTCCCCAGGATCGGCAGGCTGGCCAGAAACAATCCGTCCGGCGCCAGGGCCTGCCGGATCTGCAGCAACGCGCCGGGCAGGTCATTCACCCAGTGCAGGGACAGATTGGCCACGACCAGGTCGAAGCTGGCCGGCGCGAAGGGAAGCCATTCCTCGTCCGCCGCCAGGGGCAGGCCGCCGGCACGGCCCGCCATGCGGGGCGAAAGGTCGATCGACACGACATGGTCGACCCCGCGGGCCCGAAGGGCAGGGGCCACGCTGCCGCGACCGCCGATATCGAGCGCGCGGCTGAAGCGGCGCGACGTGTCCTCAAGGCGATCCAGAAGGATCTCCGCCGCCGCTTCCAGCACGGGCGTCACCCGCTGGATGCTAGGGGCAGCCCGCTCACGCCGGCGGCGCAGAAGGGCTCGGTCGAAGATCCGCATCGGGTCAGACATGTGGCGCAGATGCGCCGGCCGGCGGCGCGCCGCAAGTCGCTTGCGGAGCAGATCATGGCTGTCCTACAGATCACGAAATGGTGAACGCTCTGGGCGGATTGAGGAAGCTGCACGGCTTCGGCAGGGTTGCGCTGGACGCGCTGCTGCTGCCGCGCTGTGTCGCCTGCGGCGAGGTTTCCCTCAGCCATGGGGCAGCATGCCCGGATTGCTTCGCGGCCCTGACGCCGCTCAGTGAGCCGCAATGCCGGTGCTGCGGCACGCCGTTCCTGCATGAAGGGCAGGCGGCGGGGATGGATGACGCCGGCAAGGCCTGGTGTGGCCGCTGTGCCGAGGAACCCCCGATCTACGGGCAGGCACGCGCCGCCTATCTTTATGACGACGGCTCCAAGCGGCTTTTGCTGCCGTTCAAGCATGGCGACCGCACGGAACTGGCCCTGCCGCTCGCCCGGCAGATGGCGCGGGCGGGGCGGGAACTGCTGGACCATGCGGATCTCCTGCTGCCCGTGCCGCTGCACCGCCGGCGGCTGATGCACCGGCGCTACAACCAGGCAGCGCTGCTGGCGCGCCAGTTGTCGCGCCTGTCCGGCATCCCCTGGGCACCGAACCTGTTGCTGCGGCCGCGCCGCACGCCGCCGCTCGGGCCATTGGGCGCCCTGGCCCGCGCCGAGGTGTTGCGCGGTGCCTTTGCCCTGGCGGCCCGGGACCGTCCCAGGATCGACGGTCGCCGCATTCTGCTGGTGGACGATGTGCTGACCTCGGGGGCCACCGTGTCCGCCTGCACTGCCGTTCTCCTGGAGGCCGGGGCACGCTCCGTCGATGTGCTGGCCGTGGCGCGCGTGGCCGATCCGCGGCTGGTGGAAGCGCCATGAAGCGGAATGGATGCGGCGCAGGGCCGGAATGCTCTTGACCCCAGGCGGCGGGCGGACAATTTGCAGGATATGGTCAAGGTCGAAATCTACACCACGCCGTTCTGCCCCTACTGCGCACGCGCCAAGATGCTGCTGAACCGCAAGGGGGTCGAATTCACCGAGTATGACTCCCCGCATGGCTCGGACGAGCGGGCGCAGGCCATCGCGCGTTCCGGTGGCCGCACCACGGTGCCGCAGATCTTCATCGGCGACGAGGCGGTGGGAGGCTGCGACGATCTGTTTGCGCTGGACCGCGCTGGCAAGCTTGACGAGATGCTGCAGGTGGCCTGAGCCACGGCGCCCGTGGTTGACCTCCGACCTTGATTGAACACGATCCGGTAAACCCATGATCCATTACCAGCTTCGTTGTGATCAGGACCACCGTTTCGACGGCTGGTACAAGGACAGCGCCGCCTTCGAGAAGCTGGTGAAGGCGCAGCTCGTGGAATGCCCGGTTTGCGGCAGCCAGTCGGTCAGCAAGGCCCTGATGTCGCCCGCCGTCGCGCGCGGCCGGGCCATGGCAGCCGAGCGGGTGGAGGAGGCGCCTCAGCCGCCATCGCCGCCCCAGCCGGCGGCGGCCGGCCCGATGCCGGCGCAGATGATGGCCTTGCTCCAGCGGATGCGCTCAGAGGTCGAGAAGAATTGCGATTATGTCGGCGAAGGCTTCGCCGAGGAGGCCCGCCGCATGCATCGCGGGGAAAGCGAACGCCGCGGCATCTATGGCGAAACCAGCGATGGAGAAGCCGAGGCGCTGCGGGAGGAAGGCATCGAGGTTGCCCGCCTGCCCTGGGTGCCGCGCGCCGACGGCTGACCGGACCAGGGCTAATCCCGGGTCAGCGCCACGATGTAGTTCACCGCCACGTCCGATGTGGCACGCCAGCCCTGGCTGGGCAGGCCGGGCGCCATGCCCGAGATGGCCGCCAGCCGCAGCCCGGCCGCCCGCGCCTCCCGCGTCAGCTCGGCCGGGGTGACGAACATGGACCATTGATGCGTGCCACGCGGCAACAGGCGCAGCACGTATTCCGCTCCCAGCTTCGCGAACAGGAAGGACCGCGCGGTCCGGTTCAGCGTGGACAGGAACACGATGCCGCCGGGCCTGGTCAGGGCCGCCAGGGCCCGCAGAAAGGCAGGGCGGTCCTCCACATGCTCAATCACCTCCAGGGCCACCACGGCATCGAAGCGGCGGTCCTCGGCAACCAGATCCTCGGGCATGCCGTCGCGGTATTCGATGTCCAACCCTGAGGCGGCGGCATGGGCGCGGGCCGCGCCGAGGGCGGCCCCGGCGGCGTCGAGCCCGGTCACCGCCGCGCCGTAGCGGGCCAGTTGCTCGCTGGCCAGCCCGGCGCCGCATCCGACATCGAGCACCGTCAGCCCGCGCAGGTTCTCGCCCTGCCGGCCGTGAGCGGCGGCCAGCCGGCCGGCGATCCAGCGGCACCGCAGGGGGTTCATCTGGTGCAGCGGCGCCATGGGCCCCCTGGGGTCCCACCATTCCCCGGCAAGCGCATCGAATTTGGCGACTTCGGAGGGCAAGGCGGTCGGACTGGTCAAGGGGCAGCACTCCGGGCCGGAATTTGAAGTCGGTTGCGGTATCACGCCGCCGCAGTTATCTGTCCCAGCCCTTTGCTGTCCGCAACAGGGGGCAGCCCACAGTTCCACCACCGCAAGAGCCCGCATGGCCCGCATTGTGATGAAGTTCGGCGGCACCTCCGTCGCCGACCTGGACCGTATCCGCAACGTCGCCAACCGGGTGAAACGGGAGGTCGACGCCGGCAACGAGGTCGCCGTGGTGGTGTCCGCCATGTCCGGCGTGACCAACCAGCTGGTGAAATGGTGCCAGGAATTGTCGCCGCTGCATGACGCGCGCGAATACGACACCGTGGTTGCCACAGGCGAGCAGGTGACTATTGGCCTGCTGGCCATCGCGCTGCAGACGCTGGGGGTGGATGCCCGCTCCTGGCAGGGCTGGCAGGTGCCGATCCGCACCGATGACAGCCATGGCAAGGCTCGCGTCGAGGAGATCGAGGGCAGCGCCCTGATCGCCCGGATGCAAAGCGGCCAGGTGCCCGTGGTGGCAGGCTTCCAGGGCATCGGGACGGACAACCGGGTGACCACTCTGGGCCGTGGCGGGTCGGATCTTTCCGCCGTGGCGATCGCCGCCGCGGTCAAGGCCGACCGCTGCGACATCTACACCGATGTGGACGGGATCTACACCACCGACCCCCGCATCGTGCCGCGCGCCCGCAAGCTGCCGGCCGTGGCGTATGAGGAAATGCTGGAGCTGGCCTCGGTCGGCGCCAAGGTGCTGCAAACCCGCTCGGTCGAGCTGGCGATGAAGCAGCGGGTCCGGGTCCAGGTGCTTTCCTCCTTCGAGGACAAGCCCGGCTCGATGGTCGTGGATGAGGATGAGATCGTGGAACAGCCGCTGGTGACGGGCGTCGCCTATTCGCGCGACGAGGCGAAGGTGACGCTGCGCCGGGTGCCGGACAAGCCCGGCATCGCGGCGCTGGTTTTCGGGCCGCTCTCGGCCGCGAACGTGAATGTGGACATGATCGTCCAGAACCTGGGCGCCGATGGCACCACGGACATGACCTTCACGGTCGGCAAGACCGACCTGCCGCGCGCCAAGGAAGTGCTGGAGACGGCCCGGGCCGAGATCGGCTTCGAGGCGATGCTGGCCGATCCGGACGTCGCCAAGATCTCCATCGTCGGCATCGGCATGCGCTCCCATGCCGGCGTCGCCGCGACCATGTTCAGGTCGCTGGCGGAGAAGGGGATCAACATCCAGGTGATCTCCACCTCCGAGATCAAGACCAGCGTCCTGGTCGGCGCCGAATACACCGAGCTGGCGGTGCGGGCCCTGCACACCGCCTACGGCCTGGACGCCGAGGGCTGATGGGAATGGATTTCCCCGCAGGCCGGCCGCTGGTTTCCAGCCCGGCTGCCGTTCTCGACGCGATGATGGCGAGGGGTGCCGCCTTTCTGGGCACCCGCTACGCCATCCTCGGGGGGGCGATGAGCTGGGTTAGCGAGCGGCATCTGGTGTCGGCGCTGTCCAATGCCGGGGCCTTCGGCGTCATTGCCTGCGGCGCCATGATGCCGGACCGGCTGGCGGAGGAGATCGCGGCCACCCAGGCCCTGACGGACAAGCCCTTCGGCGTCAACCTGATCACCATGCATCCGAACCTGATGGAACTGGTGCAGGTCTGCCTGGATGCCGGGGTGGGGCACATCGTCTTCGCCGGCGGCATTCCTCCCGGCCCCGCTCTCAAGGCGGCGAAAGAAGGCGGCGCCAAGGTCATCTGCTTCGCTCCCGCCTTCGCGCTGGCCAAGAAGCTGGTCCGTTCCGGCGCCGACGCGCTGGTGATCGAGGGCTCGGAGGCAGGCGGCCATATCGGTCCGGTGAGCCTGACGGTGCTGGCGCAGGAGATCCTGCCGGGCATTCGCGATGTTCCGGTCTTTGTTGCCGGCGGCATCGGCCGGGGCGAGGCGATCCTGTCCTATCTGGAGATGGGCGCGGCCGGCGTGCAGCTTGGCACCCGCTTCGTCTGTGCCACGGAATGCGTGGCGCATCCGAACTTCAAGCGCGCCTTTATCCGCGGCGCCGCGCGGGATGCGTTGCCGACGGTGCAACTGGACCCGGACTTCCCGGTGATCCCGGTGCGCGCCCTGCAGAACGAGGGCACCAAGCGCTTCATGGAGCATCAGGCCGAGATGGTGCGCCGTTTCAAGGCCGGGGAGCTTTCCAAGGAAGCGGCGCAACTCGACATCGAGCATTTCTGGGCCGGTGCCCTGCGGCGCGCCGTGGTGGATGGCGATGTGGAGAATGGCAGCGTCATGGCCGGGCAAAGCGTCGGCATGGTGACGCAGGAACAGCCTGTTGCGGAAATCCTCTCCCAGTTGATGGACCAGGCGGCCGCCGCGCTGCGGCAAAGGTCGGAACGGATTTGATCTTGTTCGCCTGACGCGCGATGCTCACCCCTGCGGCTAGGCCGCAGAGGCGAGTCGGCGGTCCCCGGACCGCCAGCGCGAAAGGTGAACCGCGTGGCCTACGACCTGAAGCGCAACCCTTCCGTGCAGATGCAATCGGCCGAGGCGGTGCGCGTCGGGGATGAGCTGCGGCAGGCGCGTTTGGCCTTGGGCATCGGCCTCGATGATCTTTCCGGCAACCTCAAGATCAATCGCCGCTACCTGGAAGCATTGGAGGAAGGCCGTTGGCGCGACCTTCCGGGCGCCGCCTATGGCGCGGGCTTCATCCGCTCCTATGCCCAGGTCGTGGGCATGGATGCATCCGATGCGGTGCGGCGCTTCCGCGAAGTCGCGGGCCAGCAGGGCAAGGGACGGGATCTGGTGTTCCCGGAGCCGGTTCCGGACCGCGGCGTGCCGACTGGGGCGCTGGTGCTGCTCGGGGCGCTGGTGGCATTGGGCGGCTATGCCGCCTGGTACAGCTGGAGCGGTTCGGCCGGCCGCTCTGTTGATCAGGTCGCGGCATTGACCCCTGAACTGGAGGACGCCGCGCGCGAAGCGGGGCAGCCGCCATTGCCCGCGACCCGTCCTCCGGTGTTCCAGGCGGCGCCTCCCACGCCGGCGCCACCTTCGTCGGTGGCAACGTCGTCAATGCCCGCTCCGGCGGTTCCACCGGCCGGAAGCCCTTCGCCTGCCGCGCCGGCCCCCGCCGCGCCAGCGCCGCCGCCGGTCAGCACGGTGGCCGCGACGCAGCCTGCCGCGCAGCCGGCGTTTCTGCTGCGGGCCATGCAGGAATGCTGGATCCAGGTGCGTGATCCCGCCACCAACCGGGTGGTGCTCAGCCGCCTGCTGCAGGTGGGTGAAGCCTGGCAGGTGCCGCAGCGTTCCGGCCTTCTACTGACCACCGGGCGGATCGAGGCCCTGGCCGTCGAGGTGGACGGAACCACCAGCGCGGCCTTCACGAACCAGATGGGCGTGCGGCGGGACATCGCGCTGGATGCCGAGCGCCTGAAGGCCGCGGAACCCGGCCAGATCCCGGCGCGGGAGCCGCCCGCCCGATAGGCGCTTGGCCGGAGCGCGGAGTGCTGCCATATCGCCCGCATGCCGAAGCGGGAGGCCTGACCGCCTATGTCCTATCGTCCGTACCAGCAGATCCTGCGCCGTAAGTCACGGCAGATCCATGTCGGCAAGGTTCCGGTGGGCGGGGATGCCCCGATCACCGTGCAGACCATGACCAACACGCCGACCGAGGACGCCGCCGCCACCATCGCGCAGATCCGCCGCGCGGAGCTGGCGGGCGTGGACATCGTGCGGGTGTCCTGCCCGGACGAGGCCTCCACCGCCGCGCTGAAGGAGATCGTGCACGAGGTCAACGTGCCGATCGTGGCCGACATCCACTTCCACTACAAACGCGCCATCGAGGCGGCCGAGGCCGGCGCCGCCTGCCTGCGCATCAACCCGGGCAACATCGGCTCGAAGGATCGCGTGAAGGAGGTCGTGAAGGCCGCGCGCGACCATGGCTGCTCGATCCGCATTGGCGTCAATGCGGGCTCCCTGGAGCGGCATCTGCTGGAGAAATATGGCGAGCCCAATCCGGAGGCGCTGGTGGAAAGCGCCCTGTGGCATGCCGCCCACCTGCAGGAGCTTGATTTCCACGAATTCAAGATCAGCGTGAAGGCGTCGGACGTGTTTCTCGCCGTCGCCGCCTACCAGCAGCTGGCCGAAGCCTGCGACCATCCCCTGCATATCGGCATCACCGAGGCAGGCGGAAAGCGTACCGGCACGGTGAAGTCCTCGATCGGGCTGGGCAGCCTGCTCTGGGCCGGCATCGGCGACACGCTGCGCGTTTCCCTTTCGGCCGAGCCGGAGGAGGAGGTGCATGTCGGCTGGGACATCCTGAAGTCGCTGGGGCTGCGGCACCGCGGCGTGAAGATCATTTCCTGCCCCTCCTGCGCGCGGCAGGGCTTCAACGTGATCGAAACGGTCGCCACCCTGGAGGAGCGCCTCGCGCATATCGAGACGCCGCTGACGCTTTCCATCATCGGCTGCGTGGTGAACGGGCCGGGCGAGGCGCTGATGACCGATATCGGCGTCACGGGCGGCGGCAACAACCGGCACATGGTCTATCACGCGGGCCGAACCGACCACACCGTGGCGGGCACCGACATGATCGAGCACATCATCGAGCTGGTGGAAGAGAAGGCTGCCGAGATCGCGGCAGCCAAGGCCACCGAAGACGCAAAGCAGGCGGCGGAGTAACACGAGTTGAGCGGAATGCAGCCGGTTCGCGGCACCAAGGACCTGATCGGCGACAGCTTCCGCCGCCATCATCACGTGGTGGAGACCGCCCGCCACGTCGCCGGCCTGTATGGCCTGGAGGAATGGGCGACTCCCATCTTCGAGAGCACCTCGGTCTTCGCCCGCTCCCTGGGCGAGACCTCCGATGTGGTGTCGAAGGAGATGTACACCTTTGAGGACCGGGGCGGGGACAGCCTGACGCTGCGGCCGGAAGGCACGGCGGGCGTCTGCCGGGCGCTGGTCTCGAACGGCTTGACGCAGGGCGGCATGCCGCGCAAGGTGTTCTACGCCGGCCCGATGTTCCGTTATGAGCGGCCGCAAAAGGGCCGCTTCCGCCAATTCCATCAGATCGGCGCCGAGATCCTGGGCGCCGCCGAGCCGCTGGCCGATGCGGAGGTGATCGCCATGGGCTGGCAGATCATCCAGCAGCTTGGGATCGACGAAGGCGTCGTGCTGGAGATCAACACGCTCGGCGACAGCGTGTCGCGCGATGCATACCGTACCGCTCTGATCGCTTACTTCACCCAGCACCAGGAGCGGCTGTCGGAGGAAAGCCAGGATCGGCTGGCCAAGAACCCGCTGCGCATCCTGGACAGCAAGGATGAAGGCGACCGCAGGTTGGTGGCTGAGGCGCCGACGATCCACCAGCACCTGACGCCGGAGGCGGCGACCTTCTATGCCTCCGTGAAGCGGTATCTTGAGCGCTTCGGCGTGCCGTTCCGGGAGAACCCGCGCATTGTTCGCGGCCTGGACTATTACAGCCACACGGCCTTCGAGTTCGTCACGGACCGCCTCGGGGCGCAGGGCACGGTGATGGGCGGCGGCCGCTATGAGGGGCTGGTCGGGGAGATGGGCGGCCCGCCGACGCCTTCGGTCGGCTGGGCGGCTGGGGTGGAACGGCTGGCCGAGCTTCTGGAGGAAACCCCCGAGCCGAACCGCCCCGTTGCCGTGGTTCCCGTCAGCGAGGCGGAGGAAGGCGCCGCCATCGACCTGGTGCAGCTGCTGCGCGCGTCCGGCGTCCCCGGGGAAGTCGCCTATAAGGGCAATCTGAAGCGCCGCATGGAGCGCGCCAACCGCATCGGCAGCCAGGCCGCCATCATCATCGGCGAAAGCGAGGTGGCCGAGAATGTGGTGATCGTCCGCAACCTGGCGGATGGCACCCAGGAACGTGTGGGCCTCGCCGGATTGCTGCCGGCCCTGGCCGCCGCCGGCGTGGTGGACGCCATGCTGGAGCAGATGGTCGAGGAGATGGAGCTGGCGGCCGACGAAGGCGGCGCCGACGACGAATGAGCGGCCGGGAATGAGCTTGTCGGAGAAGCTTGACCGGCTCCTGTACCGGGCGGACGAGCTGCGCGCCATGCTGGAAACCGCCGATGGCGCGCAGGTGGGCCAGCTTTCCAAGGAGCTGTCGGAACTCGACCCCCTGGTGGAGAAGGTCAACGCCTTGCGGCAGGCGCGGCAGGCCCGTGACGAGGCGGAAGCGTTGCTGTCCGACCCTGAGATGCGCGAGCTGGCGGAAGCGGAGTATTACGCGCAGCGGGATGCCGTTCCGGTGCTGGAGCGGGAATTGCAGCTTCTGCTGCTGCCGCGCGACGCCGCCGATGCGGGCAGCGCGATCCTGGAGATCCGCCCGGCGGCGGGCGGTGACGAGGCCGGCCTGTTTGCGGCGGAATTGTTTGGCGCCTATCAGCGTTACGCCGCCGGCCATGGCTGGCGCTTCGGCGTGCTCGATTATGATGAATCGGAACTGGGCGGCATCAAGGGCGCGGTGGCCGAGGTGGAAGGGCAGGGGGTCTTCGCCCGTCTGAAATTCGAAAGCGGCGTGCACCGGGTCCAGCGCGTGCCAGCCACCGAGGCGCAGGGCCGCATCCACACCTCGACCGTGACCGTGGCCGTGCTGCCGGTGGCCGAGGATGTGGACATCCAGATCCAGGATTCGGATCTCCGCATCGACACCTACCGCGCCAGCGGCGCAGGGGGGCAGCACGTCAACAAGACGGACAGCGCCGTGCGCATCACCCACCTTCCCACGGGAACGGTGGTTGCGATGCAGGAGGAGCGCAGCCAGCACAAGAACCGGGCCAAGGCGATGAAGGTCCTGCGGGCGCGGCTTTACGAGCAGCAGCGCTCCCAGGCCAGCGCCAGCCGCTCGGCCGATCGCCGGGCGCAGGTCGGCACCGGTGACCGGTCGGAGCGCATCCGCACCTATAATTTTCCCCAGGGCCGCGTGACGGACCACCGCATCGGCCTGACCCTGCACAAGATCGAACGAGTGATGCAGGGCGAGTTCGACGAGATCTTCGATGCGCTGATCGCCGAGGACGAGGCCGCGCGGCTGGCGGCGGAAGGTGTCTGATTGTTCGGATCCCGCTGGGACGGTGGGCGCCTTCCTGTGTCGCGCGGGGCAGCATCTTCGCGCCGCCGCCATCGAGAATCCCCGCCTTGAGGCACGTCTTATGCTTGGGGCGGCCATGGGGCAGGAGCCGTCCGACCTGCTCGGCAAGGCCCGGATGCCGGTTCCGCCCGATGCGGCCACAGGCTTCGCGGCCATGCTGCGGCGCCGGCTGGCCCGGGAGCCGCTGGCGCTGATCCTGGGCCATCAGGGCTTCTGGACACTGGATCTGGAGGTTTCCCGCGTCACCCTTGTGCCACGGGCGGATTCCGAGGCGCTGGTCGAGGCCGCGCTGGCTGTCAGCCGCCCGGAATCGGGGCGCGTGCTGGACCTCGGCACCGGAACCGGCTGCCTGTTGCTGGCGGTGCTTTCGGAATGGCCGGGCGCCTTTGGCGTCGGGGTCGACCTGTCCGAGGAGGCCGCCCACTTGGCGCGCCGGAACGCCCGGCGCAACGGCCTGCAGGACCGCTCCGCCTTTCTGGCCGGGCATTGGGCGGATGCGCTCGATGCATCCTTTGATCTGGTGTTGTCCAATCCTCCTTATATCGAGACGGGTGCCATTGCTGGGCTGATGCCCGAGGTGAGGAGCTTCGAGCCGGGGCGGGCGCTGGATGGAGGGGCGGACGGCCTGGACGCCTACCGTCATCTGGCGCAGGTCCTGCCCCGCCTTCTCAAGCCCGGCGGCCATGCGGTTCTGGAGCTTGGAATTGGCCAGGCCGCAGCCGTTTCAGCCCTGGCCGGAGCGGAAGGGCTTGTCGTGCAGGGCTGCCATGCGGATCTGGGCGGGGTTGAACGGGCCTTGTTGGTGAAAAAACCGTTTGGCGCCTCGGCACTGCGCGGTTAGGGTGTGGAAGCGGCCCCGGGTGAAATTCCCCGGCTGGACCGGCCGGATGGAGGCAGGCTGAAGCCACCCCACCGGTTCCGCGGTGATGCAATACCATCAGCAAGCTGCCCGGCGTGTCCGGGTCCGTTTCTGGACCCCCACGTGTCGGATGGCGTCAGCATGAGACGGCGAACGCTATACCAATGAACATGAAGCGCATGCGCGGCCGCGGCGGTCACCGCCACGGCGGCGGAGGTGGTGGCGGCGGCGGCGGCGGACAGTTCCGCCAGACCGGCCATCAACCCATGAACCGCAACCATGTGTTCGATTCGAACGGCCCGGATATGCGGTTGCGGGGAACCGCGCAGCAGTTGTTCGAGAAGTACCTGCAGCTTGGCCGCGATGCGACGAGCGGCGGCGACCGCGTCATGGCGGAAAGCTACTTCCAGCACGCTGAGCATTACTTCCGGATCCTGAACGCCATGGCCCAGGCGGCCCAGGCGCAGCAGAATCAGCAGCCCCGGCGTGGCGGCTCCTCTGGCGAGGATGGCGATGGTGCCGGCGAGCATGGCGACCTGAATGGCCATGCGCAGTCGGGCCTGGATGGTGAATCCAACGAAAGCCCGGAACAGCGCGAAACGGTGCAGTAGCGATCGGCTGCCGGCGCAGGAACCAAGCCCGCGCCGGTTGCTTTTCCAGCCGTGCCTCAGGCCGGCATCAGGGCCTCCAGGGCATCACCCAGAGCGACCTTGCCGCTTTCCGTCACCGCCGCGTGCACTCCCAGATCCGCATGGCCGAAATGTTCCCGTAGCAGCCGCGGCACATCGGCATCCCGTTCCCCGGTTGAAGGATTGACCTGGGTGGCCGGGCAGCGGACCGTCCGCTTGAACACGGACAGCCTGGCGCCCCCCAGCATGATCTCCTGGCCCAGCCAGTCGAATTCCGCCCAGGCTGGCAACCCGGTGAAGTAAACATTCGCCCGGAAGCGCAGCGGATCGAGGCGCAGGCCCGTCGCCTTTTGCAGCGCTTCCAGGCTGGCCAGATTGATCAGCGAGATGCCTTTCCGCTTCTGGTCTGTGAAAGCATGTCCCGGCGCCTCGGTGAAATAGGGCGTGCCGCGTGCCTCGTCACCGAGGAAGGCCGTCAGGGCGGCTGTGATGGAAGCCCTTCCTTCGGCCGTTTGCGTGTCGGCAAAGAAGACCGGCTGACCCGGCACCCGCAGGGACAGGCAGTGGTCATGCGGGTCAAAGGCAGCCTTCACCAGCGCCAGCCGGGCATTGGCCATGAGGCAGGCGAAGTTCTGCTTCGGCAGGAAGCGCGGCGCCGTGACGTCAAAGGGCGCATCCCCCTGAACCAGCGCGAAACGGCGATCATGCGGGATGCACTCCCCCGTGGCCAGTTCGGTTTCCTCCAGTGCCTCAGCCGAGAGGCCTTTTACCGGGTAACGATACAGCTTCTCGACCCGCATCGGTTCAGCTCCTGCTTTTTTCTCGGGTATCCCCTTGAAGGGATGACCAATCCTCTACCACATCGCAATCACGAACGGGGCGTGCATCGCCTGCCTGGGATGCCCGGCCCGGTTGCCTCAATGGAGGGACCGAATGGATATCGAGAAATTCACCGAGCGTGCGCGCGGCTTTCTGCAAGCTGCCCAGACCATCGCAATTCGCGAATATCACCAGCGCATCACCGCCGAGCACCTGCTGAAGGCCTTGCTTGACGACGAGCAGGGTGCGGCGGCCGGATTGATCCGCGCTGCCGGCGCCGATCCCAAGCCGGTGCTGGAGGCGGTGGAGGCCGAATTGGCCCGCCTGCCTCGGGTGCAGGGCGGCGGCGCTGGGCAGCCCCAGTTCATGCCGGACATCGTGCGGGTGCTGGATGCCGCGCAGCAGCAGGCCGGCAAGGCCGGCGATGCCTATGTGGCGCAGGACCGCCTGCTGACGGCGCTGGCGGCGAGCGATACCCCGGCTGGCCGGGCGCTGACCAAGGCGGGCGCGACTGCGCAGAAGCTGGATGGCGCCATTGCTGCGATCCGCAAGGGCCGCAAGGTGGACAGCGCCAGCGCCGAACAGAGCTTCGACGCGCTGAAGAAATATGCCCGCGACCTGACGGCCGCGGCGCGCGAAGGCAAGCTCGACCCGGTGATCGGCCGTGACGAGGAGATCCGCCGCGCCATCCAGGTGCTGGCCCGCCGCACCAAGAACAACCCTGTGCTGATCGGCGAGCCCGGCGTGGGCAAGACCGCCATCGTCGAAGGCCTGAGCCTGCGCATCGTCAATGGCGACGTGCCGGAGGCGCTGCGCAACAAGAAGGTCCTGGCGCTGGACCTCGGTGCCATGGTGGCGGGCGCCAAGTATCGTGGCGAGTTCGAGGAGCGGCTGAAGGGCGTCCTGACGGAGGTGGAGCAGGCCGCGGGCGAGATCGTCCTGTTCATCGACGAGATGCACACGCTGGTCGGCGCCGGCAAGGCGGATGGCGCCATGGATGCCTCCAACCTGCTGAAGCCCGCCCTGGCGCGCGGCGAACTGCACTGCATCGGCGCCACGACGCTGGACGAGTACCGCAAGCATGTGGAGAAGGACGCCGCCCTGGCGCGGCGCTTCCAGCCTGTTTTCGTGGGGGAGCCCAGCGTCGAGGACACGGTGTCGATCCTGCGCGGCATCAAGGAGAAGTACGAGCTGCATCATGGTGTCCGCATCGCGGACAGTGCCCTGGTCGCGGCGGCTGCCTTGTCCAACCGCTACATCACCGACCGCTTCCTGCCCGACAAGGCGATCGATCTTGTCGACGAAGCCGCCTCCCGCCTTCGCATGCAGGTGGATAGCAAGCCCGAGGAACTCGACGAGGTCGATCGCCGCCTGCTGATGCTGAAGATCGAGCGCGAGGCCCTGAAGAAGGAGGATGACGCGGCCAGCCGCGACCGCCTGACCCGGCTGGAGCGCGAGGTGTCCGAGCTTGAGGAAAGGTCGGATGCCCTGAGTGCTTCCTGGCAGGAGGAGAAGGGCAAGCTGGCTGCCGCGCAGAAGGCCAAGGAGGAGCTTGACCGTGCGCGCACCGAGGTGGAGGTCGCGCAGCGCAAGGGCGATCTCGGCCGCGCTTCCGAGTTGCTGTATGGCGTGATCCCTCAGCTTGAGCGCCAGATCGCGGAAAGCGGTGATGGTGGTCGGCTGGTCAACGAGGCGGTCACCGAGGAAGGCATCGCCGCGGTGGTCAGCCGCTGGACCGGCATTCCCGTTGACAAGATGCTGGAGGGCGAGCGCGCCAAGCTGCTGCGCATGGAGGATACGCTTCGGGGCCGCGTGGTCGGGCAGGAGGAGGCGCTGGAGGCCGTGTCCAAGGCAGTCCGCCGGGCGCGGGCTGGGCTGCAGGACCCGAACAGGCCAATCGGCTCCTTCCTGTTCCTGGGCCCCACTGGTGTCGGCAAGACGGAGCTGACCAAGGCCATCGCCGCCTTTTTGTTCGATGACGACAAGGCGCTGCTTCGCATCGACATGTCCGAATACATGGAGAAGCATGCGGTGGCGCGGCTTATCGGCGCTCCGCCCGGCTATGTCGGCTATGAGGAAGGTGGCGCCCTGACCGAGGCCGTTCGCCGCCGGCCCTACCAGGTGATCCTGTTCGACGAGGTCGAGAAGGCCCATGAGGACGTGTTCAATGTCCTGCTTCAGGTGCTGGATGATGGGCGGCTGACGGACGGGCAGGGGCGGACGGTCGATTTCCGCAACACATTGATCGTGCTGACCAGCAATCTGGGCTCCGAGATCCTGGCCTCCCAGCCGGAAGGTGAGGATGTCGATCTGGTGCGTGGGCAGGTGATGAACGTCGTCCGGAGCCGTTTCCGGCCGGAGTTCCTCAACAGGCTCGACGAGATCGTGCTGTTCCGCAGGCTAGCGCGGAAGGACATGAGCACCATTGTGGAGATCCAGCTCGGGCGCCTGCGGAGTTTGCTGGAGGACCGCAAGATCTCGCTGGAGCTTGATGAGGCGGCTTTGGCCTGGCTGGCAGAGGCCGGCTACGATCCGGTTTATGGCGCACGTCCGCTGAAGCGTGTCATTCAGCGTAACCTGCAGGACCAGTTGGCTGGAATGTTGCTGGAAGGCAGGATTGTCGATGGCAGCGTCGTGCATGTTTCGGCGGATCAGGATGGCCTGAGCTTGTCGGTTCAAAGCTGACAAATGCGATTGCCAAAATTTTTTGGCCAAAGCGTTTGACAGGCGAGGGAGGCGAGCCTAAAAGCCGCCTCCCGACGACGAGGCTGCCGCGAGGCGCTGAAATCTGAGGCCTGAGCCAGGATACGGAGTTGACTTCGAGGATCGAAGATCCTAGATACCTCTCCCTTCCAAATAGGCGAAGGGGCGGCCTGCTTCGGTGGGGCGCCACGTTCATTCAAAATTGCATCGGGTTTTCTGGAATAGAGACTTGGTTGGATGGCCTTGTTTTGGCGATCTGGTTT
>NZ_VUKA01000022.1 GCF_008386565.1 Teichococcus oryzae | reverse complement strand
CAAAGCAGCCCGGAAGGGCTGCTCGTGAAGCCTGGAAGCTCTCCCTTCGAGCGGACCGGTTTCGGGGCTACGGCCAGCATCGGCCACCCCAAGCCGATCATCCGGCCCCATCAGCAGGGGCATGTCACGACCTGAGGTGGCCATCCCGCTCGCGAAGGCCGTCAGCAACGGTACCTCGAGGTGTCCGAGTATCTGGGCTACGGACGTCTGCCACGAAGAAGCCCAGGCATCATAAGCCCATTAGCGCGCCTGCTTTGGCTACCAAAGCAGGCAGAGGCCGGCGTCAGTGGGGGAAAAAGGCGCTTACAAACCATCTTCCGCATGAGAGCCAAGGCTTTAATTTCAGATATCCTAATGTCCGTCTGAGGGGCAATCCCTCCCCCATATGCTCTAGCTCGTTGACACACAAAATGTCTAATTCGTATACGGATTAGAATGATTTAAATTCGTTGTGTTACGAACCACGCGGGTAGCAGGAGGAGCGAACAATGGCGTTGCCTCTTGCAGGCATCCAAGTGCTTTGCATCCTTCAATCCAGATCGGGCTATTCTGCTGCATGCAGCAGTGGAATGACAGGAGTACTGCTGCAAGGTGCTCTATGCCCTCGCGTACGATAATCGAGATGTACCTCATCCGGTCGATGAGGAATTCCGTGTGCGAAATCTGCCCCGAGGGTAACAACAGAAATGGAGGGAAACGCATATCATGACTGACGCGACGAACCGGCCGCGCATCGGATTTATCGGCATCGGCATCATGGGTGAAGCCATGGTGCGGCGGTTGTTGGATCTCGGCTTCCCTGTCAAAGTATGGAATCTGGAGCCAGAGCGGCTGCAGACGGTCCTGCCATATGGGGCCATCTCAGCTGAAAGCCCAGCCGAGGTCGCTGCCGCGAGCGATATCGTGATGCTTTGCGTTCTGCACATGCAGGCCGTGGAGCGCTGCATCCTCGGCGAGGATGGAGTTGCCGCAGCTGGACCCGGCCCTTCGCTCGTGATCGATTTCTCTACGGCCGATCCGGAAGGAACTCGCCAAGTAGCCGCGGCGTTGAAGGAAGCAACGGGTGCAGGTTGGATCGATGCCCCTGTTTCCGGCGGCCCTCAACTCGCGCGCACCGGTCAGATGACGGTGATGGCAGGCGGCAGCGAGGAAGACTTCGTGAAGGCGAAGTCCATCATTGAGAAGATGGCCGGCAACCTCACATTGATGGGTCCCGTGGGAGCAGGTCAGACAACCAAGATCCTCAACCAAGCCATCGTTGGAACAGGCTACGTCGTGATGGCGGAGGCGCTGATGCTGGCCGAGGCTGCAGGGATTGATGCCGCGCGCCTACCGCAATGCCTTGCGGGCGGCCATGCGGACTCAAGTCTGCTGCAAAGGCTGTATCCCCAGATGCAGCAGCGCGCCTTTGAGCCGCCCTCGTCTTACGCGCGGCAGCTCCTCAAGGATTTGAAGGCGGTATCCGCCTTCGCGCATGGGCTTGGGCTTGATCTCAAGGTCATCGAGCAAGGTGTGCAGAGGTACAAGGACTACGTCGCGCTCGGGCATGAGATGTCCGACTCTGCCGCGATCGTCAAGCTTTACGAACACGAGGCTGCAGCTCGCGGCAAGGCCTGATGGCACTCGCTCCTTACTGCCCTCGGGCCGTCATCAATGCCCATCATCATATCTGGGATCTCGCAAACGATCTGCCCTGGCTGAAGGAGGAGCGTATCCCCTTCCGCTACGGGGACTATTCCGCGATTTGCCGGGACTACACGCCGGCGGACTACCGAAAAGACACGGTTGGCTGGCCGGTGATCGCTTCGGTCTACGTAGAGGCCGAGTGGAACCGGGTTCTGGCCGCAGAGGAGCCCCACTGGGTCGCGCGGATCGCGGCCGAGCACAGCTTGCCATCCGCGGTAGTGGCCTGGTGCGTCTTCGCTTCCGGGGAAGCCGATGCGCTGCTTGCTTCCCATGCGGCGATCCCGATCGTTCGCGGGGTGCGTCACAAGCCGGCTGCGGCCGCATCGCCCGGCCAAGCGAGTCGAGGCCTGCCCGGCTCCATGGATGATCCCGCTTGGCGGCGAGGTTACGCGCTGATGGGTCGTCACGGTTTCTCGTACGACCTGCAGACACCGTGGTGGCATCTTGATGCCGCTGCAGAACTAGCGCACGACTTTCCGTGCACGCAGTTGATCATCAATCACGCGGGCCTGCCGGCAGCCCGTAGCGTGGAAGGACTTGCTGGTTGGCGCAAAGCCCTCGAAACTGCCGCCGCTCAGCCCAACATCGCGATCAAGATCTCTGGTATCGGCAGCTCTGGACAACCCTGGACGATCGAAGCCAATGGTGCGGTCATCCGCGACGTCATCTCAATATTCGGGGTCGATCGCTGTATGTTTGCCAGCAACTTCCCCGTTGAGTGCCTTGTTGGCAGCTTCAACACGATCTTTTCAGGCTTTCTGGCAGCGACCGCAGATCGGACCGCAGCGGAAAGGGACAGCCTGTTCCACGACAATGCGGCGCGCTTCTATCGCTTTTGGGAAGCAGTCTGAGTGCGAAGCAGAAGAAACAATACAGAAAGGAGGAACACGATGAACAAAAGACAGGCTATCAAGATACTCTCTGGAATCCTGGGTCTTTCAGTCAGTCTGGCCGCACCGGCAGCCGCTCAGACGACGATCCGCTATGCCCATGTCGGCTCAGAAGGGGACATCCAGCACTGGTATGCTGATGAATTCGCCAAGCGGGTCGAGAAGCGCGCGGAAGGCCGCATCAAGATCCAGGTATTTCCCAATTCGCAACTTGGCGGCGCATCGGAAACGGTCGATGGCGTCCGTTCTGGCGCTATTCCTCTTGCGCATCACGAGTTTGGCTCACTGACTCGGCTTCTGCCTGAGATTGGCGCCTTTGCTGCTCCCTTCATCTATCGCGACGGCACCCACGCCATGGCCGCGACCGATCCAAACAAGTCCGAGGTAATGAAGGAGATCTCGGACAAGCTGGTCAAGCAGGCCAATGTCCGCATCATCGGCCGCCTTTATCGCGGTGCGCGCCAGATGACGGCGAAGATGGCGGTCTACTCACCGTCCGACCTCAAGGACAAGCGCTTCCGCGGTGTGCCACTGCCGCTCTGGACAACCATGATCAAGGGAATGGGCGCCATTCCGACACCGGTGGAGGTGGCTGAGCTGCCAACTGCATTGATGACAGGCCTGGTGATCGGGCAGGAAAACCCGCTGACCATGATCAACGCCAACAAGCTCTACGAGGTGCAAACGCACGCGATGCTGACGGGTCATATGCAGAATGTGCTGCCCGTCTTTATCAATGAGCGCACCTGGCAGTCCATCCCTGAAAGGGATCGGGCTATCCTCGGGGAAGTCGCGGCGGAAGTTGGCGAGGAGACGCTGAGGCTTGGTCTTGACGCCGAGGTCAGGTTGATCGACGAGCTCAAGCAGAAGGGCATGACCTTCATCACCGAAAAGGATGGCCTCAAGGTCGACGAGTTCCGCAAGTCGGTAGCCGCACAGGTCAACACCGACTTCCCGAGCTGGAAGCCGCTGATGGAACGTATCGCCGCCATCCAGTGACGACAAGGAGCCGGGTCCAGCCCCGGCTCTTCTTCTCGCACACGAGCAAGAACCTACTGCCTGCGAGGCACCTGTGCACAATCAAGATGCCCTTGTTGAAGCGCCGCAAAGCGTCGCTGCTGTTGACAGCCGTCACTATGCAATTGACCGGGCGGTGGAACCGCTACGCTGGGTCTTCCGTTGGGGAAGCCTTGTGATGCTGGTGGCGATGGTCTCGTTGCCCTTCGTCCAAGTGGTCGCGCGCGAGGTCTTTGGCATGCCGATCATCGGCGTTGAGGAGCTTGCCCGCTTCATGCTGATCTGCTCCGTCTTCCTCGCTGTTCCCTACGTCGTCTCGGCGGGCGCAAGCATCAGGATGGAGGAAATCCTTGTGATGCTTCCTCCCAACATCATTCACGGGCTGAAGCTGGCCACGGCCCTTATCTGTACCGTGACCTTTGCAGCGATGGTGGCAGCAAGCCTGGTCGCAATCGGCACTAACCTCGACAACGCCACACCGACGCTGGGGATCCCGTATTGGATCTTTCTAGGCGCGGCCACGATCAGCTTTTCAATGACGACATTGGAGTGCGCGATCCAGTTCTTCAAGGTCGTTCTGCGCATGCCACTCTACGTTACTTTCCCGCAGGAGCAGGAGCCTGAAGAAGAGCTCGACCTTCCTGAAGAAATGCGTCCGCACTGAAGGCCCGGCATCATGGCAATCACCATCATACTCGCCTTCATGGCGCTCTTTATCCTGGGAACTCCAGTCGTGGTTGCGATTGCGGTTCCGGCATTGATTTATGTACTGGCATCCGGCTTTCCAATCGAGCTGCTAGCGCAGCGCATGACCTATGCGCTTGACTCCTTCCCGCTTGTCGCTGTCCCGGTCTTCATCTTTGTGGGAAGCCTGATGAACCAGGCCGGCATCACAAGCCACATCTACAAGTTCGCACACACGTTAGGTGGACGAGTTCCGGGCGGCCTCGCACAGGTGAATGTCATTGGCTCACTGGTATTCTCGGGCACTTCTGGCGCTGCACTCGCCGATATCGGTGGGCTCGGCCGTATCGAAATTCGGGCCATGACGCGGGCCGGCTTCAGCCGTGCCTATTCCGCCGCGATCACCGGTGCATCCGCCGTGGTGGGACCCATCTTCCCGCCCTCAATCCCCCTCATCATCTATGGCTCGGCGACAAGCGTCTCAATCGTGCAGCTGCTGATCGGGGGCGTCATGCCGGCGCTGCTATACACTGCGCTGTTGATGATCACCGTCGCTTGGCTCGCTCGCAGGCACAATCACCCCCGTTCCAAGCGCTGGCCGACTATCAAGGAGCTGTGGTCCACCTTCGTGCCGGCGCTCCCGGCGCTGATCACGCCGCTCCTGCTTGTCGGCGGCATGTTGCAGGGCCTGTTCACGCCAACCGAAGCGGCTTCGATCACAGTCGCGTACATTCTGCTCATCACCGTTGTCTTCTACGGCGGCATCACGTGGCAGCGAATGCGCTTCGCACTTTTCGACACGGTCAAGACGACCTCGGCGGTGCTGATTATCGTTTCAGTAGCAGCACTGTTCGGGTGGGTGATGGCGGTGGAGCAACTGCCGCAGATGTTTACTCGAAGCCTGCTCTCAGTCTCAACCGACCCGCTCATGTTGCTGCTCGTCGTCAATGTGCTGCTTCTGATCGTCGGCATGTTCCTCGACTCAACAACGGCGACATTGCTGGTCGCGCCACTGGTCTCGGCACCGCTCGTCTTGGCCGGGGTCGATCCGGTTCATCTCGGCATCATCTTCGTATTCAACCTGATGATTGGCCTGCTGACGCCACCACTGGGCTTGGCGCTTTTCCTGCTCTCTGACATTGCCAAGGTATCGATGTGGTCAGTATTGCGGGCTACCATACCCTTCTACCTTCCTCTCTTCTTCTCGCTTCTCATTATTACGGTTTGGCCTGAGCTTACACTCTGGCTGCCAAAACTGCTGCGTTGAGACCAGAGTTCAATACGTCAGATTGGAAGGTCAGGCCGTTCCCCAGCTCAGCTTGGCCTTCCCAAGGCAGGGTAGCATCCTGTCAGCACTGTCCTAGACAGGGCCGGCTTGTCTGACTTGGTTGATTACCCACCACTCGCAGGACGGATCGAGTGGACGGCGCAGGAAATTGGCGATGGAGGCCTAGCTTCAGCATCGGCTGCAGGCCCTCTCGGGGCAGGTCCTCCAGGCGGCCCTGCGCGCAAAGAAGCCAGTGACCGCCCGACCAATCGGGACAAGATGCTCCGCGCGGTCTCCGTTCTGGCGCTCAACCTGCTGGATGTATGACGGGTGCGTCCCGGCCTTTGCATCGGCATGTCGTTCCGAACGAACTGGTATATTAACAGCCACGAAGCGCAGAGAGCTGGCCTCAGCCACAAGTTCACCTGCGAGATCGCCTATCCGGAGTTCCTCCGCCGGGTTCTGGTCCAGGAGATCGCGGCAGGCTTCAATGATCGCCGGAGCGGCCGGGGCGAGACCACCCGCATCCGCGGCACTCCCCGGTTGCTGGCCGTGCTGGTGCCGGATGGCCTCCCGCAGTTCTGGGAGATTGCCCGCAAGGTGGCCCCTGACCGGATCGTGCTGCGGGACGAGACCAAGCAGGACATTCCGTTCGAGGAGACCGCCCTGACGCAGCAGGCACGCGCGCATCTGCGGACCATCAATGGCCTGTTCCAGCGGCACCTGATCGATCTCCGCCTGCCAGACAGCGGTTATGCCGACCTGCACCTGCACCGGAAGAGCGAGGAGAGCTTCTTCGACCTGAGCCGTTTTGTGCTGCACCGGACCTTCAACAATGCCTGCCTGATCCGGCCCAATGCCCGGCCTGAAGGCAGCCGCTTCTATGGCGCCTGGTGACAGGAACTGTCGGAGATGCTGCGGACCCACATCACCATTGATGGTGAGCCCAACGAGGAGATCGACTACTCGGCCTTCCAGCCTTCCCTGGCCGAAACTAGCAGCAAGATCCAGCCCTCACGCCGAAACCGGGCATCCTGTGCCTTCAGATCCGCTTCAAGCTTCTCGATCACGTTCATCTTGCCCCTCGCAGAGTTTGCCCTCGCGCCAGCTCCGACCCGGCAGCGCGGTGGTTGGAATTGCTGCCCGGCCGGCCAAAGGCAGATCCGGTGGTGATCCGTCAGGCGGCCTCGCCATGCAGGTCCAGGCGGTCCTCAATCTGGTCAAGGTTGACGCGCAGATGGTCGAGGCTTTGGCTCATGCTGGCGCAATGCTGTTCCAGCCGGACCATGCTCTCCCGCGTGTCGCCGAGCTCCTTCCTGGCGTTGCCCAGTATGCCGAAGATCTCCTCCAGCAGCTCGAGCATGGCCCATTCATCCTGTGTCATGGCCGCCTCCGCTATGCAGGCTGCAGCGCTGATCCTGGGTGCCGAAGCGAAAGTTCCGGGAGCCGAAGCCGGCATGCCGTGGTGCCGTAGCCAGGGTTTCGGCAAGGACCTGCTGCAGCACCAGCTCCCTCGATGCCTTTTGCAACCCTCTTGTTCTTGTTTTGTTTGTAATTCTGGCTTGGCCATATGGGGCTCCACCAGGGGAATTGCTGAGGTCACATGCTACGTCCGCGACATCTGCCCTGCAGATCCACGCCGCGCCACCCTGCTCGACACGCTCGACAGCCCTCTCGTCATTGGCTCGGCTGGCAGATCCGCACCCGCTGTGCTGATCCCTGCTGCCGGCCCAACCGCTTGATCCCGGTTTGCGACGTGGTGGAGGCGCATGACACCGTCACCGTCCGTGCCATGGCCCGCCAGATGCGCTGCTGCGTCTGCCGGAAGGCGGCGCAAAACTTCGCGCTGATCCGGACCAATACCGGTTCCGCAGCCATAGATCAGCCGTGGCTTGTGGGGCTTATCGACCAGCAGCGCCACGTAAGCGGCTTGCTTGGCGTCCGATGATGCGTCAAAGGCAATCCGGACAGGTGGCGTGAAGTTCGCGATACCCTACCCCCGTATAAGTGTGGTTGCGCTAACGGCTTCCTTGCCGGCCCCAGCATCAGAAGCGCTTCGCCACATTGCAGTTCATATGATCCAGCACGATGCTGATCCGCTGCAGTTCGATAGGATTCTGGGTGGTGAGCAACGTGCTGACTGCGCGATTACAGGCCTCTACTTCGCTGCTGCTAGGTGTGGTGCTGGCCACAATGCTGACCAGCATGACCAGACCGATCACGGAGCAATTGATAGCCACCCCTGAGTAAGCTCGCTGGGCGCGAGGAAGGTGTCCGACGAACAAGGCATGGCGGGAGTTCACGCCGGAGTTCAAGCAGGAGGCGGTCGCGCTGTTCCGCTCCAGCGGCCAGCCGCTGACGCAAGTCGCGGGCGAGTTGGGCATCCAGCCCTCCATGCCATTGCCGGGCGGCGTTTCGGTCCAGCGACCACCAACAGCCGCCATGCCCTCCCGCTCGCCCCGAACCTGCTGAACCGACAGTTCGCGGTCACCCGGCCCAACACGGTCTGGCTGGCCGGCATCACCTATCTGCCCACTGGCGAGGGCTGGCTCTACCTCGCCGCCGTGCTCGACCTGGCTACCCGCAAGGTGGCCGGCTGGTCGATGCGCGAGCACATGCGGGCGGAACTCACCTGCGCAGCCCCCACCATGGCCATCCAGCGGCAGCGACCGACACCGGGACTGCTGCAGCATTCGGACCGCGGCTCGCAGTACGCTGCCGACGATTATCGTCGGCTCCCGGGGACAAGTCAGATGCGGCAATCCATGAGCCGCCGCGGCGGCTGCCTGGACAACGCGCCCATGGAAAGCTTCTTCCACACCCTCAAGGTCGAACTCGTCCAGCAGCGCCAATGGGCCACCCGGGATGAGGCCAGACGCGACGTGTTCGCCTGCATCGAAAGCTACTACAACCGGCAGCGCATCCACTCCGCCTTGAAATACCAGACGCCAGAGCAGATAGAGCACAATGCCGCCTAATCCCTGTCCATCAAATCAGGGGAAGATCATCCAGCACCGCCCACTGCGCATCTGTCAGCACCATCCAACTCGCCCCTCCGCTGTCTCTCCAGCAGATAGGTCAAAGGTCAGGAGCGAGCAGGACCTTATCAGCCGCGGATAAAGGTGAGCAGATCGGCGTTGATAATGTCCGGATGCGTCGCGGCCATGCCATGCGACAGCCCCTCATAGGCCTTGAGCGTTCCGTGCCGCAACAGTGCCACCGCCTTCGGGCCATGGTTGGCGAAGGGCACGATCTGGTCATCGGTGCCGTGCATCACCAGGACCGGCACCGTGATCGCCTTCAGGTCCTCGGTGAAGTCCGTCGCGGAGAAGGCGGCGATGCAGTCGTACTGTGCTTTCGCCCCGCCCATCAGCCCTTGGCGGGACCAGTTGTCGATCAGTCCCTGGCTCACCTGGGCATCCGCGCGGTTGAAGCCATAGAAGGGTCCAGAGGCGATCTGGCGGTAGAATTCCGCCCGGTTGGCCACCAACGAGGCGCGGAAGCCTTCGAATAGGTCGGGCGGCAGGCCGTCTGGGTTGCTTTCCGAGTGCATCATCATCGGCGGCACCGCGCCCACCAGCACGGCCTTGGCGACGCGGCCCGGCTCCGCCCGGGCGACATAGCGGGCGACCTCGCCGCCGCCGGTCGAGTGGCCGACATGGACGGCATTCCGCAGGTCCAGCGCCTTGGCCAGCTCGGCCACGTCGGCGGCATAGGTGTTCATCTCGTTGCCGTTGTCGGTCTGGCTGGAGCGGCCATGGCCGCGGCGGTCATGGGCGATAACGCGATAGCCCTGCGCCAGGAAGAACAGCATCTGGTTGTCCCAGTCATCGGCCGACAGCGGCCAGCCGTGGTGGAAGACCACCGGCTGCGCGTCCTTGCTGCCCCAGTCCTTATAGAAGATCTCGGTGCGGTCCTGCATGGTGATCGTGGCCATTGCCTGTCTCCGTTTTTTCCGTCTGGCAGAAGTGCCGTTGCTGTGGATGGTGTAGCCAAAGCATGGCGCGAGGACGCTGGGCGGAGGTGACACAATGCGGGACAAAACTGACATGAACACAGGCCGGCGCCTGGTCGCCGAGATCGGGCTCGTGATCTACCCGGACTGCCAGCTGGCGGCGGTCTATGGCCTTACGGATCTGTTCCGCATTGCTGGTGACATGGCGCGGGTGGCGGAGGAACCTACCTCCCCCGCGATCCGCGTCAGCCATTGGCGCCAGGAGGGCGCCGAGATCGTCTGCTCCTATGACAGCGACCCTGGTCCCGACCATGCGCTGGCCCATGCCATCACGCCGCCCAGCCTGATCATGCCGGATCGGATGCAGCCCATGACGGCCTTGGCGGACTGGATGAGCAGGCTTCACCGCAGCGGCACCACGCTCTGCTCCATTTGCGCCGGCGCCTTCGTGTTGGCCGAAACCGGACTGCTCCAGGGCCGCGAGGCCACTACCCACTGGGCCTTTGCCGAGACGCTGGCCTCCCGCTTCCCAGCTGTCCGGGTGGATGCCGATCGCATGCTGATTGATGACGGCGACATCATCACCGCCGGAGGAATTCTGGCCTGGACGGATCTTGGCCTGACGCTGGTTGAGCGTCTGCTCGGGCCAAGCGTGATGTTGGATACTGCGCGTTTTCTGATCATCGACCCCCCAGGCCGGACGCAGCGGCCCTATGGCCAATTCGTCCCCAAGCTAGACCATGGCGACCAAGCAATCCTGGCCGTGCAGCACTGGCTGCAAGCGACTGGCGCGAAGGACCACGCTGTGCCGATGCTGGCAGCCCGCGCAGGGCTGGAGGAACGGACCTTCCTGCGCCGCTTCAAGAAGGCCACCGGCCTCCGGCCGACGGAATACGGGCAGCAGATCCGCATCGCCAAGGCACGCGAGGCGCTGGAGCGGACGCGCCGCCCTGTGGAGCAGATCGCCTGGCAGACCGGATACGGAGACCCATCCACCTTCCGCAAGCTGTTCCACCGGGTGACGGGGCTGTCGCCCCAGGAATACCGCCGTCGCTTTGGCATCGCCCTCCAAGCCCATGCCAACGCCAGCGCCGAAGCTTAGCTTTTTGGTCGTGGCCTTCCTGCGTGAAGACGCTCAGGCCTTCCTGTGTCGGATCACCCACGGGCTGACCGACAACGGCGCTGCTTCTCACCGACTTTCAAGAAGGCCTGCGCCGAGTTGGGCGCCCAGTACCGTCATGTCCGACCTTATACGCCACAGACCAACGGCATGGTGGAACGCTTCCACGGTCGCGTCGAGAGTGAGGTGCTCGGCATCACTATCTACTTCCATCGCGATCTCGAGCAGCTGCTGCGGGGATTCAGCGCCGCGTACAACGCCTGCTATCAGTGGATCCTGCAGGGCAGAACGCCGAACCAAGTCGTTGCAGAACGGCTTGCCACCAAGCGAAAGCTGCGCGACGCCAACTCTGCTGGGCAGGCCGACGCGCAGGACATTGCCAAAGCTCGCCTCATCGTTAAGGGCACCAGGGACATCTCACAACCTGATGGCTAGGCCAGTTCAACCTTCGCCTGGCCTGACAGCCCAATGATCTGCTCCGCAGCATGGCGCTTTTTCATGCCCGTAGCCTCCTTCACAGAAGGCCAACTCCTTCACTCCACCTGGGTCGAGTTCACCGGGGAAGGTCACGCCCAGGATGCAGATGCTGCTCGTCTCCAGCGAGACGGCGATCCCGGCGTGGTGGGCCATCTCGGTGCCTCCCTCAGCTTATGAAGCCCTAAGGGTCACATGGAAGAACATCCAGCCGCAGCAGCATCCACTATCACGCCGCCCCGATTCAGGTGGATCCGCCGGCCGAGTGGCCTGGATGAGAAGGAGGGGGTGATTTCAGCAACCTGAGCGGGGGGGTTGAGCAACCCCGGCAGGGATGCAGGCGCGCCCGGCTCCGCGTCGGAGGACAGGTCGGCCATAGGGAAATCCGCGTCTTCCCTGGGTCCTGGAGGATCGGAGCGCAGCAGCCCCGGGGGCTGCCCGGGGCTGCTGCCCTTAGCGGGCGGCGAGGGTGCTGGAGCGCGGCGGCAGCGGCAGGTAGACCACATCACCGTTCCGCCCACCGAGATCGACCGGAAGGCCAGCCGCCTGCTGGCCCACCCTCGGGTCGGCGTAGCGGATCGTGGTGTCCTGACCCAGTCGCTCGAACTCGGCGAAGCCGCCGCCGAGGATGTTGCCGCTTTAGCTCTCGGCATAGCGCACGCTGAAGTTCTCGCCCTGGCCAGTCACGGTGAAGGGCTGCTGTGCCTGGGCCAAGCCGTCGAAGCCCAGCAGGGCGGCGGCGGCAAGCAGGGTGCGGGGGGTGTTCATGGTCAGCTTTCCTTGAGAGAAGACGCGGCGCTTGGCGCCATGTTGATAGAATGATATCGCGCTATTATATCGTGCACTATATAATATTTTGCGTACCTGCCATGCCGCAAATCATTGCACGATTAGATCGCCCACGATTATATTTGGTTCTGCTTGGCCCTTAAGGAACCCACCATGCCGCAAAGCCCACCCGACCTCGACAGCCTCCTCTGCTTTGCCCTCCACTCCACCGCGCATGCCATTCAGCGCGCCAACAAGCCGCTGCTCGACGCTCTCGGCCTCACCTACCCGCAGTACCTCGTGATGGTGGTGCTCTGGGCCGAGGATGGGCAGACAGTGGGCGGCATTGGCGAGCGCCTCTTTCTTGAGAGCAGCACCCTCACCCCGCTGCTCAAGCGCCTGCAGGCGGCGGGCCTCGTCGAGCGCCGCCGCGACAGCCAGGATGAGCGCCAGGTGCGTATCCACCTGACCGAGGCCGGCCACGCTCTGCGCGAGAAGGCCTGCCACCGCCCCGCCTGGGCCGAAACCTGCTTCAGCGACAACCCTGGGGAGGCCGAGGCCCTGCAAAAGGCAATCCTCCACCTCCGCAACCGCCTCGCACCAACAGCAGAATGAGGCAGCCTCGGTCTGAGGTTCGAGGCGAGCCCGGGACATGGAGCCTGCAGAAAAACTCTTTAGTGCCCGTTTGAGAATGCTGATGTTGAGGTGTTCAGGCGTCTTCCCATGCCCGGATGGGCTGGATGTGGACCAAGGGACGCCGGGCATGTCAGGGGCCTTTGAACGGCGCGCTGTCCGACGGATCTGACTGATCGGGAATGGCAGTTCATTCAGCCTCTGCTGCCGCCCAGCAGTGCCCTCTTCCGGTGACCGGGAGGAGTGGTGGACGGCAGTGCTTTCATGACCGCCGGTGCAGCCGCTTGTCCGCATAAGGCAATGGCCACACCGGCAGAAAGCTGGCTTCAGCCCGGCCTGCATCTTTCCCTGCCTGACTATACAGCACCAGTTTCAAGGTCCCGTACAAAGCGGGAAATCATGGAATTGAATTCTTCTGCCGCGTGCCAGAAGGCGGCATGCCCGACGCCGCTCAGGCGGTGGCACCTCCTTTCCCACAGCCTGGCATATGCGACGCCATCAATGTAATCGAGCTTGATCAGCGGATACGCCCTCGATCTTCAACGCCGCCCTCAACCCTTATATGAACTGGCGCGGGAACCAGCGCGATCTTCAATGCCAGAGCGAGGCGGTCCTGCTGCACCCGGACCTGATGGACGGCGATTGGCCGGCGATCTTGTCGCGCCTCTAGGCCGATGGTACCCATCCGGTGATGCTTTCGATTACCCACATCTTGGGTGCTCCGCGGCGTCCCATCCGAGTTCGATGTCGGCAAGGCGGGAGAGCCCGCGCCAGAGGACCATCGCACCGGGTGGCGGGTCATGAGAGCGGCCGAGGTGGCCACCCAGCCGTGCCAGCTTTCGGACGTAGGTGGCCAGCGTCTTCCCCTGGGGCTCGTCGGCCTGAGCGCTGGGGATGAGCCTGTCGAGGATGAGGATCTCCCGATCACGCAGCGCGGCTTGTGGTGCCGTCTCGGGATGAGTGCGGTGAGCCTGGGTCAGCCAGAGGATCCGCCAGGCGATGATGCAGAACAGCGCCAGGAGGTTCGCGATCCGCTCGGCAGACCTGAGACGGGAGTCCTCCGCGCGGCAGCCGGATTTGAGGATCTTGTGGAAGATCTCAATCTTCCACCGCATGGCATACCAGTGGATCTTCTCAATCGCTTCCCGACGTGTACGGACTGGCAGATCGGTCAGGAGCTTCCACTCAATTGGCTTGCGGCTTCGAGGTGGGTTGCGCTCAGTCACGTGCAGCACCGTGAGGTCGAGCGGCGGATAGCGCTTCTGCTTTCCAATCGGCGGCAAGAGATGGACCCGCCGTGCCCGGATCTCGAGAGCGGCGTGGATCACTTCGCCCTGTGCATCGCGCAGTTCGACATGATGCAGGCCGCGCACCCTGGCTTCCGCCATCCCTGAGGCGACGGTGTGGCCTCCGTCACCGGCCAACCGGTCGTTGCACGTGCGGATGACGCAGTGGGTGCCGAGTTCCAGAACCAGGCAGAACAGTTCGTAGATGTCGCTCTCGCGGTCGGCAACGTGGACGAGGCGCTCAGGTTCACCCAGGAGGTCCATCGACTGCCGGAGGTTGTCGAGCCAGCGGACGCTTTCCTTGCCCTCGATCGCCACCCCGGTGTGGTTGACCACACGCTTGAGCGCGGCGGTTCCCCTGAACTTCGCCCGTGTCCAGACCTTCACCGCAGTGACGCCGAGCGGCACGCCCTGCTCTGTCACAGCGAGGCTGGTGTGGAGGAGCAGGCCGCAGAGCGTATGCTGTCGCCACCGACCCTCGGCATCGCGACCGCTGTTGACCCTGTTGGTCACGCCGATCGCGGTCGTGGAGGCACGCTGGTAGGTGAACTCGGTGGTGTCTTGTAAGAGCAGGACCATGCCGGATGAAGCCCTGACACGCTCGCGCGTCGCCGCAAAATGGCCGCCCAGGATGTCAGCCTCGTCCACCCGCCCGTTGGCCAGGAACCGGTAGGCTGCCTTGGCTCCGGCCCAGTTGCCACACGCCTGAGGTATGCTGGACCCGACACCTGCGGCAAGCTGCCGCAGGAGACCAGCACAGCGCCGGTGCAGTCTTACGTCTGCGAAGGTCGCGGCCTCCAATTCGGCGCCTGTCCAGTCCTGGTTGAGGCAACCGCAAGCCTCGCTGTCTGGAGCGGTTTGCAAGCCCGGCACCATCGCACGCCCTCCATGGAGCATTGCCGCACCCAGCGCATCACCATGGACCCCGTAGGATCAAGTGCTTTCGACCGCACCAGCCAGATGCCTGTCTGAGATGTGGGTAATCGAAAGCATCACCGGATGGGTACCGAGCGTTTCACCGAGTTCGTCGTGATCATCGCGCTGATGGGGGCGGGGCTGCGGCTCGACCGCGCCTTCGAGTAGCGGCGATGGGCAGTGACGTGGCGCCTGCTCGGCATCAACATGCCGCTCGGCATCCTGGCCATCGCCGGACTGACCGCCTGGGGGCTCGGCCTGTCCTGGGCTTCCGCGCTGCTGCTCGCCGCCAGCCTGGCGCCGACTGATCCGGTGCTGGCGGCCGATGTCCAGGTCGGCCCGCCAAAGAGCGGCGAGGAGGACGAGGTCCGCTTCGGCCTCACCTCCGAGGCGGGGCTCCATGACGGGCTGGCCTTCCCGTTTGTGCATCTGGCCATCATGCTGGCCGCCGTGGCGGGCACGGACAAGCCCTGGCTTGCTGAATGGCTCGGCTACCGGGTGCTGTGGGAGATCGGCGCCGGGATCGGCGCCGGCTGGCTGATTGGCCGCGCCTTTGGCTGGCTCACCTTCCATGTGCCGGCCGAGACCCGGCTGGCCAGGACGCGGGACGGGCTGACCGAGATCATCCACTGCTACGGCTTCCTGGCCGTATTCGTCACCGCGCTGAGTTTCCGCCGGGCGCATCGCGAGCATGACTTTCACACGCAGATGCACGAGGTGACCGAACAGATCGAGCGCCTGGCGATGATGGTGCGGCTGCTGCTCTTCGGCGGCGCGCTGGTCAGCGGCCTGCTGGCGCCGGTGCCCTGGACCGAGATGGCCTTGGCCCTCCTGATCCTGCTGGTGGTCCGCCCCGTGACGGGATGGCTCGGCTTGGCCGGGTTCCGGGCCGACCCCGGCGAGAAGCTGACGCTCGCCTTTTTCGGCATTCGTGGGGTCGGCTCACTTTACTACCTGGCCTATGGCCTGAACCGGATGGACGTTGCGGAGGCTGGGCGGCTCTGGAGCTTTGTTGGCGTGGTGGTGCTGTTCTTTATCCTGCTGCATGGGCTGAGCGTCACGCCGATCATGCGCCTCATCGACCGGCGGCTCGGCCGTGACCCGGATGCCGATGACGCGACGCCGCCGCCAGGCCTGAAGGGGCCGGCCGCGGAGATGGCGGCGTCAGGAGATCTCAAAACGTGCTCGGACGATGAGTAAGCCGCTTACTCAAAGGTTTACGAGAGGGGGAGATCATCGCTTCAAAGATCCCCTTACATGTAGAGCAGGGGAGACCTCTCTCGCGGAACGAACGCGATCCTTCTCCAGAAGCGGCATCGTTCTGTTTTGTCGGTTTGGAGGTGCTGATTGTCGGCAGGTTGAGGCCGTGTTGGCTCCTGGACCAGTCGAGCGGGGCCATCAGGCAAGGGAGGCTGAGGAAGCATCGGGCGGTCTTCTCATAGCGAGTGGCAACAGCACGCCCTTTTTCAGCCGTGTCCAGAGCCACTCGACCTGGGACCGGTTGTCGTAGATCCAGGCCAGACAGGCGACCGGGGCTGCGTGCTGCTGCGGTGGCAGGCTGACCTTCCAGATGTATTTGCGGGAGGAATGGCTGGTGTAGCCGCGGCCCGCCACCTATCCAGCTTGGTGCCTCCAACAGAGGCTGAGTGGGGCTCCGAATTGCTGGCAGCTCATGTGCCTGACAAGGTGACAGCTGAGCCGAAAGTATTCAACCGTAGCCTAAAGTATTGCAGAAAAATTCAGATTGAATTCGCCTGTAATACTACTTTGGTGCTATACCTTCACCGGGCGACCGACAGGTTGTCTGCCGGGCACCCGACTTTACAGTCGCGAGGTGTTCCATGTTAACCCAGATGAAAATTCTTGCTGTGGCGGCAAGCCTCGGCATGCTGGCGTCAGCGTCCGCTGTCGGACAGGTTGTCCCCGGCTATACGCAAGGCGAAAGCTTTTCTGTTGCTCTGGACCCCAGCCGTGCCAACAACGTGGTCGGTGGGGGCCTTCTGCGCGCCTCGGGTGGCAGCGAGGACATAAGGGCAGAGTACGACAATAGTTACCAGACCGGCCAAACCGCCAACTTTCCAAGCTGGACAGGGGGTGGGGAGAACGGGAGCATAATCTATGCCACAACGCCTCAGACTTCCGTCCAAAGGGCCAGCATACGGCGTTGACGGTGATGGTTGCCGTTAGGAGGCTCGGGAGCGGCAAAGGCACCACCGGCCGCTCCTCCTAGGTTGGCTTCCCGTGCAACTCATGTAACCAAGCGGAGTGGTCGAGGTGGTCTGCTGGGCCGCCCGCTTGCACCAATCGCGGATGGTCTCGCTGCTCACCGCGAGGAGCCAGCCCGGCACGCTACAGGGCTTGGTGGAGCAGGCGATCTCGGAGCGGCCTGATCCGCTTAGGTGATCAGGAGCTAACAGGGCCAATGCTTTAGGATGAACCCCGTTGTAATTGCTGATCTTTCTTCGAATTGATGGGCACCCCTGAGTAAGCTCTACGGAGCGAGGAAGGTGTCCGACGAACGAGACACGGCGGGAGTTCACGCCGGAGTTCAAGCAGGAGGCGGTCGCGCTGTTGCGCTCCAGCGGCCGCTGACGCAAGTCGCGGGCGAGTTGGGCATCCAGCCCTCCATGCTGTGCAGCTGGCGGCGACGGCAGACTGGCGAGGCGCCGCGGCCGCAGCCCGTCACGGCAGGCAGCGGCTCTGTTGCTTCGCCATCTGGCCCAACATCTTCGGCAGCGGATCAGGCCGCCGAGATTGCGCACCTGCGCCTTGAGCTGGAGCGCGCGCGCCTTGAGCGTGACATTTTAAAGAAAGCCATCGGCATCTTCTCGCAAACCCCGAGATGAGGTTCCGCGTCATCGCCGCCCATGCCGATACCTGGCCAATCAGGACCGCCTGTTGTGTGCTCGGCGTGTCCGTCTCAGGTTACTACGCCTGTCGGGCGCGCCCCGAGAGCGCCAGAACCGTGGCCAACCGGCAGATCCCTGAGCGACAGCCGGCGCCTGCACTCCAGCCATCACGGCCGCTACGGCAGCCCGCGCCTGCAGGCTGCCTTGCGCGCCGAGGGATGACAGACACAGCCGCGGCCGGGTCGAGCGGCTGATGCGAGGGGCCCGGATCCGGGCGATCGCGGGCCGCCGCTGCCGGCCGGAGACCACCAACAGCCGCCATGCCCTTCCGGTCGCTCCGAACCTGCTGAACCGACAGTTCTCGATCACCTGTCTCAACAGGGTCTGGCTGGCCGACATCACCTATCTGCCCACCGGTAAGGGCTGGCTCTATCTCGCCGCCGTTCCCGACCTGGCGACGCGCAAGGTGGTCGGCTGGTCGATGCGCGACCACATGCGTGCGGAACTCGCCTGCGCCGCGCTTATCATGGCCATCCAGCGGCAGCGGCCGCCACCTGGCCTGCTGCAGCACTCGGATCGCGGCTCGCAGTATGCTGCCGAAGATTATCGCCAGCTCTTGAAGGCAGCTGGGATGCGGCAGTCCATGAGCCGCCGCGGCAATTGCCTCGACAATGCGCCAATGGAAAGCTTCTTCCACACCCTCAAGGTCGAACTCGCCCAGCAGCGTCGATGGGCCACACGGAACGAGGCCCGGCGCGACGTGTTCACCTGCATCGAAAGCTACGACAACCGGCAGCGTATCCACTCCGCCTTGCGCTACAGGACCCCCGAGCAGATGGAACGCGCCGCCGCCTGATCCCTGTCCATCAAATCAGGGGAAGATCAGCGGTGCCGAATGTAGCCGTCAGCATTGGTAAGGAGCGGAGCCACGTTGGCGAACGCGGCCACGAATGCCGAGCCGGAGCCAGGGAGAAGGTGAAGAAGCGCGAATTCGGTGATCATCTGATCTCTTCTTGGGTGGGGCGGACGACCGGGCGAGGGGAGCCGCTGGTCGTCCGTGCGACGCGTCAGGCAGCGGCCCGCTGGCCGGGGTACAACGCTCCCGCCTCGCCCCACACGTCGATCACGACTTTTCCGCGCAAGCCGTGCGTGCGCCCGTTCTCCAGGAGAACGTGCGCCTCGCCCATGCGCTCAAGCGGAAATGCCGCGCCAATCACAGGCTTCACCAGACCGCGCTCAATCAGGTTTGTCAGTGCGTCGAGCTTCCCGCGGTTTTGGCGGGTGAACACAAAGTGGTAGGCGGCGTTCTTGCTCCAGGCCTCAATGAGGTTCTGAGGTTGCGCGATATCAACGAGACTAACGACGCGACCGAAGGCGGCCAGCGTCAGCGGGCTCCGTGTCAGCGTATCACCACCGATCGTGTCGAAGACGACGTTGACGCCCTCGCCACCAGTCTGTCGGAGAACCGCCTTCACATAGTCCTCTGCCATGAAGTCGATCGCCTCGTCTGCCCCAAGGGAGTGAACGAAGTCATGATCGCGGGCGAGTGCCGTTGTGATCACCCGCGCCCCGATTGCTTTGGCGACCTGGATCGCAATCGTCCCAACGCCGCCTGCTCCGCCATGAATCAATACGGTTTCGCCAACCTTGAGCTGCGCGCGCTGAACGAATGCCTCCCAAACAGTGCCGCCCACGAGTGTCAAGCTCGCGGCCTCGATGTGAGAAAGGTTTCTGGGTTTGCGGCCCGCCAGATCCACGTCAACGACGTTCTGCTCGGCATAGGATCCGGTGCCACCAAAGATCTTTGGCGTGTAGTAGACCTCATCGCCGATCCCAAACTCGATGACATCGGACCCGACTTCTTCAATGACGCCGGAGATGTCGTGGCCGATGATGGCGGGTAGCCGCACGTAATCCGTGTAGTCACCACGACGGATCTGGCAGTCTAGCGGGTTTACGGCAGTCGCGTGCACGCGCACTCGCATTTGGTGCGGCCCAACCGACGGCACCGGGACCTCGCGCAGTTCGAACGCATCCGGCCCGCCGAAGCGGGTGAGGACGATAGCCTTCATGGTTTTGGACATGGTAGCCTCCTTTCAGCAGTGAATGGTTCAGTAGCGCTTGGGGACTCGCTCAAAGCTGGCGCCAAGTCGCCGTTGGGCACGACCTTCCCGCCTCGTGGCCCATTTCGCCGGTCAATGCCGATGTTGCTCTTGTAGCCAAAGATTGGCACCGCGATCTGGATGGCTTGGCGCTGACAGCCTTTCTGATTTGGGCTGTGCCCTGCCGCGCTTGGGCGGCCGGCGGGCACCCCGGTCTTTCTGCGCCCGCTTCGGCTCGGACCAATCCGCAGGAATGACGCCTTCCCGGATGATGACTTTCTTTCGACGGTGGTCTTCTGGCGCGGTGCGGCGGTCAGGGTGGCGTCGATGATCTGCCCGCCCATGGCGAGAAAGCCCTCGCCCGCCAGCACTATGTCGAAGCGGCGGACAGCTCCTCGATGCCGACCGCCTGCTTGAGCTGCTCACGGTAGAGCCAGATCGCCTTGGCATCCGGCACCGCCTGGTGCAGCCCGAGGCCTGCAAAGCACATGAAGGACAGCTGGTCCCGCAGCTGGCCGAGAGGCTGTAAAGCGCCTGCAGCACCAGGATGCGTAACATCAGCACCGCATCATAGGGTAGGCATCCGCCGAGGCCGCGATCTGACCGCTTCAGCGCCGCATCCAGCACCGGGCGGAAGATCTCGAAATCGACCACGGCCGAGAGCCGCTCCAGTGGATCGCCCGCCGCAGACAAGGCTGCAT
The DNA here is from genome assembly GCF_008386565.1 of Teichococcus oryzae. GTDB lineage: Bacteria > Pseudomonadota > Alphaproteobacteria > Acetobacterales > Acetobacteraceae > Pseudoroseomonas > Pseudoroseomonas oryzae. The sequence goes on along the minus strand of NZ_VUKA01000022.1, from coordinate 9,117 downwards.
ACCGCTCATCTACATCGAAGAAGCTCAGCTGGTCCGCCATTCCACTATCTCCGCTGACAAGAGCCAGTGAATCAGCTCAGCGCCTCAACAGCGAGGTTCTTCGAAATGTCCAACCGTGCGGAGGCACCCAGTAGCAGCGGCTCTCCATCCGCAGGGCGGAGCCAGGCTGACGTTAAGCGCCCGTTATACGGTTGGCGTCAGACGACGCGTTTCAACATGTGCGCGAACTCGTGGTGGTCCACGTTGATCGCGCCATTGCCGTGGAAATGCTGGATATGCGGTCCGTGCTCGTGGTGCTTGTTGCGGGCCTCGACAGAAGCCCACGCCTCGACGAACACGAAGCGGCCCGGCTCATCCTGATCTTCGAACAGATCGTACCGGATATTGCCCTCCTCAGCCCGCGATGGCTCGACAAGCACCGACAGGTCTCGACGCAATTCATCCTCTTTGCCGGTCTTCGCTTTCAGACCAACCACAATGAACAGTTCGCTCATTCGCTATCTCCTTGCGAAGAAGAGTGGCGGCGGTTGAGCCGCCGCCACCTTTCGTCAGCGCGGTCAGGCGGCCTGTGCGGCCTTCTCGGGATTGAAGCCGTCGAAGCTCTCGAAGACGCCCATGAAGCCGGGAACGGTGGCTTCTCGCGCCCAGTCGCGCTGGAGTTCGCAATACATCTGAACCCGGCTGATCAGCTTCGCGCCGGCCTGTTCGACGCGGCGAAGCGCTGCCTCATGCGCGGCCACCGATGTGCCACCGACCGCGTCGACGGGCACATAGACTTCATACCCCTCCTGCATCGCGTCGAGCGCCGGGAAGGTGAGGCAAGCCTCCGTCCATAGCGCGGTCATGATGAGCTTGCGCCGGCCGAGGGCCTTGACCGCGTCCTTGAAGCCGGCGTCCTCCCAGCTGTTGATCGAGGTGCGGTCGTAGGTTGGCAGGTGGCCGAGCACGTCCTGCAGCTGTTGGATCGGCGGCTTGTTGCGACCGGTTTGCACGTTCACGGTCGAGTGGATGATCGGGAGATTGTAGTTCAGGGCTGCCTTGGCGGCGCTGACGATGTTGAACACCAGCTCATCGCGCGGCATCGAGCGGATTGAGGAGACCTGGACCGGCTGATAGTCGATGATAATGAAGGCGGCATTGTCGGGGGTGAGAAGATGATCGGTCTGCGGGTTGCGGATTGTCTCGCTGGTCATGGCTGGTCCCTTTGCTGTTGAAGTTATACGAAGGCGCGCTGACGCGCTTCATCAAGCGGACGGGCGAGTGCCCACCGGTCCGCAGGAAAAAGAGGCCGGAGCCGATGTGGGTCCGGCCCCTTGATCATGTTGTGGCGGACACGAAGCGTCCGCCGTTGAAGTCTTCGGCCGCCTGACGGATTTCTGCTTCGCTGTTCATCACGAAGGGCCCGTACCCGACGATCGGCTCGTCAATGGGTTCGCCGGTCAACACCAGCAGCTTGGCGTCGCCGTCAGCTCGAATGGCGGTCTTGCCGCCATCGCGGCCGAACAGCACCATCTCCGCTTCGCTGGCCGTCTGGCTTTCCGCGATCGTGACGTGCCCTGTGAGCACGACGATCATTGCGGTATGACCTTTGGGTAGATCGAGGTTCAGCTCTGCGTCAGCACTCAGGCTCAGATCCCAGACGTTGATCGGCGTGAAGGTGCGGGCCGGGCCCGTCGTGCCTTGATAGTCGCCGGCGATGATCCGCGCGGTGCCTGCGTCCTTCGGGAGGGTTACAACCGGAATATCGGCCTTCGAGATGCTTTGATACCTAGCAGGAGCCATCTTGTCCTTGGCGGGCAGGTTGACCCACAACTGCACCATGCGGAAGGGACCACCCGTTCGAGCGAAACCGGGCGAGTGATACTCTTCGTGGATGATCCCACCTGCCGCGGTCATCCATTGGATGTCGCCAGGTCCGATCACGCCGCCGTTGCCAGCGGAATCCCGATGCTCGACTTCACCGTCATAGACGATGGTGACGGTCTCGAAGCCACGATGGGGATGCTTGCCGACACCCCTTTGTTCCCGGGTTGGTGCGAACACATGTGGCCCGGCATAGTCGAGCAGCAGGAATGGGCTGACGTGCGCGCCCAGATCGTTGTACGAAAAGAGCGAGCGGACGGGAAAACCGTCGCCGACCCAATGCTGCCGTTCGTTACCGTACCGGCCAATCACTTGGGCCATGTTCGTTCTCCGATTTGCGATACGCCGCAAGGCGTGTGCGTAGCAGGTGAAGTCTACGGCGAAACGATAGAACAGAAAGATTGCAGAAAGAGACGCAGCGTCCTATCGAAAGGACGATGAAGGATCTCAACGACTTCTACTATTTCGCAGCCGTGGTGGAGCATGGTGGCTTCTCGGCCGCCGGCCGCGCGCTCGGTGTCCAGAAGTCGTTGCTCAGCCGCCGTGTCCTGGCTCTCGAGGAGCGGCTAGGCGTTAGACTTCTCAACCGATCGTCCCGCCGCTTCTCGGTGACCGAGGTCGGGCGTGATTTTTACGATCGGTGCGTAGCAATGCTTGCCGAGGCGGAAGCTGCCGAGCAGGTCGCCGCGCAGGTCCAGGGAGAGCCGCGCGGCATGGTGCGGATGAGCTGCCCCACCGCGTTGCTGTCGTTCCAGTTTGGCGAGCTGATCGCGCGCTTCATGATGCTCAATCCCGGTGTCCAGATCCTTCTGGAGAGCACTAATCGCCGCGTCGACGTGATCTCGGAGGGCCTCGACCTGGCGGTTCGTGTGCGCGTTCCCCCGCTGGACTTGACCGATCTGGTCATGCGACGGCTTGATGAGAGCGCTCAGTGCCTAGTTGCCGCTCCGACCTTGATCCGCGAGCAGCTGCAATCGCCGGCCGACCTTCATGGCTTGCCCAGTCTTGACCAAATGCGGCCGACCCGCGAGCACACGTGGAGACTCCATCATGCCGACGGCAAGGTGGCGACGGTGCCACATGCGCCGCGTCTGGTGACCGACGATATGTCGGTGCTCCGCGATGCAGCCATGGCGGGAGCGGGTGTGGTGCAGTTGCCGACGATATCCATCTCCGAGGACGTCGAGGCTGGCCGGCTCGTCGACGTGCTACCGGGCTGGCGGCCAGAATCAGGCATTGTTCACGCCGTTTTTCCGTCGCGCCGCGGGCTCCTGCCATCAGTACGGGCGCTGGTCGATTTCCTTGCTCGTGAATGTGCCATTCAGCGCGCGCGAGCTGAAAAGATTGTGCCGCCTGGGCTGCCCCCTGAAGCGGGGGGGACGAAAGGACGATGAGCGTAGAGGGGAGTCAGTAAGCGCTGGTTAGAAACCCTATGCGGCAGCGTTTACGGTTGATCACCGGCTTTGGCCCGGCACCCCGGCATGAATTCGTCGATGCGGCTGTTGGGCCAGCCGTTGACAAGCTGGGCCGCAGGTCGGTGAAGTAGCGCTGTGGATCGACGCCATTGAGCTTGCAGGTCTCCACCAGAGAGGCAATGGCTGCCCATCTTGCACCACCATCGTCGCCGCTGGCGGACAGTGCGTTCTTGCGACTGAGGCAGACGGGGCGGATCGTCCGCGGTGCGGGCGGGGCTGCGCTTCGCCATCGCCGTGCCGGCCATGCGGGCGGCCATCCTGCGCGCCTGCGCTTTCTTCTTCTTCGCCTCGGCCGTATGGGCGCTGATGCCGCTGGTGATCCGGGAGGGGCTTGGCCTCGGTCCCGCGGCCTTCGGAGCAATGCTGGGCATGGCTGGCTTCGGCGCCGTTGCCGCGGGGACAATCCTCCCGATGGTCAGGGACCGCCTGTCGCAGGGGCGACTGGTGTTCCTCGCGTCCCTGCTGGCTTATGCCGCCATGGCACTGCTCGGCTTCTCGCGCCACTGGGCGCCTGCGGCCCTCGCCGTGTTGATCTTCGGCGCAGCTTGGCTCGCCGCGGGCAGTATCCTGGGTGCGGCCGCGCAGATGACCGCCCCACCCTGGGTCCGCGCCCGGGCACTGGGCGTTTATCACCTCGCATTCTTTGGTGCCCTGACCGTGGGATCACTGCTGTGGGGATGGATGGGGACCAGGGTGGGCGTGCCGACCGCCCTAGTCATTTGCGCCACAAGCGGCGCCATGGCCGCGGTGGCCGTGCGGCCCTGGCGCTTGGTGAACTTCGCCCAGGATCTGGCGCATTGAGTCAAGGCGCGAAGGGGCAGGACGGCCATGACCTTGCCCAGGGCGGAGGATCCGGCGTCCGCACTGAAGGAGTTGCTACACGACAACTCCGGGCGTGTGTTGGAAGTAGTTCGCTACCAGGTTGACCCCAGCGACCTTAGTGCCTTCCTGGCGGCTATGAGCATGTTCTCGAGATTCGAATGCGAGCGGGTGCGGCGGGATGGAGGCTCTACCGGGATCTGGCCCGGCCCGATTGCTTCACCGAGCTTTGGGCCGTGGACTCATGGACCGACTACCTGCGGCACGGGGTGCGGCTGGAGGAGGTGGACAGGGCGGCGCTCGCCCTTGTCGCGGAAATGCACCGCGGCGGGCAGGGACCAGAGGCTTCCCGCCACCTGAACATTGAACCCTAAGCCGAAAAGCCACTTGGCAGAGAAAGACAGGTGGCGAAGCGGTAGGGGATGCCAGCATGACTGATCTGAACTCTGCCAGCCGGCACAGCTTCGGTGGCCATGCCAAGCTGATGGAGCCTAGGACCTGCACCAGAGGTACCGCTGCCGCATTGTACCTGGATCATCAGGCTAAGTGGGCTGCCAATGGCAGCGAAAGGCGGTAGGTCCGGATGGCGTTGTCATGGAACAGTGCCAGTTGGTCCGCCCAAGGCAGGTCCGCCACTGCACTGCGGAAGCCGTCATAGATCGTGACGAAGCTGCCGCAAAGCCCGTCCACCGGGAAGTTGGAGGCGAACATGCAGCGCGGCACCCCGAAGATCTCGATGGTCTCTCGGATGATCGGGCGGTTATCCTCCAAGCTCCAAGGGCGCCCGCGCAAGCCAAGGCCGGAAATTTTCACTGATGCCTGGGGCGCCCGGGCCAGCCGCAGCATCGCCGCCCGCCAACCCGCCAGCCCCTCGGCGCTGCGGTCGGCGGGCAGGCCGGTATGGTTCAACACCAGGGGCGTCTCGGGATGCGCCTCGATCAGGTCCAGTGCCTCGTCGAGATGCCACCAGGGTGCCTGCAGCTCGAAATGCAGCCTCTGCGAAGCAAGCCGGGCATAGCCGGCTCGCCAGCGCGGATCGCTCATCGAGCCGGGGGCACCGCGTTCGACCAGATGCGGCGCCGCGGCGATGCGGGGCTTGTGTCGCACCCCCTTCACGAGCGGCATAGCCGCCTGGGTGGCCAGCACCTCCTCCACATCGTCCCGGTCCAGCCACGCCTGCGCCACATGCGCGGCGGGGCGGCCGGTGCGCGCGTGGAGTTGGGTGATCCAGCGGCTCTCGCCGGTAGGATCGGCCGGGTTCCACTCCCCTTCCATGGTGACGCTGGCAACCACGCGGTGGTGGCCAGTCAGTGCATCATAGTCCTCGGGCAGGAAGTCCTTGCCGCGCAGAGCGCTGTAGTCGCCGTAGCGGAAGGGAATAGGGGGATGATCCGGGCGCAGCCAGGGATGGTCGTTGTGCGTCAGGTCCCAGAAATGGTGGTGCGCGTCGATGATCGGCAGGTCACGCGGCATGAGCACGCCTCCGGCTCCAGAAGCTCCAGGCTGTCCAGGCCCAGATCAGCGCCACGGACAGCGCCAGCACAGCCGCGATCGGGCGCGAGATCAGAGTGAGCGGGTCGCCTTCTCCCTTCATCAGCGTCTGGATGAAGTTGAACTCGACCATCTTGCCCAGCACCAAGCCCAGAATGGCGGGGGCAACGGGAATCTCGTTTTCCTCCATGAACCAGCCGAGCGCGCCCATGGCGAGCATCATGCCGACGTCGAACAGCGAGTTGTTGATGGCATAGGAGCCGATGATGCAGGCGACCAACACGAAAGCCGCGATCACGCCGCGCGGCACGGCCAGAATGTGGCGTGCGATGCGGATCACCGCCCAGCCAAGCGGCACCATCAGAAGGTTGGCCAGGATGAAGACGATGAAGATGGCGTAGATCAGGTCCGGCGACTTTACGAAGATCGCTGGACCCGGCTCCATCCCCTTCAGGATCAGCACGCCGATAACGATGGCGGTGATGGAGTCGCCTGGAATGCCGAAGACGATGGTCGGCACCCAGGCGCCCGCCAGCGCCGAGTTGTTGGAGGCGCCCGCCTCGGCCAACCCCTCGAGATGGCCGGTGCCGAACTTCTCCGGCGTCCGCGAGAATTTCTTGCTGACAGCATAGGAGACCCAGGCCGCGATGTCAGCCCCCGCGCCAGGCAGGGCGCCGATCAGCGTGCCGACGACATTGCCGCGCAGCACCTGCACGCGCCACTGCCAGAGATCGCGCAATAGGTCGCGGAAGGGGCTGCCGTAAGGGGGAATGGCAGCCTTCTTTGTCTCCCGCACCGTCATCAGCCGGATCAGCTCGGGGATGGCGAAGAAGCCGACCAGCGCCGGCACGAAGTCGACACCGCCCATCAGCTCGGTCGAACCGAAGTCGAAGCGGGTAACGCCGGTAGCGATGTCGATCCCGATGCAAGAGATGAACAGGCCAATCAGCAGCGCCAGCATGCCCCGCAGCGGCGAGCCAGAGGAGAGGAAGGTGGCGCAGGTCAGCCCCAGAATGCCGAGCCAGAAATACTCGGGTGAGGAGAATTGCGTGGCGAAACGCGCCAGGGTCGGCGCGGCAAAGATCAGCACGATGGTGCCGAAGATGCCACCGATGGCGGAAGCGCCCATGCACATGCCGAGGCCGCGCCAGGGCTGCCCCTGCTGGGTCAGCTTGTAGGCCTCATCGGCGTAGGCGGCGGAGGCCGGCGTGCCAGGAATGCGGACCAGCGCGGCGGGAATGTCCCCGGAGAAGATCGCCATCGCTGTCAGGGCGACGATTGAGGCAATGGCCGGGACCGGGTCCATGAAGAAGGTGAAAGGCACTAGCAATGCTGCGCCCATCACCGCCGTCAGGCCGGGAATGGCACCCAGCACCATGCCGAGCACGCTGGCCAGCAAGATTACAATGAGAGTGTAAGGCTCGAAGACATGGCCGAAAGCGGCGAGCAGCGAGTCCATCAGACCCAGCCCTCCAGCACACCGGGCGGCAGCGGGACGCGCAGCACCTTGCTGAAGAGCAGGTGGAAGCCGATTGCTCCCAACACCGCGATCAGAGCAGCGCGCGGAGGCGCAATCCCCATGCGTAGTTGAACTGCCAGTATGATGGCGATGGCGAAGGGGATGAAGCCAACTGGTACCGCAAAAGCGGCGAACAGCCCAATGGCCAGCACCAGCACCGCAACATTGGTAATCGCCCAGCCGTCATGGAACCAACCTGGCAACTGCAGCACCGGCTCGCCCTTCTGCCGCATTCCCGCCAGCACCAGCAGCAGGCCGGTGAGCATGGCGGCCATGCCGAGCAGTGCGGGGTAGAATCCCGCACCCAGTTCCTGCCCCGGCACGCCTGGCAGGCGCAGGGAGGCCACCGTCAGCAGCCCCCCTAGTCCGATCGTCAGCACGCCGAGGGCGCAGTCGTTCAGGCGCATTACCCTCAGCCTCGCGCCAGACCCAGCTCGTGCAGCAAGGACGAGGTGGTCTCAGCAAACTGCTTGACATAGGTCTGGAACTGCTCCGGCGTTTCCCAGACCGGCACGATGCCGCGCTGCTTCATGATGTTCTGCACCTCAGGGCGCGCATGCCCCTTGGTGGCGGCCTCGATCAGCCGTTGCCGCACCGGCGTCGGCAAGCCCTTCGGTGTCACCAAGGAGAACCAGTTCTGGTACGTCCAGTCCACCCCTTCCTCGCGCAGGGTTGGCACATTGGGGAAGGAACTCATCCGCTCGTCAGCCATGACGGCCAGTACGCGGACCTGCCCGGCATCGGCCAGCGGCTTCGCCTCGATCGGCGAGCCGGTGAAGACGCTGATGCCTCCCGCCACCAAGTCCTGCAGCGCTGGCGCGCCACCTTGGCTCGGGATCCAGCGGATGGTGTCCACCGGCATCCCCATGCTCTTGGCCAAGCCTGCGGCGGCAAGATGCCAGGAGCCGCCTGTGGAGACACCGGAGCCGGTGACCCTGCCCTTTGCCGCCTCTTTCAGCCCCGCTGCGAAGCTCTTGAAGTCCTTCCAGTCACCATCCGCTTTCACCATCACGCCGGCGGGGATGGCGGCGATGCGCGAGATCAGGTCAACATTCTGCGGGCCCAGGTTGGACTGGCCCAGCACCTTGAAATTGACCAGTTCTGAGGTGCCGCAGCCGATGGTATGGCCATCTGACGAAGCATTGGCGATAGCAGCATGGCCGACGATGCCGTTGCCGCCGGTGCGGTTCACCACGTTGATGGGCTGTCCAAGCTCCGCCTCCAGACCGGTGGCGAAGATGCGTGTGACGGTATCAGCCCCGCCGCCAGCCGCCCAGGGCACGATCATGGTGACCGGACGTGTGGGCCAGGACTGCGCCCGTGCAGTGCGCGGCAGCAGAGCCGGCAGGGACAATGCAGCGGTGAGGCTGGCAAGGTTACGACGTGAGATCATTCTTGGCTTTTCTCCTCCTTGGTGGGTGCCCGGGGCAGCGGGAATGCGCAATCTGCCGGGCGCCGAGATTTTTCGTAATTCTAGCGGCTAAGCGGTCTCAACCTGCGCCACACGCATGCATCAGGCAGGCGGCTACTCAGCAGTGTGGGTCGCGGAGCAGCGGAGTACCGGCTGCCAGGCAAGGCCACCATGGCGTGGGCATACGCGGAAGCGGTAGGCGGGGATGGCTGTCGGCAGGCTATAGATCTTCTCCCTAGCGGCCTCCCTTTCCGGCACCGCATGCTTTCCAAAGTTGTGCAACTGTATGCAGTATAAATGCAAGGGCCGGTCGCAGTGCAGGAACCGTGACTGCCGGGCAGGTCACTGCTACTGCTGGTCCAAGCCCATGAAGAGCAGGCCTCCCGGTTCATTCCACGCAGGGCTAAGCAAGCCTTGGTGAAGCCTTTGTAGCGGCGGGCAGGGCCGTGGCACAGGGTCAGGACCAGCAGCCCGCCGGGCTTGAGCAGGGCGCAGAGCTTGCGGAAGGCACGGACCCGCTGGCCAGGTGGGACATGCTG
>NZ_VUKA01000021.1 GCF_008386565.1 Teichococcus oryzae | reverse complement strand
CGACCACTGCACGTCCACGCCGGAGGACTTCCACAGATTGGCCTGCCAGCTGGCCGAGCCGGTGTAGTCCTTCCAGTCGGCATAGCCGACGACGCCATGGACGTAGTCGGGCTTGTCGCCGAGCCAGGAGGAGAACTTCGCCAGGTCCGAGGGGCTGTTGCCGACGTAAACACCGAGAGCGGTCATGGGGGCTCACCTTTTGTGATCGGAGCCCCTCGGGGCTGATCACTCAAAAGTGAGTGATAATATTTAAGAAAGGCTTAAGATCGCGTAGGTTGCGATGAACCACTGTGCAGCACTGCCATGAGCTTCAGCTGCAGCCGAAGAGTTGCCGTGTTCAGAAATCACCAACAAAGACGCCGTAGGTGATCCACACTGGATCTGGGTTTGAACGACATGGACGATTTTGCGGATTGGCGTGCCGCGGACAGCTCGGGGGCACGCCCCCGGCCTGAGCTTCTCATCGCGGCCTGTCTTGAAAGCACGCAGGCCCGGCTCGCAGCGCTGATGGCCTTTCCCGCCCTGCCCTCCTCCCTTGCGGTCCAGGCCGCGCTCATGGCCCAGCTGCGGGAGGTGTTTGCCGAGGTGGAGGCCCTGCTCACCCTGGCGGAGCTGCTGGGCCTGCCGGAGTTGGACGCCGTTGTCTCCACCGGGTGTTCCTGAAGGCTCACCGGGAGAGCCTTCGCGAGCCGTTCGCCATCCCTACCGTACGACATGCTAGCCCCGCTGGTGAGCAGCCGCTGAGGAGGCAGATCCCCTCGTGCTCACCCAGGCGGGCCTCATGGTAACAAAGGTTCAAGAGGCTTATTCCAGAGCGTCAGTAGAGTACCGAGAGCGCGCGGGCGGTACGCCGCCATGGACGGCCCAGCCGTTGACCGCAAGAACGCCCGCATCAACCGGGATGTTCGCGCCCGTCACTGCTGAAGCCTCATCGGAGAGCAGGAAGGCGATGACGCTCGCCACCTCGTCGGGCTCCACTAGTCGGCCGAGGGCGCTGACTTCAGCCGGCGAAACCGCATAGCGAGTGCCTGCACGGATGTTCTCTACCATGCGGGGCACGGCGACGAAGCCAGGGCTCACCGCATTGACGCGCACGCCGCTGCGGCCCCACTCGCCTGCCATACCCTCAGTTAGCATGTTCACGGCCGCCTTCGCCGAATAATAGGCGTGGCCGTGGTTGGGCCGCTGACCCACCATGGAAGAGATATTGACGATAACGCCGGCGCCGCGCCGTGCCATGCGTTGACCGAACTCGACATTGGCGACGTAGGTCCCGCGGTAGCCGGACTGGACAATGCGGTCCCACACCGCCAGCGGCAAGTCCTCTGGCGGCTGGCGCGGCGCGAAGATGGCAGCGGCACTTACCATGGCATGTACCGGGCCAAACTCTGTCTCGATTCGCGCTGCGCAGGACCGGATCGAGGCCTCGTCAAGCACATCCACGGCACCGCCCCAGCCCTCGCAGTCCTGTGCCACGGCCAGAGCCGCGGTGGTATCAAGGTCCGCCACAGCCACCCGCCAGCCCTGCCGCGCCAACAGGCGGCATGTGGCCGCGCCGATGCCATTACCCCCGCCGATGACGGTCGCGACACGCCCCCGCCCGCGCGATCCCTCACCCGACATGATCGGCGATCCGTGCCAAGCCATACTCCATCTGGTAGAGGCCGCCCTGCGCACCCGGAGCTGCGCCACGCTGCTGCAGCGCCGCCGTGTCAAGTGCAGCGACCGCCGCGCGCACGCCATCGGCTGAGGATCCTTCCACCATGATCACCCAATCCGGTGGCGTGATAGTACGGCCACGCTGCAGAGCGGTGTTGGTGCCGCTCAGTGCCGGATCACAGACCAGCAGGTGCACACCTGTGACCTTCGGCTGCTTGAGCAGCGGTGGGAGCAACGCTTCCTTCAATGCCTGCGACAGAGCCTGAGCCTGCCCTTCCGCCGGGCTCAGGCGCAGAGTCCACAGAAAGCCGCCATCGGTATGGCCGACGCTGTAGGCGGCGCGGCAGACACCGCGCAGATTGTTGCGGAACGCCGGCAGCACCTCCAGCGACCAGGGCGTAGGCTGGCCAAGCCGCGCTTTGTAGCCATCGCTAGAGAACACCTCAACGGAAGCCGCCTCGTAGAACGTGACGAACTCGATATCCGCCTCGATGGCGATGTAGCGCCGGCCGCGATGGAAGCCCGGAATGCCGATCCGCTCCGGCATGTGCTCGCGGGCATGCCATTCGAAGAAGGCGTCGCGCTTCTCGGGGAGGATATCGTTCCAGATAGCGATGAAGCCTTGGCCGGCCAACGGCATGGTCGTCTCCTTGGGATGGTTCAGAATGGGTCAGACAAAGCGGCCGACCGGAGCGCGGGCAAGAAAACGGTCGGCATCCGCCTTGGCTGCCCGGGCGCGGTCCACCGCTGTGCCATGGATGAGGTCGCTGCGCGCCACCTCGTACTCAAGCTCCAGCCCCTGCGGCAGCGCCGCCATAAAGGCATCGAGAGGCAGCTCGCCCTCACCGAGTGGCAGGCGTGAGGTGCGTGCTTCCTGCATCAGTTCCTGTGCGGAAGCCGGCTGCCGCAGGCGCCGTGCATCGCAGAGCTGCGCAAAGCTGATGCGCTCTGCAGGAAGGCGGGCGACTTCCTCGGCGGTACCACCAGAACGGTCCAGATGCAGCGAATCCACCAGGATGCCGAGATTGGGCGCCGCGCAGCGCGCCACCATCGCCTCGGCCTCGCCGACGGTCCGCACCGCGCTGTAGGGCATGAATTCCAGCGCTACACGGATGCCGCGCGCGGCAGCGCCCTCGGCATAACGCGACAGGATTTCCGCGAAGCGCGTGAGCTCCGGGTCGAAGCCATTGGCAACGATCAGCTCGCCGCCTAGCTCTGCCGTCGCGTCCAGCACCGGCTCGACGTCCTCCCACCGGACCTCGGGATAGAACTGATAGGCGGAGACATTGGAGAGGGGGATGCCGGTGTTACGCAGCAACTGGCGCAGGGCGGTCAGGGCGGCGGCGTCGCCCAGCACCGTGCCGGCATAGGCGTCGCCCGGCCGCCGGGGGCAGATGCGGATCCCCACCGCGTCGAAGCCGGCCTCCGCCGCGGCGGCGATGGTCTCGGCAGGCGTAGCGCTGGCGGTCAGGTGGGCAAGGGTCAGGCGTGACATGGACATGTCCTTCTGGTCGAACCGGATTGCTTCAGGCGCTGGCCGGCTGCGCCAGCGGGCGCGGCGGCACGAGGCCATGCATTCCGGCGAGGTCATGCAAATCCGCCTCGATGGCTGTAGGCAGCGGAATGCCGTGGTCGGATTGCTGCGCCTCCGCCCGTGCGGCACGCTCGCCCGGCAGCAGGATCTCCTCGCAGCCGGCGCGCAGCGGTGTTTCCTTAAGACGCCCGGTCAAGTCGTCGACGCGCAAACGGAAGCCGGCAACGTCCCGGAAGGCGGCGATGTCGATGGCGAGATGCAGGTGCCCACTGGCAACGCGACGCTCCGGCGCGGCGAACCAGGGTGGAATCTCATCCAGCATGGCGGCGTCACCGAGGATGCCGGCCAGGATCTCGCCCATTACCGCAAGGCCGAAGCCCTTGTGCCCGAGGGGCAGCAAGGCGCCACCATCCGCCAGCGCCTCGGGCGCCGTGGTGTCACGCCCTTCACGGTCCAAAATCCAACCCTCAGGAATGTCCTCTCCGCGCTTGGCCGCCAGGCGCACCTTGCCGCCGGCAGAGACGCTCATCGCCATGTCCAGCACCACAGGCGGCTGCTCCGCCGCCGGCACGGCGATGCCGAGGGGGTTGTTGCCGATGGCATTCTGTCGGCCGCCCCAGGGCGCCATGCCCGGCGCGCCGTTGGTCCAGGTCAGGCCGATCATGCCGCACTGCAGCGCCAGCATTGCGCTGTAGGCGCAGGTGCCGATGAAGTCGCTGTTGCGGGCCACCACCAGACCAACGCCGCATTGCGCCGCCTTTTTAATGGCCATCTGCATGGCTTCATGCGCCGTGACGGCGCCGAGGCCGCCATCACCGTCGATCAGGGCGGTCGCCGGCGCATCCCGCAGCACCCGTAGTGCCGGCCTGGGATTGGCGCCGCCCTGCCGTAACCTCTGCAACAGGAACGGCAGGCGGATCACACCGTGCGAGTGCGTGCCCCGCAGATCTGCTGCCACCAAGCAGTCCGCCGAGATAGCGGCATGCCCGGCGGAAAGCCCCTCTGCTGCGAACAGCATGGCGGCGAAGTTCCGCAGGTCGCTGCTGGCATAGCGGTTCATCCGACGAAGCCCCCGTTTCGCGCTCAATAAACCTGCAGGTTGGCGCGCCGCGCCACCGTGCCGTAGAGCTCGCTCTCCATGCGGATACGAGCCAGGAACTGATCCGGTGTGTTGCCGACGGGGTCCAGTCCGAGCACGGCCAGGCGCTGGATCACGGCAGGCTGGCGCAACGCTTCACCCACCACCTGCTGCATCCGGTTGAGCACGGCTCCCGAGGTTCCTTTGGGTGCGTGCAGCCCGAACCAGTTGGCGCAGCGATCCAGGGCGGGGTAGCCGACCTCGGTGGCGGTCGGCACCTCCGGCAGGCGTTTCTCCCGATGGCGGCCGATGATCAGCAAGGGCCGGACCTGCCCTTCACGGATGGCGCTCTCCACCACCGGATAGGTACTGAGGCTGAGCTGGACCTGATTGCTCATCAGGTCCGGTAGCAGGGCTGCGCCGCCGCGATAATGGATCGCCTCGATTTCGATCCCGGTTTCCAATCGCATGAACTCGAGGAACAGGTGCAGATTGCCGCCCGAACCCGAGGTCGCATAGCTCATCCGCCCCGGCTGCCGCTTCGCAAGCGCGACGAAATCGCTGAAATTCTTCGTCGGCAGCGCATTGTTGGTGCAGATGATCTGGTCACCCTCACCGATCATGGTGATGTGCTCCAGCTCCGTCACCGGATCGACGCGCAGATTGGTGTAGGTGTGCGGAGAGACGGTGATCTGCCCGCCCGATGAGGCCAGAAATGTGGAGCCATCGGCCGGTGCCCGCACGACATATTCGGTGGCCAGGTTGCCCGCAGCACCGGTGCGGTTCTCCACCACCACGGGCTGACCCAGCACCTCCGTCAGCGAAGGCCCGATCATCCGTGCCACGAGATCCGTGAGTCCGCCGGGTGCATAGCCCACGACAATCCGGAGTGGCCGGCCCGGCCAAGGCTGGGCCAGTGTGGGCCGTGCCAGCGCCCCACCTGCCGTGCCGAGTGCTGCTGCGAGCAGCATGCGCCGTGACGACGCGCAGCTTCCGTGTTCCATTCTCGTCCTCCCAGTATTCGTTCGGCCTTGTTGCGGCTGGTTTTTACTTATGGGTGCGGGTTTTGACGCCGCGCCAGGGCGCGGGGCGGCCCAGCCAGGTCATAGACACGCTCCACCAGCGCCAGCGTGCGAAGCTGGTCCTCCGCTGAAGTCTGATGCGCGCCTCCGTTGCGGATCTGGTTCACGAAGTGCTGCACCGAGGCGTCGAAACTGTCCTGTCGGGCCGCATCCTCGTCGAACCGCAGCTCCTCCGCCTCGGCGCCGAACAGTCGTAACGTGGCATCCTCCAGAACCAGGCTGCACCGCGTGCCGGCGATCTCCATACGGTTTGGCGCGCGCGGCTTGTGGCCGGCGGCGGACAGGACGCCTTCCACCACCAGCGGCATGCCCGTCTCCGCCTCCAGAAGGATTGCCGCCGCATCCTCACCGATCACGTCCGTCGAGGCGCGAGCGATCAGGGCGGAGACCACTTCCACCTCGCCAAAGAGCGAGCGGACCGTGTCCAGCTCATGGATCAGCGATTCGGCGACGAGGTAGCGCCGTTCCGTCGCGACAAAAGGCTGGCGCTGCAGGGCGGGCACCACGCCATCGGCACCGGGGATCAGGTTGGAGCGCCACAGCGAAAGCCGCGCCTGCACCGGCGTACCCAGTCGGCTGTCCCGCAGCCAGTCCCGGATCACGCCGAAATAGGCGCGGAACCGCCAGTTCTCATTGACCATGACGCGGATGCGGCCGCCGATCTCGTCAACCAGGGCGCGCGCCTCGGCCAGGGTCGGGCATAGCGGCTTCTCGCACAGCGCGTGAATCCCATACCGCGCCGCCAGAAGCACCAGCGCCGCATGCGTCTGGCGCGGAGTGATGATGTCCACTAGGTCAAGCCGCGCCTCGCGCAGCATCGCCTCGGCCGAGTGGTAGACGGCACCGATGCCGAACTCAGCGGCGCGCTGTGCGGCCCTGGTGGGATCAGGGTCGCAGAGCGCAACGACCGAGGCACCCTGGCAGCGGGCCCAGGCACGGAAATGATCGGCGCTGATCAGGCCGCAGCCCAGCACACCCACACGCAATTCCGAACCGGCCTGCATCCGCGCAATCCCCTCCTGCTCATGGCGGCCTTGAGGTGGCGCCCTTCAGGAAGAAAGAATGCTGGCGCGGCGCGGCGCCTGTCCAAGTCCGATTGCTTCTGTCTGGTCGAAGCCAAACTTATGGGGCGTCCCGGTCGGCTTCCGGCAGGGCCATTTGATCCACTGTTCGCGACAACGGCGCAGACAAGCTGGGCAGAGGGGTGGCCAGCGTACCCATTGCTTCCACCATGCCGCTCATGGCCCGGCCGAGCAGGTCGATCAGGGCGCCCTCGTTCAGGAACAGTGGCCGCCGGATCAGTCTAGCCAGGAACAGGGTCCGTCTCAGGCTCGGGGAGACGATGCGCCGGCCGACCAGCCGGCCCGCCTGGATATCCTCCGCTGCACTGCCGAAGGCCATGATGGTGGCCACCTGCTCGCGAAACAGGAGGCTGCGGATGGCGGCCACCGAACTGGCCTCGAAGCTGATGCGCAGGGGCACGTTGAGCTTGTCGGCGGTCAGTTGAACAAGCCGCCGAAGAGCGTCGCGTTCGCCGCCCAAGACCAGTTCCTCCTGCGCCAGCTCGCCAAAGGCCACGCTCTCGGCAAGGCTGGCCCGAGGCGCGCTGACGAGCAGCAGCTCGTCCTCCATCAGCGGGACGCGCAGCAAGCCAGGACGCTCAGCGACGTCATAGGTAACGGCAAAGTCGATCTCCTCCCGCTCCAGCGCCTCAACCAGATTCAGCGTTTGGCCCTCCACCAACAGGAGGTGAACACTGGGCAGTTCCTCGCGAGCCGACAGCATCAGCGTCACGCCGAGCAGGTTCGTCACCCCATTGGTGAGCCCGAGCGAGATGTTCTCTCGCAGTGGGGAGGACACAGTCTTCACCTCCCGCTGGGTGTCCTCGACCAGCCGCAGGATCTCGCAGGCGCGGTCATACAGGATCTGTCCCGCTGCCGTCGGGGTCACGCCGCGTGAGTGGCGGTGCAGCAGGGGCACCCCCAACGCTTCTTCCAGCTGACGGATCTGTAGGCCAAGGCCCGGTTGGGCGATGAAAAGCTGCTCGGCGGCCCGGGTAATGTTCCCGGCTTCAACCGTCTTGGTGAAGTAGCGGAGCTGGCGCAGATTCATCGAACGGATGCCCAGATCTTAGCAGAGTCATGCTGCATTGTGCTCTACCAACCGCGCTACCATCAGCTTGGTCGTGGAGTAATGGAGGTTCATGAGAAAGCCGTTGACCACAGGGGCACGTGGCAAAAAATTCTGATAATCGCCGCATCCGCGATGCGCTGGCATCGCGATGCAAGGCGCTCAGTTTAGTCGTGCTTCTTAAGAGAGTTGATTGTTAGGCCGCGTGAGCCCTAGGTTCTCCCGCAACGTTCGGCCCTCATACTCCTCCCGGAACAGCCCGCGGCGGCGAAGTTCTGGAACGACCAAACGGATGAACCGTTCCAGCCCTGTGGGCACAACTGGCGCGGCGATCATAAAGCCATCGCAGGCCTTGGTCGTGAACCATTCTTCCATCGTATCCGCCACCTGCTTGGCGCTGCCCTTGAACATGTTCCCGCCCATCTGCGGCAGGATGCGCTTGTAGGTTTCGCGCACTGTCAGCTTCTCCTCCCGCGCGACGCGTAGGATACCCTTGCCGATGCCGGTGTGCCCCACATGCTCGTCGTCGAAATCAGGCATCGGCTCATCCAGAGGATAGTCTCGCATCTTCCGTCCCAGCATCTTAGACAGGTAGTCCACGCCGACCGCTGGCGAGACCAGATCCTCGAGTTGCTGGAACAGCGCCTCCGCCTCCTCCTCCGTTTCCCCGGCGAAGATGGTCACGCCGGCCAGGATGCGCATGTCATCCTCGGCGCGGCCGAATTTTGCCATTCGACCCTTGATGTCGGCGTAGAGCCGCTGAGCGTTGGCGAGGTTGCCCTCGATCGCGAAGACGCAATCAGCGTGCTGCGCCGAAAGATCCTTGCCCGTCTCAGACTGGCCTGCGGAGAAGATCACCGGATGCCCCTGCGGCGGGCGCGGCGCGTTCAGCGGGCCGCGAACCTGGAAGTGGGTGCCCTGATGGTTCAGGACATGCACCTTCTCGGGATGGAGGAAGGTCCCGCTGGCCTTGTCCTGCGGAAAGGCGTCGTCATCCCAGCTATCCCACAGCCCCTTGACCACCTTCGCGAACTCGGCGGCGCGATCATAGCGCTTGTCCCGCGCCACATGCTCGCTGTGGTTGAAGTTTAGCGCGTCATCCGGATTGGAGGTGGTGACGAGGTTCCAGCCCGCCCGGCCGCCGCTGATGTGGTCCAGCGATGCGAAGCGGCGCGCCACGTGAAACGGCTCGTCATAGGTGGTGGTGGCCGTCGCGACGAGACCGATACGGCGCGTCACCATGGCCAGGGCGGATAGCAGTGTCACCGGCTCGAACACACCGGGTCGGTCCGAAGGGCTGGTGGCACGAAACAGGTCCGGCTTGTCGAGCTGCCGGACGCCATTGCCATCGGCTAGGAACAGCAGGTCGAACTTGCCCGCTTCCGCGATCTGCGCCAGCCGCACCGCATTGGCGATGTTGGCCGCAGGGCGGTCCCATGCATCCGGGTGCCGCCACTCGCCCACATGACTGCCCGCCGCGTTGGCGTTGGCCGCCAAAACCATTTTTCTCATTTGCATCAGGCCCGCTTGACGTTCCAGAAAACCGGGAAGCCCTGGACGATCCCCGTCAGGTTCCTCCGGTAGGCGATCGGCGCGAAGAACTGGCCCAGTGGCACGTAAGGGACGTCCTCATAGGCCTGCTCCTGCACGGCCCTGGCGACGTCCTTCTGCGCGGCGAGGTCGGGCGCGTCGAGCCAGGATCGCCGCAGCGCCTCCAGCCTCGGTAGGTCCGGCCAGCCGGTCCAGGCATCGGTGCCGGTGCCCTGGAGCGATTGGTGCACGGCCGGGTTGATGACCGACAATCCGCTCCAGATCCCGAAGTAGACGCTCCATCCCCCCTGCTCTGGCGGCTCCTTCTTCACAACGCGCGCGCTGACCGTTCCCCAATCCGCCACCTGGTAGTCCACATTGAAGCCGAGCCGAACCAGCAAATCGGCCGCTACTTCACTTGCCGCCTTGACCGAGGCGCGGTCGGCCGGACCCAGCACCACGACGCGTTCGCCCTTGTAGCCCGCGGCCAGGATGTCCTGCCTGGCTCTGGCGATGTCGGGCGTGTCGCTCATGTTGGACAAGCCGGCTTCCGAGGCGAAAGGCGTACCCGGTGGAAAGAAGCCGACATTGGTCATGAACAGCGTTTCGTCCGTACCCGCCATGGCATGCATGAACTCGCGCTGGCTGGTGCCGCGCAGCACGGCCCGGCGGATCTCCGGATTGTTGAAGGGCGGGTTGAGGAAGTTGAAGCGCATGATGGGCATGCCGCCCGATATGTCGTTGATCCCGACCGCCAGTTCACGGTGTCGGGCCAGCAGCGGCAAGTAGTCCGGCGTTGGGGTTTCCCACCAATCCACCTCGCCGTTCTGCAGCGCACCCGCTGCAGTGGCAGCATCATTGATGATGATCCATTCCACACGGTCGAAATGCGTTACCTTGGGGCCGGCGGTCCAACCAGGTTCGCCATCCTGACGGGGCCGGTAGGCCTCGTGCCGGGCGAAGACGATCCGGGCGCCGATGACGCTCTCATCCGTCACCAACCGATACGGACCGCTGCCGACGATCTCCGTCACCTGCTGGTGCGGCGGCGTCTTGGCCAGCCGCTCCGGCATTATCGCGACCATATTGGCGGTGGATTTGGCAAGGCCGAAAGGCAGCAGCGGAAAGCTCCGCTTCATGCGGAACAGGATGGTGCGATCGTCCGGCGCCGAAAGCTCGTCAGTCGCGGCCATGAGCAGCTTGCCAAAGCTGTCCCGCGCGCCCCAACGGCGGATGCTGGCCACGCAATCCCGTGCCAGCACCGGCGCGCCGTCATGAAAGACCAAGCCGGGACGAAGGGTTATGGTCCAGCGCCTGTGCCCCTCCTCCGCCTCGGCGGTTTCTGCCATCTGCAGTTGCGGCAGAAAATTCTTATCCAGCCCGAACAACGTGTCGTAGACGAGGTAGGCATAGTTCCGCGTCACCTGGGTGGAAGAGAAGATCGGATCGAAGCCCGCAATATCAGTCTGCGGAATGAAGCGGAGCACACGTTGCGGTTGCGCCACCACAAGGGCCGGCCTGCCGAGCAGTCCCCCACCCGCCATGGCCAATAGATGTCTACGCCCGATCATGTCCTATTCCCCGCCTTTGGTGCGCCGCGCCTGTTTTCCTTGTTGATGGCGAAGCGTAAAGGTCCGGCTAGACTGGTCAAGGATTTTCGAAATTTTCTTTCTTCAACGCTTTTCTGATAGAAGCCGAGCCATGGCGGATGTGGCGCCGCAGGATCAGCACCGCCATTTCCACATCCCGTGCCAGAACGGCTTCCGCGAGCTTGGCATGGTCGGATTTCAGCACCGTTTCATCCAGCGGCGGCGGCCGCAGGATGTTGCGGTAGCGGCTAGAATGGTCCCACAGGATGGCGTGGAACAGGTCCTGGATAAAGTGCCGGCTGCCCGACAGCGTCTCGTAGTGGAACTGGTGGTGCGCTAGCCGCCAAGCCGGATTCAACATGTCGGAACCCTGCCCCTCATACATGGTCAGCGTGTCTAGCGCTCTGTGCGATTCCGCGACGCGCAGGGACCAGGTAGCGTCGCCTGCGCGTATCGAATCTTCCAGCATCAGTGTTTCCAGTCGTTCCCGCGCGCTCACCACCTGTTCGAAATGGGCCAAGTTAAGGGCGGCGACGCGGAAGCCGCGCTGGTCATGCGCCTCCACCAGCAACGTGGTTGACAGGCGGTAGAGCGCTTCTCGCAACGGCGTCATGCCGACCTTATAGCGGCCGCGCAACCCCTCCAGGGTCAGCTTCGATCCAGGCGGCAGCGCGCCGGAGATTACATCCTCCCGCAGTCGCGCATGGACGCGGGAGGCGAGGGTTGACGGCTCTTCGCGATCGTCCGGCAAGCATTGCTCCGAATTTCGAAATATTAGCAACCTAGCGAGTTCCGGATCAGGGCGCCAGAAACGTCTCTTTCCGCGTCGCGCTACTCCCTGAACAGGTAATCCTGCCCAAAGAGAATGCGCGCGCGCAGAACTGGCCTGCGAAGCCGGTGCGGATCGTGCCCTATCCGCCGGGTGGCGGCCTGGGCACCCTGGCGCGGGGTCCTGGCGGAAAGGCTGACAGCGCGCTGGGGGCAGACGGTCACGGTGGAAAACGCGACGCTGGCGGCGGCGGCGCGGGCGCGGCCAGGGGCGCTGAAGGTGCGCGAGAGGCTGGACATCGCACAGGTAACCTATCGTGGCCTGACACCGGTCGTGCTGGCGACGGTGAGGGGCGAGGTGCAGGGTACCCTGGCGGGCGTGGCCTCGGCGCGTGAGTTCCTGATGGCGGGCGCTCTGCGGGCCCTCGCCGTGGGCCGTCCCGCGCGCCTGCCGCAATCAACGCCTCTCGTGTGGTTCGGGCCGGCCCCTTGTTCGCGATCCGCGGTACGCAGCACTAGCAGGTGAAGTTCAGGGGGATCGGCAGCTTCGCGCCCTTCTCAGACATCTGAGTGACCAATCAGCTTTGGCAAAGCGGACATGTGCCTCCGACTGCCAATGGTCCAGATCGGTGGGATGCTGACTGTTGACTTTCAGGTCTGAGCGGCCTCGCAGCGGACACTGGACCCTTCTGCGTGACCGGATGTGCGGTATGGACTGAAGGATTGGAAGCGGGGCGGCAGCGTGGATGCCACCCCTGACGAGGCAAAGAAGCGGATCAGGCTTTTGCCCTGACCGGGAGCCGAAAGGGCGCGCCGAGCCGGTTGAATGCGTTCATTGCCGCAATGGTGATCGTGAGGTCCACGAGATCCTTCGCCACGAAGGCCGCGCTCGCAGCCGCATAAGCTGCGTCGGAAGCGTGCGTCTCGCTGACGAGCGTGACTTCCTCCGCCCAGGCGAGCGCGGCACGGTACTGGTCAGAGAACAGGTGGGGCACCTCGGCCCAGACCGGAACCAAGGCGACCTTCTCAAACGGCATCGTTTTGAGGAAGTCCCGGGTGTGCAGGTCGATGCAGTGTGCGCAGCCGTTGATCTGCGACACGCGGAGGAAGACGAGGTGGATCAGTTCGTGGGGTAGGTCGGTGCCTGCGGTGATGTAGTGGTGGATGCCGAAGAGCGTCTTCGCACCCTGCGGCGCCACCTCGTGCCAGACCAGCCTTTTGTTCTCGCTCATGCCGAACCTCTATGCTTGGAACGCCGGAGATCGACGCTCGAAGCCATGACGAGCCGGCCGGTCGGGGTGTGACATGCCGCCCAGCATCTCCGCCTGACACCGCCGATGTCACATCCGGGCACGCTCGATCGTCTTGTCCTTGGGATCGGGCTGCGCGAGTGATCGGGACAGCGGATATGGCCGGCGAGGAAATGGTGCGGATGGAAGCGATGGGCGATCAGCGGACCACCGCCTTCGAGGCAGAGCGCAAGCGCCTGGCTCGATTGGCCTACCGAATGACAGGCTCGCTCACCGAGGCGGAGGATGTGGTGCAGGACGCATGGCTGCGGTGGGTTAGGGTCGGGGGTGGCATCGATTCGCCTCCCGCCTATCTCACCCGCATCGTCACGCGTCTTTGCCTCGACCGACGCCGCTTGGCACGGGCTCGGCGGGAAACCTATGTCGGACCCTGGCTGCCCGATCCCCTGGTCGGATCCATGGAACCGGAGGAGACGGTCGCGGACGACGTTACGGTCACGCTGATGCTGGCCCTGGAGCGTTTATCGCCTCTGGAGCGAGCGGCCTTCCTCCTGCACGACGTCTTCGACGTGCCGCTGTCGGAGGTGGCCGTCACCCTCGACCGCGAGCCGGCCGCGGTCCGCCAGCACGTACGGGTCGCGCGTCCCCGCTTCAGTATCGAACCGGTGCATGCGGAGCGGATCACCCGCGCCTTCTTCGTCGCCGCACGCGACGGGGACGTTGCGGCCCTGTCCGCGCTGCTGGCAAGAAATGTCGAGATCCATACCGATGGCGGCGGCAAGGTGCTTGCCTTCCGCAATGCTATCCACGGCATCGAGCGGGCCCTGCGCCTCTTCGCCGGTCAACGTCGCAAGGCTTCCGTGCTGCCGACGCTGCTTCGCGTCGTCACCATCGACGGCCTACCAGGCTATGTCAGCCTCGATCGAGGCGGCGTACTTCAGACGACAGCGCTCGACATCCGCGAGGACGGGATCGCTGCGATCTACATTGTCAGAAATCCAGACAAGCTATCCCACTTGACGACAGAGAGATTTTTCCCGGAACCCCTACTGCCGATACCTCCAGCCTCCTGAGCCGTCTGATGGAATGCGGCAAGCCAGATAACCGCTCGATAGGCGGTACACGTAGCTCGTTCACGGCCGAACGTTCGCTTTAGGTCAGGCTGCGCGAAGCAGCCGGTGACCGAATTGGGCCGGGTCCGGCGGTGGAGGGCCTGAAGCCACATATCCGCTTTCGACCAATTCGGGCTCTAGCCGCTCTGCTGCCATGCCACCTGCCGCCGCTGACGGTGGGTCGAGCTGGCCGCCTCAGGAGGAAGTCAGTCCTTGGCAGAGAGGGCCGGCGAAATGAGCACGTGCCGCCGCAGCGCAATGATGAGGCGCACATAGGCCGCTTCAGCCTCCAGCGCAGCCTGGCGCAACGCGTCGTCGTTGAAGAATTCGCCGGCCTGCAGAAGCCGGACAACCTCCGTCAGATCCGCATCACGCGCTGCCCGACAGGCTGCCCATGCGTGCTCATGGCGGGCTTTGCCGGGCGCGACAACCGGGATGAATTCGAGGCCAATTTCGTCAACATGCTGCCAGCGAAGGCGTGCAGGGTGGGTCACACCGTCGGGCAGGTGCAGCAGCACCTGTTCGGGCACCGCAGCCTTCACCGGAAGATAGATCCGCGCCCCACTGCTGGAGATGTTCAGCACCACACCGTCAAGCACCACGGCGTCGAAGGTGATCCGCGCCATCTTGATCAGAGGATGGCGCTTCTCGCGGCGTTCATCCCAGCGTTCCTGCCCGTTGCCGTCAGTATCCATGGGCCTGCTCGTCCGCCTCATCAATTCCCGCGATATGGTGGATCAGCGACGCATCTCTCGTCTAGGTAGAAGTTCCCGAGGCCGCCAGCCCGTCCCGCCATTTCGATCAGGAGCTCCGAGTCCGCTTTTTAGTCAGAGGAAGCACAGGGCGTGACGTCGCTTCTCCTTCTGAGCGCTTGGCGTCCAGCAAGCGGCAATGCCGATGTATCGCCCGTGGTGAATAGCCGTTCAACAGCGTTCCCTCCGCCAGGCGGATGTGGGGTTCTCCATCCAGAAGTGCCGCCCACCAACCTTTTATGTCACCCGATAACCGACGCTTACCGGATGGTTTTGTGAGGCGCCGCACTGCCTGATTGTCGCTCCGGCCTGAGGGGTTCCAAGGCTGCCTGCCACACCGAACTCACCAGTGCCGACAGCGGCCGCCAGGGCCTCCACGCTCCCTTGGGCAGCATCACCGCTTGCTATCAGCGGGCGGATCGGCGTCCTGCCCGGCCTCTCACTGCCCGATGGAGCCGGCCAGCACCACGCCGAGGGCAACCATTCCGCACCACAACAGCAGCAGCCCCAGGACCAGCCGCCACTCCTGGCGGTCGGACTGGCTGTGCTCGTCGTGATCCGGCATGGAGCCGCCGCTCGAACCCATGATCATGCCAGGCTTCTCCTCGCTGCCTGAGGATCCAACCTCCAAGGTGTGGATCGGCTTCCGCGTGGCCTGATGGTGTGGCGTGGTCCTGACGGTTCCTTCAGGCTCGCTGAGGGGATGATCTGCTGGTGTGCGGAGGCAGCCCGGCCGGCTGCCCCTCAGTCTTCGTCATCCCCATCATCCAGCGGGACCAGGAACACCACTTCCATCTCCTCCTCATCGTCCTCTTCCGGAGCAGCATCATCCTCATCGCCCGGATCCACCCCTTCCAGAATATCGTCACTGTCATCGAAGGCCGCCATCTCGTCCTCGGTCGCTGGCCGGAGGTTGAGAGGGGCCTGGCCGTCCCAGAGCGGCTTTCCGTCCGTCTGCAGGCGCTGGAGATCCGCGCGGAACCCCTCATTCTCGACGATGTGGCGCGCCTCCGCCTCCTCGGCATCGATGACGGCGATGGGCTGGCCGCCAATTTCAAGCGTGAACATGACCTTCGGCTTCTCCTCGGGGCTGCATCGCTTCAACGCTGCCGGGCCAGCTTCGTTGGCGGCCCCTGAAGCGCGGCTGGATGCCAGCCCGGAGGTTGCGATGGGTCACCGGCCCCGCCCTTCAGGGACGCCCGCAGGGCCGATTGCAACAGATGCTGCGCTAGGTCCTGCGCCCCCTGCCCCGGATGCCGCAGCATCCAGTCGAGCGGCCGGGTGCCCTGGAACGGGGCCGGCTTGAGCGGCTGGCGGAGCCACTTCGCGGGATCTCTGCGCCAGGCGGGTCAGGCTGGCGTCGAGACCCTGGAGCAGCTGCAATGTCTCCGCCTCGGCCGGGGTCAGCTTGAAGCGCGGCCGCGTTTTCTTCCGGGTCAGCCCACCGCCATGGCCCAGCAACTCCAGCGCTGGTTCATCCGACATCTGCCAGCGATCCATCAGCGTCCAGAAGGCGCTGGAGGTCAGGCCGGCCAGAACCGCAGGTGCCTTTGACACCGATAGACCGCGCGTCGGCGCAAGAGAGGATGCCGGCGGTGTCGCGGCTCTGCGCCCCCTTCCCTGGCCTTTGGCAGCGGGTGCCGGCTTTGCGGCAACAACCCGCAGGGGCGGCGGACGCGGCGGCGGCTTGGCCGGTGGAGGCGGCGCCGGGGCTTGCGGCTGCGGCCGCGGGTTCCTCGCCTGCCCGATCCACGCCAAAGGCGGCACAAAGCTGGTGGAGCACGGCCCCAGCCTGCAGCAGCAGCGGGGGGCGAGAGGGCGTCCTCGGAGGGTGGCGCCAGGCTGCCATCCCTGCGCAGCGGCTCCCGCACCGGCAGGACTGCTTCCAGCTTGCAGGCGGGGCTTCAGCGGGTGGCGCGGGTCGATGACGGCGCTGGCCGCCTCGCCGCCTGCCGCCGCCTCGCCGCGCTTGCTGGCTAACACCGCGGCGATCATCCGCTCGATCGCCGCGCGCATCAGGCCGGCTGCGTTGCGCGAACCTGTCTTAGAGAGTTGTTGCGCGTCTTGGAGGTCGCCGCTGGCTAGGCGCAGCAGGCTGGCCACACGGCGGCGCAGCGTCAGGCCCCCCTTCCCTCGCCGGGTCTGCGAAGCATGGCTCATGGCATCAGGCCCAAGGCCGCAGCCCCGCTGAGACAGAGTTCGGCCGCCGCGTCGTCCTTCGTTTCCATGGTCCAGCCCTCCGGCGCACCCTCCTCCCATCGCAAGGCAGCCCACCGCCTCAGCCGGCGCCTGGAGCCAGGGCCCCCTCACCTTTCTGATCCGAAGTCAGCCAGGACAGCAGATCTCCGGGGCTGCCACCACAGAGTTGCGCCAGCCGCGCAAGCGCCGCCCGGCCTCCAAGGGACAAATTGTCCCCGGAAGAATCACAGATTGATTCTTCTTTGTTTTCTGGCTCGGGAGACAGGAGGGCATAAAGGTTGGTGTCCTTCCGGCAGCGCCGGGTCTGGCGCGTCTGCCAAACCAGGAGGCCCAGATCACGCAGAATGGCGTGCTGGCGGGTCACCGTCTTTTCGGAGATGCCGAGATCCAGCGCCAGGGTGCAGCGGGACGGCCAGAGCTGGCCGGTGCCTTTCCGAGCACGGCGCAGCATGACACGGGCCAGGAGATAGCCCGTGGCCGTCAGGCGCTGGCCCCTGAGGGTCAGCTCACGGGTGGTGTAGGCGAGCCAGACAGCCCGCGCGAAAGCATTGCGGTCGAACGACATCAATCGGTCCTTGTGGATTGGACCGTCAGCCGCCGGACAAGCCTCAGGCATTTCCGCAAGTTGGCGCTTGCGAAAGGAGGCTTGGTGAGGCAGGATGCGAGCGTAGAATTTGGTTCTCGCGCCCGCCTCTCGGCGGTGACGGAAAGCTCTTACGGTTGGCGCCGTGAGGGCTTTTTCGTTTCTGGGTTCTGCTTCTCTGCGGATCTCCAAATTGTGGCGGCCAGGGTAACCACCCTTTCATCCTCAGGCTAGCGTGAAGCTGGCGCCTGCAAAGCATTATTTTCTAACAGTGTTTTAGAGGAGTTCCGGATATCCGGAGGCCAGGATATCCCTAGTTCCGGAAAGCCGGTTGTCAGGAGATTAAGTCTGTCGGATGCTTCACGCATGAAAACCGCGCCGATTCTGGCACTTGCCAGCACCAAAGGCGGGGTGGGTAAGACCACCCTCACCTACTGCCTAGCCATAGAGATGGCTCGAAGGTTATCCGGAATGCCAGGAATCCGGAAATCCGGAAATCCGGAAGAATGCGCAGTCGAGTGCATCGATGCCGACCCTAACCGGACGCTTTACGAGGCAGTTCGTAAGGGGCGGCCGCACGGAGTCCGCGGCGAGATCGCCACTGTGGACACTATATTGCCGGCTATTCGAGATGCCACGCTTCGGGCGAAGGTAGTCCTCATCGACCTAGAGGGCAGTTCTAACCAGGCGATGTTGTATGCCTGCGGCAAGGCTGACTTGGTTCTGGTTCCCGCGCAGCCGAGCCTATTTGATGTCGTCGAGGCGATGAAGACTCTGGATGTGGTGGCCAAGGCGGCCGATCTGACTGGCCGGGATATTCCGACCAAAGTCATTCTCACAAGGACACCCGTTTTGCGGCAGCGGGTTGCTGATCACAGCCGGAAGCAGTTCCTGGCGAAGGGTTTGCCGCTAATGACCTGCGAATTGGTGGAGCGGGCGGCATTCAAAATGATGACCTATACCGGCCAGTCACCATCTGAGATCGACCCTGAAGGCGGAGCTGCCGCCAACGTCTCAGCTCTGACCGACGAGGTCATGAGCCTCCTGCCGATTGATGCCCAATGAGCAAGCGTCCAGCCCCCGCACTTCCTGACATTGGCGATGACGAAATCAAGGCTCGCCTGCAACCGCTCATCGAGGAGGTTGTTCCGAAGCGCACGCCGGGTAAGGCAACACGCTCCAAGGTAGTGAATGCGGAGTTCTTAATGCCCGAACCAGTTCGCATGGAGATGCGGATCCGTGCAGCGAAACGTGGCATCTCGGCATCCAAGCTGCTCTTGGAGATCTTACGCGATGCGGGATATCCGGTCTCGGATGCCGACTTTGTCGATCTGCGGAAGCTACCCAGAAAAATCGGATAACGGGAATTCAGGAGTTCCGGATAAATGAATATCCGGATTTTCGGATATCTATAACGCCGGGACACCGGATATCCACAGGTCAGGCCCTGCGGATATCCGGTATTCCTGAAGTTTGGCATTGATAGTATACTGATTTTAAACACTTAATTTCTTTATCGCACGTAATATCGTGTGCCTTCTCGGATGCCAATCTCTTAGCCGGATCGTCACTCGGCAGGCCTTTATTCCTGAGCACCAACCATACAGCATGGCGAGTGATGCGGACGGCTTTTTGCGTGAACCACTTACTTTGGACCCTTCAAGGCCACTGACCATGGTAGTGCGAGCCGCAGGGCAGGGGGAGCCGCAGTGAGTTACAGGAGCTTCTCCTGAAAGATCCTCAGGCAGGCTCGGTAGCGGCGTCGATGCCGAGTTCGAGTAGGCCGAGTAGTTCTGCCAGGGTGAGTAGGGCGCGAGGCGCGCCTGCGCGCTTTCAAGGCCAGCTGCAATAAGGAAGCCCGGCTGGGGACGTGTCCCCGAACTGCCCACAGCGCGCCAATCCGCAAAATCTTCTATGCCCTTCAGACCCAGATCCCGTGCGGCTGTAGCCAGAGTGGTTTTGTTAGCGGTTGCTGAACACGCCCACGTCTGCACAGCCCCGTCCAAGCTCATGTCAGCCCTGCGCGAGGGTTTGACGCGATCCGCGCCGTCTTAACCCTTTCTTGACCATTATCACTCACTTTTGAGTGATCAGCCCCGCAGGGGCTGTGATCCTCCAAAGTGAGCCCCCCATGACCGCTCTCGGCGTCTACATCGACAACAACAAGAGCCACGTCCACAGCTTCGAGACGTGGCTCGGCCGCGAGGTGGATTTCGTGCATGCGGTGGTCGGCTTCCAGAGCTGGAACGACTACGTCAGCAGTGCCAAGTGGAGCGTCAACAGCCTGTGGAAGGATCTGGGGCGCGACCTGCACTGGTCGGTGCCGATCATCTCCAAGGAAGGCAATCTGTGGAATGCCGCCAAGGGCGACTACAACAAGTATTACGAGCAGGTCGCGCTGACGATCCTGAACGGCACGCCGGGCACCGAGAAGATCTATGTCCGCACCGGCTGGGAGGCGAATGGCGACTGGTTCTTCTGGAACGCCATCGGCAAGGAAGAGGCCTTCAAGGGCGCCTTCCGCGAATTCGTCGAAACCTTCCGCGACGTGTCCGACCGCTTTGTCTTCGAGTGGAACGTGTCGCAGACCAGCGGCGGGCTCGATCCGGCGACGATCTATCCCGGTGACGACGTGGTCGACATCATCGGCATGGATTTCTACTACAAGCCGCAATGGCACGGCTACGACGCCGCCAAGGGCTTCGCCGCCATCCGCGACGACGTCTATGGCCTGCAATGGCTGGAGAACTTCGCCAAGGCGCATGGCAAGCCGACCTCCTATTCCGAGTGGGGCGTGCAGGGCGACTATTCGGCCGAGTTCGTGAAGCTCGCCAAGGCCTGGTTCGACAGCCACGACGTCGTGCTGCAATCCTACTGGGACTCCAATGTGGATTATCCGGGCAAGCTGTCCGACAACAGCGACCCCACCACCGGCGCGGCCTACAAGAAGTACTTCTCCGGCCCCAGCACCGTCGAACTCCCGGACGGGGGCGGCGCCAGGCCCCCGGTGGTGCCGGAGCCTTCCAGCCCAGCCACTGACGGCCTGGTGGCCAAGGCCAGCGGCGCCTGGGACTTCCAGTCCTGGGGCGGCAAGAACTGGGTCGGCGGCAGCAGCAATGACTGGCATCAGTCCAGTGGCGGCGGTGACACCCTGCGCGGCGGCAAGGGCGACGACACCTATGTGGTGTTCGGCGCCAGTGACAAGGTCATCGAGGCCGCCGGCCAGGGCATCGACACCGTGCAGACCTGGCTGTCCAGCTACACCCTGCCCGAGCATGTCGAGAACCTGACTTTCACCGGGGCGGGCTGGTCGAACGGCACCGGCAACGCCCAGGCCAACATCATCATCGGCAATGCCAGCCCGAACCAGCTGAACGGCAAGGGCGGCAACGACCTGCTGACCGGCGGCGCCGGCAACGACATCTTTGTCATCGCCCGCGGCGAGGGCAACGACACCATCACCGATTTCAGGGGCGGTGCCGGCCTGGGCGATGTGGTCAGGCTCGACGGCTTCGCCCTCAAGGATTTCGCCGCCGTGAAGGCGGCCGCCCGGCAATCCGGCGCGGACACGGTGATCAACCTCGGCGACGGGCAGAGCCTGACCCTGCTCGGCGTCAAGCTGGGCAGCCTCGCGGCGGACGACTTTTCGCTGGTCAACATCAAGGCGCCGATCGCCGCGGCGCCGGTGCTGCCGCCGGCCGCCGAAACGCCGGCTGTGCTGCCGGGCAGCGGCGCGCCGACGAAGTGGCTCTATGGCACGGCCAAGGCCGAGACGCTGACCGGCAGCGCCGGCCGCGACGGCTTCAAGGGCAATGGCGGCGGCGACACCCTGAAGGGCGGCGCCGGCGACGACACCTATGTGGTCTACGCGGCCAATGACAAGGTGGTCGAATATGCCGGCCAGGGCATCGACACGGTGCAGACCTGGCTGACCAGCTACACCCTGCCGGACCAGGTCGAGAACCTCGTCATCACCGGCGCCTCCTGGACCACGGCGACCGGCAACGCGCTGGCCAACCGGATCACCGGCAATGACGCGCCCAACGTCCTCGACGGCCGCGGCGGCGATGACGTGCTGACCGGCGGCGGCGGAAACGACACCTTTGTCATCACCAAGGGCCTGGGCCACGATGTCATCACCGACTTCCAGGGCGCCGGCCGCGCCGGCGGCGACACGCTGCTGCTGAAGGGCTTCGGCAAGGGCGCCACCCTGACCCACCAGGGCGACGACTGGTCGATCCGCGCCGCCGATGGCAGCGTCACCCACCTCACCATCGACAACGTCACCAGCCTCGCCACCAACGACTATGTCTGGGGGTGAGGGTTCAGACTGCTGCCCCAGCAGTCGGGCCTCCAGTGCTGCCACGACGTCATCCGCGTTTGTCAGTCCGGCACCACAAGATCGATCTCAGCGGCTACTTCATCGCCTCGGCTGACCTGGCTGAGGCCGCCAGGGGCCTGTTGCTCAGCTTCCCGGCCGTCTACGAAACCGGCGAGATCCTGCTCGAGGGCGTGCGTGGCGTGCGCGCGGGCGATATCGTCTTTGGCTGAACCTCGCCGGCCTTCACCAGCCTGAAAGAGGTCTTGGAAGCTGGCTCAGCTGCGCCCAGCAAGGCTTTGCCGCAGCCTTTCATGGTTCCGCGTCGACCCATCTCGGCATCGTGGGCGGAAGAGCTACCCTTGTAGGCTCCTATGCTGAGGCGTCTGAGCCGCGCCAGCCACCTTCGGTGATCCACCGAAACCAGACCGGATGGTGAGGCTTTATGCCGCCGGGCTAAGTCGTCTGGCGGCTTGTCCGCGAAACCGCCCCTGGCGCGGCAGGGGCGGGGCAGTTTCGGCTGTTCCGCTAGCGAGGACAAGTCAGTCTGCTGGACATGCCAGCAGCAGCAGCAGAGGCTCCAATGAGCCCAGTCACCACAGGATGGTGAAGCTCCAAGAAGCCAGAAAGCCACTCAGGGTAACCAGGACCATCTCCACCTTATCCATGTCCGTAGCTTTCTCCTGGCATCTGCGCAGAAGCGCGATGGAGCACCCAACATAATCACACAACCTTGAGATGTTAACCCCTGATCTGAACAGCTTAAGGTAGCGGTGCTCTGCGGATTTTTGAGCCTGGACGGTTCTTTCAGGCTGCTTGGCCGGTAGCGGAAAGCCCAGCCCGACAATGTCGGGGCGAGCAGTAGCAAGACGAGGCCTCAGCGCCTTCGTGCGAGTGAGGCCGGCGCGGAAACCGCCAGATGGGTACCTTAATAGGCTTCATTAAAAGCTGCATTTTCTGTGAAACCACAACCATAAGAGGCGCATTTAATAGAGGTTACTACCTGTATCCAGCTTGGACTTCTCTTCGTACCCTCCCCTCACCGCCCCGGTTCGGCAGAGCCGGGGCGGCTTTTAATCAAAGGGCGCCTAGGCTCCGAACGCCTGTGCGGCAAGTGTGGGCAAGATGCCCATGGCCTCCACGGTGACCTCCAGAGGGATGATGCGGCCATTCGCTTACGACTTGTTCAGAATGCGATTGCCGACAGTGATCATCATTGGAGCTTCTTGCACCCCTCTCCGATCCTCCTTCCACCGTTCCGTACAACCGCTTGCTAGCTGCCCTGCCGCCAGAGAGCTGGGCCCGTCCTGGGTGCAGTTTGAGACAGTTGAGCTTCCGCTCTGGGCAGTGCTGCAGGAGGTCAGATCGCTGAGGCGGCTCCGGCTGCGGGCGCAGCGCGAGCTTGATGAGATGCGTGCCTGCTCCGGCCTCGGCATATTCGGCACGCGCGAGGTGAAAGGCTGATCGGTAGCAGGGTTAGCCCTTAGGGAAGCCATTCCATAGCCTGCGCGATGAAGCTGTCACACAGGCGCTTGGCTTGTTCCTGCCCGGCCATGATCGTGTCCGCGGGCACGTTCAGGGGGTTCTCCTTCCAGCGGATGGACGCAGTCTCAAAGGCGTCCGCGAGGGAGAAGCGTCCTTCCGCCAGACGCTCCAGGAGGTTCAGGGCGTAGGCGATCTCGCTGCCCGCTCCCGGGATGTCTGGCGTGGCCAGCGCCGAGGCAAAGCCGTTCTCCGCTGTTTGCTTCGCTGCCCCGAGGTCCGAAAACCGATGCATGATGAGGAGGCTGATCGTGATCGGATGCCCTGGATAGATAGGGCTCTCACCGAGATACTGGATCGCGAACTCGCCCATGGACACTGCCCCTCGCTGCTTGCTTTATCCCAGCGCTCTTCAGCCTCGGCAATCCGCGCTTCCTCGTGGAATGGCCGGATATGCTCCGGCCGCCAATCTCCCGGACCATTTCCAAGGAATGCTAAAATGCTCCGCTGTCGCTGCGGGGGAGCCGCAGGAGCCATCCAGCTGCAAGCGGTAGAAGTAGGGCACCTTCCCGAAGGCTCACGAGATGTGCGGATATTAGTTTGCTTGCAAGAGGCCACACCTCGCTTGTGGGCTAGTGAGCCATCTCCCTCGCAAGAAGGCACAGCTGGCTCACCCGACTCCATGCACGGGTTTCCCGATATGGGGATACCCACATAGCCGCCTATGCCCCTTCCGGGCTATCCCCCCTTACGCCCCCTACGCCGGCCCTCCGGCGGGTTTACGTCCGCTTCTGGAACTGCATAACCTGCGTCCCGCATGAGACGGGCGAAGAAACGCCGTGTGCTGCCCGCCTTGGTGGCCTCCTCCGCAATTAGGTCAGCGAAGGCTGCCGTGACCTTGAAGTTGACCTGTGTGTTGGCAGCCTCGACCACAGGAGACGCAGGCGGCGGTTCAGGGCGGATGTGGGTGACGACTGCGGCAGGCGTGTTCCGGGTGGCGTCGGAGATCTGCGCCGCCAGATCTGCGCCGCTCACACGCTTGGGCTTGAAGTTGCTCATGCAGCTACACCCCTAGCGGGAGTATTGGGGATAGCCCCCTTGGCGACTAGCTCCGCTATTAGGCTAGAGGCCTGCTGCCCCACTTTGCCGGAGATCGGCACCATGCCGCTGAAGGACATCTTTGCGAAGTCGGCTAGGTCTCCGAAGGACTGCTGAAGGGGACTGATCTTTTCCTCCTGAAGGCTCTCCAACGTGGCACGCTCTGAGAGGCCCCGCGGCTTCCAACGGGTAAGAACGACACTATAAGGGATAGACCTCCTAGCAGCCTTAGAGAGGCTACCAACCTGCTGGCTAGTCCGCATCGTCTCCAGGACACTGCCGCGGTCGGGCATGCAGGGGATGAGGACGTGGTCAGCCATGCCGATGGCGGAGGCGGCGGTCAGGTTCTCAAAGCCAGCAGTATCCACCAGGACCACGTCGTGGTCCTCTGCCAGCTCCGCCGCGAGGTCGACGACCTTAATGTGGTCCACTTCACTGCGGCAGGTGAGGGGAGGACCCTCATAGGCCGCGGCATGCCATCCGGCGAAGCTCTGGTTCCGGTCCGCGTCGACCACGGCCACCTTGAAGCCCTGGGCCGCCAGATTGGCCGCTAGGATCATCACGGTGGTTGTCTTGGCACAGCCGCCCTTGCCTGAGGCGACCGTTAAGATATTCCCCATATCCATCTATCCCCTTAGAAAACAGCTATCCCCATAGCCCCCACTTGGCGGATAGGGACATAGTGGGAGAAAGAGGGCAATAGGGATATGCGGGTAGTAGGGGTGGTCCCCTATCTCCTTGCTTACCTATTTGGGATGGAGTGTCTTGCTAGCCTTCTCAGAGAGGCCGGGCCGATCCGGTGAACGCTGACCGTTTCGAGGGGTCTTCGGCTCAACCGGTAGTCGCAGTTTGTATACCTCTGCCCGTTCTCCAAGGCCGACAGACGGTAGAGCACGCCGTCCAGCATAAGTGTGGTCAAGATGGCCCAACAGCAGGTCGCGTGATTTGAGGAGGCCGGAGTTGTCGGAGTTCACTCCCCGCGACGCCCCAACAGCCTCGGCATTGCCAGGGCGGTTGTGTCATCGGCTGGGAAGAAGGTCTCGATCGTCACCTCGGCCAGGGTGACATCCACCGCCGTGCCGAACACCGTCGTGGTGCTGAGGAAGCTGAGCGGCCCCTCGGCGCCTGCTAGCCGTAGCGGTACGGCGATGCTGGCCTCGTCGAGGGGCGCCGCGCGGGTCCCGCGCGCCTGGGGCGGCAAGGGATAGGCCTTCAGCTCCTCCAGCAGCCGCAGCAGCACCGCATCGGCGCTGGCCTGCACCTCATGCGTCAGCCGCGCCAGGAGGTGGGCACGCCATTCGGCGAAGTTCAGGATGCGCGGCGCCAGCCCCTCCGGATGCAGGCTGAGGCGCAGCACATTGACCGGCGGCTGCATCAGCGGGCCTGACAACCCGCCCAGCAGCGCGAAGACCGCCTCATTGGCCGAGATCAGGTTCCAGTGCCGGTCCACCGCCAGGGCCGGGTGCGGGCTGTGCCCGTGCAGGATGCGCTCCATGGCCTGCCGCGCCGCCGCCAGTTCCGGCGCCTGCAACGGGCGCTCGCGGAAGAATGGCGCGAAGCCCGCCGCCGCCAGGATGGCGTTGCGCTCGCGCAGCGGCACGCGGAGCTGCTCCGTCAGATGCAGCACCATTGCCCGGCTGGGCAGGGCACGTCCGCCCTCCAGGCAACTCAGATGCCGCTGCGAGATCCCGGCCTCCAGCGCCAGGGCCATCTGGCTCAGCCGTTTTTGCCGCCGCCAGTGCCGCAGCAGGGTGCCAGCCGTAGGCCGCTCCGTGTTCATCATGGCCGGAGCCTAGCCAGCCTCCCGGGCAAGGAACAATGACCTGCGAGGTCATCGACCGGTTGCCGGGGCAGGGTCCAGCCTCGCCGCACCGGCCCGCATCCCGCGGTGCCGCTGATCCGCGAGGACCGCGCCATGCGCCATCCGACTTTCCGCCTGCCCCTGCATACCCTGCTGGGCCTCGACGCGCTGAGCTGCGCCGTCATGGGGGCCGCGCTGCTGGCCGCTCCTGTCCCGCTGGGCCGCTGGATGGCCCTGCCGCCCACGTTGCTGGGTGGGGCCGGGCTGGCGCTGCTGCTGATCGCGGCCTTCATGGCGTGGCTGGCCTGCCGGCCCGCCGTTCCGCGCTGGGGCCTGGGCCTGGTGGTGGCCGGCAATGCGCTCTGGGCCATGGGGAGCGTGCTGCTGCCAATGCTGGGGCTGGTGTCGCCCAGCCTGCCGGGTTGGCTGTTCCTGCTTGGCCAGGCCGGCGCGGTGGCCCTGCTGGCCTGGCTGGAAGCCGGGGCGCGGCCTGCTCCGGCAATGGCCTGAGCCGGAAGGAAGGATTATGCCATGACCTGCTACGCCATTGGCCTGCTGCACGACGTGAGGATGGGGGCTGATATTGTCACCTATCTGGAAGGCATCGATGCCACGCTGGCGCCCTTTGGGGGCCGCTTTCTGATCCATGGTGGCCCATGTGAGGTGCTCGAAGGCAGCGGTGGGAGCGACCTGATCGTCATCGCCTTTCCGGACCGGGCCGCCGCCCGGTCCTGGTATGGCTCTCCGGCTTACCAGGCGCTGCTGCCGCTGCGGCGGTGCAATGCGCGGGGCGAGGTGTTCCTGATCGATGGGGTGGAGGAAGGGCA
Organism: Teichococcus oryzae; assembly: GCF_008386565.1. Taxonomy (GTDB): domain Bacteria; phylum Pseudomonadota; class Alphaproteobacteria; order Acetobacterales; family Acetobacteraceae; genus Pseudoroseomonas; species Pseudoroseomonas oryzae. The sequence goes on along the minus strand of NZ_VUKA01000021.1, from coordinate 4,913 downwards.
TCAGGCCACGGACATCCTGCGAGCGGGACAGAAGGCAGCGCCCCCGCAACGCTGTGCCGAGGCAGGAGCCGGCAGAAGGTGACGAGGCAATCCCTCGAAACCGCATGAGATGCATAGGGATCGGCGGCGGCGAACGTCACCAAGTGGCGTGGTTGAGGTGCAAGCTACTCTGCCGTCGAGGTGTCTTGGCTTGCTCGGGGAGCCTCTTCGCTGTCCGATGGTCCTCCTTGTGCCAGGCGCCTGTCGCCAGTCCATGAAAGCTCCGGGCACGCTGGACATGATGGTCGGAACTCTATGGCTGACGCGATGAACAACAACGATGATTCCGGAGAAACCTGCCCATGATCCTCACCGAGACCCAAGCCGAGATCCGCAAGGCTGTGCGCGCTTTCGCGCAGGATCGCCTTGCCCCGGGCGCCGCCGCCCGCGACCGGGAGCACCGCTTTCCCCGCGAAGAACTCGCGGAAATGGGTAGCCTCGGCTTTCTCGGCATGTTGGTGCCGGAGCGTTATGGCGGCTCTGAAACTGACCTGGTCGCCTATGCCCTCGCAGTGGAGGAAATTGCAGCAGCGGATGGGGCCTGCTCCACCATCGTGAGCGTGCATTGCTCCCTGGTCTGCATCCCGATCCTGCAGTTCGGCACCGCGGAACAGCGCGAACGCTTTCTGCCGGTGCTCGCTTCAGGTGCGTGGGTCGGCGGCTTCGCCCTCACCGAGCCGCAGGCGGGTTCGGACGCAGCGAACCTCCGGACCCGCGCGCGCCGCGATGGTGACTATTACATCCTTTCCGGTTCCAAGCAGTTCATCACCTCGGGCAAGAACGGCAACCTGATGATTGTGTTCGCGGTCACCGATCCGGATGCGGGCAAGAAAGGGATTTCCGCCTTCATTGTGCCCACTGATACCCCTGGTTACGAGGTGGTCCACATCGAGCAGAAGCTCGGTCAGCATTCCTCGGACACCTGCCAGCTTGCCTTCAACGACATGCGCATTCCGGCAGATCTGCGGCTCGGTGCAGAGGGCGAGGGGCTGAAGATTGCGCTATCCAATCTTGAGGGCGGCCGCATCGGCATTGCCGCCCAATGCGTAGGTATGGCGCGCGGGGCGTTCGAGGCGGCCCACGCCTATGCTCAAGAGCGCATCACCTTCAGCAAGCCCATCATTCAGCATCAGGCAATCGCCTTCCGCCTTGCCGACATGGCCACTCGCATCGAGGCGGCCCGGCAGATGGTGCTTCACGCCGCCGCCCTCCGGCAGGCCGGCCTGCCATGTCTCACCGAGGCCTCCATGGCGAAGCTCTTTGCCTCCGAAGCCGCGGAACTTGTATGCTCAGCAGCAATCCAGGTCTATGGCGGCTACGGCTATCTGGCCGACTTTCAGGTCGAGCGCATTTATCGCGACGTGCGCGTCTGCCAGATCTATGAGGGCACGAGTGATGTGCAACGCCTCATCATAGCGCGGGGGCTGAAATAACGAATGGCTGCCGGCTCCGGTCAGGGCGCCAGTGAACTGCGCATGCTTCGTTGAAACCTTCTTGGCCGATGATCTGGGAATCAAGGGGTTGTAGGTGAGGACGCGAATGATGAGCTCGCGACGCCGACCCTGACGATCATGTGCGTCAAAGTGGGAGCCAGAGGACGCTTGTGCTGGCTGAAGCCGCTCTCGCTCTGCCAGCGCCAGCTGTGAACGACGTGGGAAAGTGACAGTGGCGAGCTTGCTTGCAGCACATCTCAGACTAGGGCCCGTCAGCCTTGAGCCGATCGAGTGAGGCGGCCAGTCCGGCAGGCAGCTGAGCAGGGTGCGTGCCATTGGCAGTTCATGCGCCTGGCCTGGCGCTAGGTCGAACGTCGCAGCGCGACCTCCTCCATCGGCGATCACGCACGCCTTTGCCATAGCCACCACGAGAGCGGCCAAGAGCCTCACGCGCATCGCGTCGGGCTCAGGACCCGCCTTTTTGGCCGCACCGGCAGCCTTCTGATGTGCGCGGATGTTGCTGCCATCCAGGAAGGCCATATCGAGCCGTAGGCCCTTCTCCTGCACCAGGCTCAGCAAGCGCTCCCAGACGCCATGCCTGCCCCAGCGAATGAAGGTCTGCGCCGCCATCCAACCAGGAACCATACTCGGCGGGCACGTCCCGCCACTTGGCGCCGTTCTGGCAACGCCAGACGATCGCCTCCATAGTGCGCCGGAGGTCATGGTGCTGCGTCTTGCGGTGTGGGCGACAGGTTTCAATCAGCGGCTCCAGCGCCGCCCACTGCTCATCCGTCAGCGCCATCCAGGATGGCGCTGGCTCGCCACCCAGGAGCAATAAAGGTAATCAGAGCGCGCCGGCCCAACCGTCGCGGCGCGGGTCGCTCCCGGCCATGCGCACCCCATTAGGTAGCATGCGGATGCAGGCAATGCTGCAGGGACCATCCAGGTAGGGGATCATATTCAGGTTGTGTCCACGCTCTCCCAGGCCCTCGAGGGCGGTCTCGGGAAACCCCGCTTCGAGAGTCAGTGCGTCACTGCCGCCATGCGGCCAGTTCGCCCCCTGGCCAGGCTGGTCGCTGCTCCAACGTGGCGCCTCCGCGATCTGCTGGGGATCCAGACCCAGGTCGATCAGGCTGACCGCCGTTTGCAGGTTGACCTGAACCTGATTGTCAGCGCCAGGGGTTCCAAAGACCGCCCAGGGCCTGCCATCCCGCAGCACCATGGGCGCGTTCATGGTATGGCGCACCCGTTTGCCAGGTTGCAGCGCATTCGGATGCGTCATATTCAGATGCCAGCAGTTCATGCGGTTGTTCATCAGCACGCCCGTGCCGGCAGCAACCGTGCCGGAACCGAAGGCATTGTTCAGGCTCTGGATCGCGGACACAGCATTGCCATTGCCGTCCACCACACAGAAATAGGTCGTGTTGCCGTCCGTTGGCACAGGTTGCTGCAGTGGGATGCTGGCAGCGCGCTTCGGATCGATCCGCCCAGCCAGTTCATCGGCGTAGCTGTCGGACAGCAGGTGCTCCAGCGGAACGGCGCGGAACCGCGGGTCACCGGCATGACGCTCGCGGTCCAGAAAGGCCAGCTTTTTGGCTTCGACCAGCAGGTGCAGCAGCTCGGCTGAGCCTTCTCCCAGCGCCGCCAGATCGAAGCGCTCGACGATCTTCAGCTCCTGAAGCAAGACGAAGCCGGTGGAATTGGGCGGCGTCTGCCGCACCTCGAAGCCGCGGTAGCGGATGCTGAGGGGCTGCTGCACCTCAGGCTCAAAGGCGGCGAGATCCTCAACGGCCACCAGCGCACCGCTTTGTCGCAGCCCTGCCGCCAGCCGCCTGGCAAGGGAGCCGCGGTAAAAGGAGTCCGCTCCATTCGCCGCCACCTCCTCCAGGGTGCAGGCCAGGTCAGGCTGCACCAGCAGCGCACCCAGCTCCGGAATCTCGCCATCGTGCAGGAAGGTCACGGCAGCGGTCGGATCTGCTTGCAGCCGCGCGCGCATCAGCCCGGCGAAGGCACGGTAGGTGTGGGTCACGGGTACGCCATCCCGGGCCAGGTTGATGGCAGGCTGGCAGATGACGGACCATGGGAGCACACCGTGGCCAGCGTGCATGGCCGTCACAGCGGCCAGTGCCCCTGGCGTGCTGATACTGGCAGGGCCGAACAGCGGCATGCCCTGCGGGAAGCCGGCCGGATCCGCCGCCGCCGGCGCCGTGCCCGCGCCGTTGTAAACCACGGATCGCGCCTCGGCGGATGCCCAGATGTGGTAGAAGCCGTCGCCTCCCAGTCCGGACATGTGTGGCTCAGCCACACCCAGCGCCAGGGAGATGGCGGCGGCCGCGTCCGCGGCATTGCCGCCCGCACGCAGCATGCTGAGCCCGGCCTCCGTGGCGGCCGGGTGGTTGGTGGCGACAGCAGCCTTGCGCCCCATGATCAAGGGACGGTGGCTGCGGCGGCGAGGATCCATCATGGCGGCGAGACCTTTGTCAACGGGACGGCATTGCTCCGGTGCGGAAGCCAACTGCTTCCCACCCTTTGCGGTCCATGGGCAGCCAGAGATTGTGTCAATCAGCATGAATGCGGTCCAGACTGCGCTGGATAGCCTCCACTCAGGGGCAACTCTGGCTTACGGTCGAGCAGTTGAGATGACCGACAGAGAGGGGACGTTATGACGGCTGTTGCACCCGCACCGGAACAGCGAGGCACTGGCATGGTGGCGAGCGCACATCCGCGCGCGTCGCAGGCGGGCTGCGAGATCCTGGAGGCAGGTGGCAACGCCTTCGACGCCGCTGTGGCGGTGGCCGCGGCACTGAACGTCGTCGAGCCCTACATGTCCGGCTTGGCGGGCATGGGCTTCGCCACCATGTGGGTCGCGGCGGAAGCGCGGGTCCGGGTGCTGGATTTCGTACCGCCGATCCCACGGTCTTTTCCGGTCGGGCACTTCACCTCCCGTGAGCAACTGCTTTCCGGGCCAGCCGCGGTGGCCAGCCCGGGAAACCTTGCGGGCTGGTGCGCGCTGCACGCGGCTTATGGCCGCTTGCCCCTGTGTCAGGCGCTGGCGCCTGCGATAGCCCTCGCCGAGCAGGGGTTCGAATTTTCCGCCTTCGGGATCGAGGAGGTCGCGGAATTCGCCCCGGGCCACGCGGCCGCTCCGGGTACGGGCGAGGCCTTTTCGTCCACCTTTCCCTTCCACACGACGCTTCGGGCAGGCGATCAGGTGCGCGCGCCGATGCTCGCCGCCACGCTGCGGCAGGTGGCGGAGGGCGGTGCCGACGTGTTGTACCGAGGCGAACTCGGGGCCCGCATGGTCACCTTCCTGGCGGAGCATGGTGGCACGCTGACGCGCGACGACCTTGCCTCGGTGTCGCCCGTCTGGCGGGAGCCGCTCTCCGCCACTTATCGGGGCCTGCGCATCCATGTGCCGCCGCCGCCTTGCGAGGGCTTCCA
>NZ_VUKA01000020.1 GCF_008386565.1 Teichococcus oryzae | reverse complement strand
ACGCTCCCCGCATCCGGTGGGCAAAGACGACCAGGATGGCGCTGAAAATCGGGAAGCTCGAAAGCATGACACGACTTTCGGACCAACCCACACAGCGGCCGCGGTGAGGGTCACGACAAGCGCCGTCACTCCCGCCATGCGGGCTGGCAAATCCTACCAGGTCGCGACCACAGTGCCGCCCGGGTGCTCGCGATGCGGAAGGAAGCATGCTGACACCGCGCAGGCACCCAGCACAACGGCGAAGGAGCCATAATGCGGTAGCAACACCGCCTGCACGAAGGCCGACCGCGGCAGTGAGGTCGAATATCGCGTTATCAGGTCGGTCGTCGTGGAGGGGGAGGAAGGCACCTCCTTCAAGCCGCACGAGATGAATGATTATCGAAAGCGATAGCGGGAGGAAGCCAAGTGACACGTTATGTTAGAGGTAAGAGAGAAGGGTGACAGCTACATCACCGGCGACAGATTGCCATCCACGTTGATGGAGGTTCCGGTGACGTAGCTGGCGGCGTCCGATGCCAGGAAGCAGGCGAGGTTGGCGAACTCCTCTGCCGTGCCGACGCGGCCCATGGGGATGCCCTTGCCCATTTCCGCCAGGAAGTCGTCATAGGTTGAGCCGGCCTGCTGTTGCGCGTGCCGGCGGACCCACTGGTCGCTCTCGATCAGGCCAACATGCAGAGCGTTCACCAGGATGTTGTGGGGCGCTCCTTCGCCGGCCAGGATCTTGGTCAACGCCATGCCCGCCGCCCGCGACACCGCCGTCGGAGCCGAGCCGGCCTTCGGTGCCTTCGCACCGATGTTCAGCACGTTGATGATCCGCCCCCAGTGCCGCTCGGCCATCTGTGGCCAGGCCAGCCGGGCGAGGCGGATGGCGGCGAAGAGCTTCAGGTCCAGATCGGCCTGCCACACCTCATCCGTGATGGTCGTGAAGGCGCCGGTCTGCGAGGTGCCGGCATTGTTCACCAGGATGTCCACCCGGCCCAGGCCGGCCATGACAGCGTCGTGGGCTCGCGCGACCTCCGCGGCCTGGGATACGTCGCAGGCCACCGTCAGTACGCGGCCCCTGGCGGTCCGGCCCACCGCCTGCTTCGCCGCCTCCAGAACCTCCGCCCGCCGCGCCAGCAGTGCCACATCCGCGCCGCTCGCCGCCATGCGGGTGGCGATGGCCAGGCCGATGCCCTTGCTGCCGCCGGTGATCATGGCCGTGCGGCCGTCCAGCCTGATGTCCATACGAGCTCTCTTGCTTTGGGCCCACGCCAGATGCGGGAGCGGCATCCTACCTCAATAACCCGGGCGGCACTTCGGCATCGATCATTCCGCCAAGAGCTGTTTGCCCGGCACGAGCGGGTCTGCCAGTCCTCTGCGAACCTTAGCGACGTTGCGATAGTTTCTACTCTAGTTTTGTGCCTGTAACGCGGACGATCTCGCCCCAACGGTCGTAATCATCCCGAACTACCTTTGCGAAGGCCTCAGGCCCGGCGGGGTCCACCACTGCTCCCATATCCATGATGGCCTTGCGGAAGGCCGCATCTTCCAGAATCTGCGCGACCTCGGTGGACAGCCGCTGAACAATCGGCCCGGGTACGCCGGCTGGTGCAAGCATGCCGAGCCACGCACCTCCCTGCACACCGGGAAGCCCACCTTCCGCTGTGGTCGGCACATTCGGCACATTCGGCACACGCTGTTTAGTGCCCACAGCGATGGCGCGCACTCTGCCATCCTGCGCGAAAGGCAGTGTGCCGATCATGGTATCGAAGGTGACGTCCACCCGCCCCGCTACGATGTCGGTGAGAGACTGCGCCGTGCCGCGATAAGGCACGTGTGTCATCTGCAAACCCGCTTCCTTGATCAGCATCGCCATCAGCAGCTGCGAGGTGGTGCCATTCCCGGTGGTGGCATAACTCACGGCGCCGGGCTGTGCGCGCGCTTTGGCTACGATGTCGCCTAGACTGCTGAAGCCGGTGTGATTTCCCGCGACGAGTAGATAGGGCAGCTGCACCAGCTGCTGAATTGGCGTGAAATCCTTGCGGGGGTCATAGGGCAGGTCAGGATAGATATGTGGGTTGATCGCCTGCGGGGCGGAGGCGCCAATAGTGAGGGTGTAGCCGTCCGGCGCCGCGCGGGCCACCGCAGTGGCGCCGATCGAGCCGCCCTGGCCGCTGCGGTTCTCGATGAGAAAGCGCTGCCCCAGCCTCTGCGACAAGCGGTCGGCGAGAAGGCGGCCCACGCTGTCGGTCGCCGTGCCCGGCGGAAAGCCAATGATGATCGTGACGGGCCGCTGCGGCCAGCCCTCGGCGCGGGCCGGTCCGGCGCGTGAGAGGAGGGTGGCGATGAGGGCTGTGCCCGCCGTGGCCAGGCCGCGGCGTCGGATCATGTGCTGCATGGAATTCTCCCAGTTTGGCCCCGCGCCTGTACCGGCGCCTCGGGCATGGTCGTTCAGTTCACCCGGCCGAGCAGGCCTCGCGCGATCACCTGCGCCTGGATCTCCGCCGCGCCCTCAAAGATGGACAGGATACGTGCATCGCAGAGTACGCGGCTGACTGGATATTCCAGCGCGTAGCCGTTGCCGCCATGGATCTGCAGCGCGCCGTCGGCATTGGCGAAGGCGATACGCGCGGCGAGCAACTTGGCCATACCGGCCTCGATGTCGCAGCGCCGTCCTGCATCCTTCTGCCGCGCGGCGAAATAGCTGAGCTGGCGCGCCATCATGGTCTCGGCGGCCATCATGGCAAGCTTGGCGTGCACGCGCGGGAAATCGAGGATGGCCTTGCCGAACTGCGCCCGCTCCTGCGCGTAGCGCAGGCCAAGCTCCAGCGCGTTCTGCGCCACACCCAGCGCCCGCGCTGCCGTCTGTATGCGCGCGCTCTCGAAAGTTTCCATTAGCTGCTTGAAGCCCTGGCCCTCGATGTCGCCGAGCAGGTTCTCCGCCGGCACCTCGAAGCCGTCGAAGGAGATCTCGTATTCTTTCATGCCGCGGTAGCCGAGCACGGGGATCTCCGCGCCTTGCATGCCGGGTGCGGGGAAGGGATCTCCGTCCGTGCCGCGCGGCTTCGGCGCCAGCAGCATGGACAGGCCGCGGTAGCCGGCGGCGTCCGGGTCGGTGCGCACCAGCAGTGTCATCAGGTCCGAGCGCGCGCCGTGGGTGATCCAGGTCTTGGCGCCGTGGATCTTGTAGACATCGCCCTCGCGCACGGCGCGGGTGCGCAGGCTGCCGAGGTCGGAGCCGGTGTTGGGCTCGGTGAAGACGGCGGTGGGCAGGATCTCGCCGGTGGCAATCTTTTCCAGCCACTGGGCCTTCTGCTTCTCTGTGCCGCCGAGGCGGATCAGCTCCGCCGCGATCTCGGAACGGGTCCCGAGGGAGCCGACGCCGAGATAGGCGCCGCTCAGCGCCTCGGACACCAGGCACATCGCCACCTTGCCGAGCCCGAGCCCGCCGAATTCTTCCGGCACGGTCAGGCCGAACACGCCCATGGCGGCCAGCTTCTCCACCAACGGCAGCGGGATCAGCTCGTCCCGCGTGTGCCACCCCTGAGCATGCGGCGCCACCTCGGCGGCGGCGAAGCGGAGGAACTGCTCTCGCGTCGCTTCCAGCACCTCGTCATCCAGGCCCAGTGCGCCGAAGCGGCCCTCGGCCAGCTCGGCGGCAAGCGCGCGGCGCGCCGCCTCCAGCCCCGGGCGGGCGGCCAGCGCGGCAAGCGCCGGTTCCGCGGCGAAGCGGGTGATCTCCGCTTCGGGCACGCTCATCTCGGCCGGGCGGATGATCTCCGACTGGCTCATGGCAATGCCGCCAGCGAGCTGCGCGCCGTATTCCGCGAAGCCCAGATGCAGGATGGCGTGCTCCGCGCCGCTCAGCCTGCCAGCTTCCTCCAGCCCACGCGCCCAGGCCAGGGTCTGGCGCAGCGCCTCAACATAAGTGGCCTGCCAGGACAGGCCGTGGGCGGCGTATTGGTGCGTTTCCAGCCGCGCCGCGTCGGGCTTGCCGCCAGGTGAGACCAGCGCCGCCACGGCATGGCGTGTCGCTTCGTGCAGACGCTCGGCTGCGCCCAGCAGGGTGGCGCAGTGGGTGAGGAGGGAGGGAAGGGTGATGGTGTCGGGCATGGGTGTCCTCACCGCGCCTGGATTGTTTCAAAGGACGCGGGGCCGGCGACGGTGCCGGCGTCGTGCAGCTTGCCGATGGCGGCAGCGGATAGGCCCAGCATTTCGGCCAGCACCTCGTCCGTGTCCTGGCCCAGCATGGGGGCGGGGCGGGGCGGCAGGCGCGCCTGGCCGGTGAAGCCGAGCGGCCCGGCGGGCGCCAGGATGTTACCAATCCCCGGCTGGTCGATCCGCCCGAACATCGGGTTCGCCTCCGAGCAGCGCGGGTCCTCGGCCAGGAGCTGTCCGAAATCCTGGTAGGGACCCCAGAGCACGCCACTGCCGGCGAAGGCCGCGGCGATCTCGGCCAGGCTGCGCCCCGCGCACCAGTGCTCCAGCAGGGCGAAGATGGCGCCGCGCGCCTGGAAGCGGCCGCCCTCCGTGTCGAGGTCCACCTCCATCATCGGCCCGATCATGGCGAACTTCTCCGTCAGCCCTGTGGCCTTGCCGATGGCGCGCCACTGCCGGTTGGAGATGGCGACGATCATCACCGAGCGTCCGTCGCGTGTCATGAAGTCCCGCCCCAGCGCGCCGTAGAGGTCGTTGCCCATGGGCGGGCGCACCGTGCCGTTCACCTGCACATCGGCCAGGTAGCCAAGGTTGCCGACGCTGGCGAGCATCACGTCGGAGAGCGCCAGCGTCACCTCGCGGCCCTGGCCGTCCTTGCGCCGCGCCCGCTCCGCCGCCAGCAGGCCGGTGGTCAGGTAAAGCCCGGCGGCGATGTCCCAGGCCGGCAGCACGTGGTTCACCGGCGCCGCGTCCCGCCCCGTGGCGATGGGAAAGCCGGAGGCGCAGTTTACCGTGTAGTCCACTGCGCCGCTGCCATCGTGGTTGCCGGTCAGACGCAACATGATGAGGTCCGCCCGGTGGCGGGACAGGGCTTCGTGGCTCATCCAGCCGGCGGCGGGCAGGTTGGTGAGCAGGATGCCGCCCGTTTGGTCCGGTGAATCCGGACGGGCGATCAGCGCGCGGGCGATCTCCTGCCCTTCCGGTGTGTTCAGGGCGAGAGCGACCGAGCGCTTGCCGCGGTTCAGGCTGGCCCAGTAGATGCTGCTGCCCGAGGGGGCGAGCGGCCAGCGGCGATAGTCGATGTTGCCGCCGATCGGGTCGATGCGGATTACCTCCGCGCCGAGCTGCGCCAGCGTCATGCCGCCAACCGGCGCGGCGATGAAGGCCGAGACCTCAACGACACGCAGCGCCTCCAGGATGCCCCCGCTCATGCCACGCGGCTCCCGGCGCGGGTGGCGGCGAAGGCCTGTTCCAGGATGGCGCGCTGGTCGTCGTCATGCGCGCCGTGGAAGCTGCCGGCGGGCGAGGGCGAGGCCGGCCGCCCGGCATAGGCGGCACGCGGGTGCAGGCAGCCCGCTTCCGTCGCAATGGTTTCAAGCTGACGGTCCAGCCAGCGCCAGGCGCCCATGTTTTCCGGTTCCTCCTGCACCCAGAGCAGCCGGGCGCGCGGCCAGCGGCGCAGCTGCCTAGCGATTTCGGCGGCGGGCAGTGGGTAGAGCCGCTCCAGCCGCAGGATGGCGACCTCCGTCGCACCGCGCGCCGCGCGCACCTCCTCCAACTCGTAGGCGATCTTGCCCGAGCAGAGCAGCACCGTCTCCACCGGGCCAGAGGCGGGCGCCGAGGCAAGGACGGGGTGGAAGCTGGTGCCAGGCAAGAAGTCGGCGAGGGGGGAGAGCGCCTCCGGCAGGCGCAACAGCTTCTTCGGGCTCATCACCACCAGTGGGCAGTCGTGGTGGCCGAGCGCCTGCTCGCGCAGCAGGTGGAAATAGTTGGCCGGGGTGGAGGGCTGCACTATCCGCAGGTTCTCCCCCGCCGCCAATTGTAGGTAACGCTCCAGCCGGGCCGAGGAATGCTCCGGCCCCTGCCCCTCCAGACCTTGCGGCAGCAGCAGCACGAGGCGCGAGGGGTCGCACCATTTCGCCTCGGCGGCGGCGATGAACTGGTCGATGACGATCTGCGCGCCATTGGCGAAGTCGCCGAACTGCGCTTCCCAGATCACCAGCGCCTCCGGCCGCTCCAGGCTGTAGCCGTACTCGAAGCCCAGCACTGCATACTCGGAAAGCGGGCTGTTGAAGGCCTGGAAGTGCCCCTGGTCCGGCGCCAGGGCATTCAGCCCCACATGCCGTGTGCCGCTGGCGGCGTCGGAGAGCGCGAAATGGCGGTGGGAAAAGGCGCCGCGCACCACGTCCTGCCCGGACAGGCGCACCGGCACGCCCTGAAGCAGCAGGCTGCCAAAGGCCAGCGCCTCTGCCGAGGGCCAGGGGATGCCCGCCGGGTCCAGCACGCGCTGGCGCAGCACGCGGTTCATGCGGGGGTGCAGCGCCATGCCCTCGGGCGCCGCCGCCAAGGCCGTGGCGATCTCCTCCAGCACGGGCGCGGCGACGCCGGTCTCGGCGGCGCGGCGCGGTGGGCGGGGCGGGTAGCCGCTCTCGTTGACGCGGTGGCTGGCGGCCTCCTCGAACCCGGCCTGGAAGCGGACACGCGCGGCTTCCGTGAGCGCGGCCACCTCCGCCTCCGTTACCACGCCCGCGGCCACCAGCCGGGCGGCGAAGGCGCGGGCCACCGGCACCTGCTCGGCGATGCGGGCGTAAAGGCGCGGCTGGGTGAAGCCAGGCTCGTCGATCTCGTTGTGGCCGTTGCGGCGGTAGCAGACGAGGTCCACCACCGCGTCGCAGCCCTGGGCTTGCCGCCAGGCGAGGGCAATGTCGGCGGCGCGGGCCACGGCTTCCGGGTCGTCGCCATTGACGTGCAGGATGGCGCTGTCCACCGCCTTCCACGGCCCGGTGCAGTGATGGGAGGTGCGTGCCTCCCCCGGCTCGGTGGTGAAGCCGATCTGGTTGTTGATGACCAGATGCACCGTGCCGCCGACCGAATAGCCGGCGGGACCGGCGAGCTGGATGCACTCGGCCACCACGCCCTGGCCGACCACCGCGGCATCGGTGTGCAGGATGACGGGCAACACCGCGCCGGGGCCGCCCGCTACGTCCTGCGCGGCGCGGGCGCGGCCGAGCACCAGCGGGTCCACCGCCTCCAGATGCGAGGGGTTGGACAACAGGGTGACGGTGATGGAATGCCCGTCCAGCACCAGCTCCGCCTCGTGGCCCAGGTGGTAGGGTACGTCGCCCGGGCGCGGCGGATCGGCGGGAAAGGGGTGGGCGCCCTTCACCTCCGCCACCAGCCGGGCAAAGGCGCGGCCCAGCACATTGGACATCAGCGACAGGCGGCCACGGTGCATGGTGCCGATCACGGCGCGGCGGATGCCCTCGGCCGCCGCGCGGGACAGCACGCGGCGCAGCAGCGGCACCACGGCCTCCGCTCCCTCGGCGCCGAAGCGCTTCTTGGTCGGGAACTTCCGGCCGAGCAGGCTCTCGAACTCCTCCGCCGCGATCAGCTCGGCCAGCAGCGCTCGCGGCTCGGCGGGGGCAGGAAGGCCCGCGCCCTCTTCCATGGCGGCGCGCAGCCAAGCGCGGCGGGCGGCATCGTCGATATGAGCGGATTCCACCGCCAGCGTGCCGGCATAGAGCGCCTGGAGAGGATCGGCGGGCGGGGTGCGTGGGGTCAGCGGATCGAGTTGGGCCTGGAGGTGCCCGCGCTCGCGCCATTCCGTCGCGCGCAGCGCCTGCGCGCCGGCGCCGGCATCCGGGGAAATCTCCGCCTCGGCGAGTACCTGGAAGAGCACGCGCCAGCCCGGCTCCACGGAGGCCGGGTCGGCCTCGAAGGCGCGTTGCATGGCCTCGAGATAGGCGTGGCTGATGCCGGACAAGGGCGATGACGGCATGGACGTTTCCTGGAATCCTCGTTGGGGCCGAAAAGCCCAGCGTTGCCGCCACGATAGCACCGTCATCCCGGCGACCCATGCGCAACGCCACATAAAAGCTATAACCTAAACGTTGGTGCCCGGGCCGGTAGCCGGGTGAGAGCGTAAGGAGGCCGGACGCATGGATCTGCTGGAGATCCGCTACTTCCTGGAGGTCGCCTCCGCCGGAAGCCTGTCGCGCGCGGCTGTGCGCCTGGGGGTGAGCCAGCCCGCTCTGAGCCGGCAGATCGGCCGGCTTGAGGCCGAGCTGCGCGTGCCGCTCTTCTATCGGCATGGCCGCGGCGTCACGCTCACCGCGGCGGGAGAGCGCTTCCTGGAGGTAGGCCAGGGCGTCATGCAGCAGCTTTCCGACGTGCGGGAGGAACTGGCCGCTGGCGCACCGGATGCGATAGGCCAAGTGACGCTCGGCATCCCACCCTCGCTCTCGGCCAGCATGGGAGCCGACTTGGCGCTGCGTTTTGCCGCCGAGTTCCCGCGCGCCCGGCTGCGCATCCGCGAAGCCTTCAGCGCCGTGTTGCTGGAATGGACCGAGGCGCAGCGCATCGACCTTGCCGTACTCTACGATGCTCGTAGCAGCCCGAGCCTGATCGCCACACCGCTGCTCCTGGAGGACCTGTTCCTGATCGAGCCGCCCGGTGCCCCTGCCGGAGCCCCCGTGCGGCTGGCCGAACTGGCCGGGCGGGACTGCGTGTTGCCCGGTCCCGAGAACGGGCTGCGGCGGGTGCTGGATTCCGCCTGCGCCACCGAGGGCGTACGTCCGCGCGTGCTGACCGAGGTCGATTGTGTAGCCGCGCTGAAGCAACTGGTGGAACGCGGCGTCGGCACCACCGTGCTGCCCTTCGGGGCCGTGCACCGCGAGGTGAAGGACCGGCGGCTGCGCGTGCGCCCCTTCGCCTCGCCGGCCATGCGCGCACTGCTGGTCATCGCCACGCCCTCCAACAAGCCGGTGACGCCCCTGGTTCGCGCGGCGGTGCGGATCATCCAGGCAGAGGTGGAGCGGCTGGTGCCGCTCGACGTGCTGCGCGGCGTTACGCGCAATCCCGACGGTTCGCCGCTGCGCCCGCGTCAGGGCGGGACGGCGGAGAGCGTCACCGGCGCCGCACTGGCCGCCGCTCATGAGATGTGAGGCTGTTCCGGTGATCGACCTGCCACCTGGGTTATAACTGATATCAGGCTGCTCGGGGTGGGAGCCCGTGCCCCCGTTCACGATGATGCCGGAGCGCAAGGGGAAGCTGGATGCCATCCGGGCCGGCCTCATGGATGCTAGGGACTGCTCTCGCACCCATGGTGGCTATCGCCTGGGTCGCGGGCTATTCCGGCGAACAAGACGCGGCCATGGCAGCTATGCCTGCGGCGTGAAGAGGAACTGACAAGCCATGCCGGATACCTTCCCTCCTTCCTCCGGCAGCCCTGCGTCCGGCACTCGGCCGCGCCGCAACTTGCTGGCCGATCCCGCGCGCTTCGCGCGGGAAGTGCTGGAGCCGGTGCGCGCCATTGTCGGCGAGCGCGGCCTCATCACCGACCGCGACGCGATGCAGCCCATGATGGTGGCCTGGCGCGACAATTGGGAAGGGCGAGTTCCGCTGGTCGTGATGCCCGCCAGCACGGAGGAGATGGCGGCGGTGGTGGCCCTTTGCGCCCGCACCAGCACGCCTGTCGTGCCGCAGGGCGGCAATACCGGCCTGACCGGCGCGAGCCAGCCGCATGGCGACGACACGGAGATCCTGGTCTCCACCCGGCGGATGAACCGCATCCGCGCGATTGACCTCGACAACGACACCATCACCGTCGATGCCGGCGTGGTGCTGCAGACCATCCAGGAAACGGCGCGGGAGCATGGCCGGCTTTTTCCGCTGAGCCTCGGGGCGGAGGGCAGCTGCCAGGTCGGCGGCAACCTTTCCACCAATGCGGGCGGCGTGCAGGCGCTGCGCTACGGCACGGCGCGCGCCCTGGTGGCGGGGCTGGAGGTGGTGCTGCCCGACGGGCAGGTGTGGAACGGGCTGCGCGGCCTGCGGAAGGACAATGCCGGCTACGACCTCAAGCAGCTCTTCATCGGCGCCGAGGGCACGCTCGGCATCATCACCGCCGCCACGCTGAAACTGCTGCCGCTGCCCACCGCGTCTGCCACCGCCTTCCTGGCCACGCCCTCGCCCGTCACGGCGGTGGCCTGGCTGCGCCGTGTCAAGTCGCTGCTCGGCGAGAACATCACCACCATGGAGTTGATGGAGCGCCGCTGCGTCGACATTGCCATGCGCCACAACGCTGCTATCCGCGATCCGCTGGTGGAGCGCCACGACTGGTACCTGATGGTGGAGATCGCCGACCAGGGCGAGCAGGCGGCGCTGGAAGCGCGGCTGCTCGCCGCCGTCGAGGCGGGGCTTGAGAATGGCGAGCTTGTGGATGGCACCATCGCCGCCTCGGCTGAGCAGGCGCTGGGTATCCGCCGCATCCGCGAAGGCGCGCCGGAAGGGCAGCGGCTGGAGGGCGCCTCCTACAAGCACGACGTCTCGGTGCCGGTTTCGCAGGTGCCGCGCTTCATCGCCGAGGCGAATACGGCGCTGGCGGCGCGCTTCCCCGGCATCCGCTCCTTCGCCTTCGGCCACCTGGGCGACGGCAACATCCACTACAACCCGATCCAGGCCGAGGGCGGGGACAAGGCCCTCTGGCAGTCCTTCCTGCCGGAGGTGAACCGCATCGTGCACGACATCGTGGCGCGCCTTGGCGGCTCCATCACCGCCGAGCACGGCATCGGCCGGCTGCGGATCGAGGAGGTGCCGCGCTACAAGAGCGCGGTGGAGATGGAGATGATGCGCCGGCTGAAGCAGTGCTTCGATCCGCAGAACCTGATGAACCCGGGTAAGCTGCTGCGGGAAGCCGGCTGAAGCGCTCCCGGCGCTGCCGGCTTTATTCCAGCCGCAGCCCCGCCTCGCGCACCACGCGCGTCAGGGTTTCCACGTCCTGCCGCGCCAGGGCATCCATCTCGGCCGCCGTCAGCGGGCGCAGCACCACGCCGGAGGCGGCGGCGACCTCCTGCACCTTCGGGTTCCGCGTCGCCGCGCGCAACGCGGCATTGACCTTCTCGATCACCGGAGGCGGCGTGCCGGCGGGCGCGAAGACTGCGAACCAGGCATCCACCGTGTAGCCCGGCAGCCCGGCCTCTGCGGTTGTCGGCACATCGGGCAGAGCCGGCAGCCGGGCCTCGCTGGCCACGGCCAGGGCCTTGAGCTGCCCGCCCTGTAGCAGCGACATGGCCGAGGAGGGGGTGGTGATGAAGATATCCACGCGTCCGCCCACTACGTCCTGCAGGGCCGGCGCGGCGCCGCGGTAGGGCACGTGCAGCATCGGTACGCCGACCCGCTGCGCCAACTGCAGCCCGGCGATGTTCTGGATCGACCCCGTGCCGGCCGAGGCATAGGTGACGCGGCCGGGATTTTCGCGGATGTGCCCCACCAGCTCGGCAAGGCTGCTCACCGGGATGCCCGGCCCGGCGAAGATCACATGTGGCGCGATGGTGGCCATGCCCACGGCCGCGAGGTCCCGGTTCGGGTCCCAGCCGATATCGGGCATCAGCGCCGTGTTGGCGCCGTGATAGCCGGAATATTGCAGCAGCAGCGTGTAACCGTCCGGCGCGGCGCGGGCGGCGGCCAGGATGCCGACATTGCCGTTGCCACCCGAGCGGTTCTCGATCACCACCGGCTGTCCGAGCGCCTGGCCGAGCGCCTCCTGGAACAAGCGGGCGGCGAAATCCGTTCCCCCACCGGGCGGGTTGGGCACGACGAGCGTGATGGGCCGGCTCGGCCATCCGGTCTCGGTCTGCGCATGTGCCTGGCCCGCGACGGCAAGGCCTGTTGTCGCCAGCAGCAGGCGGCGTGTGATCTTCATGATGCGTCTCCCCCGTTTTTCTTTTGTTTTGGTCGTGATCCTGGCGGCGCGGCGCGTCTCAGCCCGGCGCCGGCTCCAGCAGGTTGACCGGCCGGCCGGCGGCGAAGGCGAGGATCTGCTCCACCGCCGTGTCGTAGAGCGTCTCGTAGGTGGCTTCCTCGACATAGCCGAGATGCGGCGTGCAGAGCGCGTTGGGCAGGGCCAGCAGCGGGTGCCGCCCGCCCAGCACCGGCTCCTCCTCGTAAACATCGACGGCGGCGCGGCCTGGCCGACCCTGGCGCAGGGCCGTCTCCAGCGCATCGGCCTCGATGATCTGCGCCCGGCTGGTGTTCACCAGCAGCGCGCCGGGCTTCATCCGCGCCAGATCGGCGACCGTCACCGCGCCCCGCGTTTCCGGCGTCAGGCGGATGTGCAGCGAGAGCACGTCGCTGTCCGCGAAGAAGGCCTCGCGGCTGTCGGCCACCGCATAGCCGGCGGCGCGGGCGCGCTCCCGCGTGCCTTCGCGCCCCCAGCACAGGATGCGCATGCCGAAGGCCTCGCCCACCTGCGCCACGCGGCCGCCGATCCGCCCCAGTCCGTAAAGGCCAAGCACCCGGCCCGAAAGGCCGGTGCCCAGGCTGCCCTGCCACTGCCCACTCCGCAGCCGCTGCACCTCCTCCGGGATGTGCCGCAGCGCCGCCAGGATCAGCGCCCAAGTCAGCTCCGCCGTTGCCTCCACCCCGCCGCCGCCGCCGGCGCAGACGGTGATGCCGAGCGCCCGGCAGGCCGCGACGTCGATATGGTCGACGTTCCTTCCCGTCTGGCTGATCAGCCGCAGCGCCGGGAGGCGTTCGAGGATGGCGCGCGGCAGGGCGGTGCGCTGCTGGGTGAGCAGCACGGCCTCGGCGCCCGAAAGACGCGCGACCAGTTCCTCTGCGGCGCGCGGCGCGTCGTGGAAGATGTCCAGCGCGTGGCCGTGCAGCTTCGCGGCGCAGCGCAGCCCGGCGAAGGCGCGTGGATAATCGTCGGGGATAGCGATGCGCATGGAAGCGCCCCTCAGCCCGGCGCCGCTTCAAGCAACGGCTGCGCCGCGCCGCTCGGCAGCACCGCCCGCAGCGAGGTGCGGATGACGGCGACCAGCGGCCCCGGCGCGCGCAGGGCCGTCTCCAGCGCCGGCAGGTCTGCCTCGGTGTCCACCCGCAGCAGCGGTGCGCCGAAGGCGGAGCACCAGGTGCCGAGATCGGGGTTGGCGAGATCGGTGCCGGAAACGCGGTTCGGGTGCTGCCGCTCCTGGTGGATGCGGATGGAGGCGTAGCTGCCATTGTCGGAGAGCAGCAGCTTGATCGGCAGGCGGCGCGCCATGCCGACGGCCAGCTCGTTGCCGGTCATCAGCGCGCCGCCATCGCCGACCACGCAGATCACCGCGCGCTCCGGGTGGCGCAGCGCCGCGGCCACCGCCGCCGGCACGCCAAAGCCCATGGCGCCCGAGATCGGCGCCAGCAAGCGCTGCGGCGGGCGCCACTGGAGCTTGCGGTAGAAGGGCGCGGCAAAGGTGCCGGCATCGAGGGTGACAATCGCATCCGCTGGCGCGCATGCGCCCACGAGCCGGGCCACGCGCAGGAAGGGCAGGCCATCGGGGAATGTTTCGGCCGTGGCGCGGCTGTCTGCCTCCTGGAGCTGGCGCAGGCGACGGTTCCAGGCGTCGCGGCCGGGCGGGGCGGCGGCGGGCCCGGAGGCCAGGGCCGCCAGCACGGCGGGGGCATCGGCGGCGATGGCCAGCTCCGCCGGGAACAGCCAGCCGAGGAAGCGCGGATCGGCGCAAACATGCACCAGGCGCTGCCCCGGCGCCGGCCAGCTATAGCCCTGGGTGGTGATGTCGGTCAGCCGCGTGCCGAGGGCGAGCACGAGGTCGGCCTCCGCGAAGGCGTCCCGCTGCGCGTCCGGATTGCGCAGGCCGAGATCGCCCGCATAGAGCGGGTGGTCGTTGGGGAACAGGTCCTGCCGGCGGAAGGACACCGCCACGGGAAGCTGCCAGGCCTCGGCGAAGGCCAGCAGCGCCGCGCGCCCGCCCGGCACGTCCAGCCCGTGCCCCGCCAGCAAGATCGGCCGCTCGGCCCGGCGCAGCAGGCCGGCCAGCTCGGCGGCGGTTCCGGCCGGCGGCGCGGCGGGGGCGAGGCGGGTGGGCGGCAAGGCGGGGACGGCGCAGGGCGCGGCCAACACGTCCTCCGGCAGGGACAGCACCACGGGTCCCGGCACGCCCTGGGTCGCCATGTTCCAGGCGCGGGCGGCCAGCTCGGGCACCTCGTCCGGATGCGTGGCCTCGCCGACCCATTTGGCGATGCCGCCGAACATCGCGGCGTAGTCGATCTCCTGGAAGGCACGGCGGCGCAGGTCGCGCTTCTCCACCTGCCCGATCAGCAGGATCAGCGGCACGGCGTCCTGCTCGGCGGTGTGCAGCGCGATGGCGGCGTTGCACGCGCCGGGCCCGCGCGAAACCAGCACGATGCCGGGCCGGCCGGTGAGCTTGGCATCGGCCACCGCCATGAAGCCCGCCCCGCCCTCGTGCCGGCAGGTCACGAGATCGACGGAGGGATGCGCGTGCAGCGCGTCGAGCAGCGCGATGTAGGATTCCCCTGGCACGCAGAAGGCGCGGTCGGCCCCACGCGCGGCCAGGGTGTCGAGGAGGATTTCGGCGGCGGTCTTGGCGTTTCCCATGCCGGATGGATAGCGCGGCCGGGTCTGTGCCGGCTCGCAGTAGCAGCTATAGTTCCAGGCTATGGACCATACCCGACTTCGTTCCCTGCTGGCCATCGCCGAGCATGGCGGCTTCGGCCGGGCGGCGGCGGCGCTTGGCCTCGCCCAGCCCAGCCTGTCGCGGCAGATCGCGCTGCTGGAGCAGGAGGTGGGCCGGCCGCTGCTCTACCGCCATGGCCGCGGCGCCCGGCTGACCGAGGACGGGCAGCGCTTGGCCGATGCCGCGCGGCCGCTGCTCACGGGGCTAGCGAATCTGGCCTCGGTGCTGGAAGACCCGGTGCCGCGCGGTGAGGTGGTGCTCGGCGTGCCCACCTTCATGTCCGTGCATATTGCGGAATCGATCTTTGGCGAGTTCCGGCAGCGTCACCCTCAATTGCATATCCGTCTTGTCGACGGGTTCAGCGGCTTCATCATGGCATGGGCGGCTTCGCGCAGCGCGGGAGAAGGCTTGAAGCGTACGGTGGCGCCGGCCTTCACCGCCACCTTCTCGCCGGTGCGCGGGTTCATCGCCATGCGCCTCGGGGTTTCCCGCACCGAGAAGGCGCCGAACTCGGGAATGGTGAAGCGGCCGGTCTGCACGATCTCGGCCTTGATGGCCTCGATGATGGCGCCGGCCAGGAACTTTTTCGACATGATCTCGCCTTTCGGAGTTGGCATGGGAGCCAAGGCGCAGCCGGTGACTGCCGCGAAGTTCATCCTGAAGGAACCTCAAGGACCGGCTCAAGGCACATGATTACCGCTGGAGCGGCGAGGCGACCGCACAGAGCCTACCCGCTTGGTACACAGATGTGACGGGGCGCTGCGGGACGCCGAGTTGCGCTTCCTCCAGCAGGCGATCTATGGCCGTCCAGTGGATGTGCCGACGCGGCGGATCACAGCACGGGACCGCTGTTCCGAACGCGGTTGACCTTTCGGCAGAACGCCCTTCCTTCGACACCAGGATCCCGGCATGGCCGATCTCACCCTTGAGCAACGATCCGCGGCGGAAAGCCGCGGCTGCCGGTTTGTTCCTGCCACCCGCGAGCACGTCGCCACCCTGGCCATGCAGCGGCGGGTGTTCTGGGTGGACGGACACGCCTTCTTGGTGCTGCGGCCAGACGGGTTCCTGGAAACGGCGGCGACCCTGCAGCGCCTGCTCAAACAGCCCCTGCCGGCGCTGGTTTGCTTGCCCGTGGATCCCCAGGCCACCGCCCCCGCATGTCCGGACCCTGAAGCCCCTTCGCTGCCGCCGCCCGAAGCAGGGCAGGCTGAGGTGAGCCGCTTGCCACCCGAGGCGGCACGGCCGAGGGCGCGCGCGCCGGCCCAGGTCTCCAGCCCTGTGCCGCCGCCTTCGCCACCCGTCCAGCCGGTTCGGCCTTCTCAGGCCGCGCTGGTTGAAACCGTGCAGCTGGTGTCAGCCTGCCTGTCCGCGCATCCCGTGCCTCAGGAGGAACTCGAGGCGCTGATCCGCGGCACGCATCAGGCTGTGTTGAGGATACGATCAGCACAGGAGCAGCTCGAGCCGAGGCAGACGCGGCCAGCCGCGAAGCTTTAGTTCCTACCCTTCTTGGCAGCCTTGGCGGCCTGATGGCTCGCCAGCACCGCGGCCAGGCCTGGCTTCTTGCGCAGGTTTGCCCTGCGCTCGACTTCCCGCGCCTCCTCCTCGGCCCGCCGACGCGCGCTTTCAGCCTCTTGCTCGGCGCGCTGGCGCGCCGCCTCGGCCTCCTGGGCCAGGCGGCGGGCCTCAAGACGCGCCTCCCTGGCTCGCGCGATTTCCTGCCGTTCCGCCCGACGTGCGGCAACTTCCGGATCATCCGGATCCGGCCGGTTGCGGAACGCTTCCAACATGGCCTGCCTGGCCTTGGCCGCGTCCTCCAGACGCTGGGCAATGGTTCCTGATTTTGCTTTCGCCATGACGAACGCCGATTTCTGAGAAGGGGGAGGATCAAGCCAAGTCGATCCCCGCAGCCCTATACGGCCGGCCCATCGTCACGCCAATCGAGGCCTGGCATGTCATCCTTGACCAGGCGCCGCAGGCGGGAAGATCGTGGTCGCCCTGGCCGTGGCCGATGGCGGGCGGCTGCGCAACCGGTGCGGAGAAGGGCCGGCACGCTGAAGCGCGCCGGCAAGCCAGTGAGACCCCGGAGCATGGGAGGCACAAGCATGGACGGACGCTGGAAGGCTCTGGCCGTGCTTGCGACGGCGCGCCTGAGCCTCGGTTTTCAGTTCCAGTCGATCGCCTCCGTGTCGACGCGGTTGATCGAGGATCTGGGCCTTGCCTACGTGGATCTCGGCTTCCTGATCGGGCTCTATGTTCTGCCAGGCGTGATCCTCGCGCTCCCTGGCGGGGCGCTCGGGCAGCGCTTCGGCGACAAGAGGGTGGTGATGACAGGTCTTGCCCTGATGACGGGAGGTGGCGTGCTGGCGGGCCTTGCGGAGGATTACGCCACCCTGGTTGCTGGCCGGCTGCTGTCCGGTGTCGGCGGCGTCCTGCTGAACGTGCTCATGGCGAAGATGGTCACGGACTGGTTCGCGGGACGCGAAATCGTCCTGGCCATGGCGCTTTTCGTGAATTCCTTTCCGGTCGGCATCGGTCTCGCGCTGCTGGTCCTGGGCCTGCTCACCGGAGCGGGAGCGGCCTGGCCCGTGGGGCTGTATGTCAGCGCGGCGACGGCCGCTGCCGCCTTCCTCTTGCTGGCTTTGGCCTACCGGCGGCATCCAAATGACCGCTCCGGCGCCACATCGGCGGGCACCGTGATATCGGGGCACGAGATCATCCTGGTGTCTCTCGCGGGCATGATGTGGGGCCTCTACAATGGCGCCTTCGGCATCATGCTCGGCTTCGCCCCGCTCTTCCTGATCAGTTCCGGCTTCAACCCGGGACAGGCGGGTGCCCTCGTCGGCACCACCACCTGGCTCATGGTGGCCTCTGGCCAGATCGGGGGCCTCGCCGCCCAGCGCTGGGGCCGCCCCCGTCTGCTCCTGCTGACAGGAACCCTTGCATGGGGCATCGGGATGCTTCTGCTGCCCTCCGCCGAGCCCGTCTCAACGCTGCTGACGATCGGGCTGCTGATGGGCCTGCCAGTGGGTGTCATCATGTCGCTTCCCGCGGCGGTGCTCCGGCCTGGAAGCCGCGCCCTCGGCATGGGCATCTTCTACACGTGGCTTTATGCCGGGCAGTCCGGCCTTCCTCCCGCGGCGGGCTGGCTGCAGGATCTTTCCGGCAACCCGGCCACGTCACTCTACTTCGCCGGCAGCAGCCTGCTGACGATCCCGCTGCTTTATGCGTCCTTCGTCCTTCGGAGTGCAAAAAGACAGCTTCCAGCCTGATGGCGCAAATCATCAGGTCGCCAAGTCGCCGGCGTGTCGTGTTACCTTATCGGCAGAGGCTTTCGCAGGGCACGCCGTCGCGGTCGCCATCCAGCCGGCTCAGCCCGCATTGCTGCAGGTGAAACCGCGCCTCGGCGCAGCTCGACATCTCGCGGCACAGGCGCTTGCCGCCGCAAGTGAAGGCCGCAGATCCGGCGACCGCCGAAGCCCGGGGCAGGGGCGCGGGTGCCGGCTGGCTGGACTGCCCCTGCCGGCGCCACTGCCAGGGCGGCACCCGCTCCGCCTCCGGCAGCGCCCAGAGGCCGCGCCGGGCCTGTTTGGCCTCGTCTTCCAGCGCCAGCAGCGAGCGGTCGCGAAGGTATTGCCGATACACCCAGGCCTGACCCTGGCGGACCATCTCGGCATTGGCGTTGCGGCCGCCGACCCACACTGTGCCCACCGTGCGGCCATAGCGGTCGGTGTCCTGCACCACCACCCGCACCGCCTGGTGGAACACCAGGGCGGACAGCGCCTGCTGCGCCCGGCTGCCCCAGGGCTGGCGGCTTTCCGGCGCATCAATCTCCGCCAGCCGCACCCGGACCTGCCGCTTGTCCGGCGTCAGCAGGGTGAGCGTGTCGCCATCGCTGATGCCGACCACCTCGCCGCGCAGCTCCGCGGCCAGGGCCGGAAAAGAGAGCAGCAGGAGAACGAGAACAGGAGCGAGCAGCAGGCGCGAAACAGGCATGGCGGCAGACAGGATCCACAGTGAAGGCACCAGAACACAAACCGCCCGGCGGATGGCTCCGGCCGGGCGGATGGGTTCTGCTTCCCCCCCTCTACACCGGCCCGAAGGCCCGTGGCGATGCAATCAGGGTCCGTCGTCGCTTGGAGCGTTCACCACGCCGCCGCAGTGCGATCCTTATAACAGGCGCTGGTGAACGGCCGGTTAAAGCGGCACGGAAAAACGGAACCGGCTTCAGGAGCCGCCCAGCCCTGGATCAGCAGCCTGGGGCAGGGCATGCAGGGGCCATGACGCGTCTAAGCCCAAACAATCTGGACCCTGAGCAGCTGGAAGCCCTGGCCGCTACCCTGGAGGCCAGCGGCCGCTACCGGGTGCTGCGGCGGGTCGAGCCGCAGCCTTCCCTGGAGCCACCGCCCGGCACGCCCACCCGCCTCGGCCTGCTGCTCGACCTCGAGACCACCGGGCTCGACCCCGAGCAGGACGAGATCATCGAATGGGCCATGCTGCCCTTCACCTATGGGCTGGATGGCACGCTCTACGGCGTCGGCGCGGCGTTCAGCCGGCTGCGCCAGCCCTCCCGGCCGATCCCGCCGGCGGTCACCGAGCTGACCGGCATCACCGATGCCATGGTGGCCGGGCAGCGGATCGAGCCGGAGGAGGTGGCGGCCTTCGCCGCGCCGGCGGCGCTGGTGATCGCGCACAATGCCGGCTTCGACCGGCGCTTCGCCGAGCGCTTCTGGGCCGGCTTCGCCGACAAGCCCTGGGCCTGCTCCATGGCGGAGGTAGACTGGGCGGCGGAGGGTTTTGAGGGCACGCGCCTTGGCTACCTCGCCATGCGATGCGGGCTGTTCTTTGGCGGGCACCGGGCGGTGCATGACTGCCAGGCGACGCTGGCGATCCTGGCGCGGCCGCTGCCACGCTCCAATGTCACTGGCCTCGCCGCCTTGCTGGACAGCGCCCGGCAGGCCTCCTGGCGGATCTGGGCGGTGGAGGCGCCCTTCGAGCAAAAGGACCGCCTGAAGGCGCGCGGCTATCGCTGGAACGGCGAGGCAACAGAACGGCAGCCGCGCGCCTGGTACCGCGATGTGGCCGAGGCCGAACAGGAGGCGGAGCTCACCTTCCTGCGGGAGGCGGTCTACGGCCGCGCGGTGGAGTTGCCGATGCAGCGGATCACCGCCCGGGACCGCTACTCGGAGCGGGCATGAAAAGGCGCCGGAACAAGGATGCTCTGACGGCGCCGCGGCCTCCTCATGGTTCTAACCGATGCCTGAGGCACCGAGGCGGCTTAGGCGCCTGCTGCCAACTCAGGAAGGATGTCGGAGCGCATCGAAGCCCCTGCCATTACCGCTCAGCCAAGCTTCACACCGTAGCGCGCGGAAAGGCACGGAAGGTGCCCGACATCCTGAGAAGACCATTCCCATGGAACGGGTCATGGACCGCGACAATGTCCAAGTCGGACCTACTCCTCCGCATGGGCAGGCTTGCTTCAGAAAATGGCTGGGCTCCTGACAAGCTTGATATCTTCTACGCCAGGGGTGAGGACTACATCAGAAATTCTGGATTTCACTGTGTCAGCCCATGCTAAGCTCGATCGCATGAACGTTGCCTTCCGCAAGCCCATGAGCCTGCAGGAGTTCCTCATCTGGGAGGAAGGTCAGGGACAGCGCTTCGAATTTGACGGCTTCCATCCGGTCGCAATGACCGGCGGTACCGAGGCGCATTCGACCCTGCAGGCAAACCTCGCCATCTCCGTCGGTGGACGCCTGCGCGGTAAACCCTGTCGGTTCCATGGCAGCGATCTGAAGGTCGAAGTGGCCGGAAGCATCCGGTACCCGGACGGCTTCGTCTTGTGTTCCTCGCCAGATCCTCGCCGCACCGTGGTCCGGGATCCAGTGGTGATCTTCGAGGTGCTGAGCAACAGCACGGCCAGCATCGACCGCATCACCAAGAACCATGAATACGCCGCCACGCCTTCCATCCAGCGTTACATCATGCTGGAGCAGGACCGCATCGGCGCCACGGTGTTTTCCCGCGCCGGCGATGACTGGATTGGCCATATCCTGAAGGAGGATGCCGTCCTCCACATGCCGGAGATCGGCATCGACGTTCCGCTTGCGGAACTCTATGAGGGGCTCGACTTCAGCCAACCCGCCGACGCTGCCCCTGAGGGGCCCATCGAATAATTCGCCGCCAAGCACGATCTAAAGATTTTACATAAACTTTACTATCCGGCAAGGTGAGCGAGACTGCCAAGCGTGGCTTAAAGCGCCACCCCGCCTTGATCCGCCGCAAATCCTTTGCTCACTCCACATGGGGCTATGTCCTTCGTGGCGGATCGATCCGCCCCGGACCAGCCCGCGATGACACGCGCAAGGCGGCGAGCCTGGGCATTGCTATCAATGCCACGGAACCGCCGCCGCAGCTCGACAGCGGCCGACAGCTCGCCGCCGTCCTGCAAGGCGGCACGGATGGCGGCGGCGTCAGCGTCAGAAACCAGGAACATGGTTCCAACCTGCGCTCAGTGCCCCCGCCGGGACAAGGCGTTTCCCGGGCTGGCCCGATGAACTTCGGGTGCCCTCAGCTTTGGCCCGGCGTTCCCACCTCCCGCCAGAGCGGCAGCTGACACCAGCGCCGACCCCGCTGCGGCGGCTGATCGACGCAGGCCCGGTAGGCCGCGTCCAGGTCATTGCTGCGGAACACCGCCAGAGTTTCGCGCGACATCGGCCCGAACGTGGTCTGCACCGGCATGCGCCACCCGGCGACAAACCCCACCAGCAGCGCCAGCATCGGCACCGCGCCGTACAGCACCTTGCGGGTCAGGCTGAGCTCCCGCGCCGCCCGGCGCATGCCCTCCCGAACTTCCCGCAGGGCCGCCTCCGCCGCCCGCAGGGCCGCCTCCTGGCCGATGCGGTCCATCTCCTCCCGCAGCCGGTCCTGCGCCCGCGCCGAGCTGGTCAGCAGCAGCCGCAGCGGCTCCTCCGGCTCCATGCCCATCCGCGCGCAGGCCTGCTCGACCTCGGCCGCCAGGCTGCTGCTGTCTGGCTGCTGGTCTACCACCGGCGATGCTCGGCCTTCCCCCTTCCGCCTCACGGCAGCCAGCCGCCAACCTCCCGCACCTCGCTCTCCAGCGCCGCGTTCCAGCTCTTCACCTGCCAGGCGCGGGTGGGACCGAGCTTCTGATCTGCCTGGCCCGGCCGGTCGGCCATGGCCGCGCCGAAATTCAGTCCTAACTCCCGCATCGTTTCCAGCGGCGCCAGCGAGCGCATATAGACCGGGATCGCCCCGGCCTCGACCCAGGCGACAAAGTCGGGATTGGCCTGGATGCCCTGGAAGGCGCCGGCCGGGTTCTGGCCGCGCTTCAGCACGCCCTCATTCAGCACCAGCAGGGTCTGCGGCGTGTTGAAATAGCCTTCACGCCAGATCGCATGCGCGTGGGCGAAATCGTCCGCCTCCGGCCCGAGGAAGTACACGGCCACCGGCAGCACCCCGACATCCTGGCAGAACGACAGCAGGTCGAGGTCGCGCACATACTCGGCCAGGGTGCTGTCCTGGCCACCGCCGAGATCGAGCACCGCGGAGCGCCGCTCGGTCAGCATGCGGTCCAGCACCGAGGTGAGCCAGTCCTTGACCTCCACCACATCGGTCGAGGACGGTACCAAGGCCTCACCCGGGTAGAGCCGCGACAGGGTTGGGTTGCGCGCCGCATCGGCGATGATGGGATCGCGCCCTTCCCGCCGCGCCCGCTGCACCATCCAGTCCAGCCCGGTGGTGCCGCCGGTCCGGCCGCGGCCGAGACGCACCACCAGCCTGGGCTGCGTCTCCGGCACAGGGTCCAGAGCGGGGGTGGAGATCGCCGCGGCGGTCTTGCGCGTCACCATGTCATGCTTTCCTTCCACTGCGGTCGAGGGTTTGCCGCTTCAGCCGCGCCAGCCGGTCCTGGGCCTTGCTCGGGCTTTCTCCCGTAGGCTGGCTGGTCGGCGCGGCCACCGGCGCGGGCGGTTGGGCAACCGGCTGCGAGACAGGGACCGCCGCGACCGCATTGCGCTCGCGCTGGGCCCGCGCCCAGGCCTTGCGCGCGGTTTCCGCCACCCGGCGGCGCGCCTTGCGCCCCTCCGGCCCGGATGCATCGAAATGCTCCGGGCGCGGCAGCAGGCCCTCCTCGACGAACACCGCCCCGAAGCGCTCCCAGTTCGCGCCGCCGTCCCGGAGGATGCGGGCGAACGCCTCACGATGGCGCAGCAGCCAGTTCGCCAAGGGGGAGCGGCGAGGCCCGTCCGCTCGGGCAGCCTGGATCCGCGCCAGGATCGGATCGGTCACGGCCGACAACTCTGCAACATCCCCGGAATCGTACCTGCGGTTGCGCATCCTGCCAAGGGACACACGCGGGACAGTTGCGCAGGCGAACTGGCACACAGCGATCAGCAGGGCGGTTGTAGTGACGGGACACAGGCGCTACCCAAGCGGGAGACGGTTTGAGCGGCAGAATTCCTACAGACCATTGCACCGCCGCTGGCGGTGCTGAGACAGGAGCGGGACACAAGCGGACATGGACGCGACACGACTGAGCCAGGAACTGGGGGCGTTGCGAGACCAGGTGAGCGCGCTGGAGGCCGGCCAGGACAGTCTGGTGCGGGCCATTGGCGAGTTGGCCCCGCTGCTCGGCACGGTGATCGAGGAGTTGCGCCAGCTCTCCCAGGCCGCCTCGGCGGAGGGCCCAGCCAGCGATCTTGGACCGGAGCTGCGCCGCCTGGTGGAGGCGGTGGACGGCAACACCGCGGCGGTCACCGCGCTGCTACGGCAGCTGCCGGTACCTCCGGCCGAGGAGGCGCCAGGCCCGCCGGCATGATGACCTTCCGGGCCGGTGCGCCCGGCGGCGTTGCCCAGGCGGCGGCCTACACCGCGCATCTGCTGGAGCGGACGATTGATCCGGCGCAGCAGGTGCTGGCGGATTACTACGGGCGGGAGAGTTCCTTAGACGCGGAGCGCTCTGAGGGCCTGGGCAGCACCCCCCGCCCCTCGCCGGTGATGGCGCCGGAGGTGGCCAGGGCGCTGGGGATCGATGCCAGCCGGCCCCTC
This sequence comes from Teichococcus oryzae, assembly GCF_008386565.1. Taxonomy (GTDB): domain Bacteria; phylum Pseudomonadota; class Alphaproteobacteria; order Acetobacterales; family Acetobacteraceae; genus Pseudoroseomonas; species Pseudoroseomonas oryzae. The sequence continues at coordinate 8,562 of NZ_VUKA01000020.1, read as the reverse complement.
ACTGCGGGCGAGCTGGGCAACATCCTGGGCGGGCTGCGCGCCGATGGCCGGGCCATGCCGGGGCATCAGCGGGATCTGCGGACATACCGGAACCGGACGGGTCAGGCGGAGGGCGGGGGCGAGCGCAGTCGCATCGCCTGGATCGACCTGACCTTCTCGGCGCCCAAGAGCGTCTCGGTGGCCTGGATGGCGGCCGCGACCGAGGCGGAGCGGCAATCGATCCACCAGGCGCACAAGGACGCGGTGCGGGAGGCGCTCGGCTATGTCGAGCAGGAGGTGGCCCGCGCCACCTTCGGTCATGGCCGTAACGGCAGGGCCGAGGAGACGGGCCGGCTCGGCTTTGTCTCGATCGATCACTTCACCAGCCGGCCCACCGTCGAGATCAGCCGCGCCGATCCGGCCACGGGGGTGCAGGCCACCGAGATCTACAGCGTGCCGGTGGCCGGCGATCCGCAGCTGCACACCCACACCATCGTGCCGAACCTGGTGCTGACCCAGAGTGGCCGGGCGATGAGCATCGACACCACCCGCATCGCCGGGCGGGTGCATGAGTTCGGCGCGGTCTACCAGGCACTGCTCGGCCGCAATCTGCGCCGTCTCGGCATGGCGGTGGAGCTGGAGGAGCGCACCCAGGCGCTGCGCCTCGCCGCCATCCCGGAGGAGATCTGCCGGGCGTTCAGCAAGCGCACGGTGAATGGCGAGCGATCCGCCGAGGAATGGGCCCGGCGGCACGGCTACAGCGCCGAGGCCTGGGCGGCAATGCGCCCGGAGCAGCGGGTCGCCATGCTCAAGGCCGCGATCAAGGAAGGCCGCTTTGGCAAGGGCGACGACCTGGCCGACCGCGCCGCCTGGCGAGCGCAGATCGCCGAGTTGGGTTGGCGGTATTCCGGCAGCGCCGTGCGGATGGGGCCGCCGGCGCCGGAGCGCAGCCCACAGCAGCGGGTCGAGGATGCCCTCGCCGGGGCGGCGCCGGTGCTGGAAGGGATGCTGGCGCAGCGCGCGGTGGTCACCGGCAGCGACCTGCGCTCGGCGGCGGCGCGTGGCCTGATCGCCGGCGGCATGGAGACGCTGGAGGATCTGTCGGCGGTGACCCGCGCCATGGCGCGGGATGGGGTGCGGCAGGATGGCCAGCAGACCGCCCTGTTGTTTCGCCCGGGCGCGTCCAGCCGGCCGGAGCGGGTCCGCGTCACCACGGCGCTGCACCGCGACCAGGAGGCGGAGCTGATCGCCTTGGCGAGGACGGCGCGGGCGCAGCCAGACGCGGCGCTGGCCCCTGCCCGCCTGGCGCAAGCCGCCGCCGCACGCGGCACGCCCCTGACCGAGGAGCAGCGCCACGCCGCCGAGGCGCTGGGGGCAGGAACCAAGTTCGGTGTGGTGATCGGCGGTGCGGGGGTCGGCAAGACCACCATCCTGGCGCCGCTGGTGGAAGGCTGGAGCGGCCAGGGGCGCGAGGTCTGGGGCACCGCGCTGGCCTGGCGGCAGGCCAATGCGCTGCAGGAGGCGGGGATCAGTGGCGCGCGCACCCTGGCGTTGGAGCCGTTGCTGGACCGCATGGGGCGGCGGCCACAGGATTTCGGCCCGCGCTCGGTGGTGGCGCTCGACGAGCTGGGCCAGATCGGCACCCGGCAGATGCTGCAGCTGCTGCGGCAGCAGGCGCAGCTCGGCTTCAAGCTGGTGGCGGTGGGCGATGACCGGCAATGCCAGGCGATCGAGGCCGGACCCACCATCGCGCTGCTGCGCCAGGCCCTCGGCCCCGAAGCCATTCCGGAGGTGCTGTCCACCATACGCCAGGCGACCGAGCGCGAGCGCGCGATTGTCGGGATGTTCCGCGAAGGCCGCATCGGCGCGGCGCTGGCCGCCAAGCGGGAAGAGGGCCAGGCCGAGCTGGTGCCGGGTGGCTACGAGGCCGCGGTGCAGCGCGCCGCGGCGCTCTGGGGCGAGCGCGTGGCGGCCAACCAGCAGGATCCACGCTACAGCGTCACGGTGTCGGCGCCGACCAACCAGGACGCGCTGGCGGTCAGCCGCGCCATCCGCGAGGTGCGCCGGGCCTCAGGCCAACTCGGTCCGGATCAGGTGACGATCGAGGCCAGCGATGCCACCGGCGCCAGCTACCCTCTGCCGCTGGCCGAGGGGGACCGGGTGCGGCTGTTCCAGCGCACCAGCCGCGCCGGGGCCGGGCGCGACACCATGATGGGCGAGAACGGCTCGGTGTTGACCGTCAAGGAGGTCCGCGAAGGTGGCTTGTTGCTGACAACGCGTGACGGCAAGGAGGGCTTTGTGCCCTGGAAGGGCTTTCGCGACCGCCGCAGCGGGCAGATCCGGCTGACCTATGGCGATGTGCTGACGATCAACACCGCCCAGGGGATCACCAGCGATGAGCACATCCTGGCCATGCCGGCGGGCAGCCGCGGCGTCACCCTCTACGCCGCGCATGTCGGCGCCAGCCGGCATCGCGTCGCCAGCCACATCGTCGGCAGCCTCGGCGCCGAGGCGCGGGAGGTCGAGGACCGCCGGCCGGTGAACGCGCCGAAACTCGCGGGCCAGGCGGCGCTCGATGCGGCCTGGGCCAATGTGGAGCGGAACTTCGGCCGCGCGCCGGTGAAGGACAGCGCGCTGGCCCTGCTGCGCCGGTTCCAGGAACTGTCGCGGACGGCGCGCGACACCTTCCAGGAGGGCCTGCGGCGGCGGCAGACGCGGCAGAAGGCGGAGCTGCCGGAGACACGGCTCATGCAGCGAACGGAGGAGAACCGGCAGGCCGAGATCCTGGCGCCGATGGTGCGGCAGATGAGCCTGAACCTGGAGGTGCAGAACCGCGCGGCCGAGCGTCTCGGGGCCGCGCCGCGGTCGCGGCCCAGGATCAGCCTGGAAGCCCTGACCCTGCGCCTGGTGGCGCCGCAGGTGGCGGAAGGCCGCCTATCCTACAGCGCGGCGCTGGACGAGGTGATGCTCAGCGCGGTGGATGACCGGCGGGTCCGGGTGCTGCGCGACTATGCCTGGAACCCGGTGCACCAGATGCACCTGCCGAAGCCCGGCGGACCGGTGCATGCCGAACCTGACCAGGACGCCATGATGCGCAAGCTGGATCAGGCCATTGCCAGCTATGACGCAGGCGGACCAGCGGCGCTGTGGGCGCCGAAGGCCATGCGCAGCACTCTGGGTCAGTCCGCTTACGCGAACCAGGTTCGGCAGGATCGAAACGGGCTGAAAGGACCCAAGGCTCAAGCACCGTCGACACGCGCGGACAGGAAGATCAAGGAAGGCAGCGCCCCTCACACAGCTATGACACCTCGCACGCGCGCTCCTCGGCGACGGCGCTAGATCAAGGGCATAACCCTGCTGCCGGCCGCCTCGACGTCGGCTTCGCGCCCACTTCGGACCTTGCGCCGCTAGGTGAGCTTTCCGGAAAGCGGACACTGGATGGCCCGGTCGAAACGACGGGCCTTCGGTTGCGTTCCCGGAAGGACGCAAAAATAGCGAGGGCGGGGCCGCATAGTGGGCGAAGTAGAAGAAAGCAACTATCCGGAACTGCTTCGCCAGCAGGCTGCCCTGGCCCGGTTTGGCGAACTTGCCCTCAGGTCGGACAACCTCGACGAGATCCTGGCCGAGGCATGCCGCTTGGTAGGGGAAGCCCTCGGCACCGACCTCGCCAAGGTCATGGAGCTGCGGGAAGATGGCGAGACCCTGCTGGTGCGCGCGGGCGTGGGCTGGAAGCCGGGCGTGGTCGGCGAGACGACCGTCAAGGCGTCGGACATGACATCGGAGGCCCATGCGCTGAAGACGGGCGAGCCGATGATCTCCCCCGACATCGCGCAAGAGACGCGATTCAGCTACCCTCCGTTCCTGCTCGACAACGGCGTCAGGGCGGTGGCCAACGTCCCAATCATCGGCAGCGACGGCAAGCCCCCCTTCGGCATCCTGCAGGTCGACAGCCGCGAGCCGCGCGAGTTCGCCGAGAACGACACCGTCTTCCTGCGCACCTACGCCAACCTGCTCGCGGCCGCGGTGAACCGCCTTCGTGCGACAGGCGACCTGCGCGACCGCGAGGCGCGGCTGCGCCGGAGCGAGGAGCGGTTCCGCCGCGTCGCCGAGATCGAGACGGTCGGGGTGATCTTCTTCGCCACCGATGGCCGGATCACGGACGGCAATGCGGCCTTCCTGCGCATGTCCGGCTTCACCCGCGAGGATCTGGAGGCGGGCCTACTGCGCTGGGACGAGCTTACCCCGCCGGAGTGGATGCCGCAGACCCTGCGTGGCATCGAGCAGCTGACGACGACCGGCCAAGGGGCACCGTTCGAGAAGGAGTACCTCCGCAAGGACGGCTCGCGCTGGTGGGGGCTGTTCGCAGGCAGGATGCTGGACGACGGCACCGCGGTCGAGCTCGTGCTCGACATCAGCGATCGCAAGGTCGCCGAGGGAGCGTTGCGCGACAGCGAGGCCCGGCTGCGCTCCCTGGTGGAGGAGATTCCGCAGCTCGTGTTCCGCTCGCGCAGCTCCGGCGAGCGGATCTGGGGCAGCCCGCAGTGGATCGCCTACAGTGGGCAGTCGGAGGAGGAGAGTGTCGGCCTGGGCTGGCTCAACGCCGTCCATCCCGATGACCGTGCCGCAACCATGGCGGCCTGGAACGAGGCGGAGGCGCGCGGGGTCTTCTCCGTCGAGCACCGCACCTACCACGCCGCAGACCGGACATGGCGCTGGTTCCAGAGCCGCGCCACGCCGGTGCGCGACGCGGAGGGCCGCATCGCCGAGTGGTTCGGCACCTCGACCGACATCGACGACCAGGTGCAGGCCCGCGAGGTGCTGGCCCGCGGCCGCAGCAGCTGGAGGCGCAGGTCGCCGCGCGCACCGCCGAGCTGCGGCGGGCGCTCGAGAGCCTGCGGGCGGAGGTCGAGCAGCGCGAGCAGGCCGAGGCGAACCTGCGGCAGATGCAGAAGATGGAGGCAGTGGGTCAGCTCACCGGCGGCATTGCGCACGACTTCAACAACATGCTGCAGGGCATCGCGGGCAGTTTGGAGATCGCGCAGCTCCGTGCCGCCGAGGGTCGGACGGCAGAGGTGCTGCGCTACCTCGAGCCGGCACGCCAGGCGTTGGACCGGGCGGCCGGGCTGACCCGGAGGCTGCTGGCCTTCGCGCGGCGGCAGCGGCTGGAGCCGAAGCCGGTGGACGCGGACGCGCTGGTGGCGGGGATGGCCGACTTGGTCCGCCGAACGGTCGGGCCCTCGATCCGTCTGGAACTGCATCTGCGGGACGGCCGGGCACGAGTGCTATGCGACTCGGCCGAACTGGAAAGTGCGCTCCTGAACCTCTGCATCAACGCTCGTGATGCCATGCCGGAGGGCGGGCGGCTGACGATCGGAACCGAGGATGTGCGCTTTTCGGCGGCGGACCTCGTCGGGCAGGAGGGGGCAGCGCCGGGCGACTACGTGGAAATTTCGGTCACCGACACCGGCAACGGTATGCCGACCGACGTGATGGAACGGGTCTTCGAGCCGTTCTTCACCACCAAGCCGATAGGCCAGGGGACAGGGCTGGGATTGAGCCAGGTCTACGGCTTCGTGCGGCAATCCGGCGGTGTCGTTCGGATTGAGAGCGCCCTCGGCAGGGGCACTACCGTACGCGTCCGCCTTCCGCAACACGCGCAGGTGCACATGGTCAAGGAACCGGATACCGCTCCAGTGCCGAACGAGGCCGGGCCGGACCAGACCGTGCTGCTGGTAGACGACGAGGACGTGGCGCGCGAGGCAGCGGCCGAGCGCCTACGGGAACTCGGCTACCGCGTGCTGGAGGCGGCCGACGGCCCCGCGGCCCTGCACCTCCTGGACGGCGGCGCCCGGATCGACATGCTGGTCACAGACGTCGGGCTTCCGAACGGGATGAACGGGCGACAGGTCGCCGAAGCCGTGCGCGAGCGACGGCCCGGGATCCCGCTACTGTTCATCACCGGCTACGCGGGCACCGAGCTCCCACCGGGGAGCGAGGTGATCGACAAGCCCTTCGAGCTCGATACCCTCGCCCGGAGGGTTCAGGCGGCCTTGGCGCGGCGCTGAGGGTTGGCGGTGACACAGAGCCCCATAGGTCATTGCACTCGTAAATCAGATCCGTCGAACGGTCCCACCAGGCCGTCAGCAATGGGAGTGGCTGCATAACAGCAGCGTCCGCTTTGACGCTTCCGGGCCTGACAGCGGCCAGTCTGGTCCCGTGAAGGGTTTCGGACGCCGCAGGTGTCCGAAAGTCTCCGAAGAACGAACCCGCGGGCCGGTAGCACTCAATATGGGGGTTTAGCGGATGGCCCGGGCTGGACCGGTGAGCCGCGGGAGGCTGGTGTGCGGCCCGCGGCGGCGACGCAGGTGCCCGATGCCGCGTTCCGCACCAGGCTGTGGTGCGTGATCACCGCCGCGACGCGCCGGTCCAGGCCGTTCTGGCGGGTGATGGTCGTGAGTCCCCGTTGAGCGCAGCAGGGCTGCGATCCTGAGGTTGAGCAGGCCGTGCCGGGTCACGGCGAACGCCGTCCGGGTGAGCACGCGGGCCGCGGCGGTGCGCGTGGCTGGGCGCTGCGCTCGAAGCGCTCGAGGATGAGCATGCGGCCGCCACAGCAGGGACAGGGCGGTCGGTTGTCCGAGGGTTCGGACGCCACGTCCGGCGGAGGCGGTTGCGGCGGTGCCGCGAGGAGTTCGCGGGCCCGGGCTAGGTTGTCACGACGCCCACCGCTGGCGAGCAGGCCGTAGTGGCGGATGCGGTGAAAGCCCCGTGGCAGGACATGCAGGAGGAACCGGCGGATGAACTCGTCGGTCCCAAGCGTCATGACCTGGTAGCGATCAGCGCCCGCACGGCGATAGTCCTTGTAGCGGAAGGTCACCCCGCGCTCGTCGAGGGCGAGCAGCCGGCGGTTGGAGATGGCGACCCGGTGCGTATAGCGCGACAGGTAGGCGAGCACCGCCGCCGGTCCCGCGAATGGTGGCTTGGCGTAGACGATCCAGGGTTTCCTACGGATCGGCGCCAGGTGGCGCAGGAATGCCGGCCGTTCGGCGAGGCTCGCCTGGGTGCCGAGGAACCGCAGCCGGCCTGCGTTGAACAGCGCGAGCAGCCGGAACAGGAACAGGCGGCGGAACCGCTTGCCGAGCACGCGCACGGGCAGCAGGAAGCCGGGCCGGGACGACACCCAGCGCTGGCCATCGGGCGAGATGCCGCCGCCGGGCACGATCATGTGGACGTGCGGGTGGTGGGTCAGCGCCGAGCCCCAGCTGTGCAGCACGGCGGTGATGCCGATGCGGGCGCCGAGGTGGCGCGGGTCTGCGGCGATGGTGAGCATGGTCTCGGATGCCGCGCGGAACAGCAGGTCGTAGACCGCCGCCTTGTTCTGGGCCGCGATGGTGGCGACTTCGGCGGGCAGGCTGAACACGACATGGAAGTAGCCGACCGGCAGCAGGTCGGCCTCTCGGGCGGCCAGCCACTCGCGTGCGGCGGTACCCTGGCACTTCGGGCAGTGCCGGTTGCGGCAGCTGTTGTAGGCGATCCGGCGGTGGCCACAGTCCTGGCAGCCCTCAACGTGGCCGCCGAGCGCCGCGGTGCGGCAGGCCTCGATGGCGGCCATGACCTTGAGCTGACCGAGGCTGAGATGGCCGGCATGGGCCGCCCGAAAGGCGGAACCGTATTGGCGGAGGATGTCGGCGACCTCCAGCGGGGTGCGCATGGCGGTCAGCCGCCGCCGACACTGCCTCCGGCTCCAAGGGCCTCACCCGGATCGAGGCGCGCCATGACCTTGTCGAGCGGGCTGGTGACGGTGCGGACCGTCCTGGTCGCGACGCGGGTGTAGAGAGCAGTGTTGTCCAGCTTGGCATGGCCGAGCAGCGCCTGGATGACGCGGATATCGACGCCGTCCTCGGCCACGCGCAGGCCGGCACCATACGCCACTGAGAGCGCGGCTCGGTGCTTGAGGCAGGTCGTGGCCCCGATCAGGCGCGCGACCTCGTCCGGGCTGAGCACGACCGGGAGCTTGCGCGGATAGCGCAGGCGGATCAGCTTGCGGGCGAGATCGGGCCGGTCGAGTGTGTGGTTGAAGAAGAAGCGCAGCGCCGCCACGGTGCTGTTCATGGCCGGCGCATTCATGCCCTGCTCGGACTGCTGGATCTGGAACCGGCGGATGTCCTCGGCCGTCGCCGTACCCGGCGAGCGTTCCAGGAAGGCCGCGAAGCCCGCGACGGTGCGCAGGTAATCCTTGCGGGTTTTCTCGGTGAACCCGCGCACGGCCATGTCGGCGACGAAGCGCTCACGCAGGCTGCCGGATGTCGCCGGAGGGAGATCGGTCATGGGAAGCTCCTCGGAATGGGGGAGCTCCCAGCGTCGGCTCGGGCCTGAGCCCGCTCAATTCATATGCGTCTGTCGACGTGGCAGCGCGTCAGTGCAAACAGAACCACTCCCGCGATAGCGGGTTCGTTCCTCGGCCATAAGTTCGCATCGGCCCTCCTGAAGGGCCGGAGCACAGAAATCCCTAGGTCACGTGGACAAACCTGATCCATAGGCGGATTGAGGACAGGGCGGCGAAGCCGAAGAAGCTGTCGGCGGTCT